>CAVSQS010000001.1:0-777686 GCA_963730165.1 uncultured Actinomycetota bacterium
ATATCTAACCTCGGTCCGTGATCCGGATCAGGGACAGTGCCTGGTGGGTAGTTTAACTGGGGCGGTTGCCTCCTAAAATGTAACGGAGGCGCTCAAAGGTTCCCTCAGCCTGGTTGGCAATCAGGTGTCGAGTGTAAGTACACAAGGGAGCTTGACTGCGAGACAGACATGTCGAGCAGGGACGAAAGTCGGAACTAGTGACCCGGCGGTGGCTTGTGGAAGCGCCGTCGCTCAACGGATAAAAGGTACCCCGGGGATAACAGGCTGATCTTGCCCAAGAGTCCATATCGACGGCATGGTTTGGCACCTCGATGTCGGCTCGTCGCATCCTGGGGGTGGAGTTGCTCCCAAGGGTTGGGCTGTTCGCCCATTAAAGCGGTACGCGAGCTGGGTTTAGAACGTCGTGAGACAGTTCGGTCCCTATCCTCTGTGCGCGTAGGAAACTTGAGAAGGGCTGTCCCTAGTACGAGAGGACCGGGATGGACGAACCTCTGGTGTGTCAGTTGTCCTGCCAAGGGCACCGCTGATTAGCTACGTTCGGAAGTGATAACCGCTGAAAGCATCTAAGCGGGAAGCACGCTTCAAGATGAGGTTTCCATGGGACTTGTCCCGAGAGGCTCCCGGCTAGACTACCGGGTTGATAGGCCAGATGTGGAAGTGCAGCAATGCATGCAGCTGACTGGTACTAATAAGCCGACAACTTGATTCACACTCAAAAGACTTACTGTGTGTTCGCGTCCACTGTGCAGTTCCCGAGATACGGTCGGGACGACTGACATCTCCATAGAGTTTCGGCTGTCATAGCGAAGGGGAAACGCCCGGCTCCATTCCGAACCCGGAAGCTAAGCCCTTCAGCGCCGATGGTACTGCACTGGTGACGGTGTGGGAGAGTAGGACGCAGCCGGACATTCTTTCACAGAAGGGGCCCGTTTCGACGGGCCCCTTCTTCATTGTCCGGGCCGGTCCGCGTAGGTCCTGGTCCGGCCTCTCCCTAGACTGGCCGCAGCAGCGGCGGCTCGTTGCTGGATCGAACAGGAGAACAGGTGGCGCACCAGGACCGAACGTCAGGCGATGGTTCCGCGGATCGTGACGGGCGTCGCGGGGGCGCGCCGCGAGGAGCGTCGCGTCCGCAGGACGATCGGCGCGGTGGCGCACGGGGTTCGAGACCCGGCGGTCGCGGGCCCGGCGGGCGTGGGCGGCCGGGGCCGCGAGCGTCCGCGGAGCGGGACGGCCAGCGGGAGCAGCGGGGTGGCAGCCGGCTCGCGCCGTCGGGTCCGCGGCTGCCAGAGCCGCGGATCCCGGACGAGGTGACCGGCAAGGAGCTCGATCGTTCCGTTCACCAGCAGTTGCGGACGCTGAGCAAGGAGAACGCCGACGGCGTCGCAAAGCACCTGGTCATGGTTGCGGTGCTGCTGGAGGCGGACGAGCTCGACGCCGCCCTGGCCCACGCGGAGACGGCGGTCCGGCGGGCGGGCCGCGTCCCCGCCGCCCGGGAGGCTCTCGGGATGGTCGCCTACCGACGTGGTGACTTCGCCCGGGCGCTCACCGAGTTCCGCACCGCGCGCCGGCTCAGCGGGTCGTCGCACCTGCTGCCCCTCATGGTCGACTGCGAGCGGGGCCTGGGGCGGCACGGCCGGGCGCTCGACCTTGCGGCCAGCCCCGAGGCGGCGACGCTGGGCGAGGCCGAGCGGGTCGAGCTCGCCATCGTCGTCTCGGGCGTGCGCCGCGACCTCGGGCAGGAGGATGCCGCCCTGCTGGCGCTCCAGCTGCCGCAGCTGAAGCGGCGAGCGGGTAGTGGCGTCCATCGTCTCCACTACGCCTATGCGGATGCCCTGCTCCACCTCGGCCGCGAGGAGGAGGCCCGGGAGTGGTTCCTCAAGGCCGTCGAGGGGGATACCGACAACGAGACGGACGCCGTGGAGCGGCTCGAGGAGCTCGACGGCCTCGATCTCACCGACCTCGTCGGGGACGACGAGGCCGGCGATCCGGAGCCGGAGGCGTGAGCAGCCCGCTCGCCGTCCGCTACGTGGCCGTCGTCAGCGACCTCGACGGTGTCGTCTACCGGGGGGATGAGGCGGTGCCGCACGCCGTGGAGGCTCTCGAGGCCCTCGCGGTGCCGGTCGTCTACGCGACGAACAACGCCTCTCGCACCGCCGACGCAGTCGCGGCGCACCTGCGCGAGCTCGGCATCGGTGCCCGGCCCGAGGACGTCGCCACGAGTGCCCAGGCGGCCGCATGGCTGCTCGCGCAGGACCTGGCGCCCGGTGCACGCGTGCTGGCGGTCGGCGGGGACGGTGTGGCCACGGCAGTGGCCGCCGTCGGTCTCGAGCCGGTGCGGCCGCGGGACGCGGGCGGGACCACCCTGTCGGCGGTCGTCCAGGGCTACGGCCCCGACGTCACGGCGTCGGACCTCGCCGAGGCCGCCTATGCGGTGGAGGGCGGCGCGCGCTGGGTGGCCACCAACACCGACAGCACCCTGCCCACCGAGCGCGGGCTCGCCCCGGGCAACGGCTCGCTCGTGGCGGCGGTCGCCACCGCCGTCGGTCACGACCCGCACGTCATCGCCGGCAAGCCCCGCCCACCGCTGTACGAGCTGTGCGCCACGCGTCTCGGTCTCGATGCCCGAGCGGTCCTCGCTGTCGGCGACCGGCTCGAGACCGATATCGCGGGAGCGGTGGCCGCCGGGCTGGACTCCCTCCTGGTTCTCACCGGGGTCGACGACCTCGACGCAGTCCTCGACGCGGCCGCGGATCGGCGCCCCACGTACGTCGCCACCGACCTGCGGGCTCTGCACCGACCGGTGGAGCAGGCCGGTGACGGGTCCCCGAGCATCGCCGACCTGGGGCGCGCCGTCGCCGAGGTCCACGCCGCGCTCGACCGCGGCGCCACGGAGGAGGAGGTCGACCGTCTCCGACAAGGCGCGAGGGGCGTGCTCGCCGGGGGCACCTCGCAGTAGCGTTGGGGCCACCGGGGACCGCCCGGCCGCTGCAGCGAGGAGAGATCATGGTGAAGCGCTCGATCCACGGTTACGTCGAGCTCGCGTCCGGGCTGGGGGAGCTGACCCGGGCCAAGGCGGTGGAAGCCGCACAGGAGCTCATCGCCCTGGGGGGCAGCGAGGCGTCGCGCGCGAAGGTGGCCCAGCAGGCCGGCCAGCTCGCCGACGACCTGCTCCGGGCAGCAGAGCAGAACCGTCGTCAGGTCGTGGCGCTCGTCCAGCGAGAGGTGGAGAGCGCCCTGGGCCGGGTCGATCTCGCTCGCCTGCTCGCCGAGGTCGAGGCCCTCGGCGGGGCGGTGTCAGCGCTCGCGGCGCAGGTCGACGACCTCGCCCGGAACGTGACCGGCCGCGGGGTCGATGTCGCGGCGTCCGGCATCGCCGTGGCCGCGGTCGAGGAGCGTCCCGCCACGGCGCCCGCGGCGAAGACGTCGGCGGCGAAGAAGTCCACGGCCACGAAGACGTCGGCGGCGAAGAAGTCGGCGGCGAAGAAGTCGGCGGCGAAGAAGTCGGCGGCGAAGAAGTCGGCGGCGAAGACGTCGGCGGCGAAGAAGTCCACGGCCTCGGCGCCCGCGGCGAAGACGTCGGCGGCGAAGACGTCGGCGGCGAAGAAGTCCTCGGCGACGAAGAAGTCGGCGACGAAGAAGTCCACGGCCTCGGCCACGAAGAAGTCCGCCGCGAAGAAGTCCACGGCCTCGGCACCCGCGGCGAAGAAGTCCTCGGCCACGAAGAAGTCCACGGGCTCCGGGAGCTCCTCGTGAGCGAACCGACGCACGTCGACCCCGCTTCCTCCGCCTCGTCGCCGCCGGAGACGGGCGACATCGTCATCGATGCCGCCCTGCGTGACCTCGCCGCGGTGCCCGACGAGGACCTCGACGGCCAGCTGGCAGCCGGGGAGCAGGTCCAGCGCACCCTCCAGTCGCGGCTCGGCGACCTCGGCGGCTGAGATCGCGCGCCTCGACGCCGAGCTCGTCCGCCGTGGGTTGGCCCGCTCCCGCGGCGAGGCCCGCGACCTCGTCCGTGACGGGCTCGTCAGCGTCGCCGGACGGACGGCGCGCAAGCCCGCCCAGCCGGTCGACGGTGACACCTCGCTGACCGTCGATCCGGACCGAAACCGCTGGGTGGGTCGGGCCGCGCCCAAGCTCCTCGCCGCCCTCCAGGCCTGGCGCCCGCAGGGGCTCGCGGTCGCGGGGCGTCGGTGCCTCGACGTCGGCGCGTCCACGGGTGGGTTCACCCAGGTCCTCCTCGCCGAAGGGGCCGCGCGAGTCGTCGCCATCGACGTGGGCCACGGCCAGCTCGTCCCCGAGCTGGCCGAGGACCCACGGGTCGACGAGCGCAGCGGCACCACCGTCCGGGGGCTCGACCCCGACGACGTCGGGGGGCCGGGGGACCTCGTCGTCGCCGACCTGTCCTTCATCTCGCTGACCCTCGTGCTCCCCGACCTGGTCCGGCTGCTCGCTCCCTCGGGAGATCTCGCCGTGCTCGTCAAGCCGCAGTTCGAGGTGGGTCGCGGCCGCCTGTCCGGGTCGGGCGTCGTCACGGAGCCACGCGAACGTGAGGAGGCCGTCCTGCGTGTCCTCGACGCGGCGGCTCGGTGCGGGCTGCACCCCCACGGGCTCCTTCCGAGTCCGGTGCGCGGCGCCACGGGCAACGCGGAGTACCTCCTGTGGTTCCGGTCGGAGCCGTCGGGGACAATGTCGCAGGACCGCCTCCGTGCCGCGGTCCACGCGATGACCACCGACCCGACTCCCGCAGGGGGACACCGATGACGCCGCCCGAGCGCCGCATCCTCCTCGTCACGCACGATCGCCGCCGTGACGCCCAGGAGCTCGCGGCCGCGGTGGCGACACGCCTGCTGTCGTCCGGCATCGAGGTGTGCGCGCCTGCCGCCGACCTCCTCGACACACCCCTGGCCGCGGTTCCCGGTGTCGGCGGGGTGGAGGACGGCAGCGCCGACATCGGCTGCGAGCTCGTCTGCGTGCTCGGTGGCGACGGGACGATCCTGCGCGGAGCCGAGCTCTCGCGTGGGTCCGGGGCGCCCCTGCTCGGCGTCAACCTCGGGCACGTCGGCTTCCTCGCCGAAGCCGAACGGGACGACCTCGACCGCACCGTCGAGCAGATCTGCGCCCGCGATTACACGGTGGAGGATCGCAGCACCATCGACGTGAGGGCCTACGTCGAGGGCGACGTCGTCTTCGACTCGTGGGCGCTCAACGAGGTCAGCGTCGAGAAGGCCTCCCGTGAGCGGATGGTCGAGCTGACCGTCGAGATCGACGCCCGCCCGCTGTCGACGTGGGGCTGCGACGGCGTCGTCATCGCCACCCCGACCGGCTCCACCGCGTACGCGTTCTCGGCGGGCGGCCCGGTCGTGTGGCCCGACGTCGAGGCGCTGCTCGTCGTCCCCATCAGTGCGCACGCGCTCTTCTCCCGGCCTCTCGTCGTCGGCCCCAGCTCCCACCTGGCCGTCGAGGTGCTGCCCCAGGGAGAGTCGAGTGCCGTCGTGTGCTGCGACGGCCGCCGGACCATCGAGGTCCCCCCGGGTGCCCGGGTGCAGGTCCATCGATCCGACCAGCCGGTGCGTCTGGCCCGGCTCACCCGCACCCTCTTCACCGACCGCCTCGCCACGAAGTTCCAGCTGCCGGTCCACGGATGGCGCGGCGCGGCACGTCGTCAGCGGGCCGCCGCGGAGGACGACGGGACGTGATCGAGGAGATCCGCATCCGCGACCTCGGGGTCATCGACGAGGCGGTGCTGCCGCTGCACTCCGGGCTGACCGTGCTCACCGGCGAGACCGGAGCGGGCAAGACCATGGTCGTCACCGGCCTCGGGTTGCTCCTCGGGGGGCGGGGCGACTCCGGGCTCGTCCGCGCCGGCGCACCCCGGACGGTGGTGGAGGGAGTCGTCCAGCTGCCCGAGGGACACGCCGCCCTCGTCCGTGCCGAGGAGGCCGGCGGGGACGTCACCGACGGACTCGTGCTCGTCCGGACCGTCCAGGCCGACGGACGCTCCCGCGCCTACGTCGGGGGCCGGGCCGCCCCCGTCGGCGTGCTGGGTGAGCTGGCCGAGCACCTCGTCGCCGTGCACGGCCAGGCCGACCAGTGGCGCCTGCGCCGGGCCGACGAGCACCGCGAGGTCCTCGACGCCTTCGGCGGACCGGGGCTCGCGCAGGCGCTCGCCCGGTACCGGGAGATCCACGCGGAGCTGACCGCGGCCGAGGCCGAGCTCGAGCGGCTGCGCGCCGCGGCCGCCGAGCGAGCCCGCGAGGCCGAGACCCTGCGGGTGGGCCTCGAGCGGATCGAGGCCCTGGACCCGCAGCCGGGTGAGGACGACGCCCTGCGCGTGGAGTCGGAGCGGCTCGGCCACGCCGAGGAACTGCGGGCCGCGGCCGGCGAGGCGCACACGGCCCTCGCCGGCGACGACGACGGCCTCGCCGCCGGCCCGGGGGTGCTGCCCGCGCTGGCCGCGGCCTCGTCCCGACTCGCCGTCGCTGCTGTCAACGACCCCGTTCTCGCCGGGCTCGCGAGCCGTGTCGACGAGCTGCGCTACCTCGCGGCCGACGTGGCGGCCGACCTGGGTTCCTACGTCGCCGACGTCGACGTCGACCCGGTCCGCCTCGAGCACGTCGAGCAGCGCCGGGCCGCCCTCACGGAGCTCACCCGCCTCTACGGACCGACCATCGACGACGTGCTCGGGTGGGGGAAGGAGGCGGCCGACCGGGTGGCCGACCTCGAGGGGACCAGCGACCGCATCGGCGGGCTGGACGAGGCGGTCGCCGGGCTCACCACCGCGCGAGCCGAGGCGGCGCAACTGCTCACCGAGCACCGTCGGGCGGCTGCGCTCGCCCTGGGGGAGCGGATCACCGGCGAGCTCGCCCACCTCGCCATGGGCTCGGCGACCGTCACCGTCGCCGTCGAGGACGCCGGCCGCTATACGGCGGACGGCCACGACAGCGTGGAGGTTCGGCTGGCCTCCGGGCCCGGCTCCCCGGCGCGACCCGTGACCCGGGCCGCCTCGGGCGGTGAGCTCTCCCGGGTGATGCTCGCGATCGAGGTGGCCACCGTCGCCGCGACGACCTCGGTGCCCACCTTCGTCTTCGACGAGATCGACGCCGGGGTCGGGGGGCGGGCGGCGCTCGACGTCGGGTCCCGGCTCGCGGCCCTCGCCGAGCACTCCCAGGTCGTCGTCGTGACCCACCTGGCCCAGGTCGCCGTCCACGCCGACCGTCACCTCGTCGTCGAGCGCTCCGACGACGGGCACGTGACGCGCAGCATGGTGCACGAGGTGGCCGGTGAGCGCCGCGTCGCCGAGCTGGCCCGGATGCTCGGTGGCTCGAGCACCGACGCCGCCCTCGAGCACGCGCGTGACCTCATGGCGCGCGCGGCCCGCTGAGGCCGCGTGGCACCATGGTGCAGATGTCCGTCCGGATGCCCGCTCGCAGGGACCGCGACCCCCACAACGGGTCCGCGGGTCCTGCCCGTGTCGACACCCGGACCAAGAACCTCACCAAGCGTCTTCGACCCGGTGACGTCGCCGTCATCGACCACGTCGACATCGACCGGGTGAGCGCCGAGGCGCTCGTGGCGTGCCGTCCGGCCGCCGTCGTCAACGCCGCACGCTCGACCTCGGGTCGCTACCCCAACCTCGGACCGGAGATCCTCGTCGCGGCCGGCATCCCGCTGCTCGACGAGGTCGGTCCGGGCGTCATGAAGCTCAAGGACGGCACCCCGCTGCGCGTCGACGGTTCCCGGCTGCTCACGGACGACGAGGTCATCGCGACCGGGCGGTTGCTCGACGCGGATGCGGTCCAGGAGGCGATGACCATCGCACGGGCCGGTCTCTCTGACGAGATCGAGGCCTTCGCCGAGAACACGATGGACTACCTGCGCAAGGAGCGCGAGCTGCTCTTCGACGGTGTCGGGGTCCCCGACATCCGCACCGACCTCGACGGCCGGCACGTCCTGATCGTGGTGCGCGGATACCACTACAAGGAGGACCTCGAGATCCTGCGCAGCTACATCCGCGAGTACAAGCCGGTGCTCATCGGCGTCGACGGCGGCGCCGACGCCCTCATCGAGGCCCGGCACACCCCCGACCTCATCGTCGGCGACATGGACTCGGTGTCCGACGACGCCTTGCGGTGCGGCGCCGAGATCGTCGTCCACGCCTACCGCGACGGCCGTGCCCCGGGTGTGGAGCGCGTGCGCGAGCTCGGGATCGACCCGGTCGTCTTCCCCGCCACGGGGACGAGCGAGGACGTCGCGATGTTGCTCGCCGACGACAAGGGGGCCAGCCTCATCGTCGCCGTCGGCACACACGCCACCCTCGTGGAGTTCCTCGACAAGGGCCGGTCCGGGATGGCGAGCACCTTCCTCACCCGCCTGCGGATCGGCGGCAAGCTCGTCGACGCCAAGGGGGTCAGCCGTCTCTACCGGTCGCGGATCTCGGCACTCAGCATCGTCCTCATGCTCGTCGTCGGGCTGCTCGCCCTCGGGGCGGCGCTGTGGTCCACCGACGGTGGCCGGGCCCTTCTCCAGGTCCTCCTGGCCAAGGTCGACGACATTCGGAACGCCATCCAAGGAGTGTTCGGGTGATCGACTTCCGGTACCACCTCGTCTCGATCGTCTCGATCTTCCTGGCGCTCGCCGTCGGCATCGTCCTCGGTGCGGGCCCGCTCCAGGGTGAGATCGGGGCGACGCTCAAGGACGAGGTCGCGGGCCTGCGCGACGACAAGGCGCAGCTGAACGACCAGCTCGACACCGCCCAGGCGGGTACCGAGGCCCGTGACGGCTACATCGCGGCGACCAACCCGATCGTCCTCGACGGTGCGCTGGCGGGGCGCACCGTCGCCCTCGTCGTGCTCCCGGGCGCCGACACCGGGGTCGCCGAGTCGACGACCGCCACGCTGACGAGCTCAGGGGCTCGGATCACCTCGACGACCAGGCTGACCGAGGACTGGGTATCGACGGTCGAGGCCACGACCTCGGTGCGGGACGCCGTCGTCACGCGGGTCGCCGGCGCCGCCGGGGTCGACCTCGCCGGCGCCGGGGACACCGCACCGCGCGACATCCTCCTCGCGACCCTCCTCGCCCGCCCGTCCGACACGACGGCGGTGCCGCTGGACGTCGTCGGCGCCCGTCGTGCCCTGGAGTCCCTCGCGGACGCCGACCTGCTGTCGCTCGACCTCCCGGGCCCGACCTATGAGCGGGCGGCCCTCGTCGTCGTCGTGTCCGGCACGGTGACGCAGGGGGAGCCGGACACGTGGGCCGAGACCGCCGGCCAGTGGGTCGATCTCACCGTCGCCCTCGAGCAGCGCTCGGAGGGTGCAGTGGTCGCCGCGGCAGTCGCCGCCGAGGGCGAGGGCGACTCCGTGCTGGAGACCCTGCGCGGCGACGCCACCGCGGCGCGGCAGGTGTCGAGCGTCGACGACGCCGATGACCCGATGGGCCAGGCCAGCATCAGCCACGCGCTCCTCGGCCAGATCGGGGGCACGGTCGGGCACTACGGCCTGGCCCCGGACGCCGAGGCGGCCTTCGCGCCCGTTCCGACGCCGACCCCCTCACCGACCCCGTGAGCGTGCGCCGGGCCATGCTCGCCGGGGCGGTCGCGGGGCTCGGCGCACGGGCCGCCCACCAGGCCCTGACCCGGACGGTCGCGTCGGCGCGCTGGACCCGAACCAACCACGCCGGTGACCCCGTGACCCTCCTCGAGGGGCCGGCCTACGTCGCCGGTGCCGCCGCCGGCGCCTCCCTCGGTGGGACGGCCGGCGTCGTCGCGGCGCTGGGGTCGGGCGCCTTCGGCGCTCTCGACGACCTCGCCGGCGACGGCTCGTCGAAGGGGCTTCGCGGTCATCTCGGCGCTGCCGGACGCGGCGAGGTGACCACCGGTGCCGTCAAGGTCGTCGGCCTCGCCGCCACCGGGCTGCTCGCCGCGGCCGCGGCCGACCGGTCGGTGCCGGGTCGCGCCGGTCTCGACACGCTCGTCGGGGGGGCCGTCATCGCCGGCACGGCGAACCTCGCCAACCTCCTCGACCTCCGACCGGGACGCGCGCTCAAGGCCGTCCTCGCGGCGTCCGTGCCGCTGCTGACCGCGCCCGAGGGCCGGGTCGCGGCCGCGGCGGCCGCGGGAGCCTCGACGGGCGTGCTCGGCCCGGATCTTGCGGGGCGAGCCATGCTCGGAGACACCGGCGCCAATGCCGCCGGTGCCCTCGTCGGCACGGCCCTCGTGGAGCGGACCGGCCGCCGGGGCCGGCTCGCGGCCCTCGCCGTGCTCACCGCGGTGACGCTGGCCTCGGAGCGGGTGAGCTTCACCCGGGTCATCGAGTCCACGCCCGGGCTGCGCGAGCTCGACGCCTGGGGCCGGCCGCAGCGATGACCGAGCGCCGGATCGCCGCGGGGATCGCCGGGGCCGCGGGGCTCATCGCGGCCATGACGATGCTCGCGCGGGTCGCGGGGTTCGCCCGCATCCTCGTCTTCACCGACTCGGTGCGCACCCAGGGCGTCGGCGACATCTACCAGAGCGTCAACGCCCTGCCGAACGTCGTCTTCGAGATCGCGGCCGGCGGGACCTTGGCCGCCGCCGCCGTTCCCCTCATCGCCCACCGGATCGGGACGGGCCAGCGGGACCGGGCCGACCGGGCCGCGTCGGTGCTGCTCACCTGGGTGCTCCTCGCGCTCGTCCCGCTGGGGCTGGGTCTCGCGCTCGCTGCGGGGCCGGTCGCGTCCGCGCTCGTCACCGGCTCCGACAGCCAGGCCCACGAGGTCGCCGTGCGGTTGCTGCGGATCTTCTCGCTCCAGGTGCCGCTCTACGGCGTCGGCATCATCCTCACCGCCCTGCTCCACGCACATCGGCGCTTCCTCGCCGCGGCGCTGGCTCCCTTCCTCTCCTCGCTGGTCGTCCTCGGCTCCTACCTGTGGTACGGCTCGCTCACCGCCGGCGAGACCGACCCGGGTCTGGTGCCCGACGAGGCCATCAGCGTGCTCGGTTGGGGGACCACCCTCGGCGTGGTCGTGCTCTCGCTCCCGCTGCTCGTGCCCGCTCTCGCCACGGGGTGGCGATGGCGGCCCTCGGTGCGCCTACCCCGCGAGGACCTGCGCCGTGTGGGGGCGCTCGCCGGAGCCGGCGTCATCGCCCTGACCGCGCAGCAGACGGCGGTGCTCGCGACGATCTGGCTGGCGAAGGAGTCCGGGGGGCGAGCGACGTTCTCGGTCTACACCTACGTCCAGGCGGTCTACCTCCTGCCCTACGCCGTCCTCGCGGTCCCCCTGGCACAGAGTGCGTTCCCGGCTCTCGCGACGCGCACCGGCGCTGGTGAGGAGACGACCGGAACCCTGGCGCGCGCCGTGCGTGCGGTCCTGGTCCTCACGGGGCTGTCGGCCGGGGTGCTCATCGCCGCCGCTCCCGCCGTCGGCGCCTTCTTCGGTGTCCTCGACGCCCGCCGCGGCGCCGAGGGAGCCTCCCCCGAGGCACTCGCCGCGATGCCGACGGCGCTCACCGCGTACGCGCCCGGCCTCGTCGGTTTCGGACTGGTGGCCCTGCTCACCCGGGCCCTCTACGTCCGTGGCCGACCGACCGACGCAGCGCTCGCCACGGCGCTCGGCTGGGTCCTGGCCGCCGTCCCGCCGCTGGTCGTCCTCGGATCCGGGGACGGCCCCGCACGGACGCTGTGGACCCTCGGCCTGTGGTCCGCGATCGGGATGACCGTCGCGGGCGTCGGCCTGGTGCTGCTCGTCCGCCGCACCTGGGGGCCGGCCGCGACGGCGGGCGCCGGGCGCACGACCGGTGCCGTGCTCGTCGCGATCGCCGTCGAGTGGGCCGTCGGCGACCTCGTGACGCGCGGTCGTGTCATGGACGGCTTCGGGGAGGCGCTGGTCGTCGGAGTCCTCGCCGGGGCGGCAGCCCTCGTGTCCGGCCTGCTCGTGCTCGGCATCGGCGACCGGGACATGATGCGGGAGGTCCGCGCGCGTGGTCGGGCACGCCGGCGGGCGGGAGCGGACCGATGAGGGTGCTGCTCGTGCTCGGCACGAGTGCAGGAGGCGTGGGCACCCACGTCGCGATGCTCGTGCGATGCCTGTCGCAGGCGGGCCACACGGTGCTCGTCGCCTGTCCGTCGGAGGTGGGGCAGCGGTTCGACTTCGCCGACGCCGCGGGCGTCAGCGCGCTCGACATCTCCGACCGGCCCCACCCCCTCCACGACGTCCGGGCGCTGCGCGAGCTTCGAGCCCTCACCCGGGGCGCCGACGTCGTGCACGCCCACGGGCTGCGCGCGGCGGCGCTCGCTGCGCTCGCGACCACCCGGAGCGGCGTGCCGGTCGTCGCCACCCTGCACAACGCGGCACCGGCCGGGATGCTCACCGGCTCGGTCTACGCCGGCCTCGAACGGGTCGTCGCCCGCGGCTGCGCCGTCGTCCTCGGCGTCTCCGACGACCTGGTCCGGCGGATGCGGCGGCTCGGTGCCCGGCGCACGGCGCTGGCCGTCGTGCCCCCGCCGCCGCCGCGCACCCCCCGGCGCGACCGCTACGCGGTGCACGCCGCCCTCGGCATCGACGCCCGCACCTCCCTCGTCGTCGTCCTCGCGCGCCTGGCGCCGCAGAAGGGGCTCGACCTGCTCCTCGACGCCCACCGCGACCTCACCGACCTCGACCTGCTGACGGTGGTCGCCGGTGACGGCCCGCTGCGCGGTGGGCTCCAGGCACGGATCGACGCCGAGGGGCTGCCGGTCCGCCTCCTCGGCCGACGGGAGGACGTTCCCGACCTGCTGAGCGCCGCTGACGTCGTCGTCTCCGCTGCGCGCTGGGAGGGCCAGCCCGTCGGGCTGCAGGAGGCGCTGCAGGCAGGAGCCGCGATCGTCGCCACGGACGTCGGGGGCACCGCCGCCGTCGTCGGTGACGCCGCCCTGCTCGTGCCGACCGAGGACGCCACTTCGCTGTCCCGCGCGGTCCGCGAGGTCGTGACGTACGGTGCCGTTCGCGACGACCTCCGCTCCAAGGCCGTCGAGCGTGCGGACCTGCTCCCGACCGAGGCGGACGCGCTCGCGGCGGTGCTCGCGGCGTACGCCGAGGCCGGTGCCGGGCGGGGCGGGTCCGCGGGCTGAGAACACCCGGCGCGCCGGACGGCGTCGGCATGAGCGGGGTCCCTCGATGACGTATCGTTGAAGCCCGTGGTGGCTCAGACGAAACAGATCTTCGTGACCGGAGGAGTCGCCTCCTCGCTCGGCAAGGGGCTCACGGCCTCCTCGCTCGGACACCTGCTGCGGGCCCGTGGCCTGCGGGTCACGATGCAGAAGCTCGACCCGTACCTCAACGTCGACCCGGGCACGATGAACCCGTTCCAGCACGGCGAGGTGTTCGTCACCGACGACGGGGCCGAGACCGACCTCGACATCGGCCACTACGAACGCTTCCTCGACGTCAACCTCCGGGGCAGTGCCAACGTGACGACGGGCCAGGTGTACAACCGGGTCATCCAGAAGGAGCGGCGTGGGGAGTTCCTCGGTGACACGGTGCAGGTCATCCCGCACATCACCAACGAGCTCAAGGACCGGATGCGAGCCCAGGCGGCGGGTTCTCCGGGGGTCTCGGACGCCGACGCGCCCGACGTCATCATCACCGAGATCGGCGGCACCGTCGGTGACATCGAGTCGCTGCCGTTCCTCGAGGCCGCCCGCCAGGTCAGGCACGACCTGGGCCGCGACAGCGTGTTCTTCCTCCACGTCTCGCTCGTGCCCTACCTCGCCCCGAGTGGCGAGCTGAAGACCAAGCCCACCCAACACTCGGTGGCCGCGCTCCGCCAGGTGGGCATCCAGCCCGACGCCCTCGTCCTGCGGGCCGACCGGGAGATCCCCGAGGGGATCAAGCGCAAGATCAGCCTCATGTGCGACGTCGACCAGGAGGCCTGCGCCGCCGCGGTCGATGCCCCCAGCATCTACGACATCCCGAAGGTCCTCCACCGCGAGGGGCTCGACGCCTACGTCGTCCGGCGGCTCGGGCTGACCTTCCGCGACGTGGACTGGACCGACTGGGACCTCCTCCTGGAACGGGTCCACCGACCCGAGCACGAGGTCGAGGTCGCCCTCGTCGGCAAGTACGTCGACCTCCCGGACGCCTACCTCTCGGTCACCGAGGCACTGCGCGCCGGCGGGTTCCACCACGACGCGCGGGTACGCATCCGCTGGGTCACCTCGGACGACTGCGAGACCGATGCCGGCGCCCAGCGTGCTCTCGGCGGCGTCGACGCCGTCCTCGTCCCGGGCGGGTTCGGCATCCGCGGTATCGAGGGCAAGGTCGGTGCCCTGCGCTGGGCCCGCGAGCGCCTCGTGCCGACCCTCGGCATCTGCCTCGGGCTGCAGTGCATGGTCATCGAGTTCGCCCGGAACGTCGCCGGCATCGACGGGGCGAGCTCGACCGAGTTCGACCCCGACACGCCCGCCCCCGTCATCGCGACGATGGAGGAGCAGAAGGCGTTCGTCGACGGCGCCGGCGACCTCGGCGGCACGATGCGTCTCGGCAGCCAGCGGGCCACGCTCGTCCCCGGCACGCTCGTCGCGGCGGCGTACGGTGCGACGCACGCCGACGAGCGCCACCGTCACCGCTACGAGGTCAACGAGGCCTATCGTGAGCGGCTCACCGAGGCCGGGCTCGTCATCTCCGGGACGCACCCCGACCTCGGTCTCGTCGAGTTCGTCGAGCTCCCACCCGACGTCCACCCGTACTACGTGTCGACCCAGGCCCACCCCGAGTTCAAGTCGCGCCCGACCCGCGCCCACCCGCTGTTCGCCGGGCTCGTCGGGGCTGCGATCGAGCAGCAGCGGGCTGCCCGCCTCGTGGAGGTCGAGCGCCCCCGCGCGAGCGAGCCTGCCGACGCCCGTGCCTGACGCCACGGACCCGCAGCCGCTGCGCGACGAGCCCGACCCGGCCGAGGTGATCGAGCGCGAGGTGGTCCACGACGGCCTCGTCTGGGACGTGGTGCGCGACCGGTTCGACCTCGGCGAGGCCGGCCGGCTCACCCGCGAGTACGTCGACCACACCGGGGCCGTCGCGGTCCTCGCCCTCGACGAGGACGACCGGGTCCTCGTCATCCGGCAGTACCGCCACCCGGTGCGGGCCCACCTCTGGGAGATCCCCGCCGGGCTGCTCGACGTCGACGGTGAGCCACCGCTCGAGGCCGCTGCCCGCGAGCTGCGCGAGGAGGCCGACCTGACCGCGACCCGCTGGGACGTGCTCGTCGACTACCTCTCGACCCCGGGTGGCTCCACCGAGGGCCTGCGGATCTACCTCGCCCGGGACGTCACCGAGGTCCCCGAGGACGAGCGCCACGAGCGCACCGGCGAGGAGCTCGGGATGCCCACCCGGTGGGTCCCGCTGACCGAGCTCGTCGACGCGGTGCTCGCCGGCCGGGTGCACAGCCCGAGCCTCGTCGTCGGCGTCCTCGCCGCGGCGGCGCTCCGCGCCCGCGGCTGGGCAGGCCTCCGACCGGCCGACGAGCCGTGGCCGGGCCGGGGACGAGGGCTCGGGGTGTGAGGTCCCCGTCGGCGGGGTAACACTGATCAGGTGACGCTCAGCCGGGGATGGGATGATGGTGCCGTGGTCGACACGTTCGGCGGGATCCGCCGTTCGACCGCCTGGATGAAGGTGTCGGGCGAGTCGGACGAGGCGCTGCACGGAGACGCCACCTGCGCCTGCGGGGGATCTCCCGACGGGGCGTGCTTCGACGAGTGCTGCGGGCCCATCCTGCGGGGCGAACGTCTGGCCCGCACCGCCGAGCAGCTGATGCGCTCGCGGTACACCGCCTACGCCGTCGCCGACGGCGACCACCTCTTCCGCACCTGGCACCCCGCGACCCGGCCGGAGCACGTCGACCCCGACCCGTGGGTCCGCTGGGTCTCGCTGCAGGTCCTCGACACCGTGGCGGGGCGGGAGCAGGACGACGACGGGGTCGTGGAGTTCCGTGCGCAGTGGGTGGCGGGAGAGGGCTCGACCCGGCAGCGCGGCGAGCTGCACGAGCGGAGCCGGTTCGAGCGGCGTGCCGGCCGCTGGTTCTACATCGGCAGGGAGGGCCGCCCGTCCGGCGACCGTTGACGGCCGGGTCCGTTCCCTACTGGTAGCTGATGAACCACGGGGTGGGGCGGACCTGGGCGAGCGTCTCGGCCGGGGTCAGCATCGGCGAGTCCTCGTCCTCGAAGTTCTTCCACCCCAGCCACACCCCGTCCGGGAGGCCGCGGCGCAGGGCCGCCCAGGTCCCCTGCTTCGCCGGCTGCGACCCCTGACCGTCGGCGTGGAGCAGCCACTGGACCTCGTCGAGCGAGGTGTCCAGGCGCGCGCGCCCGCGGATCATCGAGACGCTGAACTGGTGCAGGGTCAGCACCTTCGGGGGGAGGTCGTGCTCGCGGACGAGCGCGGCGAGCCAGGCGCCCACCGCGTTCACCTCGTCGATCCCGACCGAGCCGATCTGGCGCAGGTGCACCTGGTCGGGGCGCAGCCGCCACTCCGGGTCGAGCGCCAGGCCCACGTGCGGACGCCGGAGCAGCGACTCGTAGGCCTTCGCCTGGGTGAGGAAGTCCGTGCGGCCGGGCTGGAGGTCCAGGACGACGTACACGCCCGCGTCGGCGGCGGCGTCGACCCAGCGCCGGAGGACGTCGACGGAGGTGCGCGTCGAGTACTGGCCGTCCGCACCTGCCGATCCGGAGGCGACCGTCGCGATGATCTCGAACGCGGGGACGAACAGGTCGTCGCTGAGCGCCGCGTACCGGGCGACGAGGTCCTCGACGCGGGCGACCGCCGCCGCGGGTGGCTGTTCCCCGAGCATGCCGAGCGAGGCGGTCTGCGGGTGGCCGTAGAGCGCGATCATCCGGCGCTCGGGGAACGGCAGGAACCCGCCCCCGGGCAGCTCCTCGGCCCGCCGCACCGTCCGGACCCGCTGGGCGAAGTGCTCCGCGGGACCCAGCCCGCTCGTGACCCCGAGGACGATCGCGTCGCCGTCGGCCCGGAGGTGCTCGCGCGCGGCGACGGCGAGTCGGACGTCGACCGTGTCCGAGTCCACGGCTGTGGCGCCGACGGCCGCGAGCGTCGCCCGGGTGGCCGCCGGTGCGCTCCTGCCCGAGCGGGACAGGGCGATGACCCTCCCCGAGGGAGGAGTGAGGGGCAGACCGGGGACCTCCGCGGCCGAGTCGCCCGGGTCGACGACCTCCCGGCCGCCGAGGTCGTCGGGGAGCGGCAGGGCCCCCGGGGAGGTCGGGGCACCGGGGGAGGCCGAGTCGGAGGGGCTCGACGTCGGCTCTGGAGGCCGGACCCGCACGACGGTGCGGGTGCCGAGCCGGTCCAGCTCCGCCCCGGTGTCGGGTCCCCAGACGACGAGCGGGATGCCGAGGTCGGTCGCGACCCGGGTCCCCGCGGCGACACCGTCGGTGGCGACGAGCACGACGGCGGTCGCCCTGGCGAGCAGCGCCCGGGACGCCGCCAGGCTCGGGTCGCCCGTGCGCGCGAGAAGAGCCGGGCCGGCGTCCTCGCGCAGGACCAGTTGGTGAGGTTCCGGAACGACGGTGGAGGGGGAGCCGGACGAGGTACCGGCGGGTGCGGTCGGGGTGAAGGTACAGCCCGCTGCGGTGGCACCCGTCGCCCCCGCCAGTGCCGCTGCTGCCGCCGCCCGCAGCGCGGTGCGACGGGGGATGCTGCTGGGCACGGGGCCTCCGGTGGTGGCGGTCGGTGGCCGGCCCCCACGAGGGGCCGGAGCTGCGATTGTGCCCGACGATCCTGAGGTCCGGTAGCGGCCGGTCCGATGCCGTCGGGTGCCACCGCGCCGGTCGATCAGTCCGAGCGGTCGCGCCGACGGAAGAGGCCGGCGAACCCTCGCCGGGCGCCCGCCTGTTCCGGTTCCGGCTGCTCCGCAGTGCCCTGCGACCGCGTCTCGGCCTCAGCCGACGGCGCCTGGTGCCGCCGGGACTGGTGGGGCAGGTAGGCGGCGACGAAGTCGTCCTTCAGCTCGACGATCGCCGAGCGGGTGGGCCCCGGGACCCGCTCCGCCCCTCGCGCGGGGAGTCGGACCACGTGCGCGGCGTCGACCGAGTCGTCGATCTCCCGGAGGGTCGCGGAGTCCAAGCCGAACAGGGACGGCTCGACCCGGACCTCGGCGCCGTCCCGGCCGGTCAGCCACCGGCCGCCGTCCTCGAAGCGCTGCAGGACCGCGACGTCGTCGAAGCGCACGGATGCCCGGCGGAACCCCGAGTGACGCGTCACGCCGTCCTCGCCGAGGACCAGGACCTCGTCGCTGCCGTCGACGGCGAGCAGCTCGCGCCCCTCCACCGACCACGTGGAGCCCGAGGGCAGGGCCGAGAAGCCCGCCCAGTCGAGTCCGGGGTCGGGGGCGCGCACGAGGGCGCTGTCGAGCACCTGGCGGGCGACCTCGCGCACGTCGCCCGGTGCCACGGACGCGAGGGCGTGGGCCTGGTCCGGCCGCCGGGACGGGTCCTCACCGAGCAGCGCCGACGCCGCGAGGCGGGGGAGCAGCTCGAGGACGGCGTCCTCGGTGTCCGCGGCCTCGAGCAGGTCCTCGCCCGCCTCGCGGAGCTCCTCGCCGTCGACGGTGCCCCAGCGCAGGGCGGCCAGGGCGTCCACCACGGCGCCGACGAGGGCGGGCGCCGTCTCCGGGCGGCCACGCAGGAGGAGGGTGAGCACCTGGTGCTCGGCGTCGTGGGGGACGCACGAGAGCCGGACCTCGTCGGCGAGCCGTTCGTCCTCCACCGCGTCCCGGCGCACGGACCGCTCGAGCAGCCGCGCGAGGACGTCCGCCGCGGGCGTGCGGGGGAGGACGGCGGTCAGCTCGACCTCGCCGGCTCCGGGGTCGAGGTACCAGGCCGGGGTCCGGGCCAGGACGCTCGGTGCCTCGGGAGGTTCGACCGTGGTGCCGTCCGGCAGCTCGAGGTCGAGGTCGCGTGGGACACGGGGGCCGATGACCCAGAGCACGGCGTTGCCGCGGGTGAAGGCCACCTGGGCCCACGTGGCGACGTCGACCTCACCGAGCCCGGGGAGCCCCAGCTCGGGGTAGGACTCGAGCCCGTGCGCCTGCGCTCCGTGCCGGACGGAGGCGCTCCGTCGGGCCGAGCGGTCGGTCGCGACGTCCTCGCCCTCGAGCTGCTCGCGGACGGTCGGAAGGAGGTCCGTGGGCGGCTCGCGGAGTGCGGCACACACCCCGTTGATGACGCGGGCGACCTCCGCGGCGTCACCGCTCGCCGTGAACTCCGTGTGGACGACACCCACCGACCCGTGGTCGTGGACGGCTCCTCCGGTCACCTCGTGGAGGGCGAGGTGGTGGAGCAGGTGGGTCAGTCCCCGGACGGCGAGCGACTCGTCGGCCTGTCCGACCCGGAAGACGAGGCCGGCGCGGGTCACCGGGTCGTCCCGCTCGACGAAGAGGGTGTAGACCCCGTTCGTGGTGCTCTCGACGAGGTTCACGGCAGCTGGTCCTCCTCGGTGCCGGCGTCGTCTCCGGCCTCGGGCTCGTCGGGGGTCAGTGCCTCCGCGCGCAGGGCGAGGAGCCGTTCGTGGTGCTGTTCGGCCAGCGCCCACGTCGCGGGGTCGACGAGCGCGCCGAGGGCGCGGAAGTGCTCCTTGGCGCGGGTGCGGCTGCCCGCGAGGCCGAGGGCGACGGCGAGCTCGGTGTGCGGACGGATCGTCGCCAACGACTCCGGTCCGGCAGCGGCGAGCCAGCGGTCCGAGGCGCTCTCGGCCTCGCCGACGACCTCCGGCCGGGCCAGGTAGTACGGGTTCCCACCACCGCTCTCCCCGGCCCAGCGCGACAGGTGGGCACTGACGGCGAGGGTTCCGGCCGTCGACCCCGGCCGGGCCGAACCGGCCACGGCCCGGGCGAAGGTGAGCGCCTCCTCCCAGCTGCCGCCGTGTTGTGGCCCGAGCCCCTCGAGCATCCACCGCTGTGCCGCGAGGTGCTCGGGGCGGGCCCGAAGCAGCCGGCCGTAGCGCCGCCGCGTCTCGACCGCGCCGAGGCCGAGCAGGCGCGAGGTGGCCAGGCGCAGGGTCCACGGCTGGGGGTCGGAGGGGTCCTCGGCACACAGGCGGAGCAGCCACTGCTCCACCTCGACGATGCTCTCGCGGTGGTCCTCGCCCTCCGTGGGAGCGCTCGCGGCGGTGATCCGCCGGTGGGCCCACAGCGTGCGTGCCTCGCGATCCTCCGGCTCGTCCTCGACGAGACGCTCCAGGGGCTCGTCGAGACCGTCGTACCGCGCCAGCACGGCACTGACCTCGGCGTGCTCGTCGAGGTCGCGTCCACGGAGGTCGTCGAGGGCGTCCAGGACCGTGTCGGCGTCACCACGCTCGGCGGCCTCCCGGAGCGCGGACAGCTCGGGTCGGAGGACAGCCGGGTCGGTGACGACAGGGGGGACGGCGGTCGTCATGGCCTCGATGCTAGGGGCGCGGAGGGCTGCTCACCTGCCGAACCGGCCGGACGCCCGGGCAAACCCGGTGGGGAGGGGGTCCCGCGGGTCCGTAGGATGGGACACCGACCGCGGGCCGAGCGGCCACCTGCGGCCCCCTCGCCCGCGCTGCCCCGACGCCCGCGACCCGAAGGATCCACTCGTGCTCCGCACCCACGAGGCCGGCACGCTGCGTGCCGCCCACACCGGCCAGACCGTCACCCTCTCCGGCTGGGTGGCCAAGCGGCGCGACCACGGCGGAGTGGCCTTCATCGACCTGCGCGACGCGAGTGGCGTCGTGCAGGTCGTCGCACGCGACGAGGTCCTCGAGGCCGCGGCCCACGACCTGCGCGGCGAGTACGTCGTCACCGTGGTCGGCGACGTCACCGCCCGCGAGGAGCGCAACGTCAACCCCGACCTGCCGACGGGAGAGGTCGAGGTGGTGGCTCGGGAGATCGAGGTGCTCAACCCGAGCGCACCGCTGCCGTTCCAGATCGACGAGCGGGTCACTGTCGGCGAGGAGGCCCGCCTCAAGCACCGCTACCTCGACCTGCGCCGTCCGGGCCCGCACTCGGCGGGCCACGCCCTGCGGCTGCGCAGCCAGGTCAACGCGGCGGCACGCCGCGTCCTGGGGGCCCGAGACTTCGTCGAGATCGAGACCCCGACGCTCACCCGATCGACCCCGGAGGGTGCCCGCGACTTCCTCGTGCCGGCCCGGCTGGCCCCGGGCAGCTGGTACGCGCTCCCGCAGAGCCCCCAGCTGTTCAAGCAGCTCCTCATGGTCGCCGGGATGGAGCGCTACTACCAGATCGCCCGCTGCTACCGCGACGAGGACTTCCGTGCCGACCGTCAGCCGGAGTTCACCCAGCTCGACATCGAGATGTCGTTCGTCGAGCAGGAGGACGTCCTCGAGCTCGGCGAGGCCGTCGTCAAGGAGATCTGGTCGCTGATCGGGGTGGACCTGCGCACACCGTTCCTGCGGATGACGTACGGCGAGGCGATGCGGCGCTACGGCACCGACAAGCCCGACCTGCGCTTCGGCCTGGAGCTGGTCGAGTGCACCGAGTACTTCGCGCAGACCCCCTTCCGGGTCTTCCAGGCCGAGTACGTCGGTGCCGTCGTCATGCCCGGTGGGGCCGCTCAGCCGCGCAAGCAGCTCGACGCGTGGCAGGAGTGGGCCCGGCAGCGGGGAGCCAAGGGCCTGGCGTACGTCCTGGTCCAGGCGGACGGCACGCTGGGTGGCCCCGTCGCCAAGAACCTCTCCGAGGTCGAGCTCGCCGGCCTGGCCGAGCATGTCGGTGCCGCTCCGGGCGACTGCATCTTCTTCGCGGCCGGCCCGACGAAGGCCTCGCGCGCCCTGCTCGGGGCGGCCCGGCTGGAGATCGGCCGCCGGGTGGGCCTGGTCGACGAGGACGCGTGGAGCTTCCTCTGGGTCACCGACGCGCCGCTGTTCGAGCCCGCCGCGGAGGCGGTGGCCGCCGGTGACGTCGCCGTGGGAGCCGGAGCGTGGACCGCCGTGCACCACGCCTTCACGTCGCCGACCAAGGAGTACGAGGACACCTTCGACACCGACCCCGGGTCCGCCTTGGCGTACGCGTACGACATGGTCTGCAACGGCAACGAGATCGGCGGCGGCTCGATCCGTATCCACCGGCGCGACGTCCAGGAGCGGGTCTTCCAGGTCATGGGCCTGTCGCCGGAGCAGGCCGACGAGAAGTTCGGCTTCCTCCTGGAGGCCTTCCAGTACGGCGCCCCGCCGCACGGGGGCATCGCCTTCGGCTGGGACCGCATCGTCATGCTCCTCGGCGGCTTCGACAGCATCCGCGACACCATCGCCTTCCCCAAGTCCGGCGGCGGCTACGACCCGCTCACCGACGCCCCGGCGCCGATCACCCCCGAGCAGCGCAAGGAGGCGGGCATCGACGCCACGCCGGCCCCACGTGCCGAGGGCGACTGACGGACCGGCTCGGTCAGCCGCTGTTCCGGGGCGGGGCGGCCTCGGCGAGCCACCGGCTGCGCCAGTGGGCGCCGGTGCGGAAGCCGAGGCGGGCGTAGACCCGGCGGGCGGCGTCGTTGTCGGCGAACATGCCGAGGGCGCAGGCCCCCGCGGTCGCCACGGCCCGCCGCGCGAGGGCTGCGGTCACCGCGGCGCCGAGCCCCAGGCGGCGATGCTCGGCGTGGACGGCGATGCCCGCGAGCGTCGGCGTCCCGGCCTCGGAGGGCTCGCTGGCACCACAGGCCAGCAGCGCCCCCGACCGGTCCCGCACACCGACCCAGAGCTGGCCGGGACGAGCGAAGGGCTGACCGTGGGTGCGAGGGCTGTGCCGGGCCAGGAAGTCGGTGAGCTCCTCACGCTGTCGCTCGTCGAGCGCGGCGACCAAGCCCTCCCCGGGAACGGTCGGCGGCTGCCAGGTCGTCCACATCCAGTCCCAGTCACCGCCGCGGTCTCCGAGCTCGAGGTGCCGGGCCACGACCGGCTGGTGCTCGCGTGGCGCGCTGAGGTGCCGGAAGCCGCCGGCCCGGAACCAGGCCCGCACCCGCGCGTCGGACCAGAGCATGTCGAGTCCCGTCGCGTCCCCGAGCGTCGCCGCTCCCGGCACGCCGTGGTCGGACCGCCGGGGGAAGGCGACCGCCCGGGCCCGGCCGGTGTCCACCCCCCATCCGGGGGCCCGGAAGCCACGGCCGACGTCGAGCCGGACGACCGGGTGCCCGTCGGTGAGGCGCAGGAGCAGCTCGAGGGACTCGACCGGTCGCACCGGGCTCACTCGGTGATCCCCCAGCGTTCGTGGAGTCGCCGCAGGGAGCGCGGGGCCCACCAGTTCGCCGCGCCGAGCACCGACATCGTCGCGGGGACGAGGAGCATCCGGACCAGCGTCGCGTCGATGGCGATCGCGAGGACGAGCGCCACGCCCATCTGCTTCATGATGAGCAGGTCGCCCGCGGCGAAGCCGGCGAAGACGACGGCCATGAGCAGGGCGGCGGAGGTGATGATCCGCCCCGAGCGCTGCAGGCCGAGCGTGACCGCGCTCTCGGTGTCGTGGCCCTGCTCGTGGAGCTCGACGATCCGCGAGAGGAGGAACACCTCGTAGTCCATCGACAGGCCGAAGCCGAAGGCGATGACGAGGATGGGGATGGCGTTCTCGAGCCCGCCCGCCGAGGTGAACCGCAGCAGGCTCTCCAGATGGCCCTCCTCGAAGATCCACACGGTCACCCCGAGCGCCGCGCCGAGCGACAGGACGTTCATGACCAGGGCCTTGACGGGGATGACGACCGAGCCGGTCATGAGGAAGAGCAGGACCAGGGTCGCGAGCACCACCGTCCCCGCGGCCCACCAGGCGCGGGCGGCGACGGCCGCGGAGAAGTCCTTCAGGCCGGAGGCCTGCCCCACCACCCACGACTCGAACGGCGGACGGTCGGTACGCAGCGAGTCGACGAGCTCACGGGAGGCCGGTCCGGTCCCGTTGTCACCGGTCTGGAAGCCGACGGTGACGACGCCGCCCTCGAGCTCGCGAACCGGGTCGACCGTCTCGACCCCCGGGCGGTTCCCGGCGGTCGCTGCCCAGGCGCTGACCTCCTCGACCGGGGCCTTGGCGACGACGACCACCTCCGCCCCGGCGAGCAGGGGGTAGCCCTCGCGGAAGTCCTCGTGGAAGGTGCGCTCCGGCGTGCCCACCGGCAGCAGCTCGGCGCCGGACGAGGTCAGCCGCATCGAGGCGGCGGGCACCGCGAGGACGACGAGCAGGCCCGACACGACCGCGATGACCGCCCAGGGCACGCGGTGGACGAACCCCGCCAGCCGGGAGAAGACGCCCTCGTCGGCGGCGGTCTCGGTGCCCTGGCGCAGCAGCCTGCGGGCGCCCATCGCGCAGAGGGCCGGGATGAGCGAGAGCGCGACGGCGAGGGCGACGAGCACGACGGAGATGCCGGCGAGGGCGACCGCGCGGATGAAGTCGATCTCGAGCAGGAGCATCCCCGCGAGGGAGAAGGCCACGGTCACCGCGGAGAACACGACGGTGCGTCCGGCGCGGTCCATCGTCCGAATCGTCGCGTCGAGCACCTGTTCGCGGGTGGCGTCGGCAGCCGGGGTTCCCCGGAGGGTCGCGCGCATCTCCTCGCGGAACCGGCTGACGACGAGCAGCCCGTAGTCGATGCACAGCCCGAGCCCGAGCACCGTGACGACGTTGATCGTCGAGGCGTCGAGGTCGAGCAGGTACGAGAAGCCGAGCAGCGAGGCGAGTGCCCCGGCGATCGAGGCGACGGCCCCGAAGACGGGGAAGCCGGCGGCGAGGAAGCCGCCGAAGACGACGACCATGAGGGCGAAGCTGACCGGGAGCGCGATCCCCTCGCCCCGCTGGCCGTCGACCTTCACCTGCTCGACGATGCGGTCGACGAGGCTCCGCAGCCCACCGCGCTCCGAGGAGGTCGCGCCGGTCTCCTCGACGAGGCGGTCGAAGACGACGTCGACCTCGGCGGTCGCGGCGTCCTCCTGCTCGGCCGTGTTCCCCGGGTCGAAGGTCACCACGGTCGCGAAGCCCCCGGACGCGGGGTCGCCGTCCTCGACGAAACGCAGGCCGGCCGGGCTCGTCGGGCCACCCGGCGCGACGAAGGGGTTGACCGCGGACTCCACGGTGTCGATCGCGGTGAGGTCCCGCACCGCCTGGGCGCCGGCCCCGACCACCACGGGGTCGGTGAGGTCGACGCCGCGGACGAGGAGGGTGTAGGTGCTGAACCCGCTGCCGCCCGCCTCGGCCAGCACGTCCCGGCCGGCCTGGTTCTCGCCGTCGACGACGATCTCGCCGCTGCCCACGCGGCTGAACAGGCTCGGGGTCCCGAAGAGTCCGAGCGCGGTGCCGAAGCCGGCGACGACGAAGACGACCCAGAAGACGAGGACGGCGACGCGGTGCCGGCCCACGAAGGCGCCCCAGCGGGCCAGGCCGCCCGAGCGCCGCGCTACGTGCCGACCTCCGCGGGTCCGAGCGGTGGCGGGTGCGCTCATGGGCCACAGCGTGCCACGGCCGGGGGCGCGCGCGACGGCAGGTCGGGCCGGGCCGGGTCGAGGAGTGCGGCTGGGTAGCCTCGGCCCGTGAGCCAGGACGGGACCGACCTCTTCGGCGCGGCGGCGCAGGAGCGCGCCGCCGACGGCTCCGACGCGTCCGGGGCCGGCCTCCCACCGCTGGCCGTCCGCATGCGCCCTCGCAGCGTCGAGGAGGTGCGCGGCCAGGCCGAGGTGCTTCGCGCGGGGAGCCCCCTGCGTCGGCTCATCGCCGGACACGGCGGCCCCGCGGGTCCGCTCAGCGCGATCCTCTGGGGTCCCCCCGGCACGGGCAAGACGACCCTCGCCCACCTCGTCGCGACCGCCGCCGACCGCGAGTTCGTCGAGCTGTCGGCCGTCACCGCGGGGGTCAAGGACGTCCGCTCGGTCATGGACCGGGCGGCCCGCGCACGAGACCTGTACGGACGCCAGACCGTGCTCTTCCTCGACGAGATCCACCGGTTCACCAAGGCGCAGCAGGACGCCCTCCTGCCGGGTGTCGAGAACCGGCAGGTGGTGCTCGTCGCGGCCACGACCGAGAACCCGAGCTTCTCGGTCATCGCGCCGCTGCTGTCGCGCTCGATGCTCATCACCCTCGTCCCGCTGACCGACGACGAGGTCGCCGACGTCCTCACCGGTGCGGTCGACGACGAGCGGGGCCTCGCCGGCGCCTACTGCCTGGCCGACGACGCGCGCGACCACCTGGTGCGGCTCGCCGGCGGCGACGCACGACGGGCACTCACCTTCCTCGAGGCGGCCGCCGGCGTCGCCGAGGACGCGCTCGCGGCCGGCGCCGAGCGACCCGCGGCCCTCGAGGTGACGCTCGCCCACACGGAGCAGGCCGTCGCCCACGCGGCCGTCCGCTACGACCGCACCGGCGACCAGCACTACGACGTGGCCTCGGCGCTCATCAAGAGCATGCGCGGCTCCGACGTGGACGCCGCGCTCCACTACCTGGCCCGGATGCTCGAGGCGGGGGAGGACCCCCGTTTCATCGCCCGGCGGGTCGTCATCGCCGCCGCCGAGGACGTCGGGATGGCCGACCCCACCGCGCTGCAGACGGCGGTCGCGGCGATGCACGCCGTCGCGCAGATCGGGATGCCGGAGGCCCGTATCATCCTCGCCCAGGCGGTCGTCCACAACGCCCTCGCGCCGAAGTCGAACGCCGCCTACACCGGGATCAACGAGGCGATCGCCGACGTGCGCGCGGGGCGAGGAGGCCCCGTCCCGCTCCACCTGCGGGGTGGTGGGTACGGCGGTGCCGCACGCATCGCGGACGCAGCCGCCCGCGCGGCGGGCCGGGATCGGGCCCCGGCCTACGTCTACGCCCACGACGAGCCCGACGGCGTCGCGGCGCAGCAGTACCTACCCGACGACCTGCAGGGCCGCGCCGAGTACTACCGGCCCACCGACCGTGGCTTCGAGTCCCGGCTGCAGGAGCGGTGGCGCTGGCTGCGCGAGCGCCTCGGCCGCGGATGAGCCGGCCGCGGCGCGAGAACCCCGGGGACGACCCGGCCCTGCCCTTGTAGGGTCGGGGCATGACGGTGACGCTCGGAGGGATCGCGGGGCTCGTCGCCGCGCTGGCGTTCGCCTACCTCGTCGTCCGGGTGGCGGGGCTGGTCGGCAAGGCCGGCCGCATCCTCGACGAGACCCGGGCGGGCCTGCGCGAGACGACCGACAACGTCCAGCCGACCCTCAAGGGCCTCACCGACACGGTCAGCCTCACCAACGACCAGCTCACCCGGGTCGACGGCATCACGAGCTCGGTGTCGACGATGACGGCGAACGCCTCCGCGCTCACCTCGGTGTTCGCCGCCACCGTGGGTTCGCCCCTCATCAAGGTCGCCGCGTTCAGCTACGGCGTGCGCGTGGCGGTGTCCTCGCTCCGCAAGGGATCGCGGTGAGGGCCCGCACGGCCGTGCTCGTCGCGGTGGCGGCCGCGGGTGTCGGCTACGCCGTGTGGCGGTTGCCGGTGACGCAGCGCTTCGTCGGAACGGTGAGGGAGGCGTCGGCGCGGCGTGAGGCCGAGCTGCGCGAGGCGGTCGAGCTCGCCGTGCGCACTGACGCGACGAGCCGCGCGCCTCGGCACTCCTCGGAGACGCTCGTCCCCGACCTCGAGGTCGAGGCCGGCTGGGACCGCGACCGCCGGGCGACCCCGCTCGGTGCCGACGACCCCGGTCGCTCCCTGTCCCCGGAGGAGGCACGCGCCCTGCTCCTCGACCCCACCCGGCCGGCGGGGCGCGAGGGTGCCTCCCCCGACGACGGGCGAGCTCCCGAGGGGCCCTAGCGCCCCCGCCACCGCCCTCCCGACCGTCCACCCGCGTGCGACGGCGGCATACCATGTCGCCCACCCGCGCACGCCGACCCGAGGACTGACCCCCCATGGAAACCGCTGAGATCCGGCGCCGCTGGCTCGACTTCTTCGGACGCAACGGGCACGCCGTCGTGCCGTCGGCCCCCCTCGTCCACGACGACCCGAACCTGCTGTTCGTCAACGCGGGCATGGTCCCGTTCAAGCCGTACTTCCTCGGCCAGGAGAGCCCGCCCTACCCGCGGGCCACGAGCGTTCAGAAGTGCGTGCGCACCCAGGACATCGAGGAGGTCGGCAAGACCTCCCGTCACGGCACGTTCTTCCAGATGAACGGCAACTTCTCCTTCGGCGACTACTTCAAGGAGGGGGCGATCCGCCTCGCCTGGGAGCTCGTCACCACCCCGCAGGACCGTGGTGGATTCGGGCTCGACGGTGAGCGACTCTGGGCCACCGTGCTCGACGGCGACGACGAGTCCATCGAGCTGTGGCTCGAGCTCACCGAGATCCCGACCGAGCGCATCGTGCGCCGTGGCAAGGCCGACAACTACTGGCACATGGGCGTGCCCGGTCCGGGCGGGCCGTGCTCGGAGATCTACTACGACCGTGGCCCGGACTACGGGCCGGAGGGCGGACCCGCCGTCGACGAGGACCGCTTCCTCGAGTTCTGGAACCTCGTCTTCATGCAGGACGACCTGTCCGCGGTCCGCAGCAAGGAGGACTTCGACATCGTCGGGCCGCTCCCGCGCAGGAACATCGACACCGGCATGGGGCTGGAGCGCATCGCCTCGATCCTCCAGGGCGTCGACAACATGTACGAGATCGACGAGGTCTACCCGGTGCTCGAGCGCGCGGCGGAGATGACCGGCAAGCGGTACGGCGAGCACTCCGGTCACTCCGCGGGCAGCAGCCACCCCGACGACGTCCGGCTCCGGGTCGTCGCCGACCACGTCCGCTCCTCGCTCATGCTCATCGGCGACGGCGTCACCCCCGGCAACGAGGGGCGTGGGTACGTGCTGCGACGGATGCTGCGCCGTTCGGTCCGCTCGATGCGCCTGCTCGGCTTCGACGAGCCGTGCCTGCCGCACCTGCTGCCGATCTCCCTCGAGCGGATGCGGCAGTCCTACCCGGAGCTCCAGCGCGACTGGGCGCGCATCTCCCAGGTCGCGTACACGGAGGAGGACGCCTTCCGGCGCACCCTCGCGGCGGGCACGACCATCCTCGACACCGCGGTCTCCCGCACCCGCGAGTCCGGGGGACGTGTCCTCGCTGGTGACCAGGCCTTCCAGCTGCACGACACCTACGGCTTCCCCATCGACCTGACCCTCGAGATGGCGGCCGAGCAGGGCCTCGAGGTCGACCGAGAGGGCTTCGCGCGCCTCATGGCCGAGCAGCGCCACCGGGCCAAGGCCGACGCGAAGGCCAAGAAGGTCGCGCACGGTGACACGACGGCCTACCGCCAGGTCGCGGACGCGCTCGGCTCCGCGGTCGAGTTCACCGGGTACTCCGAGGTGGTCTCCGAGGCGCGGGTCGCGGGGCTCGTCGTCGCCGGGGCCTCGGTCCCGGTGGCCCACCAGGGCGACGACGTCGAGCTCGTCCTCGACCGCACCCCCTTCTACGCCGAGGGGGGCGGACAGCTGGCCGACGGCGGCAGGCTGCGGCTGGACGGCGGGGCGGTCGTGGAGGTCCGGGACGTCCAGTCGCCGATCACCGGTCTGATCGTCCACCGGGCGACCGTCCTCTCCGGCGAGGTCGCCGTCGGTGACGCCGCTCATGCCGAGGTCGACATCGAGCGGCGTCGGTCCATCTCGCGCGCCCACACCGCGACCCACATGGTGCACAAGGCGATCCGCGAGGCGCTCGGTGAGACGGCGACGCAGGCCGGCTCCGAGAACGCCCCGGGGCGGTTCCGCTTCGACTTCAACGCCCACCAGGCGGTCCCGGCATCGGTGCTCAAGGACGTCGAGCAGCGGGTCAACGCGATCCTGCTCGAGGACCTCGCGGTCCACGCCGAGGTGATGAGCCAGCGCGAGGCCGTCGAGTCCGGTGCCATGGCGCTCTTCGGCGAGAAGTACGGCGACGCCGTGCGGGTGGTCTCGGTCGGCGACTGGGCCCGCGAGCTCTGTGGTGGCACCCACGCCGAGCGCACGACCCAGCTCGGGCTCGTCACCCTGCTCGGGGAGTCCTCGATCGGCTCCGGGGTGCGCCGTGTCGAGGCGCTGGTCGGGACCGACGCCTACTCCTTCCTCGCGAGGGAGCACACGATCGTCGGCCAGCTCACCGAGCTCGTCAAGGGTCGGCCGGAGGAGCTGCCCGAGCGGGTCTCCGGTCTGATGACCCGGCTGCGCGAGGCCGAGCGCGACCTCGACCGACTCCGCAAGGAGCAGCTCCAGGCGGCCGCGGGCAGCCTCACCGAGCGGGCGCGCGACGTCGGCGGGGTCACCTTCCTCGGGCACGACGCCGGCGAGGCCGACGCGGGCGACGTCAGGACGATGGTGCTGGACCTGCGCGGCCGGCTCGGCAACGACCGCCCGACGGTCGTGGCCGTCACGGGCGTCGCCAAGGGTCGCCCCGTCGTCGTCGTCGCGACGAACGAGGGAGCCCGGCACCGGGGCATCCGCGCGGGTGAGCTGGTCCGCGCCGCCGCGGGTGCCCTCGGTGGTGGCGGCGGTGGGAAGGACGACATCGCCCAGGGCGGCGGTCAGGACCCGGCCCGGGTCGGAGAGGCCCTCGCGGCGGTCGAGTGGCGCGTGGGCGAGCTCGCGGGCTGATGTCCGACGACGCGCAGGCGGTCGGCCGGGGCGTCCGGGTCGGCGTCGACGTCGGGTCCGTGCGGGTCGGTGTCGCCATGAGCGACCCCGACGGTGTGCTCGCGACCCCCGTGGCGACCCTCCGGCGCGACCCCGCGTCGACGCCGGCGCAGGGCGACCGGGACGTCGAGCAGATCGCCGCCATCGTCGCCGGTGAGGAGGCCGTGTGCGTGGTCGTCGGGCTGCCGAGGTCACTCGACGGGACCGAAGGTCCCGCCGCACGACGTGCACGCACGTATGCTGGCGTGTTGTCGGCGCGTGTCGCCCCCGTTCAGGTCCGTCTCGTCGACGAACGCCTGAGCACGGTCGACGCGCACCGGGCGCTCCGTGACAGCGGGGTCGCCGGCAGGCGGCAGCGCGCCGTGGTCGACCAGGCCGCGGCGGTGCTCATCCTCCAGTCGGCCCTCGACACCGAGCGTGCGACCGGGGCCCCCGCCGGGGAGCCGGTCGGAGGACCACGGCGCAAGCCACGGACGAAGGGCACGAGGACGTGACTCACCAGGACTTCACCGAGACGATCTTCGGTGACGACACCGGGGGGCACCGGGAGGGCCCTGCGCCCCAGACCCGTCGAGAGCTGCACGGTCACCAGCGGCCGCCACGTCGAACCGGGCGCCGCCTCCTCGTGCTGCTCGTCACCGTCGTCCTCGTCGGGGGCGGGGCGTATGCGGCATGGAGCGTCCTCGGCCCGACCGTGTCGGGCTTCCTGTCCGGCGGGACGAGCACCGCCGACATGGACTACCCGGGCCCGGGCACCGGCGAGGTCCAGATCGTCGTCAACCCCGGAGACACCGGCGAGGACATCGCGACGACGCTGCGCGACAGCGGCGTCACCAAGACCCGCACCGCCTACCTCCAGGCCGCCGCGGCCGACCCACAGGCGGCGGGCAAGATCCAGCCCGGGACGTATGCCATGCGCGAGCAGATGAGCGGCGCCGATGCGTTCGCTCTCCTCAGCGACCCGGCCAACCGGATCGCCGACCGGGTGACGATCCGAGAGGGACTGTGGAAGGACGAGGTCTTCGCCGCGCTCTCCGAGGCGACGGGGGTGCCGGTCAAGGACTACGAGAAGGCCGCGAAGGACACCAAGGCCATCGGCCTGCCCGCCGCGGCGGACGGCAACGTCGAGGGCTGGCTGTTCCCCGCGAGCTACGAGTTCGACGACAGCACCACCGCCACCGAGCAGCTGTCCCAGATGGTGGCCCTGACGAAGAAGACCCTCGAAGACGCCGGCGTCGCCCAGAAGGACTGGGAGCGCACCCTGACGATCGCCTCGATCGTCGAGGGCGAGGTCAGTGGCGACGCCGACCGCGGCAAGGTGGCCCGCGTCATCCTCAACCGCCTCGAGGGTGGTCCGCCGAGCTACGGGCTGCTCCAGATGGACTCCACCGTCCACTACGCCGCCCAGCAGCGCGGCAAGGCGGGCACCACCGACGAGCAGCGCGCCTCCGACAGCCCGTACAACACCTACAAGTACGCGGGGTTGCCGCCCGGCCCGATCGGCAACCCCGGCAAGGCGTCGATCGAGGCCGCGGCCGACCCGACACCCGGTGACTGGGTGTTCTTCGTCACCGTCAACCCGGACACCGGCGAGACGAAGTTCGCCGCGACCCAGGCCGAGCACGACCGCAACGTGCAGCAGTTCAACGACTGGTGCGCGGCCAACCCCGGCTCGTGCTGAGGGCCGCGGTCCTCGGCTCGCCGGTCGCCCACTCGCTCTCCCCGGTCCTGCACCGGGCGGGCTACGCGGCCGCGGGCCTCCCGGACTGGCGCTACGACGCCCGTGAGGTGCTCGCCGGCGACCTCCCGGGCGTCGTCGCCGGGCTCGGCGAGGAGTGGCGAGGCCTGTCGCTGACGATGCCGCTCAAGGAGGCCGCTCTCGACGTCGCGACCGAGGTGTCCGTCGTGGCCCGCCGCGCCGGAGCGGCCAACACCCTGGTGCGCCGGCCCGACGGCGGGTGGGACGCGACGAACACCGACGTCGCCGGGGTCGTGGAGACGCTGCGCCCGTCCCTGCCCGCGCCGCCCCAACGGGCCCTCGTGCTCGGCGCCGGAGCCACCGCCAGGTCCGCGGTCCTCGCCCTCGCGTCCCTGGGCGTCTCCACGCTCACGGTCCGGGCCCGGAACACCGCGGCGGCCGCGGACCTCCTCGCCTGGGCGCTCGACCTCGGCATCGGCGTGCGCAGCGGGTCGGTCGCCGCGATGGACCCGTGGCGGACCTCCCGCGACGACGTCGTGGTCTCGACGGTGCCTCGGGAGGCCAGCGAGGCGCTCGCGGCGACCGTGCCCGCCGAGCACCGGGGCGTGCTCCTCGACGTCGTCTACGCGGGGTGGCCGACCCCGCTGGCCCGCGCTGCCGCGGCGGCGGGGATGACGGTGGTCTCGGGCCTCGACATGCTCGTCCACCAGGCCGCCGACCAGTTCACCCTCTTCACGGGCCGTCCGGCGCCGTTCGCCGCGATGCTCGAGGCGGGGCGGGCCGCGTTGGGGGCCACGTGAGCTGGTGGCCCCTGCTGGCCGCGGCCCTCGTCATGGGTGTGGTCGGCCACCTGACCGGCCGCGAGCTGGCCACCGGCGGCTACCGCATCCCCGAGGACGACGTGGAGCACCCGCCCGGGTCGGCCTGGTGGGCCGGACCCCTCACCGGGGCGCTGGCCGCGATCGCCACCTGGGCGGTCGTCGACGTCGCGGGCTGGGCGGCCCTCCCGGCCTACCTGCTCTTCGCGTGGCTGACCACCGCGCTCACCTGGACCGACCTCGACGTCCACCGGCTCCCGGTCGGTCTCGTCGTCCCGACCGGCTGGTGGCTCGCCGTGCTCCTCGGGCTCGCGACGCTTGGCCGTCGGGGAGGGGCGGTGGAAGGGCGCGCTCGCCGGCGTCCTCGTCATGGGCGGCTTCTACCTGCTCCTCGCCCTGCTGCCCGGCGGTGGTGTCGGCGGCGGGGACGTGCGTCTGGCGCCGCTCATCGGGGCCGTGCTCGGCTGGCTCGGCCCCGGCCACCTCGTCATCGGCATGGCGGCGGGCTTCCTCGTCGGGGGGCTCGTCGCCGCGGCCCTGCTCGTCGCCGGCCGGGCGGGACGCAAGACCCACATCGCGTACGGACCCGCGATGTGCGTGGGAGCGTGGGTGGCCATCGGGGGGGCGGACCGCATCATGACCTGGCTGACGGGTGGATGAGCCGGCCGTGGAAGGATTCTCGTCATGCTGCGTTGGCTGACCGCCGGGGAGTCGCACGGGCCTGCTCTCGTGGCGACGATCGAGGGCCTGCCCGCAGGCGTGGAGGTCACCACCGCCGACATCGGGGCCGCCCTGGCCCGGCGCCGGCTCGGGTACGGCCGCGGTGCCCGACAGAAGTTCGAGCAGGACGAGGTCGAGATCCTCGGCGGCGTCCGGCTCGGCACGACGCTCGGGTCGCCCGTCGCGATCCGGATCGGCAACACCGAGTGGCCCAAGTGGCGCACCGTCATGAGCCCCGACCCCGTGCCGGAGGCGGAGTTCGCCGCCTCCGACGACGTCAACGCCGACAAGGAGCCGGCCCGCAACCGCCCGCTGACCCGGCCCCGCCCGGGCCACGCCGACCTCGTCGGCATGCAGAAGTACGGCTTCGCCGACGCCCGTCCGGTCCTCGAGCGCGCCTCGGCCCGCGAGACGGCGGCACGCGTCGCGCTCGGCGCCGTCGCGGCGCGGTTCCTCGAGCAGGCCTACGGCATCCGCCTGGTCTCCCACACCGTCGCGATCGGGACCGCCGGTGTCCCTGACGAGGCCCCGCTCCCCACCGCCGCGGACGTCGCGGCCCTGGACGCCGACCCGGTGCGAGCCTTCGACCCGTCGGCGTCGGCGGCGATGGTCGCCGAGGTCGACGCCGCACACCGGGACGGCGACACGCTCGGCGGGGTCGTCGAGGTCATCGCGGAAGGGCTCCCGCCCGGACTCGGGTCGCACGTCCACTGGGACCGGCGGCTGGACGCCCGTCTCGCGGCCGGGCTCATGGGCATCCAGGCGATCAAGGGTGTGGAGGTCGGCGACGGCTTCCGGACCGCGGCGCGGCGCGGCTCGCAGGCCCACGACGAGATGGGCCGGGACGAGGACGGGGTCATCCGTCGGCGCACCGGTCGGGCAGGCGGCACCGAAGGCGGCATGTCGGTCGGTGGGACCCTGCGGGTACGAGCCGCCATGAAGCCGATCTCCACCGTGCCGCGGGCGCTCGAGACCGTCGACGTCGCATCCGAGGAGCCGGCCCGGGCCATCCACCAGCGCTCCGACGTCTGCGCCGTGCCCGCGGCCGGGGTCGTCGCCGAGGCGATGGTCGCCCTCGTCCTCGCGCAGGCCTGCCTCGAGAAGTTCGGTGGTGACTCGGTGACCGAGACGGCGCGCAACCACAGGGCCTACCTCGACGCGGTCCCGGAGACGATGCGGACGTGGGAGGGCTGATGCCTCGAGTCGTCCTCGTCGGGCCGCCAGGGTCGGGCAAGACGAGCACCGGTGCGGCGCTCGCCGAGCTGCTCGACGTGCCGGCCCACGACACCGATGCGGCGATCGAGGCGGCCAGCGGGCGCAGCATCTCCGACATCTTCGTGCTCGACGGCGAGGCCGTCTTCCGCGAGCTCGAGCGGGCCGAGGTGGCCCGGGCCCTGGCCGAGGAGCCGGGTGTCGTCTCCCTCGGGGGTGGGGCACCGGTCGATCCGCTCACCGAGCCGCTGCTCGCCGACCACACCGTCGTCTTCCTCGACGTGGGGATCGCCGACGCGGCCCGGCGGATCGGGTTCGACCGGTCCCGACCGCTCCTCGCGGTCAACCCACGGGCCTCCTGGGTGCGGCTGATGACCGAGCGCCGTCCCGTCTACGAGCGGGTCGCGACCCACGTGGTCGACACCGCCGGGCGCAGCCCGGAGGAGGTCGCGGCCGAGATCGCCGCCCGGCTGCGGGAGGGGGCGTGAGCGAGACCGTCGTCGTTCCGGTCGGCGACGACTACGACGTCGTCGTCGGACGCGGTGTGCTGGGGCGGGTCGTCGACGTGGTCCCCGACGGCGTGCGTCAGGTCCTGCTCGTCCACCCCGTGGGGTTCGAGCGGTACGCGGCCCCGGTGGCGCGCCGGCTCGAGGACGCCGGGCTCGTCGTGCGGGAGGGGCCGGTGCCCGACGCCGAGCGCGCCAAGACCGCCGAGGTCGCGTCCGACCTCTGGTCCGTGCTGGGACAGCACGCGTTCACCCGCAGCGACGCCGTCGTCGCCGTCGGCGGGGGAGCGGTGACCGACCTCGCGGGGTTCGTCGCCGCCACGTGGCTGCGGGGGGTGCCGGTCGTCCACGTGCCGACGACGCTGCTCGCGATGGTCGACGCGGCGGTCGGAGGGAAGACGGGCATCAACACGACCGAGGGCAAGAACCTCGTCGGGGCCTTCCACCCACCCGCCGGGGTCGTCTGCGACCTCGACGTCCTCGCCACCCTGCCGCGACCCGATCTCGTGGCGGGCCTCGCCGAGGTGGTCAAGGCAGGGTTCATCGCCGACCCCCGCATCCTCGAGCTCGTCGAGTCCGACCCGGTGGCGGCGGGGTCCGCCGACGGGCCACACCTCGCCGAGCTCGTCGTGCGAGCCGTTCGCGTCAAGGCGGAGATCGTCGACCGGGACCTCCGGGAGTCGTGGCTCCGGGAGGTGCTCAACTACGGCCACACCCTCGGGCACGCCATCGAGCAGGTCGACGGCTACCGACGTCGGCACGGCGAGGCCGTGGCCGTGGGCATGGTGTACGCGGCCGAGCTCTCGCACCGGGCCGGCCTGCTCGACCGGGCGCTCGTCGACCGGCACCGGGAGGTCCTCGGGGCCGTCGGGCTGCCGCTCGCCGACCGCGGCGACCGGTTCGACGCCCTCCTCGAGGTGATGCGCCGCGACAAGAAGTCCCGCGGTGCGCGTCTGCGCTTCGTCGTGCTCGAGGACCTGGCCCGGCCGGCCCGGCTCGAGGACCCTTCCGAGGAGCTGCTCCGCGAGGCGTACGCAGCCCTCTGAGCGCGGTTTGCGACTTCTCGCGAGTCCTCCGTCGCCTCGGGGAAGCGCGACGTATATTTCGGGTGCCCCCCCGGGGGGACAACCGGCGGGGCCCGCCACGGGCAGTCACCAGAGAGAGAACATCAATGCGTCGTTCCACCGTCATCGCCGCTGCCGCGGCCGCCCTGCTGGGCCTCTCGCTCGCGCCGGCCGTGGCCTCGGCCGCGCCCGGCCCGGCTCCCGGTGCCCGGGCGGGCGACGCCGTCCCGGCACGTACCGGCGACGCCGTGCTCCCCGCCGGGGGCGAGCTCGCGCACCCGTCGATCAGCGACCCCGGTGCCGGGGCGCTCCCCACCGACGCCTACTACCGGGTCTCCGGGCCCAACCGCTACGCCACCGCCGTCGAGGTCAGCCGGACGATGATCTGCGACGGGGCCGAGATCCTCTGCGAATGCCCGCCCGAGCAACCCGACTGCACGATCCTCGGGGATGCTGCCCACCCGGTCGAGCTGGCCTTCATCGCCAGCGGCACGAACTACCCGGACGCGCTCGGCGCCGGGCCGATCGCCTTCGGCATCGGTCCACTGCTCCTCGTGCCGCCGACCGGGACGGTGCCGCAGGTGGTCCTCGACGAGCTCGACCGGATCACCCCGAGCGGGCTCGTCGTCTTCGGTGGCACGAGCGCGGTCAGCGACGCCGTCGTCGACCAGCTCAAGACCCACACCACCGACGGCCAGGTCCAGCGCATCTCCGGCCCGAACCGGTACGCGACCGCAGCCCTCGGGGCGATCCAGAACGACGCGTGGTGGCGCGCCGTCGACGCGAACAACGACAACGTCCCCGACAACATCGGGCTCGACACGATCGTCCTGGCCTCCGGCGAGTCCTACGCCGACGCCCTCGCCGGCGGCGGCGCCGCGGCGAACAGCCGCGGCTCGCTGCTGCTGACGACCAGGACGAAGCTGCCCGACGTCACGAAGTCCGCGCTCCAGTCGATCGACCCCAAGACGGTCATCATCACCGGCGGCACCTCGACGGTGAGCGACGCGGTGCTGGCGCAGGTCCAGGCCGCCCTGCCCTCGAGCAAGGTGGAGCGCGCGTCCGGCTCGAACCGGTTCGACACGGCGATCGACGTCTCGTCGAAGGTCTTCGACACCTCGGCCACCGCCGTCTTCGTCGTCTACGCGTACAACTACCCGGACGCGCTGGCCGCGGCCCCCTTCGCGGGCGTCATCGGTGCCTCGACGCTGCTGAGCGCCACGCCCTGCGTGACCGCGAACACGCGTGACGAGGCCTCCCGGCTCAACCCGGCCGAGGTCTACGGCTTCGGTGGGGAGTCGACGCTGGCCGACAACGCCATCCTCATGGGGGTCTGCTGACCGAGACCTCGGGCACGGGCGCACACACGGGGTGGGGCCATCGGTTCGACCGGTGGCCCCACTGCCGTGGCCGCCTGGCGGCGGTCCGGACGAGGTGCCCGGGACGGTAGGATGGTCGGGTTCCCCACCCCCTCGCGGGGGTGACGCGCGCCCGCACGGCGGGCGAGACCGACCGAGAAGGACACCCCCGAACGTGGCGACGACCAACGACCTCAAGAACGGCCTGGTGCTCAACCTCGAGGGCCAGCTGTGGACCGTCGTGGAGTTCCAGCACGTCAAGCCCGGCAAGGGCCCGGCCTTCGTCCGCACCAAGCTGAAGAACGTCATGAGCGGGAAGGTCGTCGACAAGACCTTCAACGCCGGCGTCAAGGTGGAGACGGCGAACGTCGACAAGCGGACGATGCAGTACCTCTACAACGACGGCACCGACTTCGTGTTCATGGACCCCGACACCTACGACCAGATCATGGTCAGCCCGGCCACCGTCGGCGACGCCGCGCGCTTCATGGTCGAGAACCAGGACGCCGTCGTCGCCCGCCACGACGGCGAGGTGCTCTACGTCGAGCTCCCCGCCTCGGTCGTCCTCGAGATCACCTACACCGAGCCCGGCCTGCAGGGCGACCGCTCCACGGGCGGCACGAAGCCGGCCACCCTCGAGACCGGGGCCGAGATCCAGGTGCCGCTCTTCCTCGAGCCAGGCACGAGGATCAAGGTCGACACCCGCGACGGCTCCTACCTGGGCCGGGTCAACTGACCCGTGACCGCTCGCAGCAAGGCCCGCAAGCGCGCCCTCGACCTGCTCTTCGAGGCCGAGCAGCGCGGCGTCGACGCGGGTGCCCTGCTGCGCGAGCGGCTCGCCGCCCCCGTCACCGAGCACCCGCTCCCCGAGCTGACGGCCACCCTCGTCTCCGGCGTCGTCGAGCGGCGCGAGCAGCTCGACGAGCTGATCACCACCTACGCCCAGGGCTGGACCCTGCAGCGGATGCCGGCCGTCGACCGGTCGATCCTGCGGCTCGGCGCCTACGAGGTGCTCTTCTCCGAGGACGTGCCGGAGCCGGTTGCGATCAGCGAGTGGGTCTCGCTGGCGACCGAGCTGTCGACCGACGACAGCCCGCGCTTCGTCAACGGCCTGCTCGCCCGGCTCGCGGAGGTCAAGCCGACCCTGGCCTGAGCCCGGTCACTCCTCGAGCCGGAAGCCGATCTTCAGTCCCACCTGGTAGTGGGCGACGGCGCCGTCCTCGAGGTGTCCGCGGATCTCGGTGACCTCGAACCAGTCGAGCCCGCGGACGGTGGTGTTCGCGCGCGCGACGGCACCGCGGATGGCGTCGTCGAGCGAGCTGGTGGACGTGCCGACGACCTCGGTGATGCCGTAGGTGTGCGCCATGGTCGACCCCTTCGTCGCGGGCCGCCCGGTGGCGGCCCCGGTCCCCCGATCATCGCGGGGCAGGGGGCGCGGGGGAAGCCCGGGTGCACACCCTGCCTCGCAGGCGCCCGGTCTCTGGCGCGAGGCGCGTCGATGCGTCACCGTGGTCCCATGACCACCGGCACCGGGAGGCAGCGTGGCTGACGAGGGGAGCGCCTTCGCGCGCGCGGTCTCCGGCAAGGACCGCGCGGGCCTGCTCGAGGTGCTCGCCGACGACGTGGACTTCCGGGCCCTCGCCTCGGGTCGGACGTGGGAGGCGCACTCGTCGACCGAGGTGGCCGACATCGTCTTCGCGCACTGGTTCGAGCCGCAGGACGACATCGTCGGCCTGGTCGGGGTCGAGGACGGTGACCCGGTCGAGGACACCCAGCGGGTCGCGTACCGCCTCGCCGTGCGGACGCCGGACGGGGACTTCACGGTGGAGCAGCAGGCGTACTACCGCACCGAGGAGGGGCGCATCGTGCACCTCCGGGTGCTCTGCTCGGGGTTCCGGGAGGCCGGCGGAGTCCCGAACGTCGACGAGTGAGGGGGCGGCGCGTCCGACCCGCGGGCCGGTGTCGGTGACAGCGGCGGCCACGTCGTAGAGTGACCCCGCCAGACGTCCTTTAACGACCTGTCCAGTGAGGCAGGGAAGGAGGTCGCACGCGGATGACGCGCGCCGACGACATGCTGCCCGCCGACCCACCCGAGGGGCCCGGTGCTCCCCGCGCCGTGATGACCGCTCCCGACATCGCCCGAGCGCTGCGCCGCATCGCGCACGAGGTGGTCGAGCACAACAGGGGCGCCGAGGACCTGGTCGTCCTCGGCATCCCGACCCGGGGGGTCGAGCTCGCCCGGCGGCTCGCCGGCCTCCTCGGCGACCTCGAGGGGGTCGAGGTTCCCGCGGGCGAGCTCGACATCACGATGTTCCGCGACGACCTGCGCCACCAGCCCACCCGCGCGCCGATGCCCACCCGCATCCCCGCTGCCGGCGTCGACGACAAGGTCGTCGTCCTCGTCGACGACGTCCTCTACAGCGGCCGCACCATCCGGGCCGCCCTCGACGCGCTCTCCGACCTCGGCCGGCCGCGAGCGGTGCGCCTCGCCGTGCTCGTCGACCGCGGTCACCGCGAGCTGCCCATCCGCGCCGACCACGTCGGCAAGAACCTCCCGACCTCTCACGCCGAGCGGGTGATGGTCCGGCTCGAGGGTGTCGACGACGTCCCCGTGGACTCGGTCTCCATCGCCGTCGGCGAGACCCGCGCGGGCAGCCCCTCGACCCCGGAAGGAGGCGTCCGGTGAAGCACCTGCTCTCCAGCGCCGACCTCAGCCGCGACGACGTGCGGATGCTGCTCGCGACCGCGGCGGAGATGCACGAGGTGCAGCGCCGCGACGTCAAGAAGCTGCCCACGCTGCGCGGCCGTACCGTCATCAACCTCTTCTTCGAGGACTCCACCCGCACCCGATCCAGCTTCGAGATCGCGGGCAAGTGGATGAGCGCCGACACCATCAACATCACGGGCAAGGGCTCCTCCACCTCCAAGGGCGAGTCGCTGCGCGACACGGTGATGACGATCGACGCGATGGCGGTCGACTGCGTCGTCATGCGCCACATGGCCAGCGGCGCCGCCCACCAGGTCGCCCAGTGGGTCGACGCGAGCGTGGTCAACGCGGGCGACGGCACCCACGAGCACCCGACCCAGGCGCTGCTCGACGCCTACACGATGGAGCAGCGGATCGGCAGCCTCGAGGGCCGGCACGTCGCCATCGTCGGCGACCTCACCCACAGCCGGGTGTTCCGCTCGAACGCCATCACCCTGCGGACCCTCGGCGCCGAGGTCACCTGCGTCGCACCGCCGACGCTGATGCCGAGCGGGATCGGCCCGTGGGCCGAGGCCGACGGGCTCACCCTCACCGACGACCTCGACGAGGTCCTCGCGAGCGGACCGGACGCCGTGATGATGCTCCGGGTGCAACGCGAGCGGATGAGCGGGGGCTTCTTCCCGACCGCGCGCGAGTACACGGTCGGCTTCGGGCTGACCCGCGAACGGCTGCGGGCGCTCGTCGACGCCAACCCCGAGGTGGTCATCTGCCACCCCGGGCCGATGAACCGGGGCCTGGAGATCAGCGCCGACGCCGCCGACGCGGCCCAGAGCCTCGTCCTGGACCAGGTCTCCGCCGGGGTGGCGGTGCGGATGGCCGTGCTCTACCACCTGCTGGCGGGCGAGGAGGTGGCGGCGTGAGCGACCTCCTCCTGACCGGCGCCACCTGGTTCGACGACGACGGCAGCGAGCGGCGCGGCGACCTCGCCGTGCGCGAGGGCTACCTCACCGAGGTGGGCACCGTCGAGGACGCCTACGGCCTCGAGCGGCTCGACGTCGACGGCCTCGTCGCGCTGCCCGGGTTCGTCGACCTGCACACCCACCTGCGCCAGCCCGGCCGGGAGGACGCCGAGACCGTGGCCTCGGGTTCCCGTGCGGCCGCCGTCGGGGGGTACACCGCGGTGCTCGCCATGGCCAACACGACACCGGTCACCGACACCGCCGAGGCCGCGGAGCACGTCCACGCGCTCGGTCAGGCCTGCGGGCTCGTCGACGTCCAGCCGGTGGGGGCCGTCACCAAGGGGCTCGAGGGCGCCGAGCTCGCCGAGCTGGGCCTGATGCACCGGTCCGGAGCCGGGGTGCGGGTGTTCTCGGACGACGGGCGCTGCGTCGCCGACGGGCGGGTGATGCGGCGGGCCCTGGAGTACGTGCGCGCCTTCGACGGCGTCGTCAGCCAGCACAGCCAGGACCCCGCGCTCGCCGGCCCGAGCGCCTGCTGCCACGAGGGCGAGCTGTCCGGACGGCTCGGCCTCCCCGGCTGGCCCCCCGTGGCGGAGGCGAGCATCATCGCCCGCGACGTCATGCTCGCCGAACACACCGGCGCACGGGTGCACGTCGCCCACGTCACCACCGCCGAGGGGCTCGACGTGATCCGGTGGGCCAAGGCCCGCGGCATCCGGGTCACCTGCGAGGTGACCCCGCACCACCTGGCCCTCGGCACCGACCTGCTCGCCGGCTACGACCCGGTCTTCAAGGTCAACCCGCCGCTGCGGCCCGACGAGGACCGCGACGCCCTCCGCGAGGGACTCCTCGACGGCACCATCGACGCCGTGGCCACCGACCACGCCCCCCACGCGCGCCACGACAAGGAGCACGCGTTCGTCGACGCCGCCTTCGGGATGCTCGGCCTGGAGACGGCCTTCTCCGTCGTCCACGACCTCATCGTCACCGGCGGCGCACTGGGCCTCGCCGACCTGGCGCGGGTCATGTCCATCGCACCCGCCCGGATCGCCGGCCTGGACGGCCACGGCCGCCCGGTCGCCCCCGGCGAGCCCGCCAACCTCGTCCTCGTCGACCCCGGCGCGACGGTCACCGTCGACCGCGACGCCTCGCAGTCGCTCGCGCGGAACAACCCGTGGCACGGGCGCACCCTCACCGGGGCCGTCCACACCACCGTCCTGCGCGGTCGCGTGACCGCGCGCGAAGGAGCACCCACCGCATGATGACCCGCGAGCCCGCCGTCCTCGTCCTCGAGGACGGGCGCACCTTCCGCGGCCGGGCCTACGGCCGCCGCGGCTCCACCGTGGGGGAGGCGGTCTTCTCCACCGGCATGACCGGCTACCAGGAGACGCTCACCGACCCGAGCTACCACCGGCAGGTCGTCGTCATGACCGCGCCGCACGTCGGCAACACCGGCTGGAACGACGAGGACGACGAGTCCGGTCGCATCTGGGTCGCCGGCTACGTCGTCCGCGACCCCGCCATCCGGCCGTCGAGCTGGCGCAGCCGCCGCACCCTCGAGGACGAGCTCGAGGCCCAGGGCGTCGTCGGCATCTGCGACGTCGACACCCGGGCCCTGACCCGCCACCTGCGCGAGCGCGGGGCGATGCGGGTCGGGATCTTCGCCGGGCCGCGGGCGGAGTCGCCGCTCGCCGACCTCCTCGCGACGGTCACCGCCGCCCCCGAGATGACCGGGGCGGCGCTCGCGGCCGAGGTGGCCACGTCGGAGCCCTACGTGGTGCCGGCGGCGGGGGAGCGCCGGTTCACCGTCGCCGCGCTCGACCTCGGCATCAAGTCGATGACCCCGGCGATGATGGCCCAGCGCGGCATCGAGGTGCACGTCCTGCCGGCCACGGCCACGCTCGAGGACGTGCGCGCGGTCGAACCCGACGGCGTCTTCTTCTCCAACGGCCCGGGCGACCCCGCGACCGCCGACGACCAGGCCGACCTGCTGCGGGGGGTGCTGCGCGCGCGGATCCCGTACTTCGGCATCTGCTTCGGGAACCAGATCCTCGGTCGCGCCCTCGGGTTCGGCACCTACAAGCTCAAGTACGGTCACCGCGGCATCAACCAGCCGGTGATGGACCGCTCCACCGGCCGGGTCGAGGTCACCGCGCACAACCACGGGTTCGCCGTCGACGCTCCCCTCGACCGGGACGCCGACACCCCGTTCGGACGGGTGCGGGTCAGCCACGTCTGCCTCAACGACGACGTCGTCGAGGGCCTGGAGTGCCTCGACGTGCCCGCCTTCTCGGTCCAGTACCACCCCGAGGCGGCCGCCGGCCCGCACGACGCCGCCTACCTGTTCGACCGCTTCGTCGCGCTGATGGAACGAACGCGCAGCACCACCGGCGCGGGGGTGAGCGCCTGATGCCCCGCCGCGACGACATCCGCAGCGTCCTCGTCATCGGCTCCGGCCCCATCGTCATCGGCCAGGCCTGCGAGTTCGACTACTCCGGCACCCAGGCCTGCCGCGTCCTGCGCGAGGAGGGCATCCGGGTCGTCCTCGTCAACTCCAACCCCGCGACGATCATGACGGACCCGGAGTTCGCCGACGCCACGTACGTCGAGCCGATCACCCCGGAGATCGTCGAGAAGATCATCGCCAAGGAACGTCCCGACGCCGTCCTCGCGACCCTCGGCGGACAGACCGCGCTCAACTGCGCGATGGAGCTGCACGAGCGCGGCGTCCTCTCGAGGTACGGCTGCCCGCTCATCGGGGCCAACGTCGAGGCGATCCAGCTCGGCGAGGACCGCGAGAAGTTCAAGGGCGTCGTCGACCGATGCGGGGCCGAGTCGGCCCGCTCGGCCATCTGCCACTCGATGGACGAGGTGCTCGCCGCCGCCGACGACCTCGGCTACCCCGTCGTCGTGCGTCCCTCCTTCACGATGGGCGGGCTCGGCTCGGGCTTCGCCCACACCCCGGAGGAGCTGCACCGGATCGCCGGTGCCGGTCTGCAGTACTCGCCGGTGCACGAGGTGCTCCTCGAGGAGTCGATCCTCGGGTGGAAGGAGTACGAGCTGGAGCTGATGCGCGACACCGCCGACAACGTCGTCGTCGTCTGCTCGATCGAGAACCTCGACCCGATGGGGGTGCACACCGGCGACTCGATCACCGTCGCGCCGGCCCTGACCCTCACCGACCGTGAGTACCAGCGCCTGCGCGACATCGGCATCGCCGTCATCCGCGAGGTCGGCGTCGACACCGGCGGCTGCAACATCCAGTTCGCCGTCAACCCCGCCGACGGGCGGATCATCGTCATCGAGATGAACCCCAGGGTCTCCCGCTCCTCGGCCCTGGCCTCGAAGGCCACCGGGTTCCCGATCGCCAAGATCGCCGCGAAGATGGCCATCGGCTACACCCTCGACGAGGTCCCCAACGACATCACCCGGGAGACCCCGGCGAGCTTCGAGCCGACCCTCGACTACGTCGTCGTCAAGGCGCCCCGGTTCGCCTTCGAGAAGTTCCCGGCCGCGGACGACACCCTGACGACGACGATGAAGTCGGTCGGCGAGGCGATGGCGATCGGGCGGAACTTCACCGAGGCCCTCCAGAAGGCCCTGCGCAGCCTCGAGAAGTCGGGGAGCAGCTTCCACTGGGACGGCGCGGCGCCCACCACCGACGAGGCGTGGGCGCTGCTCGACGCCGCGCGGCGGCCGACGGACGGCCGGATCGTGCAGGTCCAGCAGGCCCTTCGCGGCGGTCTCACCGTCGAGGAGGTCCACGAGGCCACCGGCATCGACCCGTGGTTCCTCGACCAGATCGTCCTCGTCAACGACCTCGCGGCGGAGGTGTCGGCAGCTCCCGAGCTCACCCCGGACCTGCTCCGGCTCGCCAAGCGGCACGGGTTCAGCGACGCCCAGCTGGCGGCGCTGCGCAGGATGCCCGAGGCGGTCGTGCGCGGGGTGCGCCAGGCCCTCGGGGTGCGGCCGGTCTACAAGACCGTCGACACGTGCGCCGCCGAGTTCGCCGCCCGCACGCCTTACCACTACAGCTCCTACGACGAGGAGACCGAGGTCGCGGCACGCGAGCGGGAGGCCGTCATCATCCTCGGCAGCGGGCCCAACCGCATCGGCCAGGGCGTCGAGTTCGACTACTCGTGCGTCCACGCGAGCTTCGCGTTGCGTGACGCCGGCTACGACACGGTGATGGTCAACTGCAACCCCGAGACCGTCTCGACCGACTACGACACGAGCAGCCGCCTCTACTTCGAGCCGCTGACCCTCGAGGACGTCCTCGAGGTGGTCCACGCCGAGCAGCAGGCCGGACCGGTCGCCGGCGTCGTCGTCCAGCTCGGCGGGCAGACCCCGCTCGGCCTGGCCAGGGCCCTGAAGGAGAACGGCGTCCCGATCGTCGGGACGAGTCCCGAGGCGATCGACCTCGCCGAGAACCGCGGCGCCTTCGGGCACGTGCTCGCCGAGGCGGGGCTGCCGGCTCCCAAGCACGGGACGGCGTACAGCGCACCCGAGGCCGTGGAGATCGCGCGCGAGATCGGCTACCCCGTCCTCGTCCGGCCCTCGTACGTGCTCGGCGGCCGGGGCATGGAGATCGTCTACGACGACGACACCCTCTCGGCGTACGTCGAGCGGGCCACGGTGGCCAGCCCCGAGCACCCCGTCCTCGTCGACCGGTTCCTCGACGACGCCATCGAGATCGACGTCGACGTCCTCTACGACGGGACGCAGATGTACCTCGGCGGGATCATGGAGCACATCGAGGAGGCCGGCATCCACTCGGGAGACTCCTCGTGCGCGCTGCCGCCGGTGACCCTCGGCCGGGGCGAGCTCGAGCGGGTCCGCGAGTCCACGCTGCGGCTGGCCGAGGGGATCGGGGTCCGCGGGCTGATGAACGTCCAGTTCGCGCTGGCCCAGGACGTCCTCTACGTCCTCGAGGCCAACCCCCGGGCCTCGCGCACCGTGCCGTTCGTCGCCAAGGCCACCGGGGTGCCGCTGGCGAATGCCGCGGCCCGGATCATGCTCGGGGCCACGATCGCCGAGCTGCGCGCGGAGGGGGTGCTGCCCGCCCACGCCGACGGCGGCCGGATGCCCGTGCACGCGCCGGTCTCGGTCAAGGAGGCGGTGCTGCCCTTCAAGCGGTTCCGGACCGCGGAGGGGCTGGTCGTCGACAGCCTGCTCGGCCCGGAGATGCGCTCCACCGGCGAGGTGATGGGGATCGACACCGACTTCGGCCGGGCGTTCGCGAAGTCCCAGCTCGGGGCCATCAGCGGCCTCCCGACCACGGGGACGGTGTTCGTCTCGGTCGCCAACCGTGACAAGCGGGCGATCATCTTCCCGGTCAAGCGGCTGGTCGACCTCGGGTTCCGCATCCTCTCCACGTCGGGCACCGCGGACGTGCTGCGGCGCAACGGCATCGAGACCGACATCGTCCTCAAGCACGCCGAGCGCACCGAGGGCGACCGGTCGGTCGTCGACCTCATCAACGCCGGCGAGGTCGACATGGTGGTGAACAGCCCGAGCGGCACGAGCCCGACCGCGCGGGCCGACGGGTACGCCATCCGGGCCGCGACGACGGCGATGGACAAGCCGATCGTCACGACGGTCCAGCAGCTCGCCGCGGCGGTGCTCGCGATCGAGGCCGTCCAGCAGGACGACCTGGGCGTGGCCTCGCTGCAGGAGCACGCAGCCGCGCTCGACCTCTACGGGATCGGGGCCGAGGCGTGAGCACTGGTGTGGTCCAGGTCGGTGGCGAGCTCATCGCCACCCGGCGGGTGGGTGCCTACCAGCACCTGACGCTCGTCGCGCCGGGGGTCGCCGAGCTCGCCCACCCGGGCCAGTTCGTCGCGCTCGCGGTCGGTGGCCCCACCTCGGCCCACCTGCTGCGGCGGTGCTTCTCGCTCCACAAGGTCAAGCCCTCCGGCACCTACGGCGGCACCGTCGACATCGTCGTCGCCGCCCACGGTCCCGGCACGCGGTGGCTCACCGCCCTGCGGCCCCACGACCCCGTCGACGTCGTCGGCCCGCTGGGGCGGCCGTTCCCCCTGCCGGCCGAGCCCGTCTCGTGCGTCCTCGTCGGTGGTGGGTACGGCTCGGCCCCGCTCTTCTGGCTCGCCGAGGAGCTCCGGTCGCGGGGCTGCCACGTCGAGATGGTGCTCGGCGCCGCGTCGCAGGACCGGCTCTTCGGTGTCGTCGAGGCCCGCCGCTGCGCCGACGGCGTCACCGTGACGACCGACGACGGCTCCGCCGGGCGGCAGGGCTGGGTCTCGGACGTCCTCGGGGAGGTCGTCGACCGGACCTCGGCCGGTGTCGTGTACGCCTGTGGACCGATGGGGATGCTGCGGGCCGTCACCGACGTCGCGGGCCGGCACGGCGCGGTCGCCCAGGTGGCCGTCGAGGAGTCCATGGCGTGCGGCGTGGGGGTCTGCATGACGTGTGTCATGCCGGTGAGGGGGAACGACGGGGTCACCCGGATGGTGCGCTCGTGCGTCGAGGGGCCGGTCTTCCGGGGCGACCGGGTCCGCTGGGACGCCTTCCGCGACGGCATCGGGTCGGTCCCCGAGGACGCCCTGGGCGCCCCGACGGCGGGTGGGCACTGATGGTCGACATGACGACGGTCCTCGCCGGCGTCACGCTGCCGAACCCGGTGATGACCGCCTCCGGCTGCGCCGCGAACGGTCGCGAGCTGCACCGCTTCTTCCCGGTGTCCGAGCTCGGCGCGTTCGTCACCAAGACCGTGATGCGCGAGCCGCGCTCCGGCCGGGGCACGCCTCGGATGGCCGAGACCGCCTCGGGCATGCTCAACTCCATCGGCCTCCAGGGACCGGGGATCGACGCATTCGTCGAGGAGGACCTCGCCTGGCTCCAGTCGGTCGGGGCGCGGGTGCTGGTCTCGATCGCGGGGAACACGGCCGAGGAGTTCGGTCAGGTCGCCGAGCGGCTCGCGGCGAGCCCGGCGTTCGGCGCCGTCGTCGGCGTCGAGGTCAACATCTCCTGCCCCAACGTCGCCAACCGCGGGCTGGTCTTCGCGTGCGACGCGGTCTCCTCGGAGCGCGTCGTCTCCATCGTCCGCGACCGACTGCCCAGCACCACCCCGATCTTCGCCAAGCTGACGCCGGACGTCACCGACATCGTCGAGATCGCCTCGGCGGCGCTCGGGGCCGGCGCCGACGGACTGACGATGATCAACACCCTCCTCGGCATGGTCATCGACACCGACCTGCTCCGCCCTCAGCTCGCCGGCGTCACCGGCGGGCTCTCGGGGCCGGCGATCCGACCGGTCGCGGTCCGGGCCCTGTTCCAGGTCACCGCGGCGATGCGCTCGGGGCTGCTGCCCGCCGCACCCCTGGTCGGTGTCGGGGGGGTGCGCACCGGGCGCGACGCCCTCGAGCTCGTGACCGCGGGGGCGAGTGCCGTCCAGGTGGGAACGGCCACCTTCAACGACCCCGCCGCTCCGCGCCGGGTCGCCACGGAGCTGGAGGCCGAGGTGGCCCGCCACGGCTTCGGCCGCGTCGCCGACGTCGTCGGCATCGCCCACGAGAGGATGGCCCGGCCATGAGTGGAACCCGACGACGGCCTGCCCACCCACGCCGTGGGACCGGCCACGTCCCGGTCCCCGAGGGCGATCGGGTGGACCCGTCATGAGCCGCCGGCCCTTCGGAGACCGCCTGCGCGACGCGATGGACGAGCACGGGCCGTTCTGCCCCGGCATCGACCCCCACGCCGCCCTGCTCGGTGCCTGGGGCCTGCCCGACAGCGTCGACGGGCTCGAGCGGTTCGCGATGACGTGCGTCGAGGCCTTCGGTGGTGCCGTGGCGTGCGCCAAGCCCCAGGCCGCGTTCTTCGAGCGCTTCGGGTCCCGGGGGGTCGCCGTGCTCGAACGGACGCTCGAGGGGTTGCGGGCCGCGGGAACGCTCTCACTGCTGGACGCCAAGCGCGGCGACATCGGCTCGACGATGGCCGGGTACGCGAGCGCCTACCTCTCCGACGACGCGCCGGGGCGGGCCGACGCGATGACGGTGAGCCCCTACCTCGGCTACGGGTCCCTGCGCCCGGCACTGGACCTCGCCGCCTCGACCGGGCGCGGGGTCTTCGTCCTCGCGCTGACGTCCAACCCGGAGGGTCCGTCGGTGCAGCACGCGGTCCGCGACGGCCGCAGCGTCGCAGCGTCCGTCGTCGCCGGGGTCACCGCGGACAATTCGGATGCACGGGCGGGCGGGCGCCTCGGCAGTGTCGGCATGGTGGTCGGGGCGACGGTCGGCGAGGCCGTGCACGCGCTCGGGCTCGACCTCGCCGGGTCGGCCGCCCCGCTGCTCGCGCCGGGGCTCGGTGCGCAGGGGGGGACCCCCGAGGCACTCCGGGCGACCTTCGGCGGCGCTTTGCCGCAGGTGCTCGGCACGAGCAGCCGCGAGGTGCTCGGGGCGGGGCCCGACGTCGGCACCCTGCGGCGAGCCGCCCGCGAGGCCGCCGAGGCGCTCCGGGCGGCGACCCGCGGGCTGCCCTGACGGGTGCCGACGGCGCAGGTCCGCGGTACAGTCGCGACGTACAGCCGGACGTTGAGAAGCCAGCGTCCGCACGTCGAGCAAGGACCACTGTGGCTCTCCCACCGCTGACCCAGGAACAGCGTGCCGCCGCCCTCGAGAAGGCCGCGGCATCCCGTCGTGAGCGCGCGGAGGTGAAGCACCGGCTCAAGCACTCGGGTGCCTCGCTCGGCGCGGTCATCGAGGAGGGGAAGAGGAACGACGTCATCGGCAAGATGCGCGTCTCGGCTCTCCTCGAGTCCATGCCCGGTGTCGGTCGGGTCCGCGCCCGGCAGATCATGGAGGAGATCGGCATCTCCGAGAGCCGCCGCGTGCGCGGCCTCGGCCAGAACCAGATCGCCGCCCTCCTCGACCGCTTCGGGACGTGACGGACCGCTCGCGGCTCACCGTCCTGGCCGGGCCCACCGCCGTGGGCAAGGGAACTCTCGCCGCCTGGGTCCGCGAGCACCATCCCGAGGTGTGGGTGTCGGTGTCGGCGACCACCCGGCCACCTCGTCCGGGTGAGGTCGACGGCGTCCACTACCACTTCGTCTCGGATGCGCAGTTCGAGCGCATGGCCGCCGAGGGCGAGCTCCTCGAGTGGGCGGTCGTCCACGGGCGGGCGAGGTACGGCACCCCGCGCAGACCGGTCGAGGCCGCCCTGGCCGCCGGCCGGCCCGCGCTGCTCGAGATCGACCTCCAGGGGGCCCGCCAGGTGCGCCGCTCCATGCCCGACGCGCTCTTCGTCTTCCTCGAGCCCCCCAGCTGGGAGGAGCTGGTCCGCCGCCTCGTCGGCCGGGGGACCGAGGACGAGGCGGAACGGACGGTGCGGCTGGACACCGCACGGGTCGAGCTGGCGGCCGCCGAGGAGTTCGACGTGACGATCGTCAACGACGACGTTCGGCGTGCGGCCGAGGAGCTCGTATCATTGATGAGATCCCCCGTACCCGAGGCGAAGCGAGACTGACGCGTGTCCGGAACCACCGCCAACCCCATCGGCATCACCAACCCGCCGATCGACGAGCTCCTCGAGCGCGCCGACTCCAAGTACGCCCTGGTGCTCTACTCCGCCAAGCGCGCTCGCCAGATCAACGCGTACTACGCCCAGCTGCAGGAGGGCCTGCTCGAGTACGTCGGCCCGCTCGTCGACTCCGAGGTCCACGAGAAGCCGCTGTCGATCGCCCTGCGCGAGATCAACGAGGGCCTGCTGACCTCAGAGCCCGTCACCCCCGAGGCCTGACCCGGTGCGGGTCGTCCTCGGGGTCGCCGGGGGGATCGCCGCGTACAAGGCGTGCTCCCTGCTGCGGCTGCTCACCGAGGCCGGCCACGACGTCACCGTCGTCCCCACCGCTGCCGCCCTCCACTTCGTCGGTGAGGCGACGTGGTCGGCGCTGTCCGGGAAGCCGGTCCGCACCGACGTGTGGTCCGACGTCACCGAGGTTCCTCACGTCCGGATCGGACGTGAGGCCGACCTCCTCGTCGTCGCGCCGGCGACCGCCGACCTGCTCGCCCGGGCCGCGACCGGCCAGGCCGACGACCTCCTGACGAACGTGCTGCTCACGGCGAGGTGCCCGGTCATCATGGCCCCCGCCATGCACACGGAGATGTGGGAGCACCCGGCGACCCAGGCCAACGTCGCGACGCTCACCGAGCGCGGCGTCCACGTCGTGCCGCCGGCGTCGGGGCGACTGACCGGGCGCGACTCCGGGCCCGGCCGGCTGCCGGAACCCGAGGAGCTCTTCGCGGTCTGCCAGCGCGAGCTCGACCACGCGTCGCGGGGGCCGGACGCGTCGCCGGTGGGCGACCTGGCAGGACGACGGGTCGTCGTCTCCGCCGGCGGCACCCGCGAGCCCCTCGATCCGGTCCGCTTCCTCGGTAACCGCTCCTCGGGCAAGCAGGGGTACGCCCTCGCCGGTGTCGCGGCACGGCGAGGCGCCGACGTCATCCTCGTCACCACTGTCGGTCTGGTCCCGCCCGACGGGGTCCACGTCGTCGAGGTCGAGACGGCGCTCGAGATGGAGGAGGCCGTGCGGTCCGCGGGCCGCGGCGCCGACGTCGTCGTCATGGCCGCCGCGGTCGCCGACTTCCGGCCCGCGGCCTATGTCGAGCACAAGATCAAGAAGACGTACGCGGCGTCCGAGGACGCAGTCGCCGACACGTCCGCCCCCACTGTCGAGCTGGTCCGCAACCCCGACATCCTCGCCGGGCTGGTTGCCGACCGGGGCGGCGCCCCGTCACCCGTCGTCGTCGGGTTCGCCGCCGAGACCGGCGACGCCGCGGGCAGCGTCCTCGACCACGGCCGCGCCAAGCTCGCCCGGAAGGGGTGCGACGTCCTCGTCGTCAACGAGGTCGGGCCGGACACGACCTTCGGGAAGGACGACAACACCGTCCACGTGCTGCGGCGGGGGACCGACGAGATCGTCGACGTCGGCCCCGCGAGCAAGGCAGAGGTGGCCGGCGCCGTCTGGGACGCCGTGGTGGGGCTGCTGCCGTAGCCCCACCACGCGGCCCGGACGGCCGGCGACCCCGTCCGCCCGGCTCGTCCCGGCTCAGCGGTGCGCCGGCTGGCGCTCCTCCGCCTCGGCGTCCTCGTCCGCCTCGGCGCTGTCCTCGGCCTCGCCGTCCTCGGCGTCCTCGGCCTCGTCGGTCGGCTCGGCGCCGCCCTCGGCGTCCTCGGCCTCGTCGGTCGGCTCGGTGACCTCCTCGGCTTCGTCGCTGACCTCCGCCTCGCCGGTGACCTCCGGGTCGTCGGCTGGTGCGTCCTCGGCCACCGCGCCGGCGAGGGCCTCGGCGGCCGCCGGGCCTCCCAGCGTGGCGAGCATGTTGCGGACGTTGCTCAGCTGGGCGGTGATGCTGTCGCGGCGGGCCGTGGCGGCGGCGAGCTCGCGGTCGGAGTCGCGACGGACCCGCTCGGCCTGCTCCTTGGCCGACCGGACCAGCTCGGCGGCCTCGGCACGGGCGCCCTCGAGGATGCGGGTGGCCTCGGCGGCCTTGGCGTCGCGGTCCTCCTCGGCCTCGCGGGCCATGACGTCGGCCCGCTCCTGGACGGCCACGAGGGCGGCGTCCTGCTTGGCCATCTGGGCGTTGAACTCGGCGGCCGCCGCCTCACGGCGCTCGCCGAGGGTCCGCTCGAAGTCGGCGGCCTGGGCCGCGGCCGCGGCGCGCTGCTTCTCGAAGTACGCCTCGGCCTCCTCGCGTCGGGCGGCGGCCTCACGGGCGGCGTCGTCGATGATGGAGTCGGCCTCGGCCTGGGCACGGGCGACGACGGCGGCGGCGTCGGTGTCGGCGCGGTTGCGGACCTCCTCCGCGTACCGGTCGGCCTCGGCCCTGACGAGCTGGGACGCCTGCTCGGCCGCGTCGCGCACCTCCTGTGCCTCCGCCGCGGCGCTCTCGCGCATCGAGGTGGCCTCCTGGTCGGCGAGGCCGAGCATCGACCCGATCCGCTCACCGAGGTCGCTGAAGGACGGGGCGGAGGCCTTGCGCCCCTCCTCCTCGAGCTCGGCGACGCGGCGGCGCTGCTCCTCGCTCTCCCGGGTCAGCTCGTCCTGGGACTGGCGGACCTTGGTCAGCTCCACCGACGAGGCGGCGGCCTCCTGCCGGGCGGACTCGGCCTCCTGGCGGGCCGCGTCCAGCTCCTGCTGCAGGGAGGTCAGGCGCTGGTCGACCTGGATGGGATCGTATCCGCGGAAGACGGTGGGGAACTCCGGCTGGTTCATCGTGACTCCTGCTCAGGGGTGTAGGTGTCGTGATCGGTGGTCTGGGACTCGGTCGGGCCGGACCCGTGGGCGTGGCCGTTGAGCGCGGCCTCGTCGTGGACGGCGAGGGCCTCGATGACCCCCGACAGCTGACCGAGCTGGGCGGTGATCGCGTCGCGGCGCGCTGCGAGTGTATGCACCTCGGCGCGGGCGCGCTCGACGGCTGCCTGGGCCTCGGCCCGGACCGCATCCGCCCGCTCTCGGGCCTCCTCCGAGGCCTTGACGATCTCTGCCCGGGCGGCGCGGTGGTACTCGTGGGCCTCGCGGTGCATGCGCTCGACGTCCTCGGCCGCCGAGAGGCGCACCCGGCGTGCGCCGTCCTCGGCCTCGGCGATGCGGCGCTCGGCGCGCTCGGTCGACTCCGCCTCGCGGCGGCGGGCCTCCTCGAGCAGCCGGTCGGCCTCGCGCCGGGCGGCGCCGCTCGTGCGGGCCGCGTCGGCGCGGGCCTCGGCGAGCACGGACTCGGCGAGCTCGCGCATCCTGCGGGACTCGGACTCGGCCTCGGCGAGCCGGTCGCGGCTGGTCGCCGTGGCGCCGGCCAGCATGGTCTGGACCCGCTCGCGCACGGTGTGTGCACGCTCGGCCAGCTCCTGGTGGTGCTGCCGTGCGCGGGACTGCGCCTCCTGCTCGGCCCGGTCGAGGATCTCCCGCACGGTTCCCTGTGCCCAGGCCAGGTGCTTCTCGGCGGCGGCGATGACCTCGGCGGCCTCGGCCTCGGCGTCGCTGACGATCGCGGCCGCGCGCTCACGGGCCTCCTCGAGCAGCGTCTCGCGCTCGACCCGGCTGTCGGACTCGCGGCGCGACAGCTCCTCGAGGCGGCCGGCGACCTCCTCCTCGGCCTCGGTGCGGTGCTGCGTGGCGAACCCCTCGGCGTCCAGGCGCAGCCGCTGCACGTCCGCCTCCGCCGACTCGCGCATGGCGAGCAGCTCCGCCGTGTGCGTCTCGTGCTCGCGCGCCCAGCGCTCCTGGTGCGCGCGCTCCTCCTCACCGAGGCGGGTCATCGTCGTGTCGTGCTCGGTGCGGGCCCGCTCGAGGACCTCCTCGGCGCGGGCCTGGGCGTCGGCAAGGGCCTGGGCGGCCTGTTCCTCGGCCAGGGCGATGGCCTCGTCGCTCGCCTTGGTCGCCCTCGCCCTGAGCAACGCCGCCTGGTCGGCGGCGTCGGCGAGCATGATCTCGACCTCGGCTCGGGTCTCCTCGAGGTGGCGCGCGGCCTCCTCGCGCGCGCTCCGGACCCGCGCCTGGAGGTCCTCCAGCTCCTGGGTGGCTCCCGCGGTCTCCTCCCGGACCCGCGCGGCCTCCGCCCTGACGTGGGCGATCTCGCGGCCGGCGTCCTCCCGGAGCTGGTCGGCGAGGGTCTGGGCTCGGGTGAGGATCGACAGTGCTTCGTCGACGGGTCCGCGATCGGCGGAGGCGGGTGCCTCCGTCATCGCCTCACGCCTGGACCCGTCGGACACGGCCCCCATGATCGCAGACGTCTCGCCCAACCACCGGGTGAAGCCTGAGAGGCCTCTTCGGGACGGGTACATTGACGTCCGCGCGGCGTGCCGACCGCGGCGCGCGAGCCCACCGCCGAAGGAGTAGCTGCGTGTCGACCCGCCTGTTCACGTCCGAGTCCGTCACCGAGGGACACCCGGACAAGATCTGCGACCAGATCTCCGACAGCATCCTCGACGCCATGCTCGAGCAGGACCCGCGCAGCCGGGTCGCGGTCGAGACGATGGTGACGACCGGCCTCGTGCACGTCGCCGGCGAGGTCACGACCGAGGCGTACGTCGAGATCCCGCGCATCGTGCGCGACACCGTCCTGCGCATCGGCTACGACTCCTCGACCAAGGGCTTCGACGGGGCCTCCTGCGGCGTCAGCGTCTCGATCGGCCAGCAGAGCCCCGACATCGCCCAGGGCGTCGACACGGCGTTCGAGAGCCGCACCGGAGCCGTCGACCCGCTCGACAAGCAGGGCGCCGGCGACCAGGGCCTGATGTTCGGGTACGCCACCGACGAGACGCCGCAGCTCATGCCGCTGCCCATCTACCTCGCACACCGGCTCAGCGAGCGGCTCACCGCGGTCCGCAAGGACGGCCAGCTGTCCTACCTGCGCCCGGACGGCAAGACCCAGGTGACCATCGCGTACGAGGGCGATCGTGCGGTCTCCCTCGACGCGGTCGTCGTCTCGACCCAGCACGCCGAGGACATCAGCCTCGACGGGATGCTCGAGCCGGACGTGCGCTCGCACGTCATCGAACCGGTCCTCGCCGAGCTCGAGGCCGCCGGGACGACGCTGCGCCACGACGACTACCGCGCCTACATCAACCCCACCGGCAAGTTCGTCGTCGGGGGCCCGATGGGCGACGCCGGCCTGACCGGCCGCAAGATCATCGTCGACACCTACGGAGGCATGGCCCGCCACGGCGGGGGTGCCTTCTCGGGCAAGGACCCGAGCAAGGTCGACCGCTCGGCCGCCTACGCCACCCGCTGGGTGGCCAAGAACGTCGTCGCCGCCGGGCTGGCCCGACGCTGCGAGGTGCAGGTGGCCTACGCGATCGGCGTGGCGCAGCCGGTCGGCCTCTACATCGAGACGTTCGGCACCGAGACCGTGCCGGTCGAGCGGATCCAGGCAGCCATCCGCACCGTCTTCGACCTGCGACCCGCGGCGATCCTCGACGAGCTCGACCTGCTGCGCCCGATCTACGCCCGCACGGCCGCGTACGGCCACTTCGGCCGCACCGAGGACGGTGCCGAGGCCGGGTTCACGTGGGAGCGAACCGACCGCGTCGACGAGCTCCGCCGGGCCGTGCACAGCTGACCGGGCACGTCGCCGCGCTCCGCTAGGTTCGGCCCGTGGCCGACCCGGAGGATGCCGAGCAGCTCGCGCTCATCGCGCCGGGCAGCGGCCGTCCACGCCGCCTCGCCGGTGACGACCCGCCGGCGGCGGAGCGCCCGGTCGCGTCCGTCCTCGTCGACACCGGCCTGGCGCACCTCGACCGGCCGTTCGAGTACGCCGTCCCGGAGTCGATGGCGGCCGACGCCGTCCCCGGCACCCGCGTGCGGGTGCGTTTCGCGGGCCAGGACGTCGCCGGCTTCGTCCTCGAGCGACGCGAACACGCCGAGCACCTCGGGCGGCTGACCCCGCTGCGGCGGGTGGTCTCTCCCGAGCCGGTGCTCACCCCCGCGGTGCTCGCCGCCGCCCGGGCGGTCGCCGCGCGCTACGCGGGCACCGTCGGTGACGTCCTCCGGCTGGCGGTCCCCCCTCGCCACGCGGCCGCCGAGCGGGCGCTCCCGGTGGACCCGCCCGCGCTCCCGCCCCTACCGGCGCACGACGACACGGCCTGGGCGCGGCTGCCCGCCGGCCCGGCCTTCCTCAGCCACCTCGCGGGCGGCGGCTCGCCCACCGCCTCGGTGCTCGCCCTGCCCGCCGCCGACCCCTCCGAGGCGTGGCCGGCCCTGCTGGCCGAGGCGGCCCGGGCGACCGCCGCCTCCGGCCGGGGCAGCGTCCTGGTCGTCCCCGACCACCGTGACGTCCGCCGCGTCGAGGCGGCGCTCGTCCGGGTGCTCGGCCCGGGGCGGTCCACCCGGCTCACCGCCGACCAGGGCCCCCAGGCGCGCTACACCGCCTACCTCAAGGCCCTGCGCGGGCACGTCGACGTCGTCGTCGGCACGCGCGCCGCCGCGTTCGCCCCCGTGCACGACCTCGGGCTCCTCGCGTGGTGGGACGACGGCGACGACCTGCTCGACGAGCCGCGCGCCCCCTATCCGCACGTCCGCGACGTCCTCCTGGCCCGGGCCGCCGAGGAGGGGGCCGGCGTCCTCGCCGCGGGGCTGGTGCGGTCGACCGCGCTCGCCGACCTCGTCGACCGGGGTGCCCTGGCCGCCGTGGGGGCCGTCCGCGCGGAGGTGCGCCACGCGGTCCCGTCGGTCCGGGTGGCGGGGGAGGGTCGCGACGCCGAGCGCGACCCCGCGGTGTCCGCGGCCCACCTCCCCACGGTGGCGTGGGAGACCGCCAAGCGGGCGCTGGAGCGCGGGCCGGTGCTCGTCCAGGTGCCTCGGCGGGGGTACCTGCCGTCGCTGTCCTGCCAGCACTGCCGCCGGCCCGCTCGCTGCGTCGCCTGCTCCGGGCCGCTCGCGCTCGCGGGACCGCAGGGGCCGCCGTCGTGCCGGTGGTGCGGGCGGGTCGAGACCGGGTTCACGTGCCCGGCGTGCGGCGAGCACCGGCTGCGCTCCTCCGTCGTCGGTGCCCGCCGCACCGCCGAGGAGCTCGGACGTGCCTTCCCCGGGGTCCCCGTCGAGCGCTCCGGCGCCGGGACCGTCCTCGACGACGTGCCCGTGGGGCCGCGCCTGGTCGTCTCCACGCCGGGGGCCGAGCCGGTCGCGCCGGACGGGTACGCCGCCGCCCTCCTCCTCGATGCGTGGGCCCTCCTCGACCGCCCGACCCTCGACGCGGGCGAGGAGGCACTGCGCCGTTGGTGCGCCGCGGCCGCTCTGGTCCGGGCGGGACCGGAGGGAGGCCAGGTCGTGCTCTGCGGTGCGCCGACTCACGTGGCGGTGCCGGCCGTCGAGGCCCTGGTCCGCTGGGACCCGGGGTGGTTCGCCGAGCGCGAGCTCCTCGAGCGCCGCGAGCTCGCCCTGCCGCCCACCGCTCGGCTGGCCGCCCTGTCGGGGAGCCGGAGGGCCCTCGACGCCGCGCTCCACGAGCTGGCGCTCACGCCCTCCGCGTCTGTCCTCGGGCCGCTGCCCACCGGTACCGAGGAGCGGTGGCGCGCCCTCGTCACGGTGCCGCTCGCCGAGGGCGCTGCCCTCGGCGCCGAGCTCGCCGCCCTGCGGGCCAGGGCATCGGCGCGCAAGGACCCCGACCCGGTTCACGTCCGCGTCGACCCGCGTGACCCCACCACCTGAGCCGAGGGCGGCCTCCCTAGACTCAGCCGGGTGCGCCTCGTCTTCGCCGGCACCCCCGAGGCGGCGGTGCCCTCCCTCCGGGCCCTCGTGGACTCCCACCACGAGGTCGTGGCCGTCCTGACCCGCCCTGACGCACGCGCCGGGCGGGGCCGGACGCTCGTCCCGTCGCCGGTCAAGCAGGTCGCGCTCGAGCACGGGCTCGACGTGCTGACGCCGCGAAGCCCGCGCGAGGAGGAGTTCCTGGCCCGGCTGCGCGAGATCGGCCCGGATGCCTGCCCCGTCGTGGCCTACGGCGCGCTCGTGCCCCGGGCTGCCCTCGACATCCCCCGGCTCGGTTGGGTGAACCTCCACTTCTCGCTGTTGCCCGCCTGGCGGGGCGCGGCTCCGGTGCAGCGGGCGATCATGGCCGGCGACGACGTCACCGGCGCGACGACCTTCCTCCTCGACGAGGGGCTCGACACCGGCCCCGTCCTCGGCACGCTGACCGAGACGGTTCGTCCCGACGACACGGCCGGGACCCTCCTGGACCGGCTCGCCCATGCGGGCGCCGGGCTGCTCGTCGCGACGATGGACGGCCTCGAGGTCGGCGCGGTGCACGCGGTGCCGCAGCCGACCGACGACGTCAGCCTCGCCCGCAAGCTGACGACGGAGGAGGCTCGCATCCGCTGGGAACTGCCCTCCCACGTCGTCGACCGGCACGTGCGCGGCTGCACCCCCGCACCGGGAGCCTGGGCCACCTTCCGCGGCGAGCGGATCCGGGTCGGGCCGTTCGACGTGCACCTCGCGGCGACGTCCGACGCGGGTGACCTCCGTCCGGGGGAGCTGCACGTGACGAAGCGCACCGTGTACGTCGGGACCGCCTCCGTCCCGCTCGCCCTGGGCGAGGTGACCCCTCCCGGCAAGAGGCCGATGCCCGCCGCCGACTGGGCCCGAGGGGTGCGGATCGGGTCCGGTGAGCGCCTGGAGTGACCTGCCCCGTAGCGTGCGGGCATGCTCCGTGACTCCACCGCCGCTCTGCTCCGCCGCACGGTCATCGAGCGCCAGCGCTCCGGGCGTGTTCCCGGCATCCACGCGAGTGTCGTCCGCCGCGGTGAGGTGGCCTGGGAGGCGGGCGTCGGAACCGCCGAGGTCGGCTCCGACCGCGTCCCCACCGGGCAGGACCAGTTCCTCATCGCGTCGAACACCAAGACCTTCGTCGCGACGATGGTCATGCAGCTGCGCGACGAGGGCCGGCTCGACCTCGACGACGACCTGGCGCAGCACCTACCGGGACTTCGCCACCGCCTCCTCGTGCGCGACGCCCTGAGCCACGTCACCGGACTGCAGCGCGAGCCGGTCGGCGACGTGTGGGCGACCCTCGAGCACCCGGACGAGGAGCAGCTGCTGCGCGAGGCCGCCGAGGCCGAGCAGAGCCTGCGGGCGGGCGAGCAGTGGCACTACTCCAACCTCGTCTTCGCGCTGCTCGGACAGGCCGTCGCACGCCTCGACGGCCGGCCGTGGGAGGAGTCGCTGCGCGTCCGTCTCCTGGACCCGCTGGAGATGACGCGCACGAGCGTCGGCTTCGACGGCGGGTCGCACGCCCACGGCTACTTCGTCCCGCCGTGGCACGACGTCCCGCGGCCGGAGCCGGTCGTCGACCTCAGGGCCACCGGTCCCGCGGGGGCACTGGCCTCGACCGCCGCGGACCTGGCCCGGTGGACCGCATTCCTCGCCGACCCCGACCCGGACGTCCTCGCGCCGGACACCCTGGCGGAGATGGCCAGGCCGCGGGCACTGGTCGACAGCGACGGATGGCAGGTGGGGATGGGGCTGGGCCTGTTCCTCGCACGGTCGCCCGGCGGCCGGGTGCTCGCCGGGCACACCGGCGGGATGCCGGGCCACACCACCGGCGTGTTCACCCACCGCGAGAGCGGGACCGCCGGAATCGTCCTGATGAACTCCTCGGCGGCGCCGGACCCGATGGCGTTCGCCGCTGCGCTCGTCGACATCGTGCTCGATCGCGACCCGGAGGAGCCCGAACCGTGGCGGCCCGGGACCGAGCTCCCCGACGACCTCGTGCCGCTGCTCGGGCGGTGGTACTCCGAGGGCCGACCCTGGGACCTCCTCGTCCGCGACGGCTCGCTCGAGGTGCGCTCGCCCGAGTGGCCGAAGGAGCGTCCGGCCTGGCGGTTCGACCGGCTCGAGCCGGACCTGTTCCGGACGGCCGCGGGTGCAGAGCGCGGCGAGCTCCTCCGGGTGCTCCGCCGCCGGGACGGTTCGGTGGAGTCGCTGCGGTGGGCCACCTACCGGATGTCGAGGGAGCCGCTGGGCTTCGGCGAGGACGCCCGGACCTGACCGGCGTCAGGCGCCGGCCGTCAGGGCGTCGAGGTCGCGCTCGGCGTACCGGCGGTGCCACCACTCCTCGTTGAGGATCGTCAGCAGGCACTCCCGCACGGGGTAGGAGCGGGGCTCGGGCCACCCCGGTGCGTCGACCGGCACGGTGTCGGCCGCGAGGGACTGGCCGGTCAGGTCGTCGACGTAGCGGCGCACCGCCGCCATCCGGTCGCGCCGGACGGCGAGCACCGTGTCCAGGTCGGGGCGCGCGGTGCGGTCGCGGGGGACGCCGGGGGCGTCGGGAGCCTCGTCCCAGGGCAGCGACAGGGAGTGCCACGGCGCGGGCTCACCGAGGACGGCCCGGTGCAGCCAGGTCTCGGTGGCGAAGACGAGGTGGCGCAGGGTCTCGGTGAAGGACCACTCCCCGTCGACGGACTCGTGGAGGAGCGCGGGATCGAGGGTCCGGGCCCGCGCGACGGTGCCCGCCCACAGATCCTCGACGATGCCCCAGGCCCGGCGGAACCCGTCCGGGTCGACCGGTCGCATCGCGGCGTGGTCGGGGTACCGGCGGTCGAGCTCGCCCTCGACGAGCGGCGCGACGTCGATGCCGTTGACGACGAGGCCGTCGACCTCCCCGCTGATCTCGACGCCCCGGAGGTAGGCCCCGCGGATGACGACGTCGGCGAGCAGCACGTCACGCAGGCGGGTACCGGACAGGTCGGCGGAGCGGAGGTCGGCCTCCCGCATCCGGACGTCGGTGGCTCGAAGCCCGGAGAGGTCGACCCCGTGGGCAGTGACGTCACGGGCGACCAGGTGCCTGACGTGGGAGCCGGAGTGCTCGGTGCCGTCGACGTCGCTCATGCCGGCGACTCTAGGCCCGTCACCGGACGGACCGCGTCCGGATGCCGGTGGACCGGTCCCTCTGGCGCGTCACCGCGGGCACGGGTCACCATGGAGCATGACCGACACCGGTTCCGCCTGGCGGGCCGCGGGGGAGCGGTTCGCCGCCCTCGGTGCCTCCCTCAAGGCGCACTACGACCAGCAGCACGCAGAGGTGCCCGGCGGCGGCGAGTCCGACCTCGGCGAGGCGGCTCGGCGCTTCGCGGGCGCCATCGAGGACGCCGTCGACGCCGTCGGCGCGGCGGCCCGCAACCCCGAGGTGACCCAGGAGGCTCGGGAGACGGGTGCGGCGGTGGCCGAGGCGCTCGGGGCGACCTTCGCGGAGGTCGCCGACCAGCTCAACCGTCTCGCCGAGGGGGCCCGGGCCTCCTCGCCGCCCCCGGCCGGGGACGGCGCCGGCGCCCGCCCCGAGGAGCAGGACCCCGACGGCGAGGCCCCTCCGGTCATCGAGCCCTGGGGCACCCCGTGACCTGCGTGCCGTCGTCGCCCCTGGCGCGACGCTAGCCTCCAGTGGTGCCCGGACGACCTCCCTCCTCCCGTGACCCGCGGCGTGGCGCGCCGAGCGGCCGCGGACCCCGCCGCCGCTCGGCGACCGCGCCGTCCGAGCGGACCCGCCGCGCCGAGCCCACCCGCTTCGCCGCATACACGCTGCTGCGCGCCGTCGCGGAGGGGGCGTACGCCAACCTCGAGATGCCCCGGATCCTCCGCCGACGACGCCTCGAGGGCCGCGACGCGGCCTTCGCGACCGAGCTGGCGTTCGGCACCGTCCGCTGGCAGGGGCTCTACGACGCCGTGATCGCCGTGGCTGCGGACCGGCCGGTCGAGCGCATCGACGAGGGCGTGCTCGACGTGCTGCGGCTCGGCTGCCACCAGCTGCTCGCGATGCGGGTGCCGCCGCACGCGGCCGCCGACCAGACGGTGGGGCTGGCCAGGTCGGTGGTCGGCCAAGGGGCGGCCGGATTCGTCAACGCGGTGCTCCGGAGGGTCTCGGAGCGCGGTCTCGAGGAGTGGCGGGATGCGGTGACACCGTCGGGGGGCGGGGCCGCGGCCCTCGCCGTCCGGTACAGCCATCCGGAGTGGGTGGTCACCGCGTTGAGGGCAGCGCTGCTGGGGCACGGCCGAGCCACCTCCCAGACCGTCGACGCCGAGCTCGGGGCGCTGCTGCGGGCCGACAACGAACCGCCGCGGGTCCACGTCGTCGCGCGCCCCGGCCTGGCCACCGTCACCGAGCTGCTCGAGGCCGCGGACGCCGAGCCGAGCCCCACGTCGCCGATCGGTGTCGTCCTGCGCGGGGGTGATCCCGGCGGCATCCCGGCGGTGCGCGCGGGTCGTGCCGCGGTCCAGGACGAGGGGTCGCAGCATGTCGCGCTCGCGGTGGCCGCCGTCGAGGTGCCGGACGGGCTCCCGGGCCGGTGGCTCGACCTGTGCGCGGGACCGGGTGGCAAGTCGGGGGTGCTCGGGGGACTGGCCGTGGAGCGGGGTGCCGACCTCGTCGCCGTCGAGGTCAACCCGCACCGGGCCGACCTCGTGCGTCAGACCCTCGGCGCGCTCATCGAGCGGGCGGCGACCAGGGGCCGCTCCGTCGAGGTGCGCGCCGCCGACGGGCGCGACGTCGGTGCCGAGGAGCCCGGTGCCTACGCCCGGGTTCTCGTCGACGCCCCGTGCACGGGCCTCGGGGCGCTGCGCCGCCGCCCGGAGTCGCGGTGGCGCCGGCAGCCGTCGGACCTGGCCACCCTCGGCCCGCTGCAGCGGGCGCTGCTGGCCTCGGCCCTCGACGCGGTGGCCCCGGGTGGCGTCGTCGGCTACGCCACGTGCAGCCCGCACGTGGCCGAGACCCGGTTCGTCGTCGCCGACGTGCTGAAGCGGCGCGACGACGTCGAGGTCCTCGACGCCCGGCCGCTCCTCACCGACGCGATGGGGGCGCCCCTCCCGGACCTCGGGGACGGGCCGCACGTCCAGCTGTGGCCACACGTGCACGGCACCGACGCGATGTTCCTCGCCCTCCTGCGCAGGCGCCCGCGGGCCTGAGCCGGCCACGGGCCCCCGACCGCTCGTGGGCGAGTCCCGGGACCCCGCTAACGTGGTGCGATGCAGATCTCGCCGTCGATCCTCTCGGCTGACTTCGCCAACCTCCAGTCCGAGCTCGAGGCCATCTCCACCGCCGACTGGGCCCACGTCGACGTCATGGACAACCACTTCGTGCCCAACCTCACCATCGGGCTCCCCGTCGTCGAGGCGCTCCTGAAGGTCTCGCCAGTCCCGATCGACTGTCACCTGATGATCGAGGACCCCGACCGGTGGGCGCCGCCCTACGCCGAGGCGGGAGCGCGGTCGGTCACCTTCCACGTGGAGGCCGTCCGAGACCCGGTGGCGACGGCGCGCGCCATCCGCGCCGCAGGGGCCCGTGCGGCGTTCGCCGTCAAGCCCGGGACACCGTTCGCGCCCTACGCGGAGCTGCTGCCGGAGGTCGACATGGTGCTCGTCATGACCGTCGAGCCCGGGTTCGGCGGCCAGAGGTTCATGGCCGACCAGATGCCCAAGGTCCGCGAGGTGCGCGACGCGGTGCGCCGGCACGGTGGCGAGATCTGGATCCAGGTCGACGGTGGGGTCTCGGCCGACACCATCGAGCAGTGCGCGGAGGCCGGGGCCGACGTCTTCGTGGCCGGGTCGGCGGTCTACGGGGCCGAGTCGGCCGCGGGCGCCGTCGAGCGGCTGCGTTCCCTCGCGCAACGTCACGTGCACGGATGACGGCGGGCTCGCTCCGCGAGCGACTGGCCGACGCCGGCGGCTACGCCGCCGACCTGGACCTCACCGAGGGGCTGGCGCCGGGAGAGTCGCTGGAGCGGATGGAGCTCGAGGGCTGCCGGTTCGACGCGAGCGTCCTCGAGAAGGGCATCCTGCGTGACTGCGTCCTCACCGACTGCTCGTTCACGGGGTGCAACCTGTCGATGGTGGTGCTCGACGGAACCCGTTTCACCGACTGCCGGTTCATCGACTGCAAGGCGCTGGCCGTCGCCTGGGGGAGCGCGGCGCCGACCCCGCTCTCGACGCGTCCCTGGGACTTCGAGCGCTGCCGGCTCGAGCTCGGCTCCTTCCGCGACGCTCCGGCGCGGGGCAGCCGCTTCGCGGACTGCTCGATGCGCGAGTGTGACCTCGCGGGCGCCGACCTGCGGGGTGCCGAGCTCAACGGGTGCGATCTCGGCGCGGCCATCTTCGCGGGCACCGACCTGCGCGAGGCGAGCCTGGTCGGGTCCACCGGGTACGTCGTCGACCCCGGGACGAACCGGGTGCGCGGGCTGCGGGTCGACGGGGCCGGGGCGGGCGGCATCCTGCGAGCCCTCGGCCTCGTCGTCGAGGAGTGACGAGGTCCCCCACTTTCGCGGCCGTGCCCGACGGCACCCTCGCGGCCAGGCCGCCGCGGTCCGCCTGGTCCTCGAGGTCGTCGTCGCCCGGGAGGACGCGGCGGTGGTCCTGCCGCTGCTCGACCCCCGACCGACCCCGAGGAGCAGATCGAGCGGCTGGACCACAGGGCCGGGGTGGCCGGCGCGCCGCCACCCCGCGCCGCTGAGGAGGCGCAGGGGTCCTCGTCGAGGCGCCCGTCGGATACGGGTCACCGTGGCGGCGGGCCTGTGTGGTGGCGGCTGCTGCGCACGCCGGGGTGCTGGGCCGCTGCGACCTCGGCGGCGCCCGGTCGGTGAGCGAACCCACAGGCGGTGACCCGTGACCGGTCCCGGGGGCTGCGACTATCATCGGGCGCACGTGCTCCGGGGTCGGTGAAACTCCGAGCCGGCGGTGACAGTCCGCGACCCGACCGCAGCCAGCGGCCGGTGGACCAGGTGGAACTCCTGGACCGACGGTGAAAGTCCGGATGGTAGGAAGCACGTACGGCGGGTCAGCCGGCCGGTCCCTGTGGGCCGCCGGCACGTCCCGTGGTGCAGAAGTCCCCGGAGTTCGTCCGTCACGCACAACGAACCCGAAGGACGAACACCTCGATGAACACCCTCGCCACTGCGACCGACACGTCGCAGAACCTCTTCCAGCAGCTGATCGACCTCAGCATCCCCATCGGCCAGTACGAGCTCCACGTGCTCGAGGTCGTCGGCGTCCTCATCGGCGTCGTGTCGGCCTGGTACGGCATGAAGCGCAAGGTCTGGGCCTGGCCGGTCGGCATCCTCGCCAACATCATGCTGTTCTTCGTCTACATCGGCGCCACGATCGGCGCCGACCAGCGCATCCCCCTCTTCGGCCAGGCCGGCCGGCAGGTCTTCTTCATCGTCGTCAGCATCTACGGCTGGGTCACCTGGGCGGCCTACCGGCGCCGGCACGGCGGCGGATCGGCCCCGGCCGTCAGCCCCCGGTGGATGACCGGGCGCGAGCGGCTGGCCGTCGGTGTCGGGTGGCTCCTCGGAACCGCCGTCGTCTGGTACGCCTTCGTCCAGCTGTGGAACCTCGCCCCGAATCCCTTCTGGACGCCGCAGTGGTGGTACTACGCGGCGGATGCCTGGATCTTCGTCGGCTCGATCGTCGCGACCTACGCGATGGCCCGTGGCTGGAACGAGTTCTGGCTCGCGTGGATCGGCGTCGACCTCGTCGGTGTGCCGCTGGGCTTCGCCACCGGGTACGTCCCGACCTCGGTGATGTACATCTTCTACGGCGCGTTCGTCCTCTACGGCTTCAGCCAGTGGGTCAAGGTGACCCGGGCCGAGGCCGCCGAGCGCGAAGGAGCGACCGGGGAGCAGCCGGCCCCCGTCGGCTGAGCTGACCCCACCCCGGCCCGCAGCTCGTCCCCGCCCGCCCCCGTCCCACCCGCACCCGTCCCACCCGCATGCCGGTGCCCGCCCGCCTCGCCCGGCGCGCGTTATCGGGCAACCCGACAAACCCGACCTTGACCCCGGAACCATTCCCGGGTGAAGGTCGGGTTTGTCGGGTGACCCGAGAAAGCGTTCCCGGATCACCCGATAAACCGGACGAGGTCGGGGGCGTGGACGCCGGCACGGCGTGCAGCGGGCGCACCGTACGCTTGTCGGTCGTGAAGACGTTCGACGCCCTCTTCGAAGAGCTCGCCGAGAAGGCGCGTACCCGACCCACCGGGTCGGGTACGGTCGCGGCCCTCGATGCCGGCGTCCACCACATCGGGAAGAAGGTCGTCGAGGAGGCGGCCGAGGTCTGGATGGCGGCGGAGCACGAGGGCAGGGAGCGCACCGCCGAGGAGGTCAGCCAGCTGCTCTACCACCTCCAGGTGCTCATGCTCGCCACCGACCTGACGCCCGACGACGTCTACCGTCACCTCTGACCGACGAGGACACCGAGAACCCGACATGCTCCGCATCGCCGTCCCCAACAAGGGCTCCCTCTCCGAACCCGCCGCCGAGATGCTGCGCGAGGCTGGCTACCGCACCCGCCGCGACAGCAAGGAGCTCGTCGTCGCCGACCCCGGCAACGGCATCGAGCTGTTCTACCTGCGTCCTCGTGACATCGCCGTCTACGTCGGCTCCGGCACGGTCGACTGCGGCATCACCGGCCGTGACCTCCTCCTGGACTCCGGCTCGGCCGCCCTCGAGGTGATCGAGCTGGGCTTCGGCGCCTCGACCTTCCGGTACGCCGCGCGCCCCGGGACGGTGGCCCGGCTCGAGGACATCACCGGCCACCGGGTCGCGACGAGCTATCCCGGGCTCGTCGAGAAGCACCTCGCCGACCACGGCGTGAGCGCCGAGGTCGTCCGGCTCGACGGCGCCGTCGAGACCGCGATCACCCTCGGGGTGGCGGACGTCATCGCCGACGTCGTCGAGACCGGCGCCACCCTGCGCAGCCAGGGCCTCGAGGTCTTCGGCGAGCCCATCCTGCGCAGCCAGGCGGTGCTCGTACGCCGTGAGGGCAGCGAGGAGAAGGCCGGCATCGAGGTCCTGCGGCGGCGCCTGCTCGGGGTCATCACCGCACGTCACTACGTCATGCTCGACTACGACGTGCCGACCTCCCTCGTCGACCGGGCCTGCGCGATCACCCCCGGGCTCGAGAGCCCCACCGTCTCGCCGCTGCAGAACCGCGACTGGGCCGCCGTCCGCGCGATGGTGCCGCGGGCCGTGACGAACACGGTCATGGACGAGCTCTACGAGCTCGGCGCGCGGGCCATCCTCGTCACCGACATCTCCGCCTGCCGGCTGTGACCGAGCCCGAGCAGCCGGCCCTCGACGCACCGTTCCGGCCGCGTCGTGGGCGGGTCGTCCCGCTCGTCATGGGGACGGTCGCGGTCGTCCTCACCGGCGTTGTCGCGCTCGGGATGGGGGCGCTCGGCTCGTGGGGTGTGGCGGACCAGCTGATGCTGCTCGGGCTCGGGCTCGCGATCGCGGGCTTCCTCTGGCGGTACGCCTCGATCCGCGCCGTTCCCCGCGAGGAGGGCCTGACCGTGCGGAACCTCCTGCTCACCCGCACCGTCGCGTGGGACGAGATCCTCGCGGTCCGGTTCCCCGAGGGCGACCCGTGGGTCACCCTCGAGCTCGACGACACCGACGTGCTCGCCGTCATGGCGGTGCAACGGGTCGACGGCGAGCGGGGCCGGCGCGAGGCGGTGCGGCTGGCCACCCTCGTCGCCCGGCGCCGCACGACCCCGCTACCGCCGCCCTGAGCCCTTGACGCCATCCATCAGCCGATGCTTATCATAAGTAATGGCTGATGCTGCGGTCGTCCTCGACGCACTCGGTGACCCCACCCGACGGGTCGTCCTCGAGCTGCTGCGCGACGGCGAGCGCAGCGTCCGGGAGATCACCGACCACACCGAGGTCTCCCAGCCCGCCGTCTCCCAGCACCTGCGGGTGCTGCGGGAGGCCGGGCTCGTCGACGTCCGCCCGGCCGGCACCCGCCGGCTCTACCGGGTGCGGCCCGACGGGTTCGCCGACCTGCGCGCCTGGGTGGACGGCTTCTGGGACGACGCGCTCGCCGCGTTCGTCGCCCACGTCGAGGAGGAACGATGAGCCCGAGCACACCGCCCACCGCCCGTCCCCCCGTCCTGCGGGCCGCCCAGGTGCGGTGCGAGGCGGATGAGGCGTTCGCCGCGTTCACCGAGCGCATCGGCGCGTGGTGGCCCCTTCCGACGCACAGCGTCTTCGGTGACCGCGCGGGCGGGGTCGGATTCGACCGCGGCCGGCTCGTCGAGCGTTCCGTCGATGGTGAGGAGTCGGTGTGGGGCGAGGTGCTCGCCTGGGAGCCGCCGCACCGCCTCGTCGTGACGTGGCACCCCGGGCGCGGAGCCGGGGAGGCGAGCGAGGTCGAGGTCCGCTTCCTCCCCGACGCGGACGGTACCCGCGTCGAGGTCGAGCACCGCGGGTGGGAGCGCTTCGGCGAGAGCGCGATGCTGCGTCGTCGCGGCTATGTCGGGCCCGGTGCGTGGGGTCACGTCCTCGACCACTTCGCCGACGTCGCCGAGCCGCGTGGCGACGGCCCCGACCTCGCGGCGCTCGGCGCGGCCTACGAGGCCTTCTTCGCCGAGGCCGAGGCGGGCGGCTTCGGCCCGCCCACGCCGGGGGAGTGGGATGCGCGCCAGGTCCTCGCCCACGTTGCCCTCAACGACCTCGCGATGACGGCGGTCGCCCACGCGCTCGTGCACGGCCACACCGACCTCGAGTTCGGCAACCTGCTCTGCCAGGACCCGGAGGTGCTGGCGGCCGAGATCGCCCGCAGCGCCGACCTCGGCGAGCAGGTGGCCAGAGGTCGCGCCCTGGCCGCGGTGGCCGTGGCCGCGGTCGGAAGGCTCGACGAGGCGCAGCGCGGCGCGCCCGTGCACTGCGTGCTCCACCACGACGGCGAGGTCGCGCTCGACGACACGTGGCCGTGGGAGCGGCTCGCGGTCGAGGCGCAGGCAGGGGTCCACCTGCCGGCGCACACGGGGCAGCTGGCCGACCTGCGGGGGTGAGCCTCAGGTGCGGGCGCGTGCCTCCTCGCCGACCCGAACGAGGCCCGGACCCAGGCGCGAGGCGAGCACGAGCTGAGGCACGACGACGAGCAGGAGCAGGCCCCACAGGGCCGACCAGGAGCCGGTGACGTCCTGCACCGCCCCCATCGTCGCCGGCCCGGCCGAGGCGATGGTGTAGCCGAGGAGGAAGCCCATCGCGGTGAGCCGGGCGCTGTCGCGCGGGGTGACGCTGAAGCGGACGATGAGCCCGAGCCCGAGCGCGAAGGCGCCGCCCTGGCCGGCCCCGAGCAGCACCGCCCACAGCCACGGGGCCGCCGCGGGCACGAGCCACACGCCGAGGATCCCCAGGCCGGAGATCGCCGTCGCCGAGACGGCGAGCACCCGCCCGTCGGTGACCCGGTCGAGCAGGGTGGGTGCGACCAGGCCCGAGACGAACTGGGTCCCGGCGAAGACGGACATGAGCAGCCCGGCCGCGGTGGCGCTCCACCCGCGCGACTCGTACGTCGGGGCCACCCAGGCGAGCGCGGAGTAGAAGGCCCAGGACTGGCAGACGAGGTACCCCGAGAGCAGCCAGGCGGTCCGGCTGCGCCACGGGAGTGCGTGCGAGACGTCGACCGCCTCCGCGACCGGCACCGTGTGCCGGCGCAGCCGACGCGACACCGGGAGCCAGGCGAGCACGGCGAGGCCTGCGAGCGGTGCCCAGGCGAGGAGCGAGGCCGACCACCCGCCGAGGAGCGTCGCGAGGGGCACCGCCGTGGCCGACGCCAGGGCGGCCATCGACATCATCGTGAACATCACCAGACCGGTGCCGAAGCCGGAGCGGGTGGGGGGAACACCGCCTTGACGACGCCGGGCAGGAGGGTGCCGGCCAGCGCGATGCCGGCCCCGGCGACCAACGTCCCGGCGTAGAGCGACCACACCTGCCCCCCGCCGAGCCCACGGAGGGTCACGCCGACGAGGACCAGCGTGGCACCGGCCCCGACCGTGCTGGCGGCCCCGAACCGCCGGGCAGCCTGGTTGGCCACCGGTGCGAGCAGGCCCATGCAGAGCACGGGCACGGTGGTGAGCACCCCCATCCACGCGCTGGACAGGCCGAGGTCGGCCCGGATCGTCTCGGCGAGCGGGGGGAGGCTGGCCATGAGCGTCCGGAGGTTCGCCGCGACGAGGACGAGCCCGGTGACGACGGCCCACGGCGGTCTCGTCCGCGGTGGTGCGGCTCCGGCGGTCATGGTGCGGTCACCGCGGCATCCTCGCACCGCCGTTCACGGCAGGTGCGACTCGGGGACGGCCTGCAGTGCCTCGTCGTCGTCGAGCCCGGCGACGACGAGGAGGTCGACGACCATGGAGCGGACCTGGCCACGGATCATCTCCCCGGACAGCCCGGAGCCCTCGACCCGCGCCGAGCGGGCTGCCACGCGCTGGAGCCCGGCCCGCCCGGCCGCCGGCTGCTCGTGCTCGTCGAGGACGCGGGCCAGGTCGTCCGCGGCCTCCGCGAGCTCGACGAGCAACGCGACGTAGCGCGCGGGTACCGGCTCCTCACGACGGACCGCGACGAGCGCGCGGCGGGAGAGCACCCGCAGGTTGCGGACACACCGGTCGAGCGGTCCGACGAGCTCGGAGGCCGCCACGGCCTGCGAGCGGTGCCGGCGCAGCAGCGGGGACTGGCGCACCACGGCCACGCCTTCGGCGGCGGCCAGGCGCAGCTCGGAGAGCGACTGCTCGAGGGACCGTGCGGACTCCAGGGCGGCCGCGGCGAGCTCCCGGTCGCGTGCGTCGAGCCCCTGGGCGACCTCGCGCAGCACCGTGGCCACCCGGCGCACCGTCCGGGCGGCCTGGGCGCGCGGGCGGCCCAGGGGCGTGGTGGGGGCGAGTGTCCCGATGACGATCGCCACGGCGCCTCCGACGAGCGCATCGACCCAGCGGGAGATCCCCTCGCCGGTCGTCGCGACGAAGGCGACGATGAAGACGGCCTGGACCCCCGCCTGCATGACGAGCAGCTGGCCCGAGGAGATGACGACGGCGATCGCCATGGCGGCGACGACGACGAGGGCCATCTGCCAGGCGCCGCTTCCGAGCAGGATGACGATGACGTCGCCGACGAGCACGCCGATCGCGACGCCCACCGCGACCTCCACGATCCGCCGGAGTCGCTGGCCGTAGCTGAGGCCGAGGCCGAGGATCGCGGTCACGGGGGCGAAGAAGGGCTGCTCGTGGTGGAGGACGTTGCGGGCCAGGTACCAGGAGAGGAGCACCGCCACCCCGATCTGGGCGAGCATCGCCCACCGGTCGCGCAGCCGCAGCAGACCCCGGCGCAGCATCGCGTGCACCGCCTCGAGGCGTGCGGAGACGCTCACGGCCACCGCCGGAGGACGGGAACCGGGCCGTCGGTGCTGACGACGAGGTCGGCCGTCCCGGCCGGGTGGTGCCGGGCCAGCAGCGCCTCCTCCTGACCGGCCCAGCGCTCCCAGTGCGGCGCGTAGATCTCGCCGTCGCGCGCGAGGGCGCGCTGGCGACGCACCGGGTCCGCGGCCTCGACCCAGACCCGGACCGCGGCGTGGCGGGCCGGCCCGGGGGCGAGGGCGCCACAGCCCTCGAGGACGAGGACCGGGACGGCGGGCACCTGACGTCGCGCGCCCCACTCACCCCTGGCCCAGTCCCACACGGGGTGCGACGCCGGCTCCCCCCGCGAGAGGGGCTCGAGGACCTGCTCGGTGACCAGCCGCACGCCTTCGGCCAGGCCGTCCCAGCCTGGGTACACCTCGTCGAGGCGGACGACAGGGCAGCCGAGTCGGCGGGCCACGGCCTCGGCGAACCCGGTCTTCCCCGCGCCACTGCGCCCGTCGACCGAGACGACGACGGTGTGCCCCGTGCGCGGGAGCGCCCGGCGGGCGGCGGCGGCGACCGCCTCGACCGCCCCGGCCCCGGGGTCGACGGCCGGCTCGACCGGCGGATGGCCCATGGCCGCGATCGTAGTGCTGGCTAGAGTCGGCGCATGTCGGTCGCCGTGCGCGTCATCCCGTGCCTCGACGTCGACGCCGGGCGCGTCGTCAAGGGGGTCAACTTCCGCGGCCTGCGCGACGCCGGCGACCCCGTCGAGCTGGCCCGCCGCTACGGCGAGCAGGGCGCCGACGAGCTGACCTTCCTCGACGTCACGGCGAGCAGCGGTGCTCGCCAGACGATGTACGACGTCGTGGCCCGCACGGCCGAGGAGGTGTTCATCCCGCTCACCGTGGGCGGGGGCGTGCGGAGCGTCGAGGACGTCGACCGGCTGCTGCGGGCGGGGGCCGACAAGGTGAGCGTCAACACGGCGGCCATCGACCGTCCCGAGCTCATCGCCGAGACCGCCGACCGCTTCGGGGCCCAGGTGCTCGTCCTCTCGGCCGACGTCCGTCGCCGCCGCGATGCGGGCGGCCGGCTCGTCGGGGGGTTCGAGGTGACGACGCACGGGGGACGTGAGGGCACCGGGATCGACGCGGTCGAGTGGTGCGCGCGGGCGGAGACCCTCGGGGCCGGGGAGATCCTGCTCAACTCGATGGACGCCGACGGCACCCGTGACGGGTTCGACCTCGAGCTGATCGGTCTCGTGCGGGCCGCGGTGTCGGTCCCGGTCGTCGCCAGCGGCGGGGCCGGCGTGGCTGCTCACTTCCCCCCTGCGGTCGCCGCGGGGGCCGACGCCGTCCTCGCTGCGAGTGTCTTCCACTTCGGCCACCTGACGATCGGCGAGGTCAAGGAGGCGCTGGCGTCCGCCGGCCTGCCCGTCAGGTGACCCGGCGCGGTCCGCTCAGGAGAGCCCGAGGTCGGCCGTGCGCAGTGCCTCGACGTCCTCGGGGGCGCCGTCGAGCTCGACGTCGGCGACGCGCATCCGCCCGTACGCGAGCAGGAGCAGCTCGACGGGCTCGCCCGAGATCGTGACGACCCGGCCCGCGGGCCCGGCCTCGACGGGTTCCCGGCCGGGTGCGACGAGGCGCACGCCGACCGGGGAGCGCCGGAACATCAGGGCCGCGGACCGGCGCAGGGTCTCGAACCCCGCCCGGGCGGTCCGCTCCGGCACCTCCCGGCGGGGCCCGACGTGGCCGTCGCCGCGCAGGACGTCCTCATGGTGGACGATCATCTCGACGGTGTTGACGACCGCATCGACGGCCCCGATCCGGGCCGGCGACCAGATCGGCGGACCGGTTCGGACGGTCCGGACCAGCTCCTCCCAGTCCCCGGCGGCCACCGACGACTGCTCGCGCTCGAGCCGTCCGGCGAGGGCCGGGACGACGATGCCCGCGGCCAGGTCGGGACGCCTCTCGCGCAGGACGAGGTGGGCTGCCAGCTCACGGGCGCGCCACGGGTCGCAGAGGGTCGGGGCGTCCGGGCCCACCTCGAGGAGGGTGTCGCAGAGGGCCTCGCGCTCGGCACGGGCGACGGAGACGGTGGAGTGGCTCGACATGGACCCATCATCGCCTCCACGACGGCCGGCCGGTGCCGCAGCGGTCGGTGCCCGTACCGCTGTCACAAAAGGGGGCCCGGATCGACCGTCCGGGGCGCGGCCCGCTGCCGGCGCCGGGCGGCGGACCCGGCAGAATGACCTGGTGCCCACGCCCACCACCCCGGACGCCGTCCTCGACCCCGCCGTCGCTGCTCGCCTCAAGCGTGACGAGCACGGCCTCGTCGCCGCCGTCGTCCAGCAGCACGACTCCGGCGAGGTGCTCATGCTCGGCTGGATGGACGACGAGGCGCTGCGCCGCACCCTCAGCGAGGGCCGGGTCACTTTCTGGTCGAGGAGTCGCGGTGAGTACTGGCGCAAGGGCGACACCTCCGGTCACGTCCAGCACGTCCGCTCGGTGGCGCTGGACTGCGACGGCGACGCCGTCCTCGTCCGGGTCGACCAGGTCGGTGCCGCGTGCCACACCGGCGACCGGACCTGCTTCGACGCCGGCGACCTCGGCGCCGTCGTGGGGGAGGGCCGCGCGTGACTCCCGGGCCGGTCACGGGGGCCACCCCGGCCGCGGAGACGCCAGATCTCGCCTTCGGGCAGACCTGGCCCGGTCTCGACGTCTTCGGGGTCCTCGCACGCGACCGGCGCGTCATCCCCGTCGTCCGCCGGCTCATGGGCGACGCCGAGACGCCGGTCGGCGTCTACCGCAAGCTCGCCGGTGACCGGCCCGGCACCTTCCTCCTCGAGTCCGCCGAGCACGGCGGCGTGTGGTCGCGCTGGTCGATCGTCGGCGCCGCGAGCCGGGCCACCCTCACCGAGCGTGACGGCGAGGTGCACTGGGTCGGCGAGCCTCCGGTCGGGGTACCGACGACCGGCCCCGCGACCGAGGCGCTGCGCGCGACGATGGAGGTGCTCGCCACCCCGCCGATCACCGGTCTGCCCCCGCTGACCGGGGGGATGGTGGGTGCGCTGTCGTACGACGTCGTGCGTCGCTGGGAGCGGGTGCCCGACGAGCTGCCCGACACGCTGGGGCTGCCCGAGCTCGCGATGATGCTGGCCACCGACCTGGCCGTGCTCGACCATGCCGACGGCTCGATCCTGCTCGTCGCCAACGCGATCAACTACGACGACACCGACGAGCGGGTCGAGCAGGCCTGGGCCGATGCCGTGACACGCCTCGACCGGATGACCGCGGCGCTCGCCGCCCCGGCGCCGAGCACCGTCGCGCTCGTCGACACCGCGGCCGTCGACGCGTCCCTCGCGCACGTCCGCTCGTCGAGCACCCGGGCTCGCTACGAGGAGGTCGTCGAGCTCGCCAAGGAGGACATCCGCGCCGGCGAGGTGTTCCAGGTGGTGCTCTCGCAGCGCTTCTCCCTCGACTGCCCGGCCGACCCCCTCGAGGTCTACCGGGCACTGCGGGCGTCGAACCCCAGCCCGTACATGTACCTGCTCCGCCTCCCCGCGCCCGACGGGTCCGCCTACGCCGTCGTCGGCAGCTCGCCGGAGGCGCTGGTGCGGGTCACCGGGGAGCGCGCCATCACGCACCCGATCGCGGGCTCCAGGCCACGGGGAAAGACGCCGGAGGACGACGTCCGGCTCGGCGAGGAGCTCCTCGCCGACCCGAAGGAGCGTGCCGAGCACGTCATGCTCGTCGACCTCGGCCGGAACGACCTGCAGCGGGTCTGCCGGCCCGGCACCGTCGACGTCGTCGAGTTCATGGCCGTGCGCCGGTACAGCCACGTCATGCACCTCGAGTCGACCGTCGTCGGCGCGACCCGCCCCGGGGTGAGCGCCTACGACGTCCTCGCCTCCACCTTCCCCGCCGGGACCCTGTCCGGTGCCCCGAAGCCGCGCGCCCTCGCGCTCATCGAGCGCTACGAGACGAGCCGGCGCGGCATCTACGGCGGGGTCGTCGGCTACCTCGACTTCCACGGCGACCTCGACATGGCGATCGCCATCCGCACGGCCGTCGTCAAGGAGGGGGTCGCCCACGTCCAGGCCGGGGCCGGCATCGTCGCCGACTCCGTCCCGGCCCGCGAGCACGAGGAGTGCGTCGCCAAGGCCACCGCCGCGCTGCGGGCCGTCGCGACCGCCGGCGCGCTGCGGACGGTCACGTGAGGCGCCTGACGGGGAAGGGCCCGGTGGCCCTCCTGGCCCTCCTCGGGGCAGGGGGCCTCCTCGTGTCGGGCCTGAGGCCGTGGGTCAGTGGTGCGGTCGACGACCCCGTGCTCGGCGCCACGCGGATCAGCGCCACGGGCGCGGAGGTCGCGCCCGGCCTGTCGGCGTTGGCGCTCGTGCTCGCCGCGGCGGCCGTCGCCGTCGTCGCGACGGGTCGCGTGGCCCGCGCGGTGGCCCTGCTCGTCTGGGCCGCGACGGTCGCTGGGTCCGCGCTGCTCACCGTCCGGGTGATCGCCGACCCCGCGGGTGTGCTCGGCCCGGTGGCGGCCGCCCGGGTCGGCCGCACCGGGAGCGTGGAGTCGGTCGCCCACGCGACGGCGTGGCCCTGGGTGGCTCTCGGGGCCCTCGCCCTGGCCCTCGTCGCGCTCGGGGCCGCGGCCAAGGGGTCCCGGGGATGGGCCGGGCCGTCCCGGCGCTACGAGGTGCCCGGCGCCGAGGAGCACGTCGCAGGGCCCCGCGGCGAGCGCGTCACGAGCGACTGGGACGAGCTGAGCGCCGGTCGTGACCCGACCGACGTGGGCGAGGACCCGCCGACCTGACACAATCGACCCCGACCGACCGCACCGCTCTCGTGAGCGGCCGACACCGAGGAAGACACGCGCGATGGACGAGCACGAGGACCACGGACACAGCGTCGCCGCCTGGACGGCGGTGACCATCTGCATCGTCGCCGCAGCGGTCATGAGCGTCGCGGTGATCTTCCCGAACGTCTGGCTCTTCGTCGGCGGCGTCGTCCTCGCCGTCGTCGGTGTCATCGCGGGGAAGGTGCTGTCGATGGCGGGCTACGGTGCCGCCGCCCGCGACCGCGAGAGCACCCCGTCGGTCCGCTGACCACCCCCGTGTCCACCGTCCTGGACTCCATCGTCGCCGGCGTCCGCGAAGACCTCGCCGTGCGGGAGCGCCACACCCCCCGCGGCGCCCTCGAGGACGCCGTGCAGGCCTGCCCGCCTGCGCTCGACGCCGAGGCGGCGCTGCGACGGCCGGGTCTGTCCCTCATCGCCGAGGTCAAGCGGTCCAGCCCGAGCAAGGGAGCCCTCGCGGACATCCCCGACCCGGCCGCGCTCGCCGCCGCGTACGCCGCCGGCGGCGCGACGTGTGTCTCCGTCCTCACCGAGGGCCGGCGCTTCGGCGGCAGCCTCGAGGACCTCGACGCGGTGCGGGCGGCAGTCGAGGTCCCGGTGCTCCGCAAGGACTTCCTCGTCACCGACTACCAGGTGTGGGAGGCCCGGGCGCACGGCGCCGACCTCGTGCTGCTCATCGTCGCCGCCCTCGACGACGACACCCTCGGGCGGTTGCTGGCGCGCGCGGGGGAGCTCGGGATGACCGCGCTCGTCGAGGTCCACGACGAGGGCGAGACCCAGCGCGCGGTCGACCTCGGTGCCACCGTCATCGGGGTCAACGCGCGCGACCTGCGCACCCTCGAGGTGCACCCCGACACCTTCTCCCGGCTGCGGCCGCTCATCCCGGCGGAGTGCGTCACGGTCGCCGAGTCGGGGATCGACGGTCCGCAGGACGCCGCGGCCTACGCGGCCCAGGGCGCCGACGCCGTCCTCGTCGGCGAGGCCCTCGTCCGATCCGGCGACCCCCGGTCGGGGGCCGTCGCCATCGTCGCCGCCGGCGCCGGGGAGGAGCAGTCGTGACCCGTCCGGACCCGTCGACCGGGCTGCGCGTCGAGGACGTCACCGACGAGCAGCGTCCCGGCCGGTTCGGCGCCTTCGGCGGCCGATACGTGCCCGAGGCCCTCGTCCCGGCGCTCGAGCAGCTCGACGAGGCCCGCCAGAAGGCCGCGGTCGACCCCGAGTTCCAGGACGAGCTGGCGCGCCTCCACCGCACGTACACGGGCCGGCCGAGCATCCTCACCGAGGTCCCGCGCTTCGCCGCGCACTGCGGTGGTGCGCGGGTGGTCCTCAAGCGCGAGGACCTCAACCACACGGGGTCGCACAAGATCAACAACGTCCTGGCCCAGGCCCTGCTCACCAAGCGGATGGGTAAGACCCGGGTCATCGCCGAGACCGGCGCCGGTCAGCACGGCGTGGCCACCGCGACCGCTGCCGCCCTGATGGGACTGGACTGCACGATCTACATGGGCCGGGTCGACACCGAGCGTCAGGCGCTCAACGTGGCGCGGATGAAGATCCTCGGCGCCGAGGTCGTCGCGGTCGAGCACGGGTCGGCGACCCTCAAGGACGCCATCAACGAGGCGATGCGTGACTGGGTCACGAACGTCCGGACGACCCACTACCTCATCGGCACCGTCACCGGCCCGTACCCGTTCCCCGAGATGGTCCGCGACTTCCACGCGATCATCGGCGAGGAGGCGCGGGCGCAGATCCTCGACCTGACCGGCCGCCTGCCCGACGCCGTCCTGGCGTGCGTCGGGGGCGGCTCGAACGCGATGGGGATCTTCCACCGGTTCATCCCCGATGCCGCGGTGCGGCTCATCGGCGTCGAGGCCGGGGGAGAGGGCATCGAGTCCGGCCGGCACGCCGCCCGGTTCGCCTCTGCAACCCCGGGGGTGCTCCACGGCGCGATGAGCTACCTCATGCAGGACGACGACGGCCAGACCGCCCCGTCGCACTCGATCTCCGCCGGCCTCGACTACCCGAGCGTCGGCCCCGAGCACGCCTTCCTGCGCGACAGCGGGCGGGCCGAGTACCGGTACGCCACCGACGAGAAGGTGATGGAGGCCTTCCGGCTGCTCTGTCGGACCGAGGGCATCATCCCCGCCCTCGAGTCGGCGCACGCCCTCGTCGGGGCGATGGAGGTCGGCGAAGAGCTCGGGCCCGAGGCGCTGCTCCTCGTCAACCTCTCCGGTCGGGGCGACAAGGACATGCAGACCGCGGCCGAGTGGTTCGGCCTCATCGAGCAGGGGCCTCGGTGACCACGGCGGTCGCAGGCGTCGACGAGGTGTTCGCCCGCTGCCGGTCCGAGGACCGGGCGGCGCTGGTGGGCTACCTCCCGGTGGGCTTCCCGACGGTGGCGGGCTCCATCGCGGCGATGCGGGTGCTCGTCGAGGCCGGCTGCGACGTCGTCGAGGTCGGCATCCCGTACAGCGACCCGCTCATGGACGGCCCCGTCATCCAGGACGCGGCCGCGGCCGCCCTCGCGCGGGGTGCGCGGGTCGACGACGTCTTCGACGCCGTCGCGGCCGTCCGCGCGGCAGGTGCCACGCCTCTCGTCATGACGTACTGGAACCTCGTGCTCCACCGCGGCGTCGAACGGTTCGCCGCCGACCTCGCCGCCGCAGGGGGTGCGGGTCTCATCACGCCCGACCTCATCCCCGACGAGGCCGACGACTGGGTCGCCGCGAGCGACCGACACGGCCTCGACCGGGTCTTCCTCGTCGCGCCGAGCTCGACACCGGAGCGGCTCGTCCGGGTCACCGCGGCATGCCGTGGCTTCGTCTACGCCGCCTCGACGATGGGGGTGACCGGGGCCCGGGCCAGCGTCGACGCGGACGCGGCGGGACTCGTCGAGCGGGTGCGGGCGGTCACCGACCTGCCCGTGTGCATCGGGCTCGGTGTCTCGACGCGCGAGCAGGCTGCCGAGATCGCCTCCTACGCCGACGGCGTCATCGTCGGGTCGGCGATGGTCAGGGCCCTCTCGGGCGAGGGGGAACTCTCCGAGCGCCTCGACGCGTTGCGGACACTGACCACAGACCTGTCACGAGGAGTCCGGGAGGGACGCCGATGAGCACGACGACGGAGCCCGACACCGGCGCTGTCCGCGCGGCGCGGCGCGAGCGCGTCATGGACCTCGTCGGGCTCGTGGCCCGCCTCTTCCTCGGTGTGGTCCTCATCTGGGCCGGCGCCTCGAAGATCGGTCACCCGCTCACCTCGCAGCGGGCCGTACAGGCTTACGAGCTGCTGCCCTACGACCTCGCGGGGACCGTGGGTCTCGCGCTCCCGTTCGTCGAGGTCGTCCTCGGGGCGCTTCTCGTCGTCGGGCTCTTCACCCGGCCGGTGGCGGTCGTCTCGACCCTGCTCATGGTCGCCTTCATCATCGGCATCGCCCAGGCCTGGGCCCGCGGGCTCACCATCGACTGCGGCTGCTTCGGCGGTGGCGGGCAGATCGGCGCCGAGGAGACGAAGTACCCTCAGGAGATCGCCCGCGACGTGGCCTTCGCCCTCGCGGGCGCGTGGCTGTGGTGGCGGCCCCGCTCCGTGTACTCCCTCGACCGCATCCTCTTCGGACACTGAAAGGCCCCTGACGAACCATGGCGAAGAACTCCAAGCCGCCGGCGAACGCCCGCCAGGCCAAGATCCAGGCCGCCCAGAAGCAGGCCGGCGGGGGAGCGAACAAGATCGTCGTCGCGACGGTCGTCGTCGTCGTCGCGATCATCGCGGTCGTCGCCGGCGTCGTGTGGTCGGAGTCGCAGAAGCAGGCCGCGGTCGGGACGAGCACGGCGACCCCGCCGGGCACCGCGATGGGCGAGGGTTACCGCGTCTACCAGGACGTCACCCTCCAGCCCGGCGCGCCCACCGTGGACCTCTACGAGGACTTCCAGTGCCCCATCTGCGGCCAGTTCGAGGCGATCATGGGCTCGACGATCGAGGGGCTCGCCCAGCAGGGCAAGATCGAGCTGCGCTACCACGTGCTCAACTTCCTCGACGACAACACCGGGGCGAACAACTCGACCCCCGCCGCCAACGGCGCCTTCTGCGCCATCGCCGACGACAAGTTCCTCCAGTTCCACAACGCCGTCTACGCCGACCAGGCCGCGGAGGGCGTCGACGTCGACCAGACCCAGCTCAACTCCTGGGCGAGCGCCGCCGGCATCACCGGGGACGCGCTGACGACGTGGAACCAGTGTGTCGCGGAGGGGACGTACACCAAGTACGTCGCCTCGGTGAACGAGGCCGCCTTCAAGATCAGCGGCTTCAAGGGGACGCCGACGGTCGCCATCAACGGCGAGCTCCAGGACACCGCCAAGATCGCCTCCCCCGAGGCCTTCACCCAGGCCGTCGAGGCCGCGACGAAGTGACCCGGTGACCTCGGCCCGACCGAGGACGCCGCCACCGACACCATGACGACCTACCTGCCCAGCCCGACCGTCGGGGTGTTCCACCTCGGACCCCTCCCGATCCGGATGTACGCGCTGTGCATCCTCGCCGGGATCGTGCTCGCCGTCTGGCTCACCGGGCGCCGCCTCGAGGCGCGTGGCCACGAACGCGGCCTCGTGTTCGACATCTCCGGCTGGGCGGTCCTCTTCGGCATCGTCGGCGGGCGCCTCTACCACGTGATCACCACGCCCGAGCCCTACTGGGGCGCCAACGGTCACCCCCTCGACGCGCTGAAGATCTGGAACGGGGGGCTGGGCATCTGGGGCGCCATCGCGCTCGGGGCGCTCGGGGCCTGGATCGGCTGCCGGCGGCACGGCGTCGCGTTCCTGGAATTCGCCGACGCGGCTGCCCCCGGGGTGGCGTTCGCCCAGGCCATCGGCCGGTGGGGCAACTGGTTCAACAACGAGCTGCACGGGGGCCCGACGACCCTCCCGTGGGGTCTGAGGGTCTACGAGTGGGACAGCGTGGCGGGCCGGGCGGTGACCGACGCCTCGGGCCACCCCGTCGTCGCGGGGATCTTCCACCCGACGTTCCTCTACGAGTCGATCTTCCTCGTGGTCCTCGCGACGCTGCTGCTGCTCGTCGACCGCCGACGTGCGCTGGCGCCGGGGCAGCTCCTCGGCCTCTACGTCGCGGGCTACCCCGTCGGCCGCATCGTCGTCGAGAAGATGCGGACCGACGAGGCGGAGCTCATCCTCGGGCAGCGACTCAACGTGTGGACGAGCATCGGTGTCTTCCTCCTCGGCGTCTGGATCTACTGGTACACCGGGCGCCGGGCGAGGCGCTCGGCCCCCGCCGACGGAGACGGGGACGGGGGCGGCGGCACGGTGGCCGAGGGCTCGAACAAGTCCCAGGATGTGGGATAGCCCGGCTCGAATGTCAAGACGCGGGGCGGCATGGCTAGCATGGCCGGACGTGGCCGCTGTCGTCCGCGCCTGACCTTGCCGTGCCCGGCCCCCTCGGGGTGCCGACGACCCCGAGGACGGTGATCCGACGTGACCGTCGCCCGCTTCTCCGCCCACCCTGCCGACGTCGGCCTCTACCGGCGGGAGCACGAGCACGACGCGTGCGGTGTCGCCATGGTGGCGACGATGCGGGGGAGCGCCGGGCACGACATCGTCGTCCACGCCCTCGACGCCCTGCGCAACCTCGACCACCGCGGCGCCACCGGGGCCGACCCCCGGGTCGGCGACGGCGCCGGCATCCTCACCCAGGTGCCGGACGCGTTCTTCCGGGCCGTCCTCGACGTCGACCTGCCGCCCCCGGGGTCGTACGCGGCCGGCATGGCCTACCTCCCGGTGGACCCCGACGAGCGGTCCCTGGCCGAGGAGCGCATCGGAGAGATCGCCCGTAGCGAGGGCCTGCGCGTGGTCGGCTGGCGCGACGTGCCGGTCGTCTCCGACCTGGTCGGCGAGGCCGCGCGGGCGACGATGCCGTACTTCCGCCAGCTCTTCGTCGCCTCGGACGCCGGCCTGAGCGGCCTCGAGCTCGACCGGGTCGCCTTCGCCCTGCGCAAGCGGGCCGAGCGCGAGGCCGAGGTGTACTTCCCGTCGCTGTCGGCGCGCACCGTCGTCTACAAGGGCATGCTCACGACCGGGCAGCTCGAGCCGTTCTTCCCGGACCTGTCCGACGAGCGCTTCGCGACCGAGCTCGCGCTCGTGCACTCCCGCTTCTCGACCAACACCTTCCCGAGCTGGCCGCTGGCGCACCCCTACCGGCTGATCGCCCACAACGGCGAGATCAACACCGTCAAGGGCAACCGCAACTGGATGCACGCGCGCGAGAGCCAGCTGGGCTCCGAGGTCATCCCGGGTGACCTCTCACGGGTCTTCCCGATCTGCACACCGGAGGCCTCCGACTCGGCCTCGTTCGACGAGGTGCTCGAGCTGATCCACCTCGGCGGTCGGTCGCTCCCGCACGCGGTCCTCATGATGATCCCCGAGGCCTGGGAGAACCACGAGTCGATGGACCCGGCCCGCAAGGCCTTCTACGAGTTCCACTCGACCTTCATGGAGCCGTGGGACGGCCCGGCCAACGTCTGCTTCACCGACGGCACGCTCGTCGGCGCCGTGCTCGACCGCAACGGCCTGCGGCCGGGCCGCTACTGGGTCACCGACGACGGCCTCGTCGTCCTCGCCTCCGAGGCCGGCGTCCTCGACCTCGAGCCCTCGAACGTCGTGCGCCGCGGGCGGCTCCAGCCGGGGCGGATGTTCCTCGTCGACACCGCGGCCGGCCGCATCGTCGGCGACGACGAGGTGAAGTCCGACCTCGCGGCGGAGCACCCCTACGAGGAGTGGCTGCACGCGGGACTGATCCACCTCGAGGAGCTGCCGGAGCGTGAGCACATCATCCACACGGCGGCCTCCGTGGCCCGGCGCCAGCGCACCTTCGGGTACACCGAGGAGGAGCTGAAGGTCATCCTCGCCCCGATGGCCCGCACCGGCGGCGAGGCGCTCGGCTCGATGGGCACCGACACCCCGATCGCGGTCCTCTCGGAGCGGCCGCGGCTGGTGTTCGACTACTTCACCCAGTTGTTCGCGCAGGTGACCAACCCGCCGCTCGACGCCATCCGCGAGGAGCTGGTGACCTCGCTGGCCGGCACGATCGGCCCGGAGGGCAACCTCCTCGACGCCAACCCGGCCCACGCGCGCCAGGTTGTCCTGCCCTTCCCGGTCATCGACAACGACGAGCTCGCCAAGATCGTCCACATCAACGCCGACGGCGACCTGCCCGGCTTCGCGACGGTCGTCGTGCGCGGCACCTACGACGTCAGTGGCGGCGAGGCGGCCCTCCGTGCCCGCCTGGGTGAGATCTTCGCCGAGGTGTCCGGCGCCATCGCCGAGGGCGCCCGGTTCGTCGTCCTCTCCGACCGGGACTCCGACCGCGACACGGCGCCCATCCCGTCACTGCTGCTCACCTCCGCCGTGCACCACCACCTGATCCGCGAGAAGACCCGAACCCAGGTCGGGCTCATCGTCGAGGCCGGCGACGTGCGCGAGGTCCATCACGTCGCGCTGCTCGTCGGCTACGGCGCGGCCGCGATCAACCCCTACCTCGCGATGGAGACCGTCGAGGACATGGTCCGCAGCGGGATGATCACCGAGGTCACCGAGGAGAAGGCGGTCGCCAACCTCATCAGGGCGCTCGGCAAGGGCGTGCTCAAGGTGATGTCGAAGATGGGCATCTCCACGGTGGCGTCCTACCGCGGCGCCCAGGTCTTCGAGGCGATCGGCCTGGCCCAGGAGCTCGTCGACGAGTTCTTCACCGGCACCGTGAGCCAGCTCGGGGGGATCGGCCTCGACGTCGTCGCGGCGGAGACCGCCGCCCGGCACGCGATGGCCTACCCGCCGGACGGCATCCGTCAGCCCCACCGGAAGCTGCTCGTCGGTGGCGAGTACCAGTGGCGGCGCGAGGGCGAGCCGCACCTGTTCGACCCCGAGACCGTCTTCCGGCTCCAGCATGCGACGCGCAGCCGCCGCTACGACATCTTCAAGCAGTACACCGAGCGGATCGACGAGCAGTCGGGCCGGCTGATGACGCTGCGCGGGCTCTTCGAGCTCGGCGGCGCCGAGCCGCGCCCGCCCGTGCCGATCGAGGAGGTCGAGCCGGTCAGCGAGATCGTCAAGCGGTTCTCCACCGGCGCGATGAGCTACGGCTCGATCAGCCAGGAGGCGCACGAGACCCTCGCCATCGCGATGAACCGCCTCCACGCGCGGTCCAACACCGGCGAGGGCGGCGAGGACGTCGAGCGCCTTATGGACCCCGAGCGGCGCTCGGCGATCAAGCAGGTCGCCTCGGGGCGCTTCGGCGTGACCTCCCTCTACCTCACCCACGCCGACGACATCCAGATCAAGATGGCCCAGGGCGCCAAGCCGGGGGAGGGTGGCCAGCTGCCCGGCCCCAAGGTCTACCCCTGGGTGGCGCGCACCCGGCACTCGACGCCGGGCGTCGGTCTCATCTCGCCGCCCCCGCACCACGACATCTACTCGATCGAGGACCTCGCCCAGCTCATCCACGACCTGAAGAACGCCAACCCGCAGGCCCGGATCCACGTCAAGCTCGTCTCCGAGATCGGCGTCGGGACCGTCGCGGCCGGGGTGTCCAAGGCGCACGCCGACGTCGTCCTCATCTCGGGGCACGACGGCGGGACCGGCGCCTCGCCGCTGACCAGCCTCAAGCACGCGGGTGGTCCGTGGGAGCTGGGCCTCGCCGAGACCCAGCAGACGCTGGTCCTCAACGGGCTGCGCGACCGGATCGTCGTCCAGGTCGACGGCCAGATCAAGACCGGCCGCGACGTCGTCGTCGCCGCCCTCCTCGGAGCCGAGGAGTACGGGTTCGCGACCGCGCCGCTCGTCGTCTCCGGCTGCATCCTCATGCGGGTGTGCCACCTCGACACCTGCCCGGTGGGCATCGCCACCCAGAACCCGGAGCTGCGTGCCCGCTTCTCCGGCCGACCGGAGTTCGTCGAGACCTTCTTCGAGTACATCGCGCAGGAGGTGCGCGAGCACCTCGCCGCGCTCGGCTTCCGCAGCCTCGAGGAGGCGATCGGCCAGATCCAGTACCTCGACACCCGCAGGGCCGTGGAGCACTGGAAGGCCGCCGGCCTCGACCTCGCGCCGATCCTGGCCCGCGTCGAGAGCCCCGACGGCTCGGGGGTGCGTCACCGGGTGGCCCAGGACCACGGCCTCGAGAAGGCGCTCGACCACCAGCTCATCGCGGCCGCCCGCGACGCCATCGACCACGGCGCCCCCGTGACGGCCCGGTTCGGCATCCGCAACGTCAACCGCACCGTCGGGACGATGCTGGGCCACGAGGTCACCAAGACGCATCCGCAGGGGCTCCCGGACGGCACGGTCGACATCACGCTCACCGGCTCGGCAGGGCAGAGCTTCGGCGCCTTCCTCCCGGCGGGCGTCACCCTCCGGCTCGAGGGCGACGCGAACGACTACGTCGCCAAGGGGCTCTCCGGCGGGCGGGTCGTCGTGCGCCCGGCCCCCGGGTCGGCTCTCGTCGCCGAGGAGAACGTCATCGCCGGCAACGTCATCGGCTACGGCGCCACCTCGGGTGAGGTGTTCCTCCGCGGGCGGGTCGGTGAGCGGTTCTGCGTGCGCAACTCCGGCGCCACGGCCGTCGTCGAGGGCGTCGGTGACCACGGCCTGGAGTACATGACCGGGGGGACGGCCCTCATCCTGGGCCCGACCGGTCGCAACGTCGCCGCCGGGATGTCGGGTGGTGTCGCCTACGTCCTCGACCTCGACGCCGGGCACGTCAACCGCGAGCTGGTCGACGTGCTCCCGCTGCGGCCCGAGGACGAGCTCGTCGTGCACGACCTCCTCGAGCGTCACGTCCGGTGGACCGACTCCGCCGTGGCGGCTCGGCTGCTCGCCGACTGGGGCTCCGCCCGGTCGGCCTTCACCCTCGTCCTGCCCCGCGACTACCAGCGCGTCCTCGACGTGCGTGCGAAGGCGGAGGCGGAAGGACTCGACCCCGACGGCACCCAGGTGTGGGAGCGGATCATGGAGGCGTCCCGTGGCTGACCCCCAGGGCTTTCTCAAGACGCGTGAGCGCGAGCTGCCGCGACGCCGGCCGGTGCCGGTGCGCATCCGCGACTGGAAGGAGGTCTACGAGCCCCAGCCGGCGCCCGAGCTCCAGCGCCAGGCCGGGCGGTGCATGGACTGCGGCATCCCCTTCTGCCACAGCGGCTGCCCGCTGGGCAACCTCATCCCCGAGTGGAACGACCTCGCCTGGCGGGGTGAGTGGCGCCAGGCGATCGACCGGCTGCACGCCACGAACAACTTCCCCGAGTTCACCGGCCGCCTGTGCCCCGCCCCGTGCGAGGCGGCGTGCGTCCTCGGCATCAACCAGCCCCCGGTCACGATCAAGCAGGTCGAGGTGACGATCATCGACCGCGCGTTCGAGAACGGCATCGTCCAGCCGGAGGCGCCGGAGCGGCTGTCCGGGAAGACGGTGGCCGTCGTCGGCTCCGGTCCGGCCGGGCTCGCCGCCGCGCAGCAGCTGACCCGGGCCGGCCACACCGTCGCCGTCTACGAGCGCGCCGACCAGCCCGGCGGGCTGCTGCGCTACGGCATCCCCGAGTTCAAGATGGAGAAGTCCGTCCTCGACCGGCGGATCGCCCAGATGAAGTCGGAGGGCACGCGGTTCCGCACCGGCGTCGAGGTGGGGCGCGACCTCACCGGCGCCGACCTGCGCAAGCGCTACGACGCCGTCGTCGTCGCGATCGGCTCGACGGTCCCGCGCGACCTGCCCGTGCCGGGGCGGGAGCTCGACGGCGTCATGCAGGCGATGGACTTCCTGCCGCCCGCCAACCGGGTCGCCCGCGGCCAGTCGGTCGAGGGGCAGGTGACGGCCGAGGGCAAGGACGTGGTCGTCATCGGTGGTGGCGACACCGGTGCGGACTGCATCGGCACCGCCCACCGGCAGGGCGCCCGGTCGGTGACGAGCCTGGAGATCATGCCGCAGCCGCCGGCGGACCGGTCCGCCGCGCACCCGTGGCCCACCTACCCGATGCTGTTCCGGGTCGCCTCGGCCCACGAGGAGGGTGGTGACCGGGTCTACGCGGTGTCGACGAGCGAGGTCGTCGGCGACGACCAGGGCCGGGTCAGGGCGCTGCGCCTGCACGAGGTCCGGATGGGCGAGAACGGCTTCGAGAAGGTGGAGGGCACCGAGCGCGAGCTGCCGTGCCAGCTCGTCCTGCTCGCCATGGGCTTCCTGGGCCCGCAGGCGGAGGGTCTGCTCGAGCAGCTCGGCGTCGAGAAGGACCCGCGCACCAACGTGGCCCGCGACCGGCACTTCATGTCGAGCGTCCCGGGGGTCTTCGTCGCCGGGGATGCCGGGCGGGGCCAGTCGCTCATCGTCTGGGCGATCGCGGAGGGCCGCTCGGTGGCCCACGAGGTCGACGCGTGGCTCATGGGGAAGCCCTCGCGCCTGCCCCGACCGGTGAACCCGACCGACCGGCCCCTCACCGCCTGACGCGCCCCGTCCCCGGCGAGGCACCGACCTGTCCTCGGTGCCTCGCCGGCAGGGTCGGGGCGGGCGGGCCGCGGGACGACCGCGATGTGGCCCGCGTCACGGTGCAAACGCTTCCACCGCTAGGCTCGAGGCCATGCGTCGCGCCAAGATCGTCTGCACCCTCGGACCGGCCACGAACACCGCCGAGAACCTCCGCGAGCTCGTCCGGGCGGGGATGGACGTCGCCCGTCTCAACCTCAGCCACGGCTCCCACGCCGACCACGAGCGGGTCTACGCGGACGTGCGTCGCGCGAGCGATGCCGTCGGCCGCGCCGTCGGCATCCTCGTCGACCTCCAGGGCCCGAAGATCCGCACCGCCCGGTTCAAGGACGGTCCGGTCGAGCTCGCCAAGGGGGCCACCTTCACCATCACCACCCGCGACGTCGATGGCGACGTCGACGAGGTCGGCACCACCTACGAAGGCCTGCCCGGCGACGTCGAGGAGGGCGACCGCATCCTCATCGACGACGGCAAGATCGCCCTCATCGCGACCGAGGTCACCGAGACCGACGTGGTCTGCCAGGTGCTCGAGGGGGGGCCGCTCTCGGACAACAAGGGGATCAACCTGCCGGGCGTCGCGGTCTCCGTGCCGGCCATGTCCGAGAAGGACCGGGACGACCTGCGCTGGGCGCTGCGCCTGGGCGTCGACCTCATCGCGCTGTCCTTCGTCCGCAGCCCCGACGACATCCGCGACGTCCACGCGATCATGGACGAGGAGGGCGTGCGCCTGCCCGTCATCGCCAAGATCGAGAAGCCGCAGGCCGTCGAGAACCTCGACGAGATCATCCGGGCCTTCGACGGGGTCATGGTCGCCCGTGGCGACCTCGGTGTGGAGATGCCGCTCGAGGAGGTGCCGCTCGTGCAGAAGCGGGCCTGCGAGATCGCCCGCCGTCGGGCCAAGCCGGCGATCGTCGCCACCCAGGTGCTGGAGTCGATGATCGAGAACTCCCGCCCCACCCGCGCCGAGGCCTCGGACGCCGCGAACGCCGTCCTCGACGGAGCCGACGCCCTGATGCTCTCCGGGGAGACGAGCGTCGGGAAGAACCCGTTCGCCACGGTCCGCACGATGGCCCGGATCATCGAGAACACCGAGACGCACGGCCTGCACCGCATCCGGCCGCTCGGCACCCGCCCGAGCTCGAAGGGAGGTGCGGTCACCGCGGCGGCCGCCGAGATCGGCGAGCTGCTCGGCTGCCGGTTCCTCATCACCTTCACCGAGCGCGGCGACACCGCCACCCGCCTGGCCCGGGTGCGCCCCAGCATCCCGCTGCTCGCCTTCACCCCGAACCAGTCCACCCGCAGCCAGCTCGCGCTGACGTGGGGCGTCGAGACCTTCCTCGTCGCACCGGTCAAGCACACCGACGAGATGGCGATGCAGGTCGACGAGACCCTCCTCGGCCTGGGACGCGTCCAGGAGGGCGAGCACGTCGTCATCGTCGCGGGGTCGCCGCCCGGGCTGCCGGGCTCGACCAACGCGCTGCGCGTCCACCGCGTCGGTGACGCGAGGAACCGGCTCGCGCCCGCCTACGGTGACCTGCGTGACGGACGGGACTGAGGCCCGGTCCCGGTCCGCCGGTATGCTGCTCGGACCCCCGGGCCGGGGTGGTGGAACGGCAGACACGGAGCACTCAAAATGCTCTGCCCGCGAGGGCGTGCGGGTTCAAGTCCCGCTCCCGGCACATGAGTGAGACCACATCCGCGACCAAGCGCGTCCTCGTCGCGGAGGACGAGGCCATCATCCGCATGGACCTCGCCGAGATGCTCGGTGAGGCCGGCTACGAGGTCGTCGGCCAGGCGGGCGACGGCGAGCAGGCGCTGGCCCTGGCCAGGTCGCTGCGCCCGGACATCGTCATCATGGACGTCAAGATGCCGGTCATGGACGGCCTGACCGCCGCGGAGGAGATCGGCAAGGAGCGGATCTGCCCCGTCGTCATGCTCACCGCCTTCAGCCAGACCGAGCTCGTCGAGCGGGCCCGGGACGCCGGGGTCATGGCGTACGTCGTCAAGCCGTTCACCCGCGGTGACGTGACCCCGGCCATCGACATCGCCCTCTCGCGGTGGGCCGAGCTCAAGACGCTCGAGGACGAGGTCGCCGACCTCGGCGAGCGGCTCGAGACCCGCAAGGCGGTCGACCGCGCCAAGGGTGTGCTCATGACCAAGCTGAAGATCAGCGAGGGCGATGCCTTCCGCTGGATCCAGAAGACCGCCATGGACCGCAGGATGGGCATGCGAGAGGTCGCCGAGGCCGTCATCGCCGGTATGGAGAAGGCCTGATCCCGACCCGGGTGCCGCGGGAGAACCAGGGGTCCCCGGATGGCTCCCACGTACCCCCGGGGGCTATCGTCAGCACCCTGGGTGGTCCGACCGGACCTCCTCCGCCGGCCCAGGAGGTGACCATGGTGCGTCGACTCGTCGAGGTCACCGCTGTCGACCCGGAGGACCTGCGCGACGTCACCGGCCTCTGGTTCGCTGCGAAGGTCGACGCCGGCTCGAGTCGCGAGGTGTGTGCCCGAACGATCGCCGAGGGCAGGCTGGCCGCAGCCCTGCGGCGTCCCGGGGTGCAGGCGCTCGTCGCCCACCTCGACGGGGAGCCGGTGGGGTACGTCGTCACCAGCGACAACCCGTTCGGCCTCGACCCCACCGACGAGATGTCCGTCGAGCAGTTGTGGGTCGCGCCCGACGCGCGCCGCCAGGGCGTCGCCAAGGCCCTGCTCACGGCGGTGCTCGGGAGCGCGGAGCGCGCCGGTTGCGAGGTCGTGGTCTCGAACGTGCCGACGTCCTCCCGCGAGGCGAACCGCTTCTTCGCCCGGCTCGGCTTCTCCTCGGTCGTCGTGCGCCGGGTCGTCGCGACGAGCGCGCTGCGCCGCAGGCTCGCCCCGGAGACCGCCGAGACCGGTGCGGCACTGCGCCGCCGCCGCCGCTCGCTGCGACAGCGGGCGTTCGCGAGCCCGTCGGCCTGACCCGGCGTGGCCCCACCGGGGCGCGGGGTCACGCCCCGGGGGCGGCGTCCCTGATGAGGGAGGTGATCCGGCTCGTGCAGGTACGCCGACCGTCCTCGTCGGTGATGACGACCTCGTAGCACGCGAGGGTCCGCCCGAGGCCGACGGGGGTGGCCGTCCCGGTGACGAGCCCCGAGCGCGCCGCGCGGTGGTGGGTGGCGTTGATGTCCACGCCGACGGCCACCCTGCCCTCACCCGCGTGGAGGGCCGCGCCCATCGATCCCAGGGTCTCGGCGAGCACGACCGACGCACCGCCGTGGAGGAGGCCGTACGGCTGGGTGTTGCCGGCGACGGGCATCGTCGCGACGAGCCGCTGCGGCGTCACCTCGAGGAACTCGATGCCCATCCGTCGGGCGAGCGCGCCCAGCGGGTCGGGTCCCGGGGCCGGGGAGGGGGTGGCGTCGGGGGCGTCGGTGCTGTCGCTCATGGTGGATAGGCTGCCACGGTGAAGCTGCTCCTCCTCGACGGACACTCGCTCGCGTACCGGGCCTTCTTCGCCCTCCCGGTCGAGAACTTCTCGACGAGTACCGGCCAGCACACCAACGCGGTCTACGGCTTCACGGCGATGCTCATCAACGTCCTGCGCGACGAGGCGCCGACACACGTCGGGGTCGCCTTCGACGTCTCTCGGCAGACCTTCCGCAGCGAGGAGTACACCGAGTACAAGGCCGGGCGGGCGCAGACCCCCGCGGAGTTCTCCGGGCAGCTGCCGCTCCTGCGCGAGGTCCTCGACGCGCTGCGGATCAGGCACCTCGGCGTCGACGGGTACGAGGCCGACGACATCATCGCCACGCTCACGCACCGGGCGGTCGAGCAGGGCCACGAGGTCGTCATCTGCACCGGTGACCGCGACGCCTTCCAGCTCGTGTCCGACCGGGTGACCCTGCTCTACCCGGTCCGGGGGGTCTCCGAGGTGTGGCGGATGGACCCGGCCGCCGTCGAGCAGAAGTACCTCGTCCCGCCCCAGCGCTACAGCGACCTCGCCGCGCTCGTCGGCGAGTCGAGCGACAACCTCCCGGGCGTGCCCGGCGTGGGCCCCAAGACCGCGGCCAAGTGGATCGGCCAGTACGGCGACCTCGAGGGCATCGTGGCCCACGTCGACGAGATCACGGGCAAGGCCGGCGAGAACCTGCGGTCCCACCTCGACGACGTCCTGCGCAACCGCCGGCTCAACCGACTCGTCGACGACCTCGACCTCCCGCTCAGCATCGACGACCTCGAGCGGGCCTCCTGGGACCGCGAGGAGGTCCACCGTGTCTTCGACGGCCTCGAGTTCCGTGTCCTGCGCGAGCGCCTCTTCTCGACGTTCGACGTCGAGCAGGACGAGGTCGAGGGCGGCTTCGAGCTGGAGGGCCACGTCCTGTCGACCGAGGAGCTGACGGCCCGGCTCGCCGACCCCGAGCGGGCCGCCACCCCGCACGGTGTCGTCGTCGGCGGGCACTACCGCGGTGGCGTCGGTGATGCCGAGTCCCTCGCCGTGGCGGGCGCCGACGGCACCGCCGCCCACGTCGACCTCACCGCACTCACCCAGGACCAGGAGGGCGTCCTCGCGGCGTGGCTCGCCGACCCCGCCGCCCCCAAGGTCCTCCACGACGCCAAGCCGCAGCTGCAGGCCCTCTCGTGCCGGTCGATGCACCTCGCGGGGGTGGTCAGCGACACCGCCCTCGCCGCCTATCTCGTCCGCCCCGACCAGCGCTCCTACGACCTCGAGGACCTCGTCGTGCGCCACCTCGGCCGCGAGCTGCGGGCCGAGTCGGAGGCCGTCTCCGACGGGCAGGGCCGGCAGGGCATGCTCTCCCTCGAGGTCGGCACCGACGACGACGCCGCGGCCCGCGACGCCATGGTCCGGGCGACGGCCGTTCTCGAGCTGTCCGAGGTGCTCGCCGAGCGGCTCGAGGAGACGGGGGGCACCGATCTCCTGCGCGACCTCGAGCTCCCCCTCGTCGACATCCTCGCCCGGATGGAGCGCACCGGCATCGCCGTCGACGAGGAGGCGCTGACCGCGCTCGAGGCCGACTTCGCCGCCAAGATGCGTCAGGCCCAGCTCGACGCCTACGACGCCATCGGGCGGAACGACGTCAACCTCGGCAGCCCCAAGCAGCTCCAGGAGGTGCTCTTCGACCAGCTCGGGATGCCGAAGACCAAGCGCACCAAGACCGGGTACACGACCGACGCCGATGCGCTGGCCGACCTCTACGTCAAGACCGAGCACCCGTTCCTCGAGGCGCTGTTGCGGCACCGCGACACCAGCCGTCTGCGGGTCACCGTCGAGGGGCTGATCAAGTCGGTGGCCCCCGACCGGCGCATCCACACCACCTACCTGCAGACCATCGCCGCGACGGGCCGCCTGTCGTCGACCGACCCGAACCTGCAGAACGTACCGATCCGCACCGAGGAGGGGCGCCGGATCCGCGCGGTCTTCGTCGTCGGCGACGGCTACGAGTCGCTGATGTCCGCCGACTACAGCCAGATCGAGATGCGGATCATGGCGCACCTCTCCGGTGACGTCGGGCTCATCGAGGCCTTCCGCACCGGTGAGGACCTGCACCGCTTCGTCGGGGCCCGGGTCTTCGGCGTGGCGCCGGAGGACGTCACCCCGCAGATGCGCAGCAAGGTCAAGGCGATGAGCTACGGCCTCGCCTACGGGCTCTCGGCGTTCGGGCTCTCGAAGCAGCTGACGATCAGCACGGGGGAGGCCCAGGGGCTCATGGACGAGTACTTCGCCCGCTTCGGTGGCGTCCGCGACTACCTCCGCGAGGTCGTGGCGGAGGCTCGGGCCACCGGGTACACCGCGACGATGCTCGGACGCCGCCGCTACCTTCCCGACCTGATGAGCGACAACCGCCAGCGACGCGAGGGCGCCGAGCGGATGGCGCTCAACGCGCCCATCCAGGGCTCGGCCGCCGACATCATCAAGCTCGCGATGAAGGGAGTCGACGCGGCCCTCACCGCGGAGGGGCTGTCCTCGCGGATGCTGCTCCAGGTGCACGACGAGCTCGTCCTCGAGGTGGCGCCCGGGGAACGTGCGGCCCTCGAGGCGCTCGTCCGGCGCGAGATGGGTGCGGCCGTCGAGCTCGACGTCCCCCTCGACGTCAGCGTCGGGGTCGGACGCTCCTGGCACGACGCGGCCCACTGACCCCCTCGACGTCGGTGGCGGCCGCGGGCTGCGGGTCGTCCGCCCACGTCACGACGAGGAGCACCCCGAGCAGGGTGGTGTCGACCGCGAGGACGAGCAGCAGGAGCCCGTGGCCGTCGGCGACGAAGGGAACGCCGGCCGCGACCGCCGCGAGCGCGCCCCACACCCACACGACGGCCCGGCGGTGGCGGCGCGCGAGTGCCGTCTGGACGAGCAGCTGGACCATGGCCGCGACGGTCCCGAGCAGCGCGAAGAGCCAGAGGTCGGGCCCGACCGCCGCGTAGGCCTCGCCGCCGACGAAGGCGAGGGCGAGGCGGGGCAGGGCCAGGACCCCGGCGACGGTGACGAGGCCGATGGCGAGGACGACGAGCAGCCCCACGTGGTGCACGTGCCGCCGGCCACCGCGGGCCAGGACCGGGTAGGCCACGACGGCGACGAACGTCGGGAGGAACAGGACCGCCTTGGCGAGGATGAGTCCGGCCGCGTACCGCCCGGACTCCTCCGGCGGCAGCGTGGCGCGGGCGACGAACACGTCGAGCTGGGTGAGGAGGAAGAAGGCGAGCAGGATGTGCGTGTCGTGCAGCACCTCGGTGACCAGGGCCCGCACGGACCCGTGGTCCGCGGAGCCGCCCGGTGCGGGGGCACGGCGCAGCAGGAGCCGTCCGACGCCGAGCGGGACGAGCGCGCCGAGGGCGACGCCGGTCATCGCCGACAGCGGGGTGGGGCTCACCCAGAGCGCCACCCCGCCGACGACGAGCCTGCCGACGCCGACGGCGATGCTGAGCAGGGCGAAGTCGCGCCAGCGCTGCGCGCCCTGGAGCAGCCCGAGCTGGCTGCCCGTCACGGCCAGGGCCCCCGAGGTGACGGCGACCGTGGCGGCGGTGACCCACGAGTCGAGGTGGAAGACGACCGCGAGCAGCGGGGAGACGGCCAGCGCGACCGCGGCCAGGGCCAGACCCGCCCGCCATCCCGTCGCGAGCAGGGTCGCGGCGTCGACCGCGCCCCGGTCGGCGGCCACCCGACGCGCGGTCGTGGCCTGGACCCCGAGGGCGACGACGTTGGCCACGAGGACGACGCCCATGAGCGCCGCGACGGCCGAGTAGCCCTCGGGGCCCAGCATCCGGGCCGCGAGGACGGCGAAGACATACGCAGCCGCGTTCATCACCGTCATCCCGGCGGCGACGAGACCGGCGCCCCTCGCCAGGGCGGCTCGGCCCGTCATGCTCGACACGCGGGACAGGGTAGACCGGTCGGGGCGGTCAGATCGGCAGTCGGCGGAAGACCGCGGCAGGGAGGTGCCGCAGGACCGACATCACCGGTCGCATGGCACCCGGAACCCAGATGGTGCGGCTCGGTCCGCGCAGGTGCCGCACCACGGCCGCCGCGACGTCGTCGGCGTCGACGGCGAGCGGGGCCTCGGGCATCCCGGCGGTCATCGAGGTCCGCACGAACCCCGGTCGTACCACGAGGACGACCACGCCGCAGCCGCGCAGGTCCTCGCCGAGGCCGGTGGCGAAGGCGTCGAGCCCCGCCTTGGTCGAGCCGTAGAGGTAGTTGGACCGGCGGGGCCGCTCCCCGGCGACCGAGGAGAGGACGACCACCGTCCCGTGGCCCTGGCGGCGACACCGTGCGGCGACGACGGTCAGTGCCGACACCGACCCGGTGAAGTTCGTCGTCACGACCTCGGCCGCCGCGACCGGGTCCTCGAGCGTCGCGCCGCGCGGGAGCACCCCGACGGTGAGGAGGACCACGTCGACGTCGCCGGCGTCGAACACCGGGCCGAGCGTGGCCTCGTGGGCCGCCACGTCGGTGGCGTCGAAGGGCAGTCCCTCGACCACCACCCCGCCGCCGAGGGCGGCGCGCTGGGCGTCGACCGCCTCGTCGAGGCCTGCCCCGGGACGACCCGCGAGGACGACGCGACGCAGCCGACCGCCCTCGGCGAGCCGCACGAGGGTCGCGGTCGCGATGTCGGAGGTCGCCCCGAGGACGAGGACGGACTGAGCACTGCCGAGGGGGTCTAGCACAGTGAGAGCCTCCTGGAGAGGTCGGAGGCGAAGACGCCGTCCGGGTCGAGCCGGGCGCGCAGCTCGCGCCAGGCGTCGAGCCGCGGGTACATGACGGGGAGGAGCCCGGGGCGGACCCGGGCGTCCTTGGCGAGGTAGCAGCGCCCGCCCCCGGCGACGACGAGCTCGTCGGCCCGGTCCAGCACCCCGGCCACGTCCGGTGAGGCGGGGACGTCCACCGCGAGGGTCCAGCCCGGCCGCGGGAAGGACAATGGGGCGTCGAGCGCCGGCCCGAACCGTTTGAGCACCGGGAGGAAGGTGGTGACCCGCTCGCGGCGGAAGAGCGCGAGGACCTGCTCGACGACGGTGGCCTCGGGGACGGCGAGCTGGTACTGGACGAAGCCCGGGCGGCCGTAGAGCCGGTTCCAGCCGTCGACGACGTCGAGAGGGTGGAAGAACGAGGCGAGGGTCGTGGGCCGGGTCGTGGGTCGGGCGGGAGCCCGGCGGAACCACACCTCGTCGAAGGCGCGGGTGGTGAGCCGGTTCACCAGGCCCGGCGGCATCCACGCAGGGGCGGGCAGCGCCCGGGGGCGGGTGTAGCGGTCGAGGGGGAGGCTGCCCGGCTCGCCGGCCGGGCTGTGGTCGCCGCTGGTGAGGACGCCGCGCCCGGAGGCCCGACCGCGCGCCGCGGTGTCGAGCCACGCGACGGTGTATCGGAAGCGGCGGTCGTCGTCGGCGAGCGCGGCGAACGTCGCCTCGAGGTCGGGGGTGCGCCGGGTGTGGACGGTGACGCCGGCGGTGGGCACGGGGACGAGGCGCAGGCGGGCCGAGACCACGACCCCCGCCAGCCCCATCCCTCCGACGACGGCCCCGAGGAGTGGGTCGCCGGACCGCAGCTCGCGGACCTCGCCGAGCCCGTCGACGACGGTGAGACCGACGACGTGGGCCCCGAGGCTGCCGTCTCGGTGGTGGTTCTTGCCGTGGACGTCGGCGGCGATCGCCCCGCCCACGGTGACGTGCCGCGTCCCGGGTGTCACCGGGACGAACCAGCCCCGGGGGACGACGTGGTCGATGACCTCGCCGATGCTGACCCCCGCGGCCGCCTCGACCGTCCCGTCCGCGTCGACGGGGCCGATCCCGCGCAGGGCGGTGACGTCCAGGACCACCCCGCCGCCGTTGACGGCGGCGTCCCCGTAGCTGCGGCCCAGGCCGCGGGGCAGGACCCCACGCCCGCCCCCGCCCGTGGCCCGCGCCGCCCGGACGGCGGCGGCGACCGCGTCGACCCCCTCGACCGGGACGACGCGGGCGGCCGAGCCGGGCCCCCGCCCCCACCCGGTGAGCACGGTCTCGGCGTCGGGCCACCGGGTCACAGGGCCACCCCCAGCGCGAAGGTCCCGAGCCAGAGCACGCCGAGGGAGAGCAGCACCGGGTCGTGGAGCACGACCTCCTCGGGCTCCTCGACCCGGCCGTGGTCGGTGTCGAGGGCGAACCGGAAGAGGGCGAGGACGAAGGGGACGATGCTCACCGTGGTCCACACCGCACCCGGCTTGCCGGCGCTGGTCTCGAACGCCCAGAGGCAGTAGCCCGCGACGGTCACCGAGGCGCTGATACCGAGCACCATCCGCAGGTAGGAGAGCGGGTAGGAGGTGAGGCTGCGCCGGACGACCGACCCGGCGTCCTCGGCCCAGGTGAGCTCGGAGAGTCGCTTGCCCGTGACGACGAAGAGGGAGCCGAACCCGGTGACGATGAGGAACCACTGCGAGATGGGCAGTCCCGTGGCGGCGCCCCCCGCGATGGCGCGCAGGATGAAGCCGCCGGAGACCAGCCCGAGCTCGACGACGGGTTGGTGCTTGAGCAGGGCGCTGTAGGCGACCTGCAGGACGAGGTAGCCGAGGACGACCCAGCGCAGCTCACCCGGGGAGGCGACGAGGAGCGCCGCGGCGGCGAGCGCGGCCGAGAGCGCCGCGGCGGTGCCGCGGCCGACCCGTCCCGACGGGATGGGCCGGTGGCGCTTGGTGGGGTGCAGCGCGTCGGCGTCGGCGTCGAGGACGTCGTTGAGGCAGTACGTGGCACCGCTGGCCAGGACGAACGCGACGAAGGCGACCACCGTGGCCCGGGCGACGTCGGGGTCGAGGAGGCGGCCCGCCGCCAGCGGGGCGGCGACGACGAGGAGGTTCTTCACCCACTGCTTCGGGCGCAGCAGTGCCACCACGCCTCGGGTCACGGGGCACACCCTATCCGCATGGAATAGGGTTCCCCGACATGCACGGCGGCAGGGGCCTCGGCCATCGCGACGGTGCGCGACGAGGGCCCTCGCGGTGGGTGCCGGCTGCTGTCGCCACCCTCGCGGCCCTCCTCGTCCTCGGTCCCGGTCTCGGCCGGGGGTACCTCCTCGTCCGGGACATGGTCTTCGTGCCCGACCCGCCGCTGACACCCCGGCTGCTCGGCCTCGGACACGAGACCCCGCGGGCGGTCCCGAGCGACCTCGTCGTCGCCCTCCTGTCCCAGCCGCTGGCCGGTGACCTCGTGCAGAAGGCGGTGCTGCTGACCGTCCTCGTCACGGCCGGGGTCGGTGCGTCCCGGCTGGCGCCGCGCGGCGCGGCCCCGGGCGCCGCCGCCGCCCTCGCCGCCACGTGGAACCCGTTCGTGGCCGAGCGCCTCGCCATCGGGCAGTGGGCGGCACTGCTCGGCTACGCGGCGCTCCCCTGGGTCCTGGCCGCCCTCGCCGACCTCCTCCGGGGCGACCCCGGCGGCCGCCGGCGGCCCGGCCGCGCGCTCGTCGTCGCGCTGGTCCTCGGCAGCCTGGGTGGCGCTCCGGCGTGGGTCGTCCTCGGGATCGGCCTGCTCGCCGGGAGCGCGGGTGTCGCGCTCGCGACCCGGGATCCCTCGACGGTGCTGCGACGCGGGGGATGGGCCGTCGCGTTCTGGGTCGTCCTCGCGCTGCCCTGGGCGGTGCCGGCGCTGACGCGCCCGCAGGGGCTCGGCAGCGACCCCGTCGGCTTCGAGGTCTTCGCGCCGAGGCCCGACACCGGCCTGGGCACCCTCGTCAGCGTCCTCACCGGGGGAGGAGTGTGGAACTCCGGCGTCGTGCCCCCGGGCCGCGGCACGCTGGTGGGCGGCGTGGCCGCGGTCCTCCTGCTCCTCTGGGCGCTCCTCGGGTACGTCGTGAGCCGCGGCGCCGGGGCTCACGCGCTCGACCCGGCCGCCGCGACCTACCGGCTGCCCGTGGCGGTGGTCGGCGGCGTGGCCCTCGTCGTCGTGCTCGCGTCGACGTGGCCGCCGCTCGTCGAGCCCCTCGCGGCGGTGCCCGGCGGCGGGGTGCTGCGCGACGCGTCGCGGCAGCTCGGCCCGTGGGTGCTCGCCCTCGCCGTCGGGTGCGGGTGGGGCGTGCGCTGGCTCGAGGGTCGGAGCATGCCCCGGGTGCTCTGCGGGCTGGCTGCCGCGGCACCCGTGGCCGTGCTGCCCTCGGTCGGCTGGGGGATCTCCGGGGTGTTCCAGCCCATCGACTACCCCGCCGACGTGCGGGCCGCCGCCACCACGCTCTCCCGGGCCGAGGAGCCCGGAGCCGTGGCCGTCCTCCCCTTCGAGGCCTACCGTCGCTACGCCTGGAACGGCGGCCGGGCCAGCATGACCCCCTGGTCGCGACTGGTCGACCGGCGGGTCGTGGCCTCCTCGGAGCTCGTCGTGCGACGGCCGGGCGGGCCGGCCCGGGTGGCCGGCGAGGACGCGTACGCCGACGAGGTCGGGACGGCGCTGCGCTCCGCCGACCCGGGCGGCGGGCTCGGGCGGCTCGGGGTGCGGTGGCTGGTCGTCGACGCACCGGCGGTCGCGCCACCGGCGGGCACCCGGGTGGTCACCGACGGACCGCACGTGCGCGTCCTCGAGGTCGAGGGCCCGGTGGACGCGTCGTGGCCGGTCCGGTTCGACCCACCAGCCGCCCCCACCCTCCTCGGAGACGCCCTGTGGCTCCTGGCCTGCCTCGTCGCGGTGTGGGCGACGCGGCGGCCCCGCGTCTCGCGGGCTGCGGCGGACACGGCTGGTATCCGGTAGCATCCCGTCGGGTGCCACGGCGGCACCGGGCATGCGTGAGGAGCCTCGTTGAGCCTGAAGGTCATCATCACCCTGACCGTTGCGGTCATCCTCGGCGCCCTGGCGAGCTTCGGGCTGTACCAGGCCGCGCAGCCGGCGGCCTACGAGCCGGCCGGCGACATCTACACCTACGGCACGGCCAACTGAGGACGTCCCGGGTCGGGAGGCTCGGGAGCCGCTCCTGACCGGCGTGCCCTGACGACCTCGCGGAGGGTCTGGTCCCACCGGGCCACGGTCGCCTCCCAGGTGAACGACGCGGCGAACGCCTCCGCGCCCTTGCCGAGCCGCTCGCGCTCCGACCGGTCGAGGAGGAGCCGACGGGTGAGCGCGACGAAGTCCTCGAGGTCGTCGGCCGCTGCGAGGTAGCCCGTCTCGCCGTCGACGATCGACTCGGTGAGCCCCCCGGTCCCGTCGAACGCCACCGAGGGGGTGGCGTGCATCCCGGCCTCGACGACGACCAGCCCCCAGCCCTCCTTGAGCGACGGCACGAGCGACACCCAGCTGCTCGCCAGGAGCCGGTGACGCTCGGCCTCCGAGACGAACCCGACGACGTCGACGCAGTCCTCGAGCCCGAGCCGGGTCACGGCGGCGCGGATGTTGTCCTCCCACCACCCCCGGCCCGCCACGACCATCCGGGCCGTCGGGAACTCCGTGCGCAGCCGGGCCATGGTCTCGAGGGCGATCTCGACCCGCTTGTGCGGCACCAGGCGGCCGAGCACGACGAGCTGGGGCTCCTCGCTCCGCTCCACGTCGTGGGGCACCGGGGGGATGGCGCCACAGTGGACGACGCGGATCCGTTCCGGTGCCACGCCGAGGTCGGCGACCTGTCGGCGGGTGACCTCCGACACGGCCACGTACGGGCGGTGCCGGTTCACGAAGGGCGCGAGGCGTGACTCCAGCCACCAGCCGACGTGGGCCAGGACGGGGCCGACGACCACCGGCCACTGCTCCCGGTGGACGTGGTGGACGAGGACGAGGTGCGGGGTGCGGGGGGCCCAGAGGGCCGTGAGGTACGGCACGCCGTTCTGGGTCTCGACGATGACGTCGGGGGCCTCGACGAGCCCGCTCCGGACCGCCCGGGCAGCCCACGGGTAGATGCCGAACCGTCCTCCACGCCGCAGCACCCGGACGCCGCTCGGGCGGACCTCGTCGGCGCACGACCCGGGGTAGCGCGCGGTGAGGAGGGTGACCTGGTGCCCGAGCCGCGCGAGGCCGTCGGTCACCTCCTGGGCATAGCGCTCGGACCCCCCGCCCTCGGGGTGACCGGTGTCACGCCAGTTGAGGAAGAGGACTCGCAGCGCACGCCGCTCGTCGTGCTGTGGCACTGGACTGGTTCACCCTTCGTCGGCCAGCGGTGCGGTTATGCTACCCGCCGGAAACTTCGGTGCCGCGCGGTCGCGTGAACCCCGCCGGCCGTCCGAGGCGCACCGCCCGTTTCCCCGCACGAGGAGTTCGATGAGCAAGGCCACCGACCAGGTGCGGCGTGACTGGGAGCGGCTCGGCGCCCGCGACCCGTTGTGGGCGGTCCTCGTCCGGCCCGGCACGAAGAACGGGGGGTGGGACGAGCAGGCGTTCCTCGCCACGGGACGCGCCGAGGTCGATGCCTCACTCGCCCGGCTGGGGGAGCTCGGCGTCACCCTCCGGACCGGGGACGCCCTCGACTTCGGTTCGGGCGCCGGAAGGCTCAGCCTCGCGCTGGCGCGCCACTTCGAGCGCGTCGTCGGCGTCGACGTCTCACCGGGGATGGTGGAGAAGGCCCGGTCGCTCGACACCTCCGGCGGCCGCTGCACCTTCGTCCTCAACCCCCGTGACGACCTCTCCCTCTTCGCCGACGACAGCGTCGACCTCACCTACTCGAGCCTGGTGCTCCAGCACCTCCCGCCGGAGCAGGCACGGCTCGCGCTGGCCGAGCTGGCCCGGATCACGCGCCCGGGCGGGGCCCTCGTCGTGCTGCTCGCCACCGAGACCCTCCCTGGCGTCAAGGGGATGCTGTTCAAGCACGCGCCGCTCCGGCTGCTCCGGTTCGGGCAGCGGGTCGTCCTGCGCTACCCGGCGCCGATGCGGATGCACGGTGTCCCGGAGGCGGAGGTCGTCGCCCTGCTCGAGTCCGCCGGGATGGACGTCCTCGACCGGGTGCCCGACGAGAGCCAGGGCGGTCACTGGACGTACCACCGCTACTTCGCCGTCAAGCGCACCTGACCGGCATGCCTGTCTCACCGGTGCCGTCGGCGACGGCCGTCCCGCCGAGTGCGTCGCCCACCCTGACCCCCGCGTGGGTGTGGCGGCTCCGGCACGCCATCGTCTGCGCCCTGCTCGTCGCGGTGTCCCTGAACTCCGACCCGGGCCTGCAGGTCGCCGACACCAAGCACGACCTCGTCGTCGACCCGTTCGGGCTGCTGACGCGGGGTCTGCACCTGTGGGACCCGAGCGGCAGTGCGGGGCAGCTGCAGGACCAGGCCTACGGGTACCTCTTCCCGATGGGCCCCTTCTTCGCCCTCGGCTCGGTCCTCGGTGTCCCGGGGTGGGTCACCCAGCGGCTGTGGTGGGGGCTGGTGCTGTCGGTGGGCTACGTCGGGTTCGTCGTGCTCGCACGGCGGCTCGGCCTCGGGTCGGAGTGGACCCGGCTCGTCGCCGGGGTCGCCTTCGCCGTCTGGCCCCACGTGCTGGCCAACCTCGGGCGGGCGTCGGTCGAGGTGTGGCCACCCGCGCTCGCGGCCTGGGTGCTCGTACCGCTCGTGGGGGCCGGCGGTCAGGACCGACCCCGACGGGCCGCGGCCCTCTCCGGGCTCGCCGTGCTCGCCATGGGCGGCGTCAACGCCACGGTCGACCTCGCGGCCGTCCTGCCCGCGGCCCTGTGGCTCCTCACCCGGGGGTGGTCCCGCGCGTGGCTGCGGCTGGCGGCCTTGTGGGCCGCCGCGGTCCTTGCCGCCACCGTGTGGTGGGTCGTCCCGCTGCTCGCCCTCGGCCGGTACAGCCCACCCTTCCTCGACTTCATCGAGTCCGCCTCGGTCACGACGAGCACGACGACGCTCGTCGAGGCCCTGCGTGGCACGGCCGACTGGGTGTCCTACCTCGGGGACAGCGCTTCGCGGGCGGGCTTCGCGCTGCTGACGCAACCCCTCCTCATCCTCTTCACCGTGCTCCTCGTCGCGCTCGGCGTGGGGGGCCTGGCCTGGCGGCGCACGGCCGAGCGCGCCTGGCTCGTCCTCATGCTCGCGGTCGGGCTGGCACTCGTCGCGCTGGGACACCTCGGCCCGGTCGACGGCTTCTTCGCCGCCGACCTGCGGGCCCTCCTCGACGGACCGCTCGCCGCCCTGCGCAACGTCCACAAGTTCGACATCCTCATCCGGCTGGCCCTCACCCTCGGGGCGGCCTCGGCCCTCGCGGGGCTGTCCCGGGGCCGGACCCGTGCCGAGACCGCGTTCCTGCGGCCCGTGGTGGCCGCGACCGGGGTCTTCCTCGTCGTCGGCGCGGCCGCGCCGTTCTTCGGGCTGAGGGTCGCCAACCCCGGTTCCTTCGCCGGCATCCCCGACTACTGGACCGAGGCGAGCAGCTGGTTGGAGGAGCACGACGGCGCGGGTCGCACCCTGCTCGTCCCGGGGTCGCGGTTCCCCGAGTACACGTGGGGCCGGACGGGCGACGAGCCGATCCAGTCGCTCGGTCAGGCGCCATGGGACGTCCGCAACGCGGTGCCGCTCACCGACCCGGGCCACATCCGCTGGCTCGACGCGGTGGAGCGGCGCATCGCCGAGGGTCGGGGAGGTGCTGACCTCGCCGCCGCGCTGCGCACTGCCGGGGTGCGGTACCTCCTCGCCCGCAACGACCTCGACTACGGCCGCGCCGGGGCGACCCGGCCGCTCGCGGTCCGGGCCGCCCTCTCGGCCACGCCCGGGGTCTCCGTCGTACGGACCTTCGGACCGCCCGTCGGCGGGGGGAGCACCCCCGAGCGGTTCGTCGACGGGGGGCTGAGCATCGGGGTGCCGGCGCTGGAGGTCTACCGGGTCTCCGGCGCCTCGGACTCGCCGGCCCGGCTCGTCCCGGCCTCGAGCGTGGCCGGTGTCGTCGGGGGGGCGGAGGCGTCCTTCCTCCCGGGCGTGGCCGACCTCGCGACGACGGTCCTCGCCGCCGACGGCCCGGAGGTGGCGGCGGCCGGCGGGGTCACGGTCCTCACGGACACGCCGCGCCGACGTGAGGCCAACTTCGGCCTCGGCACCCCGGGCATCTCCCAGACGCTCGCCCTCGACGAGCCGCTGCGCATCTCGAAGCCGACGCGCGACTACGGGTGGAGCGACGCGCCGGGCGCCGAGGCTGCCGTGCGCTGGTACGGTGCCCGCTCGGTGACGGCGTCCTCCTCGGCCGCCGACGCCGACGCGTACCCCCGGCCGGACCAGTCGGCGATGCCGTTCTCGGCCCTCGACGACAGCGACCGGACGCTGTGGCGACCCAACCCGCTGCGGACCCTCACGGGGTCGTGGCTCGACGTCGACCTCGGGCGTGCGGTCCCCCTCGCGGGCGGCCGCGTGCGGCTCGACGAGGGCAGCGCCATCACCGCGCTCGAGGTGCGTACCGACGAGGGAACGGTCGTGCTGCCGGTCCACGACGACACCGTTCAGCTCCCGAGGGTGACGACGCGGGAGCTGCGGATCGTCGTCGCCTCGGCCGGCGGGAGCCCGGCGGCGCAGCGCAGCGCCGGGATCCGCGCCGTCTCGATCCCGCACGTCGACATCTCGCGTTCCGTCGTGCTGCCGAGCAGCCCCTGGCCCTCCGGCCCCGACCGCGTCGTGCTCTCCGGGGACGCCGGGCAGGGGTCCTGCTACGTCCTCGGCGACCGCCCGCTGTGCGCCCCGACGGCAGCGCGCACCGGCGAGGACGCCGCGGGCCTCGACCGCACCGTCGACCTTCCCTCGGACCTGACCGGGACGCTCGTCGTCACGGCCCGTCCGCTGGGGGGACCAGCACTGGACGCCCTGCTGGAGCACGCCCTCGGCCTCGACGTCCACGCCGAGGCGAGCTCCGCGGCGATGCCCGACGCCGCGGCCGGAGCGCTCTCCGCCGTCGACGGGGACCTGGGGACGGCGTGGGTCGCCTCGCCGTCCGACCCGGACCCCGCCCTCACGCTGTCCTGGGACGAGGAGCGGTCGGTGAGCAGCCTCCAGGTGGTCGTCGACCCGTACGCGGCGCTGACCCGCCCGACGCGGGTGCGCATCACCTCCGGGAGCGCGGAGCGCACGGTCGACCTCGACGCCTCCGGGGTGGCCCGTTTCCCGGCGGTGCGCACCTCGTCGCTGACCGTGCACCTGTCCGCCCCCGCCCTCGCGACGTCGGTCGACGCCTACACGGTGGAACAGTCCTTCCTCGGGCTCGGGGCCTCCGAGGTGCGCATCCCCGGTCTCACCCCCGAGCTGACCGTGCACCGGCCCTCCCTGGCACGCCGGGTCACCATCGCGTGCGGGGAGGGGCCCGGCCTCAGCATCGACGGCCGTCCGGTCGGCCTCGAGGTGAGCACCACCGTGGGCGAGCTCCTCCGCGGGTCGCCGGTGACGGCGCGGACGTGCTCGTCGGCCGACGGCGGAGCGCCTCCGGTGACCCTGCCGGCCGGAGAGGTGAGGGTGCGTGCCGGGACCCCGGACCGCTGGGTGGTGGCCTCGGTCGTCGTGACCCGCGACGGGGGCCGTGGCACCGGGCCCGAGGCGTCGCTGCCGGCCCCCGTCGTCGGGACCTGGGACCGGGCCCACCGCACGCTCGCGGTAGGCGAGCGGCCGGTGCCGGCAGTGCTCGTTGTCGACGAGAACGCCAACGCCGGCTGGCGGGCCACCCTCGACGGGGTGCGGCTCGACGCCGTCACCGTCGGGGGCTGGCAGCAGGGCTACCTCCTCCCTCCCGGCCGGGCGGGGCAGGTGCGGCTCGACTTCGCGCCCGACCGGCCGGTGCGGTGGGGGATGGCCCTCGGAGCGCTGGTCGCCGTGGCCCTGCTCGTCGCCGGACTGCTGCCGCAGAGCCCGCGCCGTCGGCCGGTTGAGGTAGCCGGTCGGGCGGGCCGCGCCGCAGTGGTCGGCGTCGTCCTCACGTGCGTCGGGCTCGTCGCGGGCTGGTGGGGCCTGCTCGTCGCGGCCGCGGTGGCCGGCGTCGGCGTCGTCGTGGCTCGGCGGCGCGCTCCGAGCACCGCGCCGGTGGCAACGACCGGTGCGGTGCTCGCCGTGCTGGCGGCGGGAGCCGTGCTCCTCTCGGGTCCGTACGGCAGCGTGGACTACCGGGCCGACCATCCGGCCGCCCAGCTGCTCTGCGTGGCCGCGCTCTCGTTCCTCGCCCTCGCCCTGGTGGCACCAGCCCGGTCGGCGACTACCGGGCCGGAGTCCTCCGGGTCGGCCGGTAGCGGTGTGCGCGACGGATCAGCGGCCGCTCCAGGAAGCGGAAGCTGAGGGTCGCCACGGCGGCCGAGGCGGCGAGGGTGAGGGGCAGGACCTGGAGCACCTTCCCCGTGAACTGCGCGTTGCCGAGCAGGTGCATCACCCCCTCGAGGACGACGAGGTGGTAGAGGAAGACGCCGTAGGAGATGTCGCCGGCGAAGCGGGCCACGGGGTTGCCGAGGACGGCCTCGGTGACGGGCGTGCGGCCGAACACGGCGGGCCAGACGAGGGCGACGGCCATGACGACGTAGAGGGTCTGCTTGGCGAACGACTGCCCGACCGTCGGGGCGACGAGGGAGAGGGGTCCCGCGATCGGCGTCAACGCCGCGAGGAAGGCCACCGCGGCGAGCGACCAGCACGTGAAGGGGCGACGGCCGAGCTCCTCGGCGAGACGCCAGCGTGACGTCGCGCCGACGTCGCCGTGGTCCAGGTGCACGCGGATGACGGCCATCGCCATCCCACCCCCGAACCACCCGAGGTAGGCCGGGAGCCAGATGGACCCGGTGGTCCAGAGGTCGCCGTGCCGGCTGAAGAGGAAGACGTACCAGACCAGGGGGACGACGAGCAGGGCCGTCATGGCGCCGAGGAGCAGCCCCGGTCGCCAACGGCGCAGGCACGCGCGGACGACGAGCCATCCGATGAGCGGGAGCAGGAGGTAGAAGGCCCACTCGGTGCACAGGCTCCATGTCTGCGTCAGGCCGCCCTTGAGCCAGCCGTAGCGGTAGATCTGCACGAGCAGCACGTGCCGGACCCAGTCGGCGACGGTCGCCGTCGCGTTGTCCGGGATGAGCAGCATCGCCGCGGCGACCGCCACGAGATAGGCCGGCATGATGCGGGCCACCCGGCGCAGCGCGTAGACCCGCACCGACGGCGCGCGCCGACCGTGCGCGGCGGCGACGAGCCACGGGCGGACCAGCAGGAACCCGGAGAGGACGAAGAAGATGGCGACGCCGCTGTCGAGGCGCGCCAGCGCGGCACTGCCCCAGCCGGTGAGGTAGCGGCCGGTCCAGAAGGCGCAGTGCGTCGTGACGACCGCGAGCACGGCGAGGGCACGGAGCCCGTCGAGGGCCGGGTAGGCGGCATGGCCGGGGTGGTAGGCCCCCGTGGCGCCGGCCTCGGTCGCGGCCAGGGTCGGGTCGATGGCGGCGACCGGGGGTGGGGCCGGTGCGGGAGCCTCGCCGGTGGTCACGGGGTGCCCCCGGGTGCCGGCACGGGGACCCCGACGCCGATGTCGTCGGTGCACACCCGCGCGCCGTCGCCACTCGGCACGACGACGAGGCTGCTCACCGGCCCGGGCACCGCGGCGAACACCGTGCCCGCCCCGGGCCGGAGGTCGGCCTCCGCGCGGTGGTCACCGGAGCCGAGCGTCACCATCGTCGCGCGGTCGGCCGTGTACGCGACCCGGACGACGGCGACGGCGTCGGTCGCGGTCGCGCGCAGGGGGATGGTGACCCGGCCCTGCCCGAGGAGCCAGCCGCAGTCCCGCGTCGGCCCCGGGGCCGCGGTCGGCCCGGCGACGAGCGCGGGGTGGAGGACGCCGGCGCGGTCGGGCACCACCATCGCCGCCGTCGACTCCCCGGGGGCCAGGACCTGGGCGTCGGTGAGCAGCGGACCGAACATCCGGTACGTGCGGTTGTAGGGGGCGAGGAGGGGCCAGGCGACCTCGTCGGGGACCGGGACGTCGCCGAGGACGGTGCCCGGGGGCAGGTCGGGCAGCTGGGAGCGGACCGTGTCGACGTAGGGCCGGGCCGGGTTGGCGACCCACAGTGGGTCGTACCGCGCGGTCGACAACAGCGAGCTGGCGACGAGCAGCCCGGTGCTCGTCGCTGCGGTGGCCCAGAGCAGGCCGTCGGTCGTGGTCGGTGCCGCGCCGGCGGCGCGCATCGGCTCGAGGACGTGGGCGCGCAGCCACGCGCGGGTCGTGGTGCGGGGTTCCAGGGGGTCGGCGTCGGCGAACGGGAAGGCGCCGACCGTCCTCAGGGTGGCGAACGCCAGCCCGATCGCGGCGACGAGGGCGACGTCGGTCTGGTACCTGTACTCGGTGCCGACGAGGGGACCGACGAACGTCGCCCGGCTGCGGGCCAGCAGGTAGAGGTTGACGGCCGCGTAGCCGACGACCACCAGCCACGCCCGGCTCGCGCCTCGCCAGATGACGACCGACCCGGCGACCACGGCCGTGACGACGAGGAAGGAGGCGACGGCGAGGAACGGGTCGGGATCGGCCAGGCCACCGGCGGCCCCGATCGGCGCCCACTGCCACGGACCCCCGAGGAGGCCCGGGAGGGCGCCCCGGAAGACGGACTCGACGACGAGGTCCGCGACGTCGTGCCCCGCCGCCACGGGGTGCAGGGGGCTCGGCACCTCGAGCACGTAGTAGGCGAGGTAGCCCGCGGCGACGACACCGTGGCCCGTCCACACCCAGCGGTCTCGCCGCAGCGTCTGCAGCACGCGCCGCCAGAGCGGTCCGGTGGTGAAGAAGGCCAGAGTGACCCCGGCGAGCAGCGGGAGCAGGAGGAGGGTCTTCTCCGAGAACAGCAGCCCGCCCACGAGGACGGCCGGTCCGAGGAGGACGTGGCGCACCCGGCCGGTGCGGAAGTAGCGGACCAGCACGAGCAGCGCGCCGACCGTCGCGAGCTGCTGCGGGAGCTGGTTGACCGCCGCCGCCCACCACAGCGAGGCCGGCAGCGACACGGGGGAGAACAGGGCGACCGCCAGCGGGACGAGGATGCCGGGGCGCCGACCGAAGAGCTCGACGAGGAGCCGGTAGGTGAGGACCGCCAGGGCCAGCTGCAGCGCGAGCATGCCGCCGGCGACGGGCCAGAAGTCGAGCGGCCAGAGCCGGGTGGTCACCGAGGCCCAGACGTAGGCCCCCGGCATCACGTGGTTGTTGTAGGCCAGGCCCAGGTAGTCGACGCTCCACAGGGGGTGGTCCGTGGCCCGGCCGATGAACGCGAAGTCGTCGAGGTAGAAGTACCCGCGCAGGCAGATCCAGCCCCGCACCGTGGTCTGGAGGACGATGAGCCCGATCGCGATGCGTCCGACGAGGACCTCCGCGCGGGCCTGTGCCCCGGCGGCGGCCGACCCGGCCGGGTGACGGCCGACCGACCCGATGACGGAGCCCCGCCGGGAGACCCGGCTCGGTAATGCGCCCACCCGGGACCTCCCTCTCGACCGCGCACTGCGCGGCGAGAGCCTACCGGCAGCGGGGACCCGGCAGGAGCACCTCAGGGGCAACCGGACGGAAGCGGGTCCACGACGCCGACGGATGTCCGTTCCCCTGCGTGCTACGCGCTGGTAACCTTCGCTCGTCTCACCGCCGAGTAGCGAGGTAGCCACCGAGATGCGCCGTGTCGTTGGTCTGGTTCTGGTGGGCCTGTTCGGGTTCCTCCTCGTGGTCGGACTCCTCGCCCAGTTCTACGCCCCCGGGGTGCTGAAGAAGACGCCTCTCGACGTCAACACCCTCACCCTGCTCTCCGGCACGGGCTCCTACCTCGGGTCCGACCCGGGGCCGGTCAGCGTGTGGCAGCGCACGACCAACATCGACGGCTCGACGTCCGAGGTCATCGTCATGCAGAACTTCACGTGCGTGATGAAGGACCCGGACGGCACGGCCCCCACGTCGCCGGTGTGCCCGCCGGTCGGCGACCCGCTGCTCATCGACGCGAGCCAGGACCTGTTCGCCACCGACCGGGTGACGGCGATGGCGGTCAACGACCCCAAGTACATCGGGACGACGGCCGAGCCGCACGAGGGGCTCGTCAACAAGTTCCCCTTCGACGTCGAGCAGAAGACCTACCCGGTGTGGGACGGGGTCCTCGGGCGCGCCGTGGACGCGGCCTTCAGCGGCGAGGAGGAGGTCAACGGCCTCAACACCTACCGCTTCACGGTGACCCTCACCGACGAGCCCGCCGAGCTGGCCGCCGGCGTTTCGGGCACCTACTCCGACGAGAAGACGATGTGGATCGACCCGGTCACGGGCTCCTTCATCGACCAGAAGGAGCACCAGGTGCGGGTGCTCGACAGCGGCGACACCGTGCTCGACCTCACCCTCGGCTTCCGGCCCGAGACGGTCCAGGCCAACGTGGACTCGGCCTCGTCGAGCGGCGGCCTCCTGACCATGCTCGGGGTGCTCCCGTGGGTCGCCTACGGGCTGGCGCTGCTCGCCCTCGCGGGGGGCGTCTTCCTCCTGCGCACCGCACCGCCCGCCGCTGCGCGAGACGACGGCGGCGAGGTCTCCTTCGACGAGCTGACACGCACCCGCTGAGCCGGGGCGTCAGGAGGGCAGGTCGCAGACGAGGATGACCGTCCCGGGCAGCAGCCGCCCACGCAGCGGCGACCAGCCGCCCCAGGTCTGGCCGTTCCGTGCCGGCCACTCCGGCTCGAGCAGGTCGGTGAGGGTGAGTCCCGCGGCCACCACCTGCCGGACGAGGTCGCCGAGCGTGCGGTGGTGCTCGGCGTAGGTGACGACCCCCGACCCGGTCTCGACGTAGGGCGTGCGGTCGAAGTACGACGTGCGGGCGGTGAGCCCCTCCGGGCCCGGGACGTCCGGGAAGGCCCAGCGGATCGGGTGCGACGTCGAGAAGACGAACCGGCCTCCGGGGCGCAGCACCCGGGCCGCCTCCCGCAGGACCGCGGCGCTGTCGGCGACGAACGGGATGACCCCGTACGCGGTGAAGACCCGGTCCACGCTCGCGTCCGCGACGGGGAGCGCCGTCCCGTCGCACTGGAGGAGCGGCACCGCGGCCGCGGGGCCCCCGTGCCCCACGGCGTCCCCGTCCAGCCGCTGGGCCGTGCGCAGCATCCCACGGGAGAGGTCGGACGCGACGACGCGGACGTCGTGGTGGCGCGTCAGCCAGCGCGAGCACTGGGCCGCCCCGGACCCGATCTCGAGCACTGTCATCCCGTCGCGGACACCGAGCAGGTCCAGCTCCTCCTCGGTCCACCCCTCGGGCCCCCACACGAACCCCGAGTCGCCGAGGAAGCCGCCGTGCTCGGCGTGGTAGTCGTCGGCCTCGCCGTCCCACCACGCCCGGTTTGCCGCCGTTGTCTCGGCGTCACCGACGGGGCGGCGTCCGGCCTCGGAGGTCACCCGCGCCGTCCGCGACGGATACGCGCACGGGGCGTTTTGCCGGGCGCGTGCACGCACCGGTAGGCTGGGCGGGCACGCGTGTGCCATGCGTGGCTGCACCGCGTGCCCGAAATGTCCCATCGAGTCCACCAGTCCACATCGGAGTTCCTACTACATGACTGCCAGCACGGTCGACACGACCGCCCCTCAGGTTGCCATCAACGACATCGGCTCTGAGGAAGACCTCCTGGCCGCGATCGACGCGACCATCAAGCACTTCAACGACGGCGACATCGTCGAGGGTCGCATCGTCAAGGTCGACCGGGACGAGGTCCTGCTCGACATCGGCTACAAGACCGAGGGCGTCATCCCCTCGCGCGAGCTGTCCATCAAGCACGACGTCGACCCGAACGAGGTCGTCGCCGTCGGCGACGAGGTCGAGGCCCTTGTCCTCCAGAAGGAGGACAAGGAGGGCCGGCTCATCCTGAGCAAGAAGCGTGCGCAGTACGAGCGGGCGTGGGGGACCATCGAGACGATCAAGGAGGAGGACGGCGTCGTCACCGGCACCGTCATCGAGGTCGTCAAGGGCGGCCTCATCCTCGACATCGGCCTGCGTGGCTTCCTGCCGGCCTCGCTGGTGGAGATGCGCCGCGTCCGCGACCTCCAGCCGTACGTCGGTCGCGAGATCGAGGCCAAGATCATCGAGCTCGACAAGAACCGCAACAACGTGGTCCTCTCGCGCCGCGCCTGGCTCGAGCAGACCCAGTCGGAGGTCCGGACGACCTTCCTCAAGGAGCTCGGCAAGGGCCAGGTCCGCTCCGGCGTCGTCTCCTCGATCGTCAACTTCGGCGCGTTCGTCGACCTCGGCGGGGTCGACGGCCTCGTCCACGTCTCCGAGCTGTCGTGGAAGCACATCGACCACCCGTCCGAGGTCGTCGAGGTCGGAGACGAGGTCACCGTCGAGGTGCTCGACGTCGACATGGACCGCGAGCGGGTCTCGCTGTCGCTCAAGGCGACGCAGGAGGACCCCTGGCAGCACTTCGCCCGGACCCACGCGATCGGCCAGGTCGTCCCGGGCAAGGTCACCAAGCTCGTCCCGTTCGGTGCGTTCGTGCGCGTCGACGACGGCATCGAGGGCCTGGTCCACATCTCCGAGCTCGCCGAGCGCCACGTCGAGCTGCCCGAGCAGGTCGTCCAGGTCGGGCAGGAGATCTTCGTCAAGGTCATCGACATCGACCTCGAGCGTCGCCGCATCTCGCTGAGCCTCAAGCAGGCCAACGAGGACGGTGCGGGCCAGGTGGAGTTCGACCCGACCCTCTACGGCATGGCCGCGGAGTACGACGAGCAGGGGAACTACAAGTACCCCGAGGGCTTCGACCCCGAGACCAACGAGTGGCTCGAGGGCTTCGAGAAGCAGCGTGAGGAGTGGGAGCGGCAGTACGCCGAGGCCCACGCGCGCTGGGAGGCCCACCGCGCCCAGGTCGAGGCGGCCGAGAAGGCCGACGCCGAGGCTGCCGGCGAGTCCGCCTCGACGTCGTACTCCTCCGAGAGCGCCGAGGAGGCCACCCCGGCCGTTCGCCCGAGTGCCCCGACGAACGAGGGCACCCTCGCCTCGGACGAGGCCCTCGCCGCGCTCCGCGAGAAGCTCACCGGCAACTGAGCCGTCGCGCCGACCCGGCGCACCCAGGAGGCCCGGACCCCCCAGGGGGTCCGGGCCTCGCCATGCCGGCGGCCGAGAAGGGCCCGTCGGTTGCGACCGTTCCCTCTTCCAGCCCTGGGTCGTGCGGACCCCGTCGGCGGGGCGCAGCGGCGGACGTCACGCCGTGGTGGGCGGTCCGGTCCCCGGAGGACAGGCGGGGACCGGACCCCGGCCCCGGACGCGCCGGAACCACGGCGCGCGGGGAGCTTGGTCAGTGCAGGCGGACGCGCGGGTCGAGCACGGCGTAGAGGGCGTCGACGACGATGTTCGCGACGACGACTGCGGCCGAGGCGAACAGGACGATGCCGATGATGACGGGCAGGTCCTGCTGGTTGATGGCGTCGACGGCCGTCTTGCCGAGCCCGGGCAGGCTGAACACCTGCTCGGTCACGACCGCACCCCCGAGCAGGGCGGCGACGTCGATGCCGAACTGGGTCACCACGGGGGTCAGCGCGCTGCGCAACCCGTGACGCAGGACGACCCGGCGCTCCCCGATGCCCTTGGACCGGGCCGTCCGCACGTAGTCCTCACCGAGGACGTCGAGCATCGAGCCGCGGGTCAGCCGGGTGTAGGTGGCCGCCTGCACGAGCGCCAGGGTGAACCACGGCAGGATCATGTGCCGGAGCCACTCGCCGAGTCCGGCCTCGAAGGACGCGTAGCCGCCGGCGGGGAAGATCGTGATCCCCTGCAGGGTCAGCTGGTAGTAGAGGAAGTACAGCAGGACCAGTCCGAGCAGGAAGCTCGGCATGGAGTAGAAGAAGAGCGCGAACACCGTGAGCGAGCGGTCGGTGAACGAGCGCGGCCTGATCGCCGAGACGACCCCGTTCGTGACACCGAGCGAGACCCAGATGATCGCGGCGCCCACGACGAGCGAGACCGTCACCGGCAGGGCCTGGGCCATGATCGTCGTCACCGGGACCTGGTGGTAGTAGTCGTAGCCGAGGTCGCCGTGGAGGGCGCGCCAGACGAAGTCGACGTACTGCTTCCAGATCGGCTGGTCGAGCCCGAGGCGGTGCGAGATGAGGGCGACCGTCTCCGGGGTCGCCTGCCGACCCGCGAGGGTGCGGGCGACGTCGTTCGGAGCGACGAAGAAGAGGGCGAAGACCGCCATCGTGATGAGCCAGAGGACGACGATCCCCTGACCGACGCGTCGGAGCAGGAAGTAGAGCACGGTGTCCTCCTCAGGTGCCGATGAGCCGGTCGCTGCGCGGGTCGAACGCGTCCCTGACGCCGTCACCGAAGAGGTTGAAGGCGAGCGTCGTGACGAGCAGGGCGAGCCCGGGGAAGAAGACGAACCACCACGCGATCGTGTAGTAGGCCGTCGCCTCGTTGATCATCCCGCCCCAGTCCGGTGTCGGCGGGGCGAGGCCGAGGCCGAGGAAGGACAGCGCCGCCTCGGTGAGGATGACGATGGGGATGAGCAGCGAGGTGTAGACGATGATCGGCGCCAGGACGTTGGGCAGCACGTCGACGAACATGATCCGCCGGTCGCTAGCCCCGAGGGAGCGCGCCGCCTCGACGAACTCCCGCTCCCGGAGCGAGATGACCTGCCCCCGCACGATGCGCGCCACGGACGCCCAGCTGAAGAAGCCGATGACGACGATCGTCACGGTCAGGCTGGGCCCGGTGATCGAGACGAGTGCGATCGCGACGAGGAGGAAGGGCATCGACAGGACGATGTCGACGAGGCGGGCGAGGAGGGTGTCGACGACCCCGCCGACGAAGCCGGCGACGAGCCCGACGACGACGCCGATGACCACGGTGAGGGCCGTGGCGACCACGCCGACGAGCAGCGAGACGCGCGCTCCGTAGGCGATCCGGACGAGGATGTCGCGCCCCAGGTCGTCGGTGCCGAACCAGAACGTCGAGCTGGGCGCGACGGGTAGCCCCTCGGGGGAGAGGCCCGTGTCGCGGAACTGCTCGTTGGGCCCGTGGCCGGTGACCGCCGCCACGACGGGGGCGAAGATCGCGACGAGGACGACGAGGGCGATGACGGCGAGCGAGACCATCGCCACCCGGTCGCGGCGCAGCCGCTGCCAGGCGAGGGCCCACGGGGAGCGGCCCTCGATGCGCCGGGCGGACGCGCCCGCGTCCTCGGCGGGGGTCCGCTCCTCGGCGGCGAGGTCGGTGTCGTGCTGGACGCTCATCGTGCTGGCTCCTCCTCGGCGGCCCCGGTGGCCTCCTCGATCTCGCTGTCCGCCACGTGGGGCCGTGCTGCGGCGAGGTCCTCCCCGCGCAGCAGCGGGTGCAGGCACGCGGTGACGTGCGTCGGCTGGTCGTCCTCGACCGCGTCGAGCGGCGGGACGGTTCGGGTACAGTCCTCGCGGGCCTTGGGGCACCGGGTGTGGAACCGGCAGCCGGACGGCGGGTTGGTCGGCGTCGGGAGGTCGCCCGCGAGGACGATGCGCTCCCTGCTGTCCGAGACGTCGGGGTCGGCCACCGGGAGGGCCGAGAGCAGCGCACGCGTGTAGGGGTGCCGCGGGCGGTCGAAGAGCTCGGAGGTCGGGGCGACCTCGACGACCTTGCCGAGGTACATCACGGCGATCCGGTCGCTGACGTGCCGCACCACGGACAGGTCGTGCGAGATGAAGACGTACGTCAGCCCGAACTCGTCCTGGAGGTCGACGAGCAGGTTGATGACCTGGGCCTGGATCGAGACGTCGAGGGCCGACACCGGCTCGTCGCAGATGATGAGGCGGGGCCGGAGCGCCAGGGCCCGGGCCACACCGATCCGCTGGCGCTGCCCACCGGAGAACTCCGCCGGGAACCGGTTGTAGTGCTCGGGGTTCAGGCCGACCCGTTCCATGAGCTCCTGGACCATCGTCTTGCGCTCGGCGGCGGTCCCGACGTCGTGGATGGCGAACGGGTCGCCGATGATCGACCCGACCCGTCGCCGCGGGTTGAGCGAGCCGTAGGGGTCCTGGAAGACCATCTGGATGTCGCGGCGCACGCTGCGCATCCGGGAGCGCGACAGCGCGGTGACGTCCTCGCCGGCGAAGCGGATCGTCCCGCCGTCCACGTCGTGCAGCCGGAGCACGCAGCGGGCGAGGGTCGACTTCCCGCACCCGGTCTCCCCGACCAGGCCGAGGGTCTCCCCGGCGTGCACGTCGAGGCTGACGTCGTCGACCGCGCTCACGTGGTCGGTCGAGCGGCGGAGCAGACCTGCGCTGCGCACGGGGAAGGTCTTCGAGACGTGCGACAGCGAGAGCAGGGGGGTGGTCACGGAGCCTCCTGGAGGGACTCGGCCGGGGCGTGGCCGGGGCGGCGACCGAAGTCGTCGGGCAGCCAGCAGGCGGAGCGGTGCGTCGGGTCGTCGTCGACGAGGTGCATCGGCGGGTCCTCGGTGCACGACGAGAACGCGTGCGGGCACCGGGGACGGAAGGGACACCCCTCGGGGAGCTGGATGAGGGAGGGGGGCGCGCCGGGGATCGGGGTGAGGCGCAGCCCGGGCTCGGCGCGGGAGGGCAGCGAGGCGAGCAGCCCCTGGGCGTACGGGTGGTGCGCGTGGTAGAAGAGCGGTCGGCGGGGCGCGACCTCCATGGCCCGGCCCGCGTACATGACGACGACCTCGTCGGCCATCTCGGCCACGACGCCCAGGTCGTGGGTGATGAGGATGATCGCGGTGCCGAACTGCTCCTGGAGGTGCTGCATCACGTCGAGCACCTGCGCCTGCACGGTGACGTCGAGCGCGGTCGTCGGCTCGTCGGCGACGAGCAGGGCGGGGTCGAGCGCCATCGCCATGGCGATCATGACGCGCTGGCGCATGCCCCCGGAGAACTGGTGGGGGTAGTCGTCGATCCGCTGGCGCGCGCGGGGGATGCCGACGAGGCCGAGGAGGTCGGCGGCCCGCCGGCGGGCCGCCGACCGGCTCGTCGAGCGGTCGTGCGCGCGGATCATCTCGACGATCTGCCACCCCACGGTGTAGTACGGGTGCAGGCTCGTCAGCGGGTCCTGGAAGATCATCCCGATGCGGGCGCCGCGGATCCGGCGGAGGGTCGCCTCGGGCGCGCCGAGGAGCTCGGTCCCGTCGAAGACCGCCGACCCGGAGACCCGTGCCCCCCGGGTCAGGCCGGTGACGGTCTGCGTCGCGACGCTCTTCCCGGAGCCGGACTCCCCGACGATCGCCAGGGTGGAGCCGCGCTCCACGTCGAAGGACAGGCCCCGGACGGCGCGGACCACGCCGTCCGGGGTGTCGAACTCGACGCGCAGGTCGCGGACCTCGAGCAGTGCCATCTCGTGCTCCTCGTGTGCGCGCTGGTGCGGCTCAGCCGCCCTGCATCCCGGTCTTCAGCCAGACGTTCGTCGGGTCGAAGTTCTGGAACGAGGGGATGAAGACCGCGCCCTGGACCTGCGAGGCGTGGTAGTTCGCATGCTTGGGCTCCGTGATCGGGTAGAACGCGGCGTCCTTCATCACCTGCTGGTCGGCCTGGGCCCACAGCTGGGCGGCCTCCTCCTGGGTCGACGCCTCGGACGCCTTGGTGATGAGGTCGTTCGTGGTGGCGTCGTCGTAGAAGCCGAAGTTGCTGCCGATGGGCGGGAAGGCCGCCTTGCCGTTGAACAGCGGGCCGAAGTAGGACAGGGCGGCGTTGCCGTACCAGTCCGGGCCCCAGCCGGCGAGCGAGAGGTCCCAGACCCCGCGCTTGGCGACGCTCGGCACCTGGAGGTACTTCGTGTAGAAGTCCGCGTTCGGCGAGGGGACGCCCTCGACGGTGATGCCGACCTTGGCGAGGTCCTGCTGGACCGTCTGGAAGGTCTTGGTGTTGCCCTCGGAGGAGTTCCGGTAGAGGAACTTCAGGGTCAACCCGTTGGGGTAGCCCGCCTTCGCGAGCAGCTGCTTGGCCTTCTCGACGTCGTAGGGGTAGTCGTCGAAGGAGTTCTCACCGCCGACGATGCTCGACGGCAGGACGTGGGTCAGCGGCGTGTTGAGCGTCTGGCCACCGAGGACCTGGATGATGTTCGCCCGGTTGATCGCGTACGAGATCGCCTGGCGCACCTCGACCTTGCCCATGGCCCCACCGTTGTTCGGCGAGACCGAGTTGTAGACGATGTACGGGTTGCTCGAGGCGGTGTCACCGATGTTGAGGTTCGGGTCCTTCTGCGCGACGAGGGCCGGGACCCGCGACGGCGGGACGGCGTTGTCGAACTCCATGTCGGCGTTCGGCGACCCCGTCTCGAGCTGCTGCTGGGTCGAGTCCTGGCTCACCGTCTCGTCGACGACGATCTTGTCGACGTAGGCCTTCCGGATCGGGTCCGTGTCGGCGTTCCACGCGGGGTTGCGCTCGAAGGTGATGCCCTTGGTGGGGGTGTACGAGGTGATCTTGTACGGTCCGTCCGAGATGGTGTTCTGGGCCAGCTCGGCACTGCCCGGCACGTACTTCTCCCACTCGACCGGCGCGGGCGAGAAGGCCGGGAGGGTGAGCATGTCGACGAAGTAGCTCGCCGGGCGGGTCAGCGTGAAGACGACGGTCTGGTCGTCCTTGGCGGTGACGCCGCTGATGTCGTGCCCGTCCATGTACGCCTTGATGGCGCCGGCGTCGGGCGCGACCTTCGCGAACCCGTCGCAGAACTCGGTCATGCCGGCGATGAGGCTCTCGTAGTCGGGGAGGCCGCCGAAGGGCTGGGCGGGGTTGCAGGTCCGCTTGACCCCGCGCACGACGTCCTGCGCCGTGACGTCCCGGGCGGGGCTGGTGTCCCACTGGACGCCCTGGCGGAGGGTGATCGTGTAGGTCTTGCCGTCCGCGCTGATGCCGTCGCCCTCGGTGGGCGCCTTGGCCGCGAGGTCGGGAACGGCCGTGGTCGTCTTGCCGTCCTCCGCGGGGTACGTGAACAGCTGGCGGCTCCACATCCGCAGGGCCAGGTACCCGAGCGAGTAGTAGCTGATGTTGGGGTCCATGTAGTCGACGTCGCCGGAGCCCAGCATGTTGAGGGTGCCGCCGCTGACCGGCTTCTCGCCCGTGGCGGACGAGGAGGTGCCGGCGCCGCCGGTGTTCCCGCTGCACGCGCTGACGAGGAGCCCGAGGGTGCAGGCTCCGGCGATCGCGCCGAGTCGGCGTGGTGTTCGTTGCATCGTGTCTCCCTGACGTGGTCGCCGGGTGGTGGCCCGGCCGTGCGCGGGTCGTGCACGTGCCGAGCACCGTAGGCTCGCGCAGGGCGAGCCGGAGCGGCTCGGCCGGGAACGACACAGGACCGACACGGAGCCGTCACATTCGTGCGGTCCCGTGTGACGGAACCGTGACGGGAACCCCGGCACCGGGCCGCCGGTCGGACCTCCACCGGGCGTTTCCCGGGCCGGGGGTGACATGATGCAGGCCGTGTCGAGGCGTGTGCTCCTGGTCGAGGACGACCCCCGGATCCGGCGGGTCCTGCGCCTTGCCCTGCAGGACGAGGGCTACGACGTCACCGAGGCGGCGGACGGCGAGCAGGGGCTCGAGGCGCTCGCCCGGGAGGAGCCCGACGTCGTCCTCCTCGACCTCATGCTCCCGGGGATGGACGGCTTCAGCGTGTGCCGGCGGATCCGGCAGGACAGCCGGGTGCCGGTCATCATGGTCACGGCCCGGGCCGACAGCCACGACGTCGTCGCGGGGCTCGAGGCGGGCGCCGACGACTACATGACCAAGCCGCTCGTCGCCAAGGAGCTCTCGGCCCGCATCCGGGCGCTGCTGCGGCGGGTCGAGCCGGCCGCCGACCGGCGCCCGCGCCGGGTCGAGGTGGGTGACCTCAGCATCGGGCTCGACGACGGTGTGGTGACCCGGCAGGGCGAGCCGGTGTCCCTGACGCGTACCGAGTTCCGCCTCCTCGTCGAGCTCGTCCTCGCGGACGGTCGGATCCTCAGCCGCGAGGACCTGCTCGACCGGGTCTGGGGCTACGACTACTTCGGCGACAGCAGGATCGTCGACGTCCACGTGCGCCGGCTCCGCACCAAGATCGAGCCGGACCCCTCCAACCCGCGGCGTGTCGTGACGGTGCGCGGCCTGGGCTACCGGCTGGGGTCGTGACGTGGTGGCCGCGTGGCTCGCGCGGGGTGGCCGCGGGGCCACGCGCTGGGGGCTGCGCCGGCGTGTCGTCACGACGTTCGCGCTCCTCTCGCTCGGGCTCTCCCTCCTGCTGACGGTCCTCGCCTGGTTCGTCGTCAACAGCTCGGTCCTGCGCGACCAGCGGGCCGCGGCCCTCGCGGCGACGTCCATCGACGCCAGCCACCTCGACGCCCGTCTCGGGGTCGGCGGGACGTCGACGACGGCCGCGCTCGACGAGCTCCCCCGGACCCAGGCCAGTGCGGCGATCGCCGAGGTCGACGAGCGCTGGTACGCCTCGGCGCCGACCCTCGGCCCCGGGGTGCTCCCGGAGGAGCTCGTCGACCTGGTGAGCAACCGCCAGGCGGCGACCCAGCGGATCGAGGTCGACGGCTCGATCTTCCTCGCCGTGGGGATGCCCGTCCCCGGTCGGGGCGCCTCCCTGTTCGAGCTCTACCCGATGGACCAGACCGAGCAGGCCATCCGGGCCCTGTCGATCGGCCTCGGTGTGGCGCTGGTCGTCACCGTGACCCTCGGCATCGCCTTCGGCAACCTCGCGACCCGGGTCGCCCTGCGTCCGCTCGAGCGCCTGAACAGCGGCGCCGCCCAGGTCGCCGCGGGCCAGCTCGGGGTGCGCCTCGAGCACGGCGGCGACCCCGACCTCGTGCCGCTCGCCGAGTCGTTCAACCGGACCGTGAGCGCCCTCGACCACCGGGTCATCGCCGACGCGCGCTTCGCGGCCGACGTCAGCCACGAGCTGCGCAGCCCCCTGACGACCATGCTCAACTCGATGCAGGTGATCCTCAACCGGGAGGACACGCTGCCCGAGCCGCTCCGCGAGCCCGTCGAGCTGCTCGCCGAGGAGCTGACGCGCTTCCGGCACCTGGTGACCGACCTGCTCGAGATCGCCCGCTACGAGGCGGGCGACGAGCTCGTTCTCGACCGTGCCGTCGTCGCCGACCTCGTCCGTCGTGCCGCCGACACCGAGGCCGGGCGGCCCCTGACCGAGGTCGACGGTGCCGCTGCGGGCCTGACCCTCGATGTCGACAAGCGGCGGCTCGAGCGGGTGGTGGCCAACCTCGTCCGGAACGCCGAGGACCACGGTGGCGGCTGCGTCGGCGTCCGGGTCGAGCGCGGCCCGGGTGGCATCAGGGTCCTCGTCGACGACGCCGGTCCCGGAGTGCCCCCCGAGCTGCGTCGGCGCGTCTTCGACCGGTTCACCCGCGGTTCCGGCACCACCGCCGCGGGCGTCGGCCTGGGCCTGTCCATCGTCCTGCGCCACGTCGCGCTCCACGGTGGGAGCGTCGAGATCCTCGACCGCCCGGGAGGAGGTGCCCGCTTTGTCGTCGAGCTGCCGACCGAGCCGCGGCGCTGACCGGCGCCCGTTGTGGGCGATCGTCTGCCACCTCCTCCTCGTGGCCGTGCTCGCGGGGTGCGGGATCGGCGCGCAGGCACACCCCGTCCCCGTGGAGCCCGAGGCGACCGGGACCGCCGGGACGGTCGGGGGTGACGTCTCCCGGCCCGTCGTCGTCGAGGTCTTCCTGGTCCGCGGCACCCACCTGGCCCCCGTATCACGGGTCGTCTCGCACCAGCCGGGCATCTCGGCCAGCCTGCTCGCGCTCTCGGAACCGCTGAGCGAGACGGAGCGGTTCCGGCAGCTGAGATCCGCCCTGCCGGCGGCCCGGCAGCCGCTGACCGGCACCATCCTCGGGGCCGTCGCCCGGGTCAGCATGCCCGCCGGCTTCGACCGGCTCTCGGTCCGCGAGCAGGTGGCCGCGACGGCCCAGATCGTCTACACGGTGGTGGCGAACACCAGCGCCCGGACCGTCCAGCTCTACGAGGGCGACCGTGCCATCCCCGTGCCCGGTGGCGACGGGGCGCTGCTCGACCGGCCGGTGGGCCGGGCCGACTACGCCACCTGGGCGCCGCTGCCGTCGCCGAGCCCTGTGGCAGGCTGACGGGCATGGCTCGAACCATTGCGACGACCACGACGGTCGACGAGGCGGCGCTGCTCGACTTCGTCCGCCCCCGGCACCAGATGGTCCTCATCACGACCCGAGGCGACGGCCGGCCGCAGGCCTCGCCCGTCACGGGGGGCGTCGACGACGCGGGCCGCATCGTCGTCACGAGCTACCCGGAGCGGGCCAAGGTGCGCAACGTGCGCCGCGACCCCCACGTCAGCGTCCTCGTCCTCTCCGACGACTTCGGCGGCGCGTGGGTACAGGTCGACGGCGTCGCCGAGGTCGTCGACGCGGTCGACGACGTCGAGCCGTTCGTCGAGTACTTCCGCACCATCTCGGGGGAGCACCCGGACTGGGAGGAGTACCGGCGGGCGATGGTCGTGCAGGGCAAGTCGCTGATGCGGATCACGCCGACCCGGTGGGGTCCGGTCGCGACCGGCGGGTTCCCCGCCCGCCTCGCCGACGGCTGACCTGCGGGGCGGCGCTAGGGTCGGCCCATGCTGCGCGTGGGGCTCACCGGGGGGATCGGCTCGGGCAAGTCGACGGTCGCCCACGAGCTGGGCGCGCTCGGTGCGTACGTCGTCGATGCCGACGCGGTCGCCCGCGAGGTCGTCGAACCCGGCACACCTGCGCTCGCAGCCGTGGCCGACCGGTTCGGAGCCGCGGTCCTCACCGCCGACGGCAGCCTCGACCGTCCTGCCCTGGGGCGGCTCGTCTTCGGCGACCCGTCGGCCCTGCGCGACCTCGAGGCGATCACCCACCCGGCGATCTGGTCACGCACCGCCGAGCTCGTCGCCGCGGCTCCGGCCGGCGCCGTCGTCGTCCACGACATGCCCCTCATCGTCGAGAAGCAGATGGCGGGGGAGTACCACCTCGTCGTCGTCGTCGGTGCGGGCGCGGAGGTGCGCGTCCGGCGCCTCGTCGAGCAGCGGGGGATGCCGGAGGAGGACGCCCGGGCCCGCGTCGCCGCGCAGGCCGACGACGGTGCCCGGCGCGACGCCGCGGACGTGTGGCTCGACAACGAGGGCCCCCGCGCCGCGCTCGAGCTCGCCGTGCGCCGCCTCTGGCACGACCGGATCGAGCCGTTCGAGGACCACCTCCGGCACGGCATCCGCAGTCGCCTGACGACGCCGGTGCTGTCGCTGCCCGACCCCCGGTGGCCGGCCCAGGCCGCCCGCCTGCTGGCCCGCGTCCGGCACGCGGTCGGGGACGCCGCCGGGTCGCTGGACCACGTCGGCTCGACCTCGGTCCCCGGCCTGCTCGCCAAGGACGTCGTCGACCTGCAGGTGGGCGTCCGCCGCCTCGCCGACGCCGACGCCCCGTCCTTCGTCGACGGCATGCGGGCCATGGGCTTCCCACGGGTCGAGGAGTACCGCCTCGACGAGGGCCACGACGGCTCTCCCTGGGAGAAGAGGTTCCACGGCTCGTGCGACCCCGGCCGGGTCGCCCACCTCCACGTGCGCGAGGTGGGGTCGCCGGGCTGGGAGTTCGCGCTGCTGTTCCGTGACTGGCTGCGCGCCGAGCCCGACGAGCGGCGGGCCTACGTCGCGCTCAAGACCGAGCTCGCCGGCCGGCTCACCGACACCGAGGGCTACGCGCGGGCCAAGGAGCCCTGGTTCGGGGGGGCGTGGCGGCGCAGCAGGGCGTGGGCCGAGCGCACCGGCTGGCGGGCTCCCCTCGGCTGAGCCGCGACGGCGCCACCCGCTCAGGGGACCGCGGCGTCGGCCTCCGGTCCGAGCCGGAGCACCGTCTCGACGAAGAGGTCGATGTCGTCACTGCGGGTGCGGTGGTTGCCGATCGCGACCCGGACGACGAGGTGGTCGCGCAGGCTGCTCTCGGAGACGATCGCCACCCCGCTCTCGTGGACGCGCAGGACGAGCTCGCGGTTGACGGCGTCGAGCCGGTCGGCGGCGACGTGGGCGGGCGCGTAGCGGAGGCAGACGATGTCGCAGCCCACCGGGGCCATCCGCTCGAGGTCGGGGTGGGCGTCGACGAGGTCGGCGAGCCGCCGTGCCTGGGCCATCGACTGGTCCATGACCCGTCCGAAGGCGTCGGCGCCGTACGCGCGGAAGGCCATCCACACCTTGAGCGCGCGGAAGCCTCGGCTCAGGTCGATGCCGTACTCGTTGAGCCACACCTCGCCCGCTGCCAGCCCGCGGGTGGCGTGCTCGAGGTAGGCGGGGACGATGGAGAAGGTGTCGCGGTGCGCCCGCTCGTCCCGGACGAGCGCCAGCCCGACGTCGATCGGCGACTGCATCCACTTGTGCAGGTCCAGCGCGAGCGAGTCGGCCCGCGCGATGCCGCTGACCTGCCCGGCCGCGCCGCTCAGGGCGAGGAAGCCGCCGATCGCCCCGTCGACGTGGAACCACAGGCCCTCGCGCTCGGCGACGTCGGCGACGGCGTGGAGGTCGTCGACGGCACCGGAGTTGATCGTGCCTGCAGTGGCGATGACGGCCAGCGGGAGGATGCCGGCGGCCCGGTCGGCAGCGACCGCCTCCTCGAGGGCAGCGACGTCGAGGGTGAGGTCGTCGCGGACCGGGAGCCGCCGCAGCGCGGCGTCGCCGAGGCCGAGCAGCTCACAGCTCTTGCGGTGGCAGCTGTGGACCTCCTCCGAGGCGTAGACGGCGACCGGTCCGGTCCCGGCCAGCCCGTCGGTGCGGACGCGCGGACCCAGCCGCGCGGACCGGGCCACCGCCAGCCCGACGAGGTTGGCCTCCGAGGCGCCGCTGACGAGCAGCCCGCTCGCCGACGTCGGGTAGCCGGCGGCCTCGGCGCACCACCGGACAACCTGCTGCTCCATTGCGACGGGGGCGTGGTCGCCACCGCCGAGGTTGGGGTTGAGCACGCTCGCGACGAGGTCGGCAAGGCTGCCGACGGGGTTGCCGGCCCCCATGTACCAGCCCCAGAACCTGCCGTGGTCGTTGCCCATGCTGTAGGGCGCCACGCGCTCCATGACCTCGACGTAGGCGGCGTCGGCGCCGACGCCGTGGTGGGGGAGCGGCGTCGCGAATGCCTCGCGCACCTCGGGCGGCATCGGCTGCCAGACCGGCTCCGCCCGGCGGTGCTCCATGCGGTCGACGAGGTCGTCGACCGCCCGGTGGGCCAGGGCGCGGAAGCCGGACCAGTCCTCGGGATCGAGACCGGACTCGGTGCGGGGCGGCTCGGGCCCGGGGTCCCCGGCCACGGCGGGCGGGGTGGAGGTCGTCATGTCGTGATGCTCCCACCAGCAGGCGCCGCGGGCCAGACCCCGGACGGGTCCACCTGTCGGCACTCGTCGCAGCCCGGAGGGGAGGGATGTCGGTGCCGCGGCATACCGTAGGGACATGCGTCCGACCACCGACCTCGAGCGTCGGGTGGCGCCCTTCGAGGTCGTCTCCGAGTTCCGACCCGCCGGCGACCAGCCGCAGGCCATCGCCGAGCTCGCCCGCCGCGTCCGGGCGGGCGAGCAGGACATCGTCCTGCTCGGGGCCACCGGCACGGGCAAGTCCGCCACCACGGCCTGGCTCATCGAGCAGGTGCAGCGCCCCACGCTCGTCATGGCCCCCAACAAGACCCTCGCCGCGCAGCTCGCCAACGAGTTCCGTGAGCTGCTCCCGAACAACGCGGTCGAGTACTTCGTCAGCTACTACGACTACTACCAGCCCGAGGCGTACGTCCCGCAGACCGACACCTACATCGAGAAGGACTCCTCGATCAACGACGAGGTCGAGCGGCTGCGCCACAGCGCGACGAACAGCCTGCTCACCCGGCGCGACGTCGTCGTCGTCGCGTCCGTGTCGTGCATCTACGGCCTCGGCACGCCGCAGGAGTACGTCGACCGGATGGTGCCGTTGCGCGTCGGCGACGAGGTGAACCGCGACGACCTGCTCCGCAAGTTCGTCCACATGCAGTACACCCGCAACGACCTCGCCTTCACCCGCGGCACCTTCCGCGTGCGCGGCGACACCGTCGAGATCATCCCCGTCTACGAGGAGCTCGCGCTGCGCATCGAGTTCTTCGGCGACGAGGTCGAGCGGCTCTACACGCTGCACCCGGTCACCGGAGAGGTCGTGCGCGAGGAGAGTGAGATGTACGTCTTCCCCGCCTCCCACTACGTCGCCGGCCCGGCCCGGATGGAGCGTGCCATCGCCGGCATCGAGACCGAGCTCGAGGAGCAGCTCGCCCTCTTCGAGCGGCAGGGCAAGCTGCTCGAGGCCCAGCGTCTTCGGATGCGCACGACGTACGACATCGAGATGATGCGGCAGGTCGGGTCGTGCTCGGGCATCGAGAACTACTCGATGCACATCGACGGCCGTTCGCCCGGCTCGGCGCCGAACTGCCTGCTCGACTACTTCCCCGAGGACTTCCTCCTCGTCATCGACGAGTCGCACCAGACCGTCCCGCAGATCGGGGCGATGTACGAGGGCGACATGTCGCGCAAGCGCACCCTCGTCGAGCACGGCTTCCGCCTCCCCTCGGCGATGGACAACCGGCCGCTGAAGTGGGAGGAGTTCCTCGAGCGCATCGGCCAGACCGTCTACCTCTCGGCGACCCCCGGCTCCTACGAGATGGCCAGGTCCGACGGCTACGTCGAGCAGATCATCCGGCCCACCGGCCTCGTCGACCCCGAGGTCGTCCTCAAGCCCACGAAGGGGCAGATCGACGACCTGCTCCACGAGATCCGGGTGCGGGCCGACCGCAACGAGCGGGTGCTGGTCACCACGCTGACGAAGAAGATGGCCGAGGACCTCACCGACTACCTCCTCGACAAGGGCATCCGGGTCCGCTACCTGCACTCCGACATCGACACCCTGCGCCGGGTCGAGCTGCTGCGCGAGCTCCGGCTCGGCGAGTTCGACGTCCTCGTCGGCATCAACCTGCTGCGTGAGGGCCTCGACCTGCCCGAGGTCTCGCTCGTCTCGATCCTCGACGCCGACAAGGAGGGCTTCCTGCGCAGTGCGCGCTCGCTGATCCAGACCATCGGTCGCGCGGCCCGCAACGTCTCCGGCCAGGTGCACATGTACGCCGACCAGGTCACCCCGTCGATGGCAGAGGCGGTCGACGAGACCCAGCGCCGCCGCGAGAAGCAGGTCGCCTACAACCTCGAGCACGGTATCGACCCGCAGCCGCTGCGCAAGCGGATCGCCGACATCACCGACATGCTCCAGCGCGAGGACGCCGACACCGAGGAGCTCCTCGGCTCCGGCAGGTCCCGCTCGCGCGGGAAGGCCGACGGCGGCCGGGGCGGCCGCGGGGCCGCGGCGGCCGATGTCGCGCTCGGGGCCACCCGCGCGGAGTCGGTGCCCGCGAGCGAGCTCGCGAACCTCATCCAGGAGCTGACGAACCAGATGCACCAGGCGGCCGGTGACCTCCACTTCGAGCTGGCCGCCCGCCTCCGCGACGAGATCGGCGACCTCAAGAAGGAGCTGCGCCAGATGAGCGAGGCCACCCGGTGACACCCGGCCCCGGTCCCGGGGCCACCGGGGCGGGCCGGCCGGGCGTCGTCCTGCTCCACGGCCTCGGCGGTGGGCCGGAGACCTGGGCGGCGCTCTCGGCGCTCCTCGCCCCGGCGTGGTCGGTCGTGGCTCCACGCATCGGGGCGACCGACGGGTCGATGCGCTTCGAGCTGGCTCGTGCCGTCTCGATCGCGCGCAAGGCGCTCGAGCGGCTCTCCGGCCGGCCGCACGTCCTCGTCGGTCACTCGCTCGGGGTCGTGGCGGCCGTCGAGACCGCCCTCGCCCACCCCGGGCTGGTGGACCACCTCGTCCTCGTCAGCGGCTTTCTCAGGTCGCCGCGGTGGCAGGCCCTGCAGCGGGTGGTGATGGTGACGACCCCCTCCCGCAGCTACGCCCGGAGCGGTCGCGACAAGCAGGCGGTGACCGGTCCGATGCGTGACCTGCGCGGATACGACCGCACGGCCGAGGGGGCCTGCCTCGAGATACCCGTCCCCGTGGTCTGCGGCGACCGGGACATCGTCAACCTCCGCGGGTCCCGGCGTGCTGCCGACGTGTTCCCCGACGCGCGGCTCGTCGTCCTCCCGGGCGTCGGGCACCTCGTGCCCGTCGAGGCCCCTGGCGTGCTGGCCGGGGTCATCTCGGACACCCTCGCCTGAGCCCGGGCGCGGGACCGCGACGTCAGCCGGTGTTCTGCAGGCCGGCGGCCAGCCCGTTGATCGTCAGCAGCACCGGGCGGTGCCACTCGGTGGCCTCGCCCTCGGCGGCCCTGGTCTCGCCGAGCCCGCGCAGGAGCAGGTGGCTCAGCATGTCGACGAACGGCCGCCGCAGGCCCACGGCCGTGTGCAGGTGCGGCTTGTGGGCGAGCATCTCCTCCTGACCGAGCAGACGCAGGACCATCTCGCGCGTCAGCCGGAGCTCGTCGAGCACCCGCTCCGCGAGCTCGGGACGCCCGCCGAGGGCGAGGAAGCGCTCGGCGAGTCCGTCGTCGGACTTGGCAAGGCTCATCTCGGCGACGTCGACGAGCGCGGCGAACACCGGCCACTCGCGGTAGGCGCGCCGCGCCTCCTCGAGGTCGTCGAGGGCCGCGAGCCCGCTGCCGAGGCCGTACCACCCGGGCAGGTTGACCCGGGTCATCGACCACGCGAACACCCAGGGGATGGCGCGCAGGTCCGCCAGGCTGCGGCCCGACTCCACCCCGGTACGGCGCGACGGACGCGAGCCCAGGCGCAGGTCGGCGAGCAGGTCGAGCGGGCTCGACATCGCGAAGAAGTCGGCGAAGCCCGGCTGTTCGACGAGGGAGCGGAAGGCCCGGCGGCTGGCCTCGTCGATCGTCGCGCCGACGCTCGCGTAGCGGGTGAGGGCCTCGTCGCGGCCGGTGGCGTGACCGGGAGCGTCGGTGAGGAGCACGGCGGAGGCGACCCGCTCGAGGTGCTGCTCGGCGATGCGCACGTCGGCGTACCGGGCGAAGATCACCTCACCCTGCTCGGTGACCTTGAACCGGCCGTCGACCGACCCGGTCGGCTGGGCGGCGATCGCGCGGTGGAGCGGGCCCCCGCCCCGGCCGAGCGACCCGCCGCGCCCATGGAAGAGGGTCAGCTCGACGGCGTGCCGTCGGGACCACTCGACGAGGGCCGACTGGGCCCGGTGCAGCGCGAGCGTCGCCGACGTGGGGCCGACGTCCTTGGCCGAGTCGGAGTACCCGAGCATCACCTCGACGCGGCGCTCGACCGTCTCGAGCCAGCGGGCGGTCGAGCGGAGGGTGAGCCACTCCTCGAGGGTCGCGTCGGCGGCGTCGAGGTCGGCCCCGGTCTCGAAGAGCGGTACGACGTCGAGGGCGAGCGGCCGGTCACCGACGGCCAGTCGGGCCAGCGCCCTCACCGCCACGAGGTCGGCGGCGCTCTGCGAGAAGGAGACGATGTACCGGCCGCAGCTTCGAGGACCCCAGCGCTGCTGGAGCCACGCCATGACCCGCAGGGTGTCCAGCACCTCACGCGTCGCGTCGTCGTCTCGGCCCTCGAGCTCGGGCCAGCCGTCGACGGCGAGCCGGTCGAGGACGTACGGGTCGGCCGCCGCGGCCTCGGGGTCGGTGGGACGGTGGGAGGCGGGCAGCCGGGCGATCAGGCCCGCGAGGGCGCGCCGGTGCACCCCGCTGTGCTGGCGCACCTCGAGCTCGGCGAGGTGGAAGCCGAAGGTCTGCACCATCCAGATGACGTCCTGCAGCTCGCCGCGAGCGGTCCGGGCGTCACCGGCGGCGACGAGGGAGTCCTGGACCAGCCGCAGGTCGCCGAGTGCCTCGTCGGGCGAGCCGTAGGCCATCCCGGCCTGCTCGAGGCGGGTCGCCTCGAGTCGGGCGGCGACGAGGAGCAGCTTCTGCCGGTGCGGCTCGTTCGGGGAGTCCTTGGCGATCTCGGCGCACAACCGGGGCTGGGCCGCCGCGTCGTTGGCGAGCGCGTCGCGCAGCGCGGAGGAGGGCGGCGTCGACTCCTCGTCGGCGGTGATCATCCGGGCGACCCGGTCGACGGCGTCGTGGAGGATCTCCAGGGCCTGGTCGGCATGGACCCGGACGGTCTCGCGGGTCACCTCGGCGGTGACGAACGGGTTGCCGTCGCGGTCGCCGCCGACCCACGAGCCGAAGCGGACGATCGGGGGCACCGGCTCCTGCGCCGGGTGGTCGTCGTCGCCGAGGGCGGCCTCGACCGCCCGCTGGAAGCGGGGGACCGCCTGGATCAGGGACTGACGGAACACGGTGAGGACGGTCTTGACCTCGTCCGCCGGAGTGGGTCGGGTGATCCGCAGGGTCGAGGTCCGCTGGAGGATGTCGATGTCCTCGAGCATCCGCCGGCGGGCCCGGGCCCGCTCCGAGGGGCCCGAGTCCGCGTCGTCGTGCGCGTCGAGGTGATCGGCGATGCGGCGCAGCGCCGAGGCGACGGCTCGGCGCCGGGCCTCGGTGGGGTGGGCGGTGAGGACGGGGTGGATCCGCATCCTCGAGAGTCGCTCGCGCGCGTCGTCACCGGTGGCCTGCACCGCGGGGCCGATGTCGCCCGTCTCGGCGCCGCCGCTGAACTCGCCGTCCTCCCGGCGCAGTGACCGGGCCCGGTTGCGCTCGTCGGCGAGGTTGGTCAGGTGCAGGTGGACGGTGAGGAGCCGGGCGATGCGCGCCGTCCGGTCGGGGTCGAGGGAGGCGACCAGCTCCTCCGGGCTGCCGGGCCGCTCCCCGCGGCAGCGCCCCTCGAGCTCGTCGGTGATCTCGAGCAGGTCCGCGCGGCCGGACTCCTCGACCACCTGTCGGTGCAGGCTCGTGAGGAGGGCCAGGTCGTCGAGCATGCTCGCCATCCGGCAAGCCTAGGTGGGCCCGGCCGCGGTGCGTGGCGGGCGTTCACCCGTCGGTAGACTCGCGCGGTGCCCCCTGCCCTCGCCTCGGCCGCGGACACCGGTCTCGCCCTCGAGCCGTGGGCGTGGTGGCTGACGATCGGGGTCGCGGGTGCCGTCCTCGTCTTCGACGTGGTCGCCATCCGGCGCAACCCGCACCGCCCGTCCACCCCCGAGCTCGTGCGTGCGCTGGCCTTCTACGTCGGGGCGGCCGTGCTGTTCGGCCTCGGGATGTGGTGGTGGGCCGGGGGACAGTACGCGGGGGAGTTCTTCGCGGGCTGGCTCACCGAGTACTCGCTCTCGGTCGACAACCTGTTCATCTTCATCCTCATCATGGCCCGCTTCGCGGTGCCCGAGCGGCTCCAGCAGTTCGCCCTCATGGTGGGCATCGTCATCGCCATCGTGCTGCGGGGCATCTTCATCGCCGTCGGTGCCGCGGCGATCAACAGCTTCAGCTGGATCTTCTACATCTTCGGCGCCTTCCTCGTCTACACCGCCGTCAAGCTCGCGCGTGAGGGCGAGAGCGACGACGAGGAGTACGAGGAGAACCGGCTCATGCTCTTCATGGAGCGCCGCTTCCCCGCGACCCAGCAGTACGACGGGACCCGCCTGTTCACCCACCGGAACGGCAAGCGCCTCGCCACGCCGCTGTTCTTCGTCATCGTGGCCCTCGGGACCACCGACCTGCTCTTCGCGCTCGACTCGATCCCGGCCATCTACGGGCTCACCCGCGAGCCGTACATCGTCCTCGTCGCCAACCTCTTCGCCCTCATGGGGTTGCGCCAGCTGTACTTCCTCATCGGCGGGCTGCTCAAGAAGCTCGTCTACCTCAGCCTCGGCCTCGCGGTGCTCCTCGCCTTCATCGGGGTCAAGCTGCTGCTGCACGCCCTGCACGAGAACGAGCTGCCGTTCGTCAACGGTGGCGAGCCGGTCCCCGTCCCGGAGATCCCGATCTGGCTCTCGCTCGTCGCCATCGTCGTCATCCTGGGGGTGACCACCGTCGCCAGCCTGTGGCGCACCGGTCGCCATCCCGAGGAGATCGGCGACGGGGCCGGCCCGCGGCGCGGCCCCGACGACCTCACCTGAGGACCGGGACTCAGGTGGCCACGGTCTCGGCGGGGTCCTTGCGGGCGCCGAGGCCGAGCACGAGCGCGGACGCCGCGACGACCAACGCCATCCCGAGCAGCTGCACGGGGTCGAGGCGCTGGCCGAGGACGAGCAGGCCGGCGAGCGCCGCGGCGGCCGGCTCCAGGCTGAGCAGGATGCCGAAGACGCGCGCGGTGAGGCGGCGCAGGGCGAGCAGCTCGAGGGAATAGGGCAGCACGGAGGAGAGGACCGCGATGCCCAGGCCCTTCGCGAGGGTCGTCGCGGTCCAGTCGGGGACGCTGGACAGCCCGAACGGCAGGGTCACCGCGGTCGCGACGACCATGGCGAGCGCGAGCCCCTCCAGCCGGGGGAAGAGCGCGCCGGTCCGTCCGGACAGGACGATGTAGGCCGCCCAGAAGGCTCCCGCGGAGAGGGCGAGGAGGATCCCGAGCCACTCGAGCTCGGCGAGGGGGGTCGCCAGCGCCTCCGAGATGAGGACGACACCGACCCCGGCCCCCACCACGGCGAGGCCGTCGACGAGGCGCCGCGAGAGCGTGGCGGCGAGGGTGAGCGGGCCGATGAACTCGATGGTGACGGCGACCCCGATCGGCAGGTGCGCGAGCGCGCCGTAGAACGAGAGGTTCATCAGGCCGAGCGCGACGCCGAACCCGCCGACGGTGAGCCAGCCGGCGCGGGAGTGGTGACGCCACCGGGGACGGACCACGACGAGGAGGAGGAGCGTCGCGAAGAGCAGGCGCATCGTCACGGCGCCGCCGGGGCCGATGACCGGGATGAGGGTCTGCGCGAGAGCGCCGCCGAACTGCACCGACACGATGCCGCCGAGGACGAGCAGCGGGGCCGGCACCCTCTCCACGACGCTCGTCACCGGCACAGGCTAGCCAGCGGCTGCCGGCGCAGGCCGTCGGGTCCGGGTGCGGGTCTATGGGCGGCGTCGGTGCCGGCGTCCTCGCCAGAGGTAGCCGGCCGCGAGACCGAGCAGGCCCGCGCCCACCTGCGAGAGCCCGGGCAGCTCGACCGCCCACAGCCAGTGGACGGGCGGGATCTCGTGGACCGCCCACCCCATCTCGACCGCGCGCTCGCGGAGGGCGGCGTCCGGGTTGACGACGTGCGGGAAACCGGCCGCCTCGAGGAGCTCGCGTGAGCCGGCGCGGTCGGAGTAGACGTGGCTGGCGCCGAGGTCGATGCCCTCCCGCCCGGCCAGCTCCTCAACGGCAGCCAGCTTGGCGGCGCCGACGAGCGGACGGCCCTCGGCCCGCCCGGTGAAGCGGCCGTCGGGGGCGCGTTCCGCCTCCGTCGCGAGGACGTGGTCGACGTCGAGTGTGGCGGCGACCGCCGTCGCGAGCTCCCGCGGGGCCACGGTGACCAGGGCGCTCGGTGTCTCCGGCCCGGCCCAGCGCGCGACCATCTCGACGACCTGGGGGTTCAGCCGCGGGAGGATCTCGGTCGTCGCGATGGTCCGCGCCCACCGCTCCACCTCGGCCTCGGTGTGTCCGGCGAGGAGCTCGAGCACGGTCCCCTGGGGCAGGTCCGGCTCCCCGACCCCGGCCCACCGTCGCAGCGGGCGGGTCGCCTGACCTCCGGCGAGGGCGAGGAGGGTGTGGCCCCGTCCGGGGCTCCCGCCGCTGCGGCCGAGCAGGGCCATCGAGACGCTGGCGCGCAGGGTCCGGTCGAGGTCGAAGAAGGCCGCGGTCCGTCCCTGCATCACGTCCCCCTCGAGTAGCGCACGGGGAGCAGTGCCCGCTCCGCGGGGACGAAGCCGGGCGGCGACCCGACTCGCCGCCACGTCGACGGGTCGGCTCCGGCCGGCAACCACTCACGCCGCCAGATCCCGAGCGCGGTCTCGAGGTCCTCGAGGTGCGGACGCAGCGGGTCGGTCACGGGTGTCCGCAGGTGCTCGCCCCAGAGCTGCACCCGCAGGTCCCGGACCTCCTGGCTCGACGTCACGAGGGCGCTGGAGAGCTCGGTGTCGGTGCCGACCATCGAGCGGCCGAAGAAGTTGGCCGAGCCGATGCACGCGAACACGTCGTCGACGAGCACCACCTTCGTGTGCACCGTGAGGTCGCGCACCCGGTACATGACGACGTTGCGGCGCGCCTGGGGCGGGAGGCGGTCGACGACCCGCCACCGCAGGTCGGGTGTGAGCACTGCCGGGAGGTCCGAGGTGCCGCCGTCCGCCGGGTCGCGCTTGCCCGAGCCGACGAGGATGACGCGGACACCACGCCCGGCAGCGCGGCGCAGCGGGCCGTAGAGCGTGTGGCGCCAGCCGCCTCCCGGCATCTCCTTGAGGTACTGGTCCTCGACGTAGACGTAGCGACGAGCACCGTCGATGGCCCGGGAGAGGGTCCGGAACACCTCGTGGACCCCGCCTGTCGGCAGGCCGGGACGGCGGACCCGTCGGAGCACCCGGACGCTGTCGATCGCCCACGGGTCGAACGAGCGGACCACGGTGACAGCGGTCCCCGGGTGCCCCCGGGGCGGCTGGGTCGGCGCCTCCGGCACGGTGAGCGGCCGCAGGGGCGGGTTGAGCACCCCCATCCCGCCCATCGACAGCATCCAGTAGCGGCGGGGGAGCGCGGCGGCGACGCCCCAGCGGTAGCGGTAGACCTCCCACACCCGCTCGGCCGCCGGCCCGCGCAGCCGCACCGCGGCGTCGTGCCACCCCCAGCGCTCGGTGCCCAGCGTCATCCGGTCGTGCGGGACCGCGTCGTACCGGTTCAGGGCCAGGTCGAGGCCGCCGACGAAGGCGGTGACCTCGTCCCCGAGCCGGACGAGGACGATCTTCTGGTGGTTGGACCCGATGAGGGCGCCGGACCAGTCGAGCAGGACCCGGTCGCGCAGGGGCGGGCGTCCGGTGTCGCGGGTGGAGGGGAGCCATCCGCGCATCCGGCGGGCCGCCTCGACGTTGGCGCGGAACGGGCCGACTCCCGGCAGCCAGGTGACACCACCGGAGAACACCCCTCCGGAGAGCAGGACGCGGACGTCGGCGCCGTCGTGGGACTTCTCGGCGAGCAGGTCGGCGAGGGGTCGGTACCCCTCCTGCCCCTGCGTCCGGCCGTGCAGGTCGAGGTCGGGCGAGACCTGGAGCCCGGCGACGAGGACGGCGTCGTCGCGGCCCACCCGGGACAGGAGCGCGGCGACCTCGGCGAAGTAGGCCTGCCCGTCGACGACCGGGACCCACTCGCTGTCCTCGACGAAGACCGGGCAGTCGGGCGTCGGGTGGGGCAGGTAGCGGCGGATCGCCGCCTCGAGCCCCGGTGACGTGCCCATGAGGCCGAGCATGGCCGGTGGCCGGGGGGTCTTCAAGGGGTTCGGGCGGGTCACCAGCCGCGTTCGCGCCACTCTGCGAGGTGGGGCCGCTCCGCACCGAGAGTCGAGTCGTCGCCGTGGCCGGGGTAGAACCACGTGTCGTCGTCGTAGACCCCGAAGATCCGCTCCGTGACGTCGGTGTAGAGCGACTCGAAGCTCTGGCCGGGGTTCTTCGTGTTGCCGACGCCGCCGGGGAAGAGCGCGTCACCCGTGAAGAGGTGGGTGACCCCGTCGGGGTCGTGCCACGCGAGGGCGACCGATCCCGGCGTGTGCCCGCGCAGGTGCACGACGTCGAGGTCCAGCTCGCCGACCCGGAGGGTGTCGCCCTGCTCGAGCCGCACGTCGGGAGCCACGGGCAGGTGGGGGGCGTCCTCGGCGCCGGCGTAGGTCCGCGCGCCAGTCTCCCGGGCGACCTCGGCGAGCGCCCGGACGTGGTCCCAGTGCTGGTGTGTCGTCACGAGGTGGTCGAGCCTTCCGCTGCCCTCGGCGACGAGGGCGAGGCAGCGCCGCGCGTCGTCGGCCGCGTCGACCATCAGCTGCTCGCCGGTGCTGCGGCACGTCACGAGGTAGACGTTGTTGTGCATCGCCGACACGGCCATCTTCCGGATGGTCGCGCGAGCGAGCTCTCGGACGTCGGTCGGACCACCGGGTTCGACGTGGCCGGAGTACGTCATCGGTCACCGTCCTCCGGGGAGGTGGGGGAGCGGGTCGCCGGAGACGCCCGCCGTGAGGCCGCGGGCCAGCCACCCGAGCAGCGCGGCCCGGTGGCCGGACACCCTCGCCGTGCCGAGGCCGACGGTCCACTCCTCGCCCTCGGTGGTGCTCAGGGTGACGTCGGGCGCGGGCTCGCACCGGCGCAGCCGCTTGATCTCGTCCTCGAGGAAGACGAGCTGCAGCTCGGGCTCGACGTCCTCGAAGCCGAAGCCGGCGGCGAGGTCGACGTGGTGGTAGACGACCTCGCGCAGGCGCATGAAGGGCAGGTGACGGGCCGGGATGAAGCGGACGCCGGGGACCCGCTCCAGCCGTGTCTCGCCGTGCTCCGGGCGGAGCCGGGAGAGCGCCGCGTTGACGGTGGCGGCGCTCTCGCGCACATCCTCGGCCAGGGCGCGCCGCTCGCGCCCGGCGCCGGCGTCGATGTCGGCGTCGCGGCGCTCCGGCGAGGCGTACATCGTCTCGCCGGTGCCGTCGACGGCCGCCCGCACGAGGGCGGCGATCCCGTCGGCGTTGCGCGCCAGGTGGCTGAGGACGTGACCGCGGCTCCACCCCTCGCACCGTGAGGGGGCGCCGACGTCGTCGATGCGTCCGATGGTCTCCTCGAGGAGCGCGGTGTGCCGCTCGAGCGGGGTCAGCAGGTCGGGTGGCGGGGTGCTCACCGGGACGACGCTACTCCCGTCGCCCGGTCGGGTCGCCGCCCTCCATCAGGGCCTGTGCGGCGCCGACGAGGGCCAGGTGCGAGAAGGCCTGGGGGAAGTTGCCGACGAGCTGTCCCGTCTCCGGGTCGTACTCCTCGGAGGCCAGTCCGACGTCGTTGAGGACGTCGAGGAGGCGCTCCATCAGGCTGCGCGCGTCCTCGAGCCGCCCGCACCGGGCGTAGGCCTCGACGAGCCACCACGAGCAGGCGAGGAAGGGGTTCTCCTTCCCGGAGAGGCCGTCGACGCCGCTGTCGGTGCGGTACCGCAGCACGAAGCCGTCGCGCATCAGGTCCTCCTCGACCGCGCGGACCGTGCCGAGGAAGCGCTCGTCGTCGTACGGCAGGAAGCCGACGGTTGGGATGAGGAGGAGCGCGGCGTCGACCTCGCTCGTGTCGTAGTGCTGGGTGAAGGTGCCGCGGTCCTTGTCGAACCCGCGGCGCAGCACCTCGCGGTGCACCTTGTCGCGCAGCTCGCGCCACCGGTCGACGTCACCGGGAAGGCCGTCCTCCTCGACCGCGCGCACCGCCCGGTCGAAGGCGGCCCACACCATGACCCGCGAGTGCGTGAAGTGCTGGGCGGGGCCGCGGATCTCCCAGAGCCCGTTGTCCTTCTCCTGCCAGTGGTCAGCGAGGTCGTCGACGAGGGCCCGCTGCACCTCCCACGACTCGCGTGACTCCGGGAGGCCGAGCCGCCTCGCCTTGGCGAGCGCGATCATCACCTCGCCGAGGACGTCGCTCTGGGTCTGGCCCACCGCGCCGTTGCCGACACGGACCGGGCGGGAGTCCTCCCAGCCGGGCAGGTGGTCGAGCTCGCGTTCGGGCAGCTCCCGACCGCCGTCGACGGCGTACATGATCTGCAGGTCCCTCGGGTCACCCGCGAGGGCGCGCACGAGCCAGTCCCGCCACAGCCGGGTCTCCTCGAGGTAGCCGCCCTCGAGGAGCGCCTCGAGGGTCAGCGACGCGTCGCGCAGCCAGCAGTAGCGGTAGTCCCAGTTGCGGCTGCCCCCCACGTCCTCCGGCAGGCTCGTCGTCGGCGCCGCGACGATGCCGCCGCGCAGCTCGTCGGTGAGGAGGCGCAGGACGAGCAGGGAGCGGGTGACGACGTCACGGTAGGGCCCCCGGTGGTCGTGCCGGGAGGCCCAGTCGGAGAACGCCCTGAGCGTGTGCTCGACCCGTTCGTCGACGTCGAGGCGGCGGGGCAGGTCGTTCCACGACGGCACCCAGGTCGTCGAGAAGACCAGCCGGTCGCCCGCGGACACGGTGAAGACGTCGCGGTGGTGGTGGTCCTCGGGCTCCGGCAGACGGTCGCCGCGCAGGACGAGCATGTCGGGGCCGGCGATGGCCCGGATGGCCTGGCCGTCCTCGTCCTCGACGCGGGAGACCCAGGGCAGCACCTTCCCGTAGCCCATCCGCACGATCCACTCGTGCTCGATCTCGACCTCGCCCTCGAGGCCCTCGACGATGCGCACCAGGTCGGAGCGGCCGTCGCCGAACGGCATCGCGTCGGTGACCCTGACCCGCCCGCTGTCGGTCGAGTGGACCGTGTCGAGGACGAAGCTGTCGCCGCGGTAGGACCGGGTCGACCGCGCCTCGCCGGTCGGGCCGATGCGCCACCGGCCGTGCTCGGGCGTGCCGAGCAGGGCGGCGAAGCACGCGGGTGAGTCGAAGCGGGGAAGGCAGAGCCAGTCGACGGAACCGCCCCGGCTGACGAGGGCGGCGCGCTCGGTGTCCCCCAGGAGGGCGTACTCGGCGATGGGCGTGCTCATTCCCGTCAACCTATCCCGTACGGCTGGCAATTCCGTGGGTGTCGGTGCGCCCACCTAGCATGGCGGGCGTGAGTCATGACCACCTCGTCGTCCGCGGTGCCCGAGAGCACAACCTCAAGGACATCAGCGTCGAGCTGCCCCGCGACGCCCTCGTCGTCTTCACCGGCCTGTCCGGCTCGGGGAAGTCCTCGCTCGCCTTCGACACCATCTTCGCGGAGGGCCAGCGGCGCTACGTCGAGTCCCTCTCCGCGTACGCCCGCCAGTTCCTCGGCCAGATGGACAAGCCCGACGTCGACTTCATCGAGGGCCTCTCGCCCGCGGTCTCCATCGACCAGAAGTCGACCAACCGCAACCCCCGTTCGACGGTGGGCACGATCACCGAGGTCTACGACTACCTCCGCCTCCTCTTCGCCCGCGCCGGGCGCCCGCACTGCCCCGTCTGCGGCGAGCCGATCACCCGGCAGAGCCCCCAGCAGATCGTCGACCGTCTCCTCGAGCTGCCCGAGCGGACCCGCTTCCAGCTCCTCGCCCCGGTCGTCCGGGCGCGCAAGGGCGAGTACGTCGACCTCTTCTCCGAGCTCCAGGCCAAGGGCTTCTCCCGGGCCCGGGTCGACGGCCACGTCGTCTCGCTCGCCGAGCCCCCGACGCTCGAGAAGCAGGTCAAGCACACCATCGAGGTCGTCGTCGACCGGCTCGTCGCCAAGGGCACCGACGCCTCCGCCCAGCGCCGGCTCACCGACTCCGTCGAGACCGCGCTCGGCCTCGCGGGGGGCCTCGTCGTCGTCGACTTCGTCGACCGCGACGAACACGACCCCGAGCGGGAGCGCCGCTTCTCCGAGAAGATGGCCTGCCCGAACGACCACCCGCTGTCGATGGACGAGGTCGAGCCGCGCTCCTTCTCGTTCAACAGCCCGTTCGGCGCCTGTCCCGAGTGCACCGGCATCGGCACCGAGCTCGAGGTCGACCCCGAGCTCGTGGTGCCCGACGAGGACCTCAGCCTCGCCGAGGGCGCCATCGCGCCGTGGGCGAGCGGCTCCGGGGCCTCGGAGTACTTCCAGCGGGTCATGACGGCGCTCGCCGAGGAGCTGTCCTTCTCGATGGACACGCCGTGGCGGGCCCTGCCCCAGCGGGCGCGACAGGCCCTGCTCCACGGGCGCAACCACAAGGTGCACGTCCGCTACCGCAACCGCTTCGGCCGTGAGCGCTCCTACTCCACCGGGTTCGAGGGGGTGGTTCCCTTCGTCAAGCGGCGGCACGCCGAGACCGACTCCGACTGGAGCCGCGAGCGGTACGAGGGGTACATGCGCGAGGTGCCGTGCCCGGTCTGCCGCGGTGCGCGCCTCAAGCCCGAGTCGCTGGCCGTGCTCGTCGGCGGCCGGTCGATCGCCGAGGTCTCCGCCCTGGCCATCGCCGACGCCGCGCGCTTCTTCGCGACCGTCGACTTCACCGAGCGGGAGCGCCAGATCGCCGCCCGGGTCATCAAGGAGATCGACGCGCGGCTCGGCTTCCTCCTCGACGTCGGGCTCGACTACCTCAGTCTCGACCGTCCCGCCGGCACGCTCTCCGGCGGCGAAGCCCAGCGCATCCGGCTCGCGACCCAGATCGGCTCCGGCCTGGTCGGCGTGCTCTACGTCCTCGACGAGCCGAGCATCGGGCTGCACCAGCGTGACAACCACCGCCTCATCGAGACCCTCACCCGCCTGCGCGACCTCGGCAACACCCTGATCGTCGTCGAGCACGACGAGGACACCATCGCGACGGCCGACTGGGTCGTCGACATCGGTCCCGGGGCGGGGGAGCACGGCGGTCAGGTCGTGCACTCCGGCACGGTCCCCGACCTGCTCACCCACCCCGACTCGCTCACCGGCAAGTACCTCTCGGGCCGCCGCGAGATCCCCACCCCCTCGCTGCGTCGGCCCCGGGAGAAGGGCCGCGAGGTCACCGTCGTCGGGGCCACCGAGCACAACCTCGACGAGGTCACGGTCTCGTTCCCGCTCGGCACGCTGGTCGCGGTCACGGGGGTCTCCGGCTCGGGCAAGTCGACGCTCGTCAACGACATCCTCTACAACGTCCTCGCCAACAAGCTCAACGGGGCACGTCACGTGCCGGGTCGGCACAAGCGGGTCACCGGTCTCGAGCACCTCGACAAGGTGGTGCACGTCGACCAGAGCCCGATCGGGCGGACCCCGCGGTCGAACCCGGCCACCTACACCGGGGTGTTCGACCACATCCGCAAGCTGTTCGCCACGACCGAGGAGGCGAAGATCCGCGGCTACCAGCCCGGGCGGTTCTCCTTCAACGTCAAGGGCGGTCGGTGCGACGCGTGCTCGGGCGACGGCACGATCAAGATCGAGATGAACTTCCTGCCCGACGTCTACGTGCCGTGCGAGGTGTGCCATGGGGCGCGGTACAACCGCGAGACCCTCGAGGTGCACTTCAAGGGCAGGACGATCGCCGACGTGCTCGACATGCCGATCGAGGAGGCCGCCGACTTCTTCTCGGCGGTGCCGGCTATCGCCCGCCACATGAAGACCCTCAACGACGTCGGCCTCGGCTACGTGCGACTGGGGCAGCCCGCGCCGACCCTCTCGGGCGGTGAGGCCCAGCGCGTCAAGCTGGCCTCCGAGCTGCAGAAGCGCTCGACCGGCCGGACCATCTACGTCCTCGACGAGCCGACCACGGGCCTGCACTTCGAGGACATCCGCAAGCTGCTCGGCGTCCTCCAGGGGCTCGTCGACAAGGGCAACACGGTCATCGTCATCGAGCACAACCTCGACGTCATCAAGAGCGCCGACTGGATCGTCGACCTGGGGCCCGAGGGCGGCAGCGGTGGCGGACGGGTCGTGGCCGAGGGCACGCCCGAGGAGGTTGCCGCGGTCGAGCACTCCTACACCGGGCAGTTCCTCGCCCCCGTGCTCGAGAAGACCGCACGCACCGCCGAGGGCGCCGCGAGGCGCCGCTCCGGCGCGACCGGGTCGAGGCGCCGGTCCTCACCGGCCCGGAAGGCCGGCTGAGCCCGCCCGGTGCGTCCCGGACCGGGGTGTCATCGGGCGGGGGAGCCCCCTCGGAAGGTGTCCCGAGCCGTCCACTCGCCGTTCTGGACCTCGTAGACGGCCACCAGTCCCGTGGTGGTATCGCCGTACTGGTCGAACGCGACCTTGCCGGTGATGCCGTCGAAGGACACGTTCGCCATCGCGTCGATGGTGGGCTGTCGGGCCGCCTCGACCGAGTCGGCGTGCGGGAGGGATGTTCTCAACGCGTTGATGATGGCGTTCGCAGCGTCGTAGGCGTAGGCCCCGTAGGTCCCGTACGGGGCCTGGTAGCCGGCCTTCCGGTAGGCGTCGATGAAGGGCTGCGCCGAGTCCAGGGACGCGACCGGAGCGCCGATGGACGTCGCGAGGTCGCCGTCCGCGCTGCCGCCTGCGAGCTCGAAGTAGCGCTCGGTGTAGATGCCGTCGCCACCCATGAGGGGGACGTTCAGGCCGGCGGCCTTCATCTGCTTCGAGAAGGGGCCCGCCTGCGGGTACTCGCCACCGAAGTAGACCGCCTGCGGCGCCGAGGACCTGATCGACGACAGGGCCGCCGCATCGCCCTCACCGTCCAGGCCCACGGTCTCGGCAGCAACGACGGTGCCGCCGAGCTTCGTGTACTCCTGCGTGAAGGCCTCGACCAGCGCCTGACCGTAGGGGTCCTTCTCGCTGACGGTCGCGACCTGGGTGACACCGACCTGCTCGAACAGGTAGCGGGCCGCGATGGTGCCCTGAGCCGAGTCGGTGGTGCAGGTGCGGAAGTAGTTGGGGTACGCGCGCTTCGGCGCGGTGGTGAAGTCATCGCCCCTGGTGAGTGACGGGCTGGTGTTCGCCGGCGACACCATCACGATGCCCGCCGATGCGAGGACCGGCTGGACGCTGCGTGCCACCGAGGGCATGAGCGTCCCGACGACGCCGACGACCGCGGGGTCGCCGGCCACCTGTGTGGCGACCTCCTTGCCGATGTCGGGAGTCGCCTGGTCGTCATGGAAGTCGAGTTGCAGGGTCCAGCCCGGGATGGTGCCGGACGCGTTGGCCTGCTTGATCGCCAGGTCGACCGAGTTCTTGATGCCGAGGCCGAGGGGGGACAGGTCGCCGGACTCGGGCGCGATCACCGCGATCTTGACGATCTCGCCGCCGCGGTCGGACGCCGTGCCGTCCTCGCCACGGAGGGCGCTGCAGCCGCCCAGGGCGAGCGCGGCCGGGAGCATCGACGCGGCCACGGCGGCCACGAGCCCGCGGGCGGGGGCGCCGATGCCGTGCACGCCGGCGCGGGACGTTCGGTGCCCTCGTCGACTGACCATGAGGGACTCTAACCTCACGGGGCGCGGGGCCGTGCCGCCCGGGCCCCGTGAGCACCTCGGGTCCGCCGCTCCGGTGCCGCCCCGCACCCCGGTGCCGAGGCTCACAGGCGTGCCGGTGATACTTCTGTCCCCGGAGCCGCACGAGAGGACGCCCCGACCATGAGCACCCGCCATCACGACGTGCCCGAACCGTCCGCCGGTGACTGGAGCCGACGGAACGCCCTCCGCGCCGTCGGGCTCACAGGTGCCGCCGCCGCAGGTGCCGCCGGCCTCGCCGCCTGCGGCGGGGGCGGAGAGGGTGCCGGGAGCGGGGTCGGCTCGGCGGCCCCCGCGTCGGGCGACACGATCAAGGCGGCAGACGTCCCGGTGGGTGGCGGCACGGTGGTCGAGAGCCTCCAGGTGGTCGTGACTCAGCCGACCGACGGCGACTACAAGGCGTTCTCTGCGGTGTGCACCCACCAGGGCTGCCTCGTGAGCTCGGTGCAGGACGGAACCATCAACTGTCCGTGCCACGGCAGCCGTTTCGACATCTCCACCGGCGACGTCGTCCAGGGCCCCGCGACGCAGCCGCTGCCCGAGAAGTCGGTGTCCGTCAGCGGAGACGCGATCACGGTGAGCTGACCCCGCCTGCGGGCGCCCCCGCCCCGGGGGCCTCGGCTCTTCGGGGTGACCCCGAACCTACCGGTGAGGCACCGGTAAGTCTTCGGTGCGGGGAGGGAGAAGTGGGTGCCTCGCCGGTGCACGAACGTCTGCCGGCCCGGATCCACAGCCCACGCCGCGGGTGGTCGTCCTCCACAGACCGGCCCTGGCGGCTGGTGCAGGAATGGTCAGCAGCCGAGCATGTCGGGTCATGGACGACATCCTCGACTGGGCCCGAGCCAACGGCGGTCTCTTCACGACGCGCCAGGCCGCACGGCACGGGCTGGACGCGGCCGCGCTGAGCCTGGCGGTCCGCCGGGGAACAGCGCGACGGATCGCCCAGGGCGTCTACGCTCTCGGCCCTCGACCGGCGACGGCCGAGGCGCGTCACCGGGAGCTGTGTCGAGGGCTGCTCCTGCTCCACCCCGATGCCGTGTTGGCGGGCCGGTCGGCCGTGCTGGCTCATTCCCTCCCCCTGTGGAGCGTGCCCCTGCAGTCGGCGCTGCTCATGCGTGACGTTCCGCGCCAGCGGCGGCGCAGCGGTGCCGTGGTCCGTCCGCCCGACCGGGCCGGGGGCCCGGTGGACACCCCGCTGGGCCCCGCCGAGCCGGCCCATGTCGCCGTCGTGCGGCTGGCCCTCGACCACGGCGCCGTCCCGGCCGTGGTCGCCCTCGACGCCGCCCTCGCCCGGGGCCGGATGACGCTCGGGCAGCTGGACGCGGAAATCGCCCGACGCTCGGGTCACCGTCGCGTGCAGCAGGCCCTGGCCGCGCGCGCGCTGTGCGACCTCAGGTCAGAGAGCCCGGGGGAGACACGCCTGCGTGTCATCCTCGCCGGGTGGGGGATGGCCCTTGAACCGCAGTTCGTCGTCCGCGACGGGGAGCGCTTCGTCGCCAGGGTCGACCTTCGGGTGGCGGGGACCCGGGTGCTCATCGAGTTCGACGGCCTCGTCAAGTACACCGATGGCGGTGTCGAGGCGCTCGTGCGCGAGAAGCGCCGCGAGGACCGGCTCCGCGCCCTGGGCTGGACCGTCATCCGGTTCACCTGGCGAGACCTCGATGACCCCGCCCGGGTCATCGACACGGTGCGACGCGCGGTCCTGCGCGACGCGGCCCTGCGCGCGGGCTGACGCCGGAACCCCAGAGCACCGCATTTTCTGCCGAAGCACCGAGAACTAGTCGGTGCCTCACCGGGGAGTTCGGGGTGACCCCGAAGTGCTGGGGCGGGGGAGGGAGCGTAGGGGGCGTCCGGAGGCCGGGTGGTGGGGGAGGTGGCGTCGGCCCTCCGGCTTAGGGTTGGCGAGTGGCAGACCCGTCGACGTACCGCCCCCGGCCGGGCGAGATCCCGACCGACCCCGGCGTCTACCGGTTCCGCGACGCCGAGGGACGGGTCATCTACGTCGGCAAGGCCAAGAACCTGCGGGCGCGGCTCTCCTCCTACTTCCAGGACGTGGGGGCCCTTCACCACCGCACTGCGACGATGGTGCGCACCGGTGCCGCCGTGGAGTGGACCGTCGTGTCGACCGAGGTCGAGGCCCTCCAGCTCGAGTACGCGTGGATCAAGGAGTTCGACCCCCGCTTCAACGTCAAGTACCGCGACGACAAGTCCTACCCGTACCTGGCCGTCACGATGGGCGAGGAGTTCCCGCGCGCGATGGTGCTCCGCGGGGCCAAGCGCAAGGGGACCCGCTACTTCGGTCCGTACGCGCATGCCTGGGCGATCCGCGAGACCCTCGACCTGGCGATGCGCGTCTTCCCGATGCGCACGTGCTCGGCGGGTGTCTTCAAGCGGGCCGGCCAGGTCGGGCGGCCGTGCCTGCTCGGGTACATCGACAAGTGCAGCGCCCCGTGCGTCGGTCGGGTCGATGCGGCCCACCACCGCGCGATCGCCGAGGACTTCTGCGCCTTCATGGCGGGCGAGAGCGGGCGGTTCCTGACTCGGATGACGAGCGAGATGCGGGCAGCCGCCGCGGAGCTCGACTTCGAGCGCGCGGCGCGCATCCGCGACGACATCGGGGCGCTCGAGCGGGTGCTGGAGAAGTCGGCGGTCGTCCTGCCCGACGCCACCGACGCCGACGTCTTCGGGCTCGCCGAGGACGAGCTGGAGGTCGCGGTCCAGCTCTTCCACGTGCGCGGCGGCCGGGTCCGTGGTCAGCGGGGCTGGGTCGCCGAGCGCGACGCCGAGAGCACCGGCGAGGTCGTCGAGCACCTCCTCCAGCAGGTGTACGGCGGTGAGTCCCGCGACGGCGTCCCGCGCGAGGTGCTCGTGCCCGTGCTCCCCGACGACGCCGAGGCGCTGGAGACCTGGCTCGAGCGCATCCGGGGGCGCCGGGTCGAGCTGCGCGTGCCCCGACGCGGAGACAAGCGCACCCTCATGGAGACCGTCGCCCGCAACGCCACCCAGAGCCTGGCCCGGCACAAGGTCACCCGGGCCGGCGACCTCACCACGCGCAGCCAGGCCCTCCAACAACTGCAGGAGGTGCTCGACCTCGACGACGCGCCGCTGCGCATCGAGTGCTTCGACATCAGCCACGTCCAGGGCACCCAGGTCGTCGGGTCGATGGTGGTCTTCGAGGACGGCCTCCCACGCAAGTCGGAATACCGACGGTTCGTCGTCCGTGGCGACGCCGACGGGGCGACCGACGACACCGCGGCCATGCACGAGGTCCTCACCCGGCGGTTCCGCCGGGGCCGCAGGGAGGCCGAGGAGGCCGCCCGCGAGAGCAGCGAGACGGGGAAGCCGGGCCGGTTCGCCTACCGCCCCAACCTCGTCGTCGTCGACGGCGGGCTGCCGCAGGTCAACGCGGCGGTCCGGGCCCTCGAGGAGGTGGGTGTCGTCGACGTCGCGGTTGTCGGGCTCGCCAAACGGCTCGAGGAGGTGTGGGTCCCGGGGGAGGAGCACCCCGTCGTCATGCCGCGCACGAGCGAGGGCCTCTACCTGCTCCAGCGGCTGCGCGACGAGGCCCACCGGTTCGCGATCACCTTCCACCGCCAGCGCCGTTCCAGGGCGATGACCTCGAGCGCGCTCGACGGGATCCCCGGTCTCGGTGAGAAGCGCCGCAAGGCCCTGCTGACGCACTTCGGCTCCGTGAAGCGGATGCGCGCGGCGGATGCGGAGGAGCTCGCCGCCGTTCCGGGGATCGGTCCCGCACTCGCTGCGCTCCTTGCGGCAGAGTTGGGCTCGGGCGAGAGCACGCCCGCGGTGAACCTCGCGACGGGCGAGGTGGTCGAGGACGAAGGAGAGCTGACGTGAGCGAGCCGGCGGCCCCCGACGGCGCCCACCCCCGGGTGGACTTCGTCATCGTCACGGGCATGAGCGGGGCCGGCCGGTCCACGACGGCCAACGTGCTCGAGGACCACGGCTGGTACGTCGTCGACAACCTCCCACCGCAGCTCATCCCGGCCATGGCCGAGCTCGCGACGCAGGCCCGGGACGCCGGGAGCCGCGACCTGCGCATCGCCGCGGTGGTCGACGTCCGCGCCCGGCCCTTCACCCGGGAGCTGCGCACCGGCCTCGCTGCCCTGCGCGAGACCGGCTGGAGCCCCACCCTGATCTTCCTCGACGCCACCGACGAGGCTCTCGTGCGCCGCTTCGAGAGCGTCCGCCGTCCCCACCCGCTGCAGGGCGAGGGCCGGCTCCTCGACGGCATCCAGGCCGAGCGCGAGCTGCTCGGCGACCTCCGCGCCGACGCCCAGGTCCTCATCGACACCTCCGGCCTCAACGTCCACCAGCTGCGACGCAAGCTCACCCCGATCGTCGGTGGCTCCCGCGGCCCGCGGCTGCGGCTCGCGATCATGTCCTTCGGGTTCAAGTACGGGGTCCCGCTCGACGCCGACTTCGTCTTCGACATGCGCTTCCTCCCCAACCCCTACTGGGTGCCCGAGCTGCGGCAGCTGACCGGCGTCGACGCGCCGGTCTCGGAGTTCGTGCTCGGCCAGGAGGGGGCGAGCGAGTTCGTCGACGGCGTCGTCGCCCTGATGCGACCCGTCACCGCCGGGTACATCCGCGAGGGCCGGCGCTACGCCACGCTGGCGGTCGGGTGCACCGGGGGGAAGCACCGCTCGGTCGCGACGGCGCAGGCGCTGGCGAGCCGCCTCGCGGCCGACGGCGTCGCCACGTTCGTCGTCCACCGAGACCTGGGCCGCGAGTGAGCGGCCCCGTCGTCGCGGCCCTCGGTGGCGGCCACGGGCTGTCCGCCACCCTCACCGCGCTCCGCTACGTCAGCGACGAGATCACTGCCATCGTCACGGTGGCCGACGACGGCGGGTCCAGCGGCCGGCTGCGAGAGGAGTTCGGGGTCCTCCCGCCCGGCGACCTGCGGATGGCACTGGCGGCCCTGTGCTCCGAGACCGAGTGGGGCCACACGTGGCGCGACGTGCTCCAGCACCGCTTCGAGGGCGAGGGTCCCCTCGGCGGCCACGCGCTGGGCAACCTCCTCATCGTCGCGCTCTGGGAGCTGCACGAGGACCCCGTCGCCGGCCTCGAGCTGGTCGGGAGCCTGCTCCAGGCGCGTGGCCGGGTCCTGCCCATGGCCGCGGTCCCGCTCGACATCGAGGCCGAGGTCAGCGGGCTCGATGCCGATGACCCCGCCGCCCGCCGGGTCGTGCGGGGCCAGGCGCAGGTGGCGGTGACCCCGGGCAGCGTCGAACAGGTACGGCTCGTCCCGAGCGACCCGCCCGCCTACCCCGAGTCGGTCGCCGCCATCCGCAGCGCCGACTGGGTCGTCCTCGGGCCGGGGTCCTGGTTCACCTCCGTGATGACCCACCTGCTCGTGCCCGACCTGCGCGAGGCCCTCGAGGTGACGCGCGCAGGGCGACTGCTCGTCCTCAACCTCGACCCGGGCACGGGAGAGACGGCCGGGTTCAGCGCGGAGCGGCACCTCGAGACCTTCGCCGCGCTCGCCCCCCGACTTCGCCTCGACGCCGTCCTCGCCGATCCCGCCGTCGTCGACGACGAGGCCGGGCTCGCCGAGCGGTGCGTCCGGCTCGGGGCGACCCTGCACGTGGCCCCGGTCGCCCGCAGGGACCAGCCGGGGCTCCACGACCCGCTGCGCTACGCGGCGGCCCTCCGGGACGTGCTCTCGGGCGGTCCGTCCCGACGGTGACGCGTGGCAGGATGACCGCCATGGCGATGACGGCGAAGGTGAAGGACGAGCTGAGCAGGCACGCCGTGACGAAGCCCTGCTGCCGCAAGGCCGAGGTGGCCGCGACGCTGAGGTTTGCCGGGGGGCTGCACATCATCGGTGGACGGATCGTCGTGGAGGCCGAGCTCGACACGGCCAACGCGGCCCGGCGGTTGCGGCGGGAGCTCTCGGAGGTCTACGGGCACACCCCGGAAGTGCTGGTCCTCGCGGCTGGCGGGCTGCGCAAGGGGAGCCGGTACGTCGTCCGGGTGGTCCAGGACGGTGAGGCCCTGGCGCGCCAGACGGGGCTCATCGACAGCCGCGGGAGACCCGTGCGCGGGCTGCCGGCGAAGGTGGTGAGCGGCTCGGTGTGCGACGCCGAGGCGGCGTGGCGGGGCGCGTTCCTCGCGCACGGCTCGCTCACCGAGCCGGGCCGCTCCTCGGCCCTCGAGGTCACCTGCCCGGGCCCGGAGGCCGCGCTCGCGCTCGTCGGGGCTGCCCGCCGGATGAGCATCCAGGCCAAGGCCCGTGAGGTGCGGGGGGTCGACCGCGTGGTCATCCGCGACGGCGACGCGATCGGGGCGATGCTGACCCGGCTCGGGGCGCACGACGCGGTGCTCGCCTGGGAGGAGCGACGCATCCGCCGCGAGGTACGCGCCACGGCGAACCGGCTCGCGAACTTCGACGACGCCAACCTCAGGCGCTCGGCCCGGGCCGCCGTCGCGGCGGGCGCACGGGTCGAACGGGCCCTGGAGATCCTCGGCGAGGACGTGCCCGACCACCTCCGCGAGGCCGGCGAGCTGCGGCTCAACCACAAGCAGGCCTCGCTCGAGGAGCTGGGCCAGCTCGCGACCCCGCCGATGACCAAGGACGCCGTCGCCGGCCGCATCCGGCGGCTGCTCGCGATGGCCGACAAGCGCGCGGCCGACGAGGGGATCGCGGACACCGAGGCGGTGCTCACCCCCGACATGCTCGAGGGCTGACCCGGGCGCTCTCGGGGGCGTGCGGAGAGGAGCGAGCGACCGTACCCCGGACGGTTCCCACCCGCTCTGACGAGGGGTCTAGGGTGGTTGTCGAACCGGTGCCGCACCGTCGCGGCACGTCTCCCTCGAGTGGAAGGCAACCCCCCGTGACCGTACGTGTAGGGATCAACGGCTTCGGCCGCATCGGCCGCAACTTCTTCCGGGCCGTCCTGGCCTCGGGCGCCGACGTCGAGGTCGTCGCCGCGAACGACCTGATGGACAAGAAGACCATCGCACACCTGCTGAAGTACGACTCGGTCCTCGGCGTCCTCGCCGAGGACGTCAGCGCGACCGACGACGCCATCACCGTCGGCGACCGCACGATCAAGGTCTTCGCCGAGCGTGACCCGGCGTCCATCCCGTGGGGCGAGGTCGGCGCGGACATCGTCATCGAGTCGACCGGCATCTTCACCGACGCGACCAAGGCGCGGGCGCACCTCGACGGTGGCGCGAAGAAGGTCATCGTCTCGGCGCCCGCGAAGAACGAGGACGGCACCTTCGTCATGGGTGTCAACGACGACGAGTACGACCCCGAGAAGCACACCGTCATCTCCAACGCCTCGTGCACGACCAACTGCCTGGCGCCCATGACCAAGCCGCTCCACGACGAGCTCGGCCTCGTCAAGGGCCTCATGACGACGATCCACGCGTACACCCAGGACCAGAACCTCCTGGACGGTCCGCACAAGGACCTCCGCCGCGCCCGCGCCGCAGCCCTGTCGATCATCCCCACGAGCACCGGCGCAGCCAAGGCGATCGGTCTGGTCCTGCCCGACCTCAAGGGCAAGCTCGACGGCTACGCGCTGCGCGTCCCGACCCCGACCGGCTCCGCCACCGACCTCACCTTCGAGGCCGGCCGCGAGACGACCGTCGAGGAGGTCAACGCGATCGTCAAGGCGGCCGCGGACGGCCCCCTCAAGGGCATCCTCAAGTACACCGAGGACCCGATCGTCTCGAGCGACATCGTCACCGACCCGCACTCGTGCATCTTCGACGCCGGCCTGACGAAGGTCATCGGCAACCAGGTCAAGGTCGTGGGCTGGTACGACAACGAGTGGGGATACTCGAACCGCCTCATCGACCTCGTCGCCCTCGTCGGCCGCTCGCTCTGAGCGGGGTCGGGTCCGACGATGGCTGACATCGCCTCGCTGGGCGACCTGCGCGGCAAGCGCGTGCTCGTCCGGTCCGACCTCAACGTCCCGCTCGACGGAGCGACGATCACCGACGACGGACGGGTCCGCGCGTCGGTCCCGACGATCGCGCAGCTGGTCGAGGTGGGCGCACGCGTCATCGTGTGCGCCCACCTCGGCCGCCCCAAGGGCGAGCCCGATCCGCGGTACTCGTTGGCGCCGGTCGCCGAGCGGCTCGCCGAGCTGCTCGGCCGACCGGTGGCGTTCGCCGAGGACACCGTCGGCGAGAGCGCCCGCGCCGCGGTCGGCGCCATGGAGGACGGCGACGTCGTCCTCCTCGAGAACCTCCGCTTCAACCCGGGTGAGACCGCCAAGGCGGAGGAGGACCGGGCTCCGTTCGCGGACGCCCTCGCCTCGCTCGCCGACGCCTACGTCTCGGACGGCTTCGGGGTCGTCCACCGGAAGCAGGCATCCGTCTACGACGTGGCGACCCGGCTCCCCTCCGCGATGGGCGGTCTGGTCAGGACCGAGGTCGACGTCCTGCGGCGGCTCACCGAGGACCCCGAGCGTCCCTACGTCGTCGTGCTCGGGGGCGCGAAGGTCGCCGACAAGCTCGCTGTCATCGACAATCTCATGGGCACGTGCGACCGGCTCGTGATCGGGGGTGGGATGCTCTTCACCTTCCTCGCCGCGCAGGGCCACGAGATCGGCGACAGCCTGTTCGACGCCGACAGCCTCGAGGCCTGCAGGGGCTACCTGACCCGGGCCGAGCAGAGCGGGGTCGAGATCGTGCTCCCCGTCGACGTCGTCGTCGGGCGCGAGTTCTCAGCCGACACCGAGACCGACACCGTGGCCGCCGACGCCATCCCGGCGGGCACCATGGGGCTCGACATCGGTCCGCGCTCCGCCGAGCTCTACGCCGCCAAGCTGGCCGACGCCCGGACCGTCTTCTGGAACGGCCCCATGGGGGCCTTCGAGATGCCGCCCTTCGCGGCCGGGACCCGAGCCGTCGCCGAGGCGCTGGCCGCGGCCACCGACCGCGGCGCACTGACCGTCGTCGGCGGTGGCGACTCGGCGGCGGCGGTGCGTCAGCTCGGCTTCTCCGACGACCGGTTCGGCCACATCTCCACCGGCGGGGGCGCCTCCCTCGAGTACCTCGAGGGCAAGGAGCTGCCCGGCATCGCGATCCTCTCGTCCTGACCCCCTAGACCCCCCGTCCAACCCAGGAGGACACCCATGGCCTCGGGCCGCACCCCGCTCATGGCGGGGAACTGGAAGATGAACCTGGACCACCTCCAGGCGACACACCTCGTGCAGAAGCTCGACTGGACCCTCAAGGACGGCAAGCACGACTTCGGTGCCGTCGAGGTGGTCGTCCTGCCGCCCTTCACCGACATCCGCAGCGTGCAGACGCTCATCGACGGTGACCGCCTCGAGCTCAGACACGGCGCCCAGGACCTGTCGGTCCACGACGCCGGGGCGTACACGGGCGAGGTCAGCGGGGCCTTCCTCGCCAAGCTCGGCTGCAGCTACGTCGTCGTCGGCCACAGTGAGCGGCGCGAGTACCACGCCGAGGACGACGACGTGGTCAACGCCAAGGTGAAGGCCGCGTACCGGCACGGCATCACGCCGATCTTCTGCTGCGGCGAGGGCCTGGAGATCCGACAGGCCGGCACGCACGTCGAGCACGTCCTGGCCCAGGTCGAGGCAGGTCTCGCCGACGTCCCGGTGGAGCAGGCCCGCACCGTCGTCGTCGCCTACGAGCCGATCTGGGCGATCGGCACGGGAGAGGTGGCGACTCCCGACGACGCCCAGGAGGTCTGCGCCGCCATCCGTACCAAGCTGGCCGAGATGTACAGCGGCGACGTCGCGGACGGCATCCGGATCCTCTACGGCGGCTCGGTCAAGTCGGGCAACGTCGCGTCGATCATGGCCCAGGAGGACGTCGACGGCGCCCTAGTCGGCGGCGCCTCCCTCGAGGCGGGGGAGTTCGCGGCGATCTGTCGCTTCCGCGACCACCTGACGACGAGCTGACCCACCCCGGCCCGCCCGTGCGGCGGCGCGTTCCCCGAGGCTGCGGGAGGGCGCCGCGTCGAGCGGTTATCCTTGTCCGGTTGTCCCCGACCCCCACCCGAAGGACCCACCCGTGGACGCGGTACGTATCGGCCTCCAGGTCATCCTGGTGCTCGGAGGCCTCTTCCTCACCCTCCTCATCCTGCTCCACAAGGGAAAGGGCGGTGGCCTCTCGGACATGTTCGGCGGTGGCATGTCGAGCTCGCTCGGCGGCTCGTCCGTCGCGGAGCGCAACCTCGACCGCATCACCGTCGGGGTCGCCCTCATCTGGTTCACCAGCGTCGTCGGTCTCGGCGTGCTCGAGCGGTTCGCGGCCTGAGAGGGGTTTGGACATGGCGGGTGGCAACGCGATCCGAGGGTCCCGCGTCGGCGCGGGACCGATGGGTGAGGCCGAGCGGGGCGAGGCGGCCCCGCGCCGCCTGGTCTCCTTCTGGTGCTCCAACGGTCACGAGACCCGGCCGAGCTTCGCCGAGGAGCCGGGCCTGAGCATCCCCGAGCAGTGGGACTGCCCTCGGTGCGGCTTCCCTGCCGGGCTCGACAAGGACAACCCCCCGGCACCGCCGAAGGTGGAGCCGTACAAGACCCACCTCGCCTACGTGAAGGAGCGGCGCTCGGACGAGGACGGCGCCGCCATCCTCGAGGAGGCGCTCGAGACGCTGCGGGGTCGCGGTCTCATCCAGTGACGCACCCGAGACACCGACAGGCGACCCCCGGCCCCGCGGCCGGGGGTCGCGTCGTCCGTCAGCGCCGCCCGGCCCGGGCCAGGTGCGTCACGACCGGCTCGATCCACCCGCTCTCACGCTGCATCCACCGGACGGCCACGAGTGTCCGGACGACGACGGGGACCGCACGACGCGGCGGCTCGACGGCCAGGTCGGTGCCGAACGGGTCGGTGCTCACGACCCAGCGGTAGCCGTGGCCGACGAGGTGGTCACCGATGGCGGTGGAGATGAGGCTCACGCACTCCGGGGCGGCACCCTGGTCACCGGCCTCCCCGAGGAGGCGCTCGTACGCGGCGGAGACGCTCGAGAGGTCGGCCGGGTCGATGCCGCGCTCGGCGAAGCCGGCGCGGGCCACCTCGAGCGTGGCCTCCTCCTCGGCGGTGAGGCGGCGACTCGTGATGGACTCGACCGGGGCGAGCACGTCGTCGGTCTCAGCGGTGCCCGGATCGGGGCCGCCGTCCGCGTCGCCGCGGTCGCGCCCTCGGAGCCGGTCGAGCAGACCCATACCCGTTCAGCCGCCGAGCTCGGCGGCCGCCTCCTCGTCGACGAGCCAGAGGGTTCGTTCCTCGCCGTGCACGTGCGCGGCAGGGGTCTCCGAGAACGGCGAGCCCTCCACGCCGCGGCGGACGGCATCCGCCTTGCCCGAGCCGCTGACGAGGAACCACACCTCCCGGCTGCGCTCGAGCGCCTCCCGGGTGAGCGAGACGCGCGTCGGCGGGGGCTTGGGGGAGTCGTGGACCGCGACCGTCGGGCTGCCCGTGGTGTCGGCGGCGGGGTGGTGCGGGAAGAGCGAGGCGCAGTGACCGTCCTCGCCGACGCCGAGGACCATGACGTCGAACCGACCCCCGCCGTCCTCGCGCAGCTCCTCGGCGTACGCGGCGGCGCTGTCCTCGACCGAGGCGCTGCGGTCGGGCCCGGGGACGCGGTGGACGTGCTCGGTGACCAGGCCGAGCGTCAGCAGGCCCGCGTCGTCGTTCTGGGTGCAGTTGCGGCCGGGGTCACCCGCGGGCAGGTACCGCTCGTCTCCCCACCACACGTGCACGCGCGACCAGTCGACGGCGGCCCGCGCCGGTTCGGTGGCCAGTGAGCGGACGATCTCCGACCCCATCGTGCCGCCCGTCATCGAGACGTGCGCGACACCACGGGCCGAGATCGCGTCGACGAGGGCGACGACGAGCCGGGCGGCCGCGGCATCCGAGAGGGACTGCCGGGTGGGGTGAACGATGACGGTGCTCTGGTCAGCCATTCCTGCGCTCCCTGGCCTGGGCGAGCCGGTCGGCCGAGGCCTGCTTGACGGTGTCGGTGTCCGAGGAGTCCTCCGGCATGTCCATCTCCTCGACCATCCGGCTGCCCCCGCCGGCGCGCGCGGCGCGGCGCAGGGCGGCCGTGGTGCGCGCCGCGTCGGCCGGCGAGGGTGCCTCGCCGGCCTTCACCGCGTCGCTGCCGGTCTTGCGCGAGTGGGTGACCGCGCCGATGCCGCGGACCAGGGCGTCCTCGTACACCTCGTCGGGGTCGAGCCGGCGCAGCTCGTCGGCGAGGCACTCGGCGTCGCTGCGGTGGTGCAGCGCGAGGATCCGGTCGGGCTGGCCGGCCTGGCGCAGCAGCGCGGTCTGATCCTCACGGGGACGGACGAGGTCGACGGTGCCACCGGCCCGGTCGAGACGGACCGAGATGATGCCGGATCCGGCCCGGGACCGCGCGAGGGTCACCGGGCACCGGAGCCGGACGGCGAGCCACCCGGCGAGCAGCTCACCGGAAGGGCTGTCGGAGGCCGCGACCACCGTGGCCTCGGTGACCTTCTCGTACGGCGGCTGGTCGAGCGCGGCCGTGAGCAGTCCGCGCCACAGGGTGACGCGCGACCACGCGAGGTCGGTGTCGCCGGGGGTGTAGGCGCGGGCCAGCCGGCCCAGGACCGTGCGCGGGGAGCCCGACAGCCGCGCCGCGTCGGTGACGCGGCGGTCGGCCATGGCGCCGACCGGGTCCTCGGCGGGCGCCTTGGGGCCGCCGCTGGGCCACCAGGCCACGATGGGGGAGTCCGCGAGCAGGAGGGGTGTCACGACCGACCGCGGGTGCCCGGCGAGCGGACCGTAGAGGCGCAGGACGACCACCTCGGACGCGCCGGCGTCACCCCCGACCCGGATCTGGCCGTCGAGGCGGGCGGTGCCGCGACGGTTCCCCGTGACGACGACGATGATCCGGCAGGGGTGCTGGCGGCTGGCGTCGTTCGCGACCTCGATGGCCGACTCCGCTTCGGTCTCCTCGACGACGACCACGAGGGTGAGCACGCGGGAGAGCGCCATCGCGCCCGTGTCGGCACGGAGCTTGACGAGCCGGTGGTTCACGTCGGCCGTCGAGGTGTTCGGCAGGTCCACGATCACGGCAGCCTCCACTCCCGGCCGTCCCGGCGCATCAGCTCGTCGGCGGACGCCGGGCCCCAGCCGCCCGACACGTACTGTTCGGGCCGCGAGCCCTCGCGGGCCCAGTGCTCCTCGATGGGGTCGAGGATCCGCCACGAGAGCTCGACCTCCTCGTGCCGCGGGAAGAGCGGCGGCTCGCCGAGGAGCACGTCGAGGATGAGCCGCTCGTAGGCCTCGGGGGAGGACTCGGTGAAGGAACGTCCGTAGCCGAAGTCCATCGTGACGTCGCGCACCTCCATCTGTGCCCCGGGGACCTTCGCCCCGAAGCGGATGGTCACGCCCTCGTCGGGCTGGACCCGCACGACGACGGCGTTCTGGCCGAGCTCCTCGGTCGCGGTGTGCTTGAACGGCAGGTGAGGCGCCTTCTTGAAGACGACGGCGATCTCGGTGACCCGCTTGCCGAGGCGCTTGCCGGTCCGCAGGTAGAACGGGACACCCGCCCAGCGTCGGGTGTCGATGTCGAGGCGCATCGCGGCGTAGGTCTCGGTGCTCGAGCCGTCGGAGACACCGTCCTCCTCGAGGTAGCCCGGAACCTCCGCACCGCCCTGCCAGCCGCGGGCGTACTGACCGCGGGCCGTCCCGGCCGCCAGGTCGGAGGGGAGCCGGACGGCGGAGAGCACCTTCTCCTTCTCCAGGCGCAGCCCCTGGGCGTCGAAGGAGACCGGCTCCTCCATCGCCGTGAGTGCGAGAAGCTGGAGCAGGTGGTTCTGGATCACGTCCCGGGCGGCCCCGATGCCGTCGTAGTAGCCGGCGCGCCCGCCGATGCCGATGTCCTCGGCCATCGTGATCTGCACGTGGTCGACGTAGTTGGCGTTCCACACCGGCTCGAACATCTGGTTCGCGAACCGCAGGGCGAGGAGGTTCTGGACGGTCTCCTTGCCGAGGTAGTGGTCGATGCGGAAGACGCAGTCGGCCGGGAACACGTTCTCGACGATCTCGTTGAGCTCGCGGGCCGACTCCAGGTCGTGCCCGAACGGCTTCTCGATGACGACCCGGCGCCACGAGCCCTGGTGCGGGGTCGAGAGTCCGGACCGTTCGAGCTGTCGGCACACGGTGGCGAAGAAGCCGGGTGGGATCGAGAGGTAGAAGGCGTGGTTCCCACCGGTGCCGCGCTGCTCGTCGAGATCGCGGACCGTCTCCGCGAGCAGGTCGAAGGCGGCCTCGTCGTCGAACGTCCCGGGGACGAACCGGATGCCCTCGGCGAGCGAGCGCCACACCTCCTCGCGGAACGGTGTCCGGGCGCGCTCCCTGACCGCCTCGTAGACGATCTTGCCGAAGTCCTGGTCGGCCCAGTCCCGGCGGGCGAAGCCGACGAGGGAGAAGCCCGGAGGCAGCAGCCCGCGGTTCGCGAGGTCGTAGATCGCCGGCATCAGCTTCTTGCGGGCGAGGTCGCCGGTGACGCCGAAGAGGACCATCGAGCAGGGCCCGGCGATGCGGGGGAGCCGCTTGTCGCGCGGGTCGCGCAGCGGGTTGGTCTCGGCCGTGACCCGCGCCGGGCTCATGCGGCCCCCCGGCCGAGGGCGGCACGCACCTGGGCCACTCCGGCGTCGTGGTCGACGAGGTGGAGTCGCAGCACCGGCCGGCCGTGCTCGGCGAGCACCGCGGCGTCGCCCCCGGCCTGGGCGGCGATGAACTGGCCGAAGGTGAAGTCGCGTCCGGGGACGGCGAGGTCCTCCGCGGGGGCGGACGTCACCTGGACGTACACCCCGGTCGCGGGACCACCCTTGTGGTACTGCCCGGTGGAGTGGAGGAACCGGGGGCCCCAACCGAAGGTGGCCGGACGCCCGGTCCGGTCGAACAGGTCCCGCGCCACGTGCTCGAGCTCGGCGTCGGCCTCGCGGTCGAGGTAGGCCATGACCGCGACGTACCCGCGGTCCTGGTCGAGGCCGGCGAGGAGGGCGTCGAGCGCGGCGTCGAGGGTTCCGGCGTCGCCCAGCCAGTCTCCGCCGACGGTTCGCACCTCCACCGCGCCGTCGGTGAAGGCCGGCGCGTCGGAGGAGTCGATCCCCCGGTCGAGCAGCTCACGGGCCGCGGCCTTGGCGCTCTCGACGTCGGGCTGGTCGAACGGGTTGATGCCGAGCAGGCGCCCCGCGACGGCGGTGGCCGCCTCCCAGAGGAGGAACTGCGCCCCGAGGGGACCCGCGACGGCGACGGCGGACTCCTCCGCACCGGACGGCGCGTCGGCGTCCGCGTCGGAGGACACCAGCCGGACCACGGTGCCGTCCGCGTAGAGGTGCGCGGGCTCCGAGCCGATCGCGACGACCGGCAGCAGCCCGGTTCCCTCCTTGCCGGTGGACTCGGCGACCAGCTGCTCGGCCCAGGCGGGGAACCCGACGTTCTCGGTGCCGGCGTCGACGAGGACCATCTTGTCGCGCAGTGGGTCGGTACCCGCGAGGGCCGCGCCGAGCCGGAGGGCCGGGTTCGCGTCGTCGTCGGCGGCGAGGAGGTCCGCGACCGACTCGGCGTCGTCGAGGAGTGCCTCGACGTCGACGCCGGCGAGGCCACTGGGGACCAGGCCGAAGGCGGTGAGCGCCGAGTAGCGGCCCCCGACGTCGGGGTCGGCGTTGACCACCCGGAACCCGTCGGTGCGGGCCCGGGCGTCGAGTGGGCTCCCCGGGTCGGTGACGACGACCATCCGAGCGGTGGGGTCGAGTCCGGCCTCGCGGAACGCGTGCTCGAAGGCGCGGCGCTGGCTGTCGGTCTCGACCGTGGAACCGGACTTGCTCGAGACGACGACCACGGTGCGCTCGAGGTCGGTCACCGCCGCCCGGACGACATCGGGGTCGGAGGAGTCCAGGACGACGAGGGGGACACCCGCGGTGGCGCAGATGACCTCCGGGGCCAGGGAGGAGCCGCCCATCCCGCAGAGCACGACCCGGTCGTAGCCGACCTCGTCGAGCTCCGAGCGAAGCGCGGCGATCTCGCCGATGAGCGGACGCGACGTGCGCGGCAGACCGGTCCACGCGAGCCGCTTGGCGGCCTCGCTCTCGGCCCCGGGCCCCCAGAGGGTGTGGTCGAGGGCGAACAACCTGCTCGCGAACCGGTCCTCGACGAGCGCGGGGACGTGCCGCGCGATCGCGTCCGCCGCGGCCCCGGTGGCGGCGACGTCCAGGGCGCTCACGCGGTCGCCTTCTCGAGCTCGCGGGAGACGCCGCCGAGCAGCTCGTCCCACGAGGCCGCGAACTTATCGACGCCCTCGCGCTCGAGCTGGGCGACGACGTCCGCGTAGGAGATGCCGAGGCGCTCGAGGTTGTCGAGCACGTCGGTGGCGTCCTCGTAGGCCGATCGGATCGAGTCGCCACGGATCTGCGCGTGCTCCGCGACGGCCTCGAGGGTCTGCTCGGGCATCGTGTTGACGGTGTCGGGCGCGACGAGCTCGGTGACGTACATCGTGTCGGGGTAGTCGGGGTTCTTCACCCCGGTCGAGGCCCAGAGCGGCCGCTGGCGGTGCGCCCCGGCGGCCTCGAGGGACTCCCAACGCGGGGTCGAGAAGACCTCCTCGTAGGCCTTGTAGGCCAGGCGGGCGTTGGCGATGCCGGCACGGCCGCGCAGGCGGGCCGTCTCGTCGGTGCCGATCCGCTCGAGCCGTCCGTCGACCTCCGTGTCGACCCGGGAGACGAAGAACGAGGCAACCGACCGGATGCCGGAGACGTCCCGGCCGTGCTCGCGCGCCTGCTCGAGGCCGGTGAGGAAGGCGTTCATCACCGCGCGGTACCGGTCGAGGGAGAAGATCAGCGTGACGTTGACCGAGATGCCCTCGGCGAGGACCCGGGAGATCGCGGGTAGCCCTTCGACGGTGGCCGGGATCTTGATGAACAGGTTGGGCCTGTCCACGGCGCGGGCGAGCGCGGTGGCCTCCTCGACGGTGCGGTTCGTGTCGTGCGCGAGCCGCGGGTCGACCTCGATCGACACCCGGCCGTCCTGCCCGTCGGTGCGGTCGTAGACCGGGCGCAGCACATCGCACGCGTCGCGGACGTCCCGGGTCGTCAGCGCGAACACGGCGTCGTCGACGCTCGTGCCGGCGGCGGCCAGCTCGTCGACCTGCTCGTCGTAGGCGTGGCCCTCGGAGAGGGCCTTCTGGAAGATCGTGGGGTTGGTCGTGACCCCGACGACCCCCCGGGTCTCGACGAGCTCCGCGAGGTTGCCGCTCGCGATGCGGTCGCGGGAGAGGTCGTCGAGCCAGACGGAGACGCCGTTGGCGGCCAGGTCCTGGAGGGGCTGCGGAATGGTCATGCGGGTCCTCACTTCCTCGGAGCGGTGTCCGTGACGGCCGGGACGCCGGTGGAGGCGCGGGCCGCCTTGAGCGAGTCCTTCGCGGCCTTGACGACCGCTTCGGGGGTGAACCCGAACTCGCGGAAGAGCCTCGCGCCGTCGGCGGAGGCCCCGAAGTGCTCGAGGCTCACGCACCGCCCGGCGTCGCCGACGAGGTCGTGCCACCCCATGGAGACACCCGCCTCGACGCTGACGCGGGCGCGGACCTCCGGCGGCAGGACCTTGTTCTGGTAGGAGCGCGGCTGCTGCTCGAACCATTCCCGGCACGGCATGGAGACCACACGGGTCCGGGTGCCGCCACGCTCGAGCGTCGTCCGGGCCGCGAGGGCCAGGGAGACCTCCGAACCGGTCGCCACGAGGATGACGTCGGGGGCCTCGGTGCCGTCGGCGCCGCCGTCGACGAGGACGTAGGCACCCTTGCGCACCCCCGTGGCCTTCGCGTGGGTGGACCGGTCGATCGTCGGGACCGCCTGTCGGGTCAGCGCCAGGGCCGCGGGGCCACGGCGGCGGAGCACCTCCGCCCATGCCTGCGCGGTCTCGTTGGCGTCGGCCGGGCGGACGACGGACAGGTTCGGGATGGCCCGCAACGACGCGAGGTGCTCGACGGGCTGGTGGGTCGGGCCGTCCTCGCCCAGCCCGATCGAGTCGTGGGTCCACACGAAGGTGACGGGCAGCTCCTGCAACGCGCAGAGGCGGACCGCCGGACGCATGTAGTCGGAGAAGACGAGGAAGGTGCCCCCGTAGGGCCGGGTGAGCCCCTCGAGCGCGATGCCGTTGAGGATCATGCCCATGGCGTTCTCGCGGATCCCGAAGTGGAGGGTGCGTCCGTACGGGCCCCCCTTCCACTCCGCGGTCTGCTTGCCGGCCGGGATGAAGGAGGGCTGGCCCTTCATCGTCGTGTTGTTGGACTCGGCGAGGTCGGCGGACCCGCCCCAGAGCTCGGGGACGACGTCGGCGAGGGCGCCGAGCACCTGCCCGGACGCAGCGCGGGTGGCGATCCCCTTCTCGTCGGCGTCGAAGGAGGGCAGGGCCCGGGCGAGGCCGTCGGGCAGACGGCCCTCGACGAGGCGGTCCAGCAGCGCGGCCCGCTCGGGGTTGGCCTTGCGCCACGCGCGGTAGCCCTTGTCCCACTCGCGGTGCAGCGCCCTGCCCCGCTTCTTCACCTGGCGGGCGTGCGTGAGCACGGCCCGCTCGACCTGGAAGGTCCTGGCCGGGTCGAAACCGAGCAGCTCCTTGGTCGCCGCCACCTCGTCCTCGCCGAGGGCCGAACCGTGCGACTTGCCGGTGCCCCGGGCCGAGGGTGCCGGCCAGGCGATCACGGTACGGAGCACGACGAGCGTGGGACGACGGCGCGGACGACGGCTCTTCCGGAGCGCCGCGAGCACCGCGTCGACGTCCTCGGTGTAGCCGGGGGTCCCGGCGGGGTCGCTGCTCTGGCGCCAGTCGACCTCGACGACGTCCCAGCCGTAGGCCTCGAAGCGCTTGCCGACGTCCTCGCTGAAGGAGATGTCGGTGTCGTCCTCGATGGAGATCTGGTTGGCGTCGTAGACGACGGTGAGGTTGCCGAGCTCCTGGTGCCCGGCGAGCGAGCACGCCTCGGACGCGACCCCCTCCATGAGGTCGCCGTCGGAGGCGAGGACCCAGACGTGGTGGTCGAAGGGGCTCTCGCCGGCCTTCGCGTCGGGGTCGAGCATCCCGCGCTGACGGCGCTGCGCCATCGCCATACCGACCGCGGAGGCCAGGCCGGAGCCCAACGGGCCGGTCGTGATCTCGACGCCGGTCGTGTGGTGCACCTCGGGGTGGCCGGGCGTCCTGGACCCCCACTGCCGCAGCGACTTCAGGTCCTCGAGCTCGAGGCCGTAGCCGGACAGGTACAGCTGGATGTACTGGGTGAGCGAGGAGTGCCCGCACGAGAGGACGAAGCGGTCGCGGCCGAGCCACCCGGCGTCGGACGGGTCGTGCCGCATCACCTGCTGGAAGAGCAGGTACGCGACCGGCGCGAGGCTCATCGCGGTGCCGGGATGGCCGTTCCCGGCCTTCTGCACCGCGTCGGCGGCCAGGACGCGCGCGGTGTCGACAGCTCGCACGTCGAGGTCGGTCCACGAGGCCTTCGTCGCGACCGGGCGGTTGAGGTCGGCGGAGCGGCCGGCCAGGGGGGAGGGGTTGCGGGATGCGGACGGGCTCAACGGGAAACCTCTCTCGTGGCGACGTCTCGGGCGGCATCACCACAGGTCGTGAGGGACGATGTCGTTCTCCGGCCCACCCTAGACCGGCAGGACCCGCCGCGGTTGGGGGCGATTCGGTGAGGACGGTTAGAATCGCCGGCATCGTTCTGTCCGACCCGAAGGACACCGTGCCCACCACTCCGCTGACGACCCCCGGCGTCGCCGCGACCTCGCGTACCCGCCGTGGTCGGGTCGCCAGCTACGTCGCGCTCACCAAGCCTCGGATCATCGAGCTCCTGCTCGTCACGACTGTTCCGGTGATGTTCCTCGCCCAGGGTGGGGTCCCGTCGCTGTGGCTCGTCCTCGCGACGCTCGTCGGCGGCTCGCTGAGCGCGGGCGCAGCGAACACGTTCAACTCGGTCTACGACCGAGACATCGACCGGCTCATGCACCGCACGAGCAACCGGCCGATGGTCACGGGCGAGGTGACGCCGCGGCAGGCACTCGTGTTCGCGGCCGTCCTCACCGTCGTGTCGACGGTCTGGTTCGCGCTCGTCGTCAACCTCGTCTCTGCGGTGCTGTCGCTCGTGGCGATCGTGCTCTACGCCGTCGGCTACACCATGCTGCTCAAGCGCCGCACGTCGCAGAACATCGTCTGGGGTGGGCTCGCGGGCTGCATGCCGGCGCTCATCGGCTGGTCCGCCGTGACGGGCACGGTCGGATGGCCCGCCGTGGTCCTCTTCCTCGTCATCTTCTTCTGGACCCCGCCGCACTACTGGCCGCTCTCGATGGCCTTCCGGGACGACTACGCCTCGGCCGAGGTGCCCATGCTGCCGGTCCAGCAGGGGCCCGTGGCCGTGGGCCGCCAGATCGTCGCCTACTCGTGGGTCATGGTCGGCACGTCGCTCGTCCTCGTCCCGGTCGCCCCGATGGGATGGGTCTACCTCGTCACGGCTGTCCTCGCCGGCGGGCTGTTCATCGTCGAGGCGCACCGGCTGCACGCGGCCGCGCGCCGTGGGGCGAGCGGACCGGCCCTGAAGCCGATGCGGCTCTTCCACTACTCGATCACGTACGTCACGGTGCTCTTCCTCGCGGTGGCGGTCGACCCGCTGCTCCACCTGCCGCTCGGCTGAGCGGCGGTGCCGGGTCTGCCGCGGGCGATGGTCGAGGTGGGCCGACCGTCCCGGCGCGGATCCTCGAGGGGGGATGTGGCTCGCCCGCGGAGGTGGTGGCCGCAGTGCGGGCGCGCCGGCTGGTGGACGCCTGACGCCGACGGGCCCGGCTACGCCGCCGAACGCTCGCGCAGGGCCAGGTGGGCGTTGGTCAGGGCGACGACGAGCAGGGAGGCGCCGAGCATGTGGGCGAGGACGACGGCCTCGGGCAGCCCGGTGAAGTACTGGACGTAGCCGATGAGCCCCTGGGCCAGGCTCACGACGAGGACGACGAGCCAGGCCCGGGCGCTCCTCGTGCCCTCCGACGCCAGCCGGGCCGCGAGCCACGTCGCGACGACGAGCCCGAGGAAGAGCATGACGACGTCGGCGTGCAGCCAGGAGACGGTCCGCGGGTCGAAGCCGTACCGCGCCGGCTCGTCGGCGTCACCCGAGTGCGGCCCCGACCCGGTGACGACGGTCCCGAGCACGAGCACGACGGCGCCGAGCCCCGTGGTGACCCAGGCCAGCCGCGAGACCATCGGCGGGACGAGGGGACGAGGTGGCCGTGCGCCCTCGTGCCGGGCGAACCACAGGTAGGAGGCGGCCGCGACGAGCAGCATGGAGACGAGGAAGTGGGCCGAGACGGTCGCCGGGTTCAGGCCGAGCAGGACGGTCACGCCGCCGAGGACGGCCTGGAGCAGGACCCCGGCGAGGACGGCGACGGCCGCGGTCTTCATCGCCGGACGGGCAGCCACCCGCCAGACGAGCACCACGCTCGCGAGCGCGACGACGAGGAGGACGCCGGTCAGGGTCCGGTTGCCGAACTCGATGTACTTGTGGAACCCCTCGGCCTGCTCGACGGTCGGGGCGATCGAGCCGTCGACGCACTGCGGCCACGTCGGGCATCCCAGGCCGCTGCCGGTGAGCCGGACCAGCCCCCCGGTGACGACGATGCCGACCTGGGCGACGAGGTTGGCGAGGAGGACGGGCGAGAGCCACCGGCTGCCCCGCGCGGCGCCGGGGGGCGAGGAGGTCCTCTGGCTCGTCGTCGTCACGGGAAGAAGGGTACGTCGTGCCCGGATCAGTCCGACCAGCGGAACCAGCGGGACGCGGCGAGCGCCGCCGCGAGGCCCCAGGCCGCGAGGACGGCCCACGACGCCCAGGGCCACGTCCCCTCGACGAGCGCGCTGCGCAGCGCGTCGCCCAGCGCGCCGCTCGGGAGCAGTCGGGCCACCACGGCCAGGGCGCCCGGCAGCTCCGCCGTCGGCAGGAGCACCCCGAGGCCGAGGAGGGCCACCCAGATGAGGTTGGCGAGGGCGAGGACGGCCTCGGCGCGGACCGTGCCCGCGAGCAGCAGGGCGAGCGCGACGAACGCCGCCGACCCCAGCAGGATGCTGACGCAAGCCTGGAACAGCCCCTCGGCGGCTGGTCTCCACCCGAGCGCGAGCGCCAGCGCTCCGAGGACCACCACCTGGACCGCGAGCACCGAGAGGACGGCCACGGCCTTGCCCGCGAGCAGGCCCCCGCGCCCGAGCGGGGTGGTCCCGAGCATCCGCAGGACGCCGGCCCGCCGGTCGAAGCCGGTGGCGATGGCCTGTCCGGTGAAGGCCGTCGAGACGACGGCGAGGGCGAACGTGCCAGCGGCCGCAACGTCGATCCGGCGGCCGGGCCCGAGGTCGGGCACGGAGGAGACGGCGAGCCCGACGAGCGCCATCGCCGGCAGCACGACCGAGACGAGCAGCTGCTCGCCGTTGGAGAGCAGGGTGCGGGTCTCGAACCGGGCCTGGGCACGGACCCGGCGGCCGGGCGTGGCGGGGGCGGCGCTCATCGGTGGGCCTGCGCGGTGAGCGCGAAGTAGACGTCCTCGAGGGTGCTCTCCCCGCGGACCTCGGCGAGGGTGCCGTCCGCGACGACCCGGCCGGCCGCCATGATGACGACCCGGTCCGCGACCCGCTCGGCCTCCTCGAACGAGTGCGTGGTGACGACGACGCAGGCCCCGCGGCTCGCCTCCTCCCGGATGACCTCCCAGACCTCGCGGCGCGCGTGTGGGTCCAGACCCGCGGTCGGCTCGTCGAGGAAGAGGACATCGGGGGAGCCGACGAGGGCCGCGGCGAGGGCGACCCGTTGGCGCTGCCCACCCGACATCCGCCGGACCGAGGTCCGGGCGAACTCGGGGATGCCGAGCCGGCCCGCCAGCTGCTCGACCGACCTCGGGACCGCGTGGAGCGCGGCGAGGTGGTGGAGGAGGGGGAGGGGGCGCACCGTCATCGGCAGGCCACCGTCCTGGAGCATCACCCCGACGCGAGCGCGGTGCGTGGCGTCCGCGTGCCACGGATCCACTCCGAGGACGCGGGCACTCCCCTCGGTGGGCCGGACCAGGCCCTCGAGGCACTCCACGGTCGTCGTCTTCCCGGCGCCGTTCGGGCCGAGGAGCGCGGTCACGGTTCCCGCCTCGGCCTGCCACGTGACGCCGTCGACCGCGAGGACCGGACCGTAGGACCTCCGCAGTTCCTGCACGTCGACGGCTGCACTCACGTCCCGACATCCTAGGCTGGCCGCCATGCGCATCGACCGGGAGGCCCTCCCTGCGACCACCATGGCCGCCGTCCCCGCCCTCCTGGCCCTCCTCGCTCGGCGCCCGCGGGCCGCCCTGCTGCTCGGGGTTCTCCCCCTGGCCGTCGCGGCGTTCTTCCGCGACCCGGACCGGGCCTCCGACCACCACCCGCCACCCGTGGACGACGTGCTCGCCCCCGCGGACGGCCGGGTGATGTACGCCGGCCCGGGCCAGGAGCTCGTCGCTCCCGACGGGGACTGGCAGCAGGTGAGCATCTTCCTCAGCGCCCTCGACGTCCACGTCAACCGGGCCCCGTACGGGGGCCGGGTCGTCGAGGTCGTCGAACGTCCCGGTCGGTGGCTCGCCGCCTACCGGCACGAGAGCGCCCACCTCAACGAACGCAGCGACATCACGGTCGAGCGACTCGTCGACGGCGGGGCCCGCAGGGTCCACTTCCGCCAGATCGTCGGCCTCATGGCCCGCCGCGTGGTCACCCGCGTCGCGGTGGGAGACGTGCTGGAGGCCGGTCAGCGGATCGGCCTGATGAAGTTCGGGTCCCGCATGGACGTCTTCGTCCCGCCTGCGTGCGAGCTCCTCGTCGCGCGCGGCGACCGGGTCGTCGCGGGGGAGAGCGTCATCGCCCGGTGGCCGCGCACGGCGGGGCGGTCATGAGCGCGCCCGCGGGCAACGGTCGTCGTCGCATCCTCCAACGCTGGAGGCTGGTCTCGCCGACCGGTGCCCGCGTGGTCTCGCTGCGCCAGCTGCCGAAGCGTGAGCGAGCTCGCCTCATGGCCCCGAGCGCCTTCACCACGCTGAACATGATCAGTGGCTTCTCCTCGGTGCTCCTCGCCTTCCGCGGGCACTTCACCCTCGCGGCCGTCCTCATCGCCGTCTCGATCGTCTTCGACATCGCCGACGGCTTCGTCGCGCGGATGGTCGGTGCCACCTCGCCCTTCGGGGTGCAGCTCGACTCGCTCGCCGACCTGATCTCCTTCGGCCTCGCGCCGGCGGTGCTCGTGCACACGTGGGCGCTCGACGAGTGGCCGGTCCTCGCCTGGCTCGCCGCATTCTTCTGGCTGGCCTGTGCGGCCTTCCGCCTGGCCCGCTTCAACGTGACGATCGACCCGGCCGCGGACAAGCGCTACTTCGTCGGTCTCCCGTCCCCGGGGGCGGCCGGGGTCGTCATCGCGACGATCTTCGCCCTCGACGCCCCCGTGTGGGGGCCCGGGAGCGGGCCGTGGCGGGCCTGGTTCCCGATCCTCGTCAGCGTCGTCCCGGCTCTCCTCATGGTGATGACCGTCCGCTTCCGGTCCTTCCGCAACCTGCTCGCGCCCCGGACACCGCGGGCCCGGGCCGGCACCGCTCTCATCGGCCTGGCCATCGTCCTCGGGCTCCTCGTCGCGCCGGGCCTGACCGGGCTCGTCGTCGCCTACGGCTACGTCCTCACGGCACCGCTCGGGGTCGTCACCGCGCCCCTGCGCGAGCGGTGGCTCGGTCCGGAGACGGTCGCGCCGCCACGGCGGCGGATGCCCTCGGTGTTCCTCCCGTTCGCCGAGGACGACGCGGTCGACGCGGTCGACACCGAGGCGGTCGAGGACGTCGAGGACGTCGGTGACCCGTGTGCCGACGACGGGCTACCGGCCGGGTCCTGAGCGGGTGCGTCGACACTTAGGTGAGCCTTCCTTGGCCATCCTCGGCCGATTTACCTAACATGGGTGTGTGGTTAATGCCGACAGCAGCATCCTCGAGTCGCGGACACGCGACCGGGTCCTGCGCGTCGTCAGCCAGGAGGGCCCCGTCAGCATCCCGGTGCTCGTCGACCGGCTCGGTCTCACCGAGACCGCGGTGCGCCGTCACGTCGAGAACCTTGCCGCCGAGGGGCTGGTGGAGGCCCGTGACGCCGGGGGACCGCGCCGTCGCGGCCGTCCCGCCCGGGCCTGGGTGCTCACCGACCGGGGCCACCGCGCGCTGGTCTCCGACTACGACCACCTCGCGGGCGAGGCCCTGCGCTTCCTGCGCGACACCGGCGGCGACGACGCCGTGCACGCCTTCGCCGAACGCCGGGTGGCCGCCCTCGAGGACCGCGTCGCCGACCGCCTGACGGAGGCCGCCGACGACCCGGAGGAGCGCGTCGAGGCGCTCGTGGACGCGCTCAACGCCGAGGGGTACTCGGCGTCGGCCCGACCGGTGGGAACACCCGAGGCGCCTTCGGTGCTCACCGGTGTACAGCTGTGCCAGGGCCACTGCCCGGTCCAGCACGTCGCGAGCGAGTTCCCCGAGCTGTGCGAGGCCGAGACCGAGGCGTTCAGCCGCCTGCTCGGCGTCCACGTCCAGCGTCTGGCGACCCTCGCCCACGGCGACCACGTCTGTACCACGTTCGTCCCGACCCCCACAGAGAGGCACGCGCGATGACGAGCCACATCGAGGAGCTCAACCCCGGGCTGAAGGACCTCGGCCGCTACGAGTACGGCTGGGCCGACAGCGACACCGCCGGCGCGTCAGCACGTCGCGGCCTGAGCGACGAGGTCGTCGGCGACATCTCCCGGCTGAAGAACGAGCCGCAGTGGATGCTCGACCTGCGCCTGAAGGCCCTGCGGCTGTTCGACAAGAAGCCGATGCCGAGCTGGGGCAGCGACCTGACCGGCATCGACTTCCAGAACATCAAGTACTTCGTCCGCTCCACCGAGAAGCAGGCGACCACCTGGGACGAGCTGCCCGAGGACATCAAGCGCACGTACGACAAGCTCGGCATTCCCGAGGCCGAGAAGCAGCGCCTCATCGCCGGCGTCGCGGCGCAGTACGAGTCCGAGGTCGTCTACCACCAGATCCGCGAGGACCTCGAGGAGAAGGGGGTCGTCTTCGTCGACACCGACTCCGGCCTGCGTGAGCACGAGGACCTCTTCCGGGAGTACTTCGGCAGCGTCATCCCGGTCGGGGACAACAAGTTCGCCTCGCTCAACACCGCGGTGTGGTCCGGTGGCTCGTTCATCTACGTCCCGCCGGGCGTGCACGTCGACATCCCCCTCCAGGCCTACTTCCGGATCAACACCGAGAACATGGGCCAGTTCGAGCGGACGCTCATCATCGCCGACGAGGGCTCGTACGTGCACTACGTCGAGGGATGCACCGCGCCGATCTACAAGTCCGACAGCCTGCACAGCGCCGTCGTCGAGATCGTCGTCAAGAAGAACGCCCGCGTGCGGTACACGACGATCCAGAACTGGTCGAACAACGTCTACAACCTCGTCACCAAGCGCGCGACGTGCGCCGAGGGGGCGACGATGGAGTGGATCGACGGCAACATCGGCTCCAAGGTGACGATGAAGTACCCGGCCGTCTTCCTCCTCGGGGAGCACGCCAAGGGCGAGACGCTCTCCATCGCCTTCGCCGGCGAGGGCCAGCACCAGGACGCCGGCTCGAAGATGGTGCACGCCGCGCCGAACACGAGCAGCTCGATCATCAGCAAGTCGGTGGCCCGCGGCGGCGGCCGGACCTCCTACCGCGGCCTGGTCCAGATCATGGAGGGCGCCCACGGGTCGAGGAGCAACGTCGTGTGCGACGCCCTGCTCGTCGACACGATCAGCCGCTCCGACACCTACCCCTACGTCGACATCCGCGAGGACGACGTCCAGATGGGCCACGAGGCGACGGTCTCGAAGGTGTCCGAGGACCAGCTGTTCTACCTCATGTCCCGCGGTCTCACCGAGGAGGAGGCGATGGCGATGATCGTCCGCGGTTTCGTCGAGCCCATCGCCAAGGAACTCCCGATGGAGTACGCCCTCGAGCTCAACCGCCTCATCGAGCTGCAGATGGAAGGAGCGGTCGGCTGATGTCGTTGCTGACCCCACAGCGCCCCTCCGAGGGGGCGCACACCCACAGTGCCGCGACGATGGTCCCGGACCAGTCGCGCGCCGAGCGGACGGCCTCCTTCGAGGTCGCGGCCTTCCCCGTGCCCCACGGGCGCGAGGAGGACTGGCGCTTCACCCCGGTCGACCGCCTCGGTGCGTTCTTCCGTGACGGGGCGACCGGTGCCGAGCTCGGCCGGGAGCAGTCCCTGCCCGAGGGCGTGACGCTCACGACGATGTCGGTCCAGGACTGGCGCGCGCTCGGCGTCCCGGCCCCGCAGGACCGTGCGGCGGCCGTGGCGGCCGCCCACAGCGGGGGTGTGTCGGTCGTCGACGTCCCGGCCGAGGCCGAGCTCACCGAGCCGGTCCGCATCCGGCTGACCGGTGCGGGGCAGGAGCTCGTCCACGGACACCTGATGCTGCGCGTCGGGCGCTTCGCCCGCGTCACGGTCGTGCTCGAGCACACCGGTGTCGCCGACTACTCCGAGGTGCTCACCGTGCTCGCCGGCGACGGCAGCGAGGTCACGCTCGTCACCGTCCAGGAGTGGGACGACGCCAGCCACCACCTGGCCCAGCACGACGTCGTCGTGGGCCGCGACGCCCGGGTCCGGCACATCGCCGTCTCGCTCGGCGGTGGCGTGGTGCGGCTCGGCACCAACGCCACCTACGCCGGCCCCGGTGGGTCGTTCGAGGGGCTCGGGGTCTACTTCGCCGACGCCGGCCAGCACCTCGAGCACCGGCTCTTCGTCGACCACGCGGCCCCCCACTGCCGGAGCAACGTCGAGTACAAGGGCGCCCTCCAGGGCGAGACCGCACGCACCGTCTGGGTCGGCGACGTCCTGATCAGGGCGACCGCCGAGGGCACCGACACCTACGAGCTGAACCGCAACCTCCTGCTCACCGACGGCGCCCGCGCCGACTCGGTGCCCAACCTCGAGATCGAGACGGGGGAGATCGAGGGTGCGGGTCACGCCTCGGCGACCGGCCGCTTCGACGACGAGCAGCTGTTCTACCTCATGGCGCGCGGCATCCCCGAGGACGAGGCGAGGCGCCTGGTCGTGCGGGGCTTCTTCGCCGGCATCGTCGCGCGGATCGGGGTGCCCGAGGTCCAGGAGCACCTGATGGAGGCGTTCGAGCGCGAGCTCGCCGGAGGTGCCGCATGAGCGAGCAGCTGACCGACCGTGGCTACGTCCGCGTGTGCCGCGTCGACGAGCTGCCGGCCGTCGGGGCCGCCCTGGCCGAGATCGACGGTCGACGGGTGTCGATCGTCCACACCGAGGACGGCGCCGTGCACTGTGTCGACGACACGTGCACCCACGCCAACGTCTCGCTGTCGGAGGGTGAGCTCGACGGGTGCACGCTGGAGTGCTGGCTGCACGGCTCACGCTTCGACATCCGCACCGGCGAGCCGAGCGGCCCGCCCGCCGTCGTCCCCATCGCCGTCCACACCGTCCGCATCGAGGGCGACGACGTCTACGTCGCCCTGACCGAGGAGAGCTGAGCTTCGCATGTCCACCCTTGAGATCCGAGACCTCCACGTCAGCGTCGAGACCGAGCAGGGCGCCAAGGAGATCCTCCGCGGCGTCACCCTGACCATCGAGTCGGGCCAGACCCACGCGATCATGGGCCCGAACGGGTCCGGCAAGTCCACCCTCGCCTACTCCATCGCCGGGCACCCGAAGTACACGGTGACCTCGGGCAGCGTCACCCTCGACGGCGAGGACGTCCTCGCCATGAGCGTCGACGAGCGCGCCCGCGCGGGGCTCTTCCTCGCGATGCAGTACCCCGTCGAGGTCCCCGGGGTCACCGTCTCGAACTTCCTTCGCACCGCGAAGACGGCGGTCGACGGCGAGGCGCCGAAGCTGCGCACCTGGGTCAAGGACGTCAAGGAGGCGATGGGCAACCTGCGCATCGACCCCGCCTTCGCCGAGCGCAACGTCAACGAGGGCTTCTCCGGTGGTGAGAAGAAGCGGCACGAGATCCTCCAGCTCGAGCTGCTCCAGCCCACGATCGCGATCCTCGACGAGACCGACTCCGGCCTCGACGTCGACGCGCTGCGCGTGGTCTCCGAGGGCGTCAACCGGGCCAAGGAGTCCACCGACGTGGGCGTCCTGCTCATCACGCACTACACGCGCATCCTGCGGTACATCCGCCCGGACTTCGTCCACGTGTTCGTCGACGGCCGGATCGCCGAGGAGGGCGGCCCAGAGCTCGCCGAGCGGCTCGAGGCCGAGGGTTACGACCGGTTCACCACCGCGGGTGCCGAGGCCTGAGATGACCGCTGCCCCCTTCACCGACGAGGAGCTGGCCCGCATCCGGGCTGACTTCCCGATCCTGTCGCGCACGGTGCGCGGGGGCCGGCCGCTCGTGTACCTCGACTCCGGTGCCACGTCGCACAAGCCGCGGCAGGTGCTCGACCGCGAGCGGTGGTTCTACGAGACGGTGAACGCCGCCGTGCACCGGGGCGCCCACCAGCTCTCCGAGGAGGGCACCGACGCCTACGAGGCAGCGCGCGACACCATCGCCCGGTTCATCGGGGCGAACGCCGCCGAGGTCGTCTTCACCCGGAACGCCACCGAGGCGCTCAACCTCGTCGCGTACGCGTTCACCAACGGCACCCACGGTGGGGGAGGCGGCCACGGGGACCGGTTCTCGCTCCGGCCGGGCGACGAGGTCCTCGTCACCCAGATGGAGCACCACGCCAACCTCATCCCGTGGCAGGAGGCGTGCCGGCGCACCGGGGCGACACTGCGCCACGTCCCGATCACCGAGGACGGCCGGCTCGACCTCGAGGACCTGGACGTGCTCCTCACCGAGCGGACGAAGGTCGTCGCGTTCACGCACGTCTCGAACGTCCTCGGCACGATCAACCCCGTCCGTGAGCTCACCGAGAGGGCGCACGCCGTCGGGGCACTCGTCGTCCTCGACGCCTGCCAGTCGGTGCCGCACCTGCCGGTCGACGTGGCGCAGCTCGGGGTCGACCTGCTCGCCTACTCGGGCCACAAGCTCTTCGGGCCGCTCGGGGTCGGTGTCCTCTGGGGGCGTCCCGAGCTGCTCGACGAGATGCCCGTCTTCCTCACCGGCGGCTCGATGATCGAGACCGTCACGATGGAGTCGGCCACGTACGCCCCCGTCCCGCAGAAGTTCGAGGCCGGCGTCCCCGTGGCGGCTCAGGCGGTCGGGCTGGCCGCGGCCTGCGACTACCTCACCGACCTCGGCCTCGACCGTGTCCACGCCCACGAGCAGGCGCTCACCGAACGGCTCATCCGGGGCCTCGACGCGCGGCCGTGGGTGCGCGTCCTCGGACCCGACGACCTGCGCGAGCGCGGTGGCGCCGTGGCCTTCCACGTGGACGGCGTCCACGCCCATGACGTCGGTCAGGTCCTCGACGACCACGGGGTCGCCGTGCGCGTCGGCCACCACTGCGCGTGGCCGCTGCACCGTGCCCTGCGGGTGCCCGCGAGCACCCGGGCCTCGTTCGCGGCGTACACGACGCCCGGCGAGGTCGACGCGCTCCTCGAGGCGCTCGACCACGTCCCGGCCGTGTTCGGGATGGAGGTGCCGGCGTGATGGACCTCTACCAGGAGCTCATCCTCGAGCACTACAAGCGACCGGTGAACGCAGGCCTGCGCGAGCCCTACGAGGCCGAGGTCCACCACGTCAACCCCACCTGCGGCGACGAGGTGACCCTGCGCGTCCACCTCTCCGGTGAGGGCGAGGGCGCCGTCGTGGAGGACATCTCCTACGACGCCATGGGCTGTTCGATCAGCGTCGCCGCCGCCTCCATCCTCGCCGAGGAGGTCACCGGCGAGACCGTCGCCGAGGCCCGCGAGACGTTCGAGTCGATGCGCCGGATGCTCACCAGCAAGGGTGAGGACCCCGGTGACGAGGACGAGATCGGCGACGGCGTGGCCCTCGCCGGCGTCGCCAAGTACCCCGCGCGCGTCAAGTGCGCCCTCCTGTCGTGGATGGCGTTCACCGATGCGCTCCACCAGGCCGAAGGAGCAACCCCGTGACCCAGACCGCCACCGCCAACGTCGCGGACGTCGAGGAGGCGATGCGCGACGTCGTCGACCCCGAGCTCGGCATCAACGTCGTCGACCTCGGCCTCGTCTACGGCATCACCGTCGACGCCCAGAACCACGCGGTCATCGACATGACCCTGACCTCCGCGGCGTGCCCGCTCACCGACGTCATCGAGGACCAGACGGCCGCCTCGCTCGAGGGCGTCGTCGCGTCGCACCGCATCAACTGGGTGTGGATGCCGCCGTGGGGCCCGGACAAGATCACCGACGACGGGCGCGAGCAGCTGCGGGCCCTGGGCTTCAACATCTGACGCCTGCCGTGGCCCGACGCGTCGTCGAGGTCGCGCCCGAGCGGTACGAGCGCTGGCGGGCCCGGTTCGACGACAACAACCCCGACGGGCCGCAGCGCGTCCTCGGGCTCGAACGCTTCGACCACGACCCACTGGCCCTCGTCCTCGTGCGTCGCGGTGGCTACGCCGTGGGTCTGGCCCGGGACGGTCGCCTCCTCGCCCACAGGACCGGGACCCGCTACGTCCAGTCGCGGACCGCTGCGGGCGGGTGGTCCCAGCAGCGTTTCGCACGCCGACGCTCCAACCAGGCCGACGGGCTCACCGGCGCCGTCGCCGCGCACGCCGACCGGCTCCTCGCCGGATCGGCGGCATCCGGCCTCGTCGTGGGCGGTGACCGCGTGCTCGTCTCCGCCGTCCTCGCGGACCCGCGACTGGCCGGGCTGGCCACCCTGCCGCGCCGCGAGCTCTACGACCTGCCCGACCCCCGCCTCGAGGTGCTCCACCGCGCCCTCGGCCGGGCCCGGGCCGTTCGGGTCACCCTCGAGGAGTGAGGAGCGCCGCGGCGAGTGCCGCCCCCGAGGTGACGACCGCACCACCCTCGGCGTACTCCGGCGGGAGGTGGCGCCGCTGGGTCTCGTCGACGAGGCAGACGGGACCTCCCGGGGCCACGGCGACCCAGTTCGCCGCCCGGGCGCCCTGGAGGAGGAGCTCCCAGGCCGGCTCGCCCTCGACGTGGTTGACGAGCATGTGGTCCTCGTCGAGGTACACGTCGGCGCCGGAGGCGCCCACCTCCACCCGGAGGTAGTCGTGCTCGGGCTCCTCGCGGACGACGTGGGGTGCCAGCACCTCCCGCATCCGCGCGCCACCTCCCGGCGCCTCCGCACCCTCGTCGAACCCCTGGAAGTACGCGTCGATCTCCATGCGGCCAGCGTGTCACAGCGCCCGTCCTGCCGGTCAGCCGGATCCGCCGTGCTCCTGGGCCACGTCGAGGACGGCGCCCCGGGAGACCCGGACGAGGAACCGGCGCACTCCCACGCCTCGGTGACGAGCGGGTGGACGATCTCGTTCCCGGCCTTCCACGCTCACTCGACAGCGGCGCCGACGTCGTCGGTCCCGGGACTCCACGAGCAGCGCAGCTCCTCGAGCGGGGCTAGGGTCGGGTCGGCGGCACCGTGAGGAGGAGGCGGCGTGGACTCGATCTGGGACTGGCTGTGGCTGGGGTTCCTCTCTCTCGTGGTCCTGACCTACCTCGTCGCGATGGGCTCGATCGTCCTCGACCTCGTCCGCGACGACGAGGTGAGCGGGTGGGTGAAGGCGCTGTGGCTCCTCCTGCTCGTCCTCGTCCCGCTGCTCGCCGCCCTCGGGTACCTCGTCGCGCGCGGCGACGAGATGGGCCGGCGGACCGTCCGCCCCGCGAGGTGACCAGGCCGAGCGGGGCCGTGGTGACCTTGTCGACAGTTGTGTGACGCGCGATCGCGGTGCCAGTACCGTTCGGGACACGATCCCCGCGTAAGGAGTCCTCGTGGACAGCTTCTGGAACTGGTTCTGGACGGTCTTCCTCGTCTTCGCGTTCATCGCCTACCTCTTCGCGATCTTCACGATCGTCGTCGACCTCTTCCGCGACCGCACGGTCTCGGGGGTCATGAAGGCGGTCTGGCTCATCTTCCTGCTCTTCTTCCCCCTCATCACGGCGTTGGTCTACCTCGTCGCCCGCGGTGGCGGGATGGCGGAGCGCTCGGCCCGCGAGGCGCAGCAGGTGAAGGCGGCGCAGGACGAGTACATCCGCAGCGTCGCCACGACCTCCCCGGCGGAGCAGGTGGCCAAGGCCAAGGAGCTGCTCGACGCCGGCGCGATCAGCCAGGACGAGTTCGACGCCCTCAAGGCCAAGGCCCTGTCCTGACCCACGCCGCCGGCCATCGGGCCGGCGGAGTCACCACTGGCCGGGAGGTGTGGCGTGCAGGACGTGCTCGCGGTGCTGACGCAGGTCGGCATCCTCGTCTTCGTCGTCGCCGGCATGGCAGCCATGGGGCTGGCCCTCACCCTCGCGGCGATCACCGGGCCGCTGCGTGACGGCCGGCTCGTCGCCGGCGTGGTCCTCGCCAACTTCGTCGTCGTGCCGCTGGTCGCGGTGGGAGCGGCCCGGCTCCTGCCGATGGACGACGCGAGCGCTGCCGCGGTCGTCCTCGTCGGGTGCTGTGCCGGGGCCCCGTTCCTTCCCACCCTCGCGGGGCTGGCCGGAGCGGACGCCGCGACGGCGGTGGGCGTCATGGTGCTGCTCATGGTGCTCACCGTGGTCTTCGCCCCGCTCGTCGTCCCGGTGGTGCTCGAGGGCGCCTCGGTAGCTGCCGGTGACATCGCCTCCTCGCTCGTCCTCTACATGCTCGTGCCCCTGGCCGTGGGGCTCGGCGTGCGGGCCCGGTACCCCGACCTCGCCGAGCGGGTCGTCGGGGGCCTGCGTCGTGCCTCGACAGCGGGCCTGGTGATCGGGATCGTCTCCGGGCTGCTCGTCACCTGGCGGGACGTGCTCGCCTCGGTCGGCACCCTCGTGTTCGTCGGGACCGCGCTCGTCCTCGTGGCCGGGCTCGCGGCGGGGTGGCTGGCCGGAACGGGGCGCCCCGGCCCGGACAGGTCCCTCCTCGGCCTCGCGACCGCGCAGCGCAACATCTCAGCGGCGCTCGTCATCGCGGCCTCCCTCGACCCGGAGGCGATGGTCCGCACGCTCGTTGCCGCCCTCGTCATCCCCGTCGTCCTCATCCTGCTGGCCAGCGAGGTCGGCCGCCGGGCCGCGCCGCCGGCCGCCCCGAGCCCCGAGACCGCCACTCCCTGAAAGGACCCGCTCATGGCGACCCAGAAGGACCCCACCCCGTTCATCGTCGACCAGCAGCGCTCCCTGCGGGAGCGGTGGCCGTTCGACGACACCCAGGACCTGGAGGACGCGAACCGCGGGTTCATCGCGCGGCTCGACCCCGGCGTCGTCCGTGCCGCCGACGGTCGGGTCGTCTGGGACAACGACTCCTACGACTTCCTCTCCGGCGAGGCCCCGGACTCGGTCAACCCGAGCCTGTGGCGCCAGTCCTCGCTCGCCGCCATCCAGGGGCTGTTCGAGGTCACCGAAGGGATCTACCAGGTCCGCGGCCTCGACCTGTCCAACGTCACCTTCGTCGAGGGCGACGAGGGCGTCATCGTCATCGACCCGCTGATCTCCGCCGAGACCGCCGCGGCGGCCCTGGAGCTCTACCGCGAGTACCGCGGGGACCGCCCGGTGACCGGGGTGATCTACACCCACTCCCACGTCGACCACTTCGGCGGGGTCAAGGGGGTCACGACCCAGGAGGAGGTCGACGCGGGCCGGGTGCCCGTGCTCGCCCCCGAGCATCTCGTCGAGCACGCCGTCGCCGAGAACGTCTACGCCGGGACCGCGATGAGCCGGCGCGCCGGCTACATGTACGGCGCGGCCCTCGCCCGGGGTCCCCGGGGCCAGGTCGGGGCCGGGCTGGGCCAGACGACGTCGACCGGGACGGTCACCCTGATCCGGCCCACCGTCGACATCACGACCACCGGTCAGGTGGAGACGGTCGACGGGGTCGAGATCGAGTTCCAGATGGCGCCGGGCACCGAGGCGCCGGCCGAGATGCACTTCTACTTCCCGCGGTACCGCGCGCTGTGCATGGCCGAGAACGCCACGCACAACCTCCACAACCTGCTCACCCTGCGCGGCGCCCTCGTGCGTGACCCCAACGTCTGGGCGAAGTACCTCACCGAGGCCATCGACACCTTCGCCGACCGGTCCGACGTGGCCTTCGCGTCGCACCACTGGCCCACCTGGGGTCGGGAGCGGATCATCGGGTTCCTCTCCACCCAGCGCGACCTCTACGCCTACCTGCACGACCAGACCCTGCGGATGCTCAACCAGGGCATGACGGGCACCGAGATCGCCGAGGCCATCACGCTGCCCCCGGCCCTCGAGAACGCCTGGAGCACCCACGGCTACTACGGCTCGGTGAGCCACAACGTCAAGGCGATCTACCAGCGGTACATGGGCTGGTTCGACGGCAACCCGGCGCACCTGTGGCAGCACCCCCCGGTGGAGCAGGCCCGTCGGTACGTCGAGTTCATGGGCGGGCCGGACGCCGTCGTCGAGAAGGCCCGGACCTCCTTCGCCGCCGGTGACTACCGGTGGGTCGCCGAGGTGGTGGGGCACGTCGTCTTCGCCGAGCCGGGGCACGCGGCAGCGCGCGAGCTGCTCGCCGACACCTACGAGCAGCTCGGGTACGGGGCGGAGAACGGCACCTGGCGCAACTTCTACCTCTCGGGTACCACGGAGCTGCGCGACGGAGGCTTCGGGACGCCGGTGGCCACGTCGGCCCGGGACATGGTGGCCCAGCTGACCCCGGAGATGCTCTTCGACGCCCTCGCGATCCAGGTCGACGGACCCCGCGCCTGGGACGAGGACCTGACGGTCGACGTCGTGTTCACCGACGACGCGTCCCGCCACCGGGTCAGCCTCGCGCGTGGCGTCCTCACGCACCGCCGGGTCACGCAGGCGGACGGCGCCGACCTCACGATCACGCTGCCGCACCACGCCCAGCTCGTCGCGGTCGTCGCCGGCCAGATGGCTCCGGAGGCCCTGGCCGCGGCGGGGATCGAGATGACCGGCGACAGCTCCGTGCTCCAGCGGCTCGCCGGGCTGCTCCAGCCCGGAGACCCCGAGTTCGCGATCGTCACGCCCGACAAGGAGTAGTCAGGAGGCGGTGCGCCGAGCCGCGGCGGGCAGGTCGCGGTGGGGGGAGCGGCGCGACGCAGCTGCGCCCGGGTCACCCGACCGTCACCGCCGCGAAGGTGTGGCACCGGTCGAGGTCGCCGGTGCGATACCCGGTCAGGAACCACCGCGGCGGCCGCCGACAGGGCGTCGCGGACGTCGTCGTCGGTGAGCGGCTGCAGGTAGGGGTGTCCTGGCCCGGGGCGTTCGTGCTCGAGGCTGGCCGGCCCACACGCCGGCCAGGCAGTCGGCTGCCACCCGCGCTTGTCGCGGACCAGCTCGTCGGTCCGGAACGCCTGCACCGAGTTGGCGGTTCCCACGACGCGGCACCGCGGCCCGCGGTTGGCGTCGGCGCCGGTGCCGCACTCCCGGAAGGCCGCGGCGTCCCGTTCGCCCCCGGCGTGGACCTGGCCGTGGTCCCACGAGGTCCCCGCGTCCACGGGCAGGTCAGAGGGGTTGATCCCGAAGACCGGCGTGATGACGAGCAGGACCAACCCGCCGATGCCGCCGCCGACCACGAGGCCCCCGGCGCCCCCCGCCGGACCGCACCCTGCGAGGTGTCGAGGCGGACGTCGTCGTCGAGGCTCGTCGTGCCCCTCCGTCGTGGCCGTTTCCCGAGCCGTCTCCGGGCGGACCTACACTAGGGGGCGGCACGTCCGGATGCGGCTTCGCGACCGCGCGACGTGCTACCTCCCCGACGACAAGGACCCACCGTGATCACCGCTGCCTCCGTCGAGCTGCGTGCGGGCTCCCGCCTGCTGCTCGACGGCGTCACCTTCCGCGTCGCCCCGGGCGACCGGATCGGTCTGGTCGGCCGTAACGGCGCGGGGAAGACGACGCTCACCAAGGCGCTGGCCGGGGTGACCCTCCCGGCGGGCGGCACGATCACCCGCACCGGTGACGTCGGCTACCTGCCCCAGGACCCTCGGACCGGCGACCTCCACGTCACGGCTCGTGACCGGGTGCTCTCCGCCCGGGGGCTCGACACGATCGTCCGGGACCTGCGCGCGGCCGAGCGGGCGATGGGGGAGGAGAGCGGCGAGCGGCAGGAGCGGGCGATGCGGCGCTACGCCCGGCTCGACGCGGAGTTCACCGCTGCGGGCGGCTATGCCGCGGAGTCCGAGGCTGCTCGGATCGCCGCAGCGCTCGGACTCGAGGAGCGCGTCCTCGACCAGGAGCTGGGGACCCTGTCAGGAGGGCAACGGCGGCGGGTCGAGCTGACCCGCATCCTCTTCTCGGGAGCCGAGACCCTGCTGCTCGACGAGCCGACCAACCACCTGGATGCCGACAGCGTCGTCTGGCTGCGCGAGCACCTCAAGGGCTACCGGGGCGGCCTCGTCGTCATCTCGCACGACGTCGACCTCCTCGACGTCGTCGTCAACAGGGTCTTCCACCTCGATGCCAACCGCGCCGAGCTCGACCAGTACAACCTCGGCTGGAGGGCCTACCTCCAGCAGCGTGAGACCGACGAGCGACGGCGGCGCAGGGAGCGGGCCAACGCCGAGAAGAAGGCGGCCGCCCTCATGGCGCAGGCCGACAAGATGCGCGCGAAGGCGACCAAGACCGTGGCCGCCCAGAACATGGCGCGACGGGCCGAGCGCCTGCTCGACGGCCTCGAGGCAGAGCGGGCCCACGACAAGGTCGCCCGGCTGCGCTTCCCGAAGCCCTCGCCCTGCGGGCGGACCCCGCTGCGCGCGAGCGGGCTGTCGCGCTCCTACGGCTCGCAGGAGGTCTTCACCGACGTCGACCTCGCCATCGACCGGGGGTCGCGGGTGGTGGTCCTCGGGCTCAACGGTGCCGGCAAGACCACGCTGCTCCGCCTGCTCGCGGGCGTGGACGACCCCGACACCGGGCAGGTCGAGCCCGGCCACGGTCTGAAGGTCGGCTACTACGCCCAGGAGCACGAGAACCTCGACGTCTCGCGCACCGTCCTGGAGAACATGAAGTCGTCGGCGCCCGACCTCGGCGAGACCGACGTGCGCAAGGTCCTGGGTTCCTTCCTCTTCACCGGCGACGACGTCGACAAGCCTGCCGGGGTCCTCTCCGGCGGTGAGAAGACCCGGCTCTCCCTCGCGCTGCTCGTCGTCTCGTCCGCCAACGTGCTCCTTCTCGACGAGCCGACGAACAACCTCGACCCGGCCTCTCGTGAGGAGATCCTCGGGGCACTGCGCACCTACGAGGGCGCGGTCGTGCTCGTGACGCACGACGAGGGGGCGGTCGATGCGCTCGAGCCCGAGCGCATCCTCCTGCTGCCCGACGGCGTCGAGGACCTGTGGGGGAGCGACTACCGCGAGCTGGTCACCCTGGCCTGAGCCGTTGGGCTCAGGACCGCTCGTGCCGCGACCGCAGTGCGGTGAGCGTCCCCGTCACCAGGCCGGTGAGGACGCGTGAGCGGACGAAGCCGGGGAGCGGAAGCGGGTGCTCGATCGTCAGCTCGTACGTCACGAGGGTGCCCGTGTCGTCACCGTCCGGCACCGCGCGGAGGTCACCCTCCTGTGCCGTCTGCAGGCGTCCGCTCTCCATCGTCCAGTGGATGCCGTCGGGGTGGTGCGTGTAGCGCAGCGTGTACCGGTCGGTTCCGACCGCCGTTGCGGCCGCGAGGGTCGCGCGCAGGACGAGACCCTCCGGATCCGCGTCGAGGACCTCGACCTCGGTGATCTCCGGGATCCACTCGGGCTGAGCGGCGACGTCGTGGATGGTCACGAGGACCTCCTCGGGAGGCACCTCGATCCGCTGCTCGGCGCGAGCGGTGTCCCTGGGCATCCTCAGCCCCCCACCGTCGCGGGCGCCGCGCCGAGGGCCCCGAGCAGCTCGAGCTCGGCCTCGAACGCCCGGACGAGTGGTTGCGGGTCCGGGATGACGCGCGCGTCGGTCACCACGCCCACGCGCACCGCGTCGGCGTAGGTGAAGACGCAGACCCCGAGGGTGTGGCGCCCCGAGCCGGGGACCCACCCGAGCACTCCGTCGACGGGCACACCGGCGAGCCGCCGGCGTTCGCGGGGGCCGATGACGTTGGTCGTCACCCCGATCGCCTTGTCGGCGAAGAAGTCGATGACCGGCCGGTCCAGCCCCCTCCCGACGCGCCCGATGCCTTCCATGAGCACGTGGGTGATCGCGACCTCGGGTGACGCCTTGAGCCAGTCCATCCGGCGCTTGGTCTCGGCGAGCCGGGCCAGGGGGGCGGCGGTGGCGCTGGGGTAGCGGAAGTAGACCAGGGTGAACCGGTTCCCCAGCTCGGGCGGCGGAGGGGCCGTCAGCGGGCGCAGGCTCACCGGCACCATCGTGATCAGGTCGACCGGCTCGTCGCCCGACGCCACCTGGTAGGCCCGCAGCGCGGACGCCATCGCACTGAGGAGCACGTCGTTGAGGGTGGCGCCGGCGAGCCGACCCACGGACCGGGCCGGGTCGAGGGGGAGGGGTGAGGTCCAGGCGATCCGCTTGTCCGGTCCCGGCCGGCCCGACACCGGGTTGTCGGGGTTGTGTCCGAGGAGGAGGTCCTGGAGCACCCCGGGCGTCCTGGCCGCGAGCCGGGTCGCGGAGGCGAGCCCGGAGGGTGAGCCCCACCGCACCGCTCGGCCGGCGGCCGCGCGCGCCACGCCGAGGCTCAGTGTGGCGAGTCCGGGGCCGGGGTCGTCGGTCGCCACCTCGGTGCGGGGGTCCCGACGCACGGCCGATCCCTCCTGTGCCTCCTCACCTGCCGGCGGGTCGGACGGTCCGCTCTCGGTCAGCGACAGGAGCACCCGGGCCAGGGCGAGGCCGTCGGCCATCGCGTGGTGCGTGCGGCAGAAGATCGCCGACCCCGCCCCGTACCCGTCGAGCAGGTGGGCCTCCCACAACGGATGGGCCGGGTCGAGGGGTGCGGCGAGACGGTGCTCCATGTACCGCTGGAGTGCCGCGTCGTCGCCGGGCGCCGGCAGCCGGGCCCGGTGGAGGTGCCGCGCCAGGTCGAAGTCCTCGTCGTCGACCCAGTGCGGGCGGCCGCGGAACAGGCCCGCGGGTTCGGGGCGCTGGCGGAAGACCGGGTAGCGGCCCAGCACCCGCGTGTCGAGCAGGTGGGTCACCTCGTCCCAGTCCGGCCGGCCGGCGAGGAACATCACCGACACGATGACCATCCGGTTCGTGGGGCGGTCCATGGCCAACCAGACGGAGTCCAGCGGGGCCATCGTCCTGCGGCACGCCACGGACACGGGCACTCCTTCGTCGATCCTCCTTCCAGCCTAGGCAGGCCGCCGCGTCGTGGTGTCCGACTGCGCCGCGCGTCACCCCGGGATGGCGGGGAGCCTCTCGAGGGCCGCCGCCACCGACTGCTGGAGGTCGGTGTCCTCCCACGTGTGGTCGACGAGGTCGCCGCGCAGGTAGGCGTCGTACGCGGCGAGGTCGAGGTGGCCGTGCCCGCAGAGCGCGGTGAGGATGACCTTCTCCTCGCCGGTCTCGATGCAGGCGATCGCCTCGTCGACGGCCGCGGCGATGGCGTGGGTCGGCTCGGGCGCCGGGACGATGCCCTCGGTGCGGGCGAAGAGGACCCCGGCGGCGAAGCAGTCCTTCTGGGTCTTCGCGGCCGCCTCGATCAGCCGCTCCTCGTAGAGGTGGCTGATCAACGGGCTCATCCCGTGGTAGCGCAGCCCGCCGGCGTGGATGGGGTCGGGGATGAAGTCGTGGCCGAGGGTGTGCATCTTGAGCAGGGGCGTCAGCCCGGCGACGTCGCCGAAGTCGTAGGCGTAGGTCCCCTGGGTCAGCGACGGGCAGGACGCCGGCTCGACGGCCCGGATCACGGGGCCGTCACCCCCGGCCGCGAGCTTCTCCCGGATGAAGGGGAAGCTCAGCCCGCCGAAGTTCGACCCGCCTCCGGTGCATCCGACGATGAGGTCGACGGCCTCGCCGATCTTCGCCAGCTGGAGCAGCGCCTCCTCCCCGATGACGGTCTGGTGGAGGAGGACGTGGTTGAGCACCGAGCCGAGGGCGTAGTTGGCGGTGGGGTCCTGCGCGGCGACCTCGACGGCCTCGCTGATCGCCAGGCCGAGTGATCCGGGGGAGTTCGGGTCGGCCGCCAGGGCGGTGCGGCCGGCCTCGGTGAGATCGGACGGGCTCGGGTGCACGGTGCCGCCGAAGGTCTCGATCATCGTGCGCCGGTAGGGCTTGGAGTCGTACGACGCCCGCACCTGCCAGACCTCGCACTCGAGCCCGAACTGCGCGCACGCGAAGGACAGGGCCGTCCCCCACTGGCCCGCCCCCGTCTCCGTGGTCAGCTTCCGCACTCCGGCCCGTGCGTTGTAGTACGCCTGCGGCACGGCGGTGTTCGGCTTGTGGGAGCCGGCGGGAGAGACCCCCTCGTACTTGTAGTAGATGCGTGCCGGCGTCCCGAGCGCCTTCTCGAGGCGGTGGGCCCGGTAGAGCGGCGAGGGCCGCCAGAGCCGGTAGACGTCCTGGACCTCCCCGGGGATCTCGACGTAGCGCTCCGTCGTCACCTCCTGGGCGATGAGGTCCATCGGGAAGATCGCCGCGAGGTCGTCGGGGCCGACCGGCTCACCGGTGCCGGGGTGCAGCGGCGGCGGGGGCGGGGTCGGCAGGTCGGCGAGGAGGTTGTACCAGCGTGTCGGCATCTCGTCCTCGTCGAGCAGGACCTTGTGGCGCAGCGGTTCGGGCACGGCATCCTCCGTGGGCGTCATCGGTGACGGGTCGCGCCATCCTCGGTGCCCGTGGCGCCCCGCACAAGGGCGCGTCCACGTCGCAGGAACACCCGTCGGCGCGCGGTGGTTGACTGACCGGTGGACGAAGGAGGACCCCCACGTGAGCATGTACGGCTGGCAGGCGATCCGCAGCCTGTCGCGCGACTCGAGCGTCGCCGAGCGACGACTCGCACCCGGCACCACCGGCCGGGTGTTCCGCTACGCCTCGCCGTACCGGACCCAGATCGGCATCTTCCTCGCGCTCGTCGTCGTCGACGCGGCGCTGGTCGTCGCCGTCCCGCTGCTGCTCAAGGCGATCGTCGACAACGGCGTCGTGCCCGGCGACAGCGGCGTCGTCGTCCGGCTCTCGCTCGTGGTCGCCGGCCTCGCGGTCCTCGACGGCGGCCTCACCCTGGTCCAGCGCTGGTACTCCTCCCGGATCGGTGAGGGGCTGATCTACGACCTTCGCAACGAGGTCTTCTCGCACGTCCTGCGCCAACCGATCGCCTTCTTCACCCGGGCGCAGACCGGGGCGCTCGTCACGCGCCTCGGCAACGACGTGGTCGGGGCCCAGCAGGCCTTCACCTCCGTGCTGTCCAACGTCGTGAGCAACGCCATCTCGCTGGTCGTCATCGTCATCACGATGCTCACCCTGTCGTGGCCGATCACGCTGGCGGCGCTCGCCCTCGTGCCGTTCTTCCTCATCCCCGCCCGGATGATGGGTCGGCGCCTCGCATCCTTGGCGCACGAGCAGATGTCGCTCAACGCCGACCTCGGCACGCGGATGAACGAACGGTTCAACGTCGCCGGAGCGCTGCTCGTCAAGCTCTTCGGGCGTCCGCACACCGAGGACGCCGAGTACTCCGAGCGCGCCGCCCAGGTCCGCGACGTCGGGGTCAAGATCGCCCTCAACCGGTCGGTCTTCTTCGTCGGACTGACGATGACAGCCTCGTTGGCGACGGCGATGGTCTACGGCATCGGCGGGGTCATGGCCGTCGACGGCACCCTCACCGTGGGCACCCTGCTCGCCCTCGCCGCGCTCCTCGCGCGCCTGTACGGTCCCCTCACGGCCATCTCCAACGTCCGGGTCGACGTCATGACCGCCCTGGTCTCCTTCGAGCGGGTCTTCGAGGTCCTCGACCTCGAGCCGCTCGTCGCCGAGGCCCCCGACGCCCGGCCGCTCCCGGCGGGACCGGTGCGGGTCGACCTCGAGCACGTCGGCTTCGCCTACCCCTCGGCCGACCAGGTGTCGCTGCGCTCGCTCGAGGCCGCCGCGGTCGGTGACCGCCGTGGTGGTGGCGAGGTGCTGCGCGACGTCAGCTTCTCCGTCGAGCCCGGTGCACTCGTCGCCCTCGTGGGGCCGAGCGGCGCCGGCAAGACGACGATCACCTCGCTGGTCGCGCGTCTCTACGACCCCTCGAGCGGGTCGGTGCGGGTCAACGGTCTCGACCTGCGCGACGCCACCCTCGGGTCGGTGCAGGACGCCGTCGGTGTCGTCACCCAGGAGGCGCACCTCTTCCACGACACGATCCGCGCCAACCTCGCCTACGCCGCTCCCGAGGCGACGGAAGCGCAGATGGTCGCCGCGCTCCGGGCCGCGCAGGTGCTCTCGCTGGTCGAGTCGCTGCCGTCCGGGCTCGACACCGTCGTCGGGGACCGGGGCCACCGGCTGTCCGGGGGCGAGAAGCAGCGGCTGGCCATCGCGCGGCTGCTCCTGAAGAGCCCCGGCCTCATCGTCCTCGACGAGGCGACCGCCCATCTCGACAGCGAGTCCGAGCAGGCGCTGCAGCGCGCCCTCGACGAGGCGCTGCGCGACCGCACGGCCCTGGTGATCGCCCACCGGCTGTCCACGGTCCGGCACGCCGACCAGATCCTCGTCGTCGACGCCGGGCGCATCGTCGAGCAGGGCACCCATGCCGAGCTCGTCGCACGTGGCGGCCTGTATGCCGACCTGTACCGGACCCAGTTCCTCTCCGACACGAGCACCGACGCGGTCCCCACGGCCTGAGGTCCCTGCAGCCCGGACCGGCGCCGCCCGGCTCACCCCGCGAGCGGCCCGAACCACGCGTCGATCCCCGAGCCGGCATGGTGAAAGCCCGCGCGGGTCGCCAGGACCTGGCTGCGCACGGTCTCCGCCCGCGACCCGGGTCGCCCGCCGTCCGAGGAGTCGGCCCGACCACCGGGCGTCGACCAGCGCCGGACCGGGGGCCTCAGTGGAGGACGAGGGAGCGGCGCAGGAAGTCGGCCTGTTCGGCGACCGCGTCCTCGAAGGCGGCCGAGTCTCTCCAGAGCGCCCCGAAGTGCCCGGCGTCGAGCAGCTGGAGGTGGGTCGGTGCGGGCACCTGCTCCAGCGCCGCTCTCGACACCTCGGCGTCGGCCGCGGACACCTCGTCGGCCGGTGACGCGGTGATCATCACCGGCACGTCGATGTGTTCGAGGCACCAGTACGGCTCGTACGGCATCCGTCCCCCGGGGTCGGCGTACGTCAGCTCGTTGACCCAACCGGCGCCGGGGGCCCCGCCGTGCTCGATGAACCACTTGAGTGCCTGCGGTGACGGGGACGCGCACGCCGCCGAGGGGTCCACCGCGACCATCGGCAGCGGCCCGACGACGTCATCGGGCGCCGGGTCGACGGCACTGGAGGACACCATGGCGAGGAGGTCGGCCAGGTAGCCCTCGGGAGGGGGCCCGGGGGGCTCGGCACCCAGTGTGGGGTTGAGGGCCACGACGGCACGCACCTGTGGCTCCACCGCCGCCACGACCATCGCGTCGGCGCCCGCGCCGCTGTCGCCCCAGAGGGCGACGGGTCCGGAGACGAGGTGATCAGCCGCGAAGCGCACGGCGTCGCGCTGACCCCGGGCCTGCGACCAGGGGTCGATCAGCCCACGGGGCTCGCCATCACTGGTCCCGAGGTTGGGGTGGTCGTAGGCCAGAGCCGTCACGCCGACCTCGGCGAAGGCGGCCGCGTACCACTCCAGGCCCATGGCCACGGTGGCGGTCCACCCGTGCGCCAGCACCACGGCAGGGCCGTCCGGGTGCTCGGCGGCGGGATGCAGGACACCTCGCAGGGTCACTCCCTCGGACTCGAACTCGACCGCGCGCCGTGCCGTGGTGTGCTCCATCGACTCGACGGTAGTGACGCCCCGGGCCGATGTCGACCGTCTCCGCGGGGCGCAGCGCCGTCGGTTCGCGGCTAGGCGTCCTCCTCGTCCCAGATCCGCACCTTCGTGGGCCGGGGCGGGTACTTCTCGGGGTGGGCGAGGCGCTCCTCGCGCCGGATGCCGAACCCGACGAGGACGAACCCCACCGGTACCGCGAACCACCACTGGTAGGCGTAGGCCAGGTGCGGCCCCAGCGACCTGTCCGGCTCGCCGAGCGGCTGGGGACGGGGCGGCTGGGTGCCGTCGGCGAGGGTCTCGGTCTGGAGCTGGACGTACCCGTCGAGCGGGGTGAGGGAGGTCGCCTCGGTGACCTGTTCGAGGCTGATCGAGCCGAGCGACCCGTTCGCGGAGATCGCCGAGCGGGGCGCCTCGCCCGGATGCGCCCATCCGAGGACCTGCACCGGACCGGCGGGCGCGGGGGGCACGGCCGGGAGGTCCGTGGCGCCGCTCTGGTCCTGGGCGACCCAACCCCGGTCGACGAGCACGTCGGCGCCGCCGTCGGAGGGCCGGAGCACCCAGAGGACCTCGTAGCCGACGGCGCCGTCGAGCGGACGACCCCGGACGTAGAGGGGGCCTGCGACGTACTCACCGCGAGCCTCGACGCGGGTCCAGTCCTCGGACGTGGGGAGGCTCTGCGAGGTCAGCACGTCCTCGACCGGCACCGGGTCCGCGGTGTAGTGGGCGTCGAGGCGCTCGTTGCGGGCGACCTTCGCCTCGTGGCGGTGGTACTGCCACCAGCCGAGGTGGTAGCAGGTGACGGCGACGACGGCCGCGAGGAGGAGTGCGCCCAACCAGCGAGGTGTGATGAGCCGCCTGAGCACCGGGCAACGGTACCCGTCGTACATTGGTCCCCTATGACCGACCTGCCCACTCCGCGCCTGCTCGACCGCTTCGGGCGGATCGGCCGTGACCTGCGCGTCTCGGTGACGGACCGCTGCAACCTCCGGTGCACCTACTGCATGCCCGCCGAGGGGCTCGACTGGCTGCCCAAGCCGGAGATGCTCACCGACGACGAGATCGCCCGACTCGTCGGCGTCATGGTCGGGCTGGGGGTCACGTCCGTCCGACTGACCGGAGGCGAGCCGCTGCTGCGTCGTAGCCTGGTCGAGGTGGTCCGGGCGATCGCCGCGCTCGAACCCCGGCCTCGCATCGCGATGACGACCAACGGTGTCGGCCTCGACCGCCTCGCGGCTCCCCTCGCCGAGGCAGGGCTGGACCGGGTCAACGTCAGTCTCGACACCGTCGATCCCGCCCACTTCGCCCGGCTCACCCGGCGCGACCGGTTCGAGGACGTCGTCGCCGGGCTCAAGGCGGCCGCGGACGCCGGACTGACCCCGGTCAAGGTCAACGCCGTCGCGATGCGGGGGGTCAACGACTCCGACGTGCCCGACCTGCTCCAGTGGTGCCTCGACCGCGGCTACGAGCTGCGCTTCATCGAGCAGATGCCGCTGGATGCCCAGCACGCGTGGGACCGCTCACTGATGGTTCCGCAGGCCGAGATCCTCGAGCGGCTGGGCGAGCGCTTCCGCCTCACGCCGGTGCAGGAAAGGGGTAGCGCCCCCGCCGAGCTGTTCCTCGTCGACGGGGGGCCCGAGACGGTCGGCGTCATCGCGAGCGTGTCCGCGCCGTTCTGCGCCGCCTGCGACCGGGTGCGCCTGACCGCCGACGGCCAGCTGCGCAACTGCCTGTTCGCCCAGTCGGAGGTGGACCTGCGCGGTCCGCTGCGCGACGGCGCCGGCGACGAGGAGATCGCCGAGCTCGTCATCGGCGAGATGTGGCGGAAGAAGCCCGGGCACGGCATCGACCGTCCCGACTTCCACCAGCCCGACCGTCCCATGTCCGCCATCGGCGGGTGAGGGGGATCAGCGGGGCGCGTCGTGCTCGTGGGCCTCGTCGGACCACGCCTCGCGGCTGATCTGCGGGGTCCGGTCGAGCGTGGGCACGACCGGGCGCACGCGACCGCGCACCGCGGGCCGGACGGCGTTCGCCGCCACGACCGCGATGAAGGGGAGGAACACGGCCCCAGCGGCGAACACCCAGCGCCACCAGCTGTCGATGACGACGACGAGGACGAAGCAGATCGTCCGGATCGTCATGGTGATCAGGTAGCGCCTCAGCCGGCGGGCCTGGTCCTCGGTGCGCGACTCGGGAGCGCTCGTCACCGACTGTGCGTCGGGGGTCGAGCGGCGGGTCGTCGGCATCAGTCCACTGTACGTCCGGAGGGTGCGGGCTACCCGGGGGTAGTCCACTAGGTTCGACGCATGAGCGAGCCACGCAACGTCCTCGTCACCGGTGGCAACCGCGGCATCGGTCTCTCGATCGCCCGGTCCTTCGCCGCGGCCGGTGACCGGGTGGTCGTCACGCACCGGTCGGGGGAGCCCCCGGATGGCCTCGACGCGGTGCGCTGTGACGTCACCGACAGCGCGTCGGTCGACGCGGCGTTCACCGAGGCCGAGGGGGTCCTCGGCGGTCCCGTCGAGGTGCTCGTCGCCAACGCCGGCGTCACCAAGGACGGCCTGCTCATGCGCATGTCCGACGAGGACTGGGAGACCGTCCTCGACACCAACCTCACCGGCGCCTTCCGGTGCGCCCGACGGGCCTCGACAGGCATGATCCGCCTGCGCCGGGGCCGGATCATCCTCATCTCCAGTGTCGTCGGGCTGTACGGGGGTCCTGGCCAGGCGAACTACGCGGCGAGCAAGGCCGGGTTGGTCGGCCTCGCCCGCTCGATCACCCGCGAGCTCGGGGGCCGCGGCATCACGGCGAACGTCGTCGCGCCCGGATTCATCGAGACCGACATGACGGCGGCCCTGCCGGCGGAGACGCAGCAGACCTACAAGGCCGCCATCCCCGCGGGCCGTTTCGGGAGCGCCGACGAGGTCGCTGCCACGGTTCGCTTCCTGGCCGGCCCGGACGCGGCGTACATCTCCGGTGCCGTGCTCCCGGTCGACGGCGGCCTCGGCATGGGCCACTGACCACTCCCGACCCGACGAAAGGCCCGCGCATGTTGCTCGAGGGGAAGTCCCTGCTCGTCACCGGTGTCCTCATGGACTCCTCGATCGCCTTCCACATCGCCCGGCTCGCCCAGGAGCAGGGGGCGAACGTCGTGCTCACCTCCTTCGGGCGGACGACGAAGATCACCTCGGCCATCGCGCGCCGCCTGCCGACCGCCCCCCCGGTGGTCGAGCTCGACGTCTCCAACGACGACGACCTCGCCGCGCTCGCCGACCGGCTTCGCGAGCACACCGACCGGCTGGACGGGGTCGTGCACTCCATCGGGTTCGCGCCCCAGGGCGCCTTCAGCTTCATGGACGCGACGTGGGAGGACGTCTCGACCGCCGTGCACATCTCGGCGTACTCGCTGCAGTCCCTCACCAAGGCGGCCCTGCCGCTCATGGGGGAGGGCGGGTCGGTCGTCGGCCTCACCTTCGATGCCCAGTACGCCTGGCCCGTCTACGACTGGATGGGAGTCGCCAAGGCCGCCTTCGAGGCGACCAACCGCTATCTCGCCCGCGACATGGGCCCCCGGGGGATCCGGTGCAACCTGGTCTCCGCGGGGCCGATCCGCACGACGGCGGCCAAGTCGATCCCGGGCTTCGAGCAGTTCGAGCAGGCCTGGGGGAGCCGGGCCCCGCTCGGCTGGGACGTGCGCGACCCCGAGCCGGCGGCGCGGGCCGCGGTCGCCCTCCTCTCCGACTGGTTCCCGGCGACGACCGGTGAGATCGTCCACGTCGACGGGGGCTTCCACGCGATCGGTACCTGAGCCGCTGGCCGGGGCCGCGACTAGGCTCCCCGGCGTGACCGCTGTCTCGACCACCGAGGTGCGCCTCCTCGAGGGCCCCAACCTCTACTTCAGCCGCCCGGCCGTCAAGGTCACCCTCGCCGTGCCGGGCTGGGTGGACGCCGACCCGGACCGGATGCGCGCGGCCTGCCGGGCGGTCGGACTGGAGCGCGTCCAGCCCGGCGTGCCCGGTACCGGGCAGCGTCAACGCGTCGTCCTGCGGGTCCTCGAGCGCGTGGTCCGTACCCTCGCGGCGGCCGCCGGGACGCGCAGGCTCGGTGTCCGCGTGCGACCGGGCGGGTCGGTCGAGGCCGTCGTCTGCGCGTTCGTGTGGCGCCATCGGGGTCGCGCGGCGGCCCTCGGCGAGGCGCTCGCCCCCGTCCTCGCCGAGGTGCTGGACGGGACCGGGCTCGACGAGGTCGTCGCCCGGCACGCGCGTGCCGTGCTCGAGGCGTCCGAGGGGGAGCGGCCCCGCGTCGTCATCCCTCGGATCCCCGTCGTGTCCGTCACCGGGACCAACGGCAAGACGACGACGACCCGGCTCCTCGCGCACATGTCGATGACGGCGGGGAAGCGGACGGCCTGGAGCTCGACCGACGGGATCGTCGTCCAGGGTGAGGTCGTCGAGCCGGGCGACTACTCCGGGCCCGCCGGCGCGAGAGGGGTGCTGGACGCGCCGGGGGTGGAGATCGGCATCCTCGAGACCGCTCGGGGCGGGATGCTCCTGCGTGGGATGGGGGTGTCGCACAATGACGTCTCCGTCGTCACCAACGTCTCCGCCGACCACCTCGGCCTGCAGGGCATCGACACCGTCGACCAGCTCGCCGAGGTCAAGGCGATCGTCACGAAGGTGACCCGCCCCGACGGGTGGGTCGTCCTCGCGGGCGACGACCCCCGGGTGTGGGCGATGCGGCACGGCATCCGGGCCCGGCCGTGGGTGTTCACCGACGACCCTGACTCACCTGCCGTCCGCGAGGCCCTGGGAGTGGGCGGGCGCGCCGTCACCGTCCTCGACGGTGACGTGACCGTCCTGACCCCGCAGGACGCCCCCGACCGTCTCGTCCGCGTCCTCGACGTGCCGATGACGCTCTCGGGGCTCTCGCGCCACAACGTGCTCAACGCGCTGGCGGGCACCGCGGCCGCGCTGGGACTGGGTCTCGACCGGTCCGCGGTCGTCGAGGGCCTGCGGACCTTCCGTCCCGACGACGAGCTCAACCCCGGACGGATGAACACCTACACCGTGCCGCTCGAGCGGGGCTCGGTCACGGTGGTCGTCGACCTCGCCCACAACGAGGCCGGGCTCGAGGCCCTCCTCGACGTGGCGCGCGGGCTCGTCGAGCCGGGGAGCGTGGTCCACCTCGGCCTCGGCGCGGTCGGGGACCGCACCGACGAGCTCCTCGAGGCGCTCGGCGAGATCGCCGGGTTGCGGGCCGACCACGTCGTGGTCACGCACAAGGACAAGTACCTGCGGGGCCGTTCGGCCGGCGACCTCGAGGGCCGGCTGCGGGCCGGGCTCGGCCGCGCCGGCGTGGCCGACGTCGCCGCGTTCCCGACCGAGGTCGCAGGCCTCGAGGCCTGCGTCGCGTCCGCCGGAGACGGTGACGTCGTGGCCCTGATGTGCCACGCGGAGCGGTCCGAGGTCCAGGGGTGGCTGCGGTCGCACGGGGGGAGACCCGACGGCCCGGACACGATCCGCCGCAAGGTGGTCCGCGCGCGGGGGGAGCACGAGGAGGAGGCCGCCCTCGCGGCCCTGTGGAGCCTGGCGGACGACGCCGAGCGCATCGAGGCCGGAGCTGCCCTCGCGGCGGCGCACCCGGCCGACGGCCGGGTCGCGTACGAGTACGCCGGGACGTTCGACAGCGCCGGGCGCGAGTCCGAGGCGGTACCCCTCTACCGGCGGGCGCTCGACCTCGGGCTGCGCGAGCCGCACCGGCATCGGTGCCAGCTGCAGCTGGCCTCGAGCCTGCGCAACCTCGGGCGGCTCGGGGAGGCCATGACCCTCGTCGACGAGGTCATCGCACGCCACCCGGACAGCGTCGGTGCCTCGATGTTCCGGGCCCTCGTCCTCCACGACGCAGGCCGCGGGGCCGAGGCCCTGCGTGACCTGATGACGCTGCTCGCCACGACGAGCACGGACGAGGACGTCGCGAGGTACCGGCGCGCGCTGACGGCGTACGCCGAGGCGCTCGACGACGCCCCCTGACCGGTCAGTCGTCCGGGTCGTCGATCCGCAGCTCGGCGCCCTCGACGGTGACCCGGCCGCGTCGCAGCGGCCAGGCCTTCGTCAGGGCGACGAAGGCCGCACCCAGGCCGGGGACCTTCGCGTAGAACCCCTGGGGGCCGCGGGTCATCCGCCCGGTCGTGACGTCGTACGCGGAGCCGTGCCACGGGCAGACGAGGCACCCCTCGGCGTCGATGCTGCCCTCGGCGAGGTCGGCGCGCAGGTGGCGGCAGCGGCGGCCGACGGCGAAGTAGTCGCCGTTCTCGCCGACGGCGTACTCACCTGCTCCGGTCACGGTCCCCGGGGGGACGTCGGCGGTGGGGACCCGGGTCGTTGCCATGGCTCGCTCCTCGTCCGGCGATGGGGCGTCGCCCATCGTCGCACGCCCCGGGGGCCGCGCAGGGGCTGCGGGACGTCAGGCCTCGGTCGGGCCCGACGGCTCGAACTCGCGCGCGGCGTGCTCCCCGGCCTCGGTGGCTTCGGCCGAGAGGGCCTGCGGGTCCAGGTCCGGGTCGCCGACGCCGGTGACGTGGGTGCCCGGCTGGGCCTGGTGGGTCATCGCCTCGAGCTCGGCCATCACCTCGGCGTGCTGGTCGACGGACAGCACGACGATGTCGCCGGGGTTCGCCCGGGCCATGACGTTCCGCACGGCCTCCTTCTCGTCGAGGACGACCTCGACCTGCCGGCAGCGCACGCCCCCGGCCTCCATCCGCTCGCGGAGGCCGGCCGCGACCTCGCCGGCCGTGAAGCCCCGGTCGCGGCCGCGGAGTCGCTCGTCCTCGCGGACGACGATGACGTCGAAGTAGTCGGCCGCGACCTCGCCGAGGTGGCGCATGTCCTCCGGCCGCCGGTCGCCGGCGGTCGCGATGACGCCGATCCGCGAGATCCGCCCGAACTCGGCCTGCCCTGCCTTCATGTCGGCATACCGGTCGACGAACTCGCCGAGCTTCTCCATGCCGGCGGCGTTGTGGCAGTAGTCGACGATGACGTCGACGTTGTGGACGTTGACCTGGTTCATCCGCCCGGGGGAGAGGTAGTAGCTCGTCGTGAAGGTGCGCAGCCCCTGGCGGATCTCGTGCAGGCCCGCCCCGGCGGCGAACGCCGCCCCCGCCGCGGCCATGGCGTTGGCGACGTTGAACAGCGCCGTCCCGCCGAAGGTCGCCGGCAGCAGGTGGGTCCAGGCGAGCTGCATCGAGCGTCGGCCGTGGCGGATCACGATCATGTCGCCCCGGTCGGTCGGCTCCAGCACCACGGCCCGTCCGCCGCGGCGGCAGTGCTCGTCGATGAAGTCCCGCACCCGTGAACCCGGCTCGGCGAGCGAGAACCAGACGACCGACCCCGAGCAGCGTCGTCGCATCCTCCGCACGAGGGGGTCGTCGGCGTTGAGCACCGCGAAGCCGTCGCGGGGTACCGCCTCCACGACGACGGCCTTGACGTCGGCCAGCTGCTCGACGGTGTCGATGCCGCGCATGCCGAGGTGGTCGGCGGCGACGTTCGTCACGACCGCGACGTCGTTGCGGTCGTAGCCCAGCCCTTCGCGGAGGATGCCCCCGCGCGCCACCTCCATCACCGCGAAGTCGACCCGCGGGTTCTGCAGGACCATCCGGGCCGACTTCGGCCCGGAGGCGTCGGCCTTGACGACGAGGCGCTCGTCGATGACGATCCCGTCGGTCGAGGTCATCCCGACCTTCCGGCCGAGGCCCTTCATGATGTGGGCGATCATCCGCGAGGTCGTCGTCTTCCCGTTGGTGCCGGTGACGGCGACGATCGGCACCCGCGAGGGCGTACCGGGCGGGAAGAGCAGGTCGACCACCGGCTCGGCGATGAACTGCGGCTCGCCGACCGTGGGGTGGGTGTGCATCCGGAAGCCGGGCGCGGCGTTGACCTCGCAGATGGCTCCGCCGCTCTCGCGGACCGGGGCGGCGATGTCGGGGCAGATGAAGTCGATGCCGGCGACGTCCAGGCCGATGAGGCGGGCCGCCTCCTCGGCGATCTCCACGTTGTCGGGGTGGGCCTCGAAGGTACGGTCGATGGAGATGCCGCCGGTGGACATGTTGCCGGTGAGCGCCAGCTTGACCATGGTGCCCTCCGGCGGGACGGCGTCCATCGCGAGCCCCTGTTCGCGGACGAGCTGCTCGGCGGCCTCGTCGACCCGGATCTTCGTGAGGACCTTCTCGTGGCCGACGCCCCGCCGGGGGTCGGAGTTGGTGATCTCGACGAGCTCGCGGACGGTGTGGGTGCCGTCGCCGACGACGTGCGCTGGCACCCGTTCGGCGATGGCCTGCATCCGTCCGCCGACGATGAGGCAGCGGTAGTCGCGGCCCACGACGAAGGACTCGACGATGACGTACCCGCGGCGGGACTCGCCCTCGGCGACGGCGAACGACTCGCGGACCTCCTCCTCGGACTGCAGGTCAAGGCAGACCCCGCGCCCGTGGTTGCCGTCGAGTGGCTTGACGACGACGGGGTAGCCGATCCGGCGGGCGGCCACGACAGCGCCCTCCGCGGTGCGCACCGTCTCCTGCTTCGGCGTCGGCAGCCCGGCCGACGACAGCAGACGGGTCGTCATGTCCTTGTCGCCGGCGATGTCGACGGCGAGGGCGCTCGTCTTGCTCGTCATGGTGGCCCGGATCCGTTGCTGGTGCACGCCCTGGCCGAGCTGGACGAGGCTGCCGCTGCTCAGCCGGATGAACGGGATGTCGCGGCTCACCGCCGCCTCGAGGATCGCCGTCGTCGAGGGCCCGAACGCCAGCCGCTCGGCTCGGGTGAGGAAGCGTTCGAGCTCGGCGGGGAAGTCGAAGCCCGCCTCGGCCTCGACGAGGTGGTTGACGAGCCGCACGGCGAGCCGGCCGGCCGCGAGACCCACGTCCTCGTTGGTGTAGCCGTAGACGACGTTGTAGACGCCGGGGCGGTCCTTGACCATCCGGGTCTTGCCGCGGCGCTGGTCGTGGCCGGCCTCCTGCTGGAGCTGGAGCGCGACGTGCTCGGCGACGTGCCCCAGCCAGGTGCCCTGCCGCATCCGCTCGATGAAGCCGCCCTTGCGCCCGAGCGAGCACGTGTGGTTCTCGAGCCGCGGCAGGAGGTCGACGAGGGTGTCGGTGAAGCCGGGCAGCGTGTCGGTGGGGTAGCCCTCGAGGACGCCGAGGTCGACGACGAGGTGGATCGCCGGGTCGTACGACCAGACGTTGCCGCCGCGGTAGACCCTCGCCTCGAGGATGCGCAGGTCGGGGGTGGCCGGGCCGGTGGGCGTGGGGCGGTCCATGGAGGTTCCTCTCCTGTGGGGAGCCGGGGCGTCACTCCCTCGCCGCGGCGAGGGCGACGAGGACGTCGGGGTGGTGTTCGACGAAGTCGGTGAGCCGTCGCTCTGCGATGGAGAACGTGGCGCCGGCGGGCAGGGTGTGCACCGTGGCCCCCGAGACCAGCATGGGGGCGCCGGCCTTGGCCTCCGGCGCGTCCGTGCGAGCGGAGTGCAGGTCGACGACGAAGACGCCTCCGGACCCCCGGACGGTGAACTCCCGACCGTCGGTGACGACGATCGCGGTGTCCTCGTCGATGCCGATGCCGAGCAGGTGCGGGGAGGGCGCGACGACCGACAGCAGGCGGCCGTACCGCGCCCGCTGGTCGAAGTGCTGGTCGACGATCGCTCCCCGCAGCAGTCCGAGCCCGGCCGACAGCTGGCTGCCGCGCTGGCGCGGGGTCAGCCCCTCCTCGCCCATCGAGATCATGAAGTCGGACATGACCGAGGCGCCGGCGGAGGTGCCGCCGACGACGCAGCCGCGGTCGTGGGCCCGGTGCAGCGCCTCGCCGAGGGGGGTGCCGGGCAGGAGCTGCGAGAGGCGCAGCTGGCTGCCCCCGGTGAGGAAGATTCCGGTGGCGGAGTCGAGCAGGGCCACCGCGGCCTCGTCATGGGCCTCCTCCCGGGTCGCCGGGTTCACGACCTCCAGGGGTGGCGCGCCCAGCCGGGCGAACACGTCGCGGTAGGAGGCGACGGTCTCCTCCTGCACCGAGGAGGCGGCCGGGACGAGGACGAGCCGGGAGCGGCGCCCGCCGGACCGTCTGACGAACTCCCGGAGCAGCGAGGCACGGCCGACCCGGTCCTCGGCCCCGCCGATGACGATGAGCGTCGGGGTGGTCGTGGGGTAGCGCGGCACGGCGTCAGCCTAGTGGGGCCCGACCTGCTCCTCCGCGTCCTCGATCTCCTCGCGCGAGACGCCGAGGAGGAACAGCACGGTGTCGAGGTACGGGACGTTCACCGACGTGTCGGCCTGGTCGCGGACGACGGGCTTCGCGTTGAAGGCGACCCCGAGCCCGGCCGCGCCGAGCATGTCGAGGTCGTTGGCGCCGTCCCCGATGGCCACCGTCCGGGTGAGCGGCAGCCCGAGGCCCGCCGCGAGCTCGCGCAGGGCGGCCGCCTTGCCGGCCCGGTCGACGACCTCCCCGACGACGCGGCCGGTGAGCCGGCCGTCCGCGACCTCGAGTCGGTTCGCGCGGACGTGGTCCACGCCGAGCCCCCGGGCGATCGGCTCGACGACCTCGACGAAACCGCCCGAGACGACCGCCACGGTGAAGCCGAGGGCCTTGAGCGTGCGCACCAGGGTGCGCGCCCCGGGCGTCAGCCGGACCGCGGCCCGCACCTCGTCGAGGACCTCCACCGGCAGCCCGGCCAGGGTCGCGACGCGTGCGTGGAGGCTCTCGGCGAAGTCGAGCTCGCCGCGCATCGCCCGCTCGGTGACCTCGGCGACCTCGGCGACGGTGCCGGCGTGCTCGGCGATGAGCTCGATGACCTCGTCCTGGATCAGCGTCGAGTCGACGTCCATGACGACCAGTCGGGCACCCCGGCGCGCCAGGCCCGAGGGGGCGACGGCGATGTCGGCGCCCGACTCCGCCGAGACCAGGGCCAGGGCACGACGCAGCTCGGCCACGTCCGCCCCCGAGACGTCGAGCTCGACCGTGGTGACCGGCCAGCGGGAGAGCCGGCGGATCCGGTCGATGTTCGCGCCGTGCTCGGCCACGGACCGCGCGACCGCGGCGACGTGGCGCGTCTCGAGAGGGGCCCCCATGACGACGACGGCGGCACGGCCGGTGCGGCGGGGAGCGTTGTCCCCGCGGCCGACGACGAGCTGCACGTGCATCCCCATCCGCTCACCGGCGCGGGTCAGCCGGTCGACGAGGACGTTCTCGTCCCGCCGGGGGGAGAGGAGCACCGAGAGCGCGAGGTGGCCCCGCACGACGACCTGCTCGAGGTCGAGGACGTCGGCGCCGACGGTCGAGGCGGCGTCGAACACCGCGCTCGTGACGCCCGGCCGGTCCGGTCCGGTCAGGGTGACGAGGAGGGTCCTGGCATCGGGGTCGGGCAGCGGGGGAGGCGCCGGGGCCGCGTCGGTGGACACCCGGGCAGGCTACGCGGGGTGGGTCATGCCCGCGGTGAGGAGGTCGCGGAGCGGACCGGTGGCCACCGTTGGGGGCGGCGGGTGCGACGCCTGTGGGCCCGGGCGGGTCAGGGCGTGACCTCCTGACCCTTCCCGACCACGGTGATGCCGGACTCGGTGACGACGAACCCGCGGGCGAGGTCGTGCTCCTTGTCGTGCCCGATGCTCGCTCCCTCGGGGATCACGACGTTCTTGTCGATGATCGCCCGCTGGATCTGGCAGTGCCGCCCGATCTGGACCCCGTCGAGGACGACGCTCGAGTCGATCTCGGTGTAGCTGTGGACGTGGACGTCGGGCGAGATCACCGAGCCGTTGACCCGGGCGCCCGAGATGACGACCCCGGGGGAGACCGCGGAGTTGAGTGCCTCGCCGAAACGGCCGTGCGCGCCGTGGACGAACTTCGCCGGCGGGTACGGCCCGTACGTCGTGAAGATCGGCCAGTCGTAGTTGTAGAGGTTGAAGACCGGGTGCACCGACACGAGGTCCATGTGGGCCTCGTAGTAACTGTCGAGGGTCCCCACGTCGCGCCAGTAGCCCATGTCGCGTTCGGTGCCGCCGGGAACGACGTTGTTCTTGAAGTCGTAGGCGTAGGCGTTGCCCTCCTCGACGAGGGCCGGCACGAGGTCGCCGCCCATGTCGTGCTTGCTGCCCGGTCGGGTGGCGTCCTGGGTCACCGCATCGATGAGGACCTCGGCGTCGAAGACGTAGTTCCCCATGCTCGCGAGGATCTCGTCGGGGGAGTCGGGCAGGCCATCGGGGTCGGTCGGCTTCTCGAGGAAGGCGCGGATGCGGTTGGGGTCGTCGGGGACGACGTCGATGACGCCGAACTGGTCCGCGGTCGAGATCGGCTGGCGGATGGCGGCCACGGTGACCCCCGCCCCGGTCTCGACGTGCTGCTCGACCATCTGCGAGAAGTCCATCCGGTAGACGTGGTCGGCGCCGACGACGACGACGATCTCCGGCCGCTCGTCGGTGATCGTGTTGAGGCTCTGGAAGATCGCGTCGGCGCTGCCCTGGTACCAGGACTTGTCGACCCGCTGCTGGGCGGGGATCGGGGCCACGTAGTTGCCGAGCATCGTCGACATCCGCCACGTCTTCGTCACGTGCCGGTCCAGGCTGTGCGACTTGTACTGGGTCAGGACCACGACCTTGAGGTAGCCGGAGTTGACGACGTTGGACAGGGCGAAGTCGATGAGGCGGTAGATGCCCCCGAACGGGACGGCCGGCTTCGCGCGGTCGGCTGTCAGTGGCATCAGTCGCTTCCCCTCCCCACCCGCGAGGACGATGACGAGCACCCTTCTTCCACTGCGGTAGGCCATGGCCCCACGCTATTGGGTCGGCGGTCTCCCCGGGAGGGGGCGGGGCTGACTAGGGTGAAAACCGTGCGCACCGACATCCTGACCAAGGAGTACCCGCCGTCGATCTACGGGGGAGCCGGTGTCCACGTCACCGAGCTCGCCCGCGCGCTGCGGGCGCGCGGCGACCTGGACGTCAGGGTGCACGCCTTCGGTGGCCCGCGCGAGGAGGCGGGCACGACGAGCCATCCCGACCTCCCCGAGCTCGAGGGCACCAACGCGGCCCTGTCGACCCTCGGCGTCGACCTCACGATGGCCGCCGCGTGCGACGGGGCCGACCTGGTCCACTCCCACACGTGGTACGCGAACTTCGCCGGGCACGTCGCCGGCCTCCTCGGGGGGGTGCCGCACGTGCTGTCGGCGCACAGTCTCGAGCCGATGCGGCCGTGGAAGGCCGAGCAGCTGGGCGGCGGCTACCGGGTCTCGTCGTGGGTCGAGCGGACCGCGTACGCCGGGGCGGCGGCCGTCATCGCCGTGAGCGAGGGCATGCGCTCCGACATCCTGCGGGCCTACCCCGACGTCGACCCCGACAAGGTGAAGGTGGTCCACAACGGCATCGACGCGCAGCTGTGGCGGCGGCGGCCCGACGAGGACGTCGCCCGGCGCCACGGCGTCGATCCCGACCGGCCGAGCGTCGTGTTCGTCGGCCGGATCACCCGGCAGAAGGGGCTGCCCTACCTCCTGCGTGCGGCAGCACAGCTCCCCCCGAGGTCCAGCTCGTCCTGCTCGCCGGCGCTCCGGACACCCCCGAGATCAAGGCCGAGGTCGAGACGCTCATCGAGGGGCTGCGCCGGGAGCGCGACGGCGTGGTGTGGATCCCCGAGATGCTGCCCCGCGACCAGGTCATCGCCGTCCTCTCCGCGGCCACCGTCTTCGCGTGCCCCTCCGTGTACGAGCCCCTCGGCATCGTCAACCTCGAGGCGATGGCCTGTGAGCTGCCCGTCGTCGCCACGGCCACGGGCGGGATCCCCGAGGTCGTCGTCGACGGCGGGACCGGCTGGCTCGTGCCCATCGAGCAGGTCCAGGACGGCACCGGCACCCCGGTCGACGAGGGCCGCTTCGTCGCGGACCTCGCCGCGGCCCTGAACGACGCCGTGAGCGACCGCGACCGGGCCGCGCGGATGGGGCTCGCCGGACGAGAGCGGGCGGTCGAGTCGTTCTCGTGGGGAACCATCGGCGACCGGACGGTCGAGGTCTACGAGGAGGTCCTGCGCGGGTGAGCGCCACCGACACCCGTCACGACCCGGTCCGGGGCAGCGGCGCCGAGCCGGTCGACGGGCCGCTCGGGCGGCTGGTGGTCGTCTTCGACAACCACATCGCCCGTGCCCTCGTCACGATCGCCGAGGCGACCGGGTGGCAGGCTCGGCTGGACGAGGAAGCACCGACCAGCGAGGCGCTGCGTGAGCCCGGGCCGGATGCCGTGGTCGTGTGCGACCACGACGCTGACGGCGCGTACGACGTCCTCCGCGGAGCGCTGCGGGGCGGGGTGCCGTACGTCGCGATGATGGCCAGTCGGCACCGCTCGGCGACGCTGCTCGAGCAGCTCGGCTCCGAGGGCTTCGACGGGCGGACGCTGGCCCGGCTGCACCTGCCGGCGGGCCTGTCCATCGGCGGCAGGGGGGCCGGGGAGATCGCCCTGTCGGTGATGGCCGAGATCGTCGCCGACGGCCACGGACGCGACGGCCGGCCGATGCGCGGGTACTGAGGGCGCGCCGTCGGTGCCCGCTGGGCGGGGTCAACTAGGGTCGGGGTCATGAGCGACGTCCTGGCCCTCGCCGGTGTCGGGGTCGTCCGCGGGGGGACGACGATCCTCGACGACGTCACCTGGGAGGTGGAGGAGGGGCAGCGCTGGGTCGTCCTCGGCCCCAACGGCGCCGGCAAGACCACCCTGCTCCAGCTCGCCGCTGCGCGGATGCACCCGACGACCGGCGTCGTCGGCGTCCTGGGCGAGGTCCTCGGGACGGTCGACGTCTTCGAGCTCCGTCCGCGGATCGGCCTGTCCTCGGCGGTCCTCGCCGACCGCATCCCCCCGCGCGAGCGGGTGCGCGACGTCGTCGTCACGGCGTCGTACGCCGTCCTCGGACGCTGGCGTGAGGCCTACGACCGGCTCGACGAGGGGCGGGCCGCCGAGCTCCTCGAGGCGCTCGGTGCCAGCCACCTCGCCGAGCGTGCCTACGGGACCCTCTCCGAGGGGGAGCGCAAGCGGGTCCAGATCGCCAGGGCCCTGATGACCGACCCCGAGCTCATGCTCCTCGACGAGCCGGCCGCCGGCCTCGACCTCGGGGGTCGCGAGGACCTCGTGCGCCGCCTCGGCCTCCTCGCCGCCGACATCTACGCCCCCGCCCTCGTCCTGGTCACCCACCACGTCGAGGAGATCCCCCCGGCCTTCACCGACGTCCTCCTCCTGCGCGAGGGCCGCGTCGTCGCCCAGGGGCCCGTCGAGATGACGCTGACGGCGGAGAACCTCGAGGCGACCTTCGGGATGCCGCTGGAGCTGGAGCGGCGTGGCGGGCGGTACGCCGCCCGCGCCCGCTGACCCGCCCCTCTAGGGTGGCCCGGTGTCCGTCGGTGAAGCCCTCCTCGTCGTGCTCGCCGGCATCGGGGCCGGCACGATCAACACGATCGTCGGGTCCGGCACCCTCATCACGTTCCCGACCCTCCTCCTCATCGGCGTCCCGTCGCTGACGGCCAACGTCTCGAACAACATCGGCCTGGTGCCGGGGGCGTTCACCGGAGCCGTGGGGTACCGACGCGAGCTGGCGGGGGCGGCCCCGACGCTGCGCCGGCTGCTGCCGATGTCCGTCCTCGGCGGTCTCACCGGCGCACTGCTCCTCCTCGTGCTCGACGAGGAGGTCTTCCGAGCGGTGGTCCCGGCCCTCGTGCTCCTCGGCGTGGTCCTCGTCCTCGTCGGACCCAGGGTCAACCGGTGGGCCGCCGCGCGGCGCGCGTCGGGCGCCGGCTCGGAGGAGAGCCACCGTGTCGCGATGCAGGCCGGGGTCCTCGGGGCCGGGGTGTACGGCGGCTACTTCGGGGCGGCCCAGGGGGTGCTCCTCATGGGCATCATGGGGGCGCTGTCGAGTGAGCCGATCCAACGACTCAACGGGTACAAGAACGTCCTCGCGACCGGGGTGAACGGGGTCGCTGCGCTCGTGTTCCTGGCCGTCGCCCGCGACCGCATCGACTGGCTGGTCGTGCTGCTCATCGCCGTCGGGTCGACGGTCGGGGGCGTGCTGGGCGCCACGGTCGGCCGGCGGCTGTCCCCGCCGGTGCTGCGCGGCGTCATCGTCGTCATCGGCCTCGTGGCGGTGACCAAGCTGGTGTTGTTCCCGTGAGCCGAGCGGTGCAGGCGGGCCCACCCCACCGTGCCGGTGCCGGTGCCGGTGCCAGCACGGCCTAGCCTGTCCGGCGTGCCGACCCGCATCGACGATCCCGCGGACCCGAGGCTGCAGGACTACCTCGGCCTCACCGACGTCGCGCTGCGGCGCCGGCTCGAGCCCGAGCACGGGCTCTACATCGCCGAGTCCGAGAAGGTCATCCGGAGGGCGCTCGCCGCCGGGCACCGGCCGCGCTCGTTCCTCATGACCGAGCGCTGGCTCACCGACCTCGCCGACGTCGTCGCGCGGGCAGAGGCCGACGGGGTGCCGGTCTACGTCGGCGAGCACGACGTCGTCGAGCGACTCACCGGCTTCCACCTGCACCGGGGTGCGCTGGCGTCGATGGAGCGGCCGCCGACGCGGTCGCTCGAGGAGATCGTCGGGGGGACACGCCGGGTCCTCGTACTCGAGGACGTCGTCGACCACACGAACGTCGGAGCGGTCTTCCGGTCGGCGGCGGCCCTCGGGATGGACGCCGTGCTCGTCACGCCGCGCTGCGCGGACCCGCTGTACCGGCGCTCCATCCGGGTCTCGATGGGCACCGTCTTCCAGGTGCCGTGGACGCGCGTGTCGCCGTGGCCCGCAGGGGTGGAGCAGCTGCGGGCGCTCGGGTTCGTGGTCGCCGCCCTCGCCCTCGCCGAGGAGGCGGTGTCTCTGGACGTGCTCGCGTCGGCGGCACCCGAGCGGCTCGCGCTCGTCCTCGGCACCGAGGGGGACGGGCTGTCGGCCCGCACCCTCGCGACGGTCGACCTCGTCGTCACCATCCCGATGGCCGGGGGAGTGGACTCGCTGAACGTCGCGGCCGCCGGTGCGGTCGCAGCGTGGGCGCTTCGCTAGCGGACCAGTCGGTCGACGAGGCGCTCCACCTCGGCCGCGGGGTCCTCCGCGGCGCCGCCGTGCACCGGGCCGGGCTGGAGCACCGTCGAGCGGGGTGCGCTGAGCCAGCCGAAGCGCTTGCCCTGGGTCCGCAGGGCCGCGTCCACGTCGGCCGGAGGCTGCTCGCACATGGAGTCCACCGCCTCGAGCGCCGCCTCGAGCGCGTCGAGGTCGGCGTCGGGGTCCAGGACGTGCAGCCGAGCGGGGTCGAGGTGCCACGCGCACCGCAGCACCCCCGCGGACTGGGAGTGCACCACGACACCGACGTTGAGGCACTCGCCGCGGTCCACGCGAGGCACGTACCGCAGCACGACGTACTGGTACGGGTGGCTCATGTCCCGCCTCCGATCCACGCCGAGGGGTCGGCAAGGCGCATCGCCAGGTGCTCGACGTAGGCCGAGCGGACCGCCTCGAGGTCGGGCAGGCTGGCCGTCGTCTCGAGCCACTGCTCGGGGACCTCGGCGACGACGTCGCGGATGACCTCCTCCGTGAGCAGGGGTGCCAGTCGCTCGTGGGTCTCGGCCGGCGCAGCGGCGACCGGTAGCAGGACGTGCCCCGAGGGGTCGAAGGGCTGGGCGACGAAACGCCCCACGTCCGGCGGTCGGCTCGGCCACGAGTGGTGGAACCAGAGCGCGGCCCCGTGGTCGATCGCCCAGGTGCGCCGGTGCCAGACCACGAGGTTCGGGTTGGCCCAGGTCCTGTCGATGTTCGCGGTGTAGGCGTCGAGCCAGAGGATGGCCCCGGCGTCCTCCGCCGACGGTGGCCGCGAGCCGTCGTAGCCGAAGGCCCCGGGGAGGAAGTCGACGCCGAGGTTGTGCCCGGGGCTGGCCGTGAGGAGGTCCTGGACCTCCTCGTCGGCCTCGTAGCGGGCGATGGCCTGCGGCAGGTCGATGACGACGAGGCGGGGGGTGGGGATGCCGAGCCGGCGCGCGATCTCGCCGACGAGCACCTCCGCGACGAGGACCTTGCGGCCCTGGCCGGCGCCGGTGAACTTCACGACGTAGGTGCCGAGGTCCTCGGCCTCGACGAGCCCCGGGAGCGATCCACCCTCGCGCAGGGGCGCCACGTACCGACAGGCGGTCACGGTCTCCAGCACGCCCTCAGGCTAGCGGCCGCTGGCTAGGCTGCCCCCGATGAGCACCACCGAACCCCGACGGCTCGCCGGCCGATACGCCCTCGAGGGCAGCATCGGGCGCGGCGGGATGGGTGAGGTCCACCGGGCGACGGACACGGTGCTGGGCCGGCAGGTGGCCGTCAAGACGATCGACCTGCGCTCGCTGCCGGACGAGTCGGGGGCGGTGCGGTTCGAGCGCGAGGCCCGGGTGACGGCGGGCATGACGCACCCCAACGTCGTCACGGTCCACGACAGCGGCGTCGAGGGCGACACCGCCTACCTCGTCATGGAGCTGCTGCCCGGGCCCAGCCTCGCCGAGCGCCTCCGCGAGGGGCCCCTGCCCGTCGAGGAGGTCGAGGAGGTCGGCCTGCAGGTCGCCTCGGCCCTGGACGCCGCCCACGCCCGCGGCCTGGTCCACCGCGACATCAAGCCGGCGAACATCGTCTACGCCGACGACGGTCGCGTCCGGGTCCTCGACTTCGGCATCACGCAGCTGACGGAGTCCACCGGCGCCCAGGCCCTCACGGCGACGCACACCGTCATGGGCACGGCCGAGTACCTCGCACCGGAGCAGGCCCTCGGCGGGCGCGTGGACGGTCGCGCGGACCTGTACGCGCTCGGCTGCGTCCTCTACGCACTCCTCGCGGGCGCGCCGCCGTTCCGTGGACCGACGCCCGTGGCGACGATGATGATGCACGCCAACGACCCGGTACCCGACGTGCGGACGGCACGGCCCGACACGCCGGCCTGGCTCGCCGGCCTCGTCACCGGCCTGCTCGCCAAGGACGCCGACGCCCGCCCCGCCGGGGCAGCCTCGGTCGTGGCGGCGCTGGAGGCGCACGAGGTGCCCGGTGGGTCGGCCGTGACGACGGTCATCCCGCAGGGCGGGAGCACCCGGCGGCTCGACACGGTCCCGCCCGTCGTCCCCCCGGTTCCCCCGCCCGGGGTGCAGCGGCCGCGCTCCGGTGGCTCGTCCGCTCCCATGTGGGTGCTGGCCGCCGTGGCCGTCCTCGCCCTCGCCCTGCTCACCTGGTGGGCCCTGTCGGCGAGGTCGACGTCGACCGGCACGCCGACGAGCACCCCGACCGTGACGACGTCGGTGCCGGTGGAGTCGTCCGCGCCGGCTCCGACGACGAGCTCACCCCCCGCGGCGTCGCCGACCCCGAGTCCCACCGTGGACCCGGTGCAGGCGGTCGCGAGCGCCGCGACCGCGTTCTCCGACGAGGTGATGGCGCTCGAGCAGGCCGGGACGCTCGACAAGGACGCGGCGAAGGCGCTCGAGGACCGGACCCGCGACCTCGAGAAGGCGCTGCGCGGCGGCGACCCCACCCAGGTCTCGCAGGCCATGGACGGGCTCACCCAGGAGTACGACCAGAGGGTCCAGGACGGCACCATCGGTCCGGAGGCCTCGAGTCGGCTCGACCCGCTCCTCGCCGACCTCCAGGGCGCCGTCGGCGCCTACGTGGCCTGAGCGGTCCGTCACGACAGAACTCCCCGGACCCACCTGGGGTCCGGGGAGCGGTGCGTGGTGTCCGAGGGGGGACTTGAACCCCCATGCCCTATTCGGGCACTAGCACCTCAAGCTAGCGCGTCTGCCAATTCCGCCACCCGGACGAGTGCTGCGGGAGGAGACCGGGGAGGCCTCCCTGCGCCCCGGCAGACTACACGGTCATCGCTCCGGGGCTGAAATCGCCCCGCTGTCCGATCCACCGTGCCGCCGCGCCCACGGGGGAGTCCCGGGGCACGGCGGCACGCCGTGACGTCAGGGCAGGGGGACGCGGATCACCTGGCCGGCGCCCGCGGCCACGCTCCCCGTGGTGACGTACGCCGAGGATCCCGACAGGGCGAGGCCGTACGGAGCGAGGAGGCTGCCCACGAGGACCACCGGAGCGGTGGAGCCGGCAGGGACCTCGACGAGTGCACCGGTGGGCCCGGCCATCAGGCCGTTCTCGGCGATCTCGACCGCGTAGAGCGTGCCGTCCCCGGCGAACGCCAGGTCGGTGACGTTGGTCAGGCCCGACGCGTACACCGAGACGTCACCGGACGGGGTGACCCGCCAGATCCTCGACGCGCCCACGGGGAAGGGGTAACCGACGAGCTGGCTCACGTAGTAGCTGCCGTCGGGGCCCACGGCGACCGCGGTCGGGACCGCCTGCGCCGGCATCGTGACTCCCGGAGGGGCGAAGGGGTTCTGGACCTCGATGTCGGGGAAGGAGGCCAGGGTCGAGGTCCTCCCGTGCTTGGCCGTGACGAGGGTGTTCCCGCCCGCGTCCGCGACGACGTACGTCGACCCGTCACGGATGACGCCGACCGGGTTGCTGTCGAGGTCGTCGACCGGGTTGTATGTCGCCTCCTGGGCGGAGATGTCGGCGAGCGTGGCCGTGCGCCCGTTGCGGAGGAAGTACTGCTGCAGGGTGCCCATGGCCGGGTCGGGGCGGGCGTTCGGGTCCCCCCCAGGCCGATGAGCACGTCGAGCCGCTGGCCCCCGGTGACGACGACGTCGGACGGGCCGCTCGCCTGGGCACCGGTGCCCTGCCCGCCGACCGACGGAAGTCCGGAGACGACCCGCTCGACCATCCCGTGGGAGATGCGGGCGACCGCCCCGGTGTGCCCGAGGCAGACCTGCCCGCCCTCGGGGCCGTCGAAGCAGGGTCCGTCGCCGCCTCGGCCCGCCTCGGCGACGAAGATGTCCCCGGTGGGGGCGACGGTGATGCCTCGCGGGTTGTCCAGGCCCGAGGCCACGACCTCGACGCCGTCCGCGGACGACGACGACGGCGCGACCCCGAGTGCCAGGAGGGTGAGCGTCCCGGTGGCCAGGGCGAGTAACGGCTTGCGTGAGATCCCCTGCATGGTGCTCCTTTCGCACGCGCGGCCGACTGCCGCGCCCCGCGCCACGCTTCCGGTCGACGGTTGAACCGTCCATGACCCGGTCGGGCCATGACACGGTTGGGCTCTCAGTGACTCCTCAGACGCTCGAGGCGGCCGGGCACCTGCCGGTCCGGCCTAGAGTGGCTGCCCATGAGCGAGCCCGTGCGCCCCGAGGACGAGGTCGTGCGGATCTGCCAGGAGCTGATCCGCATCGACACGAGCAACTACGGCGACGGCAGCGGTCCCGGCGAGGGCGCAGCGGCCGAGTACGTCGTGCGGCTGCTCCGCGAGGTCGGCCTCGAGCCGAGCACCTACGAGTCCGACCCGGGTCGGGTCACCGTGGCGGTCAGACTCCCGGGCGCGGACCGCGACCGGGGGGCCCTGTGTCTCCACGGCCACCTCGACGTCGTCCCTGCCCACGCCGCGGACTGGCAGGAGGAGCCGTTCGCCGGTGTCGAGCGCGACGGGTGCATCTGGGGTCGTGGCGCCGTCGACATGAAGGACATGGACGCGATGATGCTCGCGACCGTCCGCGACCTGGCCCGGCGGGGTGCGGTGCCCCCGCGCGACCTCGTCGTCGTCTTCTTCGCCGACGAGGAGGCCGGCGGGACCAAGGGCTCGCACTTCATGGTCGCGAACCACCCCGAGGTCTTCGACGGGGTCACCGAGGCGGTGAGCGAGGTGGGCGGGTACAGCGTCACGGTCACCGACGCCGCGGGTGAGGAGCGTCGCACCTACCTGGTCCAGACGGCCGAGAAGGGCATCGCGTGGCTGCGGCTCACGGCCACCGGCCGTGCCGGGCACGGCTCGGTCCCCAACGACGAGAACGCGATCGTGCGGCTCGCCGAGGCGATCGCCCGCATCGCCGCCCACAAGTGGCCCCGCGAGTACATCCCCTCGGTGCGGACCCTCCTCGACGGACTCTCCGAGCTCACCGGCACCGGGTGGTCCGACGAGGACCTCGAGGAGCTGCTGTCCCACCTCGGCGGCGCCCAGGGGTTCGTCCGCGCGACGCTGCAGGACACGAGCAACGTCACCATGCTCGACGCGGGCTACAAGCACAACGTCATCCCGCAGCACGCCTCGGCCAACGTCGACTGCCGGTTCCTCCCGGGGCACGAGGAGGAGCTGATGTCGACGATCCGCGAGCTCGCCGGCGAGCACGTCGAGGTCGAGGTCCTCCACCGCGACATCTCCCTCGACGCCCCCTTCGAGGGCGAGCTCGTCCAGGCCATGGTCGCGGCCCTGCGTGAGGAGGACCCGGACGCCGAGGTGTTGCCGTACTGCCTCTCGGGGGGCACCGACAACAAGGCCCTCTCCCTGCTCGGCATCACCGGCTACGGCTTCGCGCCGTTGCGACTGCCCGCCGACCTGGACTTCGCCCCGATGTTCCACGGTGTCGACGAGCGCGTACCGACCGAGTCGCTGCGCTTCGGCACCCGCGTCCTGGGCCGGTTCATCGAGAGGTGCTGAGCGCGCGCCGGGGCCTGATGATGCGCCGGCGCAGCCAGGTGCGGGTGCGCCCGCCGACATAGGTGCGGGTGCGGGCGAGCTCCCACCGGCCGTACTCGGCGTGTTCGGTGAGGGTTCGCCGGATGTCGGCGCGGTCCGTCTCTCGCCCGAAGCTGAGGACGAGGTACTCGTACTCGACCATCGCCACATTGTGCGTCAGGGCGAGTACCGTCTCCACCGTGTCCGTCGACCCGCGTGCCGCGCTCGAGCGCCTCGTCCTCGCCCTCGAACGCCATCTCGAGGCGAGCAGTGCCCGCCGGGGCGAGGACGACCCCCACGTGATCGCCGCCTACGAGGACCTCGCCGACGCCTTCGAGGACTACGACGGGGCCCTCTACGAGGCCTACGGGGAGATGACGCCGCTCGACATCTACACGGGCGACGACGAGGACGATGACGACGAGGACGGCGACGGGCAGGACCTCGACGACGACGAGGACGGCGACGACGAGCGCCTCTACGCCGGCCTGGACGACGTCGACCTCGACGACGAGGACGACGAGGACGACGTCGAGAACGGGGACGGCGGACGCTGAGCCCCCGCGGCTCAGGCGTGGTCGGCCGAGACCTCGTCGAGGGCGTCGACGATCTGGTCGGGCAGCTCGAGGTCCTCGGACTGGAGGAGCACGGCGAGCTGCGACGGCGTCCGAGGGCCGATGACGGGCGCGGTGACCCCCGGACGGTCCCGGACCCAGGCCAGGGCCACGACGGCCGGTGAGACGCCGAGCCCGTCGGCTGCCGTACGCACCGCCTCGACGACCCCACGGGTGTGGTCCCCCACGTGCTTGCCCGCGAAGCGGGCGAACTCGTCGGAGGCGAGCCGGGAGTCGGCCGCCACCCCGGTGCGGTAGCGGCCGGCGAGCACACCGCGACCGAGCGGGGACCACGGCAGCAGGCCGAACCCGAGGGCGGCCGCGGCGTCGGTCACCCCACGTTCCGGCGACCGGACGACGAGGCTGTACTCGACCGAGTCGGCGACCAGGGGGACGCCCGCGCGCTCCAGCAGCGACATCGTGCGGGCCACCTGCCAGCCGGTGTGGTTCGAGACGCCGACGTACCGCGCACGGCCGCTCTCGTGCGCCCACACGAGGGCGCCGACGGTCTCCTCGACGGGGGTGTCGGGGTCCCACGCGTGGGCGAGCCACACGTCGACGTGGTCGGTGTGCAGCCGCCGCAGGGACGTGTCGAGCTGGTGCATCATCGCCCGCCGGGAGCAGTCGACGACCCGGTCGCCGCTCTCACGGCTGATGCCCGACTTCGTCACGAGGACGACCTCCTCACGGTCCGGGCCCTGGAGGAACTCGCCGAGGAGCTCCTCGGCGCGGCCGCCGGCGTATCCGTGCGCCGTGTCGAGCAGGGTCCCACCCGCAGCGCGGAAGGTGGTGAGGACGTCCCGGGCGTCCTCGGGCTCGGTACGGGTGCCCCACGCCATCGTCCCCAACCCGAGGCGCGAGACGGCGAGACCGGTGGCCCCGAGGCGACGGGTGAGCATGTCGGCGACCCTACCGGCGGTGCGGGGCTACGCTCGGGAGGCATGCGGCTCGCACTCATCGGTGGCTACGCGGGCCTCGGGCTCGACGAGAGCCTCGTGACCCTGACCAGGGAGGCCGAGCGCCTCGGCTACGCGTCGGTCTGGGTCGCCGAGGCCTACGGGTCCGACGCGCCCACCGTGCTGGGCTGGCTCGCCGCCCAGACCGAGCACATCGGGCTTGGGTCCGGGGTCATGCAGATCCCGGCCCGGACGCCGGCGATGACGGCGATGACAGCCGCGACCCTCGACACGCTCTCCGGCGGACGATTCCTCCTCGGCCTCGGCGTCTCCGGCCCGCAGGTCAGCGAGGGCTGGCACGGGGTCCGGTTCGGCTCGCCCCTCGGACGAACGCGCGAGTACGTCGAGATCGTGCGCACGGCCCTGGCGCGGAAGCCGGTCGAGTACGAGGGCGAGCACTTCACCCTGCCCCTGCCCGACGGCCCCGGCAAGGCGCTGCGGCTCACGCTGCACCCGCCGCGACCGGACCTGCCGATCTACCTCGCCGCCGTCGGGCCGCGCAACCTGCGCCTGGCGGGCGAGGTGGCCGACGGCTGGCTGGCGATCTTCCTCTCACCCGAGCACAGCTCCGACCAGTTCGCCTCGATCCGTGAGGCCCGGACCGCCTCGGGCCGGGGGAGCACCGAGGACCCGATGGCCGGCTTCGACGTCGTCGCCACCGTTCCGGTCGTCGTCGCCGACGACCTCGAGGCGGCCCGGGCGGCCGTCGCCCCGTACACGGCTCTCTACATCGGCGGGATGGGCAGCCGGGAGCAGAACTTCTACAACCGGCTGGCCCGCCGGATGGGCTTCGATGACGCCGCGCAGCGCATCCAGGACCTCTACCTCGCCGGGCGCCCCCGCGACGCGGCGGACGCCGTGCCCCTCGAGCTCGCCGACGCCACGGCCCTGCTGGGCCCGCCGGCCCGGATCGCCGAACGCGCCCGACGCTACGCCGAGGCCGGGGTGACGACCCTGGGCGTCGCCCCGTACGCGCGGACCACCGAGGACCGACTCGCCATCCTGCGACTCATGGCCGAGGCGGTGGCCTGACCCGGGGGGCTCGGCCCTAGGCTGTCGACCCGTGCCCGTCGAACTGAGCTACCTGCAGGCCGTCGTCCTCGGGGTCGTGGAGGGACTCACCGAGTTCCTGCCCATCTCCTCGACCGGCCACCTGACGATCACCGAGCACCTCCTCGGGCTCCCGGTCGACGCGCCCGCGGTCACCGCGTACACGGCGATCATCCAGATCGGTGCCATCGTCGCGACGTTCCTCTACTTCGCGCGCAAGATCGCCGCCCTCTTCATGGCCTGGGTCCGGGGTCTCGGGTCCGCGCCGGCACGCGAGGACCGTGACTACCGGCTGGCCTGGGCGGTCATCATCGGCTCGATCCCGGTCGGGATCGTCGGGTTCCTCGCCAAGGACGTGATCGCCGGGCCGCTGCGCAGCCTCTGGGTGGTGGCCGCGGGCCTGATCGTGTGGAGCGGCGTGATCTGGTGGGCCGAACGGCGCCACGACGTCCTCGAGGCGGAGGGCCGACAGCGTGGGGAGGCCGGCGTCACCCTCGTGGACGGCCTCGTCATCGGCCTGGTCCAGTGCTTCTCGCTCATCCCGGGTGTCTCCCGGTCGGGGGCGACCATCTCGGCAGGGCTCGTCCGCGGCATCAACCGGGTCACGGCGACCGAGCTGTCGTTCTTCATGGCGATCCCCGCGTTGACCGCCGCGGGCCTCTTCGAGCTCGTCGACGCCTGGCCGGACCTGAAGACGCTCGGGTTCGGGCAGATGCTCGTCGGGATCGTCGTCGCGTTCGTCACCGCGTACGCCTCGATCGCCTGGCTGCTGCGCTTCGTCGCCACCAACTCCCTGCGCCCCTTCGTCTGGTACCGACTCGCGCTCGGCGGCGTCCTCGTCGTCGCGCTCGCCACCGGCGTCATGGCCGCGACCTGACCGCAGCCCTAGAGCCAGCCGGAGCGCTTGAACGCCGCGAAGAGCCCGAGGCAGCCGGTACCGACGAGCGCGAGCACGCCGAAGTAGCCGAAGTGCCAGCGCAGCTCGGGCATGTAGTCGAAGTTCATCCCGTAGATGCCCGCGACCATCGTCGGCAGGGCCGCGATGGCGACCCACGCCGAGATCTTCCGCATGTCGTTGTTCTGCTGCACCGAGATCTGCGCGAGGTGCGCGCCGAGCATGTCGGTGAGCAGGCGGTCGTAGGACTCGACGTGGTCGATGACGTTGTGCAGGTGGTCGGAGACGTCCCGCAGGAGCAGTCGCAGCTCGGCCTCGTCGACCGGACTCTTCGGCGAGGTGTGGAGCAGCTGGAGCGGTGCGGACAGCGGGAACGCGGCACGGCGGAACTCCAGGACCTCGCGCTTGAGCCGGTAGATGCTGCCGCCGTCCATCGGGCGACCGGAGAACACCTCGGCCTCGATCTGCTCGAGGTCGACCGCGATCTCCTCGTCGATCGAGGTGTAGCTGTCGACGACGCTGTCGACGACGGCGTGGAGCACGGCCATCGGCCCGTGCCGGAGGCTCTCGGGCATGCTCTCGAGGTGGGCGCGGATGTCGGTGAGCGGGTTGACGTCGCCGCGGCGGACGGTGACGACGAACCGGTCGCCCACGAAGACCATGAGCTCGCCGGTCTCGATGTCAGAGGTGCGGTCGATGTACCGGAGCGGCTTGAGGACGACGAAGACGGTGTCGTCGTAGAGCTCGACCTTCGCCCGTTGCCGACCCTGCACGGCGTCCTCGACGGCGAGCGGGTGCAGCTCGAGCTCGCTGTTGACCTCGTCGAACTCCTCCTGCGTCGGGTCCTTGAGCCCAATCCAGAGGAAGGCGCCGTCCGGGCCCCGCTCGCGCAGGTCGGCCAGCTCGTCGCTGAGGTCGCCGCACGGGCTGCGACGCCCGTCGACGTAGATGGCGCGGTCGACGATCACCGGGCCATTGTGCGCGCGTGCGCCGCCTAGAGTGAGCGACGTGGCCATCGTCCTGCTCGTCCGTCACGGTCACTCGACCGCCAACGCCGACGGCGTGCTCGCCGGCTGGACCGCCGGCGTCGGCCTCACCGAGACCGGGAGGGAGCAGGCCCGGCGCGTGGGTGAGCGCCTCGCGCCCGTCGGCGTCGCGAGGGTCGTGACGAGCCCGCTGCAACGGTGCGTCGAGACGGCCGCCCTCGCCCTGCCGGCCCTCGCCGGGCGGACCGACGAACGGCTGGGCGAGTGCCACTACGGAGGGTGGACCGGGCGGCGGCTCGCCGACGCCGCGACCGAGGACCTCTGGCGGACCGTCCAGGACGACCCGGCTGCCGCGACCTTCCCCGAGCACGACGACTACCGTGCCGAGTCGCTCGCCGCCATGGCCGCCCGGGTCATCGGCGGGCTGCGCGCGCTCGACGCCGAGGTCGAGGCCGAGCACGGCCGGACCGCCGTCTGGGTCGCGGTGAGCCACGGGGACCCGATCAAGGCGGTCGTCGCCGAGGCGGTCGGCGCGGGCATCGGCGGTCTCCAGCGGGTCCGGGTGGACCCGGGTTCGGTCACGGCGGTCCACGTCGCCGAGCACCGCATGGTCCTGCTCGCCAGCAACACGACCGCCGGCGACCTCGCACCACTCGTCAGCGTCCCCGTGGGGCACGACGCGGGCGACTCCACGGTCGGCGGGGGAGCGGGCTGACCCGCCCGTGCGCCGAATCGTCCTAGGGTGGTGAGCATGCCAGGCACCGTCTTCGACCCGCCGGAGCGATTCGTCGCGGGCACCGTCGGCCCGCCCGGGGCCCGGACGTTCTTCCTCCAGGCCCGGGGCGAGGGGCGCCTCGTCACCGTCTCGCTCGAGAAGGTCCAGGTCAGCGTGCTGGCGGAGCGGGTCGACGAGCTGCTCGACACGCACGCGGAAGGCACGGCCACCGAGCCGCTCGGCGAAGGCGACACCAGCCCGTTGGAGACCCCGATCGAGGACGAGTTCCGTGTCGACACGTTGAGCCTGGCCTGGGACCCCGAGCGCCGGGTCGTCGTCATCGAGTGCCACGACCAGGATCCCGACGAGGTGGGTGACGGCCCGCTGTCGACACTGCGGGTGGTCCTCACCCCGGAGATGGCCCGGGCGTTCGTGCGCCGGTGCACCAAGGTCGTCTCCGCGGGCCGTCCGTCCTGTCCCTTCTGCGGTCAACCCCTCGACCCCACCGGCCACATCTGTCCTCGTGCCAACGGGTACCGACGCTGAGCTCGTCGAGCTGCTGGCCCGGGGGGAGCTGTCACCCCTCGGGCGCATCGCCGACTCCTCGAACGGTGCCCTCCTGTGCCTCGTCGGCGACCCTGCCGACGAGATCCTCGCGATCTGCAAGCCGGAGGCCAGCGAGCGGCCGCTGTGGGACTACCCCGACGGCACGCTCGTCGGGCGGGAGCGGGCCGCCTGGCTCGTCAGCGAGGCAGGCGGCTTCGGCGTCGTCCCGCCGACCGTCCTGCGCGACGGCCCACTGGGGCCCGGGTCCGTCCAGCTGTGGGTCGGACCGCTCGAGGGGGACCCCGACCCGGTCGTCGACGTGTGCGCACCGGGCGCCGTCCCCGAGGGCTGGGTGACCGTGCTCGCGGGCGAGGACCCGATGGGCCGACGGGTCGTCGTCGCCCACAGCGCGGAGCCGGCGGTCCGGACCGTGGCGGTGCTGGATGCCGCGCTCAACAACTCCGACCGCAAGGGGGGCCACCTGATCCGCGACGGCGCCGCCGTGCGGGGCTGCGACCACGGGGTCAGCCTCGGGGTCGAGCCCAAGCTGCGCACGGTGCTCTGGGGGTGGGCCGGCGAGGTCCTCGCACCGGCTGACGTGGAGCGGCTCGAGCGGCTGCGTGCCGCCCTCGTCGGCGGGCTGGCCGAGGCCCTCGGCCCGCTGCTCACCCGCGCCGAGGTCGACGCCCTCGGCGCCCGGGTCGAGCGGCTGCTGCAGCGCCGGACCCACCCGGAACCGCAGCCGGGGTGGCCCGCCATCCCGTGGCCCGCCCTGTGACCGGACCTGCTCGGTTCGCCCCCGGGGTCGGCCCCGTACGCTTGCCCGGTGAAGTCGTGGCCCGCCCCTGCCCTGCCCGCCGTCCCCGGTCGCGGTGAGCACCTGCGCCTCTACGACACCAGCCGACGAGCGGTCGGTCCGATCGAGGCCGGTCACACCACGCGGATGTACGTGTGCGGCATCACCCCCTACGACGCGACGCACCTCGGGCACGCGGCCACCTACGTCACCTTCGACCTCGTGGTCCGGGCCATGCTCGACGCCGGGCACGAGGTCGAGTACGTGCAGAACGTCACCGACGTCGACGACCCACTGCTCGAGCGGGCGGCCCGTGACGGCCGGGACTGGCGTGAGCTCGCGACGTCCGAGATCGACCTCTTCCGCGAGGACATGACGGCGCTCGGCGTCATCCCGCCCAGCGAGTTCCTCGGGGTCGTGGAGTCGATGGAGGAGATCACCGACGCGGTGCGCCGTCTCGTCGAGGGTGGTGCTGCGTACGGCGTTCCGGTGGCGGCGGGCGAGGGGAGCGGCGAGGACGTCTACCTCGACCTCTCGCAGTCGACGACCTTCGGGGAGGTCTCCGGCTGGAGCCGTGCCGAGATGGAGGCCGTCTTCCCGCGCCGCGGAGGTGACCCCGAGCGTCCCGGGAAGCGCGACCCCCTCGACCCGCTGCTCTGGCGGGCCGCTCGCGAGGGCGAGCCGTCGTGGGACTGCGAGGTCCTCGGCCGGGGCCGTCCCGGCTGGCACATCGAGTGCACCGCGATCTCCCTCGCCCATCTCGGCCAGCCCTTCGACATCAAGGGCGGGGGCTCCGACCTCGTCTTCCCCCACCACGAGATGAGCGCGGTCCAGGCCAACGCGTTGACCGGCGGGGAGGTGTTCGCCCGGCACTACGTGCACCAGGCCATGGTCGGCTTCCAGGGCGAGAAGATGAGCAAGTCCAAGGGCAACCTCGTGCTCGTCTCGGCACTGCGGCACCGGGGGGTGGAGCCGATGGCGATCCGGCTGCTCCTGCTCGCCCAGCACTACCGCACCGAGTGGGAGTACACCGAGGAGCTGCTCACCGCCGCGACGGCCCGGCTGCACCGGTGGCGGGAGGCCTTCTCGGTCAACGGCGGCGCCGAGGCGCAGCCGACGATCGCGGCGGTCCGCTCCGCCGTCGCGGCCGACCTCGACACGGCCTCGGCGCTCGCCGCGGTCGACGCGTGGGCCGCGGCCACGCTTGCCGGCAGGGAGGACGAGCCTGCCGCACCCGGCCTGGTCGCTCGGGCGGTCGACGCGCTGCTCGGCGTCCGGCTCTGAGCCGGCCGACCTCAGGTCTGGTCGTCGCTGCCGCGGCGCCGCAGGTACCGCTCGAACTCCTTGGCGATGGCGTCACCGCTCGCCTCGGGGAGCTCGGCGGTGTCCTGGGCCTCCTCGAGGCTCTCGACGTACTCGGCGACCTCGCTGTCCGAGGCCGCCAGCTCGTCGATACCCCTTTCCCAGGCCCGCGAGTCCTCTTCGAGCTCACCGTGGTCGATGGGGGCGTCGAAGAGGTCCTCGAGCCGGCTGATCAGGGCGAGGGTCGCCTTGGGCGAGGGTGTGTGGCCCGCGTAGTGGGGGACCGCCGCCCAGCACGAGACCGAGGGGAGCCCGACCTGGTTGGCGGCGTCCGAGACCACGCCGACGATCCCGGTCGGCCCCTCGTAGCTGCTCATCTCGAGGTCGAGGCGGTGCCGGGTGTCCTCGTTGTCGGACGTCGCCGTGACGGGGATCGGGCGCGAGTGCGCGACGTCGGCCATGAGGGCACCGAGCGTGAGGACGAGCGAGACGTCCGACGACTGGGCGAGCTCCATCAGCTCGATGGCGAAGGCGCGCCAGCGGAAGGACGGCTCGACGCCCTGCACGAGGACGACGTCGCGGCCCAGCGGGGTGTCCCGGGCCACGAGCACGCGCGTCGTGCGCCAGCTGATCCGACGACGACCGCCCTCGACGACGACGCGGGGGCGGTTGACCTGGAAGTCGTAGTAGTCCTCCGGGTCGAGCGCGGCGACCACGTCGGCGTCCCAGACCTCCGCGAGGTGCTCGACGACGGCACTCGCGGCCTCGCCGGCGTCGTTCCACCCCTCGAAGGCGCAGATCATCACCGGGTCGCGCAGCTCGCCGACATCCTCCAGCTCGATCACGGAGGCACTCCTCTCGGTACGGGACTCCACCCTACGGCTCGATAGGCTCCCGGCCCATGAGCCTCCCCGCGGCGGTCCTCTGGGACATGGACGGCACCCTCGTCGACACCGAGCCCTACTGGATCGCGGCCGAGCACGGGATCGTCGAGGAGCACGGCGGCACGTGGAACGACGAGTTCGCCCACCAGCTCGTCGGCAACGACCTCATGGTGTCCGCGGCGTTCATCCGAGACCACTCGCCGATCACCTGGGAGCCGGACCGGATCGTCGAGGAGCTCCTGGTGCGTGTCGTCGCCCGGGTCAGACAGCACGTGCCCTGGCGCCCGGGGGCCCGGGAGCTGCTCGCCGCCCTCGGCGACGCCGGCGTCCCCAGCGCGCTCGTCACGATGTCGTGGCGCTCGCTCGCGGACGCCGTCGTCGAGGCCCTTCCGGACGGCACGTTCGCCGTCGTCGTCACCGGTGACGAGGTCCCGCACGGCAAGCCCCACCCGGCTCCGTACCACCGTGCCGCGGGCCTCCTGGGTGTCGAGCCGGTGGCGTGCGTGGCGATCGAGGACAGCCCCACAGGGGTGCGCTCCGCGGTGGCCGCCGGGGTGCCGACGCTCGCCGTCCCCCATGTCGTGCCCGTCCCGCCGACCGCCGGCGCGGTGCACGTCGATACGCTCAGCGGGATGACACCGGAGCGGCTCGCCGAGCTGGCCCGCTCACTCGTCGTCGGGTGACGCCGCCCCGGACCGGGCGGGGTCGAGCGCGATGAGGTGGGCGCCCTCGGGCAGCGGCGGTGGAGTCCCGCCGAACTCGGGGCAGAAGTCGCGGAAGTCGCACCAGTCGCACAGGCGCGAGACGCGGGGCCTGAAGTCGCCGGTCGTCGCCGCCCGGACGACGGCGTCCCAGATCGCGCGGACGTTGCGCTCGATCGCGAGCAGGTCGCGCTCGTCGGGCGCGTACCGGACCACCTCGCCGTTCCCGAGGTAGACGAGCTGGAGGAGCCGGGGGATCTCCCCGCGGGTGCGCCACAGCACGAGGGCGTAGAACTTCATCTGGAAGAGCGCCTTGGCCTCGAAGGCCTCGCCGGGGGAGCGCCCGGTCTTGTAGTCGACGACGCGCATGGCGCCGTCGGGCGCGACGTCCAGGCGGTCGACGTACCCTCGCAGGGTCAGCCCGTCGAGCTGGGTCTCGACGTAGAGCTCACGAGCCTCGGGCTCGAGGCGGGTGGGGTCCTCGAGGCCGAACCAGGCCTCCACCAGGGTGCGGGCCCCGGCGAGCCAGGTCTCCTCGGTGAGGTCGGTGTGCTCGGCGACCATCGTCGCGAGCTCGGGCCGCTCCTCGACGAGGGCCCGCCATCGGGGCTCCAGGAGGGCGGTCGCGGCGTCGGGGGTGCGCTCGTGGGCGGGGAGCTCGAAGACGTGCTCGAGCACGGCGTGGACGAGGGTGCCACGGACCGCGGCGGGGGACGGGGGACCCTCGAGCTTGTCGATGGTGCGGAACCGGAAGAGCAGCGGGCACTGCTTGAAGTCCGCGGCACGGCTCGGCGACAGGGCGGGGGGCATGTGGCCCACGCTAGGCGCCGCCCCCGACACCGCCACGGCACCACCCCGGGGTCAGTCCGCGGGGTCGTAGCCGAGGTTGGGCGCGAGCCATCGCTCGGCGGTCCGCAGGTTCCAGCCCTTGCGCGCCGCGTAGTCCTCGACCTGGTCCCGCCCGAGCCGACCGACGACGAAGTACTGGCTCGCCGGGTGGCTGAAGTACCACCCCGAGACCGAGGCGCCAGGCCACATGGCCATCGACTCCGTGAGGCGGATCCCGGTGCGCTCCTCGCCGCCGAGGAGGGCCATCAGCGTCTCCTTCTCGGTGTGGTCCGGGCAGGCCGGGTAGCCCGGCGCGGGGCGGATGCCCCGGTAGGGCTCCGCGATGAGCTCCTCCGGGCTGTGCCGCTCGTCGGGTGCGTAGCCCCAGACCTCGCGCCGGACCCGTTCGTGGAGCCGCTCCGCGAAGGCCTCCGCCAGCCGGTCGGCGAGCGCCTCGAGCAGGATCGCCGAGTAGTCGTCGAGGTCGGCCTTGAAGGCGGCGGTCCGCTCCTCGAGCCCGAGGCCGGCCGTCACCGAGAACGCGCCGACGTGGTCGGGGACGCCGCTGTCCCGGGGCGCGACGAAGTCGGCGAGGGCCTTGTTGGAGACACCCTCGCGGTGGCGACCCTGTTGGCGCAGGGTGTGCAGGCGGGTGAGCACGCTCGTGCGGTCCTCGTCGGTGTAGACCTCGATGTCGTCCCCGACCGAGGCCGCGGGGAAGATGCCGACGACGCCGCGCGCCTCGACCCACCGCTCCGCCTCGACGCGGTCGAGCATCCGGTTGGCGTCGTCGAGCAGCCGCCGGGCGGCCTCCGCGGTGGCCGGGGCGTGGAGCACGTCGGGGTAGCGTCCGCGGATCTCCCACGCGGAGAAGAAGGGGGTCCAGTCGATGTACGGGCGCAGCTCCTCGACCGGGCAGCTCTCCCACGTCCGGGTGAACTGCGTCGCGGTGCGCGGGCGGCCCTCGTCGCGCCCACCGCCCCACCGGTCGCCGGTCTGCTGGGCCAGCAGGTGCGGACGCTCCGGGCGGTGGGTCGACCAGTCGAGCCGCGGGGCGTTGGCACGGGCCTCGGCAAGGGGGGCGAGCGGCCGCTCGCCGGCCCGGTCGGCGTGCCGGGTCCGGATGGCCGCGTACTCGGCCGCGACCTTCTCGAGGAGGGCCGGGCGGTCACGGTCGGAGAGCAGCTGGCTGACGACGGGCACGGACCGCGAGGCGTCCTTCACCCAGACGACCGGGCCGTGGTACTTCCCGTCGACCTTGACCGCGGTGTGCGCCCGGGAGGTCGTGGCCCCCCCGAGGAGCAGGGGAACCTCGAAGCCCTGCCGCTCCATCTCGGAGGCGACCCCCACCATCTCGTCGAGGCTCGGCGTGATGAGCCCCGAGAGGCCGATGATGTCCGCGTCGACCTCGCGGGCCTTCTCGAGGATGGTCTGCGCCGGGACCATGACGCCGAGGTCGATCACCTCGTAGTTGTTGCACTGGAGGACGACGCCGACGATGTTCTTGCCGATGTCGTGCACGTCGCCCTTGACGGTCGCGGTCAGGACGGTGCCCTTGGTGCGCCGCTCGGGGCCGACCTGCTGCTCGGCCTCGATGTACGGGACGAGGTGGGCCACGGCCTTCTTCATCACCCGTGCCGACTTCACGACCTGGGGGAGGAACATCTTGCCGTCGCCGAAGAGGTCTCCGACGACGTTCATCCCGTCCATGAGTGGCCCCTCGATGACCTCGAGCGGCGTTCCGCCCGCGACCTCGATCTCGAGCCGCAGCTCCTCGGTGTCGTCGACGACGTGGTCGTCGATGCCCTTGACGAGGGCGTGCGTGATCCGCTCCCGGACGGGCAGGGCCCGCCACTCCTCGGCGCCCGGGTCCTCGGCACCGCCGTCGGCCCGGTACTTCTCGGCGACCTCGATGAGCCGCTCGGTGGCGTCCGGGCGCCGGTTGAGCACGACGTCCTCGATCCGCTCGCGCAGCTCGGGGTCGACGGTGTCGTAGGGCTGGAGCGCACCGGCGTTGACGATGCCGAGGTCGAGTCCTGCGTGGATCGCGTGGTACAGGAACACGGCGTGGATGGCCTCGCGGACCGCGTTGTTGCCGCGGAAGCTGAAGGACACGTTGGAGATGCCGCCGGAGACGAGCGCGTGGGGCAGGTGCTCCTTGATCCACCGGGTCGCCTCGATGAAGTCCACACCGTAGGCGGCATGCTCCTCGATGCCCGTGGCCACGGCGAAGACGTTGGGGTCGAAGACGATGTCCTCGGGCGGGAACCCGACCTCGTCGACGAGGAGCCGGTAGGCCCGCTCGCACACCTCGGTGCGCCGTTCGTAGGTGTCCGCCTGGCCCCGTTCGTCGAAGGCCATGACGACGACGGCCGCGCCGTGCTTGCGGGCCAGCCGGGCGTGGGCCAGGAAGGGCTCGACGCCCTCCTTCATCGAGATCGAGTTGATGATCGCCTTGCCCTGGGTGACCTTGAGGCCGGCCTCGATCACCTCCCACTTGCTCGAGTCGACCATGAGGGGGACGCGGCAGATGTCGGGCTCGGAGGCGACCAGCCGGAGGAAGCGGTCCATGGCGGCGACGCCGTCGAGCATGCCCTCGTCCATGTTGACGTCGATGACCTGGGCGCCGGACTCGACCTGCTGCCGGGCGACCCCGAGGGCGGCCGCGTAGTCCTGCTCCTGGATGAGGCGACGGAACCGCGCCGACCCGGTGATGTTGGTCCGCTCGCCGATGTTGACGAAGAGCGACCGCTCGTCGACGACGAGCGGCTCCAGCCCGGAGAGCCGCAGGGCGGGATCGAGGCGCACCGGCCGCCGGGGCGTCCCCGCCCCGGCGGCCGTGGCGATCGCCGCGATGTGGTCGGGCGTGGTGCCGCAGCATCCGCCGACGACGTTGACGAGGCCGGACGTCGCGAACTCGCCGACGACCGAGGCCATGTGAGCGGCGGACTCGTCGTACTCGCCGAACGCGTTGGGCAGGCCCGCGTTGGGGTGGGCCGACACGAAGCAGTCGGCGAGCCGGGACAGCTCCGCGACGTAGGGCCGCAGCTCCTCGGCGCCGAGGGCACAGTTGAGGCCGATCGTCAGGGGTCGGGCGTGCCGCACCGAGGACCAGAACGCCTCCGTGGTCTGGCCGGACAGGGTCCGGCCGGAGGCGTCGGTGATCGTCCCGGAGATCATGACGGGCCACCGGCGGCCGTGCTCCTCGAAGAGGGTCTCGAGGGCGAAGATCGCCGCCTTCGCGTTGAGGGTGTCGAAGACCGTCTCGACGAGCAGGGTGTCGGCCCCGCCGTCGACGAGGCCCCGGGCCTGCTCGAGGTAGGCCTCGACGAGCTCGTCGAAGGTGACGTTGCGGGCGCCGGGGTCGTTGACGTCGGGGGAGATCGAGGCGGTCCGGTTGGTCGGGCCGAGGGCCCCGACGACCCAGCGGGGGCGGTCGGGGGTCCGCTGCGTCATCGCGTCTGCCTCGACCCGGGCCAGGCTGGCCGCCGCGAGGTTCATCTCGTAGGCGAGGCCCTCCATGCCGTAGTCGGCGAGCGAGATCCGCTGGGCGTTGAACGTGTTCGTCTCGACGAGGTCGGCTCCGGCCTCGAGGTAGGCGCGGTGGATGGACCGGATGAGGTCCGGTCGGGTCAGCGACAGCAGGTCGTTGTGACCGCGCAGGTCACGCGGGTGCTCTGCGAACCGCTCCCCGCGGTAGTCGGCCTCGGACAGTCCGTGCGCCTGGATCATCGTGCCCATCGCGCCGTCGAGGACGAGGACGCGCTCGCCGAGGGCCTCGGAGAGGTCGTCCGTGGCGTCGGGCCGGTGCTTAGGGGTCACGGTGGACTCGGGTTCCTCGCTCGTCATGGGCAGAGGGACAGTATGCCGCGCCCCTCGCGTAGGGTCCGTGGCATGTCCGTGTCCACCCCGCCGCCTCCGGCCGGGGCGCTTCGGATCGGCGGGGTCGCAGGTGTGCCCGTGTACCTCGACCGCACCTGGCTCGTCCTCGCGGCCGTCGTCGCGTGGACCGGCTGGCAGGCCGGCCAGGGCCTCGGCTCGGGCACCCAGGTGGCCTACGCCCTCTGGCTCGTCGTCAGCGTCCTCGTCGCGGTCCTCGGGCACGAGGTGGGCCACGCCGTCGTCGCGCGGGCGCTCGGGTTCCGCGTGCACCGGGTCGTGGCGACGCTCATGGGTGGGCACACCGCCTACGACGGGACCGGCGCCACCCCGGGACGCACCGCCGCGGTCGCGGTCGCCGGGCCGGCGGTCAACCTGCTCCTCGCGGCGCTCGGCTGGTTCGCTGCGTCGACGCTCGGCTGGCCCGAGTCGTTGTTCGCGTCGGCGTTCGCGTGGATGAACCTGCTCCTCGCCGGGTTCAACCTCCTGCCCGGGTTACCGCTCGACGGTGGCGCGGCCCTCCAGTCCCTCGTGTGGGGCGTCAGCGGCCGCCGCGACCTCGGCATCCTCGTCGCCGGGTGGGCGGGCCGGGTCCTCGCGGTCGGCATCGTGCTCTGGTTCGGCGTCGCTCCGCTCCTCGCGGGAAGCGTGCAGACCTTCGACCTGGTCATCTCGCTCGTCATGGGGTGGATCCTCTGGGCGGGGGCGACGTCCGCGCTCCAGCGGGCCCCGCTCGAGCGGCTGCTGCGCGTCGTGCGGCCCGAGCAGGTCATCGAGCCCGTGCTCGTCGTCCCGCCCTCGACGCCCGTCTCCGAGCTCGTCGAGGCTCCCCACCGGATCGTCGCGCTCGACGAGCGCCGGCTGCCGAGCCTCGTCCTGCCCACGCACGAGGACGGCGTCCCCGACCTGGCCACTCTCCCTCCGCACACGCGGCTCGGGTCCCTCGTCGTGCGTCTCCCGGACAGCTGCCTCGTCGAGCTCGGCCCCGGTTCCGACCTCGAGCCGGTGCTGCGGGCGATGAACGCCACCGGCTGGGGGCTCGTCGTCGTGTCGCACGCGGGGGTCGTCCAGGGCCTGGTCACCTCCGAGCACCTCGAGGCGGTGGCCCGGCAGGCCCTGCGCCGGAACTAGACTCCCCGGCCATGACCGTCACCGGAGCCGAGCGCCGCCGCGGGCCCTTCGCCGAGGGGGACCGGGTCCAGCTGACCGACCCCAAGGGCCGGCTGCACACGATCACGCTCGCCGCGGGCAAGCAGTTCCACACCCACCGCGGTCACCTCCGGCACGACGACCTCATCGGCGCCCCCGACGGCTCCACGATCACCAACACCGCCGGCGTGGAGTACCTCGCGCTGCGGCCGCTCCTCGCCGACTACGTCATGTCGATGCCACGGGGCGCGGCGGTCGTCTACCCCAAGGACGCGGGCCAGATCGTCATGATGGCCGACATCCACCCCGGAGCGACGGTCGTCGAGGCCGGCGTCGGCTCCGGGGCGCTGTCGATGTCCCTGCTGCGAGCGGTCGGCGAGCACGGCCGGCTGCTGTCCTTCGAGCGGCGCGGCGACTTCGCCGACATCGCCCGGGCCAACGCCCGGGACTTCTTCGGCGGCGAGCACCCGGCGTGGACCGTCTCGGTCGGGGACCTCGTCGAGACACTGCCGTCTGTGGTCGGCCCCGGCACGGTCGACCGGGTCGTCCTCGACATGCTCTCCCCCTGGGAGTGCCTCGAGGTGGTCGCCGACGCGCTCGTCCCCGGTGGCGTCCTCATCTGCTATGTCGCGACGACGACGCAGCTGTCCAAGGTGGCCGAGGCGATGCGCGACCACGGCACGTTCACCGAGCCCCAGGCGTGGGAGTCCCTCGTCCGCGGGTGGCACCTCGAGGGGCTCGCGGTGCGACCGCAGCACCGGATGCACGGGCACACCGGCTTCCTCGTGAGCACCCGCCGGCTCGCGCCCGGCACGCCGCCGCCGCTGCGCAAGCGGCGCCCGGGTGGCGGGTACGTCACGAGCGAGGACGCGACCGACGCCGACTGGACCCCGGAGAACGTCGGCGAGCGCGTGCCGTCCGACAAGAAGGTGCGCAAGGTGCGGCGATCCGTGACCGGAACGTTCGAAACTTCCTGACCCGGCGGGGTTATCGTCGAGCATGAGCACCGACCAGCCCCAGGACCCGTCGGTCCAGCGCGAGCAGCTCGAGGCCGAGCGCCGCTCGCTCGAGGCCGAGATCGCGGCCCTCCGGTCGCGCGGTGAGGTGAGTCCGGCGCAGCTGCGCTCGATGGAGCGTGACCTGGGCCAGCTCCGAGCGCAGATCGCGACGCTGTCGGCCCAGAACGAGCGTCTGGTCCGCACACTGCGCGACGCCCGCGAGCAGATCGTCACCCTCAAGTCGGAGGTCGACCGGCTCGCGCAGCCGCCCGCCGCCTACGGCACGGTGATCGAGGTCTTCGAGGACGGCACCGCCGACGTCCTGACGAGCGGGCGGAAGATGCACGTCGCCGTGAGCCCGTCGGTCGATGCCGAGCACCTCGTGGCCGGCCGCGAGGTCATGCTCAACGAGGCGATGAACGTCGTCGCTGCCCACGGGTACGAGGTCGTCGGCGAGGTGGTCCTCTGCAAGGAGGTCCTCGAGGACGGCCGCGTCCTCGTCGTCGCGCAGGCCGACGAGGAGCGCGTCTGCCGCGTGGCCGGGTCGCTCACCGGCGAGAAGGTCCGGGCCGGTGACGCCCTGCTCCTCGAGAGCCGTTCGGGCTTCGTCTACGAGCGGATCCCCAAGGCCGAGGTGGCCGACCTCGTCCTCGAGGAGGTACCCGACATCGACTACTCGGACATCGGAGGCCTGAGCAGCCAGATCGAGGCCATCCGCGACGCCGTCGAGCTGCCCTACCTGCACCCCGACCTCTACACCGAGCACCAGCTGAAGCCCCCCAAGGGGGTGCTCCTCTACGGTCCGCCCGGGTGCGGGAAGACGATGATCGCCAAGGCGGTCGCGGCCTCCCTCGCCCGCAAGGTGGCCGAGAAGGAGGACCGGGAGCCCGGCAAGTCCTACTTCCTCAACATCAAGGGCCCCGAGCTGCTCAACAAGTACGTCGGGGAGACCGAGCGGCACATCCGGCTGATCTTCCAGCGGGCTCGCGAGAAGTCCAACGAGGGCTACCCGGTCGTCGTGTTCTTCGACGAGATGGAGTCCCTCTTCCGGACCCGCGGGTCCGGGGTCTCCTCCGACGTCGAGACGACGATCGTCCCCCAGCTCCTCGCCGAGATCGACGGGGTCGAGGGGCTCGAGAACGTCATCGTCATCGGGGCCTCCAACCGCGAGGACATGATCGACCCGGCCATCCTGCGTCCCGGTCGCCTCGACCAGAAGATCAAGATCGAGCGCCCGGACGCCGAGTCCGCGCGGGACATCTTCGGGAAGTACCTGACGACCTCGCTGCCGCTGCACCCCGACGACGTCGCGCAGAACGGGGGGTCCGACGAGGCCACCGTGCAGGCGATGATCGACGCGGTCGTCCTGCGCATGTACTCGGAGGAGGAGGAGAACCGCTTCCTCGAGGTCACCTACGCCGGTGGCGACAAGGAGATCCTCTACTTCAAGGACTTCAACTCGGGAGCGATGATCCAGAACATCGTCGACCGGGCCAAGAAGACGGCGATCAAGGACTTCCTCGACACCGGCCAGCGTGGGCTGCGGGTCGAGCACCTGCTCTCCTCGTGCTCCGACGAGTTCCGCGAGAACGAGGACCTGCCGAACACGACGAACCCCGATGACTGGGCCCGGATCTCAGGGAAGAAGGGGGAGCGGATCGTCTACATCCGCACCCTCATCAAGACCAAGGAGGGTTCCGAGCCCGGCAAGTCGATCAACACCGTGGCCAACACCGGTCAGTACCTCTGACCTCCGGTCCGGCCCCCCGTCCGGAGCGGGCCGGCCGATCGGGGTCAGCCGAGGAGGCCGGCGACGAGCCGCCAGCCGAGGAGGAGGGCCGACAGCACCAGCGTCGCGACGAGGACGAAGGACCACGCGGTGCCCTGGTCGACGGCGACACGCACGAGCATGCCGACGGCCACGGTGCCGGCGACGACGACTGCGCCGAAGCCCAGGCTGCGCGGGACGCCGTCGAGGGCGAGCGTTGCGACGAGCCACCCGGTGGCGGCGCCCACGAGGAACGGCCACGCCGTGCGTGCGATGCCCGCGAGGTCGAGGCCCTCCGCGTGCGACCGGCGCCCGACCGCCGCGAACACCAGGACGAGGGCGGCGTCGAGCGCCGCCGGGAGCAGCCGGCTCACTGACCGACCCGGTCGAAGAGCGAGCGCTGGCGCGGCGGGGCGTGGGTCGGGTCGACGCCGTCGAAGAGGCTCGAGACCGACTCGCCGTCGTGGATCCGGTGGATGGCCTCGGCGAAGAGTCCCGACACCGAGCGCACCCGCAGCTGCGGCCAGTCGAGCGGGGCCGGGACGGTGTCGGTGGTGACGACCTCCCGGATCATCGGGTGCGTCGAGAGTCGCTGGACCGCGCTGCCGGCGAACAGTCCGTGCGTGCACGCCACGGCGGCCTCGGTGACGCCCTGGTCGGCGAGCCGGTCGAGGAGCTCGACGATGCTGCCACCGGTCGCGATCTCGTCGTCGAGGACGACGGCCCTCCGCCCGGCCACGTCTCCCACGATCGAGTCGATGACGACCCGGTCGTCGGCGAGCCGCCGCTTGGACCCCGCGGCCACGGGCAGACCGAGCAGCCGCGCGAACTGGGTGGCGTCCTTGGCGTTCCCGAGGTCGGGGGAGACGACGACGGTGTCGGAGAGGTCCTGTGAGCGGAAGTGGTCGGCGAGGATGCCGAGCGCGGTGAGGTGGTCGACCGGCACGGAGAAGAAGCCGTGCACCTGAGGGGCGTGGAGGTTCATCGTGATCACCCGGTCCGCCCCGGCCGCGTCGATGAGGTCGGCGACCAGTCGCCCCCCGAGTGAGATCCGAGAGGCGTCCTTCTTGTCGGAGCGGGCGTACGCGTAGTGGGGGATCACCGCGGTGACCATGGCCGCGGAGGCTCCGCGGGCCGCGTCGATCATGAGGAGCAGCTCCATGAGGGAGTCCTGGGTCGGCGGGACGAGCGGCTGGACGACGTAGACGTCGCGCTGGCGGCAGTTGGCGAGCAGCTGGACCTGGAGGCAGTCGTTGCTGAACCGGGTGATGAGCGTCTCGGAGAGCTGGACCCCCAACCCGTCGCAGATCCGGTGGGCGAGCTCCGGGTGGGCCGACCCGGAGAAGACCACGATCTCCCGCATGCCGTCAGCGTATCCGTCGGGCGACGCGGGGGCCGGGCTGTGTGCAGACCGCCGTCGGTGCGGCGCCCGGCGGGTGCCGTTGACGACCACGCCCGAGTCACGGCACTATGCTCCGCCTGTCGGCCCTCACTGGACGAGACCGGCGAAGGGAACGTGATGGCCAAGCCGATCATCCTGACGGTCGACGACGACCCGGCCGTCTCGCAGGCCATCACCCGGGACCTGCGCGTCCGGTACGCCGGTCGGTACCGTCTGGTGCGCGCGACGTCCGGCGCCGAGGCCCTCCAGACGCTCGAGGCGCTGGTGGGACGTGACCTCCCGGTGGCGCTCATCGTGTCCGACCACCGGATGCCGGAGATGACCGGGATCGAGATGCTCGAGCGGTCCCGGCCGATCACGCCCGGCGCCAAGCGGGTGCTCCTCACCGCCTACGCCGACACCGACGTCGCCATCAAGGCGATCAACGACATCGGCCTCGACCACTACCTGCTCAAGCCGTGGTCGCCGCCCGAGGAGCGGTTGTACCCCATCCTCGACGACCTCCTCGACGACTGGACCCGCGCCAACGACCGGCGGTTCGACGGTGTGCGCGTGGTCGGGAACAGGTGGTCCGAGCGCAGCTACGAGACGCGGATGTTCCTCGCGCGCAACTACGTCCACTACCAGTGGCTCGAGCTCGAGCACGACGCCGAAGCCGACCGTCTCCACGAGCTGTTCGAGGCGACCCCGGAGGACCTGCCCCTCGTCCTGCTCCCCGACGGCACCGTGCTGCGCGCCGCGAGCACCGCCGACCTGGCGGCCGCGCTCGGCCTGCGGACCGGTGCGACCTCGAGGCTGTACGACCTCGTGGTGATCGGAGCCGGCCCGGCCGGTCTGGCGGCGGCCGTCTACGGGGCCTCGGAGGGCCTGTCGGTCGCCGTCATCGACCGCGATGCCCCCGGGGGCCAGGCCGGGCAGAGCGCGAGGATCGAGAACTACCTCGGCTTCCCCAAGGGACTGAGCGGCGCCGACCTGTCGCAGCGGGCCACCATCCAGGCCACCCGGCTCGGCGCGGAGATGGTGCTGGCGCGCACGGCGGAGGGCCTCGAGCAGCGCGGTTCGATCCACGCGGTCCGCTTCGACGACGGGTCGGAGATCGAGGCGCGGGCGGTGATCGTGGCGACGGGTGTCTCCTACCGGCTGCTCGCCGCGGACGGGCTCGCCGGCCTCACCGGCCGCGGGGTGTACTACGGGGCCTCGGCGAGCGAGGCCCGCTCGACCCAGGGGGATGACGTCTACGTCGTCGGTGCGGCCAACTCGGCGGGACAGGCGGCGCTGCACCTCGCCGAGTTCGCCCGCAAGGTCGTCATCCTGGTGCGCGGCGCCTCGCTCACCGCCTCGATGTCGCAGTACCTCGTCGACCGCGTCGAGAAGACCGACAACATCGAGGTGCGCTTCTGCACCGAGGTGCTGCGCGGCGGGGGGAGCGAGCACCTCGAGTGGCTCACCATCGTGGACCGCACGACCGGTGAGGAGGAGACGGTCACCGCGAACTGGTTGTACGCGTTCATCGGCGCGCTGCCCCGAACCGACTGGCTCGGCGAGCACGTCGCGCGCGACGAGCGCGGGTTCGTGCTCACGGGGCCCGACGTCGCCCCGCTCGAGGACGAGGGCGTGCGCTGGCCCCTGGCCCGACAGCCGTTGCTGCTCGAGACCAGCGTGCCCGGCGTGTTCGCCGCCGGCGACGTGCGCCGCAGCTCGATGAAGCGGGTCGCCTCGGCGGTCGGTGAGGGCTCGACCGCGGTGAGCAACGTCCACCTCTACCTGGAGACGGTATGAGCGTCCTCGACGACCTCCGGGCCGCCTCCCTGACCAGCGGGCTCAGCGAGGAGCAGCTCACCGACTTCGCCGCGATCGGCGAGGTGCGTGCGTTCGCCCCCGGTGACGAGCTGTTCCACGAGGGCCGACCGGCCGACGAGCTCTGGATGCTGCTCGAGGGGGTCATCGAGCTGCTCCAGCAGGTGGGGCGCGACAGCACGACGGTGATGCGGATGACCGAGCCGGGCCAGTGGGCCGGTGGCCACGGCGCGTGGGGGAGCGGCGACGAGAACGCGGTCTTCCTCGTTTCCGGCCGGGCGGCATCGGTGGGCCGGTGCTTCGTCGTCCCGTCGGACGAGCTCGGCGCCTACGTCCTCCGGTGGCTCCCGCTCGGCAAGCACCTCCTCGACGCGGTCTACCAGACCGTGCGGCGCGTCGACGCGACCACGCGCCAGCGCGAGTCGATCGTCGCCCTCGGCAAGCTCGCTGCCGGCCTGGCGCACGAGATCAACAACCCGGCCTCCGCGTCCCTGAGGGCGCTGGAGTCGCTCCGGAGCACCAGCAGCTACATGCTCCAGTCCCTCGTCGGGCTGGCCCAGCACGGGGTCGACACGGAGCAGTTCCTCGAGCTCGACCGGGTGCGGGTCGAGCTCCAGAAGCGCGCCCCCGCAGGAGGCAACGCGCTCGAGGTCGCCGACCGCGAGGAGTTCATCGGCGAGTGGCTGGAGGAGCGCGGCGTCGAGTTCGGCTGGCAGATGGCACCGATCCTCGCGGCGAGGGACGCCGACGAGCAGTGGTTCGGGGACCTCGAGGCCATCGTCGGGGAGGACGGCCTCGGGCCCGCGGTGCGATGGATCACGAGCACCCTCGGTGTCGACGGCCTCCTCACCGAGCTGAGCGACGCGACCAACCGGATCTCCCACCTGGTCCAGGACGTCAAGACGTACTCGCAGATGGACCGGGCCTCCCTCCAGCGCACCGACCTCTCCAGCGGGCTGGAGAGCACGCTCGCCATGCTCCGGCCCAAGCTCGAGGGCATCGACGTGGTCCGGCAGTACGCCGAGGACGTCCCCGAGATCGAGGTCTACGCCGCCGAGTTGAACCAGGTGTGGACCAACCTCATCGACAACGCGCTCGACGCCATGGACGGCGAGGGCACCCTGCGCCTGGCCATCCGGCTCGACGGTGACGACGTCGTCGTCGAGGTCGGCGACACCGGGCCGGGCATCGACCCGGCGATCCTGCACCGGGTGTTCGAGCCGTTCTTCACCACCAAGGACGTCGGAAGCGGCACCGGGCTCGGTCTCGACATCTCGCGGCGGGTCGTCGTCGACCGGCACGGCGGGTCGATCGAGTTCGAGTCCGCACCCGGCTCGACCACGGCGACGGTGCGTCTGCCCCGCTCCCGCTGACGCCCGTCCTCAGTGCAGCGCCCGCGACAGCTCGGTGACGAGCTCCCACCGGTGCTGTCGCCCGATCGGCGTGGCGCCGGGGAACGAGGCGAAGCCGTGGGGGACCTGGAGGTAGTTGGTGTGGCGGACCGGAACGCCCGCCTCCCGCAGCGCGTCCGCGTACCGGGTGCCGTCGTCGCGGATCGGGTCGAGGTCGGCGGTCTGGACGAGCGCGGGCGGCAGGCCGTCCAGCCGGCCGAAGAGCGGCGAGACGAGGGGGTCACGTCGGTCGTGACCGGGCGGCAGGTAGTGGTCGAGATAGGCGTCCATCGACGGCCGGTGGAGGATGGCGCCGCGGCGGTGCTCCTCGATGGACGGCGAGGACATCGTCATGTCCGTGGCGGGGTAGATGAGCGCCTGGTGGCGCAGGGCGTCGATCGCGTGGTCGCGCAGGACCTGGGCGACGACCGCGGCGAGGTTGCCCCCGGCGGAGTCCCCCGCGACCGCCATCCGCGAGGTGTCCGCGCGCAGGACGTCGCCCGACACCCCGACCCACGTCGTCGCGTCGACGCAGTCGTGGACGGCCGTCGGCGCCCGGTGCTCCGGGGCCTTCCGGTAGTCGACCGAGACGACGACGGCGCCTACCCCGACGGCGATCCGGGAGCAGATCGGGTCGTAGTCGACCGGGTTGCCGAGGACGAAGCCGCCACCGTGGAACCACATGACGACAGGGACATCGGTCCTGCTGTCGGGCAGGGCCCTCGGACGGTAGATGCGCAGGGGGATCTCGAAGTCGTCGCGCGCGGGTGCGGTCCCGTAGGTGATGCCGGTGCCCGGGGCGACCTGCCCGACCACGGCCGCGGTGAGCCGGTTGCGGGGGATGGTGCGCGCCCGCGCGGCCTGGATCGCGTCGATGTCCATCTCGGTGACGTCCCGACGCGCGAGGTCGACCAGCCTCGAGAGGACGGCGGTACGGGGAGCCAGGCCACGGTAGGTGCGCACCGGGTCAGTATCGTCGAGCCATGACCGTGCGACGGGTGATGGGCATCGAGACCGAGTACGGCATCATCGTGCCCGGCGACCCGGCGGCCAACCCCATGGTCGCCTCGGGTGACGTCGTGACGGCCTACGCCGCCTCCCGCGGGATCCGCCCGGCCCGCGCGAGCTGGGACTATGCGGACGAGGCGCCGCTGCGCGACGCGCGCGGGTTCGACATGGGGCGCGGCCAGGCGCATCCGAGCCAGCTCACCGACGTCGAGGACCCGACGCTCGCCAACGTCGTCCTCACCAACGGGGCGCGACTGTACGTCGACCACGCTCACCCCGAGTACAGCTCGCCCGAGGTGACGACTCCGCGCGCGGCGGTCACCTGGGACCGTGCGGGCGAGCTCGTCATGCGGGAGGCCGTGGCGCGCCTCGCGACGGTGCCGCCGGGCGTCAACCTCTACAAGAACAACACCGACGGCAAGGGCGCCTCCTACGGGACGCACGAGAACTACCTGATGTCGCGGGCCACGCCGTTCGCCGACGTCGTCCGCCACCTGACCCCCTTCTTCGTGGTCCGCCAGGTGATGTGTGGCTCGGGGCGGGTCGGTATCGGGGTCGACTCGCGGACGCCGGGCTACCAGATCGCCCAGCGCAGCGACTTCTTCGAGGTCGAGGTCGGGCTCGAGACGACGCTGAAGCGGCCGATCATCAACACGCGCGACGAGCCGCACGCCGTCGCCGACCGGTACCGCCGGCTCCACGTCATCATCGGCGACGCGAACCACGCCGACGTCGCCAACCTGCTCAAGATGGGGACGACCTCCCTCGTCCTCGCGATGATCGAGGACGGCGCGGTGCGCGACGACCTGTCGGTCCGCCGCCCGGTCGCGACGCTCCACGAGGTCTCGCACGACCCCAGCCTGCAGCTCAAGGTCGAGCTCGTCGACGGGCGCCGGATGACGGCGCTGGAGCTGCTCTGGGAGTACCACGACCGCGCAGCGGCCTACGTCGACGAACGGAGCGGGGGAGAGCCCGACCCCGACACGGCCGAGGTGCTCCACTGGTGGTCCACGGTCCTCGACCGGCTCGGCCGCGACCCGATGGAGGCACGCCGTGAGGTCGACTGGGTGGCCAAGCTGGCCGTCCTCGAGGGCTACCGCGCTCGGGACGGCATGGGGTGGGGCGACCCGCGACTGAAGGCCGTCGACCTCCAGTGGTCCGACGTGCGCGCCGACCGCGGCCTGGCGCACCGGCTGGCCGCGAGCGGGCGGCTCGAGGTGCTCGTCGCGGACGAGGACGTCCGGCGGGCCGTCGAGGAACCGCCGACCGACACCCGGGCCTGGTTCCGGGGCACCTGTCTGCGGCGCTTCCCCGACGACGTCGTGGCGGCCTCCTGGGACTCGGTGATCTTCGACGTCGCCGGCCAGAGGACCCTCCAACGGGTCCCGATGCTCGAGCCGCTGCGCGGGACCGAGGCGGGCGTCGGTGACCTCGTCCGGTCGGCGCCCGACGCCGCGTCGCTGCTGCGGGCGCTGGCGCGCGCCCAGGCGGAGCCCCCCGCGGGCTGAGGACGACGCCGGACAGGCGGGGCCTGTCCGGCCGCCGCTCCTGCCCGGTACCCGAGCGTCTAGGCTCGGAGGCATCCGACCCCGAGGAGTGGTGACCATGCCCGGCCAGGAGCAGATCAGGCCCCAGCGGCGCGACGACGGTCCCGACGACGACGCCGACGCGCCCGAGGCGGCCGCAGCGGCCCCCGCGGCGCAGAACAGCGAGATCGACGACATCCTCGACGAGATCGACGGCGTCCTGGAGTCCAACGCCGAGGAGTTCGTCCGCGGCTTCGTGCAGAAGGGCGGCCAGTGACCTCCGGAACCGACACCGGGCGGCTTCCTGCCGCCTACCTCGTGCCGGGCTCGTCCTCGTTCACGGAGTTCCTCTCCGCCCATGCCCCGAGCCTGCTGCCCTCCCGGCGCAGCGTGCCCGCAGGGACCACGCTGGAAGTCCCTCACGGCACGACGATCGTGACCGTGACCTACGACGGTGGCGTCGTGATGGCGGGCGACCGGCGAGCGACGATGGGCAACGTCATCGCCAACCGCGACATGGAGAAGGTCTTCGCGACCGACGAGTTCAGCCTCGTCGGGATCGCCGGCACCGCCGGGCTCGCCATCGAGCTGGTCCGGCTCTTCCAGGTCGAGCTCGAGCACTACGAGAAGATCGAGGGCGCCCTGATGTCCCTCGAGGGAAAGGCCAACCGGCTGGCCTCGATGATCCGCGGGAACCTCGGCATGGCCATGCAGGGGCTGGCCGTCGTCCCGCTCTTCGCCGGGTACGACCTCGGCACCGGGAGTGGGCGGATCTTCTCCTACGACGTCACCGGCGGCTGCTACGAGGAGCACGACCACCACAGCGTCGGCTCCGGCTCGCTCTTCGCGCGTGGCGCCCTGAAGAAGCTCTACCGGCGTGGCATGGCCCAGGCGGATGCCGTGCACGTCGCGGTCGAGGCGCTCTACGACGCCGCCGACGACGACTCGGCGACGGGCGGGCCCGATGTGGGCCGCCGGATCTGGCCCACCGTCGGTGTCGTCGACGAGGCCGGCACGCGGTTCGTCCCCGAGGACGATGTCGCGCCGGTCGTCGACGCGATCATCTCCGACCGGGCCGAGACCACCGGAGGTGGGCGATGACCGCCGGCATGCCGTTCTACGTCAGCCCCGAGCAGCTGATGAAGGACCGCGCCGACTTCGCCCGCAAGGGCATCGCCCGCGGTCGCTCGGTCGTCGTGCTCGCGTACGAGGGGGGGATCGCGTTCGTCGCGGAGAACCCCTCACGGGCCCTGCACAAGGTGTCCGAGATCTACGACCGGATCGCCTTCGCAGCGGTCGGGAAGTACAACGAGTTCGAGAACCTGCGGGTGGCCGGAGTCCGTTACGCCGACCTGCGCGGGTACTCCTACGACCGGTCCGACGTCACCGCCCGTGGGCTCGCCAACGCCTACGCCCAGACCCTCGGGGCGGTGTTCACCCAGGAGTCCAAGCCCTACGAGGTCGAGATCGTCGTCGCCGAGGTCGGGACGACGTCCGACGAGGACCAGGTGTACCGGCTCACCTACGACGGCTCGGTCGCCGACGAGCACGGCTTCGTCGCGATGGGCGGGGGAGCCGAGCTGATCGAGACCGCCCTGAAGGAGGAGTGGCGGCCCGGGATGCACCTGTCCGAGGTGCTGGGCCTGGCTGTGCGTCTGCTCGGTACCGAACCGGCCGGCGGGGCCCCGCGCGAGCTGTCCCCGGAACAGCTCGAGGTCGCCGTGCTCGACCGCAACCGTCCGCGCCGGCGGTTCCGTCGCATCCAGGGCACGCTGCTCGACCGCCTGCTGAGCAGCGAGGACCCGACCGCCGACGTGCCCGTCAGCGACGAGCACGACTCCGCGCGGGGCGAGTCGACCAACCCGCAGACCCAGCGCCCCGAGCGGGACGGCGGCGGCGCGGAGTGACCTCGGGCGCGACCGCGCGGCGCATCATCGGCATCGAGAACGAGTACGGGATCACGTGCTCGACAGGTGGCCAGCGCACCCTGACCCCCGACGAGGTGGCCCGCTACCTCTTCCGCAAGGTCGTCGCATGGGGTCGCAGCTCCAACGTCTTCCTCACCAACGGGTCCCGGCTCTACCTCGACGTCGGGAGCCATCCGGAGTACGCGACCGCCGAGTGCGACTCGATCCGGCAGGTCGTCGCTCACGACCGCGCGGGTGAGCGCATCCTCGAGGGGCTGGTCGTCGACGCCCAGGCCCGGCTGCGCGAGGACGGCGTCGCCGGCGACATCTACGTGTTCAAGAACAACACCGACAGCGCCGGCAACTCCTACGGGTGCCACGAGAACTACCTGGTCCGCCGCTCGGGGGAGTTCCAGGCGATCTCCGACACGCTCCTGCCCTTCCTCATCAGCCGGCAGCTGACGTGCGGCGCGGGCAAGCTCGTCGCCACCTCCAAGGGCGCCTCCTACGCGCTGAGCCAGCGCGCCGACCACATCTGGGAGGGCGTCTCCTCGGCGACCACCCGCAGCCGTCCGATCATCAACACCCGCGACGAGCCGCATGCCGACGCCGAGCACTACCGGCGGCTGCACGTCATCGTCGGTGACTCGAACATGAGCGAGACGACGACGATGCTCAAGATCGGCTCGGCCGACCTCGTGCTGCGGATGATCGAGTCGGGCACGGTGATGCGCGACCTGAGCCTGGAGAACCCGATCCGCGCAATCCGCGAGATCGCGCACGACATGACGGGCCGTCGGCCGGTCAGGCTCGCCAACGGTCGCCAGCTCTCGGCCCTGGACCTCCAGCGTGAGTACCACGCCAAGGCCGCCGAGTTCGTCGCGCGCGAGGGGACGGCCGACCCGCTGCACGGGCGCGTCCTCGAGCTCTGGGACCGCGTGCTCACCGCGGTGGAGACCGACGACCTCGCCCTCGTCGGCACCGAGATCGACTGGGTCGTCAAGTACCGGCTCCTCGACGACTACGCGAGCCGGCACGGTCTCGGACTCGAGCACCCCCGGCTGGCCCAGATCGACCTGTCCTACCACGACATCGACCGGGGCCGTGGGCTGTTCTACCTCCTCCAGCGCCGGGGGAGGGCGGCCCGGGTGGTCTCCGACCCCGAGGTGTTCGAGGCCAAGGTGCGCCCTCCCCAGACGACACGCGCGAAGCTGCGCGGCGACTTCATCCGCGCCGCCCAGGAGCACCGTCGGGACTTCACCGTCGACTGGGTCCACCTGAAGCTCAACGACCAGGCGCAGCGCACGGTCCTGTGCAAGGACCCCTTCCTCGCCGAGGACGCCCGGGTCGAGCGTCTCATCGAGGGGATGCGCACCTGAGCGCGCCAGCAGTGACGGGGACCACGTCCGTCCGCTCCCGCTCGGGGCACTCCTCCAGCGCTCCCGTCGTTGAGGCTGGCGTGCGCGCGATGCGGGACCTCACCGGTCCCGCCGTTATCGTGGCGCTCTGCCCGTCGCACCCCCGAACGAAGGTCCCACCACCGTGCCTCGCCGCCTGACCACGATCCTGTCCGTCGTCGCGACCGCCTCCGCCCTGCTCCTCACCGGCTGCGGCGAGGAGTCCGCGACGACCCCGTCGAGCGTCCTGTCGAAGGTCACGGTCGAGGGCAGCGACCCCGCGAAGGCCCCCTCCGTCACGGTGGACGCGCCGCTCGACGTGACGCGCACCGAGTCCCAGGTCGTCACCGAGGGCGACGGCGCCGTCATCACCGCCGACGACCTGGTGTCCCTCCAGGCGATCCTCGTCAACGGGACCGACGGCAAGGTCGTCCACAGCACCTGGGACAGTGGCGCGGTCGGCCTCGACCTGAGCCAGAAGGACCTCTTCGCCTCCTTCCGCACCCAGATACCCGGCAAGAAGGTGGGCTCCCGCATCGTCATCGCCTCGACGCCGGCGGACGCTTACGGCGACACCGGCAACGAGGCCCTCGGCATCACCAAGGACGACCCGGTGGTCTTCGTGCTCGACCTGCAGAAGGCGACCCAGGTGCTCGACCAGGCCCAGGGCACCCCCGTCGAGCCCAAGAAGGGTCTGCCCACGGTGACGATGAACGAGGGCAAGCCCGCGACCATCGAGGTGCCCAAGGGCGCCAAGGCGCCGACGAAGACCGTCGTCCAGCCCCTCGTCGAGGGAGACGGCGCCAAGGTCGAGAAGGGCCAGACGGTGCGGGTCGCGTACACCGGGGCGCTGTGGCGCAACGGCGAGGTGTTCGACTCCAGCGCCAACCGCCCCGAGCAGCCGTGGTTCGAGTTCCAGATCGGGTCGGGCCAGGTGATCAAGGGATGGGACCAGGGACTGCTCGGCCAGAAGGTCGGCAGCCGCGTCCTGCTCGTCATCCCGCCGGCCGACGGCTACGGTTCGGCCGGTCAGGGTGACACGATCAAGGGCGACGACACGCTCGTGTTCGTCGTCGACATCCTGGCCGCCTACTGACGGCCCCGCCGAGAGGACCCCCGTGAGCGAGAAGACCAAGCCCGAGATCGACTTCCCCGGCGAGGAGCCGCCGGTGGACCTCGTCATCGAGGACATCGAGGTGGGCGAGGGTGCCGAGGCCACTCCCGGGAGCACCGTCTCGGCGCACTACGTCGGCGTGGCGCACTCCAGTGGTGAGGAGTTCGACGCGTCGTGGAACCGCGGCGCACCCCTGGACTTCCGGCTCGGAGTCGGCATGGTCATCGCCGGCTGGGACGAGGGAATCGCCGGGATGCGCGTCGGCGGCCGGCGACGGCTCACCATCCCGCCCCACAAGGCCTACGGCGACCGCGGCGCCCCGCCGGTCATCGGCCCGGGCGAGACACTGATCTTCGTCGTCGACCTCATGGGCGTTCGCTGAGCGAGCCCGCGTGGGCTCCGGCGGCGGCCGCCGCGAGGAACGGCGCCGGGTCCTCCGCGACCCCTCGCGCCATCGTCGTCAACGGCACAGGGGCCTCGGCGAGTGCCTCGGCGAGGCCGTCGGCGGGGACCTCGACGACCGTCAGGACCGCGCGGGACTGCTCCACCAGCCCCTCGACCTGACGTCGCACGAGGGCGTCGAGGTCGGGGTCGGGCAGGGTCGTCACCGGCAGGTCGGCCGGGGTGAGCAGCGCGCGGCCGTAGGCCGTGCGGCTGTGGTGGCTGACGCCGTGGTGCCGCGGGCGGGGGTCGGCCCCTGACACGCGCAGCGTGGCGATGCCGCGTCCGCCGAGGACGTCGGCGGCGTGCAGGGCGTCGACGACCGCGACGCCCGAGTAGCCCCAACGGGTGCCGGTCCCGACGTTCCCCGGTCCCTGGACGACGACGGCGACGTCGGCGCCGACGACGTGCCGCGCGGCCAGCAGGCCGGTGTGGGTCGTGACGGCCTCGTGGTCGCCCCCGAAGGCCTGCCCGACCGTGAGGGTGGCTGCCAGCCAGCCGGCACCACGCAGGCCCGCGACGACCCGGGAGAACGCCGCCGGGAGCGCGCCGCCGTCGGTCATGACGTAGGCGACGACGGCGCCGGGCCGGCGCAGTCGGATGCCGGCGATGACCGCCGGGAGCGCGCTGTGCAGGTCCGCGACGACGACGGGCATGCCGCCGAGGTCGTCCGCGTCGGCGACCGCGGCGTGGTGGGGGCTGTCCTGCTCGTCGACGGCCAGGAGCATCTGCTGCAGTGGGGTGTAGCGCGCCTTGACGATGTGCCCGGCACCGGGCTCCGGGTCGGGAGGGACGACGTCGGTGCGGGCGACGACGAAGGCGAGGCCGCCCGTCCCGAGCCCGCGCAGCAGCGCCGAGGCGTTGAGCAGGACGCGCTCCCCGACCCCCGGCGCCCCGGTGACCGCGGTGTACGCCAGCGCCCGGACGGTGGCATCCTCCCGGCCCTCGAGACGCACCTCGACCTCCACCGCGCCGGTCCACGCTCGGACCTCGCGCACGACCGTCCCCGCTCGCCACTGCATCACGGCGGGCAGCGTAGCCGTCGGGTAGCGTCTGGCGGGTGAGCAGCGACCCCGGCCCGCGCCCGCCGTCGGCCGCCCAGGTCAAGACCGAGCGCCTGCTCAACCTCGTCCTCGTACTGCTCTACACACGGCGTCCGCTCGCGAAGGCCCAGATCCGTCAGCTGGTGCCGCAGTACGGTCAGTCCGCGAGCACCGAGGCCTTCGAGCGGATGTTCGAGCGCGACAAGGACGAGCTGCGCGAGCTGGGCATCCCTCTCGTCACCGAGGACATCGACGCAGCCTGGGACGACGAGCCCGGCTACCGCATCCACCAGCGTGACTACGCCCTCCCCGACCTGCACTTCGAGCCCGACGAGCTCGCCGTCCTCGGACTCGCCAGCCGCACCTGGGCCCAGGCGTCTCTCGCAGGCCCGGCCGCCGAGGCGCTGCGCAAGCTGCGCGCCGCCGGCGTGGAGCGCGACGAGGGCGCCCTCATCGGCATCGAGCCCCGGCTGCGCACCACCGAGCCCGCGTTCGACGCCGTCAAGGACGCCGTGGTGCGCCGGGTGCCGGTGACGTTCCCGTACCGGCGCCCCGAGGACCTCGAGACCACCGAGCGGCACGTCGAGCCGTGGTCACTGGTGTCGTGGCGGGGACGCTGGTACCTCAACGCCTTCGACACCGACCGGGGTGCGCCGCGCGTGTTCCGCCTCTCGCGCGTGTGCGGCCCCGTGCGCACGGCGGGCCGGGCCGGGTCCGTCGAGGTGCCTGACGACCACGAGCCGCGGCTCATGGTCGAACGGGCCGACCCGCCGCCGACCCAGCCGAGCCCCGCCGTGATCCGGGTACGGTCCGGCACGGGACACGCGCTGCGGCGCCGCGCCCGCACGGTGGGCGAGGTCGACGGGGCGTGGTCCCTGCTCGACCTCGACTACCGCGACCTCGACGGGTTCGCCGAGGAGCTCGCCGGCTACGGCCCCGACGTCGTCGTGGAGCAGCCGGGGGAGCTCGCCGACCGCGTCCTCGAGCGCCTCCGGGCCGCCGTGGCGGCGCACGGGGGAGGGGCGGGCTGATGGCCGGCTTCACGAGCGAGACCGCGACCGCCCGGCTGGCCCGTCTGCTCACGATGGTCCCCTGGCTCGTCAACCGCCAGGGCATCGACCTCCAACGGGCGGCCGCGGACCTCGGGGTCAGCGTCGACCAGCTCGAGGCAGACCTCAGGCTGCTCTTCCTCTGCGGGTACGGGCAGATGCCCGATGAGCTCATCGAGGCCGACTGGGAGGAGGGCCGGGTCTTCGTCGGGAACGCGGACACCATCGCGCGCCCGCTGCGCCTGGGCGTCGACGAGGCCGTGACCCTCATCGTCGGCCTGAGAGCCCTCCGCGAGGTGCCGGGGCTCGACGAGCGGGATGCGGTCGACCGAGCCCTGGCCAAGCTCGAGGCCGCCGCGGGGGAGGCGGCGGTGCCCGCCGACCGGGTCCGCGCCCAGATGGCCGACGGTGCGTCGGCCGAGCTGCTCGCCGCCGCCCGACGCGCCATCGCCGACCGACGGAGGCTCCACCTGCGCTATCTGGTCCCGGCCCGCGACGAGGCCACCGAGCGTGACGTCGACCCGATGCGCGTCGTCGGGATCGACGGGCGCTGGTACCTCGAGGGTTGGTGCCACCGGGCCGAGGACACCAGGCTGTTCCGGATGGACCGCGTGGAGGAGCTGACCGTCCTCGACGTCGACGGCACCCCGCCGCCGCAGGCCCGCGAGCGCGACCTCTCCGAGGGGACCTTCCGGCCAGCGCCCGACGACCTCGTCGTCGCGGTGCGACTGCTCCCCGACGCGGCCTGGGTCGCCGACTACTACCCCGTGGAGTCCTCGGAGCCGGTCGCCGCCGCGCACGGCGGTGGTCAGCTCGTCCGCCTGCGGACGGCCGACACCGCCTGGCTGCGGCGGCTGATGTGGAGGCTCGGCGGCCGGGCCTGGGTGGTCGAGCCGGCCGACCTGGCCGCCGAGGTCCGTGCCGGTGCGGCGGCCGCCCTGGGTGCCTATCCCGACGGGTCGGGTGCCTGACGTGCTCCCCTGGTGGGGCTGGGTGCTGCTCTGGGCGGTGCTCGTCGGCGGCGGCGCCGCGTGGGTCGCGGTCCTCGCCCGGCGGACGTGGCGCAGCGCCCGGGCGCTGGCCGAGGAGGTCGGGCGGGCGGGTGACCTCGTCGCCGAGCTCGAGGCGCGCGCGGACGATCTGCGGGTGGACGTCGAGGGGCCCACGGCGGTCACGCAGGATCCTCACAGGTTGCGCCGGGAGTATGGCGCCCGACGTGCGCAGTCCGCGGCCGCACGACAGGCTCGCCGAGCCGACCGCCGACCGCCGTGGGCGCGCGTAGACTGACACGGACCCCGACCGCGGAAGGGCGGTAGAACGCAATGCTCCGGAACTTCGGCCCCACCGAGATCATCATCATCGCGGTACTCATCATCGTGATCTTCGGCTGGAAGCGGCTCCCCGATGCCGCGCGCAGCCTCGGCCGCTCCGCCCGCGTCTTCAAGTCCGAGGTCGACGAGATGAAGAAGGAGAACGAGGCGAACAAGTCGACCGCCGCGTCCGAGACCGTGCGGGGCGAGCCGATCACCCAGGACCGCTCCACCGAGGACGTCGTCGCCCGTGACACGACCGGCGAGCACGCTCGCGAGAGCGCCCCCCGCCCGGACTCCTCGGGCCAGGCATCCTGACCCGCTGCTGACCCCCACCTGACCCTTCCGACGCCCGTCCATGGCCCGCCTGCGCCGACGCCCTCGTGACCCCGAGGGCCGGATGACGCTGGCCGAGCACTTTCGGGAGTTCCGGCGGAGGCTCTTCGTCTCCGCCCTGGCCGTCGTCGCGGCCTCCATCGTCGCGGGCATCTTCTACGACCAGATCTTCTCCGCGCTGACCGCCCCGTTCTACGCGTACGCGAAGTCCAGTCCGGGTGTCACGGCGAGCATCAACTTCGCGGAGGCCACCTCGGCGTTCTCGAACCTCATCAGCCTGTCGATCTTCATCGGCGTCATCGTCTCGAGCCCCGTGTGGCTCTACCAGCTGTGGGCCTTCATCGTCCCGGGGCTGACGCCGAAGGAGAAGAAGGTCTCGCTGCTGTTCATCGGCTCGACCATCCCGCTCTTCCTGCTCGGGTGCTGGCTCGGCTACACGATTCTGCCGCAGTCCCTCAGCATCCTCTACGGGCTCAGCCCGGAGGGGACCTCGAACATCCAGCAGGCCTCGCAGTACTTCGCCTTCGTCACCCGGTTCATCCTCGTCTTCGGGCTCGGCTTCCTCTTCCCCGTCTTCCTCGTCGGCCTCAACCTCATCGGGGCCATGCCGGCGGCCCGGCTGATCAAGGGCTGGCGGGTGGCCGTCGTCCTCATCTTCGTCTTCGCCGCGGTCGCGACGCCCACCGCCGATCCGTTCACGATGTTCGTCTTCGCGCTCCCGCTCGTCGCGCTCTATTTCGGCGCCTACTTCGTGTGCCGGTGGCTCGACAAACGGCGGCAGGCGAACCGTCCCGACTGGCTCGACGTCGAGGACACCGAGGCATCCTCGCTCTGAGCGCCAGTTTCCTCGCTCTGTGCCTGAGGTCAGAGTGTGTCCCGGACTCACGAACGGCTCTCCGCCCGTCGCGGCGCTCGTGCTCAGCGGATACCCCCTGGCCGTATCGGTCTGGAGCCGACGGGCTGGGTGTGGTCAACCTCACGGTCGGCGCGAACACGACGACGGCGACCCAGTCGGTGTCCCGCGGGAAGACGTACTACTACCGGGTGCTCGCCTTCCAACGACGCCCGGCAGTCGGCGTGGTCCGCGACAGCATCCGTCACCACACCGTGACCCGGTAGCGCGACCTCCGGCGCCGGCCCCGACCCTGCCCAGGCTCCACCCCCACCCTGCCGGGGGTGGAGCCGCGGGGTGCGTACGCCCCGACCTGCGACAAGGGACTGACAGATGAAGTCCGTCTCACCTATGCTTCCCGTGTGAAACGGGACGGGTGGACGTTTCTCACCAACCACGGGCACGTGCTGGTCTGCCTCGCGGACGATCCCGAGGTGCTCCTGCGCGACGTCGCGCTGAGCATCGGCATCACCGAGCGAGCGGTCCAGCAGATCGTCGCCGACCTGGAGCGCGCGGGCGTCATCGTCCGGATGCGGGTCGGGCGCCGCAACCGCTACCTCGTCCGCCGCGAGGAGCGGTTCCGCCACCCGCTGGAGTCGGGCGTTACGATCGGGGACTTCGTCGACCTCGTCCACGAGGGCCGGCTCCGCCGGCTGCGGGTGGTGGGCGAGACCACGTCCCCGCGACGGGGCTCGACACCCGGGCAGTCCGACGAGGACGGGACCCTCTCGATTCGTGACGCCTGAGTGTGCCGGCCCGGCGCTAGCCTTCTCGCCATGGCGACGCGGCTCGGGCTCATCGTCAACCCGACGTCCGGCAAGAACACCGGGGCCCTGATCGGCACGGAGGCGTTGACGCTGCTTCGCGCCGCCGGCGCCGAGATCGTCGACCTCAGCGCCGCCGATGCCCGTGGGGCCACCGAGAAGGGCCGGGCCGCGATCGCCGAGGGTGTGGTCGACGCGGTGGTCGTGGCGGGCGGCGACGGGATGGTCCACCTGGGCGCCAATCTCTGCGCGGGCACCGGCGTGCCGCTCGGGATCGTCGCCGCGGGGACGGGCAACGACATCGCGCGCGAGCTCGGGCTTCCGGTGCGCGACGCCGCGAAGGCGGTCGAGCGCATCCTCGGGGGCCGCACACGCACCGTCGACGCCGCCCGTCACGTGCTCGCGTCGGGGGAGGAGCGGTGGTTCGTCGGCGTCCTCGCCGCCGGGTTCGACGCCGTCGTCAACGAGCGGGCGAACCAGTGGCACTGGCCGAAGGGGCCGATGCGGTACAACCTGGCCATCCTGCGCGAGCTGCCCGTCTTCCGCCCGATCCCGTACGTCCTGCACCTCGACGGCGAGCCCCGAGCGCTCGAGGCGATGCTCGTCGCCGTCGGCAACGGCCCCGCGTACGGCGGGGGGATGCGGGTCACCCCGGGGGCGGTGTTCGACGACGGCCTGCTCGACGTCCTCGTGCTGCACCGTCTGCCGATGCACGAGTTCCTGCGGGTCTTCCCCAAGGTGTTCAGCGGGGCGCACGTCGGCCACCCGGCCGTCGAGATCCTGCAGGCGCGCACGGTGACGCTCGAGGCCACGGGGATCGTGTCGTACGCGGACGGCGAGCGGTTCGCGCCCCTGCCCCTGACGCTGGAGGCCGTACCCGGCGCCCTCGCCGTCCTGGCCTGAGCGCTGACGTAGCCTGACCCCATGCCCAGCCCCGCCGAGCGGTACGCCGCGGCCGCAGCCCGGAACCGCCGGGACCGCACCGAGCTCGGGCGGTTCACCGCCGGCCTCGACTTCCCCCTCGACGACTTCCAGGTGCGCGCCTGTGAGGCGGTGGAGGCCGGCCGCGGCGTGCTCGTCGCCGCACCGACGGGGGCCGGAAAGACCGTCGTCGGCGAGTTCGCCGTGCACCTGGCGCTCGCCACCGGTCGGAAGGCGTTCTACACGACGCCGATCAAGGCGCTGTCGAACCAGAAGTACCACGACCTCGTCCGGGCGCACGGCGCCGACACGGTCGGTCTGCTCACCGGCGACTCGTCGGTGAACGGGGAGGCGCCGGTCGTCGTCATGACCACCGAGGTCCTGCGGAACATGATGTACGCGGGCTCCCCGACGCTCACGGGGCTGGGCTTCGTCGTCATGGACGAGGTCCACTACCTCGCCGACCGATTCCGCGGGGCGGTCTGGGAGGAGGTGATCATCCACCTCCCCGAGTCGGTCCAGGTCATCTCGTTGTCCGCGACCGTGAGCAACGCCGAGGAGTTCGGCGACTGGCTCGCCGAGGTGCGGGGCAACCACGAGGTCGTCGTGACCGAGCACCGGCCCGTCCCGCTCTTCCAGCACATGATGGTCGGGACGAGCATGTTCGACCTCTTCGCCGGCAACCGGGTCAACCCCGACCTCCTCCATGCGATCCGCGGTGCCGAGCAGCGCGGGCGCTTCGAGGAGGCCGCCCCCCGGACGCAGCGGGGACGCGGCGGTGGCCGGCCCCGACGGGACCGCACCCCGCCGCGGGGACCGGGCGGGGGTCCCCGCGGGCGCGGGTTCGCTCGCGGGGGCCGGCCGGGTGGCGGTGCGACCCGCGCGGAGGTCGTCGAGGAGCTCGAGCGCGAAGGGCTGCTCCCCGCGATCACCTTCATCTTCAGCCGGGTCGGGTGCGAGGCGGCCGTCGGACAGCTGCTGGCCGCGGGCACCCGCCTCATCCCCGAGCGCGAGGGGCTGCGGATCCGCAGGCTGGTCGAGGAACGGGTCGAGAGCCTCGCCGAAGAGGACCTCGGGGTCCTCGGCTACTGGGACTTCGTCGAGGGCCTCTCCCGCGGCTTCGCGGCCCACCACGCGGGGATGCTGCCGCTGTTCCGCGAGATCGTCGAGGAGCTGTTCACGACGGCGCGCATCCGGGCCGTCTTCGCCACCGAGACCCTCGCCCTGGGCATCAACATGCCCGCCCGCACCGTCGTGCTCGAGAAGCTCGTCAAGTTCAACGGCGAGGCCCATGCCGACGTCACACCGGCCGAGTACACCCAGCTGACCGGACGCGCGGGACGGCGCGGGATCGACATCGAGGGACACGCGGTCGTCCAGTGGAGCCGCGGCATGGACCCGACGGCGGTCGGTGGTCTCGCCTCGACGCGCACCTACCCCCTGCGCTCCAGCTTCCGACCGACGTACAACATGGCCGTCAACCTCGTGGCACAGGTGGGTCGGGAGGTCGCGCGCGAGGTCCTCGAGACCTCGTTCGCGCAGTTCCAGGCCGACCGGGCAGTGGTCGGGCTGGCGACCCAGCTCCGCAAGAACGAGGAGGGGCTCGCCGGGTACGCCGAGGCGATGCACTGCGACTACGGCGACTTCCGTGCCTACGCCCGGATCCGTCGGGAGCTGGCCGATGCCGAGAAGGACGGCCGCAAGGCCAGGGCTGCCTCCCGGCGCGCCGAGGCGGCGGTGTCCATGGAGCGTCTGCGGGTGGGGGACGTCATCCGGATCCCGGCGGGACGACGGGCCGGATGGGCCGTCGTCGTCCAGCCGGCCCGGACAGGCAAGGGCACGCCGACCCTCCCGACGGTCGTCACGGAGGACAAGCAGTTCCGCAGGCTGACCCTGGCCGACGTCCCCGAGCCGGTCGAGGCGCTCGCGCAGGTCAAGGTCCCGGCCCACTTCAACCCCAAGTCACCCAAGGCGCGGCGCGACCTCGCGACGTCGCTGCGCATCGCGACCCCGGAAGGGGTGGAGACGGCGCCCTCGCGACCGGGCCGGCACGACGTGAGCGCCGACTCGGACCGGCTCGACCACCTGCGCCGGCAGCTGCGCGACCACCCGTGCCACCAGTGTCCGAGGCGCGAGGAGCACGCGCGGTGGGCGGAGCGGTGGTGGCGTCTGAAGCGGGAGACGACCGGGCTGCAGCGGCGCGTCGAGGGCCGCACGAACACCGTGGCCCGCACCTTCGACCGCATCTGTGACGCACTCGAGGCCCTCGGCTACCTCGAGGCGGGCGGGACGGCCGTCACCGACCGCGGGCAGCGGCTGCGGCGGCTCTACACCGAGAAGGACCTGCTCGCCGCCGAGTGCCTGCGCCACGAGGTCTGGAAGCGCCTCGACGCCCCGGGCCTCGCGGCGGCTGTCTCGGCGCTCGTCCACGAGCCTCGCCACGAGGAGGCCACGGTCGCACCGCGGATGCCCACCGACGAGGTCGCCGAGGCGATCGTCGCGACGGAGCGGCTCTGGAGCGAGATCGAGGACCTCGAGACCGACCACGACCTGCCGACCACCTCGATGCCGGACGGTGGGATGGCCTGGATGGTGCACCGCTGGGCCTCCGGGGAGCGGCTCGACGCCGTGCTGCGGGGTCAGGACGTGGCGGCCGGCGACTTCGTGCGGCGCTGCAAGCAGCTCGTCGACCTGCTCGACCAGGTGGCGGACGCGGCGAGCGACCCCGAGCTGCGCCGGACCGCCCGACGCGCCGTCGACGCGGTGCTGCGCGGCGTGGTCGCCGCGGACCGCCTCGACTGACCCCGACGCGCCTGCCCACCCGACACGACGACCCCGACTCATTGCGAAACCGCCACACACTCGGGCTCCGGACAGGCCATCCGAGGTGGTGGATTCGCAATGGGTCGCGACGACCTGGAGGAGGGGAGCGGAGCCCGGTGGTCAGCCGAGCTCGAGCGCGGAGAGCAGCCGGTCGACCGGGTTGGCGACGCCGTAGGTCTCGGCGAGCCGGCCGAGGAGGTCGGGGTCCGCGACAGCGGTGGGGACGGCGATGTCGACGTCCGCGACCGGGGCGTCGTGGGCGACCCGGACGACCCGGGGGGCCACGTCCAGGTAGTCTGAGGCCGCCTCGAGGTTGGCGCGTCGGGCCCCCTTGAGCCCGGGGTCGCCGCCGTGGACGGCCCGGCGCAGGCCGGCCAGCGACCCGTACGTCGCGATCAGCTGCGCAGCCGTCTTCTCGCCGATCCCCTTGACCCCGGGCAGGCCGTCCGAGGTGTCGCCACGCAGCACCGACATGTCGACGTAGGCGTCGCCGGTGCTCACGCCGTACCTCTCGGCCAGCGCGGTCTGGGTCATGACGTCGGGGTCGCGCACGCCACCGCGCCCGGTGTAGAGCACTCGCACGGGTCCCTCGTCGTCGACGAGCTGGAGCAGGTCGCGGTCCCCGGTGACGACGTCGACGGGTAGCCGGCCGGCGTGTCGCGCCACGAGCGTGCCGATGACGTCGTCGGCCTCGTAGCCGGGGGCCCCGAGTCGGGCGATGCCCACGGCCCGGAGCGCGTCGCGGATCAGGGGAACCTGTGGTGTCAGGTCGTCCGGACTCTCCTCGACGGTGTCCGAGCCCTCGGTGAGGCGGTGGGTCTTGTAGGAGGGGATGAGGTCGACGCGCCACTGCGGACGCCAGTCGTCGTCCCAGCAGGCGACGAGGTGGGTGGGGCGGTGCGCGTTCACCAGGGTGGCGAGCATGTCGAGGAACCCACGGAGGGCGTTGGTCGGCGGCTCGGCGGGGTCGCTGCGCTGGTCCGGGACCCCGTAGAAGGCGCGGAAGTACAGCGAGGCCGAGTCGAGGAGCAGCAGCCGAGGCGTGGGGTCGGCGTCGGGTGGCATGCGCCGAGGCTACGCCCGCCCCGCTGGGCCACCGTCGGTCCCGCACGGTGTCGGACCGACGGACCGGCACCGCTACGTGCGCCACGCGATGACCGAGGTCCGGGCGCGCCGCCGCCGACGTCGTGACGGCGAAGTCCATTCCGCCGCGTCGGACCAGCCGCTATGCTCCCGGGATCCGGTTCCGCGAGAAGGAGTGATCGTTGCGACAGCGCCTGGCGGCGGGCATCCTCGCCGTGCTCGCCCTCCTCCTGCTGGCACCGGCTGCGGCGTCTGCGTCGAGCGGGCTCTCGGCCGCCGACTCGGCGTCGGAGTCGCTCAAGGGGACCATCCGTGACCCCGGCGGAGATCCGCTCCAGGGCATCACGATCACCGTCGCCGGGGACGGTGGCGAGATCGGATCCGCGACGTCGGGGGACGACGGCACCTGGCAGGTCGAACTTCCCGGGCCGGGCACCTACACGGTCACCCTCGACACCTCGACACTGCCGGACGGCGTCCAGCTCCGCAACACGGGGGGTGAGGTGCTGTCCGACGTCGTCGTGAGGCCACAGCAGGCCCGGACCGTCATCTTCCCGCTCGTGCCTGCGGGCACACCCCAGCAGGAGGCCAGCACCGCGCCGAGCGCCACCGCCTCGCCTGAGGCGACCCCCGCGGGCGGTGGGACCGCACCGGAGGGCAGCGGGAACAGCACCAACCGCGTCCTCCAGCTCATCGTCGAGGGCATCAAGCTCGGTGCGATCATCGCGATCACGGCCGTGGGCCTCTCCCTGGTCTTCGGGACGACGAGGCTGATCAACTTCGCCCACGGCGAGCTCGTGACACTCGGCGCGATGGTCGCCTTCTTCTTCTCCACGAGCCCGCTGACGCTGCCGCTCGTCGTCGCGGCACTGTTCGCGGTCGCCGGCGGGGCCCTCACCGGCGGGGCCATGGAACGGGTGCTGTGGCGCCCGCTGCGTCGCCGCGGGGCCGGGCTGATCCAGATGTTCATCATCTCGATCGGTGTCTCGCTGCTCCTGCGCCACCTACTCCTCGTCCTGTTCGGGTCCCGGCGCCGTCAGTATGCCCAGTACGCCGTGCAGGAGAACATCGACATCGGGCCGGTCTCGATCACCCCCCGCGACCTCATCGTCGTCATCCTCTCCGGCCTGGTGATCCTCGGGGTGGCGTTCATGCTGCAGCGCACCCGCATCGGCAAGGCCATGCGTGCGGTCTCCGACAACCACGACCTCGCGGAGTCCTCAGGTATCGACGTCAACCGCGTCGTCCTCGTCGTGTGGATGGTCGGTGGCGGCCTCGCCGCCCTCGGCGGGGTCTTCTACGGCCTGACCCAGGCCGTCTACTGGGACATGGGCTTCAACCTGCTGCTCCTGATGTTCGCCGGGGTCATTCTCGGCGGGCTCGGCAGCGCCTACGGCGCGGTCATCGGCAGCCTCGTCGTCGGGCTCATCGCGCAGCTGTCGACGCTGTGGTTCCCCACCGAGCTGCAGTATGCATGGGCACTGCTCGCGCTGATCGTGGTGCTGCTCGTGCGGCCCCAGGGGATCCTCGGACGCGTGGAGCGTGCCGGATGACGTGCACGAGCCGAGAGGCAGGAGAGTAGATGGACTGGCTGGCCATCCTGGGCAACTCGGTCCGAGGCATGTTCGGGCCCGAGGCAGCGATCTACGCACTGGCCGCGGTCGGGCTGAACGTGCAGTTCGGCTACACTGGCCTGCTCAACTTCGGGCAGGTCGGCTTCATGCTCGTCGGCGCCTACGGCGTCGCGGTCTCCGTGGCGACCTTCGGGTGGTCGCTGTGGGCCGGGGTCCTCGTCGGGATCCTGTGCGCCGTCGTCCTCGCGCTCATCCTGGGAATCCCGACGCTGCGGCTGCGCGGCGACTACCTGGCCATCGCAACCATCGGGGCGGGGGAGGTTCTGCGATACTTCTATCGCTCCAGCTACCTCGAACCCCTCACCGGCGGGGTCTTCGGACTGCGCCAGTTCGCAAACCCCTTCTTCGACGCCAACCCCTTCCCACCGGGCCGGTACGGGGTGGGAACGGTCTCCTTCGACGCTCGTTCGCTGTGGGTGATGACCGTCGGATGGGGCTTGGTCGCAGTTGCCTGTGGGCTGGTGGCGCTACTCATCCACAGTCCGTGGGGGCGGGTGCTGCGCTCCGTCCGTGAGGACGAGCTCGCGGCCCGCAGCCTCGGGAAGAACGTCTACGGCTTCAAGATCCAGAGCCTGGTGCTCGGCGGTGTGTTCGGCGCGCTGGCCGGCGCGCTGCTCGCGATCAACGTGCAGTCGGTCCAGCCCGACAGCTACAACCCCGTCGTCACGTTCTACCTCTACACGATCGTCATCCTCGGCGGTGCCAGCCGGGTCCTGGGGCCGGTCCTCGGCTCCATCGCCTTCTGGTTCCTCGTCACCTTCCTCGACTCGCTGCTTCGACAGGCGACCTCCTCCGGAGTGATCTCGACGAGCATCCTCGAGCCCGGCGACGTCGGCGCCGTCCGGTTCGCCTTCGTCGGCTTGGCGCTCATCCTCCTCATGGTGTTCAGACCCGCCGGCATGATCGGCAACGCGAAGGAGCTGCGTCTCGATGTCCGCTGACGAGCGTGCCGTCACCGGCGCAGCGGAGACGGGTCCGGGTGGTGCGACGGGCGGCCCGTCCGCCCTGACGGGGACCGCTCCCGAGCCCGGGGTGGCCAAGCCGGACCCGATCTTCGTCGCCGACGACATCGTGCGATCCTTCGGGGGCCTGCGGGCCGTGGACGTGAGCCATCTCGAGGTCCAGCGCGGCACGATCACCTCGCTCATCGGCCCCAACGGCGCCGGCAAGTCGACCTTCTTCAACCTCGTCACCGGCTTCGACAAGCCCGACGAGGGCCGCTGGCTGTTCGAGGGTGAGGACATCTCGGGGGAGTCGGCCTACCGCATCGCGCGCCGAGGGATGGTCCGCACCTTCCAGCTGACCAAGGCACTGACCCGGCTCACCGCGCGCGAGAACCTCATGCTCGGCGCCAAGGGCCAGCTCGGCGAGCGCTTCGTTCCCGCCTTCCTGCGGTTCCCGTGGCTGGCGCAGGACCGCGAGATCGGGGAGCGCGCCGACGAGCTGCTCGAGCGGTTCAACCTGGCGCACATGCGCGACGAGTTCGCGGGCACCATGTCGGGCGGCCAGCGCAAGCTCCTGGAGATGGCCCGGGCCCTCATGGTCGAGCCGTCGATGATCATGCTCGACGAGCCGATGGCCGGGGTGAACCCCGCATTGACCCAGTCGCTGCTCGAGCACATCCGGGAGCTGCGCGACGAGGGTATGACCATCGTCCTCGTCGAGCACGACATGGACGTCGTGATGGGCATCAGCGACTGGGTGGCGACGTTCGCCCAGGGCGAGCTCATCGCCGAGGGGACGCCGGACGACATCCGCCGCAACGAGCACGTCATCGAGGCCTACCTGGGTGCCCACCGCGCCCTGCCCGCGGAGGGAGAGGAGGATGCCCATGAGCAGTCATGAGCCCGAGGGCGCCGATCGCGGCAGTGAGGGCCGCGGCGGCGACGAGGCCACGCGCGTGGAGGGTGATGGCGGGGTGGAGCACCTTCTCGTCGCTGACGATCTCGTGGCCGGGTACGTGGCCGAGGTCAACATCCTCAACGGCTGCAACGTCCATCTCGACACCGGCGAGCTGGTCGGGATCATCGGCCCGAACGGCGCTGGAAAGTCCACCCTGATCAAGGCCATGTTCGGCCTGGTCCCGGTTCGCTCCGGCCGGGTCGTGCTCGCCGGAGAGGACATCACCGGGCTCCCGGCGCACGCGCTCGTCTCCCACGGACTGGGGTACGTGCCGCAGAACAACAACATCTTCCCGTCCCTCACCATCGAGGAGAACCTCGAGATGGGGATCTACCTGCGGCCGAAGGAGTTCCGGACACGCTTCGAGATCGTGTCCGACCTCTTCCCGCTGCTCGCCGACCGCCGCGCCCAGAAGTGCTCCTCGCTCTCGGGCGGTGAGCGGCAGGTCGTCGCCATGGGCCGGGCGCTGATGACGGACCCGCAGGTGCTCTTCCTCGACGAGCCGTCCGCCGGCCTCTCACCGCTCATGCAGGACTCGGTCTTCGAGTCGGTGGCGCGGATCAACCGCGCCGGCGTCTCGATCCTCATGGTCGAGCAGAACGCGGCCCGCTGCCTCGAGATCTCCGACCGAGCGTACGTCCTCGACCAGGGCAAGGACGCCTACACCGGTCCGGGGCCCGAGCTGCTCCATGACCCCAAGGTGATCGAGCTGTACCTGGGAACGCTCGCCCGCATCTGAGGCCGGCTTTGCCGTCGACGGACGGCACGCGGTTGGTCCGGAGGATCCGGCAGGGGCCCGATCACCTCGTGGTGACCGGGCCCCTGAGTCGGTTGGAGCGCGCTACGCGTCGCTCACTGAGCCGGCTCGGAGGTCTCCGTCGAGATGGTGTCGAGCTTTCCACCGTTGGAGAAGCCGTAGACCTCGATCGTGGCCGAGCCGGGCTCCCCGGCGTCGGTGAAGTCGAGCGGGCCGCTGGCACCGTCGTAGTCGATGTCGGTGCCCTCGTCGATCAGCTTCTTGCAGTCGGCGAAGGTCGTGCACTTCTCGCCGTCCTTGGTGATGCCGTTGACCACGTCCTTGAAGTCGTTCGCGTTGGTCGACTTCGCCTGCTCGGCCGCCAGCGCCATGATCGTCACGCAGTCGAACACCTGCGGGGCGAACTGGGTCTGCTCGAGGTCGGGAGCGAACGCCTTGAGCCCGGAGACGAACTCGGGGTTGTCCGCGGAGGCGGGAGCGGTGCCCTTCATCCCGTCGATGATGCTCGGGTCGGAGGGGTTGACGAGCTTGCCGAGGTCGGTGTTCCTCAGGCCGTCGGCGCCGTAGAGGCCGATCTTGTCAGGCGTGAGCCCGGACTCGATGAGGCCGGCGATGATCTGGGTGCCCTCCTCGAAGGCGATGACGATGACGGCGTCCGGGTTGGCCGAGGAGACCTTCTGGACGACACTGTCGAAGTTCGTCGCCTTCGGGTCGTACGTCTCGTTGAGGGCGACGGTCGCACCGGAGCCCTCGAGAGCCTTGGCCGTGGCGTCGGCGAGGCCCTTGCCGTAGTCATCGGCGCGGGCGACGATCGCGACGTTGCTGTGCCCGTCACCGACGACGACGTTGGCGAGGACCGGGCCCTGCAGCGCGTCGGACGGCGCGGTGCGGAAGTACAGCCCGTTGTCGTTGTAGTCGGTGAAGGTGGGGGCGGTGTTGGAGCCGGAGCACTGGGCAACGCCCGCTCCGGTGACCTTGTCGATGATCGCGAGCGACATGCCCGAGGCCGCCGCCCCGATGACGACGTTGACGCCGCTGTTGAGGACGCGGTCGGCGGACTGCGAGGCAATCGCCTGGTCGCCGGCCTCGTCGCCGCTGACGATGTCGGGGATGGTGTTCCCGAGCACACCGCCCGCATCGTTGATCTGGCTGATGGCGTACTTCGCGGCCTCGATCTGCGGCGGGCCGAGGAAGGCCAGATCGCCGGTCTCGGGGAGGACGTAACCGAACTTCATCGGCTCGGTGGAGGCCGACGGCGACTCCGCGGTCGTCCCCCCGTTGTCGCTACCACACGCCGTGAGGATCATCAGGGCAGCGGTACTGACGCCCAGTAGCTTGGCACGCTTGCTGACATGCATTCTCGAGACTCCTTGTGACCTGCGCCGGGACGGCACGCGAGTGCTCCGCCACCGGCTCGGGGTTGATGCGGTGGACGCTAGCAACGCGCGGCCCGCATGACCACACCTTCGCGCGCCTGGCCCCCGGTCTTGACCGACCTGTAACACGCGCGCGGCGCTCCGCCCGGCGGGTCGGGCCCGTCGAGGTCGCAGATGCGGCCCGCAGCTCACGCCGCCCACTACGCTGAACCCGTGGAAGACGTCGACCGGCGCATCGTCGAGCTGCTCACCGAGGACGGGAGGATCAGCTACACCGACCTCGGGAAGGCGCTCGGCATGTCGACCTCGGCGGTGCACCAGCGGGTGCGGCGCCTGGAGCAGCGGGGCGTGGTCACCGGCTACACCGCCACGGTCGACCACCGGGCCCTCGGTCGCGAGCTCACCGCCTTCATGTCGGTGACTCCACTCGACCCGGCCGCACCCGACGACATCCCCGAGCGACTCCACGGCATCGCCGCGATCGAGGAGTGCCACTCCGTCGCGGGCGACGAGAGCTACATCCTCAAGGTCCGGGTGGCGACCCCCACCGACCTCGAGGAGCTCATCGCCACCATCCGCGGTGCGGCTCTCGTCTCCACCCGCACCACCGTCGTCCTCTCCACCCCCTGGGAATGAACACCGGACCCGGGGGTCTCGCCGGTGACCTCCAGCACTACCTCCAGGAGGCGCGCGACGCTCTCCTGCGCTCGGTCGAGGGGCTCTCGGAGTACGACGTGCGGCGCCCGATGACGGCCACGGGCACCAACCTCCTCGGGCTGGTCAAGCACCTGACCGGGGTCGAGCTCGGCTACCTGGGAGCGGCCGTCGGGCGGCCGGGCCCGACGCTGCCGTGGGAGGAGGACGGGACCGTCTGGGAGGGCGCCGACATGTGGGTACGGGCCGACGAGAGGTCGGAGTGGCTCGTGGGCCTGTACCGGGAGGCGTGGGCGCACAGCGACCTCTCGATCCGGGCCCTGCCACTCGACCACCCGGCGTCGGTGCCGTGGTGGCCCGAGGATCGTCGACGCACGACGTTCGGGCACCTCCTCGTCAGGGTGGTCGCCGAGACCGCCCAGCACGCCGGCCACGCCGACATCCTCCGCGAGGCCGTCGACGGTCGGGCCGGCCGCGACCGCGACCTCGTCGGCGACGACGCCTACTGGTCGGAGTACGTCGCGGCGATCCAGGCCGCCGCGGAGACCTACCGCTGACGCCCCTGACGTCGAGACCCGGCGGTCGCCGTCAGCGAGCGATGTCGGCCGTCTGTGCACCGGTCACGCGCAGCAGGTCGGCGGGGGCCAGTCCGATGTCCAGCCCACGCCGCCCGCCCGAGACGTAGACGACCTGGAAGAGCTCGACGCTCGCATCGACGACGGTGGGCAGGCGCCGCTTCTGGCCGACGGGGGAGATGCCGCCGACCACCATCCCCGTCATCCGCTCCGCGTGGTCGGGCCGGGCCATCGTCACCCTCTTGACGCCGAGTGCCCTCGCCATCGCCTTGAGGTCGAGCGCGCCCGTGACGGGAACAACCCCGACGGCCAGGCCTCCGCCGGTGTCCACGAGGAGGGTCTTGAACACCTGCTCCGGCGGAAGTCCCAGGGCGTCAGCCGCCTCCGCGCCGAACGAGGGCGCCGCCGGATCGTGCGCGTACGCGTGCCGGGTGAACGGGACGCCGGCCGCCGTGAGCGCGACGGTGGCCGGCGTCCCTGAGGAGTCGCTGCGGGCCATGCGGGCAGGCTCGGCCGCACCGGCCGGTGGGGCCGGCCGGCTCAGCGGAGGTCGGCAGCGGCTGCGAGCCGGCTGGACTCCGCCGAGACGAGCGCCGCGGCGTGGGCGGAGTCGACGTCGGTGTTCTGGCGCCACCAGTCCTGGCCGGACTCCGGCAGGGTGTAGATCGGGTCGTAGTAGACGTACTCGCGCGAGAGCGCCTGCTCGTCGTCGGCCTCGATCGAGGTGCGGTAGTTCTTGCGCCAGAACGACATGCCCTTCTCGGTGTCGTAGCTGTCCACCTGGTGCACCCAGCGCTTGCCGACGTACGGGACGTCGCAGACGATCCGCGGTGTCGCGAACCCGGGCAGGTAGCCCATGATGTCGTGCTGCAGGTCCTGCGCCTCGCGCAGCGAGAGCCGCCAGTGCTCCGAGAACGGGATCATGTCGGTCATGTAGAAGTAGTACGGCGTGATCGAAGCCTCGTCCTGCAGCGCGAAGCACAGGTCGAGCAGCTCCTCCGAGGAGTCGTTGACCCCGCGCATGAGCACGCCCTGGTTCCGCACGTCGCGCACGCCCGCCTCGAGCATCGCCCGCGCCGCCTCGGCGACGACAGGCGTCACCGACTGGGCGCTGTTGACGTGCGTGTGGATCGCGAGGGAGACCCCGCGCGAGCGAGCCTTCGCGGCCACCCTCGCCACGCCGTCGACGACGTCACCCTGCAGCCAGTGCTGGGGGAGGCCCATGAGCGCCTTGGTCGCGAGCCGGATGTCGCGGACCGACTCGATGTCGAGGAGCTGGTCGATGAACACCTCGAGGTTCTTCCACGGCATGTTGGCGACGTCACCGCCGGACACCACGACGTCGCGGACCCCGGGGGTGCGCCGCAGGTAGTCGAGCATGGCGCCGTGCCGGTCGACCGGCTTGCCGGCGAGCTTGAGCTTGGTGACCTGCGGGGTGGAGTTGCCGACGAGGTCCATCCGAGTGCAGTGGCCGCAGTACTGGGGGCACGTCGAGAGCATCTCGGCAAGCACCTTGGTGGGGTAGCGGTGGGTGAGGCCCTCGACCGCCCACATGTCGTGTTCATGGAGGCTGTCGCGGGTCGCGAAAGGGTGGCTCGGCCAGTCGGTGCGCCGGTCGGAGAAGACGGGCAGCATGTAGCGGCGGACCGGGTCGCCGTAGAAGGCCTCGGTGTACGCGGTACCGGCCGCAGGGGGGTGATCCAGCGAGGGGACCATGGTGTTGAGCATCTGCGGGGTCACGAGCATCGACATCGTCGCCCGCTCGGTCTGGTCGCGCTCGAGGTCGGCGTAGAAGCGGTCCTCGAGGAGGTCACCCATCACCTCGCGCAGCTGGCCGACGTTCTTGACGCAGTGCGCGCGCTGCCACTGCGCGCTCGCCCAGTCGGCCGCCGTGACGTCGCGCCAGCCGGGCAGGCGGGTCCAGTCGGGCTCCACGAGCCGGTGCCGCTGGTAGGCGTAGGGCTGCTCGATCGTCGCGTCCATGCATGGCAGGATACGGGATGGATGGCGCTCTATTCCATCGCGCACCGCAAGAACTGCGGCGGCGTGTCGTTCGATGAGGAGATCTTGTGCGCACCACCCCGTCCTCACCTCTCGGTCTGCACCGGGTCGTGGAGCCTGCCGAGTCGCTGCCGCAGGCCGCGGCCGTCCTCGACGCCGGCCCCGAGCTCTGGCCGGACGAGGTCCGCATCGACATCGAGACCCTCAACCTCGACGCGGCCTCCTTCCGGCAGCTCAGCGAGAAACACGGTGGCGACGGGGCGGGGGTGCGCGCCGAGGTCCTCGAGATCGTCGCGGCCCGGGGGAAGATGCAGAACCCGGTCACGGGCTCGGGAGGCATGCTCGTGGGGACCGTGGCGGAGGTCGGGCCGCGGTCACCTCTCGGTCTCGCCGTGGGCGACCGCGTCGCGACCCTCGTGTCCCTCTCGCTCACACCGCTGCGGGTCACCGACGGACTGACCCGGTGGGACGGCCGCTCCGAGCGAGTCCCGGCCGAGGGCACGGCGATCCTCTTCGGGCGCTCGATCGCCGCCCGCCTGCCCGATGACCTCGACGCCCAGCTCGCGCTCATGGTCATGGATGTGTGCGGCGCGCCGGCGCTCGTCTCCCGGGTCGTCGCCGAGCATGTCGAGCGACAGGGCGGCGCCCCGACCGTCGCCGTGCTCGGTGCGGCCGGCAAGTCCGGCTCGCTCTCGCTGGCCGCAGCCAGGGCCGCCGGCGCTGGACGGCGCATCGGCGTCGTGCCGACCGACGCCGATGCCGCCGTGCTGGGCCCCACCGGCCTGGCCGACGTGGTCGTCGTCGCGGACGCCCGGTCACCCCTCGGCCTGTCCGGAGCGGTCGAGGGAGCGGGGGGCCCGGCGGACGTCACCGTGGTGTGTGTCGACGTCCCGGGATGCGAGCAGCCGGCCATCCTCGCGACCGCTCAGGGAGGGACGATCATCTACTTCTCGATGGCGACGAGCTTCGCCGCCGCGGCGCTCGGCGCCGAGGGGCTGGCGGCAGATGTGCGGATGCTCGTCGGCAACGGGTACGTTCCGGGCCACGCCGACCTCGCCCTCGGGCTCGTGCGGTCCGACCCGGCGGTGCGAGCGCTCTTCGAGGCGCGGCTGCACGACTGAGCGGCCGGCGCACCCCTGGCTCGTCACCCGATCGGGTCCGACCCGAGCACCGGGAGCTCGACGAACTCCGCGACCCCGAGCCGGGGGAGCAGCAGGCGCGCCGGCGCCGGCACCCGCGCCATGCCGACGGCGGTCGGGAGATCACGGGGCGGGCCGAGGGTGAGCACCTCGTCGCCGAGCCGCATCCGGGCACCGCCGGCCGCTCGCACGTTGCGCAGCCAGTCGGTGCGCGGCCCGTACGTCAGCGCGATCGTCACCGCGTCACCGTGGCGGAAGGCGTTGATCGGGATGCGGTGGACGCGCCCGGTGCGCCTCCCGACGTGCTCGAGCTCGGCGAAGTCCCCGTGCCCGACGAGATGGCGGGTGACCCGGTTGGTCACCCGCCGGTTCAGGCGCGCCAGCCAGGCGGGCAGCGGCATCCGTCCACCGTAGCCCTCCCCGGACGGGCCCCGTGAAGGTTGGGTGTCCTACCTTGCCCGCGCCCGGGGATGGGGGTTGGCTTGTCACATGACCACGGCCACACCGATGTTCCCTCCGGGCCGGCTGCAGCCCGACCCCCGGGTCCGCCCGTCCGCCCCCGAGCCCACCGAGGGCGTGCACGAGCACGTCGGGCCCCTGCTCGACGCCCACGACCGGACGAGGGGAGGGCTCGGCGCGTGAGGGGTGTCTATCTCGCCGGGACCGAGGCGAGGTCGGGCAAGTCCGCCGTCGCGGTCGGCCTGGCCCACCAGCTGGCGCGGCGGCACGGCCGGGTCGGGGTGTACCGCCCGATCGTGCGTGACCACGACGACGAGCTGCTCGGTGTGCTCGTCCGCGAGTCGGGGACCGAGCTCGGGGTCGAGGACTGCTGGGGTGTCACCTACTCGGCGTTGCACGCCGACGTCGACGCGGCGCTCGGCCGCGTCGTCGACCGCTACCACGAGGTCGCGGAGAGACACGACGTCGTCCTCGTCGTCGGCTCGGACTTCACCGGCGTCCCGACCCCCACGGAGTTCTCGACGAACGCCACGGTCGCGGCCAACCTCGGGACACCGCTGGTCCTCGTGGTCCCGGCCCGCCACCGCCGCGTCGCCGACGTCGCCTCGGGTACCGCCGCCGCCACGCAGGCGGCGCGCCAGGCCCATGCCCGCGTCAGTGCGGTCGTCGTCAACCAGGTCCCGGACCGCTCACGCCACGCGGTGGCCGAGACGGTCCGGCGCGACGTCGGCCCCGTTCCGGTGTGGACCCTGCCGGAGACGCCGGTGCTCCGGGCGCCCACCGTCGCCGACCTGATGAGCGCGTGCGGGGGCAACCTGGTCCACGGGGACCCGTCGCTGCTCGACCGCGAGAGCCTCGGCCTGGTCGTCGCCGCGATGTCGATGCCGCACGTCATCGACCGGATCGGCGACGACACCGTCGTGATCGTCCCCGGCGACCGCGAGGACGTCGTGCTCGGCGTGCTGCTCGCGCACCAGTCCCGGACCCTGCCGACCCTCTCGGGGATGGTGCTCAACGGCGGCTTCGGGCTGTCCCCGCAGGTGGACCGGCTCATCGCCGGCCTCGACGTCCGGCTGCCGATGGTCGCGGCGGACGGCTCGACGATGGAGGTCGCCTCCGCGCTCATGGACGTCGAGGGCCGGATCACCGCCGAGTCGGTGCGCAAGATACGGGCTGCCGTGCGGCTCGTCGAGGATGCCGATGACCTCACCGCGCTCGCCGGGGAGGACGCCGTGAGCACGGAGGGTGTCGTCACCCCCCTGATGTTCGAGCACCGGCTCGTCGAGCAGGCCCGCGCGGCCGGGTCCCACATCGTCCTTCCGGAGGGCGAGGAGGACCGCGTCCTGCGTGCCGCCGAGCAGGTCCTCGCCCGGCGGATGGCACGGCTCACCCTCCTCGGCGAGGAGGACCGGGTGCGCGACCGTGCACGCCAGCTCGGGGTCGACGTCTCGGGGGCCCAGGTCGTCGACCCGGAGACCAGCCCGTGGCGGGAGCGGTTCGCGGCGGAGTACGCCGAGCTGCGAGCCCACAAGGGCGTCACCCAGGAGCAGGCGTACGACCGGGTGGCGGACCCGTCGTACTTCGGCACGATGATGGTCCACGACGGGCTTGCCGACGGCATGGTCTCGGGGAGCATCACGACGACGGCCCACACCATCCGCCCGGCGCTCGAGGTCGTCCGGACCGCCCCCGGCACCTCGGTGGTCTCCAGCGTCTTCCTCATGTGCCTCGCCGACCGCGTCCTGGTCTACGGCGACTGCGCGGTCAACCCGGACCCGACCGCCGAGCAGCTGGCCGACATCGCCGTCTCCTCGGCCCGCACCGCGGCGCAGTTCGGCGTCGAGCCGCGGGTCGCGATGCTCTCGTACTCGACCGGGCAGTCGGGAACGGGCGCCGACGTCGAGAAGGTCCGTGCCGCGACGGAGCTCGTGCGGGAGAAGGCTCCCGACCTGCTCGTCGAGGGCCCGGTCCAGTACGACGCGGCCGTCGACCCCACCGTCGCGGCGACCAAGCTGAGCGGGAGCCCCGTCGCGGGTCGCGCCACCGTGCTCGTCTTCCCGGACCTCAACACGGGCAACAACACCTACAAGGCGGTCCAGCGCAGCGCGTCGGCCGTGGCCGTCGGCCCGGTGCTGCAGGGCCTGAACAAGCCGGTCAACGACCTCTCCCGAGGAGCGCTCGTGCGCGACATCGTCAACACCATCGCGATCACCGCCATCCAGGCAGGTGCCCGGTGAGCGCGCCCCGTGTCCTGGTCGTCAACGCCGGGTCGTCCTCGCTGAAGTACCGTCTCGTCGACGCGGCGACGGGGGAGGCGCTGGCGGCGGGCCTGGTCTCCGAGATCGGTGGTGACTCGCACTGGCGTCACCACGGCGCGCAGGAGCGGGACGAGGACGTCGCCTGCGCCGACCACGGGGTGGCCTTCGCCCTCGCCGGTGGGGCGCTGCGGGAGGACGGTGCCCTGGACGGCCTCGTCGGCATCGGGCACCGCGTGGTCCACGGCGGAGTGCGCTTCACCGAGCCGGTCCGGGTCGACGGTGACGTCGTCGCCGCCCTGCACGACCTCGCCCCCCTCGCACCGCTGCACAACCCCGCCAACGCGGAGGGCATCGAGCGCGCGGTCGACGTCTTCACCGGGGTCCCGAACGTCGCCGTCTTCGACACCGCCTTCCACCGCGACATCCCGCAGGCGGCACACACCTACGCCGTGCCCGCGCAGTGGCGGGAGGAGCACCACGTCCGGCGCTTCGGGTTCCACGGCACCTCGTACGCCTACGTCTCCCGGCGCACGGCACGGCTGATGGCCCGGCCGCTCGAGGACCTGCGCATGGTCGTCCTCCACCTCGGCAACGGCGCCAGCGCGTGCGCGGTGCTCGGCGGCCGGAGCGTCGAGACGTCGATGGGTCTCTCGCCGGTCGAGGGCCTGGTCATGGGGACGCGCTCCGGCGACGTCGACCCGGCGCTCGGGGGCTACCTCTCCCGCGTCGCGGGCCTCGACGCCGAGGAGTACGACCGTGCACTCAACCGCAGCAGCGGTCTGCTCGCGCTGGCCGGTGTCTCCGACTTCCGCACCATCGAGGAGCGGGTCGAGGCCGGCAACGCGGACGCCGCGCTCGCCGTCGGGGTCACGGTGCACCGCATCGTCAAGTACGTCGGCGCGTACGCGGCCGTGCTCGGCGGCCTCGACGCGCTCGTGTTCACCGGCGGGATCGGGGAGAAGGGTGCGGCGTTGCGCGCCGAGGTCCTGGGCCGCCTCGCGCTCTTCGGCATCCAGGTCGACACCGAGGCCAACGCCGCCGGCGAACCGGAGCGCCGGATCTCGGCTCGGGGCAGCGCGGTCGACGTCTGGGTCGTCCCCACCGACGAGGAGCGCGAGATCGCGCGGGAGACACTGCGGGTCCTCGACCTGCCACACGACTGGTGACGGGGGCGCCGTGTGCGCCTCGACCCGACAGAAGGGAGAGACCCGTGATCACCGTGATCCCCGACATGCCTCCGGGCACCGTCGGCGTCCGGGCCTCGGGACGGGTGTCCCGGGAGGACTACGCCGAGGTTCTCGTTCCGGCCGTGGAGGCGGCGGCGGGCTCCGGCCGGATCCGGCTGCTCTACGTGCTCGGGGAGGACGTCGAGTCCTTCTCGCCCGGCGCGATGTGGTCGGACACCCGGCTGTGGGGCGGCCACGTCGGCGCGTGGGAGCGGCTCGCGGTCGCCACGGACATCGACTGGGTCGAGAACGCCGTCCGCGCGTTCGGCTGGCTCGTCCACGGCGAGGTGCGCGTGTTCGGCGCCGGCGAGGTGGCCGACGCCAAGCAGTGGCTCGCGGGGGACTCCTGACGAGGATCGGGCCGCACTCCTAGAGTGACCGCCATGCCGACGACCCTGTACCGCCGGGGGCGGGTGCGGACCCCCGACCACCCGCAGGCCACCGCGCTCGTCGTCGGGGACGCCGGCCGGATCGCCTGGATCGGGGACGAGGCCGGCGCGTCGGCGCACGCGGACGCCGTCGACGCCGTCGTCGACCTCGACGGGGCCCTGGTCCTCCCGGGGTTCGTCGACGCCCACGCCCACGTCTCGCACACCGGGCTCGGGCTGCGCGGGGTCGACCTCGTGGGCACGCGCACCGTCACGGAGGCGCTCGACCGCATCGCCGATGCGGCGCGCGAGCAGCCCGGCCGCCCGGTGTTCGCGCACGGGTGGCAGGAACAGGACTGGACCGCAGGACGGCCGATGACGGCCGCGGAGCTCGACCGTGCCGCCGGTGGGGCGCCGGTCTACGCCTCACGGGTCGACGGCCACTCGGCGGTCGTGTCCCCGTCCTTGGCCGCGCTGTGCGGCGCCGACCGGCTCGACGGGTGGACCGAGCAGGGGCTCGTCGTGCGCGACGCGAAGAACGCGGCGCGGGCGGCCTTCGACGCGGCCAGAGCCCCGGGGCAGCGCCGTGACGACGTGGAGCTGGCGCTGCGGCGGGCGGCCGCCGAGGGCATCGTCGCGGTCCACGAGTGCGGGGGCCCGTTGCTCACGTCGGCCGAGGACTTCGCCGAGGTGCTCGAGCTGGGTCGGCGTCCCGGTCTCCCGGCGACCGTCGGCTACTGGGCCGAGGCCGTGACCGACCCGGAGCAGGCCCGCGCGCTCGCCGCCCTCCACGGCGCCGCGGGGCTGGCGGGTGACCTCAACATCGACGGATCGATCGGCTCCCACACCGCGCTCCTGCGCGCGGACTACGCCGACCGGCCCGGGTGCCGGGGGACGGCATACCGCGACGTCCCCTCGGTCCGGGACCACGTCGCGGCGTGCGCGCTGGCCGGGGTCCAGAGCGGGTTCCACGTCATCGGGGACGCGGGCCTCGACCTCGTCCTCGACGGGTACGACGCCGCGGCGGGGGTCGTCGGGGTCGACCTGGTCCGTGCCTCACGTCCGCGCCTCGAACACGCCGAGATGCCGGACGACCGCGCCATCGCCCGGATGGCGCGGCTCGGCATCCGGGCCAGCGTCCAGCCGGCCTTCGACGCGGCATGGGGAGGCCCCGAAGGGCTCTACGCCCAGCGACTGGGCGCGGACCGGGTCGTCGGCACCAACCCGTACGCCGCGTTCACGGCCGCCGGGGTGGCCCTCGCCTTCGGCTCGGACTCGCCGGTGACCCCCTTCGCCCCGTGGGCCGCGGTGCGGGCCGCGGTGGAGCACCGCGACCACGACCAGCGGGTCACGGCCGTGGCCGCTGTCGACGCACACACCCGGGGCGGCTGGGCAGCGGCCGGCGACGACGCCGGGGGAGTGTTGTCCGTCGGCGGCCCGGCGACGTTCGCCGCCTGGGACGAGGTGACCGTCGGGCCCGGTGGGCTCCCTGTGCTCGGTGGCGGCACCCCGCTGCCGTTGTGTCGGCTCACGGTGCGCGAGGGCGCCGTCCTCCACGACGCCACCCGCTGAACCCCCGGTTCGCCCGAGCTCACGAGGGGCGCCGGCCGCCGCCCGCCGGTCACCCTCGTGGCAGGCGCACGGCCGTGCCGCACCTCACCCCGTGCGCCGGCGGCGGCGGCGCTGCGTCGTCGCTAGGGTGGAGCCGCAGGCCAGCGGAGGTGCACCTGATGGCTCCCGACCTCGAGACCCGACCGACCGGGCCCGGCCGCGCCGGTCGCCGGTCAGGAGCGGGGCAGCAGGTCGGCCGTGCACTGCTCTCGGACCTCGGGGGGAGCGTGCGCGACCTCCTGCCGATCGTCCTGGTCGTCGCCTTCTTCCAGGTCGTCGTGCTCCGCCAGGGCATCCCCGGCGCGGGGCAGATCATCGTCGGTGTCCTCGCCGTCGTCGTCGGCCTCGCCCTCTTCGTGCGCGGCCTGCGCCTGGCCCTCTTCCCGGTCGGCGAGCAGATGGCGCACGGCTTCGCCCGGCGCGGTAGCACGGCGTGGCTCGTCACCTTCGCCTTCGCCCTCGGCTTCACGACCACGATCGCCGAGCCCGCGCTCCTCGCGGTCGCGGCCGAGGCCGCCGACGTCGCCGCCCTCGACGGAGCCATCGCCGACACGCTGGGCGCCCGCAGCAGCTACGCGACCGGGCTGCGGTACACGGTCGCGTTCTCGGTGGGGTTCGCGATCGTCGTCGGCGTGCTCCGCATCGTCCGCGGGTGGTCGATCCGGGTCCTCATCCTCGGCGGCTACGTCGGGGTGCTCCTCATGACCCTCGTGGCGCCCGCCGACATCGTCGGCGTCGCCTACGACGCGGGTGGGGTGACGACCTCCACCGTGACCGTCCCCCTCGTCACCGCCCTCGGCGTCGGCCTCGCCTCGTCGATCCGCGGACGAAACCCCCTGACCGACGGCTTCGGGCTCATCGCTTTCGCGTCGTTGACTCCGATGATCTTCGTCATGGCCTACGGGATCCTCGTGTGAACGAGCAGCTGGAGCTCGTCCTGGAGTCCCTCCGCGAGACCGCCCTCGCGGTGGCTCCCATCGCCGGCATCCTCGTCGTCTTCCAGCGGCTCGTGCTGCGTCGGCGGCTGGTCGACCTGCGACGCATCCTCGTGGGCTTCGTCCTCGTCGTCGTCGGGATGGCCGTGTTCCTGACCGGTCTGCAAGAGGCGCTCTTCCCCCTTGGGCGGGTCATGGCCGAGCAGCTCACCAGCCCCGAGGTCATCGGGGTGGACCCCGCGACCGCCCGCTGGTCCGACTACGGCTGGGTCTACGTCTTCGGCGCCACCATCGGGTTCGCGACGACGCTCGCCGAACCGGCGCTCATCGCGGTCGCCATCAAGGCCGCCGAGGTGAGCGCCGGGACCATCAACGCGTGGAGCCTGCGGATCTCGGTGGCCGCCGGGGTCGCCATCGGCATCGCGGTCGGCTGCGTGCGGATCGTCACCGGAACCCCGCTGCCCGTCTACATCATCACCGGCTACCTCGTCGTCGCGCTGCTGTCGTGGCGGGCTCCGAGCTCGATCCTCGCGCTCGCCTTCGACACCGGGGGCGTCACGACCTCGACCGTCACCGTCCCGCTCGTCGCGGCGCTCGGCCTGGGGCTGGCGAGCACCATCCCGGGCCGCAGCCCGCTCGTCGACGGGTTCGGGCTGATCGCCTTCGCGAGCCTGTTCCCGATGATCACCGTCCTGGTCCACGCCGACCTCGCCTCCCGCCGGGCCCGCCGACGGACCGCCACGCACTCCAGAGACCCCCAGGAGGTCTGATGCACTTCAAACTCATCATCGTCGTCGTCGAGGACGCCGACACCGCCGAGCTGGCGGAGGTCGCCCGCCGCGAGGGCGCGACCGGCTCCACCGTGATCAGCAGCGCCCGGGGCGAGGGTCTCGTGAAGTCCGCGACCTTCTTCGGCCTCGGGCTCGAGGCCCGTCGGGACGTCATGCTCCTCCTCGTCGAGGAGCACCTGAGCCGCCGCATCCTCGAGGCGGTCGGCCGGGCCGGACGCTTCGACGAGGAGCCCGGCCGGGGCATCGCGTTCCAGGTCGACGTGGAGGATGCTGTCGGGGTGACCATGCAGGCCCGGACCCTGGAGCACCGGGTGGAGGAGGAGCTGTGAGCGAGAGCCGACGCGTCGTGCGCGTCCGCGACGTCATGAAGCACCAGCTCGACGTCGTCGACGGCCTGACCACGGTCGCCGACGCGCTGCGCACCATGCGCCATGTCGAGACCAAGACCCTGCTCGTCGCCAAGCGGCACGACGACGACGAGTACGGCATCGTGCTGGTGTCCGACATCGCCAAGCGCGTGCTGGCGGTCGACCGGGCGCCGGAGCGCGTGCACATCTACGAGATCATGACCAAGCCGGTGCTCACCGTGCCCGGTGACATGGACATCCGCTACTGCGCCCGCCTCTTCGACCAGTTCGGGCTCTCCCGGGCCCCCGTCGTCGAGGACGGCGAGGTCGTCGGCATCATCAGTCATACCGACATGGTCCTCAAGGGCCTCTGCGGGGACCTGTGACGTGGTGATCGCCCGTCGAGATCCGCACATGTTGCGGCTGTCGATGCCACCCGCCGCAACTCCTTCGGCCCGCTTGCTAGATTGACGTTGTGTCTCCACGCGCTCGTCCCCTGCTCGACCTCGACCCGGCCCTCGTGCGCCGGGCCCGCGCCCTGGCCAGGAAGGCCGGCGGCCCCGTGGTCGACCTCGCCCGCAGCCACACGACGGTCTCCGTCGAGCGGGCGACCCTGCGCCTGGCCGGTCTCTCCGGCGCCGACCACGAGAACGTGCCCTGGGTCAACCACCTCGTGGATGCCGTCCAGACCTCGGTCGGGCTCGAGCACGGCGTCACGACCCCCGTCTGGGACGCCCTGCGGGGCGAGCAGGCCCCCGACCTGCTGACCCTCGCCCAGAAGGCGAGCAGCGGGGGAGTGGCCTTCCGGGTGCCCGAGGGCCGTGACGCCACCGCGGCGCGGCGTGCGGCGCGCACCGCCGTGTCGCGCGGTCTCCGTGCGGTGGACGCCCAGCGTCGGACGCGCGAGCGGATGATCACCCGGGTCGGCGACGCACCGCGCACCCCGTGGATCTACCTCATCGTCGCAACGGGTGACATCCACGAGGACATCCCGCAGGCGCAGGCCGCGGCGCGAGAGGGCGCCGACGTCATCGCGGTCATCCGGTCCACCGGTCAGAGCCTGCTCGACTTCGTCCCCGAGGGGGCGACCCGCGAGGGGTACGCAGGCACCTACGCCACGCAGGAGAACTTCCGGCTCATGCGGGCGGCGCTGGACGAGACGAGCCGTGAGCTGGGCCGGTACGTCCGGCTCACCAACTACGCCAGCGGCCTGTGCATGCCGGAGATCGCGGTGCTCGCCGGCCTCGAGCGGCTCGACATGATGCTCAACGACTCGATGTACGGCATCCTCTTCCGCGACATCAACCCCATCCGCACCTTCGTCGACCAGCGGTTCAGCCGGCAGGTCCACGCCCGGGCCGGGATCATCATCAACACCGGCGAGGACAACTACCTGACGACCGCCGACGCCGTCGAGGCGGCGCACACGGTGACGGTGAGCCAGCTGCTCAACGAGTACTTCGCCAAGGAGGCAGGCCTCGAGGACTGGCAGCTCGGGCTCGGGCACGCCTTCGAGATCGACCCGGTCGTGCCCGACAGCTTCCGGCTCGAGCTCGCGCACGCCCTCCTCGCCCGCCAGCTCTTCCCGAGGGCGCCGCTGAAGTGGATGCCGCCGACCAAGCACATGACCGGCGACATCTTCCGCGGCTACCTCCTCGACGGGTTCTTCAACCTCGCCGGCGCCATGACCGGTCAGGGGATCCTCCTCGTCGGCATGATGACCGAGGCCGTCGTCACCCCGTGGCTCTCCGACCGCGACCTCGCCCTCCAGAACGTCCGGTACGTGATGGATGCGGCAGGTGGACTGACCGAGGACTTCCACCCGCCGCGTGACGGCCTGATCCAGACCCGCGCGAGGCAGGTGCTCACAGAGGCCGTCGAGCTGCTCGAGCGGATCGCCGCCGACACCTCCGCCCAGGGGAGCGAGTACCCCCAGCCACTGCTCGCGGCCATCGGGGACGGCACGTTCGGGGCGATGCGCCGACCTCCGACCCGCGGCAAGGGCCTGGACGGCGTCGTCGCCAAGGCCGACGGCTACGACAACCCCGCGACCACCCTGCTCGAGGAGGGGGCGACCCGATGACCCGCACGAGCGCCCAGGAGGCGCGGGACCGCACCCACCGGCACGAGGGTGTGCGCCGGATGGAGCACCCCCTGCCGGGAGAGCCGAGCCTCGCCGAGCCCGGCCCCCTCGTGCGGCCCTTCGGTGACACGACCGGCGACGGCATGGTGCAGGTCTCCTTCACCCTCCCGTTGCCCCACGACAAGCGCGCGGAGGCGGCCGCGCTCCAGCTCGCCGGGCGGATGGGGATGCAGCCGGCGCTCCTCGTGCACGCCAAGGCGATGGGACCGCACTTCACCTTCTTCGTCGTCTACGGCTCGGTCACGCACCTGGTCGACCTGCGCGAGATCGAGGTCGCCGAGCGCGAGTTCCCCCTGCTGTCCTCCGGCGAGGTCAACCAGGCGATCCGCACCCACCTGGCGCGCAAGCTCGTCGTCGTCGGTGCCTGCATCGGCACCGACGCCCACACCGTCGGCATCGACGCCATCCTCAACATCAAGGGCTTCGCCGGCGAGAAGGGGCTGGAGTACTACCGCGAGATGAAGGTGGTCAACCTCGGTGCCCAGGTGCTCGTGCCCGACCTCGTCGAGGCGGCGCGTGCCGTGTCCGCCGACGCCGTGCTCGTGTCACAGGTCGTCACCCAGAAGGACGCCCACATCCACAACACCACGGCGATGTCGGCGGCCTTCCGCGAGGCGTTCCCCGCCGGCGCCGTGCCGCTCCTCGTCGTCGGGGGCCCACGCTTCGAGGAGGGCACGGCCGGCGCCCTCGGCGTCGACCGGGTCTTCGGCCGCGGGACGACGCCGGGAGAGGTGGCGTCCTACCTCGTCCACGAGCTCGTCGACCCCACGACCGCCCGCCACGCCCGAGGAGGTGCCCGATGACGCGCGCCGAGGTCGGCCTGACCGTCACCCACCGCCGCTACGTGCCCTACAGCCACGCCCACTACGCGGGCAACCTGGTCGACGGGGCGTACAGCCTCGCGGCGTTCGGCGACGTCGCCACCGAGATGTGCATCCGCACCGACGGCGACGAGGGCCTGTTCGCCTCGTACTCCGACGTCCAGTTCGTCGCCCCGGTCCTGGCCGGCGACGTCATCGAGGTTCAGGCGCGGCTGGTCCGGGTCGGCACCCGCTCGCGTGAGATGGCCTTCGAGGTGCGCGTGGTCGGCCGGGGGGCCCCCGACCGCGGGGCGTCGGCGGCCGACGTGCTCGACCCGCCGCTGGTCGCGACCACCGCACGCGGGGTGGTCGTCGTGCCTCCAGCCGAGTGACCTACGGTGGGCCGGTGCCCACCGCCGTCCGGCCGCTGCTGCGCCTCGCCGCGGCCCTCCTCGCCGGGCTCGCCCTGTGGATGGCGTTCCCCGACCTCGACCTGTGGTGGCTCGCACCGGCCGGGGTGGCCATGCTCGGCGCCGCGACCCTGACCACCGGCTTCTGGCGAGGGGCGGGCCTCGGGATGGTCGCCGGGCTTGCGTTCTTCGTGCCGACCCTGTCGTGGTCGGGCACGTACGTCGGTGTGGTGCCGTGGGCCGCCCTGGCGACGCTCGAGGCGCTCTACGTCGCGGCGATGTCCGGGCTCGTCGGCTTCGCCGGCAGGAGACTCGTCGACGTGGGCCGGCCCGGACTCGCCCTCACCCTCGTACCGCTCGGCTGGGTCGTGCAGGAGTGGGCGCGGTCCACGACCCCGTACGGGGGCTTCCCCTGGGCCCGGCTCGCCTTCAGCCAGGCCGACAGCCCTCTCGCCCACGTCGCGCGGTGGCTCGGCGCTCCCGGGGTCACGCTGGTCGTGGCGCTCGTCGGCACCGGGCTGCTCGCACTCGGCCTCGGCCTCGTCTCCCGCCGGCCTCGCACGCTCGTCGCCGGTGCGCTGGTCGCCGCCCTCCCGTGGGCGGCCGGCTGGATCCCGCTGCCGACCGACGGGCGATCGGTCGCGGTCGCATTCGTCCAGGGGGACGTCCCGCAGGCTGGGCTCGAGTTCAACGCCCAGCGACGGGCCGTCCTCGACAACCATGTCCGGGGTACCCTCGAGCTCGCACGGTCCGCCCCGGGCGACCTGACCCTCGTCGTGTGGCCGGAGAACGCATCCGACATCGACCCCCTGCGCAACGCGGACGCCGACGCCGAGATCCGGGCTGCGCAGGCCGCGGTCGGGGTCCCACTCGTCGTCGGTGCGGTCCTCGACGAGCCTCCGGGGGCCAACTCGAACGTGTCGCTCCTCTACACCGGTGACGGTCCTCCTCAGCGCTACACGAAGCTGCACCCCGTGCCGTTCGCCGAGTACATCCCGAACCGTGAGTTCTTCGCGATGTTCAGCCCGGCGGCCGACCTCGCCGGCAACTTCGTCGCGGGCAACGAGATCGGCGTCTTCGAGATCCCGACCTCCGCGGGCACCTACGCCGCGCTCCCGACGATCTGCTTCGAGGTGGCCTACGACGGCCTGATGCGCGACAGCGTCGCCGCGGCGGGGGAGACCGACAGCCTCATCCTCGTCCAGACCAACAACGCCACCTTCGGCTACACGGCCGAGTCCGAGCAGCAGTTCGCGATCTCGCGCATCCGCGCCATCGAGCACGGACGCGCCGTCGTGCACGTCTCGACGGTGGGTGTCTCGGGGTTCATCGCCCCCGACGGCACGGTCACCGAGAAGACCGGCCTGTTCACGCCGGCCCAGCGGGTGGGGGACCCGGTGGTGCGTCACGAGCGGACCCCGAGCGACGCCGCCGGCTCGGTGCCCGAGGTGCTGCTGACCTCCCTCTTCGTGCTGGTCCTCGCCCTCGCGGCGGCCCGTCCGCTGCGCGCTAGGGTGGCGCGAGCGCACCACCGTCCCGAGGAGACCACCCGTGCCTGAGACCACCAGGTCCCCGCTGCGTCGTGTCGCCGTGCTCATCCCGACCTACAACGAGCGCGAGACGGTGCCGGCCGCGGTCCGCGGGGTGCGCGGTCACGCGCCGGAGGCCGACGTCGTCGTCCTCGACGACAACTCCCCGGACGGCACGGGCGAGGTCGCCGACCGTCTCGCCGCGGAGGACCCCCACGTCCACGTCATCCACCGACCGGGCAAGGAGGGCCTCGGCGCGGCCTACCTCGCCGGCTTCCGATGGGCGCTGGAGCAGGGCTACGACGCGCTCGTCGAGATGGACGCCGACGGCTCCCACCAGCCTGACCACCTGCCGCGCCTGCTCGCCGCCGCGGCGGAGGCCGACGTGGTCATCGGCTCGCGCTGGGTCCCCGGCGGGCGGGTCGTCAACTGGCCACTGCACCGCAAGGCCCTCTCCGTCGGCGGCAACGTCTACGTCAAGGTGCTGCTCGGGATGCCGGTCAACGACGCGACCGCGGGCTTCCGCGTCTACCGCGCCGACGCCCTGCGCACCATGGGTCTCGAGCACGTCGCCTCACAGGGCTACTGCTTCCAGACCGACCTCACCTGGCGGGCCGTCAAGGCCGGCCTCACCGTCGTGGAGGTGCCGATCACCTTCGTCGAACGCGAGGTCGGGGCCTCGAAGATGAGCCGTCAGATCATGACCGAGTCGCTCCAGCGGATCACCGGCTGGGGGGTGCGCCACCGCGCCGCCCAGGTGCGGGGGTTGCTGCGCCGTGAACCGAGGTGGCACGACCTGTGACGCCCTCGGGCGCCACCCCCTACGCGGCGCGACGGCGCCGTCGCCGGGTGCTGCGCTGGGTCTTCCTCGCGATCCTCCTGGTCCCGATGCTCGAGATCGCGGTCATCATCGCGGTGGGCCGGGCCATCGGCGGGTGGCCGACCTTCCTCCTCCTGCTGCTCGAGAGCCTGCTCGGCGCCTGGATCGTCCAGCGCGAGGGTGGACAGGCCTGGACCGCGCTGCGCGAGGCGCTGCGCAGCGGCCGGATGCCCAGCCGTCAGCTGGCCGATGCCGCGCTCGTGCTCGTCGGCGGGACCCTGCTGCTCACGCCGGGCTTCGTCACCGACGCCGTCGGCTTCTTCGTCGTCCTCCCGTTCACCCGTCCGGTCACCCGGAGGTGGCTCGAGGCGGCCGTCGCCCGTCGCCTGCTCGGCCCGTTCGGCGACTGGCCCGGGACCGGCCCGACGTCGGGTGGCGCGCCGCCGCCACGCCCGGGGGACGGGCCGCCGGACGTCATCCAGGGCGAGGTCGTCGACGACTGACCCGGACACGGAGGATGCCGGGAGCCCCGCGGGGCTCCCGGCATCAGGGGGTCGGAGTCAGGCCGTCTTCTTGCGGACCTTCTCACCGCGCGACTGGCGCAGCAGGGTCAGGCGCTCCTCGAGCAGCTCCTCCAGCTCGGGGATGGAGCGGCGCTCGAGCAGCATGTCCCAGTGGGTGCGCTGGTGCTTGACCGGCTTCGGCTCGGGCTCGGGGCCGTCGCCCTGGAGCTTGGCCTCCGCACCGCAGCGGCACTCCCACGTGGGCGGGACGTCGGCCTCCACGGAGAAGGGGAGCTCGATCCGGTGCCCGTTGGGGCACAGGTACGTCGTGATGCGCCGCTCGGACGGGACGACGTTCTCGTCCGTCTCCATGCTCAGCGCGCCGAGACGGCTGCCGCGCAGGCTGCGTTCTGCCATGGGTGTTCTCCCGAGATCTTGGTGTCCCGCGTCGGTGGAGGTCCCGACCGGGTCTGCGGTGGGGAACGTGCAACAGGTGTTCGTTGTTCCGCGACGCGCCGGATGCCGACCCAGCCTGTGATGTGGCTCACAGAGCCGGTCGGCCGCGACGGCGTCCGTCCCGCGTTGCGCCCACGCGCGCGCCGGGTACGCCGATACCGTTCCGCACGTGAGCACCACCCCTTCCTCGGTCCCGGCCGACCTCACCGGCCCGGCCGCGCTCGACGTCGCCCCACCCACCGTCAAACGCCGTGTCGTCGCGTGGGGCATGTGGGACTGGGGCACGCAGCCGTTCAACACGGTCATCACGACCTTCGTCTTCTCGGTGTACATCACCTCGAGCAGCTTCGGCACCACGAACAGGACCTCCACCGCCCTGGCGGTCTCGACCGGCCTCGCGGGCCTGTTCGTCGCGCTGCTCGCTCCGGTCCTCGGTCAGAACTCCGACCGCTCCGGACGCACCGTGCGCAACCTGCGCCTCCTCACGTGGGTGCTCGCCGGACTCTCGGCCGCGTTGTTCGTCGTGCGCCCCGAGCCGGCCTACCTCTGGGTGGGCCTGGGGCTGTTGGCCGTGGGGTCGGTGGTCTCCGAGATCGCGGGCGTCAACTACAACTCGACCATCGACCAGGTGGCGACGTCGAAGACGGTGGGCCGGGTCTCGGGCTTCGGCTGGGGCATGGGCTACCTCGGCGGGATCGTCGTCCTGCTGCTCATCTACTTCCTCTTCATCCAGCCCGACGTCGGACTGTTCGGAGTGACCGGCGATGACGGCATGGACATCCGTGTCTCGATGCTCGTCTGCGGGCTCTGGACGCTGGTCTTCACGGTTCCCGCCTTCCTCGTGCTCAAGGACCGACCGGTCGAGCGCGTCCCGAGGGTGGGTGTCGTGCGGTCCTACCAGCTGGTGTGGCGCTCGATCACCGGCCTCTGGGCGGTGTCGCGGCACACCGTCTACTTCCTCCTCGCCTCCGCGCTCTTCCGGGACGGGCTGGCCGGGGTCTTCGCCTTCGGCGCCGTCCTCGCGGCGGGCACCTTCGGGATGTCGGCGGCCGACGTCATCGTCTTCGGGGCCGCGGCCAACATCGTGGCGGGCCTGGCGACGATGGCCTTCGGCATGCTCGACGACCGGCTCGGCCCCAAGCGGGTCATCCTCATCTCACTCGGGTCGCTCGTCGTGCTCGGAGTCCTCATCTTCGTGCTCCACGACGGCGGCACCGGGGTGTTCTGGGTGCTCGGTCTGCTCATGACGGTCTTCGTCGGGCCGGCGCAGGCGGCCTCACGCAGCTTCCTCGCGCGGCTGATCCCCGAGGGCAAGGGCGGGGAGATCTTCGGCCTGTACGCGACGACGGGCCGGGTCGTCTCGTTCCTGTCGCCGGCGGCGTTCGGCCTGTTCATCGCGCTCGGCGCCGCGCTCACCGGCGCGGAGAACACCCAGTACTGGGGCATCCTGGGGATCGTCCTCATCCTCGCCGCCGGGTTCGCCGTCATGCTCCCGGTCAAGGAGCACGGCGAGCACACGGTCTCCTGACGAGGGGCCGCTACCCGCTCAGCCGGCGTACTCCCAGTGCCAGGGCTCGGGGAGTGACCCACCCGCGGAGGCCCACGAGGGGTGGTACCAGCCGTACAGCGGGGCGTTCTGGCGCATCCAGCGGTGCGCCGCCGAGCCGAAGTCCTCGACCCCCCCGCAGAGGTCGACGGCCAGCCCGAGACCGTGCCGGCTCGTCCCCGGGGTCGCGGCCCAGGCGCCGCGGGTCGCCTTGACCTCGACCTGCTCGCCGAGTGACCGGTAGGAGTCGGTGATGCACAGGGGCGTGCCCGTCTGAGCCGCGTAGGCCTGGCTCATCGCGCTGAACGACGCGGCCGCGCCGGGAGCGAGTCGCGCGCCCTCGGCCCCCCACACGGGGCAGAGCGCGGATGACGGGAGGGCACCGTTGGGGTAGACGCCGTCGTCGTCCGAGCAGGGCTTGCCGATGTCGGCGGTCTCGATGATCGAGCTCGTCAGGGCCTCGCGCAGCCGCTGGGCGGCCTGCTTCGCCTCGGGCGTGCGGGCGCCGACGAGGATGCTCGCGACGGGGCCGGCCTTGTCGACCTCGGCCATCTGCAGCTCGCGCAGGCGACCGATCTTCTCCCGCTGGGTGGTGATGACGAGGTCGAGGGACCGCTTGTCCGCCTCGATCTTCTCGCGGGCCACACGGGCCGACTGCTCGGCCTCGTCGGCGGCGGCACTCAGGCGGACCTGCTCCGCAGTGAGGACCCGCACGTCCTGAAGCGCCCGGGTGCGCTGCTCGGTGATGTACGAGAGGTCACCGAGGGGGTTGCCGACCTTGTCGGGCTCGGACTCGAGGGCCTGGAGCATCCCCGAGATGTCGGCGTCACCCCCGCCTCCGGAGTACACGTCGAAGACCCAGTCGCGCAGTACGGCGCGGGCGGCCGCGAGCCGGGCCTCGAGCCGGGCGAGCTGGGCGCGGGCGTCGTTGGACTCCTGGACGGCCGCCTGTTCGGTGGCTTCGGCCTCGACGAGCGACTCGAGGAGGGCGTTGGAGCGTGCACTCAGGTCGTCCATGGTCCGCATGGCGGCTGCGACCTCGGTGTTCGAGGCCTCGAGCACCGAGGAGATGCGGTCGGCCTCGGCGATCTGGGCGAAGAGGAAGGCTCCCGCGAGCGGTTCGGGGTGGTCGGGCTCGGAGTGCCCCTGGTCGGGGGAGGAGGACCACGCGCTCGGGGGCGGTGGTGGGGACGACGGCTTCGGGGTGCTCGTCGACGCGACCGACCCTCCCGACGAGGTCGCCGTGGTCGTGGTCGCGGGCACGGTGACCGTGGGCAGCGGTGCGGTCGTGCTCACGTGCGTGGCGGTGGGGGTCGGGGTCGCGTCGTCGGCCAGGGCCACGGGCGCGGACATCACCCCCATGACCGCCGTCGTCACCGCACCGACGACCCACCGGGTCGAGCGGGGCGGACCGCCTCTCGGGACCACCACAGTCTCGTTTCCTACCGACACACGGACCCCGTGGAGCCCGCCACACGCCCTGCTTCGCGCGACACCGCCACCATAGTCACAGGCCTCCTCCCGACACCACCCACCTGCGCGAATACCACCCGTTCGGGCCACGTGAGATCGTCCACACCGGCCGGTCCGGTCCGGGTCGTCCACAGCTCGGTCCCGCCGCACTGGAACGCGGCCGGGGACGCAGCGATGCTGCAGTGACAGGCGTGGCGGAAGGGACCGGCACCGGGGGAGGGGAGGGGCGATGGAGTACGTCAACGAGGTGCATCTCATCGGTCGGGTGAGCGCGCCGGGGGAGCCCCGGCGGCTGCCGAGCGGCGACGCGGTCCACGTGCTGCGGGTCGTCGTGCCGCGCAGCGCAGGGGGCGGGGCCCGCCAGGGGGTGGACACGATCGACGTCGCCTGCTGGACCGCGTCCGCCCGGCGGGTCGCGGCGCGCCTCGGCGTCGACGACCACGTCGAGGTCGAGGGCCGGCTGCGCCGCCGCTTCTTCCGGGCCGGGGGAGGGGTGGGCAGTCGGTACGAGGTCGAGGTGTCCCGCCTGCGGCGGGCACGCTCACCCGAGTGACGCGACGAGGGCCGGGGGAGGTGGCACCATCGGCCGGGTGAGCCAGCGCCCCGCCGACAGCCACGACGTCATCCGGGTGCACGGCGCCCGGGTGAACAACCTCAAGGACGTCGACGTCGAGATCCCCAAGCGACGGCTCACCGTGTTCACCGGGGTCTCGGGCTCGGGGAAGAGCTCCCTGGTCTTCGGGACGGTGGCGGCGGAGTCCCAGCGCCTGATCAACGAGACCTACAGCACCTTCGTGCAGGGCTTCATGCCCACCCTGGCCCGGCCGGACGTCGACGTCCTCGAGGGCCTGACCACGGCGATCCTCGTCGACCAGGAGCGCATCGGCGGCAACCCACGCTCGACCGTCGGCACGGTGACCGACGCGCTGACCATGCTGCGCATCCTCTACAGCCGCCTCGGTGAACCGCACATCGGCTCCGCGCAGGCGTTCTCGTTCAACGTGGCCAGCGTCTCCGGCGCCGGGGCGGTCACCCTCGAGAGGGGTGGGCGCACGACGAAGGAGCGGCGGGAGTTCAGCCTCACCGGCGGCATGTGCCCGAGGTGCGACGGCCTCGGCTCGGTCTCCGACATCGACCTGACCCAGCTCGTCGACGAGGACCTGTCGCTCGCGGAGGGTGCGATCACCGTCCCCGGCTACAGCAAGGACGGGTGGTACGGCCGCATCTTCGCCGCCGTCGTGCCCGCGGACGTACCGGTGCGTGACTTCACCCGGCGCCAGCGGGAGGAGTTCCTCTACGGCGCGGCGCGTCGGATCAAGGTCGAGGGGATCAACCTCACCTACGAGGGCCTCGTGCCGCGCATCCAGAAGTCGATGCTCAGCAAGGACGTCGACTCACTGCAGCCGCACGTTCGCGCCTTCGTCGAGCGCGCGGTCACCTTCCAGACCTGCCCCGAGTGCCGTGGCACCCGACTCAGCGGGCTGGCCCGCTCCTCGCTCGTCGCCGGGACGAGCATCGCGCAGGCGAGCGCGATGCAGATCAGCGACCTCGCCGACTGGGTGCGGCGCCTCGACGCCCCGTCCGTGGCCCCCCTCCTCGCCGCGCTGCGGGAGACGCTGGACTCGTTCGTCGCGATCGGCCTGGGCTACCTCAGCCTCGACCGTGCGTCCGGCACCCTCTCGGGCGGTGAGGCGCAGCGGACGAAGATGGTCCGTCACCTCGGGTCGGCGCTCACCGACGTCACGTACGTCTTCGACGAACCGACCGCCGGGCTCCACCCGCACGACGTCCAGCGGATGAACGACCTGCTGCTCCGGCTGCGCGACAAGGGGAACACGGTGCTCGTCGTCGAGCACAAGCCCGAGGTCATCGGGGTCGCCGACCACGTCGTCGACCTCGGCCCCGGTGCCGGCGCCGAGGGCGGGGAGGTCGTCTACGACGGCTCCGTCGAGGGGCTGCGGGACAGCGGCACGCTCACGGGACGGCACCTGGGGGACCGTGCCACCCTCAAGGCCGAGGTCCGCCGCCCCTCGGGGACGTTCGAGGTCCGGGGAGCCTCGACGAACAACCTGCGCGACGTCGACGTCGACGTGCCGCTCGGGGTCCTCTGCGTGCTCACCGGGGTCGCCGGCTCCGGGAAGAGCTCGTTGGTCGACGGCTCGGTGGCGGGTCGAGAGGGTGTCGTCGTCGTCGACCAGGGGGTGATCCGCGGGTCGCGCCGGAGCAACCCCGCCACGTACACCGGCCTGCTCGACCCGATCCGCAAGGCGTTCGCCGGCGCGAACGGGGTCAAGCCGGCGCTCTTCAGCGCCAACTCCGAGGGCGCCTGCCCGGTGTGCAAGGGCGCCGGCGTCGTCTACACCGACCTCGCGATCATGGCGGGTGTCGCGACGACGTGCGAGGAGTGCGAGGGCCGCCGCTTCCAGGCCGAGGTGCTGCGCTACACGCTCGGGGGGCGCGACATCAGCGAGGTGCTCGCGATGACGGTCGACGAGGCGGCGGCGTACGTCGCGGACGGCCCGGCGCGGGTTCCCGCCGCCCACCGCGTCCTGACCCGCCTCGCCGACGTGGGCCTCGGATACCTCACGCTGGGCCAACCGCTGACCACGCTGTCCGGCGGAGAGCGCCAGCGCCTGAAGCTCGCGACCCGGATGGGTCAGTCCGCGGACGTGTACGTGCTCGACGAGCCGACCACCGGCCTGCACCTGGCCGACGTCGACCAGCTGCTCGGGTTGCTCGACCGGCTCGTCGACGGCGGGACGTCGGTGCTCGTCGTCGAGCACCACCAGGCGGTCATGGCGCACGCGGACTGGATCATCGACCTCGGGCCGGGCGCGGGCCACGACGGTGGCCGGGTCGTCTTCGAGGGCACCCCGGCGCAGCTCGTCGAGGCGGGCTCGACGCTGACCGGTGAGCACCTCGCGCGGTACGTCGGCGGAGTGGAGTGGAACGACACCGGTGTCAGCCCGTCGCGCGTCGACCCGCCCCGCCCCACATAACGCCGATAATCGACATTATGTCAGGACGTCTCAGGACGAGGCGTGGACGGACTCCCCTGCCCCCGGCCTGGCCCCCTCCCCGGTTCCGGTCGACTCGGTGCGTGCGTAGTCCTCGGCGTCCTTGTCGTGGGGCGTGATGCCGGTCCTCGCGTTCCTCGCCTGGAAGCGCAGGAACTGCACGGCGATCTCGTGCCGGAGCTCGAGGGTGGCCTGCTGGCGGAAGTCGGCGAGGTCCTGACGCTCCTCCTCGCCCATGTGGTCGCTGTTCTCGGTGTTGGCGTCGACGACGGCGGTCCACCACGCGTCGGATCCCACCTCCTCCTCGGCCACCCGGCGGATGGCGGCCCGCAGGTCGTTGTGGTCCTTGACGGCGTCCTGGACCTCCTCGCGGGCGCTGTCGGCGTCCGCGGCCCCGGTGCCGAGGTCGAGCAGGTGCGGGTAGAAGTAGCGCTCCTCGGCCTCGGCGTGGGTCTCGAGGAGGATGGCGAGGCGGTCCCAGAGGGCGGCGAGCCCGTCGTGGTCGTCTCGGGGCCACTCCTCCAGCTGGGCGAATCCGCGGCGCTGCTCGTCGTGCTGGTGCTGGATGATCTCGGTGATGTCCACGCTGGGACGTCCTCTCTGTCGTGGCGGGGTGCTGGACCCGGGGGCTCTCTGGTCCCTACCCGGATCGGCCGCGTCCGACACCGACGCGGACCGGGTGTCCACGCGGTGGGACGGGCGAGGCCGCCGACGTCCGCCGCGACTCCTAGGATCAGGGGGTGGGCACGCGCGCAGCCGTCGTCGTCACGGGCACCGAGGTCCTGACCGGACGGGTTCCCGACCGCAACGGTCCCTGGCTGGCCGAGCAGCTGCGTCGCCACGGGGTCGACATCGGGCAGGTCGTCGTCGTCGGTGACCGCCCCGCCGACCTCGCCTCCGCCCTGCGGTTCCTCGCCCGCTCCGGCAACGACCTCCTCATCACGACGGGCGGGCTGGGGCCGACGGCCGACGACCTCACCGCGCGGGTCGTCGCCGAGGTCCAGGACCGCCCGATGCTCGTCGACGAGGGACTCGCCGAGCGCATCGCCGAGATCGTCGAGCGGCTCGTCGCCAGCCGGGGCTGGTCGATGGACCCCGCCTCGACCGAGGTGGGAACCCGGAAGCAGGCCCTGGTCCCGGTGGGCGCGCACGTGCTGGAACCGGTGGGTACCGCCCCGGGTCTGGTGGTGCCGGGCCCGGACGGCTCGTCCGCCCCCCCGGTGCTCGTGCTGCCCGGGCCACCTCGCGAGCTGCAGGGCATGTGGGCGGCCGCGCTCCGGGACCCGCTCGTCGCCGCCGCCCTGGACGGTCGCACCGAGCTGCGCCAGGACACGATGCGCCTCTGGGACACCCCGGAGTCCGAGCTCGCCGCGTCGCTCCGCCGGCACGCCGCCGTCGCGGATCGGCTCGAGGTGACGACGTGCCTGCGGGACGGCGAGCTCGAGGTCGTCACCCGCTCGCACGCGCAGGACGCGGACGCCGTCGAGGCCCTGCGCGCGGCCCTGCTCGCCGACTTCCCCGGTAGCCTCTACTCCCCGGACGGCCGGACGGTCGACGACCTCGTGGCCGAACGGCTGCTCGCGACCGGGCGCACCATCGCCACCGCGGAGTCCTGCACCGCGGGGCTCCTGGCCGGCCGCCTCGCCGACCGCTCCGGCTCCTCCGCCTACCTGATCGGGGGGCTCGTCACCTACTCCAACGAGGCCAAGCGCACCCTCCTCGGCGTCCCGAGCGAGCTGCTCGACCGGGTCGGCGCGGTGAGCGAGGAGGTCGCCCGGGCCATGGCGGACGGGGTCCGCGACCGGATGGGCGCCGACGTCGGCATCTCCGTCACCGGCATCGCCGGACCGACCGGCGGCACCCCGCAGAAGCCGGTCGGGCTGGTCCACCTGTGCGCGGCCGACGCCAGGGACTCGATCCATCGGCGGGTGGTCCTCGGGGGTGGCCGGGCCGAGGTGCGCCGTCGCTCGGTCGTCGTCGCGCTCCACCTCCTGCGTGAGCTCCTCGACCGACCGTGACGATCGACGCCGCCACCGCCCTGCGCGGGTACGCCAACCGCGCGGACCACGCCGAGATCGCCCGCGCCGTCCGGCCGCACCTGCTGCGAGCCCTGCACGGGGCCGACGGCTGAGGCCGCGGGCGCCGGTCGGGCCCCTCACCCGTTGCCGGCCGCAGCGCCTCCCGCTATGGTTAACGCTATTGTTAACCATAGTTCCGACGACGACCTCCTCGACCGCGTGCTCTCGGCCCTGGCCGGCAGGCACCGCCGGGAGATGGTGCTCTGCCTCGCGGTGCGGCCGATGACGATCCGGGCCCTCGCGACGGAGCTCGGCCTCAGCCTCCCGGCCATCCACCGGCACGTGCGGGCCCTCGAGGAGGCCCGCCTCGTGCGCCGCCGGAAGGTCGGGCGGAGCAGCATCCTCTCGCTCGACCGGAGCGGCCTGCGCCTCCTGCACGACTGGTCGGAGCGGTTCAGCCCGTGGTGGGGCACCGACGCCGAGACCCTCGAACACCTCGACCGCACCGCACCCGGCGGTCCGGCCCACCACCCGGACACCGAAGGAGACCCGAGATGAGCACCTTCCTCTTCCTCTACAAGGGGTACGTCCCCCCGACCCCGGAGATCGGCCGGTCCTGGATGGAGTGGTTCGAGCGCGTCGGGGACCGGATGGTCGACAGCGGCAACCCCCTCTCGGGTGGGGTCGAGGTCAGCCCTGACGGCGCCACCGAGCTCGACCTCGGTCTGCAGTCGCTCACCGGGTACTCCATCGTGCGCGCCGACTCCCGGGAGGAGGCCGTCGAGCTCGCCCGGACCAACCCGATGATCACGAGCGTGCTCGTCCACGAGCTCGCCCCCATGTGAGTCCGCCCGGTCGCACACCGGCCGTACGCTGAGCCGCGATGCAGTGCGACTACTTCGACGCCGGCCGGTGCCGCTCGTGCACCCTGATGGGCGCCCCCTACGCCGCCCAGGTCGAGGAGAAGGCCGCGCGGGTCGCCGACGTCCTGGGACCGCTCGCCGCGGACGCGACCTGGCGCGAGCCGCTGACGAGCCCGCCGTCGCACTTCCGCAACAAGGCCAAGCTCGTCGTGGGCGGTCGGGCCACCGACCCCACCCTCGGCATCCTCGACGCCGGCGGCCGGGGCCAGGACCTGCGGCGGTGCGGCCTCTACGAGCCCGGTCTCGGCGCGGTGCTCGACCCGCTCCACCGGGTGCTGTCCACGCTGGCCCTCGAGCCGTACGACGTCCCCGGCCGCCGCGGCGAGCTCAAGCACGTCCACGTCACCCACTCCCCCGACGGCGAGCACCTGGTCCGCTTCGTCGTTCGGTCCGAGCGGTCGGTGGAGCGGATCCGGGAGGCCCTGCCGGACCTGCTGGCGACGGTGCCGTCCACGCGGGTCGTCACGACGAACCTGCTGCCGGAGCACAAGGCGGTGCTCGAGGGAGATCTCGAGGTGCCGCTCACCGAGCAGACGCTGCTCCCGATGCGCCTCGGCGACGTGACCCTGCTGCTCGGCCCGCGGGCCTTCTTCCAGACCAACACCCGGGTGGCGACCGGGCTCTACGCCCAGGCCCGCAGCTGGGCTGACGCCGTCTCGCCCACCACCGTCTGGGACCTGTACTGCGGGGTCGGCGGGTTCGCCCTCCACCTGGCCGCCCCGGGCCGTCACGTCGTCGGGGTCGAGACCTCGCCGGAGGCGGTCCTCGCGGCGCGCGCGGCGGCGCAGCTCCTCCCTCCCGGGGCAGGGAGCGTCGAGTTCGCCACCGGCGATGCCACGCGCGACATCCCCGCGGCCCGGCCCGACCTCGTGGTCGTCAACCCCCCGCGCCGCGGCATCGGCCCCGACCTCGCCGGCTGGCTCGACCGCTCCCCCGCCCAGCACCTGGTCTACTCCAGCTGCAACCCCGAGAGCCTGGCGCGGGACCTGGCCGCGATGCCGTCGTGGCGGCCCATGGAGGGCAGGGTCGTCGACATGTTCCCCCAGACGCGGCACGTGGAGGTGGCCCTCCTCCTCGTCCGGCGCTGAGCGGCGCCGCCGGAACTAGGCTCGGGGCATGACCTTCTCCGTCGCCGCCCGGGAGGGGGACGCCTGGGGCGTCGCCGTCGCCAGCAGGTTCCTCGCCGTCGGGTCGGTCGTCCCCGCCGTCCGGGCCGGTGTCGGCGCCGTCGCGACCCAGGCCATGGCTCGGGTCGCCTACCTCGACGAGGTGATGGACGGCCTGGCCGGCGGCCTCGGGGCGAGGGCTGCGCTCGACGCGGCCGTCGCGGCGGACGGGGGGCGGGAGCACCGACAGGTCGGGGTGGTCGGTGCGGACGGTGCGGCCACGTTCACGGGTGGGTCGTGCCTGCACTGGGCGGGTGGGCGTGCGGGGGGCGACGCCGACTCGGCCTACGCCGTCCAGGGCAACATCCTCACCGGGCCGGAGGTGGTCGAGGCCATGGAGGACGCCTGGCACGCGAACCACGGCACCCGCCTGGACGAGCGGCTCGTCGCCGTACTGCTCGCCGGGGATGCCGCCGGCGGGGACTCCCGGGGCCGGCAGAGTGCCGCCCTGCTCGTCCGCGAGCCCGGCGCGGGCTACGACGCCTCCGGGGTCCTCGCCGACCTGCGCGTCGACGACCATCCCGAGGCGCCTCGCGAGCTCGCCCGGCTGCTCCGGCTCTCGACACTGCACTTCGGGACGCCCGAAGGCGTGCGTCCGCTGGAGGGGGCACTGCGGGACGAGGTGGCGCGACGACTCGCCGACCGGGGGTTCGGAGGGGACGACGTCGCGGCCTCGCTCGAGGCCTGGATGGGCGAGGCGAACCTCGAGAACCGCCACTCGGGACGCGGGATCGACGCCCGCGTCCTGGCCGTGCTCCGCGGAACCGACCCAACCCTTACCGACTCCTGACCCGTGCTTGGCCCGCCGCTGACCGGCCCGGGCCTACCGTGGGTCACGGTGGCCCGGTGCCCGACCACGCACTCGCCGGTCCTCCCTGCGACCGGCACCCATCCACCGCGTGGTCCGCGGCACCGGGAGGCGGGGGGGCACGCCCCGGTCCCGGTGGGCTCGCCGGGACCGGGGCACACACCCGGGTCAGGCTCCGGTCTCCGAGATGCCCTCGTGCAGCGACGCCTCCTGCTGGAGCGTCGCGAAGCGCAGCAGGCCGAGGGCGTCCCACGGCGCGATCGACCCCGACTCCAGGATGCTCACCGTCCGAGCGTGCTCGTCCTCGCTCTCGACGACGAGCAGCCAGCGGGTGGGGCGCATCCCACTGAGCGCCTCGTCGAGGTCGTGGACCCGCTCGACGGCGGCCTGCAGGACGTCCTCGGTCTCCGACATGGCCGAACCCTAGCGCGGCCCGGCGAGAGCGGCCGAGGTGCGGGAGCCGGCGGTCAGCCCCGCCTCCGCAGCGCGGGTAGAGCGCGATGTCGTCGATGGAGGAGTCGACCGGTCGCCACTCGCCGTCGACCCTCGGTTCCACCCAGGTGTGGCTGCCCCGGTCGGGCATCTTCGGGTAGACCACCGGCGGGAGGATCCCCTAGAGCATGTCCTTGCGGATGGCGCTCGTGTGCAGCCGTGACTCGACACGCCTCGAACGTCCCGCGTCCGAGACCGGAGCCCCAGCGCACCGCGACCCCCGATGGGTGCCCGTCGCTCCGTGCCCCTCTAGCGCACAGGCCACGCCCCGGCGCCCTGCCTCACGACCTCGCCCGCGGGGTCGGTGGTGAAGTCGACCACCGTCGTCGGCTCGGTGCCGCACTCCCCCGAGTCCAGGACGACGTCGACGACGTGGTCGAGGGCCTCCTTCACCTGCCAGCCGTCGGTCATCGGGTCGGTCTGCCCGGGCAGGATCAGCGTCGACGACAGCAGCGGCTCCCCGAGCTCGGCGAGCAGTGCCCGCGTCACCGGGTGCTCGGGGATGCGCACCCCCACCGTGCGCTTCTTCGGGTGCAGCAGCCGGCGGGGCACCTCGTGGGTCGCCGGGAGGATGAAGGTGTAGGGCCCCGGTGTCGCTGCCTTCACGGCCCGGAACACGTGGTTGTCCACGTGGACGAGCTGACCCAGCTGGGCGAAGTCGCGGCACACCAGCGTGTAGTGGTGCCGGTCGTCGAGGCGCCGGATGTCGCGGATGCGGTCCTTGGCGCCCTGGTTGCCCATCATCGCCCCGAGGGCGTAGCCGGAGTCCGTGGGGTAGGCGATCAGGCCTCCCTCGCGCAGCACCTCGACGGTCTGCGCGACCGCTCGCGGCTGCGGGTCGACGGGGTGGACGTCGAGGTGGCGGGCCATGGACCCAACCCTAGGCCCGGAGGCCGACGGCGGCGAGGGCCCGCCCGGGTCGGCACTCCTCGGCGCCGGACGGCCGGGCACAGCCCCCGGAGGGGCTCACGCGGCGGGCGCCGGGCGAAGGCCCCGCGACCACAGCTCCACGGTCTGCACCACCCAGAACGCCGCGAACAGGGTGATGAGGACGACCTCGACCCAGAACACGAGCGACGTCGAACCGGTGAGCAACGACACCGCGACGGTGAGCGCGAGGGCGGCGAGCATCCCGCCCGCGATGCCGCGGTAGACGGCCACGTACCGCGACTCGCGGACCGGCATCGTCCCCTCGGCCACCGTCCGCTGGACGTGCCGGGCGTTGACCCAGACGACGGCGACGAGGGCCAGGAACATCGGGACGGCGGCCACGGCGTGCGCGTGCTCGACGAAGGAATCGCGGGCGGCGTAGAACCAGACGGCACCGCCGGCCAGGACGACCGATGTCACCGCGATGCCCGCCCGGTCCCACGGCCCGAGCCTGCCGTCGGCGGCCTCCGAGCGGGCGAGCACGACGACCGCGCCTGCGACGACGAGACCGGCGACGAAGAGCGCCTGCATGTTGTTCGCGACACTGGCGCCGACGTCACCCAGCACCAGGGGTACCGAGCGGCACTCCCCCGCTTCGGGGGTCGGGACGAACGCGACGCCCGGCGCGAGCATGCCCGCGAAGTTGAGCAGGACGTCCTCGACCTCGGTGCTGCCCTTGAGCGCGATGAGGCACACCCCCATCGTCACGAGCACGCCGACGAAGACGGTCCGCACAGGCGTGTAGTAGTAGGCGCTGATCGACGGCTGGAGGCACGCGGGGCCCGTCGCCCACCACTCGATCGCCACCGCCGCGAAGAGCAGGACGACGAGGGAGGCGAGGGCGATCCGCAGGTACCGGTAGGTCTTGACGGCGCCGAGGGCCGGGTCGGGCCGCACCGACGCCACCGGTCAGTGGATCTCGAGGGTGATCGGGACGTTGCCCTTGAGGGCCTGGGACACCGGGCAGCCCTCCTTGGCGGCCTCGGCCTTCTCGCGGATGCCGTCGGCGTCCAGGCCCGGTACCTCGGCGTGGAGGACGAGCACCATCGCGGTGATCCCCGTGCCGGGGACGAAGGTCGCGGTGGCAGTGACGTCGAGGGACGTCGGCGGGGTCCCACCCTTGGCCAGCTCGTTCGACAGCGCCATGGAGTAGCAGCTCGCGTGCGCCGCGGCGATGAGCTCCTCGGGGCTCGTCGTGCTGCCGTGCTCCTCCGCGCGGGCCTTCCAGGTGACGGTGAGCGGGCCGGCGGCGCCGGATTCCAGCGTCGTCGTCCCACCTCCGGAGAACAGGTCGCCCTCCCAGTGGGTGGAGGCGGTCGAGTCGAGTGCCATGGGGACCTCCTACGAGGCTCGGGTCGTGGTCACGGCCCACGGTAGCCACCCACGCGTCCCGACGGGCGCTCAGGCTTCCTCGAGTGCGACCTTCACCGGCATCCCGCGGGTCACCGTCCGGGTCACCGTGCAGAGCCGGTCATGACTGCGTTCCATCGCGCTCGGCAGCCGGTCGCGGGCCCTGTCGCCGTCCTCGCCCGGGGGGAAGCGCACCCGGAAGGTGATGACGATGTCGTCGAGGTGGTTCCCGGTCTCGTCCTTGGTCTTCACGCCCTCGGCGACGAGCTCGTACACCTCCGGCTCGGCGAGCCGGCTCGTCATCCAGTCGACGTCGGAGCCGCCGCACGCCGCCATCGACGCGAGGAAGAGCTCGACCGGGGTGAAGTCCTCGGTCTCGCCGCCACCGCCGCAGCGGATGGTGCCACCGCGGCTGTTGCGGACCTCGTACATGCCCTTCTCGAGGCGCGTCAGCGAGACGCTCCGGTGACCGGTGCCGGTCCCGCCGATCTGCTCCTGGGTCATCGTTCTCCCCATCTGTCGTCGACCGCGCGGACGACGTCGAGTCCGCGCCAGGTCGTGGTGAGACCCGTGATCCGTTCGATCCGGGCGTTCGTGAGGGTGGACCTGTGGAAGTCCACCGTGAGCTCCGCGAGGACGGCACGGGTGAGTGCGCGGGCCGCCTCGCCGTCCCGCTCCCAGGACGCGAACGTGCTCGCGGCGTCGTCGGGCACCTCGCCGTCGGCGACCGCGAGGTAGCGCTTCACCTCGCCGGGCAGCAGCCGGGGCACCGCGTCGGCCTCCTCGACGAGCGCGTGCAGCTCAGCCGGGGTGCGGACGAGGCACGGCACGTCGAACCCGGTCCACTCCCCCAGGACGGCAGCCATCTCCCGGGCCACGGCAGCGCCGGAGCGTCGCCGGCTCGAGACGCGGACGTTGCCCGACTGGATGTGCGTCTCGACGCCGCTGAACCCGGCGTCCTCGAGCACGGCGCGCAGGTCGGCCATCCGCACGACCCGTCCGCCGACGTTCACCGCCCGGAGGAAGGCGACGTAGCTCGGCACGCCCCCATCCTCGCAAACCTCCTGACACCATGGGCACCGTGTCCCCCACCCCCGCCGGCCGCCTCGTCCTCGTCCGCCACGGCGAGACCGAGTGGTCCGCGGCAGGGCGCCACACCGGCCGCACCGACGTGCCGCTCACGACACGGGGCGAGGAGCAGGCACGGGCACTGCGGCCCGCCCTCGTGCGCCACGACCTCGCCATGGTCCTCTCCTCGCCGTTGGAACGGGCCCGGCGCACGGCCGAGCTCGCCGGCCTGGAGCCCGAGCTCGACGACGACCTGCTCGAGTGGGACTACGGAGGCTACGAGGGGATGTCGACGCCCGAGGTCAGGCGACGCCTCGGCGACCCCGACTGGACGGTGTTCGACGACGGCGTCGTACCCGGCGAGACGCCCGGCGAGACCGTCGAGGAGGTGGCCGCCCGCGCCTCGCGCGTCCTCGAGCGGGTCACCGAGCCGCTGCGGTCCGGTGACGTCGTCCTCGTGGCGCACGGTCACCTGCTGCGCATCCTGGCCGCCACCCGACTGCGCCAGCAACCACGGTTCGGGGCACACCTCCTCCTCCGGCCGGCGACCCTCTGCGTCCTCGCCGAGGAGCACGGGGTTCCCGCGGTGGACGCCTGGAACCTACCGCCGCAGGCCTAGGGCACCGGCCAGGTGTGCACCGGCAGGTTGTCGTCCATGTGCTCGCAGTATCGCGCGAGCATGCGTCGCAGCGCCTCCCGGCGCTCCAGGCCCTGACCCTCGAAGTGGCTCACCGCGCGGGTCTGCCACTCCGCGCCGTTCAGGCCCGTGGTGCACCGGCCTTCGATGACGCCGAGGTACCGTTCCCGGACGGCGTCGGAGACGCCCCACTGCCGCAGGCCCTCGTGGGCGAGCGGGAGCAGGTGCCGCAGGACGAGCTCGTCGGCGGAGACCTCACCGAATCCCGGCCAGTACAGGCGGGCCTCGATGCCGTCGCGGGAGGCCCGCCGGAAGTTCTCCTCGCAGGCTGCGAAGCTCATCTTGGTCCACACCGGCCGGTCGTCAGCGGCCAGGACCCGGACGGTGCCGTAGTAGAAGGCCGCGTTCGCGAGGACGTCGACGATGGTCGGGCCGGCCGGCAGCACCCGGTTCTCGACACGCAGGTGGGGGGTGCCCCCGACGATGTCGTAGATGGGGCGGTTCCAGCGGTAGATCGTGCCGTTGTGGAGGCGCAGCTCGGCGAGCTCGGGGGCGATGCCCGCCTCCAGCTTGGCCATCGGGTCCTCGTCGGTGACCTCGGCGAGCAATGTCGGGAAGTAGCGGACGTTCTCCTCGAACAGGTCGAAGATGGAGGTGATCCACCGCTCGCCGAAGAACACCCTCGGCCGCACGCCCTGGTTCTTCAGCTCGATCGGCCGGGTGTCCGTCGCCTGCTTGAACAGCTCGATCCGCGTCTCGGCGTGCAGACGGCGACCGAAGAAGAAGGGGCTGTTGGCCGCGAGGGCCACCTGCGGCGCGGAGAGGGCCTGGGCGGCGTTCCAGTGGGCGGCGAAGGACTGAGGGGCGACCTGGAGGTGCAGCTGGACCGACGTGCACGCCGACTCCGGCGCGATGGAGTCGCAGTACGTCGCCACCCGCTCACCCCCCGGCCCCTCCATGTCGAGGTAGATGTCCTCGCCCCGGGCGACGAAGATCGAGTCGTTGAGGGCGGTGTAGCGGTTGTTCCGGCTGATCCAGTCACCCTCGTAGTGCTCCGGCATGATCGTCGGGAGGATGCCGATGGCGACGATCTTCGATCCGACCTCCCGGGCCTTCCGGTCGGCGGCGTTGAGGCTCTCGCGCAGCTCGTGCTCCAGCTCGAGGGCCCCGTCACCAGGGAGCGGCCGCGGCGGCACGTTGAGCTCGATGTTGTACTGCGCGAGCTCGGTCTGGTACCCCGGGTCGGCGATCGCCTCGAGCACCTGGGCGTTGTGGAAGTGCGGCTGCCGGTTCTCGTCGACGAGGTTGAGCTCGATCTCCAGACCGGTCATCGGCCGGTCGAACTCGAAACTGCTCGTGTTGAGCATCCGTTCGAAGACGTCGAGGTTCTGACGCACCTTCTCGCGGTACCGCTGGCGCTGCTCGCGCGTGTAGCTCTGCGCGCTGACCTCGGCTCCCATGACGACAACCAACCACATCGGGACCTGCGTGGAAACCCGCAGACGCGTTTCGGTCCACGGATGTGTCGGACCAGTCTCCTAGCGTTGACGGCGTGCGGCTGCTCCACACCTCCGACTGGCACCTGGGTCGCTCCTTCCACCAGGTCGGGCTGCTCGGCGCCCAGGCCGCTCACCTCGACCACCTCGTCGAGGTCGTGCGCGACGAGCAGGTCGACGCCGTGCTCGTCAGCGGTGACGTGTACGACCGGGCCCTGCCCTCCCCCGACACCGTCGCGCTTCTCTCCGAGACACTGGAGCGGCTCGTCGACGCGGGCACCCGGGTCGTGCTCTCCAGCGGAAACCACGACAGCGCCATCCGGCTGGGCTTCGCCTCCGGCCTGCTCGAGCGCTCCGGTGTCCACATCCGCACCTCCATCGCCGACATCGGCCGCCCTGTCCTCGTCGGTGACGTGGCCATCCACGCCCTGCCCTACCTCGAGCCCGCGCTCGTCGCAGACCCCCTGGGGGCCCCCGAGCGCACGCACACCGCGGTGATCGGCGCGGCGCTCGACCGGGTGCGGGCCCACGCCGCGGCCCGCGGCGGGCGCACGGTGGTCATGGCCCACGCCTTCGTGAGTGGCGGGGCGACGAGCGAGTCCGAGCGCGACATCTCCGTCGGCGGCGTCGCCGCCGTCCCCCCGGAGGTCTTCGACGGCGTCGACTACGCCGCGCTCGGGCACCTGCACGGCCGCCAGCAGGTGGCCGAGCGGGTGCGCTACAGCGGCTCGCCGGTGGCGATGTCGTTCAGCGAGTGGCGGCACACCAAGGGCGGCCTGCTCGTCGACCTCTCGGGGTCCGAGCCGGTGGTCGAGACCGTCGACGCGCCCGTCGACCGTCCGTTGGCGGTGCTCCGCGGCACCCTCGAGGACCTCCTCACCGACCCGCGCCACGCGGCCGCCCAGACCGCGTGGTGCCAGGTCACGCTCACCGACCCGGTCCGGCCGCTCGGCGCGATGGAGCGGGTCCGTCGACGCTTCCCCCGCACCCTCGACCTGCGCTTCGACCCGGAGGGCGCGAGCACGCCCCTGCGGCCCTACGCGGCACGGGTCGAGGCCCGCGACGAGGTCGACGTGTGCTGCGACTTCCTCGGCCACGTCCGCGGTGGGCGGGCGGCCGACGACGACGAGCGGGCGCTCCTCGTCGAGGCGGTCGGCTCGGCACGCGTGCGCCGGGGCATCCTCGACGACGAGGGGGTCGCCACGGGGAGCGACGCCGGGGCGGGTGCCGCGTGAGGATCCACCGTCTCGAGGTGCAGGCCTTCGGGCCGTTCGCCGAGCGGGTCGTGCTCGACGTCGACGCACTGACCGCCGGCGGGCTCTTCCTCATCCACGGCCCCACCGGGTCGGGCAAGACGAGCCTGCTCGACGCCGTGTGCTTCGCGCTCTACGCGGATGTCCCCGGCGCGCGAGGGCGCGGTTCGCTCCGCAGCGACCACGCGCCGCCCGAGGTGCCCCCGCAGGTCCTCCTCGAGGTCACCGTCGGCGGGCGACGGCTGCGGCTGACCCGCTCCCCCGCCTGGCACCGGCCGAGGAAGCGCGGCGAGGGACTCACCCCGGTCCAGGCGGGCGTGGTCCTCGAGGAGCTCGGCGCCGACGGCTGGTCCACCCTGAGCACCCGTCACGACGAGGTGGCCGACGTCGTCAAGGACGTCCTCGGAATGGGGCTGTCGCAGTTCGCGAAGGTCGTGCTCCTGCCGCAGGGCGAGTTCGCCGCGTTCCTGCGCGCCACGCCCGAGGACCGGCGCGAGGTGCTCGAGCGGCTCTTCGACATCGGTGTCTACGGCGACGTCGAGCAGTGGCTCACCGAGCACCGCCGGGTCCTCGCGGCCGATCTCGACCGGGCCCGGAGCGGGCTCACCGCCGACCTCGCCAGGGTCGAGGACGTCCTGACCGACTCCGGCGTCGAGCCCGAACCCCCCGCCCTTCGCCTCGACCCCGACGCCGTCGACGTGCTGCCCGCCCGGCTCCAGGACGTCCAGCGCGAGCTCGACGCCGCGATGAGCCAGGCGATGGCCGTGGCCGACGCCGCGACGGGGGCCGAGCAGGTCGCCCAGGCCGCTCTCGCCGAGGGGCGCGCCCGCGCGGCCGACCGCGGGCGCGGGCTCGAGGCCCGGGGCCGTGTCGAGGTGCTCCTGGCCGAGGCGGACACCCACGCTGCTCGACGTCACGAGCTCGAGACCGCCGAGCGGGCGGCGACCGTGGCCGGGCACGTGCTCGCGTACGACCGAGCGGCCGCCGACCACGCCGCCACGCTCGAGCGCCTCTCCGAGCACCGTGCCGCGGTGGCCGCACTCGGGGCCGAGGTCCCCGACGACCCCGTGGGTGCTGCCGCCGAGGTCCACGAGCTCGACGAGGTCGCCTTCTCCCTCACCCGGCACACCGACCGCGCCCGTGAGCTCGCCGGCACCCTCACCGACACCGAGGAGCGCCTCGCCGCGACGAGGCGCGCCCGCGAGGAGACCGGCGTCGCCCTCGCCGAGGCCGACGCGCGGCTCGCCACGCGCTCGGAGGAGGTCGAGGCCCTCGCCGAGTCGGCCGCCCAGGTGAGCGAGCGCGCCCTGGTCGTCGACGCCGCTCGGGGCCGGGTCGGCCTGCTCGACGAGGCCGATGCCGACGCCGCCCGCCGGCATGAGCTGGCGCCGAGGCTCGTCACCGCGCGCGACCACGTCCTCTCCGCCCAGTCCGACCTCGTCCGGCTGCAGCAGCGGCGACTGGACGGCATGGCCGTCCAGCTCGCCGGCGACCTCGTCGACGGCGGCGCCTGCCCGGTCTGCGGTGCCCTCGAGCACCCGCGGCCCGCGACCGGCACCGACCCGGTGTCCGACGACGACCTCGCCGTCGCCGAGTCGGCTCTCGCCGCCGCCCGGGCCACGCTCGTTCGGGTCGAGGCCGAGGACACCGCCCTCGGCGCGGCGGTCGAGACCCGCCTGTCCGCCCTCGGGGGCCTCGACCGGGCTGCCCTCGACCGCGCCGTCGAGGAGGCCGTGGCCGCGCACGCCGACGCGGTCGCGGCCGCCCACCGCCACGCCGAGGCACGGCAGGCGCTCGCCGACCTCGAGGCCGACGTCGGGCACCGCCGGGCCGAGGGCAGCAGGCTCGAGGCGCAGGCGGAGGCCCTGCTCGAGCGCCTGACCGAGCTCACGGCCGAGGCCGAGTCCGTGCACCGCCTCCTGTCCCGGGCCGTCGAGCTGCACTCCGGGTGCCGCTGCGGGTCGGGCGAGTCCGGCACCCACGCGCGGCTGGCCCGCGCACTCGACGGCCTGGCCCGAGCCGAGGAGGACGAGCGGGGTGCGCAGGTCCGTCTCGGTGCCGCCACCGCCGACCTCGAGGCGGCGCTCGTCGAGGTCGGCTTCGAGTGCGTGGCCGACGCCCGGGAGGCCCGACGTCCCGACCCCGAGCTCGAGGCGCTCCGCGAGGAGGTCACCCGGCACGTCCGCGACGCGGACACCTGCCGGGCCGTCCTCGAGGAGCCTTCTGTCGCGGCGGCGCTCGCGGACGACCCGCCCGACCTCGCCGCCCTGGAGACGGCGGCCGGCGAGGCTCGGCGCGAGGTCCTCGCCGCCTCGGCGACCCTCGATGCCGTCACGCGCGCGGTCCGGGCCATCGAGCGCCTGCGCCCCGGCATCGAGGCGGCCTGCGCGGGCCTGCGCGAGCTCACCGACCGGCACGTGCGGGTCCGCGAGCTCGCGGACGCGGTCGCCGGAACCGGTGGCGACAACACCCTGAGGATGCGGCTGACGTCGTTCGTCCTCGCGGCCCGTCTCGAGAAGGTGGCGGCACTGGCCAACGAGCGCCTGCGCGTCATGGGCGCCGGCCGCTACCTCCTCGAGCACACCGACGACCGCGCCGCCCGGGGGGCGCGCTCCGGGCTCGGCCTACGGGTGCTCGACCAGTGGACGGGGCGCGCGCGCGAGACGAGCTCGCTCTCCGGAGGGGAGTCGTTCATGGCCAGCCTGGCCCTGGCCCTCGGCCTCGCCGACGCCGTCCGCGAGGAGTCCGGCGGACTCGACCTCGGCACCCTCTTCGTCGACGAGGGGTTCGGCAGCCTCGACGAGGAGAGCCTCGAGCAGGTGCTCGGGGTCCTCGACGGACTGCGCGAGGGCGGACGAGCGGTCGGGGTCGTCAGCCACGTCGCCGACCTGCGTACCCGCATCCCCTACCAGGCGGTCGTGCACAAGAGCACCGCCGGTAGCACCGTCGAGGTGCGCACGCCCTCGGCCCGTGCGCCCGCCGCCTGACTCAGTCCTCGAAGGCCTCGGGGGCGGGGCAGGAGCAGACGAGGTGCCGATCGCCGTACGCGCCGTCGATGCGGCGCACCGGGGGCCAGTACTTCGACGCCGGGTCGACCCCCGACGGGTAGGCCGCGACCATCCGGTCGTAGGGGTGGTCCCACTCCTCGGCGAGGCAGTGCGCCGTGTGCGGCGCCGCGCGCAGCACGCTGTCGGCCACCGTGACGGCTCCGCTGCCCACCTCGTCGATCTCGCGCCGGATGGAGATCATCGCGTCGCAGAAGCGGTCCAGCTCGCCCTTGTCCTCGCTCTCGGTCGGCTCCACCATCAGCGTGCCGGCGACGGGGAAGGACATCGTCGGCGCGTGGAATCCGTAGTCGATGAGCCGCTTGGCGACGTCGTCGACGGAGACCCCGGTGTCCCGGGTGATGCCCCGCAGGTCGAGGATGCACTCGTGGGCGACGAGGCCGTCGGCGCCGGAGTAGAGCACCGGGTAGTGGTCGCGAAGGCGGGCCGCGACGTAGTTGGCGTTGAGCACCGCGACGTCGGTGGCCCGGCGCAGCCCGGCGCCGCCCATGAGTCGGACGTAGGCCCACGAGATGGGCAGGATTCCAGCCGACCCGTACGGCGCCGCGGAGACCGGACCGATGCCCGTCTCCGGTCCCGCCTGCGGGTCCAGCGGGTGGTTCGGGAGGAACGGCGCGAGGTGCTCCCGGCACGCGACCGGACCGACACCGGGTCCCCCGCCGCCGTGCGGGATGGCGAAGGTCTTGTGGAGGTTCAGGTGCGAGACGTCGGCGCCGAAGCGCCCCGGCCGTGCGACGCCGACCAGTGCGTTGAGGTTCGCCCCGTCGACGTACACCTGGCCCCCGGCGTCGTGGACCATCGCGCACAGCTCGGTGATGGTGTCCTCGAAGACGCCGTGCGTCGACGGGTAGGTGACCATGATCGCGGCGAGCTCGTGGCGGTGCTGGGCGACCTTGGCGGCGAGGTCGTCGAGGTCGACGTTTCCGCTCACGGGGTCGGTCTTGACGACGACGACGCGCATCCCCGCCATGACCGCGCTCGCCGCGTTGGTGCCGTGGGCGGAGCTCGGGATGAGGCACACCCGCCGGGCGTCGTCACCGTTGGCCCGGTGGTAGGCGGCGATGGCGAGCAGGCCGGAGAGCTCCCCCTGCGAACCGGCGTTCGGCTGGAGCGAGACCGCGTCGTACCCGGTGATCTCGCAGAGCCAGGTGCTCAGCTCCTCGACGATGACGCGGATGCCGCGGGTCTGGGCGTGGGGGGCGAAGGGGTGGAGGTGGGCGAACTCGGGCCAGGTGATGGCGACCATCTCGGCGGTGCCGTTCAGCTTCATCGTGCACGAGCCGAGCGGGATCATCCCGCGGTCGAGCGCGAAGTCGCGGTCGGCGAGCCGACGCAGGTAGCGCAGCATGGAGGTCTCCGAGCGGTGCGCTGAGAACACCGGGTGCGTGAGGTAGCCGGAGGTCCGCACCAGCTCCTCGGGCCAGTCCGGCTCGACGACGGGAACCTGCTCCGGAGCCGACGCCCCGAGGGAACGGCACACCCGGCCGACGTCGATGGTGCCCGTCGTCTCGTCGGTGCTCACCAGGACGGTGTCGTCGTCGGCCAGCCAGACGTTGACGCCCTCGGCGAGGGCTGCGGCGACGACCGAGCCCGCCCGCCCCGGCACCCTGATGCTCAGGGTGTCGAAGAACGGGCCGTCGGCCACGTCGACACCGGCGGCCCGGAGGGCGTCGGCGAGGGACCTCGCGTGGGCGTGGGTGCGCAGCGCGATGGCGCGCAGTCCCTCCGGGCCGTGGTAGACGGCGTACATGCTCGCGAGGACGGCCAGCAGGACCTGGGCGGTGCAGATGTTGGATGTCGCCTTCTCGCGACGGATGTGCTGCTCCCGGGTCTGCAGGGCGAGCCGGTAGGCGGGAGCGCCCACGGCGTCGACCGAGACGCCGACGAGTCGGCCCGGCAGGGTCCGTTCGAGGCCCGGGCGGACCGCCATGTAGCCCGCGTGCGGGCCGCCGAAGCCCATCGGGACCCCGAAGCGCTGGGTGGTGCCGACGGCGACGTCTGCACCCCACTCCCCCGGCGGGGTGGCCAGCGTGAGGGCGAGCAGGTCGGCGGCCGCAGTGAGCAGGGCTCCGGCATCGTGGGCGGCCTCCGCGAGGGAGCGGTGGTCGTGGAGGCGACCGTCCATCGCCGGGTACTGGACGAGGACACCGAAGACGTCCCCGCCGGCGAGCGCGCGCAGCGAGTCGGCGTCGGCGACCCCGGCGAGGTCGGCGACGACCACCGGGATGTCGAGAGGGACCGCCCGGGTGCGGACCACGGCGAGCGTCTGGGGGAAGACCTGGGCGTCGACGACCAGCGAGGCACCCGCGGGCACACGGGAGGAGCGGCGCATCAGCGTCATGGCCTCCGCGGCAGCGGTCCCCTCGTCCAGGAGCGAGGCACCGGCCACCGGCAAGCCGGTGAGATCGGCGACCACGGTCTGGAAGTTGAGCAGGGCCTCGAGGCGTCCCTGGGAGATCTCCGGCTGGTACGGGGTGTAGGCGGTGTACCACGCGGGGTTCTCGAGGACGTTGCGCTGGATCACCGGCGGGATGACCGTGCCGTAGTAGCCCAGCCCGATCATCGAGGCGACGACCCGGTTGCGGGCGCCGAGCTCGCGCAGCTGGGCGAGGACGGCGGACTCCGAGGCCGCCGGCTCGATGCCGAGGTCGCCGTCGTACCGGATGGTCTTCGGCACGGCGGCATCGACCAGGTCCTCGAGGGACGCACGGCCGACGACCGAGAGCATGGCGTCGAGGTCGGACTCGCGCGGACCGATGTGGCGGCCGGCGAAGTCGGGAAGGGCGGACGGGGTGGTCACGGGCTCACCTCTCGGGCAGACGACGATCGTCCTCCCCCTCTGTCACGCCCGCGAGGCGGTGCTCCAGAGGTGCCTGACCCGTACGGTCCCTTGCGCCTGAGAGGTTCTGGGGAGCGTTGCCCCTTCGGCGCCCCGGCCACGGCCGAGGACTCTCCCGCACGGTGTGAGCGGCAGCGGCCAATCTAGCAAAGCGGATCGGGCGACCCGCCCGGGCGTGTCGGGCCCGTCAGGCCATTCGAGCGGCCCGCCGCGCACCGAGCTCGTCGCCCGGGGAGGGCGCGGCGGCACCCTCGACCTCGGCTCGCTCGCTGGGGAGCTCGGAGAGCTCGCCCTCGACCTCGCGCCAGACCTTGCCGACGGCGATGCCGAACACGCCCTGGCCACCTTGCAGCAGGTCGATGACCTCATCGGAGGAGGTGCACTCGTAGACCGAGGCCCCGTCGCTCATCAGCGTGATGCCGGCGAGGTCCTCCACTCCGCGCTCGCGCAGCACCTCGATGGCGCCGCGGATCTGCTGGAGCGAGACACCGGTGTCGAGCAGGCGCTTGACGACCTTGAGAACGAGGATGTCGCGGAAGCCGTAGAGGCGCTGGGTTCCGGACCCACCCGCCGGGCGCACCGACGGCTCCACGAGCCCGGTCCGGGCCCAGTAGTCGAGCTGCCGGTAGGTGATGCCGGCCGCGCGACACGCAGTCGGACCGCGGTAGCCGACCTCCTCGTCGAGCTCGGGCAGGTCGTCGGCGAACAGCATGCCCTGAGCAGCCACGTGTGTGGTCTTCCCGGTCTGCCGCGCCTCTCCGATGGAGCCCACGCCTACCTCCTCGGTCTCGCCCTCTCGAGCGACTGTACGCCGGTGAATGACATCGGCGTCACATGTGTCGTCACGTCTGTGACTGATGTGACAGTAGGGACAGGTGTGATGACAGTCAACGACCGTGGGCCGGGGGCACCGGCGTGTCGCGACGGGGCGGGTCAGCCGCCGGACTCGGTGTCGAAGTCGTCGGCGGAGACGTGGTCGAGGAACTCCTTGAACTTCTCGACCTCGTCCTCCTGGCTCTCGGCCATCTCGACACCGGCCTCCGCGAGCAGGTCGTCCTCGGCGACGATCTCGGCACCGGCGCGCAGCGCGAGGGCGATCGCGTCGGAGGACCGCGACTCGATGTCGGTGCCGCCGGCGGAGGCGCCGCCGTCGAGGTCGAGGACGGCGTGGAACACCCCTTCCTTGAGGGCGACGATGCGCACCCGGGTGAGCGTGTGGCCGAGCTCGTCGATGACGTTGCGGAGCAGGTCGTGGGTGAGGGGCCGGGGCGGGACCACGCCCTGCTGGGCGTAGGCGATCGCCGTCGCCTCGGCGGCGCCGATCCAGATCGGCAGGTAGCGGTCGCCGTCGCGCTCGCGCAGCAGCACGATCGGCTGGTTGTTCGGCATCTCGACCCGAACCCCGAGGACCTCCAGCACCTTCACCCTCCCACCGTACCCCGCACCCCTGACGGAGCCGAGGCCTCAGTCGTGGTCCGCCAGACCGCCGCGCACGAGAGCCGCGTGCAGGTCGAGGCAGAGGCCCGCGACCTCGGCCCGGCCGCGGTCCGCCGCCTCCCCCCGGCGGGGCCCCACGGCCTGCTCCACCAGGCCCACCTCGCGGTCGGCCGCGGTGCGGAAGGCTCGCAGGTGGCGCGCCTCGACGCCGTAGCCGGCCAGGCCGGCCGCCGCCCGGGCCACGCGGAGGTCGTGCTCCCCGAACATCCCCCGGGCGTCGGGCCGGAGCAGGCCGTGCGAACCCAGGTCGGCGACTGCCGCGGTGGTGAGGCCGGACGCCTCGGCGAGCTCGTCGGGGGTGAGCCGCAGGCGGGCCCCGGCGAGGAGCGGCCCCGGGTCGGGTGCGGCGGCCTCGACGAGCGGCTCCCGGGGGCTCGGGGCCACCGCCCCGTCACCCGGGTCCAGGCCCCGGTCGATCGCGTCGAGGCGTTCGCGGATGACCCGCAGTGGCCAGAAGCGGTCGCGCTGGGCGCGCAGGACGTAGCGGATCCGCTCGACGTCACGCTCGGTGAACTGGCGGTATCCCGAGGGGGTCCGGCTCGGGGTGACGAGCCCCTCCGCCTCGAGGAAGCGGACCTTGCTGACGGTGACGTCGGGGAACTCCCCGGCGAGGGCGCGCACGACGGCCCCCACGGTCAGGGGTCGGCCTCCGGTCTGCTGGGCCACCCCGGCGGTTCAGCCCTGCGCGGCGGAGTAGAAGACGAGCCGGAACTTTCCGATCTGCACCTCGTCGCCCGTGCTCAGCGTGGCCTCGTCGACGAGCTGTCGGTTGACGTACGTGCCGTTCAGCGACCCGACGTCCTGGACGCGGAAGACGCCTCCGGAGCGGCGGAACGCGGCATGCTTGCGCGAGACCGTGACGTCGTCGAGGAAGATGTCGCTGTCGGGGTGACGGCCGGACATGACCTCGTCGTCGTCGAGGAGGAAGCGCGCGCCGGTGTTGGGGCCGCGGAGCACGACGAGGAGCGCGGTCCCGGGGCGCAGCGCCTCCACGGTGGCGAGGTCGGCCTTGGTGAGGACGTGTTCGGACTCGGTCGCGGTCTCCTGCGGTTCGGCGCCGCCGACCGCCTTGAACCGCATCGTCGTCGGCTCGGGGGCAGCGCCCGGCCGCTCCTGCTCGTCACTCATGAGGACCTCAGCCTTCTTCTCGACTCCGACGACACCGGCGCGGGTGACACCGTAGATCACAGCGGCCCGGATTCCCACCCGATCGGGAAGGACCGGCTCAGGACAACTGGGAGGTGTAGGCGTCGGCGTCCAGCAGACCATCGACGTCCGTGGCGTTCGCGGGACGCATCTCGTACATCCATCCCCCACCGTACGGGTCGTTGTTGACGAGTTCGGGCGTGGCGTCGAGGGCGTCGTTGACCGCGGTCACCTCGCCCGAGACCGGTGCGTAGAGGTCGCTCACCGACTTGGTCGACTCGACCTCACCGCACGTGTCGCCGGCGACCACGCTGTCCCCGACGTTCGGGAGGCTGACGTAGACGACGTCACCGAGCGCCTCCTGCGCGAAGGCCGTGATGCCGACGCGGACCGTCTCGCCCTCCGCGCGCACCCACTCGTGCTCGGCGGTGTAGCGCAGGCCAGCGGGGTACTCGAGGTCGCTCATGGTGCTCCTTGCTCGGCGGGGCCGTCAGGGGGATGTGGTGGGGACGGGCTGAGCGTACTGAGGGGTCGTGAGGCTCAGCAACGCGTCGACGGTCACGCGGTCCTCGATCTGTACGTCGGCCTCTCCCCCGGCGCGGCGGACGGTCGCCGTGACCCCGCCGGGGATCTCCATCGCACCGGCGAGGGTGTTGGCGTCCCCGATGGCGAGGATGACGTAGGGCGGGGTGAGGAGGGTGCCCGAGACCGACAGCCCGTCGGCGGTGTCGGTGAACCACGTGTCGGCGACGATGCGCACGTCACCGATCTGCAGCGCCTCGGCCCCGGCGTCGCGCAGCTCCTGGACGGTGTCGAGGATCGTGGAGGCCTTGACGCCGCCGGCCGGGTCCCGGATCGTCAGCGTGATGCCCGGGCCCTCCGCCGGGGCCGTCCCGGCGAGGATGCCGAGCGAGTCGAGCCGCTCCTTGGCGGCCCGCTGCGCCTCCTCCTCGTTGGTCGTGCGGCTCTTGAGCAGGTCGAGGGAGGCCCGTAGATCCGTGATCTCGCTCGCGAGCTGCTCGCCGTCCTGGTCGACGTCGGCGAAGATGCGGACGAGCTCGTCCTCTCGGAGGTTCTCCAGGCCCTCGATCGAGGTCTGGCGCACCTGGGCGATGATCGCGAAACCGAGCGCCCCGGCCAGCAACGCGGCGAGGATGTTGGACCGCGACGGACGCGGCGAGCCGGCGCGCCGCAGCCGCGCCCAGGCGTGCCGGGCGTCGCGTGGGGGCCGGGGGGTGCGGTCGGTGGAGCTCATGCGTCGAAGAGGTGACGCCGGATGGCGGCGACGTTGGAGAAGATGCGCACGCCGAGGACGACGACCACTCCGGTCGAGAGCTGGGCGCCGACCCCCAGCTTGTCGCCGAGGAAGACGATGAACGCGGCGACGATGACGTTGGAGAGGAAGGAGACGACGAAGACCCGGTCGCTGAAGATCCCGTCGAGGATGGCGCGGACACCGCCGAACACCGCGTCGAGCGCGGCGATGACGGCGATCGGGAGGTAGGGCTGCAGCCAGACCGGCACGGCGGGCTGGAGCAGCACCCCGATGAGGATGCCGAGGGCCAGTCCGATGGCGGGGATCACGCGTTTCCCTCCGGGGTGCTCGAGGCGCTGGGTGCCGGGCTCTTCCCAGTATCGGGGACGGTCGCGTACCGGGTCGTGAGGCGGACGCCCGCCGGGACGGTGGCGTCGTCGACGACCTGGGTGTCGGTGCGGATGCCGAAGCTGCTCGCGAGGGTCGACAGGTAGCTTCCGCCCGCCCCGTCGGCGAACCGGGCCGGCATCTCCTTCGGGTCACCGAGGGCCGTGACGACGTACGGCCGGGTCAGCGGGCGGAAGTTGACGACGAGCGCCGACCCGGCGAAGCGGATCGTCGACGTCGCGGTGAGACGGTTGCCGTTGATGCTGACGGCCTCGGCCCCGGACTCCCACAGCGCGTTGGTGACGAACTGGAGGTCGCGGGCGTAGACGCGTCCCTGGGCCGCCTGGTCGGCGGCCACCCCGGGGTCCTCGGCGTCGGCGCCCGGGGCGTCGTCGAGGGTGACGACCAGGCCCGGTCCGTGCATGGGCAGCGCCCCGACGCTCACCGCGAGGTCCCGGCTGCGGGCCGCGGTGCCCTGGCCGGCCAGCTCGTCGGCCTCGAGCGCCGTCACCTGGGACTGGAGGTCGGCGGCCTGCGCCGAGAGTGTCTCGACCTCGCCGCGGCGCTGCTCGATCTGGGAGATGAGGTCGGCCCGGGCCTCCGAGCGGGAGGAGTCCGCGGCCGTGAGGTTGTACGCGGCGATGCCGACGACGAGGCCGATGACGAGGGTCGCCGCGACGAGCAGCGGTGAGCGGAGCGACGTCGACGGCGGCAGCCCGGCCTCGGCCCGTCGCTCGGCGGCCGCGGCGTACCCGGGGTCGAGCGGTCGACGCATCATCGTCGTGATGAGCGTCATCGAGGCGTCCGGGGCGCGGGTCGCCCCCCGGGGCGGGGGATCGGTCACGCGGGCACCGCCCGCCCGACCTCGAGGAGCCGACGCAGCTGGATCGCGTAGAGGATGCCCGACAGCCAGTAGAGCGCGACGCCCCACCACGCGAAGCCCCACCCGACCGGCTCGGCGATCCGTGCCACGGCGCTCTCGCCGTCGGCGAGGAGGAGCAGCGGGAAGGCGTAGAGGAGGTTGAAGGTGGCGGCCTTGCCCGCGAAGTGGACCGGCAGCCCGAGCCATCCGTGCCGCTTGGCCACGAGGACGACGCCCGCCATGAAGACCTCCCGGGCGAGCAGCACGCCGACGAGCCACCAGGGCACGATGTCGCGCCAGGCGAGCCCGAGCAGCGTCGCGGCGATGTACAGCCGGTCCGCCACCGGGTCGAGCAGCTGGCCCAGGCGCGAGACCAGCCCGTAGCGCCGGGCGATCTTGCCGTCGAGCCAGTCGGTGATGCCGGACAGGGCGAGGAGGACGAGGGCGAGAGCATCCCGCTCCTGGAGGATCGCCCAGAGGAAGACGGGCACGCCGACCAGACGTAGCGCCGAGAGGACGTTGGGCACCGTGAGCACGTCGTTGCTCACGGACCCCTCGGTCCTCTCCTCCGGCATGGTGAGAATCGTAGGTGAGTGCGCCGGGTGCCCGCTGAACCGGGCACGCCCGGGGCGTCCTAGGCTGCCGAGGGTGCGGACACCACTGCTGGGGGCGAGCGAGGAACGGCTGAGGCGCGACCGGACGAGCGTCAAGTGGGTGGCCTACCCGCCCGACGTCCTCCCGCTCTGGGTCGCGGAGATGGATGCGGCGCCGTGCGAGCCCGTCGTCGAGGCGGTCTGCGCGGCAGTGCACCGGGGCGACACCGGGTACGGCTGGGCTCCACGGTACTCGGCGGCGGTGGCTCGGTACGCCCGTGACGCGTGGGGGTGGCGGGTCGATCCATCGGCGACACAGGTGGTCACCGACGTGATGACCGGGGCCGCGGAGCTGCTGCGAACGCTCACCGACGAGGGCGGACCGGTCGTCGTGTCGCCCCCGGTCTACGACTCCTTCTTCGGGTTCGTCGACGCCATCGGCCGTCGTCGCGTCGATGCTCCCCTGACCCCCGAGGGGCGGCTCGACCCCGAGGCGCTGCGTGAGGCGTTCCGGCGGGCGAGGGCGGGCGGTGAACGAGCCGCGTACCTGCTGTGCAACCCCCAGAACCCCACCGGGGCGGTGCACACCCGTGCCGAGCTGGAGGCGCTCGCCGCCCTCGCCGAGGAGCACGGCGTGCGCGTCGTCGCGGACGAGATCCATGCTCCGCTCGTCCTGCCCGGCTCGACCGCCTTCACCCCGTTCCTCACGGTGACCGGCGCCGACCGGGCCTTCTCGGTCTTCTCCCCCTCGAAGGGCTGGAACCTCGCCGGGCTCAAGTCCGCGCTGGTGCTGGCCGGGCCGGGGGCACGGGACGAGCTCGCCCGGTTCCCCGAGGTGCACACCCACGGCTCGTCCCACCTCGGCGCCATCGCCCACGTCGCCGCCCTCGACGACGGGCGGGACTGGCTGGACCGTCTGCGTCGTGAGCTCTCCGACAACCTCGACCTGCTCGAGCGACTCCTGACCGAGCACCTGCCCGGCATCCGCTGGCGCCGACCCGAGGCCACGTACCTGGCCTGGCTCGACTGCCGCGACCTCGGGCTCGGCGAGGACCCCGCGGCGGTCTTCCGGCGCCGCGGGCGGGTGGCCCTCGGGTCGGGCCCGCGCTACGGCGAGGAGGTCGGCCGCGGCTTCGCCCGGCTCAACGTCGCGACCTCGCCGGAGATCCTCGAGGAGGCGGTCCGTCGGATGGCCTCGGTCCTGTGAGGGCCCCGGGGCCTAGGGTGGTCCCATGTCCGGGGAGCGCGCCACCTACGTCCTCGTCGACGGCGAGAACATCGACGCCACCCTGGGCACCTCCATCCTCGGTCGTCGCCCGCGCCCGGAGGAGCGGCCACGGTGGGAGCGGCTGCTGCAGTTCGCTCGCGAGACGTGGGACCAGCCGGCCCGGGGCCTGTTCTTCCTCGCCGTCACCACGGACCTGCCGATGACCTTCGTCCAGGCGTTGCTCGCCATCGGCTACCGGCCGGTCGCGCTGTCCGGTGCGCCGGGCCAGAAGGTCGTCGACCTCGGCATCCAGCGCACGCTCGAGGCGCTGCGTGAGCGCGAGGGGGACGTGCTGCTCGTCAGCAACGACGGCGACTTCGTCGAGCGCGTGACCGACCTGCTCGACGGCCGGCGCGTGGGGGTGGTCGGTTTCACCGAGTTCCGCAACCACGGGTTCGTCGAGCTGGCCGAGCGCGGACTGCAGTCCTTCGACCTCGAGCACGACGTGGGAGCCTTCAACGAGCGCCTGCCGCGCGTGCGCGTCATCCCGATCGACGAGTTCGACCCGGCCGCGTTCCTCTGAGCAGGGCCGCGACGGAGCTCACCCGACGGTGGCGAGCAGCTCGTCGACGGCGTCGGACACGCCGCGGGTGAAGACCTCGATGTCGGGCACCGTGTCGTGGTCCGCGGTGACGCCGAAGGCCAGCTCGCCGCAGTACGAGAAGATCGCGACCCCGATCCGGAGCCGGTCGGCGATGGGCACGTACGGCAGGATCCGCACGCAGCGGCGCCCCAGGGCGTACACCGGTCGGCACGGCCCGGGCACGTTGGTCGTCACCGTCACCAGCTGTCGCTGTGGGAGGTGCATGACGAGGCGGATGGCGAGGGCGATCGGCAGGTAGGGCTCGTAGAGCGACGCCGACGTGAGGCTGGTCCCCGCCACCGGCTCCCCGGAGGACGCGGCCCGGGCCACCCGGTCGTGGACCTCGTGCAACCGCTCGACCGGATCCTCGACCTCGACGGGAAGGAAGGGCAGCATGAGCGAGATCCGGTTGTCGAGGATCCTCTCCTCGCCCGGCGCGCGGACCGAGACGGGGACGAGGCTGCGGACGACGTGGCCGCGCGGGTCCTCCCCCCGGGACAGGAGCAGGGCCCTGAACGCGCCCGCGATCACCGCGAGGGCCACGTCGTTGACGGTTGCGCCGTGTGCGCGCCGGACGGCCTTGACGTCCGCGAGCGAGACGACCGTGGAGGTGTAGCGCCGCTGGCGGCTGGTCGGCCCGGAGAGCGAGGACGGGGTCGCCGGGAGCAGCGACCCGGTCAGGGCCAGCGACCCGCGCAGTGTCTGCACCGCGGTCCTGGCGACCGCTCGAGGCCGCCGCACCGACGACGCCACCGCGCCCGCCGCGCGGACCGGGGCGATGACGAGGCCGAGCAGGGCCCGGGCGGTGAGGGAGAGGGTCCCGGCGGGCGGTTCCGGCTGCCAGTGGTCCTCGACCGGCGGGCGCGGCCGGGGGTCGGGGTCGTAGACGACCTGGTACAGCTCGGTGCCCGAGACCCCGTCGACCGCACAGTGGTGGACCTTCTGGACCAGGGCCCATCGCCCGCCGTGGAGCCCCTCGACGACCCAGTACTCCCACAGCGGCCGGGTCCGGTCCATCCGTTGGGACATGATGCGACCCACGAGCCGCTGCAGCTCGGTATCCCCGCCGGGCGCCGGGAGGGCCGTGCGTCGCAGGTGCCAGGCGAGGTCCGGGTGGGGGTCGTCCTCCCAGACCGGCGGGCCGAGGTCGAACGGGACGCGGCGGATCCGCTGGCGGTACCGGTCGACCAGCGGGATGCGGCCGGCGAAGTGGGCGAGCAGCTCCTCCTGGGTCGGGGCCGGCCCCTCGAACACGGCCGTCGAGGAGATGGCCATCACCGTCGTGGGGTCCTCGTCCTCCGCCTGGAGGAACCAGGCCGACAGCGGCGTCAGCTGCTCCACCACGGGATCCTCACCTCGTCTCGCTCGGGCAGAGCGGGGGGCGCCCGCTCGAGCAGTACGACCCCGGCGACGCCGACGTCCCCAGCCAGGTGTTCACCGGCGGTCCAGCCAGTGGTGGGCGGCGAGCTTGACCCGGTCCTCGACGAGGAACCACACCAGGGAGTAGCCCCACACGACGAGGGCCCAGCCCCAGCCGAGCGGGGTCATGAGCAGTCCGTAGACGGCGATGAGGGTCGCGATGGCCTGCGTCCCACCGACCGCGCCGAGCAGGATGGGCGCTGGGGCGGGGCTGGTCCAGAAGGGCCCGCGGGTGCGGGTGACGAAGATCGTCAGGTGGCCGGAGACGGACAGCTTGAGGTAGACGAGGGTGCGGACCACGTCGAGGTCCAGCCCCACCACCTCGCGGGCGACGAAGAACAGGACGAACGTCTCGATCACCCCCATGAGCCCGATCGAGGCCGCCACGGTGAGCACCCGACGCATGTCCCAGGACGCCGGCTCGGCGGAGCCGCGGATGTGGTCGTAGGCGATCGAAAGGATGGCGCCGTCGTTGAGCACCGCCAGGAGCACGATCATGGCGGCCGTCACGGGGAAGACGTTGAGGACGAGGATCGCGAGGGTGATGACGAGCAGCACCCGGATCGTCTCGGCGATGCGGTACGTGGCGTAGCTCGTCATCCGGGCGAAGATCTCTCGTGCCTGACGGATCGCCTCGACGATCACGGACAGGCCCGGCGAGAGCAGCACGACGTCGGCCGCGGCCCGCGCGGCATCCGTCGCACCGGCCACCGCGATACCGGCATCGGCCTGCTTGAGTGCCGGTGCGTCGTTGACACCGTCCCCCGTCATCCCGACGATGTGCCCCCGGGACTGCAGAGCCCGCACGATGCGGTACTTGTGTTCGGGCCACACCTGTGCGAACCCGTCGGCCCGCTCGACGCGGTCAGCGAGCCCGGGCTCGATCTCGTCGTGGTCCTCGCTGTCGGGGTGCTCGCCGTCGAGCTCGTCCGCCGCGAGGACCCGGTCCCCGAGGCCCACCTCGCGGGCCATCTGCCGGCCGATGGCGACCTGGTCACCCGTGACCATCTTCACCTCGACGCCGAGCGCCCTCGCCGCGGCGACCGTGTCGGCGGAGTCCGCGCGCGGTGGGTCGGCGAGCGCCAGGATGCCGAGCAGCCGCCAGTCATCGCCGTCGTCGTCGGCTCGGGCGACGCCCAGCGAGCGGTACCCGTGGGAGGCGAAGCCCTCGACGACCTCGTCCGCCGCCGAAGCGGCGGGGTCATCGCTGCACAGCTGCGCGATGATCTGCGGGGCCCCCTTGGTCACCCGGTGGGGTGCGGCGCCGTCGAGGCGGGCCTCGGTGCGCTTGGAGACCGGGTCGAACGGCAGGAAGTCGGTGACCCGGTCCCGGGGGACCTCCCCGGGTGCCGCGTCCAGCACCGCGACGTCGATGGGGTCACGGTCCTCGGCCCTCGAGGCGAGGGCGGCTGCCGTGAGCAGGTCCTCCTCGGTGACGCCCTCCGCCCGCCACGTCTCGGTGACCGCGAGCCGGTTCTCGGTGAGGGTTCCCGTCTTGTCCGAGCAGAGCACGTCGATGCCACCGAGCTCCTCGACCGCGGGCAGGTGCGAGACGACCGCCTGTTGGGCGGCAAGGTGTCGGGCACCCACCGCCATCGTCACCGAGAGCACTGCGGGCAGGGCGACGGGCACCGAGGCGATCGTCACGACGAGGGCGAACTCGAGGACGGAGAGCAGGGGGTTCCCGCGAAGGACCGACACGAGCACGGTGAGCGCGACGAGGACGACGGCGAGCTCGATGAGGTAGTGACCGATCCGCAGCACCGCCTGCTGGAAGTGGCTGACCGTCCCGGCCTCGCCCACGAGCTGGGTGGTCCGCCCGAAGAAGCTGTCCGTACCCGTCGCGTAGACGAGCGCGTCGGTCTCTCCCTGAGCCACGACGGCGCCGGAGTAGAGGTCCTCCCCCCGGCTGCGGGTCACGGGCAGGGACTCGCCGGTGAGGGCGGACTGGTCCACCTGGAGCTCGACGTCCTCGAGGATCTTGGTGTCCGCGGGCACGACGTCGCCGAGCCGGATGCGGACCACGTCGCCCGGCACGAGGTCGCGCACCGGGACGTCCCGCCACTCCCCGTCCCGGCGCACGCGGGCGGAGGCGGCCAGCCGGCTCTTGAGGGCGTCGATGGCGTTCGACGCCTGGTGCTCCTCGGCGAAGGCCACGAGACCGTTCATCAGGAGCAGGACCCCGATGATGACCGCGTCCGTCCAGTGGCTCACGAGCAGCGAGAGGACGAGTGCGGCCTCGATCATCCACGCGATCGGACCCCAGAAGTAGCCGAGGAGGACCAGGACCGGGTTACGGTGCGTCTCGAGGACCTCGTTCGGCCCGTAGCGGTCCAGCCGGTCCGCGGCATCCTGGGCGCTGAGCCCTTCCGGGGACACCTCCAGCGTCTCGAGGGCCTCGTCCAGGGTCGCGTCCTTCAGGTCGACTGCGGTCACGTTCCAACCTCCGTTCCGCCCACGTCGTGACGACCCGGTCCGGTGTCTGCGCGAGGTGCCGGCGGCGACCTCACCCACCGAGCCACCGCGCGCCGTCGCGCGACGACGTTCCTCCTCCACTCAACTACCTCGTCCGGGGCGTGGAGGGCGGGTGTCTCACGCCTCACACCCGGACGTGGGTCGGCTCTGCGTCCGGCCGTGACGGCCCCCACAGGCTCGGTCCGAGGATCGCCCGGCCGAGGAGGATCGGGGGGTGGCGATGGCTGCCTGTTCCCTCGGCCCGCCCTCGCCGCACGCGGCGGACCCGGCCGTGTCCAGAGCAGGGGGGCGGGGTCACATGGCACCCGCGAGGCACACCCACGGCATCCACATCGACGCCCCCCGGAGAAGGTCTTCGGCCACGTGCAGCAGCCCGAGAACCTCCTCGGGTCGTTGGTGTCGGCCACGTCGCACCCGACGGTGCGCGAGGTCCACACCGCCGAGGACGGCAGGGTGACGAGCTAGGAGCGCGACTACCGCGAGCCGGGCGCACCTGTCGGCCGTGTTCACCCGTGAGGGGTAGGTGGAGAACGAACGGATCACCGACCGGTCCTCCAGGGGCGTCCTCCTCACGGTCACGGTCCAGCCCGACGGCACGGGCACGACGCTGACCTAGTCGTGGAGCTCCTCGAAGCTCAACGAGGCCCTCGATGCCGCCCTCCTCCACGGGGACCGCGACATCGCGGAGGCACTCCCCCCGTCGGACGCCGTCGAGGCGATGGCCGGCGCCTGATCACACCACCCGGTAGACGAAGTACTGGACCTCGATGTCGGTGCCGTACTCGGGATGGCGGGGCAGGTAGGGCATCGGCTCGGTGCCGAAGACCCGTGTCCACACCCCATCGTCCTCGAGGGCTCGCAACCGGGCACCGTAGTCCCGCTCGCGCATCAGGTCCTCCCGTTGGGAGAACACGACGCACCCGCCGCTGCGCACCACCCGGCACAGCTCGCGAAGGACGTCGGCAGTCTCGAAGTAGGTCAGCGCGCCGATGAAGCAGACGGCGTCGAAGGTGTCGTCGTCGAAGGGCAGCGGGAAGGACTGCATGTCCACCCGGCGGAGGCGCCGGTAGGCACCGGACCGCTCGGCCAGGTGGAGGAGCCGTGCGGAGATGTCGATGCCGTCGATGTGGGCGTAGCCGAGCCGCGCCAGGGCGGTGCCCGTCAGACCCGAACCGCACGCCGCATCCAGGACCCGGCTGCTCGTCGGCACGTAGTTGAGCATGATCGCGGCGGCCGTCTGCGGCCCGACGTAGCCCCACTCCGCGAAGGTCTCGTCGTAGCTGCCGGTCTCGGCGAACGCGTCGTAGTCGCGTTCGACCGCCGCGCTGTCGGTGGTGAAGTCCTTGCCCCAGATCTCCGGAGTATCGCCGATGTCATACGCCATGGGGCCTCCTCAGGTCGGGTCCACCCGGCCACGCTACCGGCGGCGGGCCCGGCAGTCCGCAAGCACCGTGCCACCTGGCCGCGGACCCCGGACACCACGACGCGGGTACCGCCCCAGGACACGCCGAAGCCCCCGAACCCGAGGGTCCGGGGGCTTCCCGCACGGGACCGGCATGTTCTGCTGGTCGGGCTGACAGGATTTGAACCTGCGACCCCTTGACCCCCAGTCAAGTGCGCTACCAAGCTGCGCCACAGCCCGTGGCTCGCCCCCTCACGGGAGCGGTCGAAACCTTATCCCACACCGCCGGGCGCGACCCAATCGCCCGGCGTCCGGCTCACCGCCGCTGGCGTCGGCGCTCGCGGACCCGGACCGACAGCTCGATCGGCGTCCCCTCGAAGCCGAACTCCTCCCGCAGCCGCCGCTCGAGGAAGCGACGGTAGCCCGCTTCGATGAAGCCCGAGGCGAAGACGACGAACCTCGGCGGCCGGGTGCCGGCCTGGGTGGCGAAGAGGATGCGGGGCTGCTTGCCGCCGCGCACCGGGTGCGGGTGCGCGGCGACGACCTCACCGAGGAAGGCGTTGAGCCGGGCCGTGGGGATCCGGCTCTCCCACGACTCCAGGGCCCGGTCGAGCGCCGGGACCAGCCGCTCGAGGTGGCGGCCGGTACGGGCCGACACGTTGACCCGGGGCGCCCACTGGATCTGGACGAGGTCACGCTCGATCTCGCGCTCGAGGAAGTGCCGGCGCTCCTCGTCGGTCAGGTCCCACTTGTTGTAGGCGATGACGAGGGCTCGCCCGGCGTCGACGACCTGCTGGATGACGCGCACGTCCTGCTCGGCGAGCACGTCGCTGGCGTCGACGAGGACGACGGCGACCTCGGCCTTCTCGAGGGCGGTCTGCGTGCGCAGCGAGGCGTAGAAGTCGGCACCGCGGGTCTGGTGGACGCGGCGACGGATGCCGGCGGTGTCGACGAAGCGCCACGAACGACCGCCGAGCTCGACGATCTCGTCGACCGGGTCACGCGTCGTCCCCGCGACGGAGTCGACCACCACTCGCTCGGAGCCGGTGAGCTTGTTGAGCAGGGAGGACTTGCCGACGTTCGGGCGACCGAGCAGAGCGACTCGCCGCGGTCCGCCCGGGGCGTACGCGCCACCGACCTGCGAGACCTCCGGCAGCACCTCGAGCAGGGCGTCGAGGACGTCTCCGCTCCCCCGGCCGTGCAGCGCCGAGACGGGCCACGGCTGTCCCAGCCCGAGGTTCCACAGGGCGGCGGCATCGGCCTCGGTGCGCTGGTCGTCGACCTTGTTGGCGACGAGGACGACCGGCTTGCCGGACCTGCGCAGCATCCGGACGACGGCCTCGTCGTCGTCGGTGGCCCCGACCGTCGCGTCGACGACGAACAGGACCGCATCCGCGAGCTCCACCGCGACCTCGGCCTGCTCGGCGACCCGCAGGTGGATGCCGGTGACGTCGAGCTCCCACCCGCCGGTGTCGACGAGGGTGAAGCGCCGGCCGACCCAGTCGGCGTCGTAGGCGACCCGGTCGCGGGTCACCCCGGGAACGTCCTCGACGACCGCCTCCCGTCGGCCGAGCACCCGGTTGACGAGGGTGGACTTGCCGACGTTCGGGCGGCCCACCACCGCGACGACCGGCACCGGACCGGCCTGCGCCTCGGCATCCTCGAGCGCCCCCTCGACGTCGAGCAGCGCCTGGTCCTCGTCACTGAGCTCGAACTCCTCGAGCCCGGCCCGCAGCGCACGCTCGACGGCGGCCGGGTCATGGACGGGGGTCGTGGGGTCCTCGGTGGTCACCGGGTCATCCTCCCGCACGGAGCACCCCTGACCCGAATCGTGGGCCCGGTGACGACCACCGGTCACCCGGCGCGCGGTGCGCCCGCCGCGGTGCGCCTCAGGCGCGTGGCTCGCCGACGACCCTCGCGACGACGTCGAGGACCGCCTCGATGCTCTCCTCCAGCGAGAGGTCCGAGGTGTCGACCAGGTCCACACCGTGTGCGGCCTCGGTGAAGGTCGAGACGGTGGAGTCGTCACGGTCGCGGCGCACGACCTGGTCGCGGGTCGCCGCGACCGAGGCGGGGTCTGCCGCGCCGTGCAGCTCGGTCGAGCGGCGCCGCAGCCGTGCCTCCTCGGAAGCGGTCAGGAGGACCCGCACCCGGGCGTCCGGGGCGACGACCGTCGTGATGTCGCGCCCCTCGGCGACCACTCCCCCGGTCTCCTCCGCGATCCGGGCCATGAGGTCGCGCTGCAGCTGCTGGAGCAGCGGGCGCACGCGTCGGTTCGTCGCCACGGCCGAGACCGCGGTACTGACCTCGCTCGTGCGGATCTCGGCACCGACGTCACGACCGCCGACCCGCACCGTGGGCAGCTCGGGGTCGGTGCCGAGCTCGAGCGGGAGCGTCCGGGCCGCCTCCGTCACCGCGTCCGTGTCGGTCAGGTCGAGCCCTCGGTCGAGGCACCACCAGGTGAGGGCGCGGTACATCGCCCCGGTGTCGAGGTAGCCGATGCCGAGCCGCCGGGCCACGGCGCGGGCCACGGTGCTCTTGCCGGAGCCCGAGGGTCCGTCGATCGCGATGGTCAAGGGCTCCCTCATGGCGCGTCAGCCTAGTGGCGGTCTCAGCCGTGCAGCTGCCAGCCCCGCGCACCGAGCGCCTCGGCGAGGTCGGCGGCCGCCGCGGGGACCACGTCGACCTCGGCGAGCCCGAACGGCTGTCCGAGTCCGTGGTCGAGGTGGAACTCCTCGATGTTCGTGCCGATCTCGCCGATGTCGGCGAACAGCCGCCCGAGCTGGCCCGGCTCGTCCGGGACGAGGACGCGGACGGTCGTGTAGGTCGTGGGGGCGGCGCCGTGCTTTCCGGGGATGCGGGAGTGGCCTGCGTTCCCTGCCGCGATGGCCCGGGCGAGGGTGCCGCGGGCACCGGGTGCGTCCGTGCCGGCCGCGAGGGACCCGAGCGCGTCGATGACGGCGTCGAGGTCCTCGCGCAGGCCCGCGAGGACCTCGCGGACGGAACCGGCGTTGCCGGCGAGGATCTGGGTCCACAGGCCCGGATCGCTCGCCGCGATGCGGGTCACGTCGCGCAGCCCCTGGCCGGCGAGGGCCACGGACCGCTCGTCGAGGTCCTCGAGCCGGGCCGCGACGAGGCTGGCGGCCAGCTGCGGCACGTGCGACACCGCCGCGACGGCGCGGTCGTGGGACGCCGGGTCGAGCTCACGGACCGCCGCGCCGGCGGACCGCGCGACCTCCGCGACCGCACGTACCGCCTCGGGGCTGGTCTCCTCGGTCGGCGTGAGGACCCAGGCTCGCCCGTCGAACAGGTCGTGGCGACCGGCCACCGCGCCCGAGCGTTCCCGCCCGGCCATCGGGTGCGAGCCGCAGTAGCGGGTCAGGTCGGCCCCGCTGGCGCGCAGCCTCGCGAGCACGGCGCCCTTGACCGACGCGACGTCGGTGACGACAGCACGCGGCCAGCGCTCCAGGGCCTCGGCCACGCACCCCGCGGTCACGTCGGGCGGGGTGGCGACGACGACGAGGTCGGGCTCGGGCTCGCCGTCGGCGGGCAGCCGCCCCGCCCCGAGGTCGCGGGCAAGGGCGGCGTGGGTGTCGAGGGCGTCCGCCAGGGTGACGTCGTCGCCGTGGCGGGTCAGGGCCAGGCCGAGGCTGGTGCCGATGAGGCCGGTCCCGACCACCCGGACCCTCACAGCCCCGCCGCCCGGTACAGGGCGGCCACCTCGGCCGAGGTCAGCGTGCGCCACTTGCCGGGCTTGGTCTCGCCGAGGCGGACCGGGCCCACCCGGGTGCGCACGAGCGAGATCACCGGGTGCCCCACCTCGGCGAGCAGCCGGCGGACGATGTGCTTGCGGCCCTCGTGGAGGACGACCTCGACCAGGGCCTTGCCGGGTTGGGAGTCGATGACCTTGAAGGAGTCGACCCGCACGGGGCCGTCCTCGAGCTCGACGCCCTCACGCAGCCGCTTGCCGAGGTCGCGCGGCACCGGGCCGGGAACCTGGGCCAGGTAGGTCTTCGGTACGCCGTAGCGGGGGTGCTGGAGACGGTGGGCGAGGTCGCCGTCGTTCGTGAGCAGCAGCAGCCCCTCGGTGTCGGCGTCGAGGCGGCCGACGTGGAAGAGGCGCTCCTTGCGCTCGCCCACGTAGTCGCCGATGTCGACCCTGCCGAGCTCGTCGCTCATCGACGTGACGACGTTCAGCGGCTTGTTGAAGGCGAGGTAGACGCGCGAGTCGTCGAGCTGGACCCGTTCGCCGTCGACGTGGACGACCTGGGTGGGCCGGATGCGCACCCCGAGCTCGGTGACCACCTGGCCGTCGACCTCCACCCGGCCCTGCGCGATGAGGTCCTCGCAGACCCGGCGTGAGCCGACGCCCGCCGCCGCGAGCAGCTTCTGCAGGCGCACGCCCTCGGGGTCGTGGACGTCGGCGACCGGGCGCTGCGGCTCACGCGGCGTCCGCGTCGGCTGGCTGGGCTTGGTGTTGCCGCGACCCCGGGGCGCCTGGTGGCGGCCTCCGCCGCGACGGCCACCACGCGGTGTCGACGGGGTCATGCCCGGCCTCCCTGGGCGATCTCGTCGAGGACGTCGACCTCCGGCAGGTACGGGGCGAGGGCCGGCAGCTCCTCGATGCTGCCGAGCCCCAGCCGCTCGAGGAAGTACGACGTCGTCCCGTACAGCGTCGCGGTCGACTCGGCGTCCTGCCCCACCTCCTCGATGAGGCCCCGGCTGAGCAGGGTGCGGATGACCCCGTCGACGTTGACGCCACGCACTGCGGCAACGCGGGAGCGGGAGACCGGCTGCCGGTAGGCGATGACCGCGAGGGTCTCGAGCGAGGCCTGGGTGAGGCGGGCCTGCTGACCGTCGAGGACGAAGCGCTCGACGACCGGTGCGTACTCGTGACGGCTGTACATCCGCCAGCCACCGCCGACCTCGCGCAGGGTGAAGCCGCGTCGCTCGGACTCGTAGCCGGCCTCGAGCTCGGCGAGGGCCGCCTCGACGTCGGGGACGGGTTGCTCGAGGGCCGAGGCCAGGGCCATCGACGAGACCGGCTCGTCGACGACCATGAGCACCGCCTCGAGCGCGCCGTGGAGGCCGCCCGGGAACTCGGCGACGTCCAGGGCCAGCTGCTCGTCCGGCGCGGCGTCCGGGGGCGGCGCGGCCACCGCGGCGACGGGGTCGTGCTCACTCATCGGTGCTCTCCTGGGTGGTCGTGGGAGCCGCCGTGCCGGCGGTCGGTGGGGGCTCGTCGAACTCGTCGGTGACCTCGATGTCGCCGTCCTCCGGCCCGGTCCAGCGAACGGTGAGCTCGCCGAGGGCCTCGGCCTGCTCGAAGCCGATGGCCGACTCGCGGAACAGCTCGAGCAGGGCGAGGAAGCGGGCGACCACGACGAGGGTGTTGTCGGCGTCCGCGACGAGGCTGCGGAAGGACGCGACGCGCTCGCGGCGCAGCCGGGCTCCGATGACGGTGGCCTGCTCACGCACGCTGACCGCCGGCGCGTGCAGGTGGGTGAGCCCGACGGTCGGGGGCGCCTTCGGGGTGATCGCCCGGGCGGCGATCATCGCCAGCTGCTCGGGAGTGACCGTCATGACGAGCTCGGGCAGCAGCGCGGCCAGCTGGGGTTCGAGGGCCACCGACCGAGGGTGGCGTCGGCCGGCCGTCGCCATCCGCTCGCCGAAGGTGTGCGCGATGTCCTTGAACGCGCGGTACTGCAGCAGGCGGGCGAAGAGGATGTCACGGGCCTCGATGAGCGCGAGGTCCTCCTCGTCCTCGGGCCCGGACTGCGGCAGCAGTCGCGCGGCCTTGAGGTCGAGCAGGGTCGCCGCCACGACGAGGAACTCCGATGCCTGCGAGAGGTCCCAGCCTCCGTCGGCCTCGCGGGCGGCGCGGATGTGCGCGATGAACTCGTCTGTGACGGTCGCCAGCGCGATCTCGGTGATGTCGAGCTTGTGCTTGCTGATCAGCCCGAGCAGCAGGTCGAAGGGCCCGGTGAAGTTCTCGAGGTGGACCTCGAAGGGAGTCGCGGCGACGCGGCGCGTCAGCACGCCGCCCGGGGTGACGTCGAGGCCACCCCCCGGTGGGGGGCCACCCCCGGGCGCCTCGGGGGGCGTGCTCACCGGTTCAGGCCGCCCCGCCGCGGGCGATGAGCTCGCGGGCGAGCTGGCGGTAGGCGTCGGCGCCCTTGTGGGTGGCGTCGTACGTCGTGATGGGCTCGGCGGCAAGGGTGGCGTCGGGGAACTTCACGGTGCGCGAGATGACGGTGTGGAAGACCTGGTTGCCGAAGTGCTCGACGACGCTGGCGACGACCTCGCGGGAGTGCAGGGTGCGGCCGTCGTACATCGTCGCGAGGATGCCGTCGATCTCCAGGCGCGGGTTGAGCCGGTCGGTGATCTTCTCGATCGTCTCGACGAGCAGCGCGACCCCGCGCATCGCGAAGAACTCGCACTCGAGCGGGATGATGACGCCGTGCGCGGCGGTCAGCGCGTTGACGGTGAGCAGCCCGAGCGAGGGCTGGCAGTCGACGAGCACGACGTCGTAGTCGTCCTCGACCGGCCGCAGCACGCGCGCGAGGATCTGCTCGCGCGCCACCTCGCCGACGAGCTGGACCTCGGCTGCCGAGAGGTCGATGTTGGCGGGAACGACGTCGAGGCCCTCGACGCGGGTGTGCTGGATGACGTCGCGGATGTCGTGGCCACGTTCGACGAGGAGGTTGTAGACCGTGGTCTCGAGCTCGTGCGTCGGGATGCCGAGACCCACGGACAGGGCACCCTGGGGGTCGAAGTCGACGAGGAGCACCCGCCGGCCCACCTCGGCGAGGGCCGCGCCGAGGTTGATCGTCGTCGTGGTCTTCCCGACCCCGCCCTTCTGGTTGCACATCGCGATGACGCGTGCCGGGCCGTGCGAGGCGAGGGGTGCGGGCTCCGGGAAGTCGGGCATCGGCCGGCCCGTGGGGCCGACCTGTCCGTGTTGGTCGATGCGCATCTGCAGCGCGGCGTCGGTCTCGCCCAACTCTCCAACTCCCCGGTACCGGTCGTGCACGGTCAGCCTCTCGCTGATCGAGGAGACCCTATCAGCGGGTGCGCCGCGTCCCCCGCTGCCTCACCGCGCGCGTGGATGGCTCTGGGCGTAGACCTCGCGCAGCTGCTGGACGGTCACCCTGGTGTAGATCTGGGTGGTCGTGACCGAGGAGTGGCCGAGCAGCTCCTGGACGACGCGGATGTCGGCTCCCCCCTCGAGCAGGTGGGTCGCGAAGGAGTGCCGCAGCGTGTGCGGCGAGAGGTGGCCGGAGAGGTCGGCCCGCTCGGCGGCGGTCCGCAGCGCCGCCCAGGCGCTCTGCCGCGAAAGCCGTGCTCCGCGGGTGTTGACGAAGAGCGCCGGGCTGCCTCGCCCCCCGGCGGCCAGGGTGGGGCGGCCGCGCACGAGCCACGCCTCGAGGGCACGCGCCGCGTACGACCCGAGGGGCACCACCCGCTCCTTGCCGCCCTTGCCCCGAAGGCGCACCACCCCGTCCTCGGTGAGGACGTCGTCGACGTCGAGCCCCACCGCCTCCGAGACCCGCGCCCCGGTGCCGTAGAGCACCTCCAGCAGGGCTCGGTCACGCAGCGACACCGGCGAGTCGCCGACCGAGGCCGCCGCGAGCAGCCGCTCCACGGCGTCGAGGGAGATCGCCTTCGGCAGCCGGCCCGGCGGTGTTGGAGGGCTCACCTCGCGCGCGGGATCCGTCTCGAGGGTCCCCTCGAGGGCGAGGAAGCGGTGCAGGCCCCTGACCGCGACGATCGTGCGGGCCGCCGAGGTGGCGGCCAGCGGCTGGTGTTCCTCGTCGCCCTCCCGCAGCCGGCCGAGGAACTCCGTGACGTGCTGCTCGGTGACCTCCTCAGGCCGGCCCACCCCGACGTCGGCGCAGAACGCGGTCCAGCGGGCCAGGTCGCGGCGGTAGGCAGCGAGGGTGTTCGCGGAGACGCCACGCTCGACGTCGAGGTGGGTCAGCCATGCGTCGACGGCCCGTCCCACGGGCGTGGGACGGGCCGTCGACGGGAGGTCGGCCGAGGTCAGGAGAGGACCTCGTCGATGTCGGTGCTCTCCATGTCGAAGGCCTCGGCGACGGCCGCGTAGGTCACGTGGCCACCCTGGGTGTTGAGGCCGAGCGCGAGCGGGCGGTCGGCGCGCATCGCCTCGAGCCAGCCCCGGTCGGCGAGCTTGATCGCGTACGGCAGCGTCGCGTTCGTCAGGGCCCAGGTCGAGGTGTGCGGGACCGCACCGGGCATGTTCGCGACGCAGTAGTAGATCGACTCGTGGACGCCGAAGGTCGGGTCGGCGTGGGTCGTCGGCCGGCTGTTCTCGAAGCACCCGCCCTGGTCGATCGCGACGTCGACGAGCACCGAGCCCGGCTTCATCCGGCTGACCATCTCGTCGGTGACGAGCTTCGGCGCCTTGGCGCCGGGGACGAGGACGGTGCCGATGACGAGATCGGCCTCGAGGACCTGCTCGCGGACCGACATCTTCGACGACGCGATCTGTGCGACCCGGTTGTCGTAGCGCCAGAAGCTCAACCTGAGCTTGTCGAGGTCGGTGTCGAGAAGGGTGACGTCGGCCCCCATCCCGAGGGCGATGTTCGCCGCGTTCTGGCCCGCGACGCCCGCGCCGAGGACGACCACCTTGGCGTTGGCGACGCCGCCGATCCCGCCCATGAGGACGCCGCGGCCGCCCTGGGCCTTCATCATCGCGTGCGCGCCGACCTGTGGGGCGAGGCAGCCCGCGACCTCGGACATCGGGTAGAGCAGCGGCAGCAGCCCGGAGGGGAGCTGGACGGTCTCGTACGCGACCGAGGTGACCTTGGTCCGCACGAGCTCCTCGGTGAGCGGCTGGTCCGCAGCCAGGTGGAGGTAGGTGAAGAGCAGGAGGTCCTCGCGCAGCCGGTGGTACTCCTCGGCGACGGGCTCCTTGACCTTCATCACCATGTCCGCCCCGCCCCAGACGTCGTCGGCGGTGTCGATGATCCTCGCGCCCTGGGAGACGTACTCCTCGTCGGTGATGGAGGAGCCGAGCCCCGCGCCCTTCTGGATGAGCACCTCGTGGCCACGGCTGACGAGCTCGTTGACACCGACGGGGGTGATCCCGACGCGGAACTCGTTGTTCTTGACCTCGGTGGGGATGCCGACCTTCACGGTTATCAGACCTGTCTTCCGTGTGACGTCCGGGACCTCGTCGTCCCGGAGAGACCGCGTCCGGGTGGATCGCGATGGAAGTCTAGTGCCGGGCGCCCCCGCCCCCGACCCAGGAGGATCCCGATGAGGCTCTACAGCGACATCCCCGGCCGCCGGCTCGCCCAGGCCGTCGCCGACGTCGGGGTCCTCGTCTGGGTGCTCGTGTGGGTCCGGCTCGCGGTGCGCGTCCACGACGCGACGATGCAGCTCGCCGAACCCGGGCGACAGCTGGCCCAGGCGGGGTCGAGCTTCCGGGGGACGATGACCTCGGCCGGCGACAGCGTCGGCGACCTCCCGCTGCTCCAGGACCGGGTCGCCGCACCGTTCCGCTCGGCCGCCGGTGTCGGTGGTGAGCTCGAGCAGGCCGGTCAGGACCTCGTCACCGCCGTCGAACGCGTCTCGCTCGTCCTCGCCCTGACGACGGCGCTCGCGCCCATCCTCCTCGTCGTCGGGGTGTGGCTGCTGCTGCGGGTGCGCTTCGTCCGGCGGGCCGGCGCGGCGCAACGGTTCATCGACGCCGACCCCGACCTCGACCTCTTCGCCCTGCGCGCCATGGCGAACCAGCCGATGCCCCGACTCGCCCGGATCAGCGACGACCCCGCGGGGGCGTGGCGGCGCGGCGAGCCGGACGTCATCCGCTCCCTCGCCGTGCTCGAGCTGCGGGAGTCCGGCCTCCGGCCTCCCCCAGCCCCCACCGGCCCCGCCTCTTCGGGGTGACCCCGAACTCCCCGGTGGAGCACCGACAAGTTCTCGGTGCTCCGAAAGAGATGTCGGTGCCCGGAGCCGTCAGGCCTGCGGAGCAACGACCCCGGGGCGGAGGTCCACGGCGGGGCACACCCACGTCCCGGCGCCGGCGTCGACCTGCTCCCCGCTGCGGATGTCCTTGACCTGGTCCGAGCCGTCCGGCGCGGCACCAGGGAACCAGACGTAGGGGATGCCCCGGCGGTCGGCGTAGCGGATCTGCTTGCCGAAGCGCGCCGCGCTCGGCGCCACCTCACAGGGGATGCCTCGACTCCGCAGGGTGGCGGCCACCGCGCGCGACCGCGGCCGGCTCTCCTCGTCGTTGACCGCCACGAGCACCGCAGCCGGGGTCGACCGGTCCGCCGTGAGCCCCCGCTTGGTGACGAGGAGGTGGACCAGCCGGGTCAGGCCGATCGAGATCCCGACACCGGGGTAGGTCGTCCGCCCGTCCGACGCGAGCGAGTCGTACCGGCCGCCGGAGCAGACCGAGCCCCACTCCTCCGACCCGACGAGCTGGGTCTCGTAGACCGTCCCGGTGTAGTAGTCCAGGCCACGAGCGATCCTCAGGTCGGCCACCAGGGTGCCGGGCGACTGCTCCATCCCCGCCGAGATCACCGCGGAGAGGGCCTGGAGCCCCTCCTCGAGGATCGGGTGCTCGACCCCGAGGGCACGGACCTCGTCGACGAAGGACAGGTCGTCGCTGCGGATGCCGGCGAGCGCCAGCGCGAGCCGGGCCTGGTCCTCGCTCGCCCCGTGCTCGATGAGCATCTCGGCGACCGGGCCGGGCCCGATCTTGTCGAGCTTGTCGACGATCCGCAGGGTGCCGGTCACGTCGTCGAGGCCGATGCCGAGGTAGAAGCCCTCCGGGATCCTCCGGTTGTTGACCTGGATGCGGAAGTCGCCGACCGGGAGGCGGCCGAACACCTCCGCGATGACGAGGGGCATCTCTGCCTCGAAGTGGGGGGCGAGCTCCCCGACGTCGACGACGTCGATGTCGGCCTGGGTGAACTCGCGGAAACGTCCCTCCTGGGGCCGCTCTCCGCGCCAGACCTTCTGCACCTGGTAGCGGCGGAAGGGGAAGTTCAGCTTCCCGGCGTTCTCGAGGACGTACCGGGCGAACGGCACGGTGAGGTCGAAGTGCAGGCCGAGGTCGGCGTCGGTGCCCGGCTCGCCCGCGAGCCGGTGGATGCCGTAGATCTCCTTGTCGGCGTCCCCGCCCTTGCCGAGGAGCCGCTGGACCGGCTCGACCGCCCGCGTCTCGAGCGGGGCGAAGCCGTGCAGCTCGAACACTTCGCGGACGGTGTCGAGGAAGTGCAGCTCGAGGAGCCGCTCGGCGGGCAGGAACTCGGGGAAGCCCGAGAGGGGGGTGACCTTGGTCGGGGAGCTCACGCGTCCAATCCTCGCAGGTAGGGGTTGGTGGCCCGCTCGCGGCGCATCGTCGTCGCCGGTCCGTGCCCGGTGAGAACCAGCGTGGAGTCCGGCAGGGGCAGCACGACGTCACGCAGGGACCGCCGCATCGCGGTGTCGTCGCCGCCGGGAAGGTCGGTGCGGCCGATGGAGCCGGCGAAGAGCACGTCGCCGGAGACGACGGTCCGCTCCAGCGCCTCCTCCGCGGGGAGCCCGTCGGGGACCTCGGCGAGGCTGAACATCACCGAGCCCTCGGTGTGGCCCGGGGCGTGGAGCACGTCGAGCCCGAGCCCGGCGAGGTCGAGGTGCTGCCGGTCGGTGACCTCCACGACGCGCTCGGGCTCGGTCCACGTCGCGCGGCGGCCGAACTGGGCCTCCATCATCGCGAGCATGCCGGGCTCGAGCCCGGCGAGCGGGTCGGCGAGCCGGTAGCGGTCGTCGGCGTGGATGTAGGCGGCGGTCGAGCCGCCGCAGACGGGGGTGACCGCGTAGACATGGTCGACGTGGCCGTGGGTGAGCAGCACGGCGGCCGGTCGCAACCGGTGCTCGGCGAGGACGGCCGCCAGGGTGTCCTCCACCCCGATCCCGGGGTCGACGACGAGGCACTCCTCCCCCGCTGCGGGGGCGAGCACGTAGCAGTTGGTCCCGAAGGCGGCGGCGGGGAAGGCGACGGCGAGCACGCCCCGGAGCGTAGTCGCACGGCCGCTGCCTACACTGAGGCGCCGTTGCCGGACGAAGACGAAGGAACCCGGGGTGACCAGGAAGCAGGAGCGCGCCCGCGCACGTCGCCGCCATGAGAAGCGTCAGGCCACGCTGGCCCGCCGCGCCGAGGATCATGCCCGCCTCCGCACGGTCGGCATCGGGGCGGGAGCCGTGGCCCTGCTGGCCGTCGTGCTCGCGGTTCTGGGCGCCGCCTTCTCGACCGTGCAGCCGGCCGCGCCACGGACCCTGGCGGGCTGCGAGCCGCCCCCGCCCTCCCTGGGAACGGGCGCCGAGCTGACCCTGCCCGACAAGGCGATCGCGCAGGGCAAGACGTACACGGCGACGATCACGACGAACTGCGGCGACATCGTACTGAGCCTCGACGGTGCGAAGGCCCCGCAAGCCGTCGCCTCCTTCCTCCAGCTGGCCGAGAAGAACTACTGGGTGAACGCGCCCTGCCACCGGCTGACGACCGACCCGAACCTCAAGGTCCTCCAGTGCGGCGACCCGACGGGCACCGGCCAGGGCAACCCCGGCTACGGCTTCGCGGTCGAGAACGCGCCCAAGGACGGTCTCTACCGCCGCGGCACGGTGGCGATGGCCCGCACCAGCGACCCCGAGAAGGGCAACGGCGGCCAGTTCTTCCTCGTCTACGGCGACACCACCCTGCCCGACCCCGACGGCTACACCGTGTTCGGCACCGTGACCTCCGGGTTGGATATCGTCGACAGGGAAGCCGCCGCTGGGGTCGCCCAGGGTGGCTCGAGCCCCACCGACGGACCACCCGCTGCACCGATCAGCATCCTCCGGGTTGCTGTCACCGAGACAAAGGCCTGACCTCGTGCCCGACGCCGACTCCCCCGCCCCCCGTCCGAGCATCCCCTCTCCGGCCGCTCTGGCCGCTCGGGTCCAGCCGCGGCCGGTGGCAGCACCTGCCCCCGAGACGCACTCGGAGTCGGCGCGGTTCGGTCGGGTCGCCGAGGACGGCACGGTCTTCGTCCGGGTCGGCGAGGAGGAGCGCGAGGTCGGCTCGTACCCGGGGGCCACCCCCGATGAGGCACTGCAGTACTTCGCGCGCAAGTACGACGAGCTCGCGGCGTCCGCCGAGCTGCTCGAGACCCGGCTGGGCAACCCCGACGTCAGCGCCAAGGAGGTCGAGGGGGGCCTGGCCACGCTCAAGGAGCACATCGAGTCCACCGGGGTCGTCGGTGACCTCGAGGCCCTGGCGGCGACGGTGGAACGCATCTCGGCCGGCCTGACCGACAAGCGCACCGCCGAGGCCGAGCAGCGTCGCGTGGCGCGGGAGCAGGCGGCCCAGGAGCGTGAGGCCATCGTCGCCGAGGCGGAGCAGATCGCGGCGCAGCCCCCCGGCTCCACCCAGTGGAAGCGCAGCAGCGAGCAGATGCGCGCCCTGCTCGACCGGTGGAAGCAGCATCAGCGCAGCGGGGCCAAGCTCGACAAGCCGACCGAGACCGCCCTGTGGCAGCGCTTCAGCCACGCCCGGAACTCCTTCGACAAGGCCCGTCGCGCGTGGTTCGCCGACCTCGAGTCGTCCCGCTCGGAGGCCAAGGCGGCCAAGGAGCAGCTCGTCGCGGAGGCCGAGGCCCTCTCCGACAGCACCGACTGGGGTCCCACCGCCCGCGCGTACAAGCAGCTCATGGATCGCTGGCGTGCCGCCGGTCGCGCCTCCCGCCAGGACGACGACGCGCTCTGGGAACGCTTCCGGGCCGCCCAGGACGCCTTCTTCACCCGCAAGGACCAGGTGGCGGCCGCCGAGGACGAGGAGTTCCGGAGCAACCTCGTCGTCAAGGAACAGCTGCTCGTCGAGGCCGAGGCGCTCCTGCCCGTCACCGACCTGGAGACCGCCAAGGCGACGCTGCGGTCCATCCAGGAGCGCTGGGACGCCGCCGGCAAGGTCCCTCGCGGCGACCTCGAGCGGGTCGAGAAGCGGATGCGGCGGGTCGAGAGCACCGTACGGGAGGCCGATGATGCCCGCTGGCGCCGCACCAACCCGGAGGTGGCGGCGCGAGCCCGCTCACTCGTCGACCAGCTCGAGAGCTCGGTGGCCGCGGTCGAGAAGGAGCTCGCCAAGGCCGAGGCCGCCGGAGACGCGGCCGCCGCCGAGTCCGCCCGGGAGCGGCTCGCTGCGCAGCAGGAGTGGCTCGCCCAGGCTCGGGCCGGTCTCGACGAGTTCGGCGGCTGACCGACCCGTCCCCCGACGGGGGCACCCCGGTCCTCCCCCGGTTCACGAGGATCGGCTCAGCCCTCGCGTCGCCCCCCGGTGACCCGGCTGGCCTCGAGGACCCCGTCGACCTTCTGCACCGCCCGGATGACGTGGCCGAGGTGGCCCGGGTCGCCCATCTCGAAGGTGAAGCGAAGAGTCGCCACCCGGTCGCGGGAGGTCTGTACCGCCGCCGAGAGGATGTTGACCCCGTGGTCGGAGATGACCCGGGTGACGTCGGAGAGCAGGCGCGACCGGTCGAGGGCCTCCACCTGCAGCTGGACGAGGAAGACGCTCCCCGCCGTGGGCGCCCACTCCACCTCGATGATCTTCTCGGGCTGGGCGAGGAGCGAGTCGGCGTTCGAGCAGTCCCGGCGGTGCACCGACACCCCGTTGCCCCGGGTCACGAACCCGATGATCTCGTCACCCGGCACCGGCGTGCAGCATCGGGCGAGCTTGACCCAGACGTCCGACATCCCCTTGACGACGACGCCGGAGTCGCCCGTGCGTCGGGGCGCGGGACGGACCGAGACCGGCGAGGCCGCCTCGGCGAGGTCCTCGCTGGCACCGTCCTCGCCACCGACCGAGGCGACGAGTCGTCCGACGACGTGCTGAGCGGAGACGTTGCCCTCACCGATCGCCGCGTAGAGCGCGTCGATGGTGGACAGGCGCAGCTCCTCGGCCACGCCCGTGAGCGACTCGACCGAGGCCAGGCGCTGCATCGGCAGACCCTGCTTGCGCATCGCCTTGGCGAGCGACTCCTTGCCCGCCTCGATCATCTCCTCTCGGCGTTCCTTGGTGAACCAGTGCTTGATCTTGTTCCGGGCCCGGGCGGAGCGGACGAAGTTCAGCCAGTCGCGGGACGGCCCGGCCGAGTCGGCCTTGGAGGTGAGGACCTCGACGACGTCACCGTTGTCGAGGCGGCTCTCGAGCGGGACCAGCCGGCCGTTGACGCGGGCGCCGATGCAGTGGTGGCCGACCTCGGTGTGCACGGCGTAGGCGAAGTCGACGGGGGTGGACCCGGCCGGCAGACCGACGAGCTGGCCCTTCGGCGTGAAGACGTAGACCTCGCTCGCGTTGATCTCGAAGCGCAGTGACTCGAGGAACTCGCCGGGGTCGGCGGTCTCCTTCTGCCAGTCGAGGAGCTGGCGCAGCCACGCCATGTCGCCGGCCGGGTCGGCGCCGCCGTCGCTCACCCGCACCGCCGTACCACCCGCGGACTTGGCCTGGGGGTCCTCCTTGTACTTCCAGTGCGCCGCGACACCGTACTCCGCCCGCCGGTGCATCGTGTGCGTCCGGATCTGGATCTCCACCGCCTTGCCCTCCGGCCCGATGACCGTCGTGTGGAGGGACTGGTACATGTTGAACTTCGGCATCGCGATGTAGTCCTTGAAGCGCCCCGGCACCGGGTTCCACCGGGCGTGCAGGGCCCCCAGGGCGGCGTAGCAGTCGCGGACCGTGTCGACGAGTACCCGCACCGCGACGAGGTCGTAGATCTGGTCGAAGTCGCGTCCCCCGACGATCATCTTCTGGTAGACGGAGTAGTAGTGCTTGGGTCGGCCGGTGACGGTCGCCTTGATCTTCGCCGCGCGCAGGTCGGCCCCCACCTGCTCCCGGACCCCGGCCAGGTACTCCTCCCGCGCCGGGGCGCGCTCCGCGACGAGCCGGACGATCTCGTCGTACACCTTGGGGTACAGGGCCTGGAAGGAGAGGTCCTCGAGCTCCCACTTGATGGTGTTCATGCCCAGCCGGTGCGCCAGCGGCGCGTAGATCTCGAGCGTCTCCCTGGCCTTGCGCTGGGCGCTCTCACGCGAGACGTACCGCCACGTGCGGGCGTTGTGGAGCCGGTCGGCGAGCTTGATGACGAGGACGCGGATGTCGCGGGCCATCGCGATGACCATCTTGCGCACCGTCTCGGCCGCGGCGGCCTGCCCGTAGGTGACCTTGTCGAGCTTGGTGACTCCGTCAACGAGCATCGCGATCTCGTCACCGAAGTCGCGTCGCAACGCCTCGAGGCTGTAGGCGGTGTCCTCGACGGTGTCGTGGAGCAGGGCGGCGGCGAGCGTCGTCGGGGTCATGCCGAGCTCGGCGAGGATCGTCGTGACCGCGAGCGGATGGGTGATGTAGTCGTCCCCGCTGCGGCGCTTCTGTCCCTCGTGGGCGCGCTCCGCGACCGCGTACGCCCGCTCGACGATCGAGACGTCGGCCTTCGGGTGGGTGGCCCGCACGACCTGGAGCAGCGGCTCGAGCACGGGGTTGGCGGGTGGGCGGCTGCGGCCGACCCGCGCGAGGGCCGCCCGGGCACGCGCCCGCGAGCCCCCCGCACCGGCGGCGGGCGCAGCCGTCGTGTGCTCCGCCATGGCGTGAGTCTAGTCAGCGCACCTCGACGTCACGGCACCGTGTGCAGGGCGCGGACGGGGCGGGACCCCGCGTCGCTCCCGACGACGAACGCGTCGACCTCGGTCGTCGCCGAGCCGTACTCCAGGTCCTAGCAGACCGACACCGTCTCACCGGGCAGCTCGCCGACCTTGCGCACCGGCACGAACCCCACGCCCGGCCGGGGGACGTCGGGGTCGTACCGCAGCGAGCCCGCGACGACCTCGCCGACGGGGCGCCGGCTCACTTCCGCTTCGACTTCGAGGTCCGCCGGGGCTGGTTGCGTGGGCCGGACCGGGCGTACTCGTGGACGGCACGTCCGGTGAGCGTGGATCCCTCGTCGGGTCGAGCCGAACCGCCGCCGTGGCCCGCGGCGACGGGCTCGCCCGCCCCTGCCGCGGCCGCCTGCCGGGCGACCCGGGCGTCGTAGCGCTCGGAGCGGTGCCCGAGCTCGACGACGGCCTCCTCGCGTGAGCGCAGCGAGACCAGGAGCGGGGTCGCGATGAAGATCGAGGAGTACCCGCCGACGAGGATGCCGATGAACAGCACGAGCGAGAGGTCGAGCAGCGTGCCCGGGCCGAGGGCGAAGGCGCCGACCGCGAGGATCGATGCGATGGGGAGCAGGGCCACGACCGTGGTGTTGATCGACCGGACCATGGTCTGGTTGACCGCGAGGTTCGCCGCGGAGGCGAAGCTCCGGCGGCCGTTGGCGAACGCCTCCGCGGTGTTCTCCCGCACCTTGTCGAAGACGACGACGGTGTCGTAGAGGGAGTAGCCGAGGACGGTGAGGAACCCGATCATCGTCGCCGGCGAGACCTCGAAGCCGGTCCAGGCGTAGATGCCCGCGGTGATCACGAGGTCGTGGGCCAGCGCGAACAGCGCGGCCACGGACATCTTCCAGGTGCGGAAGTACGCGGCCATGACGAGTGCCACGAGGAGCAGGAAGATGACCAGCGCCTGCAGCGCCTTCTGGCTCACGGTGGCGCCCCACGAGGGCCCGATGAAGGTCGCGGAGACGTCGGAGACGGGCACCCCGAACTCCGTGGCGAGCGCGGCCCGCAGCTGGTCGCTCTGGTCGCCGCTGAGCCGCTCGGTCTGCACGCGGACGGTGGAGCCGCCGACGAGGGTGACGTTGACCCCTGTCGAGGCGCTCCCGGCGGCGTCGCGGGCCCGGGACTCGTAGTTGTCGGTGTTCGTGACGTTCGAGACCCGGAACTCCGAGCCGCCCTTGAACTCGAGGCCGAGGTTGAGGCCGCGCACGGCGAGGCCGAGCAGGGCGATGGCGATGAGGATCGCCGACCCGGTGTAGAAGACCCGGCGGCGGCTGACCACCGGCACCGATCGGGCGCCGGTGTACAGGTCGTTGCCGAACTGGCTGAAGCTGAGTCTCACGCGTGGCTCCCTTCGGTCTCGCGGACGGCGGGCTCGGCGGTCGCGAACCTCCCTCGGCCGACGTACCGGGTGCTCTTGGCTCCCAGCCGTCGGGGGTCCAGGCCGGACCATGGATGGCCGTCGCGGAAGAAGGGGCGCCGGGCGAGCAGCGCAACGGTCGGGTGGGTGAAGAGGAACACGATGATCAGGTCGAGGATCGTCGTGAGGCCGAGCGTGAACGCGAAGCCGCGCACGTTCGAGGTGGCCAGCGTGTAGAGGACGAGGGCCGCGAGGAAGTTGACGCTGTCGGCGGCCAGGATGGTGCGCTTCGCGCGGTTCCACCCGGTCTCGACGGCGCTCTGCAGCGAGCGTCCTTCGCGCAGCTCGTCCCGGATCCGTTCGAAGTACACGATGAAGCTGTCGGCCGTGAAGCCGATGGCGACGATCAGGCCGGTGACGCCGGCCATGTCGAGACGGTAGTTGTGCGACCACCCGAGGATCGTCACGACGAGGTAGGTGAGCAGGGCTGCGATGCCGATCGAGGCCACCGTGACGAGGCCGAGCAGACGGTACTGGAGCACCGAGTACACGACGACGAGCAGGAGGCCGACGAGGCCGGCGATGAGGCCGTAGCGGAGCTGGTCGGCGCCGAGGGTGGGGCTGATGTCGGTGCTCGTCTGGAGGGTGAACGACATGGGCAGCGCGCCGAACTTCAGCTGGTCGGCGAGGGTGCGGGCCTGCTCGAGCGTGAAGCCGCCGGTGATGCTCGCCCGGCCGTCGGTGATGGCGCTCCTGAAGTAGGGGGCGACGATGACCTTGCCGTCGAGCACCGTGGCCATCTGGTTCTGCGGCGAGGGCAGGGCGACCATGGTCCGGCTGATGTCGGCGTACTCCTTGGCCCCCTCGCTGTTGAAGGACAGCGCGATCTCGACCTCGCTCGTCACCTGGCCCTGGGAGTTGGTCGCGTAGCCGGCGGTGGCGTCGGTGATCGTGTCGCCGGAGACGACGACCGGGCCGAGGACGTACTTGGTCGTGCCGTCGGCGGAGCAGGTGACGAGCGGCTTCGCGGGGTCGTCGACGAGGTTGTCGAGGGCAGCCGGGTCCGAGCAGTCGAGCGCGTCGAACTCCTGCTGGATCTCCGGCGTGATCCACGCGAGGTCGGTCGGGCCCGAGGGGGTGGTGGCCGAGGTCGTGGTCGGCGTGGCCGGCGACGCCGTCGGGGTCGGGGTCGGGCTCGGGCTGCTCTCGGTGAGGGCCTCGTTCAGGGCACTGTTCCCAGTGGAGGACGCCGACGGGGAGGCGCTCGGCGAGGGGCCGGCGCCGCCGGAGGCGGAGGCGCTCGGCGACGGCGTGCTCGCCGGCGCCGGGATCCCCGACCCGATCGCGAGGACCGGACGGAACTGCATCTGCGAGGACTGCTGCAGGGCGTCACGGGTCTGCTGCGAGGGGACCTCGGGGAGGCTCACGACGATGTTCCGGTCGCCCTGGGTCGTCACCTCGGCGCCGGAGACGCCCCCTGCGTCGACCCGCTGGACGATGATGTCGCGCGCCTGCGTCAGCTGCTCCGGGGAGACCGTCTGGTTCCCCGTCAGCTTGGGCTCGAGGACGATCTGGGTGCCGCCCTTGAGGTCGAGTCCGAGCTTGGGGGCGAGGCCTCCGTTCGACCAGAGGTTCGCTCCGACGAGCAAACCGACGAGGGCGATGACGAGGACGGCGAGGGCGATCAGCGAGCGGGTCGCGTGGGAGCGCTGGCTCGAGGCGGCGGCCATCAGCGCACCTCGGAGGCGCGCATGCCGATGGCCCGCCGGTCGAAGCGCAGCGTGGTCCCGTCACCGGTGTCGAGCGTGACCACCCTCTCGTCGATGGCCGTGATCGTTCCGTAGAGCCCCGAGGTGGTGAGCACCTCGTCGCCCACGGACAGCGAGGCCTGGAGGGTCTGGACCTGCTTCTGGCGGTTGCGCTGGGAGAGGAACATCCACAGCAGGAGCAGGAACGGCAGACCGAGGATGAGCAGGTAGGTGAGGCCGGAGCCGGAGCCGGAGAACATCGAGACGGAGTCCTTGGTGTCTGGGTCGCCCAGTGGTGGCGGGCAGTGGTTCGGCCCGGACGCGCCGGGCCGAGGCGCAAGTCTAGGCGAGAGGCCTGTGCCTCACCAACGAGGCGCGGCCGGGGATGGTGCCCCGGTTCTCAGCCGCCCAACCGGCCCGGGCCGTCGCCGTCGAGCGGCAGGGGGGCCTGGGTCAGGACCTCTCGGGGCACCGGGAGGTCGAGGTGTCGCCAGGCCGCCGGGGTGGCGGCGCGCCCTCGAGGCGTCCGCAGGATGTAGCCCTCGCGGACGAGGAACGGCTCGGCCACGGTCTCCACGGTCTCGGCCTCCTCCCCCACCGCGACCGCCAGCGTGGACAGTCCGACGGGGCCACCACCGAAGCGACGGCACAACGCGTCGAGGACCGCCCGGTCGAGACGGTCCAGCCCGGCCTCGTCGACGTCGAACAGCGCCAGCGCCTCTCGGGCCGCATGCCGGTCGACATGTCCCCGGCCGTGGACCTGCGCCCAGTCGCGGACCCGACGCAGCAGCCGGTTCGCGATGCGCGGGGTGCCACGGGAGCGACCGGCGACCTCGGCGATGCCGGGGTCGTCGGCGTCGACTCCGAGCAGCCTCGCAGACCGGTGCAGGATCGTGACGAGGTCGTCGACCTCGTAGAAGTCCAGGTGCCCCGTGAAGCCGAACCGGTCGCGCAGCGGGGCCGGGAGCAGCCCCGCACGGGTGGTGGCCCCGACGACCGTGAAGGGCGGGAGCTCGAGCGGGATGGCCGTGGCGCCGGGGCCCTTGCCGACGATGACGTCGACCCGGAAGTCCTCCATGGCGAGGTAGAGCATCTCCTCGGCGGAGCGCGACATCCGGTGGATCTCGTCGAGGAAGAGCACCTCCCCCTCGTCGAGGCTGGACAGGACCGCCGCGAGGTCACCCGCGTGCTGGATCGCCGGACCGCTCGTCACCCGGATGGGGCGCTCGAGCTCGGCGGCCACGATCATGGCCAGGGTCGTCTTGCCGAGCCCGGGAGGGCCGGAGAGCAGGACGTGGTCGGGGACCCCGCCTCGGCGCCGGGCCGCCTCGAGGAGCAGCCCGAGCTGGTCGCGGACCCGCGGTTGTCCGGGGAACTCGGCGAGCCGCCGCGGACGCAGCGCGGCCTCGACCACCCGCTCCTCCTCGGCCCCGGTCGGGTCGACGACCCGCGCGGTGGCGTCGTGGGAGCCGTCGGCCTCGCGGACCTCACTGGTGAAGCCGTTGGTCGCGCTCATCGCCGCAGCTCCCGGAGCGCGAGGCGCAGCAGTGCCGCGACGTCGGCGTCCTCGGGAGCGCTCGAGGCGACCCGTTCCACGGCCTCACCGGCCTGCTTGCCGGTCCAGCCGAGGCCGACGAGTGCCTCGGTGACGGGCTCCCGCCACGCGGCGCGCGCGGCGGAGACCGAGGCCGGCGTGGCGTCGGGTGCACTCGGGGCGCGGAGGGCCGCGACCCGGTCGCGCAGCTCGAGGACGAGCCGCTGGGCGGACTTGGCCCCGATGCCGGGGATGGCGGTCAGCGCCGCGGCGTCGCCCGCCGCGAGGGCACCCGCGAGCTCGTCGGGTCCCATGACCGACAGCATCGCCAGCGCGAGGCGTGGTCCGACCCCGCTGACGGTCTGGACCGTCTCGAACATGTCGCGTTCGGCGGCAGCGGCGAAGCCGTAGAGCGTCAGGGAGTCCTCCCGGACCACGAGGGTGGTCGCCAGACCGACCTCCTCGCCGCGTCGGCAGGTCGAGGCAGTCGCCGGGGTCGTGTGGACCAGCACACCGATGCCGCCGACCTCGACGACCACCCGGTCGAGGCCGACGTGGCCCACGGGACCACGCACCGAGGCGATCACGGGCGGGCCCCGTCGGCGAGTGCGGCGAGGCGCGCGGTCGGCGCCCCGCGCCACGCGTGGCAGATGGCCAGCGCGAGCGCGTCGGCGGCGTCGGCCGGTCGTGGGGCGGCGTCGAGACCGAGGATGCGGGTGACCATGGCCGTGACCTGCCGCTTGTCTGCACGCCCGGACCCGGTGACCGCCGCCTTGACCTCGGTGGGGGTGTGGAAAACCACCGGGACCCCCCGCTTGGTGGCGGTGAGCAGCGCGACGGCGGTCGCGTGGGCGGTCGTCATCACCGATGCGACGTTGACGTCGGCGAAGACCCGCTCCACGGCCACGACGTCGGGCGCGTAGCGCTCGAGCCAGTCGTCGACCTGGCCCTCGAGGTAGACCAGGCGCTCCCCCGGGTCGGCGTCGCCGGGCGTCCGCACGACCCCGACGGCCACCATCGCCGCCCGGCCGGGCCGGCCGTCGACGACACCGAGGCCGCACCGGGTGAGGCCGGGGTCGACGCCGAGCACGCGCACGAGGACCTCCTCCGGGACGGCGGGCACGCGAGGCACCCGGTTAGAACACCTGTTCGGCGGCCACGCTACGGGAGCGACGTCGCCGCCTCCCGGACCGACACGCGCCCACGCCCCTCACACCGCCCCGGTGACGAGGTGGCGCTCGTCCTCGACAGGACCTCCCCACAGGATCGGGTCGGACAGTGGGATCACCTCGACGTGGGCGGCGTGGGGCGCCAGCAGGGCGCGACACTCCCCGGCCGTGAGTCCTGCGCCGGTCGACCATCGTCCCTCGACGAGCACGAACCGGCCACCGGGGCGCACCGCTCGCGCCCACGCGGCCACGGCGGCCTCGGGGTCGGGCAGAGCCCAGAGGAGGTGCCGGCACAGGACGGCGTCGACCGAGCCGTCCGCGAGTCCCGGTGCCGAGGCGTCACCGAGCCGGGGCACGACGCCGGTCCCTTGGAGCTTGACGGAGGCGTGCCGCACCATCGCCGGCGAGAAGTCGAGCGCGTCGACGCCGTACCCCGCCTCCGCGAGAAGCAGCGCCAGCGTGCCGGTCCCGCAGCCGAGGTCCGCAACGAGCGCCGGCACGGGAGGAAGGCACGGGAGCAGCAGGCGGCGCCAGGCCGCGCGCGTCCCCGGGTCGAGCAGGCCGTGGTCGGGCCCGGCGTCGAAGGAGGCGGCGTACCGGTCCCACACGGCCGGGTCGGACGCCGAGGTCACTCGGCGTCGAGGGCGGCGAGCACGTCGTCGGGGATGTCGCCGTTGGCGAACACGTCCTGGACGTCGTCGGAGTCCTCGAGGGCCTCGATGACGCGGATCATCCGCTTGGCGCCCTCGAGGTCGAGGGGCACCTGGAGGTTCGGCACCCACGACGCCTCCGCGGAGTCGTAGTCGACGCCGGCATCCTGCAGCGCCGTCCGGACCGCCACGAAGTCGGTGGCCTCGGAGACGATCTCCCAGGTGTCGCCGTTGTCGTTGACCTCCTCGGCGCCCGCGTCGAGGACGATCTCGAGCAGCTCGTCCTCGCCCTTCTCCGCCTTGGGCACGATGACGACACCCTTGCGGTCGAAGACGTACGAGACCGACCCGGGGTCGGCGAGCTGACCGCCGTTGCGGGTCAGGGCCGTGCGCACCTCCGCCGCGGCGCGGTTGCGGTTGTCGGTGAGGCACTCGATGAGGACCGCGACCCCGCCCGGGGCGTATCCCTCGTACCTGATGGTCTCCCAGTCGGATCCACCGGCGGTGGCGCCCGACCCGCGCTTGACGGCGTTGTCGATGTTCGAGTTGGGGACCGAGGACTTCTTCGCCTTCTGGATCGCGTCGTAGAGCGTCGGGTTGCCTGCGGGGTCACCGCCGCCCTGGCGTGCCGCGACCTCGATGTTCTTGATGAGCTTGGCGAAGAGCTTGCCGCGCTTGGCGTCGATCGCCGCCTTCTTGTGCTTGGTGGTCGCCCACTTGGAGTGGCCGCTCATGAACGCTCCCTCTGGTGCTTTCTCACGATGTCGACGAACAGCTGGTGCACCCGGTGGTCACCGGTCACCTCGGGGTGGAAGGAGGTGACCAGCAGGTTCCGCTGCCGCGCGGCGACGATCCTACCCGCGGCCGGACCGTGCTCGACCCGGGCGAGGACCTCGACCGACTCCCCCGCCTCCTCGACCCACGGGGCCCGGATGAACACCGCGCGGACCGGCTCCGGGCCCAGCTCGCGGATGTGGAGGTCCTGCTCGAAGGAGTCGACCTGGCGGCCGAAGGCGTTGCGTCGGACGAGGATGTCCATCCCGCCCAGGGTCTGCTGCCCCGTGGCACCGTCGGCGAGCCGGTCCGCGAGCAGGATCATCCCGGCACACGAGCCGTACACGGGCAGCCCCGTGGCGATCCGCTCCCGGATCGGCGCCTGGAGGTCGAACGCGCGGAGCAGCTTGTCGATCGTCGTCGACTCACCGCCCGGGATGACGAGTCCGCCGACCTCGGCGACCTCGGCGGGACGCCGCACACGCGAGGCCAGCGCGCCGCCGCGCTCCAGCGCCACGAGGTGCTCGCGGACGTCGCCCTGGACCGCGAGGACGCCAATGTGCGGGGTGGTGGTCACGGTGCTCGATGCTACGGCGCACCCGACCGACCGCTCACACCCCGGTGCGGGCCGGCGGTGTGGCCCGGAGCGCGCGGCAGGGGTCGGCGGACCCGTCGAGCGAGGTCCTCCACCCCACCGGAGCTTCGAGGGCGGCACTGCTCGGCCCGGTCCGAGAAGGCCACCGCGCTACCGTTCGGAGCATGTCAGCGCTGACCGAGCGGGCCCACTCCCTCGACGCCGCGCACGCGGGAACCGACCTGAGGGGCCGGTTCCGCCTCCCGGCGGGCATCGTCTACCTCGACGGCAACTCGCTCGGCGCGCTCCCGGCAGGGGTCGCCGAGGCGGTCGCCGACGTCGTCCACCGGCAGTGGGGCAACCGGCTCGTCGAGAGCTGGAACGAGGCGGGCTGGTGGGACGCGCCCACCCGCGTCGGTGACCGCATCGGGCGCCTGGTCGGCGCCGCGGAGGGCCAGGTCGTGTGCACCGACTCGACGACCGTCAACCTCTACAAGGCAGTCGTCGGGGCCGCCCGCCTGCGCCCGGGCCGACGCGTGGTCCTCACCGACCCGGGCTCCTTCCCCACCGACCTCTACGTCACCGGGGCCGCGGCTCGTGACGCCGGGCTCGTCGTCGAACGGGTCGCTCCTGCGGATGCCGCCGACCGGGCTGCGGTCCTGGGTGAGGACCTGCTCCTCGCGTCGTACAGCTCCGTCGACTACCGCACCGGCGAGCTCTGGGACCTGCCGGCGATCACCCGGGCAGCGCACGCGGCGGGTGGCCTCGTGTGCTGGGACCTCTGTCACTCGGCCGGGGTCCTCGAGGTCGGCCTCGACGACCACGAGGTCGACCTGGCCGTCGGGTGTGGGTACAAGTACCTCAACGGAGGTCCGGGCGCTCCGGCCTTCCTCTTCGTGGCGGATCGCCACCAGGACGCGTTCGAGAACCCGATCTCGGGCTGGAACGGGCACGCGACCCCGTTCGCCATGGCACCCGACTACGTCCCCGCCCCCGGGGTCGCCCGCGGGAGGGTGGGGACGCCGCCGGTGATCTCGATGCTCGCGCTGGAGGCCGCCCTCGCCGCCTACGACGGCGAGTCGGTCGCCGACCTCAGGGCGCGGTCGGTGTCCCTCACCGGCTTCTTCCTCGAGTGCCTCGACGAGCTCGGTCCCGACCTCGAGGTCGTGACACCACGCGACCCCTCCCGACGGGGTTCACAGGTGAGCCTTCGCCACACCGAGGCGTACGCCGTCGTCCAGGCCCTCATCGCACGAGGCGTCGTCGGCGACTTCCGCGAGCCCGACGTCATCCGGCTGGGATTCGCGCCGATGTACCTGACGCACGCGGACGTCCTGCGGGCCGCCGAGCACCTCCATGCCGTCCTCGAGGGGCACGAGCACGAGCGTCCCGAGTTCGCGACGCGCGCGACGGTCACCTGAACGGGCGGTCCGGTCCCCCCCGTGCGTCGTCGCGGGTCACCGTGACCGGACCGCCGGCGGGCGACTCCACGACGTCGAACCGACGCCCGCCCTCGCCGGCCGGCTGCCAGACGACGAGCCGGATGTCGTCGACCCCCAGGTAGCGCAGGGTCTGACCGCCGTGTGGTGCCCTGACCCGTGCGAAGACCTGGGCGCCCACCATGCCCGCGGGCACCGTGACGTCGAGCCGCACCTGGCGGCAGGACGTCGGGTCGTACCGGCCCTCGGGGACCTCGAGCGTCGAGACGGCGGCACTCGGTCCGCTCATCGCCGGGTACCAGCGCACCTCGAGCACCGCACCGGTCCCGGCGCGGCGGACGTCGGCGAGGAGGGTGAGCCGCTCCCCGGCGGTGACGGGGGCCCGGTGCTCGACGGTCGCGATGACGTCCTTGGTGCTCAGCGGCGAGCGAGCCAGCTCGAGACCGACGGCGTCGTCCTCGGACCCGCCCTCGGGGACGCAGCCGGCGGCCGACGTCGTCCTCGCGTAGCGGCCGAGCGCCCAGAGCCGCTCGGGGCCACCGGACGGGGTGTCACCGGCCCGGATGCTCCACAGCCGCTCGGCACCACCGTCCTGACCCACCGCGACGTCACCGAAGCCACCGGTCCCGAAGAGCAGGTCGGCGCCGACACGGACCCCGTCCTCTCCGCCGACCCACCACCCGGGCGCCAGGCTCCGGGCGACACCCGGGTCGAGGGTGGCGACGGCCGTCGTGCCCGGCCCTGCCGGCGCGGCCGAGAGGTGGGCCCCAGCGGGGTCGAGCCGGGCGTCCCCGGGCACCGTGCCCGCAGCGATGCGCGCGACGGCGTCCGCGAGTGCGCCCACGGCCGGTCGTGGGCGGTAGCCGTCGAGGAGGACCGGGTCGACGGACGTGCTGACGGCGCGCCCGCCCCGGATGTCGACCCGGGCGACGTAGGTGGGCAGGGTCTCCCAGAGCTCCTGGTCGAACACGATGTTGCCCATGCTCTCCGCGAAGACCGCCCCACCGACGCTCGTCAACCCTCCGACGACGTGCGGGTGCGAGCCGACGACGACGGCCGCGCCCGCCTGACCGGCCGCGGCCGCGAGGTCGCGCACCGTCCGCCCCTGGCTCCGCCGGTACTCCACGTGCCCGTGGATCATGACGACGACGACGTCGGCGCGCTGCCGCGCGGCACGCACCTCCCGGCCCAGGCGCGTGCTCTCGCACTCGGCGGCCCCGGGGTTCGTCGCCGTCGCGACGTACGGGACCGCGTGCCGGCGGCCCGTCACCGTCGTGCACCCGAGGAACGCCACCGTCGTCCCGTGCACCTGGACGTAGGCCGGGCGCCACGCGTCGTCCGGCGTGTCGCCGGCCCCGAAGTGCGCGATGCCGGCGGCATCGAGGGCCGCCTCGGTGGTGGAGATGCCCGGGCCGAGCGCGTCCGCCGCGTGGTTGTTGCCGAGGGAGACGACATCGACGCCGGCCAGGCGCAACCCCTCGGCCATCGCCGTCGACGACGCGATGACGAGGTCCTTGGTCGGGTGGACATCGGAGACCCTGACGCCGTCCCGCTCGACCACGGGGTCCTCGACGAGCGGGGTCTCGAGGTTGAGCACGGTCAGGTCGGCGTCCGCGAGCAACGGCTCGACCTCCGCGAGAAGCGCCGCGTGCTGGGCGGCCGAGGAACCCGGCGACAGCAGGGCGGGCGCCCCGTCGCGCTGCTCGTAGAACCGGCGTCCCATCATCGCGTCTCCCCCGAAGCGCAGCGAGACCGCGTCGGCGCCGGCCCGGGTCAGCTCCACGCGGGCCGGGACGGCCGGGTCGAGTACCTGGGCCCGGCCCAGGTAGCCCTCCCCCGCCACCTCGGCGATCCCGGCCGCGGCGGCGGCGAGGGCGAACCGGCCGTCGGCACCGGTCCGCGTGGTCGTCGTGCCGAGGCTCACCGAGGCACCCGCCACCGGCTCGCCGGCGTCGTCGACGACCAGACCGGTGGCGACCCGGCCGGTGTTCCCGTGCGCCCCGGCCCCGATCTGGGTCAGCCCGGCGACCGCCGCCGCCGACACGACGACGACCCCGAGGACCCGGCGCGCACTCACACGACCACGCCCGCCCACGAGAGCCCGGCCGCCGTGAGGTTCGTCAGCGCGAGCACCCCCGCGGCGCTGAGGGCCACGCCCCACGCGGTGCGCTCCCATCCCTGCCGCTGCGCGTCGTTGGCCATGAGCGCCGGGACCATGAGGGTGGCGATCGTCATCCCGAGCATCGGCACGTAGGACCCGTCGGACACATCGACGGCGACCGCCTCGAGCGTCCAGCCGATGACCGCGCCGACGAGGAGCATCGTCGCGAGCTTGCGGCGGCCGAAGACGAGCAGGCGCGGCATCATCAGGTGGACGACGACGGCGTAGGTGAGGACGGCCACGACGACGACGAAGACGAGGTCGAGCCACCGCGTGGTCACCAGGGCCAGGTACGCACCCGTGATGAAACCGCCCGACCGCAGCCCGAACCGCGAGAACGCCAGGATGCCGACCAGCACGCTCGCGGTCACCGCGACGACGAGCAGCTCGGGCGGGAACCCCGACGTCGAGGCGAGGTCCCCGATCGACCCCTCCCGCGGCGGGGCGAGCACCCGCAGCACGGACTCGAGGACGTACGCGAAGAGGAAGAGCCCGGTGGCGGTCGCGACGATCGCGACGATGGTGCGGCGCGGTTGCTGGCGTCCCATGTCGTGGGCGATGAGCCCGGGGATGACGAAGCCCACGCCGGTGAGCGCGGCGAACGCCGGGTCGAAGCGCCCGAGCAGGGCGGCGAGCGCGGTGAGCAGGAGGACCAGGCCGAGCCCGATGACGACCTCCACCTCGAACTTCCGGCGCCCGTAGAGGATGTACCGTCGCGCGACCACCCGCGTGACGATGAGGAAGGTCGCGTAGCCGGCGCTGAGGGTGACCACGACCGAGAGCGGGCTCGCCACGGCGAGGGCGAGGTAGGGAGGGACGATGGCGCCACCGGTCGTCAGCTGGAAGCGCTCGTAGACCAGCATTCCGAGGATCACGCCCATGACGAGCGTGACCCGCATGACCTCGGGGGTGAACGTCATGGCCGGGCGCTCCCGACCAGCTGGGAGCGCGTGGCCGCCGAGCGCATCCGGGTGAGGGACCGCGGGCCGCGACTCCACTCGCGGGAGGCGTCCATCTCGTCGACGTGCTCGGTCCCCGCGAGCTCGTGGAAGTGTTCGATGAGCAGCTCGGCCTGCTCGGTGTGGATGTTGACCATGCCGACGAGGACGCCCTCCTCGCCCGGGACCAGGGAGGCGACCGTGTCGAGGATCTGGCCCAGCGTCGGCCGGACCGTGTCACCCAGCTTGTGGATGCGCTGCGGGCCGTAGCCCCGCTCGACCATCGTCGGGACCACCGTGTCCTCGTACGCCCCGAACGTGATGACGTGGTCGAGGTGGCCATCGAGGTCGTCGGGGACCATGTGGGCGAACAGCTCGGCCCGGCGCCCGCGGTCGGACCGGTTGTTGAGGATGCCGACGACCGGCGCCCCCGCCGGGAACTGCCCGGCGAGGTTCTCGAAGGTGAAGATGACGCTCTCGCGGTCGTTGGCGGCGAAGAGCGGCACCCAGAGGATGCGCTTGCCGCGGATCTCGTAGGTGCGCAGGCGGACCACGCCCACGTCGGGCACGGACTTCCACATCCCCTCGACCGCGCGGGCGCGCGGCACGCCGAGCAGCTCGGCGACGGCCAGCCCGATGGCGACGTTCTCCTTGAACTGGATGTAGTCGAAGCCGGTCATGTCCTCGTCGAGCACCGAGGCGGGGTCGGCGTAGACGAACCGGGAGCGCCGTGCCTCCGCCGCCGCCCGCAGGCGCTCGCGCAGGTGGGGTCGGTCCTCGGCGGTGATGAGGACGCCGTCCCACGGCACGGTGGCGCAGAGGGAGTCGGCGATCTCCTCGAGGGTCTCCCCCATCTCCTCCTGGTGGTCGAGGCGGACGTTGGTGATGACCGTGATGTCGGAGCGGATCATGAACTCCTGGCTGTACTTCTGGTACAGCGGACGGACCGCCATGCACTCGGCGACGAGCGCGTCGACCTCCGGGAGGACGTGCTCGGCGACGACGTCGACCTGCTCGTTGATCGTCGCGGCGCCCCGGCGACGGATCGGCAGCTCCTCCCCGGTCGGGAGGATGACCCGCGCCGCGCTGCCGGTGGTCTTGGCGAGGGCGACGTAGCTGCCCTCCCGGAGCACGGCGGCGACGAGACGGGTCACCGTGGACTTCCCCCGGATGCCGTTGACGTGGATCCGGACGTCGAGCTGGTCGAGGCGGGCGTCGTGGCCGCGGATGGAGCGGTGCCAGTAGACCACGGTGAGGACGACGAGGAGCACGAGCACCGAGAGCGGGACGAGGGTGGTGGCCGTCATGACGGGTCCGGCTCCGAGAGCGACTCGACGCGGGTACGCCCCGGGCCGAGCAGGTGGTCGGCGGTGCGGGTCGACTCGTCGGCGGTGACGAGCACGGTGTGCAGCGCGACCGCGTCGCGCAGCCGGACACGGCCGCCGTCCGCGCGGTGGGCGAAGCTCGTCGCGAGGGTGTCCTGGACGAGCCGGCCGAGGACCCGCCACGCGTGGCCTTCGCCGGTGTCGGGCAGGACCACCCCGAGGATCTCCTCGGTGAGCGCGAACGGCACGTCCGTCTCCCGGGTCGAGGACTCCACCGCGCGGGCCACCGCCTTCGTCACGGAACGGTGCACCGGCTCGTCGACGGCGAGGTCGCCGAGGACGTCCAGGCGGATCAGGACGACGGTCAGCGCACGGTCGGTGCCGGCGCGGCGGTGCAGCTCCTCGTCGATGCGCAGCCGGGCCGACGCGGCGTCGAGCAGGCCGAGGGTGTGCAGGCTCGGCGTCACCGCCCCGTGGGGCGGGGTCGCGAGGTGGCGTGCGGTGCGCCGCGCGTACGAACCGGTCATGCCGGCCGCCCAGCCCAACCCGATGACCAGCACGGCCTGCGCGACGTCGCCGACGTCCCACCCGCCCCAGGCCCGGTGCGCGGCGACGACGAGGACCGACCCGAACAGCCCGACGAACATGCCGAGGAGCCCGTCGAGCATGGCCGCGGCGGCGCCGACGGCCATGGTGACGAGGGCGCTCACGAGGGCGACCCGGGGGCCGTCCTGCCCGGCGAGCAGTCCGAGGGCGAGCACGACGGCGGCCGTGGCGACGACGAGTGCGGCTCCCTGGGTGGAACGCCAGCTGCGCTCAGTCGAGACCGCTTCCACCGCTCGCCTCCTCGGTGGCGGACCAGCGGACCCGCGCGGCGAGGAACAGCACCCCGAAGCCGCCGAGCGCGATGAGTCCGTGGGCCAGCAGGTCGCTCACCGGTCCGCTCCCTCGGTCGTCGTGGTCATCCGACGTCGACCCCCCACGTCGTCTCGAGCCGGGTGCCGCCCCGCCCCGAGCGGGCGGTCACGGTGCGGCCGTGGACGACGACGCCGTCACCGGCCGCCACGAGAGCGGGCGGCTCGGCGGGGACCGCGTGACCCGGCCGGCGGACCACGGCCTCGAACCGACCGACGGCCGCGGCGAGCACCGCCACGTCGCACTCGCGGCCGGGGGCGTCGACGACGAGCCGGATGACGGGGCCGACGGCCGGGTCGTCGGGCGATCCCGCGACGGGCTCGAGCCGGACATGGACCTCGCCCGCGCCGGGCACCGTCGTCACCGCGTCGAGGAGGGCGAGCACGCCGGAGCGGACCGCGGCGGGGTCGGCCTGGGCGGGGAGCGCCGCGGCGTGCAGGCGAGGACGGATGCGCACGCCCGGGGCGCTGCGGGCCGCGGCGCGGACCGCGGCCGTCACGCCGAAGCGCAGGTCGACGGCGTCCAGGGTCGCCAACGCACGGCCGGACTCGAGGGTGGACTCGAGGTGGTTGACGTCCTCGGCGAGCGCCTCCAGACGTCCCTGCACGTGGGCGGCCCTGGCCCGCAGCCCCGGGTCCTCGCCCTCGTCGACGGCCCGCACGAGGGTGCCGACCGACAGCTCGGCACCGCCGAGGCCGGCCGCCACCGCTTCCCAGCCCCGCACGACGCGCTCCGCCGTGGCGGTGCGGGCCCGGCTGGACAGGTCGTGTTCGAGGAGCCGGGCCACGTCGCTGAGGTGCCCGAGCTCCTCGGGACCCCAGGGTCGGCTCAGGGTGTCCGCCGCGCCGAGCACGCCGACGACCCGGCCGCCCTGCTGCACCGGCGCCAGCGCGAACGAGACGAGGCCGTGGAGGTCCGGGTCGCGCCACGTGTCGCCCCACTCGGGCTCGGTGAGGTCGAGGACCGCGAGGCGCGTCGTGTCCTCCACGGCCCACCGCAGCACCTCACGGAGCGCTGGAGTGCCGTGGAGGGGCAGCGCGAGGCGCGACTCACGCCGCGTGCGGAGACGGACCAGGTCCGCCTCGCCGAGCACGACGAGGCCCACCGGGGCGTCGGCGCCGTTCGCCGCGAGCGCGGCGAGCAGCGCGAAGACGTCGTGGCCCGGGCCGATCAGGGCGTCCGCCGCCGGGAGTCCGGCGCCGAGCCCGCCGGCCACGGCGCCCGAGACCACGTGATCGGTCACGGCGGGCTCCTCGCGAGGCGGTGCAGGGATCGCCCCGAAAGTTACGGACGTGGCCGGTGTGACGCGGTCGTATCGAGCCGGCGATCCGGCGATCGGCGGGCACGAATGGCCGAACGGACGACCGGTCGCGGGCCCTGCCCGGCCGAGCCGCGGCCGGAGCCGCCGGTCAGCGGCCCGGTGTCACCAGCCCCGCTCGGCGAGCCGGTGCGGCTGCGGGATCTGGTCGACGTTGATCCCGACCATCGCCTCACCGAGGCCGCGGGAGACCTTCGCGATGACGTCCGGGTCGTCGTAGAAGGTCGTCGCCTTGACGATGGCCTCGGCCCGCTGTGCGGGGTTGCCCGACTTGAAGATCCCGGAGCCGACGAAGACACCCTCGGCGCCGAGCTGCATCATCATCGCGGCGTCGGCGGGCGTGGCGATCCCGCCGGCGGTGAACAGGACCACGGGGAGCGCGCCGGTCTCGGCGACCTCCTTGACGAGGTCGTACGGCGCCTGGAGCTCCTTCGCCGCGACGTAGAGCTCGTCGGCGTTCATCGACCGGAGGCGGTTGATCTCGCCACGCAGCGCGCGCATGTGCGTCGTCGCGTTGGAGACGTCGCCGGTACCGGCCTCGCCCTTGGAGCGGATCATCGCCGCCCCCTCGGTGATCCGGCGCAGGGCCTCGCCGAGGTTGGTCGCACCGCAGACGAACGGCACCGTGAACTGCCACTTGTCGATGTGGTTGGCGTAGTCCGCCGGGGTCAACACCTCGGACTCGTCGACGTAGTCGACGCCGAGGCTCTGCAGGACCTGGGCCTCGACGAAGTGGCCGATGCGGGCCTTGGCCATCACCGGGATGGAGACGGCCGCGATGATCCCGTCGATCATGTCCGGGTCGCTCATCCGCGAGACCCCGCCCTGGGCGCGGATGTCGGCGGGGACGCGCTCGAGAGCCATGACGGCGACCGCCCCGGCGTCCTCGGCGATCTTCGCCTGCTCGGGCGTGACGACGTCCATGATGACGCCGCCCTTGAGCATCTCGGCCATCCCGCGCTTGACGCGCGTCGTGCCGGTCGTGGGGGCGCTGTGCTGATCGGTCATGTCGCCGATTCTAGGTGCGTCCGGGTCGTGGCCCCGACCGGCCCTCAGCGCGCGAGCGGCGGGGGTACCTCGTCGTCGAACTCGACTCGATCCGGCAGGGCCGCGTGGCCGGCGAGGCGGAACCAGCGGACCACCCGCTTGGCCCGGACCCGGCGCACCTCGCGCACGGCGTCGTTGTGGAACCGCCGGGCCATCCGAACGCGGATGCCCGAGGATGCGATGCGGTCGAGCGACTCGTCGACGAGGCCGTCGTCACGGGCGCGGAGGTCCTCGACGACCGGGTCGGAGAGCGTCGCGACGAGCGCGGCCGTGAGGTCGCCCTCGACGACCTCCCGGCCGCCGAAGTGCTGGCCGTCGAGGAGGTCCTCGGCGAGCGGGTGCTCGGTGGTGCGCTCGAGCGACTCCGTCGCCGCCCCGGCCAGGAGCAGGGCGCTCGCCGGGTCGAGGACACCGGCGTTGGCCAGCTCGAGAGTGGCCTCCGCGCGGCGGACGAGCTGGGCGTCGAGGGCCGACATCGCCCCCTCGACCTTGGCGTGCAGGCGGTCCAGGCGGGCCGCCGAGTAGGAGAGGTACCAGGCGACCCCGACGAGGACGATGACGAGGAAGCTCGAGACCTGCAGGACGTCGACGTCGATGACCATCAGGCCCCCGTCCCGGGCACGCCACGGACGAGCCGGCCCCACAGACCTCGCGGCGTCGGGTCGGCGGGCTCGGCGTCGGCGCCCTCGATGACCGTCTCGTAGACCGCCATCACCTGTCGCGAGACCCGCGACCAGTCGAACCCCCGGGCCCGCTCCAGCCCGACCTCGCGCAGCACGGCGCGACGCTCCTGGTCCTCGAGGACGCCGACGAGGGTGCGGGCGAGGGCGCCGGCGGAGCCGGTCTCGAAGACGGCACCCGTGCGGCCGCCGTCGAGGACGCGCACGAACGCGGGGAGGTCCGCGGCGACGACCGGTGCCCCGGCCGCCATCGCCTCGACGAGGACGATGCCGAAGCTCTCGCCGCCGAGGTGCGGGGCAACGTAGGCGTCGACCGAGCGCAGCAGGGTGGCCTTGTCGGGGTCGGACACCGCCCCGAGGAGCTCCACGGCCGCGGCCGCGCGGGGGTCGGCCCTCCGGAGCAGGTCGGTGGCCTCGCCCGGGCCCGCGACGAGCAGCCTGGTGCCCGGCAGCTCGTCGAGGACCGTCGGCAGGGCGTCGAGGGCCACCTGCAGCCCCTTGCGCGGCTCGTCGACCCGGCCGAGGAAGGCCAGCGTGGGTCGCTCGGAGGTCCCCACCCACTCGGGTCGGGTCGGCGCCGCACCGAAGCGGTCGACGTGCACGCCGTTGGGGATGATGTACGTGTCGCCTCCGAGGTGGCGCCGCACCGTCGTCGCGGCGTCCTCGGAGACGGCGATGCGGGCCCGGATCTTCTCGAGCGAGGGGCGCAGGAGGGGGTTGGCCGCGTGCATCGCCCGAGAGCGCACGTTGGCGGTGTGGAAGGTGGCGACGACCGGCTCGTCGGCGGCCCAGAGCGCCATGAGCGAGACCGACGGCGTCACCGGCTCGTGGAGGTGCAGGACGTCGAAGTCCCCCGACTCCAGCCACCGCGTGACCCGGGCCGAGGTGACCGGGCCGAAGGTGAGGCGGGCCACCGAGCCGTTGTAGCGCACGGGTACGGCGCGACCGCACGAGGTCAGGTACGGCGGCAGGACGGCGTCCTCATCGGCCGGGGCGAGCACCGACACGTCGTGGCCCTCGGCGAGGAAGACCTCGGCGAGGTCCCGGACGTGGAACTGCACCCCACCCGGGACGTCGAACGAGTACGGGCAGACCATCCCGATCCTCACGACGACACCCCCGCCGCGGCCGTCCGGCGCTCGTCGAGGTCCTCGACGAAGACCCGCTGGAGCATGTGCCAGTCGGCGGTGCACTCCCGCACCGTGCGCCCGAGGACGTCCGCGCACGCCTGCGTCATCGCCACGGCCCGCTCGCGGGTGGTGCCGGTCGTGGGGACCTCGACGGCCGGGTGGAAGGTGATGACGATGCCCCAGCCACCCGGGCGCCGCTCGTGGCGGATGGACACCGGGTGCAGGGGGCTGCGCTCGGCCAGCGCCAGCGCCGCGGGCCCGGCCGCCATCCGGGCCGGGACGCCGCAGAAGTCGACCTCGACCCCCCGCGCGGTGAGGTCCCGGTCGGCGAGCAGCGGTACGACGGTTCCGGGGGTCCGGACTGCACGGCGCAGCGCGGAGAAGACGTCGGGGCCGCCGGTCAGGGGGAGGATCGTCATCCCGAGGCCCTCGCGGAAGGCGAGGAACTCCGCGAACACCTCCTCGGGCTCCAGCCGCTCCGCGACGGTGGTCACCGGCCCGAGGAAGATCGTGCCCCACGCTCCGGCAAGGTCCCAGTTGCCGAGGTGGCCGAGGAAGCAGACGACCGACCTCCCCGAGCCGAGGACCTCCCGGACGGCGTCGTCACCCTCGACGCGCACGCGGGCGGCGATCTCGTCGGGCCCGAGGTCGGGCAGCCGGAAGGCCTCGCAGTAGTACCGCATGTAGCGGCGCATGCCGTCCTTGACGAGCGCGTCGAGGGCGGCCTCGTCGAGCTCGGGACGCACCCGCGCGTAGTTCGACCGCATCCGGGCCGCCCCGCCCCGGGCGACGGCGAGGTCGGCGAGGGCGTCGAAGAGGGCGTAGGCGGCACGCTCCGGCATCCGCCGGACGGCGGCCCAGCCGACGCGGTAGCCGGCCACCGTGAGCGCGTCGCCGAGGCCCGGCGGGACCCACCTCACGACGAGCCCAGCGCCTGTCGGCGGACCTCGAGGATCCGCTGGACCACCGTGACTAGGCTGGCGAGGGCGAGCAGGGTCAGGACGACGCCGAGCACCACGGTCGGCAGGTCGAACAGCCCGGTCAGGCCGGTCGCCACGAGCACGGCCACGAGCCGGTCGGCGCGCTCGGCGATGCCGACGTTCGCCGTCATCCCGAGGCCCTCCGCCCGCGCCTTCGCGTACGAGACGACGCTCCCGAGGATGAGGCAGGCCAGGGCGAGCGCCGCCATCGTCGCGTGGTCGCCGTCGCCGGCGTACCAGAGGACGAGCCCACCGAAGACCGCGGCGTCACCGACCCGGTCGAGGGTGGAGTCGAGGTAGGCACCCCAGTTGCTGGAGCGGCCGAGCCGCCGGGCCATGATCCCGTCGAGGGTGTCGGCGAAGACGAAGGCGGTGATGACCAGGGTGCCGACGAGGAACTCCCCTCGGGGGTAGAAGACCAGCGCCCCCGCCGCGACCCCGAGGGTGCCGACGACCGTGACGACGTCGGGGCTGATCCCGAGGCGGATGAGAAGGGCGGCCACGGGGGTCAGGACCTTCGTGAAGAAGGCACGCGCGTATCGGTTGAGCATGGTGCGCCCAGCGTAGTGGGGGGCTGCGGGAGGTCCCGCACGCTCCGCTGGCGCGTCGGCGCAGGTGGCCTGCCGGGAGTGGCACGATCGGCGGATGGACGCCGAGACCCGCGCCAGGCGCGACGCGTGCCACACCTTCGTCCACGGGGACGGCCCGGTCCGCCCGGCGGAGCTGCTCGGGCTGGTCCCACCCGACGTCGTCCCCGACGTGTACGGCGAGGGAGGCGTCGTCGCCGACCTGGAGGCGTACGTCGCGGACCTGCTGGGCATGCCGGCGGCGGTCCTGCTGCCGAGCGGGACGATGGCCCAGGGCGCCACCCTCCGGGTCCACGCGGCCACCCGCGGTCGGAGCACCGCGCTGTGGCACCCCGCCTGTCACCTGGAGGTCCACGAGCTGCAGGCCCACACCCGTCTGCACGGCCTCGTCGGCCGGCCGGTGGGCTCCCCCGACCGGCTCGTGACGCTCGGCGACCTCGACGAGGTCGCCGAGCCCGCCGCGGCCCTGCTCCTCGAGCTGCCCCAGCGCGACCTCGGGGGCCGGCTGCCCGACTGGCCCGATGTGCTCGCGCAGGTCGACTGGGCCCACGAGCACGGCGCCGCGGCCCACCTCGACGGTGCCCGGTTGTGGGAGGCCGCCGCGGGCTACGGGTGCACCCCCGCCGAGGTGGCCGCCCCCTTCGACTCGGTGTACGTCTCCTTCTACAAGGGGATCGGCGCGCTGCCCGGCTGCTGCGTCGCCGGGGACGAGACGCTCGTCGCCCAGGTGCGGGAGTGGCGACGTCGCCTCGGGGGCACCCTGTTCGGTCTCTGGCCGGCCGCGGCGACGGCGCTCGCCCTCCTCCCGGGACGCCTCGCGCAGATGCCGCGGCGGCTCGAGCACGCGCGGGCGATCGCGGCAGCGCTCGCCGACGTCCCCGGCGTCCGGGTCACCCCGGAGGTGCCGCACACGCCGATGATGCACCTCCACCTCGCGACGACCCTCGACGCGTTCGAGGTGGCCGCGTGGCGCCTGGCCGAGGAGGAGGGCGTGTGGACCTGGCCCCGGGCCCGCGCAACGGCCTCCCCCGGCACGGTCCTCGTCGAGCTCGCGGTCGGCACCGCCACGCTGGAGGTGGAGGCGGGCCGCGTCGCCGAGGTCGTCGCGGAGCTGCTCACCGGTCGTCCCACCGGGTGAGCCGCCTCACGGCGCGGTGGCGGCGCCGCGCTTGTGTCGCGGCCCGGAAAGGAGTTGATTTGGGGCCATGAACGGCACAACGACCCAGGCCCCGTCCGTCACCGACACCACGCGCATCCGCAACGTCGTGCTCGTGGGACCGAGCGGGTCCGGGAAGTCACGCCTGTTCGACCACGTCGTCGAGGCACTGGCCCCGGGGACCGCCCCGAGAGGTCAGACCGAGCCGACGACCGGCCTGCGGGCCGCCACCCTCGCGAGCGGTTCGGTGGTGATGACCCTGGTCGACGCACCCGGCAACCCCGACTTCGTCGGGGAGGTGAGGGCGGGTCTGCGCGCTGCGGATGCCGCCCTCTTCGTCGTGTCGGCCGCCGACGGCGCCGATGCCCAGAGCCGGGCGCTGTGGCACGAGTGCGAGCTCGTCGGGATGCCCCGGGCCGTCGTCATCACCCAGCTGGACGCCCGCGACGCCGACTACGACGCGACCCTCGAGGACTGCCGGGCCCACTTCGGCCCGGGCATCCAGCCGCTCGGCGTCCCGGTGCCGGGCGACCAGGGGGCGGTCACCTCGATCGCCGACCTGCTCCTCGGGGAGATCCACGACTACACCGGCGGCAGCCGCTCGGTGCGGCCGGCCGGCGCGGAGCACGCCGACGTCTTCGACACCCACCGCCCCTCCCTCATCGAGGGGATCATCGAGGAGTCCGAGGACTCCGGCCTGATGGACCGTTACCTCGAGGGGGAGGAGCTCGACTTCGAGACCCTCGAGAAGGACCTCCTCACCGCGGTCGCCCACGGCAGCTTCCACCCGGTGCTCCCGGTGTCGGCCGAGACCGGCGCCGGCGTCGGGGTGCTGCTGCACGTCGTGGAGGCCGCCTTCCCGCACCCCGGCCTGCACCCGCTGCCGACGGTCACCCCCGTCGAGGGCGGCGACGCCCTCCAGCTGACGGCCGACCCCGACGGCCCACTCGTGGCGGAGGTCGTCCACACCCGGTCCGACGCCTACGTCGGGCACCTCTCCCTCATCCGGGTCTTCTCGGGCCGCCTCCGTGCCGACCGTGCCGTCCACGTCTCCGGCCACCTCGAGCTGCTCGGCGTGCCGACCGGCGAGGGCCACGCCGCGCACGACGACGACGTCCGTCCGGGGGCGATCGCAGCCCCCTTCGGCGAGGAGCTGCTCGCCAAGACCGAGGCGGTCGCCGGTGAGATCGTCGTCGTCACCAAGCTCGCGAGCGCGCAGACCTCCGACACCATCTCCAGCCCGGAGCGCCCGCTCCTCGTCACGCCGTGGGCGCTCCCCGAGGCGCTCCTGCCCGCCGCCGTCGCCGCGTCGACCCGAGCCGACGAGGACAAGATGCCGGTGGCCTTCCGTGAGCTCGCGAGCGAGGACCCAGCCCTGCGGATCGAGCACGACCCCGGCACCGGACAGGTCGTCCTGTGGACCACCGGCCCGGCGCACCTCGACCTGGTCCTGCACCGGCTGCGCAGCCGGTACAACGTCGCGGTCGAGCGGGTCCCCGTCAAGGTCGCCATGAAGGAGACGGCGGTCGGGCGGGCGGAGGCCCAGGGGCGGCACGTCAAGCAGTCCGGCGGCCACGGACAGTTCGCCGTGTGCCACCTCGTCATGGAGCCGCTGCCGCGGGGATCCGGCGTCCAGTTCGACGAGGTCGTCGTCGGCGGCGCGGTTCCGCGCCAGTTCATCGGCAGCGTCGAGAAGGGCGTCCACGCCCAGCTCGAGAAGGGCCTGCTCGCCGGCTGGCCGGTCGTCGACGTCAAGGTGACCCTCACCGACGGCAAGGCGCACAGCGTCGACTCCTCGGACGTCGCGTTCCAGACCGCGGCCGGGCTGGCCCTGCGCGAGATCGCGTCGCCGAGCACGATGTGCCTGCTCGAGCCGATCGACACGGTGACGGTCACCGTCGACGACGACTACCTCGGTGCGGTGATGACCGACATCGGTACCCGCAGGGGTCAGATCGTCGGGTCGCACCCCGCCGAGGGCGAGGAGGGCCGATCGACCCTCGAGGCGGCGGTCCCGCAGCTCGAGCTGCTCGACTACGCCATCGCGCTCCGCTCACTCGCCCACGGCACCGGGTCCTTCCACCGCGAGCCGCGCGGCTACGAGGTGCTCCCCGAGCGTCTGGCCCGTGAGCACGTCGAGGCCGGCGCGAAGGGCTGACCTCCACCCCGTGGCTGCTCCTCAGGCCCGGTCCGGGACGAGCGCGAACGCTCCCTCCTCCTCCTGGGCGTTGTGGAGGCGAAGGACCGCGTAGAGCCCGTAGAGCAGGCGGCGCAGCTCGACGACGTCCTGGCGGTCCGCCTCACCGGGGATGCCCTCGACCAGCCTCCGCAGCCGCCCCACCTGGTGCTCGATCTCGGCGTGGGTCCGGCTGAGCGCCGCCGTGGCGTCCGGCCCACCGAGGGCCCGCCCGACGAGGGGCACGAGCAGCGCCTCCTCGGCACGCTCGTGCGGGAGCAACGTCTCCTCGAGACGGTCGACCAGGGCCCGCACCGGCTCGAGATCGGGCGCGTCCTCGGCGAGCCCGTCGGCGACGGTGCGGACCTGCTCCACGTCCGGGAGGACGGCGTCGTGCTCGGCGCGCAGTCGACGCGCGAGCTCGACGTCGTCGTCGGACATCGCCACGGTGTGCACCTTCCCGGGCAGCACCGCCCGGAGCGCAATGGCGATGGCCAGCACGTCGATGCCCTCCTGGAGGACGGCTCCGACCGCCGGGGGAAGCCAGCCGAGCGCGGCGGCGCCCATCGCGACGAGGGAGAGCCCCATGCCGACGACGACGGCCTCGCGCGCGATCCGGCCGGAGCGCCGGGCGATGAGGATGGCGTCGGCCAGCGCGTCGACCCGGTCGACGGTGAGGACGACGTCGGCCGCCTCCGACGACGCCGTGGCCCCCCGGGCCGCGAGCGCCACGCCCACACCCGCTGCCGCGAGGGCCGGCGCGTCGTTGACGCCGTCGCCCACCATCACCGTGGGCGCGGCCGCGGACTCCGCCCGGATCACCGCGAGCTTCTCGCCGGGGTCGCGGTCGGCGTGCACCGTGTCGACCCCGACGACCCGTCCCACGGTCGTGGCCACGTCGGCGCGGTCGCCGGTGACCAGGACGACCCGCTCGACCCCGGCAGCGCGCAGGGCGCGCACCATCCTCGGAGCATCCGCACGCACCGGATCCTCGAGGAGCAGCGCCCCGGCGGGCTCACCGCCGACGGCGACGAAGACCGTCATCGAGCCGTCGAGGTCTGCCCGCCTGCGGACCTGACGCACCCACTCCGGCGGCGGCCCGGGCACGACCCAGGCGGGCTTGCCGATCCGCACCTCCACCCCGTCGACACTGCCCCGCACGCCGTAGCCGTGCTCCTCGACGACGGTCGTGGGCTCGCTGAGCGCGAGGCCCCGCTCCCGGGCCGCAGTGACGACCGAGTCGGCGAGCACGTGCGGCGAGAGCTGGTCGAGCGAGGCCGCGAGGCGCAGCATCTCGTCCGGCGGGAGGGCGCCGGGGGCCGTGACGACCCCGGTCACGGTCGGGCGGCCGCGGGTCAGCGTGCCGGTCTTGTCGAAGAGGATCACCCGTCCGGAGGCCAGCCGCTCCAGCGCCCCCCCACCCTTGACGACGACACCGTGCCGGGCGGCGCGCGAGAGACCGGACATGACGGCGATGGGAGCGGCGAGGATCAGCGGGCAGGGTGTCGCGACGACGAGCACCGCGACGGCGCGCACCGCATCCCCCGACCACGCCCACGCCCCGCCGGCGAGGGCCAGGGTGAGGGGCACGAAGACGAGGGCGTACCGGTCGGCGGCCCGCACGAACGGCGCGCTCGAGGCTCGTGCCTGCTCGACCAGGCGGACCAGGCCCGCGTACGTCGACTCCGCGGCCACGGACGTCGCGAGCAGCTCCAGCGGTCCCCCCGCGTTGACGACACCGCTGCGCACCTCCTCCCCCGCCTCTCGCTCCACCGGGAGCGGCTCTCCGGTCAGCGCCGACTCGTCGAGCACCGCGTCGCCCACCAGGCGACCGTCGACGGGGACGACCTCCCCGGTCCCGACGAGCACCCGGTCGCCGCGCACGACGTCGTCGACCGGGACCTCCTCGACACCGTCGCCACCGCGCCGACGGGCGCTGCGCGGCGCCCGCTCGACGAGCAGGCTCAGCTCCCGTCGGGCGCGCGCCTCGGCGCGCGCCTCGAGGAGGCGTCCCGAGGCGAGCATGACGGTGACCATGGCACCGGCGAACGGCTCCCCGACGACGAGCGCGCCCGCGAGGGCCAGCACGGCGATGATGTCGACGGTGGGCTCGCGACGTCGGGCCGCGTCGACGGTCCACCACACCGACGCGACGAGGCCGAGCACCGCGCCGGCGGCCCACACGAGGTCGGCGGGACGGTCCGCGTCGAGGACCCACGCGATCCCACCCGCCGTGAGCAGGACGACGGACACCCCGAACAGGGCCGTCTCGGCCCACTCTCGCCACGGCCTCACGTCGGCATCCTCCCACCGTCGTCTCGCACGACCCCACCGCCTGCGACAGGGATCACCGCAGGCCCGCGGCCTGCTCGAGGCACAGGCCCGCTCAGGCCGGCCAGCTCTCGACCAGGCGCGCCCGGACGTCCTCGAGGAGGACGGGCAGTGCCTTGGTGCGAGCGATGATCGGCAGGAAGTTGCTGTCGCCGCCCCACCGCGGCACGACGTGCTGGTGCAGGTGGGCCGCGACCCCGGCCCCGGCGACCGCCCCCTGGTTCATGCCGAGGTTGAAGCCCATCGGCTGCGAGGAGGCCTCGAGCGCCCGGATCGAGGCCTTGGTGAGAGCGGTGAACTCCGCGGTCTCATCCTCGGTGAGGTCGACGTAGCGCGCGACGTGGCGGTAGGGACAGACGAGGAGGTGGCCCGGGTTGTACGGGAACAGGTTGAGGACGACGTAGCAGAGCGTCCCCCGGTGGGCGAGGAGTCCCTCGGCGTCGCCCTTCCCCGGCGCCGCGCAGAACGGGCAGCCGTCCCCCGGGTCGGGGTCGGGCCGCTCCCCCTCGACGTAGACCATCCGGTGCGGCGTCCAGAGCCGCTCGAACCCGTCGGGCTCACCGGCGAAGGCGTCGGGGTGCTCGAGGTCGGGCATGCCCCGATCCTAGGGTGGGCGGGTGCGACGGGGTCAGCGCAGGTGGCTCGCCCCGTTGAGGTCGAGCACGGCGCCGCTCGCCCACTCGAGCTCGGGGGACGCCAGGGCGAGGACGGCGGCGGCGACCTCGTCAGGCTGCGCGACCCGGTGGAACGGACTCTGTGCGCGGGTGCGCTCCGCGGCCTCCGGGTCGGCCATCGCGTAGCCCGCCATCTCGGTGGCGACGAAGCCGGGAGCGACCGAGGTCACCGCGATCCCGTGCCGCGCGAGGTGCTGGGCCATCGACTGCCCGAACGCGTGCAGCCCGGCCTTGGACGCGCCGTAGGCCGGGATGTCGGGCTCTCCGCGGTACGCACCACGCGACCCGACGTTGACGATCCTCCCGACGGGCAGACCGTCGGCCGGAGGCGCGTCGATCATGTGCCGGGCCACGCACCAGGTGAGGTTCGCCGGGCCGAGGAGGTTCGTGGCGATCGTCCGCTGCCACACCCCGACCCACTCGTCGTACGAGGTCGCGTCGAGGGGGTGGTCACCGCGTCGGCTGCGCCCGGAGCCGGGCGCGACGATCATCGCGGCGTTGTTGACCAGGACGTCCACCCGCCCCAGCACCCGGGCCGCCTGCTCGGCGAGGCCGAGCACGGCGTCCGGGTCCGAGACGTCCGCCGCGACCCGGCCGTGTCCTGACCCCTCGAGGGAGGCGAGCACCACCTCGGCGAGGTCCCGACTGTGCTCGCCGCTGTGGTGGACGACGACCCGGTCACCGCGGGCGGCGAAGGCCCGGGCCACGGCCGCACCCACCCCGCGCGAGGACCCGGTGACGAGGACCCCGCGAGCGGGGTGTGAGTCGGAGGGCACGGCGCCACCCTAGCCGCGCCGGACTGCCCGCCCCGGAACACGGTGGGAGGATGCCGTCGGCCCGGTGCGGGGCGGCGTCGTGCGGAGCACCCACGACGTCGCCCTCGACGTCCCGGCCGCCCCTCGGGCACGGGCCCTGACTCACCCGGGTGGACGAGGGCTTCGGCTGACCCGCAGCTCGAGAAGACCGTCGGAGGGAGGGCCGAAGCCGGTCCGCTCGTAGAGCGAGCGTTCCTCGTCGGCGACGATGACCTGGATGCGGTCGACGCCCTGGGCAGCGCACCAGGCGATGACCGTCCTCAGCAGCCGTTCGCCGAGCCCCGAGCCGCGGGCCTTCGTGGTGACGTAGAGGAAGCCGACGTGCATCCACGCCGACCCCGGCCGCCGGGGGGACGGCAGGGTCCGGGCCACGGTCCCGTGGACCGCGCCGACGGGGTTGTGGTTCCCGTCCTCGGCGATCCACGTCACCCGCGAACGGTCGCGCAGCCAGGCGTCGGCGAGGCTGTCGAGGAAGCCGGGCGGGATCTGGTGGCCCCGCTCACGCTCGGCCTGCAGGTGCAGGGCGGCGACGGCGAAGGCGTCCCGGGGCTCGGCCGTGCGCACGACGACGGGCTCCATGGGTCGAGCATGGCACGGGCCGGACTCAGCCGCCCGCGGCCGCCGCCTCGACGTCGGCGGCGTGGTCGGGGACGATCGTCGACTGGTCGCGCGGCGGGCGCTCGTAGCCCTTGGTCGCCGGGCGCGGTGGGATCTCGATCTGCGGTCGCTCGACCCGCTGCCACGGGATGCGACCGAGCAGGTGGGCGATCATGTTGACCCGACCGCGCCGCTTGTCGTCCGACTCCACCTCGAACCACGGGGCCTCGGGGATGTCGGTGTGGACGAACATCACGTCCTTGGCCCGTGAGTAGTCCTCCCACCTGGTGATCGAGGCGACGTCGTTGGGGCTGAGCTTCCAGTGCCGCATCGGGTCCTCGGCGCGGGAGCGGAAGCGCCTCTCCTGCTCGATGTCGGACACGCTGAACCAGTACTTCATCAGGTAGATCCCGTCCTCGACGAGCATCCGCTCGAAGATCGGGGCCTGGTGGAGGAACCGGTGGTACTCGGCGTTCGTGCAGTACCCCATGACGTGCTCGACGCCGGCGCGGTTGTACCAGGAGCGGTCCATGAGCACGATCTCGCCGGCGGCCGGCAGGTGCGGCACGTACCGCTGGAAGTACCACTGGGTGCGCTCGCGCTCGGTCGGCGACGGGAGGGCCACGATCCGGGCGATGCGGGGGTTGAGGTACTCGGTGACCCGCTTGATGGTCGAGCCCTTCCCGGCCGCGTCCCGGCCCTCGAAGATGACGACCACCCGGGCGCCGCTGTCGCGGACCCACGCCTGCATCTCGACCAGCTCGGCCTGGAGGCGCTTGAGCTCGGCCTCGTACACCCGCTTCGGCATCCGCCCGCTCACCGGAACCCACCTCTCGTCCGACGTCCTCGGCACGAGAATGTCACGGGCCGTGGCGACGCGCCGCGCATCGCCGTGCAGGTCACACAGGGTGAGGCCCCCGCGACGTATGAGTTCGCGGGGGCCTCGGCGACACGGCGTGATGCTCCGTGTCTCACGGAATGACATGTGCGACCTCAGCCGACCCCGCATCACCGGGCGGCTCCGCACGGCGAACCGTGCGGCCTGGACGTCGCTGTCGTCCCGATCCCTCCACCACCGAAGCGGTGGAGTAGGACTATTTCTAGTCCCGGCCGGGGTGGCGCGCAAGAGCTTTCGGGAGCCGATTTCGCGGCCTGGGACACCGCACCGGCGTGTCGTCGGCGTGTCGTCCCGGACGGCTCGGGGGGCGCTCACGAGCCGGTCGCGACGTCTCGCGATGCGGACGCAGGTGCCGCTGGGCGTCAGACCTGACGCCGTTCCCGGATGGCCGCGACGACCTCCTGGACGGCCCCCTCCACCGGCACACCGTTCTTCTGCGAGCCGTCGCGGTAGCGGAACGAGACGGCCCCTGCCGACCGGTCGTCCTCCCCCGCGATGAGGACGAACGGCACCTTGGCCTTGCTCGCGTTGCGGATCTTCTTGGGGAAGCGGTCATCGGACTCGTCCAGCTCGAACCGGACGCCGTGCGCGGCCAGCCGCTCTCCCACCTCGCGCAGGTAGGGGGCGAACTCGTCGGCCACCGGGACGCCGAGCACCTGCACGGGGGCGAGCCAGGGCGGGAATGCACCCGCGTAGTGCTCGACGAGCACCCCGATGAACCGCTCGATCGAGCCGAACTTCGCCGAGTGGATCATCACCGGCTGCCGGCGGGACCCGTCGGCGGCCTGGTACTCCAGGCCGAACCGCTCGGGCTGGTTGAAGTCGTACTGGATCGTCGACATCTGCCAGGTGCGGCCGATGGCGTCCTTCGCCTGGACCGAGATCTTCGGCCCGTAGAACGCGGCGCCCCCCGGATCGTCGACGAGGTCGACGCCGAACTTCTCGGCCGCCGCGCGGAGCACCTCGGTGGCCTCGGCCCACTGCGCATCCGACCCGATGAACTTGTCCTTCTTCTCGCCCTCGTCCTCCTTGGTCGACAGCTCGAAGTAGTAGTCGTCGAGGCCGAAGTCCTCGAGCAGGCCGACGACGAAGCGCAGCAGGTGCTCGATCTCGGCCGGGGCCTGCTCGGGCGTCACGTACGAGTGCGAGTCGTCCTGGGTCATCGCCCGGACCCGGGTCAGCCCGTGCACCACCCCGGACTTCTCGAACCGGTACACCGACCCGAACTCGAACAGCCGCAGGGGCAGCTCGCGGTAGGACCGGCCCCGGGACCGGAAGATGAGGTTGTGCATCGGGCAGTTCATCGCCTTGAGCCGGTACTCGGCGTGCTCGAGCTCCATCGGCGGGAACATCGTGTCGGCGTAGTACGGCAGGTGGCCCGAGGTGTGGAAGAGCCCCTCCTTGCTGATGTGCGGGGTACCCACGTACGAGAAGCCCTCCTCGATGTGGCGCCGGCGGACGTAGTCCTCCATCTCGCGCTTGATGACCCCACCCTTGGGGTGGAAGACCACCATGCCCGAGCCCAGCTCCTCGGGGAAGGAGTAGAGGTCCAGCTCGGTGCCGAGCTTGCGGTGGTCGCGACGCTCGGCCTCGGCGAGCCGGTCGAGGTAGGCCTTCAGCTCGTCCTTGGTCGGCCAGGCGGTGCCGTAGACCCGCTGGAGCTGGGGGTTGCGCTCGGACCCGCGCCAGTACGCCGCCGCGCTGCGCATCAGCCTGAACGAGTTGCCGAGGACCTTGGTCGAGGGAACGTGCGGACCGCGGCACAGGTCGCCCCACGCGACCGACCCGTCGCGCCGGACGTTGTCGTAGATCGTCAACTGCGACCCGCCGACCTCGACCGAGGCGCCCTCCGCGGCGTCCTCGGCGGCGCCGCCCTTGAGCCCGATGAGCTCGATCTTGTACGGCTCGTCGGCCAGCTCGGCAGCGGCCTCGTCGTCGCTCACCTCGCGGCGGCGGAAGACCTGCCCCTCGTTGACGATGCGTTGCATCACCTTCTCCAGGGCCTTGAGGTCCTCGGGGGTGAAGGGGGTCTCGACGTCGAAGTCGTAGTAGAAGCCGTCGCGGATCGGGGGGCCGATGCCGAGGCGGGCCGACGGGTGCAGCTGCTGGACCGCCTGGGCCAGGACGTGGGCGGCGGAGTGCCGCAGCACGTCGAGGCCGTCCTGCTCGGCGGCCGTCACCGGCTCGACGACCTCTCCGTCCTGTGCAGGCAGGTGGAGGTCACGCAGTTCGCCGTCGACTCGTGCGACGAGCACCGCGCGGTCGTCCGCGACGAGGTCGCCGTAGGTCGTGCCCTCCGCCACCGATCGCTCGCTTCCGGCGACGTGGACGGTGATCTGGGCGGACATGGGCCTTCTCCTCGCGGGCGGATGGGTGTCGACCGCTGCGGTCGCGCCGCCCAGCGTAACCAGCGCCGGTCGGGCTCCGCGAACGGCTTCCCCACGACCCCGGCCCTCGACGGGCGGGGAGGTCCCGCCCTCAGCTCCCGGGTGGGTCGAGGACGAACCGACCCCCGTCCATCCAGTGCGACAGCCGCCGGAGCGTCCTGCCGAGGTAGTCCACGGCCTGGGCACGCCACGGGGCCGTGTTCGTCGTGAGGAGGCTGTTGGCGAGGAGCAGCTGCCGCGAGGCGACGAGCGCCTCGAGGTGCTCGGTCCCCGGGGGGAGCGGGGCGACCTCCGCATACCCCTCGCGCAGCGCCGTCTCGACCGCCGGGTCGGCGCCGCGGAGGTAGAACGTGGCGATGGCGAGGTCGAGGACCGGAGCACCGGTCCCGGCGTCGTCGAAGTCGAACACGGCGAGGCGCCCGTCGTGCCACTTGAGGTTGTCCCCGTGGAGGTCCGCGTGCAGCGGGATGAGGCCCACGTGGGCCGCGAGGGCGCTGAACGCCGCCCTCGTCCGGGTGAAGGCCTCCTCCAGCACGGCCCGGCCGTCCGCGTCGAGCAGCGGTGAGTCCTCGAGGAGGTTCTGGTCGCCGAAGAGCGGCTCGTCGAACACGGGGAGCTCCGCCCCGGGCGGCATGTCGAACCCCCGTGCGTGCCCGTGGAGCGTCGCCATGACACGGCCGAGCGCCCTGGCCTGCACGTCGTCGCACTGCCCGACGTCCGGGCCCTCGAGCCACGCGTTCGCGACGCAGAGCAGGTCGCGGCCCGTCCCGGGATCCGACACCGCGACGACGCTGCTCCCGTCGGGCGCCACGACGGCGTCCGGGACCAGCACGTCGGTCTCGCGGGCGATCGCGTGCACCCAGGCCTGCTGCGCCGCGACGTGGGCCGGGGTGCTCTTGCTGTTCGTGTTGACCCGGAGGGCCACGGTGCGCCCGTCGGTGGTGTCGAGCCGGAAGGTCGTGTTGTAGCCGTGCAGGACCGGCTCGACCCGGTGGACGTCGAGCCCGTAGGTTCCCGCGGCGACGAGCGCCACCCGGCGCAGGGCCTCCACCTGTGCGGCCTCGTCGAGGTCCTCGTACCGGGTCGTTCCGTGCTCGGTCGTCACCGCCGTAGCCAAGCACGGTGGGTCCGCGGGCGCCACGCAGTTCCCGCGCCCTAGGGTCGGGGGGTGCGCACCCTCCCCTACGGCACATGGCCGTCCCCGCTCAGCCCCGACGCACTGGCCGGCGGCCAGGTGACGCTCGACGAGGTCCGCGTCGACGGTCCGCACACCTACTGGCTCGAGGGTCGGCCGGCCGACGGTGGACGCCAGGTCCTCGTCCGGCACGACGGCACGCGCACGCGGGACGTCCTGCCGGCCCCGTGGCACGTGCGCTCGCGTGTCCACGAGTACGGCGGCGGAGCGTACGCCGTCTCCGGGGGGACGGTCGTCTTCTCCGAGGTGAGCACTGGCGTCGTCCACCGCCTCGGCCCACAGGACGAGGAGCCGGTGCCGCTCACCGTCGCGGGTCCGTGGCGCTTCGGTGGCCTGGTGCTCCACGGCGACCACGTCTGGGCGGTGCGCGAGGACCACTCGCGTGTCCCCGAGCCGGCGAACGAGCTCGTCCGCATCGACCTCTCCGGTTCCCGCCCGGACGGTGGAACCGTCGTCTTCGCCGGGGCCGACTTCGTCTCCCGGCCGGCCGTGGCGCCGGACGGGGCCGAGGTCGCCTGGGTCGTGTGGGACCACCCGGACATGCCGTGGGACTCCACCCGGCTGCTGCGCGCCCGCGTCACCGACGAGGGGCTCGACGCCCCCGTGGCCGTGGCCGGCGGCGACGGCACCTCCGTGGTGCAGCCGCACTACGGACCCGACGGCGCGCTGTGGTTCGTCTCCGACGAGACCGGGTGGTGGCTGGTCCACCGGGACGCCGACGACGGCCCGGTCCGGCTCCACGACGGCGCCGCCGACCACGCACAGCCGCAGTGGTCGCTCGGCATCGTCGACCTGGCCGTCCTCGACGCGGACCGGGCGCTCGTGCACTGGTGGGAGGACGACGGCCAGCGCCTGGGTGTGCTCGACGCGCGTACCGGCAGGGTCAGCCACGTCGAGGCCGAGGGCACCCTGGTCGAGCACCTCGGGTACGCCGCCGGGGAGATCGTGCTGCTCCGGGGCCGGCCGGACCGCCTGCCCGAGGTCGTCCGCGGCGGGGTGGAGGGTCCCCTGCACGTCCTCGCCGAGTCGACGTCGCACCCGCTCGATCCCGCCTGGGTCTCACCGCCGCGCCCGCTGACCTGGCACGACACCAGCGGCCTGCGCGTGCACGGCCTCCTCCACGAGCCACGCAACCCCGAGGCCACCGCCCCGGAGGGGACTCGTCCGCCGCTGGTCGTCATGGCCCACGGCGGTCCCACGAGCCGGACGCAGGCCACGTTCTCCTCCACGGTCCAGTTCTGGACCACCCGGGGCTTCGCGGTCCTCCTCGTCGACTACTCGGGGAGCTCCGGCTACGGGCGGGCCTACCGGGACCGGCTGCGGGGCCGGTGGGGCGAGCTCGACATCGACGACTGCGTGTCCGGCGCGAGGACTCTCGCGGAGACCGGCGCGGTCGACGGCGAGCGCATGGTCATCCGTGGCGGCAGCGCGGGCGGCTACACCGTGCTCCGCGCGATGACGACGAGCAGTGCCTTCGCCGCGGGCACGAGCCTGTTCGGCATCTCCGACCTCACGACGCTCATGGCCGACACGCACAAGTTCGAGTCGCAGTACCCCCAGCGCCTCGTCGCGCCGTGGCCGGAGGGCAGCGAGACCTACCGGGAGCGCTCACCGGTCCACCACGTCACCGAGCTGCACGGGCAGCTCCTGCTGCTCCAGGGGGCGGAGGACCGTGCGGTTCCCCTCGCCCAGGCCGAGGCCATGGCCGCGGCGATGGTGGCGTCCGGGCGAAGTGTCGAGCTGCAGGTGTACGAGGGCGAGGGGCACGGGTTCCGCCGCCGCGAGACCCTCGTGGACGCGCTCGAGCGCGAGCTGGCCTTCTACACGCGCGTGCTCGCCCTCACGCCCGATCCTCCGTGACGTCGGCGCTCTCGACGATGCCCCGTCGGGCGGCCGGTTCTGCCCCGGCGGCCGGTGACTCTCCGACCCGGTGGAGCCGTTCGGTGGTGACCGGGACCCCGTCCCGCAGCCGCCCGACGACCGGGACGCGCTCGGAGAGGGGCGCCCGCAGGGGCCCGGTGTCGCTCGGCGCGGACGCGCCCTCGTTCTGGCCACCGAGCTCGGTCGCGAGCCGGCGCGCCTCGAGGACGAGCGCCCCGTAGGCCGGCCACGCGTCCGGGTCCTCGAGGCGCGTCCCGCGTACCTCGTCGGCGAGGCTGTCGAGGACCTGGCCGGCGGCATCCAGGCTCTCCCGGACCTCCCGCTCGGCCTCGCCCTTGTGGATGCCGAACCGGCCGGAGGCCGCCCCGAGGTGCTCGAGGACGTCCGCGTACCTGTCCAGCCAGTCCTCCGACGGCGAGGCCTGCCATCGCGCGTCGTCCGCCGCGTCGGCGAGGGCTCGGGCGATGCCGGCGATGGGCCACTGGGCACGCCGGACCACCTCGGCCGTGTGGGCGTAGCCGTCCCAGTCGATCCGGGCCGGTCGCAGCCGCTGACGGGGATTGAGCCGCGTGCTCTCGCGGCCGGTCGAGATCGCCTCGAGAACGTCGGGGACGGCGTCCCCGATCCTGCCCGAGCGCGAGTGCCAGTCCCGGGCGAGCTCGCCGTCCCATCCCTCGCGGACGCCGTCCGCCATGTCCTCGAGCAGGCCCTGGACCCGTTCGGTCAGCTGACCGACCGCGCGGCGCGGCTCGGTGAGGTGCATCGGGGCGAGGACCACGGCGTTGACGGCCACCCCGACCGCTCCGCCGAGCACGGTCTCGACGATGGTGAGGTAGGTGAAGTCGACGTCGGCCCACCGCACCGTCACGAGGGAGAGCAGGACCATGATGGGGACCTGGATGCCGTGCTCACCGAGGCGGTCCCAGCGGCCGATGAGCAGCGCGAGGAGCATGACGAGCACCATCGACCACCACGTCACGCCGACGGCGGTACCGACGACCCACGCGACGCTCATCCCGACGACGACGGCCACCACACGCTCGACGCTCTGCCAGAGCGAGCGGACGATGGTCGTGTCGACGACGAGAAGGGCCGCGAGCGGGGCGTAGAACGGGGTCGGGCTGTGCATGACCCGCACCGCGAGCTGCCAGGCGATGACGGCGGCCACCGCCGACTTCACGAGGAGCAGGGCGTCACTGCGCTCGGGCCCCGGGGAGCGGACCGCGGCGCGGACGTTCTGCCGCCAACGGCGCAGCGTCTCCCTGACCCCGCGGCGCCCGGTGTCGTGGTCGACCCGCGCCATGCCGGAGACCCTAGCCCCGGGCGGGTTCCGGTCGGGGGAAACGCCCCACTCATCTCCAGGGGAGGGACCGGTGGACGGGACGGCGGGCCGCCGACCCCGCCGCCACGCCCATAATGGCCGCGTGACGGATCTGCTGGCACTCTGCGAGGACCTGCCCGTGCGGCGGCTCACCGCCGGGGAGCTGCTCATCGAGGAGGCGGGTCGGCCGGCCCGCTTGTTCGTCCTGGAGTCGGGAGCGGTCACCGTGGAGCGCGACGGAACGGCCTTCGCGCGGATCGACTCGCCCGGTGCGGTCTTCGGGGAGCTCTCGTTCGTCCTCGCTCAACCGGCCACGGCGAGCGTGCGGGCCCAGGACGAGGTCGTCGTCCGCGTCGTCGAGGACCCGGAGGCCTTCCTCACCGAACGGCCGGGCGCAGCCCTCGCGGTGCTCCGGATGACGGCCGCCCGCCTCGACGGGCTGACCCGGTACCTCGTCGACGTCAAGCAGCAGTTCTCCGGGCTCAGCGGGCACCTCGGTCTCGTCGACCAGATCCTCGACACCCTCGTCCACCACCAGGGACCCCGAGCGGCGACCGGCTCGGCGCGCGACCCCGAGGTCCACTGACCGCGACCTCTCAGGACACCGGGGTCAGTCGAGGTCGACCGTCTCGGAGTCGAAGACCCCGTACCAGCGGGCGGTGCGTGCGGTCGTGTCGATCGTCACGTGCGGCGGCACCGGCCCGATCTGCTTCCCGGCGTTGAAGACCCAGGTCCGTCCGAGCCGGGCCCGCCACGAGCCGCCCTCCACCCAGGGTGCCTGGTGGATGTGGCCGGTGAGCACGACGTCGGGCTCGTGCTGCTCGATCCACGCCGCGAGGTCGTGGTCGGGGAACTCGCGCCGGCGGTCACGGCAGAGCGGGGTGCCCGCCGGGGGTGAGTGGTAGACCCACACCCACGTCTCCGGCCGGTCGCGCGCCGCCGCTTCGAGCTGGGAGTCGACCTGCGCACGGGTGGCCGGTCCGTCCCACCAGGGGCACGCGGTGAACCGCACCTCGTCGATGTCGCGGGAGCCCCCGTCGGTGAGGACCTGACGGTTCCGCACCCGGCGCAGCCATCCCGAGACCTGCTCGCCCGTCGGGCCCGGGCCGTCGAGGTCGTGGTTACCCGACGAGGCGACGACGGGGCCGTGCTCGGCGAGCCGCTCGAGGTAGGTGGTGAGGACGACCGCCTGGACCTCGACGGGCACCGGGCCCACGACGTCGGCGAGGTCACCGGCGAGGACCACGACGTCGACGTCGGCCGCGGCGCCGAGCAGCCAGTCGTAGTGGGGCAGGCGGTAGTGCAGGTCGGAGACCGAGAGGATCTGCACGAGCGGCAGTGTAGGGAGGCCCGCCCGCCCGCCGGTCCGGCGTCCCAGCCCGCGGCGCGCTCAGAGCTCGAGGACGAGCCCCTCGTGCGCGGTGACCACCTCGACGTCGGTCGGGACGACGTCGGCCATGGTGTCGAGGGCGTCGTCCGTCCGGTGGGGCCCGTGGTGGAACAGGACGACGGTGCGGGCGCCGACCCGCTCCGCGAGGTGCACGGCGTCGTCGACGGTGGCGTGCCCGTAGTCGCGGGCCCGCGGGCGCTCCCACTCGAGGAACTGCGCGTCGTGGATGAGCACGTCGACCCCCCGGAGCGCCTCGAGGAGCTCGTCCGACACCCCCACGGCGGGGGCGTGGTCGGGCACGTACGCCACCCGGCGCCCCTGGTCCTCGAGCACGTACCCGTAGGTGCGGCCGCCCTTGTGCTCGACCTCGACCGCCACGATGTCGAAGCCCTCCATCGTGGTCGGGCCCGGCTCGAGGACCTCGAAGCTCCAGTCGCCGATGAGGCCCTCCGGCTCGATCGGGAAGCCGGGCGGGGACATCAGCTGGGCGAGCAGGTCACGGCCGGACCTGCCGTCCTGGGCGGGGACGTAGAGGCGCACGACCGCGTCCACCCGGTCGCCGGCGGGGAAGAACGGCAGGCCCTGGACGTGGTCCCAGTGCAGGTGGCTGACGAGGATCGTGCCCTGGAAGGCGTCCCCGTGCAGCATCGCGGGCGCGCTGCGGATGCCGGTCCCGGCGTCGAGCAGGAGCGTCGGCTTGTCACCGCCGCGAGGGGTGACCGCGATGCACGAGGTGTGCCCGCCGTACCGGACGAAGTCGGCGCCGGGGGCGCACGTGGACCCACGGACACCGAGGAACGTCAGTCTCACGGAAACCTCCGACTCGGTGTCGCGACCGATGGGCACGTCTGCCGGCCGGCGACGAGCATGCGGGATACTACCGACGAGTCGCCACGATCGCGACAGGACCTCGAGAAAGGCGGGCCGAGCACGTGACCGACCTGCGCCGCCACGTCCCTCCCGTCGCGCTGCGGTGGGACACGGAGAGCCCCGGCTCGCTCGGTCGGGTCGTCGACGGCACGCTCGTCTTCGCCGACGTCTCCGGGTTCACCGCCCTCACGGAGCGACTGTCACGGCGGGGACGGATCGGTGCCGAGGAGATCGTCGAGACGCTCAACCGGGTCTTCTCCCCCATGCTGCGGATCAGCGACGCCCGCGGCGGCGAGCTGCTGAAGTTCGGCGGAGACGCACTGCTCTTCCTCTTCCGGGGTCCCGACCACGCCGAGCAGGCCTGTGACGCCGCCGTCGAGATGCGGGCGGCGCTGCGCGAGTCCGCGGCGGTCCGCACCTCGGTGGGGCGGCTGGCCCTGTCGATGTCCGTGGGGGTGCACTCCGGCGACGTCCACCTCTTCCTCGTCGGCGCACCGACGCGCGAGCTGCTCATCCTCGGACCGGGCGCCTCGGCGACGGCGGATGCCGAGAAGACCGCCGAGGCGGGGCAGATCGTCGTGACCCCCGAGACCGCCGCACGCCTCTCCCCCGGGTCCACCCGCCCGCGCGAGGACGGGGCGTTGCTGCTGCGCCGTCGACGCGCCCACACCCAGGCCCCCGGCGCCGGGCCTCCCCCTCCCGGCGACCCGGCCCTGCTCGCCACGCTCTTCCCCCATGAGCTCGGCGAGCACCTCGCCGAGGGTCCACCGGACCCCGAGCACCGCATCGCGACGATCGCCTTCATCCGCTTCTCGGATACCGACAGCGTCCTCGCCGAGGAGGGCGTCGAAGAGCTCGCCGACCGGCTGCACCGGCTCGTCACGGCCGTCGAGGCCGCGCTCGAGCCCGAGGGCGTGACGATGCTGGCCACCGACCTCGACACCGACGGCGGGAAGTTCTTCCTCGGGTCGGGCGTGCCGTTCACGCGCGAGGACGACGAGGGCCGGATGGTGCGGGCCCTCAGGCGCGTCGCCGAGACCGACCTGCCCTTCCCGGTCCAGCTCGGCGCCAACCGGGGGCACGTCTTCGCGGCCGAGGTGGGCATCGCCGAACGGGCCGCCTACTCGGCGATGGGCGACACGACGAACACCGCCGCCCGGATCATGTCCAAGGCGCCCGCGGGCACCCTGTACGTCCACCCGGCGGTGCTCGAGCACTCACGCACGACCTTCCAGACGACACCCGCCGGCCCCTTCGCCATGAAGGGCAAGTCCGTCCCGCTCCTCGTCGACGAGGTCGGCGAGGAGACCGGGACGCGGCAGGGCGCGGACGACGCCCGGCTCCCCTACCTCGGCCGCGAGGCCGAGGTGGCGCAGGTCTCGCAGCTGCTCGGCCGCGCCCTCGCCGGCGAGGGCGCGGTCCTCGTCGTCGACGGCGCGACGGGCATGGGCAAGTCCCGACTGGTCCACGAGGCGCTGGCGAGCGCGCCGGAGGCCACCCGCGTCGTCGTCCGGGGCGAGCCCTACGGGCTCACCAACACCTACCGCATGCTCCGAGACCCGGTGCGTGCCCTGATGAGGATCGAGCGGGACACCCCCGAACGGATGGGTGCCGTCCTCCTGGAGACCCTCCGGCGCGCCGCTCCGAAGCTCCTCCCCTTTGCACCCCTGCTCGCCGACGTGGCCCAGGTGAGCGTCCCGTCGACGCCCGAGGTCGACCGCATCGACCCGGAGTTCCGTGCCGACCGGGTCGCCGACGTCGTCATCGACCTGGTCGAGCGGCTGGTCCCCGGCCCCTTCGCCGTCGTCGTCGAGGAGGCCCACTGGGCCGACGGCGCGTCCGCACACCTGCTCGGGCGACTGTCGTCGGCGACCGACGGGCGTCCGTGGGCCGTCGTGTGCGTGCGGCGCGGCGAGGAGACCGGCTTCCTGCCCGAGGGTGGCACCCGGGTCACCCTCGACCCCCTTCCCCCGGAGGTCCTCGAGCAGCTCGTCATCGCAGCGACGGAGAAGTCGCCGCTGCGCCCGCACGAGGTCGCGGCGATCGTCGCGCGCGCCGACGGCAACCCCCTCTACGTCGAGGAGGTCACCCGGTTGACGCGGGGAACCGGCTCGGTCGATCTCCTGCCCGAGTCACTCCAGGCCGCCATGAGCGCCCAGATCGACCAGCTCTCCCCCGTGTCACGACGCGTGCTCCGCTACGCCGCGGTCCTGGGCCGCAGCTTCCGGCGGGAGGTCGTCAACGCGACCCTGCGCGCCGACGGGCTCCACATCGACGCCGCCACCTACGACGAGCTCCAGGCGTTCCTGGCCCCCGACGGCGCGCACCGCCTCCAGTTCCGCAACAGCCTCGTCCGCGACGCCGCGTACGAGGGGCTGGCCTACCGGCTGCGGGCGAAGCTGCACCAGACGGCCGGCGAGGTGCTCGAGCGGATGAGCACCGACCTCGACGTCGACTCCCCCATGCTCGCCCTCCACTTCTCTCGAGCCGGGGACGCGGCGCGCACCTGGGCCTACGCGCAGCGAGCCGGCGACCTCGCCCGCCGCTCCTACGCCAACTCCGATGCCGCCGACCAGTTCGCCGCCGCGCTGGACGTCAGTCGGCGGGTGCCCGAGGTCACCGATGCCGACCGCGCCCGCCTGTGGACCACCGTGGGCGACCTGCGGGACCGGGCCGGGATGTTCGAGGAGTCCATCGACGCCTACCGCCGGGCCGCTCGGCTGCTCCGCGGGCAGCCGCTGGCCGCCGCCGACGTCCTCGCCCGACTCGCCGCGGTGCACGTGCGGTCGGGGTCGTTCACGACGGCGCTGCGCGCCGCGACCCGTGCCCGGAGCCTGCTGGTCGAGTACCCCGGTGACCCGGAGGCCGACCGCGTCGAGCTCCGGCTGGACGCCCTCACCGCCCGCGTGCGGGTCGACCAGGAGCGCCCCACGGAGGGCGGCCGGTGGGCGGCCAGGGTGGTCGAGCGCGCGAGCGCGCTCGGCGAGTACGAGACCCTCGTCGGTGCCCTGATCCAGCTCGACCGCGCCGAGTCCCAGCTGGGTGTCCCCGGCCTCGGCGAGCGCCAGCGCCAGGCCCTGGAGATCTGCAGCGCGCACGGGTTGCGGTACCAGGAGGCCATCGTGCGGAACAACCTCGGCGCCTTCGACTACTTCGCCGGCCGCTGGGCCGACGCTGCCCAGTGGTACGCCTCGAGCCGTGACCTCGCGCTCGAGGTCGGCAGTGCCTTCACGGCGGCCCAGATCGACGTCAACCTCGCCGAGCTGCTCCTCAACCTGGGCCGGACGGGCGAGGCGGAGGACGTCCTCGTCGACGCCATCCGCGTCCTGCGCGCCTCCCGCGCCGTCCTCTTCCTCGGGGAAGGTCAGGTGCAGCTCGCCCGGGCGCAGCTGCAACGCGGGGACCTCGCCGCGGCGGAGGACACCGCCAGCCGAGCGCAGTCGGTGTTCGAGGGGATCGGGAGCCCGGCGAGCGCCATGGAGGCCGCGCTCGTGCTCGCCGAGGCCGTCACCCGGTCCGGCCGCCCCGAGGCCGCCCTCGCGATCATCGACGAGGCGGAGGGGAAGGCGCGTGCCGACGCCGCGCTCTCACTGCCGCGCACCTGCCTGCAGCGGGGCTACGCCCTGGTCGACCTCGGTCGGCTCGACGAGGCCGAAGAGCTGGTGACCACCGGCCTGGCCGGTGCCCGTGAGCAGGAGCTGCCCTACGAGGAGGCCCTGCTGCTCCGGCTGCACGGGCGGCTCGAGCACCTGCGCGGTCGGGACCCCGACGGAGAGGCCTCGCTGGCGCAGTCGCGCCGCATCCTCACCGGGCTCGGGGTACGGGCCGACGGGCCCGCACCCCGAGCGGACGCGGTGGGTGCCTAGCCGCCGATCAGGCGCGCGTCGCCGTACACGTAGACCAGGTCACGGGAGACCACCTGGTCGGTGCCGGAGGCCTTCGAGGTGCGTGAGACGACGCAGGCGAACTGCACGCCGTCGAGCGTCCCGTCCTGGTCGTCACCCGTTCCGGGGGTGTGGGCCAGCCCGCTGAAGACCCCGTTGGTGTAGACCGGCGAGGGGCACCAGCCCAGCGGCCAGGGGTCGTTGCCGGCCTCGTAGTCGATGCTGAGCTCCGGGATGACCAACGTCTTCGACGTCGCCGGGAACGTCCACGTGGTGTCCCAGAGGAACTGGGCCGCTGCCTGGCTGTTCAGCGGCTTGAGGAACTGGCCGTAGCCCGGGCCGTTGCTGATGGAGTACGGGACCGGCACGCAGGCCGACCCGTCGGCGTTGTCGAGCCGGGTGACGGCGACCTCGGGCGTGGCGTTGGTGTCCGCCGCGAGGGTCTGGGTCTTGTCGCCGCAGGTCAGGCCGCCGTCGACGACCTGGATGATCGAGGCGTCGGCGTCAGCAGGCGCGACGGCCGATGCCGGCGCCGGGTCGTAGGATCCGTCGGCCCCGCCCTCGAGCGAGAACGACCCGCTGACCGCCTCGAGGACGATCTCGTCGAAGTAGATCCCGTCGTCGGCACCCTTCCACGAGGGGACGCTGATCGCCCAGCGGCAGTTGTCGTTGGTCCCGGAGTCCGGGCCGGAGTCCGCCGAGCCGGTGCAGACGTACGGGTCTCCGGTGATGCCGGGGAGCGGGCTGAGCCCGGCGCTGGCCCCGCTCTGCAGCTCGTACTTCGCCTGGGTCACGGACGTGCCCGTGGAGTCGGTGAGCTTGAGGGTCGCGAGGATCCGGGCGCTCTGCTTGAGCTCGAGGTCGAGGAAGGCCGACGCGGCCAGGGCCCGGGTGCCGGCGGCCGTGCCGAGCTTGAGGTCGATGGCCTCGCTCGGGGAGTCGACCCGGTAGCACGAGGTGCCCTTGCCGCTCTTCTTCTCGTTGACCCCGATGGACCCGCTGTTGTACGAGGCGAGGTCCTCGGTGAAGCCGCTGCCCGTCGAGCCCGTGAACGTGAGGTACCGGCTGCTCGCCGTGCCCTGGTTCAGGCCGCACGGGTTGGTCGGTGCGAGGGTCTGGGCCGAGGTGCCGTCGACCTGCCCGTCGACCGTGTTGAGGGTGACCTTCGAGTCCGCGGCGGTGTACGTCCCGGCGGTGTGGATCGCGATGTACCGCGCCGGGGTGGCGTCGAAGGCGGCGGGGGTGACGGTCTCGGTCTGCACCTGTGGTGCGCTCGCCCGTGGGAGGTGGACCACGCTCAGGGCGACCGGCATCAGGCCGACCGCGATGGTGGCGGCCAGCGCCGGGGCCAGGCGCGATCGGGGTGCGTCGTTCGCGGACATGGTGAGCCTTCCCTGCTGCGACCCGGTCGGGTGTGCTCGACGGGGGCTCCCGTCGAGTCGGCACCTCGACCAACCGGGACGTCGTGTCACGGCCCCACCACGCTAGGGGGCCTCCGTCGGGGCGACCATGGCCCGAAGGGACTATTCGCCCGCCCCCGTGCTCAGCGTGAGGACGAGAAGTCTCCGGTCCGGCTGCTTCTGAGCCCGCAGCCCCGCGGTGACGTCGGGCCCGTGCCGGTCGAGCACGAGCTCGACGGTGGTCGGCAGGTACACCTTGTTCGTGAACCAGACCCGGCTCGTCGACGGTCCGAGCGAGCCGCGCCCCAGAGCGGCGAGCGTCCGCGCGTAGGACCACATGCCGTGGGCGATGTGCCGCTTCATGCCGAAGGCACGCGCCGACAGCGGGTGGAGGTGGATGGGGTTGACGTCGCCGGAGACGCGCGCGTACCGGCGGCCGAGGTCCTCCGGGAGGCGCCAGCGTGCGACGGGCGAGCCCTCGGGCAGCGGCGGGGGCGACTCCCCGCGCGGGGCGTCCTCGTCACCGCGGCCGGGCGCGAGGTAGACGTTCTCGCACTCCCACACCCGCTCCTCCCCGACCCGGGCGCCCAGGCGCACCTCGACGGTGCGGCCCCGGCGGTGCGGGCGGAGCGACCCGGCGGAGGCCTCGAGGGTCAGCGGCTCGCCGGCCCCCATCGCGCGGTGCGTCGTGACGCGGCTCTCCAGGTGGACGGCCCCGAGGAGCGGCAGCGGGAAGTCCGGGCGGACCATGAGGGCGGTCTGGAGCGGGAAGGCGAGGACCCACGGGTAGGGCTGCGGCAGGAGGTCCGAGACGTCGTAGCCGGTGAGGCGTTGGTAGGCGGCCAACCGGTGCCGATCCACCCGCACGTCCTCGACCCGCAGCGTGCGGTCGGGCACCTGCGTGCCAGCGCGTCGACCGGCCGAGAGCAGCGCCCGGCCGTAGAGCGCGCCGGTGGAGGGCAGCGAGGCCAGGGTCTCGAGGGCCACCTCAGGCCCCCAGCAGGCTCTGGCCGCAGACCCGGATCACGTTCCCGGTCACCGCGGACTGCGCGTCGGCGGCGAAGAAGGCGATCGTCTCGGCGACGTCGACGGGCAGCCCGCCCTGCGAGAGGCTGTTGAGCCGTCGGCCCACCTCCCTCGTCGCGAACGGGACCCGTGCGGTCATCTCGGTCTCGATGAAGCCCGGTGCGACCGCGTTGACCGTGATCCCCCGCCGGGCCAACCCGGCCTCGGCGGCATACCCGTCGACGAGGCCGATGACCCCCGCCTTGGAGGCGGCGTAGTTGGTCTGCCCCCGGTTGCCGGCGATCCCGGCGATCGAGGACACCAGCACCATCCGGCCACCCTCCCGAAGCCCGTCCTTCGCGAGCAGGGCCTCGTTCATCCGCAGGATCGAGAGGAGGTTGACCTCGAGCACGGCGGCCCACCGGTCGGCATCCATGTTGGCGAGCAGCTTGTCGCGGGTGATGCCCGCGTTGTGGACGACGACGTCGAGGCCACCGTGGCGGGTGTGCGCGTGCTCGACGATGCGGGCCCCCGCGTCGGCCGCAGTCACGTCGACCTGCACTGCGGTGCCCCCCACCTCGTTGGCCACCTCGGCGAGCGAGGCCCCCGCGGCCGGGACGTCGACGCAGACGACCGTCGCGCCGTCCCGCGCCAGGGTGCGGGCGATGTCGGCCCCGATGCCCCGCGCCGCGCCCGTGACGACGGCGACCTTGCCGTCCAGGGGCCGCTCCGGGTCGTCCGCCACCCCGGGGTCGCCCTCCCCGACCCGGACCACCTGTCCGTCGACGTAGGCGGAGCGGCCGGAGAGGAGGAAGAGCACGGTGCCGAGCGCGGCCCCCTCGTTGCCGTCCGCGACGAGGACGAGGTTGGCGGTCGCGCCCGCCCGCAGCTCCTTGGCCACCGAGCGGGTGATGCCCTCCAGTGCCCGTCGGGCGGCGCGCTGCGCGACGGAGGTGGCCCGGTCGGGGTCGCGCCCGATGACGACGACGCGCGCGCAGCGTCGCAGCCGCCGCAGGGTCGGCGCCAGTGTGGCGCGCAGCGACGCGAGGTCGGCCGGGGACTGGGCAGCGGTGAGGTCGACGACGACACCACCGAGCCGGCCCTCCTCCGGGACGTCCTCGACAAGGCCGACGCCCGCCGCGGTGAGCCCGCCCCGCAGGGCGGCGAGGGCGGGTGTGTCGGCGTGGCCGCCGACGAGCACCGGGCCCTCGGCCACGGGCCGGCCGGGCTCGTGACGCCGGAGCGGCACCGGCTGCGGAAGGCCGAGGCTGGAGGCCACCCTCTGGCCGAGACCACTGGAGACGAAGGAGGTGTAGGCGTCGGCGCGGGCCATCTCAGGCCGCCTCGAGGATGGCGACGACGCCCTGGCCACCCGCCGCGCAGACCGACACCAGGCCACGGGCTCCCTTGCCCTTCGCGTGCAGCTCCTTGGCCAGGCCGGCGACGATGCGGCCGCCGGTGGCGGCGAAGGGGTGGCCCGCGGCGAGGGAGGAGCCGTTGGGGTTGAGCCTGGTGCGGTCGATCGGGCCGAGGGGGGCGTCGAGACCGAGCCGCTCGCGGCAGAAGGCCTCGTCCTCCCAGGCGGCCAGGGTCGCGAGGACGGTCGCGGCGAACGCCTCGTGGATCTCGTAGACGTCGAAGTCCTGGAGGGTCAGGCCGTTGCGGGCGAGCAGTCGCGGCACCGCGTACGCGGGGGCCATGAGCAGGCCCTCGTCGCCGGAGACGTAGTCGACCGCCGCTGTCTCGCCGTCGACGAACCAGGCCAGGGGCGTCAGCCCGTGCTGCTCGGCCCACTCCGGCGACCCCAGCAGCACCGTCGAGGCGCCGTCGGTGAGGGCGGTCGAGTTGCCGGCGGTCATCGTCGCGTGCTCGCCGCGGCCGAAGACGGTGCGCAGGGAGGCCATCTTCTCCGGCGTCGTGTCCGGGCGCAGGTTCTGGTCGCGGGTCAGGCCGAGGTAGGGGGTCATGAGGTCGTCGAAGAAGCCCCGGTCGTAGGCGGCCGCGAGCTTCTCGTGGCTGGCCAGGGCCAGTTCGTCCTGGGCCTCGCGGCCGACACCCCACGCCTCGGCGGTGATCGCCATGTGGTCGCCCATCGACAACCCGGTCCGCGGCTCGGTGTTGGCGGGGGTCTGGATGCCGATGTCGGTCGGGCGGAGGGCGGCCAGGGCCTTCGCGCGGTCGGCGGCGGTCTTCGCGCGTCCGAGCCGGAGCAGCTTGCGTCGCAGCTTCTCCGGGACGACGACGGGAGCGTCGGAGGCCGAGTCGACCCCGCCTGCGATCCCCGACTCGACCTGGCCGAGCGCGATCTTGTTCGCGACGAGGATCGTCGCCTCGAGGCCCGTCCCGCAGGCCTGCTGGACGTCGTAGGCCGGAGTCGTCGCGGCGAGGCTGGAGCCGAGAACGGCCTCACGGGTGAGGTTGAAGTCGTGGCTGTGCTTGATGACCGCACCGGCGACGACCTCGCCGAGGCGCTCCCCCGCCAGGCCGTGGCGGGCGATGAGTCCCTCGAGGGCGGAGGTCAGCATGTCCTGGTTCGAGGCCTCGGCGTACGCGCCGAACTGACGGGCGAAGGGGATGCGGTTGCCGCCGAGGACGGCGGCACGACGGGGGCTGGGCACCGGTCTGGCTCCTGGGGTCGTCGGGGTGCGGCGCGGTGGAGCGACGCGCACAGGTATCCGGTACGGACGGTAACAGGTACTCCGAGTTCCTGCTAGCCTCCCCGGCGTGGGACTGGCGAGCGGCACTCCCGACGGCCGTAGCTCGCGGTGGGACGAGCACCGGCTCGCCCGACGCCGCGAGCTCGTCGAGGCGACCCTGCGCGCCATCCGCGCGCACGGGGCGGGCGTCGGCATGGACGAGGTGGCGGCGGTCGCCGGCACCTCGAAGACCGTCTTCTACCGACACTTCACCGACCGGGCCGGGCTCTACACCGCCGTCGCCGAGCGGGTCGACGCGACGATCCTGCGCGGGCTGAGCCGTGCGGCCGGGCGCGATGCCGCCGACCCGGACGGCCCGGGCGAGCCGGCCCCGGCGTCGCGGCTGGCGCCGCGGTCGCTGATCCGCGCCGTCATCGGTGCCTACCTCCACCTCGTCGAGGACGACCCCGAGGTCTACCGTTTCATCGTCAACGCCCCGATCGTCCCGCCCGGGGACCGGCCGGCGGGCGACGTGGCAGCCGGCATGACCGGACGGATCGCCGCCCACGTCGCCGACCTCGTGGGCGACGGCCTCGTGGGGCCGGTCGATGCCGCGACCGCCCACCTGTGGGGCGTCGCGCTCGTCGGGATGGTGCGGGCCGGCGCGGACGCCTGGCTCGCCGGGGGCGGGGCGTCGAGCGGACGCAGCGCCGACGCGCTCGCCGACGCCCTCACCGCGCTCGCGTGGGACGGTCTCGGCGCGACGCGGGAACGGAGCCCCTGAGTCCCGGGGCTCGCTGGACCGAGCCCCAGCGCGTCAGGCCGTCCACCAGGGGCGCAGCGGCCGATCGTTGCGGCCCTGCTCGTCGGTCTTCACCGCGAGCACGTGGTGGAGCTGGATGTCGTTGCGCTCGAAGCCGAGCCGTGACCCGGCCATGTAGAGGCCCCAGACCCGGGCAGTGCCCTCCCCCACCTCGGCGACGCACTCGTCCCAGTTCTCGACGAGGTTGCGACACCACCCCGCCAGCGTGAGCGCGTAGTGCTCCCGCAGGTTCTCCTCGTGGAGCACCTCGAGACCGCTGTCCTGCACCTCGGTGACGATCCGCCCCGACCCGGTCAGCTCGCCGTCGGGGAAGACGTAGCGGTCGATGAAGGCACCGGTCTCCTGGCGCTTGTTGTGCGGGCGGGTGATGCAGTGGTTGAGCAGCATGCCGCCGGTACGCAGGCGGTCCTTGATGAACCCGAAGTACGCGGGGTAGTTGCGTACCCCGATGTGCTCGGTGAGCCCGATCGAGGAGACCGCGTCGAAACCCGACTCCGTCACGTCGCGGTAGTCGCTGTGGCGCACCTCGGCCCGGTCGGCCAGGCCCTCGTCGGCGATCGCCTTCTGCGCCCAGAGCGCCTGCTGCCGCGAGAGGGTGACGCCGAGCACGTGGACACCGCGGCGCGCCGCGTACCGCACCATCCCGCCCCACCCGCACCCGATGTCGAGGAGCCGGTCACCCTCGTGCAGGTCGAGCTTGTCGAAGACGAGGCGGTACTTGTTCTCCTGGGCCTGCTCGAGCGTGGCCCCCGGGTCCGGGTAGCAGGCGCACGTGTACGTCATCGACGGGCCCAGGACCATCTCGTAGAACCGGTTCGAGACGTCGTAGTGGTGGTGGATCGCCTCGGCGTCGCGCGTGCTCGAGTGGCGCAGACCCTCGGCGACGCGACGCCACCGCGGCAGGCTCTCCTGGGGCGGCGGGGGCGGCGGCGTGACGCCCTTGAGCCCGAGTGTGCGGGCCACCTCGAGCGCCAGCTGGGGGCTCGGGCGCCGGAAGCGCACGGCGTCCATGTCGGTGAGCAGCTCGTACGGGTCACCCGGGTGCACTCCGTCGACGCCGAGGTCGCCGGCGACGTACGCACGGGCCAGGCCGAGGTCACCGGGCGCCGTGGCGAGGTAGGCGGCCCCCCGCGGGGTGCGCAGCGTCATCCGCCGGGGTGAGTCGGTCGGCCCCGCCGCTGACCCGTCGTACGCCTCGAAGCGCAAGGGCAGCGGCCCGTCGACGACGGACTCGACGATGTGGGCGATGCTCATGGCATGTCCTCTCCGGTCAGGCGCCGCGCACGGCCTTGGCGTACAGGTCGGGCAGGCGATGGTCGGGGTCGTAGCGCTCCTTCAGCGCCGGGTAGTCGGCGCCACCGTAGTGGCGCCAGAAGGTCTCCTCGTCGTAGAAGGCCTCCGAGTACAGGGACTTGTGACCGCCGAGCTCGCTGACCCGCTCCTCGATGCGCCGGTTCGCGGCACCCGGCTCGCCGGGTGCCGCCGGCACGGTCGACCAGAACCCGACGTTGACGTACCGCTCCCCCGGCTGGAGCGGGTAGAGGGTCCACGACCGGTCGTCACGCAGGCGGAGGGGACAGAGCCAGATCGGCTCGATCGGCACCTCTCGCAGGAACCAGCGGAGGAACGCGGCCGTGTTCTCCAGGGGGATCTCGACGTCCTGGACGACCCGCTCGCGGGGTGGGCGCCCTCGACGGGCCTCGAGCCGGTCGGCCACCTGGAAGCGCCGGTCGAGGGCGACCAGCCGCCAGTAGACGCTCGAGCGCAGCCACCGTCTCGGCCACACCCGACGGACGTACGGGTTCTGCGCGCCGAAGGCCCGGCTGCACCAGAACCAGTCGGTGTCCCAGCGCCACAGGTAGTCGTGGGTCGTCAGCACGTCGCGGACCGGCGTCGGTCGGTCGTGCTGGATCGACCGGTAGAAGACCTGCTGTCCGGTGTAGTCGCTCGTCGGCCCCGGCTCGTCGGTGCGCCGGCCGAGCACCAGGTAGGACTCGTCGTCGCTGAAGACGACGCCGTCGAGGTAGTCGACCTCCTCCCCGTCCCACGACCCGACGTCCATGACCGCGCCGACCGCCTCGAGCAGGGCGTCGAGGTCGTGGAAGCGCACGTGCCGGAGGGAGACCGTCCGGCCCACGGGTTCGAGGGCGATGCGCAGCCGGGTCGCGTAGCCGAGGGTCCCGTAGGAGTTGGGGAAGCCCCGGAACAGGTCGGGATGCCGCCGCGTCGGGTCCGCGGTGACGACCTCGCCGGAGCCGGTGAGCACGTCCATCTCGAGCACCGACTCGTGCGGGAGCCCGTTGCGGAAGGACGTCGACTCGATGCCGAGCCCGGTCACCGCCCCACCGAGGGTGATCGTCTTCAGCTGGGGCACCACGAGGGGGGCGAGGCCGAAGGGCAGGGTGGCGTCGACGAGGTCCTCGTACGTGCACATCCCCTGCACGTCGGCCGTCCCGAGGTCGGGGTCGACCTCGACGACGCCGGTCAGCCCAGAGGTGTCGAGCCCGGGGGCATCGGTCGCGCTCCTCGGCCGGAAGAGGTTGCTCGTGCGCTTGGCCAGTCGCACCGGCGCCCCGGACGGGATCGCGTGGTAGCTCTCGACGAGCCGGTCGACCCCGGCGTCATGGCGTGCTCCGACGACCGCCGTCACGCCCGGTCCTCCACGACCTCGACGACGTCGCCCACGCGAACGGTGCCCGACTCGCCGACCGCTCCGTAGAGACCGGCGCAGTGGTTGCCGGTCGCGCTGACGGCGAGCAGGACCCCACCGATCCGCAGGACCCTGCCGTCGAGGGCCTCGACCGCTCCGGTCGGTCCGTCGAGCACGAGGTTGGCGCGGGTGCCGGGAGCGTCGCCCCCGACGAGCGAGACCGCGGCCTTCTTCGGGCGGTCACCGACCAGGCCGACCTCGACGACCTCGACGGCCTCGTGCTCGACCGCCGGGCCGCGCCGCTCGGGATAGGTGTGGATGGCCCGCACCCGCAAGACGTCCATGACACATGCATACACCGGATCGGCCCCGGGAGCCCCGATCGCTCCCGACCCCGCCACACCCTGCGCCCGCGCCCGGCGGACTCCGGCGGGCCGCATCGGCGGCGATCCGGTCTGCGGCTAGGCTCACCGCGATGGAGCGCTCACGGCGACGAGCAGTCAAGCTCGGCGAGGCCTGCCCGCAGCGCGTCGAGCGCGAGGGCCACGTGTGGCGCATCGGATCGCTGGAGGCGGCGCGCCAGGTGCTCCGCGCACGCGACGCCACCCGCCAGGCGGGGTTCACCGCCGAGAAGATCCCCCAGGGCTACCTCGACCACCACCCGATCCTCGTCTCCGACGGCCCTCGGCACGACGAGCAGCGCCGCAAGGTCGCCCGGTTCTTCGCCCCCGCCGTCGTCGAGCGCTACACCGCGCAGATGGAGCGCTGTGCCGACCGGTTGCTCGACGAGGCCGCGGCGCGCGGACGGTGCCGCCTCGACGATCTCGCCCTGATCTTCACCGTCGAGATCACCGCCGAGGTCGTCGGCCTCACCGAGTCCTCGGTGCCGAGGATGGCGCGGCGGCTGGTCAGCTTCTTCAACCAGCCGCCGTTCGACATCACCCGGGACGACCTCGGCCGCAGCGGCCGACAGTGGGCCCAGGCCGCGTTCAACGGCCTGCTGCCCGTCGTCCGCTTCTACCTCGCGGACGTCAGGCCCGCGCTGCGGCGCCGACGCCGTCAGCCGCAGGAGGACGTCATCAGCCACCTGCTCGAGGAGGGCTACAGCACCACGGGGGTCCTCGTCGAGTGCGTCACCTACGGAACGGCCGGGATGGTGACGACCCGGGAGTTCATCGTCATGGCGGCGTGGCACCTGTTGCGCGACGACGCCCTCCGCGAGCGCTACCTCGTCGCCGGACCGGACGAGCGGCTCGCGATCCTCGCCGAGATCATCCGGCTGGAGCCGGTCGTCGGCCACCTCTACCGGCGGGCGACCGCACCGGTACCGATCAGCGACGGTGACCGGCAGTGGACGATCGAGCCCGGGCACCTCGTCGACGTGTGCGTCCGGGCGACCAACACCGACCCCGAGGCGGTGGGCGAGGAGCCGCTGGCGCTTCGCCCCGGTCGCTCCCTCCCGAGCGGCGTCAACCCGACGGCGATGACCTTCGGCGACGGGTCCCACAAGTGCCCGGGACAGCCGCTGGCGATGCTCGAGGCCGACGTGCTGCTGACCCGGCTCCTCGCCCGCGAGCCCCGCATCCTCCGTGAGCCGGAGCTGGGCTGGGACAACCTCATCGAGGGGTACTGGCTGCGTGGCTTCGAGCTCGCCCTGGGGCCGGGCCGGCCCTGACGGTGCCGACGGGTCAGCCGCCCCCGGCCCCGACCCGGCCGAAGGTCCGGGTGATGAGCTCGGCGCCGTCGCGTGCCGGGTCCCGGGAGGCCAGGGACGCGGCGACGCGCCGGGCTCCCTCCCGGTAGCGGTCCTGCTCGAGCCGGTCCAGCGCCCGGCGCAGCCGACCGGGGTCGACCCCCTCGTCACCGAGGTGGATTCCGGCGCCCGCCCACTCGACCCGGCGTCCGACGTCTGCCTTCTCCTCGGTGCGTCCGACCTGGAGGACCGGCGTGCCGTGCGCCAGGGCGAGCAGCACCCCGGTCCAGCCGCCGTTCGTCACGAAGGCGCGCGCGTGGGGCAGCACGGCTTCGTACGGCACGAACGACTCCACGGCAACCCCGGGGTCCCTCGACCCGGTCACCAGGCCGGGGCCGCCGAGCACACCGGGGTCCGCAGCGCCGGTGGTGAGCACCGCCGGGCGCCGCGAGGCCCGCAGTGCCGTCAGCGCGGGGGCCAGCACCTCCCGGGGGTCGCTGCGCAGCGTTCCCTGCGTGACGAGGACGACCTCGCCGGAGCGCTCCTCGACCACTGCGGGCCACCACGCCGGCGGAGTCCACGGCGCGGGGGCCGGGGGCCGCAGCGCGCCGACGAAGTGCACGTGCTCGGGCAGCTCGGCACGGGGGTACTCCAGCTCCGGGGCCCCGCAGTGCAGGTGCAGCAGGGGCGACAGCGCGGCCTCGAGCACCGGGGCACCGGTCGGCGACAGCCCGAGGTCGCGACGCAGTGCGTCGTAGCGAGCCTGGGCTGCGCCCATGACGAGCCGCCGGCTCGCCACCTGCACGACGGCGTTGCGCCACAGCCACGGAGCGGGTGTCCGGTAGGGCAGGCCGGCGCCGAAGGGGGGCGTCGTCGCCTCGGGGTAGTGCAGCGGCCCGTCCCCGAAGCTGACCCACGGGACGCCGAGGAGCTCGCAGGCCAGGGCCGCGGCATGGCCCAGGGAGTCGGTGAGGACGACGTCGGGTGCCAGCGTCTCGATGAGCCGGGCGACCGCCCCGACCCGCTCCGAGGCATCCGCGAGCAGCCAGTCGTAGCGCGCGGAGACGTCGCGGACACGGCCGCGGCGGCCGACGTAGGGAGGCACCGGCCCGGTGTCCCAGAGCCGGGCCCGCACCCCGACGGCGAGATCGGCCCACGGGCTGGCCACCCCCCAGTGCACCTCGGCACCCCGGTCGGCCAAGCCGGCGAGGAACGGCACGGCATTGAGCGTGTGCGCGTAGATCGGGGCGCTCGCCGCCAGCACTCTCACGGGCCCATTCTCGCGCGCCGGGGCCCGGCGTACCGAACTGCGGACCGTGTCGTGCATGGTGGATGTGGAGGGACTCGAACCCCCGGCCTCTCGCGTGTGAAGCGAACGCTCTAACCAACTGAGCTACACATCCGGGCGCCGTGCGGCGTGCCGAGGATACCCGCCGCCGTCACGCGGCGGAAATCGGCCCGTGGCGGACCCGACCTACAGCCCGAGGTTGGCGTGCAGCCACGTGGTGACGCCCTCGGGGAGGAACCCCGGAAGGCCGAGCACGCGGGCGACGACCCAGAGCACCGCCGCCACGAAGCAGAACGTCACGACACCCACGAGTGCCTGCACCCAGCGGGTCTGGGCGCGAACCCACTGGTCCCAGCGACGGACGTTCTCCTTGACGAAGTCGAGCAGCCGCGAGGCCGGTTCGAACTCCGAGGCCCAGACGGCGATGCCGAGGATGACGATGAGCCACCCCGGGCCGGGCAGGGGCACGAGGACGAGCCCACCCCCGACGAGGACCAGACCGAGGAGACCGACGGTCAGTCGCAGTCCCTGGCGCGTCGTCGGGTTGGCGCGCAGCCGGCGCCGCCACTCCCAGTCGTCGTCGTCGTCGGGCGGGCGGAAGAAGTGGCGCCTCTCCTCGGTCGCGCTCACGGGTCCACCGACCGGGTCGCATTCCGGTGCCAGACCCCTCGGACGGCCTTCGTGCGAGGGCCCGGCCAGAGCAGCTCGCGGCCGTCGACGACGGACACCGGCATGACGTCCTTGATCGAGGAGGTGAGGAAGACCTCCTCGGCATCCTCCAGCACGGCGAGCGGCATCGCCTCCTCGCGCACCTCCAGACCGTCTGCGGCGCACCACTCCAGGACGAGCTCCCGGGAGATGCCAGCGAGGCAGCCGCTGTCGAGGGGTGGGGTGCGGACGACCCCGCCCGCCACGACGAAGACATTGCTGCCGGTGGCCTCGCAGAGCTCTCCGCGGGTGTTCGCGAAGATCGCCTCCATCGCCCCGTGCTCCTTGGCACGGGCGAGCGCGACGACGTTGTCGGCGTAGGAGGTCGTCTTGAGCCCGGCCGTGGCGGCGCGCTCGTTGCGGACCCACGGCACCGTGACGACGGCACCGTGCTCCTCCGGGCGGTCGTGCGGCACCGCGGTGACGATGTAGGTGAGCTTCGAGTCGTGCCGGTCCGAGCCGAGCGGCCCCCGCCCGCCGGTGACGGTCCACCGGAGGCGCCCGAAGTCGATGGGCTCTCCGTCGAGCACCGCTGCGATGCCCTCCCGGATCCGGCGGTGGTCGGCGGGCGGGAGGCCGAGGCCGGCGACGGTGCGGTCCAAGCGCGCCAGGTGGCGCCCCACGGCGAAGGGGATGCCGCGCTCGATCTTCGCGGTCTCGAAGGCGCCGTCGCCCACCGTCACGCCGTGGTCGACGGCGCTGACCGCGGGGCTCGCCGGATCGACCCGGGCACCGTCGACCCAGACGCGGATCTCAGTCATGGTCACAGGATCCCAGACCGGGGGGACGACCCGGAGGCGAGGGCGACCAGGCGCGCCGCCTTGAGTCGGGTCTCCTCCCACTCCCCCACGGGGTCGCTGCCCCACGTGATGCCGGCGCCGGTTCCGAAGCGGAGCACCCGTCGGCCGTCGGCGCGCCGGTCGGCCCAGAACGAGCGGATGCCCACCGCGAGGACGGCCTCGTCGCGGTCGGCGTCCACCCATCCGACGGCCCCGCAGTACGGCCCGCGCGGGACCGGCTCGAGGTCGGCGACGGCCTGCAGGGCGGTGTGCTTGGGCGCTCCGCTCACCGAGCCGGGCGGGAAGGTCGCGGCGAGCACGTCGGGCCAGCCGGTGCCCGGCCGCAACCGCCCGGTGACGTCGGAGACCAGGTGCACGAGCCCGGGATGCTCCTCGAGTCGGCAGAGATGGGCGACCTCGACGCTGCCCGGGCGGCACACGTGGCCCAGGTCGTTGCGGACGAGGTCGACGATCATGACGTTCTCGGCGTAGTCCTTGGTGAGCAGGGTCGCCGCGTCCTGGGCGGTGCCCTTGATGGGGCGGGAGGTCAGCACGTCACCGCGACGCAGGAGAAACGCCTCCGGCGACGCGCACGCGACCTCGAGGCCGGCCTCCGGCAGGTCGACCGTCGCGGCGTACGGTGCCGGGTTTCCCGCGGCGAGCCGGGCACCGAGGGCCCCCACCTCTGCCCCTCCCGGCAGGTCGTGCTCGAGGATGCGGCAGAGGTTGACCTGGTAGACGGTGCCGTCGGCGATGCGTCGGCGCGCCTCCTCGACACCGGCGACGTACGTGTCTTCGTCCAGGCTGGTCCGCCACTCCCCCGTGAGCGTCGGCCACGAGGTTGCGCGACCGGGCTGGAGGAGCGCGGGCGCACGCCGGACCTCACGCATCCGCGCCGCGGTGAGGTGACCCTCGAAGGTGAGCACGACCGTCCAGAAGCCCGCGGTGAGGTCACCGGCATCGTGGGTCACCGCCTCGACGCCGCGGGCCACGAGCGACCCGAACCTCGCCTCCGACACGCCCCGCATCGTAGGCCGGGCGCGTGGCCGGCGCTCAGGCCCGGACCGGCACCGCGGCCGCCAGGGCCCGGCCCCACTCCCTCGCCCGCTCGAGCTCGCCCTCGGCGAGTGGGCCGTCGACGTCCTCGACGAAGAAGCTCTGCGGCTCGACGAGCTCGCGCAGACCGTGCCGCCGGGCCGACCGGGCGGCGCTGCGGGCCGCCGACCCGGGCAGGTGTCGGACGCGGGTGACGCGGGTGTCGAACGCCGCGAACCAGCCGCTGTGTCCCTGCGGGGGCAGGCCGCCGAGCCATTCGCGCAGACCCGAACCGACCGAGCCGTGGGTGGCCCCCTGCTCGCGAGCGTCGCGCCGGGTCGAGGCGCGGCTCATCGAGAACGCGTGCGTCGGCCCGCCGAGGACGACGAGGGTGTAGTGGGTCAGCGAGCCCGGCGGCCGGGACACCTCCGTCACCTCGACCGAGAGGGTCTCGCCCAGACCGTCGGCGACAGCCAGCGCCACCTGCTCGGAGTTGCCGAACATCGACTCGTAGACGACCAGCGCCCGTGCCATCTCGGACCTCTCCGGGCCCCTCCCGGGGGCGGGACGGGTCCCGTCTCCACGGTAGGTCGGCCGGTGGCGACAGGGGGTGTCTGGTCGGTCACGTCCCGCGGCGCGCGTCCGCGAAGCGGCTCACGACGAGGGCGACGACGGTCACGAGGAAGACCTGCCCGAGCACCGCCTCGGACGCGAGCACGAGTCGCGGGAGGCTGCCGACCGGGGCGAGGTCCCCGAGGCCGAGCGTCGCGATCGTCGTCAGGCTCACGTACATGTAGGCGGTCGACGGCTCGACCGCGCCGAAGAAGGGGGTCGCCGTCCAGCCGTCGACGGCACGGAAGAGCACCGAGTAGGCAACGGCGATCTGGAGGTAGGCCGCCACGGCTCCCATGAGCGTGGCCATGACGACGGCGCCGTGCGCGAGGATCCGGCGGATGACGAGCACCGGCACGACGAGGACGAGGAGCAGCCAGAGGACGCCCACGCCGTCCACCGGGGAGAGGGCCTCGACCCCCAGGCGCTCGAGCAGCGCGAGCAGCACGTTGATGCCGACGACGACGAGCACGACCCCCAGCGCCGCGCGGCGCCAGCCGGGGCGCAGCCCGACCGCGCGGGTCGCCGCGATGATGGCCGCGCCGCTCGTGACGGTGACGAGCAGGCCGCTGGCCCAGGAGTCGCCGACCTCGACCAGCGCCGACACGACGATCGTCAGCAGCACGAACACCAGGACGATCCCGAAGCGGTCGACGGGGTCCCGGTGCCAGGCGCGCCACACGTCGCGAAGGCCCCGGCCGGACGTGGTCCGGCCGGGGCCCGAGCCGGCGGAAGGGGCCGCCGAGTGGTCCGTCACGAGGCGGATCCGCTCAGGAGAGGGCCTTGGCCTTGAGCGAGGCGAACTCCTCCTCGGAGATGGCGCCGGAGTCCAGGAGCTGCTTGGCCTGGGCGATCTGGTCCGCCGGCGAGGCGCCCGCGACCTCGCGGATGTAGGTGTCCTGGGCCTCCTTCATGGCCTGGGCCTCCTTCTGGCTGCGCTCGGCCATCCCGCCGCCGCGGACGATGAGGTAGGCGAGCGCGGTGATGATGGGGAAGAAGATGAGGAGGATGAACCAGACGGCCTTCATGCCGCCGGAGACCGTGTGGTCGCGGAACAGGTCGACGACGATCGTGAACATCGCGAAGAGGTAGGCGATGAACGCGAACGACAGGAAGACCAGCCAGAACCACTGCCAGAAGCTGTCCACGATGGACCTTTCGGTGAGGGCCGCCCGAACGGCGGCGTCGCACCGGCAACCCTAGCCAGTCGCGCGTGCTCGCCGCAGGAGGCTGCCGCCGACACGACGACGGCTCCTCGTGCCAGCGACGGGCGCCCTCGCGACCGGGTCAGGCCGAGGAGCCCCCCGGGCGGGCCTCCGTCCCGTTGCGAGCCTCGGCGTCGAGGTCGGCCGCGACGCGTCGGTGGGCCTCCCAGATCGCCTCCGGCAGGTGCGGGAACTGTCGCAGGTGCTCCTCGCGGTTGGCGAGCTCCTGGCGCCAGCGCTCGACGTCGATGGTGAGGATGGTCTCGAGGTCCTCCGCGTCGATGTCGAGACCGGAGAGGTCGAGCTCCTCCTCGAGCGGGAGCACGCCGACCGCGGTCCGCCGCCCGGTCACCTCGCCCTTCTTCAGCTGGACGAGCCAGAGCAGCGCGCGCAGGTTCTCCCGGTAGCCGGGCCACCGGAAGTGTCCGTCCTCCGGGTCACGCTGGAACCAGTTGACGTGGGCGAAGATCGGCTGCTCCTTCGCGGCTCCGACGATCCGCAGCCAGTGCTCCGCGTAGGGCCCCTCGGGGTAGGACATGAACGGCCGCATCGACATCGGGTCGTAGCGGAGCTTGCCCTCGACCCCCTCTGCCGCGGCCGTGGCCTCGGCACCCAGCGTCAGCCCGTCGTAGACGCCCTCGGCGAGGTCGTGGATGGCCCGCACGAGCGGCTCGCGGTCGCGGGTGCGGCCACCGAAGATGATCGCGTCGATCTTGACGCCCTTCGGGTCCTCGAAGTCAGGGGCCACGTTCGGCACGTTGGCCAGGGTGGTGGTGAACCGGCTGTTCGGGTGGGCCCAGGGGTCGCCGCGCTCGTCGTCGATGCGCTCCGAGATCAGCTCGCCCTTCCAGTCGCGCCAGCCCGTGACGTCCTCGGGGTGGTGCGGGGTGCGACCCTCCCACCACACCTCGTGGGTGACCTCGTTGTAGGCGACGTTCGTGAACAGGGCCTGGGTCCCGGGCGCGATCGAGTCGATCGCGGTCGGGTTGGTCCTCTCGTTGGTGTCCTTGGCGACGCCGAAGACACCGTTCTCCGGATTCATCCCGTACAGCTGCCCGTCGCTCGGGTCGACCCAGAGCCAGGCGATGTCGTCGCCGTAGAAGGACACGTGGTAGCGGTCGCCCAGGGCGTCCGGCGCCAGGGTCATCGCGAGGTTGGTCTTGCCGGACGCACTGGGGAAGCCGCCGCAGATGTGGTGGGTCTCCCCCGTCTCCTTGTCGGTGATTCCGAGGAGCATGAACTGCTCGCCGAGGAACTCACCGGACGCCCACCCGTCGTAGGCGGCCTGGCGCAGGCCGTGAGCGATCTTGCCGAGCAGCGCGTTGCCACCGTAGGAGCTGCCGAAGTGGAGGATGGTCCGCTCGTCGGCGACGGTGACGAAGTACCGCTTGTCGTCGGGCGTGCCCTGGCCGAGGTTGGGCAGGTCGCCCGTGACGTGCACCGCGCGGACGAACATGTCCGGGTCGTCGAGGCCGTTGATGAGGTCGACGCCCACACGCGCCATCCGGATCATGTGGAGGCAGACCGTACGGTTGTCGGTGATCTCCACGCCGGCGGCGAAACGCTCCAGCGGCGAGCCGGGAGGCGACATGAGGTAGGGGATGACGTACATCGTCTTCCCCGCCATCGCCCCCTTCATGTGGCCCTCGACGACCGGGCGGACCTCCTCGGAGTGCCGCCAGTTGTTGTAGACACCCTCGTCCTCGGGGCGACTCGTCGCGACGATGGTGCGCTCCTCCGAGCGCGCGGTGTCCTTGGAGTAGCTCCGGGAGTAGTACAGCCCCTCACCCGCGGGTTGGATCTCGCCGGCCGCGAGGGACTCCTCGATGAGCCGGGCGTCGTCCGAGGCATCGACCACCTCGATCCGCTCGGCGCCGAGGAACTCGGCCCAGTGCAGGACGTACTCCCGCACGCTCGAGTTCGTCAGCCCTGCCTCGTCGAGGGACTTCTCCAGGTCGGCCACGGTGCTCACCCTTCGTCGGTCGGTCGCGAGTGTCGCGTCGCAGTCGGCGGTCCGGTGTCCGCCCAGCGAGATGGCCATTCCACCGCACGGACGTCAGGGGTAGCCACCCCAGGAGCCGAGTCATTGGTCACACTGAGGGGTGCTCAGCGGCTCGGGCGGTAGCGCGAGGCCGCGTACTCCTCCGCCGCCGTCACCGCCGGCCCGACACCGGCGACGACGCCGAGGAAGGTGTCCCGGTCGAGGGAGCGCAGGACGAGGGGCTCCAGGGCCGTGACGGTCGCGCTGCGGGGCCGGTCGTGGAGCAGGGCCAGCTCTCCGAACCAGCCGCCGGGCCCGATGACCCGTACGTGCTCGCCCGCCATGGTCACCTCGGCGGAGCCGGAGGCGACCACGTGGAAGCGGTCTCCGGGCTCACCCTCGACGATCACCCGCTCCCCCGGGACGGCGTGGGTCGTCGTCGCCTCGCGCGCGAGCCGGTCGAGCAGGCCGGGCTGCAGGACGGCGAGGAAGGGGACCCCGCGCAGCAGGGCGAGGACGGCCTGTGGGACCACGGCCCGCCGGTCCAGGCGCCGGAGCGGGCGCGCGGTCGCGAGCACGAGGAGCGGGAGGAAGAGCCCGGCCAGGGCGAAGGCCCCGGTCGGTCCCGCGACGAGGACGAGTGCGGGGGCGACGAGCGACCCCACCGCGAGGCCGGCATCCATGACCGACTCCTGGACGCCGAAGACGGAGGTGAGCATCCGCGGCGGGAGCAGCCGCTGGACGAGGGTGCGGGCGGCGACGTCGAAGACCACCTTGCCCGCACCACACACCGCGATGACCCCTCCCGCGACGAGAGCACTCTCGGTCAGCCCGGCGAGCGCGACCGGGATGCCGGCGGCGAGCCCACCGAGCGCCACGACGGGGACCAGCCGCCACCGACCGACGAGCACGAGCGCGACGGCGGACCCCGCGATGCCACCGAGGCCGATCATCGCGTTGAGCAGTCCCGGGCCCGCCTCGGACATCCCGAGGCGGTCGAGGGCCAGGACGACGAGGAGGATGTCCAGCATCCCGACGAGGACGTACTCCGCCGCGACGAGGACCGTCAGCACGCGCGCGGTCGGGTCCCGCAGCACCCCCAGGACCCGCGAGACGACCCGCGGCGCCTCGGGTTCGCGACCCGCAGAGGGGGAGCGCACCCCGAGCACGAGCAGCGCGGCCACGAGGCCCACCCCGCCCATCACCGCGAGCACCCCCGTGACCCCCCAGACAACGATGATGGCGCTGCTCGCCAACGGGCCGACGACCACGGCCACCGCCTCGAGGGACCCTGAGACCGCGTTGCCGGCGGTCAGCTCCTCAGGGGTGCGGGCGACCTCCGGCACCACGGCGTGGTGCACCGGCCGTGACGCGCCGAGGGTCACCGACGCGACGGTCGCCAGGCCGACCACCACGCCGAACCGGGCGTCCGCGGCGAGTGCGCTCGCGCAGGCGAGGAAGGCCACCCCCTGTGCGGCGTACCCCAGGGCGAGGGCGGACCCCCGCGGGAGTCGCTCGATCTGCACCGCGACGACGGGCGCGAGGGCGACACCGGGAACCAGCTGGACGACGGCGACGAGGCTCGCCCCGGTGACCCCGCCCTCCTCGTAGGCCCAGACGAGCAGGGCGATCCACGTGGACCACTCGACGATGTTGAAGAGGAGGTAGGCCGGCAGGATCCGGCGCAGGAAGGGGCTGCGCGCCACCGCCCCGAGCCCGGCCGACCAGCGGTTCGGTGGTTCGCGGCCGTGGAGGGGCGGAGACGCGGACACTCCGGCCCCTTCCCGGGTGCGGTGGCGGGGCAGGGCCCCGACGAACGGTTGACCGGGTCGGTGGATGCCGCGCCCGGGAGGCGAAGCGTACGGAGCGGCAAGGCGTCCGGACAAGACCCGTCCACCGTGTCGTCGCCTAGCCTGACCGGCATGGGCTCCGACCCCGGCCGGCTGCGTGGCCTGCGAGCTGACGAGCGCGTCGTCGCCGTCGCGCTCGAACACGTCACCGGTGCCACGGCCCGGGCCCACGACGTCGACGGGCGGCAGTCCGCCGTCGACCTGCTCCTCACCTTCCCGGGCGGGCGGACCGCGGCCGTCGAGGTGACGAGCCACGCGCGCGACGGGGTGCGGCGCCGCGACGCCCGACGACGTGGCGGACGGCATGCCTGGCCGGACCCGGCCCGGCCGTGGTGGACGGCGACCGGACCGGCCGCCGGTGCCGCCCCGTCGCTCGAGGGCCTCCCCGAGGCCGTGACTCGCCTGCTCACGGTGCCGTCCGTCGCCCGCCGGGCCGCCAAGGTCGCCGCCGTGGCCGACGTCGACGAGCGTCACCTGGTCGTCGAGATCGGCGAGGGCGGGCTGCCCGGCGCGCTGGCCGTCGACCTCGCCGCACCGGGGGCGCTCCTGCCCTCCGGCGACCCGGTGGTTCCCGAGGGGCTCACCCACCTGTGGCTCACCGCGGGCTGGGCAGGCTCGCCGCTCGTGGGCTGGGCACGGCGCGGGGGGTGGACCACCGCGCGGACGGCGACGAGGTGATCCGCGCGGGATCGGCGGCCCCGACGCGTCGGCGGGGCGTCGACCGGTCGCGGGTAGTCTCAGGCGATGATGCGACGCCTGGTCGTCCTCGATCTCTTCTCCGGTCCGGCGTGGCGAGATGCGTCCGAGATGGACGGACACGTCCACCCGGGCGAGGCCGGGGGCTGGCTGCTGATCCAGCCGGACGCCGTGCGCGTGACGGGAGGCCACGCGGAGGTCCCGGTGCTGCGCGACCCCGAGCACGGCGGTCCGTCCTTCTCCTGCCGGGTCGTGCGCACCACGTCGGGAACCGACCGTCCCACGGTTCACACCGTCGCCACGGGTGACGCCGACCTCTACGAGGAGGTCCTGATCAGTGTCGGCTTCCACCTCGAGCAGCCCGAGGGCATCGAGCTGCAGAGAGACGAGTCGGGAACCTATTGGGGGTACTACGTCTGAGGAGGCGGTGAGCCCGTTCCTCACGTCGACCACGTCCACGGTGACTCGGCGCGGCGGCTCGCGGGTCCCACGCAGGCGTGCCGCGGTCGTGACCCGCCTGCTTCCCCAGACCCCCGGACGCCGACCGGGGTCTAGGGTTGTCCTCGTCGGACGCGCGACGCTCCCGGGCAGCCTGTCCGGGCGGACGACCCCGGTCGCCGGGCGTCACGTCACCCACCCCACGGAGGCGTCGATGGGATCGAGCTCCTCGGCACCGGACCGGGCCATCCTGGAGACGCTCCGGCTGCGACGTGCCGAGATGCGCCAGTCGATGGGCGCGCTGGAGCTCGCGCTGGCCGAACCCGCCCCCGTCGGTCGCGCGCGCTGGGCCGGGCGCGTGCACGTCGCGCTCGTCGAGCTGTCGGCCGATCTTCGCGAGCACATCGACGTGACGGAGGGGGACTCGGGTCTGCACCGCGACCTGCTCGCTGCCACGCCGCGACTGTCCGGCGCCGTGGCCCGCCTCGACCGTGAGCACGACCAGATCCGCACCCATGTCGACGACCTGCTCGCCCGGACCTCGGCGCCCGAGCCGGACGTCGATCGGATCCGCCGTCTGGGGACGGCGCTGCTCGGCTTCCTCGTCGGACACCGGCAACGCGGCGCCGACCTGCTCTACGAGGCCTACGCGTTCGACGTCGGTGGGGAGACCTGACGGACGGGGCCGGCGGCAGGTCGCCGCCCTGAGGTGTGGGAGTCGCCGGCGGTCGACGACACGGCCGGTACGGGCCCATGGCCACCGGGCTCGAGACGTGGTGAACATCACACGTGGGGGCCCGCGGGCGCCCCGCGTGTGAGGCTGCGGACAAGGTTCCGTGTGTCCCCCCACCACGGAGTCCCAGCGCCCCGGGTCGAGGCTTCGGTCTCCCCGGGGCGCGCCCTGTGCCGGCAGCGTCGGTGGTGCCTCGCTGCGGCGGTCCCCGTCACGTCACCGTCACGGACCCACCCGGCGGTGCGTCCTCCGGCTCCGTGGGCCGGGGGGCCACGGCACGGACCCGCTCGAGCCGGGTCGTGAGCAGCTCGGTTCGGCGGGCGTTGCCCCCGAGGGCCACGTAGCGCGGGCCGAAGACGGCCAGCAGGGTGTCGTCCAGACGGCGGACCGCCCCCGCCGGGTACCGGTAGCCCATCCTCGCGTTGATCGCCTCCGTGTCGACGGAGACGAGGAGACCGGCCAGCTCGTCGAGCGTCGTGATGCCCAGCTCGGTGAGGAGGCCACACATCCAGTCGTAGCGGTCGGTCCGGGACCACCCGGCGTCCCCGAATCGAGCGTCGAGGAACGCCGCCAGCTCGTGGCCCTCGATCCGCAGCGCCTCTCCCCCACGACCGGCTGCCGCGACGGTCGACGACCCACGCAGTCGTTCGCGGATGGCGGAGAACTCGCGGTCCGCGAGCTCCAGGAGGCCGGCGGCCAGCGCGAAGCGACGGTCGAGCTCGGGTGCGTGGTGCTCCGGGATGCTCCCCTTGTAGCGGATGTCGTGCTCGAACTCGGCCCACGCGTGCTGCAGCACCGTACGGATCTGGACCTGGGCGGCGGGCGTGGCGGAACCGGTGGGTGTCGCCACCTGCGAGCCGGCGGCGGTGAGCAGCAGGTGGCGGCTGGCGTACCCGAACCGGCCCTCGTTGGCGGTCTCCTCCCCCATGTCGCGGTCCTGGAGGACGGAGAACTGGTCGGTGAGCAGGTCGGCGACGGCTGCCACGTCGCTCTGCAGGTAGGTGATGACGCGCACGCCCACCTGGTCGGTGATCTCGTGGGCCGGGTCGGTGTACAGCGGGCGGCCGTCGAGGGTTCGCGCGGCCTTGGCGGCGAAGGACTCGACCGCCTTGGTGCGGCCGGTGACCGACAGGTAGTTGATGCCTGCGTCGTCGAGCAGCGCGCGGACATCCGTGACGTAGCGCTCCGTGACCGTGCTCAGCTCGGCATGGCGCGCAGCGTAGTCGCGCACCGCCTGCTCGGTCGCCGACGGCCGGGCCCGGCGTCGCCCGGAGGTCGGCCGCCGCACCTCCGCGCCGGAGGTGGGGCTCGGGATCATGTCCACGCCCGAGGTGGCTGGACGACGGAGGGATGCATTGCTCCACCATGCCCGATCGCACGTCCGCTGCGTGGACCGGCCCGCTGCCGCGGACGTACCATGGACCGATCAGGCTGCCCGTGGGACCGGTGGCGACAACGACGACCGGAGTCCCCGATGAGTGCCTCTTCCTCCTTCACCACCTCGAACCGCACCGCGCCCACCGGGCTCTACGCGGCCGCGGTGGCCGCGACCCGGGCCGCGGGGCTGCTGCGGCCCCGCGTGTGGCCCCACGTGACCGTGGGTGCGGTGAACCTCGGGCTCCTGGCGGTCGTCGTCGCGTCGCTGCTGCTCTGGGGCGGCTCCTGGTGGGTCACGGTCGCGGCCGCGCTCCTGCTCGCCGTGGTCTCGACCCAGTTCGGGTTCCTCGGGCACGACGCGGCACACCGACAGGTGACCCGGAGCAGCTCGGGCTGCACGGCCCTGGGCCTGCTCCATGCGAACCTGCTGTGCGGGCTCAGCTACGGGTGGTGGATCGACAAGCACAACGCCCACCACGCCCGACCCAACGACCTGCGGGCGGACCCGGACGTGCGTCCCGGCGCCATCGTGTTCGACAGCGGCCAGGCGTCCGGACGCACCGGCTGGCGTCGTGCCATGACCCGGTACCAGGCGTGGCTCTTCCTCCCGCTCCTCCTGCTCGAGGCCGCCAACCTGTACGTCGCCGGCGTGCGGGCCCTGGCCGTGCGCGGCATCCGTCTCCGCGGAGCCGAGCTCGCGCTCATCGCGGCGCACTCCCTGCTCTACCTCTGGCTGCTCATCGCCACGCTGCCCTGGGTTCAGGTGGCTGCGTTCATCGCCATCCACCAGGGTCTTCGTGGGGTCTACCTGGGCCTGTCGTTCGCACCCAACCACAAGGGGATGCCGGCCCTGGGACCCGACGAGGAGGCCGATCCGTTCCTGCGGCAGGTGCTCACCTCGCGCAACATCCGAGGTGGCCCGCTGCTCTCCCTCGTGTTCGGGGGGCTGAACCACCAGATCGAGCACCACCTGTTCCCCAGCATGCCCCGCGTCAACCTGGCTCGCGCGCGGAGCATCGTCAAGGACCTGTGCGAGGCCCACGGGGTCACCTACCACGAGACCACCGCCCGCGACTCGTACGCACAGGTGCTCCGGCACCTCGACACGGTCGGCGCCGCCGCCGCGCCACCTCGGCTGCGCGGCGTGCGCTCCTGATCTGGAGCTCGGTCCGGGCGGGGTTGTCGGCACAGGACGCGGTTGTTTCCCGGTCGGTGCCCGACAACCCCGTCCGGCCTTCACCGATACCCCCGCTCGAGCGTTGTGCGACGGCCGAACGCCGACGGACGCGGGTAGATCGTCGGGAACACCCAGCCCTCGGCCAGGGTGCGGTGGACCGGAAGCGTGGGGGCGCGACACCAGTGGGAGAACAAAGCTCAACCGCAAGTTCGACGAGTCGGACGGTGCTCGTGATGATGATGTGGCCCGTACTGCGCCTCCGCACTCGTGGTCAGATCCCCGTCTGCGCTTCCAGACGGCCGGACTGCACGGCCCGGCTGACGGCCTGGTGGTCGCGTTCGTTCTGGTCGGCGTAGGCGCTGGCGAAGGAGGCGACCGCCCGGTCGAAGCTGTCCCCGTCGCCGAGATAGGCCGCGAGGGCGATCCGGTCGCCCGAGCGCGCATGGGCGCGAGCCAGGGTCGCGCCGCAGATCCGTGCGTACAGCGTCATGGCCGAGGCCTTCATGGAGTCGACGTCAGCCGAGCCCTTCCAGTCGCGCAGCTGGCGGACGTAGAAGTCACGCTCCCGGCCGTCGAGCCCGGTGGTCCGTTCCCAGCCGAGGAAGATGTCGCTGGTGGCCTGCATCAGGCGCTGTCCGGCGACCACCCGCTGCCCGCTGTTGCGGTAGGCGCTCCTGCCCACGAAGCGCTCCAGCACCGAGGCCTGGGCCTCCTTGGCCTGCAGCAGCAGCGGGTCGTGCCCGTCGCGGCCGAGCAGGAGCAGGATCCAGGCCCGCGTGCCCACGCTCCCGACACCGACGACCTTGCGGGCGGCGTGGACGTACTCGAACTGCTCCAGAAGCACCCGCCGGTCGGTCTCCAGGGTGCGCCGGTACGAGCGGATCAGCCCACGCAGCATCGCGTCCACGTCGGCCGGCGGCGTGCCGCCCGCGGAGGCCACCAGGTCCTCGACCGGGACGAGGAGCGGGGGGTCGGCGAGGATCCGGCGCCGGCCGTCGACGATGCCCGTCAGCTTGGAGAACGCCTGCAGGCTGTCGCGGGTCTGTGCCTTGGCCACGGTGGCCGCCGCCTTCTTCCGCGCCCCCTTCGTGGCGCTCCTGCCCACTCGCGCGAGCATCGTCTCGACCTCGATGTGGGCGTACCACACCTCCAGGTTGCCCATCGCGGCCAGCTCGTGCATCCGCACCCGGTACTCCTCCACCCCGGCCGCGACGACGTCCCGCCTGGTCGCCGGGTCGAACCCGCGGTCCCGCCCCGCGATCTCGAAGCTCGCCGCAAGCCGCTTGACGTCCCACTCCCACGGACCGGGCAAGGTCTCGTCGAAGTCGTTGATGTCGAACATCAGCTGTCGCTCGGGCGACGCGAAGACGCCGAAGTTCGACAGGTGCGCATCCCCGCAGACCTGGGCGTTCAGGCCAGACCGCGGCGTCGGCGCCAGGTCCGAGGCCATGACCAGAGCCGCGCCCCGGTAGAAGGTGAAGGGGGACACCAACATCCGGCCGTACCGGATCGGCACGAGCTCCGGGACCCGGCTCGCCGCCTGCTCCTCGAGCAGCGCGACCGGGTCCGGCCGGTCCGCCGCCGGCTCCCAGCGCCCGTGGCTGGACCGCGGCACCGTGCCGCGAACCGCCCTGCCCCGGGCCGACCGCTCCTGCGGCGTCAACCGGACCGCCTCGCGGAGCGCGGCGCTCCCGCCTCGCTCGACCCCGTCCTCCCGGCGCACCGGCCCTGCACCAGCCATCGAGCGCTCCCGTCCTCGGCCCGACCACCCGATCGCGGTCAGGTCCTACCCACCGAGACTCCCCGCCCCCGCCGGGTTCCGCCTCATCCCACCGGGATGGTTCCCCGGAGGTCGGCCGAGCAGAGACCGTACCGGCACGCCGTCCGGGGAGCCGACGCCGTCGGCTCCCCGGACAGACCTCCCGGGCAGGACCCGAGCCCGAAGGTCAGGCCGCGAGCGCGTGGCTCTTCAGGTCGTCGAACTCCTGCTGCGTGATCGCACCGGAGTCGAGCAGCTCCTTGGCCTGGGCCAGCCGCGCCACCGGGTCACCGGACCCGCCGGCCACCGACCGGATGTACTCGGCCTGCTGGTCCTGGTACTGCCGCGCCGCTCGCATCGAACGCTCGGCCATGCCGGATCCGCGTGCGACGAGGTACACGAGCGCCCCGAGGAACGGCAGGAAGATGAGGAAGACGACCCAGGCGGCCTTTGCCCAGCCGCCCATCGAGTCGTCGCGGAACATGTCCGCGACGATGTGGAAGAGGACCGTCAGGTAGGCGACGAAGAGGAATGACACCACGACGATCCAGAAGACGTCCCAGAAGGAGTTCATGACAGCCCCGATTTCAGATTGAGGGTGAACTGGTACCGCTCAGGATCGTGCTCACGGGGGACCCCGGCATCACCCGATGGGGACCATGTCGGCCTCGGCGGGGCGGGCCCGGGCCGCACCGGGGACCCGGTGGGTCTGCGGCCAACCGGACGAGCTGCCGGGACCGATGCGGAGCGGCGTCGGTCACGGGGCTGGTGAGCGCAGTGTGGCACGGCCTAGAGTGAGGCCTTCAGTGGACGGAACGGCGAAGGGCCGTCACATGATCCAGACGACTGGCCGGACGGGACGCCCCCTCGCACCACCACCTCAGCCGCGCGGCCTGTTGACTCGAGCGCGTCTCCTCGGCGTCCTCGACGAGGCCGGCCCCACCCCCGTCGTGTGTCTGCAGGCTCCGGGGGGGTACGGGAAGACCACCGTCCTGGCGCAGTGGGCCGCCCGCGATCCGCGGCCGTTCGTGTGGCTGAGCGTTCGCCCGGCCGCCGCCGACCCGTACTGGCTCGCCCAGACCCTGACCCGGGGCCTCCACGGAGCCGGGCTGGTCCCGGAGCCGGTCTCGCTCCCGGGAAACGTCGACCCGGTCACGTGGCATCTCCACACCCTGCCCGCCGTCGAGGCAGCGGTGTCCGCCGTCAGCGATCCCTTCGTGATCGTCATCGACGACGCCGGGGCCATGTCCGGTTCGGCGTGGGAGAGCTTGGTGGAGTCCCTCGCCGTCTCGCTGACGGAGGGATCGGCCTTGGTCCTGGCGACGCGGGAAGCCGTTCCCGGCACACTCTGGCGCTTGCAGACCCGGGGCTTGGTTCGCGTGCTCGGCCCCGACGTCCTCGCGTTCGACGACGACGAGGCGGAACAGCTCATGGAGCTCCTCGGAGCCTCGATCCCGTCCACCCGGGTCCGGCGCATCGTCCGCGAGACACAGGGGTGGCCGGTTGCGCTGTATCTCGTGGGCCGGTCCGCGGCGGCACGGCCTCCCGGTGGCTCAACCTCCGACATCGCCGGTCTCGACGAGTACATGAGGACCGACATCCTCGGCCGGCTGCCACCGGTGGACGCACGGTTCCTCCAGCGCGTGTCCGTGCTGACCATCCTCGACGAGCAGGCGTGTGAGGCGCTGACAGGGGCAACCGACTCCTTGGCCGTCCTGCGCCGGCTCGCAGCGGAGAACCATCTCCTCGCCCCGCAGGACGACGCTCGCACCCGGTTCCGGATGCACCCGCTGCTCGCTCGCTTCCTGAGCGATCAACTCCACGAACGCGAACCTCGGGAGTGGCGCGCCGCGCACGAAACCGCGAGCCTCGTCGAGGAGCGACGAGGGGATGTCGACGGCGCCGCCTACCACGCGAAGCTCGCCGCCGACGATGATCGGCTCAGCACCCTCATCTGGTCACACACCTCCGAGCAGCTCGGGTTCGGTCAGTGGGCCGTCGTGCAGCGGTGGCTCGCGGGGCTGGACGCGGACCGCATCCGTCAGCACTGTGGCCTTGCCCTGAGCGCGGCGTGGGTGGCGCTCCACTCCGGGGAGATCCCGACGATGGGCCGGCTCGCCCTCGAGGCGTCGGAGCGCTCCGCCCACGGCGAGCCGACGTACCGACCTGACGTCGACCTCCTCCAGGCGACCATCGGTGCGGAGGGCCTCGAGCACATCGAGTCGGCGACGCGGTCCTTCATCGGCACCAGGCCCGACGACGACAGATGGCAGTCACTCGCTCTGTACCTGCTGGGGATCTCACTCGTCCTTCGCGACGAGACCGACGAGGGGGTCGAGGCGCTCGGCCAGGGCTACCGGCGGGCCGAGGCGCTCGACGTGCCCATCATCCGGGCGCACTGCCTGTCCGGCCTGGCCGACGTTGCCACGGCGAAGGAGGAACGAGGCCAAGCGCTCCAGTACGTCCGGGAGCTTCGCGCCCTCATCTCGGCCCACCGGCTCGAGGCTGTCGTCACCGCAGCTCCCCTGTTCACGTCCTCTGCGGTGGGGTACGTGCTCGAAGGGCGGTACGTCGACGCCCGCCACGAGGCCGCGCGTGCCCTCCGGCTCACCGCCATGTTGCGTGACGTCGCCCCGTGGCACGCCGTCCAGGGACGACTTGCTCTGGCCCAGGTCAACCTCGCCCTCGGCGACCCGGAGAGGGCCAAGGTGCTGCTCGAGGAGGCCCGCAGCGCACGGGGACCGGCCAACGCCTCGCCGCTGCTCGACCGGATGTTCGAGGACACCGAGCTGAGGCTCTCGCACGTCACGAACAGTCTCGTCGGGACGTCCTCGCTCACCACCGCGGAGGTTCGGGTCCTCCAGTACCTGCCGACGCACCTGACGTTCCCGCAGATCGCCGAGGACCTCGTCGTGTCCCGGCACACCGTCAAGACCCAGGCCATGTCCGCCTACCGGAAGCTCGGCGTGCACACCCGCACCGAGGCGATCCAGCGGGCCCGTGATGCCGGGCTGCTGCCCCCGGTTGACCGGACGGCGTGAGCTGTCGCCACCGGCCTGACCGCGTCACCGGCGCACCGTCACCGTGGACACCAGAGGAGCGGTCAGGACTCCGGCGCCCCGCCGTCGGGTTCCCTCCCCCTGCCCCGGCGAGACAACACCGCGGTCACGACGAAGGCCACCGCCGAGGCCAGCAGCGCGAGCGAGGTCGCCTCCACGGCGGTGCTCCCCCCGAGGACGACGGCGAGGAGGACGGCGCTGAGGGGCAGCCTGAGCGCCGCGGACGTCGCCGCGGCCATCCCGGCCACCACCCCGGCGGTCGGGGAGACCGACGGCACCAGGGTCGAGAGCAGGATGCCTGTCGCCACACCGAGGAAGAGCGCGGGGAAGACCGGACCGCCGCGGAACAGGCTCCCCAGCGACACCGCAAAGGCCAGCCCCTTGAACAGCAGCAGCGCCACGAGGGTGGCCGCGCCCCACGAGGCGCCACTCGCTGCGACCGTCGCGACACTCGTCTCACCGGAGAACAGGGTGAGGTCGGGATGCTGCCCCGTGGTCGCTGCGAAGGCCACGGCCGTGGCGCCCACGAGCAACCCCGCGCCGGGGGCGGCGATGCCAGGGTGGCGCGTGGTGAAGCGGTGGACTGCTGTCGCCCCGACGTGTACCACCCGAACTGCGACCGCCAGCACGACCCCGAGCAGGACGGCCCACACGAGGTCGCCGACCTGGACGGAGGCGTACTGCGGCAGGTCGAGCACCGGGAACGAGGACACCTCCAGGCCCGACCAGGACTGGAGGCCGGTGATCAGCAGGTAGCCGCTGGCCGCCGCCAGCATGCCGGGCAGGACCACGGCGACGAGCGGCACGCCCGACGCCCCCATCCCCACCGCTTCGACCACGAGCAGGGCCGCTGGGAGCGGGTTCTCGAACAACGCCGAGATGGAGGCGAAGAGCCCGGCCGCGGCCGCCATGGGTGCCACCCGTGCGTCCAGCCGAGCCATTCTGGCGAACCAGAGACCCAGGGCACTGCCGAGGGCCACCAGGGGAGCCTCCGGGCCCAGGACGGCACCGAAGGCCAGGCTCGCGAGGGCGGCGAGGACGACCCCGGGGATGGCGCTCGGCTGGACGGGGTCCGAGCTGAATCCCTTGATCGGCTCGTGACCCCCGCGCCCGGGCAGACGGTGCACGGCGAGCGCCGCGAGGACTCCGCCGACCGTCGGGACGAGCAGGACCCACCACCACTCCGTGCCGGAGAAGCCGAGCGTGTCGGGCACCGTCTGCCACAGCGCGGTCTCGAGGGCCCGGGACGCCGCGAGGAACGCGAAGGCGGCGGCCGCGACGGGGAGGCCGACCCCCAGGGCGACGACGAGGCTGCGACGGAGCGCCCGCGCCGACGGTGGCGCCGCCGAGCCCACGGCAGGCGAGGACCCAGGCGCCTCGTCCGGCATCCGGGGCTGAGTCACGGCGCGGTCTTCGCTGTCGGGCACGGCCGTGCGGCGACGTCGGGCGCCTCCTGTTGCATCGATGCCGTGGTCTGGTCCAGGAGCGCCGGGGAGACCCGGCCGGGACCCTGCGCGAACGGGTTGTTGAGGGCGAGCACGAGGAGGACCAGCACCGCCGTGAACGTCCCCGCGAGCCCCACCAGCATGGCCTGCACCCGCGGGGTGGCGGGCGAGGTCACCGCGAACACCAGGACGAGCACGAAGAGTCCTCCGCCCAGGATCAGTCCCCACATGAGGACCGGAAGACCCGAGGTCGCGGCGACGAGACGAGTCTCCCGGGCCGTCGAGATCGAGCCGACCTGCACGAGGATGTTCGTGGCCACCGCGGACTCGAACGTCCCCTCCGGGGGGGGTCCGGCCTGCTGGAGCGATACCACGAGATCGGTGTAGGCGGAGTCGACCTCCGGGGCCGACGTGCCCTCCCGCATCGCCGGCCAGTCGTACGTCGAGGCGGCGCTGGCATAGCAGATCAGCGCGTGCTGGACGTCCGGCGCGGCCGCGTCGAAGAGCCGCACCTCCTCGAAGGCCGTGCCGATCGACGTCGCCTCGTTCCCCACGGCGCTGCGGGCGTCGGCGAAGGCACCGAACAGGAAGAGGATGGAGAACCCGATGACCACCCCGTAGGCGGTGGCGACGTACGACAGGGTCGCGGACCAGGGTGCCGGGTCGACCGACCCGAGCTCGGGCTTCATCCGGCGCAGCAGCAGGGTGGTCCCCGCGGCGACGAGGCCGACGGCGACCAGGATGAGGGCCGTCGTGCCGGGGCTCCACGACATGGCCGCTCGTCCTCTCGTCGTCCGCGTGCTCTTCGACCCCGCCGGGAGCGAAGACTCACCTCCACTGCACCGCCCCATGGTGGCGCCGCGCACGCACCGGGGTCTTCACCCCTCCGGGATGATGTGCTCCGTCGTCCGCGGTCCCACCGTGGTGGACATGGCTCTTCACTCGTCCGATTTCCTGGAGTTCGAACGGCTCGCGGTCGCGCCGCTCTATGCGCGCCCCAGAGCGGTCGCCGGCATGCCCGCGCAGATGATCCCCGAGGACGGGATGGACCCAGCGGTCGCATACAACCTTATCCACGACGAGCTGATGCTCGACGGCAACTCGCGGCAGAACCTGGCGACGTTCGTCACGACGTACATGGACAACGAGGCCCGGCTGCTGTTCGCCGAGACGGCCGACAAGAACATGATCGACAAGGACGAGTACCCGCAGACCGCGGCGATCGAGGGCCGCTGCGTGCGGATGATCGCGCAGCTGTGGAACGCCCCGGAGGGCGAGAACGCCACGGGCACGTCCACGACGGGTTCGAGCGAGGCCGTGATGCTCGGTGGGCTCGCGCTGAAGTGGCAGTGGCGCAAGCGCCGCGAGGCCGCCGGGCTGCCCACCGACCGTCCCAACCTCGTCATGGGGATCAACGTCCAGGTCGTCTGGGAGAAGTTCTGCCGGTACTGGGACGTCGAGCCGCGGTACGCACCGATCGAGGAGGGCCGGCTCCAGCTCAACGCGCCGGAGGCGATCAAGCTGTGCGACGAGAACACCATCGGCGTCGTCGCCATCCTCGGGTCGACGTTCGACGGGTCGTACGAGCCGGTCGAGGAGATCGCCGCCGCGCTGGACGACCTGGCCGCCTCCGGCGGGCCGGACGTCCCGATCCACGTGGACGCGGCGTCCGGAGGGTTCGTCGCACCGTTCCTCGACCCCGAGCTGCGGTGGGACTTCCGCGTCCCCCGGGTGCGGTCGATCAACTCCTCGGGGCACAAGTACGGGCTGGTGTACCCGGGGGTGGGCTGGGTCGTCTGGCGCACGCCGCAGGACCTCCCGGAGGACCTGGTCTTCCACGTGAACTACCTCGGCGGGGACATGCCGACCTTCGCCCTGAACTTCTCCCGCCCCGGTGCGCAGGTCATCGCCCAGTACTACAACTTCATCCGCATGGGCCGGGAGGGCTACCGACAGATCCAGCAGGCAGCGAGGGACACGGCGACGTTCCTCGCGCAGTCGATCGCCCGGATGGGCCCGTACGAGCTGCTCTCCGATGGGACCCACCTCCCGGTGTTCCTCTTCCGGCTCAGGCCCGAGGTCACCAACTACACGGTCTACGACGTGTCGGCGAAGATGCGCGAGCGCGGGTGGCAGGTCCCCGCCTACTCGCTCCCGGACAACCTCACCGACGTGTCCGGACTGAGGATCGTCGTCCGCAACGGCCTGTCACGCGACATGGCCGAGCTCTTCCTCGCCGACCTCGCCCGGGCCACCGAGTTCCTCGAGAGCCTGTCGACCTCGCTGCCGCACGACCCGAGCCACACCGAGTCCTTCCGGCATTGACCGACACACACCCGCACCTCCCGATCCGGGTCCCTGACGAGGCCACAGAGGTCACGCGCTCGGGCCCCCGTCCGTTCGTCACCGCCGTCGCCTACACCCTCCCCGACGGAACCCGCGTGCGGTGGACGGCACGTCCCCATCGCAAGGGTGTCGGACGTGGGCGCAGCCTGACCTGGGTCATCGGGATCCTGTTCGCCGTCGGCTCGACGTGCTTCGCGCTGGGCCCGATCCCCCTCTACGCCGCCACGGTCGGGCCGACGGGAACGGTGGTCACCTTCTTCGTCGGATCGCTCGTCTTCACCACCGCGGCCTACCTGTCCTACCTCCAGGTGGTCCGCGACGGCGGGCACCGGTGGTTCGCGTGGGCCCCGCACGACATGGGCTTCTGGGCCGTCCTCGTCCAGCTGGTCGGGACGCTGTACTTCAACGTCACCACGTTCACGGCCTTCCTCGACGTGCCCCCCGACGCGGTCAACCGGGTCATCTGGCGCCCGGACGCGATCGGCTCGGTGTGCTTCCTGGTGGCCTCGGCCATCGCCTTCGCCGAAGCCGGGCACCGCTGGTGGTCGTGGCGCCCCGGCGAGCGGGACTGGCACATCACCGCGCTCAACCTGTGGGGGTCGGTCTTCTTCGGGGTGTCCGCCATCGGCGCCTACGTCCAGCCCGGAGGGGAAGAGCTCAACGCCGCCTGGGCCAACGGCGGGACGTTCCTGGGCGCGCTGTGCTTCCTCGTCGGCTCACTGCTCATGCTCCCCGAGGGCCGACCCGCGGCGGCCGGTGACGGCGAGGGAATCATCCAACCGACCGGATGATGCCTCCGACGGCCGGCCGGGGCCGCGCCGCTCCGGGAGTCGGCGGGCTCGGCCGCGTCCCGGCCGAACCCCCGTCCGGCGTCACCCGGGCGCATCCTCCCCGAGCAGGTGTTCGACGTCCTCGCGGGGAATGTGGCCGACGGCGAGGAAGCGGCACCCGGAGCGGTGCGTGACAGAGGTCAGGGGCAGGGCCCAGAGGTTCTCCCAGACGACCACCCCCGCGACGCTCCCGGGCTCCATGGCCGCCCCGAGCCGCAGGACATCCTCCTGCGCGAGCACATCGGCCAGGTCGCTGGACAGCACGCGGACGTCGTCAATCTCCAGGTCCTCGACCTCGAAGCCCTCGACGGCCCCGTCGGCCCCCTTCTGGATGACGAGGAGGTCGAGGACCCGGATCTGCCCCTCCAGGGACAGTCGCGACAGCTCGGCCACGACCTCGCGGCCGAAGGTGCTGCGCCCCCGGGGGAACTCCATCACCAGGAACTCGATCGGCCCCATCTCATCGACGACGGTTCCGCCCATGTCGCCTCCTCGAGCTCGTGCCGGGTTGCCGTCGAAAGCGTGGACGCGGCCAGGGGGCGCGGTCATCGTCCTCTTCGCGTGAAGACCGGGGGCCGAGCACCCCGTGACACGTCGGGCCGGCTCCACGTCCCCCCGGCACCGAGTTCGTCCGAACGGCATGACGACCACTGCCTCGCAGGGGGCCATGCTCTGGATGCGGGTAGTCGTCCCCGCGTACGAGGAGGCCGCGAGCATGGTCGAGTCCAACGCCACGGAGATCGAGGACCTGCGCCGTGAGATCGCGTCGCTGCACGGGCAGCTGGACACGGAGCGAGGTGCCCGGACCGCCCGACGTCGCCGCATCCTGAGCCGCTCGCTCACCGTGCTGGCGGCCCTCGCCACGACACTGACCCTCCTCGGGGTGTGGACGTTCCGCACCCTGACCGACACCGACCTGTTCGTGGCGCGGGTGGGGCCGGTGATCGAGCAACCCGAGGTGGCCGCCGCGATCGGACGGGCGGCAGCTGCGGAGCTGGTCGACGCCCTCCAGCTCGAGGACCGCCTGCGCCAGAGCCTCCCGGCCGAGGTCGCGGCCGCGGCCGGCCCGATCAGCAGCGCCGCGGAGAACTTCCTCGCCGACGGAGCCACGTCCTTGATGCAGACCGAGCAGTTCCGAGCCGCCTGGGACGCCGCGCTCGCCTCGGGCCATCAGATCAGCATCGCCGTGCTGTCCGGGAAGGACACGGCCGCGGTGCAGACGAGCGACGGGGCGATCGTCCTGGACCTCACCCCCGTGATCAACCAGCTCCTGTCCCAGGGCTCCCAGATGGTCTCCGACCTGCTGGGGCGCCAGATCGGCGCCCCCACCGTGTCGGCCCAGACCGTCGAGGACGCCACCAAGGCCCTCGAGGACCGACTCGGTGTCGACCTGCCCGTCGACTTCGGCAAGGTCACCCTCTTCGCGTCGGACAACCTGGCCAGCGCCCAGAGCGCCTACCAGGCGATCCGGCTCTCCGTGTGGCTCGCACCCCTTGCCGCCCTGGCCCTCGCCGGGCTCGCCATCGCGGCGTCGACCCGCCGGCTGCGCACCGCGCTGAGCATCGTGGTGGGTACGGGGTTGCTGGTGGTCCTCGTGGGACTCGTGCTCCAGCCACTGAAGTCCTCGATCCTGGGGTCGGTCCAGGAGCAGGGGCTGTCGGGGGCCGTGACAGCCGCCTTCGACACCCTGTTCGCCTCGCTGCGCACCGGGATCGTCGTCGTCGTGGCGCTGGCGGTCGTGGCCGCCGTGTTGCTGTTCCTGACGGGGTCGACGCGCGGCGCCGTGACGACGCGCGCCCTGGCGGGTCGGGCGCCGAGCCTGGCGGCGAGCTACCGTGGGTGGTTCCTCGGGGGCGGTGCCGTCGTGACGTTCATCGTCCTGGCTGCGATCCCGGGGCGGTCCTGGGGCCAGCTGCTGGCGGTGCTGTCGATCTACGCGCTGTACGCCCTCGCCGTCCTGGTGGCCCCCCAGGGAGGGGACGACGGACGGACGCCTCCGGCGGACGACGAAGAGGGCCTCCCTGACGGGCCCACCCCGGCGACGGGAGCGTCGTGAGCACCAGGGCGGGCCACGCCGGGTGTCGACGCGACCGTCCGGCGTGCGTCCACGTCGTGACCGAGCCCGCGGTCGACAAGGGCGACAGGCAACGCTGGCCCTTCTGACCGGTGCCGACGCCGGATAGGGAGCCGTGCCCAGGATCGGCCGCTCCCCCGCCCGCAGGGCCACGAGGTGGACGCACCGGAGCGTCACCGGCTCCCAGTACGGGCGCTTCCTCATCGACGTGTTCGAGGGGTGGGCCCACCACGACGTCGGCGACGTCTTCGTGCAGATGTTCGACACGGCGCTGGCGAACTGGCTCGGCATGCACGACGTCCGACCACGAAGTCGAGGAGGAGTACCTGCTGGGCGCCCACCTCGGCAGACACAGCCCGGTGGACCTCGCCGAGAGCCCCGCCCAGCGCGCCTTCGGCGACGCCAGGCGCGACACCCTCCCGCGGTACTGCCTCGAGTGCAAGGTGCGCCACGGCGGACGCCCGGCGAGGCCCCGAGGACGGGTGTCCATGGGGCAGCGGCACCCCCGTGGGCGCTGCCACGGCGCCCCGCAGGGCTCGGCCCGACCTGACCCGCCGTCCTTTTCGACCCATCGGGGTGACGTCCGCCGCACCAGGACCCGCCACGCTGGCAGATCACGGACCGAACGAGCAACCAGGAGACGACATGAACCCCATCGCTGCCGAGATCGACGGGATGGGCCCGGCCGATCGTCTCGTCGTCGAGTTGCCACGTGATTCGTGGTCGCACGAGGGGAGGCCCAGCAATGGCTGACGACCTGGCTGCACGACGAGGCGTGCTTCCGATTCCGGATAGACAGCACCTGGGGCTGCTCACCTACGACGCCAAGGATCCGGACACCTCGTTCCCGCCGATCGAGCCGTTGCTTCCGCCGGCCGGTTCGCCCAACGTGCTGGTCGTCCTCCTCGACGATGTCGGGTTCGGCGCATCCAGTGCCTTCGGTGGCCCGGTTCAGATGCCGACCGCGGAGCGGTTGCAGCAGAACGGCCTGACCTACAGCCGCTTCCACACCACGGCGCTGTGCGCGCCGACGCGTGCGGCGCTGCTGACCGGCCGCAACCACCACTCGGTCGGGATGGGCATGATCACCGAGGCCGCGACGTCCGCACCCGGATCGAGCGGCGTGCGCCCGAACACCAAGGCCCCTCTGGCGACCACGTTGAAGCTGAACGGCTACTCGACCTCGCAGTTCGGCAAGTGCCACGAGGTACCGCCCTGGCAGACCTCCCCGGTCGGGCCCTTCGACGCGTGGCCGTCCGGTGGCGGAGGTTTCGAGTACTTCTACGGCTTCATCGGAGGTGAGAACAACCAGTACTACCCCGCCCTGTACGAGGGGACGTCCCCGATCGAGCCCGAGCGCACGCCCGAGGAGGGCTACCACCTGACCGAGGACCTCGCCGACACGGCGATCGGGTGGGTCAAGACGCAGAAGGCCCTGGGCCCGGACAAGCCCTTCTTCATGTACTTCGCCCCGGGCGCGACGCACGCACCCCACCACGTCCCGCTGGAGTGGGCGGACAAGTACGCCGGAGCGTTCTCCGAGGGCTGGGACGCCCTGCGCGAGGCGACGTTCGAGCGCCAACGGGAGCTGGGTGTCGTCGACGCGGACTCCGAGCTCACGACCCGGCCGGACGCCATCCCGGCCTGGGAGGACATGGATGAGGCGCTCAAGGCCGTGCTCGAGCGCCAGATGGAGGTCTACGCCGGGTTCCTCGAGCACACCGACCACCACGTCGGGCGGTTGGTCGACGCCCTCGAGGAGATCGGCGCCCTCGAGAACACCCTCGTCTACTACATCATCGGCGACAACGGCGCCTCGGCCGAGGGCACCGTCAACGGCGCCTTCAACGAGATGGCCAACTTCAACGGTCTGGCCGCCATCGAGACTCCCGAGTTCATGGCCGCCATGAAGGACAAGCTGGGGACGGTCGACGCCTACAACCACTACTCGGTGGGCTGGGCCTGGGCGATGTGCGCGCCGTACCAGTGGACCAAGCAGGTGGCCTCGCACTGGGGCGGCACCCGCAACGGCACCATCGTGCACTGGCCGGCCGGTATGAAGAGCCGAGGCGAGGTGAGGTCGCAGTTCAGCCACGTCATCGACGTGGCACCGACGGTGCTCGAGGCAGCCGGACTGCCGGAGCCGATGTTCGTCAACGGGGTTCAGCAGGAGCCGATCGAGGGCACCAGCATGCTCTACAGCTTCGACGCGGCCGAGGCCCCCGAGCGGCATGACCTGCAGTACTTCGAGATGGCCGGCAACCGCGGCATCTACTTCAAGGGCTGGAGCGCCGTCACCCGCCACAGCACGCCTTGGCTCCCCAACGAGGTGCTCCCGGCGCTCGACGACGACGTCTGGGAGCTCTACGACGGCAGCACCGACTGGACCCAGGCGCACGACCTGGCCGCGGAGGATCCCGACCGGCTCGCCGCGCTCCAGCGGCTCTGGCTCATCGAGGCGGTGAAGTACAACGTCCTCCCCATCGACGACCGTCGCTTCGAACGGCTGAACGCGACGATCGCCGGGCGCCCCCAGCTCGTCACCGGCACGACCCAGGTGCTGTTCCCGGGGATGAAGCGGCTGAGCGAGAACAGCGTCCTCGACGTCAAGAACCGCTCGTTCAGCGTCACCGCCGCCGTCACCACTCCCGCCGGGAGCGGCACGAACGGCGTCCTGATTGCGCAGGGAGGCCGCTTCGGCGGCTGGGCACTCTACGTCAAGGACGGTCACGCCAAGTTCGTCTACAACGTGCTCGGCATGACCGAGTTCGTCGCCGCCGCCGACGAGCCTCTGAGCTCCGGAAGCCACCAGGTCCGGGTCGAGTTCGCCTACGACGGCGGCGGCCTGGCCAAGGGCGGCGACGTGAGGCTCTACTACGACGGGCGCTGCGTCGGAACCGGTCGGGTCGAGCAGACCCAACCCCTGATCTTCTCCGCCGACGAGACCACCGACATCGGCGACGACTACGGGATGCCGGTCAGCGTCGACTACGTCGGCGCGAGCAGGTTCAACGGGCGCATCGACGTCGTCCAGATCGACGTCGGCGACGATGACCAGTCCCACCTCATCGACCCCGCGGACGTCGCCCGGGTCGCCACCGCCCGCCAGTGACCTCCAGCCGAGCCGCCCCGCTCGACGCGGGGCGGGCCGGAGTCGGGAGTTTCGACCCATCGGGGTGAGGCGACCGGCCCCCTCGGGCGACACGCTGGCCAGACCGACCGACACCTACGACAAAGGAGACGACATGAGCGAGACGATCGCCGACATCGACGAGATGGGTCCCGTGGACTACCTCGTCATCGAGTTCCCCGCGGGAGCGAGCACCTTCAACGGCGAGATGGCCGAAGAGCTGAGCCGGCTCGCTCAGGAGGGGGTCATCCGCATCCTCGATCTCCTCGTCCTGCAGAAGGCCGAGGACGGATCGGTGGAGGGCCTCGAGATCGACGACTTCGAGATGGACGCGATGCGAGCGCTCGAGACCGAGATCGCCGAGATCCTCGCCGCGGAGGACGTGGAGAACCTCGCCGCCGCGATGGAGCCGGGCAGCGTCGCCGGCGTCGTCGTGTGGGAGAACATGTGGGCCGCCCCCTTCGCGTCCGCTGCCCGACGCGCCGGCGGCCAGCTCGTCGCCGGCGGGCGCATCCCGATCCAGGCCATCGCGGCGTCCCTCGAGGCCGAGACCCAGGAGGTGAACTGACATGCCACTGCGACCTGCTCGAGCCGCCCGGCGAGGCGTCGTCCGCGCGCCCGTCGCCCGGACCGCTGCCACCGTGGGCACCGCCGCCGTCGTCGCGCACGGCGTGAACCGTCGGCACGACCGCCGCGAGGACCGGCGCCGCTGAAGGTTCTGAAGCCGTCGCGGTCGTGACCGCGACACACGAGACGGGCTGGTCCGGGTCACCCCCGGACCAGCCCGTCCGCCGTACGCCGACGAGGAGAGAGCCGACACTCCCCCAGGCCCCGCCCTCGTGGGCGGTGCGACGGAACGGTCCGGGTCGGACCGGACCGTTCCGTCGGCCCTCCTGGCGTCGATCAGCCCGCGAGGATCCTGGCCTTCTGCGCGGCGAACTCCTCGTCGGTCAGCACGCCCGCATCCCTCAGCTGCCCGAGCTTCTCCAGCTGGGCGAGCATGTCGTCCGTACCGGTCGCCTCCGGGGTTGGCGGTGGCGACGGCGCCGCGTAGTACTGCGGGGGCGGTTGCTCCTGGTACTGCGGGGGCGGTTCCTCGGCGGCAGCCTGGTTCGCCCACCGGTTGGCCTGTCGGCGGGAGACACGGTTGGACACAGCGGTGGCGGTTCCAGCGATAGCGGCCGTGCGCGCCACGCCTCGGATCAGTCCTGGCATCTCAGCTCTCCTCGAGTCGGGATCGGGTCGGGGTCACTCGTCGTCCTCGGCGTCCAGCGCCGCCATGAGTGCGTTGATGGGGATGCGGCCGAAGGCGACGAGCTCTCCCCCGCTGCGGCGCATCGCCGCGGCGAAGGGGCCGGCCCACGTGTTCTCGTACATCAGGACGCCTGCCGAGCATCCCGGCTCGACCGCGCTGGCCGCCTCGGCCAGGTCGTCGTCGCCGAGCAGTCCCGAGCTCGCTCCCTCGAAGACCCTCAGCTCGACCGCGTCGTCTCCGAGGTCCTGGAGGGAGAGCCCGACCACCGAACCGTCCTCGTCCTTGCGGATGAAGCACAGGTCGAGAATCCGGATGATGCCCCGGTCGACGAGGTCGACGAGCATGGGCCAGCCCTCGCCCGTCATCCGGTTGCCCGGGAACTCGATGACGATGTAGTCGACGGGTCCCATCTCGACACCGGAGCCCACGGTCCTCTGGGTGTCGGTCATGTCGGACTCCTGTCGCACACGTGGTCGGTCATCTGCGCAACCTCCTGTGGTCGTCGTGGGCCGGCCCGGTGGGCCGAACCGGCAGTGCCACCATCCGGCCCCTCTGGATCATGCGCATCATCCGGAGGGGATGACGACGTACCGCGCACGCGGTCATACGGTCAAGGCGTGGTCGCCGAGGGCCGCGCCGCCCGTGGCCCAGATCTCGGGAGAGGGAGGAGAGGGCAGCCCGCCGACGCCCCGACCACGAGCGCGCGACCCCTCGACAAGGAGTGACCAAGGATGGGCAACGAGACGCAGATGCTGATCGTCGCGGCGTACCAGGACCCCCAGCCGGCGCAGGAGGACTTCGACCGGCTCGTCGGGAAGGTGGCCGACAAGGAGGTCGCCACCCAGGGGATGATCCTCGTCGCGAAGGACGCCGACGGCCGCGTCACCGTGGCCGACACCGGAAACCACCTCGGGCGCAAGGGCGCCGGATGGGGTGGCGGGGTGGGAGTCCTCGTGGGGCTCTTCGCGCCACCCCTGCTCGGTGCAGTGGCGCTCGGCGGGGCCGCCGGTGGAGTCATCGGTCGCTTCACGGGCCACAAGATCACCCAGAGCATCCAGGAGAAGGTGACCGAGTCCTTGAAGCCCGGCACCGCGGTCGTCATCGGCGTGCACCCGGCGTCCCAGCGGCTCGCCGTCGAGCAGGCCCTGGCCGGTGCAGCGCTGAGGTCGGTCATCGAGTCCGACGAGAAGGGCATCGACGAGCTCAAGCGAGCCCTCGGGGAGGCGATGGGCAAGTTCGAGCCCGACCGCACGGTGCTGCCGATCCCGGACTCGAGGTTCGGGGGCGCGTTCGGCCGCACGATCGAGCAGTCGGTGGGCGACTGGTCCATCATGGCCAGGCCACACCCTCCGGAGAACGCGCCCAACGTGCTCATCGTCCTCATCGACGACGCCGGGTTCGGCGGGCCGGACACCTTCGGCGGGGGCATCCGGACCCCGAACCTCACGCGGGTGCAGCGCAACGGCATCACCTACAACCGGTTCCACGTCACCGCCGTGTGCTCCCCCACCCGGGCCGCGCTGCTCACGGGCCGCAACCACCACCGGGTCGGGATGGGCGGCATCGCAGAGTTCCCCTCGCCGTTCCCGGGCTACACCGGCGTCCGCCCACAGTCGTGTACCGCCCTGCCCCGGATCCTCCGGGAGAACGGCTACATCACGGGCGGGTTCGGCAAGTGGCACATGACGCCCGGCCACGAGATGGGGGCCGCAGGGCCGTTCGACCACTGGCCCACGGGATGGGGCTTCGACCACTGGTGGGGGTTCCTCACCGGGGCGGCCGGGCAGTACGACCCGATCATCACCCAGGACAACTCCACGCTCGGCGTCCCCGAGGGCGAGGACGGCAAGCTCTACTACTTCCCCGACGACATCACCGACAAGGCCATCGAGTGGCTGCACGCCGTGCGCGCGCAGGACGCCGAGAAGCCGTGGTTCGTCTACTACTCGACCGGCGCCACCCACGCCCCCCACCACGTGGCCAAGGAGTGGGCGGACCGGTACAAGGGTCAGTTCGACGACGGGTGGGACGTCTATCGCGAGAGGACGCTCGAGCGTCAGAAGCGGCTCGGCATCGTGCCTGAGGACACCGAGCTCACCGAGCGGCCCGAGGCCTACCCCGCGTGGGACGGGCTGTCCGAGGCCGAGCGCCGGCTCTACGCCCGGCAGATGGAGGTCTTCGCCGGCTTCTCCGAGAACGCCGACTGGAACGTCGGCCGCCTCCTCGACGAAGTCGAGTCGATGGGCGAGCTCGACGACACCCTCGTCATCTACATCTGGGGCGACAACGGCGCATCGATGGAGGGCACGCTCACGGGGTCCTTCAACGAGACGACCTTCTTCAACGGCCTGGTCCTCGACGCCGACGAGCAGCTGGCGCTCATCGAGAAGTACGGCGGGATCGAGGAGCTCGGGGGCTTCCACACCGCGCCGCACTTCGCGGCCGCCTGGGCACACGCCAACAACGCCCCCTTCCAGTGGGGCAAGCAGATGGCCAGCCACCTCGGCGGCACGCGCGACCCGATGGTCGTCTCGTGGCCGAGCAGGATCGCCCCGGACAGCACGATCCGCAGCCAGTTCACCCACTGCACCGACATCGTGCCCACGGTGCTCGACGTCGTGGGCATCCCGGTGCCGCGGGTCGTCGACGGCATCGAGCAGGAGCCGGTCGACGGCACGAGCATCGCGCACACCTTCGACGACGCCGACGGCGAGGAACGCCACACCGTCCAGTACTTCGAGATGTACGGGAGCCGAGCCATCTACAAGGACGGGTGGTGGGCCTGCACGAAGCTCGACAAGCTTCCCTGGGACTTCTCACCGGCGACCCTCGCCAGGTTCGCGCCCGGTGGGGAGTGGTCACCGGAGGCCGACGTGTGGGAGCTGTACTACCTCCCGGACGACTTCTCGCAGGCGCACGACCTCGCGCGGGAGAACCCCGAGAAGGTGGCCGAGCTCGTCGAGCTGTTCTGGCGGGAGGCGGAGCGCAACAGGGTGCTGCCGCTGCTCGGCGGGTTCGCGGTGTTCTTCGGGATCCTGCCGCCCATGCCCACCCGGACCCGCTTCACCTTCCACGGCGACGTGCAGAACATCCAGACCTCGATGATCCCGCGCATCATCGGCCGCTCCTACGCCATCGAGGCGCACGCGCACGTCCCGGAGGGTGGCGCCGAGGGAGTCCTCGTCGCCTTCGCCGACTTCATCGGGGGCTTCGCCCTCTGGGTCGACGGGGACGGCATCCTGCACCACACCTACCAGTTCTTGGGGGTGGAGACGTACCGCCAGGACTCCACCGAGCCCATCCCGACGGGTGATGTGACGCTGACGATGCACTTCGAGGCGGACGACGCCACCCCCGGCTCGGGCGGTGAGGTCACCCTCCTCGCCGACGGCAAGGTCATCGGCGGCGGCCGCATCCCGAGGACGATCTCGCTGATCTTCTCGACCTATGCGGGTATGGACATCGGGCGCGACAACGGCGGCGTCGTGGACCTCGACTACGAGGACCGGGCACCGTACGCGTTCACCGGGACCGTCGACCGGGTCGTCTTCGACCTCAGGCCCCAGGCGGTCGACGACGAGACCGAGCTGCACGCGGCCACCGCCCAGGTCGCACTCGCGCACGGGGCCGCCGGCTGAGTCCCGACCGGCCCCCCTCGACCGAACCGAGCTCCCCCCACCCCCGAGAAGGAGAGATGACGATGGGTCTGCGAGAGCGCAGGGAGTCCCGGAACGAGAGACGTACCGGCGGCCCATCCGGCCCTGTCGTGTACCGGATGAAGGCGAAGCTGATCGACGTGGGGAACGACTACCGGGTGGAGACGACCCACGGCCGGGCCGTGTTCCAGGTCGATGGGAAGGCGGTGCGGGTGCGGGACAGCTTCACCATGCGGGACGCCGGCGGGCAGGTCGTGGCGCAGATGAAGGAACGCGTCGCCCGCGTCCGCGACACCATGACGATCGACCTCCCCGGCCTGCCGCCGGCGACGATCAAGAAGGCGAAGGTGGCGCCGATGCGCCAGCGGTACGTCATCGAGGCCGACGACGTGGGCACGATCGACGTGCAGGGCAACGTGGTCGACCACGAGTACACCTTCGAACGTCAGGGGCAGCCGGTCGCCGAGGTGTCCAGGCGCTGGATGACGGTCCGGGACACCTTCGGGGTCCAGGTGGAGCAGAGCGGCGACGCCGCGCTCGTGATCGCCGCCACGGTCGCCATCGACGCCATGAGCGACTGAGCACATGGCGCCCTCGACGGCATCCCGACCCCGCGTGGTCCGGATTGCCCGCTCCCTGGCACGCCCCAGGTGGGCCGATGTGGTACACGGTCTCGTGGCGCTCGTCGCCGCGGCTCTCGGGCTGGCCCTCGCCGACCGACTCCTCGGCGACCTCACCATCGACGGGATCGGACCGCTGCTGCTCGTGGCCCTGGCGCTCGCCGTGCTCGGCGCGCTGCTGCGGCCGGCGCTCGTCGCCCTCGCGACGCTGCTCGGCTGGCCGGGTGCGGTGCTCCTCGCCCTCTTCGGCCAGGCGATCGTCGTCGCCGTGGCCGTCGCGCTCGTCCCGGGGGCATCGGCGACGTTCTGGGGGGCCTTCTGGGGCTCGTGGATCGTCGCTGTGGTCACGACCCTCGTCGGGTGGGTGGCGACGGCGGGCACCAGCGATGCGCTCTTGGCGCACCTGGTACGACGGGCCCGCCGGGCGGCCCCGGTCCCGGACCCGGAGGTGCCCGGCATCCTCTTCGTGCAGCTCGACGGGGTCCCGTACCCGGTGCTGGAGTGGGGCGTCCTTGCCGGGACGCTGCCCACACTGGCCCGCTGGGTCCGCAGTGGCCGGTACCGGATGCGGGAGTGGACCCCGATGCTCCCGGCGACCACACCGGCCAGCCAGATGGGCATCCTGCACGGCACCATCGAGGGCATCCCCGCCTTCCGCTGGGTGGACCGCACGTCCGGGCGGGTGTTCGTGGCCAACAAGCCCAAGGACGCGGCAGACATCGAGGCGATGCACTCCGACGGCCGCGGGCTGCTCGTCGACGACGGGGTGTCGGTGAGCAACCTCTTCAGTGGGGACGCGCCGGTGGCCTACGCCACGATGAGCTCGCTCGGCCGCGCTGTCGCGAACTCCGCGGACCGCCGCACGGTCAACGACTTCCTCGCGCGCCCTCAGGGGCTCGCGCGGGGCCTGGTCCGGACCGTCAGCGAGGTCGTGCGTGAGTGGTTCCAGGCCCGGCGGCAGATCCGGCTCGACATCCGCCCGCGCGTGCACCGGGGGTGGGGCTTCGCCGGAGAGCGGGCCGCGCTCACCGGCGTCCTTCGTGACTTCAACACCCTCACCGTGGCCGACGCGATGCTCCGCGGGGCCCGCAGCATCTACGTCGACTACGTCGACTACGACGCGGTCGCCCACCACGCCGGCATCATGCGGCCGGAGTCACTGGACGCCCTCGTCGGACTCGACTCGGTCCTGGCCCAGCTCGAGCAGGTCGCCGCACTCGCGCCACGTCGCTACCGGATCGTCGTGCTGTCCGACCACGGTCAGTCCCAGGGAGAGGTCTTCGCCGACCGCTTCGGGGAGGACCTCGGAGAGCTCGTCTCCCGACTGGCGGGACGCGCGGTGGCCGGGGCCGATGTCAACACCGAGGGAGCGGCACGGGTGCACGTCCTCTCCGACGAGGCGCCGGCCGGCGTCTCCCGCGCCCTCGGGGCCGGGTCCGACGGCGTCCAGGGCCGGGCCGACGTGGAGGTCGAGGCTGCCCAGGCCGCGCTCACCGGTGCCACCCCGGACGACGAGGGGGCGCCGCTTCTGGTCTTCGGGTCCGGCAACCTCGGGCTGGTCTACGTCGCGGGTGAGCGGCACCGACTGACCCTCGAGGAGCTCGACGACCGCTTCCCCGCCCTGGTGGCGGGGCTCGTGGGCCACGACGGGATCTCCTTCGTGGTCGCCGACAGCTCCGAGGGGCCCGTGGTGCTCGGCAGGCAGGGGCGGCACCAGCTCGTCGATGGCACCGTCACCGGCGTCGACCCGCTGGCTCCGTTCGGGCCCGATGCCCCCGAGTTCGTGCTCCGCGCCGCGTCCATGCCCGAGTCGCCCGACATCGCCGTCAACAGCCTGCTCGATGCGGCCACCGGTGAGGTCGCAGCGTTCGAGGGTCTCGTCGGCTGTCACGGCGGCCTCGGGGGCTGGCAGGACCGCGCCATGCTCGTCTGGCCCGCGGAGCTGCCCCCGCCCCCGGAGCGCCTCGTGGGGGCCGATGCCGTCCACCGGCTTCTCGTCGGCTGGCTGGAGCACCTGGGGCACCGTCAGCAGGTACCGGCCGGTGGCGACCCTCCGGCTGGGGTCCGTAGAGGCGAAGGCACAGGCTGAACCCACCTGCGCGGGCGGCCCGTTCGTGGCGCGGTCCTCGCCGGGGTCCTTGTGCTGGACCCGGATGCCGAGGGATCCGTCGTCGTCGTACATGGTGATCGACCAGAAGGCGTCCACGGGCGGCAACGCCCCGGCGGCGAAGTGCACGACGTACTCCCTGGAGCCGTCGGCCGGCTGTCCGTCGCCGGCCACGGCTGTCCGTCGCCGGCCACCACCTGGAGCGGGTGGATCGCGTCGTCGGCCTGGTTGGCGCCCAGTCGGCCTCACCGCCGCCTCGCGCCCAAGGTGAGCAGGGCAGCGGCCAGCACCCCCGCGGCCCCGCCGAAGACGATACCCAGCGCCAGGCCGTCTCCACCGCCCACGAGCACTCCCACGGCGGCGCCGGCCCCGCCCAGGATCCCGATGAGTCCACCGGCCCAGGCGCGGCGCTGCCGCTCGCCACCCTTCGATCGGTCGGTCGTCATGGCCTCCACTCCGTTCGGTGTGACACTGGCTTCTCCTCTCTCCGTCCCTTCTCCATCGACCCGACCCCCGAGGCCGCGCGCCCCCGGCCGTCACGGCACCGTCGAGGGTCGGCGCCAGGGGCGAGCACGCTCACGCCTGAACCGTCCTGGGGCAGCCCGTCAGGGTGAACTCGGCGACGCCGAAGTGGGTGACGGTGACGGCCCTGACACCGGTCAGCAGGACGGCCAGCGCGATGACGTCACCGACGACGGGAATCAGGGCCACGAGCTGGATCGCCCCCGTGGCTGCCATCACGCCGAGCGCCGTCGACGGGCCCCCGCGGCTGATGGGCAGCCGGTCACCGATCACGTCCCCCCAGGGTTGTAGTAGTAGCCGGCGGACAGAACCCCCACGTAGGCGAGGTATCCGAGGGCACGAACCGCAGCGGCCCGCCTGCCGGCTCTCGGGAGGTCGTGGCCGCAAGGGCGCCCCCACCAGTCCCACGGCCGCCACGTCCCGGGACAGGTGTCATCGCTGCACCCGCCCCGCCCGGGACCCGGCCGCCTCACCCGAGGATGATCGGTCGTCGCCGGCGGAGGACCCCGCGTCCGGGCGGGCGGTCGCCGGCGACGCCTGCAGGCCGAGGCGGCCACCGGTCGCGCCGACGAGGGTGGCGGCGACGGCGGCCGCGAGCGCGAGCGAGGTCCACAGAGGCCAGGGGGATCCCGCGGTCTCCGGGAGGACGGGGAGGAGACCGACACTGGTGTTGACCGCCGCGTGGAAGGCGATGACCACCGGAAGGCTCGTCGTCCGGTTCCACAGCCACGCGTAGAGGACGGACGTCGTGAGGATCTGGATCCCGAACGCGGCGACCGGAACGGACCGCTGCACCGTGCCGTCGATGGCGAACAGCGGTGCGTGCCACAGCCCCCACACCAGCCCGACGAGCAGGGCCGCGGTCGTGGGGCTGTGGTCGCGCTGCAGCCGTGGGAGGGCGTAGCCCCGCCACCCTGCCTCCTCGCCCAGCGGACCCCCGAGGACCGTCACGTAGAGGAACACCGGGACGACGAGGTAGAGACGGGCCGGGTCCTGCCATCCGACAACGGGACGGCCGGCCGCCGTGCAGAGGGCGATCGCCACGAGGATGATCGCTGCGGGGCCGGCGAGCGCCGCGACCCACAGGCTCACCGGGTGTCGCCAGGTCGCGCTGGTCGCGAGCTCGCTGCGGGTGCGGGCCCAGCCGGAGCGCGCGATGGACAGGATCAGGGCTGCTGCAGCCGGACCGAACGACCCGGCGACGACCAACACCTCCCGGAGGGCTCCGGGATGCGGGAGGACCGTCAGCGGTACCCACGCCAGCCAGCTGAGGCCGATGGCGAGCGCGAAGAAGGCGCTCGCCTGCCCGCCGGCGTGGCCGCCGGCCCCCCCGGTGCTGGTGGTCGACATCTCCGATCAGCGCGCTACGTGTACCACGTCTTCAGCAAGGGCCCGGCGACGACGGGCACCGCGAGGATTGCCCGTGAACCACCGATCGCGACCAGCCGGTCTGCGACCCGGTCGAGTCCGGTCAGGTCGATGACCTCGTGAACCCACCTCGTCGCGATTCCGTGCGTGGCGATCATCAGGCCTCCTCGAAGTGGGCCGATGCGCGTCCCTCCGCCTGCCGGGGGAAGGACACTGCACGACCGTCGCGTGCGCCCGACCTCGACCGACTTCCACCGTTTCAACCGCGTCCGGGCCTGTCAACGTCGACGGTGGGAACCGCGAGGTGACCTTCCTCGCACCGCAGCGGCTGCGCCGCCCGCGGCCGGCCGGCGCTCGGCTGCGGTGTGACCGTGTCCGATGTGGCCGGGCGTCCGGGAAGCTGCCCGAGGTGACGGCGTCCCCGCCGTCTTCGGCACGCGACCTCCTCGGGTCTGAGATCTTGGGATGGTGGCGAAGACAGTGTTGCTCACCGGGGGCGGTCGCGGTCTGGGGCGAGCCACTGCCGAGAAGCTGGCCGCCTCGGGGCACCGGGTCATCCTGGTGGCCCGCAACCGGACCTCCGCCGAGGCTGCCGTCGAGGGAATCCTGCGCAGCCACGCACACGCACGGGTGGAAGCGCGCGCGGTGGACCTGTCATCGCTTCGGGAGGTCCGGGCCTTTGCGACCGCGGAAGCCGAACGCGACGAACCGATCGACGTGTTGTTCCACGTCGCCGGTGTCATGCAGACGAGCAGGACGCGTCGGCTCACGGTCGATGGCTACGAGGAGACATTGGCGGTGAACGTCCTCGCGCCGTTCCTGCTCACCGCGGGGCTGCTGCCTGCACTCGAACGTTCCGTCTCGGCGCGGGTGGTGACGGTCAGCTCGCGGTTGCACCTTCCGGGCTCGCGCGGGGAACCGGTCGACTTCGACTTCGACGACCCCCACCTCGAGCACGGGTACCACCCGGACCGGGCGTACAAGAACTCCAAGCTCGCCGTGTTGTGGTTCACCTACGAGCTCCAGCGGCGGCTGGCCCCTCGCTCGATCACGGCCAACGCCGTCTGCCCTGGTTTCGTGCCGACCACCGCGGCGGCGAGCACCAGCGGTCTGATGCGGTTCGTGATGTCATCCGTCATGCCGCACATGCCCTTCGCGACCTCCGTCGACGCGGCAACCGACTCGTTCGTCTTCATGGCGCTCGACCCCTCCCTCGAGGGAGTCGGAGGGAAGTTCTTCGGTGAGCAGCACCCCATCGAGTCCAGCCCGCAGTCCCGAGACACCGAACAGAGCCAGCGCTTCTGGGAGCTCGCCGAACGCCTCTGCTCCGGCCATGAGTGAAGGGCCAGAACCCCGACAGGAGCACGGCATCAGGAACCTCCCGGGACGTCCCGAACCGCCCGCCACCGATGTCTCATCGCAGGATGGTGCGACCCAGTTGCTCAGGAGTCCGCCGGCGACGACGGGCAAGGGAGCTCGGAGTACCGTATCGCCCCGCGATAGGGCTCGCCTGGCCTGAATCGATCAACAGAGCGGCCCCTGACCTAGCGTTTCCGCAGGTCAGGGGCCTTCTCCTCTGGTGGGCGATACTGGGTTTGAACCAGTGACCTCTTCCGTGTCAAGGAAGCGCGCTACCACTGCGCCAATCGCCCGTAGGGGTACTTCTCGAGGTGGAGACGGGATTTGAACCCGTGTACGCGGCTTTGCAGGCCGCTGCCTCGCCTCTCGGCCACTCCACCGTGGGGGCGGCTAAACCCTCCGAGCGGATGACCGGCCTCGAACCGGCGACCTCAACCTTGGCAAGGTTGCGCTCTACCAACTGAGCTACATCCGCGCGCGACACGTGGCGATCCCGGACCGGCATCCCCTCGCGGCGTGCTGTGAGACAGTAGCCGATTCTCGCGGCGTTCTCCAAACCGGGGCGGGGCTGCGTGGCGACGGCTACCGGGGCTCGCCGTCGGCCCCCGATCGGTGCCGTTTCTCCTCCCGGGCGTGGCCCCCCGCGGCGCTGCTCGCCATGGGGGTGAGGGGCTGCTTGTTGGCATCGCGAAGGCTCCGCAGGCCGAGGGTGTCCTCGTCGACCATCGCGTACCCCTCGAACGGGTCGCCCCAGCCGCCCTGGGCACGGCCGTCGCGGCGGTCGCGCACCCAGTCGGCGAAGCGCTCGTGGAGGGCCCGCCGTTCGGCGTGCGGCCACAGCTGGCGGATCGCGGCGTTGAGCGCGGCGCCGATGAGGACGGAGATGGCCAGCGCGTAGAGCCAGATGAGGATGACGATCGGCGCCGAGAGCGGGCCGTAGATCGAGGTCCCACCGAGGCTCGCCGTGATGGTCCCCCGGACGACGCGCGAGGCGAGCGCCCAGAGGACCAGGGTGAGCACGGCACCCGGCACGTCGCGGGTCCACGGCGACCGCTTCGGTGTCGAGATGTGGTACAGGCTGGTCAGCCCACCGACAGTGAGCAGCGTGACGAGCGGCCAGTACAGGATGGTGAGGGTGTCCCAGGGGGGTGGCAACAGGTCACCGAGGATCGTCGGGCCGAGGAGCACGAGCGGGATCGTCACGATGCCGAGGACCAGGGCGAAGACGTAGAGCGAGAACGACAGCGCGCGGGTCTGGACGATGCCCCGCTCCCCCGACTGCCCGTACATGATCGAGATGGTGTCGACGAAGACGTTCAACGCGCGCGAGCCGGACCACAGGGACAGGACGAAGCCGATGGAGAGCAGGTCGGCGCGCCCGGCGGTGAAGACGTCGTCGACGGTGGGCCCGAGCACCGAGTCGATGACGTCCTGAGTGAGGAAGCGCGCGGCGTAGTCGAGGATCGAGGCTCGCACGTCGGTGACCGCCTCCTGGCCGAGCGCCCGGCCCAGATAGCCGAGGCCACCGAACAGCCCGAGGACGAGCGGAGGCAGGGAGAGCAGCGCGAAGAACCCGGCCTCGGAGGCGAGCCCCGTGACCCGGTAGCGCAGGCAGATCCGGATGGTCGCCACGATGAGCCTGACGAAGGGCAAGGCCCCCGGGACACGAGCGAGCACCCGACGCAGGCGCCGCTTCGCGTCGGTCATGGGCCCACCGTATCCGCCGTAGGCTGGCAGGGTGCGGACCCACCTCGTGACGAACCAGGTCCCGCCGGTGCCCCAGCGGGACGTCCTCGCCTCCGACCCGGCCCTCGTGGAGGCGGTGAGCCGCTGGGTCGAGCCCGCCGACGCGGACGGAGCGCAGGCCCTGCACGAGCTCGGCCGGCTGGCCGGGAGCCCGGAGCCCGCGCAGTGGGCCGACCAGGCCGAGCGGGTGCCCCCGCTGCTGCGCACGCACGCGCCCACCGGCGAACGCCTCGACGAGGTGGAGTACCACCCCGCCTACCACCGCCTCATGGAGGCGGCGGTCGGTCACGGGCTGACCGCCGAGGCGTGGACCCGGCCGGAGGGGTCGGGCGCGCACGCCCGGCGCGCCGCCGGCTTCATCGTGTGGTCCCAGGTCGAGGCCGGCCACCTGTGCCCGGTCTCGATGACCTACGCCGCGGCTCCCGCGCTCGCCCGGGCCCCGGAGGTCGCCTCCGGATGGCTGCCGGGCCTCGCGTCGCGCTCCTACGACCCCGTGCTGCGCCCCCACGCCGACAAGCCGGGCCTGACCCTCGGCATGGGGATGACCGAGAAGCAGGGCGGCTCCGACGTCCGGGCCAACACCACCCGCGCGGTCACCGCCCCGGGGGGCCCGCTCGTCGGCGAGACCTACCGGCTCACCGGCCACAAGTGGTTCTGCTCGGCCCCGATGAGCGACGGCTTCCTCGTGCTGGCCCAGACCGACGCCGGGATCGGCTGCTTCCTCCTCCCCCGCGTCCTCGACGACGGAACGCGCAACGACATCCGTGTCCAGCGCCTCAAGGACAAGCTGGGGAACCGCTCGAACGCCTCCTCGGAGATCGAGCTTGACGGCGCCTGGGCGACCAGGGTGGGTGAGGAGGGTCGCGGCATCCGGACCATCATCGACATGGTCGCCTCCACCCGGCTCGACTGCGTCCTCGGCTCGACCGCGACGATGCGTGCCGCGCTCGTGCGGGCCGTGCACCACACGCGCCACCGGTCCGCGTTCGGCACGCTGCTCGTCGACCAGCCGCTGATGCGCAACGTCCTCGCCGACCTCGCCCTCGAGGCGGAGGCGGCGACGGTGCTTGCGATGCGCCTCGCCCACGCCGTCGACGCTGGTGAGACCGAGTTCGTGCGGCTCGGGGTCGCGCTCGGCAAGTTCTGGGTGTGCAAGCGGACCGCGCCGATGGTGGCCGAGGCGCTGGAGTGCCTCGGGGGCAACGGCTACGTCGAGGAGAACGGCCTGGCCCGCCTGTACCGGGAGGCTCCGCTCAACTCCATCTGGGAGGGGTCCGGCAACGTCAACGCCCTCGACGTGCTGCGGGCCCTCAGCCGGGAGCCGGCCTCCCTCGCCGCCCTCGGCAAGGAGCTCGCGCTGGCGCGTGGCCACGACGCCGCGCTCGACGTCGCCATCGACGCGTGCGAGGAGGCCGGAACGGAGGCTCTCGACCCGTCGGCACCCTGGGGTGCTCGCCGGCTCGTCGAGCGGATGGCGGTGACCCTCCAGGCGAGCCTGCTCGTGCGCCACTCCCCCGGTCCGGTCGCGGATGCCTTCGTCGCGAGCCGGCTGCGGGGTGAGCACGGCGCGACCTTCGGCACGCTCGGCCCCGGGGTCGGAGCCGGAGCGGTCGACCTCCTGCTCGAGCGCGCGCTCGCCGTCTGAGCCCGTCCGGCGGCCCCACGGCCGTCGACGACGATCTCGACCGGTGGCCGGTCAGGGGGTCGCGGCCAGCCGGGCCTTCTCGGCCTCGACGTCGAAGTCGGCCTCCGGCCAGAGGGGGTTCATCGCCTCGAGATGCTCGAGGAGCAGGTTGGTCACGGCGAGCCGCGCGTACCACTTCCGGTCGGCGGGCACGACGTGCCACGGCGCGGCCTCGGTGGAGCACTTCGCCAGCGCGACCTCGTAGGCCTCCATGTACTCGTCCCAGCGGCCTCGCTCGTCGACGTCCGCCGGGTTGTACTTCCAGTGCTTGTCGCGACGCTCCAGCCGCTCGGCGAGGCGCGCCTTCTGCTCCCCGCTCGACACGTGCAGCGTCACCTTGACGACCGTTGTCCCCGACTCCACCACCCCTGCCTCGAACCGGTTGATCTGGGCGTAGCGCCGCGACCACGTCGCCCGCGGCACGAGGTCGTGGACGCGCACGATGAGCACGTCCTCGTAGTGGGAACGGTCGAAGACGCCGATCTGACCCGCACGGGGCAGCGCGCGGCGGATGCGCCAGAGGAAGGGGTGCTCCTTCTCCTCGGCCGTCGGGGCCTTGAAGGAGGTGATGTCGACCCCCTGCGGGTCGACCGACCCCACGACGTGGCGCATGATGCCGCCCTTGCCGGCCGTGTCCATGCCCTGGATGACGAGCAGGACCGCGCGGGTCCCACCGGCCTGCGACTCCGCGTAGAGACGCTCCTGGAGGTCCCCGAGCCGAGCCTGGAGGTCGACCATGACGTCCTTGCCGTCCTGCTTGCCCCCGTCGAAGCCCGGCGTCGACCGCGGGTCGATCGCCGACAGGTCGACGTCCGCGCCCACCCGGAGCAGCTGTGACCAGCTCGTCGTCTCGACGGCCTCGTCGCGGCGCGCCTGCTCCGCCTCGGCCTTGGCCTCGGCCGCCTTCTCCTTCGCCTTGCCGCGCAGCTCCTCGTCGGTGTAGCCCGACTCAGCGGCCTTCGACGCCTTACCGGCCTTCTCGGCCTTGCCAGCCTTGCCAGCCTTGTCGGCCTTGGTGGCCTTGCCAGCCTGGTCGGCCTTGGTGGCCTTGCCGGCCTTCGTCGCCTTGCCGGCCTTGGTGGCCTTCCCGGACTTCTTCCCCTTGCCCATCTCTGCATCCAACCAGAGGACGGATGGGACACTGCGGCAATGCGCGTGCTCATCGACCCACGGCGGCCCTCGCGGCCCGGTTCGCGGGTGAAGGCCGGCGACCTCGAGGAGCTCTACGCCTTCCCCCGGCGCGGCACCTGGGTGCGGGCGAACATGGTGAGCACGCTCGACGGTGCCGCGGCCGGTGCCGACGGTCGCAGCGGCTCGGTCAACACCCCCGCCGACAACCGTGTGTTCTCCCTCCAGCGTGACCTCGCCGACGTCGTGCTGGTCGGCGCGGGGACCGTCCGCGCCGAGGGCTACCGCCGCCTGGAGCCGACGCGCCGGGCCCGGATCCCGGCGAGCCTGGCCGTGGTGACCCGCAGCGGCCGAGTCCCGGAGAACATCCGCAGAGGAACCGCGGGGCGCGGGCCGGCCCTCCTCGTCACGTGCGCCGCGGCCGGCACGCGGGCGCTCGAGCGGGCCCGGACGGTGCTCGGCGACGACGCGGTGATCGTCTGCGGCGAGGAGGCCGTGGACCTGCGGGCCGCGCTCGACGAGCTGTCGCTGCGCCGGCTGCGCCGGGTCATGCTCGAGGGGGGCCCCTCCCTGCTCAGCGCCGCCCTCGAGGCGGACGTCGTCGACGAGCTCGCGCTCACCGTGTCGCCGACCCTCGTCGGGGGTGACGCACCCCGTATCACGAGCGGGCCCGTGCTGAGCGGCGCCCACGGCATCCCCGCCCGTCCGCACCTGCTGCTGGAGGAGGCCGGGACGCTCCTCGGCCTCTGGCGCTTCCACCGCGCGCGCTAGCTGGTCGGTCAGCGGGTGTAGTCGCGGACCAGCCCCTCCCATCGGTCCGGGTCGGTGTTCCACTCCTTGCAGTGCCGCGCGACGTCCCACTCGACGATGGTCACGAGGTCGGGGCGAGCCTGCGCGAGCTCCCGGGACGGGCCGACCGGGACGAACTCGTCGTCGGCGGAGTGGATGAGCAGGATGCGGTGGTGCAGCTCCTCGGCCCGGCTCACCCAGTCGGTGAGGGCGAGGTCGACCCGCTCGTGGACCCCGACGATCCGGTGCCCCCAGCGCTGGTTCATCATCGCTCGGGCCAGGGTTCCGACGAACGGGGGCAGGTGGTGCTCGCGGGCGTGGTGCGCGAGGACGTCGCCCCAGTCGATGACCGGCGCGTCGAGCAGCACGCGCGAGACGACAGGGGCGTGCCCGGACCGGTCGAGCAGCTGGAGCACGATCGCGCCGCCCATCGACCAGCCCGCGAGGAGGACCTCGCGGGCACCGCGGGCGAGCGCGTACCCGATCGCCGAGTCGACGTCGCGCCATTCGGACAGCCCGAGCGCGTAGCGGCCGTCCGGACCCGCCGGGACGCCCTCGTCGTTGCGGTAGGTCGGGACGAGGCAGGTCCAGCCGGTCTCGTGGAGCGGGCGCACGGCGCGGACCGCCTCCTCGCGGCCGGCCCCCCGCCCGTGGACCAGGACGGCCCAGCGCTCACCCGTGCCGCCGGGGGCGGGGACGACCCAGGCCGGCATCGGCCCGAGCTCGCCGTCGTAGACGACGCGCTCGGTCGGCAGGCCGAGGCTCTCGTCCGGGGGCGCCCCGAAGTAGTACTGGTTCCACCGCGCGCCGCCGGGAGCGAGGTACCCGCGGTCGACGGCGACCAGCTCGCGCTCCACGAGCCCCTGGTCCGGGTCGAGCCCGACGACGTCGCCGAGGCGCACGTGCCCGTGGCCGCCGTCGATCCACAGCCCGTAGCGGCCGGGGACGACGGTCTCGACGCTGGCCTCGAGCGTGACGGTGTGCTCCCCCACGGCCCGGATGACGACGTCGTCGGGCTTGCGCCGGTCGGGGGTGAGGACCTTGCGGGCGAAGTACGCGGCCGCGGCGAGCGACCCCGCGCCCGAGGCCACCGCCGTCGTGGCCCCGACAGCGGCACCGGCCACGACCGCACGCTTCGCCCGGCGCCCCGTGCCGGACGGAGCCGTCACGGCATCCCCCCGTCGAGGACGGCGGACAGGTCGTAGGAGACCGGCTCGTCGAGCTGGTCGTAGGTGCAGTCGGCAGGGTCCTTGTCGGGACGCCACCGCACGAACTGCGCGGTGTGGCGGAAGCGCTGACCCTCCATGTGGTCGTAGCGCACCTCGACGACGCGCTCGGGCCGCAGCGGGGTGAACGAGAGGTCCTTTCCCGCCGCCCAGCGGCTACCGGCAGCGGCCCGGGGCGTCCGGGTGCCCTCCTCCTGCCTCGCCCAGGCCCACGGGTGGTCCTCGAACTCGGTGACGAGCGGCTGGAGCTCCTCGAACAGCTCGGCGCGGCGCGCCATCGGGAAGGCCCCGATGACCCCCACCGAGACGAGGACCCCCGCGTCGTCGAGGATGCCGAGGAGCAGGGAGCCGATGGCGTGCGGGCCGGACTTGTGGGTGCGGTAGCCGGCGACGACGCAGTCGGCCGTCCGCTCGTGCTTGATCTTGGCCATCGTGCGCCTGTCGGGCTCGTAGGGTCCGTCGAGCGCCTTGGCGACGAGCCCGTCGAGGCCCGCGCCCTCGAACTCGGTGAACCACCGTGCGGCCGTGTCGCGGTCGGTCGTCGCCGGGGTGAGGTGCACCGGCGGCCGGGCCTGCGCGAGCGCCTCCTCGAGGAGGCGGCGCCGCTCGGCGAACGGGCGGCCGGTGAGGTCCTCGTCCCCGAGGGCGAGCAGGTCGAAGGCGACGAAGCTCGCCGGTGTCTCGGCCGACAGCTTCCGCACCCGGCTCGCCGCGGGGTGGATCCGCTGGCTCAGCAGGTCGAAGTCGAGGCGGTCCTCGCCCGGCCGGACGACGACGATCTCGCCGTCGACGACGCACCGTTCCGGAAGGCTGGCCACGGCTGCCTCCACGAGCTCGGGGAAGTAGCGCGTCATCGGCTTCTCGTTGCGGCTGCCGATCTCGACCCGGTCCCCGGAGCGGAAGACGATCGACCGGAACCCGTCCCACTTCGGCTCGAAGCTGACGTCCTGACCGTCGAGGGCGCCGATCCCCTTGACGGCCCTGGCGAGCATCGGCGACACGGGCGGCACGACCGGCATCCCCCACTCGGCGCGGCGCGCAGCGTCGCGGTCGGCCTTGGGCGCCATGTACTCGTCGTCGGCCTTGTCCCGGCGCCGTTTGCTCGGCTGCACCCGGGGCGGCTCCCCTGGCATCTTCGGGTAGTCGGGGGGGAAGTTCTTCTCGCCGAGGCCGCGCTCCTCGACGTCGCGCTCCCAGAGGGCGATCGCGCGGGCCACCTCGCCTTCGGCGGCACCGAGGCCGGCCCAGGCGTCACCGCGGTCCTCGAGGACGTCGGGGACGGTGAGCACGGTGAAGTCGCCCGGGGCGACCGTGGGCAGCTCCTCCCAGGTGACCGGCATCGACACCGGGGCGCCCGGCAGCGGGCGAGGGCTGTACGCGGAGGCGATCGTGCGGTCGCGGCAGGCCTGGTTGAAGTCGACGAAGACCCGCTCGCCACGCTCCTCCTTCCACCACGACGCCGTGACGAGCTCGGGGAGGCGCCGCTCGAGCTCGCGGGCGATGCCGATGACACCGTGGCGCACGTCGAGGAACTCGTGGGTCGGCGCGATCCGCGCGTAGACGTGGATGCCGCGGTTGCCGCTCGTCTTCGCCCAGGCCGTGAGACCGACCTCGGCCATGAGCTCCCGCAGGGCCAGGGCGGCCTCGACGGTGTCGGAGAAGGTCCGGCCCGGCTGCGGGTCGAGGTCGATGCGCAGCTCGTCGGGGTTGTCGTTGTCGGCGGTGCGGACCGGCCACGGGTGGAAGGTCACCGTGTTCATCTGCACGGCCCAGACCGCGGTCGCGACCTCGTCGACGACGATCTGGTCATGACGTCGCCCGCTCGGGTAGCGGCAGCGCGTGGTGCGCACCCACTCGGGCAGCCCGGCCGGGGGGTTCTTCTGGTAGAACTCCTCGCCCTCGATGCCGTCGGGAAAGCGCTGGAGGGTGACCGGACGGTCGCCGATGTGGGTGACGAGGCAGTCGCCGACCGCGCTGACGTAGGCGGCGAGGTCGCCCTTGGTGATGCCGTCGGCGGGCCACATGACGCGGTCCGGGCTCGTCAGGCGGACCTCTCGGACCCCGTGCGGCCCCTCGACCTCGACGATCTGCGCATCCGGCATGTCGCGAGCCTACTGAGCACGGCAGACGGTCGGTGAGGTGACGCAGTCCTTTCGGCCGGCGGCCCCGGGAACCATCGGCGACGCCGCGCTGTTGGGCAGGACATGGCCATGACACCGAGCAACCGCGACTACACCGTCCAGCGCAGCGAGCGGGAGTGGCGCGAGGCCCTCTCGCCCCAGGAGTTCCACGTGCTGCGCGAGGCCGGGACGGAGCGTCCGTTCACCGGCGAGTACACCGACAGCAAGGCGGTCGGGGTCTACGCGTGCCGGGCCTGTGGCGCCGAGCTGTTCAGGTCCGACACCAAGTTCGAGAGCCACTGCGGCTGGCCGTCCTTCTACAGCCCCCTCGCCGGCGACTCGGTCGAGTACCTCGAGGACCGCTCCCTGCCCGGACGCCCGCGCGTGGAGGTGCGGTGCGCCTCGTGCGGCAGCCACCTCGGACACGTCTTCGAGGGCGAGGGCTACGACACCCCCACCGACCAGCGCTACTGCATCAACTCCATCAGCCTGACGCTGCGCCCCGCCGGCGAGGCCCCCACCCCCTGACGACAGGGTCCGGCTTATCGGGTGACCCGGATAAACCGGACGTGTGCCCCGGAAGACTTCCGGGGCACACGTCCGGTTACCCGGGTGGAGCGCTCGACGCGACTTCGGCCGCAGTCCCGGCCGGACCACCGAGCCGGACGCCGCCTGGTCAGGGTGACGGCTGCCGGCGCGCTTCGCGCACAGCTCCGAGCAGCCGCCGTCTCAGGGCGGCAGGCCGGGCGAGGTCCGCCCACACGACACGCTCGAAGGTGTACCCCCTGCGGCGGACCCGATCCTCCCGCCTCTTCTCGCGCCAGAGCACCTCGGGTTCGCCGGACGTGTACTTGACCCGCCCGTCGAACTCGAGGCAGAGGTTGGTTCCCTCGACGAGGAGGTCCACGTACGCGAAGACGCCCCCATCGTCCGCGATGGGGAACTGGGGGATGACACGCAGCCCGAGACCGACGCAGAACAGCCGGAGACGGCTCTCGCCGACGGACTCGGACCTGCCGTCGGCCAGCGCGAGCATCGTGTCCACGCGGCTGGACCGGGGCCAGCCCGTGACGACGCGCGCAGCGCTCTCGAGCGCGGACCGTGTGAGGGCTCGGACGTTAAGGAGCCGGTCGGCCGCGACGACGCCCGTGACGTGCCCGTGGTCGAGGGTCGCCTGGACGATGGTCCCGCCCCAGACCGATCCTCCCGGCGTGACCGGACGCAGGACGTCGTGCGGCGGCCGGATGCGGCACAGCTGCGTGAGCACCTCGTGCGGCACCGGCCGCGCGATGTCGGCTCGCCAGCGGCGAGGCGCGACGACGGGGACGGAGCCCACGGCGAGCGAGGAGATCCCGACCGGCCGCGCGTCGGGGTAGAGGAGGAGCGCGGCACGCGTGTTCACCAACAGCCGCTCGGTGGGGTCGTCGGGCAGGACCGAAACCGAGTACACGGAGCGGGCAACCGACTGGAGGCCGGCCTCACTCTTCAAGCGGCGCAGGCCCCGTTCGCCGATCCCCAGTGTGCGCGCTTGAGCAGTGGTGAAGAGCCCGTCCTGGGCCCGGGCGAGCGTATCGAGTCCTGCATCCATGACGGCAGTCGAGCACCCGATCCACGGCCGTGGCTTCTGAGATCTCAACCGGTGTGGACGCCGACGGCGAGCGCAGGCGCCTGTGGACAACGCCGAGGGGGTCAGCGCTCCCCGACAAGCCGGACCCGGCCCCGAGAAGGCTTCCCCGGCACGGGTCCGCTTTATCGGGGGACCCGACAAAGCGTTGTCGGATCACCCGATAAAGCGGCCTTGGGGCGGGCGGAAGGGGGGAGGGGGCGGAGGGTCGGGGGCGGGCCTGCCCGGGATCCGCCGCCGGTCTACGCCTCCCTCAGCGCTGACGCAGGACGAGGTCGCGGACCGCCACGCGCGGGCCGGTGTAGAACGGCACCTCCTCGCGGACGTGCCGACGCGCCCCGCTGCCCCGCAGCTCGCGCATCAGGTCGACGATGCGGTGCAGCTCGTCGGCCTCGAAGGCGAGGATCCACTCGTAGTCGCCGAGCGCGAACGCGGAGATGGTGTTGGCACGCACGTCGGGGTACTCGCGCGCCATCTGCCCGTGCTCGACGAGCAGGGCCCGGCGCTCCTCGTCGGGGAGCAGGTACCACTCGTAGGAGCGCACGAACGGATAGACGCAGACGTAGTCGCGCGCCTCCTCCTCGGCCATGAACGCGGGGATGTGGCTCTTGTTGAACTCCGCCGGACGGTGCAGCGCCGCCACCGACCACACGGGATCGAGGTGCTGGCCGTATTCGGTGCGCAGCAGCGCGTGGTAGGCCCCTTGCAGCGCCTCGATCGTCGCGGCGTGCCACCACACCATGACGTCGGCCTCGGCCCGCAGCCCGGCGACGTCGTAGGTGCCCCGGACGACGACGTCCTCGGCGCCCAGCTTGGCGAAGAGCTCCTCGACCTCGGCGGCCATCACCTCACGGTCGGCCTCGCCGAGAGGTTCCGCGAGGGCGAAGACCGACCACATGGCGTAGCGGATCGTGTCGTTGATCTCGCGGATGCGGGCGGCACCCGGCTTCGAGGGGGTGGAACGGGAGGTGTCGCTCATCGGGGGTGCTCTCCTCGGGGGATCGAGAGGGTGCTCAGGTGATCGATGGTCGTGCGGGCGGCCGTCGCGGCGGAGGCGATGACCGCGGGGATGCCGACGCCGTCGTAGGCGGCGCCGGCCACGGCGAGGCCGGGTAGGCGGGCGAGGCCGGCCCGGAGGGCGCGGACGCGGCCGAGATGACCGACGGTGTACTGGGGCAGGCCGCCGCCCCAGCGCTGGACGTGGGCGTCGACGACCCTCGGCACGGGCCGTCCGAGCGCCTCCGAGACCTCGGTGAGGGCGACCGCGACGAGCTCGTCGTCGGGTCGCTGGAGTACCGCCTCCTCACCGGCCCGGCCGACCGAGGCCCGGAGGTGGACGACGTCGTCGGAGAGCGAGCCCGTCCACCCCCACTTGAGGAAGCTGAACGTGCTCGCCTTGATGGTGCGACCCTCGACGGGGGGCACCAGGAAGCCCGACCCGGCGAGGCCACCGAGCCCGGCGCGCTCGACCGCGACGGTGACGACGGCGGTGGAGGCCATCTCGACCCCGGCGAGCAGGTCGGCGGCAGCGGGCGCGTGGGGCCGGACCAGACGCGCCGCGGGCGGTGGCGGGACGCAGAGCACGACCGCGTCACCCTCGACGGCCTCGGGGTCGGCGGCCGAGCCGAGCACGAGCCGCCAGCCGGAGCCGCTGCGCTCGAGCCCACGCACCGTGGCGCCGGTGCGCAGCTCGACGCCGGACGCCTCGAGCGCCTCGGCGAGCAGGCCGGGGAGCCTGCCGACGCCTCCGCGCAGCCCCGCGAAGGCCGGCCGACGTGACCCGTCGCCCGCGGGCGCGGGCGCCGGCCCCGGAGCCAGCAGGCTCTCCCCCGCCACCGCACGACGCCAGAGCGCCGGCATCGTCGCCTCGAGCGACAGCCGACCGGCGTGACCCGCGTAGACCCCACCGAGCAGCGGCTCGACGAGCCGGTCGACGACGGCCCGGCCCAGCCGAGACCCGACGTACTCGCCGACGGAGACGTCCTCGACGACCCGGCCGCCGGGCCAGGCCTGCTCGTCGCGGACACGCTCGACCTCGGAGTCGGTGAGGATGCCGCGCGCGGACTCCGGATCGGTCGGCACCCCCATGAGGGTGGCCCGGGGCAGCGGGTGCAGCGCTCCACGGGACCAGACGGAGGCAGCGGTCGTCGCCGGGCTGACGAGCTCCTGGCCCGCGCCGAGGCGCTCCACGAGGTCGACGGCCTCCGGACGGACCGCGAGCATCGCCTCGGCACCGACGTCGACGAGGTGGCCACCGACCTCGTCGAGACGCAGCTTCCCGCCGACCCGCTCGGCTCGTTCGAGCACCGTGACCCGGGCGTCGGGGCGGGCCCGGACGACCTCGAGGGCCGTCGTCAGCCCGGCCACGCCGCCCCCGACGACGAGGACGCGCGGGCCGGTCGCGAGGGCGGGCGCGGGCATGGCCTCAGGGTCTCACGCGCGGCCGACGCCACCGGCGCGGGGATGCCGTGCAGTCGTGACCGGATCGAGACCGTCGAGGCGGAACCCGCGCCGCCCCCGCCGCGCCCGACCGGTGACCAGCACCGCAGACGAAGGAGTCACCATGTCGCGTCGCACCCCCCGACCCGCACTCGTCGCGACCTGCGCGGCAGCCCTCCTCACCCTCACCGGGGTCGCCGCCTGCAGCGCCGGCGGCTCGTCCGACAGCGGCGCCGCGACGTCACTCAACGAGCAGGGTGCTCCTGCCGAGGGCGCCACCGGCGACGTCGCCGGAGGCTCCGGGCCGCAGTCCGGGCAGGCGACGCGCGAGGGTGTCGCCTCCGGCGGCATCACCGCGGTCGACCCGGCCGTGGCGGCGACCAAGGTGGTCCGACGGGCCGAGCTCGGGGTCCGTGTCGACGACGTCGAGACGGCGGCGACCGAGGTCCGCCGCGTCGCCGCGGAGCAGGGCGGTGTGGTGCGGTCCGAGAACATCACGAGTGACGGCGCCGACCCGACGCCCCGACCGGTCGAGCCCGGTGACGAGCCCGCGGTGGCCCGGGTGGCCGACGGCACGATCGTCGTCGCCGTTCCCGCCGAGCACCTCGATGCCACCCTCGACCGGCTGGCGCGGGTCGGCGAGGTGGTTGCGCGCACCGTCATGACCGACGACGTCACCGCCCGGTACGCCGACACCGACTCGCGGGTGGACTCGGCGCGCGCCAGCGTCGCGCGGATCCGTGCCCTGATGTCCGAGGCGACCAAGCTCGGCGACGTGGTGACGCTCGAGGCCGAGCTCTCCCGCCGCCAGGCCGACCTCGAGGCCCTCGAGAGTCAGCTGGCCGCGCTCGACGGGCAGATCGCACTGTCCCCCGTCACGGTGCACCTCTCGACGACGACTCCGCCGCCGAGCACCGACGAGACCGGGTTCCTCGCCGGGCTCGCCGCCGGGTGGCGCGCCTTCACGGCATCGGTGACCGTCCTGCTCACCGTGCTCGGCGCACTCGTCCCGTTCGCGGTCGTCGCCGCCGTCGTCCTCGTACCCGCGCTCGTGTGGTGGCGCCGACGGGGAGGGCGCGCCGCGGCAGTCCCGGGGCCCGCCTCCGCTCCCCCGGCTCCCTGACAGCGGCCGGGCGCGAGGGTCTCAGCGGGCCGAGACCTCGTGGACGAGCTCGACGACGCGGGTCAGCACGTCAGGATCGGTCCGCGGCAGCACGCCGTGACCGAGGTTGAAGACGTGGCCCGGGGCCGCTCGCCCTTCCTCGACGATCTCGCGGACCCGGCGCTCCACGGCCTCCCACGGGGCGAAGAGCAGCGCCGGGTCGAGGTTGCCCTGGACGGCGTACCGCCCGTCGAGCCGCTCGAGCGCGTCGGTCAGCGAGACCCGGTAGTCGACCCCGACCACCTCGGCTCCCGCCTCGCCCATGAGCGCGAGGAGCTCGCCGGTCCCGACGCCGAAGTGGATGCGCGGGACACCGAGGTCCGCGACGGCCGCCAGCGCCGTCGCGGAGTGCTGCTGGACGAAGCGGGTGTAGTCGGCGCGGCTCAGCGCGCCGGCCCACGAGTCGAACAGCTGGACCACGGAGGCCCCCGCCTCGGCCTGCACCCGCAGGAACGCACCGGCGATCTGCGCCAGCCGGGCACACAGGTCGCGCCACAGGTCCGGGTCGCCGTGCATGAGCGCCTTGGTGTGCTCGTGGTTCCGGGAGGGACCACCCTCGACGAGGTAGGACGCGAGGGTGAAGGGAGCGCCCGCGAAGCCGATCAGCGGGGTGCCACCCAGCTCTGCGGTGAGCAGCCGCACCGACTCGGTGATGTCGGGCACGAGGTCGGGCGTCAGCTCGGGGAGGCGCTCGAGGTCGGCCCGGGTCCGGAAAGGCTCGGCCACCACCGGGCCCACGCCCTGGACGATGTCCAGGTCGACCCCGACAGCCGCCAGCGGCACGACGATGTCGGAGAAGAAGATCGCCGCGTCCACCCCGTGCCGGCGCACCGGCTGGAGGGTGATCTCGGTGACGAGGTCGGGGCGTCGGCAGGACTCGAGCATGCCGACGTTCGCACGCACCCGTCGGTACTCCGGGAGCGACCGGCCGGCCTGGCGCATGAACCAGACGGGGGTGAACGGGACATGCTCGCGGCGGGCGGCACGCACGAGGACCGAGTCGGAGGGTGAGGCCACGGAGCCGGCGGGTCGGGCGGTGTCGTCGGGAGTCGTCACGGTGCGACATCCTCTCACCACGCCGCGGGGACTGCGCATCCCTCGACGGCGGGGTCTCCGTGGATGCGTGACCCGAGGTCTCAGAGGGCGATGACGGCGGCACCGCCGACCGCGAGGACGACCCCGACCTGCTGGATGCGTCGCAGCCGCTCCTTGACGACGAGGCGCGCGAGGAGCGCGGTGACGACGGGGTAGAGCGACCCCAGCACCGCGGCGACGCTGACCTGGCCCCGAGAGGAGGCGACGGCGAAGAGCGCGTTGGCCGCGAGGTCACCCGAGCCGATGAGGAGCAGCGCCGGCGTCTCGCGGGCGGTGACCCCACCGACGGAGCGGGTCACGAGGGCCACGAGGAGCAGCACGGACACCGATGTCACGCGCATGCCCCACAGCGTCATGAGCGTCGACTCCCGGGCCCCTCGGTCGAGGCAGAACAGCGCGAGCCCGAAGCCCACGGCGGCGCACCCGGCGAGGAGCACCGGGCGCGGGGAGACCGCACCGGTGAGCTCGGGCCCGGACGCGAGCGCGACGCCCGCCATCGCGAGGAACATCCCCACCCACGACCAGGCCGACGGCTGGTCGCCGGTGGCCACACCGAGCATCACCGGCACGACGACCCCGAGCGCGGCGATCGGGGCGACGACCCCCATCGTCCCGGCGGACAGGGCGGAGTAGAAGCAGACGAGCCCGGCCATCCCGGACAGCCCGGCCCCCGCCGCCCAGCCGACCCAGCCACCCCACGTGACGTCGGACCAGCGGACGGCGACGACGACACTGAGCAGGAGGAGGGCCAGGCCCTGGGTCCACCCGACGACGGCCACGGCGGGACGCCGCCTCGAGGCGAGGCCGGCGAAGAAGTCCGAGGTTCCCCAGGCGACGGAGGAGCCCAGCGCGAGGAGGCTCAGCACGGACGTACGGTACCGACGAGGTGGCCCGAGCCCGGCGTGGCCTCACCCGATGGGACGCCGCGCCGATCTACATTGGCGCCGTGGCCAGCCGCACCGTCACCGGTCGCGAGTCGCCGGAGTTCGCCCGCGCTCTCGAGGAGCTGCACCATGCCCGGCTGCGCCCCGAGGTGCGCCTCACCGAGGTCCCGGCACCGCAGCGGATCGCCCCGTACGCGGTGGCGCTGACCGCCGACGTCCTCGACCCGCGCGACCACGAGGAGGAGCTGGCCTCCGGGCGGTTCGTCCTGCTCCACGACCCCTCGGAGCCCGAGCCGTGGGGCGGCCAGTGGCGAGCGGTCACCTTCGCCCGCGCCGAGCTCGAGGCCGAGCTCGCCACGGACCCGCTGCTCGGCGAGGTCGGCTGGACCTGGCTCACCGACGCCCTCGACGGACGCGGCGTCCCGTACGTCGCTCCCGCCGGAACGGTCACCCGGGTCGTCTCGGAGAGCTTCGGCGGCCTCGCCGACCGCCCGCCGAGCGTCGAGATGGAGGTCCGTGCCTCGTGGACCCCGCTCGGCCCCGAGGTGGGTGAGCACCTGACGGCGTGGTCCGACCTGCTGTGCACCATCGCCGGCCTGCCCCCGCTCCCCGAGGGCGTCGTCGCCCTCCCCGGACCCCGGCGCTGAATGACCGACACCGACCGTGCCCCCGACACCGGCGACGTCGACGACGGCACGACCGAGGCGCCGGCCCTCCTCGAGGAGCCGTCCGAGGGCGTCCCCCACGTCGTGACGACCGAGCGCGGACTCGACGAGGCGGCTGCGGCCGTCGCCGCCGGCGAGGGGCCGGTCGCGATCGACGCCGAGCGTGCCTCCGGCTACCGGTACGGCCAGCGGGCCTACCTGGTGCAGCTGCGACGGGAGGGGGCAGGCACGTGGCTCATCGACCCGGCCGCGGTCCCTGACCTGGGCCCGCTCGACGACGCGATCGGGCCGGCCGAGTGGATCCTCCACGCCGCGACCCAGGACCTCGCCTGCCTGGCCGAGGTGGGGCTGCGCCCGCGCCAGCTCTTCGACACCGAGCTCGCCGCCCGCATCCTCGGGCTGCCCCGGGTCGGGCTCGCGGCGGTCGTCGAGCACTACCTCGGGCTTCGTCTGGCCAAGGAGCACTCCGCCGTCGACTGGTCCACCCGCCCCCTGCCCGAACCGTGGCTTCGGTACGCCGCGCTCGACGTCGAGGTCCTCGGCGAGCTGCGCAACCTCATGGGGGTCGACCTCGCCGCTCAGGGCAAGGACGAGTGGGCGCGGCAGGAGTTCGCGGCCCTGCTGTCGTGGACCCCGACCGAACGGCTCGACCCGTGGCGGCGCACCTCGGGCATCAACACGTTGCGCTCGCGGCGGGCGGTCGCCACCGTGCGGGAGCTCTGGTACGCCCGCGACGACATCGCTCGCGAGCGGGACACCTCGATCGGCCGGGTGCTGCCCGATGCCGCCCTCGTCGAGATCGCCCGGGTGGCCCCGCGCTCGACCTCCGACCTGCCCAGCGGGCACCGGGCCATCGCCCGGTACGGGCGCCAGTGGGTCGAGGCGGTGCGCCGGGCCCAGGAGCTTCCGGAGGACCAGCTGCCGCTGCGATCCCTGCCTCCCGACGGCCCGCCGCCGCCGCGGGTGTGGGCCGACAAGAACCCGGTGGCCGCCGCTCGGCTGGCCGACGCGCGTGCCGCCCTCACCACGTTCGCCGAGGAGCACACCATCCCGGTCGAGAACGTCTGCTCCCCCGACCCGTTGCGCCGGGTCGTGTGGAGCCCCCCCGAGGGCCGCGACAGCAGCTCGTTCGCCGAGGCCCTCGACGAGTACGGCGTGCGGCCCTGGCAGGCCGAGATCGTCGCGCCCATGCTCGCCGCCGCCTTCGCCGCGCATCCCGACGACTGACCGCGGCGCCACGTCGCGCGTCGACCGGGGGCCCACGTCGCCATCTTGACATGCAAGCATTGACTTGCCTATTGTCGAGCCGTGGGCGACCAGGAGGACCTGCTCTTCAAGGCCCTCGCCGACCGCACCCGGCGCGCGCTGCTCGACGCGCTCGTCGAGCGTGAGGGCCAGACGCTCTTCGAGCTGTGCGGGCGGATGGCGAGCGTCCACGGACTGACGTCGACCCGCCAGGCGATCTCGCAGCACCTCGCCGTGCTCGAGGCGGCCGGGCTGGTGCGGGTGCGCCGCGAGGGGCGCTACCGGCTGCACGACGTCGACACCGCCCCGCTGCGCCCGCTGCGGCAGCGCTGGCTCCGACCCGAGGAGAGGACCGACCCGTGAAGATCGCCCTGACGAGCGTGTTCGTCGACGACCAGGCCGCCGCCCACGACTTCTACACCCGCGTGCTGGGGCTCGTGACCAGGCACGACATCCCGATGGGCGAGCACCGCTGGCTCACCGTCGTCAGCCCCGAGGCGCCCGACGGCGTCGAGCTCGTGCTCGAGCCGAACGAGCACCCCGCGGCACACGCGTTCCAGGCGGCGATGGCCTCCGACGGCATCCCGGTCGCCGTCTTCGCCGTCCCGGACGTCGAGGCCGAGCACGAGCGGCTCCTCGGGCTGGGGGTCACCTTCACGCAGCCGCCGACGCCCATGGGGCCGGTCGTCACGGCCGTGCTCGACGACACCTGCGGCAACCTCGTCCAGATCATGTCCCCCGGCGGCTGAGCGGGCCGCCCTCATCCGCGCGACCACCCCGGCGACGCCGCAGCAGGTGCTCCGACCGCAGCACCTCCTGCTCCGTGGCGCGCGGTAGGGACGGGAGCGAGAACCAGGGGTGACGACGGTCACCACGCCCCACCTCTCGTTGACTAAGCGCTCGCTTAGTAGCATGGACAGCGGTCCCGGCGTGCGCCGGGCCGATCCCCGTCCCCGACCAGGGAGGCCACGCCCGTGCCCCGCTCCCTCCAGGACGTCGTCTTCGTCGACGGCGTCCGCACCCCGTTCGGCAAGGCCGGCGAGAAGGGCATGTACGCCCAGACCCGCGCGGACGACCTCGTCATCAAGTGCGTCCGCGAGCTGCTGCGCCGCCATCCCGAGCTCCCCAAGGAGCGCGTCGAGGAGGTCGCCATCGCGGCGACCACCCAGATCGGGGACCAGGGCCTGACCCTCGGTCGGCTCGGCAGCCTGCTCTCCGGCCTCCCCACGAGCACCCCCGGGTACTCCGTCGACCGGATGTGTGCCGGCGCGATGACCGCGGTCACCAACCTCGCCTCGGCGATCGGCGTCGGTGCCATCGACGTGGCGATCGCCGGCGGCGTCGAGCACATGGGCCGACACCCGATGGGCGAGGGCATCGACCCCAACCCGCGGATCGTCGCCGAGAAGATCGTCGACGAGTCCGCGCTCGTCATGGGCAAGACCGCCGAGAACCTCCACGACCGCTTCCCGCAGCTGACCAAGGAGCGCAGCGACGCCTTCGCCCTCGGCAGCCAGCGCAAGCTCGCCGCCGCGTACGAGACGAACAGGATCCAGCCCGACCTCGTGCCCGTGGCGACCCGCCACGTCGAGAAGGGCTGGGGTCTGGCGACGGCCGACGAGCCGCCGCGCCCGGGCACCACGCTCGAGGAGCTCGCGACGCTCCGCACGCCGTTCCGCCCGCACGGCAAGGTCACCGCGGGCAACGCGGCCGGCCTCAACGACGGCGCGACCGCGTGCATCCTCGCCTCGCAGCAGGCCGCCGACGAGCTCGGCCTGCCGGTCCGGATGCGGATGGTCTCCTACGCCTTCGTGGGCGTTGACCCCGAGGTCATGGGCATCGGCCCCATCCCCGCCACGGAGAAGGCGCTGGCCAAGGCCGGCCTCGCCATCGACGACATCGGCCTCTTCGAGCTCAACGAGGCCTTCGCGGTCCAGGTCCTCTCCTTCCTCGACCACTTCGGCATCGCCGACGACGACGAGCGGGTCAACCCCTACGGAGGGGCGATCGCCACCGGTCACCCCCTCGCGTCCTCCGGGATCCGCCTGATGAACCAGCTGGCCCGCGAGTTCGAGGAGCACCCCGAGGTCCGCTACGGCCTGACCGCGATGTGCATCGGCATCGGCATGGGCGGCGCCGTCATCTGGGAGAACCCGCACCACGCCGACTACCGCACGGAGGCCTGAGCCATGACCACCACCACCGAGGCACCCGCCCTGCCCGCCGAGGTCGTCACCCGCACTCCCGTGCAGGACGTCTCCCTCCCCGGCGGTGCCGGCACCCTCGCCCTGGTCACGCTCGACAACGGCAAGGACCACACCCGGCCCTCCACCTTCGGCCCCGAGGGCATCGCCGGGCTCCAGGACACCCTCGACGGGCTGCGCCGACGCGCCGAAGCCGGCGAGATCCAGGCCGTCGGCATCACCGGCAAGCCGTTCGTCTTCGCCGTGGGCTTCGACCTGTCGACGGTGCCGTACCTCACCGAGCGCGAGCAGGCCCTCCCGGGCGTGCGGGCCGGCCACCGCGCCTTCGCCACGCTCATGGACCTGCCCGTCCCCACCTTCGCGTTCGTCAACGGGGCCGCGATGGGCGGCGGCGTCGAGCTGGCGCTCGCCTGCGACTACCGCACGGTGTCGGCCGGACTCCCGGCGTTCGGGCTCCCCGAGACCTTCCTCGGGCTGGTCCCCGCGTGGGGCGGCTGCTACCTGCTGCCCAACCTCATCGGGCCGCAGGACGCCCTCCGCGTCATCGTCGAGAACCCGCTCTCGCAGAACCGGATGCTCAAGGCCAAGGAGGTCGCGGGCCTCGGCATCGCCGACGTCCTGCTCGAGCCGGCCGACTTCCTCGAGGACTCCCTGCGCTGGGCGGCCGCGGTCGTCTCCGGTGCGATCGCCGTGGAGCGCCGCGAGGTCGACCGCGACGAGGCCTCGTGGGACGCCGCGTGCGACGCGGCCCGACGCGTCGTGCTCGCGAAGACCGGGGGCCGGTCGCCCGGGCCGCTGCGCGCCGTGGAGCTCGTCCGGGCGGCGCGCACCGCGTCGCGCGACGAGGCCTTCGCCGCCGAGGACGAGGCCGGCGCGGACCTCATCATGACCGACGAGCTGCGGGCCGGGCTCTACGCCTTCGACCTGGTCCAGAAGCGCGCGAAGCGGCCGGGTGGCGCCCCGGACAAGGCCCTCGCCCGACCGGTCACCAAGGTCGGCGTCGTCGGGGCCGGCCTCATGGCCAGCCAGCTGGCGCTGCTCCTCGCCCGCCGCCTCGGGGTGCCCGTCGTCATGACCGACCTCGACGAGCAGCGAGTCGCGACCGGAGTCGCGTACGTCCACACCGAGATCGACGCCCTGCTCGAGAAGCGGCGGGTCTCGCCCGACAAGGCCGCGTTCCTCAAGGGTCTGGTCACCGGCTCGACGAGCAAGGAGGGGTTCTCGGACGCCGACCTGGTCATCGAGGCCGTCTTCGAGCAGATGTCGGTCAAGCAGCAGGTCTTCGCCGAGGTGGAGGCGGTCGTCGGCGCGGAGTGCCTGCTCGCGACGAACACCTCCTCACTGTCGGTCACCGAGATGGCGAGCGTCCTGGCCCACCCCGAACGCGCCGTCGGGCTGCACTTCTTCAACCCGGTGGCCGTCATGCCCCTGCTCGAGGTGATCCCCGGGGAGCGCACCGACGACGCCACCCTGGCGACGGCCTTCGCGGTGGGACGCACGCTCGGCAAGACCTGCGTCCGCTCGAAGGACTCGGCGTCGTTCATCGTCAACCGTCTCCTCGGCCGCTACATGGGCGAGTACTCGAGGATCGTCGACGAGGGCACACCCGTCGAGGTGGCCGACCGCGGCGTCGCCGGGCTCGCGCCGATGCCCCCGTTCGTCCTCCTCGGGCTCGTCGGCCCGGCGATCGCCCTGCACAACAGCGAGACGCTGCACCGCGCCTTCGGCGACCGGTTCCACGTCTCGCCCACCCTGCGGCGGATCGTCGAGGCCGGCAAGCGCGGCTGGTACCGGATGGAGGACGGGCGACCGGTCCCCGACCCCGAGGTCGAGGCCCTGCGCGAGCGGCCCACGACCCCGGTCGAGCTGACCGCGGAGCAGGTCCGCGAGCGGGTGCTCGGCGCGATCGCCGAGGAGGTCGGGCTGATGCTCTCCGACGGCGTCGTCGAGGCCCCCATGGACATCGACCTCGCGATGATCACCGGCGCCGGCTTCCAGTTCTGGAACGGCGGGATCATCCCGCTGCTCGACCGCGAGGGCGTCACCGAGCGCGTCCTCGGTCGCCGCATCCTGCCCCGGGGCGTCGCGAGCGCCCCGGCCTGACCCCGGCCCGTCTCCCCACCCCCGGCGACGAGGGGTGGGGAGACGGTACCTGAACCCCGCCTGAGTGGCGGGGTGGTGATATCTCACATGTGATCTACGATGTCTGGCGTGACGACGACCACCGACACGTACCTGACCCGCATCGGGACCCTCATCCGGGACGCCCGCCGCCACCAGGGCCTGACCCAGAGCGAGCTCGCCGACCTGCTCGGCACGAGCCAGAGCGCCGTCGCCCGCATCGAGCAGGGCAAGCAGAACCTCTCCCTCGAGATGCTCGCGCGCGTCGGCGAGAAGCTCGACAGCGAGTTCGTCTCCCTCGGCCACTCCGGGCCCCAGCACCTGCGGATCGTCGGGGGCAAGAAGCTCTCCGGGTCGATCCCGGTCAAGACGAGCAAGAACGCCGCCGTCGCCCTCCTGTGCGCCAGCCTGCTCAACCGGGGCCGGACGACCCTGCGCAACCTCGCGCGCATCGAGGAGGTCAACCGCATCATCGAGGTCCTCACCTCGATCGGCGTCCGGGTCCGCTGGCTGCCCGACAGCAACGACCTCGAGATCGTCCCCCCGGCCCGGCTCGACCTCGACAGCATCGACGTCGAGGCGGCCCGGCGCACCCGCACCGTCATCATGTTCCTCGGGCCGCTGCTCCACGACCTGCCCCAGTTCCACCTTCCCTACGCCGGCGGCTGCGACCTCGGGACCCGGACCGTCGAGCCGCACCTGTCGGCGCTGCGCCACTTCGGGCTCGACGTCACCGCGACGCAGGGCTACTACGAGGCGCGCGTCGACGCCGACCGGAGCCCGACCCGCGCCATCGTGCTCACCGAGCGCGGCGACACCGTCACCGAGAACGTGCTCATGGCGGCGGCGCGCCACCCGGGCACGACCGTCATCCGCAACGCCTCGTCGAACTACATGGTCCAGGACCTCTGCTTCTTCCTCCAGGAGCTCGGGGTCACGATCGAGGGCGTCGGGACGACGACGCTCACGGTCAGCGGTGTCCAGACCATCGACATGGACATCGAGTACTCCCCGTCCGAGGACCCGATCGAGGCGATGAGCCTCATCGCCGCGGCCGTCGTCACCGGGTCGACGATCACCATCGAGCGGGTGCCGATCGAGTTCCTCGAGATCGAGCTGGCGACCCTCGAGGAGATGGGGCTGCGCTTCGACACCAGCGAGGAGTACGAGGCCAAGAACGGCCACACCCGCCTCGTCGACTTGACGATCCACCCCGGGCCGCTGCACGCGCCCGTCGACAAGATCGCGCCGATGCCGTTCCCCGGGCTCAACATCGACAACCTGCCCTTCTTCGCGCTCATCGCGGCGTGTGCCGAGGGCACGACGATGATCCACGACTGGGTCTACGAGAACCGGGCGATCTACCTCACCGAGCTGACGAAGATCGGCGGTCAGGTCCAGCTGCTCGACCCCCACCGCGTGATGATCACCGGCCCGACGTCGAAGTGGCGGGCCGCGGAGGTCATGTGCCCGCCCGCACTCCGGCCCGGAGTCGTCATCCTCCTCGCGATGCTCGCCGCCCCGGGGACCTCCGTGCTGCGGAACGTCTACGTCATCAACCGCGGGTACGAGGACCTCGCCGAGCGCCTCAACGCGCTCGGCGCGACGATCGAGACCTTCCGCGACATCTGACGGACGCCCGGGCGCGGCCGCTCGTCGGCCAGGTCGTCACCGCTGTCGGCAACCGGCTGCGCCCGGAGCACGAGCCCGCCCACCCGGGCGAGCCGGCCGTCGTCGCAGACCTGGCCCGCTCGATGCCGGGTTCGCCGAGACCTTCACCGGCGAGAGCACGGACGCCTCCGCACTCGTCCACGAGAGCCGGTCCTGAGCGGTCCGCTCCCGGCCGGCCCTCGCTGGACACCACCGGGGGCGGCGCTCACAATCGGTGGATGGAGCGTGCGCCCGACCCGGGTCGCAGCGGTGTCCTCCCCGACACCCGCGGCGAGGGTCGCGCGCTGCGGGTGACGTGGCACCACGACGCCGGCTGCGTCGTGCTCTCGGTCTGGCGCGGCAACCTGTGCACGGCGAGCGTGCGGGTCGACCCGGACGACGTCCCCGACCTCGTCGACCTGCTCGTCAGCGGCCTGGCCGACGGGAACGGACCCACCCGGAGCGGCCGGCGCGAGGCCGGCTGAGACCTCTGCCGTCCCGGAGGATCAGCCCAGCTGCGGCCGGACCCGCCCGGCGACGCCGTCGGGGGTGAGCTCGACGGCATCGAGCACCTCACCCCGCGACCCGTGCGGGAGGAAGCGCTTCGGCAGGCCGAACAGGTCGACCGCGACGTCGAGGTCGTGCTCGCGCAGGGCGTGCTCGACCTGGGAGCCGATGCCGCCGACGACCACGTTGTCCTCGATGACGCCCACCCGGCGGGCGGCTCGGGCGAGGTCGACGAGGCCGTCGGGGACGGGTAGCGCCCACACCGGGTCGACGACCCGGACCCGGTAGCCCTCGGCGGTGAGCTTCTCGGCGGTGGTGAGCGCGGTCGCGACCATCGACCCGATGCCGACGAGCAGGAGGTCGACCTCGCCCTCGTCGGGCTCGGCGAGCACGTCGATGCCGCCGACCTGCCGGACCGCCTCGATCGGGTCCGCCACGGTGCCCTTCGGGAAGCGGACCACCGACGGCGCGTCCTGGATCTGCACCGCCGCGCGCACCGCCGCCGCCACCTGCTGCCCGTCGCGCGGGGCGGCGAGGTGCAGCCCGGGCACGACGCCGCTGATCGTCATGTCCCACATGCCGTGGTGGGAGGCGCCGTCGGGCCCGGTGATCCCCGAGCGGTCGAGGACGACGGTGACCCCCGCCCGGTGCAGGGCGCAGTCCATGAGGAGCTGGTCGAAGGCCCGGTTGAGGAAGGTGGCGTAGACCGCGACGACCGGGTGCATGCCGGCGAACGCGAGGCCCGCGGCCATCGTCAGGGCGTGCTGCTCGGCGATCCCGACGTCGAAGGTGCGCTCGGGGAACCGCTCGCCGAACGGCTCGAGTCCGACCGGGATCTTCATCGCGGCGGTGATGGCAACGAGGTCCTGGCGCTGCTCCCCCAGCTCGACCATGGTGTCGGCGAACTCGTCGGTCCAGCTGCGACCGGCGATCTCGAGCGGCAACCCGGTCTCGGGGTTGATGACCCCGACCGCGTGGAACTGGTCGCCCTCGTGGTTGACGGCGTGGTCGTAGCCGCGTCCCTTCTGGGTGATGACGTGGACGAGGACCGGGCCGCCGAACGCCCGGGCCTTGCGCAGCGCCGCCTCGAGTGCCGGCTCGTCGTGGCCGTCGACGGGCCCGACGTACTTCAGCCCGAGGTCCTCGAACATCCCCTGGGGGGCGACGATGTCCTTGATGCCCTTCTTGACGCCGTGGAGGGTCTCGTACATGGCACCGCCGACGACGGGCGTGCGGGAGACGTTGCGCTTCCCCCAGTCGAGGAAGCGCTCGTAGCCACGGGTCGTGCGCAGGGTCGCGAGATGGTCGGCCAGCCCGCCCCTGGTCGGGGCGTAGCTGCGGGTGTTGTCGTTGACGACGACGACGAGCGGCAGGTCAGGTTCGGCGGCGATGTTGTTCAGTGCCTCCCAGGCCATCCCCCCGGTGAGGGCGCCGTCGCCGATCACCGCGACGGCGTGCCGGCTCCGCTCGCCGCGGACGACCCGGCCCGCCGCGATGCCGTGCGCCCACGAGAGCGAGGTCGAGGCGTGCGAGTTCTCGACGATGTCGTGCTCGGACTCCTCGCGGCTCGGGTAGCCGGAGAGGCCGCCCTGCTTGCGCAGCCGGGAGAAGTCGTGTCGGCCCGTGAGGAGCTTGTGGACGTAGGACTGGTGGCCGGTGTCGAGGACGATGCTGTCGCGCGGGCTGTCGAAGACGCGGTGCAGCGCGATGGTCAGCTCGACGACGCCGAGGTTGGGCCCCAGGTGGCCACCCGTGCGGGAGACCTCGTCGACGAGGAACTGGCGGATCTCCTCGGCGAGGGCGGGGATCTGGTCCGCGGGCACCGCCTTGACGTCAGCGGGTCCCTGGATCCGTTCGAGCAGGCTCACCGGGTACTGTCTCCTTGTCGGGTACGACTGATCCCCCCGAGTCTAGGGGCTGTGGTGGGCCGTCCCGACCTCGTCGGTGCGCCGTCGAGAGTTCTCGCCCGGCCTCCCCGGACCGGGTTCACAGGCGGGGGACGAACTCGAGCCCGCGCAGGGCGTCGAGGAGCAGCCCGGCCGAGCGGCGGGCGGCGACGAGACGCACGCCCTCGCACTCCAGGTCGGCGAGGACCTGGGTGACCCCCTCCGGTCCGATGTCGTCGACGAGCTCGACCCGGATCTCGCGGTAGGCCGAGCGCATCGCCTCGAGCTGGGCGTCGAGGTGCCGGACTGCGAGCCACGCCAGGGCCACCGGGTGCCGCCGCCACGCGGCGTACATCCGGTAGTCGGGCGGGCAGTGGTCGAGCAGCCAGGCCGACGCCGGCGGCTCCCACCCCCGCTCACCCGGCGGCGGCACCCCGGGCGGCCACCCCGGCGGCCCGCCGACCCCGGTGGCGCCGGACGTGGACCGACGCCTCGCCGGTGCGGCGGGCGTGGAGGCACGCAGCGGCGGTGCACCCGGCGCCGCATGATCGAACATGTGTTCGATCATAGCGGTGCGGGGTCGGCCGGACACCCCTCTGCTCTCCCCGCCCAGCGCCCCGTCGGACGACGAGGCGCACGCCGTCCCCCCGAGGTGGGCGAGGGCCTCGAAGGAGGTGGCGTGTTCTCGTCGTCCGACCGACGGGCGGCGGACCGCGTCAGCGCACGAGCGACCGCAGGACGTACTGCAGGATCCCGCCGTTGCGGAAGTAGTCCGCCTCGCCGGGGGTGTCGATGCGCACGACCGCGTCGAACGAGGTCTCCGACCCGTCCTCGTGCGTCGCGACGACGGACACGGTGCGCGGCACCTCACCGTCGTTGATCGCCTCCACACCGGTGACCGCGTAGGTCTCGGTGCCGTCCAGACCCAGGGACCCGGCGCTCTCCCCCTCCGGGAACTGCAGCGGCAGCACGCCCATCCCGATGAGGTTGGAGCGGTGGATGCGCTCGTAGGACTGCGCGATGACCGCACGGACGCCGAGCAGCGCCGTGCCCTTGGCCGCCCAGTCGCGCGAGGACCCGGAGCCGTACTCCGTGCCGGCGAGGATGACCAGGGGCACGCCGGCCTCGCGGTAGGCCACCGACGCGTCGTAGATCGTCGTCTGGCCACCGTCGCCGACGAAGTCGCGGGTGAAGCCGCCCTCGACGCCGTCGAGGAGCAGGTTCTTCAGCCGGATGTTCGCGAAGGTGCCACGGATCATCACCTCGTGGTTGCCCCGCCGGGACCCGTAGGAGTTGAAGTCCCTGCGGTCGACGCCGTGCTCGGCGAGGTAGCGGCCGGCCGGGCTGTCGGCCTTGATCGAGCCCGCCGGGCTGATGTGGTCGGTCGTGACCGAGTCGCCGAGCAGGGCGAGGACCCGCGCACCCGAGATGTCGGAGACCGGCTCAGGCTCCCGTCCCATCCCCTCGAAGTACGGGGGCTTGCGGACGTAGGTGGAGTCGTCCTCCCACGCGAAGGTGTCGCCCTCGGGGGTGTCGAGGGAGCGCCACCGCTCGTCGCCGGCGAAGACGTCGGCGTAGTCGTCGGTGAACATCTCGGTGCTGATCGCGCGCTGGATCGTCGCCTCGACGTCGTCCGCGGCCGGCCAGATGTCCCTGAGGAAGACGTCGCTGCCGGCCTCGTCCTGCCCGAGCGGGTCGGTCTCGAAGTCGAAGTCCATCGTGCCGGCGAGGGCGTACGCGATGACGAGAGGCGGCGACGCGAGGTAGTTCATCTTCACGTCGGGGTTGATCCGGCCCTCGAAGTTCCGGTTCCCCGAGAGGACCGAGACCACCGCGAGGTCGTTGTCGTTGATCGCCTCGCTGATCTCGGGGTCGAGGGGTCCGGAGTTGCCGATGCACGTCGTGCAGCCGTAGCCGACGAGGTGGAAGCCGAGCTTCTCGAGGTAGGGCCACATCCCGGCCTTCTCGTAGTACCCGGTGACAACCTTGCTGCCGGGCGCCATCGAGGTCTTGACCCAGGGCGCGACGGTGAGTCCCTTCTCGACGGCGTTCTTCGCGAGCATCGCCGCCGCCATCATCACCGACGGGTTGGACGTGTTGGTGCACGAGGTGATCGACGCGATGGACACGATGCCGTGGTCGATCTCGAACGTCGCACCACCGGCGGTGCTCACGGGCACACGGCGCGTCGGGCGCTCCTCGCTGCTCACGTGCGGGGGTGCCTCGCCGCCGTTGTTGCCGTCCGGGCTGCCCTGAGGGGTGGGGTCCGAGGCCGGGAAGGAGGAGGCGTCTCCCTGGTCACCCTCGCGGTGCGACACGTACGCGGGCAGGACCTCGCGGAAGGCGCGCTTGGCGTCGGTGAGGACGATGCGGTCCTGCGGTCGCTTCGGGCCGGCGATCGAGGGCACCACGGTGGAGAGGTCGAGCTCGAGGTACTCGCTGTACCGGGCCTCGGCCTGGCCCGGGCCGGCCTCGAGCCACATCCCCTGCTCCTTGGCGTAGGTCTCGACCAACGCCACCTGCTCCTCGTCGCGCCCGGTGAGGCGCAGGTAGTCGAGGGTGACCTCGTCGATGGGGAAGATGGCGCAGGTCGAGCCGAACTCGGGGCTCATGTTGCCGATCGTCGCCCGGTTGGCCAGCGGCACGGCGGAGACACCCTCACCGTAGAACTCGACGAACTTGCCGACGACGCCGTGCTCGCGGAGCATCTCGGTGATCGTGAGCACCACGTCGGTGGCCGTGGCACCGTCCGGGATGGCGCCGGAGAGCTTGAAGCCGACGACGCGCGGGATGAGCATCGAGACGGGCTGGCCGAGCATCGCCGCCTCGGCCTCGATGCCGCCGACGCCCCAGCCGAGGACGCCGAGGCCGTTGACCATCGTCGTGTGGCTGTCGGTACCGACGCAGGTGTCGGGGTAGGCGACGCCGTCGCGGACCATCACGGTGCGGGCGAGGTGCTCGATGTTGACCTGGTGGACGATGCCGGTGCCGGGCGGGACGACCTTGAAGTCGTCGAAGGCCGTCTGCCCCCAGCGGAGGAACTTGTAGCGCTCCCCGTTGCGCTGGTACTCGATCTCGACGTTGCGCTCGAAGGCGTCGGCACGGCCGAAGACGTCGATCTGGACCGAGTGGTCGATGACGAGCTCGGCCGGGGCGAGCGGGTTGATCTTCGTCGGGTCGCCGCCCAGGTCGGCCATCGCCTCGCGCATGGTCGCGAGGTCGACGACACACGGGACGCCGGTGAAGTCCTGCATGAGCACGCGCGCCGGCGTGAACTGGATCTCGGTGTCGGGGTCGGCGTTCTCGTCCCAGCCGCCGAGGGCCCGGATGTGGTCGGCGGTGATGTTGGCGCCGTCCTCGGTGCGCAGGAGGTTCTCGAGCAGCACCTTGAGGCTGTACGGGAGGCTCTCGCTGCCCTCCACGGCGGAGAGCCGGTAGATCTCGTAGGACCGGTCCCCGACCTCGAGCGTTCCGTGGGCGTCGAAGCTGTTCGTGCTGGCCACCGCGTCTCCCTTCGTTGCGACGTCGCGACGGTGCGGACGATTTATCTTGATATCAAGATATCTAACCACACCGGGCCGGTCCCGTCGAGCCTATGCCCGCATCCTGCTGCGCGGCGCCCTCGGGTTCCTCGGGCTCCCCCGGGGTCGGGTCAGGCACCCGGCAGGTGGGCCTCGACGACCCAGGCACCACCCGCTGCAGGTCCCGCCCGGAACTGCCCGCCGATCTCATGGACCCGCTCCCGCAGGCCGGCGAGCCCGCGCCCGGTACCGGTCACCGGCGGCGGTGCTGCGGGCACCGTGTCGTTCTCGACGCGCACGTCGAGGCGCCGTCCCGTCCCATCGACCCCGATGACGATCCGCACGTCCGCCCCGGGCGCGTAGCGCAGGGCGTTGGTCAGGCTCTCCCGGATCACGCGGTAGGCGAGGTGGGCGACCGGTTGCGCGACGCCGTCCCGGTTGCCCTCGAAGCGGCACGAGACCCGCAGGCCGCTGCGGCTCGCCCGGGTGACCATCTCCTCGACGAGGGACAGGTCGGGGGTCCCGACCTCGGCCCCCCCGAGCAGCTCGACGAGCCGCTCCAGGTCCTGCGTCCCCTGCCGAGCGGACTCCGAGATGGCCGCGAAGGCCTCCTTGGCCCGCTCGGGATCGACGTCGACGAGCCGCTGCCCGGCGGCCGCCTGGACGACCATGACACTGATTGCGTGGCCCACGATGTCGTGGAGCTCGCCGGCGATCCGGGCCCGCTCGTGGCGCACGGCGATCTCACCGAAGAGCTCGCGCTCCTCCTCGAGCTCTCGGGCGCGCTCCTCGAGCTCGTCGGCCGTCTCCCGACGCAGCCGCAGCACGGTGCCGGCGATGAACGCCGGGGCCGTGAACATGGCGGCGGCGACCGCGCTGTCCATCTGGGTCAGCACGTAGAGGGCCAAGACATAGGCCCCGGCGGCCCACGCGACGACCCACGCCGCCCGGCCCGACCAGCCCAGCGCGAGGACCGCGAGCCCTGCCGAGAGCAGGGCCATCGTGGTGTCCGGTGCCCAGCTGTCGCCGGGAAGCGCCAGCGCGACCGCGAGGAGCCCGAGGGAGGTCAGCGAGACGGCCCGCGGGTGGCTGCGCCACCCCGTGAGCACCAGGCCGCTCGCGACCACGAGCCCGGTGAAGAGGTTGCCGATCAGCGTCGACGGCCAGCCGTGGACGGCAGTCGGCACGACGACGAGGAGGATGACCCCGAGGGAGAGGAGAATCGGCTCGAGCCGGCGCACGAGGACACTCCTACCCCGGGACCGGCAGCTGGGCGAGGGCGGTCGCGCATCCGTTCCTGACCGTCAGCTCGACCGACCCCCCGAGGAGCTTCGCACGCTCCCGGGCCCGGGCCGCCCCGGCCCTGACCTGGGAGGACCTGTCGGCCGGGCCCACCACCCGGATGACGAGGGCGTTCTCGTCGAAGCGGACACCCACCTCGATGCGCGGGTCCGGGCGGTCGGCGAGGGCATCGACGAGGTGCTCGACGATGCGGTACGCGGAGAGCTCGACCGAGGCCGGGAGGACGCGTGGGTCACCGCTCACGGTCAGCCGCGAGTCGGACCGGCCGCGGCGGGCGAGGAGCGCGTCGAGGTGCGCCACCGAGGGCGGCGGCGCAAGGGCGACGTCACCGCCGCGCAGCACCCCCACGACATCGCGCATGTCGTCCATCGTCCGACGGCTCTCGTCCTCGATCGACGCCAGCAGCTCGCGCGCCGCGGTGGGGTCCAGCGACATGCCGGACTCCGCGGCCGCGCTCAGCTGGACGAGCCGGTCGCGGAGGAGACCGTCCAACCGACGGGAGAGCTGCGCCCGGTCGTCGGCGACGCCGAGCCGGGCCCGCTCGTCGCGCAGGTGGCGAAGCTCGGCGGTCCGGATGCGTAGCTCCTCGGCCATCGCAGTGCGGTGCCGCACTCCCCGCCCGACCCCGAAGACGACGAGCAGGATGGGCAGCGCGAGCACGACCGGCTCGATGCCGGTCGTGGCGTCGACGACGAGGACGGCGGCGGAGAGCAGCAGCGTCAGCCCGAGGACGAGCCAGGCGCGGGCCCGCTCCAGGGCGAAGGCCCCGAGGTAGGCCAGGACGAAGGCGAGCGGCAGCCCGGCGCCGCACCTGGTCACCCACCCGAAGAGGGCGTCGTGGAGGAGCACGGCACCGGTCGCCACCACCGTGACCGCGACCACGCCCCGACGCCACCACAGCACCGGGACGGTCGCCAGGGCGAAGACGGGGACCATGAGCCACGAGTGCGAGCTGGTCGTGTGGACCATGGAACCGTCGGCGACGGCCTGGCGCACCACGCTGTCCGGGGTGACGATGTTGAAGACCATCACGACGGTGCCGAGCGCGGTGAGGGCACCCGCAAGGGCCCAGTCGACGGGACGTGTCCCGGCGAGGACCCGGCGGATGCCCTCACTCATGGCGTTGGCCACCTCAGACGTTGACGCGCTCGACGCTCAGGGTAGGCCGCACCGACCGCGCGGCGGCAGTCCTCTGGACGAGAAGACCGGCCCCGTAGGCGACGGCCGCCACCGGCAGCCCGATGAGGAGTCCCCCGAGCCCCCCGGTGGACGCGTCCTCGACGAACGTGACGAACTGGAGGAGCACGACGCCCGCGAGGCCGAGCGCGTGCTTGCCCGAGGGCCCGGCGAACCTCGCGACGGCGTAGGCGAAGGCAACGGCGAGGGGCAGCGCGAAGCCGCAGCGGGTCACCCAGCCGAAGGCGGGGACGCTCGCGGCGACGATGACGGTGGAGACGCCGAGCGCCGCGAGCACGTGCCGCCGTCGCCAGAGGACGGGCATCGCCGCGAGGACGAAGACCGGGAGCATGAGGACGGACTGCGAACCCAGTGGATGGGCCAGACCCGCACCGTCCGAGGCCGTGATGTTCATGACGGCGATGGCGGCAGCAAGTGCCACCATGACGCCGGTGAGCACGTAGTCGATGGGGCGGACGCCCTTGAGAGTGTTCATCGTGTCGTTCCTTTCGGTGCGGCATCGGGAGCCGATGGCCTCACGCTGCCGGGACGACCAGGTCGTCGGCGTCCGCACCGAGGACGATCATCCGGGACGGCGTCATCCTCGAGGAGGACACGATCCGGGGCCCGGGTCGGCACAATGTGACGCGTGATCAGGGTCCTCATCGCCGACGACCAGGTTCTCGTGCGGACCGGGTTCCGGGTGATCCTGGAGGCCGAGCGCGACATCGAGGTCGTCGCCGAGGCGGGTACCGGGCGCGAGGCGATCCGCCAGTCGGCCCTGACCCGGCCCCGGGTCGTGCTCATGGACATCCGGATGCCCGAGCTCGACGGGCTCGCCGCGACGGAGGAGATTCTTCGGCAGGCCGACCCCCCGACGATCGTCGTGCTCACGACCTTCGACCAGAACGAGTACGTCTACCGCGCACTGCGGGCTGGGGCAGCCGGGTTCCTGCTCAAGGACGCTCCGTCCTCCCGCCTCCTCGCGGCGGTACGGGCTGCGGCCACCGGTGACTCGCTCATCGAGCCGTCCATCACCCACAGGCTCCTCGAGCGGTTCGTCGAGCCGGTGACCGAGCCGGGGACTCCGGCCCGGCTCGAGCCCCTCACCGAGCGTGAGCTCGATGTGCTGCGACTGCTCGCGCGCGGTATGTCGAACGCGGAGATCGCCGAGGAGATGGTCGTCGCCGAGACGACGGTCAAGACACACGTCGCCCGCATCCTCGCCAAGCTCGGGGTCCGGGACCGGGTCCAGGCCGTCGTCCTCGCCTACGAGACCGGCTTCGTCACCCGCTCCCCTGAGTCGCCCACCGGGCCGACGCCGCCAGCCGGGCCGGGAGGGTGAGGGAGCACGTGGCCTAGCGCGTCGCGGGCACGAAGTGGGCGACGCACTCGACGTGGTGCGTCATCGGGAAGGCGTCGAAGGCACGCAGCCGCTCGAGCCGGTAGCCCGCGTCGAGGAGGGCCCGGGTGTCGCGGGCCAGGGCTGCCGGGTCGCACGCGACGTACGCCACGGCCCGGGGCCGCATCGCGGCGACGACACGGCACACCTCCGGGCCCGCTCCGGTGCGCGGCGGATCCAGGACCACCACATCGGCTCGCTCGGGGACCAGCGGCGACCGTGCCGGACGCCGACCACGTCGACGCGGCCGCCCGTGCCGCCCCGCCCGCTCGACCCCGAGCGCGTCGTCCACCCTGGCGGTGACCACGGCGACGGCACCCCGGGTCCCGAGGTCCTCGCGGGCCCGCCCGCTCGCCTCGGGGTCGGCCTCGACGAGCACGACCTGTCCCGAGGGACCCACGGCCTCGGCAAGGGCCGCGCTGAACAGCCCGCTCCCGCCGTACAGGTCGAGCGCCCGCTCCCCCGGCCGCACGTCCAACCCCTCCATCACCGCGGAGAGGAAGGTCGACGCCGCCCCGGGGTGGACCTGCCAGAAGCCTCGCGCGGACACGGCGAAGTCGTGCTGCAAGCGGTGCGCCACCCCGTCGGGGGCCCGCCAGGTGGCCTCGACCCTCTCGGTCACCTCCGGCACCGCTTCGGTGGGCAGCGCGACCGCCACCGGCTCCCCCACCGAGGGCGCGACGGCGTCGACGGCCTCCACCCCAGGCCACTCCCTCGCGGTCACGCCGAGCCCGTCCACCCCGGGCGACGCGATGCGGCAGCGGTCGACGGGGACGACCTCGTGCGAGCGGTGCCGGCGCAGCCCGGCCCGCCCGTCGCCGTCGACGGCGAACTCGACGCGCGTGCGCCAGCCGAGCCCGTCGGCGTCGCCGGGAAGGGCCTCGACGACGACCTCGACGTCGAGCCCCGCGAGCCGCGACATCTGCTCCCGAACCACCCGGGCCTTGAGCTCCCGCTGTCGCGGCAGCGCGACGTGCTGGAGGTCGCACCCACCGCACCGCCCCGGGCCCGCCCACGGGCAGGGCGGCTCGACCCGGTCCGGCGAGGGCTGCAGGACGGTCACGGCGTCGGCACGGACGAACCGGCCCCCCGGCCCCACGTCGGTGACCGCCGCTCGGACCCGCTCGTCCGGCAGCGCGTGGCGGACGAAGAGGACCTGGCCCTCGTGCCGGGCGACGGCAGCCCCCCCGTGTGCGAAGCCGGTCGTGTCGACCTCGACCTCGTCACCGACGGCCAGGCCGCCCTCGCGCGCGCTCACTGGTCGCCGCGGCGGATGTCTCCCGGCACGGGTCCGTCGTACCGGTCCTCCGCCCCGGCGGAGGAGGCCAGCTGCCACGGGACCGACGAGACCATGACGCCGGGGGTGAAGAGCAACCGGGTACGCAGCCGCAGCGCGCTCTGGTTGTGGAGCAGCTGCTCCCACCAGTGGCCGACGACGTACTGCGGGATGTAGACGACGACGAGGTCGCGGGGATTGCCCGAGCGGATCGAGCGGACGTAGTCGAGCACGGGCCGGGTGATCTCGCGGTACGGGCTGTCGAGCGCCTTGAGCGGCACGGGGATGTCGCGGCGGTCCCACTCGGCCTGCAGCGCCCGGGTCTCGTCGGGGTCGACGTCGACCGTGACCGCCTCGAGGATCGAGGGCCGGGTCGCCCGGGCGTACGCGAGCGCCCGCAGCGTCGGCTTGTGGATCTTCGCGACGAGCACGATGGCGTGGACGCGGGACGGCAGCATCTGGTGCTTGGTGTCCCCCTCGGACACGTCGAGCTCGTCGCTCACGCGGTCGTAGTGCTTGCGGATGCCCATCATGAGGAAGAACAGGACCGCCATCGCGGCGATCGCGAAGCCCGCCCCGTGGACGAACTTCGTCGCGAGCACGACGACGAGCACGATGCCGGACATCGTGGCGCCGATCCCGTTGATGATGCGGCTGCGGACCATCCGGCGCCGCGCCTCCGGGTTCCGCTCGACCCGCAGGTACCGGTTCCAGTGCCGGACCATGCCGATCTGGGAGAGCGTGAAGGAGACGAAGACCCCGACGATGTACAGCTGGATGAGCCGGGTGACGTCGGCGTTGAAGACGACGATGAGGAAGGCGGCCCCGCCGGCGAGGATGAGGATGCCGTTGGAGAAGGCGAGACGGTCTCCACGGGTGTGCAGCTGGCGCGGGAGGAAGCCGTCGCGGGCGAGGATCGAGCCCAGCACCGGGAAGCCGTTGAACGCGGTGTTGGCGGCGAGGACGAGGATCAGGCCGGTGACGATGGAGACGATGACGACGCCGGCGTGGAAGTCGGAGAAGACCGCCTTCGAGACCTGCCCCATCACGGTGTCCTGGACGTAGTCGTCGCCGACCGGGACGCCGTCGCGCAGCAGCTGGTTGGCCTCGTCGTCGGCGAAGTGGACCTGCGTCCACGTCGCGAGCACGACCATCGACATCAGCATCGTCACGCTGATCGTGCCCATGAGCAACAGCGTCGTGGCGGCGTTCTTGCTCTTCGGCTTCTTGAACGCCGGGACGCCGTTGGAGATCGCCTCGACACCGGTCAGGGCCGCGCAGCCCGAGGAGAACGCGCGCAGGAGCAGGAAGACCATGGCGATCGACCCGAGGTTCTCGAACCCGCTCTCCGGGACGAGCTCGAGGTCCGCGCTCTCGGCGAGCGGCAGGTCACCGGTGGCCTGACGGTAGAAGCCGAAGAGCGCCATCCCGAGCACGGCCGTCATGAAGAGGTAGGTGGGGATCGCGAAGGCGGTGCCCGACTCCCGGACCCCGCGCAGGTTCATCGCGGTGAGGCCGACGACGATCGCCACCGCCACCGCCGCCTCGTGCCCGCGGATGAAGGTGAAGGCCGACGCCGCGTTCTGGACGCCCGAGGACACCGACACCGCCACGGTGAGCACGTAGTCGACGAGCAGGGCACTCGCGACCGTGATGCCCGCCCGGGGGCCGAGGTTGGTGCTCGCCACCTCGTAGTCGCCGCCGCCGGACGGGTACGCGTGGACGTTCTGGCGGTAGCTCATGATGACGACGGCCATGACGACGACGACGACGAGCGCGATCTTCCACGACGTCGTCAGCGCCAGTGCGCCACCCGCGAGGCCGAGCGTCAGCAGGATCTCGTCGGGGGCGTAGGCCACCGACGAGAGCGCGTCGCTCGCGAACACCGGCAGCGCCAGCTTCTTCGGCAGGAGCGTCTCGCCGAGCCGGTCGCTGCGCATGGCAGGGCCGACGAGCACACGCTTGACGAGACGTCCGGGCGAAGACACGGGGGACACTCTAGGTCTCCCCGCGCGTCCGCGACCGCACCTCCCGATGGACCGTTCGCTGGGTGGGCACGCGGTGTAGCGTCGGCGCCGTGCACTTCGTCATCATGGGCTGCGGCCGGGTCGGAGCCTCACTGGCCCGGGCCATCGAGCGCGCGGGCCACGAGGTCGCCGTCATCGACCAGGACGAGACGTCCTTCCGGCGGTTGGGCACGAGCTTCGACGGCCACACCGTGACAGGTGTGGGCTTCGACCGTGACACGTTGCGCGAGGCCGGCATCGAGACGGCCTACGCCTTCGCCGCCGTCTCCAGCGGGGACAACTCCAACATCCTGGCGGCGCGCGTCGCCCGCGAGAAGTTCGGGGTCGAGAACGTCGTCGCGCGCATCTACGACCCCGGTCGTGCCGAGATCTACCAGCGACTCGGCATCCCCACCGTCGCGACGGTCAAGTGGACGAGCGACCAGATGCTCCGCCGCCTCCTCCCGCAGGGCCACGTCCCCGAGCACGCCGACCCCTCCGGCCGCATCGTCATCGCGGAGATGCCGGTTGACGCCGGGTGGATCGGGCACCGGATGCGCGACATCGAGGCGGCCACCGGTGGCCGGCTCGCGTACCTGACGCGACTCGGTGAGGGCCTCCTCCCGGAGCCCGACACGGTCTACCAGGAGGGCGACCTGCTCCACCTCGCGCTGCGCCGCGACGACCTGGCCACCGCCGAGCGCGTCCTCGACGCCCCGCCCCCCTCCGCCTGACCCCGAAAGGCCACCACCCCATGCGTGTCGTCATCGCCGGCGCCGGGAGCGTCGGGCGGTCCATCGCCCGCGAGCTGCTCCGCAACGGCCACACCGTGCTCCTCGTCGACCGCGACGCGGACGGCGAGCGCGTCGCCAAGGTGCCCGACGCCAGCTGGCTGCAGGCCGATGCCTGCGAGATCGAGGCCCTCGGCGAGGCGGGCCTCGCCGACTGCGACGTCGTCGTCGCGGCCACCGGCGACGACAAGGCCAACCTCGTCCTCTCCCTCCTCGCCAAGACCGAGTTCGGAGTGCCCCGGACCGTGGCGCGCGTCAACAACCCCAAGAACGAGTGGATGTTCGACGAGGCGTGGGGAGTCGACGTCGCGGTGTCGACGCCGCGCCTGATGACCGCCCTCGTCGAGGAGGCGGTGAGCGTCGGCGACCTGGTCCGGATCTTCGAGTTCCAGCAGGGCCGGGCGATGATGGTCGAGATGACCCTCCCGATCGGCAGCCCCTACGCGGGGACCCGGGTGGCCGAGGTGCCCTTCCCCGGCGACACCGTGCTCACCGGCATCATCCGTGACGGCCACCCCATCGCGCCGAGCCGCGACGACGCCCTCGAGCCCCTCGACGAGCTGCTCTTCGTCACCACCCCCGAGAACGAGGCAGAGCTGGAGTCGCTGCTCAGCCCCGGTGAGCGGCAGCGCCGAGAGGTCGACGACGACGGGCTCGCCTGACCCCGGGCCGTCGCCCCGGGGTCAGACCTGGTCGCGGCCGGGCGTGCCGGCGGAGTCCCGGTCCCCCTCCTCGGGCGCGCGGGCGCCGGGACCGGTGGCCGGGTCGATCGGTGTGCGGCCCGAGACGAGCATCCAGCCCATGACCGCGACGGCGCCCACCCAGAGCGGCCAACCGAGCGCGACCTTGGCCACCCCGAGGAGAGCGACCTGTTCGGCGAGGTAGAGCGGGACCATCACCGCCAGCCGGATGACGTAGAGCGCGACGAGCACCCACGACAGCCGGGAGCAGACCCGGACCGTGCCGAGGTCGCGCCGCCAAGCGAAGGGGTCCTCCTTCGCCCGCGGGTCCCCCGCCCCGACGAGGAAGCCGACGACCGGCCAGCGGACGAGGATCGAGACGACGGTGCCCACGAGGTAGGCCGCGCTCGTCAGGATGCCGGGGAGGAAGGCCGCCTCGGCCCGCCCGGCACGCACGGCGAAGAACGCCGCGATCGCCGTCGCGACGAGGGCTCCGAGGACGTGCTGCAGCGAGGAGCGCTGCACGAGGCGGACGGCGGCGAGTGCCAGGGCCACCCCGACCGCAGCGATGGCCGCGGTGCGGACGTCGTGGTCGAGGGCCGACCAGACGACGACGAAGACGACCATCGGGAGCGCGGTCTCGACCGAGCCCCGCCACCCGCCGAGCGCGACGGAGAGCCGGTGGCGGATCAGGGCCTCGACGGTCTCCCCCGGCGTGGCGTCGGGGGGGAGCTCGGGTCCGTGCGCCGTCACTGCTTGGGCACGATCTCGTAGGCGGGGTTGAAGATCGTCGGCGTGCCGCGGACCAGGGCGACCCGGCCCCGCGCCCGCAGGAAGGTCCCGGGCTCGATCCCACCGATGTGCCGCCTGCCGACCCACACGAGGTTGACCGAGCCCTTGCCGTCCCAGACCTCCGCGACGAGGGCGGGCACGCTGCGCCGGGGCGGCAGCGTGACGGTCCGGACCGTGCCGCAGACGCACGCCGGGTAGCGGGGTGCGAGCGCCGTGAGGTCGTCGCCGCCCTCGGTGTAGGACTGCTCCCGCAGCTCGTCGGCCTCCTGCTCGACGGGGGTGCGGGCGAAGTCGTGCAGCCGCTCGCGCAGCCCCATCACCGCACCTCGGTGATCTCGGGGCCGCGCTCGAACGGGTTGAGGTCCGGCGTCTCCGGCTCGTCGTCGGCCGACTCGGTGCGGGCGTCGGTGGGCAGCCGCAGCGGCAGCAGCTCCCGGGGGGCCATCGGCTCGACCCCGCGGACGACGACGACGGCGCGGAACACCTCGAGCAGCGGCTCGGCGGCCTCCTCGTCGATGGCGGCCCGGCCGGAGAGGACACCGCGCAGGAACCAGCGCGGACCGTCGACGCCGACGAAGGTCGCCGGGGCGAACACGGTCCGGCCGCCGGCCTCGGACGGCATCCGCGTGCGCAGGCTCGGCCCGAGCGGGGTCAGGTACTCCTCGACGGTGCCGCCCTGGCGCTCGACCGCCTCGGCGATCTCCTGGCGGATCTCGTCCCAGAGGCCGCTCGAGCGAGGGGCCGCGAAGGCCTGGACCTGGAGCGCGGACTCGTCGATGACGACGGTGGCGGCGTTGACCTGCTGGGTCTGCTGGTCGACCTCGAGGCGCAGCTCCATCCCGGGGACCCCGCGGATCCAGACCGCACCGAGGTCGACGCGGTCCTCGCGGCCATCCACCTCGGCGTGGTCGAAGGGACCCTGCTCACGGGTGAAGGCAACCGCGTCGGACGAGGCGTCCGACCCGGCGGTGTCGTCCTCGGCGGGTGGCGCGACGTCGTCGACGGCGTCGGGCTCGTCGGCGTCGGTACGGGCCTTGTTCCTGCGGAAGATGCTCACTGCGGTGCGGTCCTCGGTTCTCGGGTGGCCGGACGGCTCGGGGGATCCCCGGCGGCGAAGCCGCCGGTCGACCCGTGCCCAGTGTCTCCCCGCACGCTCTCCGGAAGCGAATCCGCCACGGCGAAGTCGGCGTGGAGGTACTCCTGGACGACCAGCTGGGCGATGCGGTCACCGACCCGGACGGTGAAGGCCCGGTGCGGGTCGAGGTTGACGAGGTTGACGAGCACCTCGCCGCGGTAGCCGGAGTCGACGGTCCCCGGCGCGTTGACGATCGTGATGCCGTGCCGGGCGGCGAGGCCGGACCGGGGATGGACCAGCCCGACGGTGCCAGGGGGGAGCGCGAGCGCCACCCCGGTCGGGACGAGGGCGCGCTCCCCCGGCGCGAGCGTCACGTCGGCGACGCTGCTCAGGTCGGCCCCGGCGTCGCCGTCGGTGCTGTACCGGGGCAGGACGGCATCGGGGTGGAGGAGCCGGACGGTCACCGGGACGCGGGTGGGGGTCACCGGGTCACCACCGGGCGCGGGCGCGCTCAGGCGGCGCACTCCCGGCAGACGAGCACGCCGTTGTTCTCACTGGCGAGCTGGCTGCGGTGGTGGACGAGGAAGCACCGCGAGCAGGTGAACTCGTCCGCCTGCCGCGGCAGGACGCGGACCGAGAGCTCCTCGCCGGAGAGGTCGGCACCGGGCAGCTCGAAGCCCTCGGCCTGCTCGGTCTCGTCGACGTCGACGCTCGAGGCGCGCTTGTCGACGCGGCGGTTCTTCAGCTCCTCGATGGAGTCCTCGGAGAGCTCGTCGTCGTTCTTGCGCGGTGCGTCGTAGTCGGTCGCCATCGCTGATGTCCACCCTTCGTCGTGCAACTCGGCCCAGTCAACGCACGGAGCGCGTTGTTTGTGCCCGCCCTGTCACGGTGCGCCGCAGATTGTGCACCATCGCCCCCCACCGGTGCCACGCGGGTCCGGCCCACGGATCCCGGCGGGCCGCGGCGGGCTCAGCCGGCCGCCGTGACGTGGACCGACGTGACCCGGCGGACGAGGGCTGCGAACGCCTCCGCGATACCCGGCGCGGCGACCCACGTCAGCTCGCGGGTCGGGGTCGGACCCTCCGGACCACCGAGCACCGCCCCCGCCTCGGTCGCGACGAGCTGACCGGCGGCGCGGTCCCAGGCGTTGAGCCCGGTCTCGTAGTACGCGTCGACACGCCCACCGGCCACGTCGCAGAGGTCGAGCGCGGCGCTCCCGAAGCGGCGGATGTCGCGCACGCGCGGCAGGACCTCGACGAGCGCGCGCGCCTGCCGCTCACGGACCTCCGCGGCGTAGCCGAACCCCGTGGCGACGAGGCTGAGCGCGAGCTCGCCCGGTCCGCCGACGTGGAGGGTCCGGCGGTCCTGCGGGGTCGTGAGGCGGGCTCCCCCGCCGAGGTGGGCGTGGTAGAGCTCGCCGGCGACCGGCTCGAGCACGGCTCCGGCGACCGGGCGCCAGGCGCCGGGCACGGCGGGGTCGCCGACGACGGCCGCGACCGACACCGCGTAGCGCGGGATGCCGTAGAGGTAGTTGACCGTGCCGTCGATGGGGTCGACGACCCACGTGATGCCCGAGGTCCCCACGGAGCCGCCCTCCTCCTCGCCGAGGACCGCGTCGTCCGGGCGCAACCCGGCGAGCTCCTCGACGATGAGCTCCTGGCTGCGCTGGTCCATCTCCGTGACGACGTCGGTGCGCGTCGACTTCGAGGAGACCCCGAGCTCACCCGGGCGCTCGTCGATGACCAGCCGGCCCGCGCTGCGGGCCACCTCGCACGCGACGTCCTCGAGCGCCGCGAGGTCGGTCCCCGCGGGAACCGCGGGCTCGACCGAAGGCGTCACCACGGGTCGCTGCCGCACAGGGCCGGACGCGCCGCGCGCAGGTTGGGGCAGCATCCCGGGGCGCACACCGAGGGTCGGACGTCCCCGGTCACCCACGCCTCCGGCGTGACGACCTCGCCCCGCGCCTCGGCGGCACGCTCGAGCAGCAGGTCGACCAGCCCCGCGACGAACGCCTCGTCGGTGTCGGGGGTCGCCACCCGGACGAACGGGAGGCCGACCCGCCGTGCCGTCTCCGCCGCCTCGGTGTCGAGGTCCTGGATCACCTCCATGTGGTCGGAGACGAAGCCGATGGGCGCAACGACGACCGGGCCGTCCCCCTCGGCCGCGAGCTCCTCGATGCGGTCGCCCACGTCGGGCTCGAGCCACGGCTGCTGCGGGGGCCCCGAGCGGGAGCAGAACACGAGCTCGCCGGTCAGCTCGACGCCGACCGCGGCACCAGCCTCCTCGACGAGGCGGTGCATGAGCCGCAGGTGCTGGTCGACGTAGAGGTTGCCCTCGCCGTCGCCAGGACCGGAGGTGTCGTCCATCGCCAGCGGGACCGAGTGGGTGACGAAGAGCAGCCGCGCCGAGGCCGGGTCCGGGAGCCCCTGCAGCGACTCGACGAGGGCACGCGCCCACGCCGTGCCGAGGCCGGGGTGGGAGAAGTAGGGGCGGACCTTGTCGATGACGAGGCCGTCTGCGGCCGGGCCGACCTCCCGCACGGCGTCGGCGAGGTTCTCGCGGTACTGGCGACACGAGGAGTACGACGAGTAGGCGCTCGTGAGGACGGTGACGACCCGGGTGGCGCCGAGGTCGAGCGCCTCACGCACCGCGTCCGCGAAGTACGGCTCGCTGTTCCGGTTGCCCCAGACGACGGGCACCTCGAGTCCACGCTGGTCCAGCTCGGCCCGCAGCCGGGCGATGAGGTCGCGGTTGAGGTCGTTGATGGGGCTGCGACCGCCACGGTCGTAGTAGTGCTCGCCGACGACGCGTAACCGCTCCTCCGGGATGTCGCGCCCGGCCGTGACCCGTCGGAGGAAGGGCATGACCTCGTCCTCGGACTCGGGACCCCCGAAGGACCCGAGGAGGACGACGTCATAGGGTTCGAGCTCACCGGCGGGGTCGGACATGGCCCCCACGGTATCCGGGCAATCGGCGCGCCCTCGGCGTGGGATCCACGGTTCGACGTCCACCGGGTGGCATCGTCGGTCCAACGACGAGCAGACCGGGAGCCAGGCATGGACGATCTTCGCCTCATCGGCGTCGATGAGGACGGCCAGCACCTGCTGCTCACCGGCGCCGGAGGCGCCCGCTACCGGCTGCCGCTCGACGAGGCGCTGCGTGCCGCCGCGCGTCGGGACCGTCCCCGCGTCGGCCAGCTGCAGAGCCGGTCCGACGGCGGCATGCGCCCCCGCGAGGTCCAGGCCCTGGTCCGTCGGGGGCTGTCGGCCGAGGAGGTCGCCGACCGCGCCGGCTGGAGCGTCGAGAAGGTCCAGAAGTTCGAGGTCCCGATCCTCGCCGAGCGCGAGCACGTGGCGCAGCGGGCGCGCGGGTGCGCCGTGGGTTCGCGCGGTCCGGCTCCGATCAGCCTCGAGGAGCGTGTCGTCGAGCGGCTGCGGGGCCGAGGCGTGAGCCGCGACGAGATGGGGTGGGACTCCTTCCGCGACGAGGACGGCATCTGGCACCTGACGATGTCCTTCGCTGCCGGCGGCCGCCGGCGCACGGCGACGTGGCACTACGAGCCGCTCGGTGGTTCCGTCTCACCCCTCGACGACGAGGCCCGCTGGCTCAGCGAGGAGGCCACCTCGGGGGTCATCCCCACCCCTCACCGCACCCCGCCCGGTGAGGGGCTCGACGTCTACGACGTCGACGCCGACGGTGGCCTCGAGCCGGCCGTCCGGCCTCGCGAGCCGCACGAGCCGATCGATCTCATGGCGGCCATGCGCGAGCACAGCGTGCGCGGCCGGCGAGGGCGGCGTCGCTCCTCACCGTCGCACACCCCGGGCGAGGACCAGCCGCGCACCGACGCCCTGCCCCTCGAGCAGCTGGTGCTCGACCCCTCCGAGCTGCCGCCCCCACCGCCGGCGCGCGGCGACCGCTCGGTCGACGAGCACACCGATGGGGCGGCCGGCGGCACCGCGCGGCACGACGCACAGGCGCCGTCCGAGGAGTCCGGCCGGCCGGAGGAGGTGTCGGGGTCCGCCCCGGAGGTCGAGTCCGGCGGGCACGGCCCCGACGGCACGCGCCACCACCAGGCCGAGGAGACGCCGTCGCCCAGGCGTGCGGCATCCGGCCGCAAGGGCCGCCCGAGCGTCCCGAGCTGGGACGACATCGTCTTCGGCACCAAGGGGTCGGGTCCGGCCTGAGGCCTGGCAGCACCGTGCCGGGCAGCTGCCCGTGTCAGTCGCGGCGGGGCACCGGGCAGGCGGCGAGGTCGAAGGGCAGGGTGTCGGGGGTCGGTGAAGCGGCCCGGGCCGCATGGCTGTTCATCCGCCGCATGTAGTGACGACGGCACAGCACCTCGTACTCGACCAGACCCGCGCTGGCCGCGGCGGTGTCCCCGACGACCACTTGTTCGCCCTCCACCACCATGACCCCGTCGACGACGCGAGCGTTGTGGGTCGCGGTGCGCCCGCACCAGCAGAGGGCCTCGACCTGGAGCGTCTGCACCCGGTCGGCCAGCTCGATGAGGCGCCGGGAGCCCGGGAACAGCTCGGTGCGGAAGTCGGCCGTGATGCCGAAGGCGTGCACGTCGATGCCGAGCTCGTCGACGACGCGGGCCAGCTGCTCGACCTGGAGCGGGGTGTAGAACTGCGCCTCGTCACAGATGAGGTAGTCGACGCGGCTCCCGGCGGTGAGGCACCCGACGACGACGTCCCAGAAGTCGAGGTCGTCGTCGACCTCGACGGCCTCGGTGGCGAGACCGAGGCGGCTCGAGAGCACCGACTCCCCGGCCCGGTCGAGCTTGGTGAAGATCATGCCGACCCGGTCCCGGGCCCGGTGGTTGTGGTCGATCTGGAGCGCGAGGGTGGACTTCCCGCAGTCCATCGTCCCGGAGAAGAAGACCAGTTCCGCCACGGGGGCCAACCCTAGGCGACCGCGCGTGCCGGCGCGTGCACGACCGGCACGGCGACCTCGGCCTCGCTCAACGACCCGTGCATCCCGAGGAGCGCGAGCAGCCGTGGTGAGGCGCGGCGGGAGTCGACGACGGCGTAGCGGTCGCGCATCGCGACCACCAGGTCGCCGATCCGCGGCAGGACCTCGGGGCGGACGGGGCCGAACCAGCCCGCCGCCACCGCCTGCTCCCGGGTGAGGACGTCCGCGCGCTCGCCCAGCACCGCGGTCCAGGCGGCGAGCACGTCACCGGCGGCGCCCGCTTCGACGTGGACCTGCGGGGCCCGGGCCTCGAGACTGACGAACCGCACCCCCGCCGCGAGCCGGGGGTCGTCCGCGACGTCGAGCCGGTCCCCCATCGGCACCTCGACCATCCCGTGGTCGGCGGTCACGGTGAGCGAGCAGTCGTCGGGCAGGGATGCGGCGAGCCGGGCCAGCTCGCGGTCGACCACCTCCAGAGCCTCCCCCCACTGCCAGGACTCCGGGCCGGCTTCGTGGCCGACCTTGTCGACGTCCTCCCAGTAGAGGTGCACCAGGGCGCGGGGCGAGCGCCGGACCGCGGCCAGCGTCGCGTCGACACGCTCGCCGAGCGAGGAGGCCGCGACGAAGCGGCCGCCGCGGGCGACGGCATTGGTCAGGCCCGAGCCGTCGAAGAACGCCGGGCCGACCCGGGTGACGTCGACGCCGGATCGCTCGGCCACCTCGAAGACCGTCGCGCTCGGCTGCCAGAGCCGTGGGTCGGGCCCGTCCTCCCAGGACAGCTCGTTGAGCATCCGGCCGGTCTCGGGGACGAGCGCCTCGTACCCGATCAGCCCGTGCGCGCCCGCAGCGAGCCCGGTGCCGAAGCTGGCGACCGACGTGGCCGTCGTCGAGGGGAACCCGCTGGGGACCCGGCGAGTGGTCCCGAGCATCGAGCGCAGCCAGGGTGCGTGCCCGGCCCGACGCACGAGCAGGTCGTGGCCGAGACCGTCGACGAGGACCACCACGGCCCGCCGCGCGGGGGGCAGGCCGAGGTCGTGCGACCCGGGGACGCGGGGCCAGGGCACGCCGAGGCCGCGGGCCACCGACGGCAGGACGTCGGCGAGCGCGGGGCCGGCCCCGAGCGGCGACGGCGGCACCGGGGCGGAGGGCGGCATCCGGCTCAGCCCTGGCCGATGGCGGAGGAGAGGTCGCGCGCGAAGGAGAGTGCGCCGGCGAGCGCGTCGTCGCCGTCCGCCGCGGCGGAGATCCGCAGAGCGATGTCGTCACCGGTCACCGTGCCCTCGTAGCCGTGGTCGGCGTCGCACTCGGGGTCGCCGCAGCTCGCCGGGACGAGGTCGACCCGGGCCACCGTGCCCCAGCCGAGGGTCACGGTGATCTCACGGCCCAGGCTGCCCGGCACGTAGTGCTCGGGGTCCTCGACGACGTGGGTGAGCATGACGCCCTTGACCGCGGAGAGGGGAATCGACTCGGTGGTGGCGGTGGCGACCTCCTGCGGGGCCGGGGGCTCGTCGGCGTGGTCGTCGAGGTGGGCGATGAGCAGCCGGCTCGGCGTGAGGACGAGGACGGTGATGTGCCGGCGGACCACGTCGCGGTCGAAGGTCGTCTCGACGTGCACGAGGTGGTTGTCGATCCGCTCCCCCACCAGCGCCGCGGCCACGACGTCGGCGACGAGCGCCGGGTAGTACCCGGCGCGGTCGATGGCCGCGGTGAGCGCCGCGGGCAGCACGGGGGCGTGGTGGGGGCTGGTCATGGGCCCATTGTGCCGTCACCGGCCGAGCGGGGTCAGGTGAGGGAGCGACGTCCGGGGTCGATGCGCCGGGGTGCCGGGGCCAGGACGATGTCGGCGCCGAGGACCTCCACCCCGCCCGGGTGGGCGTTGACGGGGTTGAGGACGAGGGACGCGACCTCCGGGAGGTCGTCGGCCAGCACCGAGACCCGGGCGATGAGGTCGGTGAGCGCCGCGCGGTGCACCGGCGCCTGCCCCCGGTACCCGTGGAGCACCGGGGCCGCCTTCACCGAGGAGATCAGCTCCGAGGCGGTGACATCGGTGAGCGGAGGGATGCGGTAGGCGACGTCGCCGAGGAGCTCGGTCGGCAGACCGGCCACCGAGAACCCGATGACGGGTCCGAAGAGGGGGTCCTCGTCCGAGGTGACGACGCACGCGACCCCCGTCGTCGCCATCTTCTGGACGACGAACCGGTCGGCCTGGAGAGGTGCGAGCCGATCGGTGAGCGAGTCCCACGCCGCCCGCAGCTGGCCCTCGTCGGCGAGGTCGACGCGCACCCCGCTGACCCCGCCCTGGTGGCGCAGCATCGGCGCGACGGACTTGAGCACCACCGGGTACCCGAGCGTCTCCGCGGCCGCCACCGCGTCGTCGGCGGTCGAGACGTCCTGCTGACCCCAGACGTCGATGCCGTACGCGGCGAGCAGCGCCGCGGCCTCGTCGTGCGCGAGTCGTCGACCGCGCGGGTGCACCGAGAGCACGGTCTCGACGACGTCCTCGGCGATCCGGCGGTTGATGCCGACAGGGGCCACCGGCGTGCCGTGCTCGCGAGCCCGCCACTGGCCGTACCGGGTCGCGGCCGCGAGCGCCCGGACGGCGTCCTCGGGCATGCCGTAGACCGGAATGGCACGGGTCTCGCCGCCCGTCCCCCGCACGGAGGAGTGCCCGTCGTCGACGCCCCGCATCCCGAGGAACGTCGAGACGCACGGCTTGTCCGACGCCGCAGCGGTCTCCCGGACCGCGACCGCCACCTCCTCGTCGTCGGTGACGAGCGGCGGGATGAAGCAGGTGAGCACGGAGTCGACGTCCTCGGCGGCGAACGCCCGGGCCAGGGCGGCCCGGAACTCCTCGGCGCTCGCCTCGCTGCGCAGGCACATCGGGCCGTGGGTGACCTCGAGTCCCCAGCTCGAGCACGCGTCGGCGGTCAGGGACCCCAGGGCGGCCGAGTTGCCGACGATGGCGACCCGGTCACCGCGGGGCAGCGGCTGGTGCACGACGAGCTGGGCGACGTCGAAGAGCTGGTGGACGTTCTCGACGCGGATCACACCCGACTGCCGCAGCATCGCCGCGAACACCTCGGGCCGGGCCTTGGTCTCGCGCACCCGGTGGCCCGGCGGGACGCCGAAGCGCGAGACACCCGACTTGACGACGATGACCGGCTTGATCAGGGCCAGGTTGCGCGACACCCGCGCGAACTTGCGGGGGTTGCCCATGGACTCGAGGTAGAGCCCCACGGCGGCCGTCTCGTCGTCGTCGATCCAGTACTGCATCCAGTCGTTGCCGGAGACGTCGACCCGGTTGCCGGAGGACCCGAAGGTCGAGATGCCGAGGTTGCGCCGGGCGGCGGAGGCGAGGACCGCGATACCCAGCGCACCCGACTGGGAGAACAGACCCAGGTGACCCGGTGGGGGGAGCGTCGGCGCGAGGGAGGCGTTGAGGCGCACCTGGGGGTCGTTGTTGATCAGGCCGAAGGAGTTGGGGCCGACCACCCGCATCCCGGCGCCCCGGGCCCGGCGGACCAGCTCCGCCTGGAGCCGGGCGCCCTCGGGACCCTCCTCGGCGAAGCCCGACGAGACGACGAGCAGCCCCTTGACCCCCGCCGCGGCGCACTCGTCGACGACGTCGAGCACGCCCTCCGCGGGGACCGCGACGACGGCGAGGTCCACCGGCTCGGGGATGGCACCGACCGACGGGTAGGCCGTCAGCCGGCGCAACCGCTTGACGTGCGGGTTGACCGGGTGGATCGAGCCGGTGAAGCCCGCGTCGAGCAGGCGGGCGAGGAGCTGGCTGCCGATCGAGTCCGTGCGTCGGCTCGCGCCGATCACCGCGATGCTGCGCGGGTGGAGCAGCGCGTGCATGCTGCGCGACTCGGCCCGGTGCTCACGGGACATCGCGACGGCCTTGGACCGGTCGGTCGGCTCGATGTCGAAGCCGACCTCGACGACGCCGTCCTCGATCCGACGGCTCACCTCGTAGCCGGCGTCGGAGAAGACGGCGAGCATCTTGCGGTTCTGCGGGAGCACCTCGGCGGTGAACCGGGTGATGCCGATCTCCTGGGCGATGGCGGCGAGGTGCTCGAGGAGCACCGACCCGATGCCCTTGCCCTGGTAGAGGTCGCTGATGTTGAAGGCCACCTCGGCACTGCGCTGGTCGATGCGGTCGTAGCGGCCGATCCCGATGATGTCCTCGCGCATCGTCGCGACGAGCGCGACCCGGTCGACGTAGTCGACGTGCGTGAAGCGGTGCACGTCGGCGTCGCTGAGCACCCGCAACGGGGCGAAGAAGCGGAGGTATATCGACTCGTCGGACTGCCCGGCGTGGAACCGGCGCAGGCCGTCGGCGTCATCGGGTCGGATCGGACGCACGTGGGCGACGGTGCCGTCGCGCAGGACGACGTCGGCCTCCCACTCGACGGGGTAGCCGGGGGAAGCGCGGCCTCCTCCTCCATGGCGCTCATCCTGCCACCTGAGGGCTCCGGTCAGGGACACCGTCCGGGCCGGCACCCGGGCGCGCGGAGGGCAGACTGGCGCCCATGGACCTCACCCGGCTCGTCCGCCGCCGGCGCATGGTGCGCCGATTCGACCCCGAGCGCCTCGTCGACCCGACCACCGTCCGCGAGCTCGTCGCGCTCGCTGTCCGGGCACCGAGCGCCGGCTTCAGCCAAGGCTGGGACTTCGTCGTCCTGCTCGACCCGGCGGACCGCGCCACCTTCTGGGCGGCGGCCTCCGAGCCGGGCCCCGCCGATGACTGGTGGCACGGGGTGTCGGCCGCACCGGCCCTGGTCCTGTGCTGCTCGAACCCCACCGCCTACCTCGACCGCTACGCCGAGCCCGACAAGGGGTGGACCGACCGGAGCCTCGAGCACTGGCCCGTGCCGTACTGGGACACCGACGTCGCGATGGCGGCGATGATCGTCCTCCTCGGGGCGGAGGAGGCCGGCCTCGGCGCCCTCTTCTTCGGGGTCCCGGGGGGCCACCACGACGCGGTGAGGGCGGCCCTCGACATCCCGGCCGACCGCCGGCTCGTCGGTGTCGTCGCCCTCGGGCACGAGGCGGAGCGCACCTCGGGGTCGGCGGCCAGCCGTCGGCGCCGGCTGCTCGACGACGTGCTGCACGAGGGCCGATTCGGAGTGTCGTGGCGGGAGGACCACGCACGTTTGTGAGGATGAGGGCACCATGCCCAGACAGCGCAGCGCCCCTCCTCCCTCCGACGACCTCGGCCGGGTGGTCGACATCGACGTCGAGGAGGAGATGCGCTCGGCGTTCCTCGAGTACAGCTACAGCGTCATCTACTCCCGGGCCCTGCCCGACGCGCGCGACGGGCTGAAGCCGGTCCAGCGCCGGATCCTCTACGGGATGTCCGAGCTCGGGCTGCGGCCCGACCGGCCACACGTGAAGTCGAGCCGGGTCGTCGGCGAGGTGATGGGCAAGTACCACCCGCACGGTGACCAGGCGATCTACGACGCCCTCGTCCGGCTCGCCCAGCCGTTCACGATGCGCCTGCCGCTCGTCGACGGTCACGGCAACTTCGGCTCCCTCGACGACGGCCCGGCCGCCTCCCGCTACACCGAGGCGCGGATGGCGCCCGCCGCGCTGCTCATGGTGACGAGCCTCGACGAGGAGACCGTCGAGTTCGTCCCGAACTACGACGACTCGATGACCCAGCCCGGCGTGCTGCCCGCTGCCTTCCCCAACCTGCTCGTCAACGGGGCGAGCGGCATCGCGGTCGGCATGGCGACCAACATGGCCCCGCACAACCTCGTCGAGGTGATCGGCGCCGCGCGCCACCTCATCGACCACCCGGACTGCTCGCTCGACGACCTGATGAAGTTCGTCCCGGGCCCCGACCTGCCCGGGGGCGGTCGGATCGTCGGGCTCGACGGCATCCGCGACGCCTACCTGACCGGCCGCGGCAGCTTCCGGACCCGAGCCACGGCCCGCGTCGAGAAGGTCACCCCGCGACGGATGGGGGTCGTCGTCACCGAGCTGCCCTACCTCGTCGGCCCCGAGAAGGTCATCGACCGGGTCAAGACCCTCGTGCAGTCCAAGAAGCTGCAGGGCATCTCCGACGTCAAGGACCTCACCGACCGCAAGAACGGCCTGCGCCTGGTCTTCGAGATCAAGAACGGCTTCAACCCCGACGCGGTCCTCGAGCAGCTCTACAAGCACACCCCGATGGAGGACTCCTTCGGGATCAACAACGTCGCCCTCGTCGACGGCCAGCCGCAGACCCTGGGCCTGAAGGACCTCCTGCGCGTCTACGTCGACTTCCGCACCCAGGTCGTCCGCCGCCGCACCGAGTACCGCCTCGGCCGGCGCCGCGACCGGCTCCACCTCGTCGAGGGCCTGCTCATCGCCATCCTCGACATCGACGAGGTCATCCAGCTCATCCGCGGCAGCGACGACGCCGCGGCGGCCAAGACCCGCCTGATGTCCGTCTTCGACCTCTCCGACGCCCAGGCCGAGTACATCCTCGAGCTCCAGCTGCGGCGCCTGACGAGGTTCTCCCGGATCGAGCTCGAGAAGGAGCGCGACGAGCTGCGCCGCCAGATCGAGGAGCTCGAGGCGATCCTCGCCGACGAGAAGCTGCTCCTGCGCACCGTCTCCCGCGAGCTCGCCGACGTCGCCAAGGCGCACGGCACCCCCCGCCGCACCGTCCTCCTGGAGTCGGCGGGCACCCCCGCCGCGCAGACGACACCCCTCGAGGTCGCCGACGACCCGTGCTGGGTGCTCCTCTCCTCCACCGGGCTGCTCGCCCGGACCTCGACCGACGACCCGGTGCCCTCCGACGGGCCACGCGTCAGACACGACGCGATCGTCGGCGCCGTGCGCACCACCGCCCGCGGTGAGTTCGGCCTCGTCACCTCGCGGGGTCGGATGGTCCGGATGTCGGCCCTGGAGCTGCCCGCACTCCCCCCGCTCGGGGGGGCACCGGGGCTGTCCGGCGGTGCACCCCTGGCGGTCTACGTCGACCTGCCCCGCGGCGAGGAGCCGCTGACGATCGTCCCCCTCGACGTCGGCGGTCCGGGCATCGCGCTCGGTACCCGTCACGGCGTCGTCAAGCGGGTCGCGCCCGACCACCCGGCCCGCGCCGACTGGGAGGTCGTGGCCCTCAAGGACGGCGACGCGGTCGTCGGCGCCACCGCGCTGGCCGACGGCGAGGAGGACCTCGTCTTCGTCACGAGCGACGCCCAGCTGCTCCGCTTCCCCGCGTCCTCGGTCCGCCCGCAGGGACGCGCTGCCGCGGGCATGGCCGGCATCCGGCTCTCCCCGGGAGCCTCGGTCGTCTTCTTCGGCGCGGTCGACCCCGCCGCCGACAACGTCGTCGTCACCTCGGCCGGGTCCTCGGACGCCCTCCCCGGCACCGAGCCCGGCTCGCTCAAGGTCACCCCCTACGCCGAGTACCCGCCGAAGGGGCGTGCCACGGGCGGCGTACGCGCTCACCGGTTCCTGCGCGGCGAGGATGCCATCGTCCTCGCCTGGGCGGGCGCCACGCCGGCCCGCGCCTCGGGCACCGGTGGTGTCGCCCTCGAGCTGCCCGACCCCACGGGCCGGCGCGACGGCTCCGGGAACCCCTTCCCCGCCGTCATCGCAGGCATCGGGTCCCCCGTCCGGTGACACAGGGGACCCGCCGGCCCGACCGGCGGGTCCCCCGTGTTACGCAATCGTTACCGCGACGCGTCGTACGGACCGTTGCGCTCGATGCGTAAGCGCTTTTACGTTGGTTCGCGGTTCCCCTCATCGCCGAGGCCCCCGCCTCGGCGCGACCCAGTGAAATGGAGGCGGGCAATGGCCCATCACTCGAAGCGTCGCCTGGCGGCGCTGGGCGGTGTCATGGCAGTGGCACTGACCGCGACCGCATGCAGTTCCAGCGACAGCGGGAGCGGCAGCGGAGACACCGCGGCGTCCAGCATCGACTGCGCCCCCTACGAGGCGTTCGGCGACCTCAACGGGAAGACGGTGACGGTCTACACCTCGATCGTCGCCCCCGAGGACCAGTCGCACATCGACTCCTACAAGCCGTTCGAGGAGTGCACCGGCGTCACCGTCAAGTACGAGGGCTCCAAGGAGTTCGAGGCCCAGCTGCCGGTCCGCGTCAAGGGTGGCAACGCCCCCGACATCGCGTACCTGCCCCAGCCGGGTCTGCTGCAGACGATGGTCGCGACCGGCAAGGTCGTCCCGGCCCCCAAGGAGGTCGAGGCGAACGTCGACAAGTGGTTCGGTAAGGACTGGAAGGCCTACGGCACCGTCGACGGCACCTTCTACGCCGCCCCGCTCGGCGCGAACGTCAAGTCGTTCGTCTGGTACTCGCCGTCGGCCTTCGCCGACAACGGGTACGAGGTCCCGAAGACGTGGGACGAGATGATGGCGCTCACGGACAAGATCGCGGCCGACCACAACGACGGCGTGACCAAGCCGTGGTGTGCCGGCATCGAGTCCGGTGACGCCACCGGCTGGCCGGCCACGGACTGGATGGAGGACGCCATGCTGCGCTTCGCCGGTCCGGAGACCTACGACAAGTGGGTCAGCCACGAGATCCCGTTCAACGACCCGGCGGTCGCGGACGCGATGGCCAAGGTCGGTGCGATCCTCAAGAACGAGAAGTACGTCAACGGTGGCCTCGGCAACGTCAAGACGATCGCCTCGACGGCGTTCCAGGACGCCGGCCTGCCGATCCTCGACGGCACCTGCTTCATGCACCGCCAGGCCTCGTTCTACGCGGCCAACTGGCCGGAGGGCACGAAGGTCGCCGAGGACGGCGACGTCTGGGCCTTCTACTTCCCGGCCAAGGACGAGAGCAGCAAGCCGCTGCTCGGTGGCGGCGAGTTCGTCGCCGCGTTCGCCGACCGTCCCGAGGTGAAGGCCTTCCAGACCTTCCTCTCCTCGGACACCTGGGCGAACCTCAAGGCCGACACCACTCCTGACGCGGGTGGCTGGCTCTCGGCGAACAAGGGCCTGGACGTCAACAAGCTGAAGACGCCGATCGACAAGCTGTCGGCCCAGCTGCTCCAGGACCCGAACGCGGTCTTCCGGTTCGACGGCTCCGACCTGATGCCGGGCGCCGTCGGTGCCGGTACCTTCTGGAAGGGCATGACCGACTGGATCACCGGAGCGAGTGACAAGGAAGTGCTCGACTACATCGAGCAGTCCTGGCCCAGCTCCTGACGTAGTCCACCCGAGCCGGGGTGGGGCGGTTCGCTCCGCCCCACCCCGGTTCGTCGTTCCGGCACCTCATTCCACGGAAGGTGGAAGCCCATGGCGTCCAGCGTCACCAGCGGCATCGTCGCCGCCATCCCGGATCCGCTCCTTCGTGCCTCGAGCATCCCGGGCAAGTTCCTCCTCATGTTCTTCGCGATCCTCGTCTTCGGGGCGATCTTCGGACTCATCCTCTTCCTCGCCTCCCTGTTCAAGGGCCGCAGTGGGGAGAAGGTCCAGGGCGGGCTGTTCGTCCTCCCCGCCGTCTTCTTCGTCGTCGTCGGCCTGGTCTACCCCGCGATCCTCACGGTCATCCAGTCCCTCAAGGGGCGCTCGGGTGAAGGGGCGTGGTCGTGGGACAACTACGTCCAGATGTTCACCCAGCCCGAGCTGCTCACCGTGCTGCGGAACACCGCCCTCTGGGTCATCCTCGTCCCGCTGTTCGCGACCGGCATCGGGCTGCTCTACGCCATCCTCATCGACCGGGCCAAGGGCGAGGCCGTCGCCAAGGCGCTGATCTTCCTGCCGATGGCGATCTCCATGGTGGGCGCGAGCATCATCTGGAAGTTCGTCTACCAGTACAAGCCGACGGCCGCCGACCAGATCGGCATCCTCAACGCGTTCCTCAAGGCGATCGGCCTGGAGACCCAGCAGTTCATCATCGACTCACCGCGCAACACCTTCATGCTCATCGTCGTCATGATCTGGATCCAGGCGGGGTTCGCGATGACGGTCCTGTCGGCGGCCATCAAGGCCATCCCCGACGACATCATCGAGGCGGCCAAGCTCGACGGCGTCAAGGGCTTCAAGATGTTCCGCTTCATCACGCTGCCGAGCATCCGGGCGGCACTCGTCGTCGTCCTCACGACGATCGGCATCGGCACGCTCAAGGTCTTCGACATCGTCCGGACCATGACCGGTGGTCAGTTCGACACCTCGGTCGTCGCGAACGAGTTCTACAACCAGAGCTTCCGGTACAACGCGCCGGGTCTGGGCGCCGCCCTCGCGGTGCTGCTCTTCGTGCTCGTCATCCCGATCGTCACCTACAACGTCATCCAGATGCGGAAGGAGGCCTGAGCGGTGAGCACCCTCGAACCGACCGCAATGCCCGAGAACGTCTCCGAGGAGATGGAGGAGACCGCCGAACAGCCGAAGAAGCGGCGCAGGTCGGCCGCCGGCAACGCGGCCTCGGCCATCACCTCCCCGTGGGCCAGCCTGGTCGCGGTCGTCATCGCGGTCTTCTGGACCGTGCCGACGATCGGCCTCCTCGTCACCTCGTTCCGCAAGCCGATCGACATCAACAAGTCCGGGTGGTGGACATCGTTCACCCACCCCGGCGACTACACGTTGAGCAACTACCAGCAGGCGCTCACCGGGTCCGGTGGCCTGGGCGGGTACTTCATCAACACGATCGTGATCACCGTCCCGGCGGTGATCCTGCCGATCTTCCTCGCCTCGCTGGCGGCCTACGCGTTCGCGTGGATGCCGTTCCCCGGCCGTGACGCGCTCTTCGTCATGGTCTTCGCCCTCCAGATCGTGCCGCTCCAGGTGGCGCTCATCCCGCTGCTCGACATCTACGTCAACACCCTGCACATCGGGGCGTCGTACTGGAGCGTCTGGTTGTCGCACACGATCTTCGCGCTCCCCCTCGCCACCTTCCTCATCCACAACTTCATGAGGGAGCTGCCGGGTGAGCTGATGGAGGCAGCCCGCGTCGACGGTGCAGGGCACGTGACGATCTTCTTCCGGATCCTCCTGCCTCTGCTCACGCCGGCCATCGCGGCGTTCGGGATCTTCCAGTTCCTCTGGGTGTGGAACGACCTGCTCGTCTCGCTCGTCTTCCTGGGTGGCACTCCCGACGTCGCCCCGATCACGGTCGCGATCGCGCAGCTGTCGGGTACGCGTGGCAGTGCGTGGTACCTGCTCTCGGCCGGTGCCTTTATCGCGATCATCGTCCCGGTCATCGTGTTCCTCGCCCTGCAGCGCTACTTCGTCCGAGGTCTCCTCGCGGGTGGGCTCAAGGGTTGAGCGTGCGGGCCGGGCCACCTCCGGGTGGCCCGGCCCGGACCGCCTGCTGCCTCGACGCCGAGGAAGGGGAGGCATGAGCACGATCACCGACGTGGCGCGGGTCGCCGGCGTGTCCGTCGCGACGGTCTCACGGGCACTGCGCGGTCTCGACCGGGTCTCCCCGGAGACGCGGCGGCGAGTCCTCGAGGTGGCCGAGGAGCTCCACTACGTGGCCTCCCCCACGGCCACCTCCCTGGCCTCCGGTCGGACCACGGTCGTGGCCGTCGTCGCCCCCTTCCTCACCCGGTGGTTCTTCGCCAGCCTCGTCAGCGCCATCGAGAAGACGCTGCGCGGGCACGGTCACCACGTCCTGCTCTTCGACCTCGAGGACGACACCTACGAGCATCGGCTGCCGCTCACCCAGAACATGCTCTGGAAGCGCGTCGACGGGATCATCACCCTCAACCTGCCCCTCGACGACGACGAGGTGGCCCTCGTCGACCGGCTCGCGCTCCCGCTCGTCGCGATCGGGTCGCACCTCGAGGGGCGATCCAGCGTCCGCATCGACGACCGGGCCGTGACCCGCACCGCCGTCGAGCACCTCATCGGCCTGGGCCACCGCCGGATCGCCTACGTCGGGGCGGTCCCCGAGAACATCTCCCACCTGCAGACGCCGTTGGACCGGCTCGACGCGTTCACCGACACGATGCAGGCTGCGGGACTGCCGACAGACCCCTCCCTCGTCCTGCGCTCGGACTGGACCGCTGACGCGGCGGCGCGCGACGCCCACGCGCTGCTCTCCCGCCCCGACCGCCCGACGGCCGTCGCCGCGGGCTCCGACGAGATGGCGATCGGGGTCATGGAGACCGCCCGTCGCCTGGGCCTGCGCGTCCCCGAGGACCTGTCCGTCGTCGGGATCGACGACTACGTGCTCTCCGACGTGCTCGGTCTGACGACGGTGCGCCAGGACGTCACCGAGCAGGGCCGGCTCGCCGCGGAGCTGCTCCTGGCCGCACTCCGCGATGCCGACGCGCCGGCACGGGATGTCCTCGTGCCGACCGAGCTCGTGGTGCGCGAGTCGACCGGGCCCGCGCCGGCCTGAAGCTCAGGCGTCGATCCGCTCGCGGTCGAGGGCGTGGGCGGAATCGACGATGAAGTCCTTGCGGGGGCCGACCTCCCCGCCCATGAGGAGCTCGAAGACCCGGGCCGCCGACTCGATGTCGCCGAGGGTCACCTTGCGCAGGGTCCGGTGCCGCGGGTCCATCGTCGTCTCGGCGAGCTGGTCGGCATCCATCTCACCGAGGCCCTTGTAGCGCTGCAGCGGCTTGACCTTCTTGCCGCGCTTGGTGAGGGTCGCCAGCGTGCGCCGCATCTCGGGCTCGGAGTAGGTGTAGATGACCTCGTTGGCCTTCGACCCCGGGTTGACGACCTCGATGCGGTGCAGCGGCGGCACCGCGGCGTACACCCGCCCTGCCTCGACGAGGGGCCGCATGTACCGGAAGAAGAGGGTGAGCAGCAGCGTGCGGATGTGGGCCCCGTCGACGTCGGCGTCGGTCATGATGATGACCTTCCCGTAGCGCGCGGACTCGAGGTCGAAGGTGCGCCCGGAGCCGGCCCCGATGACCTGGATGATGGCCGCGCACTCGGCGTTGGCGAGCATGTCGGTGACCGAGGCCTTCTGGACGTTGAGGATCTTGCCGCGGATCGGCAGCAGGGCCTGGTGGTCGCTGCTGCGGGCCAGCTTGGCGGTGCCGAGCGCGCTGTCGCCCTCGACGATGAACAGCTCGGTGTGGTCGGGGTCGCTGCTGCGGCAGTCGGCGAGCTTCGCGGGCAGGCTCGAGGACTCCAGCGCCGACTTCCGGCGCTGGGTCTCCTTGTGCAGCCGGGCGCTGATGCGCGACTTCATCTCCGCCGTGACCTTCTCGAGCAGGGCGGTGGCCTGCTGCTTCTCACCACGCTTGGTCGAGGTGAGCCGGGCCGTGAGCTCCTTCTCGATCACGCGCGCGACGATGGCGCGGACGGCCGAGGTGCCGAGGACCTCCTTGGTCTGCCCCTCGAACTGGGGCTCGGCGAGCCGGACGGTCACGACCGCGGTGAGACCGGCGAGGGCGTCGTCCTTCTCGAGCTTGTCGCTGCCCACCTTGAGCCGGCGCGCGTTGGCGGCGAGCTGGGCGCGCATCACCTTGACGAGGGACTGCTCGAAGCCCGCGAGGTGCGTGCCGCCCTTCGGCGTCGCGATGATGTTGACGAACGTCTGTACCCGGGTGTCGTACCCGGTGCCCCAGCGAACGGCGACGTCGACGGCGCACTCGCGCTCGACCTCGGTGGGCGTCATGTGGCCCTTGCCGTCGAGGACCGGCACGGTCTCGGTGAAGGTCCCACTGCCCTGGAGGCGCCAGACGTCGGTGACCGGAGGGTCGGTCGCGAGGTACTCGCAGAACTCCGAGATGCCGCCGTCGTGGACGAAGACCTCCTCGGTGGGCTGCTCACCCCGCTCGTCGCGGACGAGGATCGTCAGGCCGGGGACGAGGAAGGAGGTCTGCCGTGCCCGGGCGAGCAGGCCCTCGAGGTCGAAGCCGGCCTCGCGCAGGAAGACCTGCCGGTCGGCCCAGTAGCGCACCCGCGTACCGGTGACCCCTCGCCCAGCACGGCCGATGACCTCGAGCTCGCTGTTCTTCGTGTAGGGCGTGAACGGGTGCTCCGGGTCCTTGACGCCCTGGGCGCCGGCCACGTCGGAGAAGACCCCGGGCTCCCCGCGGCGGAAGCTCATCGCGTAGGTCTTGCCGCCCCGGTCCACCTCGACGTCCAGCCTCGACGACAGGGCGTTGACGACCGACGCGCCGACGCCGTGGAGGCCGCCGGACGCGGTGTACGAGCCGCCACCGAACTTCCCACCCGCGTGGAGGCGGGTGTAGACGAGCTCGACACCGGTCAGGCCGGTGCGGGGCTCGATGTCGACGGGCACGCCCCGGCCGTTGTCGCGGACCTCGACCGAGCCGTCGGCCATGAGGATGACCTCGATGCGGTCGCAGTGGCCGCCGAGGGCCTCGTCGACGGCGTTGTCGATGATCTCCCAGAGGCAGTGCATCAGCCCTCGGGAGTCGGTGGATCCGATGTACATGCCGGGGCGCTTGCGGACCGCCTCCAGGCCCTCGAGGACCTGGAGGTGGTGAGCGGTGTACTCGGACGCGGACTTGCTCGTCGCGGTCTTCTTGGCGGTGGTGCTCGGCACGTGAGGCAGGGTAACCGGCCGTGCGGACACGCCCCGACAGGCGCACCGCGGACCCGCGCATCCACCCGGAGGAGTGGGAGGTCGCTCACCGCGTGGCGAAGGTCACGATCTCGACACCCCGGTCTCGGTATGGTCACCCCTGCGCCACGGAATGCGCCGGGCGTGCTTGACTGTTGCAACGCTCGCCGACCCGAACCGGAGCGGCGGGCCGGAGATCCGGCAGAACCCCGAGCGAGCCGAGGAGGCCGACGTGAACGCCGCACTGGCACCCACCCTGACCGCCGCGGACCGCTGCGACCGCTGTGGTGCGCAGGCCTACGTGCGCGTCCGCCTGCACGCCGGCGGCGAGCTGCTGTTCTGCGCCCACCACGGGCGCGAGCACACCCCGGCCCTCGCGGGCATCGCGGAGATCCACGACGAGAGCGAGCGGCTGAACGAGCCGAGCACCCCGGCCGCCGCCGACTGAGGTGGAGGGCCGCACCGACGACATCTGGCTGGTCCTCCCCCCGCTGCTCATCGTCGTCGGTCTCGTCGGCATCGTGGTCCCGGTCCTCCCCGGGACCCTTCTCGTCCTCGGGGGGATGTTCGTCTTCGCGCTGGCGACCGGGGGCCCGCTCGCCTGGGCGCTGTTCGCCGTCGCCGTCGTCGTCGCCGCCGTCGGCAAGGGGGCTCAGTACGTCCTTCCCGGCCGGCGGATGAAGAGCCGGGGCGTTCCCACCTCGACTCTGGTCCTGGCCGTGCTCTGCGGCGTCGTCGGGTTCGTCGTGGTCCCCGTGGTCGGCGCCGTGGTCGGCTTCGTCCTCGGGATCTGGCTGGTCGAGCTCGGCCGCGGGCGTGACGCCCGGCAGGCCTGGGCCCGCACCCGGCACGCGGTCGTGGCCGTGGCCCAGAGCATGGGGATCGAGCTGCTCGCCGGTCTGGTGATCGCCGCGCTCTACGCGATCGGCCTGCTGCTCACCTGAGGTCGCCCCGACCGAGCGAGGGCACGGTCGACCCGGCGCGCCCCTGTCGGACCCCGGCTCACGAGTTGTTCTCGCGGCGCTCCCAGCGCTCGTCGAGGCGATCGATGAAGGAACGCTGCTTCTTGCGACGACCACCGGTCTCACCGGTGGAGCCGTCGGCCTGGACCGCGGCGAGCTTGGCCCGGCGTGGCGGGGTCAGGGCATAGACGGCCGAGGCGACCATGACGGCGAACCCGAGCGCGCCGACCCACATCGTCGTGTTGATCCCGACGAGCACGAGCCCGAGGCCGGCGATCACGCCGACGACACCGACGATCCAGCGTCGGTGCTGGAGCGCGGACAGCGATCGCCCCTGCATCTGCGAGGCGAACTTCGGGTCCTCAGCAGCGAGCGCCTGCTCCATCTGTTCGAGCATCTTCTGCTCGTGCTCTGAGAGGGGCACGGATCCTCCCGTGGTCGGCCGAAACCGCCGGTCGACGGTCCCGTTGTCTTCCCTGAACCCTCAGGATAGGTCCCGAGGTGCCTGCGCGGAAGCGGATGTGTCACGTTCGATGAGACTCGCCGGCCGGATCGACCCCGAACCGAAGCGCGCCCGGGCCCGGTCGACGGCCCGGTCGGCGTCGCGCCAACCGTGATCGGGCTCGCCGATCACTCCCTGGATGGGAGTGCCGACGGTCTCCGTCAGGCCGGTGCACCGCACGCCGACCAGGCGGATCCTGGCCCGCTGCAGACCGAGGGCGTCGAACAGCTGCACTGCAGCGTCGTGCAGCGTCCGGCCGCTGTCGGTCGGCTCCCGCAGGGTGCGTGACCGGGTGATCGTCGTGAAGTCGCTGAAGCGCACCTTGAGGGTGACGGTGCGCCCGCTGAGGCCGGCGGCGCGCATCCGGGCCGCCGTGCGCTCGCTGAGGGCGAGGAGGTACCGGCGGATCCGGTCGGCGTCGTCGACGTCCTCCTCGAAGGTCGTGTCGCTGCCGATGCTCTTCTCGCGGTGCTCACGCTCGACCGGTCGGGGGTCACGCCCCCACGCGAGCTCGTGGAGGTGGTGTCCGGTCGCCTCCCCCAGGGCCCGGACGAGGGTGTCGAGGGGGGTGTGGGCGATGTCGGCGACGGTGCGCAGCCCGAGGCGCACCAGGGCCTCCTCCGTGCGGTCACCGACACCCCAGAGCGCGGCGACGGGGAGCTGCTGGACGAAGGGGACGACCTCGTCGCGGGGGACGACGACCATGCCGTCGGGCTTGGCGAGGTTCGAGGCGAGCTTGGCGACGAACTTGCTCGGTGCGACTCCGACCGAGCAGGTGATCCCCTGCTCGTCGTGCACCGTGTCGCGGATGAGCTGTCCGATCGTGGCCGGGCTGCCGAGTCGGCGGACCGCTCCCGAGACGTCGAGGAAGGCCTCGTCGAGTGAGAGCGGCTCGACGACCGGCGTCACCGCCCGGAAGGTCTCCATGACCCCGGCGGAGATGCGGGCGTAGAGGTCGTGGTCGGGCGGGAGGACAGTGGCCTGGGGGCACAGCCGGCGGGCCCGGGACATCGGCATCGCCGAGGTCACCCCGAAGCGGCGGGCCTCGTAGGTGGCGGAGAGGACCACGCCGCGGTTGCCCCCGCCGATGACGACGGGTGTCCCGACGAGCTCGGGATGGGAGAGCAGGGTCGCCGAGGCGTAGAAGGCGTCCATGTCGACGTGGAGCACCGTGCACCCGGTGTCGTCGGGCGGCTCGGTGGCGACCCGCTCCGGAAGGGCGAACTGGCGGCGGCTCATCGGCGCGGGCGGCGGTCAGCCCCGCGTGGCGAGGACGTGCAGGGCACTGCCGAGGGCGCCGAGGAGCGGGTGGTCGGCGTCCTCGCTCGCGGCGTCCTCGAGGGCGAGCAGGGCGGCCCGGTCGGCCTCTGACTCGACGAGCGCGGAGGGGACGAGGTCGATGAAGGCGCGGATGCCGCGGGTCCGGACCGGGGTCAGGCCGTGGGCACGGAGCAGGTCGAGGACGGTGCTCTCGTCGAAGCGACGCGGCGAGGGGTCCTCCTCGCCCCAGCGACCGTCGGGTCGGGTGAGGACGGCCCGGGCCTGTTCGAACTCGCCCGCGAGGGCCCGGGCGAGGACGCCGTGGAGGCGCTGTGCGACGACGAGGCTCAGGTCCCCACCGGGGCCGAGGAGCGCGGCGACGGCCTCGAGGGCGGTCGCGGGGTCGTCGACGACCTCGAGGGTTCCGTGGAGGCAGACGAGGTCGAAGGCGACATCACCGACGAGGGCCTGCACGGTGTCGGTGTCGCCCTGGAGGGCCACGACGCGCTCCTCGACCCCGTGCTCGGCGGCGCGCCGGCGCAGCGAGAAGAGCGCATCCGGGCTCGGGTCGACGACGGTGAGGTCGTGGCCCGCCACCGCGAGCGGGACCGCGGTGCCGCCGGTGCCGCCCCCGAGGTCGAGGACACGCAGCGGCCGACCGAGCTCGTCGCGGCGGCGGGAAGCGAGGTCGTCGAGGGCGCGCTGGAGCGCGGCCGTGCGCAGCGCGGTCGGTGCCGGGCGGTGGTGGCGGCCCTGCTCGTCGGCCACGGTTGGCTCCTCGGTTGCGGTGGGTCGGGTCGGGTCTCGTCGGGGCGTTCGGGGTGCGGACGGGGCCGGTGCCCGGGGCGGGGCGTGGCCGTCGTGGGGGTGCGTCACACGCGCTCCCCCACCCTAGTGGCCCGAGCTGCCGGGGCTCGTGTGCCACAGCTTGCGGGAGGGCAGTGCCGGCACCGGCGGCCGGGACGGGCCCGGCGCCCCCCGCCCGGTGCGGGGGTCGGCCCCGGGCGGCCGGGTGTCGGCGTAGGGCGACTGACGGAACCCCGAGGCGTGGACGAGGACCCGTCTGCCGGTGCGCTCGGCCGCCTCGCGGGCACTCGCCTCGGCCGCCTCGGCGCGGGCCACTGCCTCGGTCTCCCCGGCGGCGATCGCGGCGCGGACCTCGGTGAGCCCGCCGAGCTGCCAGGCGTCCCAGAGGGCCGCGAGCTCCCAGGCACCGGTGGCCCGGATCGACACCCCGCGGTCACCGGTGCGCCGGAGCACACCACGGACGAGCAGCATCCACGAGTGGAAGACGACCTCGGCGTAGGGGCCCTGGACGTCCTCGAAGAAGGTGCAGTCGGCGGGGCCGGTGCCGTCGTCGAGGGTGAGGAAGACGACCCGCCGGCCGGAGCGGACCGGCGGGGTCTGGGTGGCGACCTTCACCCCCGCCACCCACACCTCGCGGCGGCTGCGGGAGGCGAGCAGGTCGCGGCTGCGCGTCACCCCGAGCGCGGTGAGAAGCGGGTCGTAGAACGCGACCACGTGCGCGGAGACGTCGAGGCCGAGGACGTCGAGCTCGGCCCGCACCCGTTCCGGACCGGTCATCTCGGGGAGCCCGGCACCGACGACGAGCCGGGGCCGGTCACCGAGGTCGAGGGTGAGCTGGGTCGGCTGGGCCTGCGCCGGCACGACCTCGCGCGCCGCCTGCGACTGGGCCGCGGCCCGCTCGCGGACATCGGCGCCGGCCGTCTCGACCTCACGGACCGCCGAGGTGGGCAGGGCCAGCCGGTGTCCGTCGACGGTCCCGGGCCGGGGCGGGCGCCGCCCCCGGGTACCCCTCCCGGCCCCTCCACCGCGCTCCCACCGGTCGAGCTCGGCGACGTGGAGGAGCAGGTCGCGACGGGTGACCCGACCGCGCCGGCCGAGGGCCGGGCCGGACGTGCCGTGGAGGGAGTCGAAGGCACCGGCGAGGACGAGCCGCTCGGTGACCGGACGGCTGGCCCGGGCTCGGGTCCAGAAGTCGCCGAGGTCGGAGTACGGCTGGCCGGCGAGCACCCGGGCCACCTCGGCCTCACTGATCCCCTTGACGTCGGCGAGGGAGAGCCGGATGCCGTACGGCTGGGGCTCGCGTCGCCACCCCGGGACGGTGTCCTCGTCGCCGCCGTCCCCGTCGCCGGCGTCCTCGACCGGCTCGATCCGGTAGGTGTCGCCGGAGGCGTTGACGTCGAGGCCGAGGACGGGGATGCCGAAGGAGCGGGCGTCGTCGAGGAGGAGCCGCTTGGGGTACATGCCCGGGTCGTGGGTGAGGACCCCGGCGAGGAAGGCCGCCGGGTGGTGGGTCTTCAGCCACGCCGAGTGGAACGTCGGCAGCGCGAAGGCCGCGGCGTGCGCCTTGCAGAACCCGAAGGACGCGAAGCTCTTGAGCACCTCCCAGATGCGGTCGCGGTCCTCGGCGGAGTAGCCGCGGGCCGCGGCCGCCGGGCGCCACCACGCCTCGACGTCCTCCTGTCCCTGCGGAGTGCCCATGCTCCGGCGCACCTCGTCGGCCTGGGCGAGGCTGACCCCGGTGGTCTCGGCGACGATGAGCAGCACCTGCTCGTGGAAGACGACGACCCCCTCGGTCTCCTCGAGGGCCGGGACGAGGCTCGGGTGGAGGAAGCGCCGCTCGCGCCAGCCGTGTCGGGACTCGAGGAACGGCGTGATCATGTCGGACTTGACCGGACCGGGCCGGAAGAGCGAGATGTCGACGACAAGGTCCTCGAACGCAGTGGGCCCCAGCTTGCCGACGAGCTCGCGTTGGCCGGGACTCTCGATCTGGAACATCCCGAGCGTCCGCGTCGTGCGGATCAGCTCGAAGGTGTCGGCGTCGTCGTGCGACACCTGCGCCTCGTCGTCGAGGTCGATCCGCTCCCCCGTGACCCGCTCGACCTCGGCGACGGCGTGCGCCATCGCCGACTGCATCCGGATGCCGAGGACGTCGAGCTTGAGGAACCCGAGGGTCTCGACGTCGTCCTTGTCGAACTGGCTCATCGGGAAGCCGAGCCAGCTGGCCTCGACCGGCGTCCGGTCGAGCATCCCCGCGTTGGAGAGGATCACCCCGCACGGGTGGAGGGCGATGTGGCGGGGCAGTCCGTCGAGGGCCTCGACGAGGTCGAAGAAGGTGCTCATCCGCGGTGAGCCCAGGCCCCGGCTGCGCAGCTCGGGGAGGTCGGCGACGGCGTGGCGGGCGTCCCTGGCCCGGATGTGCGGGAAGGCCTTGGCGATCTCGTCGACCTCGGCCGGGGGCATCCCGAGGGCGGCCCCGACGTCGCGGACGGCGTGCCGGACCTTGTAGGTGTCCATCATCGACACACAGGTGACCCGCTCGCCGCCGAACCGCTCGAGGACCGCCTCGTAGATCTCGGTGCGGCGGGCGGACTCGACGTCGACGTCGATGTCGGGCAGCTCGGCGCGCAGGGGGGAGCAGAACCGCTCCATGAGGAGGCGGTGGCGGATCGGGTCGACCCCGCTGATGCCGAGGAGGTGGTTGACGAGGCTCCCGGCTCCCGAGCCGCGGGCCGCGACCCGGACCCCCCGGGCACGGATGAGGTCGGTCACCTCGGCGACGGTGAGGAAGTACGTGGGGTACCCGAGCGAGGCGATGACGGCGAGCTCGGCGTCGAGACGGTCCTCGACGGTCTGCAGCTCGGTGGCGGTGGCGCCCGGGTAGCGGGTGCCGACGGCCGCCCGGGCCCGGCGGGTGAGCACGTCCATGGGGTCGGTCCCGGCGTCGATGCCGAGGACCTCCGGCTCGGGGAGATGGACCGCGCCGATGCCGAGGTCGTCGCGGGCGTGCTGGACGCACTCGGTGGCGAGCCGGGCGGTCATCGTGAGGAGGCGCGTCGCCCGGGCGGTGTCGCCACCGGTGGCCTCGAGGGCGCGGGCGTGCATGTCGCCGGTGGCCGCGAGGTGGCCGGCGTCGGTGACGCGGTCGAGGTGGCGGGAGTCGAGGACGACGAGGCGGCGGGCGGCGTCGAGGACGTCGACGGTACGGACCTGGCCGTGCTCGGCGTGGCGGACGGCGGCGGTGAGGACGGCCGGCACCCCGGCGGCGTCGGCGAGGGCGAGGAGGCGCGCGGCGTGCGAGCGGCTGCCGGGAGTCCCCTCCGGGCCGCCGTGGAGGACGGCCTCGACGACGAGCCCGTCGGGCGGGAGGAGCGCCCGCCACTGCGCGAGGAGGTCGCGGGCGCGCTCGCGGTGGCCGGCGAGGGCGGCGCGGCCGACGTCGGAGTCGGGACCGAGGAGGACGACGAGGCGGGCCGGGGCGGTGGCGTCCTCGTCATCGGCCCGGGACCAGCGGGCGAGGAGGCCGGGGGTCGTGACGGGGATGCCCCGTTCGCCGCGCAGGTGGGTGTCGGTGACGAGCCGGCACAGGGCCGCCCAGCCGGCTCCTGCTCCGGGTCCCCCGACTCGCCCCCGGGCGAGCACGGTGACCCGCGGTCGGCGTGGGTCGACGAGCGCGCCGCCGCGGACCGGGGTGCGCAGCCGGGTCGGCGCGGACCCGGCCCGGAGCTCCTCGACGGCGAGGTCGACGCCGAGGACCGGGTCGATGCCCGCCCTCCCGCACGCCGTCGCGAAGCGGACCGCGCCGTAGAGGCCGTCGCGGTCGGTGAGGGCGAGCGCGGGCTGGCCGAGCTCGGCGGCGCGCGCGACGAGGTCCTCGGGCGTCGACGCGCCGTAGCGCATCGAGAAGCCGGAGGCGACGTGGAGGTGGGTGAACCCGTCGACGGTGGGAGCCATGGTGGATGCGGGCAGCCGTGGGCTCAGGCGGAGCGGACCGGGGCCAGCCGCCGCGGCGGGTGCGAGGCGGGGACCCCGAGCCGGCGGGCCGCGAGGTCGACGAAGGTCTCGGCGTCCCGGAGCAGGTCGTCGGCCTCGCGGGCGCCGACCCGCACGAGCCCGGTCTCGACGCCGACGCGCTGCCCGGTGACGACGGCGAACCGCTCCGCCCACTCGCCGAGCTCGGGGGCGATGCGGGAGGTGAGCGCCCAGACGTCGTGCGGGCCGGCCCCCGGGACACCGGCCGACCCGGTGGGCCGGGAGGCGACGAGTGCGGCCGCCGCCCGCAGCGCGGCGAGCGAGGCGGCGAGGTAGCGCGCCGAGGCGGCCGAGGCGGTGTAGCCCACGGCCAGGGCCTCGTGGGCGCGGGCGAGGAGGTCGAGAGTGGTCGTGGCGTGGGGGCGCGCGGTGGGCATGGTCCGGTCTCCTCTAGTCGTGGGTGCGCAGCAGCAGCCAGCGGTCGCCGTCGCGCCCGAGGTCGAAGACCCCGGCGGCACCGGCCGGAGGGCGGGCCTCGACCCGCCAGACCCGCCGCTCGGTGTCCGGGACCGGGTCGGTGGGATCGTCACCGACCTCACGCCACCACGCGCGCCGCTCCTGCCAGGAGGTGAGGACCGCGCAGACGGTGTACCGCCGCCCCCGCCAGACGAAGGAGCGCGGCCCCGCCCCGGACGCCGGGTCCGGGGCGGGGCGGACCTCGACGGCTTCGTCGTGCCGACGTGTCATGGCGACCTCCCGGGCAGGCCCGACCCCTCCGGCGACCCCGTGGGCCCCGGTGGACGGGTGGTGACCCGATCGAACAGGTGTTCGATCGTGTCACCACTGTAGCCCCGCCCCCCGACACTCCGTCAAGCCGCTCGGGGACACCCGTCGAGGACGACGACGAGGAGGGAAGGGTCGGGGACGTGGGTCAGGCCGAGCGGGGCCGGATCTCCCCCATCGGGCCGAACCCGGTCACCTCCTCGGCGTCGACGTAGATGATCCGCGGCTGCGCCGAGACGATGTCGGGCATCTCCGACATGAACCGCTCGACGTGGGCCTGCTGCATGTGCTCCTTGCCGGCGGCGTCGTCACGGAAGCCCTCGATCGCCACGTAGGTGTTCGGCTCGTCCATGCTCTGCGAGAACTCGAAGAACACGTTCCCCGGCTCGGCCGTGACCGCGTCGGTGTAGAAGCGTGAGAGCTCGCGCCACTGCTCCATCCGGTCCTCGCGGATCGGGAACTTGACGATGATGAGGATCATCGGGGCTGCCTTCCTGGTCGGTGGGTCGCGATGTGCCGGTGCGGTGCCACGAGATCCTCAGGGCACGAGGATGGCGCGCCCGCGGACCGCGCCGTCGTCGAGGTCGGTGACGGCCTGTTGGACGTCGTCGAGCGCGTACTTCTGGGTGTGCAGCGTCACCGCACCGGTCGCCGCGAGCGCCATGAGGTCCTGGAGGTCGTTGTAGGACCCGACGAGGTTGCCGATGACGTTCTTCTCCGTGGAGATCAGGTCGATCGTCGGCACGTCGACGTTCTCGCCGTACCCGACGACGTGGTAGTCGCCGGCGCGGCGGGTCATCGCGATGCCCTCGGCGGTGGAGCCGTTCTCCCCGACGAAGTCGACGACGACCTCGGCGCCGTGCCCACCGGTCAGGTCGAGCACCGCCTCCACCTGCCCGCCGTCGCCGGGAACCCCGACGTCGGCCCCGATGCTCCTCGCGAGCTCGAGCGCCGCCGGGTTCCGGTCGACGACGACGATCCGCGCCGGGGTCAGCGCCTTGAGCACCTGGATGCCGATGTGGCCGAGCCCGCCGGCACCGATGACGACACACGTGTCGCGCGGCGTCAGCCGCCTCGCCGCCTTGGCCGCGGCGTGGTAGGCGGTCAGGCCGGCGTCCGCGAGGGCCGCGACGTCCGCGGGCTCCAGCGCGTCGTCGATGCGCACGCACGAGCGAGCCGAGGTGAGGAGGTACTCGGCGTAGCCGCCGTCGGTGTCGATGCCGGGGAAGGCGCTGTTCTCGCAGTGGACGTCGTCACCCGAGCGGCACGCCCGGCACAGGCCGCACGTGATGAGCGGGTGGAGGATGACCTTGTCGCCCTCCTTGACGTTGCTCACCGCGCTGCCGACGGCGTGCACCCAGCCGGCGTTCTCGTGGCCGATCGTGTACGGCAGGGCGACCTGGGACTTCTCGGCCCACTGGCCCTCGAGGATGTGCAGGTCGGTGCGGCAGACACCCGCCCCGCCGATCCGCACGACGACGTCCCACGGACCGGTGGCTTCGGGCACCGGGACCTCGGTCATCTCCAGCTTCTGGTGGTAGCCGACCACTCGGACGGCTCGCATCGTGCTCATGGGTGCTCCTCCGTGACGGTGAGGGGGATGAGGTGGTGGTGGTCGGCCGGCTCGGCGCCCTCGGACCGAGGCGACTGGTCGGCCCCGGCACCGGCGTACCGGGTCCGCAGGAGACCGCGGCAGAAGTGCGCGTTGCCGTCGATCGAGATCCGGGTCGCCCGGGCCCGGCGCAGGGCCATCGGCACCCGGTCCGCCGGGTACTCCCGGCCCTCGTCGTCGACGAGCACGAGGGCGGCGTCGTCGACCGGGAGGCCGAGCGCCACCCGGCGCCGGACCAGGGCATCCCGGGCCCCGTCCGGTGGGAGGTCGCCGAGGCGGACCCGGCCGACGTCGGCCTCGTCGAGCGAGAGGTCGGCGCGGAGCAGGGCGGTGAGACACCGCTCCATGGCGGCAGTGTGGGCCTTGCGGCGGAAGGTGGCCCGCAGCTCCTCGAGGTCGTGCTCGGCCTCGTGGCCGAAGGTGCCCTTGTACCCCGCGTCGGCGGCGAGGCCGGCGTTGATGAGGTCGGAGTCGTGGTGGTCGTCGAGCTCGACGACCACTCGGCCGACCCCCTCGAGGGCGCTCAGCGCGTCCTTGGCGTCCGAGGCCATGAGGTAGGCGAAGTTCGGGGAGCAGAACGACGTCGGGAGCCGCAGGTGGACGGTGACGTCGCACTCCTGCACGTCGACCGACCGGACGAAGCCGAGGTCGGTGATCGGCTCGTCGAGCTCGGGGTCGAGGACGGTGCCGAGCGCGGCCCCGACCTCGGTCGCGGCGAGGCCTCGCGTGGCGACGGCGGTCATCAGACGCTCGCGAGGTCGGCGGCGGACGGGTCGCGAGGACCGGTGTCGGTGGTCGCGGCCTCGGGCAGGCGCAGGTCGGCGGGGACGTCGAGGCCGTACATCGACGCGGCGTTGAGGCCGAGGATCTTCTTCTTCTGCTCCGTCGTGATCGGCGCGTACTCGGTCATGTCCTCGGGGATCTGGAAGTCGACGAACCTCTCGATGAGCCACCTGGGCGTCCAGATCGCGTAGTCGCTGGAGAAGAAGAGACGGTCCTCCCCGACCCAGTAGAGGAGCTCGCCCATGATCTGGGCGAAGTAGCGCGGGCGGGTGTGGATGAACGGCATCGCGACGGCGAGACCGCCGTAGACGTTCGGCTCCTGGGTCGCGATCCAGCAGTAGTCCTCGAGCCGGGGCAGGCCGACGTGCTCGACGATGAAGTTCAGGTCGGTGAAGTCGGTCGCGACGTGGTCGATGTCGGCCACGTCGAAGGCGTCGCGGTCCAGCGGCCGGATCGTCGGGCCCTTGTGGACGTGGATGTTCGTGATCCCGAGCTCACGACAGGCCTCGAAGTACCGGTAGGCCCAGGGGTCGGTCAGCTTCCAGCCGCGGGACTCGCCGTGCCACTCCGCGGTGTAGAGCTTGACGCCGGTGAACTTCATCCTCTCGTGGTCGGCGTGGAGGTCCTCCAGGCCCTGCTCGCCGTTGCGCGGGTCGAAGTTGTGGTTGTAGGTCAGCTTGTCCGGGTGGGCCGACGCGAGGCCGAACGCCTCCTCGGTCTGCCCGAAGCCGCGGTGGTAGAACTCGGTGAGCGCGGCGGGCTGGAAGATCGCGTGGTCGACGTAGCCGTCCTCGAAGAGGTCCTTCATCAGCCGCTCCCCACCCTGGTAGAGGTACTCGTCGTACCCCCACACCTCGGACTCCGGCGAGAGGTTGCGGTGGTAGTCGTAGAAGCAGTCGATGAACTGCTTGCCATGGATGTTGCGCTGGTTCTCGGGCCGGGCGTCCCAGAGCGCGATGTGCGCGTCGACGATGTAGTAGCTCTCGCCGTCCTTCGTGTACATGGCCATCTCCTTCTCGCGACGCCGTCGTCGCGAACGTCCCGACCGTAGGCAGGCCCACGCGCCCGTGGCCACCCCCGAGGTGTCTCAGTTTGAGACACCTCGAGGTCGCCGACCGGGATTCCGCGGGGTTACCGTCGACGGACCGGAAGGAGACGGCGATGGCGCGAAGTGGCGACGCACGACTGCCGCAGCGCGCCCGCGACCACCAGCCGGCCGCGAGCGGCCCCGGCGCCCGCAGGATCCTCGCGTCGTGGCGCCGCAGTGAGGAGTACGGCGTCTCGCTGGAGAGCGTCGAGCCGGTGTGGGCCGGCAGCATCGCCGGCGACTCCCTCTTCTTCGAGTGCGGCCAGGAGGTGCTCCAGCGGCTGCACGAGACCCTCTCCGACGAGCCCGTGAGCCTCATGCTCACCGATGCCGACGGGTTGGTCCTCAACCGCTTCTCCGGCGACACCTCGCTGCTTCGGGCACTCGACAAGGTCCACCTCGCCCCCGGGTTCGCCTTCTCCGAGCGCCAGGTCGGGACGAACGGCCTCGGCCTGGCCCTCGCCGACCGCGCCCCGTCCGTGGTCCGCGCCGAGGACCACTACAGCGCCAGCCTGTGCTCCTACACGTGCGCCGCGGTGCCCGTCCTCGACCCGGTGAGCGGACGGCTCGAGGGCAGCGTCAACATCACGACCTGGGCCCGCTCATCGGCCGACCTCCTCCTCGCCCTCGCCCAGTCGGCGGCGACCTCGACCTCGGCGCTCATGCTCGCCCGCTCGCGGGGGCTCCTCCCCCCGCGCCAGCAACGGGGCGGGGTCTTCCGGGTCCAGCGCACCCGGCTCGAGCCCGCCGCCGGGACCCTCCGCTCGATGTCGTCGGCGTGGACCGAGGCCCTCGACGCCGCGCGGGCGGCCCTCGCTGCGCACCGCGTCGTCGCCGCTCTCGGCGAGCCGGGCTCCGGCCGGGCCACCCTGCTGGGCCAGGCGATCCGCCGCACCCACCCGCGGGCGCGGATCCTCAGCGCTGCGGTCCCGTCGGCGGAGGACGTCGAGGCGTGGCTCGACCTCTGGACCCCGGAGCTCGCCAAGCCCGACACCGCGATCGTCGTCGAGGAGGTCGACACCCTCCCGGCCTGGGCCGCCACCGAGCTGCGCACCCGGGCCGAGGCCGCGCTGCGCTCCCGCCCCCCGACCCCGGGAGCGCTCCCGGCGCTCACCTGGGCGGTCACCGCGGGCGACGTCGCCGAGGTACCGGCCCCGCTGCGCGCCCTCGTCGGGGGGGTCGTCCGGGTGGCACCGCTGCGCGAGCGTCCCGAGGACGTCATGGTGCTCGCCCGCTGGGCCGCGCACCAGGCCCGCCTGCGGGAGGTCGGGTTCACGACCGCCGCCGAGCACGCCCTGACCTCCCACGACTGGCCTGGCAACGTCGACGAGCTGCTCCGGGTCGTCCACGATGCCGCCCTGCGCGCCGAGACCGTCGACGTCCGTCACCTGCCGCCCTCGATCGGGGCCGGACCGCAGCACCGGCTGACCCGGCTCGAGGTGCTCGAGCGTGACGAGATCCAGCGGGCCGTCGCCGTCCCGGGGGTCAGCGTCGCGGCGGCGGCCAAAGCCCTCGGGATGAGCCGCGCGACGCTCTACCGGAAGATGCGCTACTACGGCATCGTCCGGGCCCACTGACGGCCGCCCGGCCGCTCGGGCTCCGGTGCCGCAACCGTCACCTCCACCGGGCTTCTCCGTGGCGCGAGGGGCAGCGCTCCGGCCTCCGGAGGGTCGGGCGCAGCGGGTGGGGCGGGGCGGCATGGACAACCCCTGGCACCGCCGGCCCGTCTCACTACGCTGTGCCCATGCCGCACGAGTCGGCCGACGCCGCCGGCGAGAAGGGGCCGGAACCGTCCGCGACCCCCGACGCCTCGACGCGCGACCTCACGGCCCACCGCCGCGTCGCCGCCGTCCTCGAGGTGCTCGCGCTGCACCACGTCCGCCCCGAGCTGAGGCAGCTCCCCGGGGCGGTGCGCACCGCCCGGGCCGCTGCCGAGGCCCTCGGCGTCACGCCCGCCGAGATCGCCAACAGCCTCGTCTTCGTCGCAACCGACCGCGAGGGATCGGTGCTGCCCTTCCTCGTCCTCGCCTCGGGCGTGCACCGGGTCGACACGGCCAAGGTCGCCGGGCTCGCCGAGCTCGCGAGCCTCGAGCAGGCGGACCCCGACTTCGTCCGCGAGCACACCGGGATGGCGATCGGCGGCGTCGCGCCGGTCGGCCACCCGCAGCGCATCCGCACCGTCATCGACGTGACGCTGGGGCGCTACCAGCGGGTGTGGGCCGCCGCCGGCCACAGCCACGCCGTCTTCGCGACGACGTACGACGAGCTGATCCGGGTCACGGGCGGCCAGCCGATGGACGTCGCCTGAGGGCGACCCACCACGAGGCCTCGACCATTCCGAGGGCGAGCGCGCCGAGGGCCACCAGCCCCGCCCCCGCCCCGAGCCGGCGGCTGGCCTCCCACGCGGCCAGGGGTCCGTAGGGGAAGACGGGAAGGCGTTCGGGGACGGGGACGACGGCGACGGTGATCCACCGGTCGGGGCGAGGGACGCCGAGCGAGCGGGCGATCGCCACGCCCCCGACCGCTGCGACCACCGCGACGACACCCTGGCCGAGCACGTCCGCCGCCTCGGGGACGCGAGGTCCCGCGGGCCCCTCCGGTACGCGGGCCAGCACGACGTCCCGCCAGACCCGGTCGCGTTCCTCGCCCTCCACCACGCGGACCCGGGCGGTGAGATGCCGGTCCCGGACCTGGATCTCGGCCCGCTCCGTCGACCTCACGTTCCTGAACCAGTCGGGCTCGCGCGGCGCCCCGCCACCGGTACCCCGGACGAGCATCCCCTCCTCGGTCTCGAGGTAGCGGACGCAGGTGGAGCGCGGTAGGCCGAAGGCCCTCGGGTCTCATCGCTCACACGCGCGTCCCTGCGGCCGAACGGGCGCCTAGCGTGACCATGTGGTGAGGCGCCACCGCGTCGCGTTCTACCTCGGCCTTGCGTTCGCGTTCTCCTGGGCGTGGTGGGGGTGGTGCGCCGTCGAGGGGTGGGTCACCCGGCCCGGACAGGGCTGGCCGACCCACCTGCCGGGTCTGCTCGGACCGGCTCTCGCGGCCGTCGTCGTCACCGGCCTCGGGGCCGGACGAGCCGGGCTGCGGGAGCTCGGTGAACGGGTCCTGCGCTGGCGCGTGGGCCGGGTGTGGTGGGCGGTCGTCGTGGGCACCGCGCTCCTCGTCCCGCTGTCGTGGGCCGTCCAGGTGGCGACCGGCGGCGCCGTGCCCGACCTCGAAGGCCTGGCCTCCTACAGCGGCGCGCCTCTCGCGCCGGTACTCGTGACGCTGCTCTACGTCCTCGTCGTCAACGGCCTCGGCGAGGAGGTCGGCTGGCGCGGGTTCCTCGCCGACCGGCTGCTGGACCGGCACGGGTTGCTCGGGACGGCCCTCCTCGTCTGGGTCGCGTGGGGCCTGTGGCACCTGCCGCTGTTCCTCGTGGTCGAGAACTTCCGCGACCTGGGGTGGGGTGTCCTCGGCTGGGCGCTCGGGCTGCTCGCCGGCTCGGTGCTCCTCACCTGGCTCTACGCCGGGTCGGGGTGCAGCATCCTCCTCGTCGCCGTGTGGCACACGGTGTTCAACCTCGCCACGGCGACCGACGCCACGGCCGGGACACCCGCAGCGGTCGCCTCGACGGTGGTGATGGGTGCCGCGGTCGCCGTCGTGTGGGTCACCCTGCGACGGCGCCGTCGGGGCGTGGCGGTCGCGATGACGGACGGGTGGCGCCCGCCGTCAGAGGCCGAGGCCCTCGTGGACCTCGAGGGTCGCGGTCGACCGGTTCATCGTGATGAAGTGCAGCCCGGGGGCGCCCTCGTCGAGCATCCGCCGACCGAGCTCGACCGCGATCTCGACCCCGACCGCGCGGACCGCCGCCGGGTCGTCCTTGACCGCCTCGAGCCGCGCGACGACGGCCGGCGGTAGCGGGGTGCCCATGAGCTCCGACATCCGGGTGACCTGGCGCAGGTTGGTCACCGGCATCAGGCCCGGGGTGATCGGCAGGTCGCGCCGGGAGTTGACGCGCTCGCGCAGCCTCAGGTAGGTGTCCGCGTCGAACACCATCTGGGTGATGGCGAAGGACGCGCCGGCGTCGGCCTTTCGGACGAGCACCTCGACGTCGTGGTCGAGGTCGGGGCTGTCGGGATGGACGTCGGGGAAGGCCGCCACGCCGACGGTGAAGTCGCCGAGACCGCGGACGAGGGCGACGAGGTCCTCCGCGTGGTCGAGCCCCTCGGGGTGCGCCACCCACGTCCCACCCACGTTGCCCGGCGGGTCACCGCGCAGGGCGAGGATGTTGCGGACGCCCGAGGCCGCGTACTGGCCGACCACCTGGCGCAGCTGGCGCACCGACGCCCCGACGCAGGTGAGGTGGGCGAGCGGGGTGAGCGAGGTCTCGTCGGCGATGCGGCCGGTGACCCGGACGGTGCGGTCCTGGGTCGTACCGCCCGCCCCGTAGGTCACCGAGACGAAGGCGGGCCGGACCCGCTCCAGCCGCCGGATCGACTCCCAGAGCTGGGCTTCGGAGGCGTCGTCCTTGGGCGGGAAGAACTCGAAGCTGATCGACGGTTCGGGCGCCCGCAGGCGCGCCGGGATCGACGCGACGAGGTGCGCCGGGCGTCCGCCTCCACCGTGGTGGGCCATGGCGGCGAGGTTATCCGAGCGGCCACGACGTAGGCTTCGGGCCACCGCCATCCGACACATGCGAGGGGGGCCCGTGCCCAGCGTGCTCGACACCGCCGACCTGCGCGAGCGGGTCCAGACCCAGCTCGACGCCGAGCTGGCCCGGCATGCGCGCGTCCTCGAGGAGCTGGGCCCCGACGTCGAGGACCTGCTCCGCGCCGTCGGTGACCTCCTGCGCGGGGGAAAACGGCTACGCGCGGCGTTCCTCTACTGGGGCGCCCGGGCCGCCGGGATGCCCGACTCCGAGGAGCTGGTCCGCCTCGCCGGCGCGATGGAGCTGTTCCAGGCCGCTGCGCTCCTCCACGACGACGTCATGGACGACTCCGACACCCGACGCGGCATGCCGGCCGCGCACCGCGCGCTCGCGACCCGCCACGCCGACCGCGGGTGGGACGGGGACGAGGAGCGCTTCGGTCTGGCGGGGGCCGTGCTCGCCGGCAACCTCTGCCTCACGTGGGCCGACGAGGTCTACGTGACCTGCGGGCTTCCCGCCGCTGCCCTGGCGCGCGGCCGCCCGGTCTTCGACCGGATGCGCACCCAGCTCATGGCGGGCCAGTTCCTCGACGTCGTGGAGTCGATGCGTCCCTGGGCCGGCCTCGCCGACGACGAGCGGGTCGACCGTGCCGGTCGCGTCATCCGGTACAAGAGCGCGAAGTACACCGTCGAGCACCCCCTGCTCATCGGGGCGAGCGTCGGGGGGCTCGACGACCCGGGACTGGCGGCCCTCTCCCGCTACGGCCTCGACCTGGGCCGGGCGTTCCAGCTGCGCGATGACCTCCTCGGCGTGTTCGGCGACCCCGACGAGACCGGCAAGCCCGCCGGCGACGACCTGCGCGAGGGAAAGCGCACGGTGCTCCTCGCCCACGCGCTCGCGGGCGCCGACGACGGCGGCCGCGAGCGCCTGGAGCGCCTGGTCGGCCGCCCGGACCTCGGCAGCGACGACGTCGAGGAGCTGCGCGCCGTCATCACCCGGTCGGGCGCGGTCGACGTCCTCGAGGAGGAGATCGCCCGGCTCGCGGCCTCGGCGCGCTCCGCGCTCGCTGCCGCTCCCGAGCTGGCCGGCGAGGCCCGTGCCGTGCTCGAGGGTCTCGTGACGACCGCGACGTCCCGCTCGGCCTGAGTCGGCCACCGGAGGCTAGAAGGCCTCCTCCATCGCGCGGCGACGCACCTCGGTCTTGAAGCCGGCGCGGATGGCGTCGAGCGGGTGGCCCGGGACGGGCAGGGTCGGGTCGGGCGTGTGCAGCCAGCGCACGATCTCCTCGTCGTCCATCCCCCCGTCCGCCAGGACCGTGAAGGTGCCCTTGAGGGCGGGCAACGGACCGTCCTCGCCGAGGAAGCCCTCGGGGACCGCGAGCACGTGGCGCTCCCCCACCCGCAGCGCCAACAGCTCACGGTCCTCGACGAGGCGGCGGGCGTCGGCGAGCCGCACCCCGAGGCGCTCGGCGAGGTCGGGGATGGTGACCCACCCGGGGACGAGGTCCTCGACGTCGCGTTCGGGCTCCGGCGTGGTGTCGCTCACCGGCCCAGCGTGCCACAGCGGCGCGGCGAGTCGCGGCGACCACCTGCGACCACAGCATTCACTCAGGTACCTTGTGTCACGAATACCACTACCACACCACCCGCACCACTCGCCGAGGACCCGCGTCATGATCGCCACCGCACCCGCCCTGCCGCCACCGGCCCAGGCCCCTGCCGTCGTGCACGTCGCCGCCCCAGCGGCCACGGGGTGGGCGACACACACGGTCCGCCCCGGTGAGACGCTGACGGCCATCGCCGCGCGGTACGGCACGAGCGTCGGGGCCCTCGTGGCCCGCAACCACCTCGCCGACCCCGACGTGATCCACGCCGGCAGCCGCCTGCGGGTCCCGTCGCGCTCGGCCCCGGCGGCGACGCCCTCCCGGCCCGCACAGGTCCACGTGGTGCGCAGCGGCGACACGCTCTCGGGGATCGCCGCCCGCCACGGGGTGTCGCTCGCGAGCGTCCTGAAGGCGAACCGGCTGTCGATGACGTCGGTCATCCACCCCGGCGACCGGATCACCGTCCGCGCGAGCGCCGCGGCCGCAGCCGCCCACAAGTCGGGGAAGGCCGCGGCGAAGTCCTCCGCGACGGTCCCCGACACCTTCCTCGGCGTGACGTACCCCTCGTCCGTCGCGAAGGCGGCCGCCCGGAACCGGGCGATCCTCGCCGAGCGCGCGGTCCCGAGCCGCACCGCCGTGAAGGGCCTCGTCGAGAGGACCGCGCGCCGCCACGGGGTCGACCCACGGCTGGCCCTCGCCGTCGCCTACCAGGAGTCGGGCTGGAACCAGCGCGCCGTCTCCCCCGCCAACGCGGTCGGCGTCATGCAGGTCATCCCCGCAGGTGGCGAGTGGGCCTCGATGCTCATCGGTCGTGAGCTTGACCTGCTCGACACCGAGGACAACATCACCGCGGGGGTCGTCATGCTCCGGGCCCTCGGCCGCGCGACGAACGACCGCAGCCAGACGCTCGCGGCCTACTACCAGGGGCTGACCTCGTTGCGCCAGCACGGGATGTACGCCGACACCCGGCGCTACGTCGGCACCGTCCTGGCGCTGCGCTCACGCATGTGAGCGACCGGTCGCGGTTCGAAGGGGACGCCGTGACTACGTACACTCGTGCGGTGTCATCCACCGGCGACGCCCTCATCGGGCGCACTCTCGACGGGCGCTACCGCGTCCGCTCGCGCATCGCCGAAGGTGGCATGGCCACGGTCTACCTGGCCGTCGACCAGCGCCTCGACCGCGAGGTCGCGCTCAAGGTCATGCGGGCCCACCTCGTCCACGACGACAGCTTCGTCACCCGCTTCCGCCGCGAGGCCCGCTCGGCCGCGGCGCTGTCGCACCCCAACGTCGTCGCCGTCTACGACCAGGGCGAGGACGACGGCCACATGTTCCTCGCCATGGAGTACGTCTCCGGGCAGACCCTGCGCGAGGTGCTGTCCGACGAGGGGGCCCTGTCGCCGCGAGCCGCGCTCGACGTCCTCGAGCCGCTGCTGCAGGCCTTGTCGGAGGCACACGCCAAGGGCCTGATCCACCGTGACGTCAAGCCCGAGAACGTCATCCTCAGTGAGAACGGCACGGTCAAGGTCGCCGACTTCGGCCTCGCCAGGGCGGTGTCGAGCCAGACGGTCACGAGCTCGTCCGGGATGCTGCTCGGCACCGTCGCCTACCTCTCCCCCGAGCAGGTCGAGCGCGGCATCGCCGACGCCCGGTCCGACGTCTACGCCGCGGGTCTGGTCCTCTTCGAGATGCTGACCGGCACCAAGGCCTTCACCGGCGACACGCCGATCCACGTCGCGTACCAGCACGTCCACGCCGGGGTCCCCGTGCCCTCGACCCGCGCCGAGGGCCTCCCGCCCGCGCTCGACGAGCTCGTCGCGGCGGCCACCTCACGTGACCCCGACGAACGGCCCGCCGACGCGAGCGCCTTCCTCGAGCTCGTCCGGCGCACCCGCGAGTCGCTGCCCACCGAGGTCCTCGACGCCCGTCCCGCCGGTGCCGCCGCCCTCGCCGCGGCCGCCGTGCCCACCGCCGCGACCGCGGCCCTGCCCGTCGCCGGTGGAGGTGGCACCGACGTCGCCACCCGCCCGCACACCGACACCGCCGCGCTCTCCGTGCCCCCGCCACCGCTCGAGGGGGTCGTCGTCGCAGGCGAGGACGACCGTGCCGGCGCACGCCGGTGGTGGCCCCTCGTGCTCGTCGCCGCGGCGGTGCTCGCCCTGACCGGCTGGTTCTTCCTCGCCGGCCCCGGATCGAGCGTCGCCGTCCCGGCCGTCGAGGGCCGCAGCCAGGAGCAGGCCGTGGCCGCGCTCGAGACGGCGGGCCTCGGCGCGAGCATCGAGGAGACGTTCTCCGAGGATGTCGCCAAGGGCACGGTGATCTCCGTCGACCCGAGCGCCGGGAGCGACGTGCGCAAGGGCAGCGACGTCACCGTCGTCGTCTCCAAGGGCCCCGAGCGCTACGCCGTGCCCGATGTCGTCGGGTCGACCGTCGCCGAGGCCACCAAGCGACTCGAGGAGGCGCGCCTGGCCCGCGGCAAGGTCACCTCCCGGTACGACGAGAAGGTCCCCGAGGGCCAGGTCATCAGCACCGACCCGAAGGTGGGCTCGAACCAGAAGCCCGGTACCGAGGTCGCTCTCGTCGTGAGCAAGGGCCGTGAGCCGATCGACGTGCCCGACTGGACGGGCAAGGACGCGACGAAGGCGGCCAAGGCACTCTCCGACCTCGGCCTGAAGGTCGATGCCACCCGGCAGGAGAACAGCGACACCGTCCCCAAGGGGCGGGTCATCAGCCAGGACCCCACCGGTGGCACGCTCTACCGGGGCGACCAGGTCACCCTCGTCGTCTCCAAGGGACCGGTCATGGTCGAGGTCCCCGACGTCATCGGCAAGACCCTCGACCAGGCACGTGGCATCCTCGAGCGCGCCGGCTTCACCGTCGACGTCAAGGAGGCGCTCGGCGGCTTCTTCCGCACCGTGCGCTTCCAGGACCCGAAGGGCGGGACCTCGGCCCCCAAGGGCAGCACCGTCACCCTGACGATCGTCTGAGCCGCCGGTGGGCCTGGCCGCCGGGTCCGCCCGGCTCGCGACCGCGCTGCTCGTCCTCGTCACGGCCGTGTGGGGCTCGACGTTCTTCCTCATCCGCGACCTCGTCGTCGACGTGCCGCCGACCGACTTCCTCGCCGTCCGCTTCGGCATCGCGGCCCTCGTCATGCTCGCCGTCTTCCGGCGCCAGGTGTTCGCGCTCTCCCGACCCGACCTGCGGGTGGGTGTCGCCCTCGGGGTGCTCTACGGGCTCGCCCAGGTGCTGCAGACGATCGGCCTGCAGACGACGGACGCGTCGGTCTCGGGGTTCATCACCGGAACCTACGTCGTGCTCACCCCGGTGCTCGGCGCGCTCGTCCTGCGGGACCGGATCGGGCCCGTCGCGTGGGCGGCGGTCGCACTGGCGACGGTCGGGCTCGCGGTGCTCTCCCTCGACGGGCTCTCCGTCGGCGTCGGCGAGAGCGTGACCCTCGCCTCGGCGGTGCTCTACGCGGCGCACATCGTCGCGCTGGGCCGGTGGTCGCGTCCCGAGGCGGCCGTGGGCCTGGCCACCGTGCAGGCCGGTGTCATCGCCCTCGTCGCCGGGGTCGGGGCGGTGCCGGGCGGGCTGACCCTGCCCGCCGACGGCGGCCAGTGGGCGTCCCTGCTCTACATGGCCCTCGTCGCCGGAGCGGGTGCCCTGTGGGCGCAGACCTGGGCCCAGGCCCACCTGACGGCGACGCGCGCGGCGATCGTCATGACCCTCGAGCCGGTGTTCGCCGCGTTCTTCGCCGTCCTCGTCGGCGGGGAGTCCCTCACCGCCCGGATGCTGCTCGGTGGCGCCCTCGTCGTCGCCGCCACCTACCTCGTCGAGCTGCGAGGCCCGGCCGCCGAGGCCCGTGACGACACCGTGAGCGCGCTCGAGGACCCACCTGCGGAGGCCCTGCACCACGAGGTCTGAGCGCCTGGGGCGCAGCCGGCAGGGGGCTTCCTCCGGTCGGGACTCCCGCGGTCAGCGAGCGAGCACGGCGCGCGCGGCGGCGATCGCCGCGTCCGTACCCGCGTCGTCGACGTCGAGGTGCCACGTCGCGCGAACCCGCGTCGGGCCCACCGCGTAGGTGCGCACCCCGTGCTCCGCCAGGGCCGCCACGACGTCGGCAGCGGCCATCCCCACCGCACCGACGTCGAGGACCACGATGTTCGTCTCGACCGAGCCCGGATCCACGACGCCCGGCGCGACGTCGGCACACCCCTCGGCGAAGCGGCGGGCCCGCGCGTGGTCCTCGGCGAGCCGCTCGAGGTGGTGGTCGAGGGCGTGCAGGCCGGCGGCGGCCAGGATGCCCACCTGCCGCATCCCCGCGCCGTACCGCTTCCGCCAGACCCGCGCCTGCGCCATCAGGTCCACGGAGCCGACGAGGACCGACCCGACGGGCGCGCCGAGCCCCTTGGACAGGCACACGGACACCGTGTCCGCGGTCCGTCCGTAGTCGTCGAGGGCGACCCCGGAGGCCACGTGCGCGTTCCACAGCCGGGCCCCGTCGAGGTGCATGCGCACCCCGACCGCCGACGTCTCGCGGCGCAGCTGCTGGAGGGCCGCGAGCGGCTGCACCGTTCCGCCCCCGAAGTTGTGCGTGTTCTCCACGACGACGAGCGCCGTCTGCACCTGGTACGGCCCGGCCCCCGTCGTCACCATCGGCAGCACGGTGGGCGGGTCGAGCAGCCCGCGGGGAGCGCGCCAGGTCCGGGTCGTGATGCCGGAGAAGACCGCCGCGGCCCCCATCTCGGCGCGCACGACGTGCGCCAGCTCGTCGGCGAGGAGCTCCGAGCCCGGGGGCACGTGGAGGCGCAGGCCCAGCTGGTTGGCAAGTGACCCCGACGGGGTGAAGAGGCCGGCCTCGTGCCCGAGCATCGCGGCCACCCGCTCCTCGAGGTCGCGGACCGTCGGGTCCTCCCCGAAGACGTCGTCGCCCACCTCGGCGGCCGCCATGGCCCGGCGCATCGCCTCGGTCGGGCGGGTCAGGGTGTCGGACAGGAGGTCGGCGGCGTACGGCTCCACGCGTCAGTCCTGGTTCAGCATCTCGGCGACGAGGAAGGCCAGCTCGAGGCTCTGCTGGTGGTTCAGCCGCGGGTCGCACACCGACTCGTACCGGGTGCCGAGATCGGCGTCGAGGATCTTCTCCGAGCCACCCAGGCACTCGGTGACGTCGTTGCCGGTCAGCTCGACGTGGATGCCGCCGGGGTGGGTCCCCAGGCCTCGGTGGACCTCGAAGAAGCCACGCACCTCCTCGACGACGTCCTCGAAGTCTCGGGTCTTGAACCCCGAGGCCGAGGAGAAGGTGTTGCCGTGCATCGGGTCGCACACCCAGGAGACCTGGGCGCCGCTCGCCGTCACCTTCTCGACGATGCCCGGCAGCGCCTCACGGATGCGGCCCGCGCCCATCCGGGTGATGAAGGTGAGCCGACCGGGGCTGCGCTCGGGATCGACGTCGTCGATGATGCGCAGCAGGTCGTCGATGTCGGCGTCCGCGGAGACCTTGACGCCGACGGGGTTCTTGACCCGCGCGACGAAGTCGATGTGCGCACCGTCGACGCCGCGGGTCCGCTCACCGACCCAGATGAAGTGGCCGCTCGTGTCGTACAGGTGCCCCGTGCGGGAGTCGACACGCGTCAGCGGGCGCTCGTAGTCGAGCAGCAGCGCCTCGTGGGCGGAGAAGAACTCAGTCGTGCGCATCGCCTCGAAGTCGGCACCGCAGGCGGCCATGAACCGCATCGCCTTGTCGATGTCGCGGGCCAGCCGCTCGTACCGGGCGTTCGCGGCGTTCGCGACGAAGCCCTTGTTCCAGTCGTGCACGTGCCGCAGGTCGGCGAAGCCGCCGGTCGTGAAGGCCCGAACGAGGTTCAGCGTCGCGCTGCTGCGGTGGTAGGCCTGCACGAGCCGCTGCGGGTCCGGCGTGCGGGCCTCGACGGTGAACTCGAAGTCGTTGACCATGTCGCCGCGGTACGCCGGGAGGGTGACGCCGGCGCGGGTCTCCTCGTCGCTCGACCTCGGCTTGGCGTACTGGCCGGCCATCCGACCGACCTTGACCACGGGCATCGACGCGCCGTACGTGAGCACGGCGGCCATCTGGAGGATCGTCTTGACCCGGTCGCGGATGTTGTCGGCGGTGGCCGAGGCGAAGGTCTCGGCGCAGTCGCCGCCCTGGAGCACGAACGCCTCGCCCCGCGAGACGGCCGCCATCCGCTCACGTAGGACGTCGCACTCCCCGGCGAAGACGAGCGGCGGATACGTGGCGAGCGTGGAGACGGCCTCGTCGAGGGCGGCGGCGTCGGGCCAGGTCGGCTGCTGGGCAGCGGGCAGGTCGGCTCCGGCGGCGAGCCGCTGGAGGGGGTCGGAGGCCGCGGTCATGCTCACGAGCGTCAAGGATAGGCGCGTGCCCGCGGGTCGAGACGCCGGGCCCGGATGGCGAACGTGCCCGAACGGCTACTCCTCCTCCTCGAGGCCGTGGGTGAGGGCGAAACGGACGAGCTCGACACGGTTGTGGAGGTGGAGCTTGCCGAGCGTGTTCTGGACGTGGTTCTGCACGGTGCGGTGCGAGAGGCCCAGCTGTGCCGCGATCTCCTTCGAGGACATCCCGGTGGCGACGAGGCGCAGCACCTCGGTCTCGCGCGGGGTCAGCTCGGGGATGGGCCGCTGCGGGTCGGTGGACGCCGGGTGCGACGGAGCCGGCCCGGCCGCCATCCGCCGGTACTCGCCGAGGACGAGGCCGGCCAGGCCCGGGGTGAAGACGGCCTCGCCGCGGGCGGTGGCGAGCACCGCCTCGACGATCTCCGACGAGGAGGCCGACTTCACGAGGTACCCGGTGGCCCCGGCCTTGATGGCGGCGAGGACGTCGTGCTGCTCACCGCTCGCCGACAGGATGAGGACGCGGGTCGGGAGGCCACCCAGGGCTCGGCACACCTCGTCGCCGCGCATCCCCGGGAGGTTGAGGTCGAGGACGAGCACGTCGGGCGTCGTCGCGCGGGCCCGGCGGACCACGGCGGGCCCGTCGGAGGCGGTCGCCACGACCCGGATGCCCTGCCCGGTGAGATCACGCTCGAGAGCGGTGAGCCACAGGGGGTGGTCGTCGGCGACGAGCACCGTCGGGCCCTCGGGTCGCGGCGCGGGGCTCGCGGGACCGGTCATCGGGGCTCCTGCGCTCGACGGGGGACGGTGAGCCGCACCGTGCATCCTGCCCCGGGCCGGGTCTGCCACGTCGCCGACCCGCCGAGGTCCTCGACCCGCCCGCGGATGGAGCTGCTCACCCCCATCCGACCCCGCCCGGCAGCCCCGAGCACCTCGGCCGGGTCGGCTCCGACCCCGTCGTCGCGGACGGTGAGGTCGACACCCGCCGCGTCTCCCTCGAGGAGCACCCAGGCCCGCGCGCCGGGGCCGGCGTGTCGCCCGACGTTGTCGAGGACGGCACCCAGCGCCGCCCCGAGCTCGCGGGCGACCACCGGGTCGACGAGGACCGGGTCGGCAGGCACGGCGACCGTCACCCGCGGCCGCTCCCGCGAGGTGACCTCGAGCCGCAGGTCGACCTCGCCCCCGGGGTCGCCGCGGAGGTCCGCGGGCGAGGCCCCGGGCGCGCCGGCACCCGAGACGAACCGCCGCAGGGTGCGCTCCTGCTCGCCGGCCAGGTCGGCGAGCTCGACGCCCGCGGGCCCGAGCTCGGCCGCCCGGCGGTGGATCCAGGCCAGTGACTGGAGGACGCCGTCGTGGACGACCCGGGCCAGCCGCTCCCGCTCGGCGAGCCGCTCGCGCTCGAGGAGGACCAGCTCCTCGCGGGCCAGGCCGGTGCGGGCGAGGTCGACGGCGAGCCCGATGAGCCCCCCGAGGAGGACGAGCAGGACGATGTTGTGCACCGTGCCCTGGGTGGGCTGGCCGCGGACCGCGACGAGGTCGGCGAGGGCGACCGCCCCGGCCGCCAGCAGGCCCCCGCGGGCTCCGGCGACCACCGCGGCACCGGCGACGGGCCCCGCCGCCCAGAGGGTCGGGATGGTGAACTGTCCGGCGGCGATCGCGGCCGGCTCCTCGACGAGGAGTGTCGCGAGTATGGCGAGGACCGCGATCGCGGTCTCGACGACGACCAGGCCCCGGGTGCGGCGGCGGTACGCGAGCAGTGCCAGGGACCAGGCGAGCATGACCGCGAGGACGACGGCGGCCAGCCACGGACGCGTCATCCCCTCGTGCCGGCCCCAGGCCAACCAGATGGCGTAGAGCGCTGCGAGGGGACGGAAGACGTCGAGGCCGCGGTGGAACGACTCGACGAGGACCGGCTCACGGCGCCCGGTGCGCGCCGAGCTCGGCCCGAGGACCGCCACCAGTCCCCGCCGTCAGCTGGCCCGGCGCTCGGGTCCGGCCTCGCCGGGCTCGGGGCGCTCCGACCCGCCCTCAGCGGCGAGGCCGTCGGCGTCGAGCGCCCGCTCGAGCTCGTCGACGGCACGGCCGGGCAGGGCGGCCTCGGCCGCCTCACGCAGCCGGTTGCGCCGCTCGCGGGCGATCCGCTCCTTCATCGCCGTCGCGTACATGTCGACGTACTCCTGCCCGGAGAGCTCCATCAGCGCGTACATGATCTCGTCGGTGATCGAACGCAGGACGAACCGGTCGCCCTCCATCCCCTCGTAGCGGGAGAAGTCCAGGGGGGTCCCGATGCGGACGCCGACCCGTACCAGCTTGGGGATCTTCGTCCCGGTGGGCTGGGCCTTGTCGGTGTTGATCATCGCGACGGGGATGACCGGCACCCCGGCCTCGAGTGCCATCCGCGCCACCCCCGTGCGGCCCTTGTAGAGCCGCCCGTCCGGGCTGCGCGTGCCCTCGGGGTAGAGCCCGAGCAGCTCCCCCCGACCGAGGACCCTCAGCCCCGAGCGAAGGGCGGCCTCGCTGGCCCGTCCGCCGGAGCGGTCGATGGGCAGCTGGCCGACGCCCTTGAAGAAGGCGGCGGTGAGCCGGCCCTTCAGGCCCACCCCGGTGAAGTAGTCGGACTTGGCGAGGAACGTCATCCGGCGCGGCACGAGGAGGGGCAGGAAGATCGAGTCGGAGAAGGAGAGGTGGTTGCTCGCGAAGATCGCGGCGCCGGTCTCCGGGATGTTCTCCTCACCCTCGACCCACGGACGGAAGAGGAGGCGGAGGATCGGCCCGAGGACGACCGTCTTCAGCACCCAGTAGAACACCCCGACCACCCTTCCGCGCGTGTGGGGCGAGCCTAGTGCACCGGCGGCGGCTCCCGGAGGGCTGCGGTGGCGTGCGAAGATCGTGGTGCACGACGACCCGGAGGAGCACCGTTGACCGACCGGCCCGGTGAGATGGACGAACGCGACGTCGAGGAGCGCTTCGCGTCGATCGTCGCCGCCTGGGACACCCCGCTCCCCGACGAGGGGGACGGCTCCGCCACCGACGCCACCGACGACCCGGGCGACGGGTCCCCGGCGGTGCCCGGGGGTGCCGAGGAGTCCGGGCCCGACGCGCCGGCTCGGCCGCGGCCACCCTGGGTCAACCCCTCTCCCCTCGACCTCGTCGTCCCCGCGTCGACGTGGCGCACCCCGACGACACCGGCCGGGCCGGGGACCACCGGCGCGGAGGGCACGGGCTCGGACGGGCAGGGGTCGGGCTCCGACGGGACCACGGGCGAGCCGGCCGCGACGGCTGCTCCCGACGACGGCGAGCACTTCGAGCCGCCGCCGGTCACCCTGCCGCCGCAGGAGGACCTCCACTTCTGGGGTGCCGTCGTCGGGCTCGTCGGCGGTCCCCTCCTGCTGCTCTACGTCGCGCTGGCCCGACCGTTCCACAGTGAGCGGTGGTTCGCCGCGGGGGTGCTGCTCTCGCTCGTCGGGTTCGCGCTGCTCGTCCTGCGGCAACCGCGCCACCGCGACCCGGACGACACCGACGACGGCGCGCGGATCTGAGGTCCCCGGCCCCCGTCAGCCGACCTCGAGGTCGACCCACACCGGCCGGTGGTCGCTCGCCCGCGCCCAGACCGCGTCCGGGACCCCGACCCCGGGGTCGCCGGCGTGGACGGGGTGGACGCCGGGGGACGCCATCACGACGTCGAGACGTCGGCGGGGTGCGTGCGCGGGGAAGGTGGGGTGCCCCGGGGCGACGACCCGCAACCCGCCCGCCGCGACGAGGCGCCGCCACGCCGGTCCGTCGTCCTCCTCGTTGAGGTCCCCGGCGACGACGAGCGGCTCGGTGCCGCGGACCCGGCCGAGCACCTCCTCCACGTGGCGCACCCGCTCGTCGCCGCGCAGCGAGAGGTGGAGCGAGACGGCGGTCACCTCGACCCCGTCCGCGAGGCCGACCCGGGCCTCGGCCCACCCGCGGGTCCGGTCGGGCCAGCGCACGGGCAACCGGCGATGCCCGGCCGCGAGCAGCCGGACGCGGGAGGAGACCAGGACGGTCGTGCCCCCGCTACCCCGGTGCGGACCGGTCGCGAGCAGTCCGCACCGGCGGGCGAACCCCTCGACCCGCCGACCGGCGAGCAGGCGGCGGGGCACCTCCTGGAGGCACAGGACGTCGGGGGCGATCGCCCGCACCAGACGTGCGGCGAGGCGGTGGTCGTCGCGGAAGTCGCGGGTGTTGTAGGTCGCGACCCGGAACCGGGCGGTGGTCACCGCATCAGTCGTCGTGCAGCCGGGTGCGCTCGCCCGGAGTGAAGTCACCGCGGCCCGGACCTGCCGGGTCGGCGGCGTCCGCCCAGGCCAGCCCGGCGGCCCCGAGACGGGCCAGGTCGGCTGCTCCGACGAGGCCGGCCTCGTTGCCGAGCTCGGCGAGCACGAGGTCGGCCTCGGGGCGGTAGCCGCGGCCGGTGAGCTGCCGACGGAACGCCTCCCGTGCCGGACCCAGGAGCAGCTCCCCTGCGGCGCTGACCCCGCCGCCCACGACGAAGGTGCCCGGGTCGAGCGCCGCGGCCAGGTTGGCGATGCCGACGCCGAGCCACCGTCCCACCTCGGCGAGCAGGTCGCGGGCGAGCCCGTCGCCCTCGCGGGCGGCCTCCGTGACGATCGGACCGGTCAGCTCCCCGGGCCGACCTCCGACCCGGTCGAGCAGGTCGCGCGCCACCGGGCTGTCGGCGGTCATCAGCGCCCGGGCCTCCCGGACGAGCGCGTTGCCCGAGGCGTACTGCTCCCAGCAGCCACGGTTCCCGCACTCGCACCGGATACCGTCCGGGACGACCTGCATGTGGCCGAACTCCCCCGCGATCCCGAACCGGCCACGGACCACGCGTCCGTCGAGGACGATGCCGCCGCCGATGCCGGTCCCGAGGTTGACGAGGACGAGGTTGGTCTCGCCGTGACCGGCCCCGTACCGGTACTCCGCCCACGCCGCCGCGTTGGCGTCGTTGTCGACGAACACCGGCACCGCGAGGCGCTCGGCGAGGGCGGCGCGCAGGGGCTCGTCGCGCCAGGACAGGTGCGGGGCGAAGACGACCGTCGCCCGGTCCGCAGCGACGAACCCGGCGGCGCCGACGCCCACCCCGAGGAGGTCCTGCGGGTGACCGGCCACTCCGAGCAGCTCCTCGACCGCCGAGACGATGGTGTCCTCGACGACGCGGGGGCTGCGCGAACGGTGCGGGGTGTCGCGGCGGGACCGGTGCAGGACGTGGCCCGAGGCGTCGACGACGCCCGCGGCCACCTTGGTGCCACCGATGTCGACGCCGATCGCGTACCCGCCGTCAGGCATCCGCGGTGCCCTCGTCCGCCGGGCGGACCGGGATGGGGTCCGAGGTCGTCGCCGGGCGCCGCTGGCCGGGGCCGGCATCCCGCGCCGGTGGACGGTCCTGCTCGCGGTCGCCGCCGCGGTCCGGGGTGCGCTCGGCGGCGAGGTCGGCGAGCACGCCCGCGGCCACGGTGGCCAGGTCGGCGAGGCGTCGAAGGGTCTGCGGGCTCAGGCCGCGGACCACGGCGACGGTGCGGCACAGCGGACACGACCGGCAGAAGGGGTCGGTGCAGACCCAGGTCTCGTCGTCGGCGTGCGCGGTGTCGTCCGTGGCCGGTCCCTCGGGCTCTGGCCCGGAGGTGCCCGGGTCGTCGGCGCGGGGGGCACCGGTCCCCGACCCCGTCGGGCCGTCGGGCCCGCCGCCGGTGCGCCGCAGGCTCTCGAGGAGGCGCTGGGCCTCCTCGGCGACCGACCCGACCTGCTCGTCCCACCGGTCATCGTCCACCGGCCCACACCTCCGCGTCCCTCTCGAAGCGCACCCGCAGCTCGCCGCTGCCGACCTCCGCATTCTGGACGATGCAGCGGCGCAGCACCGAGGGCAGTGTCACGACGCGACGCTGGTCGGCCACCTCGACGACGAGGTCGTCCTCGCGCCGGGCCAGCGACACCTGCCCCGCGCTGGCGAGCGGCAGCGGGAGGTGCAGGACGAACTCCTCGCCGTCGGGCTCGACCCGCAACCGGGGCACGTCGACGTCGTCGAGCAGGCCGGGCACCGGCGGCCCGGCCGGGTCGGGGACGGTCTCGCCGGCCAGACCGGCCAGCGCCTCCGGGCCCGTGGGCTCGGCCGCGGTGTGGGGTGCCCGCAGCAGCGGGATGCCGTCGAAGGACTCCCGGACCAGCCGCATGCCGTCCTGCTGCGCGCCCCACCAGGCGGCCCGCCACGGGTCCGGCCCGCCGCCCCCGGGAAGCGGCGGGACGAGCCGGTTGACGACGACGGCGTCGACGGCGTACCCGTGCAGCGACAGCGAGGTCAGCACGCGGCGGCTCTCGGCGACGACGACGCGCTCCGGGGTGAGCACGAGACGCACGCTGGCCCGGGGCGAGGTGAGCAGGGAGCGCACCCGGCCCATGAGCTCCTTCCACGCGAGGAGCACCCCCACGACCTCGGGCCCCGGCACCGGCACACCCGAGGCGGCCGACGCCGCGGGCCGGAGCACGGTGAGCAGACGGCGCTGGGCGGGCAGGAGCCGGTCGAGGTGCCACCCCAGGACCTCGGGCAGGGCCAGCAGCCGCAGCGTCTCCGCCGTGGGCGCGCAGTCGACGACGACGAGGTCCCAGTCGCCGCTCTCCGCCTGGTGCGCCAGGGCGACGAGCGCGACCACCTCCTCGGCGCCCGGGAGTGCGCTGAGCTCGTCGGCGACGACCGGGTCCACGCCCATCGCGTCGAGGACGTCGAGGAGGTAGCCGCGCAGGACCTCCCAGTCGGCCTCGACGGCGGTGTGCGGCCCGACCGCGAGCGCGTGGAGACCCGGCTCGACCGGGGTCGGCTCGCGCCAGGACCGTGCCGTCGCGAGGTCCACCTCGAGGGCGTCACCGAGGCTGTGCGCGGCGTCGGTGGAGACGACGAGGGTCCGCAGGCCGGATCGGGCGGCGGCGACGGCGGTCGCGGCCGCGGTCGTCGTCTTGCCGACCCCGCCCTTGCCGGTGACGAGGACGACGCGGGGCACGACGCTCAGCCCTCGACGCGCTTCTTCAGCTCGGTGAGGGCCGTGCTGATGATGTGCCGCTCGGCCTTGCGCTTCAGCAACCCGATCATCGGCATCGTGAGGTCGACCTCGAGGTCGTACGTGACGCGCGTGCCGCCGCCCGCCGCTTCGAGGGTGTAGCTGCCGGTGAGCCCCTTGAGGAGGGTGGCGCGCACGAGGTGCCACGAGACGACGCCCGTACCGTCCTCGTCGACGTCCCAGTCGTACTCGAGGACGTACTGGTCCTTGATGGCGCCGGCGTCGAGGGTGAACTCGACCTGGTCAGCCCAGCCGTCGCCGTCCTCGGTGAGGACCGTGCACTCCTTGACCTGCTCGGCCCACTCGGGGTAGGTCTCGAAGCCGGCGATGACGTCGAGGATCTCGCCGGGGGCGGCTGCGATCTCGACCGAGGAGCGTGTGCGGTCGGCCATGGCAGGGAGGTTACCCCGGCGGGATGGTCCTAGAGTTGAGGGGCAGCGCCCACGGACCCAAGGAGCTCGACGGTGCACGAGAAGTCCACCCCCCTCGTCCTGCCCGCCACGACGGAGGGAAGCCTCGCCGACGTGCCCGGTCGGGTGGCCGCGGCCGGTCCGGGCCGGGTGACCTTCTCGGTCCGGGCTCCCGGTGGGTGGACCGACGTCACCGCCGCGACGTTCTCCGCCGAGGTCGACGCGCTCGCCAAGGGCTTCGTCGCGGCCGGGGTCCGGACCGGGGACGCCGTGGCCGTCATGAGCCGCACCCGGTACGAGTGGACCCTGGCCGACTTCGCGCTCTGGTCGGCGGGCGCGGTGCCGGTGCCGATCTACGAGACCTCCTCCCCCGACCAGGTCGAGTGGATCCTGCGTGACTCGGGTGCGGTCGGGGTGATCGTCGAGACCGAGAAGCACCTCGCGGCGCTCGAGCAGGTCAGGGGCTCGCTGCCCGAGGTGACCCACGTCTGGGTCATCGACCACGGCGACGTCGACACGCTGAGCCGTGACGGCGCCGACGTCGAGGACGCCGAGCTCGCCGCGCGTCGCGAATCGCTCGACCGCACCAGCCTCGCGACCGTCATCTACACCTCCGGCACGACCGGACGGCCCAAGGGGGTCGAGCTCACCCACGGCAACTTCCTCACCCTCGCCGAGAACACCGCCGAGGCCATCGCCGCGGTGGTCAGGGCGCCGGGCGCGGCGACCCTCCTCTTCCTCCCGCTCGCCCACGTCTTCGCCCGCTTCATCGAGGTCCTCGCGGTGACCGCCGGCGTCCGCATGGGCCACTCGTCGGACCTCAAGGCCCTCCTCGACGACTTCGGGTCCTTCCGGCCGACGTTCGTCCTCGCGGTGCCGCGGGTCTTCGAGAAGATCTACAACTCCGCCGAGGCCAACGCGGAGGCCGGCGGAAAGGGAAAGATCTTCGCCGGTGCCGCGGCCACGGCGATCGCCTGGTCGGAGGCGCTCGACGAGGGCTCGGTCCCGCTCGGGCTCCGCCTGCGCCACGCCGTCTTCGACCGCCTCGTCTACGCCAAGCTGCGCGAGGCGATGGGGGGCAAGGTCGAGTACGCCGTCTCCGGCGGCGCACCGCTCGGGACCCGGTTGGGGCACTTCTTCCGCGGGGTCGGGGTCTCGATCCTCGAGGGCTACGGCCTCACCGAGACCACCGCACCCGCCACCGTCAACCTCCCCGACGCGATGCGCATCGGAACGGTCGGTCCGCCACTGCCGGGCGTCGACGTCCGGATCGACGACGACGGCGAGATCCGCCTGCGCGGGGTCAACCTCTTCCGCGCCTACCGCGGCAACCCGGAGGCGACCCGGGAGGTCGTCGACGACGAGGGCTGGTTCCGCACCGGCGACCTCGGCGAGCTCGACGACCACGGGTACCTGCGGATCACCGGGCGCAAGAAGGAGATCCTCGTCACCGCCGGCGGCAAGAACGTCGCTCCCGCCGTGCTCGAGGACCGGCTGCGCGCCCACCCGATCATCAGCCAGTGCATCGTCGTCGGCGACGGCAAGCCCTTCATCGCCGCGCTGGTCACCCTCGACCCCGACATGTACCCGACCTGGGCGCACAACAACGGGCTCGATGACGTGCCGCTCGCGCGGGCCCGCACCGACGAGCGGGTCCACGCGGAGATCCAGAAGGCCGTCGACGAGGCCAACCAGGCGGTGTCCAAGGCCGAGTCCATCCGCAAGTTCGCCGTCCTCGAGGACGACTTCTCCGAGGAGTCCGGGCACCTCACCCCGTCGCTGAAGCTCAAGCGCAACGTCGTGATGCGCGACTTCGCCGACGAGGTCGACGCGCTCTACGGTGGCTGACGCCGCGACGGGGGGACCGGCCGCGACCGCTCCGTCGGCGCCCCGTCACCCGGGGCAGCGCGACATCCTGCTCGGAGTCCTGCTCGCCGCCGGGTGGCTCGCCTGGTTCGGCGTGCTCCAGTGGAGCGTCGTCCGCTTCCGCATGCCCATCCTGCTCACGTTGACCGTCGTCACCGCCCTCCTCGCGGTCTGGGTGGTCCGCAGGGTCGACGTGCCCGTCCCGCGGTGGTGGGCACCGGTCGTGCTCATCGGGTCGGTGGTGCTGACCCTCACCGTGCCGCTGTTCTCGTACCTGCGCGGGGGGTGGCTCACCGCGGCGCTCGCCGTCCTCGCCGTCGGTGGCCTGCTCGCGGCGGGTCTGCTCCTCGTGCCCGGACGGCGAACGGCACTGGGGGCCCTCGGGGTCGCCGCGCTGACCCAGGTGACGGTCTCGGCGCTCGCGGTGCTCGGCGACCCCTCCCCCCGGATCGACGTCTGGGTCGTCCTGCAGCAGGCGGCCGACGCGACGGCTCGGGGCGAGAACGTCTACACCCAGCAGTGGAGCGGCTCGCCGGGCGTCCAGGACTTCTTCCCCTACCTGCCGTGGATGTCGGTGCTGACCGCGCCGGGCCGCTGGCTCGCGGGCGACGTGCGGTGGATGCTCCTCGTCTGGTCGCTCGTCCTGCTCGCGGGCCTGTGGGCCCTCGGGCGAGGCCGGGCCGAGCGGGTGGCGGCGGTCGCGGCGGCGGTCGTCCTCGCGCCCGGCACGCTGACCCAGGTCGACCAGGCGTGGACCGAGCCGGTCCTCGCTGCCCTTCTCGTGTGGTTCGCCGCGCTGGTGCACCGCGGCCGCGCGTGGTGGGCGGTCCTCCCCCTCGCCCTGGCGTGCGCGAGCAAGCAGCACCTCGTCCTCCTCGTGCCGATGCTGCTCGTGTGGCGGCCCTTCGGCTGGCGACGGACCCTGGCGACGGGCGCGGTGGCCGGGGTCCTCGTCCTCCCGTGGCTCGTCGCAGACCCTCGCGCGTTCGTCGAGGACACCGTGACGACACTGCTCACCTTCCACCCCATCCGCTTCGCCAACACGTGGTACCTGTACTTCCTCAACGAGCACGGGGTGACGCTGCCGTTCGCGGTGACCGGGCTCGTCATGGTCACCGCGGTCGCGGCCTCGGTCTGGGCGGTCCGGCGGCGCACGCCGGGGGTCGACGAGGTGCTGCGGTGGATGGCCCTCGTCCTCGCGGTGGCCAACCTCGTCAACAAGCAGGCCTTCTACAACCAGTTCTGGCTCGTCGGGGCGCTCGTGGCCGCCTCGCTCGTCGTGGGGACCGACCGCGGGAGCACCGATGACGCGGATCGCGACGGCGTCACCGCGCGAGGTCGGCGAGCCGCTGCTGCCACTCCCGGGTGAGCTCGGCCCGGGTGCGCCCGATGACGCGGGGCATCGCGGCGTCGCAGGCCAGGTCGGCGGCCGCCTCGCCACCCACGACGGTGCAGGCTCGCAGCAGCGCCCGCACGGACGCCTCCCCGGTCTGCGCCACGACGAGCTCCACGGCCTGCCAGGCGGCCAGGTAGCCGACCTCGATGTCGCGCTGCTGCGGGTCGAGCTCGGCACCACCCGGTAGGTCGGTGGGTCCCCGCCCCGTCCTGACGGCTCGGATCAGCGGGGCCGCGAGGTCGGCCACCGGCAGGTTCGCCCGGGCGTAGCCGACGTGGTCGGCGTATCCCTCGGACAGCCAGGCCGGCGCCGTACCCGGCAGCGTGGCCCGCACCGCGACGTGGGCCAGCTCGTGGGCGAGGACCACCTCCCGGCCCGTGGGCGTCAGCCGCGCTCGGGCGTCGGCGTCGAGCACGACGCGGTCCCCGGTCGGGAGCCCGCCCGCCCCGATGGGGCCCTCCGTGGTGGCCGCCACCTCGCCGACGACCGGAGTGGTCCGGCCGAGGAGGGCGTCGGTCTGCGCCTCGGTGCGGGGGACGAGGACGAGCACCCGGTCGGGAGTGCCCTCCCAGTGCCCGGCGAGCACCGGGAGCATCCGGTCCACGGTGGCGACCGACTCCACGAGCGCGCCGTCCTCGGCGGTGCCGGCGACGACGGCGCGCTCCCCCCGCTCCACGCGCATCCCGGGCATGGCGAGCCATGGTGCGGCCGCGTCACCCCCGACGGGATCCTCGGCAGCCACCCGCCAGCCGTCGCGTCCGCGGGCAAGCCGGTAGCGCACGGCGGTCGTGCGATCGGCGCGGTCGATGCCCCGGACCCGGTAGCGGACGCTGACGGTGAGGGCGCCGCCCGCGTCGAGCACCGGCCGGACGGGGTCGTGGGTGAGACGCGACATCCCGAGGTCGCGCGCCGAGCGGAAGGCGGCGAGCTGGCGACCCCCCGCGGCCGAGGTCGGGTCGGCCACCGTCGCGGTGAAGGCCTCGGCGTCGCGCTCGAGGACGGCCTGCTCGCGGCGGACCAGCAACGTGTCGAGGGCCAACGCCGCGGACACGGCGGTGGTGCGGTCGGGTGCGGCGGCGTGCGCCGACGTGGTCACCGTCGGGGCTGCCGTGTCGTCCCCGGCCCTTCCCGCCCCGGACCGCGCCGGAGAGCACCCGGAGACGGCGGTCACGGCGGTGAGCAGGCAGGCCAGCAGCGCCCGCCGCCGGCCGGCGGCGAACCGCCCGCCGCCCGGTGGGGAGCCCGTCACCCGGCCCATCGTAGGTTCGGCCGTACCGACCGCTGCCTCCGACGACCGCCGCGGACGCCGTCATCCGGCCGCGCGAGACCCCTCGTGACCGACCTCCCCGGCTCCGTCCGGGGCCCCGAGCGTCGCGCGGGCCCGCGCCGCGGTCTCCGCGTCGACGAGCCCGGCCCGCACCAGCCTCGTGACGGCGGCACGCTCCTCGGCGTCGAGAGCGGAGCCGCGGCGGCCGGGAGCCTCGCTCAGGGACAGGAGGACGGGCACCATGCAGTCGTCACAGTGGAGCTCGCGGACCGGACACGTGCGGCACTCGACGGCCATCACGGTGGAGCGGGTCATGGGTCTCACCTCTTCTCTCGGTGCGTCGTGGACGACCCTACGGACGACCTCCGACACCCCCCGCGGGAGCGCTGCGTCGCAGCGCTCCCGCGCGCCTCGACCACCCTGTCGGTCCCCCGGCCTACGGTTCCCGGCATGGCGATGGTCCAGGGCACGTTCGACGACCTGGGCACCCCGTTGTCGACCGTCACCTTCGTCGTCGTCGACCTCGAGACCACGGGTGGCAGCCCGGCCGAGTGCGGCATCACGGAGATCGGCGCCGTCAAGGTGCGTGGGGGCGAGGTCGTCGGCGAGCTGCAGACCCTCGTCAACCCGGGCGCCCCGATCCCCGCCTTCATCAGCGTGCTCACGGGCATCACCGACGCCATGGTCGCCGACGCGCCGCGCATCGAGACCGCGCTGCCGCAGTTCCTCGAGTTCGCCGCGGGCAGCGTGCTCGTCGCCCACAACGCCCGCTTCGACGTCTCCTTCCTCAAGGCCGCGGCGCAGCGGTGCGAGCGGGAGTGGCCGGCGTTCCCCGTGCTCGACACCGTCCACCTCGCCCGCCAGGTCGTCCGCCGTGACGAGGTGCCCAACCACCGCCTCGGCTCGCTGGCGCGCCTGTTCCGGGCCACCACCACCCCCGACCACCGGGCCCTGCACGACGCGCGGGCGACGGTCGACGTCCTCCACGGACTCATCGGCCGCGTGGGCAACCTCGGGGTGCACTCCCTCGAGGAGCTGCTCGACTACACCTCCCGGGTCTCCCCGACCCGCCGCCGCAAGCGTCACCTCGCCGACGGTCTCCCCGACGCCCCCGGCGTCTACCTCTTCAAGGACGGCCGGGGCCGGGTCCTCTACGTGGGCACGTCCGTCTCCATCCGCACCCGGGTGCGCTCGTACTTCACCGCGTCCGAGCACCGGCCACGCATGGGCGAGATGGTGCGCCTCGCCGAGTCGGTGAGCCCGGTCGTCTGCGCGACGCCCCTCGAGGCCGAGGTCCGCGAGCTGCGGCTCATCGCCGAGCACAAGCCCCGCTACAACCGGCGCTCCCGCCACCCGGAGAAGGCGCTCTGGGTCAAGCTGACCGTCGAGCCCTTCCCCCGCCTGTCCATCGTCCGCAGCGTCGCCTCCGACGGCGCCCGGTACGTCGGTCCGTTCGGGTCCCGCCAGGCCGCCGAGGCCGCCGTCGCGGCCGTGCACGAGGTCCTGCCCCTGCGACAGTGCGTGGAGCGACTCTCCCCCTCCCGGCGGCGGCCGGCGTGCGCGCTCGCCGAGATGGGCCGCTGCGGTGCGCCCTGCACGGGGGCCCAGAGCGTCGAGGAGTACGCCGAGGTGGTCGACCGGGCGACGCTACTGCTCGCCGGGGACCGCCGTGACCTGCTCACGGCCCTGCGTGAGCGGATGGCGCAGCTGTCGGCCGCCGAGCGCTTCGAGGACGCCCAGACCGTCCGCGACCGCCTCGTCGCCCTGGTCCGGGGGGCGACCCGGTCGCAGCGCCTCGACCCGCTGGCACGCATCCCCGAGCTCGTCGCCGCCCGCCGCACCACCTCCGGGGGCTGGGAGGTCGTCTGCGTGCGGTACGGCCGTCTGGCGGGCTGCACGGCGTCACCGCGCGGCGCCGACCCGATGCCGTACATCGAGGCCCTGCGCGCCAGCGCCGAGGTCGTCGAGCCACCGGTCGCCCCCGCCACCGCCGCCACCCCGGAGGAGAGCGAGAAGGTCCTGCGCTGGCTCGAGACACCCGGGGTGCGGGTCGTCGACGTCGACGGGGCATGGACCTGCCCCGTCGGGGGTGCCGCCGCGGTCCGCGAGGAGCTCGAGCCGCTCGAGGCCTCGCGCCGGCAGGCGGCGGGCTTTGCCGGAGTCCGCTGACCCCGCGGCGCCGTCATCCGCGACACACCGACCTCTGTTGCCGAACACCGCCCTGAACTCGATGCTTCACCGGGCTCTTCGGGGTCACCCCGAAGTGGCGGGACGGGCGGGGCGGAGGTCGGCGCGGATGAGGATGGCCTTCGTCCGGGTTCGGGCCTAGCGTCGGCCCATGAGCACCAGACCCCTCCTCGACCTCGTCGTCCTCGACTGCCCCGACGCCCTGCTCCTCGGCCGCTTCTACGCCGAGGTCCTCGGCTGGGAGGTCGAGCAGGGCGCCGACCGCGACTGGACCACGCTCGTCCCCCCGGGTGGGGGGATCTCCCCCACCCGACGGGACGGCCGCACGACGTTGGCCTTCCAGCGCATCGACGACTGGGTCCCACCCACCTGGCCGGGCGGGAGCCATCCACAGCAGGTCCACCTCGACCTGTCCGTCGAGGACATCGACTCGGCCGAGCCGGCGGTCCTGGCCGCCGGCGCTCGCGTGCACGAGCACCAGCCCTCCGAGTCCGGGGGCTTCCGGGTCTACCTCGACCCGGTGGGCCATCCCTTCTGCCTCGTCCGCGGCTGAGCGGCCCGCCCACGCCGGGGCCCACACACAGCGCGTGCCCAGCCCCCGCGGCTAGCGTCGCCGGGGTGAGCATCCTCCACCTCGTCGACGTCCCCGTCCCGGGCGGGACCGCCCAGGCGCACCTCTCGCGGCCCGCCTCCGGTCACGGACCCGGCGTGCTCTTCGTCATGGACGCGATCGGCCTGCGGCCCCAGCTGGCCTCGATGTGCGACCGGATCGCGTCGTGGGGCTACGTCGTGCTGGCCCCCAACGTCTTCCACCGCGAGGGCGACGTCGAGGCCCTGGTGCCCCGGGTCGACCTCACCACCACCGAGGGCCGGGAGGCGTTCATGGCCGAGGCGATGCCGCGCGTCGCGGCCCTCACCCCGGACCTGGCCGTCCCCGACATCGCCGCCTACCTCACCGCGCTGCGCGGCCTCGACGACGTCGACCCCGGACCGGTCGCCGTCACCGGCTACTGCATGGGGGCGCGTCTGGCGGTGCGGGCCGCGACCGGGCACCCCGACGAGGTCGTCGCCTGCGCGGGCTTCCACGGCGGCGGCCTGGCCACCGAGGACCCCGACAGCCCGCACCTCGGGCTCGGCCGTGCCCGTGCCGAGTTCGTCTTCGGCCATGCCGACCGGGACCGGTCGATGCCGCCGGAGGCGGTGGACCGGCTCGGCGCGGCCCTCGCCGAGCACGGTCTCACCGCTCGGAACGAGGTCTACGCGGGCGCCCCCCACGGCTACACGATGGCCGACACCGCGATGTACGACGCGGCTGCCGCCCGGCGGGCCGACACCGAGCTGCAGGGCCTCCTCGCCCGGGCGCTACCGGTGCAGCGGAGTGGCTAGGCTGGCCGCGTGATCACCGCCATCGTCCTCATCACCGCCGACGTCGACCGCATCCCCGAGGTCGCCCAGGAGATCGCCGACCTCGACGGGGTCACCGAGGTCTACTCGGTCGCGGGCGACGCCGACCTCGTCGCCATGGTCCGCGTGCGCGAGCACGAGGAGCTCGCGGACGTCATCGCCGACCGGCTCAACAAGGTCCACGGCGTCACGGGCACCAACACCCACATCGCCTTCCGCACCTACTCCTCGCACGACCTCGAAGCGGCCTTCAGCCTCGGCCTCGAAGGCTGACCGGAGGCCGCAGCGCTCGGTCAGCCGGCGAGCTCGCGGGTCGTCGCCGCCCAGCGCTCGAGCAGGGCGGTGGCCGCCCCTGAGTCGAGCGCCTCGCCCGCGCCGCGGACTCCGGAGGCGAGGGCCTCGCACAGGGCGGGCCGCGAGACCGGCCCTTCGAGACCGCCGGCCAGGGCGAGGGCCATCCCCGCGTTGAGCACGACGGCGTCGCGGACCGGCCCCGGCTCGCCGGCGAAGGTGCGCCGCGCAACCTCGGCGTTGTGTGCCGCGTCGCCCCCGCGGAGCGACTCGACCGGCGCCTCGGCCAGGCCGACGTCACCGGGCCCGACGGTCAGCTCGGTGACCGCCCCGTCGGTGACCCACCAGACCGTCGACGTCGTCGCGAGCGTCAGCTCGTCGAGCCCGTCGTCACCCCGGAAGACGGCGGCAGGACGCCCTCGCCCCGCGAACACCCCCGCGATGAGCGGGGCGAGCCGCGCGTCGGCGACGCCCACCGCGGCGTAGGTCGGCTGCCCGGGGTTGGTGAGGGGCCCGAGGGCGTTGAAGGCGGTGCCCACGCCCAGCTCTCGACGCGCCACGGCCGCGTGGCGCATCGAGGGATGGAAGGCGTTGGCGAAGCAGAACGTGATGCCGACCCGCTCGGCGACCTCCGCGACCCGGCTGGGGTCGAGCGCCAGCGACACGCCGAGCGCCTCGAGCACGTCCGCCGAGCCGGAGGAGGACGAGGCGGCCCGGTTGCCGTGCTTGACGACCCGAAGGCCCGAGGCGGCCACGACGACCGCGGCCATCGTCGAGATGTTGACCGAGTGCATCCGGTCGCCGCCGGTCCCCACGATGTCGATGCTCGGTCCCGGGACGTCGATGCGGTGCGCGTGCTCGAGCATGACGTCGGCGAGGCCGCGCAGCTCGTCGACGGTCTCCCCCTTCGCCCGCAGCGCCACGAGGAAGCCGGCGAGCTGGACGGGAGTGGCCTCGCCCTGCATCACCTCGGTCATCGCCCAGCGGGCGCGCCCGGTGCTGAGGTCCTCGCCACGCAGGAGCGCGGAGAGCAGGTCCGGCCAGGACTCCCCGGACGCCGTGGCGGTCACGCCGCTCAGCCGACCGCGACCCGTTGGCGGGCCAGCGTCGCGATGGCCTCGGCGACGAGGATGGGGTCGAGCGGGTGCGGCACCGCCTCGTCGGCGAGCGACCAGCCCGCCAACCAGCCGTCCTGCGGGCGGCCGGTGAGGACCAGGACCGGGGGGCACCGGTAGATCTCGTTCTTCAGCTGACGGCACAGGCCGAGCCCGCCCATCGGGACCGCCTCGCCGTCGAGGACGACGACGTCGAACCCGCCGGCGTCCATCGACTCGATGACCGCCTCGGGCGTCGCACACTCGTGCCACGCGACGATCTCGACGTCACGGGCGGGCCGGCGACCGGCCGCGGCCCGGACGGCGTCCCGCGTCGTGACGTCGTCGCTGTAGAGGAGGACCCGGACCCGGTGGACGCCGTCGGAGTCGGCGGTCGTCGGGTGCTCGGCGGAATCCTGCGCGTGGCTCATGCGTTGCATCGTACCGACCACGACCGAGCACTCTTCCCCCGTGTCGGGCAGCGGATGTCGAGCCTTTCGGGGGGTCATGGGAGCGCATCTGCGGCGTTGTCGGCATAATGCCGTCCGTGGCGACTTCAGCATCCCCTTCGGTCAAGCACGCGGGCCCGGTCCCGTCCATCCCGGGCCAGGGCCCCGCGACGCGGCCGAACCTGGTCGCGGTGGGCACCATGGTCTGGCTCTCCAGCGAGCTGATGTTCTTCGCCGCGCTCTTCGCGTTCTACTTCACGCTCCGCGGCCACCTGCCCGAGCTGTGGACCGAGCGCGCCGGCGAGCTCAACGTGCCGTACGCGCTGGTCAACACGATCATCCTCGTCGTGTCCTCGGTGTGGTGCCAGCTCGGCGTGCTGCAGGCGGAGAAGGGTGTGGTCGCCCGGCCCGCCGGCAGCTCGCTGCTCAGGGTGAGCGCGTGGGGGATGCGCGAGTGGTACGTCCTGACCTACATCTTCGGCGCCGTCTTCGTGTCCGGTCAGGCCCTCGAGTACGCCACGCTCGTCGGTGAGGGCCTCACCCTCTCGACCGACTCGTACGGCTCGATCTTCTACCTGGCGACCGGCTTCCACGCCATGCACGTCACCGGCGGCCTCATCGCCTTCCTCCTCATCATCGGCCGCACCTTCACGACCCGCCGCTACTCCCACGCCCAGGCCACCGGTGCCGTCGTCACCTCGTACTACTGGCACTTCGTCGACGTCGTGTGGATCGCCCTGTTCCTCATGATCTACGTCTTGAAGTAAGTTCTCCCGCAACCGGACCAGCACCCGCAGACGACGACAGGACCCTTTCTCGTGAACGCACTGGCCGCCCGGCGACGGCACCCCGCGGCGATCGCCGTCCTCATCATGATGGGCCTGTTCCTCACCGGCGCGATCTACGCGGCCGTGGCACCGGAGCCGGCCGACGCGACGACCGCGGCGATGCCCGCGCAGAACGTCGAGGAGGGCCGCAACCTCTTCCGCGCCAACTGCGCCTCGTGTCACGGGGTCAACGCCGAGGGCCGCGAGACCGGGAACGGGAACACGATCGCCGGCCCGCCGCTCGCCGGTGTCGGTGCCGCCGCCGTCGACTTCCAGATGGGCACCGGCCGGATGCCGATGACGCAGCCCGGCGTGCAGGCCGCCGCCGCCAACCGGGTCAAGTTCTCCGACGAGGAGATCGCCGCGATCGGTGCCTACGTGGCCTCGCTCGCGCCGGGGCCCGAGGTGCCGAGCGACGAGGCGGTCGACCCGACCAAGGGCGACGTCGCCATGGGCGGTGAGCTGTTCCGCGTCAACTGCGCCATGTGCCACAACTTCGCCGGCTCCGGTGGCGCGCTGACCCGGGGCAAGTACGCCCCCGCGATCCGGGACATCTCCGACAAGCACATCTACGAGGCGATGATCACCGGGCCGCAGAACATGCCCGTGTTCAACGACACCAACCTCACGCCCGAGAGCAAGCGCGACATCGTCGCGTTCCTCGACGCCATCAACACCCAGGAGAGCCCCGGCGGCATGACGCTCGGCTCCCTCGGACCGGTCACCGAGGGCCTGTTCGCCTGGGTGTTCGGCCTCGGCATCCTCGTCGCGGCCGCCGTCTGGCTCGGATCCAAAGCCGCCTGACCCCGACCCGTCCCACCGCACCTTCACGAGAAGATCGGCATCCCGATGAACGAGCAGGACTCCCCGCAGCCCGGCACCGAGGTGACCCCGACCGAGGGCCACGGCACCGCCGTGCGCCTCGACGAGGGGCACGTCGTCGGTCAGGGCGGGCTCCCGGACCGGTTCACCAACCCGGGACTCCCCCACCACGTTCCGCGCATGGCCGACCGGGACGAGCACGCGGCCCGGCGCGCCGAGAAGCAGGTCGCCACCCTCTTCGGGGTCTCGATCCTCGGGACGCTCCTCTTCGTCGTCCTCTACTTCGCGATCGACATCAACCAGACCGTCTTCATCCCCGGCGTCGGCACGACGAGCGCCTCCAACGCGGCGCTCGGTGTCACCCTCGCGATGTCGCTGCTCGGCATCGGCCTCGGCGCGGTCCACTGGGCCAAGACCCTGATGCCCGACACCGAGGTCGTCGAGGACCGCCACCCCATGCGGGCGAGCGACGAGTCACGCCAGCGGGTCGTCGACGAGCTCACCGAGGGCGGGAGGTCCTCGCAGATCACCCGCCGACCCCTCATCAAGTACACCCTCGGCGGGGCACTCGGCCTCTTCGCCGTGCCGATCGCGCTCCAGGTCGCCGGCTCCCTCGGCCCGATGCCGCAGAAGGCCCTCTCGCTCACCTGGTGGAACGGCGGCCCCAGCGGGCCCGGCGAGGAGCCGACCTTCAAGCCCCTGCGCCTCATGCGCGACCCCGAGAACACCCCGATCCGCGCCGACGACGTCACCATCGGGTCGGTCTTCCACGTCATGCCCGAGGGCCTGCTGCCCGACCCGGTCACCCACGAGGGCGGTGCCGAGCACCTGCTCGAGGAGAAGGCCAAGGCGGCCGTCCTCCTCATGCGCCTGGACCCCCGGCAGATCGCGTCCCAGAAGGAGCTCGACTGGGGCTACGAGGGGATCGTCGCCTACTCGAAGATCTGCACCCACGTCGGGTGCCCGGTCGGCCTGTACGAGCAGCAGACCCACCACCTGCTCTGCCCGTGCCACCAGTCGACCTTCGACGTCACGCAGGACTGCAAGGTGATCTTCGGCCCGGCGAAACGTCCGCTGCCACAGTTGAAGATCACCGTCGACGACGAGGGGTACCTCGTCTCCGCCCAGCCCTTCGAAGAAGCGGTCGGCCCGAGCTTCTGGGAGCGAAACTCGTCATGAGCACCTCAACCGCACGCCCCGGAGACGCGCTGCGCGACGGCGACGCGCCGAGCCAGAACCCGCCCACCGCCGCGGCCCGCCGCGTCGGCGGCATCGCCGGCTGGGTCGACGACCGGACCGGCGCGGCGAAGCCCGTCGGCTACCTCATGAAGAAGGTCTTCCCCGACCACTGGTCCTTCATGCTCGGCGAGATCGCGATGTACTCGATGATCATCTGCCTGATCACCGGGGCCTTCCTCACCTTCTGGTTCATCCCGAGCGCCAACCACACGGTGTACGACGGCTCCTACGTTCCGCTGCGCGGCGTCGAGATGTCCGAGGCCTACGCCTCCACCCTCGACATCTCCTTCGACATCAAGGGCGGGCTGATCATCCGCCAGATCCACCACTGGGCCGCACTGATGTTCATCGTCGCGCTGACGGTGCACATGTTCCGCGTGTTCTTCACCGGGGCCTTCCGCAAGCCCCGCGAGATCAACTGGGTCATCGGCTCCTTCCTCGCCCTGCTCGCCATCATCGAGGGCTTCGCCGGCTACTCCCTCCCCGACGACCTGCTCTCGGGCACCGGGATCCGCGCGATGGAGGGCTTCGTCCAGACCGCCCCGGTCATCGGCTCCTACCTCGTCTTCGCGATCTTCGGCGGGCCGTTCCCGGGCGACATGATCATCCCGCGGCTCTACTCGGCACACGTGCTGCTCATCCCGGCGATCCTCATCGGGTTGTTCACGGCGCACATCGGGCTGGTGTTCGTCCAGAAGCACACCCAGTTCCCCGGCCCGGGACGCACGAACGAGAACGTCGTCGGCTACCCGGTCATGCCCGTGTACGCGGCCAAGGCCGGCGGCTTCTTCTTCATCGTCTTCGGCGTCATCGCGCTGATCTCGGCCCTGGTCCAGATCAACCCGATCTGGGGCTACGGACCGTACGACCCCTCCCCGGTCACGGCGGGCTCCCAGCCGGACTGGTACATGGGCTTCGCCGACGGGGCGCTGCGGCTGCTGCCCGGCTGGCTGGAGTTCCACTTCTGGGGGTACACGCTCTCGCTGAACATCGCGCTCGGAGCCCTGGTGCTGCTGCCGCTCGTCTACACCGTGCTCGGCATCTATCCGTTCGTCGAGAAGTTCGTGACCCAGGACGAGCGCGAGCACCACCTGCTCGACCGTCCCCGCAACGCCCCGACACGCACCGGCATCGGCATGGCCGGGATCACCGCCTACAGCGTGTTCATGTTCGCGGCCGGCAACGACATCATGGCGATCAAGCTGGGGCTGTCGATCAACGACATCACGTGGTTCTTCCGCATCGGGCTGTTCGTCCTGCCGCCCATCGTGTTCTGGGTGACCCGGCGCGTGTGCCTCTCCCTCCAGCGCCGCGACCGCGACACGGTCCTGCACGGTCGCGAGTCCGGCACGATCATCCGCACGCCCGAGGGACGGTTCTTCGAGCGGCACGAGGCCCTGCTCCCCCACGAGCAGTGGAACCTCGTCCAGCACGACCCGGTGGCCCCGCTCGAGCTCACCGCGGGCGTGGACGAGAACGGTGTCGCCCGCCCCGGCTCGCGCAAGGAGCGGGTCCGGGCCGCGATGTCCCGGTTCTACTTCAAGGACGCCGTCAACCCGGTCACGCCGGCCGAGCTCGCCGCGGCCCACCACCACGGCCACGAGGCCGAGGCGCTCGAGGCGGATGGGGAGCGCACCCAGGTCGAGGCCGGGGAGCGCCACTGACGCCTTCTCCGTCACCCGCCGCCGGTGCCGTGTCGTCCTCGGGCGGCGCGGCACCGGCGCGTGCAGGGGTCCGGGTCCACGCCACGGGAAGAACTGCCCGGTGCGGGTCAGGCCCGGAGCAGCGCGCGCAGCACGGCCTCCCCCCGCGCGTCGTCGAGGTCGAGCTCGAGGACCTTGGTCCGGGACCGCTCCCCCGACACCAGCACCACCTGGCGCGGTCGCAGGCCGAAGGCCGTCGCCACGGCGGCCCGTACCGCGGCCGTGGCGGCCCCGTCGACGGCCCTGGCGGTCACGGACACGGTCAGCACCTCCTCGGGGCCCCAGTGGCCGCCCACGCGCGTCCTGGAGGCCCCGGGGCGCACACGCACCGTGATCCGCACGGCCGCATCGTGCCACGCCGTCCCGGGGTGGAGCGGTGACGAGCTCCTCCACCGCCTCCGCGGACGGCACTCCCCTCCCTCGCGGCACCCCCGAGGAGCACGGCGTGCCCTCCGTGGCCCTGCTGCGCCTCGTCCGGCGCTGGGAGGAGGCCGGGTCGGAGCCGCACAGCCTGATGGTGCTCCGCCACGGCCACGTGATCGCTGAGGGATGGTGGGCGCCGTACCGGCCGGACGGCGTGCAGCTCGTGTACTCGGTGAGCAAGACCTTCACGGCGTGCGCCGTCGGTCTCGCGGTCGACGAGGGGCTCCTGCGCCTCGACGAGAGCCTGGTCGACCTCTTCCCCGAGGCGGGCGCCGTCGCGGGCCCCCGCGCCGCGGCGCTCACCCTGCACGACCTGCTCGCGATGCGCACCGGGCACCGCGCGGACACGTTGCCGTGGCGCGGGGTCTCACCCACGGAGTTCCCCGCGACCTTCCTCGCCATCGAGCCCGAGGAGGAGCCGGGCCGGTTCGTGTACCACAACGGCGCCACGCTGCTGGCCGCGCTGGCGGTGCAGCGCCGCACCGGGCAGCGCCTCCTCGAGTACCTGGGGCCCCGGATGCTCGACCCGCTCGGCCTCACGTCCGCGTGCTGGCAGCAGGTCGACGGGTACGACCTGGGCTTCTCCGGCCTGCACGTGCCGACGGTGGCGCTGGCGCGCCTGGGCGAGCTCCTCCTGAGGGGCGGCGTCCACGACGGCCGGCGACTCCTGCCCGAGGGCTGGGCACAGCGGATGACGACCGTGCACACGGACACCTCGAACCATCCAGGGACGACCGACTGGCGGCAGGGGTACGGCTACCAGGTGTGGCGCTGCACGCACGGGGGGTGGCGGGCGGACGGCGCGTTCGGACAGTTCTCCGTCGTCGTCGCGGAGGCGGACCTCGTCGTGGCGATGACCTCGTGCACCGACCGCACCCAGGAGAGCCTCGACGCCGTCTGGGAGGAGCTGCTGCCCGCGCTGTCCGACACCCCGCTCCCCCCGGACCCCGGGAACCTCCGGCCCCTCCGGGAGACGCTGAGCGGCGTTGCGTCGGTCGCTCCGGTGAGCGCCATCGAGCCTGCCGGCGACGGCCCGTGGTCCTTCGACCACGTCCCGACCGGACAGGTGCCCTCACTGGCCGGGGTCGAGGTGGTCCGGGCCGACGTCGGGTGGCTGCTCACCGTGCACGAGGCCGGTCGCCGCCACGAGGTGCCGTGCGCCGACGGCAGCTGGCCCGACCTCTCGGGCCGGCCCTGGGTGGCGTCGGGCGGCTGGACCTCTCCGGGTGTCTTCGAGGCGGTCGTCGTGGCGGTGGACACCCCGCACGCCCTGCGGCTGCGGTGCACCGACGGGGTGGTCAGGGCGTCGTGGAACGGGGAGCCCCTCGGCTGGTCGGCGCTGACCGCGCTGGTCGCCCCCGGCTGAGGAGGCCGGGCTCCGGAGACCGGTGGGCACCGACCGGTGACCCGCCCACCACCACCGGCGGTGCGCTCGGGATGCTCGGGCGCCGGGCCTGATCGGCGGATGCGGCAGGCTGGACCCGTGGAGTCCCTCACCCCGGCCGAGTTCGATGCCCTCGTCGAGGATGCCCTCGACGAGGTCCCCGAGGAGCTGATGGCGATGCTCGACAACGTCGTCTTCCTCGTCGAGGACGAGCCACCCGAGGGCGACCGCGACCTGCTCGGCGTCTACGAGGGCGTGCCGCTCACCGAGCGGGGCGACTGGTGGGCCGCCGGCGCCCTACCGGACCGGATCATCCTCTTCCGCGGGCCCCTCCTGCGGATGTGCGCCGACGAGGACGAGCTCGTCGAGGAGATCGCCGTGACGGTCGTCCACGAGATCGCCCACCACTTCGGGATCGACGACGCCGCACTCCACGACCTGGGGTGGGGCTAGTGGGGCCCCCGACGCGTCCGGCACGGAGCGGGCCCCCGGGAGAACGTCCCGGGGGCCCGCTCGGCGCTGGACAGCGGTCAGAGCGCGTGCTCGCCCTTCCAGTACTCGAAGGTCCAGCCGATGAGGGCCGGCACCCCGAAGAAGGCGCCGATGATGAACAGCCACCACCCGACGGCGAGTCCGAGGAACATCACGGCCGCGGCCGCGCCGAGGAAGAGGGGCCACCAGCTGTGCGGGCTGAAGAAGCCGTACTCGCCCTGGATCTCCTCGATGTCGCCCAACGGGTCGTCGGACGGGTCGGTCTCGAGCCGCCGACGGGTCATCCACAGGTACCAGGCGATCATGAAGCCGAGCAGGCCCCCGAGGATGAGGCCGACGAAGCCGACCCACTCGATGCCCAGGACGGTCGACGAGGTCCAGGCGCCGTAGATGGCCGCCACGACCCAGGCGAACACCCCGACGAGCAGGCTGACGCGTTCCATCGCGCGCATCGATCAGTCCTCCTTCGGCTTCTCGGTCGTGTCGACGAGCCCGACGTCCTCGAGGTCGGCCGGGCCGATCGCGGAGACGAGGGCGCTCCTCCTGCTGGTCTCGGCGTCGTGCACGCCGGCCGGCGCCACCTCGGGGTGGTGCAGGTCGAACGCCGGGCGCTCGGAGCGGATCCGCGGGATGGAGTCGAAGTTGTGCCGCGGCGGCGGGCACGAGGTGGCCCACTCGAGCGAGGCGCCGTAGCCCCACGGGTCGTCGGTCTCGACGAGCGGAGCGGTCTTCCACGTCTTCCAGACGTTGTACATGAACGGCAACATCGAGGTCGCCAGGAGGAAGGCGCCGACCGTCGAGATCTCGTTGCCGAGGGCGAAGCCGTCCTCGGGCAGGTAGTCGGCGTACCGCCGCGGCATGCCCTGCACCCCGAGGATGTGCTGGACGAAGAACGTCGTGTGGAAGCCGAGGAACAGCAGCCAGAAGTGCCACTTGCCGAGCTTCTCGTCGAGCATCCGCCCGGTCAGCTTGGGCCACCAGAAGTAGAACCCGGCGAACATCGCGAAGACGACGGTGCCGAAGACGGTGTAGTGGAAGTGTGCGACGACGAAGTAGCTGTCGGAGAGCTGGAAGTCCAGCGCGGGGCTGGCCAGGATGATGCCGGTCAGGCCGCCGAAGAGGAACGTGAAGAGGAAGCCGAGCGCCCAGAGCATGGGGGTCTCGAAGGAGAGCTTGCCCCCCCACATCGTGCCGATCCAGTTGAAGAACTTCACCCCTGTCGGGACCGCGATCAGCATCGTCATGATCGCGAAGAACGGCAGGAGCACCTGGCCGGTGACGTACATGTGGTGGGCCCAGACGCTGACCGAGAGGGCCGCGATCGCGATCGTCGCGTAGACGAGGGTCTTGTAGCCGAACACCGGCTTCCGGGAGAAGACCGGGATGACCTCGGAGATGATCCCGAAGAACGGCAGGGCGATGACGTAGACCTCGGGGTGCCCGAAGAACCAGAAGATGTGCTGCCACATCATCGGTCCGCCGCTCGCGGCGTCGAAGATGTGGGCGTCGAACCGGCGGTCCGCGCCGAGCGCGAAGAGCGCGGCGGCGAGCGCCGGGAAGATGAGCAGCACGAGGATCGAGGTGATGAGCACGGTCCACGTGAAGATCGGCATCCGGAACATCGTCATTCCCGGCGCGCGCATCGTGAGGATGGTCGTGATGAAGTTGACGGCGCCGAGGATGGTGCCGAAGCCACCGAGTGCCAGGCCGAAGACCCACAGGTCACCGCCGAGGCCCGGGCTGTAGGTGGCGTCCGAGAGCGGGGCGTACGCGAACCAGCCGAAGGCGGCGGCGCCGCCCGGGGTGAGGAAGCCCGCGCCGGCGATGAGCCCGCCGAAGAGGTAGAGCCAGTACGCGAACATGTTCAGCCGCGGGAACGCGACGTCCGGGGAGCCGATCTGCAGCGGCATCAGCGCGTTGGCGAAGCCCGCGAACAGGGGGGTCGCGAAGAGCAGCAGCATGATCGTGCCGTGCATCGTGAACAGCTGGTTGTACTGGTCGGGGTTGTCGACGATCTGCAGACCCGGCTCGAAGAGCTCGGCACGGATGAGCAGCGCCATGATGCCGCCGACGATGAACCACACGAACGAGGTGATGAAGTAGAGGTTCCCGATGACCTTGTGGTCGGTCGTGGTCACCCACTTGACCACGGTCGCACCGGGCGACAGGCGCCGGGTCCGGGCCGGGGTCTCGGCCGTGCGCAGCATGGTGGTGTCGGTCGCGGCGCTCATCGTCAGTTGCCTCCCTGGGTGCCGACGGTCTGACCCTCCATGAGGGGCTCCCGGTTGAGGTCGTTGCCGAGCAGTCCGGTCTGGCCCGCGGCCCGCAGCTCGGAGATGTGCTTCTCGTACTCGGCCCGCGAGACGACCTTGACGTTGAAGAGCATCTGCGAGTGGTAGGCGCCGCAGAGCTCGGCGCACTTGCCGCGGAAGGTGCCCTCCTGGGTCGGGACGACCTGGAACTTGTTGACCCGCCCGGGGATCATGTCCATCTTCTGGAGGAACGCCGGCACCCAGAACGAGTGGATGACGTCGCGGGCCGTGAGGTAGAACTCGACCCGCTCGCCCACCGGGAGGTAGAGCGTCGGGATCGTCTCCTCCGCACCGGGCTGGCCGGTGAGGATGGCCTGGGTGCCGACCTCGTGGACGTCCTCGTCGAGGTAGTCGAAGTCCCAGCTCCACTGCTTGCCGATGACGTTGATCGAGACGTCGGGCTGCTTCGAGGTGTCGATCAGGGCCGTCTCGTCGCGGGCCGTGTAGTAGAAGAAGACGACCACCATGAAGATCGGGACCACCGTGAAGAGGATCTCGATCGGGATGTTGTAGCGCAGCTGCACGGGCAGCTCCGTGTCGTCCTTCTTGCGGCGGTAGGCCGCGATGCACCACACCGCGAGGCCGACGACGAGCAGGCCGACGGCGATCAGGGTGATCCACGCGCCGATCCACAGCGTGGTGACGCGCTCACCACCCTCGGTGACCGCCGGCGGGAGCCAGCCGGTGGAGGCGTTTCCGCGGAGCTCACCGCTGGCACAGCCACCGAGGAGGGCGGCCATCAGCCCACCGAGCAGCACCGAGACACCGAGACGGCGCCCGGCGCGGCGGGGCGTGGAGAGGTCGTGCTGGCGCACCGCTGCACCCTTCGTCAGGAGAGTCGACAGAATGCAGGACACCCTACTGCACACCCACCGGGGTTGGCAGTCAGGGGGGGATACCGTCGAGGCGTGGCGCACAACAGCTTCCGAGGGCCCGAGGGGACCCCCGCCGACGGCCTCCTCGATGCCGCCCGGGGGCCCCTCCACCCCACGGCCGTGCAGACCCTCGTGGCCGCCCTCGACGTCGCCTGGGCCGACCCGTCGCGCCGCCACGCGCCCGGGCGGCGGGCCCGCGCGCTGCTCGACACCGCGCGCGAGGTGCTGGCGGGTGCCCTCGGCGTCCGTCCCGACGAGCTGTCGGTGCACGCGAGCCCCGAGGAGGCCCTCGAGGTGGGCCTGGCCGGTCTGCGACACGCCCGCCGGCGCGTCGGCGACACCGTCGTCGCGTCCGCCGTGGAGCGATCCGCCGTGCTGCTCTCCCCCGGGGTGGCGGACCCGGTCCCCGTCGACGGCGCGGGCCGGGTCGACCCCGCCGCGTGGGCCGATGCGGTGGCCGCCGACGGGGTCGCGGCCGCGGCACTCCAGACCGCGAACGCCGAGGTGGGCACCCGGCAGCCGCTCGCCGACGCCGCGGTGGCCACCGCACGGCACGGCGTCCCCCTCCTCGTCGACGCCACCGCGTCCCTGGGCCGGGACACGCTGCCACCGCGGGTCGGAGACGTCCTCGTCGCCGACGCCGCCTCGTTCGGGGGGCCCCCGCTCGGCCTGCTCGGGGTGCGGACCGGGACGCGCTGGAGCCTGCCGGGGGGCCGGCACGAGGCCGAGCAGGGCCGGGTGGCCGCGCCGCCGTGGGTCCCGGCGGTTCTCGCGGCCGCCGAGGCCTGGCGCCAGGGCGAGGCCGACCGCGCCGTGGAGGAGGCCGCCGCCCGCGAGCTCGTCGAGCGCGTCCGGGCCGCTGCCGGGGGCGTGCGTGACGTCGTCGTGGCCGGCGACCCGATCGACCGGCTCCCACACGTGGTCACCTTCAGCGTCCTGTTCGCCGACGGCGAGGTCCTGCTCGACGAGCTCGCCGGGCGCGGCCTCGCGGTCGCCTCGGGCTCGGCCTGCACGTCGAGCCGGCTGCGGCCGAGCCACGTCCTCGCGGCCATGGGCGTGCTGACGCAGGGCAACGTCCGCGTCACCCTCCCGCTCGCCGCGGTCTCGCCGACCCGGGCGGACGACGTGCTCCGGCTGTGCGCCGAGCTGCCCGGCGCCGTGGCCGCCGTCCGCTCCCGCCTCGGGACCGCGGACCTGTGAGCGAGCCGCTCGTCGTCGACGCGCGGGGGCTGCGCTGCCCCCAGCCGGTCGTGCTCGCCGCGCGGGCGACGCGCGACCTGCCCGTCGGCACGGTCGTCGTCGTCCTGGCCGACGACCCGGCCGCCCACGTCGACGTGCCGGCGTGGGCGTGGCTGCGCGGCCACGCGGTCGAGGTCCGCGAGGTCGAGGGGTGGAGCGTCTACACCGTGCGGGTCGGTGAGTCGGACGAGGAGGGACCCGGCGCCGCACGGGTGAGGTCGACCTGAGGCGCCCGGAGCGCCTCGGCCAGCCGCGCCAGGTAGACCTCGCGGGGCCACTCCTGGGCCCCGAGCCGCCGCAGGTGGTCGGTGGCCCACTGGACGTCGACGAGGCGGCGGGGGTCGCCGTCGGCGTGGAACCGGCGGACCAGCCCGACGAGCGCCACCTTCGAGGCGTCCCGCACGCGGTGGAACATCGACTCCCCCGCGAACAGCCCCCCGACGGAGACCCCGTAGAGGCCACCGACGAGCTCACCGTCGCGCCAGGCCTCGACGCTGTGCGCCCAGCCGAGGTCGTGGAGCCGCCCGTACGCCGCGGCGATCTCGTCGGTGATCCACCGTCCGTCGCGGGCGGGGTCGCCACAGGCGGCGACGACCTCGTCGAACGCCGTGTCGACCCGCACCTCGAAGCGCGGCAGGACCTGTCGCAGCGACTTGCGCACCTTCAGCCCACCCGCCGGGATCACTCCGCGCGGGTCAGGTGACCACCAGCCGAGGCTCCCCGAGCCGTGTCGCCCCAGGCCCATCGGGAAGAGCCCGAGCCGGTAGGCGGCGAGCAGCGTGCCGGGCGCGAGGTCGGCTCCGGCGGCGACGAGGTCCTCCCCCGGCTCGGCGCGGGCGGCGTCGAGCAGCCAGGTGGTGGGCGGCGGCTCGACGGGCGGGAAGACCACGGCAGGCCCCTCAGTCGTGGGCGGTCCGCACGTGCGGGGCGATCTCCTCGGCGGCGTCGTCCCCGTAGGCGGCGGCGAGCCGGTCGAGGAAGGCACGACGGGTCACGGCGTACTCCTGGGTCCCGACCGTCTCGAGGACGTAGGCGGCGAGCACCGAGCCGATCTGGGCCGAGCGCTCGTGGCTCAGCCCACCCCGCAGCCCGACGAGGAAGCCGGCCCGGAAGGCATCGCCGACCCCGGTCGGGTCGACCCGCTGGACGTCGCCGGCCACGGGCACGTGGATCGGCTCCTGCCCGCGGGTGCGGATGTCGACGCCCTCCTTGCCGCGGGTGATGACGCGGGTCGTGACCCGGTCGTCGATCTCGGCCTGGCTCCAGCCCGTCTTGGTCTCGGTCAGGTGGGACTCGTACTCGTTCGTCACGAGGTAGTCGGCGCCCTCGATGAGGCGCCGGATGAACGGCCCGTCGGCGAAGGCGAGCTGCTGGGAGGGGTCGGCGACGAACGGGATGCCGCGGGCCCGGCACTCCTCGGTGTGCCGGAGCATCGCCTCGGGGTCGTCGGCACCGATGAGCACGAGGTCGAGGTCCCAGCGCTCGTGGATCGGGCCGAGCTCGATCATCCGCGCCTCGGACATCGCACCCGCGTAGAACGTCGCGATCTGGGCCATGTCGTCGTCGGTCGTACAGACGAAGCGCGCCGTGTGCTGGGTCTCGGAGATGTGGACGTGGTCGGTGATCACGCCGTGGCGGCTGAGCCAGCTGCGGTAGTCGCCGAAGTCCTCCCCCGCGGCCCCGACGAGGATCGGACGGGCGCCGAGCACGGCCATCCCGAAGCAGATGTTCCCGGCGATCCCGCCCCGGCGGATCTCGAGCTGGTCGGCGAGGAAGCTCACCGAGATCTTGTCGAGCTGCTCGACGACGAGGGAGTCCGAGAAGCTCCCCCGGAAGGTCATGAGGTGGTCGGTCGCGATGGACCCCGTGACGGCGATCTGCACGACACCGAACCTACCGGTCACCGGCAGCCCGGGGCGTCACCGGGCACGACGTGTGGGCAACGCAGGGGCCCGTCCCACCGCAGCGGTGGGACGGGCCCCCTCGGACGCTGGACGTGCCCGGTCAGCCGAGGTCAGCTGAAGCTGTCGCCGCAGGCGCAGGAGCTGCCCGCGTTGGGGTTGTCGATGGTGAACCCCTGCTTCTCGATCGTGTCGGAGAAGTCGATCGTCGCGCCGTCGAGGTACGGGGCGCTCATCCGGTCGACGACGACCTCGACGCTGCCGAACTCGCGGACGAGGTCACCGTCGAGGGTGCGCTCGTCGAAGTAGAGCTGGTAGATGAGGCCGGAGCAGCCGCCCGGCTGCACGCCCACGCGCAGGCGCAGGTCGTCACGGCCCTCCTGCTCGAGCAGGGACGCGACCTTGGACGCGGCGACATCGGTGAGGACGACGCCGTGCGTGCCGGCCTCGACCCCGGCCGGGGTCTCGGTGGTCTGGAGCTGGTCGCTCATGGGTGCTCTCCTCGTGCTGGTCTGGGGTGCCGGTCCACCGGGTGGAACCGCTGGGGGCCCGCCGGTGTTCCCTGACCCGGTCAAGGATACGTCGGCGACACGACACCCCGGGCCACCCGGTCCGCGCGCGGCGGGCGCGGACTCAGCGCCCCGGCGACCAGGTCCGCGCGACGCGGGCGGCGCGGGCCGTCAGCGTGGCGACCGGGTCGGCGACCATCGCCTCGAGGTCACGGGGGCTCTCCACGAGGCTGTAGCAGCCCGCGAGCCCCATCGTCATCGTCTCCCGGCGGCCGACGAGGCACTCACCGGCGATGAGCACGGTGGGCCGTCCCGTGGCGAGGGTGGCCTCCGCCACCCCGGAGACGACCGACCCGCGCACGGAGGTCCAGTCCAGCCGGCCGGTGGCGGTGACGACGAGGTCGCTCCCCGCGGCGGCCACCTCGAACCCGGTGACCCGCAGGACCTCCGCGACGGCGCCGACCGGCCGGGCGCCGAGGGCCAGCAGACCGTAGCCGAGGCCTCCGGCGGCGCCCGCCCCGGGCTCGCGATCGAGCCGGCGCGGCCGCCCGGTCATCAGGTCGAGGGGCGGGGTGGGGAGCGCACGGGTGAGGACGTCGACGAACCGTCCGACCGCCGCCTCGAGGGCCTGCGCCTGCGAGGCGGTGGCGCCCTTGCCGGGCGCGTCCACGGCGCTCGTGCCCTGGAGGCCGAGCAACGGCGTCTCCTCGTCCGTCGCGAGGACGAGCTCGACACCCGACAGGCGGTCGATGACGGAGGGCATCCCGAGGAGGGCGTCGTCGGCGAGGTCGGCGAGGGCGAGACCACCGCGGGCGAGCGGCCCGGTCGGCCCGGCCCCCAGGGCCGCGAGCATCCCCGCGCCGCCGTCGTTCGTGGCCCCTCCCCCGACCGCCACGACGACCCGCGTCGCCCCCTCCTCGACCGCGGTCTCCAGCAGCTGGCCGACGCCCCACGTGCTCGTCATACCCGGGTCGCGCTCGTCGGCGCCGAGCAGGTGCATCCCGGTGGCCTGGGCCGCCTCGACGTAGGCCGTCCGGCGCCCGCCGTCACCGTCGACGAGGAGCACCGTCGCGGGCACCTCCCGGCCCAGCGGGTCGCTGACGGTCGTCGCGACCATCGCGCCGCCGACCGCCTGCTGGACCACGTCGAGGAAGCCGGGACCGCCGCCCGACAACGGCAGGAGACGCAGGTCGTCGTGGGGAGCCCCGTCGGCCCAGCCCCGCGCCAGCGCGGCGGCCGTCTGGACCGGTCCCAGGGTCGACCCGAAGGTGTCGGGAGCGATGAGGACGCGCACGGGACGAGGGTATCGGGGTCGATGTCCGCCGCCCGGACCGGATGACGCCGCCCACCCGCGGCCGGGGCAGCCCTGCGGAGCCGCGGCGCGGAGACATACGATTCAGGGGTGACGACCACGACCGGATCGCCCCGCAACGCCCCGTTGCCGCTGCTCGTCCTCGGCCACGGCCGCGACCTCGCGACCGAGCGCGGGGTCGAGTGCCCCGGGGACCTGCCCGCACCGTCCGAGCCCGAGCTCGTCGAGCGTGCCCGGGCGGCGAAGGAGGCGCTCGGCGAGCGGGTCTTCGTCCTCGGGCACCACTACCAGCGCGACGAGGTGATCCAGTTCGCGGACGTGACCGGCGACTCCTTCAAGCTGGCCAAGGAGGCGGCAGCCCGTCCGGCGGCCGAGTACGTGGTCTTCTGCGGCGTGCACTTCATGGCCGAGTCGGCCGACATCCTCACCGCCGACCACCAGCGTGTGGTGCTCCCGGACCTGGCCGCCGGGTGCTCGATGGCCGACATGGCCGCCTTCGAGCAGGTCGAGGACTGCTGGGACGACCTCGTCGCCGCGGGTGTCGCCGACGTCACGGTGCCGGTGACCTACATGAACTCCTCGGCTGCCATCAAGGCCTTCACCGGCCGGCACGGCGGTACGGTGTGCACCTCGTCGAACGCGAAGACCGCGCTCACCTGGGCCCTCGACAAGGTCGGGGACGGTGGCAAGGTCCTCTTCCTCCCCGACCAGCACCTCGGTCGCAACACCTACGTCCGCGACCTCGGCGGTGCGCTGGAGGAATGCGTCGTCTGGGACCCGCACCGCCCCCTCGGCGGTCTCACCGAGGAGCAGCTGCGCGACGCCCGGATGATCCTGTGGCGCGGCCACTGCTCCGTGCACGGCCGGTTCACGGTCGACGCGGTCGAGGCGGCCCGCCGGGAGATCCCCGACGTCAAGGTCATCGTCCATCCCGAGTGCCGCCACGAGGTCGTCGAGCTCGCCGACGTCGTGGGCTCCACCGAGAAGATCATCGCGACCATCGCGGCTGCACCGGAGGGCTCGGCCTGGGCGGTGGGAACCGAGCTCAACCTCGTCCAGCGCCTCGCCGCGCAGTTCCCCGAGCAGCGGATCGTCTTCCTCGAGAAGAACGTCTGCTACTGCTCGACGATGAACCGCATCGACCTGCCGCACCTGGTCTGGGCACTCGAGGCGCTCGTCGACGGCCGCGTCGTGAACCCGATCGAGGTCGAGGCGGAGACCGCGCGCTGGGCCGGGGTCGCCCTCGACCAGATGCTCGCGCTGCCCGGCGAGACCGCGAAGGACTGACCCGGGCGGTCCCCTCAGCGGGGCAGGGCGCCCAGGCGGGCGAGCAGGAGCGTCTCCGCGACGCACACGCGCTCGAACTCCTCGAGGTGGAGCGACTCGTTCGCCCCGTGCGCCCGCGAGTCGGGGTCCTCGACCCCGGTGACGAGGAAGGCCGCCTCCGGGAAGCGCTCGGCGAAGGCCGCCACGAACGGGATGGACCCGCCGACGCCCATGTCGACCGGTGCCACGCCCCAGGCGTCGGCGAACGCGGCCCGCGCCTGGTCGTAGACGGGACCCTCGGCGTCGGCGGCGAAGCCGGCACCCCGCTCGTCGAGGGTCACCTCGACCTTCGCGCCCCACGGCACGCGTGCCAGCAGGTGCTCCCTGAGCCGTTCGAACGCGTCGAGGTCGTGTTCCTGCGGCGCGATCCGCATCGAGACCTTGGCGGCTGCCGTGGGCACGAGGGTGTTGGAGCTCGTCGCGACCGTCGGGGCGTCGATGCCGATCGTCGTGACCGACGGCTTCGTCCACATCCGGGTCAGCAGGGATCCCGAGCCCACCGTCTCCACGCCGTCGAGGAGGCCGGACTCACGGCGCAGGCGGTCCTCGTCGTAGTCGAGGTCCGCGGCGATGCCCTCCGTGAGCCCCGTGACGGCGACGTTCCCCTCGTCGTCGTGGAGGGAGGCCAGCAGGCGGACGAGCACCATGAGGGCGTCGGGGACGGCTCCACCGAACATCCCGGAGTGCACCCCGTGGTCGAGGGTGGTCACCGTGACGACCGCGCGCACCATCCCGCGCAGGGTCGTCGTCAGGGCGGGCTCGCCGATGTCCCAGTTGCCCGAGTCGGCGAGGACGATGGCGTCCGCCCGAAGCTTCTCACCGTGGCGCTCGAGGATGGTCGGGAGCGACTCCGAGCCGATCTCCTCCTCACCCTCGACGAAGATCGTGACCCCCACGGGCAGGTCGTCCCCGAGGGCCCGTAGGGCGGCCACGTGGGCCATCACCCCGGCCTTGTCGTCAGCGGCGCCCCGGCCGTAGAGCCGGCCGCCCCGTTCGGTCGGCTCGAACGGCGGGCTGTCCCACAGCGCGTCGTCGCCGGGCGGCTGGACGTCGTGGTGGGCGTAGAGGGTGACGGTGCGCGACCCTGGCGGGCCGGCGCGGTGGCCGATGACCGCCGGCCGCCCTCCCTCACGGACGATCTCGACGGCGAGCCCCTCCGCGCGCAGCAGCGAGGCGACCGCCTCCGCGCTCGCCTCGACCTGGGCCTGGTCGAAAGCGTCGAGGGAGACGCTGGGGATGCGGGTGAGCGCCTCGAGGTCGGCGCGCACCTGCGGCATCAGCGCGTGGACGCGGTCACGGAGGTCGGCGATCTGCTCGGGGGTGAGGACGTCGGTCACGGGTCGAGACCCTACCCACACACCGCGCCCGGCACGCCCCGGGAGACCACCCGACCCCGGACGCCGGTCCGCCCGCCTCCGGGGAGGACCTAACATGGGGGGGTGTTCGGACGCAGCAGGACGGAGCAGGAGACCCCTCCGGAGGAGGCGCACCCGCCTCGCGAGGGCGCCAAGAACCGGCCGACCCCCAAGCGGCGGGAACGCGAGGCCGCACGCAAGCAGCCGCTCGTCCAGGCCGACCGGAAGGTCGCGCGCCAGCAGGAGCGCGCCAAGCGCAACGAGCAGCTGGCGCTGACCCGCCAGGCCATGGTCACCGGGGACGAGAAGCACCTCCCGCCCCGGGACAAGGGCCCGGTGCGCCGCTACATCCGCGACTACGTCGACGCCCGCTGGAACCTCGCCGAGTTCATGCTCCCGGTCATGGTGCTCGTCCTCGCGCTCAGCTTCCTGCGCACCGACGCGATCCTGGCCCTCGTCACCCTCGCGACGTACGGCATCATCCTCGTCGCCGCCGCCGACACCTTCCTCATGTGGCGGCGGTGCCGTCGTCGACTCGTCGAGAAGTTCGGCGCCGACAAGCTCGGCCGCGGCGGCGGCATGTACGCCGCGATGCGCGCCTTCCAGATGCGCCGCTTCCGGATGCCGCGACCGATGGTCGACCGCGGCGACCACCCCTCCTGACGGACTGGGGTCAGGGCGCCGGCTCCAGGCTCATCGGACCGTAGACGACCACGCCGTCGCGGTGCAGCGTCACCGCGGCCACGCCGGCGTCGGCGAGGTCGTGCCAGACCTCTCCGAACCAGCTCTCGGCGTCACCCTGGCTCGGGAACGCGGCCTCCGTCGTCGGCTCACCGGTGACCGGCCGGCCCTCGGCGTCGGCGTAGCTCCACGTCCACTGCTCGCTCACGCGGACCGCACCCCCGCCTCGACGAACGGCGGCTTGCTCACGGTGGCGGCGACCTCGCGGCCACGGACGTCGACGACGACGTCGTCCCCGAGCGTGACCGACCGGTCGAGCAGGGCCAGGGCGATGCCCTGTCGGCGGGTCGGCGAGAAGGTGCCGGACGTCACCTCACCGACGACGGTGCCCGAGGCGTCGCGGACCTCGCAGTGCGGCCGCGGGATGCCACGTCCAGTGGCGAGGAGCCCGCGCATCAGCGGCGTCGTCTTCGCAGCGCGCTCCGCGGTGAGCGCCTCCTTCCCCCAGAAGGATTCCTTGTCCCAGCCGACCGCCCACGCGGCCCCCGCCATGACCGGCGTGATGTCGAGGGACAGGTCGTTGCCGTGCAGCGGGTAGCCCATCTCGGTGCGCAGCGTGTCACGGGCGCCGAGCCCGGCGGGCAGGCCACCCTCGGCGGCGACTGCGGCCGCGAGGGCGTCCCAGAGCGACCCGGTGACCTCCCACGCCGGGACCACCTCGTAGCCCCGCTCCCCCGTGTAGCCGGTGCGGCAGACGACGACCGGCAGACCCTCCCACTCGGTCTCGACGAAGCTCATGTAGTCGTGGTCGACCGGGAGGCCGAGGGCGCGGAGCACCTCGTCGGAGCGCGGCCCCTGGACGGCGATGATGCCGTAGCGGTCGTGGAGGTTCTCCACGGTGACGCCCTCGGGTGCGGCGGCGGCGAGCAGCTCGACGACCCGTGCCGTGTTCGCGGCGTTGGGGATGAGGAAGACGTCCTCGTCGGAGCGGAGGTACTGGATGAGGTCGTCGACCACCCCGCCGGACTGGGTGCAACACATCGTGTACTGCGCCTGGCCCGCGCCGATGCGGCGCAGGTCGTTGGTGAGGCAGGCGTTGACGAAGTCGGCCGCGCCGGGCCCGGCGACCCGCGCCTTGCCCAGGTGGGACACGTCGAAGAGACCGACGCGCTCGCGAACCGCGGTGTGCTCGGCGACGACGCCCCCACCGGGGTACTCGATGGGCATCGACCACCCCCCGAAGTCGGCCATCTTGGCGCCGAGGGCCACGTGGCGGTCGTGCAGCGGGGAGCGCAGCAGTGCGGTCTCGTCGGTCATGGTGGGCACGTTACCGCCCACGAGGGATGCCCCGGCCGGCTCGGTAGGGTGCGGCCATGACTTCGCTGACCGTGACGACCCGGACCGCCGCCGACCTCGCCGTGGACGCGCTCGTCGTCGGGTCGGTCCGCACACCGGACGGGGCCGACCTCGCGGCCGGCCACGGGATGCCCCGCAAGGCCGTGGTCCACCTGCAGGCCGTGCTCGCCGACCTCGAGGCCACTGGCAAGACCGACGAGGTGCACCGGGTGGTCGCCGTGCCGGGCGTCAAGGCCACCTCCGTCGTCGTGACCGGCCTCGGCGAGGGCACGACCCGGACCACGACCTTCGACGCCGCCGTGCTCCGGCGTGCCGCGGGAGCCGGGCTGCGCACCGTCCGCGGCAAGAAGACCGTCGGCGTCGCGCTGCCGACCACGGACGTCGCCTCCGTGGCCTCCGTCGCCGACGGCGCCTTCGCCGGCTGCTACGTCTACGACAAGGGAGCGCCGCTCGCCGACGCCGGCCGCGCGGGACGACGCGGGGCCAAGGGCTCGGCGCCGTCGGCGGGCCCGCGCATCACGGTCGTCTCCGGGGCCGGTCAGGGGAAGGCCGTCAAGGAGGCCGTGGCCCGGGCCGCCGTCGTCGGCACCGCCCGCGACTGGGCCCGCGACCTCGTCAACACCCCGCCCAACCTGCTCTTCCCCCAGTCCTTCGCCGACGCGGTCAAGAAGCGGACCTCGGCCTCGAGCGCGAAGGTGACGGTCTCCGTCCTCGACGAGAAGGCCCTCGCCAAGGGCGGGTTCGGCGGCATCAGCGGCGTGGGTCAGGGCTCGGCCCATCCGCCGCGCATCGTGACGATGTCGTGGTCGCCCTCCGGGGCCAAGGGCTCGGTCGCCCTGGTCGGGAAGGGGATCACGTTCGACAGCGGCGGCCTCAACATCAAGACCACCACGGGCATGGTGACGATGAAGTCCGACATGGCCGGCGCCGCCGCCGTCGCCGGAGCGGTCCTGGCGGCCGCCGAGCTGGACCTCCCGGTCGCGGTCACCGGCTACCTCTGCCTCGCCGAGAACATGCCGAGCGGAACCGCTCAGCGGCCGAGCGACGTCGTCGTCATGCGCGACGGCACGAGCGTCGAGATCCTCGACACCGACGCCGAGGGTCGGATGGTCCTCGGCGACGGCATCTGCCTGGCGAGCGAGAAGAACCCCGACTGGATCGTCGACATCGCCACCCTCACCGGGGCCCAGCAGGTCGCACTCGGCAACGACATCGCCGGGGTCATGGGCAACGACGACGACTTCCGGGGCGCCGTCGTGGCCGCCGCCGACGCCGCGGGCGAGGGCGCCTGGCCGATGCCGCTGCCCGCCGAGCTGCGCACCAAGCTGGAGACGCCGACCGCCGACATCGCGCACAAGGGGGACCGCGACGGCGGGATGCTCACCGCCGGCCTGTTCCTCCGGGAGTTCGTGGGCGAGGGCATCGGCTGGGCGCACCTCGACATCGCCGGTCCGGCGTTCAACACCAAGGGACCCAAGGGCGCCACCCCCAAGGGCGGCACCGGCTTCGGGGTCGCGACGCTCGTCGGGCTCGTCGAGCAGCGCGCGGCCGCGGGCTGACCCTGCCCGGCGCCTCAGGCTCGGCCGTCGCGACGCTGCCGCGCGGTCCAGGCCCGCATCCTCGCCGGGTACCCGGTGAGGTTGACGTCGTAGACCGGCACGCCGAGCTCGCGGGCCACGGTGAACGCCTGCGGACGGCTGGGAAGAGCACGCCGGGTCCACTCACCGTCGTGCGCGATGAGGACGACGGTCGTCGCGGTGACGTTCGTCGCCGGCTCCACGTAGGCCTCGACGCTCCTGCGGGTGCGGACGAACTCCTCGAGATGGGCACGCACGCTCTCGAGGTCGCCGCCGCCGCGGCTCGTGCGCGAGCGACCACGTCTCCACCAGGCCATGTGGCCACGATAAGGCGTGCTCACGTCCGTCCACCGATGCGCCCACCCGTCCGGCGGTGCCGGCGGGTGCCCGGGCCCCGGGGATGACAAGATGCTCGGCAGCGCTCCCGACCGCACCCCGGCCGGGGGTGCCTCCGACCACCGCCACCGCGAGAGGGAGCCACACCGCATGCCGGTCGACGCCGAGACCACCCATGACGTCGTCGTCCTCGGAGGAGGGAGCGGGGGGTACGCCTGCGCGCTGCGCGCCGCCGAGCTGGGCCTGAGGGTGGCGCTCGTCGAGAAGGACCTGCTGGGGGGCACGTGCCTCCACCGCGGCTGCATCCCCACCAAGGCGATGCTGCACGCCGCCGAGGTCGCCGACGCGGCTCGCGAGTCGAGCCGGTTCGGGGTGCGGGCCACCCTCGAGGGGATCGACCTGCCCGCGGTCACGACCTACCGCGAGGGCGTCGTCGCACGGCTCCACCAGGGGCTGCAGGGGCTGGTCCGCACCCGCGAGGTCGACTACGTCGAGGGTGAGGGCCGGCTCGACGGCCCGCACGCGGTCCTCGTCGGCGACCGCCGGCTCGTCGGCCGGCACATCGTGCTCGCCACCGGCTCGTCAGCGCGCACCCTCCCCGGCCTCGAGATCGGGGGCCGGGTCGTGACGAGCGACGGTGCGCTGGCCCTCGAGGAGGTGCCCGAGCGGGTGATCGTCCTCGGTGGTGGGGTGATCGGCGTCGAGTTCGCGTCGGTCTTCCGCTCCTTCGGCGCCGAGGTGACCGTCCTCGAGGCGCTCCCCCGGCTGCTGCCCGCCGAGGACCCCGCCGCGAGCTCCACACTCCAGCGCGCCTTCCGCAAGCGTGGCATCACCGTCCGCACCGGCGCCCTGTTCGCCGGTGCGACGAGCGGCGAGGACGAGGTCACCGTGCGGCTGGAGGGCGGCGACGAGGTGACCGGAGACCTCCTCCTCGTCGCCGTCGGACGCGGTCCGGTCACCGAGGGGCTCGGGTACGAGGACGCCGGCGTCGCGATGGAGCGGGGGTTCGTCCTCGCCGACGAGCGCTGTCGTACCTCCGTCGAGGGCGTGTGGGCCGTGGGTGACATCGTGCCCGGACTCCAGCTGGCCCATCGCGGGTTCGCCCAGGGCATCTTCGTCGCCGAGGACATCGCGGGGCTGGACCCTGTTCCCGTGCTGGAGTCGGCGATCCCCCGGGTGACGTACTCCGACCCCGAGGTCGCCTCCGTCGGCCTCACCGAGGAGCAGGCCCGGGAGCTGCACGGGGACGCGGTCCGCACCCTCGACTACCACCTGGGCGGCAACGGGAAGTCACAGATCCTCGGGACGCAGGGCTTCGTCAAGCTCGTGGCGCTCGAGGACGGCGCCGTCCTCGGCGTCCACATGGTGGGCTCGCGGATGGGCGAGCAGGTGGGTGAGGCCCAGCTCGTCGTCGGCTGGGAGGCCCACGCCGAGGACGTGGCGAGCCTCGTCCACGCCCACCCCACCCAGAACGAGGCGTTGGGCGAGGCCCACCTCGCCCTCGCCGGCAAACCGCTGCACGCCCACACCTGACCCGCCGCGCGCCCGCAACTAGAGTGATGACCGCCATCGGCCACGAAGGAGAGCTGTCCTGATGTCAGAACGCGTACAGATGCCCGCGCTCGGCGAGTCCGTCACCGAGGGGACGGTCACGCGGTGGCTGAAGAGCGTCGGCGACTCCGTGGAGGTCGACGAGCCGCTGCTCGAGGTCTCCACCGACAAGGTCGACACCGAGATCCCCTCCCCCGTCTCGGGCACCCTCCAGGAGATCCTCGTCGAGGAGGACGACACCGTTCCCGTCGGTGCGGACCTCGCGGTCATCGGCGACGGCGCCCCGGGCGAGGGCGGTGACTCCGGCGGTGAGCAGCAGTCGGAGGGCGGCGAGGCGTCCGCGGCCGCCGAGGGCGAGGCCGGCGACGAGGGCGGGCAGGAGCAGCCCGCGGACACCCAGGAGCAGCCCGCGGACACCCAGGAGCAGCCCGTGGAGACGCAGGAGCAGCCCGCTGGTGGCGGCGGCCCCGGTGGTGGCCAGACCGTCCAGATGCCGGCGCTCGGTGAGTCCGTCACCGAGGGGACCGTCACCCGCTGGCTGAAGCAGGAGGGTGACGAGGTCGCGGTCGACGAGCCCCTCCTCGAGGTCTCCACCGACAAGGTCGACACCGAGATCCCCTCGCCGTACGCCGGGACCCTGACCTCGGTCCTCGTCGCCGAGGACGACACCGTCCCGGTGGGCGCCGACCTCGCGGTCATCGGCGGCGAGGGCGGCGGCGGGCAGGCCAGCCCGGCCGCTGAGGAGAAGCCGGAGCCGAGCCCGAGCCCGAGCCCCAGCCCGAGCCCGAGCCCGAGCCCCAGCCCGAGCCGGAGCAGCCCGCTCCCGCCGAGGAGGCCCCGCCGCAGGCCACGGCTGACGAGGCCGCGGCCGAGGCCGACGGAACGCCCAGTCCGTCGCGCGGGTCGACCGCACCCACGCCGCGTCAGCCGGAGGAGGACGCGTCCGCCTACGTCACCCCGCTGGTGCGCAAGCTCGCCGCCGACAACGGCATCGACCTCGCCGACATCCGGGGCACCGGCATCGGCGGCCGGATCCGCAAGCAGGACGTCCTCGCCGCGGCCGAGGCGAGCAAGCAGGAGCAGGCCCCCGCCGAGCAGCCCGCTCAGGCCCAGCCCGCCGCCCAGGCGGCACCGCCGAAGCGGGCGGAGGTCGACACCTCCAAGCGGGGCACGACGCAGCCGATGACCCGGCTGCGCAAGACGATCGCCCGTCGGATGGTCGAGTCCCTCCAGGTCTCGGCGCAGCTGACGACGGTCATCGAGGTCGACGTCACCCGGATCGCCCGCCTGCGCGACCGCGCCAAGGGCGAGTTCGCGCAGCGGGAGGGCACCAAGCTCAGCTTCCTGCCCTTCTTCGCCCTCGCCGCGGTCGAGGCGCTCAAGACCCACCCGATGGTCAACGCGAGCATCGAGGACGACCAGGTCACCTACCACGGGGCCGAGCACCTCGGCATCGCGGTCGACACCGAGAAGGGTCTGCTCGTCCCGGTCATCAGGAACGCCGGCGACCTCAACATCGCCGGGCTGGCCCGGGGCATCGCCGACCTCGCCGAGCGGACCCGGGGGAACAAGATCACCCCCGACGACCTCGCCGGCGGCACGTTCACGATCACCAACACCGGCTCGCGCGGTGCGCTGTTCGACACGCCCATCATCAACCAGCCCCAGGTGGCCATCCTCGGCACCGGCGCCGTGGTCCGCCGACCGGTCGTCGTCACTGCCGAGGACGGCGGGGAGACGATCGCGATCCGCTCGATGGTCTACCTGGCACTCTCCTACGACCACCGGATCGTCGACGGTGCCGATGCCGCCCGGTTCCTGTCGACGATGAAGCAGCGCCTCGAGGAGGGCGCGTTCGAAGCCGACCTCGGCCTCTGACCCCCGTGGCCCGCGTCGCACTGACCGGCTCGTCCGGTCTCATCGGCAGTTCACTCGTCGCCGCGCTGCGCGAGCGCGGCGACGAGGTGCTGCGCCTCGTCCGCCGTCCCGCCCGTGCCGGCGACGAGGTCCAGTGGGATCCCGCGAGCCGGCACCTCGACCCGGGAGTGCTCGACGGCGTCGACGCCGTCGTCAACCTCGCCGGCGCAGGCGTCGGCGACCGACGCTGGACCCCCTCGTACAAGCATGAGATCCTCGCGTCGCGCACCGACTCCACCCACGCTGCGGCGACGGCCATCGCCGCGACCGGACGCCCGATCCGCTTCCTCAGCGGCTCGGCCTCCGGGTACTACGGCGACCGGGGCGACGAGCGGCTCACCGAGGCGAGTGCGCCCGGACGAGGGTTCCTCACCGACGTCGTCCTGGCCTGGGAGGCGGCCGCGCAGCCGGCGGTCGACGCCGGGGCCCCGACGGCGTTCCTGCGGACGGGCATCGTGCTCGCCTCCGAGGACGTCGCGTCCGGGTCGCTCCTGCGGTTCGACCGGTCGGGGATGCTCGTCACGACCGACGGCGGCGCCGCCGGGCCGTTGCTCCGCGCCGCGCGCCTGGGCCTCGGCGGACCCATCGGGGGTGGTCGGCAGTTCTGGCCGTGGATCACGCTCGTGGACGAGGTCGGTGCCCTCCTCCATCTGCTCGACCACCCCGAGGTCACCGGGCCGGTCAACCTCGTCGCGCCCGGGCCGGCCCGTCAGAAGGACGTGGCGAGCGCGCTCGGTCGTGCCCTGCACCGTCCCTCGGTCCTGCCGATCCCCGGTTTCGCGCTGCACATCGCCATCGGTGAGTTCGCCGGTGACATCCTCGCCAGCCAGCGGATCGTCGGCGACGCCCTCGCCGACAGCGGCTACGTCTTCGAGCACGGTGACCTCGCCTCTGCCGTCGGCTGGGTCGTCGGCTGAGGAGCGCGGCGATCACCCGTCGGGCCGGATGTCGGTGACGCGCCAGCCGGCGTCGGTCCACCGGAGGTCGACGAGCACCGGCTCGCCCGCCGAGGGCGGACGCACCGCGGCGTCCGGCGCGCCGGCGACCTCGTAGCCCGTCGTGCCGACCCTGGCACGCAGGACGGCCCGCTCGTCGCCGGCCGACACGGCTCGCACCCCGTCGAGCACGTAGCCCAGGCCGGCGTAGCGCAGGCCCGCTCGGGCCAGCCCGGTGATGGCCGCGGCGTCCCGAGCCCGCAGGGGCGACCCGGCGGCCTCGGCCTCCGCGAGCAGAGCGGGGTCGGCGGCCCGCCAGGCGGCGGCACGGGCCTCGGCGAGCGCCTCGAGCAGCCGGGCCGGTGCGACCTCCGGGGCGGACCGGGCCGCCCGCGCGTCGGAATCCACCGTTCGGTCGCCGACCCTCGCGGCAGGGGGCCGGGCCACGCCGGGCACCTCGGCCGGGCCGCCCGGGCCGGAGGTCACGCTCCACTGCCCGGTGGCACCGGAGGCGACGGCGGTGACGACGGCCAGCACGGCGAGGCCCGTGCCGGCTGCTCGCCGGCCACGCCGGCCCGGGGCCGGTGCGCGGACGTGGCGGCCTCGGCGCCGCCGCCTGCTGGCGGGGTCCGGACGTGCGGCCGCCCGGATGCGGAAGGTGACCGCACTGGTGTCGTCGCTTCCCGAGACGAGGTGGAGGGGGGCCGGGTCCGCGGCCCGGAACAGCGCCCAGGCGAACTCGTCGGCATCCGGACGCTCGTCGGTGTGCGGGGCCACCGCCGACGTGAGGACCGTCGCGAGGGCCCGCGCCTGGGGACCGGCGCGGGAGGCCTGCGCGAGCTCGGTCCGTAGGCCGGGCGGTCCGGGCAGCGCCCCGGTGAGGCAGAGCCACCCGAGCGCGCCCAGGGCGTAGACGTCGGAGGCGGGCGACGGGAGGTCACCGAGCAGGACCTCGGGGGCCACGCAGCCCTCGGTGCCCCAGACCGGACCGGGCTCCTCCCCGATGACCCGTCCGAGGCCGAGGTCGGCGAGGAGCGGGCGCCCGTCGAGGTCGAGCAGGACGTTCCCGGGCGACACGTCGCCGTGGACCACCCCGGCCCCGTGCAGCCGGCCGAGGGCACCCGCGAGCGGTGCGAGGACGGTGACCACCTCACCGGCCGTCAGGAAGCCCCGGGCCGCGACGAGCCTGGCGAGGTCGCCCCCGCGGACCAGCGGCATGACGAGCGCCACCCGCCCGTCCGCAAGGGCCAGGCATCCCTCGACCGACACGACGTGGGCCGACGCGACGGTGGCCGCGAGCGCCGCCTCGCGGACCGCCCCTTCGACCGACTCCCGGTCCCCGTGCGCGATCTTGACCGCGACGCGGCGCCCGTCGGCCTCGCGCACCCCCTCCCAGACCTCGCTCGTCGCGCCCCGGCCGAGCAGGCGGCCGAGCTCGAGCCCCGGCACCCCGGGCGCGGCGACCGTCTCGTGAGTGACTGCCATGCCGGCCACCCTGCCCGGGTCGCGCACCCCGCCTGCCCGGTTGTCCACAGGCCCCTAGGGTGGGGCGGTGCCCGCCGACCAGCCGACCGTCCTTGCCACCTCCGGCGGCTACCGCCCCGGCGAACGCACCCGCATCGAGTTCGGCGGCCTGGTCCACCACGCGGTCGACCTGTCCGGTGTCCACGGACGCCGTCCACGGGTGACCTTCGTCGGCACCGCGTCCGGCGACCCGCGGTGGTTCGCGTACGAGGCCCTCGAGGCCGGCCGCGTCGCCGGGTTCGACGTCACCGTCCTCGACCTGTTCCCCATGCCGAACCTCGCCGACGTGCCGGGTCACCTGCTCGAACAGGACGTCGTCTGGGTGGGCGGCGGGTCCGTGGCCAACCTCCTCGCCGTCTGGGACGTCCACGACCTCCGCCCGGCGATGCGGGCCGCGTGGGAGGCCGGGGTCGTCCTCTCCGGCGTCTCCGCCGGGTCGATCTGCTGGTACGTGGGTGGCACCACCGACTCCTTCGGACCCGAGCTGCGGGCCGTCACCGACGCGCTCGGCCTGCTCCCCTACGGCAACGGCGTCCACTACGACTCCGAGCCCCGTCGACGACCGCTCGTCCACGCGCTCGTGGCCGAGCGGACGCTGCCCGAGACGCACTGCACCGACGACGGAGTGGGCCTCGTGTACCGGGGCACCGAGCTCGTCGAGGCCGTTGCCGAGGTCGACGGCGCGTCGGCCTATGTCGTGACGCGCGAGGGCGACGGTGTGCACGAGGAGCGGATCGCGCCGCGCCGCCTGGCCTCCCGGTGACGACCGCGGTCAGCGGCCCGGGGTCACCACCTCGGTGACCTGCTCCTCCGCCGCCGCGACCCGCGCCGCGTCGATGACCGCGAGGGTGTGCACGGCGTCCCAGGGGTCCACCGGCATCGCCGCCTGCCGGTCGGGCGCGTCCAGCGCCCGTGCCACCGCCCGGTAGAGGTCGGCCTGGCCACTGCGCACGCGCGGGACGGGCAGCCGCTCGGCGCCACGGTGGAGCCACCCGCAGTGCTCGGGGTCGAGGTCGGACTGCCCGGACCACGGGTGCGGCTCCGCCTCGAAGTCGGCCTGCACGTAGGCACCGCCCGTGCCGAGGAGGCGGACCCGGGGCCCTGGCGCCCCGGCGAGCGAGGTCGCGGACAGGTGGGAGAGGACCCCCGTGGCGTGCGTGCAGAGGAGGAACGCGTCGTCCTCCGCCCGGGTCGTACGCGCCGCGACCGTCGCCGCCACGCGGAGGACCGGCCCGAACAGCTGGACGGCGGCGTCGACGAGGTGGCTGTGCAGGTCGAGGAGGATGCCGCCACCGCCTTCCGGGGCCGCGTTCTCGCGCCAGCGGTCCCGCGGCTGCGGTCGCCAGCGCTCCCACCGCATCTCGTAGCGGAACGCCTCGCCGACGAGGCCGTCGGCGACGACCGCCCGCACGGTCGCGTGCTCGGGGTCGTAGCGTCGGTTCTGGAACACCGTGAGGGGGACGCCCGCGGCCGCGGCGTGGCGGACCACCTCCGCGGCCGACGCGGCGTCCACGGCGAGCGGCTTGTCGACGACGCACGGGATCCCCGCGTCGACGACGGCCCGGACCTGCTCGGCGTGCACGCCGCTCGGGCTGGCGAGGACGACGAGGTCGACGCCGGACAGCGCGAGCAGCGCGGTCAGGTCAGGGACCACCTCGGCTCCGGGTAGGTCCGCGTGCACCTGCTCGACACGCTCGGCGCTCGAGGTCGACACGGCGACGACCCGGCACCCGGCCTCGGCGAGCCGTGGCGCATGGATCCCGCGACCGGCCGGGCCGTACCCGGCGAGGGCGACCCGGGTCACGGGCGCACCTCGAGGTCCGCAGCCACCTCCGGGTCGGCCGGCGGGTGCGGCCCCTCGGCGTGCCGACCCGGCCCCGACTCCCCGCCGTCGGCGACGAAGCGGGCCGGCCACCACACCCGCGGTCCGATGTCGTACGAGGCCGCCGGGACGAGCAGCGAGCGGACGACGAAGGTGTCGAGCAGGACGCCGAAGGCGACGATGAACGCGATCTGGACGAGGAAGGTGAGCGGGAGCACGGCGAGCGCGGAGAACGTCGACGCCAGGACGATCCCGGCACTCGTGATGACGCCACCGGTGACGGCGAGGCCGACGAGGATGCCGGGCCGGGTGCCCCGTTGCTGCGACTCCTCCCGGACCCGGGTCATGAGGAAGATCGAGTAGTCGATGCCGAGTGCCACGAGGAAGACGAACCCGTAGAGCGGGATCGCCGGGTCGCCACCGGTGAACCCGAAGACGTGGTCGAAGACCAGGGCGGAGATGCCGATCGTCGCGCCGAACGAGACGACGTTGGCGGCCACGAGCAGGAGGGGTGCCACGAGCGAGCGCAGCAGCAGCGCCAGGACGATGAAGATGACGACGAGGATCGCCGGCACGATGACCCGCAGGTCCCGCGAGCTGGCCTCGAGGACGTCGAGGTTGGTGGCGGCGTTGCCGCCCACGAGGGCGTCGGCACTCACCTGGTCGAGGTCGGCGCGCAGCCGCTTGACGGTGTCCTCGGCCCCCTGGCTGTCGGCCGCGTCCTTCGTCGTGGCCTGGATGAGCACCTGTCCGTCGACGGCCTTCGGAGGCACCTGGGGCCTGCCCGGCTGCGGCGGGACCAGTCCGGCGTAGGCCGAGTCGATGCCGGGGTCGGAGCGCACGACCTCGAGGGCGGCGTCGGTGTCGGCCTCGGGCACGACGATCTGGAGTGGGGTCGCGGCACCGGCCGCGAAGTGCTCGCCGAGGACCTTCTGGGCCGTGATCGAGTCGGTGTCGGTGAGGAAGGTCTCCTCGATCGTCGACCCGCTCGCCTTGAACGTCGGGACGAAGGCCGCGGCGGCGAGGAGGAGCACGAGCGTGATCGACCACACCCGGCGCGGGTGGCGCCCGACGAGACCGGCCACGCGGCCCCACACCCCCCGGGTGCTGATGGTGTCCTCGGCGTGCACGTGGTCCAGCTGGGGAGGGAAGGGCCAGAAGGCCTTGCGGCCGAAGAGCAGGAGGATCGCCGGGAGGAAGGTCAGCGACGCGAGCAGGGCACCCGCGATGCCGAGGGCACCCACCGGCCCGAGCCCGGACGTGCTCCGCAGCTCGGCGAGAAGCAGGCAGAGCAGGCCGAGGATGACGGTCGCCGCCGACGCGACGATGGGCTCGACCGCGCCCCGCCAGGCCCGCGTCAGGGCGGTCCACGAGTTGGCCTCGTCGTGCAGCTCCTCCTTGAACCGGCTGACGAGGAGGAGCGCGTAGTCCGTGGCGGCACCGACGACGAGGATGAAGAGGATCCCCTGCGACTGCCCGGAGAGTGTGATGACGTCGTTGAGCGCCAGCTGGTAGACGACGAGCGAGGCTGCGGAGAGCCCGAAGACGGCGCTGAGCAGCACGGCGAAGGGCAGGATCGGGCTGCGGTACACGACGAGGAGGATGACGAGCACGACGGCCAGCGCGACGAGCAGCAGGATGCCGTCGATCCCCGCGAAGGCGGACGCGAAGTCGGCGATGAGCCCACCGGGGCCGCCGACGTAGCCCTCGAGGCCCGCCGGCCGCAGGTCCTGGTCGATCGCGTCGCGCAGGGCGGCGGCGCCCTCGACGAGCGCCGAGGTGTCGCCCTGGGCCTCGGTGGCCGTCGTCGCGTCGAGCGGCACGGTGACGAGCACGGCCTTCCCGTCCTGCGACGGCACCGGGGTCGGCGGCGCGTCCCCGGCGAGGTAGTCGCCGAGGGTCGCGCCGTCGCCGATGGCCGGTAGGGGCAGGTCGGGGATGCCGGTCGCGAACGTCCCGACCGTCTGGAGGTCCTGCGGGCTGAGGTCGCCTCCGTCGGCGCGCTTGACGACGACGAGGTAGGGCAGGGTGTCGCTCTCGTTGAACTTCGTCACCGCCTGGCTGACGAGCGTCGACTCGGCATTCTTCGGCAGGAAGGTCGCGTTGTCGTTCGACTGCACCCCCGAGAGCTTCCCCTGGGCGGACCCGCCGAGACCACCGACGACGAACCAGGCGAGGAGGACCAGGACGGCTCCCCAAAGCACCGCGCGGGGGCGACGGGCACGGGCCTTGAGGTCGTCGGACGAGTCAGCCATGGGACCGAGCCTAGGGGGATCGCGGTGACCGGGCACCGGGGTCCGTGGGCCGCGTGCCGGGGTGTCGAGCCTTCGGGGCGTAGCGTGTGGGGCCATGCGGATCGTCCACCTCGGCTTCGCCCCCGACCTCGTCGACTACGAGCAGGGCTGGGCCACCCAGCGGGAGGTCCACGCCCAGGTCGTCGAGGGCAGCCTCGAGGACACCACCCTCCTCCTCGAGCACGCCGCGGTGTACACCGCCGGCAAGCGGACCGAGCCGCACGAGCGCCCCACGGACGGCACCCCGGTCATCGACGTCGACCGCGGCGGCAAGATCACGTGGCACGGCCCGGGACAGCTGGTCGGCTACCCCATCGTCCGGCTCACCGAGGTCCCCATCGACGTCGTCGCGCACGTGCGTCGCCTCGAGGAGGTGATGATCCGTACGTGCCGGGAGTTCGGTGTCGAGACCGTGCGGGTCGAGGGGCGCAGCGGCGTGTGGGTGCTCGCCGACGACCGGGGCCCCGACCGCAAGCTCGGCGCCATCGGGGTGCGGGTGAGCCGGCGCGTGACGATGCACGGGTTCGCCCTCAACTGCGACGCCGACCTCTCCTGGGCCGACCCGATCATCCCGTGCGGCATCCCCGACGCCGGGGTCTCCTCGCTCACCCGGGAGGCCGGCCGCACCATCACGGTGCAGGACGTGCTGCCCTACGCGGAGAAGCACCTGGCCGACGTCCTGCCCTGATCCCGGCCCCGCCCGCGGGTTCGGAGACCGTCGGGCGCGCGGCGTAGGGTGGAGGGCGTGACTGTCGCACCCGAGGGACGCCGCCTGCTGCGCGTCGAGGCGCGCAACGCCGAGACGCCGATCGAGCGCAAACCCGAGTGGATCCGCACGACCGCCCGGATGGGGCCCGAGTTCACCGAGATCCACTCGATGGTCAAGGGGCAGGGCCTGCACACGGTGTGCCAGGAGGCGGGGTGCCCCAACATCTTCGAGTGCTGGGAGGACCGAGAGGCGACCTTCCTCATCGGGGGCGACACGTGCACCCGCCGGTGCGACTTCTGTGACATCGCGACGGGCCGTCCCCAGCCACTCGACGAGGGCGAGCCGCGACGCGTCGCCGAGTCGGTCCGCGCCATGGGCCTGCGCTACTCCACGGTCACCGGCGTCGCCCGCGACGATCAGCCCGACGGCGCCGCCGGGCTCTACGCGGAGACGATCCGCCAGATCCACGCCCTCAACCCGAACACCGGCGTCGAGATCCTCCCGCCCGACTTCGGCGCGCGGCCCGAGCTGGTCGGTCAGGTCTTCGACGCCCGCCCCGAGGTCTTCGCCCACAACCTCGAGACGGTGCCGCGCATCTTCCGTCGGATCCGTCCTGCGTTCACCTACGAGAAGTCCCTGCGGGTGCTCTCGATGGCTCGCGACAACGGGCTGGTGACCAAGTCCAACCTCATCCTCGGCATGGGTGAGCGCGACGACGAGATCGACGCGGCCATCCACGACCTGCACGACGCCGGGTGCGACATCCTCACGATCACCCAGTACCTGCGCCCCTCCCCCACGCACCACCCGATCGACCGCTGGGTGAAGCCCGAGGAGTTCGTGCACTGGTCGGAGCGTGCCGAGGAGATCGGGTTCAAGGGCGTCATGGCGGGCCCGCTGGTCCGCAGCAGCTACCGCGCCGGCCGGCTCTGGGCGACCGCGATGCGTCGCTGGGGGCGGCCCATCCCCGAGCACCTGGCCCACCTCGCCGAGGCCACGTCCGACCCCGCCCGGCAGGAGGCCTCCTCACTGGTCGCCCGCACGGGTGGGCACGTATCCTGAACCCCTGCCCGCGGGTCACCGCGGGCACCCGAGCACCGCACCGACCAGGAGCACCGTCGCCGTGTCCGACCAGCCCGCCAAGAAGACCGGCCGCGTCGCCGAGATCCGCCAGGCGTACCAGGCCATCAAGTCCCTCGACCCCCAGCTCGGCTGGTGGATGCTCGGCTGGGGCGCGCTGACCTTCCTCGTCGTCGTCGCGATCGGCACGATCCTCGGCGGCGGCTTCTTCACCGGGTGGTTCTGGTACTCGGTCCTCGTCGCCCTGCCGGCGGGCTTCCTCGCGGCCACGCTCGTCATGAACCGCCGCGGCAACAAGGCGATGTACGACGCCCTGGAGGGTCAGGTCGGTGCCGCGGGCGCCACTCTCACCGGGATGGGCAAGCGCGGCTGGTATGCCGAACAGGAGCCGGTCGCCCTCGACGGCGCCCGCGGGACACGCCCGCAGGACATGGCCGGCGCAGCGATGGTCTTCCGCGCCCTGGGGCGTCCCGGCATCGTGCTCATCGGCGAGGGCCCGTCCGGTCGCGTGCACAAGCTGCTCAAGCAGGAGGAGAAGAAGGTGGCCCGGGTGGCACCCGGGGTGCCGGTCCACCTCTGGGTCGTCGGCGACGGCGACGACGAGGTCCCGATCCGCAAGATCTCCAGCCGGCTGACCCGGATGAAGCCCGTGCTCACCAAGGCCGAGGTGTCGGTCGTCAACAAGCGGCTGAAGTCCCTCGGTGGCCTCCGCCCGCCGGTGCCCAAGGGGATCGACCCGACGAAGGTCCGGATGGACCGCCGGGCCATGCGGGGCCGCTGACGCCGGCCGACGCCGTGACCGCCGTCCTCGCCGCGGCCGCCGAGCGCGTGCGTGCCGAGTCGACGGCCGTCCTCACCGACCTGGCCGCCGGCACGAGCATGTGCGCGATCGGGCGGTCGGGCCGCTCCTTCCCTGCCGCGAAGTACCACGAGGGCCGAGTGGCTGCCGCCACGGAGGTGCAACGCGCCCTGCGTGCCGCACCAGAGCCCGGGCGGGCACTCGAGGCGGCGCGGGCTCGGTGGTCGCGGCTCAGCCCGCCGCTGTTGCGGCGGGGCGAGGACGGCCGGGCCTACGGCGCCGGAGGTGACGACGTGCTCGACGAGCTGACCGCCCTCGTGTCGCCGGGCGCCGCGGGCACCACGTCCGCCGAGTAGGCGACTGCCCCGCCCCTTTCCCGAGCACACGACCCGGCCCCGCCCGTCAAGGACGGGCGGGGCCGGGTCGTCGCGGCGGTCAGGTCACCGCCGGCCGGTGGTGATCCGGCTCAGAGGCGGGCCTTGGCCAGCCGGGTCATCGAGACCCCGAGGAGGATCTGCAGGGCGCCCAGTGCCATCGCCATCGCGCTCACACCGAAGGCGAGGACGGAGGTGAAGAGGCTCGCCCGGAGGAACGAGGCGTTCATCACGGTCGCCCGCTTGGGGTCCTCGCGGTCGAGCTCGGCGTAGGTCTTGCCGCCGGAGGCCTCGAGCGCGTGGTGGTTGATGATCTCGGCCTCGGCGTAGGCGCTGAACGGCCCGTTGACGTCGTTGCCGGCGAGGAAGCTCGCGTCCTCGGCCACGGTGATGTTCTCGGCCGAGAGCTGGTTCTGCACGATTACCCAGGTGCTCGCTCCGGCGACGAGCATGATGGCGCCGACGACGGCGACGATCCAGCCGCTGATCTTGACGAAGCCGAGGCCGCCGCCCTGGGTCGTGGTCTCGGACGCTGTGGTGGTGGTCATGTCCACTCCTGCCCTTGTGGTGGTCTGTCCGGGGTGCCCCGGCGGGACCCAGTCTCCTACGTGACGTAGTAGGACAGCAAACCCACAGACTGTCTACTGCGTCACGAAGGCTCACCTTCCCTCGGTCCGCCTCCGATGCTTTCGCACCGGGCTCATCGAGGCAAGCGCACCAGCCGCGTGCCGGCCGCGACGTCGTGCAGGCCACGCCCGTCGCGCCCGACGACGAGCGCCGGCAGGAACAGGCAGGCGAGCAGGGTGCGGACGACCACCTGGAGCGGGAACGGGCCGGGCCGCACCTGCCAGACCTGCAACCCCAGCAGCCGGTGCCCGAGCGTGGACCCGGTGAGCGCGACGAGCAGGACGTTGAGCAGAGCGAACACGCCCAGCACCGCCCACGAGCTCTCGGGGAGGCCGAGCACCATCCGGGGCAGCGGTCCCTCGCCGAGGTAGAGGTCGTAGGGCAGCACGTTGTACGTAACGAGGGCGCTGAGCACCCAGTCGACCACGAAGGCGGCGAGGCGGCGGCCGAAGGGGGCGCTCACGACCTCCACCGCGCCGCCCGCGTCCGGGGCGGGGCTCGGGGTCTCGTCGGTCGCACGGGCCACCACGCCACTGTAGAGGCGTCTCAGCCGCGTCCACGCATCGGTCGGCCCATCCCACACCTTGATACGTTGACGTGCGTTACACCGGCGAAACGTCCGGGTCACGGTCGGGAAACGGCCCCGCCCTAGCGTCGTCGGCAACGCCCCGGGGCCCCTCCACGGCCCCTGCACCGAACCAGGAGGTTCAGCATTGTTCAGCTCCGCTGACGAGGTCCTCGCCTACATCGAGTCCGAGGACGTCAAGTTCGTCGACATCCGGTTCTGCGACCTGCCGGGCATCATGCAGCACTTCAACGTGCCCGCGTCCACGGTCGACAAGGACTTCTTCGTCAACGGCCAGATGTTCGACGGGTCCTCGATCCGCGGCTTCCAGGCCATCCACGAGTCCGACATGAAGCTCATCCCGGACCCCACGACGGCGTACGTCGACCCGTTCCGGGTCGAGAAGACGCTCGTCATGAACTTCAGCATCGTCGACCCGTTCACCGGCGAGGCCTACGCCCGCGACCCCCGCAACATCGCCGCGAAGGCGGAGGCGTACCTGAAGTCGACCGGCATCGCCGACACCGCCTACATGGGCGCCGAGGCGGAGTTCTACATCTTCGACGACGTCCGTTTCGAGACCAAGCAGAGCGCCGGCTACTACTTCATCGACTCGGTCGAGGCGGCGTGGAACACCGGCCGCGCCGAGGAGGGCGGCAACCGCGGCTACAAGACCCGGTACAAGGGCGGCTACTTCCCCGTTCCCCCGGTCGACCACTTCGCCGACACGCGCGACAAGATCTGCCTCAACCTCGCTGACGTCGGCCTCTCGGTCGAGCGCAGCCACCACGAGGTCGGCACCGCGGGCCAGCAGGAGATCAACTTCCGCTTCAACACCCTGCTCGCCGCGGGCGACGACATCATGAAGTTCAAGTACGTCGTCAAGAACACCGTCTGGGAGCTCGGCAAGACCGCGACCTTCATGCCGAAGCCGATCTTCGGCGACAACGGCTCCGGGATGCACACCCACCAGTCCCTGTGGAAGGACGGCGAGCCGCTCTTCTACGACGAGCGCGGCTACGGCGGCCTGTCGGACCTGGCCCGCTGGTACATCGGCGGCCTGCTCAAGCACGCCCCGGCCATCCTCGCCTTCACCAACCCGACGGTGAACAGCTACCACCGTCTGGTTCCCGGCTACGAGGCACCCGTCAACCTCGTCTACTCGGCCCGCAACCGCTCCGCGTGCGTCCGAATCCCGATCACCGGTGACAGCCCCAAGGCCAAGCGCATCGAGTTCCGCGTGCCCGACCCCTCGAGCAACCCGTACCTCGCGTTCGCGGCGATGCTCATGGCCGGTCTCGACGGCATCAAGAACCGGATCGAGCCGCCGGAGCCGGTGGACAAGGACCTCTACGAGCTGCCGCCGGAGGAGCACGAGTCGATCGAGCAGGTCCCCGGCTCGCTGCCCGAGGTGCTCGACGCCCTCGCGGCCGACCACGAGTTCCTCCTCGAGGGCGACGTCTTCACCGAGGACCTCATCGCGGCGTGGATCGACTACAAGAAGGCCAACGAGGTCGACCCGATCCGCTTCCGCCCGCACCCGCACGAGTTCGAGATGTACTTCGACATCTGAGCAAACCTGCAGTTCAGCGACCTAGGAGGTCTTCCTGGTCCGCAAAGAGTCCGCACGGGCAGCCGGGGCACGTCCCACGGCCCGCCCGTGCGGACTCCGCTTCGTCCGGCCACCTCGAGGCCGGAGCGCACCTGGTGACAGCGACCAGCCACGTCACCGCTGACCACGAGCGCATCTGCTCGACCTAGTGCGAGCCGCCAGAGCTCCCCGGCCCGCGGCCCAGAAGGTCCGAGACCTCGCGAATCTCGTGTCCTCATGGCGTCAAGACCTCCATCCACTCCTTGTGGCGGGCAGATCGAGAAGCGCCCCCTTCGCGGCGAAAGGACTCAGGTCCTCACGCTCCCCGGCTTTCAGGAGATGCCGACATCGAATGTGCGGGAAGGCCGGCGGCGGTTCAGCTCGTCAACTGCTCGGTCAGGCAAGGAAGTCCACCGCGATGCGCTCATAGGCCTGAGCGGTCAGCGCGAGGGACTCGACGTCGCACCGTTCGTTGGCGCCGTGGAACCGGGACCAGTACTCGGTCGGGTCGATGCGTTCGCTGAGGAGGCCGTAGCCGTACGTGGTGACGCCGGCCGGACGAGTCCACCGGGCGTCGGTCTGTGCGGCGAGCAGGCCAGGCACGAGGGTCGCTCCTTCGTAGGCTGCACGGGTGACGCGCTCGAGCGTGTCCCACAGGGGGGAGCCGCCGGCCGACTCGGTCGGCGGCATGACGCCGACCATGATGTCCTCCTCCGGGACAAGATCGCTCAGCAGGTCGGTCAGCTCACTCTGGAGTTCAGCGATGTCGTCACCGAGGGTGGGACGGATGTTGACGCCCACGAACACCTCTGACGGGAAGGCGTTGATGGTCTCCCCACTGTTGATGATGGTCGGCACCGTCGTGCACCGCGTGCAGGCGTGGACGTGGGCGGCGACGTGCGGGTCCAGCGACGGCAGGACCTCATCGAGTCGGTCGGCGTCGACCAGACCGGCAGCCACGTCTGGAGTGAACTCCTGCGTCGCAACCCAGGTGCGCCAGTTCTCGGAGATCCGGACCGGGTGGTCCCAGGCCTCGATGCGGCGCACGACCTCTGCGGCCCGCACGACCGCGTTCAGGTGCCCGTACGGCAGCGACGCGTGCCCCGCCGCTCCTGCCACACGGATCTTCGCGGCGCCGGCACCCTTGTCGGCGACGGTCGCCTCGACCAGGGGCACTCCCTGACTGGTCCTGCTGACCGCGCCGCCCACCTCGGTGATCGCGTAGTCGGTCACCACCGACTCCGGCGAGGCATCGATCAGCTGTTTCGCCCCCTGGAACCCGCCCGACTCCTCATCCGGGACCGCCCAGAACACCAGATCCCCCTGGGGTCGAAACCCGCTGTCGGCCAAGTGCCTCATGGTCAGCGCCATCGCCGCGGTCTGGTTGAGCATGTCGACGGCCCCGCGGCCCCAGACCTCGCCATCGACGATCTCGCCGCCGAACGGGTCACGTTCCCAGCCGACGCCGTCGGCATCCACAACATCGGTGTGGCCCATCAGGCACAGCGACGGCGCCGAGCGGTCGCGGCCCGCGATCCGGGCGACGAGCTGACCGCGACCCGGCGCGAGCTCGTGCCAAGCGGTCTCGACCCCCGGACCCTCCACGATGGTGCGCAGGACCTCCGCGTTGGCCGACTCGTTCCCCGTCGAGGGGAAGCCCGAACTGACACAGCGGTTACGGACCAAGGTCTGAAGTACTTCCGCGACCTCGTAGCCGCCGGGGGCAGCAGGTGTCATCGTCGCCTCCGTTCGCGGATGGTCACAGACAACCCATCATCGAAGCACCGCGTCGGTCAAGATCACAGGAGTTCGCCCCGGAGGCCAACGAGCGCTATGCGCGCCAGCTGCCGGAGCATCGGAGCACCAGGGCGAAGGCACCATGTCGACGCGCCTCGACCGAAACCGCGCTCCCCCAGAGGGCCTGAGAAGTCCGCGCGCTTCGCGGCGAAGTGACGCGCCTCCGGTCTACGTGCGCCGCTGAACGCTTCCTCTCCGGTCCCTGACTGCGGCGCGCTCCGATTCTCAAACCCTCGGGACCACACCGCTATTCGGAGGTGCATGGTTCTCAGCCGCCAAAGCCCCCTTGGCTCCCCCCGCCACCGCGGTTGTGAAATATGGAGGACTGCTCGGCGCTCCAGGGCGCCTCGGGCTGCTGGGACGCGGTGCGCTCGGGCGCACGATCGGTGCGCCGCACCGCGGAGCGGACCCAGTAAGCGAGTCCGACGACGATGAGCAGTGCGATGAGGCCGAGGACGACGATTCCGAACGGCGTGGGCACGATGCCCCCCTCTCCGGCACCGACGCCGGTGCGCAACCTCAGCCTGCCTTGACAGCGCACGGTTGTCGAGGACTCAGGCGATCACCGCGGGATTTGAGGATGCCAAGGTGATCCAGGGCGGCGTCGACCCTCAGGCTCAGCGTCATGACGTCGGGGCCAAGCCTTGTCCGCACGGCCCCGACGGGGCCGTCTGGTCAGGAAGCGCGGGCCCGCACGGATGGCATCCGCGAACGGTGTTCCGCCCTGAATTATTGATGTGTGCCACAGTTGACGCCAATGACATATTGATGTTAACTGCGGTTATCATGACTTCCCGACGTGCATACACCATGACGACTCGGGCTCACGGCGTCGAACGGACCCGGGCTCGAATCATTGACGCCTGTGTCGCCCTCTACGGTGAGCGCCCGGTCACCGACATCGGGCTCGACGATGTGGCCGGACGGGCCGGCGTCAGCGTCCAGACCGTCCTGCGGCACTTCGGGAGCAGGGCAGGCCTTGAAGAGGCGTCCTTCACCAGCGCGCGACAGGCCGTGACCGCCGAGCGGCGTACGCCGGTCGGCGACGTCCCGAAGGCCGTGCGCGTCATCGTCGACCACTACGAAGGCCGTGGGGACCAGGCGCTGCTCATGCTCGCTCAGGAGTCGCATCAGGAGCTCATGGCACGGATTACCGAGCAGGGCAAAGCACTGCACCGAGCCTGGGTAGAGGAGGTCTTCGCGCCGTATCTCGAGGCGGTCGACGAACCCGAGGAGCTTGCCGACCTGCTCGTCGTGGCGACGGACGTATACACCTGGAAGCTGCTTCGCCGCGACCGAGGCCTGAGCCGCGATCGCACGGAACGCCGGATACGGCATCTCGTCGACCGCCTCCTTGCCCCACGCACCTGACCTCCGGCCCAGATCTCTCGTCAACCCAAGGAGCACGTGATGGCCGAGATTCTCTTCGTGACCTGGGACGGCGGGGGCAACGTGCCGCCGGCCCTCAGAATCGCCGCGGAGCTCATGGCACGCGGCCACGCTGTTCGTTTCGTCGGCCACCCCGGTCAGCGTCAGGCGCTCGAGGCCTCCGGTGTTGATGTCGCGCCTTCGCGGTCGGCCCGCACCTTCTCGGCTCTCGACTCGAACTCGCCGCGCGCCCTGCTGGCGATGTTCAGCGACCGCGGGCTCGGTCGCGACGTACTCGACGCCCTCACCGACCGGGACGCGGACGTCATCGTCGTGGACTGCCTCCTGTTCGGCGTGATGGCTGAGCTGGCACAGGCCGGTCGTCGCTACACCGTGCTCGAGCACCTGTATGACGCCTATCTGACCGGCGGTTGGATGAGAGGGCCGATGGGTCTCGGTATGCGCCTCAAGCGGCTTCACCCGACCCGAGCGCTGGCGACCGCACAACTCCGAATCGTCACCTCGGTGCCCTCGCTCGATCCGGCGGGCGGTCGAACGGGACTGGCTCTTGTGGGGCCGGTGTGCCCCGTCGCGCCCGCCGTCGGGTCCCCCGCGGACACCGATCCGACGGTGCTGGTCAGCCTCAGCACCTATCGGTTCCCCCGCATGGCTCAGTGCCTGCAGTCGATCCTCGACGCATGCGCCGACCTCCCTGTTCACGTGGTGGCCACCACCGGGCCCGCGGTGGACCCGGATGACATCCACGCGCCGGCCAACGCCGAGCTGCACCGGTACGTGGCCCACGTCGAGCTGATGCCGCGGGCCTCGTTGATGATCGGGCACGGCGGCCACGGCACGACCATGCAGGCGCTCGCTCATGACCTGCCGCTCATTCTGATGCCGATGCACCCGATGCTCGACCAGCCCATGGTCGCCAAGTCCGTGGCGAGCGCCGGTGCCGGTCGCGTCGTCCGCAAGGGGGCCCCAGCCGACCAGCTTCGCCCCCTCATATCCTCACTGCTGGCCGACGGTTCCTATCGGGCCGCGGCAAGGCGGCTGGGCCAGGAGATCCGGGCGTTGCCCGGGGCCAGAGGCGCCGCCGACCACATAGAAGCGCTGCTCGCCAGCGGAGCAGGCACGCCACCCCAGTCCTCGGCGCGATCCTGACCCTCGAGACCGGCCACCCCGGTCGCTACTGACCCCATGGGCCCGACTCGGATTCGGCCCAGCCGTGCGATCTGCGCCGACATGCGGCGGAGAGGCCTGTCTCAGGGGCAGGGCTCGCACTCAAGCCGAAAGGCTGCTTTCGGCAGCGCGCCCGCGGAGGCAACAGGGACACCGAAGAAGTGGGCACCGAGGATGCCGACCGTGAACCAGGCCCCGACGTCACCACCGGTTGCGCCGTGCTCAGCGGGATGGCACCGAGCAACGGCGCCCACAGGACGGCACGTCCCGCGGCGACAGGCCACCCGTGCCGCCGCCCTGCGAGTCGAGGTAGGACACCGTGCACCGCGAAGGCAACGCCTCGCCGGAGCCCGGAGACGTCGTGATCTCACGGGTGGGCCCGGGTGCTGGTCTTCCCGGTCGACGGGCCCGAGCGACCTGACCGCGGGGGCTGACGTTCCTCCACCAGGGCGGGAAGGGCCGCTGGGGGCCCCTGCGGATGTGCCTGGAGCCGACATCGGTCACAGGGAGTGCCGTCCAGTCCGGGGCTTTCGCCCCGTGACCACGCGAAGCATGGGGTGCAGGCTGGATTCATGGATACCGAGGCTCTGCCCCTGCGTCCCTCTGCCGATGAGCTGCTGAACGCCCTCGGGCACGCGGTGATCGCGACGGACGCGCAGGGGACGGTACTGTCCTGGAACAGCGCCGCCGAGCAGCTGTACGGCTGGCCCGCCGCGGAGGTCGTGGGACGTCACATAACGGAGGTGACGGTGCCGGAGCTCTCCCGCCAGGCGGCTGCGGAGATCATGACTGCTCTGCGCGAGGGCCGTCCGTGGTCAGGCGGATTCCCGGTTCGAAACCGCAGCGGCCAGGTGCTGCACGCGCTGGTTACCGACAGCGGCGTGTACCGCGACGGACAGCTGATCGGCATCGTCGGCGCCTCCCTCAACCTCGGCGACGCGGTCCGGCACCTGATGGAACGCTCCAGCGACGCCGCAGTCGTGGTCGACGAGCACCATGTGGTCAGCTACGCCAGCCCAGCGGTCGCGAACCTCTTCGGCTGGCCGGTCGACGAGATCATGGGCACGCCCCTTGTGGACCGCATCCACCCCGAGGACCACCAAGCCTTCGAGGACCTGCTGGCTGCCGACCCGCTCGGCACGGAGCGAGCCGGTGAGCTCCGGGTCTGCACCGACGGCGCGTGGTCCTGGGTGGAGGTGGCGGTGACCGACCTCTACGCCCAGCCGGGGCTGCAGGGCCAGGTGTGCAACATCCGGCGCAGCGAGCGCCTCGCCCGCCTCGAGGAGCGCGAGCGCATTCTCGAGGCGGTCCACTCCGAGGTGCTCCAGGACCTCTACGCGGCCGCGCTGGAGCTCGACCGCGCGCTGGCGCATGCGGCACCCTCGAGCGCGGCCCGGATCCATGCTGCTCGCGACGCCATCGGGCTGGCCATGGGAGTTCTCCGCGAGGTCGTCAAGCCGTAGTCCGCGGCGCTGGAGCTGTCGTCACCTGGGTGAACGGCGCAACCTCCTTCGTGAGGCCACCCGCACCGCGCACGACCACCCCGGAGCAACCCCCTCACGTGCCGCGGACAGGTGGCCTGTGTCGGCGGCCACTGCGCATCGCCGCCGCCGGGACTACCGTCGGGACTGGCCGACGGAGGCCATGATGCGGAACCGAACGGCGAAGGTGCGGGGGCGCCTCGGCATGGCAGCGGCCGCCGCGTCGATGGTGGCGGCGTCGGTCGTGGGGGCCGGTTGCAGCGCGACGGATCAGACCGCGACCCCCGCTACCTCCAGCTCCTCGAGCACTGCGCCTGCACGCTGGGACATCGTGCTCCTCGGTGACTCGGTGTGGCTCCAATCGAAGCGGGCCCTGGAACAGCGGCTCGAGGACGAGCTCGGGGTCGAGCTGGTCATGCACGACTGGATCAACCCCGACATCGACAAGTACGACGTCGGTGGCGAACGAAGCAGCGACCTGCTCGCCCGGCTCCGGACCGACGAGAACCTGCGCAACGACATCCGCGAGGCGGAGATCATCGGGTTCGACGTCCCCACCGGCGTGTTCCTCGACACCTGCACCGGAGACCCGAGCACCGCGACACCCGCCGAAGTCCAGGGTGCCTGGACCAGGCCCTGAGCATCTACCGGGGTGACGCGAGCGCGATCATCGACGAGCTCGTCGCCCTGCGCCCCCCCGACCAGGCCATCATCCGGGCCACCACCGTCTGGCAGTTCCTCATGCCGACGTTCTCCGCGGCCGGAACCTACGACATCGCCCGGCCGAGGTGGCAGGCCATGAACCGGGCCATGCTCCACGCCGCGCAGCGGAACGGCATCACCACGTTGCCCGCCTACGACACCTTCAGCGGGCCCGATGGCAGCCGAGACCCCGTCGCGGCCGGGGACGTCGACACCGACGAGCTCCACCTGACGCCCCAAGGCGTCGACCGCTTCGTCGACCTCTTCCTCGCTTCCGGGGTACCCGAAGCCAGCAACCAGTAGCACCTGCCGGGGCGAAGGAGGGCAACCCACGACCGCGGGCGAACGCCCCACTCTCGAGAACCCCAGCAACCGTCGACGTTCACGCCGGGACCACGTCCGCGCACTGTGGCACCAGCCTGGACCGGGGAGGTCCGAGGAGCGCACCGGTGGTCAGGCTGCGCTCGCGGTCGCTGCGATGGGCACGGCGCCGCACGTCAGTCGCCGCGTCGGATCCCACCGCCCGACGGGCCCACCACCCCGACCTTGCCCTCGTTCGTGAGCGCGCGGTCAGTTCGGTGATCGGCGTGCACGTGCTCGCTCACCGGTCGCGTCATCAGGGGCAGGGCCTGTCCGAAGAACAGTGCGCTCAGCACGGCAGCGTGCAGCGGACCTCCGGGGTACGCCAGCAGCACGAGGGCATAGACGACCCCACCGAGCAACGAGGTGACGACGACGAATGATCGGGCCAGGCGACTCCGGCGACTCACGACCAACCACAGCAGGAGCACCCCGACGACGAGCCAGAAGACCCTCTGCCCGTCGTTCCGACCGCCGAAGTCCGTCAACGCAACCTGGCCCGCGAGGCACAGCCCGGAGACCACGGCGTACGTGGCCACCGGACGCCGACCGGGCCGTCCACCCCACCGCCTATCACCCACCCCGACCATGACTGCAACCTACCCTCACCGCGTCCATGGAGGAACCATTGCCAAGACGCGGCGGCGTGACTCGAGAACGCTCAGCCGTGATGCTTCCGTCCGGAGGATCCGAGGAGAGACCTCTCGCGAGCCCCGGGGCGGCTGCCGGCCGTGAGCGCCGTGGGCGGCGGTGGCCGCACCCTCGAGAAGGTGTCCTCCGCCGCGGTCGGTCGGTGGCCCGTTGGTTCCCTCGTGGTCGAGCGACGATGCATCTGCCGGCGTAGGGCACGCGCGGCAGCGTCGAACCCGGCGGGAGCCCGAGCGGTGGAGTTGTCTGGGACGCTGGTCGTGTGACTCGACCCGACCGTGACCGGGACACCGCAGGCCACGCCCGGCAAGCCAGGCCCCGCGACGCGTTGGGCCGGCCCTTGCCGTACGGCGCCGACGGCGTCGAGCCCGTCTCGGAGGTCCCCCTGCCGCCGGACGAGGCGCTCCGGGCGTCTCGCGAGCTGGTCGACCTCGGCCGTCCCTTCGCGGCCCACGAGGTCCTCGAGGCGCGGTGGAAGGCGGGGCCGGCCGACGAACGCGACCTGTGGCAGGGGTTGGCGCAGGTGTGCGTCGCGGTCACCCACGCCGCACGCGGGAACGAGGTCGGCGCGAACCGTCTCTTCGAACGGGCCGCCGACCGGCTGGAGGCGTTCGCCGCCACCGGACGGTGGGCCTACGGCGTCGACGTCACCGACGCGGCGGTGCACGCCCGACGTCACGTCGGCCGGTTCTGACGAGTCGGCCTCCCGCTGGCTGGCTCCGGGCTCGCCGCAGAGCGGGAGGCGACGTCTCAGTCTCGGCCTGGCTCAGCCGGTCCACCCGGCTCGTGCGGCACGGAGGCGCGGAGCAGCGCGGACCGGGTCCTCGGGATGCCACTCGTGCCGCCCGGCCCCGACCTGACCGCGAGCACCTGGTTGACGCCGAGTCGGTTGGACTGGAAACCGAGGGCCGACCCCGCCATGTAGAGCCGCCACACCCGGGCCCGCCCGGCGCTCGAGAGCCGCACCGCCTCGTCCCAGTTCCGTTCGAGGTTGCCCACCCAGGCGCGCAGGGTGTCCGCGTAGTGCTCGCGGAGCGACTCGACGTCACGGACCTCGAACCCCACGGACTCCAGCGTGTCGACCATCGTCGACAGGGGCTGCAGCTCACCGTCGGGGAAGACGTAGCGGTCGATGAAGGACGTCGTGTCCCCCTTGGGGTCCCCGGGGGGTCCGGGTCGTCGCGAGATCGCATGGTTGAGCAGGCGCCCGGCGGGGGCCAACAGGGCATGGAGGTGCGCGGCGTACTCGCCCAGCTGGGACAGGCCGACGTGCTCGGCCATCCCGATGCTGGCGATCGCGTCGAAGGGCCCGTCGGACACGTCGCGGTAGTCCTGCACCCGGATCTCCACCCGATCGGCGAGACCGTGCGACTCCACCGCGGCGCTGGCGTAGGCAGCCTGCTGCTCCGAGACCGTGACCCCGACGGCGCTCACCCCGTACTCGCGGGCAGCGTGGATGACGAACGACCCCCACCCGCATCCCACGTCGAGCACCCGCATGCCAGGGGCCAGCCCCAGCTTGCGGGCCACCAGGTCGAGCTTGGCGCGCTGCGCGTCCTCGAGCGTGTACGCCGCCGACGGGGCCTGCTCGAAGTACGCGCAGGAGTACACCATCGACGGGCCCAGGAGGAGCGCGTAGAAGTCGTTGCCCACGTCGTAGTGGTGCGAGACCGCCCTCGCGTCGCGGCCGCGCCCGTGCCGGCGGCCGGACAGCCGGATCTCCTCGGCCGGCGGCCGGGGCGGGGGGCCCAGCGCGCCGAGCCGCACGACGGCCTTCGCGACGGCCCTGCGGGTATCGGGCCCGACCCGCACTCCCGGTCCCCGCTCCGGGTCGGCGAAGGCATCGAGCCGGGTCAACGCGTCCAGGACGTCGCCCTCGATCTGGACGTCGCCCGAGACGTAGGCGCGAGCGAACCCCAGCTCGTTGGGAGCCCAGACCAGGCGCCGGAGGGCTCGCCGGGTCGTGAAGCGGACGACCACGTCGGCCTCCGGTGGCCCGAGTGAGCTGCCGTCCCAGCACACGACCCGGACCGGCAGGTCCGTGCCCAGGGACGCGTCGACCAGCGGCCGGAGCACTGTTGCGGCGTTCATCGGACCTCCCAGCGACGTCGAGATCCAACGTACCCACACACCTGCGAGGACACACCGACCCGACGGGTGGCGGAGTGCACCGGCCGCTGAGCGGCCTGATCAGGGAGGGACATCCGTCGCCGGTCCGTTCGCCACCGCTCAGCCCCCAGGAGCGCTCACGACGTCGTGTGGCGATCGAGGGTCGCAGACGCGGGACCACCATGCCGATCCCGACCAGCCGTTCCCCCTGGAAGGACCCCCAGCGCAAGGCCGCCGGGGTCGGCGTGACGATGCAGCGCGCGCCGTTGGGCGCCGACCGAGTGGCTGCCCTCGAACGCTGGCAGACCGTCACCCAGCACCGGGGCATGACCGGGCGGTGACCTCGCGGGTTCAGGCTCGAGGAACAACCCCGAGACCCCGGGGGGCACACGGGCAGGGTTCCGGTGCCGCCCCGGGGTCTGAGCGCCCGGTGGGAGCACCGGGAGTCGAGAAGGCCTCGTCGGTGGGCGCCCGACCGGGTCAGAGGTCGACGGCCAGGTACCGGGTCTCGAGGAACTCGTGGATGCCGGCGAACCCGCCCTCGCGCCCGAGGCCGGACTGCTTCATCCCGCCGAACGGCGCCGCGGGGTCGGACACCACGCCGCGGTTGACCGCCACCATGCCCGACTCCATCCGACGACCGACCCTCAGGCCCTCCCCGTTGTCGCTGGCGTAGACGTAGGAGATCAGGCCGTACTCGGTGTCGTTGGCCATCGCGACCGCTTCGTCCGTGGAGCCGACCGTGACGATCGGCGCCACCGGACCGAAGATCTCCTCGCGCGTCAGCACGGACCCGTGCTCGACGCCGGTGAGCAGCCGGGGCGCCACGAAGGCGCCCGTGGCGGGAGCCTGCGAGACGACGTCGGCGGCGGCGCCCTCGTCCTCCGCCCGGGCCACCAGGCCGAGGACCTTGTCGCGCTCCTTGACGCTCACCATCGCCCCGAGGTCGTTGTCGGTGTCGATCCCCGGCCCGATCCGCAGCCCGGCGAGCGCCGCCCGGAACCCTGCCGCGAACTCCTCGACGAGGGACTCGTGGACGTAGAAGCGATTCGCCGCCGTGCACGCCGAGCCACCGTTGCGCATCTTGGCGACCATGGCGCCCTCGACGGCGTGCTCGACGGAGGCTCCCTCGAGCACGAGGAACGGCGCGTTGCCCCCGAGCTCCATCGACGACGGCAGGACCCGCTGCGCCGTCTGCGCCAGGAGCAGTTTGCCGACGTAGGTCGACCCCGTGAACGACAGGGTCGCGACCCTGGGGTCCGCGAGTACCGCCTCGGACACCGGCCCGGAGGCCGAGGTCGTGATGACGTTGACGACACCCGCCGGCGCGCCTGCGCGTTGCATCACATCGGCGATCCAGAGCGCCGTCAGCGGGGTCTCGGCAGCCGGCTTCAGCACCGTCGTGCACCCGGCCGCCAGCGCGGGGGCCAGCTTCCTCGTGGCCATGGCCGCGGGGAAGTTCCACGGGGTGATCAGGTAGGCGACCCCGAGCGGACGGTGGTCGACGACGATCGTCTTGTCGCCGGCGGGTGCGGTCCGGAAGTCGCCGCTGACCCGGCACGCCTCCTCGGAGAACCACCGGAAGAACTCCGCGGCGTAGCGCGCCTCGGCGAGCGCGTCCTTCCACGCCTTCCCGTTCTCGAGGACGATGAGGCGGGCGCAGTCCTCGATCTCGGCGCTCATGAGGTCGAAGGAGCGCCGGAGGACCTCGGCCCGCTCCCGCGGGGAGGTGGCCGCCCAGGAGCCGGCGGCGTCGTGGGCAGCCGCCACCGCGTCGAGCGCCTCCGGGATCGTGGCGTCACCCACCTCGGAGAGGACCTCGCCGGTCGCGGGGTCGTGGACGTCGAGCCGGTTCCCGGACGCGACCCACTCCCCGCCGATGAGCAGCTGCGAAGGAGTCGTGAGCGTGCTGATGTCAGACCCCTCTCACGAGCAGCCGCGGCACGCGCCGCACTGCGCCTGGCGGTTGCTCACTGGATGACCATCCCGCCGTCGATCATGATCAGCTGCCCGGTCATGTAGTCGCTGTCCGGGCTGGCCAGGAACGCTGCGGTGCCCACGACGTCCTCCGGGTAGGAGTAGCGCTTCATGAGGATCATGTTCTCGGCGATGGAGTCCATCGACTCCCCGGGGTTCTGGAACATCCCCATCTCGACGAGGTCCTTGTCCAGCTGCTCCCACAGCTCGGTGCGCACCACGCCCGGCCCGTACCCGTTGACGGTGATGTTGTGCTCGATGAGCGACTTCGCGCCGGCCTTGATCATGCCGAGCACCGCGTGCTTGCTGGCGGTGTACACCGTGACGTCGATGAAGGCCTCGCGCGAGAGGATGGAGCCCACGTTGATGATCTTGTAGGGGTAGTCCTGCTTGCCCTGCTCCTTCATCTGGCGGGCGGCCGCCTGCATGCAGTTGAGCGTCCCCCAGGCGTTGACGTCCATGATGCGCTGCCAGTTCTCCCGGGTGACGTCGAGGAAGAACAGCGGCTTGTTGATGCCGGCGTTGTTGAGCAGCACGTTGATGCTGCCGAACTCGCTGACCACGTGGGCCACCGCCGCCGCGGCATCCTCCTCGCTCGTCACGTCGAGCTTGACGTGGGTGGCGACACCTCCGCCGTCCCGGATCTCCTCGGCCACCTGGGCCGCCCCGTCGACGTTGACGTCGCCGAGGCAGACCTGCGCCCCCTGCGCGGCGTAGCTCTTGGCGACGGCGGCACCCATGCCCTGGGCGGCCCCGGTGATGAGGACGTTCTTTCCGGCCAGTCGGGTCGTGTCCATCTCGGTTCCTCTCGATGTCTCTGGTGTGGTCGGGGGCCGCGCCCCCTGCTGTCAGTACGGGTTGGCGACGAAGAGGTCCTGCGCCGGGAAGAGGGTGATCACCTCGGGACCGTGCTCGGTGATGACGATCTCCTCCTCGATGCGCGCGGCCGAGTAGCCGTCGGAGGCAGGGCAGTAGGTCTCCAGCGCGAAGACCATGCCCACCTGCAGCTCGATCGGTTCCTTCATCGAGTTGAGCCGGGAGATGATCGGCCGCTCGTGGAGCCCGAGGCCGAGCCCGTGGGCGAACTGCAGTCCGAACGCCTCCATCTCGCTGCCGAAGCCGAAGTCCTCGGCGCGCGGCAGCAGGGCCGCGACCTCGTCGGTGCCGACTCCGGCGCGGATGCCCGCGATGCCGCGGTCCATCCACTCCCGGGCCTGGCGGTAGGCGTCGCGCTGCGGCGCCGTCGACGAGCCGACGGAGAAGGTCCGGTAGTAGCACGTCCGGTACCCGTTGTAGGAGTGGATGATGTCGAAGAAGGCCTGGTCCCCCGGCCGGATGAGGCGGTCGGTGAAGTTGTGCGGGTGCGGGTTGCAGCGCTCCCCCGAGATGGCGTTGATGGCCTCGACCTGGTCCGAGCCCATCTCGTAGAGCCGCTTGTTGGCGAGCGCCACGATCTCGTTCTCGCGGACGCCCGGCTTGAGCCGCTCGACGATGTCCTGGTAGACCCCGTCGACCATGGCCGAGGCCTGGGTCAGGAGCATGATCTCGTCGGACGACTTGATGACGCGGGCGTCGAGCATCAGCTGCTGGGCGTCGAGCACCTTCAGGCCCTGCCGCTGCATCTCGAAGAGGAACGGCGGCTCGACGATGTCGACCCCGACGGGCAGGTCCGCGACCCCTGCGTCCGTGAGCAGGCCCTTGATCTCCGCGACGGCGGACTCCATGAGCCCCACGGTGGGCGCGACCGCGCCTCGGAACCCGAGGAAGCCGGCGCGGTAGTTCTCGCGCGGCACCCACTGCGAGTAGGCCTGGTGGTGCTTGACCGCCGAGCCGAAGTCCCACAGCACCGGATCGGACCCGTCGCGGGTCAGCAGCGCGTAGCGGATCATCTTGTCGCCGAGCGCCCCGCCGATCCACGTGTGGGTCGTGTAGCGGATGTTGTAGAAGTCGAAGAGGAGGAAGGCGCCGCACTCGCTGGACTCGAGCGCCGCCCGCGCACGGCGGAGGCGGTAGTCACGCAGCCGGGCGAAGTCGACCCGCCCCTCGTAGTCGACGCCCATGTGGCCCGGGGCCGGCAGCGGGCGCGTCCCGCCCGACCCGAGGGCGGGCGTGGGCTCGGTCGTCTCGGGGGGGCGGTGGTGTGTCGTTGTCATCTCATGCCTCCAGGGCAGGATCTCTGGCGGGGGGCGGAGGGGGCGCCGCCGGTCAGCGGCGCCCCGCTCCTGCCCACCTCGTGGTTCTCGGTCACCACTCGGGCGCGACGGCCGGGTCGTCCGCGTTCTCCTGGGTGACCTTGACCGAGGGCATGAACAGGTCCTCCTGGACCGTCTCGCCCTTGAGCACCTTGTCGGCGACGACGATGGCGTTGCGGCCGTCCCAGGACGAGGACTGGAAGATCGTCCCGTCGAGCTCCCCGGACTTGACCAGCGGGTTGCCGAGCTTGGTGTTGCCGATCGAGGTGATGTAGAGCGGCTTGGGGTCGATCCCACGCGACTTCAGCGCGGCGATCGCACCGGCCACCATGGTGTCGTCGGCGGCGTAGATCCCGTCGACCTTGTCGGCACCGACCGAGGTCAGCATCTCGGAGGTCACCGTCTGGGAGTCGTCCTTGTTCCAGTTGCCGGGCTGCTCGGCGAGCACCTTGACGTTGGGGCAGTTCTTCTCGATCGTGTCGAGGAAGCCCTGGCGACGGTTGATCGCCGTCGAGTTGCCGGTGAGACCGTTGACCATGATGATGTTCGTCGGGTCGCTACCGGCGAGGCTGCACATGATCTCGGCCGACGCCGCGCCCTGGCCGTAGGTGTCCGGGCCCGAGTAGCCGGCCGTCAGGTCCTTGTCCTCGGGGTTGACGTCCGAGTTGGTGACCGTGACCGGGATGTTGGCGGCCTTCGCCGCGGCGAGGCAGGGCCGCACGGTGTCACCGACGGCCGGCCAGAGGATGATCAGGTCCGGCTGTGCGGCCACGGCGACCTTGCAGTCACTCGCCTGCTTGTCGGCGTCGTACTGCGAGTTGGTGATCGTCAGGTCGATGCCGTCCTTCTCCGCCTCGGCCTTCATCGGCGGCAGGTACGTCGTGCCGTACGGCTGGTCGGTGCCCTGCGGGAGGAGGGCGTAGACCTTGTAGTTGCCGGAGCCTCCTCCGGCGCTGCCGCCGTCAGTCGAGGCGCTGTCGTCTCCGCTGCCGCAGCCGGCGAGCACCAGACCTGAGGCCGCGACGAGCCCGAGGGCCGCAACGGTGGTTCGGGAGTTGTGCATTGTCTTTCCTTTCGTCGACTGCACGAGGTGTGACGCCACCGGGGGTCGGCGGAGTCTGCCCAGTCACACAGCTGAGCGGCGAGCCTGGAGGAACGTCAGGACGTTCCCCCTGACGGCTCGCAGACTTGAGGGGTCGGTGATGACCGCGATGAGCAGGACGCCGCCGATGAAGATCTGCTGCACATCGACCTGGACGCCCGAGAAGGTGAGCCCGACCTCGAGGATCCCGAGCGACAGTGCGCCGATCAGGGTCCCGACGATCGACCCGCGACCGCCCTTGAGGGCGACGCCGCCGATGATGGCAGCGGCGAAGCTCGACAGGAGCACGGTGGACCCCGCGGTGGGGTCGGCGGCGGTCAGCTCCATGGTGTTGATGACCCCCGCGAGGGCGGCCACGAAGCCGGAGAGCATGAACCCGGTGAAGATCCGACGTGCCACCGGGATGCCGGCGTCGCGCGCCGCCTGCCGGTTGCCGCCGACCGCGAAGAACTCACGGCCCGCGCGCACCCGGGTGACGAAGACCTGGAGGGCGGCGAACACGATGAGGAAGAGGACGATGCGGGGGGTGATCGGGCCGATGAGGGGGGTCCCGAACGCGATCCCGGCATCGATGTTCGTCAGGCGGACCGGCTTCTCGTCGGAGAGGACGAAGGCGAGCCCCCGGAGCAGGAAGAGCATCCCGAGTGTCGCGATGAAGGAGTTGATCCCGACCTTGACGACGAAGAACGCATTGACGGCACCGATGACGAGCCCGGCCCCGAGGGCCGCGAGGATCCCGAGGGTGAAGTTCGGGACCATGGCCATGACGACGCCGGAGACGGCCAGCGTGCTGGCCACGCTCAGGTCGAGCTCGCCCATGAGGATGACCGCTGTCAGGCCGAGCGCGACGAGCCCGATGAGGGCCACCCGGCCCAGGGTCACCTGGTAGGACGTGAAGACGAGCGGCTCGAGGGCGAGTGCCGCGACGACGACGACGCCGAGCAGGGTGATCCCGCGCCACTCGGTGCGGCGGGAGAGGGCGGCTCGCAGCCGGCTGGTGCCTTCGGCGCCCTGGTCGAGATCGAGCCGGTCCAGGTTCGTCATCGCTTGGACCCCTTCCGGGCGAGGGCGTCGACCGTGACGGCGAGGACGATGAGGGTCCCGATGGCCATCTGCTGCCAGCCGAAGCCGATGTTGGAGATGACGAGGATGTTCGTGAGCACGCTCACGAACACGACCCCGAGCAGGGTCCGGAGCACACTGCCCCGGCCGCCGAAGACGCTGGTGCCACCGATGATGATCGCGGCCAGGGCACCGAAGTCGTACCCGTCGGACATCGTGGAGACGGCAGTGTTGGAGAACGCCGCGAGGACGAAGCCGGCGATCGTCGCCGAGATGGCGGTGATCCCGAAGGCGCCCATGACCACCCGGGGCGTGGCGACGCCGGCCAGCCGGGTCGCCTCGTTGTTCGAGCCGAAGGCGCGCACGAGGAAGCCGAACGGCGTGCGGTCGAGGACGAAGGCGAGGATCACCGTCATGACGATCAGGACGATGGCCGAGATCGGCACCGGCCCCACCTTCACCTGGCCGATGGTGGCGATCGCGCCGTCGGAGGGTCCGAAGAAGATGCTGCCCCCGGAGAGCCAGCGCAGGATCCCGAGCCCGATGTAGGTCGTCGAGAGCGTCACGATCACCGCGTTCGCCTTGAAGTACCCGACCGCGACTCCGTTCACCGTCCCGTAGACGAGGGACACGAGCAGGGCGAGCGCGATGGCGAGCGGGATCCCGTAGGCGTTGCTGACGCCGATGAGGATGACCGCCGACGTGGCCACCTGGGCGACGACCGAGAGGTCGAGGTAGTTGCCGGAGATGACGACGAAGGTCATGCCGACGGCGACGATCCCGATCGGCGCGGCCCGGTGGAAGACGTCGGTGATGTTGACCAACGAGGCGAAGCCGTCGACGAAGATGGCGGCGCCGATGATGATCACCAGCGTGAAGACGAAGATGCCGCGCTCGGCCACCCACTGCAGCACCACGGCGCTGCGCGACGCGGACTGCTTGGCCTCGTCGTGGGCCGGGGCCGGGGCCTGCGTCTGGTTCGCGGACACCCCGCTCATGACGTCTCCACCATGCTTCCTCCTGCGGCCAGGGACATGACGGCCTTCTCGGTGGCCTGGTCCGCGCTCAGCGTTCCGGTGATCCGGCCGTCCCTGATCACGTGGACGACGTCGGAGAGGTCGAGCAGCTCCGCGAGGTCGGAGCTGACGAGCAGCACCGCCGTACCGCGGTCCGCGAGGTCGCGGACGAGCCGGTGGATCTCGGCCTTGGCGCCGACGTCGACGCCCCGGGTCGGCTCGTCCAGGACGATGAGCTCGGGCTCACGTCCCAGCCACTTCGCGATGACGATCTTCTGCTGGTTGCCGCCGCTGTAGTCGCCGGCGTCGCGGCGGATGTCCGGCGGCCGCAGCCCGACGGCGTCGGCGAACTTCTGGGCGAAGACCGCGATCTTCCTGGGCATCAGGACCCCCGAGACCGAGACCGCGCCTCGGTTGGGCAGGGCGATGTTGTCCGAGACGGACATCGTCAGCGCGAGCCCGTCGGTCCGACGCTCCTCCGGGACGTAGGCCACCCCGTTGGCCACCGCCGACTGGTAGCTGACGAGCCGTTTGGTCGTGCCGTCGGTGGTGATCCTCACCTCACCGGCCGTCTTCGGGTCGACCCCGAGGATCGCCCGGACGAGCTCGGTGCGGCCGGCCCCGACGAGTCCACCGAGGCCCACGATCTCGCCGGCGCGCACCTGCAGATCGACGCCGTTCACGCGGGGGGCGTGGATCCCGTGGGCGGCGAGCACGACGTCGCCGGGTTTGCTCTCACGGCTGACCTCGAGGTCGACCTTCAGCTCTCCGCCGATCATGTCGTCGACGAGCTGGTCCGGGTTGGTGTCGGTGATGTTCATCGTCGTGATGTGGCGGCCGTCCCGCAGGACCGTGACGCGGTCGCAGATCGAGAAGATCTCCGGTAGCCGGTGCGAGATGTAGACGACGGCCAGGCCGCGTCCCGCGAGGCGGCGGAGCATGGCGAGCAGGTACTCGGTCTCCGCAGGCGTCAGCGTCGCGGTGGGCTCGTCGAGGATGAGCACCCTGGGCTTGCGCGCGACCGCGCGGGCGATCTCGACGAACTGCCGCAGGGCGACGGACAGTCGGGCCACGCGCTCGTCGAGGTCGACCGAGACCCCGATCTCCTCGAGCGCGTCGGAGGCCACCTGGCGCAGCTCCGCGGAGCTCGTGAAGCCGAGCCGTGTCGGGAATGCGCCCAGCATGATGTTCTCGGCGGTCGTCATCTCCGGGACGAGGCTCAGCTCCTGGTGGACGAGCGCGATGCCCGCCTCGAGCGCGCCCTTGGCGCCCCCCTCCAGCGGCCGGCCGTCGACCTTCACGACCCCCTCGGTCGGCGACAGGATCCCCGCCAGCATGCGCATCAGCGTCGACTTGCCGGCACCGTTCTCACCGACGATCCCGTAGATCTCGCCGGCCCTGACCTGGACGCTGACGTCGTCGACGGCCAGCGCCCCGCCGAAGCGCTTGACGACGGACTCGGCCTCGAGGACGACTGCTCCAGATGCATCAGGGGTGTCCCGTTCCATGCCCGCCGCCTCCTTGCGTCGTCACCCGGACGAGGCCTCAGCGTTCACTGCTGACCTCGAATGACGAAAAACGTACACTAATAGTGCACACCTTGGGAACCCCCTCTCGGGTAACTTCTCGACACTCGTTCCCCGGCGACGCGGTGGTGGTCCTCCCGCCGGGACGGCCGGCGCAGCCGCGCGTCCCGGCGGGGGGACCGGCCGCGCGGGGACGCGCGCCGCCCTCGCGCGGCCCGGCCCACGCGAGCGACCCGTGGGCTCAGTGCTCGCCGGAGGCGCCGTTCCGGTCACTGTCGACGATGAACCAGACGGCACGCACCTCGTCGGGGGTCTCGTTCCAGAAGCGGTGCGGGATCGCGGAGTCGAAGGCGATGGAGTCCCCGGACCGCAGCACGGTCCGGTCGAAGCCGACCTGGACCGTCAGGGCCCCCCGGGTCACGACGCCGTACTCCCGGCTGGAGTGCCTCAGGAGGTCGTCGGGGTGCGGCTCGCCGTGGTTCGGAGGGTAGATGACCTCGATGAACTCCACCGCGGTCTCCGGTTTGGCGGTCAGCCGCTCCCAGCGCGTGCCGCCCGCGAGAGGGAGGCTCAGCCGCGTCGAGGCACGCTGCACGACCAGCGACTCCACGAGCGGGTCCGCCTCGCCCAGCTCGGAGGGGACCGGGGAGGGCAACGCCATCGGGGCCTGACCCTCCTCGAAGAGGCTGTCCATCGAGATGTCGAGGACGTTGACGACGTTGTAGAGGGCGCGCACGCTGAAAGACGCCAGCCCCCGCTCCACCTGCGAGACGTGGCTGGGGGAGACGTTCATGCGTCGGGCGAGCTCTCGGACGCTGATGTGCGCATCCCGGCGAGCCTGACGAATCCGCGCACCGATGCCCTCCCACTCGGACATCGAACCGTTCTCGGTCATGTGCGCTCTCCCACCGCATGTACATTCAGACAGAACACTTTGTCCTGTCACAGTGTAGCCATGCTAGTAAGTGCCAGGGTCGGCACGCGCTGTTCCCGCGCCAGTGGAGTGTCAGGCCAGGATCTGCACCGGCCTCTCGAGGATCGACAGGAAGGTCCGCATCCAGTCCGCGGCAACCGCGCCGTCGACCGGGCGGTGGTCGACGGACAGCACGAGGTGAACCACGCGTCCGACGGTCAGCTCGCCGTCCCTCACCACCGGCTCCTCCCGGATCGCACCCACGGAGAGGATGGCGGCGTGGGGCGGGTTGATGATCGCCGAGAACTCCTCGACACCGAACATGCCGAGGTTGCTCAGGCTGATCGTCCCGCCCTCGAGCTCGTCCTGTCTGAGCCGGCCCGCGTTGGCGCGGTCCACGAGGTCCCGCACCGTCCGGGCGACCTCCGTGACGCTCATGGTGTCGGCGCCACGGAGCACGGGGGTCACCAGGCCCCGCTCGCTCGCGACTGCCACCGCGATGTCGACGTTCTCGAACGCGCGGATCGCGTCCTGGGTCCAGATGGCGTTCATCTCCGGGTGCCGACGGTGCGCCGCAGCCACCGCCTTGAGGAGCAGGTCGTTGACGGAGATCTTCACGGGACTGCCCTCGTTGAGCTCCTCGCGCAGTCGCACGAGGGCCTCGACGTCGGCCGTGCCGCGCACGTAGAAGTGTGGGACGTCCCGGCTGCTCTCGGTCAGGCGTGCGGCGACCGCCCGGCGTAGGCGCGTGTGCGGCACGTCGGTGAAGGGGGCCGGCGGCTGCCGGCGTGATGACGCGGCCGTCGTCGGGTCTCCCGCTCCTTGCGGCGCATCGTCGGTCGGAGCCCGGCCGCCACGGGCCACCGCGGCCTCGACGTCGCGCTTGCGGATCCGGCCCTTCGGCCCGGTCCCGGTGATGGTCGAAGGGTCCAGGTCCGCCTCCCGCGCCAGCCGCCGGGCCAGGGGGCTGATGAACACCCGGTCCGGGTGCGCTGCGGTCGACTCGGTGGTGCCCGACGCGGTGTCGGGGCCGGGCTCCTGGTCAGGCGTGGTCCGGGTGTCGGGCTCGGGCCCCTGGTCAGGCCCGGTCCCGGCGTCGGGCTCTGCCCCCCCGCCGGTGTCCGCACGGCGACCGTCGTCGAGCTCGGCGAGGAGCGCATCGATGTCGGGCACCTCCTCCCCGGGGTCCCCCACGAGGGCGATGGGTGCACCGACCGCCACGCTGGCACCGGCCGTGGTGAGGGTGCGCAGCAGCACCCCCGCGGTCTCGGCCTCCATCTCGACGACCGCCTTGTCCGTCTCGATCGTCGCGAGGGGGTCCTCGGCGGAGAAGGACTCGTTCTCGGCGACTGCCCACTCCTGGAGCACGGCGTGGTCGGAGCCGGCGGCGACCTCCGGCATCCGCAGCAGGTGCGCCATCGTCAGCACTCCCCCAGCTCGTCGAGCTTCGCCGCGACCTCGTCGGACCGCGCGATGGCTGCGCGCTCGAGCACCTTGCTGATGCTCGGGGAGGCCTCTCCGCCGGTGACGCGCTCGATGGGCGCGTCGAGCCAGTCGAAGTAGCGCCGCTGTATCTCGTCGGCGAGCCACCCCCCGTACGACGTCCCGACCGCACCCTGCTCGGCGATGAGCACGGTGTTGGTCTTCCTGATGCTCGCCCCGATGGTGTCCCAGTCGATACTCGCGCGGTCCAGCCAGCGCAGGTCGACGACCTCGGCGTCGCACCCGCTGCTCTCCACCGCCTCGAGGACGTGGTGGGTCATGGCCAGGTACGTGAGGATGGTCAGGTCCTCGCCGGCGCGCCGGACGGCGGCCTTCCCGACGGGTAGGCAGTAGTCGAAGTCGTCCACGGGCGCGTCACCGCTCGAGGTGTAGAGGTCGACGTGCTCGAGGACCACCACCGGGTCCTTGCACCTGAGGGCCGAGTTGAAGAGGCCGACGTAGTCCCTCGGCGTCGAGGGCGCGACGATGCGCCACCCGGGGGCCGTGGCCATGATGCCGGCGGGGTCCATCGAGTGCTGCGACCCGTAGCCCGTGCCCATGGCCACCTTGCTGCGCAGCACGAGGGGGACCTCGTCGTCCCCACCGAACATGTGGCGCGCCTTGCCGATCTGGTTGAAGAGCTGGTCCGCCGCGACCCACATGAAGTCGGCGTACATGAACTCGACGACCGGGGAGAACCGCCCGTCCAGGGCCACCCCGCCGGCCAGACCGGTGAAGGCGTTCTCGCTGATCGGGGTCCCGAGCACCCGGCCCGGGAACCGCTCGGGGAGGCCGCGGGTCGCCCCGTTGGTACCGCCCTTGAGGCGATGGACGTCCTCTCCCATGACGATGACGGAGTCGTCGGTCTCCATCCGACGCCCGATCACCCCGGCGATGGTGTCGACGAACCTGGCCTCGGCCACCTCGAGGGAGGACTCGGCCTGGAGGACCGGGGCGTCGGCGAACTCACTGAGATCGCCCCGGACGCCGACGTCGACGAAGGCGGGGTCCGGCCACTCGGCCGGACGGATCCGCCGCTCCCCCGGCTTCCCACCGGGCAGGGGCTCGAGGATGACGTCGCCGATCTCCTCCATGAGGACACCAGCGGCCTTGGTGAAGCGCTCGATGCTCGCCTGGTCCAGGATCCCGCGCCGCACGAGGTGGCCGGCGACCTGCGCGACCGGGTCCCGGGCACGCCAGGACTTCTCCTCCTCCTTGGTGCGGTACCCGAAGGCAGAGCCCGGGAACCCGCCGTTCTGGTGGAAGAAGCGGTAGACGTCGAGCTCGAGCACCGCCGGCCCGCGGCCGCTGCGCAGGTGCTCCACGACCTGCGTCATGGCGAGGTAGGTCGCCAGCGGGTCCATGCCGTCCACCCGCCAGCTCGCGATGCCGAACCCCGGTCCGCGCGCGGACAGCCGCGGTTCCCCGGTGGCCTCGTGCACGCTCGTCGAGACGGCGTACTGGTTGTTCTCGATGGCGAAGCAGATCGGCAGGCTCCACGCGGCAGCGAGGTTGAAGGTCTCGAGCGTCGAGCCGATGTTGACCGCTCCGTCGCCGAAGTACGTGACCGCGACGCGGTCGGTCCCGGCCTGGCGGTGGGACCACGCGGAGCCGGCCGCCAGCGGCACCCCCCCTCCGACGATGGCGTTCGTCCCGATGGCCCCGGCCTCCTTCCACTGCAGGTGCATCGAGCCGCCGCGGCCGTGGCTGAAGCCCCGGTCGAGGCCACAGATCTCCGCGAGGCTGCGCAGGAGGACGGCGCGGACCTCGTCCGAGAACTCCCCCTCGGTCGGGATGCCGTCGGGGGCGACGTGCTGGAGGACCTTCGCGAGGAACTGGTGGTGCCCGCGGTGCGACCCGTTGACGGTGTCGCCGGCCCCGAGGGCGAGGACCGTCCCGACGGCACCCCCCTCCTGCCCGATGCTCGAGTGGGCGGGGCCGTGCACGAGGCCTGCGGCGGAGAGTTGGAGCACGTACTCCTCGAAGGAGCGGATCAGCTGCAGCTGGGTGAACATCGCCTGCAGCAGCGACGGCGGTGCGGCGTCCCAGTCCGCCTCGTCGACCACCACCTCGACCCAGGGGGCAGTGGTCTCCAGGGGGACGTTGTCAGCCATGCCGCTCCTCGATGGTGGCCCGGCAACACTCTTGATGGATCCATTCAGACCAGAGTGCACTGCCGTCTCGCGCGTTCAGACGCTACCCTAGAACGCAGAATGGATCCATTGCAAGGAGGCAGCCGGTGAGCACCACGCCGATACCCGGGATCAGCAGGCTCGACCACGTGGGAATCACCGTGCCGGACCTGGCGGAGGCTCATGTCTTCTTCACCGAGGTGCTCGGGTGCGAGTACATGTACCGGCTCGGCCCGTTCGAGAGCTCGGGCCACTGGATGAGCGAGCACCTCAACGTCGATGACGACGCGGTGATGCGCCGCCTCCACTTCTACCGGCTCGCCGGCCAGGCCGTGTTCGAGGTCTTCGAGTACGAGGCCCGGGACCAGCGGACCGAGCCGCCGCGCAACAGCGACGTCGGCGGTCACCACGTCGCGCTGTACGTCAGCGATCTCGACGCCGCGGTCGAGGCGCTGCACCGCAACGGCCTGCGCGTGCTCGGCGACCCGACGACCAGCCGGGGCGCGAGCGAGGGCCAGCGGTGGATCTACTTCCTCTCCCCGTGGGGGATGCAGTTCGAGCTAGTCTCCTACCCCCATGGCAAGGCGTTCGACGCGAACCCGGCCGCCTTCGACTGAGCCCCCTCGGAGACCACGTGAACGACCTCGGCCCCACGGGCTCGCCGGTTGCCAGCCAGCGGATCGCCACTGCCCTGGCGCAGCGGATCCTCGACGGGGAGCTGGCTCCCGGCGCGAGGATCAAGCAGGACGAGCTGGCCAGCCAACTCCAGTCGAGCCGGATCCCGGTGCGGGAGGCGCTGCGGATCCTCGCGGCCCGCGGCCTGGTGACGTTGCGGTCCAACAGCGGCGCGTGGGTGTCCCGGATGACCCGAGACGACCTCGAGGTCTCCTACAAGATGCGCGAGCGCCTCGAGCCACTGCTCCTGGCCGAGAGCCTGCCCCGGCTCACCGACGCGCAGGTGGCGAGGATGCGAGACCTCCAGGACGAGATCGAGGCCAACGACGACGTCGAGCGGTTCCTCGTCCTCGACCGTGAGCTGCACTGGACCTCGTACGCGGGCCACCGGGCCCCTCAGCTGGCCGACGTCATCGAGCGGCTGTGGGACACGACCCAGCACTACCGTCGCGCCTTCACCCGGCTCGCCGGCCGGCGGCGGGCCTGGATCATCAACGCCGAGCACCGTCTGCTCATCGAGGCGGTCACCCGACGCGACGTCGAGGGCGCCGGCACGGTCCTGGCCCAGCACATCCGCCGGACGCGGGTCGAGCTCGCCCAGCACGCGAGCCTGTTCGACGACGCCGCGAACGGCTGACCCCGGGCGGCGCAGGTCGCCGCCGCGCCGGCACCGGGCGCGGCCGGGAGATCAGCGCGGGCGCACGGTGAGGCTCTGGGCAAGCGTTCCCAACGGGCCGACCGCGTCGTGGAGGCGGCTGCTCGTGACCCCGATGCCGTTCTCCCCGAACGTCACCGACGTGTCGAACCCGAGCCACTCCCCCACCGGCTCGCGCAGCAGGTGTGCGGTGAGGTCGACGTTCGGGAAGTGCACACGAGCCGGGTCAGCGCGCACGGTCATGCCGTTGGCGAGGTCGAGCAGCCCGGCGACGCGCGCGGTGTTCCCCACCTCCTCGCCCTCGACCAACGGCTGCGCCGTCCGCACCCAGAACCAGCCCCGGCCCGGCTCCTCGAGGTGCCGGCGCAGCTCGACCGTGCGGATGAACCCGCCCGGCCAGGTCGTGGCGGGCGACCACGCCGGCAGCGCATCGGGGCCCGGGATGGGGGTGAACGGCGTCCCCGCGGTCCCGGTGGTGTCCCGCGGCTCGATGAGCCAGGCGCGCATCAGCACGATGGTGCGCCCGGAATGGGTCAGCTCGGCCTCGACGAGCTCGATGGTCCGGCCGGGGCGCAGGACCCGTACGTCGACCCGGACGACGTCGACCGGGACCGTGCCGAAGATGTCGTAGGAGAGGCGTGAGACGACGAGCCCGTCGTCCCGCCGCGCGTCGCGGTCGCGCAGCGCCGCGTGGGCGAGCAGACCGAGCGCCGGGGCGACGTGCTGCTCGTCCTCACGCCACGCCCCGCTCGTGTGCTCGGTGGCGCGGAACCGGTCGGTGCCGAGCCGCTCGAAGTACGCCACGCGGCCTCCTCGTCGGGGTGTCGGTGCTCCGAGCCTAGGACGGGTCGGAGGTGGGCGCCCATCGGGCATCCGGACTTGGCCTGAGTCGGGAACACATCGTAAAGTTGAGTCGTTCACACTCATGCAAAACACGGGCGCGACAAGCGCCCCCGGCACATCACGGAGGAATACCCATGGCCACGACCTTCGACCCGTTCCGCGACCTCGACCGCATGCTCGCCGGCAGCCTGCGCACCCCGGCCAGCGCGGCGATGCCGATGGACCTCTACCGCACCGGCGAGACCTTCGTCGCGAAGGTCGACCTGCCCGGCGTGGACCCGAGCACCATCGACGTCGACGTCGAGGACCGCACCCTCACCATCCGCGCCGAGCGCCGCGAACAGACCGACGACGGCGTCCAGTGGCTCTCGCACGAGCGCCCGAGCGGGACCTTTGCCCGTCAGCTCACCCTCGGCTACGGCGTCGCCCTCGACCGGATCGAGGCCGACTACTCCGACGGCGTCCTGACCCTCACCATCCCGGTGGCGGAGGAGGCCCGGCCCCGCAAGATCGCGGTGAACCACGCCGGCGGCCACCAGGTCATCAGCGGCGAGGCCGAGAAGGAGCCGGCCCGCGCCTGACCCCACCCCCGGCCCCACGACGGCGCCGCCCCTGCCACGGGGCGGCGCCGTCGCGCGCCCGGAGCGGCCTGCGTCATGATCGGGGCATGCGTGAGACCACCCGAAGCGACCTGATGGCCCAGCTGAGCGAGACCGGGAGGCACGTCGTCGAGCGCGGCCTGGTCCAGGCGAGTGGCGGCAACCTGTCCGCCCGGGTCCCGGGCACCAACCGCTTCCTCGTCACCGCGACGGGCACCTGGCTCGACCGGCTCACCGAGGAGGACTTCGCCGAGGTCACGCTCGAGGGCGAGCGCGTCGGCGGGGCCGAGCGCCCGTCGGTGGAGTGGCGGCTGCACCAGCGCACCTACGCCGTCCGTGAGGACGTCGCAGCCATCGTCCACCTGCACCCCCAGCACGTCCTGCTCGTCGACCTGCTCGGCGCGCCCATCCGGTTCACGACGCTGGACCACCAGTACTACCTCGGGGGCGTCGGGCGGATCCCGTTCCTGCCGTCCGGCTCGCCCGAGGTGGCCGAGGCGGCGGCCGAGGCCGCACGCGACCACGACGCTGTCGTGCTCGCCCACCACGGCTGCTCGGCGCTCGGCGACACGGTCTCGATGGCACTGCGTCGTGCCCTCAACCTCGAGGAGGCGGCGATGATGACCTACCGTCTCCTGCTCGCCGGGAACACCAGCGCCGACTTCCCCGCGGAGTACCGGGACCGGATCATCACCGTCTGAGCCGCCGCTCGGGCCGCGCGGCGGTGCTCAGCGGGTCAGCGGGTCAGCGCCAGGCTGGTGAGCGCCACGAGCCAGGACACGAAGGAGCCGACGAGGAAGTACTCGGTGACCTCGTCGATGCCGACGCCGTCGACGCTCGTCGTCTCGCTGCGCTTGGCCTGCAGCTCGGGGAAGCGGATCAGACCCTTCGCGGCGATGACGAGGCCTGCGGCGGTGACCTGTCCGGCCAGGCCGAGCCCGAGGATCACGAGCCGCTCCATCGGCCCGAGGAGGCGGCCCCCACGGAGTTGGTCGGACGGTTGCGGGTCGAGCCCGGCCTCGGCCCGGACGACCGGCCGCATCGCCCCGACACTGACGAGGACGAGGCGGACGAGCACGTTCGCGGTGGCGAGGTTGGCCAGGACGAGGGCGAGGACGAGCAGGACGCGGCCGGTGGAGACCGGGCCCGCAACGAGGGGAAGGTCGGCCCACTGCAGCCAGCGGCCGAGCACCCCCGAAGGGACGGTCGCCCATCCGGACGGCAGGATGCACCACGCGAGCCCGGCGGCCAGCCAGCCGAGCGCCGCGCCGTGGCCGGAGCCGGTGTTGAGCGACTGCGTCGAGTACCGGACCCACAGCCCGAGCGGGACGATCGCCGCGGCGAGCACGACGACGTCGACCGGCGCGGTGAGCCCGGAGAGCGCCGCGAGGACGAGGACCAGGCCGGCGCCCGCGGGGACGGCCCACCGGGACACCCGCGGACGGTCGAGGGCACGCACGAGGTCGGCGAGCCCGACGCCGGCGAGCCAGACCGCGAGCCACGTCACGGCAGCCCCCGCAGCAGCTCCCGGGCGGCGAGCACGACGCCCAGGCCGTCCGCCCGCACCCGCTGGGACACCGCCGAGGCGCTGACGCCCTCGCGCCCGGCGAGCTCGGCCTGGGTCGTGGTCGGTTCCATGAGCCCCCTCAACAGTCGGACGGACCGGTCCGAGACAGAGCCAACCAGATGGTCCCGACACAGCAGGGCGGCGTTGACGGCGTCCTCGAGCGGGTCCGGCTCGGCGCTCCGGTACGCGGTGCGCGCCGTCCTCGTGGCGGCACGGTCCGCGGCGGCCTCGGCCGCCTCCACCGCCGCCCGGGCGGACCACCACCCCGGCCCGTCCTCGATCCCGCGGTCACCGTCGAGGACGGTGACCTCGCCGCGTCCGACCCCGACCCGGACGTCGACGTCCGGAAGGGCGTGGAGGCGCAGCACGAAGCTCGCCTCGAGGGCGGCACCGAGCGTCGGGTAGGCAGCCTGGAACTCGTCGCCGACGGTGACGACCAGCCCGCGCATCGACGGGACGACGGCCTCGGTCGCCTCGAGAGCGGCCTCGAGTCGGTGGTGCACCCGCTGCCGGTCGAGGGCCGTCCGAGACCCGACGATGTCGCCGATGACCAGACACGGTGCGAGACGCTGCCCGGATCCTCTCATGTGAAGATTATACCTTCACATGATGAAAATGAAGGTGGATTCTTCATGCAGGCGCGGCAGCGGACCGCGGAACCCGGCCGACGCGCGGTTCGAGGACCCCGCGCTCGGTGGCGATGGCGTCGACGAGCCGGGCCGGGGTGACGTCGAAAGCCGGGTTGAACCCCGGCGAGCCCTCGGGGACCGTCCGCGCACCCTCGTAGGCCGTGACCTCCTCTTCCGGTCGCTCCTCGATCTCGATGACCGCCCCGTCGGGGGTCTCGAGGTCGACGCTCGACCAGGGCGCCGCGACGAGCATCGGGAGGCCGGCGTCGCGGCAGGCCAGCGCCACGGAGAGCGTCCCGATCTTGTTCGCGACATCGCCGTTGGCGGCGATGCGGTCGGCACCGACGACGGCGCAGTCGACGAGGCCGCGCAGGACGGTCGAGGCCGCGGCGCCGTCGACCTGCACCGCGTGCGGGATCCGCGCCTCGGCCAGCTCGAAGGCGGTCAGACGGGCCCCCTGGAGCAGGGGCCGGGTCTCGTCGACGTAGACGAACTCCAGGCGACCGCGCTCGTCGAGCTCCCGGACGACCCCGAGCGCCGTGCCCCATCCTGCCGTCGCGAGCGCGCCGGCGTTGCAGTGCGTGAGCACCCGAAGGCGCGGCCGGTCGATCCGGGCGAGCAGCCAGTCGGCGGCCCGGCGGGACAGCTCGCGGTTGGCCGCGACGTCCTCGTCAGCCACCGCGCGGGCCTCCCCGAGGACCGCGTCACGACCCCGCTCCATCAGGGGCCGGACCCGGTCGACGCCCCAGGCGAGGTTCACGGCAGTGGGGCGTGCCGCGCGGACCCGGTCGACGGCGCGCTCCAGCTCGGCCGCACCCCACCCCTCGCGCGCAGCCTCGTCCATCGCGACGACCACCCCCATGGCGCCCGCCACACCCAGGGCCGGGGCTCCCCGGACCGCCAACGCGCGGATCGCCTCGACGAGGTCCTCGGTCGACTCGATCACCCGGTAGGCCGTGCTGCCGGGAAGCAGCGTCTGGTCGAGCAGCCGCAGGGCGCCCCGGCCGTCGACTCCCGCGGCATCGTCCCAGTCGATCGTGACAAAGGCCATGGACGCACCCTACGACCCCGCGCCGGTCGCCGTCGGGTGGCCCCCGCCGCAGGGGCTTCGACATTCCCGCGACCCGTGTGACCCCGGTCCTTGCGCAGGTCGGGGCGCCATGACACGGTCATGGCGTGGGACGCCGTCCCACCACGACGGACCCGGTCGCCGGACAGTGGAGGCCGGGGGCGCCGCGCCACCCGCCCACCGGAAGGACGCGCGATGAGCGTCTCTCGTGTCGTTGTCGGAGTCGACGGTTCACCCAACTCCAAGGCCGCGGTCGCCCAGGCCTCGCACTTCGCGAGCAGCCGCGGCATGACCCTGCACGTGCTCCACGCCTTCGCCCCCGACCTGCCGATGCTCGGCTTCGGCGCGCTCGCCGACCGCACCCTGGTGACCGACCACGGCCAGCAGCTCATCGACAACGCCACCGCACGCGCCCACGCCGCGCACCCCGACCTCACCGTCACCGGCTCCCTCCAGGACGGCTACGCCAGCGAGGCGCTCGTCGCGGCCTCCCGGACCGCCGCGCTCGTGGTCGTCGGGGCGACCGGGCACGGCATCATCAGCCAGGCCAGTGTCGGGCCGACCGCGATGCAGGTCGTCACGCACGCCCGCTGCCCGGTGCTCGTCGTCGGCCACGAGACCTCCGGCGCCCCCGCCCGGGGCGGCCGCATCGTCGCCGGCGTCGACGGGTCCGACGCCTCGCTCAAGGCGGTCCAAGTGGCGTTCCGCGAGGCGGCCGTCGTCGAGGGGTCGCTCGAGGTGGTCCACGCGTGGCAGGCGCGCAGCGCCGCGGACCCCACCCTCACCCACGCGTCGAGCTGGGAGGACTACGCGCGCCAGTGCGAGACCAAGGTCGACGCGGCGTTGGCCGACGAGCGGCGTCGGCACCCCCACGTCAAGGTGACCTACGAGGTCGTCAGCGGCGACCCGGCGGCGGCCCTGGCCGAGCGCACCGAGGGGGCAAGCCTCCTCGTCGTCGGCAGCCGCGGCAGCGGCGGCTTCCCCGGCCTGCACGTCGGGTCGGTCGCCCTCCAGCTCATGGGCCGCAGCGCCGCCCCGGTCCTCTTCATCCGCTGACCGCGTGACCGAGACGGCCCCGCGGTCAGCCCCCCGCGGGCATCAGTCCGGTGGCCTCGAGCTGGTCGAGGACGAACGCCCACTCCCAGGCGATCTGCTCCCACGCGGCGTAGCGGCCGCTCCGCCCACCGTGGCCGGCCGACATCTCGGTGCGCAGGAGGATCGGTCGTGACTCGAGGTCGTTGGTCACGGTCTCGCGCAGCCGCGCGACCCACTTCGCCGGTTCCGTGACGTAGACCCTGGTGTCGTGCAGACTGCTCGTCGCGAGGATCGCGGGGTAGTCCACCGCCCGCACGTTCTCGTAGGGGCTGTAGTCGCGCATCGCGGCGTAGACCTCCGCGTCGTGCAGCGGGTCGCCCCACTCCTCCCACTCCCCCACCGTGAGCGGCAGATCGGGCTGGAGGATCGTCGTCAGGGCGTCGACGAACGGGACGGCGGCATGGGCCACGCGGAACCGCTCCGGGGCGAGGTTGAGGACGGCGCCGACGAGGAGTCCGCCCGCCGAGCCTCCCTCGAGACCCACCCGTCCGTGCGTGACCCACCCGCGGGAGACGAGGTGGTCGACGCAGGCGACGGTGTCGGAGAAGCTGTTCCCCTTGGCGAGGAGCTTGCCGTCGTCGTACCAGCGGCGACCCATCTCGCCGCCGCCCCGCACGTGCGCCACCGCGAAGACGACGCCGCGGTCCAGGAGCGAGAGCCGGGCCACCGAGAAGTACGGGTCGGACGAGATCTCGTAGGCCCCGTACGCGGTGACGAGGCCGGGGTTCGTGCCGTCCCGCTGCACCCCGCGGCGGTGCACGACCGAGACCGGCACGCCCGCGCCGTCGGCTGCGGTGGCCCACTCGCGCAGCTCGACGTAGTCGGCGGGGTCGAACCCACCGAGCACCGGCTGCTGTTTGAGCAGGGTCCGCTCGCCGGTCGCGAGGTCGACGTCGAGCACCGACCGCGGCGTCGTCCACGACTCCACGACGACCTGGATGGCGCGCTGGTCCGGTTCGGGGTTGTCGCCGAGGCCGATCGAGTGCACGGGCTGGTCTACGGTGACGTCCCACGGCTCGCCGTGACCGGAGGCCGACCCGGGGTCGCGGGGAAGCACCCGCAGCGCGGTGAGGCCCTCCGTCCGCAGGGTGAGGACGGTGGCGGTGTCGAACGCGTCGACCCCGACGAAGCGCTCCCCGGCACCCGACGCGAGCCACGGCACCCACTGGGTGTGGTCGGTGGCCTCGAGCGGCGCCCACGCGAGGTCGGCATCCGGGTCGTCGGCGTTGTGCACGATGAGCAGTCGGTCACCGGCCGGCTCCACGTCGTACTCGACCCCGTCCCGGCGGGGCGCCACGACCCGCCACCGCCCCTCGGGGTCCTCCGCGCGCAGCAGGCGCACCTCCGAGGTCGTCTTCGAGCCGAGCGAGAGCACGAGCCAGCGTTCGTCCCGAGAGGAGGAGATCCCCATCCAGAAGCGCTCGTCGTCCTCCTGGTGGACCAGGACGTCCTCGGCCGGGTCACTCCCGACCCGGTGCCGCCACAGCTGGTGGGGTCGCCAGGCCTCGTCGAGCCGGGTGTAGAAGACGAACCCGCCGTCGCGGCTGAACTCGCAGCCGTAGCCGATGCCGGTGATCGCGTCGTCGAGCACCGCCCCGGTCGCGATGTCGCGGACGACGAGGTCGAAGCGCTCGTCACCCGTGGTGTCGGTGGCGAAGGCGACCAGGCGGTGGTCGGCGCTCACGGTCAGCGCGCCCATCGAGAAGAACTCGCTGTCGCGGGCCTCGACGTTCCCGTCGACGACCACCTGCTCGCCCTCGGCCGGGCCGCCCTCGGGGTCGGGCCGGACCGCAGGGTCGGTGAGGGGGACGCGCACGTGGGAGGCGTACTGCCGCCCCTCCACGGTGCGGGCGAGGTACCACCAGGGTCCGCTCGCCACCGGCACCGACAGGTCGGTCTCCTTGACCCGCGAGCGGATCTCGCCGAAGAGCGCGGCCCGCAGGTCGGCGAGGTGCTCGGTGCGCGCCTCGGCGTAGGCGTTCTCGGCCTCGAGGTACGCGCGTAGCTGGGGGTCCTCGAGGTCCTTCATCCAGGCGTACGGGTCCTCGAGGACGTGGCCGTGGTGCTCGCGGACGGTGCGACGACGGGGGGCCCTCGGCGGGGTCGGGCTCGGCATGGCGCCACCCTATGCCGGGGCCGACACGCGGTGAGGGCCGCACCCCTGCTGGGGTGCGGCCCTCACCTCACGGGTCGCGGTGCGACCTCGTGGTCACAGACCGGCGACGCGGTCCTCGGGCGCCTGCAGCGGGGAGGTGGCCCCGAAGAAGTCGACGAGGTTCGCGAGGTCCTCCGCACCGCCGAGGAGGTTGGTGCCCTCGGTGAAGCCGGTGAAGAGGTCACCGCCGCTGGCGAGGAAGTTCAGCGTCGAGACCCGGTAGGTCTGGTCCATCTCCAGCTGCGTCCCGTCGAGGGCCATGCTGCCCTCGACGACCCGGCTGCCCTGGGGCTGCGTGGCGTCCCACTCGTACGTGAAGCCCTCGGACACACCCAGCGCGAGCATGGGGCGGCTGCCGCGGTCCTCGACCGGCTGGTACTGCTGCTCGAGGATGTCCTTGATCTGAGCTCCGGTGAGGTCCATCGAGACGAGCAGGTTGCCGAACGGCGCGATGAGGTAGGCCTGCTCGTAGGTGATCGGGCCGGGTTCGTCGATCTGACCCCGGACTCCGCCGATGTTCATGAACGAGATCTGGGCCCCGCCGCTCTCGGGAGCCGACGTCCCCCAGAGGATCGCGTCCGCGACGAGGTCGCCCATCGGGGTCTCCTCGCACCGGCAGGTGTTGGAGTCGCCGAGGATCGGCTCCTCGGCGCTGCCGACGACCTCGGCTGCCTTGGCGTCGCTGATCGACTTCCACTTGGCGAGGATCTTCGTCTGCTCGGCGTCCGCCGTGTAGGCGCTGCGGTCCACGAGGACGTTGGTCGCCGTCGTCTTCTTCCGGTCCACGTCACCGGTCTTGCGGTCGATGACGAGGTTGGTGTCCGTGACCACCCGACCGTACGAGGCGGCGCTGGTGACCAGCCGTGGGTTGCCCGCGGGGTCGGGGATGGAGCAGACGTACGGCTGGTGGGTGTGGCCGGTGATGAGAGCGTCGACCTCGGGGGTCATCGTCTCGGCGATCGTCTTGATCGGGTCGGAGATGCCGACGCACTGGTCGTAGCCACCCGACTGGTAGCCGCCCTCGTGGAGCAGGACGACGATCGCCTCGACGCCCTGGGCCTTGAGCGCTGCCGCCTGGGCGTTGGCGGTCTCGACCTCGTCCTCGAACTCGACGCTCGCGACCCCCGCGGGGTTGACGAGTGTCGGCGTGGCCTCGAGCGTCATCCCGATGAAGCCGATCTTCGTGCCGTCGACCTCCTTGACGGAGGTGGCGGGCAACAGGGTCCCGGTGCCGTCCTTCTTCACGACGTTCGCGGCCAGCCACTGGAAGTCCGCGCCACCGTACGGGTCGGTCTCGAAGTAGCAACCGTCCACCGGGTGGCAGCCGCCGTTCTGCATGCGGAGCAGCTCGTCGGTGCCCTCGTCGAACTCGTGGTTGCCGACGCTGCTGACGTCGAGGCGCATCGCGTTGAGCGTCTCGACGGACGGCTCGTCGTGGAAGATGCCGGAGAGGAAGGTCGAGCCACCGATGAGGTCGCCCGCGGCCACGGTCAGCGAACGGCCCCGGGGTGCCTCGGCCCGCAGCGCGTCCAGTGCGCTCGCGAGGTACTCGGCTCCTCCGACCTCGGTCTGGGCCGGGTCCTGCGTCTCGCTGAGCGGGCCGGTGCTGCCGTCGGCCTCGAGGTGGCCGTGGTAGTCGTTAAAGGACAGCACCTGGACGGCCTCGAACCGGCCGTTCCCCTTCCCGCCGAAATCGGGTCGGGGCTTGTCCTTGGCCACGGCCGGCGTGCCGGCGACGAAGGCGGCGAGCGCGCCGGCGGCGAGTCCCGCACCGAGCACGCGACGTCGAGTCGATCTCATGAGTGTTCTCTCTCCCGGTCGAAGACGACGCTCCGCCGCCCCTACGGGTGCAGCGGTGCGCTGCCGGGCCCCTGTCCGGCCCGGACCTCGCGCACACCCGGACCCTGTCCGACCCCGGTGCGCGCGAACTCACCCTAGGTGAAAGATCTGCCGCCGGGTACCCCTGACCTCCGCCGATCCTGCGCGCGTGCGGCGGGGTTCCACCCCGATGTCACTCGGGGGCACCGTCAGCTGAGGCAGCGCGGCCCGAGGAGGACCTTGAGGTCTCCGAACAGGGCCTCGGTGGCGTTGACCCGGAAGGCCGGGTCGAGCCGGATCTCGACGGTGCGCCCCGGCTTGACGAGCCGCAGGTGCACCTCGGTCGTGCCGGGGTGGTTGGTGAGTACCGTCTTCAGCTCCTCGACCCGTTCCCCGGTGGCGCGAACCGTTTCCATCGTCACGACGACCGGGCCGCGCGGGCCCTCCGTGACGTCGGGGAGGGTGAGGTCCTGGGCGTAGATCGAGACCGTGTCGTCCCGGCGGTTGATCTTCCCCCGGACCACGGCGATCTGGTCCTGGGTCAACATGCCCTGGACGGTCGCATACGTCGACGGGAAGAAGAGGCACTCGATGGACCCGGCGAGGTCCTCGAGCGTGGCGATCGCCCACAGGTCGCCCTTCTTGGTCCGCTTGACGGCGAGGCCGGTGATGAGTCCGGCGACGGTGACCACCGAGCCCTCGGGTCGACCGCCCTCGTCGGCCGTGAGGGCGGCGATCTGGGTGTCGGCGTGCGCGGACAGGACGTGCTCGACGCCGAACAGCGGGTGGTCGGAGACGTAGAGACCGAGCATCTCGCGCTCGAAGGAGAGCAGGGTGGACTTGTCCCACTCGACGCCCGGCACGGGGGCCAGCCCCATGAGGTCGTCGGCGCCGGAGTCGCCGGAGTCCTCGCCGAAGGCGCCGAACAGGCTGTCCTGCCCGATGGCCTCCTGGCGCTTGACCGCGACGAACGCGTCGACGTACTCCTCGTGGACCCGCAGCAACCCCATCCGGGTCTCCGCGAGGCCGTCGAACGCGCCCGCCTTGATGAGCGACTCGATGGTGCGCTTGTTGCAGACGACGGCCGGCACCTTGGACATGAAGTCGCGGAACGAGGTGAACCGGCCCTTCTCCTCGCGCGCCGCGATGATCGACTCGACGACGTTGTGACCGACGTTCCGGACGGCGTCGAGACCGAACCGGATGTCGGTGCCGACCGCGGCGAACTGCCCGACGGAGTCGTTGACGTCGGGCGGAAGGACCTTGATACCCATCCGGCGGCACTCGCCGAGGTAGAGCGCCGACTTGTCCTTGTCATCACCGACGCTCGTGAGCAACGCGGCCATGTACTCGGCCGGGTAGTTGGCCTTGAGGTAGGCGGTCCAGTACGAGACGAGCCCGTAGGCGGCGGTGTGCGCCTTGTTGAACGCGTAGTCGGAGAACGGGACGAGCACACCCCACAGGGCGGCGACCGACGCCTCGGTGTACCCGCTGGCCTTCATCCCCTCCGAGAACGGCACGTACTCCTTGTCGAGGACCTCCTTCTTCTTCTTGCCCATGGCCCGGCGGAGGAGGTCGGCGTTGCCGAGGGTGTACCCCGCGAGCTTCTGGGCGATCTCCATGACCTGCTCCTGGTAGATGACCAGGCCATAGGTCGTGCCGAGGATGGGTTCGAGCGCCGCGACCATCTCCGGCTGCAGCTTGCCCTTCAGCTGCGGGTCGAGTGGGACGAGCTCCTGCTTGCCGTTCTTGCGCAGGGCGAAGTTCGTGTGCGCGTTGACGCCCATGGGACCGGGCCGGTAGAGGGCCAGGGCCGCGGAGATGTCCTCGAAGTTGTCGGGCTGCATCAGCTTGAGCAGCGTGCGCATGCCACCACCGTCGAGCTGGAAGACGCCGAGGGTGTCGCCGCGCTGGAGCAGCTCGTAGGTGGCCCGGTCGTCGAGGGTCCGGGACAGCTCGTCGAGGTCGATCTCCTCGCCGCGGTTCGCCTTCACGTTGGCGATCGCGTCGTCGAGGATGGTCAGGTTGCGCAGGCCGAGGAAGTCCATCTTGACCAGGCCGAGCGACTCGCAGCTCGGGTAGTCGAACTGGGTGATGACCTGGCCGTCCTGGAGCCGCCGCATCACGGGGATGACGTCGACGAGCGGCTCGCTCGACATGATGACGCCGGCCGCGTGAACGCCCCACTGGCGTTTGAGGCCCTCGAGGCCCTTGGCGGTCTCGACGATCTCCTGGAGGTGCGGCTCGCTCGCGACGAGCTCGCGGAACTCCTTGCCCTCACCGTGGCGCGGGTGCTCGGGGTCGTAGATGCCGGAGAGGGGCACCCCCTTGCCCATGACGTCGGGTGGCATCGCCTTGGTCAGCTGCTCGCCGACCGAGAACGGGTGGCCCATGACCCGCGCGGAGTCCTTGACCGCCTGCTTGGCCTTGATCGTGCCGTAGGTGACGATCTGGGCGACGCGGTCGGAGCCGTACTTCTCGGTGACGTACCTGATGACCTCGCCCCGCCGACGCTCGTCGAAGTCGACGTCGAAGTCGGGCATCGACTGGCGCTCAGGGTTGAGGAACCGCTCGAAGATCAGCCCGTGCGGGATCGGGTCGAGGTCGGTGATCTTCATGGCGTACGCGCACATCGACCCCGCGCCGGAGCCACGGCCGGGGCCGACCCGGATGCCGTTCTCCTTGGCCCAGGTGATGAAGTCGGCGACGACGAGGAAGTAGCCGGCATAGCCCTTGCCGACGATGACCTCGGTCTCGAACTCGGCCTGGCGGCGCGCGTAGTCGGGGACCCCTCCGGGGAACCGCTCGCGCAGGCCCTTCTCGACCTCCTTGACGAACCAGCTCTCCTCGTTCTCCCCCGGCGGGCAGGGGAAGCGAGGCATGTAGCGCCCCTCGCCCTCGGTGAACGAGATGTCGCACATCTCCGCGATGAGCAGCGTGTTGTCGCAGGCCTCGGGCAGCTCGCGCCAGGTGTGGCGCATCTCGGCGGCCGACTTGAGGTAGAAGTCGTCGGCGTCGAACTTGAACCGGCCCGGGTCCATCAGCGTCGAGCCGGACTGGACGCACAGCAGGGCCGAGTGCGCCTTGGCGTCCTCGGGGTGGGTGTAGTGCAGGTCGTTCGTGGCGACCAGCGGCAGGTCGAGCTCGCGAGCCAGCCGGATGAGGTCCTGCTGCACCCGGCGTTCGATGTCGAGCCCGTGGTCCATGACCTCGCAGAAGAAGCTCTCGCGGCCGAAGATGTCGCGCAGGTCGGAGGCAGCCTGCCTGGCCAGGTCGTACTGGCCGAGTCGCAGGCGCGTCTGCACCTCACCGGACGGGCAGCCCGTCGTGGCGATGAGGCCCGCGGAGTGCTGCGAGAGGAGCTCGCGGTCCATCCGTGGCCACTTGGCGTAGACCTGGTCGAGGGAGGCCTGGCTGTCCATCCGGAACAGGTTCCGCAGCCCGGTGTTGTCACGGGCGAGGATGGTCAGGTGGGTATAGGCGCCCGACCCCGACACGTCGTCCCCCGGACGGGTCCGCTCGTCACCCCACCGGACGCGTGTCTTGTCGCTGCGGTGCGTCCCGGGGGTGACGTAGGCCTCGACGCCGATGATCGGCTTGACCCCGGTGCCCTGGGCCTTCTTCCAGAACTCGTACGCACCGAAGACGTAGCCGTGGTCGGTCGTCGCGAGGGCCGGCATCCCGAGCTCGGCGGCCCGCGTGAAGAGGTCGCCGATCCGCGCCGCGCCGTCGAGCATCGAGTACTCGGTGTGGACGTGCAGGTGGACGAAGCCGTCCGAGCGCGAGGTGGAGCCGGACGGGGTCGGGGCGGACGGGGAGGACATCGCCGCCCATCCTAGGTCGGCCCCGCGACACCACCGGGCGTGTCGCCGCCCGTGTCGTCAGAGCCGCTCCAGCGCTGTCCGCAGGTCGGGCGGGTAGCCGCTCTCGAAGCTGACCCACTCCCCCGACCCCGGGTGCTCGAACCCGAGTCCTACGGCGTGCAGCCACTGCCGGTCCAGGCCGAGCCGGCGGGCCAGCACCGGGTCGCCGCCGTACAGCGGGTCGCCGACGCACGGGTGTCGCACCGCGGCCATGTGGACGCGGATCTGGTGGGTCCGCCCCGTCTCGAGGCGGATCTCGAGCAGGGAGGCGTGCCGGAATGCCTCGATGAGCTCGTAGTGCGTCACGGCGTGCTTGCCCGAGTCCATGACGGCGAACTTGTACTCGTGGCCCGGGTGACGACCGATCGGGGCGTCGATGGTCCCGACGACCGGGTCGGGCAGGCCCTGGACGAGCGTGTGGTAGGTCTTCTCGACCCGACGCTCCTTGAATGCGCGCTTGAGGACCGAGTAGCCGCGCTCGCTCTTGGCCACCACCATCAGGCCCGAGGTGCCGACATCGAGGCGCGAGACGATGCCCTGCCGTTCGCTGGCGCCGCTCGTCGAGATGCGGTAGCCCGCCGCCTTGAGCCCGGCGAGGACGTTCGGCCCGCTCCAGCCCACGCTCGGGTGGGCGGCCACGCCCACGGGCTTGTCGACGACGACGATGTCCTCGTCATCGTGGACGACGCTCATCCCCGGGACCGGCTCGGCGACCACCTCGACGCTCGGGCTGACCGGCCTCGACGGCAGCGCCACCTCGAGCATGTCCCCCGCACTCACCCGGTGGCTCTTGCCGACGCTCGTCGCGTTGACGCTCACCTCGCCGGCTGCCGCCAGGTCGGCGGCCCGGGTGCGGGAGACACCGAAGAGCCGCGCGATCGCGGCGTCGACCCGTTCCCCCTCGAGACCATCCGGCACCAGGACGGTCCGTGGTTCACTCACCGGCGTGCTCCGGGCGGTGCACCGGGCCGGCCAGAGGGACGCTCCGGTACGCGAGGACCATGATGTAGCCGGCCGCGACGACGATCGCGATGTCGGCGACGTTGCCGATGAACAGCCCGAAGTAGTCGATGAAGTCGACGACGTGTCCGCGCCCCGGCCCCGGCTCGCGCAGCAGCCGATCGGCGATGTTCCCGAGCGCCCCGCCGAGGAGCAGGCCGAGGGCCACCGCCCACGGCAGGTTGCCCACGCGGCGTGCGGCGACGAGGACCCAGGCGAGGATCGCGATCGACACGACGGTGAGGACCCACGTCGAGCCCTCTCCGATGGAGAAGGCTGCACCGGGGTTGCGGATCAGGCTGAGCCTGACCCACGACCCGATGAGGTCGACCGGCTGGCCGGGCGTCAGGGACGCCAGCGCCCAGAGCTTGGTCAGCTGGTCGACGACGAGCACGACTGCGGCGAGGACGAGGAGCACGGTGGTCAACGTCCGCCGACGGGCGGGCGTGACCGACGCGGAGGCGGGCGGAGAGGGGTCGGCGCCGGTCAGCGGCGCTCCTGCTGTGTCTTGCATGGCATGCATAGGGTCGCACGAGGAGCGGCCTGGAGACGAAGCTTGCCGATCGGGTTCCCGCAGGACTCGCAGATGCCGTAGGTGCCGTTCTCGAGACGCGCGAGCGCGTGCTCGTTCTGCTCGAGCATGTCGCGCGCGTTGTTGGCGAGTGAGATCTCCTGCTCGCGCTCGTACGTCTTGGCGCCCGCGTCGGCCTGGTCGTCGCCCGCCCCGTCGCCCGAGTCACGCATGAGGTCGACGAGGTCGATACGGGCGTGCTCGAGCTCCGCGCGCAGCCCGGCGATGTCGTTCTCGATCTCGGCACGGACCTCACGCAGCTCGGCCTCGGTCCACGGCGACTCGTCCGGACGCACCGGCAGGCTCGCGGCGGCGGCCGAGGCCCTGGTCGTCGTGGCCTTCTTGCCCGTGCTCTTCCTGGCGGAGGCCTTCTTGGCGGGGGTCTTCGTCGCGGGGGCCTTCTTCGCCGCGGCGCTCTTGGACGGGCCGGTGGTGTCCGTGGTCTTCTCCGTGCTCCTCGGGACGGCCGTGGTGGCCGACGTGGCGGGGGTCTTCTTCGCTGCGGTCTTCTTCGCGGGGGTCTTCGTCGCAGAGGCATTCTTGGCCGGGGCCTTCTTCGCGGACGCGTTCTTGGCCGGGGCCTTCTTGGCGGGGGCCTTCTTGGCCGGGGCCTTCTTGGCCGGGGCCTTCTTGGCGGGGGCCTTCGCCGCCGCACTCCCCGTGGCGGAGGCCTTCTTGGTGGCGGCCTTCTTGGTGGCGGCCTTCTTGGTGGCGGCCTTCTTGGTGGCGGCCTTCTTGGTGGCGGTCTTCTTGGTGGCGGTCTTCTTGGCCACGGTCTGGTTGGCCGCGGTGGTCTTCGTCGCCTCCGCGCCCGTGGTGGAGGACGTCGGTACCGCGGAGGCCTGTCCGTCGGCGGGCCCCGCGGCAGAGCGCGTGCTGCGGCCGACGGCGCGCTTGGCGGTCTCGACGGTCTTCGCCGCGGTCTGGCGCGCTGCGGAGAGCGTCCGCTTGACAACCATGGGAACCCACTTCCGGGTCGGGGCGCGGACCGGAAGGCCCGCTGGTGGGGGCGAGGATACGGCCCGGACGAAGCATCCTCAACGAGCGAAACACCAGACCGGGCGTGACGTCGCCGACACACGGATGCGGGGCCCGGGTGTTCCGGGCCCCGCATCGGGTCGTGTCAGCTCTGGTGCTCGGGCTGAGGCTGGGCCGGCTCCGCCACCTCGGCCTCGGCGCCGTCGGCACCACCGACGTTCTTGAGGTCCTCGAGCTGTGCCGCGATGTAGTCGTGCAGGCGGCTGCGGTAGTCGCGCTCGAACCCGCGCAGCTCCTCGATCTTGCGCTCGAGCAGTCCGCGCTCGCGACCGAGCTCCTCGAGGATGGAGGCCTTCTTCTGCTGGGCCTCGGCGACCATCCCCGTCGAGCGCTCCCGCGCCTCCGTGAGCATCTCGTCACGCTGCGTCGTCGCCGTGCCGATCATCTCGTCCCGCTTCGCGGTCGCCGTGGAGATCATCTCGTCCCGCTTGGCGGTCGCCGTGGAGATCAGCTCGTCGTGCTGCTGCTGCGCGGTCTCGATGAGCTCGTCGTGGCGGCTCTGGGCCGAGCTCACGAGCTCGTCGTGCTTGCGCTGGCCGGTGCTGACGAGCTCGTCGTGGCGGCGCTGACCCTCGTCCACGAGCTCGTCACGACGGGCCTCACCGGCGGCGACGTGCTCGTCGTGGAGGCGCTGGGCCAGGGCGATGACCCCGGCGGCGCTGGCGCCGCCTCCGGCACCGGCGAGCGCGGCGGCACCGAGGTCGGAGGCGCCTCCACCCTGCTGGGCTGCCTGCTGCGCGGCCTGCTCGGCCTTCTGCGCCCGCTCCTCGGCCTGGGCCACCCGCTGGTCGGCCTCACGCTGCAGCTCCTCGAGGCGCGAGCGGAGCGCGGTCACCTCCTCGTCGCCGGACGCTCCGGCCTCGTCGCGAGCGGCCAGAGCCTGGTCACGCTCGGACTCGACGGAGCCCAGCTGCTGGCGGCTGCCCTCGAGCTCACCCTCGAGCTGGCGGACGCGGTCCTCGAGCTCGGCGGCGCGACGCTCGGCCTCACCGGCGCGACCCTCGACCTCGCCCCGCCCCGACTCGTGCTGCGCCAGGGACTGCTCGAGCTCGGCGACCCGGCGCCGCATCTCCTCGGCCTCGGTCTCGAGCTCGGAGTTGCGGTGCTCGAGCTGCCCGACCTTGCCCTGGAGCTCGGCGGCCCGCGTCTCGCTGTCGCCGCTCTTGTTCTCGAACTCCCCGAGACGTGCGGTCAGCTCGCTGCGGGTGCCCTCGAGCTCGGAGACCCGTGCGGCGAGACCCGCGTTCTTCGCGCGCAGCTCCTCCAGCTCGCGCGAGGAGGCATCGGCCTCGGCGCGGGAGACCACCGGGGCCATGCCCTTGCCCTCACGGCAGGTGTTCAGCTCACCCCGCAGGTCGTCGGACTCCTTCGACATCCGTCGCATCTCGGCGACGATGTCGTCGAGGAAGTCGTCGACCTCCCGCTCGTCGTACCCGCGACGGAACTGGGTCTGGGTGAACGTCTTGTTCAGGACGTCCTCGGGCGTGAGAGCCATGTGCAACTCCTGTGGGTGGCCGACGGGTCACGGGTCGGTTCGTCGAGGCACCTGCGAGGCGTCGCGGCGATCCGGGCGAGCCCCAGCGTACGGGATGACGGGGCTCCCGTGACAGGTGTGATTTGCAGGGAGTGCGCCGCGCCCTCCGACCCGAGGGTCGAACCGTGCTCAGGAGAGCACGAGGTAGAGGATGTAGACCCCGATGAACAGCACCATGAACGACAGGTCCAGGCTCATCCCGCCGAGGCGCAGCGGGGGGATCACCTTCCGGAGGGCCCGCAGCGGCGGCTCGGTCAGGGTGTAGACCGGCTCGGCGATCAGGAGCACGATGCCGCGGGGGCGCCAGTCGCGGGCGAACATCCGGATCCAGTCGAAGACGACGCGACCGACGAGCACGAGGAGGTAGAGGAAGACGACGAACGCCAGGACCTCGAGCACGGTGGTCATGGCACGACAGTGTCGCCCATCGGTCCCCCCGTCACCGAACCGGGGTCGTCAGCTCTGGTTGAACACACCGCGACCGGCGACGGCCAGGTTCTCCTCGGCGTTGACCTCGACGGTCTCGGGCGACAGGAGGAACACCTTGCTCGTGACCCGCTCGATGCTGCCGTGCAGCCCGAAGACCAGGCCCGCGGCGAAGTCGACGAGCCGCTTGGCGTCGGAGTCGCTCATGTCGGTGAGGTTCATGATGACCGGCACGCCGTCGCGGAAGTTCTCGCCGATCGTCTTGGCCTCGTTGTACGTGCGGGGGTGGATCGTCGTGATGCGCGACATGCTCCCGGCCTCCGGCTGGCGAACGACCTCGGCCACCGCACGGCGCGTGGGCAGGGGCGTCACGTCGGCGTGGTGCTCCACGTGGTCCTCCTCGGCGTGCTCGTCGTAACCGTCGTAGTACTCGTCGTCGTAGCGGCCCTGGTCCTCGGCGAGGCCCAGGTAGACCATCGTCTTGCGCAGCGCGCCTGCCATGAGTGCTCCTCGGTCGTCGGCCCCGCCTGACCGGGTGCCGCGTCGTGACCGAAGTTACCGGTGTGACGGACGAGAACCGAGGATTGCCGAGCCGACACGCAGGTGTGTCGCACCCTCGGCGATCGCGTCCTCGAGATCGGCACTCATGCCGGCCGACACCCACCGGGCGGCCGGGTGCCGCTCGCGGACCGCCGCCGCGGTCTGCCGCAGCCGGGCGAAGGCCGGGCGCGGCTCCTCCCCCAGCGGTGCCACCGCCATGACACCGCGCAGGCGCAGGTGCTCGCACGCGGCCACGGCGTCGGCCAGGTCGAGCACCTCCGCCGGAGCCGCGCCCCCGCGCCCGCCGCTGCGGTCGAGGCCGACCTGGACGAGGGCGTCGAGCACCCTGCCCTCCCGCCCTGCGGCGCGGTCGAGCGCCCCGACCAGGCGCAGACGGTCCACCGAGTGGACGACGTCGGCGTAACGGGCCACCGATCCGGCCTTGTTCGTCTGCAGCTGGCCGATGAAGTGGATCGTCAACCGCTCCCGGTGGGCGAGCTCCGCGCACTTCGCGGCTGCCTCCTGGTCGCGGTTCTCGCCGATGTCGGTGACGCCGAGCTCGGCGAGCAGGTCGACGTCGCCGGCCGGGAAGTACTTGGTGACGACGACGAGCGTGGGCTCGTCGTCGCGTCCGGCGGCGGCGACGGCCGCGGCGATCCGTTCGCGGACAGCGGCGAGCCCGGCCGCCAGCTCGTCGCGGCGCGCGCTCACCGGGTCGCCCTCGCGACGAGGCCGGCGAACCGTCCCGTCGTGCCGTCACGGCGGTAGGAGTAGAGGTCCTCGCGCTCGCGGGTGCAGCCCGGTAGCCAGCGGACCTCGACGTCCGCGCGCCGGAGCTGGGCGACGACGCCGGCGGCGACGTCGATCGCGGGGGTCCCGGTCCAGGAGACGGTCGCGCTGAGCGGCTCGGTGCGGGCGGCGCCTGCGCGCATCTCCTCGGGCACCTCGTAGCAGCGTCCGCACACCGACGGCCCGACGACCGCCTCCACCGTCCGGGCCCCCAGGGTCCGCATCCGCTCGACGGCCCGCGGCACGACGCCCGCCAGCATCCCCGGACGGCCCGCGTGCACCGCCGCGACGACCCCCTCCGGGCTCGCGAGGAGGACCGGCACGCAGTCGGCGACGAGCACGGCCAGGGCCAGGTTCTCGGAGGTTGTGACGAGCGCGTCGCACCGCGGCGCGGTCTCGGGTACCCGGTCGATGACGGCGACCTCGGATCCGTGGCACTGGTCCATGAAGACGACGGGCCGGCCGACGCGCTCGCGCAGGAGGCGCCGGTTCTCGGCGACGGCCGCGGGGTCGTCCCCCACGTGGAGGGCGAGGTCGAGGCCGGACCACGGCCCGGTGCTCACTCCGCCCGAGCGGTCGGTGAGCCACCGCTGCGCCCCGGGGGACTCGTCGTACCAGCCGTCCACGCCCCCACCGTAGACGCGCGCGGGGCGGGCCGGAGGACCCGGCCCGCCCCGCGCGTCGCGGTGCCCTACTTGAGGAAGTCGGGGACGTCGAGGTCGTCGTTCTCGTCGAAGGTCACGGTGCGCGGAGGGGTCGTGCGCACCGGCTCCGGCGGGGTCGACTCGCGCTCGGTGCTCACGGCACCCTCCTCACGCGGCGCCTCGGCCTCCTCGGGCCGCTCGACGGGGGTAGGAGCGGACGGGGCCGCGTGCGCCGGCACGTGCTCCGGCGCCGGCGCCGCGCCTGCGGCACTGAACGGGGAGTGCGAGCCGGAGCCGTTCTGAGCGCTCGCCGGCGCGGCCGAGCCGGTGGCCGGGGTCGACGGCGGCGGAACGGGCCGACCCTGGATGGTGCCGAGTGCGCGGTCGTCGGCCCGGCGGGCCGGGGCGCCGCCGTCGAAGCCCGCCGCGATGACGGTGACGCGCACCTCGTCGCCGAGGGCGTCGTCGATGACGGCCCCGAAGATGATGTTCGCCTCGGGGTGCGCGGCCTCCTGGACGAGGCGGGCCGCCTCGTTGATCTCGAAGAGGCCGAGGTCGCTGCCGCCCTGGATGGAGAGCAGCACGCCGTGGGCGCCGTCGATGCTCGCCTCGAGCAGCGGGCTGGAGATGGCGAGCTCGGCGGCCTGGACCGCGCGGTCCTCGCCGCGGGCCGAGCCGATGCCCATGAGGGCCGAGCCCGCCCCCTGCATCACCGACTTCACGTCGGCGAAGTCGAGATTGATCAGGCCGGGGGTGGTGATGAGGTCGGTGATCCCCTGGACGCCGGAGAGGAGCACCTGGTCGGCACTGCGGAAGGCGTCGAGCATCGACACACCGCGGTCGCTGATCGACAGCAGCCGGTCGTTGGGGATGACGATGAGGGTGTCGACCTCCTCGCGCAGGGCCGCGATGCCGGTCTCGGCCTGGTTCGCGCGCCGGCGGCCCTCGAAGGTGAACGGCCGGGTGACGACGCCGATCGTGAGCGCGCCCAGGCCCTTGGCGATCCGCGCGACGACCGGCGCCCCACCGGTGCCGGTGCCGCCGCCCTCGCCCGCGGTGACGAACACCATGTCGGCACCCCTGAGGACCTCCTCGATCTCCTCGGCGTGGTCCTCGGCCGCCTTGCGGCCGACGTCGGGGTCGGCGCCCGCGCCGAGACCCCGGGTGAGCTCGCGGCCGACGTCGAGCTTGACGTCGGCGTCGCTCATGAGGAGCGCCTGGGCGTCGGTGTTGACGGCGATGAACTCGACCCCCTTGAGGCCGACCTCGATCATCCGGTTGATGGCGTTGACACCGCCGCCGCCGATGCCGACGACCTTGATGACGGCGAGGTAGTTCTGGGGTGCTGCCACGGCGAGTGCCTTCCACTGGTTCAACGCGATCGGGCGGTCCGGACCCGGCCCCCGAAACCCTCAAGGTTTCCTTGACAGTCACGGTTTGGACGCGGTATCGATGACGACGACGCTAGGTCGCCCCCCGGGGTCCTGCAAACTACCCGGTGGCGTGTCGCGACATCATCGGCGACAAATCCTGCCACCCGCGGTGACAGGCGTCGCACCTGCACCACGCGCACCATACGTCACACGAGAGGACCATCGTCACGGGGCGGGGTGCCCGGGGTCGCCACCGCAGGTGGCCGGGTCAGCGGGTCACCGGGGTGTCGGGCGCGCTGACGTCGATGACCTTGGCCTTCGTCGAGAGCAGGGCCCGGATGATCTCGACCTTGCGCTCCGCCTCGTCGGCCCCGCCCCAGACGACGGTGCGCTTCCCGAGCGTGACGGTCGCGAGGTCGGCACTGCTGACGCTCACCGCCGACACCTTGTCGGCGAGGTCGGCCGGCAGGGCCTCGAGGAGCGTCAGGGCCGTGCGCAGAGCCGCGGGTGTCGTTCCCCGCTCGCCCTTCGCGGTGACGACGGGGATCCCGGGCGGCGCCTTCGACACGACCCCGAACGCCACACCGGTCGCGTCCACGACCTCGAGTCGACCCTGAGGGTCGCGCACGACGATGGCCGCGGTGCGCGGCACGACCTGCACCTCGAGGGTGGACGGCCAGGCCCGGCGGACCGAGACCTCGGCGATGGTCACCCGCTCACGGACCCGTGCCTCGATGGCGGCCGTGTCGACCCGGACGAGGGGCGTCCCGTCCGGCACCTCGACGAGGGCCGCCACGGCATCCCGTTCGGCCCCGCTCACGCCGACGACGCGCACCTCGCGGACGGCCAGCACGTCGCTCCACCCGACCACCCACGCCACCCCCGCGAGCAGTCCGACGGTGAGGACGGCGGCCACCGCGCGCCGCCACGGCCGGCGTCGGTGCGAGAGCGCGCGGTCGCGGAAGCGGGTCGCCGACGAGGCGACGCCGCGCTGGGTGGTGGCGCTGCTCATCGCGGCTCCTCACCGATGCGTGCGGAGAGCCCACTGACGATCAGTGGAGCGAGCGCCGTGACGTCGCCGGCGCCCACGGTGAGGACGAGGTCGCCGGGCCGGGCGGCGGCGACCAGGGAGGCGACGGCGGATCCGCGGTCGAGACCGACCTCGACCCGTCGCTCCCCCGGGAGGCGACGCAGCGGGTCGGCGACGAGCGCCGAGGTCACCCCCTCGACCGGGGCCTCGCGAGCACCGTAGACGTCGAGGAGCACGACGTGGTCGGCCCGCGCGAGGGCCTCGGCGAACGGGACGGCGAAGTCGCGGGTGCGGCTGTAGAGGTGGGGCTGGAAGACGACGAGGACCCGCCCCCTGCCCGAGCGGGCCACGACACCCGCCGCGGTGCCGACGACGGCCGCGACCTTCGCCGGGTTGTGGGCGTAGTCGTCGACGACGGTGACACCACCCACCTCGCCGCGCACCTCGAACCGCCGCCGCGCCCCGGCGAACGTCGCGAGGCCGGCGAGCACCTCATCGGTTCCGAGGCCGAGGCCGGCGGTGGCGGCGAGGAACGCCGCGCACGCGTTGGCGACGTTGTGCTCGCCCGGCACGGCGAGGTCGAGCTCGTGGCGTGCACCGTCGAGCGTCAGGACCGACCGGGTGCCGAGCCCCTCGGGCTCGCAGGCGACGACCGTGAGGTCGGACCCGTCGGCGAACCCGTAGGTGACGACGCGGCGGCCGGCCCGGCGGAGGTCCTCGGCGAGTGCCCGGGAGCCCGGGTCGTCCCAGCACGCGACGAGCAGGCCGCCCTCGTGGACGGTCCGGGCGAACTGTGCGTAGGCCGCGGCGACGGCCTCGGGCGTGCCGTAGAAGTCGAGGTGGTCGGGCTGGACGTTGGTCACGACCGCGACGTCGGGCCGGTAGACGACGAAGGTGCCGTCGCTCTCGTCGGCCTCGACGACGAAGGCCTCGCCCTCGCCGAGCGCGGCGTTGCTCCCGAGCTGGGCCACCTCGCCGCCGCACGCGAAGGACGGGTCGGCCCCCGCGTGGGTCAGCGCCACGGCGAGCATCGCCGTCGTCGTCGTCTTGCCGTTGGCGCCGGCGACGGCGACCGCGCGCTGTCCGGCGAGGAGGGAGGCGAGGGCCTGGGAGCGGTGGAGGACGCGCAGCCCGGCCGCCCGCGCGGCCGCGAGCTCGGGGTTGTCCTCGCGCACCGCCGAGGAGACGACGACGGTGTCGACGCCCTCGAGGTGGGACGGGTCGTGACCGACGTGCACCCGTGCCCCGGCGCCCCGCAGGGCCCCGAGCACGGGCGAGTCCGCGGCGTCGGACCCGCTGACCCGGACGCCCCGGGCGAGGAGCAGCCGGGCCACCGCCGACATCCCGGCGCCGCCGATGGCCAGGAGGTGGACGGCACCGAGCTCGTCCCAGCGCGGCACGGGAGCCGACAGGTCGAACCTCGGGTTGGTCACCGGCACCGCTCAGACCCCCCCGGCGGCGGCGTCGACGAGGTCGGCGAGCAGCTCGTCGCCGTCACGCTCACCGACGGAGGCGGCGGCCGACGCCATGGCCGCGAGGCGGTCGGCGTCCTGCGCCAGCGGCACGACCACCTCGCGCACCCACTCCGGGGTGACGGCCGGGTCCTCGACGACCGTTCCACCGTCGGCCGCGAGGACGGCCGCGACGTTGAGTCGCTGCTCCCCGTTGCCGATGGGCAGCGGCACGTAGACGGCGGGCAGCCCGACCGCGGTCAGCTCGCACACGGTGTTGGCGCCCGCGCGGGCGACGACCAGGTCGACGGCCGCGTAGGCGAGGTCCATCCGGTCGCAGTACGGCAGCACGACGTAGGGTGCGCCGGGCACCTCACCGGTCTCGAACTCCTTCCCGGCGCCGGTGACGTGGAGGACCTGCACGCCGGCGGCCGAGAGGTCGCGGACGGCTGCCGCGAACGCGTCGTTGATCCGCTGGGCGCCGAGGGACCCGCCCGTGACGAGCAGGGCCGGCCCCTCCCCGAGCCCGAAGTGCGCCCGGGCCTCGGCACGCACCGCGGCGCGGTCGAGCGTCGCGATCTCGCGGCGCAGCGGCATCCCGGTGACCTGCGCGCCCCGCAACGGGGTTCCCGGGAAGGTCACGGCGACCGCAGCCGCGAACCGGGCGCCGAGCCGGTTGGCGATGCCGGGGCGGGCGTTCTGCTCGTGCACGACGATGGGCACGCGGCGCCGGCGGGCGGCCAGGTAGGCCGGGGTGGCGACGTACCCCCCGAAGCCCACGACGACCTCGGCCGCGGTGGACTCGATGGCGGACTCTGCCGCGGCGACGGCCCGGCGCAGGCTGGCCGGGAGACGGAGGAGGTCACCGGAGGGCTTGCGCGGGAGCGGGACCTTCGGCACCTCGAGCAGCGGGTAGCCGCGCGCCGGCACGAGCCGGGCCTCCAGCCCGGCCGCCGTGCCCAGGGCGGCGACCGCGACGTCCGGGTCGCGGCGGCGCAGGCAGTCGGCGAGGGCGAGCAGCGGGGAGACGTGGCCCGCCGTACCCCCACCGGCGAGCAGCACCGAGCGGGCGCCGGCCGGGCTCACCGTGCGCCCCGTCGCGAACGGACCGCTCCGGAGACCACGGCGAGCGAGCGGCGCAGCGCCGAGGGCCGGGCCCGCAGGGCCTCGGCGCACCCGGGCTCGGCCCGGGCAAAGGACAGCAGGACGCCGAAGGCCAGCATCGTCGTGATGAGCGAGGAGCCCCCGGACGAGACGAGCGGGAGGGGCACGCCGACGACCGGGAGCAGCCCGATGACGGCCCCGATGTTGACGAGTGCCTGGACGACGACCCACGTCATGATCCCGGCCGTCACGACGCGGACGAAGAAGTCCTGGGTGCGGGTGACGAGCCGGTAGCAGACGAGCGCCAGCGCCCCGAAGAGCAGGAGCACCGCGAGGGAGCCGACGAGCCCGAGCTCCTCGCCGATGATCGCGAAGATGAAGTCGTTGTGCGGCTCCGAGAGCAGCCCCCACTTCTCGCGGCTCTGGCCGAGGCCGACGCCGGTCCAGCCGCCGTCGGCGAGGGCGTACCGACCGTGGATGGGCTGCCGCGCCGCCCCGTACTGGTCGGTGTTGCGGCCGAGCCAGACGTCGAAGCGGCCGAGCCGGTTGGGGCTGGTCAGCACGAACGCGACGACCATCCCGACGAAGGGGATGCCGGCGAAGGCGTACCAGCGCAACGGGATGCCGGCGGCGAAGAGCACGCCCGCGACGATCGCCCCGAGGACCAGCACCGTGCCCAGGTCGTGGCCGAGGACCACGGAGCCGACGCCCACGGCGACGATCGGGACGAGGTAGGGCACGAGGACGTGCGTGAACGAGCGCAGGTGGCGGCGCTTGGCGGCCAGGACGAGCCCCCCGGTGAGGACCAGGCCGAGCTTGATGAGCTCGGAGGGCTGGATGGTGACCCCGGCGATCCTGATCCAGTTCTGGTTTCCCTGCACGCTCGTGCCGAGCGGGGACAGGACGAGCATCTGCAGGGCGACCGCGACGAGGAAGACGGGGACCGCGAGCCCTCGCCAGCCGGCGACCGGGATGCGCGAGGCGACGGCGAGCGCGACGAGGCCCACCGTCGCGAAGACCAGCTGCTTGAGGAAGATCGAGTACGCCGAGGACGTGGCGTCGATCGAGACGATCGAGCTCGCCGACAGGACCATGATGAGCCCGATCGCCACGAGGGCCGTCGTCAGCGCGACGAGGAGGTAGTACGTCGTGACCGGTGACTCGAACCGGCCGACCCACACGCGGAAGCGGGACGGTTCGCCCCTGGCCGAGCGCGCCGGGGCGGTGGCGCTGCTCACCGGCTACTCCCGCTCCGCGAGGCGGCGTACCGCCCCGGCGAAGGCGTCTCCGCGTGCGCCGTAGTCGGTGAACATGTCCATCGAGGCGGCGGCCGGCGCGAGGAGCACCACGTCCCCCTCGTGGGCGAGCGAGAGCGCCCCGTGCACCACCACGTCCATGGCTCCAGTGTCGGTCCGGTCCACCTCCACGACAGGGACATCCGGCGCGTGTCGGGCCAGAGCCTGCGCGATGCGCTCGCGGTCGCGGCCGACGAGGACGACCCCGCGCAGGCGCTCCGCGGCGCCCGCGACGAGGTCCTCGACCTCGGCCCCCTTGAGCAGCCCCCCGGCCACCCAGACGACGTGCTCGTACGCCGCGAGGCTGGCCGCGGCGGCGTGCGGGTTGGTCGCCTTGGAGTCGTCGACCCAGCGGACGCCGCGCACCGTGCCGAGGTCGGCGATCCGGTGCGGCTCGGGGATGAAGTCGCGCAGCCCCGCCCGGACCGCCGCGGGAGGCACGCCGTGGGCCCGTGCCAGGGCGGCCGCAGCCAGGGCGTTCGCGACGAGGTGGGGCGCGGGTGGGGGGGCGTCCGGTCCACTGCCCAGGTCCGCGAGGGTCGCGAGCTCGGCGGCGTGTGTGCTCCGGTTGTCGACGAACGCCCGGTCGGCGAGCACGTCGTCGACGAGCCCGACCTCCGAGGGGGCGGGTGTGCCGAGCGTGAAGGCGACCGCACGGCAGCCCTCCCGGACGTCGGCCTCCTCGACGAGCCGCCGGGTCACCGGGTCCTGGGCGTTGTAGATGCAGGCGACCTCGGTGTTCGCGTACACCTTGCCCTTGGCGCGGGCGTACTCCTCGAGCGAGCCGTGCCAGTCGAGGTGGTCGGGGGCGACGTTGAGGCACGCGGAGGCGCGCGGCACGAGGGTGCGTGACCAGTGCAGCTGGAAGCTGGAGAGCTCGACGGCGATGACGTCGTAGGGCTGCGGGTCGAGGACGGCCTCGAGCACCGGCGTGCCGACGTTGCCGGCGCTGCAGGCCCGCAGGCCGGCGGCCTGGAGGATCGCGGCGAGCATCCGGACCGTCGTCGTCTTCCCGTTCGTGCCGGTGACGGTGAGCCACGGGGCGGCTCCCTCGCGGGGACGCATCCGCCAGGCGAGCTCGACCTCGCCCCAGACCGGCACTCCGGCGGCCCCGGCGGCGGCGAGCAACGGCTGGTCGGGCCGCCACCCGGGCGAGGTGACGACGAGGTCGGGGCGCAGGTCCGGGAGCCGGTCGGCGCACGTCCCGCCGAGGCAGAGGCGTGCACCGAGCACCTCGAGGATGCCGGCCCGCTCCGACATCGTCGAACCCTCCTCGGGGGATCGCCCGTCGACGACGGTGACGGCCGCACCGCGCTCCAGCAGCGCGTCGGCGGCCGCGAACCCGCTGACACCGAGACCGGTGATGACGGCGCGCAGACCCGACCAGTCGGCGTCGCGGTGGGTCAGCCCGGCGAGGCGGCCGGCGGGCGACCCGGCGCTCATCCGGCGCCCACCACCCACTCGGCGTAGAAGAGCCCGAGGCCGAGGGCCACGAAGAGCCCGGCGATGATCCAGAACCGGATGACGATCGTGACCTCCTGCCACCCGAGCAGCTCGAAGTGGTGTTGCAGCGGTGCCATCTTGAAGACCCGTTTGCCGGTCGTCTTGAACGAGACGACCTGGATGATGACGGAGAGGGTGATCGTGACGAAGAGACCGCCGAGGATGACGATGAGCAGCTCGGTGCGGGTGAGGATGGCCAACCCGGCGAGTGCGCCACCGAGGGCCAGGGAGCCGGTGTCGCCCATGAAGATCTTCGCCGGCGAGGCGTTCCACCAGAGGAACCCGAAGCAGGCGCCCATCCCCGCCGCCGCGACGATGGCGAGGTCGTGCGGGTCGCGGACCTCGTAGCACTTGGTGCCCGGGTTCCACTGGCAGTTCTGGTTGAACTGCCAGATGCCGATGAGCACGTAGGCGGCGAAGACCATGACCGAGGCACCCGTGGCGAGGCCGTCGAGGCCGTCGGTGAGGTTCACGCCGTTGGAGGTTCCGGCGACGATGATGTTCGCCCAGATGACGAACAGGATGATCCCGACGAGCGCACCGGCGAAGGCCAGGTCGACCCCCGTGTCGCGGACGAAGGAGATCGCGGTCGAGGCCGGCGTGCGGAACGAGCTGTTCGGGAAGTGCAGCGCGAGGATGGCGAAGACGACGGCGACCAGGGTCTGCCCCGCGAGCTTCTCGCCCGAGCGCAGCCCGAGGCTGCGCTGCTTGGAGATCTTGATGTAGTCGTCGAGGAAGCCGACGAACCCCATGCCGGTCATGAGGAAGAGGACGAGCAGACCGCTGACCGTCGGTGCCTGGAGCGTCACGAGGTGGGCCACGGCGTAGGCGACGAGCGAGGAGAGCACGATGACCGCACCGCCCATCGTCGGGGTGCCGCGCTTGGTGTGGTGGGAGGTCGGGCCGTCGTCGCGGATGAACTGGCCGTACCCCCGCTTGACGAGGAACCGGATGAACGCCGGTGTCCCGAGGAGGGCGATGACGAGCGACACGACGGCCGCGATGAGCACAGCCCTCACGTCAGCTCCTCCGGGGGGGCGGCCAGGCGGTCACCGAGCAACCGTAGCCCGGCGTCCCGGCTGGACTTGAACAGGACGACGTCGCCGGTGCCCAGCTCGGCGCGCAGGAGCGCCTCCGCGGCGTCGGCGTCGGGGACGGTGCGCACGTGGGTGCCGCTCCCCCGGACCGCCAGGGCCGACCGCGCGCCGCTCGCCATCGGCCAGGCCGTCTCCCCGACGACCAGCAGCTCGTCGACGTCGCGGGCCACGGCCTCCTCGCCGACCTCGGCGTGCAGGGCCTCGGACTCGTCGCCGAGCTCGAGCATCGTCCCGAGCACCGCCCAGGTTCGGCGTCCCCGGCCCAGCCGTTGGAGCGCGGTGAGAGCGGCCCGCATCGAGTCCGGGTTGGCGTTGTAGGCGTCGTTGACGACGGTGACGCCGTCCGCGCGCTCGGTGACCTCCATCCGCCAGCGGCTGACCGGGGTGGCGGCCTCGAGAGCGGGGACGACTTCGTCCAGCCGCAGGCCCAGCTCGAGGGCCGTCGCGACCACGGCGAGCGCGTTGCCGACGTGGTGGCGTCCGACGAGGCCGAGGGTGACGTGGCGCTCCCCGGCCGCGGTGCGGAGGGTGAACGAGGGCCGGCCGCCGTCGTCGAGCTCGATGTCGACCGCCCGCACGTCCGCGTCGGCCGCCTCACCGACGAGGGTGGTGCGGGCGTCGGTGACCTCGGACATGGCGCGCACGGCGGGGTCGTCGGCGTTGAGCACCGCGAGGCCGCGGCCCGGGAGCGCCGCGACGAGCTCGGACTTCGCCCGGGCGATGGCGGCCCGGGAGCCGAACTCGCCGACGTGCGCGGTCCCCACGTTGAGGACGATGCCGACATGCGGGGGCGCCATCCGGGCGAGGTACTCGATGTGCCCCACCCCGCGCGCGCCCATCTCGACGACGAGGAACCGGGTGTCGGGCTCGACGCGGCAGACGGTGAGCGGCACCCCGACCTCGGAGTTGTAGGAGCCGACCGGGGCGATCGTCGGTCCGGCCGTCGCGAGCACGGCCCCGAGCAGGTCCTTGGTGCTCGTCTTGCCCGAGGAGCCGGTGATGCCGATGACGTCGAGGTGGTCGGCACGGCGCACCACCTCGCGGGCCAGGGCCGCGAACGCCTCCTGGGTGTCGTCGACGACGACGCACGGGAGCGCCTGGACCGGGCGCGTCGTCAGCGCCGCCACGGCACCGAGCTCGGCCGCGGCCGCCACGAAGTCGTGGCCGTCGGCGCGCTCGCCGACCCGGGCGACGTAGAGGCTGCCCGCGACCGCCTCGCGCGAGTCGGTGACGACGGGGCCGTCCGCGTACACCGCGGCGGTGGCGGCGTCGGCGGGCTCGAGCCGGCCGCCGGTGACCGAGGCGACCTCGGCGAGGGTCATCGGGATCACCGGCTCACCCCCCGGGCCGCGTGTCGCAGCGCCTCGCGGAGCACCTCGCGGTCGTCGAACGGGTGGACGACACCGTCGACCTCCTGGCCGGTCTCGTGCCCCTTGCCGACCACGGCCACGGTGGCGTCCCGGCCCCCCGGCCAGGCCGCGGCCACGGCGACCTCGATGGCGCGACGACGGTCGCCGACGACCTCGACCTCGACCGGCCGGCCGCCGGCGAGCACCTCCGCGGCACCCTCGAGCACGGCGGCCCGGATGGTGGCCGGGTCCTCCGAGCGGGGGTTGTCGTCGGTGACGACGACGACGTCGGCGACCTCGGCGGCAGCCCGGCCCATGGCCCGGCGCTTGTCCCGGTCCCGGTCCCCGCCCGCACCGGTGACGCAGACGAGGCGCCCCGGGGTCGTGGGGCGCAGCGCGAGGAGCGCGGCCCGGATCGCCTCCGGGGTGTGGGCGTAGTCGACGACGGCGCGGGGGGCGCCGGCAGCGCCCTCGGCCTCGACACGCTCCATCCGCCCCGGCACGTGCGGGTCGGCGAGGACCGCGCGGCCGACCTCGGTGGCGTCCTCCCCGAGGAGGACGAGCGCGGCGGCGGCCATCGCGGTGTTCGTGACGTTGAAGTCGCCGGGCAGGCTCGAGCGCAGGTCCAGGACCGCCCCGCCCGGACCGGTGAGGGTGAAGGCGGCGGGGTCGCCCGGGTCGGGCCGGACCCGCCAGTCGGCGCCCTCGGCGTGGCCGAGGGTCTGCACCGGCACGGGCGCCTCGACCGCGAGCCGGCGGCCCCACGCGTCGTCGGTGCAGACCAGGCCCGACCGGGCCCGGCCCGGGGTGAAGAGGGAGGCCTTCGCCGCGAAGTAGTCCTCCATGTCGGCATGGAAGTCCAAGTGGTCGCGGGAGAGGTTGGTGAAGAGCGCGACGTCGTAGACGACGCCGTCCACCCGGTGCTGGGCGAGCGCGTGGCTGGAGACCTCCATGACGCACGTGTCGAGCCCACGCTCGGCCATGACCGCGAGCACTCCGTGGAGCACCGGGGCCTCCGGGGTCGTCCGGACGCTGCCCACGCGCTCCTCGCCGATGCGGGTCTCGACCGTGCCGATGAGCCCCGGATGGCGGCCCAGCGCGGTGAGCGCGGAGTGCAGGAGGTGGGCCGTCGTCGTCTTGCCGTTGGTGCCGGTGATGCCGACGAGCCGCAGCGGGGTCCCCTCGGTGCCCATGACCCGGGCGGCCACCGCACCGAGGACGGCCCGCGGACTGGGGACGACGAGGGCGGGGAGGTCGGCGCCGGCGGCGCGGGCCCGACGAGCGCCCTCGGGATCGGTGAGGAGTGCGCGGGCCCCGGAGCCTGCCGCCGCCGTGGCGAAGTCGGCGCCGTGCGCCCGGCTGCCCGGGAGGGCGGCGTAGAGGTCCCCCGGGAGCACCTCGCGCGAGTCCAGGGTGACCCCGGTGACGTCGACGTCCTCGTCGGGACCGGGGACACCGACGAGGCCGGCGAGGTCCCTCAGGGACGTGCGTCGCGGGGTGGACGGTCGGGGTGGGACCACGTCGGCCGACCCTACCTTCTGTCGTGGGAGACCCCGTTGCGCAGCAGGGTGGGGTCCTTCAGCGCCTCTGCGGGGTCCACCTCGAGGGTGAGCCGGGGTGGCTTGCTGCCGGTCGGGGGGATCTTCAGCTCCTGGAGGGCGTAGGTCATCACGTCCTTGAACACCGGCCCCGAGACGTACCCGCCGAAGTACGGGTACACCGGCTGCTGGATGACGACGGCGACGACGATCTGCGGGTCGTCGGCCGGGGCGTAGCCGATGAAGCTCGCCGTGAAGCCGTTGTACTTGCCGACGCGGTCGTCGTAGTAGTCGGCGGTGCCCGTCTTGCCGGCGATGCGGTAGCCGGGGATCTGGGCCTCCTCGGCGGTGCCGTCGGGACCGACGACGCCCTCGAGCATCTTGCCGAGGTCGGAGGCGGTGCGCTCGGACACCACGCGGGTCCTCGTCGACGCGGGCATGACGTCGCGGGACCCGTCCGCGTGGCTGACCGAGTCGACGAGCCGGGGCGCGACGCGCACCCCGCCGTTGGCGATCGTCTGGAACACCGAGGCCGCCTGCACCGCGGTGACCGAGATGCCCTGGCCGAAGGCGACGGTCGCCTGCTTGGTCCCGCTCCAGGTCTTCGACGGGGGCAGCAGGCCCGCCGACTCACCGGGGTAGCCGGTGCCGGAGGTCGAGCCCAGCCCGAACTTGCGGAAGTAGGACTCCAGCGTCGACGGCTTGAGGGTCTCGCTGACGAGGATGGTCCCGATGTTGCTCGACTCGGCCAGGGTGCCCGCGACCGTGCGGTAGAGCGTCGGGTGCTCGTGGCTGTCCTTGAAGTTGGCGTCGTAGCGCTGGAGCCGGTTGGGGATGACCACGGGGGTCGACGGGGTGACCGTCTTCTTCTCCAGGGCCGCCGCCATCGTCATGATCTTGGCCGTCGACCCCGGCTCGAAGACGTCGGAGAAGGCCTTGTTGTCGAGGGCCACCCCGGGCTTGCCGACGTCGGTGTTGGGGTTGAAGGTCGGGTAGGAGGCGACGCTGAGGAGGTCGCCCGTCCGCACATCCATGATCACCGCGTACCCGGACTTGGCCTTGGTCTCCTTGATCCGCTGCGCCAGGGCGTTCTGCGCGTACCACTGGAGCGAGGGGTTGATCGTCAGGGTGACGTTCTCACCGGCGACGGCCGGGGTCAGGGTGCTCAGCCCGCTCGGGATGGCGGTCCCGTCCCGGCCCACCTCGTAGGTCTGCTTCCCCGGTGTGCCGTGGAGGTCCTTGTCCATCATCAGCTCGACGCCCCCGCCGGGGGTGCCGTCGTCGGTGACGTAGCCGACGAGCGCAGCGGTCGTCGTGCCCTGCGGGTAGACCCGCTCGGTCCGCGTCTCGCGGCGGTCGCGGTAGATGCCGGGGATGCCGAGGTCGGAGATCTTGTTCCACGCCAGGGGCGTGACGTCCTTGCTGAGGATCCGGTACCGGCTCGTGCCGCTCAGCTGCTCGACGAGGTCACCGACGGTCATGCCGAGGTACGGCGCGAGCTTCTCGGCAGCGGCCTGCACGGCCGCGGGCGTGGTCGCCGGGTCACAGGCGTTGCGGCCGGTCTCGTAGGTGCACACCGCGGTCTGGTCGGCCACGACGACCTCGCGCACCACGCTGGAGGCCAGGACGGTCCCGTCGGCGGCGAGGATCTGGCCGCGCCCGGCCGGGATGATCTGGGTCGCGACCCGCTGGTCGAGCGCCTCCTGCGCGACAGCCTGGGCGTCGAGCCCCTGGATGCGGACGAGCTGGGCGGCGAAGACGCTGAGGACGAAGACGGTGGCGATGACGAGGATGCGCATCCGCCGCCGGGTCGAGGCCGCGGGGCGTGGTGCCGGCTGACGGCGGGGCCGGGAGGGGCGCGGGGGCCCACCACCGCGGCCTCCGCCGCGTCCTGCCCTCGCCGGCTCGGGCCGGGTGGCGCCGCGGCCGGTGGGGGCGCTGCGCCGGCCTGCCGGCCGCGGGGCGGCGGAGCCCGGGCGGGCGCGACGCGCCGAGGCGCCACGCGCGGTGCCGGAACGGCCCGCCGCCGGGCGCGGTGACGTCGCACGCCCGCTCGCCGTGGAGCGCGTTGCCGAGGAACGCGTTGCGGAGGAACGGGTCGTCGACCCGCCGCGAGGGCGCCCGCCGGCCGGGGGTGGGGGTGGGGGTGGGGTCACGGTCGCGAGTCCTCGCCGGCGTCAGTGGCCGGAGCCGGTCGTCGGGGAGGGTGTGGCGGTGCGCTTCGGCGGAGCCTTCGTGGCTGGGCTCGCGCTCGGCGTGTTACCCGCCTTCGCTGCGGCCGCGCTCGCGGTCGGGTGGCTCGTCACCGGCACCTTCCTCGGGGCGGCCTGGGTCTCGGTGACCACGCTAAAGCGCTCGTCCGCGGTGGCGGCGGTCGCCACGCCGAGCACCTTGCCGTCCGACAGGCGCAGGAAGGCCGGCGTCTTGGCCGGGACCATGCCGAGCGCCCGGGCCTTGCGGGCCAGCGGGCCCGGACCCGAGACGGCGTCCAGGGAGTGCTCGAGGTCGTCCTGCCGGTCGGTGAGGGCGTCGGACTGGCGCTGCAGGTCCCGGATGGTGAACGAGCCCTTCGCCATGGCCGTGTTGAGGACGAGGACGCCGACGAACCCCCCGAGGAGCAGGAGGACGCACAGGCCGAGGAAGAGCCCGTTGCCCTCGGCGGCGGGCGGCGCGACGACCCGCAGCCGGCGCGGCGGCGCCGGTCGGCGCGCACCGGCGCGCGCGGTGGACCGGGCGGTGGCGGTCTGCGTCATCCGGGGACTCCGTTCGTGACGAGGCGTTCGGCCGCCCGCAGGCGGGCCGAGGCGGACCGGGGGTTGGTGTGCTGCTCCGCGTCGGAGGGCACCTCGGCCCCGCGGGTGAGGAGGCGCAGGTACGGCCCGTGCTCGGGGAGCTCGACCGGAAGGCCCGGCGGGGTACGGCTGCGGGCCCCCTCGGCGAGAGCCCGCTTGGCGATCCGGTCCTCGAGCGAGTGGTAGCTGAGGACGACGATGCGCCCCCCCGGCTCGAGCACCTCGATGGCGGCCTCGACGGCCTCGCTCCACACGTCGAGCTCCGCGTTGACCTCGATGCGCAGGGCCTGGAAGGTGCGTTTGGCCGGGTGCCCCCCCGTCCGCCGGGCGGCGGCGGGGACCGCGTCGCGGACGACCTCGACGAGCCGGGCCGAGGTCGTGAAGGGCTCCTTCTCGCGCTCCCTGACGATCGCCGAGGCGATCCGCCCCGCGAAGCGCTCCTCGCCGTACGTGCGCAGGATCCGGGCGAGGTCACCGCGGGAGTAGGTGTTGAGGACCTCTGCCGCGGTCGTGCCGCGGGTCTGGTCCATCCGCATGTCGAGCGGGGCGTCGTGGCGGTAGGCGAAGCCCCGGTCGGCCTCGTCGAGCTGGAGGGAGGAGACCCCGAGGTCGAAGAGGATGCCGCGTGCGGTGCCCTCCGCCTCGCGGGCCAGCACCTCGGCCACCTCGTCGTAGACGGCGTGGACACCGGTGAACCGGTCGCCGAACGGAGCGAGGCGTCGACGGGCCAGGGCCAGGGCCTCGGTGTCGCGGTCGAGGCCGATGACGCGGGCGCCGGGGCAGCGGGTCAGCAGGGCCTCCGTGTGGCCGCCGAGGCCGAGCGTGGCATCGACACACACCGCGCCCTCGTCCTGCAGCGCCGGCGCGAGCAGCTCGACGACGCGCTCGAGCATGACCGGCACGTGCCGGTCATGGGCGTCGGCGCGCTCGGGCATCGGTCTCCTCCTGCGTCGTGGCCCGAGGGCCGGGGGACGGGGTTCGGGGTGGTACCCGGCTGCGGGTCCCCATCCGATCCGTGCCCGGCGCGGGGGAAGACGCGTCGGGAGACGGTTCGGCTGGAGGCCGGCGGTCGGGTCGGGTGCGGGTCGGCGGCGGTCGGCGGTCGTGGGGGCGGGTGTCCGGGTCAGAGGCCGGGCACCACCTCCTCGGTGCCCGCGGAGTAGGCCGAGTAGGCCGGCATGACCTCGGCCAGGTAGGCCTCCCAGCGCGCGGTGTCCCACACCTCGAGCCGGGTGCCGTTGCCGATGACCGTGCAGTCCTTGTCGAGGCCGGCGTAGGCGCGCAGCGGCGCAGGCACCGTGACCCGGCCCTGCTTGTCGGGGGTGTCGGGGTGGGCGCTGGCCCGGAAGACCCGGACGAAGTCACGGACCTGCTTGCTCGAGGTCGAGGCCGACTGCATCTGGGCCGAGATCCGGTGGAACTCGGCCGTGGGGAAGACGTAGAGGCAGCCCTCCTGGCCCGTGGTGACGACGAGGCCGTCGGCGAGCGCGCCGCGGAAGCGGGCCGGGAGGAAGAGCCGGCCCTTGTCGTCGAGCCGGGGCGTGTGGGTGCCGAGGAACTCCTCCACGGCGCCACCTCCTCGACCCTGACCGACATCCCTGCTGCACCGGTTTCCCCCACATTACTCCACTAATTGCCATATCTGGCTCGATTTCGCCATATGTGTCTGCATGATTCCGATGTCTATCCAGTTCACAGCGGGTGGAGCAAAGTGGGGCAGATACTCGAACAGCAGCCCTGCTCGACCCCGAACGGGGCCGTGGTACTCCGGAGTCGGGCATTCCCCGGGGGTCCGGGGGACCCCAGGAGGGGGCCGGTGGAGCGTGGTGGGAGGTGACGGTGGGGCGCGGTGGAGAGGGTTCGGCCGCGCCACCGGTGGCGCGCCCCCGGGACGCGGTCCGGCCGCGGCGGGCGGGGGCGAAGATGTCGAATCCGGGGCCTTTGCCCCCGGCCCCTCCCCTTCCCCACGCGCGTGGGGCAAGATCGAGGGCACGGCGAGCCCCCACCGATCGTTGGGGGCGTAAGGCCACCGACGAAGGGACCTCCCGTGAGCGAGACCGAGCCCCACGGATCGACCTCCGCCCCGCCCGGCCCGCGCGAGCGCGGCGCCTCCCTCGACCAGCTGCTCCAGGTGTCGGGGTCGCTCACGACGGCGATGAACTCCGTCATCGAGGGCAAGCAGCAGGTGGTGCGAACCGCCGTCACCGTCCTGCTCGCCGAGGGCCACCTCCTCATCGAGGACGTCCCCGGCGTGGGCAAGACACTCCTCGCCAAGGTGCTGGCCCGCTCGATCGACTGCTCGGTGCGGCGCATCCAGTTCACGCCCGACCTGCTGCCGAGCGACATCACCGGCGTCTCGGTCTACAACCAGGACGTCCGCGACTTCGACTTCCGACCCGGTGCGGTGTTCGCCAACGTCGTTGTCGGCGACGAGATCAACCGCGCCTCGCCGAAGACCCAGAGCGCCCTGCTCGAGTCGATGGAGGAGGGACAGGTCACCGTCGACGGCACGACCTACACCCTTCCCCGCCCGTTCATCGTCATGGCGACCCAGAACCCCATCGAGATGGAGGGCACCTACCCGCTGCCCGAGGCCCAGCGCGACCGGTTCATGGCCCGCATCTCCATGGGCTACCCGGCCACCCGCGCCGAGCTCGAGATGCTCGACGTGCACGGCGGCGCCTCACCCCTGGACCGGATGCAACCGGTCACCGACGCCGCGACCGTCCAGACGATGGTCGAGGCGGTGCGCCAGGTGCACGCGGCTCCCGCCGTCAAGCAGTACATCGTCGACCTCGCGCACGCGACCCGCACGAGCCCGGCGCTGCGGCTCGGCGCGTCCCCGCGGGCCACGCTCCACCTGCTGCGCGCCGCCCGCGCCCACGCGGCCCTCGCCGGACGCGACCACGTGCTGCCGGACGACGTCCAGCAGGTCGCCGTGCCGGTTCTCGCCCACCGGCTCATCCCGACCGGCGAGACCCAGATGGCACACCGATCCACCTCCGACGTGCTCGGCGACCTGCTCCAGCGGGTCCGGGTGCCGGCACCGACGCGCTGAGGCCGACGTGCGCAGCCTGCGCCGCGCGTTGACGACCCGCGGGACCTCGTTCGCGGGGAGCGGCGTCGCGCTGGTGCTCACGGGCGTCCTCCTCGGACAGCCCGACATCACCCGCATCGGCGTCCTCGTCCTCGCCCTCGTCGGCATCGCCCTGGTCCTGGTGAGCCGCCACGGGCTGGCCCTCGACGTCCGCCGCACCGTCTCGCCCAGCCGGGTCGCCATCGACGAGCGCTCCGTCGTCACGGTGCAGGTCCGCAACACCGAGGGCTCGACCTCGCCCGTCGCGATGGCCGAGGAGTCGCTCGACTACGCCCTCGGCGACCGCCCCCGTTTCGTCCTGCCCTCGATGCGTCCGGGCGCCGTCCACGAGGTCCAGTACACGATCCGGTCGCACACCCGTGGGGTGCATCGCCTCGGCCCGTTGCGCGTGCGGGTGCGCGACCCGTTCGGGCTGGCCCTGCGTGCCACCGCGGTCCCGGGGGACGCGGAGGTGGTCGTCCTGCCCCGTGTCGTCCCCCTCTCCTCGGGCCGGTCACTCGGGAGCGGCATCGGCAGCGAGGGCTCGATCCCCCACATGGTCGCCCTCCACGGCGAGGACGACCAGACGGTGCGTGAGTACCGCGACGGCGACGACCTGCGCCGCATCCACTGGCCGGCGACGGCCCGCACGGGGGATCTCATGGTGCGTCAGGAGGACCGGCCCGCGAAGCGGCGGGCCGTCGTCCTCCTCGACACCCGGACCCACGGGCACGGCGGCTCCGGGCGCAGCAGCTCCCTGGAGTGGAGCGTCACCACCGCCGCGTCCCTGCTCGTCCACCTCGTCGGCGGGGCCTACGCCGTACACCTGCTGACCGCCGACCCGGGGAGCGAGTCCGGGGTCCACCACGACGACTCGGTCGAGAACGGCCTCGACCGGCTCGCCCGGGTCGAGCTCGGGGAGGACGAGGGCGTCCGCGCCCAGCTGCACGCCGCGCACGGCCTCACCTCCCAGGGCGGACTCGTCGTGTACGTCGGCGGCCCACTCTCCGACGACGACGCCCACTCGCTCGCGGCGCTGCGCCAGCCGGGCTCGACGGGAGTCGGCCTCGTCGTCGACCCGACGTCGTTCGGGAGCAGACCACGCACCGCCGGTCGTGGTGGCCCTCCCGAGGCGGCTGCACCGGCGGGCGCCACCGCGGCGTCGCTGCGGGCCTCCGGCTGGCTCACCATCGTCGTCGACTCCGCGACGACCCCGGCCGAGGCCTGGTCCTCGGTCGTCGGCACGACCCTCGCGAGTGCGCGGTGAACGGGCGGGCCCGGGTCCTCGAGGGCGTCCTCGCCGCACTGGCGACGCTCGCGACGACGCTCCCCCTCACCACGCTGTTCGCCCCCACGGCCGCCTGGCTGGGTCCCAGCCTGGTCCTCGTCGCCCTCGTGGCGGTGACCGGGATGGCCCTGCGCGCCCTCACCTCAGTGCGCCCGGTCGTCGTCGCGGCCCAGCTCGTCGTCCTCGTCCACGGGACCGCGCTGCTCCACGGCCAGGGGCACCTGTGGAAGGGCCTCCTCCCCGTCCCGGAGACCGGTCAGGCCCTCGGGGTGCTCCTCGGAGACGCCTACACGACGATCACGAACTACACCATCCCGGCACCCGCCAACCGCGGGACGGTGCTCGGCATCAGCCTCCTCATCGGCCTCACCGCGCTGGCCGTCGACGCGCTCGCCGTCACGTGGCGCAGTCCCGCCCTCGCCGGCATCCCCCTCCTCGCCGCGTTCCTCGGCTCGGCGACGAACACCGGGCAGGGCCTGCAGGCCTGGTTCGTCATCCCGCCGGCGGTCGCCTGGCTCGCCATGGTGGGGCGCCAGGGGGTGCGCTCGCTGCGCGGATGGGGCCTCTCGACACCGCGGGCCTCGGGCGGCAGCGACCCGGTGTCGTCCTACGCCGCGGCGGGGCGGGTCGCCGGTGTGCTCGCCCTGGCGGCGGCCGTCGTCCTACCGGGGGTCATCCCCCACCTGCCGCCGACCTTCCTCGCCGGGGGGCTCGGCCGGAACGACGAGGGCCGGGGTGGCGGCTCCAGCGTCCGCCTGTCGTCGAGCATCGACATCGCCCGCGACCTCGGCGACCGCTCCACCGACGCGGTGCTCGTGTACCGCACGAGCGACCCCACTCCTCCCCCGCTGCGCGTCGACATCCTCGACACCTACCGGCGCGGCCGGTGGACCTCCACCGCCGACTTCACCTTCGTCCCCATCGACGGCAAACTGCCGGGGAGCTCCGCGTCGCCCTCCGTGCCCCGCACGAGCGAGCGCCTCGAGGTGACGACGAACCGGATCGGTCTGCCGCAGGTGGCGTTGCCCGAGAACGCGATCGGCTCGCCGTTCCCCGACGGGACGTGGCACGTCACGGCCGACGAGCTCGCCGAGCTGACGAGCCTGGTGCCCTCGTACGCGGTCGACTACCTCGAGCTCCAGCCGACCGACGCCGACTTCACGACCGACCTCGACCCGAGTGCTCCCGAGCGCGAAGACCTCGTCGTCGACCCCCGTGCCGAAGCGGCGGTCCGCAGCCTGCTCGCGGAGCTCACCTCACCGGGCGACACGCCGATCGAGGTGGCCCGGGCGATCCAGGACTACCTGCGCGGGCCCGACTTCACCTACTCCGAGGACCTCGCGGGCGACACCGCCGACGGGCTCTCGCCGGAGGAGCCGCTCGTGCGCTTCCTCGAGACCAAGCGGGGGTACTGCGTCCAGTTCGCCAGCGCGATGATCATGCTCTCCCGGGCAGCCGGCATCCCGGCGCGGATGGCGGTGGGGTTCCTCCCCGGGATCCCCGACGGGGACGAGCGGACGGTGCGGGTCAACGACGCGCACGCCTGGCCGGAGCTGTACTTCCCGCGTCTGGGCTGGACGCGCTTCGAGCCGACCCCGGGCGTCCGCAGCGGCTCGGCGCCCCAGTACAGCCTCGCCGCGACCGCGGACGGCGGCGCGACCTCGGCACCGACCCCGAGCGCCTCGCAGTCACCGACCACGGGCCCCGACAACCGGCCCGACGGGGACGTCGCGGCCGGGGGCCAGGACCCGGGCAGCACCTCGACGACGAGTGGGCCGGCCGGCTTCGTCCTCGACCACGCGGCGGCCCTGCTCACCGTCGTCCTCGTCCTCCTGCTGGGCTCGCTCGTGCCGCTCGGCGCGTGGCTCGCCCGACGGCGGGCGCGACGACGCGCCCGCGACGAGGCCGAGCGGGTCGAGGCCGAGTGGGAGTCGCTCGTGCTCCGGCTCGGCGACATCGGCGTCACGGCCGCCGAGGGCGCGACCCCCCGCCAGGCCTCCGCCCAGCTCGGCAGGGCGGCCTACCTCAGTACCGAGGAGGGCGCGGCGCTGGGCCGGGTGGTCGCGACGCTCGAGCACGCCCGGTACGCCCGGCCCGGCGGCCCGGTCGACGACGTCAGCGACGACGCGCACACCGTGTGGCGGGCGGCCCTCTCCCGACGTCGCCGCCTCGACCAGGCCCGCGCGTTGCTCCTGCCCGAGGAGGGCCTGCGCTGGTGGCGCTCGCTCCTGCGCGGACCGCGCGGCCGCCGCACCCCGTCCGAGGATGACTGAGCCCGGTCCTGGTCGGCGCACCTGCACAGGACGGACGCGGGTGCAGACGCCAGGACGGGCGGTACGCACCGAACCGACGGCCCGCGTCGGCCGTTAGCGTGTCGGACAGACCCGGTAGACCCACCCCACACCGGCAAGGAGACCACAGTGACCGAGGTTCCCGTCCCGACCCCCTGGCAGCGCTCGTCCGGCCCGGCCACCGACGAGGAGCTCCACCGCATCCAACGGTGGTGGCGCGCGGCGAACTACCTCTCGGTCGGGCAGATCTACCTGCTCGACAACCCGCTGATGCGTCGGCCGCTCACCACCGAGGACGTCAAGCCCAGGCTGCTCGGTCACTGGGGCACGACACCCGGGCTGACCTTCCTCTACGCCCACCTCAACCGGGTCATCAGCCGGCGCTCGCAGCCGACGATCTACCTCACCGGACCGGGCCACGGCGGGCCCGGACTCGTTGCCGCGTCCTACCTCGACGGCACGTACGCCGAGACCTACTCCCACGTCACCGAGGACGAGGACGGGCTCCGCGAGCTGTTCCGGCAGTTCTCCTTCCCCGGCGGCATCCCCAGCCACGTCGCCCCCGAGACCCCTGGTTCGATCCACGAGGGCGGGGAGCTCGGGTACGTCCTGTCCCACGCCTACGGCGCGGCCTTCGACCACAAGGACCTCCTCGTCGCGGCGGTCGTCGGTGACGGGGAGGCGGAGACGGGGCCGCTCGCGACCTCGTGGCACTCGACGAAGTTCGTCAACCCGGACCAGGACGGCGTCGTCCTGCCGATCCTGCACCTCAACGGCTACAAGATCGCCAACCCGACGGTGCTCGCGCGGATCAGCGAGGAGGAGCTGACCTCGCTCATGGTGGGCTTCGGGCACCGCCCGTGGATCTTCACGGCCGGCTTCGACGACGAGGAGCCCCTCTCGATCCACCGGCGCTTCGCGCAGCTGCTCGACGAGGTGCTCGACGAGATCGCCGACATCAAGGAGCGGGCCGCCGGCGGCGACCTCGAGCGACCGATGTGGCCGATGATCGTCTTCAGGACCCCCAAGGGGTGGACCGGCCCGGCCTTCATCGACGGGAAGAAGACGACCGGCTCCTGGCGTGCCCACCAGGTCCCCCTCGCCAGCGCACGCGACAGCGAGGAGCACCTGGCGGTGCTCTCCGACTGGCTCGCCGGCTACCGGGCCGAGGAGCTGTTCGACGAGCGCGGCACGCTCGCCCCCGACATCCGCGCGCTCGCGCCGCCGGGGTCGCTGCGGATGAGCGGCAGCCCGTACGCCAACGGCGGTCTGTTGATGCGCTCGCTCCGGCTCCCGGACTTCCGCGACTACGCCGTCGACGTGCCCGCCCCGGGTGGCTCGGTGAGCGAGGCGCCCCGCGAGCTGGGCCGCTGGCTCACCGACGTCATCCGGCTCAACCCGGACAACTTCCGGATCTTCGGGCCGGACGAGACCGCCTCCAACCGGCTGCAGGCCGTCTTCGAGGTCACCGACCGGCAGTGGAACGCCGAGTACCTCTCCCCCGAGGTCGACGACCACCTCGCCCGGGCCGGGCGGGTCATGGAGATGCTCTCGGAGCACCAGTGCCAGGGCTGGCTCGAGGGCTACCTGCTCACCGGCCGGCACGGGCTGTTCAACTGCTACGAAGCCTTCATCCACATCATCGACTCGATGTTCAACCAGCACGCCAAGTGGCTCAAGGTCACCGGCGACATCCCGTGGCGCCGGCCGATCGCGTCGCTGAACTACCTGCTGTCCAGCCACGTCTGGCGCCAGGACCACAACGGCTTCTCCCACCAGGACCCCGGCTTCATCGACCACGTCGTGAACAAGAAGGCCGAGATCGTGCGGGTCTACCTGCCCCCGGACGCCAACACCCTGCTCTCGACCTACGACCACTGCCTGCGCAGCCGCAACTACATCAACGTCGTCGTCTCCGGCAAGCAGCCGGCGCCGAACTGGCTGACGATGGAGGAGGCGGTCGCGCACTGCACCCGCGGCCTCGGCATCTGGGAGTGGGCCGGGACCGAGAAGCGGGAGCAGGAGCCCGACGTCGTGCTCGCCTGTGCCGGCGACGTGCCGACGCTGGAGGCGCTCGCCGCCGCCGACCTGCTGCGCCGGCACCTGCCCGACCTCGCCGTGCGCTTCATCAACGTCGTCGACCTCATGCGCCTGCAGGACGAGCAGGAGCACCCGCACGGGCTCTCCGACCGCGACTTCGACACCCTCTTCACCACCGACAAGCCGATCGTCTTCGCCTACCACGGCTACCCGTGGCTCATCCACCGGCTCACGTACCGCCGCCGCGGCCACGGCAACCTCCACGTCCGGGGGTACAAGGAGGAGGGCACGACGACGACGCCGTTCGACATGGTCATGCTCAACGACCTGGACCGCTACCACCTCGTCATGGACGTCATCGACCGCGTGCCGGGCCTCGGCGCCCGCGCCGCACAGCTGCGCCAGGACATGTCCGACGCGAGGCTCCGGGCGCGCCAGTGGACGCGGGAGCACGGGGAGGACATCCCGGAGGTGCGCGACTGGGTGTGGCCCGGCGCCGCAGGCGTCGTCGACGCCGAGGAGATCTCGGCGACCGCTGCGACGGGCGGCGACAACGAGTAGGCGTGCTCAGGTGCGGTTCGGGCCCGGGAGTGTTCCGAGCTGGCGCATCAGCGCCAGCTCGTCCTCGACCCGCCAGGCCTCGGCGATCCTGTCGCCGTCGACGCGGGCGATGAGGACCAGCAAGGTCCTGACGCGCCGGCCGGTGGGAGGGAGCGGTGGGGCGTCCGGCGCCGTGACGAGCTCGCCGAGGTTCGTCCCGGTCACGGTGACCCGGGCGACGACCTTGTCCCCCTCGGCGATCAGGTCCTCGACGGCGAAGCTGGTGTCGGGGAACGCCACCACGGCGGCGGCGTTCGCCCGGGCCACCTGCGTGCGGTCGAGTTCCTGGTCGCCTCCGTGGACGACGAAGTCGTCCGCCAGGTACCGTTCGGCGGCCAGCTCGAAACGGTGCTCGTCGTAGAGCTGCAGGTAGTCCCTGACGAGCCGCTTGTTCGCCTCGACTGACATGGGATGACCTCTCTTCCGGTGGGAGGGACGAGCGCGTCGATCCGACGCACTGGAGGGCTCGGAGCTCGACGACCGGCACACCCGCGGACTACCCCGGGTCGCGTGGCGCCAGACCTGCCTGCAGGAACCACCCCGACCGAGGGTGACCTCCGCGCGGCCTGCCCGGCCACCTCGGCGACCGCAACGGTCGGCTGCCGGATGACGGCGTCGGCATCCCGTCTGAGGTGGCCGCCGAGCGTGGCGGCCGTGTGCGGGTCGGATCCACCCTGCCACTGTGGCGGCCACCCTCTCCGGACACCTGAGTAGATCCGTACTCAGGTCTCCTCCGCCCACACCGCGTGCCGACGATGCCCGGCCCGCGTGAGCCTCGCGGACAGCAGTCCGTCCACCTCCGCCGTAGGCGGTGGCTTCCCGGGGTGGCCTGCACGTCTGCACGGCACAGCGGCTTCCCGGCGGCCCGGGTGTCTTGACACCACCACGGCGTGTTGGCAAGGTTCATTAGTTGTAGGGGTGCAAGCAATGTACCGGCTCCTCTCCGGGGGTGGAGATGCATTGGCCGTTGACGGGTAGGGACGAGGAGCACGCCCGGCTGGTGGCCGCCCTGCGCGCCGGCCGCAGCGTCGTGGTGACCGGGCCTGCGGGGGTGGGCAAGAGCCGGCTGGCCGCCGAGGCTGCCTCGGCCGACGGCGCCCGCGTCGTGGCCGTGACCGGCACCGCCACCGCTGCCGAGGTCCCGTTCGGGGCGTTCGGACCGCTGCTCCCGGAGTCGCTTCCCGACGCGAACCCGGTCGGGGCCGCGATTGCTGCCCTGCTCGAGGCGCACCTGACCGGCGAGGGGCGCCCGCGGGTACGGCTGCTCGTCGACGACGCCCACCTGCTCGACCACGCCTCGGCGGTGCTCGTCCACCACCTGGCCCGCTCCGGCCGTGCCGAGCTCGTCGTGACGGTGCGCTCCGGCGAGCCCGCACCGGACGCGGTGACCGCGTTGTGGAAGGAGGACGACGCACACCGCCTCGACCTCGAGCCCCTGGACGAGGCCGCCACCCGCACGCTGCTCGACGTCGTCCTCGGGGGCCCCGTCGCCACGCGCACCGCGCGACGCATGTGGCAGCTCAGCACCGGCGTGGTGCTCTACCTGCGCGAGCTGGTGATGGCCGGGCTCGCCGACGGCACGCTCGCCATCCGGAACGGCTTCTGGACCTGGACCGGCAACCGTCCCCCGGCCCGGTTGAGTGAGCTGGTCGAGGAGCGACTCGGTCGGCTCTCCGCCGTCCAGCGCGACACGCTCGAGCTCGTGGCACTCGGTGAGCCGCTCGAGCTGGCCGTGCTCACGGGACTCGTCGATGACGAGCCGGTGGAGGTGCTCGAGGAGCGTCAGGTCGTCACCGTCAAGGAGGAGGGCGTGCCGGTGGTGCGGTTGAGCCACCCCCTCTACGGCGAGGTGGTCCTCGAGCGCTGCCCGGCGCTGCGTCGACGTCGCCACCAGAAGACGCTCGCCGACGCCGTCGAGGAAGCGGGTCGAGTCAGCCGCAGCGAGGTCGTCCGGGTGGCACGGTGGCGGCTCGACGCGGGTGTGCCCCAGGACCCGAGCCACCTGCTCGCTGCGGCGCGCCTCGCCTGGGCCAGCGGAGACGGCGCGCTGAGCATCGAGCTGGCCCGCGGAGCGCTGGAGACGTCCACCGGCGTCGCGGAGAGGGCGGTCCGCGCCGTGGCGGCCGGCGAGCTGGCCGAGCGGATGGTGTACATGGGCCGTGGGGACGAGGCCCTGCAGGTGCTCGACATGGCTCCCGACGCCGGCGACGAGAGGGTGCGGGCGAAGGTGGGGCTCATGCGCGCCTTCGCGCTGGACGAGCTGGAGCGCATCGAGGAGTCCGACGAGGTCGTCGACCAGGTGCTCTCCGGTGCGGACGCGATGGCGCCGGATGACCGCGTCCTCGTCCGCGGGTCCTGCGCGGGGATCATCTCCCCTCGCGACTGCACGAGAAGCCTCGCGATCCTCGACGAGCTCTCGGTCGAGGACGTCCTGCACGCGGACAGGCTCGACTTCCTGGCGTGCTGGGCGTGCCTGCTGGCCATCGCCGGCCGCCGCGCCGAGGCCGACGAGTACGTGCAGCTGTGCCTCGATGCCGGCGAGGACCGCCTCCACGGTGATCCGGTCGCCACGGGTCACCTCGCCTACGCGTCCTTGACCGCCGCCTCGCTCGCGGGTGACCTCGCGGAGCCCGAGCGCCCCCTCGACGCCACGCCGGATCGCTACGCCGCAACCTCGAGCTTCGCCTACCCCCGGCACATGTCCCTGTACCGACGCGCGCACCTGATGCGTCTGCGCGGCCGGTACGCCGCCGCCCTGGAGCTCATCGACGAACCCGAGATCCTCCAGACCGACCACGTGGCCAGTGCACTGGCCAGCGCGGAGGCGGCCTACTGCCTGGTCATGCTCGGTCGCCTCGACCGGGCCGAGGAGATCGCCCGGCAGGCGAGCCGTGGCCGTTCCCGGCACCTTCGGCTGCTCTTGGTCGACCTCGACCTCGCTGCGATCTGGAGGGCCGCGCTCACCGGTGACCGCTCCCGGGCCAGGGCGCTCGCCGCGGCGCTGGCCGGCGAGATGCGCACGCTGGGAGCCCTCGGGTGGGAGATGTTCGCCCTCGAGGACCTGGTGCGCCTCGGCGGTGGCGAGGAGGCGGCGGACCGGCTGGAGGAGATCGCCCAGGTCCAACAAGGTCCCCTGGCGCAGACCTGCGCCGCGCACGCCCGGGCCCGGGACGGCGCCCAGCTCCAGGCCGTCGGCGTCCGGTTCGAACAGATCGGCATGCTCGCCCACGCCGCCTCCGCCCACGCCGACGCCTCCCTGGCGTACACCCGGGACGGTCACCGGGCCAGGGCCCACCGCTCGGCCGCCCGGGCACGGGTCCTCGCCCGGCAGTGCGACCCGGGGACGTCGCCGACACTGACCGGTCTGGAGGCGCCACGCCTGACCCGGCGGGAGCGGGACATCGCGCATCTCGCGGCCACCGGCATGGCGAGCAGGCAGATCGCGGACCGGCTCACGCTCTCGGTCCGTACCGTGGAGAACCACCTGTACAGCGCCTACGGGAAGCTGGGTGTGCACTCGCGCGACGAGCTCCACCGGCTGCTCGCCGGGGACGTCGCCACGGGATGAGACCGCCCCTCGGGCGACGCGGACGGCGTCGGAGCCGTTCGACCTGGTCCGAGGAGCAACCGCGACCCAACCGTAGGCACCCTCAGGGGCCCTCAGGGGCCCAGAGTTGAGTACCCCGCTACTCAGGTCTGTTCGCCGCGCGAGCGGGATGCTGGCGAGACCACCAGCGGGGACGTCGGAGCGACTCCGGACGCGGGCTGCACTCCGCAGCACGACCTCGCCGGGGGCGGGGCACCAGGGGCCCCGCGACGACTCGCCACCGACAGGAAGGGAGACCGCCCATGGACATCACCAGGACGACGAGCATCACCGAGACCGCTCACGCCTTCTTCGAGGCCTGCGAGACGGGCCAGGGCTGGGCGGGATGCGCCCCCTACTGCCACGAGGGCGCGACCTTCGCGGCCCAGGCGGAGCCACTGGCCGACATCCACACCGTGCGGGAGTACACCGAGTGGATGAAGGGCCTCCTCGGCATCCTCCCCGACGGGCGCTACGAGGTCAGGTCCTTCGCCACCGACGAGGACCGCGGCAACGTCTGCGCCTACGGCGTCTTCTCCGGGACGCACACCGGACCCGGCGGGCCCGTGCCCCCGACCGGGCGCAGCACGGCGACGGACTACGTGTACGTCATGACCTTCGAGGACGGCCGGCTGAGCCACCTGACGAAGATCTGGAACGCCGGGCTGGCCCTGCAGGACCTCGGGTGGGCGGGATGAGCCCACGACCGGCCGGCGCTGCCGGGGCGGGTGCACCACGCGGTGCACCGCAGATGCGCCGGCCAGAACACGGAGAAGGGGAAGCGCCATGACGCACCGCACCACCGTCGCTGCCGGACTGCTCGCCCTCGCGGCCCTCGTCGCGCCGGCAGCCGCCCAGGCGACGCCACCCGCCCAGCAGACCGTCACGCTGCCGCCGATGAACGTCACGAACCCGGATGCGTGTGGGTTCGGCGTCACATGGCACATCGAGGCCAGTGCACGGGTCCAGTACTTCTTCGACGCACAGGGCACCCGGACGATGGCCCTGATCCATGTCAAGGAGCACAACACGCTCGAGAACCGGACCAGCGGGGCCATGGTGTCCGACGAGCCGAACTACGAGGAGATGGCCCACTACGACGCCGACGGCCACCTCGTCCGCGTCGACACCCTCGGGCTGTGGGTCAACGCCCGCGCGGGCGGCGACAGCGTCACCGCGGTCGGCAGGTACAGCATCGCCTACCAGGCCGACGGCACCCCGGTCACGGTCTTCGCGGCAGGCGACCAGGAGTTCCGGCAGGTGACCCACGACGATCTGCAGCAAGCGCTGACGCAGTTCTGCGGGCTGCTGTCCTGACCGACCGGGTCCGCGACCCACCAGCGTCTCCGTCGAGGTGGACGGGACGCGACTACCCGCGGCCCAAGGGGTCGCAACGTGGACATCGTCCCGGACCCGAGCAGGCGGATCCCCTCTCGGGTGCCGCCCGCTCACCGTGCGCGGGCGGCATCCGGCGCGCTGGGTGAGGTGTCCGCGTCCGTCCGCTCCCGGAGCACGCCCGCGACGAGGAGCGCCTGAGCGGTGACGTAGGTCGCCATCACCCAGAAGCCCTGCGCGGGCAGCCCGAAGCCGGGCACGAAGGCGTCGAGGGCGATGAGCCCGTCGGAGACGAGGAAGAGCGCACCACCCGCCGCGGCGAGCGGGTTCAGGCCCGTCGACAGCACGGCCATCGTGCCGAGGCAGGCGCCGTAGACGAGAACCGGCACGAGCATGTCCGCGGCCCCACCGACACAGGCGGCGACCAGGGCCACCACCACGGCGACGTAGCCCGCCAGCCACGGACGGTTCACGTGGAGCACGCTCGTGCGGCGGTAGGGAAGGAACGCCACGATGTACGCGATCTGGGCGAGCAGGAAGAAGCCGACCATGAGGAGGAAGGCGGGGTCGCCGTCGGCTAGCTTCGGTGCGGCGTCGCCGAGCCAGGAGAACCCGAGAGCCGCGAGGGTGAGGGAGACGAGCCGGCCGCGGGGCGGGGAGGTCTCCCACCACAGCACGCCGGCGAGCAGGGGCATGAGGAGCACCTGGGTCGTGTCGGCGAGACCGGACGAGCCGGTGAGCTGGGTCAGCAGGTGCACCGCGGTGACGACCGCGAGCGCACCCACGAGCCACCGCGCCGTCCGCCGGTCGGGGAGCATGAGGCGAGCGTAGCGAGGGGCGCGGCCGGGCCCGTCGCAGCGCGGCTGCACGCGGTCCCACAGCGGCACCCTGCCGTGCCGTCCCGGCGCCGGCCGCGGACTCAGGGGTCGGTGCGCCCGCGCCCGGCGTCCTCGGCCGCGACCTGCGTCATGATCTCGTCGGCGTACCGGCCCCGCCGGACGAGGCGCGCCATGGCGGTCATCGTGGGTCGGGTGTGGGTGTAGAAGCGGTAGAGGCCCTCGCAGAGGTAGTTGTGCCCGGGCTCGCCGTCGCGTGAGGCGACGAACCGGTCCTTGGGGCAGCCTCCGTTGCAGAGCGCGAGCACGTCGCAGGAGCGGCACTGGGCGGTCAGGGTGTCCCGCTTGGCCTGCCCGAACGACTGCTGCCGGGGGGAGGTGACGAGGTCGAGCAGGTGCGTCTCGTGGATGTTGCCGAGCAGGTGGTCGGGCTCGACGTAGTGGTCGCAGGAGTAGAGGTCGCCGTTGTGCTCGAGGGCGAGGGCGGTGCCGCAGGTGGGAGCGTGGACGCACAGCGAGTACTGCCCGAAGTAGCCCTCCAGCGTCACGTCGAACAGCTGCACGAAGACCGTCCCGACGTCCCCACGCAGCCACTCCTCGTAGACGTCGACGAGGAACTGCCCGTAGCTCTCCCGCCCGACCGAGCGCTCGGTGACCAGCGACCCGGTCTGGGTGTAGAGCAGACGCTGCCCGCTCGGTCCTGCGCTCCAGCCCCGGTTCGCCAGCGGAAGCGTGTCCGGGGTGGCCCGTTCCACGACGGGGATGAACTGCATCCACCTGGCCTCGAGCTCGTCGCGGAAGTACCGGTAGACGGCCGCGCCGTGGTCCTGGTTGGCCGCGTTGACGGTGCACAGGATGTTGACATCGACGTCGTGGCGGCGCAGCGCCGCCAGGCCCTTCATCACCTGGTGGTGGGTGCCCTTCCCGCCCCGGTTCACCCGATAGGTGTCGTGGATCGGTGCTGGGCCGTCCACGCTGAGCCCGACGAGGACGTCGTGCTCCTTGAGGAAGGCGCACCACGCGTCGTCGAGGAGCACCCCGTTGGTCTGCATCGTGTACTCGATCCGCTGGCCGGCGCGTCGGTGCTGCTGCACCAGCTCCACGGACCGGCGGAAGAAGTCCAGTCCCATCAGGGTCGGCTCGCCGCCCTGCCAGGCGACCGTGACCTCGGGCCCGCGATGCGCCTCCAACAGCTGGGCGATGTAGGCCTCGAGCGTGGCCTCCGACATCCGCGAGGCGCTGTGGGGGTACAGCGCCTCCTTCGACAGGAAGAAGCAGTACGTGCAGTCGAGGTTGCACGTCGATCCCGTCGGCTTCGCAAGGAGGTGGAAGCGCGACGGCGCTGCTCGGGCGGCCGCCGACCCGGTGACGGGCGAGGGCACCGCAGGCGTCATGACCACCACACTTCCAGTCGACACCACCGAGGGGAAGTGCTGCCGGCCGACGCGTTCGGGCCCCGGACCCCGTGGGCCGCCGCCGTGCGCAGAGGGCGGGCACCGGCGCGAGGGTCAGGTCGACGGCTCCGGCGCCACAGGACCGGCCTGGCTGCGTCCGGGGCAGCTGTCGGGCCGGTACCCCTAACCCCATCGGGGTGACGAGTGTCGAGCCAACCCGTGGCACCGTGGAAGGGACTTGAGGGCTTGCGCCTCGCCGCCGCCCGCTGGAGGAGCACCTACTCGTGGGTGGCGCGATCCGCGTGACCTACGCTCAGCGACGAAGGGACATGTGATGGGGCTGCGGCACCACGGACTCGACGGACCCACCTTCCAGATGCGCGAGAAGATGTTCGCCATCGGGGACGACTTCTGGATCGAGGACGCGGACGGCAACAAGGTCTACAAGGTCAACGGCAAGGCCGTGCGGCTCCGGGACACCTTCGTCCTCGAGGACGCCCACGGCAACGAGCTGTCCAAGATCCAGGAGAAGAAGCTCAGCGTCCGAGACAAGATGACCATCGAGAGCGGGTCGACGCAGGCAACCGTCCACAAGCGGCTGATCGGCATCCGCGACCACTACGTCATCGACGTCGACGGCGACGACGACCTGAAGGCCCACGGCAACATCGTCGATCACGAGTACGAGATCGAGCGCGATGGACAGAAGATCGCCGAGGTCTCCAAGAAGTGGTTCCGCGTACGGGACACCTACGGTGTCCAGCTGGCCCAGGGCCAGGACGTGCCGCTCATCCTCGCGGTCACGGTGTGTGTCGACCAGATGGCGCGCGGGTAGGGACGTCACACGTGCGGGCGCGGGCGTTCGTCCTTCTTGGGCGCACGGCGGGCTCGGATCCAGTCCCAGAGAAGCGTCACGACCGCGGCGCCGAAGACCCCGAGCGCAGCTCCTCGATGTCGCTGAGCAGTGGCTTGGGCTGGAGGACGATGTCGCACTCGTCGATGAGCTCGCGGTGGGTGAGCAGGCCGGCCACCTGCGAGCCCACGGCGTCGTCCGAGACCCCGAACGGCTGGCCGTAGCCGCGCTCGAGGTAGATGCGGGCGCGCAGGTCCTCGGGGATGCGGGCGAGGTGCCGCGGGTGGAGTGCCGGCCGGCGCTCGTTCTCCTTGCGCGAGCGCCCCATGACCCCGAGGCTGAGGAGGGGAGTGCCCGAGGGCGCCCCTGTGCGGTCGGGTTGGTGACTGGTGTTCGGTACTGACTCGCTCACGCCACGTCCGTTTCGGAGCTCCACCGGGCTCGGGTGTACGTCTCGCAGGTCGTGGCGAGGAACCGTCGGCCTCGCGCGGCACGGCCCTGCGGCGCCAGCCTGCGCCCGTGCGGCTCGACGGTGGATGGGCGTCCGGTGAGAGGTGGGATGCCCTTCGAGATGGGGTTCACGCCGAGCACCAGGAGGAGCACGGTCATCACGGCGGGCTCCGCGCGAACAGGCACTGACCTGAGGTGATGCAGGCCGCCGGCGTACCGGTCAGTCCAGATAGTCGCGCAGCGCCTGGCTGCGGCTCGGGTGGCGCAGCTTGCTCATCGTCTTGGACTCGATCTGGCGGATCCGCTCGCGGGTGACGCCGTAGACCTTGCCGATCTCGTCGAGCGTCTTCGGCTGGCCGTCGGTGAGGCCGAACCGCATGGAGACCACGCCGGCCTCGCGCTCGGAGAGGGTGTCGAGCACGCTGTGCAGCTGCTCCTGGAGGAGGGTGAAGCTCACGGCGTCGGCCGGGACGACCGCCTCCGAGTCCTCGATGAGGTCACCGAACTCGCTGTCGCCGTCCTCGCCGAGCGGGGTGTGCAGCGAGATCGGCTCACGGCCGTACTTCTGGACCTCGACGACCTTCTCCGGGGTCATGTCCAGCTCCTTGGCCAGCTCCTCCGGGGTGGGCTCGCGCCCGAGGTCCTGGAGCATCTGGCGCTGGACACGCGCGAGCTTGTTGATGACCTCGACCATGTGCACCGGGATGCGGATGGTGCGCGCCTGGTCGGCCATGGCCCGGGTGATCGCCTGGCGGATCCACCACGTCGCGTACGTGGAGAACTTGTAGCCCTTGGTGTAGTCGAACTTCTCGACCGCACGGATCAGGCCGAGGTTGCCCTCCTGGATGAGGTCGAGGAAGAGCATGCCGCGACCGGTGTAGCGCTTGGCGAGCGAGACGACGAGACGCAGGTTGGCCTCGAGGAGGTGGTTCTTGGCCTTCTTGCCGTCCTGGGCGATCCACCACAGCTCGCGCTTGAGCTTCATGTCGAGCTTCTCGCCGGAGTTCAGCTTCTCCTCGGCGAAGAGGCCGGCCTCGATCCGCTTGGCGAGCTCGACCTCCTGCTCCGCGTTGAGGAGGGCGACCTTGCCGATCTGCTTGAGGTAGTCCTTGACCGGGTCGGCGGTCGCGCCTGCGGTGACGACCTGCTGGGCCGGCGCGTCCTCCTCGTCGTCGTCACGGATGACGAAGGCGGCGGCTTCGCTGTCACCGTCACCGGAGGCAGTCGCGGCCTTGTCGTCGGACTCCTCACCCTCCTCGGCGTCGTCGGTCGCGGGGTCGACCGCGTCCTCCACCGCCTCGAGGTCGGCGGCGGCATCGTCGGAAGGACCCTCGGGAGCATCGTCGTCGGCAGCGGCGGCCTTCTTCGCGGCGGTCTTCCGCGTCGCGGCCTTCTTCGCCGTCTTCTTCGCGGCGGGGGCGCTGCCCTCCCCCGCGGCCGCCGCGGCGGCCTTGCGGGTGGTCGAGGCCTTGCTGGTCTTCGTCGCCGTCCTCTTCGTGGTCTTCGCGGCGGTCGTGGCCTCCCCGTCGCCGTCGGTCTCGGCTGACGTCGACCCGGTCGTGGCCGACTTGGCGGTCGAGGTGGCGCGGGCGGTCGCGGCGGACTTCTTCGCCGTCCGGGTGGCCGCGGCGGCGACGCCCCCGGCCTCACCGTCGGTGCTCACGCTGATCCCCTGGTCGGCGAGGGCGCGCAGGACGACCCGGCCTCGGGCCGGCCGCACCTGGGCCGCTCGCATCGCCTCGGCGACCTGCTCACCGGTGACGGCGCCCGTGGTCCGACCCTTCCGCACGAGGGACTGCAGGGCCTCGTGCGAGAACTCCTGCGGGAGGGGGCTCGGCTCGGGGTTTGTCCTTGACACAGGCGACACCGACTACCTTTCGTCGCGGATGTCCACACCCTGGGGCACGGCGGCTCCGGGGGCGGCGGGGAGGGTCCTCATCGGCACTGCGTGGCCGGCCGTCGGGGGGTGGATGGGCCGGGCTGGGCAGGTGCGCTCCGACCATTATAAATCGGCGACCCCTCACGAGCACATCCGTCCGGGGTTGTCGCGCGTCCCGGGGCGTCGTTCAGCCCTTGACGGCGAGCACCGCGCACGGCGCGTCGAGGAGGATGCGCTGGGCGTTCGAGCCGAGGATCAGCTTCCCCACCGGGGTACGCCGGCGCAGCCCGATGACGATGAGGTCGGCGTCGGTCTCGTTGGCCACCGCGATGAGGTCCTCGGCGGGCTCGTTGCCGCGCACGAGCTGGCGCACCTCGACGTCGACGCCCTCGCCGCTCAGCTCGTCGGTGATCCGCTGGAGCTCGGCCTCGGCCGAGCGGCTCGCCTCGTCGTCGAAGTCGCGCCCCCCGCGGTTGGAGTTGATGACGACGAGGCGGGTGTGACGACCCTTGGCCTCCTCGACGGCGCGGGCCAGTGCGGCCCTCCCCTCCTTGGTGGGGACGAAACCGACGACGATGGTCACCATGTCCTCCTTCGGACGCGACGGTGTCTGCGAGCGAGACGTTACCGCAGCGGAGCGCGCTCAGCCCCCACCGAGGGTCGCGCGGATGGCGTCCCCGACCTGCCCGGTCTCGATGAGGAAGCCGTCGTGCCCGTGGCGCGAGTCGATGACGGTCAGTCCCGTGCCCGGACGGGCCCGGGCCAGCTCCTCCGAGAGGCGCACCGGGTAGAGCCGGTCGGTGCTCACGGCGACGACGTCGAGGCGTCCGCCGAACCGCTGCAGGGCGGCCGCGACACCGCCGCGTCCCCGCCCGATGTCGTGGCTGTTCATCGCCTCGGTGAGCACGAGGTAGCTGTTGGGGTCGAAGCGCCCGGCCAGCTTGGTCGCGTGGTGGTCGAGGTAGCTCTCGACGTCGTATCGCCCCCCACCCCCGAGCGGGTCCTCGCCGGGCCGGGGACGACGTCCGAACCGCTCGTCGAGCTCGCCCTCGTGGCGGTACGTCGTGTGCGCGATCCGGCGGGCGATCCCCATCCCGGTGAGCGGGGCCTCCCCCGTGTCGTAGTAGTCCCCGTCGTGGAAGGAGGGGTCGGAGCGGATGGCGAGCAGCTGCGGCTGGCACCACGCGACCTGGTCGGCGGTCGCATGGGCCGAGGAGGCGAGCACCAGGGCCCGCTCGACGCGCTCGGGGTGGCCGACGGCCCACTCGAGCACCCGCATCCCGCCCATCGAGCCGCCGAGCACCGTGTGCCACCGCTGGATCCCGAGGGCGTCGGCGAGGGCGGCCTCGACCGCGACCTGGTCGCGGATCGTGACGAACGGGAATCGGCTCCCCCACGGGCGACCGTCCGGGTCAGCCGAGGACGGGCCGGTGCTCCCCTGGCATCCGCCGAGGACGTTGCTCGCGACGACGAAGTAGCGGTCGGTGTCGAGCGGCGCGCCGGGGCCGATGAGTCCCGGCCACCAACCCGGCGACGGGTGCCCCGGGCCGGCCTCCCCGACGACGTGGCTGTCACCGGTCAGGGCGTGCTCGACGAGGATGGCGTTGTCGCCGGACGGGCTGAGCCGCCCCCACGTCTCGTAGGCGACGGTGACCTCGGGAAGGGTGCCCCCACGCTCGAGGACAAACCGCCCGGTGCGCAGGAAGCGGCGCCGGCCCACGGGATCGCCGGGTCGCCACACGGCGATACCCGACGTCAGGGGGGTGGCCGTCATCGCAGACTCCTGGACTCGCGCTTGCCACACCGGTCGGTGCGGCCGGGTCATCACCCGGGGCACCCCACCGCGAGGAGGGTTGCCGCCCAGCAAACCGGGGTTTGGCACTGGGACTCATGACCTACTCCGATGGTACCCAGCGCCGGCGCCGCCCGGGGCCTGCCGTCCAGCACTCGGGCGGTGACGCGGACACGCGCCGCATCAGCCCACCCGGCCGAGGGAGCCCCCGCCCGGGGTCCGGCCTCCCGCCGCTCCGGCCGACGAGAAGCGCACCCCGTGCTCGACCAGCCGGGCGAGCAACCCGGCGAGCCGGTAACCCGGAGCGAGCCGCAGCGCCCGCCCGAGGGCGGCCCGGGCGATGGCGCCCTCGCCGTCGGACCAGGCGACGTGCGCGGCCACGGTGCACACCGCCGAGGCGACCTCGGGACAGTCGTCGGGGACGGCGGCGCACAGCGTGAGCAGCCGCTCGAGCACGAGCTCGCGGCCCTCGACCTCCGCACCGAGAGGGCTGCTCCAGCGCCCCATGCCGCCCCACCGGGGCAGGGACCTCTCGAGTCGGGCCAGCACCTCGGCGTCGAGGTCGCCACGGGGAAGCACGCCCGGGACCAGCCACCCGATGAGCCCGTCGCGGAAGCCGATGTCGGCGAGGGCCTGCGCGGCGTCGGCGACGACGTGGCGCGCCCAGGGGCGGGCGAGGCGCCCCGACCCGCCGGCCGGCGGCGGTGCCAGGACCAGGGCCCAGGCCCGCGCGGCCACCTCCGGCCGTGGTGGCCGCGTGCGCCGCCGCAGGAGCGCGGCCACCCCCCGGGACGCGGCGGGGTCGGCCTCCACGAGACGGTCGACCTCGGCCCGCGAGGCCAGCGGCGCCCTCCCCCGGGCCACGAGCTCGGCGACGGCGGGGACCTCGGCAGGGTCGGGCAGCGGCGCTCCCTCCGGCGGACAGCACGGCTCGGAGCACGTCGCCGAGAACCGGCGGCCGTCGCGGACGACGGCCACGTCGAGCACCTCGACCTGCTCGGACTCCAGCCGTTCGACGAGAGCGGTGAGGACCGGCCGGCTGGTCTGTGCGACGCGCTCGTATCCGACGAGGACGACGCGGCCGAGCCCCTCGCGCAGCACCGGGCCGGTGAGCGCCTCGGCCGTGGCCCCCACGTCGTCGTCGGGTGGGAGGTCGCAGCGGGCGACGAGCGCGACCCGCCGGCCGTCGAGGGCGACGAGGACGGCGCACTCCTCCGGTTGGTAGCCGAGCTGGTACGGGAGGGCCGTCACGACGTCGCCCGGGCCCCGGAGCGTGATCTCTGCGGTCATGCCCCCACGCTGTCGAGCCCGCACCGGGACGGGAAGCACGCACCGGCCCACCTGTGGACGGCGTCACGCGCCCCGCCGTCCTGTGGACGGCGGGGCGCAGGTCGGGTGAGCGGCGGCGGGCCCGCTCAGCCGACGACGTCGGAGCGCACGGTCGTGCGCGCGGCGCCCTCGCCCGGACCGGCCGGCGACGGCGCGGCGGGGAAGGTCGACTCGCCCTGCGGGGCGCGACCGGTGGTCATCTCCCACGCCAGGTACTTCTCGGTCTCCTCGACGAGCGCGGTGGTCACCCACCCGAGGACGACGGCGTCGTCGGCGAGGCCCACGACGCCGAGCAGCGCCTCGGGGAGCAGGTCGACCGGCGAGACGACGTAGGCGAGCCCGGCGGCGATCAGGGCGAGCCGGACGGCCGAGGTGCCGGTGTAGTCGCCCGAGGCGACGGCACGGACCAGCCGCGGAAGGGCGACGGCGCGGTCGCCGAGCGACGGACCGCCCGGGCGGGTGGCGAGGCGCAGGGCGCGCGTCAGGGCCCCGACGTAGGCGAAGGTGCGGGTCTTCGACATGGTGGTGTGTCCTCCTGGTGCGGGTCGTGTCCCGGGGTCTCAACGACGGACGCGCCGCCGGTGATCCCGGTTCCCTCGGGCGGTCAGTCCCCGGCAGCCGAGGCGGCGCTCGCCGCCGGGAACTCGCCGCGCGCGTTCTCCGCCACCCGGTGGAGCATGTACGTGTCGACGCCGGCCCCGACCAGCCCGCCGATGACGGGCACGGCGCGCCCGAAGCGGGTCAGCGTGTTCTTCGCGACGCTCGCGAGGAGCCGGAAGCCGACGCCCTTCTTCACGACCATGGCGGCGGGGCCGGGCAACCGCTGCGCGGCGAGGTTCGTCAGGGCACCCGAGGGCGCCGCCATGCCCGCCTTCCGGAGCAGGTCGTCGGCGTCGGCGCCGACGAGGGTGAGGAGGACCGCGGCCCGGATCTGCTGCCGGGAGATGTCGTGACCGCGGATTGCGGCGACCGCGGCCGTCATCCGCGTCGCGAGGACGTAGAACGACAGCACGTTGACCGGCAGCGCCACCGGGAGGGTGATGAAGCCGCCCAGGCTGGTGACGAACCCTTCGACCCCGCCCTTGACGAGGTGGCTGCGCACGACCGCGTCGACCGCCTTCTCACGGTCGCCGCCGGAGGCGCGCAGGGCGGAGTCGGCGACGTCCTGGGCGGAGTCGAACCAGCCCTTGCCGTCGATGCCGAGGTCGAGGACGTTCTCGACGAGCCGCACCGCCTGGGCACCGAGCATCCCGGTGTCCTCGGGCCCCTCGGCGGCTCGCTCGAGCGCCGTCCGGGTGTCCTTGACCGCGCCGCTCGTGCGGCTGGCTGCACTGCTGGGTCCCACGTCGCTGATCCTCCCGGGTCGGTGTCGGCCGGGCCGGTCTCGGCCGCGGGCGCCGTTCGTCGCCATCCTGCCACGAGGCGATGACCTGCGGGTCCGGGGCGACCGGCTCCGGCGACGGTGGCCGCCCGTAGTCTTCGGCCGTGATCCCGGGCCCGGTCGCCGTCCTCGTCGAGGCGCCCGCCGGCGACGCCGGCGCCGTCCTCCACGAGGGACGCTGCGTCGTCGTGCCCGCAGCCGACCTCGCCGGGGTGGTGGCGCAGCTCGAGGACTCAGCGGGTCCCCGGTGGGTCTGGTGGTCAGCGGGCGCGGATGCCTCCCGGGTCGTGTCCGCCGGCGTGCACCTGGCCCGCTCGTGGGACGTCGCCGAGGCGCACCGACTCCTCCACGGCGGCTGGGATGCCTCACCGGCGGTGTGCTGGGCGGCGGCCCACCGGCTCCCGCCGGGCTCGGTACCGGCCGCCCCCACGGGTGACCTCTTCGACGTGCTGGCCCCGGCGCTGCCCCCGGACGACGAGCTCGTCGACGCGGCGGGCCACCTCCGAGCCGACCACGGCGCCTGGCTCGCCGGGCCGGGCCGCCTCGAGACCTGGGCACGCGCCACCCTCGAGGTGGCCACTCTTCAGCACGAGGCCGCCGAGTCCACCTCGGCACGGCTCGTCGCGACGATCGCCTCGGAGTCGGCCGCCGCGCTGCTCTGCGTCGAGCTCGAACGCGACGGCCTGCCCCTCGACCGGGCCCGCACCGAGTCCCTCGTCGCCGAGGCCGCCGGGCCACGGCCCACCGACCCGCACGACGAGGCCGAGGGCCGCCGCCGGCGCGACGCGCTCGTGCTGCGGCACGTGCCCGGCCGGGAGTCCACCGACCTGCGCAACCCGGCCCAGGTCAAGGAGCTCCTCGCTGCCGTGGGGGTCGACGTCCCCAACACGCGCAAGTGGGTCCTCGAGCCCTTCCGCGAGGTGCACCCCGTCGTCGACGCGCTGCTCGCCTGGCGCCGCGACGAGCGGATCGCGACGACCTACGGGTACCGCTGGCTCGACGACCACGTGGGGCCCGACGACAGGTTGCGCGGGCGCTGGACCGCGTGCGACGGCGCCGCGGGGAGGATGACGGCCGAGAACGGCCTGCACAACCTACCGGCGGCGCTGCGGCCGGGGGTCGCGGCGCACCCGGGCCACCGCTTCGTCCGCGCCGACCTCGGCCAGGTCGAGCCGCGGGTGCTCGCCGTCGTCAGCGGCGACGCCGCGTTCGCCGCGGCCACGCGGGCCGACGACCTCTACGCGCCCGTGGCCCAGCGGCTCGGGGTCGAGCGGGCGGTGGCCAAGGTGGCGGTGCTCGCTGCGATGTACGGGCAGCGCAGCGGCGCCGCCGGGGAGGCCCTGCGGGGTCTCGAGGCGGCCTACCCGGTGGCGATGGGCCTGCTCGACCGGGCCTACGACGCCGGACGCCGGGGTGAGCCCCTGCGCACGTACGGGGGCCGGCTCGTCCCGACCGGGCGGTTCCTCGCCCGGGAGCCGGTGGGGTCCGACCCGGCGCTCGACGCCGCGCGGGGGCGGTTCGCCCGCAACGCGATCATCCAGGGGTCGGCCGCCGAGCTGTTCAAGGCGTGGGCTGCCACCGTCCGGGCCACGACCCGTGGCCTCGGGGCGCAGGTCGTCCTCTGCCTGCACGACGAGCTCCTCGTCCACGTGCCCGAGGAGGCCGCCGAGGACGTGGCGGCCGCGGTCGACGCCGCGCTCGAGGACGCGGCGCGCCGGTGGTCGGGTGGGGCGCCCGTGCGGTTCGTCTCCGACACCGTGGTCATCGACCGGTGGTCGGACGCCAAGGAGTGAGCCCCTCCCCCGACGAGAGGGTCAGTCGTCGTCGCTGACCTGGCGCAGGAAGTCCTCGAACTCGGCACCGAGCTGGTCGGCCGAGGGGATGTCGCTCGTCTCGGTGGCCAGCAGGCTCGGGCGGACCTGGCCCTCGACGAACGCGTCGTACTGCTGCTCGAGGGCGGTGATGACCTGACGCGCCTCGTCGCTGTTCTCGACCTCGGCGGCGATCGCACGCTGGTTGACCCGCGCCCGCTCGACGAGCTCGTCGTTCGGGAGGTTCAGGCCGGTCGCGTCCGTGATGGCGCCGAGCGCGGCGAGCGCGCCCTCGGCCCACTCGGTCGTCGCGAGGTAGTGCGGCACGTGGATGGCGAAGCCGAGGGCCTGACCGCCGGCCTCGCCGATGCGCAGCTCGAGCAGGGAGGCGATCGAGCCCGGCACCTGCACCTTGCCGAACGGCGAGGCGGACCCGCCGACGAGGGCGGGGTCGGTGGCGTGCCCGGTCCGACCGACGGGACGGGTGTGCGGCACGGCCATCGGGATCCCGTGCGTCGTCACGACGAGCGTGACGCCGAGGCGCCCGGCGAGCTCGCGGACCGCCTCGACGACCCGCTCCCACTGGTAGTCGGGCTCTGGGCCGGCGAGGACGTAGTAGGTCTGGCCGTCGCGGTCGGTGAGCCGGTGGAGCAGTATCGACGGGTCGTCGTACTCGACCCAGCGGTTGGTGTCGAAGACCATCGCCGGGCGGCGACCGCGGTAGTCGAGGAGCTGGTCGACGTCGAAGGACGCGACGACCTCGGGCTCGCCGCTCTCCAGCAGGTGCTCACGGAGGACGGCCTGCACCTGACCGGCGTCGACGAAGCCCCCGAGCATGACGAGGAGGACGCCGGGACGGTGCTCGCTCAGGTCGGCGTCGGGCTCGAGACGGTAGAGGTCGGACGGGTTCTGCACGGGCTGGCCTTTCGACAGGTGGTGCTCGTCTCTGCACAACGCCTCGAGCGTGACCCGGATTCCCCGGCGCCGGCTCCCACCACCGCGACTGATTGCGCTTTCGCACCCCGACACGCCGTCCGACCCGGCCGCCGAGGGGGCTCATCCGCAACCAGTCGGGGCGTGAGCGGGGGTCCTTGCGGGATCGAGCGGGGGTCCTTGCGGGTCAGGGGGCTGGGGTGAGCTCCGCGATGGCGCGACGGACCCGCTTCTCGGAGACGGGGCGGGCGGTCCCGAGGGTCTGGGCGAACAGGCTGACCCGCAGCTCCTCGACGAGCCAACCGACGTCGACCACCTCCGGCGCCGACCGGCGTGCCGCCGGCAGCACCTCGAGGAGGTCGGCGTAGGCGGACTCCACGGCGTCGATCTGCTCCTGCAGCAGCGGCTCCCGGGGGTTCGTCGCCGCCCGCTCCAGGCGGTGCTGCGCGCCGCGCAGGTAGCGCTCGACGTCACGCAGCCGCGCCAGCCCCGTCGCGGCGACGAAACCGGGCCGCACGAGGCTGTCGAGCTGGGCGCGCACGTCGGCCCGGGTGGCCCGGGTGGCGTCCGCGGCCGCGCCGGCGCCGAGCGAGGCCAGGGTGCGCCGCACCCCGGCGGCCAGCGCGAGCACCGGCTCGACGGCCTGCACGACGGTGAGCACCCGGGATGCCGCGTGCGCACGGACCGCCGCGAGCACCGCCTCGAACTCGGCCTCGGTCCGGACCGGCCCGCTGACGCACTCGGCGACGATGTCGTCGACGGCGGCGTCGAGGCAGTCCTGGAGCAGCGCCGGGACCGAGCCGTGCGGGTTGTCCGCAAGCGCGAGCTTCTCGGCGTTGGTGAGCCGCGAGAGCACCCGCTTCCACGGGGCGGTGGTGTTGAGCAGGAGCAGACGGCGCACCCCGGCGCGGTGGGCCGCGGCGGCCGACCCGGCATCCGGCAGCACCCGGAGCCCGACCGAGGCACCCTCGTCGACGAGCGCCGGGTACCCCACGACGACCTGCCGCCCGACCCGCCCCTCGAAGGTCTCCGGCACGGTCCCGACCGTCCACGCCGTGAGCCCGGCGCGCTCGATCGAGGCGCCCGCGCGGGCCATCCCGGCCCTGAGCTCGCCGCCGACCTGCTCGCGCAGCGCGTCGAGGTCCTTCCCGCGGGCGATGACCTGCCGGCGCGACCCCTCCACCGAGAACGTGATCCGCAGGTGGCCCGGGACCCGGGCCCAGTCCCACTCCACCGGGTCGATCCGCACCCCCGTGCGCGCCTGGAGTACCCGGGCGAGCTCGTCGGTGAGCCGACCCCGGGCCGGGTCGGCCTCGGCGAGGGCGGCCACCGCGTGGTCGGGCGTCGGGACGAAGTGCCGGCGGGTCGCCTTCGGCAGCGACTTCAGGAGGGCCACGGCGAGCTCGTCACGCAGCCCCGGCACCTGCCAGTCGAAGCCCTCGGCGGTGAGCCGGTTGAGCACGGTGACCGGCACGTGGACGGTGACCCCGTCGGCCTCCTCGCCGGGGGCGAACTGGTAGGTGACGTCGAGCTCGAGGTCGCCCTGGTGCCACACCCGGGGGTAGTCGTTCGCCGAGACGGCCCCGCCGGCGTCGGACGTGAGGATCTCCTCGGTCAGCGTCAGCAGGTCGGGGCGTCGCCGACGCTCGCCGCGCCACCACCGGTCGAAGTGGCGCTCGGTGACGACGTCGGGGGGGATCCGCGCGTCGTAGAACGCGAAGACCACCTCGTCGTCCACGACGATGTCGCGCCGCCGGGCCCGTTCCTCCAGCTCGGACACCCGCTCGAGCGTGCGGCGGTTGGCGGTCCAGAAGTCGTGGTGCGGGTCCCAGTCGCCCTCGACGAGGGCGGACCGGATGAAGATCTCGCGCGCGGCCGCGGGGTCGATGCGTGCGTACTGCACCGTGCGGTCGGTGACGAGGGGGACGCCGTAGAGGGTGACCCGCTCGGTCGCGACCGCGGCCCCGGCCCGCCTGCTCCACCGGGGCTCGCTCACGGTGCGGGTCACGACGTGCGCCCCGGCCTCCTCGGCCCACTCCGGCTCGATGACCGCGACGGTGCGTGCCCACAACCGGGTCGTCTCGACGAGCTCGGCCGCCATGACGACGTCGGGCCGACGACGGAAGAGGGTCGAGCCCGGGCTGATCCCGAAGCGTGCGCCGCGGGCCCCGACGTACTCGCGGCGGACCTCGTCGCGCACCCCGACGTGGGACAGCAGTCCGGCGAGCAGCGCCCGGTGCACGGTGTCCCAGTCGGGCTCGCGGTCGCGCGGGGCGGTCGCGACGTCGGGGTCGATGTGCGCCCCGCGGCAGGCCCGACGGAGCTGGGTGTGGAGGTCCTGCCACTCCCGGATCCGCAGGTAGTGGAGGTACTCGGCACGGCACATCCGCCGGAAGGCGCTGTGCGAGAGGGCCTTCTGCTGTGTCTTGAGGTAGCGCCAGAGGGTGTGCAGCGACGCGAAGTCGGAGGACTCGTCGCGGAACCTCGCGTGCTGCTGGTCGGCCTGGGCCTCCTTGTCGACCGGCCGCTCGCGCGGGTCCTGGATCGAGAGGGCAGCCACGAGGACGAGCACCTCGCGGGTGCAGCCGAGCCGCCCTGCCTCCACGACCATCCGGGCGAGCCGGGGGTCGAGCGGCAGCCGGGCGAGGGTACGACCCGTGGGGGTGAGCCGGCGACCACGGCCCCGGTGGCGGCCCGGCACCCGGTCGTCCGTGGAGAACGCACCGAGCTCCTCGAGGAGGCGGACCCCGTCGGCGACCTGACGGGCGTCGGGCGGGTCGACGAACGGGAACCGGGTGACGTCGCCGAGGCCGAGCGAGGTCATCTGGAGGATGACCGAGGCCAGCGAGGTGCGCTGGATCTCCGGCTCGGTGAACTCGGGCCGGGCGTCGTGGTCCTCCTCGGAGTACAACCGGATGCACACGCCCGGTGCGACGCGGCCGCACCGGCCGGCACGCTGGGCGGCGCTCGCGCGGCTCACCGGCTCGATGGGCAGCCGCTGCACCTTGGTGCGCTGGCTGTACCGGGAGATCCGGGCGGTCCCGGTGTCGACGACGTAGCCGACGCCCGGAACGGTCAGCGAGGTCTCGGCCACGTTCGTCGCGAGGACGATCCGGCGACCCGTTCCCCGGTGGAAGACCCGGTGCTGCTCGGCCGCCGAGAGCCGGGCGAAGAGCGGGAGCACCTCGGTCCCCGGCAGCCCGAGCCGGGTCAGCGCCTCCGCGGCATCCCGGATCTCCCGCTCGCCGGAGAAGAAGACGAGGATGTCGGTGGCGTCCGGGCTCGGCGGGGCCTCGGTCCACAGCTCCTCGACCGCCTCGAGAACGCCGGTCACCTGGTCCTTCTCGGCGACGACGTGCCGCCCGTCCGGGTCGAGCTCGACGAGGGGCCGGTAGCGCACCTGAACGGGGTAGGTGCGCCCGGAGACCTCGACGACCGGTACCTCGCGCACCACCTCGCCGCGTGCGTCGGTCGCGAAGTGCCGGGCGAAGCGGTCGGGGTCGATCGTCGCGGAGGTGACGATGACCTTGAGGTCCGGTCGCCGCGGGAGGAGCTGCTTGAGGTAGCCGAGGATGAAGTCGATGTTGAGGCTGCGCTCGTGGGCCTCGTCGATGATGATCGTGTCGTACCGCCGCAGCTCGCGGTCGCGCTGCATCTCGTTGAGCAGGATGCCGTCGGTCATCACCTTGACGCGGGTGTCGGCGGTGCTCTCGTCGGTGAAGCGCACCTGGTAGCCGACGAGCTCGCCGAGCTCGACGTGCATCTCCTCGGCGATCCGCTCGGCGACCGAACGGGCGGCGATCCGCCGCGGTTGGGTGTGGCCGATCTGCCCCGTGCCGCCCCGGCCCAGCTCGAGGCACATCTTCGGCAGCTGGGTCGTCTTGCCGGAGCCGGTCTCGCCGGCGATGACGACGACCTGGTGGTCTCGGATCGCGGCGAGGATGTCGTCGCGACGTTCGACGACCGGCAGGCCTTCGGCGTAGTGGAGGGAGTCCGGCTCGACCGGTGGGCGGGGTTCGCGCGGCGCAGCCGGCGGGCGCCCGGCCCCGCGGGGCCTCCCCCGGCCCCGGCGCCGGCGGCGCGGCGCTGCGCCCCTGGGACGGGGTTCGGGCTCGGCGGGCATGCGCGACAGGATAGGTCGGCGCCGTTTCGCCACCGAACCGGTCACGGCACCTCGCGGCCCCGTCGAGGAGAGTCGTGGGAACCGGTGCTCCGGTCGGCCGCCTTCTGCCCCGCGGCGGCGGCCGCCTGCAGGGTCACGCCCGAGGCGTACATGCCGCGCGTCCCGTTGGCGGTGGCGAGCCGCCACTCGTCGAGGAACCGCCTGTCGAGCGCGGCCCTGACCCGCGCGCGCCCCGTGGCCAGTCCGCCGCGGACACGCGCCACCGGACCCACCCGGGGCGGCCGCACCGGCGGACCCCCGAGGAGCGCGCTCGGGGTGGCCCGGGGCGCCGGCACGTCGAAGGTCCGTCGGACGGCGGCGACCCGGCGCCGGGCCTCGGCGACCGAGCCGGCGAGGACCCGTTCGCGCGACGAGAGCCGGCCGAGGACCTCCACCCCGTCGGCACCGAGGCGTGCACCCGCGCCGGCACCCGTGGCGAGCGCCCGCCCGGCGAAGCCGGTGGCCGTGCACGCCGCCGACGCGGCGACCGCGCCCCAGCTCCCCTCGCCGTAGCCGACGAGCAGGGCCAGGTCACCGGCCGTGCCGACCCCGTCGCCGACGAGGGCCACGGGTCCGAGCTCCGGGGCGAGCGGGGTGAGCAGGCCGAGGGTGCCGACGTCGTGCCCTGTCCCGGCCGTGCTGCTCAGGGCACGGTAGGTCCACGGGTCGGCGAGGCCGTCGTCCGCGAGCGCGCGCAGGGCATGAGCACACCGGCGGTCGGCCTCGGCGAGGGCCGCGAGCGCCACGGCGTGCTGCCGCCGGCACCGCTCCATCGTCTCCGCCTCGCCCTGCTGGTGTCGGCGGACCGCGAGGAGCAGTGGGTCGGCCTCGCCGACACCCTGCGAGACGAGCGACCAGGCCCGGTTCTCGAGCGAGACGTACCGCTCCTGCGCGGCGGTGTGCTCGCGCTGGGCGCGCGCGGTGTCGGCCTGGGCGGCCTCGAGGGCGTCCGCGAGCGCCCGCACCGGGCCCACCGCCCCGAGGTGGCGCCGCCCGGCGGCGTCGAGGGCCCCCGGAACCGCGCCCACCCGCGTCCCGAAAGCCTCCCCCGCCGGTCCGTCCCACACCGCTCCCCCACGGAGGCGCGCGAGCACCGTGGACATCGCGGTGAGCCGCTCGCCCGTGACAGCGAGGCGGTCAGCGAGCAGCCGCACGGACTCGGGCGAGCCGGAGAGCGGCGCCAGCACGGTCACCGGGCGCCGCCGACGAGCCGGCGCCGCACGGCGGACTCGGTGTCGACGTAGAGGCCACCGGCCGCGACCGCCGCCTCCCCGAGCGCCGCGAGATCCTCGGCGGTGCGCAGCCGCACCAGCCGCCAGCCGCCGAGCAGCTCTCCGAGGGCGGTCCCCGACTCCCCGGGACCGAGCGCCCAGAGGTCCGGCCGCGGGTCACCGACGCGCGCCAAGGCCTCGGCGAGGTCGAGGAGTGCCTCACCGAGGGCGGCGACCTCGCCGGCATCCACCCGGTACGTCGTCATGCGGGCACGCTAGGCGGCCCCGCGGGCACCGCCCGCCGGTTGTCCACAGGCCCGGCGGGAGCCGGCGCGCGCTCCTCAGCCGCCGGCGGGAGGGACCACCGTCTGGGTGTAGAGCGCCAGACCCCACCGGTCGCCGGTGCGGGTGTAGAGGCTGGTCATCAACCCGACGAAGTCTGGTGAGCCCTTGCGGCGGGCCGTCCCCCGGTACACGAGGGCGGCAGCCTCCGGGCCGGCCGTCACGAGCCGCTCGTCGGCGATCTCGTAGCCGTCCCACGGCGGGGCGTCCCCGAGCGACGCGACCACCCCGGCCCGGTCGAGCACGGCCCCGTTCGCGAGCACCATCAGTGCGTCGTCGGTCATCAGCTGCCCGTAGACCTCGTCACCCGTGCCGTTGCACAGGGAGTCCCATCCGCGGCGCTCGAGGCCGAGGAGCACGTCGGTCAGCGTGGCATCGTCCATCCGGCCACCGTAGGCGCCGTCGCAGCACCGTGGGGCCCTCGAGTCCCGCGGTCGCTGATGCCGATGGGGTGGCCCGGCACGATGCCGGGCCACCCCGTCGGCGGCGGGCCGGGCGTCAGCCGGCGCCGACGAGCTCGGGTGCCTGCGTGGGGTCGCCCTCGCCGAGGGCGGCGGCGAACCCGGCGTCCAGGTCGGCGAGGATGTCGGCGACCGTCTCGATGCCCACGGCCAGGCGTACGAGTCCGGGCGTGACTCCCGCGGCCAGGCGGTCCTCGTCGCCGCCCTGGCTGTGCGTCGTCGACGCGGGGTGGATCGCGAGGCTGCGCACGTCACCGATGTTCGCGACGTGGCTGTGCAGCGACAACCCCTCGACGAACCGCCGGCCGGCCTCGATGCCGCCACGGATCTCGAACGCGAGCACCGCACCGGCACCCTGCGGGGCGTACTTGTCGGCGAGCGCCCGGCTCGGGCTCGAGTCGAGGCTGGCCCAGCGGACCGACTCCACCTGGGGGTGGGACTGCAGGTACGCAGCGACCCGGCGGGCGTTCTCCACGTGCCGCTCGACCCGCAGGCTCAGTGTCTCGAGGCCCTGGGCGATGAGGAAGGCGTTGAACGGCGAGATCGCCGAGCCGAGGTCGCGCAGGAGCTGGACCCGGGCCTTGAGGATGTACGCGAGGTTGGCCCCCAGCGCACCGCCGACACCGAGGTCCCGGGCGTACACGAGGCCGTGGTAGCTCTCGTCCGGGGTGTTGTAGTTCGGGAAGCGCTCGGGGTCCTTGCCGAAGTCGAAGGTGCCGCCGTCGACGATGACACCGGCGATCGACGTGCCGTGTCCGCCGAGGTACTTCGTCGCGGAGTGGATGACGACGTCGGCACCCCACGACAGAGGCTGGATGAGGTACGGCGTCGCGATCGTGTTGTCGACGACGAGCGGGACCCCGACCTCGTGCGCCACCCCGGCGACGGCCTCGATGTCGAGCAGCTCGGCCTTGGGGTTGGCGATCGTCTCGCCGAAGAAGGCCTTGGTGTTGGGCCGCACGGCGGCCCGCCAGGCCTGCGGGTCGGCGTGGTCCTCGACGAAGGTGACCTCGACCCCCAGCTTCGCGAAGGTGTACTTGAGCAGGTTGGTCGTGCCGCCGTAGAGGGCGGCGCTGGAGACGATGTGGTCGCCCGCCTCGGCGATGTTGAGCAGGCCGAGGGTCGTCGCCGCCTGGCCGGAGGAGACCAGGAGGGCCCCGACACCGCCCTCGAGGGCCGCGATGCGCTGCTCGACGGCATCCTGGGTCGGGTTCATGATCCGCGTGTAGATGTTGCCGAACTCCTTGAGCGCGAAGAGGTTCTCGGCGTGGGCGGTGTCGTTGAAGACGTACGACGTCGTCTGGTAGATCGGCAGGGCCCGGGCGCCGGTCGCGCTGTCGGGAACCTGTCCGGCGTGGACCTGTCGGGTCTCGAAACCCCACTGGCTCTGGTCGGTCATCGCGTCACTCCTGTTGAGGGTGCGCCGGCGTCGGGCCGGGCGCACGTCGGTGCGTGTGCTCGGCGGGGTGACCGTGAGGTCTCCCGCGCTTGCGGGCGGCGGGTGCCGCTCGCCAGGTCCTCACCCGGGGCACCCCACCGCGGAAGGAGGGTTGCCGGCCAGCGAGCCGGGGCTTGGCGCTGGCACTCATGACCTGCCTCCACGGTAGCCCGGTCCCGGCCGGCTGTTCGCGGCCCGTCTCACCCATCGGGCGTACCCCACCCGGTCCCCCGCTCCCCCGGGGCGAGGCCGGGGTGGGGGTCGGGGCAGGATGGGTGCCATGACCTTCCGCGCCCTCGACTACACGGCCGCCGACGACCGCTACGACGCGGGGATGCCGTACCGCCGGGTCGGCCGCTCCGGGCTCGACCTCCCGGCCGTCTCCCTCGGGCTCTGGCACAACTTCGGGGACGACGTGCCCCTGGAACGCCAGCAGGCGGTCCTGCGCCGCGCCTTCGACCGCGGCGTCACGCACTTCGACCTCGCCAACAACTACGGGCCTCCGTACGGGTCGGCCGAGCGCAACTTCGGGACGATCCTCGCCCGCGACTTCCGTCCCTACCGCGACGAGCTCGTCATCAGCTCCAAGGCGGGCTACGACATGTGGCCCGGTCCGTACGGCCAGGGCGGTGGCTCCCGCAAGTACATCGTCGCGAGCTGCGAGCAGTCACTGCAGCGGATGGGCCTGGAGTACGTCGACATCTTCTACTCGCACCGCTTCGACGAGACGACGCCGCTCGAGGAGACCCTCGGCGCCCTCGACTCGCTCGTCCGGGCGGGCAAGGCCCTCTACGTGGGGATCTCCTCGTACTCGGCCGCGCGCACCCGCGAGGCGGTCGACATCCTCGGTGCGATGGGCACACCCTTGCTCATCCACCAGCCGTCGTACTCGATGCTGAACCGCTGGGTCGAGGAGGAGGGTCTGCTCGACGCCCTCGAGGAGACCGGCACCGGCTGCATCGCCTTCTCGCCGCTCGCCCAGGGCATGCTCACCGACAAGTACCTCCACGGCATCCCGGAGGGCTCGCGGGCCGCCCAGGACAAGTCGCTGGACCCCGGCCTGCTCACCGACGAGGCGCTGGGGCACGTCCGGGCGCTCGACGAGGTCGCGAGGGCGCGAGGGCAGTCGCTCGCGCAGATGGCGATCGCGTGGGTGCTGCGCGACCACCGGGTGACCTCGGCGCTCATCGGCGCCTCGTCGGTCGCCCAGCTCGACGACAGCCTCGACGCCGTCAGGAACCTGGACTTCACCGACGAGGAGCTCGAGGTCATCGACCGGCACGCGGTCGACTCCGGGATCAACCTGTGGAAGACCTCGAGCGAGAAGTGAGTTGCACGACGGTATGAGCGACCAGTACATCCCCAGCCCGTCCGAGTGGGTGCGTGAGCAGGTCGAGACGATCGAGAAGACCGGCGACACGCGCTCCGTGAGCGTCATGGACCGCCCCGTCGTCGTCATGACCCTGCGTGGGCGCAGGTCCGGTGCGCTGCGGAAGGTCCCGGTCATGCGCGTCGAGCACGACGGCGTCTACGCCGCGGTCGCGAGCAAGGGCGGAGCCCCCGACCACCCGGCGTGGTACCGCAACCTGCTCGCCCACCCGCACATCACCCTCCAGGACGGCACCCGGTCGTGGCGGGCGACGGCCCGGGAGATCAGCGGCGAGGAGCGCGACCTCTGGTGGGAGCGCTGCGTCGCCGCGTACCCCCCCTACGCCGACTACCAGGAGCGGACCGACCGGCTCATCCCCGTGCTCGTCCTGGAGCCCGAGGAGGGCTGAGGGCCCGCGGCTCAGCGCGGGACGGCCTCCTGCGCCGGCTCCTCCGCCTCGCCCCGGTCGACGCGCCGGAACCACCAGAGGCCGAGGACCGGAAGGACGAGCGGCACGAAGCCGTACCCGGAGCCGAAGTGCGACCAGACGGTCTTGTCGGGGAACGCCTCGGGCACGACGTAGGACATCGTCCCGACGACGAGCACCCCGACGAGCTCGATGGTGCAGGCGACGACGCCGACGCGCACCCAGCGGCCTCCCCTGGCGAGGCACCACGTCGCGAGGACGTAGACGACCGCCGCGAACGCGGAGAGGACGTAGGCGAGCGGGGCCCGGGAGAAGTACTCGGTGATCTGCAGGACCGAACGGCCGGTCGCCGCGAGGGCGAGCACGGCGTAGACGACGACGAGCACGACCCCCGGACCACCCAGGGCCCGGCGCCTCGTCGAGGCATCTTCAGGCATAGGTGTTCCAGATCTGCAGGAGCCGCGCGCTCATCACCGCGACGGCGAAACCGCCGACGGCGATCGAGCCCATGGCCCAGCGCGACTTCTCCTTGATGGCGAGGAAGATGGTGCCGACGGGGATGAGGGGCAGGCTCACCAGGTACGCGATGTACGTGGCCTGCTCGGTGCCGTCGCCGATGCTGCCGACGTTGACGATCCCCACGACCGCCTGGACGACCAGCCCGAGCTCGATGACGACGGCGAGGATGACGACGAGGTCGTCGATGAGCCGGTCGCGCACCGCGTAGGCGACCGTGATGACGCAGAGCACGGTGGCCAGGGCCACGACCGCGTACGTCAGGGGGGCGAGCACCCGCCCACCCTAGACCGGCCACCCCCGCACCCCTCGCCCGCCCGGGCGGTGACCGGCGCGCCTGTCGCGGGGTGCGACACTCCTGCCATGACGACCGCACAGCTCGGAGAGGTGGAGATCGCGTACGAGGTGGACGGCCCGGAGGACGGTGTGCCGATGCTGCTCCTCATGGGCCTCGGGACCCAGCTCGTCGCCTGGCCGGCGGAGATCGTCGACGGCCTGGCCGCAGAGGGCTTCCGGGTCGTGCGCATGGACAACCGCGACATCGGCCTGTCGACCCGGACCGAGGGTCCGCCGCCGCCGCGCAGCGCGGTCCTCAAGGCGTTCGTCCACCGCCGGTACGCGCAGTCCGACTACGACCTCTCCGACATGGCGAGCGACGCCGCGGCGCTGCTCGACCACCTCGACATCCGGGTGGCCCACGTCGTGGGTGTCTCGATGGGCGGGATGATCGCCCAGCAGCTGACGATCGACCATCCCGACCGCGTGCTCAGCCTCACCTCGGTGATGTCGAACACGGGCAACCGCCGTGAGGGGTCGGTCTCCCTGCGGCTGCTCCCGACGATGGCGAAGTCGATGACGACGCCGCGCCCCACCGACGAGGAGGAGGCCGTGCGGCTCGGCGTGGGGGCGTTCCGGCTCATCGCGGGCCCGCACTTCGACACCGACGAGGTCACCGTGATGGTGCGCGACGCCGTGCGCCGCAGCGTCAACCCGATCGGGGCGATGCGTCAGCTGCTCGCCATTCTTGCCAGCCCCGACCGCACCGAGGGCCTCCGCACGGTGCGGGTGCCGACCCTCGTCATCCACGGCCTCGAGGACCCGCTCGTCGTGCCGAGCGGCGGCATCGCGACCGCGCGGGCCGTCCCCGGCTCGCGACTGCTCATGTTCCCCGACATGGGGCACGATCTCCCCCGCCCGAGGCGTGCGGAGATCGTCGAGGCGATCGCACGCAACGCTCGGCGCGCTGCCACGGTGACCGCCTGAGCGGACCGCGCCGACCCCCGATGCCGGCGCCCGGGTTCAGCGCAGCACGTCGGCGACAGCGCCGGCGAGCATCTCGACCTCGTCCTCGGTGACGACCAGGGGCGGGGCGAGACGGATCGTCGATCCGTGCGTGTCCTTGGCGAGGATGCCGTGCTCGACCAGGCGCTCGCACAGCTCACGTCCGCTCGGACCGCCGGGCGCGGCGTCGAGGCCGGCCCACAGACCCCGCACCCGGATCGCCTCGAGCCCGTGGCCCACGAGCGGGGCGAGACGCGCCTCGAGCAGCGCACCGAGCTCGACGGCGCGCTGCTGGTACTCGCCCTCCTCGAGCATGGTGACCACCTCGTGCCCGATGGCGGCGGCCATCGGGTTGCCGCCGAAGGTGGAGCCGTGCGACCCCGGGGTGATGACGTCGAGGACCCGGCGGTCGGCGGCGATCGCCGAGACCGGGTAGATGCCCCCACCGAGCGCCTTGCCCATGACGTAGATGTCGGGGACGACGTCCTCGTGGTCGCACGCGAAGGTGCGCCCGGTGCGGGCGAGCCCGGACTGGACCTCGTCGGCGATCATCAGGGCGCCGGCCTCGTCGCAGATGGCGCGCACCTCTCGCAGGTAGCCCTCCGGCGGGATGAGGACTCCGCCCTCGCCCTGGATCGGCTCGAGGAGCACCGCGACGGTGGTGTCGTCGACCGCGGCGCGCAGCGCCTCGGCGTCGCCGTAGGTGACGGTGCGGAAGCCCGGCGTGAACGGGCCGTAGTCGTCGCGGGCGACCTTGTCGTCGGAGAAGCTGATGATCGTCGTCGTGCGGCCGTGGAAGTTGCCCTCCATGACGACGATGGTGGCGCCGTCCTCGGGGACGCCCTTGACCCGGTAGCCCCACTTGCGGGCGACCTTGATGGCGGTCTCGACGGCCTCGGCACCGGTGTTCATCGGCAGGACGAGCTCCTTGCCGGTGAGCCGGGCAAGGGCCTCGGCGAACGGGCCCAGCTGGTCGTTGAGGAAGGCCCGGCTGGTGAGGGTGAGACGGCCGAGCTGGTCGCGCGCCCGCTCGATCAGCCGTGGGTGACCGTGGCCGAAGTTCAGGGCCGAGTAGCCGGCGAGGCAGTCGAGGTAGCGCCGGCCCTCGACGTCGGTGACCCAGGCCCCGTCCCCGTGGCTGAGCACGACCGGCAGCGGGTGGTAGTTGTGCGCGGCATAGCGCTCGATGAGGGCGATGTGGGCGCCGGTGTCGAGGTCGGTGCGGTGCGTCATCGTGGCTGTCTCCCTTCCGGCGGAATGCTAGCGATGCGATCTCGCCGGACCGACCCCGGCGTCAGCGTGTCGCCGGGATGTGCGCCGAGCGGTTCGCGCTCAGCCGGACCAGACCTCGCCGACCTGGTCGGCGATCCGTCGGCCGTGCTCCCGGGCGGTGTCGAACGTCCCGGCGCCACGGCTCATGTCGAGGGGGTTGGCACCCATCGACCACAGGTCGCGGGCGTCGGGGACGACGAGGTGGGTGCGGCTGCGTGGTCGGAGCGCCCTCACCTGGACCGGCGGCAGGTCCTTCAGGCTCGGTGCCACGGGGTACGGAGCGAGCACGAGGACACGGTCGTGCCCCTGCGCGAGGTCGGCGTTGGCGACCGAGCGCAGCCCCCCGTCGACGTAGCGGCGACCACCGACCTCGACCGCGGGGAAGACGCCGGGCACGGCGCAGCTCGCCGCGACCGCACGCTCGAGGGGCACGCCGCTCGTGCGGTCGAAGACGACGGAGGTGCCGGTGAGCGCGTCGACGGCGGTGACCCAGAGGCGGCCCTCGGGCCAGGGCTTGCCGATCAGCCCGAGCCCGACGGTCTCGAGCCACTCCTGCTCGGTGATGGTGCTGGCGTCGAGCGCGGCGCGCCCGATGACCGAGCGACCGTGCCGAGGGTCCAGGGCGAGCTGGGCGCGCATGTAGCGGCCGGCGTCGGCGGCGCCGAGGCGACCGTAGGTCGCGAGCTGCGCGCCCTCGCGGATGCGGCGGAAGGCGTTGTCCTCGTCGGTGCCGATGCGCAGGTGGGCGGCGACCATCGAGCCGGCGGAGGTGCCGATCATCGTGTCGGCCTCGCGCACGTCGACACCGCCTTCACGGAGGCCGATGATGATGCCGGCCTCCCACGCGATGCCGGTTGCGCCCCCACCCGCCAGGACGAACGCCCGCTCGCGCTGCTCCGTCGGCGGGGCCCACACCGAGAAGCCGTCCTGGCCCGCCGCGACGACGTGCGAGCTGCCCTGGAGGTCCTGGTCGGTCACACCTCCATTGTCCGAGCGCCACGCCTCCGGCCGAAATCCGCCGAGGGTGAGCGTGGTCACGGGGTCGTCGGCTCAGGCGAGCAGCGTCGCCGCGTGCCCGGCCGGCGTCTGCCACCGAGCCGCCTCCGCACGGACCCGGGGCCGGACGTGCTCGGCGGGAACGCTGACGAGGTCGTCGCCCACCCGGACCTGCACGCGGACCGCACCGACGAGCTCGACCTCACCGGAGCGGCCATCCCACGTGCCCCCGGAGATCTCGACGACCTGGCCGACCCGCAGGCGGCGCCGACGCTCGGCGGCGCCCTCCCGGTCGCGGAGGTCGGCGAGGGCCGCGGCGTAGGCGGGCGGCATCGGGACCTGCCGGCCCTTGAAGGTCCAGGTGAGCAGGTGACGCGCGTCGAACCGGGGCGAGCACCGCCCGCAGGACGCGAGGCGGGTGGGCGCCCGGTGGCGGTTGCGCTCGTGGCCGGCCGGGCAGCGACCGACCCAGTCGCCGACGACCCGTGGGGCGTCGGGCGAGACGCAACGCTCACCCGTGCTGCCGATCTCGACGGCCTTGGCCCGCCACACCTCGTCGTGGCCGTGCTGCGGGCCGACGAGCGCGTGCGCGATCTCGTGGAGGAGGGTGTCGCGCACCTCGGCCTCGTCGTGAAGGGTCGTCAGCGGGGCACTGATGCCGATCTGGCGGCGGCCGTAGCGACACACGCCGGCCCGCGTCTTCGCCCGGTCGGCGACGATCTGCCAGCCGTCGAGGCCGTGCTCGCGCAGCAGCGCGCGACCCATGGCCAGCGCCTTGGTCACCTCCATCACGACCTCCCGTCTCGACCCGGTGCTACTCGTCGACCTGCCTGCGCGGCAGCGTAGGACGGGCCACCGACAGGGCCCGCGACCTCGGTGGCCGGGGGTCCGGCGCGTCGCGGACCCCGGTCGGCGCGGTTCCTCCGGCGTCGGAGCCGGCGGTCGCGGCTCAGGGGGTGGTGTAGAGGCGAGCCCTGGCCTCGCGGACGTCGAGAGCCACAGGGGTGCCGCGCAGGTCGACCTCGCCGGGGATGTCGAACCACTGGCCGCCACCGACGCGGAACTGACCGGTGTAGACGATGTCCACGCGTACCCGGACCGTGCCGGGATGCGCGTAGGTGACGACGACCCGTCCGTCCGGATGCGGGCCGCCGAGGTCGGTCGTGGGTCCGATGGTCTGCTCGCCGAGGTGGTAGGTCACGGACTTCAGGCGAGGTCGGACCTCGATGTGGTGGCCGAGCAGTCTGGCGGGATCTGGGGTGTCGACCTCGTCAGGACCGAAGCCCGCGTCCGGGAACACGACCTGGAAGTAGGTGGGGAGGTTGACGAGGGTGACGTCACCCTCGGGCTGGATTTTGACGGTCGGAACCGAGAAGTCCGTGTCGTGGAACGCCTCACGGATCATGTCCATGGTCAGGACGGGGCCCGTCCCGGGCACCAGCTCAGGGAAGCAGGTGATGCCCCGGGCCTGCCACTGACCGGCAGCCCCGGCTGTCAGGTGCCCCGTCGCCGTCGACCTCCCGACGGAAGATGGCCACCGCCGGGCCGTCACCCGGGTCGTGCAGACAGAGCGCCAGGGCCAGACCGCAGAGGTCGTCAGCACCCGGACGTCCCGGGTAGCCGCCGCACGGTGAGACGCTGGCGTACTCATACCAAGGGCCACTTTCGCCGACGCCATGGGCCCGGCGGGTCCACAGGCGGAGAGTGTCCGCGTCGACCAACTCAATGTGCGTACCGCTTTCAGAACGCTGGGCCTTGGTGCCTGTGTAGGGATCGCCCCCACCCGCGTTCTGAAACTGCAGTTGAGCCGAAGGCGCGAGAGTTAAGAGGGCAAGAGTCAGCAAACCCGCAATGCCCATTTAGGCCTCCTCCACCGCTACCACCCGCCAACCTCCCGGGCCCCAAGCAATCGCCACATTGCTGGGTATCGGCTCCATGGCATCGGAGTGAACGACCGATCCGTCCTTGGCGACGACGTCGGAGGCGTTTTGCAGGAGGTCGACGAAGACATACGCCTCCGGCTCGGGCGCCCCGGCCAACCACTTCGTCCCTCGTACGGACACGGGCGACTGCACGTAGCGGTCCCCGCGATCGCTGAGCGTCACGCTGGTGTCCTCCGCTTTAGCGCAGAACTCACACATCGGATCGCTGAGTGAGCTGATGAGCCCGACTTGGGGCTTGGTCCAAGCCTCGTTGTACTGCTCAAAGAAGTACCGGACAAAGGCTTCGGCGCCTTCGGGGGTGTTCTTGCGGGCCGCGGCGGGGATGCTCGAGGACTCGCTCGGCGACGGCGTCACCGACGTCGTCGGAGTCTCCGACGGGGACGCCGTGGCGGTGGGAGGCACCGACGTGGTGCTCGTCGGCGCACCGGCGTCGTCGCAGCCGGACATCGTCACGGCTCCCGCCAGTACGAGCCCGGCGAACGCCCCCGCGCTGCGCCTTCCCCACCCCTCCGCCACGACGCCCCTCCCCTCCGCGGGCCGCCCCTCGCAGGCCCGTGGGTCAACGCTAGTCAAACCCCCGCGATCCGCCACTCGAGTTGTCCACAGCCGCCCGCGCCGCGGCTGGGCGCACCATGAGGACCCCGGTCACGCGGACCGGGGTACGGGGCGGGGTCACGCTGGTTCGCGCGCGGCGAGCTCGGCGAGCAGCCGGTCGTAGGACCCCGAGCAGAGGTCCCACTCCACCCCGTCCGCAGTAACCCGACCGGCCAGCCCGCGCTGGTGGACCACCGTGTGGTGCCGCCCGCACAGCAGGGCCGCGTTCTCGAGGATCGAGAGCCCGCCATCGACCCAGTGCACGAGGTGGTGGGCGTCCGTCCAGTGCGGGGGCATGGAACAGCCCGGGAAGCTGCACCCGCCGTCGCGCAGCCACAACCTCCGCACCTGCGCCGGCGTGAAGAGGCGCACGGCCCGGCCGAGGTCGACGACCTCGCCCTCCGACCCGAGCGCGGCGGGGATCAACCCGGCGTCACACGCCAGCCGGCGCACCACGTCGGGGGCCAGCAGCAGCCCGCCCTCCGGCCCGCCGACGACCTCGCCTGCCGTCGACCGACCAGGGGCCGACGGGGCGGCACCCGGCGCCTCTCCGACCTCACCACCGAGGACGTCGCGCGCAGCCGCGAGCTGAGCCTGCGCCTCACGCACCACCCAGTGACGGAGGGTCTCGAGGTCGACGGTGACGAACAGCTGCGCCTTGGTCGCCGTCGGGACCGACTCGCCACCGGAGACCGCGCGGCGCACCAGCGTGACGAGGGCCTCGCCGCGGCGCTGCTCGGCGGGCCGGAGGTCGGGCGCGCCCTCCACCGGGACCGGGGTCGACAACGGACCCAACGCCGCCTCGAGGGCGGCCCGTCCCTCCGGGTCGAGGACGAGCCGGTACTCGGCCACGCCGAGCTCGCCCACCCGTGGGCGCGAGAGGGCGACGTACCGGCGGGCGGCCTCCTGCTCGCGGTCGAGGACGTCGTCGAGGCCGTACCGGGCGAGCAGCGCGGGCCGCAGCGAGCGGCACCCTCGCGCACCCTGCTCTCGCGCCATCGTGATGAGCCCGTCGACGACGGCCGGCTCGGCCCCCTCGGCGAGCAGCGGGCGGAGCTTCTCGGCCTCGGCGACGACCACGGCCGCACAGCCCACGGGCAGCCGACCCGAGACGACGGCCTCCTTGACGGCGGCGTTGCCGGGCACTGCGAACGACCGCGCCAGCCGGACGACCTGCGCCGCGCCGCCGGCCCGCAGGGTCGGCGCGTGCTCACGCACCCAGTCGACCGGCGACTGGGCCCGCTCCCCCGACCCGGGCTCGCCACGCTGCAGCGCCTCCGCCACCACCGAAACCCGGGCGGCTTCGCCCGCGCCGACGAGGCCGTCGACGTCGGTGAGCAGCTCGGCGAGCTCGCCGCCACCGGCCTCCCACAGCTGACCGTCGAGATCGGCGAGGGCGTCACGCGCCGCCGCGAGCAGCTCCCGGCGCTCCCGGATCGACATCTTCCCCCTGACCCCCATGGAACAGACGCTACCGGGGCCCACCGACAGTGCCTCCGACCGTCACCCGATCGGACTATGGACGCCCCTGACCCGCGTCCCGATGATGTGTCCAGCCGACGACCGACGACGAAGGGTGTGACGTGGCGCTCGAGGCTCAGGCACCCGCGGCGACTGGGGGCGCGGTCGGCCGAGCCGTCCGCGAGACGTGGGCGTCACTCCGTTCGGTCTTCGCCAACCACAGCCTGCGCCGGATCCAGCTGGCGCTCGCCGGCTCCATGGTCGGGGACTGGGCCTACGCGACCGCGGTCATGGTGTGGGCGTACACCGTCGGCGGAACGACCCTCATCGGCGTGTGGATGGCGGTCCGCCTCATCCTCATGGCGATCGTCGCCCCCCTGGGCGCCAGCCTCGCGGACCGCTTCCACCGCAAGGCCGTGCTCATCGTCTCGGACATCACGCGGGCGCTGCTCGTCGGCACCGCGACCGTGATGCTCTACGCGGGATCGCCCACCCTCGCGATCCTCGTCGTCGCGAGCCTGGTCTCCCTCATCGGCGTGGTGTTCCGTCCGGCCCAGATGGCCTGGCTCCCCTCGCTGACGAACAAGCCCGAGGAGCTCACCGCCGCCAACGGTGCGTCGAGCACCATCGAGAGCCTCGCCTTCTTCATCGGCCCCGCGATCGGCGCGGCGCTCGTGGCGACCACGAGCGTCGAGGTGGTCTTCGTCCTCAACGCCGTGACCTTCCTGTGGTCGGCGCTCATGGTCTGGGGCATCCACCCGCACCCCGCCGACGGCCCCGACGCGGACGCCGAGTCCGGCCCGGTCGCCGACCCCGCGTCCGACGACGGTCAGGAGGACGCGAAGGAGGGCATGCTGCGCGAGATGTCGCAGGGTTTCGTCGTGGTGGCCCGCAGCAGCACGCTCCGCATGGTCGCCATCCTCACCTGCGCCCAGGTCGTCGTCGCCGGCGCCTCCGCCGTCTACGCGGTCGTCTTCGCGGTCGACATCCTCGAGACCGGGCCGGCCGGCATCGGGATCATCGACTCGATCTTCGGGGTGGGTGCGATCGTCGGCGGCTTCTTCGCCATCGCGCGCGCCACGCGCAACCGCCTCGCCACCGACATGGCCACCGGCACGGCGCTCTGGTCGCTCCCCCTCCTGCTCGTCGTCGTGTGGCCCTCGCCGGTGACGGTCGTCGCGGCGACGGTGATCATGGGCTTCGGCAACCCGCTCGTCGACGTCAACTTCGTCACGATCGTCCAACGGGTCACCCCGGATGCCGTGCTCGGTCGCGTCTTCGGCGCCTTCGAGGGCGCGCTCATCGCCTGCATGGCCGTCGGGTCGGGCGCCTCCCCGTTCCTCCTCGACCACCTCGGGCTGCGCGGGACGCTCACCGTGCTGGCGCTGCTCGTCGGCGTGCCGGCCCTGCTCTTCCTCCCGCGCTGCGTGCGCCTCGACGCGACGCTGCGCCCGCCGGAGGACGCCGAGCTGCTCCGCCGCATCCCGATCTTCGCCCCGATGCCCACCGCGTCGGTCGAGGTGCTGGCCCGTGGCGTCGGCCGGCGGCACGTCGCGGCCGGCGAGGCGATCCTGCGCGAGGGCGAGGACTCCGACCTCTTCTTCGTCATCGAGAGCGGACGCGTCGAGGTGACGCAGGCCGGTCAGGTGCTCCGCCACGAGGGACCGGGCGAGTTCTTCGGCGAGATCGGCCTCCTGCGCGACGTGCCGCGCACCGCGACCGTCACCGCGACCGAGGACACCGACCTCGTCACCGTCGCCCGCGAGGACTTCCTCGAGGCCGTGCAGGGGGCCGAGGAGTCGCTGACGGCCGCCAACGAGGTCGTCTCGCGGCGGCTCGCCCGGGCCTGACCTGGCCGAGGCCGCCGTCCGCGGGAGCGCCGGTGCCGGGAACCTGCCGCGGCGCGCCCGCGGACGACGGGGTCACGGGTACTCGACGACGTACTGGGGCGTCCCCGTGTTCGAGTCGTCGACCTGGCCGCCGGTGTCGTTGACGACGTGACGGATGGTCCCGGCCCCGAGGTTCACCGTGAGCACGTGGTGCAGCCGGACCCCGGGGGTCTGCGGCACCTGGAAGCCGTGCTCGGTGACGATGTCGGGGTTGTTCCGGTTGTAGACGTAGGACCCGCCGCCCCACAGCTCGTGGGTCGTGACGTCGGGCGAGACGGCGTAGCCCGCCCAGCCCAGGGTGCCGTCGGGCTGGGTCCAGTCGGCCTGCGTCGGCGGGTCGTACGGCAGCTCGTTCTGGTAGAGCACGACCCGGCCCCGCTCGCCGTTCCACACGGTGTTGTGCTGCTGGAAGTGCTCGACGAACAGCCCCGTGGCGGTCACGTCGTCCCCGTTGACGACGACGCCGTTGCGGCCGGTGTTGGTGTTCCACCGGTCGGTGTCACCGGACACGCCCGCCGTGAAGCCCTCGACGCCGTGGTCGGCACGCCACACCCACGTGTGGTCGACGAGGACGTGGTCGGCGTTGATCTCGAGCGCGACGTCGGCCTTGCCGATGTGCGGGCCGCCGACACGGAAGTACACGTCGGAGAGGGTCAGCGGGTCGGATGCCGAGGAGCGCCGGGCCGCGGGCGCGTCGCCGGACCTGCCGTGCAGCGGCTTGCCGACCTGCAGGAGCACCGGCGACTCGGTCGTGCCGGCGTCGATGGTGATGCCCGCGACGACGGTGCCGGCGGCGTCGGCGACCGAGAGCGGCGTCGCGCCCCCGACGGCGGTCAGGGTCGCGTGCCCCATCCCGAGGACGACGGTGCCCGGGCGCCGGACCTCGATGCTCCGGTCGACGTCGTAGACGCCGGGCGTGAGCAGCAGGTCCTTGCCGCGCGCGAGCTGGGCGTTGATCGTCTTCGCCGAGTCGCCTGGGTGCGCGACGTAGAAGTGCGACAGGGGGACGGTGCGCCCGGCGGTGAGGTCCTCGCCCCAGCTCGTGCCGCGGGTGCCGGTCTCGGCGCTCGGGACGCGGACGGCGTAGTCACCGTTCTCGTCGAGGAACAGCCACGGCTTCTCCCGGCTCACCGGGGTGGTGTCGAGCGTCGTGTACGGCGGGTCCGGGAAGGTCGCGTCGTCGGGAGCGCCCTCGACGCCGGCGAAGACCTGGTTCCACACCGCGTTGGTCCACTCGCCGACGGTGCTGTTGCGGGTCAACCACTGCTGCTGCGAGCCGTTGATGACGACGCCCGCCGCCGAGTCGGCGATGAAGCCGCCGCTGGCGAACTGCGGGTCGGCGGAGCAGTAGTCCATGAGCGAGAGGTTGCCGCCGTGCACGGCCACCCGGCGCATCGACACCGCCTGGGAGACGGCCCAGAAGTTCGACGAGGCCCGGCAGCCGTCCTGCCCGGCGCCGTTGACGTCGATCGTGAGGTTGGACAGCGTCCGCCAGAAGTTGTTCAGGGCGACGCAGTAGCTCGTGCCGCCGTCCTCGAGGCAGCGGTTGTAGACCTCGACCTTGCCGTTGATGTGCACGTCGTCGGGGCTGGCGCCGAGCCCGGCGACCTCGGTGTAGTACCCGACCTGGAACTGCAGCGGCTCGGTGTCGGTGCCGTAGGTGCCGGGTCGGAAGAGCAGGCTCCAGCGGTTGGTGCCCATCTCGTCGTCGACCTGCTCGGCGTGGATGCGGTCGACGGTCGCCTGGATCTCGCTCGTCGGCATGCTCGGGTCGAAGACGACGACGTGCGAGCCGAGGTCGGGGCCGTCGGCGGCCATCGCCGGCTGCCCGGCGGCGAGTGAGACGACCACGGCGGCGGTGCTCGCCACCGCCGCGGCGAGGGTCGCGGCGGGCCGTGGACGGCGGCGGAGCGTGGGCGGACGAGCGGTCACGGTCATGAGGCGGTCCCTTCACCGAGCGCCCCTCCCCGATGAGAGAGCGCTTTCTCGCCACTCAACCACAGGTCCGCTCCGGCGACAACCGGTGGCGCGCGACCGCACGCGCCCCGTGGCCGGGACGCGGGCGGAACCGGTCAGGCGACGCGCGTCTTCGGCGCCATCTGCGCGGTCATCGCGGGGTCACGGACCACCGAGTCACCGAGCGCCTCGTCGATCGCCGCCATCGTCGAGGCGTCGAGGGTCACCCCGGCTGCCTTGACGTTGTCGGCCACCTGCTCGGGCCGCGAGGCCCCGACGAGCGCCGCGGCGACGTTGTCGTTCTGGAGGACCCAGGCGACGGCGAGCTGGGCCATCGTCAGGCCCGCCTCGTCGGCGATCGGCCCGAGCTTCTGCACCCGGGTCAGCAGCTCGTCGTCCATCCACCGCTTGATCATGTCGGCGCCGCCCTTGTCGTCGGTCGCGCGCGAGCCGGCGGGCGGGGCCTCGCCGGGCTTGTACTTGCCGGTGAGCACCCCCTGGGCGATCGGGCTCCAGACGATCTGGCTGATGCCGAGCTCCTCGCACGCCGGGACGACCTCGCCCTCGATGACCCGCCACAGCATCGAGTACTGCGGCTGGCTCGAGATGAGCTGGATGCCGAGGTCCTGGGCGAGCGCATGTCCGGCGCGGATCTGGTCGGCGGTCCACTCGCTGACCCCGATGTAGAGCGCCTTGCCCTGGCGGACGACGTCGGCGAAGGCCTGCATCGTCTCCTCGAGCGGGGTTTCGGTGTCGTACCGGTGCGCCTGGTAGAGGTCGACGTAGTCGGTCTGCAGGCGCCGCAGCGACCCGTCGATCGACTCCAGAATGTGCTTGCGGGAGAGGCCGGTGTCGTTCTTCCCACCCGGCCCCGTGGGCCAGTAGACCTTGGTGAAGATCTCCAGGCTCTCGCGCCGCTCGCCCTTGAGGGCCTCACCGAGCACCGTCTCCGCCTTGGTGTTCGCGTAGACGTCCGCGGTGTCGAAGGTGCTGATGCCGTGCTCGAGCGCGGCCCGCACACAGGCCGTCGCCGCGTCGTTCTCGACCTGCGACCCGTGGGTGAGCCAGTTGCCGTAGGTGATCTCCGAGATCTTCAGTCCGCTGTTGCCGAGGTATCGAAACTCCATGCCGCCACCGTATGCGGCGGCCGGGGGGTCACGGGGCCCCGGGTCCCAGCTCGGTGCGGATGTCCGTGAGGATGCCCGCGAGCACGGCATCCGGGGTCCAGTCGCCGGTACGGTCGGGCGCCGGCCACGCCGCCACCTGTTCGCGGGCCCAGCGCGCCCAGCGCACGGTCTCGAGCAGCCGGGAGACCTGGCCGCGGAGCCCGACGACGTTCAGGCCCAGCCGCCGCGGGTAGGGCGTCTCACCGCGGGCCTGCTGGGCCGCCAGCGTCTCGATGGCGCGCAGCCGCGCGGTCGCCTGGGCCTCGACGGTGTCGACGAGCGCGAGGAGGTCGCCCGTCGTGCCGGCGTCGGCGAAGAAGATGCGCAGCTCGGCCTCCGACTCGTAGCTGGGGGGCGAGCTGTCCTGCCGCAGCCACTCACGCAACGCGCGGCGTCCCTCGTCGGTGATGGCGTACACCGTGCGCGGCCGGCGGCCGGTGCGCTCCTTCGCCGCCGTGGCGTACCCCGCCGCGACGAGCTTCTTCGGCACGTCGTAGACGGCCCGCTCGGCCCGGGGCCAGAACCAGCGGAGGCTGCGCCGCACCTGCTGCGCGAGCTCGTACGTCGACCACTCGTGGAGCGAGAGCAGACCGAGGACGGCCGCCTCCCCCGAGGTCGGGAAATCCCGTTGACGCTGCGGTGCCGGTGCCATACATTGTCCTCTCAATACTGCAGCCTGCAGTATATCAGCGCACCGAAGGACGACCACCGATGACCACCACCCCCACGTCGTTCCACGACCTCGCCGACGACCTCGACGGGACCGTCCACCACCCCGGCGACCCCGACTGGGACACCGCCCGTGCCGCCTGGAACCTCGCCGTCGACCAGCGGCCCGAGGCCGTCGTGACCGCCCGGTCGGTGCGCGACGTGCAGACCACGCTGCGGGCCGCGACGGCCCGCGGCCTACGGGTCGCGCCCCAGTCCACCGGCCACCACGCCACCCCGCTCGGGCCGCTCGACGGCACCGTGCTCCTGCGCCTGTCCGGGATGCGCGGCGTCACCGTCGACCCGGCTCGTCGGGTCGCCCGCGTCGAGGGCGGCGCGGTCTGGGCCGACGTCACCCCCGCGGCCGCCGAGCACGGCCTCGTCGCCCTCGCCGGCTCGGCCGCCGACGTCGGTGTCGCCGGCTACACCCTCGGCGGCGGGCTCAGCTGGCTCGCGCGCTCGCACGGCCTCGCGGCGAACGCCGTCACCGCCCTCGAGGTCGTCACGGCCGACGGCGAGCACCGCCGCGTCGACGCCGACCACGACCCCGACCTGTTCTGGGCGCTGCGCGGCGGCGGGGGCAGCTACGCCGTCGTCACCGCGCTCGAGCTGCGGCTCTTCCCGCTCGAGCAGCTCGAGGCCGGCGCGCTGTTCTTCCCGCTGGAGCGGGCGGAGCAGGTGCTGCGCGCGTGGACCGAGTGGACCGAGGGCCTGCCGGAGGAGGTGACCACGGTGGCCCGTGTCCTGCGCTTCCCCCCGCTGCCGGACCTGCCCCCGTTCCTCTCCGGGCAGTCGCTCACCGTCGTCGAGCTCGCCTCGACCCTCGACGCCGCGGCGACGGCGGCCCTGCTCGAGCCGCTCCGAGCCCTCGGCCCCCACGTCGACACCGTGATGACGACGCCGGCGACCGGGCTGGCCCTGCTCCACATGGACCCGCCCGGACCGGTCCCCGGCGTCGGCGACGGGCTCCTGCTCGGTGAGGTCACCGCGGCCACGCTGGACGCCTTCCTCTCGGTCGCGGGTCCGGGCGTCGAGACGCCGCTGCTCAGCCTCGAGCTGCGTCTGCTCGGCGGCGCCCTCTCCCCCGGCCGGACCCCGGGCGGTGCGGTCGACGCCCTCGACGCGCGGTACCTGTGCTTCGCCGTCGCCGTGCTGCCCGACCCCGCACTGGCCCCCGCCGTCGAGGAGGCGGTGCAGGGTGTCCTGGCGGCGCTGGCGCCGTGGTCCGCGCCGCGGTCCTTCCTCAACTTCGCCGAGACACCGCGCGAGGTCGGGTCGCTCTTCGGCGAGGAGACGCTGGCCCGGTTGCGCCGGGTCAAGGCGCAGTACGACCCCACGGACCTCGTCCGCGCCCACCACCCGGTGCGGCCGGCCGAGCCGGCGACGGCATGACCGCCTGCGCGAGGGCCGAGCACCGCATAGCGTGAGGGCATGCACGACGGGCCTCCGGCCGGAGGGAACGGCGCTCCGGGTCCGGACCCGGAGCAGACCGACCGTGCCCTGAACGAGCTGCTCGAGCAGTGGCGGCAGGAGGACCCGGAGGGCTACGCGGCCCTCGTCGAGGGCGCGGCCGGTCGGTTCCCTCCTGCCGCCGGCGGCGGTGCCACGGCGGCGGGCCCCTACCGCCAGGGCTCCTCGATGCAGGTCCGCAGCTCCCGGGTCAAGGCGCTGCTCGTCGTCGCGGGCCTCCTCGTCGCCCTCGTGCTCTCGCCCGCGCCGGGATGGGTGCTCGACGTCGTCTCGGGTTCGCCGACCCTGCCACAGGCGGCCGCCGCCGGGCAGCCGGGCTCGGTCGCTCCCCCGGCCCGGCCGGGGGAGCGGCTGGCCCCGGCCGTCCCCGTCGGCGGCGCGCCACCGTCGAGCCAGTACGCCTTCCTCCGGGCCCAGCCGGGAGGGGCGGGCCCGGTCACCTTCGACCCGTGCCGCCCGATCCACTACGTCATCCGCCTCCACGGCGACATCGGCGACCGGGGGGTCCAGGTCGTCCACGACGCGGTCGCGTCGGTGAGCGCGGCCACCGGGCTCGTCTTCGTCTTCGACGGGATGACGCAGCGCTCACCCCTGGACGACCGGGCCGTCGGCACATCGGGTCGCGACGCACCGGTCCTCATCGCCTGGAGCGACCCGCAGGAGGTCCCGGAGCTCGCCGGGACCGTCGCCGGCATCGGCGGGCCGGTGTCGGTGCGCACCGCGGACGGCTACCGCCGCTACGTCACCGGCCACGTCTACCTCGACACCCCGGACATCGCGCCCGACCTCGGCGTCCTCGGGCGCGCCCGGGCCAGGGCCGTCGTCATGCACGAGCTCGGCCACGTCGTCGGGGCCGACCACCCGGCGGACCCGCGCCAGCTCATGGCGGCGGAGAACACCGGCCAGACCGAGTGGGCAGCGGGCGACCGGTACGCCCTCGCCGTGCTCGGCCAGGGTCGGTGCAGCACCTCGTAGCGCTCACGTCAGCGCGAGCTGGACGACGCTCTCGACGATGGCCGAGCGCACCTGCGGCCCGAGCACGTCGGGGTCGCCCTCACCGTGGATCTCCCGCTCGCGGTTGACCACCTGGCCGTCGCCGAGCCCGACCGAGAACGCCCGCGCCACGTCGACCGGGTCGAGGGCACCGTCGGCGAAGGCCTCGACGGCCACGAGGTCTCGGGTCAGCTCGCCGTCGGGGTCGCGGTCGGTGACGTACGCGCTCGTCGGGGTGGCCTCGACGGACCGTCCGGTGAGCCGGTTGGCGTTGACCCCGACCTCGACGAACGTCGTCGTCGACATCGTGTCGGCCGAGGGCCACGGGCTGTACGCGCGGAGGAACCGGGCGGCCTCCGGGCCGAGCAGGTCTCCCGCGACCGCACCGAGCCAGTCCCCGTCCCAGAGCACCGCGGCGGCGACGTGCGGGGCGTCGCCGGGGACGAAGCACGACGGGTCCGACGGCGTCGGTGTCAGAGCGGCCATCCCCGCAGCATTGGCGCCGGCGCCGTGGCCGAGGACGACGAGCGGCCGGTCGGCGGAGCCCACTCCGGGCCCCGCCTGCGCGGCGGCGACGGCCAGGGCGCAGGCGACCTCGGCGTTCCCGCCCTCGGCCTGGGCCACCACCTCACCGACCGACCGGCCGGCGAAGGTCGCGAGCGCGGGGTCCGCGACGCCCCACCGGACCACCGCCGCCGCGACCCCTCGCTCGGCGATGCCGCGCGCCAGCGCCTCGGCGGTCGGGTCGCCCGGCGGGGTGCCGGAGTCCGGAACGAGCACCGCGAGCGGAGGGTCGGCGGCATCCGCCGGCACGTAGAGGTCGAGCGTCGGGTCGCTCCATCCCTCCGGCGCGGTGGCGTACCTGACCCCCTCGGTCACGAGCACCTGGGCCGGGCGGGAGGTCGTGCCCCCGCCCGCGTCGGGCCCCCCGGCCCCGGCGCAGCCCGCGAGGGCGCCGATGAGCAGCAGCGTGGTGGCTGGGGCGGCTCTCACGGTCCTCCCTCCCGGCGGTGGGCGGCGCGACACCGCCCCGGCCCCGACGCGGCCATGGTAGGTCGCCGGCCTCGACGCCCCCGGCCGGCCGGTGGTGGGATGGAGCCGTGCGCGGCGTGCTGCTCGACCTCGACGGCGTCCTCTACGTGGGCGACGACGCGGTGCCGGGCGCCGTCGAGACCGTGGAGTGGCTGCGCGCCGAGGGCATCCCGCACCTGTTCCTCACGAACACGACGTCCCGGCCGCGGGACGGCATCGTCGCGAAGCTGACCGCGATGGGGGTCCCGGCCGGGCCGGACGACGTCCTCACTCCGCCCGTGGCGGCGCGGTCCTGGCTGGAGCGACACGGCGTCCGGCACCCGGCGCTCTTCGTCCCGGACGCGACGGCGGGTGAGTTCGAGGCCTTGGACCCCCTCGGCGGGGATGCGACCGGCGGCGCGGGGGCGGTGGTCGTCGGCGACCTCGGGGACGGCTGGGACTTCGCCACCCTCAACCGGGCGTTCCGGCTGGTCATGGCGGGCGACGCGCCCCCGCTCCTCGCCCTCGGCCTGACCCGGTACTGGCGCGCCCCGGACGGCCTGCGCCTCGACGCCGGCGCCTACGTGCGGGCTCTCGAGTACGCGAGCGGCCGCGAGGCCGTCGTCCTCGGCAAGCCGGACCCGGCGTTCTACCGGGCCGCCGTCGACGCGCTCGGGCTCCCTCCCGACGAGGTCGTCATGGTCGGCGACGACGTCGTCACGGACGTCGGGGGCGCGCAGGCCGCCGGGCTCACGGGGGTGCTCGTGCGCACCGGGAAGTTCTCCGCGTCCGACCTCGCCGGTGACGTCACCCCCGACGCCGTCCTCGACTCCGTCGACGACCTGCGCGGCTGGTGGCGCGGGGAGGCACGGGACTGAGCCCGCGGCGACGGCCCGGGTGCTCAGGCGGTGGTGCGACGCCCCTGCCACCACGACCAGGCCGCGGTGACGATGACCGCGCCGACGATCGACCCGATGATCCCGCTCGGGCGCAGGTCGAGCCCGTCACCCGCGAGGAGGCTGCTCAGCAGCCCACCCACGAACGACCCGAGGATCCCCGCCGCGAACGCCATCGGCCAGTTGATGCCACCGCCGGCGCGCCCGAGGATGAGCTGGGCCGCGGCGCCGACGAGCATGCCGAAGAGGATGATCCCGAGGATGAGCATGGGGGCAGCGTAGAGGACGGCGACGGACCGCTCCGCGCGCTCCCTCTCAGGCGGCGCGGCGCGCGTTGTCGACGAGCCGGCGCACCATCGGGGTGAGGATGAGCTGCATCGCGAGGTCGAGCTTGCCGCCGGGGATGACGATCGAGTTGGCCCGCGTCATCCAGCTGCCGTGGAGCATCGAGACGAGGTAGGAGAAGTCGATGCCCCGGGGGTCGCGGAACCGGATGACGACCATCGACTCGTCGGCCGTCGGGATGGAGCGGGCGATGAACGGGTTGGACGTGTCGACGACGGGCACCCGCTGGAAGTTGATGTCGGTGCGCGAGAACTGCGGGACGATCGTCCTCACGTACGCGGGCATCCGGCGCAGGATCGTGTCGGTGATCGCCTCCTCGGTGTGGCCGCGGTGGCTCTTGTCGCGGTGCAGCTTCTGGATCCACTCGAGGTTGATGACCGGCACGACGCCGAACTTGAGGTCGCCGTACTGCGCGAGGTCGACCGTGTCGGTCACCGCGGCGCCGTGCAGGCCCTCGTAGAAGAGCACGTCGGCCCCCTCGGGCAGCGGCTCCCAGTCGGTGAAGCGTCCCCGGCTCGGCGCCGTAGCGCTCGGCCTCGATCTCGTCGTGGACGTAGTGGCGCGTGCGGGACGTGCCGGTCGCGGAGAACTCCCGGAAGACCTCGCCGAGCTCGTCGAGGAGGTTGGCCTCGGGGCAGAAGTGGCTGAACTGGTGGTTGCCGGCACGCTCGGCGGCGGCGATGGCCTCGCGCATCTCGAGCCGGTCGTAGCGGTGGAAGGCGTCACCCTCGATGCTCGCGGCGGTGATCCCCTCGCGGCGGAAGATCTGGTCGAAGGTGTGCTTGACCGTCGACGTGCCCGCCCCGGACGAGCCCGTGACGACGATGATCGGGTGCCGCACCGACACGGGCGGACCTCCTGGGTGGACGGTGGCGCTCAGTCGCGGAAGAGGCCGCGGGAGCCGAAGAGCGGGGAGGTGTCGTGCGGGCGCACCTCGGTGAGGTAGCGGCGCACCCGGTCGACCTTGAGCGTCGACCCGAAGACGAGCGGCACGCGCTGGTGGTGGCCGGTCGGAACCACGTCGAGAATGGGGGTCAGGCCGTCGGTCGCCGCTCCCCCGGCCTGCTCGAACACCATCGCCACGGGGTTGGCCTCGTAGACCAGCCGGAGTCGGCCGGACTCGTAGCCGGGCCGGGCGTCCGCGCGGGTAGAGGTAGATCCCGCCGCGCAGGAGGATCCGGTAGGCCTCGGCGACGAGCGCGGCGAGCCAGCGCATGTTGAAGTCGCGCTGGCGCGGCCCGCTCGCCCCTCCCACGAGGTCGCTGACGTAGCTGCGGATGCCCGGCGCCCAGTGCCGGAGGTTCGAGGCGTTGATCGCGTACTCCTGGGCGTCGGGCGCCACCCGCATCCCCGGGTGCAGGAGGCGGTAGCCGCCGGCGTCACGGTCGAGCAGGTAGCTGTCGGTCCCCTCGCCGAGGGTGAGGACGAGCACCGTGCTCGGGCCGAAGACGGCGAACCCGGCGGCGAGCTGGGCCCGACCGGTCTGGAGGAGCGCGCGCCCCGGGTCCTGCTCGTACCCGTCGATCGGGAGCACCGAGAAGATGCTGCCGATCGGGGCGTTGATGTCGATGTTGTTCGACCCGTCGACGGGGTCGGTCGTGACGACGAGGGTCCCTCCCGCCGTCACGGGCACGGGGTGCTCGCTCTCCTCGGAGGCGACGGCCGCGACGGGGCCGCCGGCGAGGGCGTCGAGGACGATCTCCTCGGCCGCGACGTCGAGCGGCTTCTGCGCGTCGCCGGAGGCGTTCTGCTCGCGCACGTCCGGGAGGTCGTCGGCGTGCAGCGGCGCCACCTCGACGAGCGCGGCGATGCGTGCCGTCGCGGAGGCGAGCCGCCCGACGGTGTCGGCCACCGCGAGGCGCCGGGCGTCGTCACCGGCCCACGCCGCCAGCACCTCCGCGAGCGGGGTGCCCGGCGCCCGCCGCACCGTGGAGGGAGCAGCCGTCGGGGCGGCGGGCGTCGTCATGCCAACCAGTGTGCTGGCCGGTGCAGACAAAGAAAAGGCACAGAATCTCGCCGTACAGCAAAGAGAAACTATGCTCCACGCATGGCCGACCTCACGCTGCGCCAGCTCCGCTTCCTCGCCGAGACCGCACGGGCGGGATCGCTCGCCGGCGCCGCCGCCGAGCTGCACCTGACCGGCCCGGCGATCGCGCAGCAGCTGCGGCTGCTCGAGAAGGCCGTCGGGCTGCGGCTCCTCGAGCGCGGTCCCGACGGGCAGCGGCTCACCGAGGCAGGCCGCATCCTCGTCCGCAGCCACGAGGCCATCGCCGCCGAGCTCGAGGCCGCCCGGGAGGAGATGGACGAGCTGCGCCACGCCCGCACCGGGACCGTCCACATGGGGGCGGTGAGCACCGCCAAGTACTTCTCCCCCTACGTCATCGCCGCCTTCCAACGCCGCCACCCCGAGGTGCGGGTCACCCTCACCGACGGCAACCGGGCCGAGGTGCTCGAGCAGCTCGAGGGCTTCCACATCGACCTCGCCGTCATGGGCCGGCCGCCGGAGCGCCTCGACGTCGAGCACGCCGTGATCGGCGAGCACCCCTACGTCGTCATCGCCCCGCCTGAGCACCCGCTCGCGGGCCGATCCCGGGTCGCTCGCACGGCCGTCGCCCGGGAGCCGTTCGTCGTGCGGGAGCCGGGCTCGGGCACCCGGAAGCACTTCGACGACATCGTCGACAGCGAGGCCCACCACCCACCGATCGCCCTCGAGGTGACCTCGAACGAGACGATCAAGCAGGCGGTGATGGCCGGCCTGGGCCTGGCCCTGATCTCGGCGCACACGATCGCCGCCGAGGTCGACGACGGGCGGCTCGTCGTCCTCGACGTGCTCGGGCTGCCCGTACGCCGGCACTGGCTCGTGGTGCGGATGGCGCGCCGCGCCGTCTCGCCGGTGACCCGCGCGTTGTGGGACTTCGTCCTCACCGAGGCGGGCGCCATGCTCCCGCACGCGGGAGGGGCGGGTGCCGGCATCCCGGCACCCGCCCCTCACCTGCGGTGACTACTTGAGGAAGGTGTAGAGCACGGCGTGGCCGGCGTCGCCGACCTCGAGGGTGGCGTGGTGGCCGCCCTTGTCCGCACCCTTGTCGAACGTCATCGTCACGGTGACCGAGACGCTCCCTTCGGCCGGCACGTCGACCGTGGCCGGCACGTCGTAGCTGACCGCACCGTCACCGCCGACGACCGAGAGCGGGTACGTCTCCGCCGAGCCGGTGAGGCTGCTGAACGTCAGCTGCTGGGTCCGCGTCTGGCCGGATCCGGACGGGACCGCGCCGAAGCTCACCGAGACCGGGTCGAGCGCGACGGTCGCGCCGAGCGCGGCCATGACGTCCTCGAGGCCGGCCCCGACGACGTTCGGGTCGGTGACGACGTTCGTGCCGGTCTTCGCGTCCTTGAGCACGCCCTGGGTCGCGGTGTTGACGATCGCGGAGCGGACCTGGTCGGAGGTCCAGTCCGGGTGCGCCGACATCAGGGCCGCCGCCGTCCCCGCGAGGTGCGGGGTCGCCATCGAGGTGCCCTGGAAGAACGCGAAGCACGACTCCAGGGCCGCGCAGAACTCGTTCGGGATCGACGACAGGACGTTGACGCCGGGGGCGACGACGTCGGGCTTGACCCGGAAGGTGACGTCGGTCGGGCCCTCGCTGGAGAAGCCGGCCATGATGTCGTCGTTCCCGGTCTGCTGGTAGGTCAGGGCGGCGCCGACGGTCGTCGACTCGCCGTCGTGGGTCTTCAGCGCCTGTCCGGCCTCGAGACCGACCATGTAAGCGGGGACGGTCGGCTGGTCCGCCGTCCCGTCGGAGGCCATGGCGGTGGGGTCGCCCGCGACGTTGTTCGCGACGAGCACCACGTCCGCGCCCGCGTTCTGCGCGTTGCGGATCTTCGTCGAGAAGGTGCACGCGCCGCGCGAGATGAGGGCGATCGTGCCGGTGAGCGAGCCGCCCGGAAGCGGCGAGCAGGCGTCCGAGAGGCCGTTGACCCCACCGGCGACCACGCCGAGCGGCGCGGTGACGTTGGCGGTGACGACCTCGAAGTCACCGGCGGCGGCGACGACGTCGACGCCACCGACGGTCACCGGGGTGCCGACGAGGTGGCCGACGCTCGAGGCACCGGCCGAGAGCGCGCGCTCGGCCGAGCCCGGGGACTCGACGGTCGAGAACCCGGGGCCGCTGTTGCCGTTCGCGACCGCGATGACCATGCCCGCGCGGTCGAGGTTGTCGACCGCCATCGTCAGCAGGTCCTGCGTACCGCTGGCGTTGCCGCCGAGGCTCATGTTGGCGACGTCCATGCCGTCCTCGTAGGCGGCCTCGAGCGCGTCGAGGATGTCCTCGGAGCGGGCGTTGTCGACATCGCCCGGGAAGATGTTGTAGTTGCCGAGCTCGGCGGCCGGCGCCACCCCGGACATCTGGTTCTCGATCGGGACGCCGTTGACGACGGCCTTGGTGCCGAACGCGCAGGCGACCGTGCCGGCGACGTGGGTGCCGTGGTCCTGCACCGGGGCCGGGGTGAGCCCCTGCTGCCGGGCCTTGTTGTAGAAGACCTTGGCGACGACGACCTTGTCGTTGGTCCACGACGTGATGTCGCCGATCGGCCTCGGGTCCGCGGTGCCGTCGTCGCTGAAGCACGGGTTGCGGATGTCGATGCCCGTGTCGAGGATCGCGACCTTGACGCCGGCCCCGGCGTTCGCATCCGTGTCGGTGCCGGGGACCCCGCTGACGAGGGAGAGGTCGAGATAGGCCTTCTCGTCCGCGGTCGGGCGGTAGAGGCCCTCGTAGCCGACCGACGCGACGCCGGGGGCGCCGCGAAGGGTGTCGAGGCTGGTGCCGTTCAGCTGGACGACCACGGCGTTGACCGCCAGGTCGTGCTCACCGACGACCCTGGCGCCCTTGGCGTTGGCCCGCAGCCACTTCTTGAACTCGTTGCGCTGGGCCTGCAGGCGGGCGCGCTGGGCCTTGACGGCCGCCGAGCTGAAGTCGACCTTCTTGCCCGGAGCCGGGCGGGTCTTCTCCGCCGTGGTCAGCGGGTCGAGATCGAGCCGGACGACGGCGGTGGTCGTGTCGACCCCTGCCGCCGAGGTGCTGGCGCCGGCGTTGGCGTTGCCGTTGCCGGCTCCGTTGCCGTTGCCGGGGGCCGCGGTCGCCGGGATGGCGACGGCGGCCGAGACGATCAGGGCGCCCCCCAGGGCGGCCGAGGCGAGACGAGCTCGTGTGTTCACGCGAGTGACTTCCTTGTCTGTGGCGGATGGGCCGACTGGACTGTATTCCCGCCCAGCCGGTTTCGCCATCCCTGAGCGGCGCCCGCGTTCTTCTCCGGCGCTCAGGTGAGCCACGGGCGGCGGTGTGGCGTAGCAGACATCCGATTGATTGGTGAACTACTACGCGTAGTAGTAACTTGAAGACGCAACAACAGAAGACCACCACCACCGCGGGGCCCACCACCACCGGGCCCTCGAAAGGGCAGGAAACAGACCATGCGAAGCACCATCGACAAGCTCATCTCCTGGACCGGACTGATCGTCGCGGCCGTGCTGCTCGTCGCCGGAGGCCTGCTGGTGTGGGCCGCCTCGTTCGCGAACTCCAACGTCCACGACCAGCTCGCGGCGCAGAAGATCACGATGCCGAGCGCCGAGCAGCTGACCACCCCGGAGATGAAGGACAACCTCCTCCAGTACGCGGGCCAGCCGCTGACCACCGGCGCCCAGGCCAAGGCCTACGCCGACCACTACATCCAGGTCCACATGAACGAGCAGGCCGACGGCAAGACCTACTCCGAGGTGTCCGGTGAGTACATGGCCGCCCTCAAGGCCGACCCGACCGCCGAGTCCACCCAGCAGCTGGGCCAGCTCCGCCAGACCCTCTTCATGGGCACCACGCTGCGCGGCATGCTGCTGAACGCCTACGCCTTCGGCACCATCGCCACGATCGCGATGTGGGCCGCCATCGCCGCCTTCGTCGGCGCCGGCGCCATGCTGGTCCTCGGCCTCCTCGGCCTGCGCCACGGCCACAAGGCCGAGCTGCTCGAGGCCCCCGAGATCGAGAAGATCCCCGCGAAGGCCTGACACCCACCGAGGCCGCGGGACCCCTGCTCCCGCACCGAGGCCCCGGCCGGACCACCGGCCGGGGCCTCGCTCGTGCGGGCCGGCGAGGGTCGCTCGCCGCCCGGGCCGGTGCGGCGCCACACTGTGCGCGTGCAGCGCATCCGACCCGGCCTCCCCCACGGCCTGGTCCTGCTGCGCGCCTACACCGGCCGGCACCTGCCCGCCGACCTCCTGGCCGGGCTGCTGGTCGCCGCCCTCGCCGTTCCCCAGTCGCTCGGGTACGCGGCCGTCGCCGGCGTCCCGGTCCAGGTCGGGCTGTACACCCTGCCGCCCTCGCTCCTCGCCTACGCGCTCTTCGGCTCCTCCCGACTGCTCTTCGTCGGCCCGGTCTCGACCGTCTCGGTGCTCTCTGGCTCGGTCGTGCGCGGGCTCTCCGGCGGCGACACCGAGCTGGCCGTGCAGCTCACCTCGGCGCTCGCGCTGACGGCGGGCCTGGCCCTCCTCGTCGTCGGCGTCCTGCGCGCCGGCTGGGTCGCGCAGTTCCTGTCCGAGCCCATCGTCACCGGGTTCGTCGCCGGTCTGGTCGTCCTCATCGTCGTCGGCGAGGTTCCCGGCCTGGCGGGCCTGCCGAGCCCCGGAGGCAGCCTCGCCGAGCGGCTGCTCACCCTGGCGCACGACCTGCCGCTCTTCCACGGACCGACCCTCACGGCCGGGGTGGTGGCCCTGGCCGTCCTCTTCACCGGGCAGCGGTTCCTCCCGCGGGTCCCGTGGTCGCTCCTCGTCCTCGCCGGAGGCATCGCCGCGTCGAACCGGCTCGGGCTCGCCGAGCGTGGGGTCACCGTGGTCGGCCCGATCCCGAGCGGGCTGCCGCTGCCGACGGTGCCGGCCGTCGACCCGCGACTGTGGCCGGCCCTGCTCACCAGCGGACTGGCCATCGGAGCCGTGGCGATCGCCGAGGGCCTCGCCGCGGCCCGGACCTTCTCACCCGGCACCGAGGACCTCGATCCCGCCGCCGACGACCGCGAGTTCGTCGCGACCGGCGTCGCGAACCTCGCCTCCGGCGTGTTCGGCGGGATGGGGGTGGGCGGCTCGCTGTCGAAGACGGCAGCCAACGCCCGGGCGGGCGCCTACACGCAGGTCAGCAGCGTCGCGGCCGCGGTCGTCGTGCTCGCCTTCGTCGCGGTGGCGACCGGCCTGCTCGCGGACCTGCCCCGGGCCGTCCTGTCGGCGATCGTCATCCACGCGGTCTGGGGCCTGGTGCACCCCTCGGTCTTCCGGCGCTACGCGGCGGTCCGGCGCAACGACGTGCTGGCGGCCGTGGCGGCGTTCGTCGGGGTTCTCGCGCTCGGCCCGCTCTACGGGCTGCTTCTCGCGATCGGTCAGTCACTGCTCGGCCTCGTCTACCGGTCGATGCAGGTGCACGTCGACGAGATGGGCCGGGTCTCCGGCGAGAAGGCGGCATGGGGTTCGGTGCGCCGCGATCCGGGTCGCCGCACCTATCGCGGCATCCTCGTGCTCCGACCCGACGGACCGGTGTTCTGGGCCAACGCGACGTCCGTGGTGCGGCGCATCGAGGCTGCCGCCGGCGAGGTCGAGGACCTGCACTGCGTCGTCCTCGACCTCGAGGCGACCAACCAGATGGACACCACGTCAGCCGAGCGGCTCGGCGGCCTGCTCGAGCGGCTGCGCGCACGGGGCGTGGACCTCCACCTCGTCCGGGTCTTCGGCAACGTCCGCACCGTCCTCGGGCGCTCGGGCTTCCTCGCCGAGCTGGGGCCCGACCACGTCTGGCACTCGATCTCGGCCGGGGTCAAGGCGGCGCGGGCGGCCCCGCTGCTCGCCGAGGCCGACGACGCCGAGCTCGAGGCCGCCGGCGGGGAGCACATCGCCTCGCGCCGGGAGGGAGAGGTCGACCCCGAGTAACGGTGCCGCCCACCGGGGCGACGCCGCCCCCGTACGATCGACTGATGGGCACCGGGCCGGCCGCACCCCTCGCCGAGGCCGCCGCCGCGCTCGACGGGGGCGACTGGCCGGCTGCGAGGAGTGGATTCGAGGCCGCCCTCGCCGTCGAGGACACCGCAGAGGCCCACGCCGGGCTCGGCGAGGCGCTGTGGTGGATCGGGGAGCTGGGCGCCGCCATCGACCACCGGCAGCAGGCCTACGCGCGCTTCCGGCGGCGCGGCGAGACCGACCGGGCCTTCGCCCAGGCCCTGCTCGTCATCCTGGACTACCAGGGACACCTGGGGAACTACGCCGCCGCCGCGGGATGGCTGGGCCGTGCCCGCGGTCTCGTCGAGGAGTCCGGGCTCGACGAGCTGCGGGGGTGGCTGGCGCTCGCCGAGTCCAACCAGGACGTCGACCCCGTCGACGGGGAGCGGCTCGCCCGGGAGGCCCTGCGTGCCGGCAGGGAGCACTCGGACGTCGACCTCGAGCTGTGCGCCCTGGCCAACCTCGGCGCCTGCCTCGTGGCCCAGGGGCACACCGAGGAGGGCATCGCCGCCCTCGACGAGGCGATGGCGGGCTCGCTCGCCGGCGAGGTCGAGAGCCTGAGCGTCGTCGCCTTCACCAGCTGCACGATGATGGTGTCCTGCATCGGGTGCGCCGACCTCGAGCGGGCGGTGCGGTGGGCCCAGGCCGCGCAACGGTTCACCGAGCGCTACGGGTGCCCGTTCGTCCACGCCGAGTGCCGCTCGACGTACGGCAACGTCCTCCTCGCCACCGGTGAGTGGTCGCGCGCCGAGGAGGAGCTGCGCACCGCGATCGCGTCCGCGCAGGGCGTCGTGCCGGTCTACCACGCGCAGGCGGTGGCGACGCTCGCCGAGCTCCGCCTCGCGCAGGGCCGGCTCGTCGAGGCGCGGCGGCTCGTCAGCGGGGTCGAGGACCACCCCTGGGCCGTCCCGGTGCTTGCCCGGCTGCACCTCCTCGCCGGCCGGGCCGACGCCGCCGAGAGCGTGCTCGTCCGCCGGCTGCGGGCGGAGTCCACGGGATGGCTGGAGCGCAGCGTGCTCCTCGAGCTGTCCGGTGAGGTGGCGCTGGCCCGCGACCAGCCGGGGGTCGCGGCGGAGCTCGGCGACGAGGTGCTGGAGCGCGGCCGCGCCCTGGGCTGCGAGGTCATCGTCCTGCGTGGCCGGCGCCTGCGGGGTCGGGCGCTCCTCGCCGGCGGGGACCTCGACGGACGGGTCGACCTCGAAGCGGCCGCCGGCGGGTTCGCGAGCCGGCAGCTGGTGCACGAGGAGGCCCTGACGCACCTCTCCCTCGCGGAGCACCTCGCCGACCCCGACCCCACCGGGGCCGAGCTGGAGGCGCGCGAGGCCCTGGCCATCCTCGAGCGGATCGGCGCGACGGGGCACGCCGACCGGGCCGCGGCGCTGCTGCGCGGGCTCGGCGCGCACGACGGGCGTACCGGCCACCGGTCGGCCGGCCTGCTCAGCGCCCGGGAGGAGCAGGTCCTCGCCCTGCTGGCCGAGGGGCTGAGCAACCCGGAGATCGCCCGCCGCCTCTACATCAGCCGCAAGACCGTCGAGCACCACGTGCGGCACGTCACCGAGAAGCTCGGGGTGCGCAACCGGGCCGAGGCAGCCGCGGAGGCGGTGCGGCGTCGACCGGAGGGTTCCACCCGTGAATAGGTGAGCTCACCGATGCTCCGACGGGGGTGGGCGCAGGACGCTGGCCACGCACCACCACCGAGGAGGCAACCATGACCACGCAGACCCAGCAGACCGTCGACACGACGGGCGTCGAGGAGTTCGCCGAGCGGATCGGCCGCGACCAGAACATCGGCATCGCCGGCGTGCTCGCGTACATCGGGGACCGGCTCGGCATCTGGGCCGGCCTCGCGGGCGCCGACTGGGTGAGCGCAGCAGAGCTCGCGACCCGGTGCGGCGTCGACCTCACCTACCTCGCCGAGTGGCTGGCCACCCAGGCGGCGGCCGGCTACGTCCAGTACGACCCGCAGCAGGGGCGCTTCCGGCTCCCGCCCGAGCATGCCGCAGTGCTCGCCGACGAGGACTCCCCCGCGGCGCAGGCCGGTGGCTTCGAGTTCCTCGCGGGGTGCTGGGCCGACGCCGACCGCGTCGCCGACCTCGTCGTCACCGGGGCCGGGCTCGCCTGGGGCGACCGCGACCCCCGGCTCGTCAACGGTGCCGCGCGGTTCTTCCGGCCGCTGTACCGCCAGAGCCTGCTCCAGCAGTGGCTGCCCGCGGTGCCCGGGCTGGTCTCCCGGCTCGAGGCCGGGGCCCGTGTGCTCGACGTCGGCTGCGGCCACGGCCTGTCGACGACCCTCATGGCGGGGGCCTTCCCGGGCTCGACCTTCGTCGGAGTCGATCCCGACGCCGCCTCGATCGCGCGGGCCCGCCACGCGGCCGCCGCGGCCGGGCTCTCCAACGCGTCCTTCGAGGCGATCGGCGCCGACGACGTCACCGGCACCGACTGGGACCTCGTCTGCTGCTTCGACGCCTTCCACCACCTGGGTGACCCGCCGGCCACCGCCGCGACGCTGCACCGGGCCCTGGTACCGGGTGGCACGCTCCTGCTCGTCGAGCCCCGCTCGGAGGACACCGTCGCGGCCAATCTCGAGGGAGCCGGTGCGCTCTACTACGGACCGTCGATGCTGCTCTGCATCCCCGACGCGCTGGCACAGCCGGGCGGCGAGGCGCTCGGTGCGCAGGCCGGGCCGACGCGGCTGCTCGGCATCCTCGCGGACGCCGGCTTCACCACGCCCCGGGTGGCGACGACCACCGATGTCAACCTCGTCATCGGCGCCGGACGCTGAGGGTGCGGCCTCGGGGCGGAGCCTGCCGGACTCCACCACGGCGAGCATCGCCCCGTACGGCCACCACCACCCCCGCGAGCTCGTGGCCCGGGACGTGGGGACACCGGATACCGGGGTCGACCCCCGCGTCAGGCGTCGTGTCCGGCGAGCCGGGCGAGAGCGCGGGAGATCCGCTCCCCGGCGTCGGCCGCGACCTCGGCGAGCGCCTCGTTGCCGGTGACCTGGACCATCGCGTCGGGGTCCATGGCCTCGACGACCGTGGTGTCGCCGTCGCCGGCACGCACGACGACATTGCACGGCAGGAACACCCCGATCGAGGGCTCGGCCAGGGTCGCGGCGTGGGCGAGCGGGGGCCGGCAGGCGCCGAGGATCACCTGCGGCGGGATCTCCGCGCCGATCTTCGTCATCAGGGTGCCCGCCAGGTCGATCTCGGTGAGGACCCCGAAGCCCTCCTCCTTGAGGGCCTCGCGGGTGTCGGCGAGCACCTCGTCGAACGGGCGGTTGACGGTCGTGGACAGCGTGTAGGCCATGGACGGTGCCTCCTTGTCTTGGGGGTTTCCCCCCACCATGGCACACACCCCAGGGGGTATGGGGGGCGGGCCCCTGGAGTGTTCCCTCACAGGTCGTTGCCTCTCGACCGACCGGACCGGTTGACTGGTGCCGAGACGCGCTCGCGGTGGAGCGGCGCGGCACGCACCTGACGAAGGCGGTGACCATGGCGGCGATCGAGGTGTCGGGCCTACGGAAGGTGTACGGGGGGGTCGCCGCGGTCGACGGTCTCGACCTCGTCGTCGAGGCCGGCGAGGTGGTCGCCCTGCTCGGACCGAACGGGGCGGGGAAGACGACGACGGTCGAGATCCTCGAGGGCTACCGCGAGCGTGACGCCGGCGACGTCGCCGTGCTCGGGTTCGACCCGCAGGTCGGCGGCCGGGACTTCCGGGAGCGGATCGGGGTGGTCCTCCAGGAGGCCGGCTTCGAGGAGAACTTCACCCCCCGCGAGCTGCTGCGGCTGCACGCCGGGTACTACTCGACCCCGCGACCGGTCGACGAGGTCATCGCGCTCAGCGGCCTCGAGGAGAAGGCGGATGCCCGGGTGCGCACCCTCTCGGGCGGGCAGCGACGGCGCCTGGACCTCGCCCTCGGCATCGTCGGCAACCCCGAGCTGCTCTTCCTCGACGAGCCGACGACCGGCTTCGACCCCTCGGCACGCCGCCGGGCGTGGGACCTCGTCGAGAGCCTGCGTCAGCTCGGGGCCACGATCCTCCTCACGACCCACTACCTCGACGAGGCCGAGCACCTGGCCGACCGGGTCGTCGTCATCGACCACGGGCGGGTTCTCGCCCAGGGGACGCCGGAGCAGCTCGCAGCGACGGCCGGGGCGGCCACGGTCATCTCCTTCCGGCTCCCGGTCGGGGTCGAGGTGGCCGAGCTGCCGCAGGCCGGCGGGGAGCGACGGGTCGCCGGCAACGTCGTCGAGCTGCGGACGACGACCCCGACCGCCGACGTCGCCCGGCTCGCGCAGTGGGCCCTCGGCCGCGGCGTCGAGCTCGAGGCGCTGACGCTGGGCCGGCCGAGCCTCGAGGACGTCTACCTCGACCTCGTCGGCGAGGTGGAGACGACGCAGGAGTCTGCCCCGTGACCGCCGTCGCCGGTGGCCGCCGGGTCGAGAGCCGCTGCGGCGGCAGGGCAGCCCGCTGCGCGGCTGCTCTGGCGGCAGACCCGCCACGAGTACACCGCCATGCGGCGGGTGCCGATCACCCTCATCCTCAGCGTCGGCCTGCCCCTGGTCTTCTTCGTCATCCTCGCCGCGCTCGTGGGCAACGAGGTCGTCGACCCGAGCACCGGCATCCGGCTCGTGCAGTTCCTCGCGCCCGGCATGGCGGCGTTCGGCGTCGTCATGGCGACCTTCTCCTTCCTCGCGGTCGGGATGACCGAGGCCCGCACCACCGGCATCGTCAAGCGGCAGTCGGGCACCCCGGCGCCGCGGTGGGTGCTCGTCGGCGGTCGGATGGGCGCGGCGCTCCTCCTCGGGGTCACCGGGACCGGGCTGGTCCTGCTCGCGGGCGTGCTCTTCTACGACCTCCAGGTGCCCGCGCGCTCGCTCGGGGCGCTGGCGCTCACCCTCGTCCTGGCCTCGGCGTGCTTCAGCGCCCTCGGCCTGGCCCTCGGCATGGCCCTGCCGACGATGCAGGTGACGATCGCCGTCGCGAACGGCATCGTCATCCCCATCGCCTTCGTCTCCGACATGTTCATGGTCGGGTCGACGATGCCGGACTGGCTCTCCACGATCGGGTGGCTGTTCCCGCTGCGGCACCTGTCGGCGGCGTTCGCGGAGGCGCTCGACCCGTACGGCTCGGGCGCCGGTTTCGCGTGGGAGCACCTCGCGGTCATCGGCGTCTGGGGGCTGGCGGGCGCGGCCGTCGCCACGCTGCTCATGCGTCGCGACCGGGACCGGGCCGGTGCGGCCGCCGCGGCACGCACCCGGGCGGCCGGGGCGCGACCGTCCGACGCGGCGCCGCGGAACGCGGGCACGCCGTCGGCGGTCTCGATGACGTGGTCGCAGGTGGGGCACACCCGGACGACGATGTGGCGCAACTGGTCGGCGGTGTTCTTCGCGATCGCCTTCCCCGTGGCGCTCGCGCTCATCATCCCGACGGTCAACGGCGGCGGGGATGCCGTGCTCTCGGACGGCCAGATGCTCGGGACGTTCTACGCCGCCACCATGGCCGTCTACGGCGCCGCGGTCACCTCCTTCGTCAACATGCCCGAGGGCGTGCTCGGCGACCGGGAGACCGGGGTGCTCAAGCGCCTGCGGGCCACGCCGCTCACGGCGACCGAGCTGCTCGTGGGCCGCATCGTCGGCGCGCTCGGCGTCTCGCTCGTCACCGCCGCCGGGATCGTGCTCGTCGCGTGGGTCGCGTTCCGCCCGGGCTACCCGCCGGGCCTGCCGGCGGCCGTGCTCTCGCTCGTCGTCGCCACGGTGTGCTTCGCCGTGCTCGGGCTGGCCGTGACCTCCTTCGCGAGGTCCGCGCAGCAGGGGGTCGCGATGACCCTCGGCACGATGCTGCCGCTCGCGTTCATCTCCGACATCTTCGTCGTCGGCGCCGCGTTCCCCGCACCGATCGAGACCCTGTCGTGGATCTTCCCCCTCCGCCACGCGTCCGCCGCGGTCACCTCGGCGGTGCACCCGGACCTCGTCGGGCTCGGGGCTGTCCTGGGACCACCTCGGCGTGCTGCTCGCGTGGACCGTCGCCGCGGCGCTCGTCGTGGCCTGGCGGTTCCGCTGGGAGAGCGGCGAGGTCGGTAGCAGGACGGCACCGCCCTCACGCCGCTCCAGGGGGTCGGCACCGGCCGCGTGAGCAGCTCGGCGCCCGCTGACGCGAACGGGGGTGGGGCGGCTCCCGACGCCCCACCCCCGCCGCGGCAGGGTCCTCAGCGGCCGCTGACGTGGGCGGCGAGCGCTGCCGGGTTGGTCGTGGCGAGGCCGCTCACGGCGGCGCCGAAGGTCCGGCCGTCGACGCCGTGGGCGGCGGGGGCACCGCCGGGCGCCGCGGAGGCGGCCGGGGCGGCGACGGCGACGAGGCCGAGGGCGAGGGCAGCGGTGGCGGCGAACTTCTTCACGGGGATTCCTCCTCTGTCGTCGGACTGGTCCTTCGACATTAGACAGACATGAGACATTCTGTAAAGACTCGGTCAAAGGTTAGACAGACGCCCCGCCGGCCTCGACAGGCAGACGCGGCCCCGGTCCGCGTCCGGGGGCTGCGTCACCTCGTCAGCGGGTGATCCGCACCGGGATGCGGCGCCGGCCGAAGTCGTCCGCGCTCGCGGCGAACCGACCGGGCAGGAGCGTCCCGCACGACCGGCACCGCCCGTCGGCGTCGAGGCGATAGGCGAGGACCTCGTACCGGTCCCGGGCGATGACCTCCGCGCCACAGCCGGTGCACGTCGTCACCTCGCCCGCCCGGTCGTCGACGTTGCCGGTGTAGACGAAGTGCAGGCCCGCGTCGAGAGCGATCTCCCTCGCTCGCCGCAGCGTCGAGACCGGCGTGGCCGGGGTGTCGCGCATCCGGTGGTCGGGGTGGAAGGCCGTGAAGTGGTGCGGGACGTCGGGGCCGAGCTCGTCGCGGACCCAGCGGCACATCGCGCGCAGCTCGGTGTCGGAGTCGTTGTGCCCGGGGACGAGCAGCGTCGTGATCTCGAACCACGTGTCCGTCTCGTGGCGCAGGTGGACGAGGGTGTCGAGGACGGGCCGCAGGTGCCCGCCGGTGAGCTGGACGTAGACGTCGTCGTCGAAGGCCTTGAGGTCGATGTTCGCCGCGTCCATGACCGAGAAGAGCTCGCGCCGCGGGTCGGGGTGGACGTAGCCGGCGCTCACGGCGACCGTCCGGATGCCGCGGTCGCGGCAGGCGTGCGCGACGTCGACGGCGTACTCGAGGAAGATCGCCGGGTCGTTGTAGGTGAACGCGATGCTGCGGCACCCCCACTCGACCGCAGCCCCGGCGAGCTGCTCGGGCGAGGCCTGGTCCATGAGCCGGTCCATCTCGCGGGAGGTGCTGATGTCCCAGTTCTGGCAGAACCGGCACCCGAGGTTGCAGCCGGCGGTGCCGAAGGACAGCACGCTGCTGCCCGGGTAGAAGTGGTTCAGCGGCTTCTTCTCGATCGGGTCGATGCAGAACCCGGAGGAGCGGCCGTACGTCGCGAGCACCAGCCGGTCCCCCTCGCGCATCCGGACGAAGCAGAACCCGCGCTGGCCCTCGCGCAGCCGGCACTCACGCGGGCAGAGGTCGCACTGGACCCGGCCGTCGGGCAGGGTGTGCCAGTACCGGGCCGGGTGGGCGGCGTTCGCCTCCCCGGGGGCGAAGGTCGCGTACTCGTGCTGGGGCTCGGTCATGGGGCTCACCCACCCTCGTGGTACTCGGTCACGGTGTAGCGGCTCAGCCGCACCTCGGCGCTCCAGGCGGACGCCGGCAGGCCGGCCTTCTGCTTCAGGCGGGCGAGGAAGTCCCCCGGCCCGGAGACGAGGTCCCACACCCGGGGCAGGAACGTCGCGTGGCGGCTCCCGTACTCGAGCACGATGCCGTCGACGCCGGGTCGCAGCTGCGCCAGGGCGTCCGCCTCGTCCGCCACGGGGAGGGCGGTGACCGCGGAGAGGACCGACACGTCGATGACGGTCTCGCCCAGCTCGGCCGCGGTCAGCCGCGGGAACCTCCGGTCGCGGGTCGCCGCGGCGCGGGCGTTCCCCCGCACGTCGGCGAGCAGCGTGCGGTACGGCTCCACCGTGCCGATGCAGCCGCGCAGGCTGCCCCGCGTCGTCAGCGTGACGAAGCAGGCGCCGTCCTCGTGCAGCCAGGCGTGGGACTCCTCCACCGCCGGCCGGCTGCCGAGCAGCGGCTCGGTGATCGCCGCGCGGGCGAGGGCGAGCAGGACCTCGCCGGCGGCCACCGGAGCGGCACCGGCGTCAGGCGCGGGGCCGAGTCGGGGGCTACCGGGCCGCTGGCTCGGTGAAGGCGACCGCCGCATAGCCCACCACCCTCCGCCGGTCTCCGGTGACGTCCCCCGACGTGCACGCCGCGAGCAGGCGTGCGGCCATCCCCCGGCGGCGGGCCGTGACGAGCAGCCCGTTGGCCGGGGTGGCGCCGCAGGCCTGGCGGTGGTCGAGGCGTCCGTCGAGGTCGAGGATCTGGGCCACCGTCCGGTCGTCGACCGCGCGGGCCTCCTCGTGGCGCAGGTAGTGGGAGAGGTCCGAGCTGACGACCACCACGGTCTCCGGCCCGCCCCACAGGGCGTCGAGGACCTCGGCGACCGCGTCCGGCCGTGCCCGGCCCACGGCGAGGGGGACGACGGCGACGTCGTCCAGGACGGTCTGGAGGAACGGCAGGTGCACCTCGAGGGAGTGCTCCTGCCGGTGCGCCTCCGGGCTCTCGACGACCTGCGGCAGCGTCGCTCGCAGCGCCGGGTCGAGCGTGGCGACGGGCACGGACCCGAGCGGGGTCTCGAGGGCGTCGGCGCCCGGCAGCGCCAGGCCGTCGACCGCGACCCGGTGGGTCGGGCCGAGCAGGACGACGCGGGTCACGGTGCCACGGCGACGCTCCAGGTCGGCGTACCCGAGCGCGGCGACGGCGCCCGAGTAGGTGTAGCCGGCGTGCGGCAGGAGGTAGGCCTTGGCGGGCGGCCCGGCCGGGTCGACGGCGCGCCGCGCCGGCTCGAGCAGGGCAGCGAGCGTCGAGGCCAGGTCGGCCGACCGACCCGGGTAGAACGTGCCGGCCACCGCGGCCGGACGCACGGACCGCATGGGTCCAGTCTGCCTCCCCGAGCCGCGTCGCGTCAGCGGCGCTCGAGGTCGACGCCGGGCGGCGCGGCGAGGGCGCCGCCCCGGAGCCGGGCGTCGAGCCAGTCCCCGACGAGCCGGGAGGTGACGGCGAGCTGCTCCTGCCGGGGCAGGTCGCCGCGGTCGCAGCCCAGGTCGCGCCAGCGGGCGCGGTCGACGAAGCCGCAGTGGTAGCCGCCGCGGACGAGTGCCCACTCGGCCGGCGCGGTCATCGCCTCGTAGAGGGGCCGGGTGCGCGTGGGCGGGACGATCGAGTCCTGCGACCCGACGACGAAGAGGGTCGGCGCCGTGATCGCGGCGACGTCGACGCGCGGCCTGGTCTGCAGGGCGGACAGCGCCACGACCGCCGCGGTGTCGGCATGCCGCGACGCGGCGAGCAGCGCCACGCCCGCGCCCATCGAGTGCCCGGCGAGGACGACACCGTCGCACTCCCCCGCCCACGGACCGGCCTCCCGGGCCCACCGCGCGACCTGCCAGAGGTCGTCGGCGAGCCGGTCGTGGCGGGGCCGCAGCCACGTCTCGGTGTCGGGCGCCACGACGACGTGGCCCCGCGCGGCCATCGCCGCGAGCAGCGAGTCGTAGCACGCCGGCCGCTGGAAGAAGCCGTGCCCGAACGCGACGACGTGACACCCCACGGGCGGCGAGGCATCCGGGGCCGCGACCCGGACCCTGATCCGCCGCGCACCGTCCCGGACGACCTCCGTCGACAGCGTCGCCGTCATGGGACCGATGGTGTCACGGCGGCTCTCCACCGGTGGGTGGAGGGCGCGACGCCGGCGAAAACTACCGGAAGAGCAGCTGGTCGCGGACCTGCCGGTGCAGCACCTTGCCGATGACCGAGCGCGGCAGCTCGTCGACGAGGACCACCCGGCGCGGGACCTTGTAGCCCGTCAGGTGCTCCCGGCACGCCTGGCGCACCGCGTCGGGGTCGAGCTCCACCCCGGGCTCGGCCACGACGGCGACGACGACCTCCTCGCCCCCGCCCTCGACGGGCAGCCCGACCGCGGCGGCGTCGAGCACGCCCTCGACCTGGCGCAACGCCGCCTCGACCTCGGACGGGTAGACGTTGAAGCCTCCGGTGATGATGAGCTCCTTGATCCGGTCGACGATGGTGACGAACCCGTCGTCGTCGACCACGACGACGTCGCCCGTGCGCAGCCATCCGCCGGGAAGGAGCACCCGGTCGGTCTCCTCGGGCTGCCCCCAGTAGCCGGAGAAGACCTGCGGACCGCGGATGAGCAGCTCGCCCCGCTCCCCCTGCGGGCGCTCGACGCCCGGGTCGTCGGGGTCGACGACCCGGATGTCGGTCGAGGGGAAGGGCACTCCGACCGTTCCCGGTCGGCGGTCCGCGGACACCGGGTTGCCGAGGGCGACCGGCGAGGACTCCGTCATCCCGTACCCCTCGACGAGCAGGCCGCCGGAGACCTCCTCCCAGAGCTCGACGGTCTCGACCGGCAGGGACATCGCCCCGGAGATGCCGAAGCGCACCGAGGTCAGCGAGGCGCCGCGGTCCCGCGCCGCCGTGGCCAGCTGCTGGTAGATCGGCGGCACGGCCGGCAGGAAGGTCGCCGGGCGGCGACGCATCGCCTCGAGGACCTGGTCGACGTCGAACCGGGGGAAGAGCACGAGCGTCGCGCCGATGCTCACGGCGAAGGTGAGGCACAGGGTCAGTCCGTAGGCGTGGAAGAGGGGCAGCACCGCGTAGATCGTCTCCTCGCCGTCGCGCAGGCCGGGCACCCACGCGCGACCCTGGAGGGCGTTGGCGAGCAGGTTCCGGTGGGTGAGGATGGCGCCCTTGGGCGTCCCGGTCGTGCCGCCGGTGTACTGGAGCAGCGCGACGTCGGTGGGCGCGGGCCGGGGCCACGTGGGGTCGAGCGGGGTCGCCGAGCCGACGAGCCGCTCCCACGAGAGAGCCCCGGGGGCCGACGCCGTCATCGCGGCCCGCGCGGTACGGGCCGAGGGCAGCGGCAGCCGGAGCATCATCCGCTTCAGGGCGGGCAGCGCGGTCGTCAGGTCGACCGCCACGACGGTCTCGACCGCGGTCCGGCTCGCCACCTGCCGGACCGACGGGACCGCCTTGTCCCAGACGATGGCGACCCGCGCTCCGTGGTCGGCGAGCTGGACCTGGAGCTCCTCCGGCGTGTAGAGCGGGTTGTGCTCCACGACGACCGCTCCCAGGCGCTGGACGGCGTAGAAGGCGACGACGTGCTGCGGGCAGTTCGGCAGGATCAGCGCCACCCGGTCGCCCGCCCGCACCCCGAGGGCGTGCAGCGCCCCGGCGGCGCGGGCCACCAGCTCCCCCAGCCGGCTATAGGTCGTCGTGCCGCCGAAGAAGTCGAGGGCGACGTGGTCACCGAAGCGAGCCACCGACGCCTCGAGGAGGTCGACGAGCGAGTGGTCCGGGACCTCCACCTCCGCCGGGACTCCCGGGGCGTAGCTGCGCGTCCAGGGGCGCTGCGTCATCGGTCTCTCGCCGTCCCTCCCGGCCCCCGCCCGGGTCGGGCGTGCGAGCCGGTTCGACCCTAACCTACGGTGGCGTAGGTTCTGGGCTCGGGGCGCCACAGGCGGTCAGGCGGCTGCCCTGACCGGGGCGACCCGGCGCCGGACGATCGGCCCCCGCCACGTCACCGCCGTGGGTCACCGACCGCTCCCGGCCCTACGAGGCCGGCGCAGGCTCGGCGGGGGGAGGGACGGCCTGCGGGGCGGCGGCGCCCTCCACGGCAGCCGGGGGCCGGAACGCCTGCCGGCCGAGGACGAGCACGAGGTAGACGGCACCCAGAGCGGTGACGAGCGCCATCACGCCGAAGATCAGGTGGTAGCTGACGAGGGTCACGAGCAGCGCGCCGACGGCGAGCGACATGGCCTGCGGGACACCCATGCACGACCTCGACCGCGGTGGAGACGCGGCCGATGAGCGACTGCGGGGTCCGCCGCTGCATCAGCGTCGTGAAGGCGATGAAGAGCACCGGCACGCTGTAGCCGAGCGGGACGACGGCGGCGAGCATCACCACAGGGTCGAGGTCGCGGCGACGACGGCCAGCGAGCCGGCCATGAGCGCGAGCCCGACGACGACGGCGCCGGTCTCGCCGAGACGGCGCACCCACCGGGGGGCCGTCAGGCCCCCGACGACGGCGCCGACGCCCTGGACGGTGACGACGACCCCGGCGAAGGTCGCCGGCTTGTCGAAGGCGTCGAGGATGGCGTAGATGGCGGCCTCGGAGAAGCCGACGACGAGGAGCATCAGCCCGAAGGCGACGAGGGTGTGCTTGAGCAGGCGCTCGTGGACCAGGTGCCTCAGCCCCCCGGTCATCTCGGCCCACCAGTGCTGGGCCACCCGCACCGGGCGGTCCTCGTGCAGCGGGATCCACGCGACGAACGCGGCGGCGACGACGAAGGAGACGGCGTCGACGACCGCCACGGCGCCGCCCCCGAGCCAGCCGAAGAGCCCGGCACCGACGAGCGGCCCGATGAGCCGGTAGCCCTCCTTGACCGTCTGCAGCGAGGAGTTCGCGTCGACGAGCAGGTGCTCGGGCATCAGCTCCTTGAGCAGACCGTTCAGCGCGGCGGGCAGGACGATGAACGAGATGCCGTAGAGGAACGCCACGACCCAGATGAGCCACACGTCGCTCGCGTCGCGCACGAGCAGGAGCGGCAGGACGACGACGGACGAGGCGAGGTTGCCCCAGATCAGCAGCGGGCGGCGGCGGAAGCGGTCGATGTACATCCCGAGGAACGGGGCGAACAGCGCCGGCACGACCATGAAGAAGAAGGTCAGACCGGCCATCGCGTTCGAGCCGGTGAGGGTCTTCACCCAGATCGACAGGACGAGGAGCATGAGGGAGTCACCGAGCATGCTCGTCGACATCCCGGTGAAGAGCCGCCGGAAACCGGTGACCTGGAAGGCCTCTCGCATCACTGCTCCTTGTTCTCGTCGGTGTGCCGCGACGGGAGCGGCCGCTGGGTCTGGTCATCGGGCGGCGCGGTCGCCGCGGGGACGTTCTCGGCCGTGACCGGCCGGCCGTCGGGGTGGTAGGCGGGCACCGCCCAGCCCATGACGGTGACGAGCCGCGAGCCCGGCGGGCGGAGCGTGGGGTCGTACAGCCGGTCGAGGTGGCGGGTGGCCACCTGCCGGAGGTCCTCGGCCAGCTCGGCGAACTCGTCCTCGGTCAGCCACATCGCGCCCTGCGAGGACCCGGCGGGCTCGCGCCATGCGGCGTCGTCGGCGGCCAGCCACCGGCGCGCCTCGGCGTAGCGCGCCACCTCCCGGTCGACGAGCATCGCGGTGAGCGCCTCGCCGGCCAGCTGAGCCGACTCCGAGGTGTCCTGCTCGTTCCACGACAGCCCTCGCGAGGCCGCCCGCCAGGGGCGGGCGCGGCCGGTGCCGCCGCCGGCCTCCTCGACGAACCCGTGCTCGGCCAGCTTGCGCAGGTGCCAGGAGCAGTTGGCCGGCGACTCGTCGATGCGAGTACCCAGCTCGGACGCCGTCAGGGGTCCGAAGACGACGAGCTGCTCGAGGATGGACATCCGAACCGGGTGAGCAAGCGCCCTGAGGTCGGTGGGGTCGGTGAGCTGTCGTGTCGTGCGTTCCACACGTCAAAAGTACTCTTTCGAAAGACTCATTGCAATAGGCAGTGAGGCGGCGCCGGCCCCCCGGGCTCCGCAGGTCGAGCACAGCGCGTCACGGCTCCGTCGTGTGCGGGTCCGTCGCCGATGCCTGGGCGGCTCGATCGGCCGAGGCGCCCCTCACCGGACCGATCTGTTGGACCCCCTCGGCAGCATCGTCATCGCACGCCGGCAAGGGCCGCGGACGGTGCGGGACCTGCAGCCGCAGGTGGACGTCGACCTCCGCGCGAGGGGGCCCTTGCCGGGGTGCGCAGAGCAGCAGCAGGGCGCGACCGCGACCTGCGACGGACACCCCAGGAGGGAACCCTCATGACCCAGCAGCCCAGCTACCGACCCGGCGACGTCGCCAACGGCCACCGCCTCGGTGAGGACGGCCAGTGGCACCCGCTCGAGCCGACCGTGACGGCCCAGCCGACCACCGCGAAGGGCGGTGCGCTGGGCTGGGTCGGCCGCCACAAGGTGCTCAGCGCCATCGGCGCGATCTTCCTGCTCATGGTCGTCATCGGCGCGCTCTCCGGAGGCGGCGGCGACGACACCACCACGACGGCGGCCGCCGCTGCCGCATCGAGCACCCCGACCGCGGAGCCCACGAGCGAGCCGACGACCGAACCGGCCTCCGAGTCGCCCGCGCCGACGACAGCCGCCCCGACGCCCACCCCCACACCGACGAAGTCCACCCCGTCGATGACCAGGGCCCAGGAGAACGCCCTGCGCGCCGCGCAGGACTACCTCGAGTTCAAGGGGTTCAGCAAGAAGGGCCTGATCGACCAGCTGTCCTCCGAGTACGGGGAGGGCTTCGACACGGCGGACGCCACCTGGGCCGTCGAGCACCTCGACGTGAGCTGGAACGAGCAGGCCGTGCGGGTCGCCGAGGACTACCTCGACGTCAAGGGCTTCTCCCGGCAGGGGCTCATCGACCAGCTGAGCAGCGAGTACGGCGAGCAGTTCACCGTGAAGCAGGCGACCTACGCCGCGGACGAGGTCGGCCTCTGAGCCGTCGCCGACCCGCGCCGCGACGGACGCCGCCCACCGGCCACCCGTGGGAGGGTGAGTGCGACCGGTCGCACTCACGTGACCGTCGGGAGGGGTGCACGCCGTGGACGGATGCCGGGTGGGCGTGGGGCGGGCCGACATCACGCCGGTCGAGCCGGGGGCGACGACGGGCTGGGGCCCGCTCGGCCGGAAGGACGCCGAGCCACCCTCCGAGGCCGACCAGCGGCTGCTCGTCACGGCCCTCGCTCTCGAGGACGCCCGTGGTGAGCGGGTCGTGCTCGTCAACGCCGACCTGCACTGCGGCGGTCTGCACCTGTGGCGGGCCGCCGTCGCGGCGAGCGGCCTCGACGCCTCGCGGGTCGTCCTCTGCGGCACCCACACCCACGAGGGTCCCGGCCAGCGCTACGGCGGTCTGATGTACACGCTGCTCGCCGGGCCGTCGCCCCGGGCTCCGTGGGCGAGCACCCGCCGGCTCGACCCGCTCGTCCGGAGCGCCGTGACCCGCGCCCTGGAGGCCCTCGCACCGGGCGGCGTCACCGTGGTCCGCCCGGTCGTGGACGGCGTCGCGAGCAACCGCGCCGTGCCGGCGTGGGACCACTACGACGAGGCGACGCGCGCGGCGTTCCTCGACCACTCGTCCACCCGCCCCGACCAGCCGGTTCCCGACCGGCTGCGCGACCCGCGGGCGACCGTGCTCGTGGCGCGGTCCGACGACGGGAGCGTCGATGCCGCTCTCGCGTGGTACGCCGTCCACGGAACGGCGCTCGGCGCGACCTGGCCGGCCTTCGGGTCCGACCTCTGGGGTGCCGCAAGGGCCGAGGCGGAGCTCGACGGCACCGTCGTCGGCTTCGGCGGTGGCTCGAGCGGCGACATCTCGCCACTCCCGCTCGATGCCGAGGGCCGGGTCCGCGACCCGGACGACGGGCGACCAGCGACCCAGGGGCACGAGCTGGCGGACGTGGTCGGCCGGCGGCTCGGCAGGGCCGTCCGCCGAGCCGCGGCGGAGGCCGAGGTGCGCCCCTTCACCCTCGGGGCGGCGCACGAGATGTGGGCGCCGCGCTCGACGGGGCTGCCGGCCCCCCTGAGCGGGCTCGCCACGGCCGGCGGTGGGGTCGACGGACCGACCGCGCAGTGGGCGCAGGTGGCAGCCGGCATCCACGCCCCGGCGTACGCCGCGCACCGGTCGCGCGTCCACCCGGAGGTCGATGGTCACGGACCGAAGATCAGCATCCTCCACGCCTACACCGGGCTCCCTCTCCCGATGGGATGGCTGTTCGCCTCCTTGGCGCCCAAGCGCCTCCCCCTGCACGTCATCCGCGTCGGCGACCACACCTTCGCCACCGTGCCGGGAGAGCCCACGACGATGACGGGCGCGCGGATCGAGTCCGCCGTGCAGGTCGCCTCGCACGCCCGCTCCACGTCGGTGGTGGGCTTCGCCGGAGACTACGGCGGCTACTGGACGACGCCCGAGGAGTACCTGGAGCAGCGCTACGAGGGTGCCTCGACGATCTTCGGCCGGAACGCGTCGGCCCGGCTCGTCGAGCGCCTCGCGGCGGCTGGCGGCGGAGTGCAGCGCCGTGGGTCCACCGGGCGGCGTCGGCGGTAGCCACCACTGCGTAGGCCACGACCCACTCGGCGCGTCCGGCACCACCTACGTCGGGCGCGCAGGGCACGAGCTACGCGGCGCCCAGGGAGCGCAGCCGCTCGGACGTGAGGTCTGGCACGGCAGGGGCCGACCGCTCCGCTCGTAGTCGTTCGAGGTGGCGGTCGTAGCTACCGTCGCTCAGATCCCACACGACGTATCGCCCCCGGTCGTCGGGTGTGGCTCGCACCGTGGCCCAGAGCCGCCGGGTGTGGACGGTGGTGTGGTGGCGCTGGCAGAGCAGGGCGGCGTTGCCGATGTCGGACAACCCGCCGTCGACCCAGTGCAGCACGTGGTGCGCCTTCGTCCACGCTGCCGGCGCTCCGCATCCGGGGTACGTGCACGCTCGGTCGCGACGCCACAGCCGGCGCCGCTGCGCTCGGGTGAACAGCCTGACCACCCGGCCCAGGTCCAGATCCTCACTCGCACTTCCCAAGACGTACGGGATGAGCTCGGCCTCGCAGGCGATCCGCCGCAGCACTCCCGGGGAGAGGATCGTCCCGGTCGCACTCGAGCCGATCACCTCGCCGCACCCGGTCTCGTCCTGCAGGTCGGCCAGGGCGATGGTGACGTGCACCGCAGCAGCCGACCCGGCCGCGCCGTCCGGCCCGCCGCTCTCGTCGGCATCCCGGGAGCTGGAGCGGCGGCACACCTCGGTCAGGGCCTCGACCCGCCGCTGCCCGGCCGGGCGCAGGTCGCGCTCCCCCGTCTCGTCGTTGGGAGCCGGGGCGGACAGCGGGCCGATCGCCGCCTCCAGCGCCGCGGCCTGCTCCGGGGTCATGAGCAGCTGGTACTCGGTCAGATCCTCGGACTCCACGATCGGCGCCGACAACCGCGCCGCCGCGGCCAGCCGCTCCTGCAGGTCATCGAGCACGCCGGCCCGACCGTGCTCGGCGAGCAGCCGGGGCCGCAGCCGCCGCATCACTGCCGGCCCCCACTGGACCCCGAGCTCGAGCAGGGCACGCGTCACCGTGGGGACGGCCGCGGGTACCAGCTGGGGCTCGAGCCGCTCGAGCTCGCGCATCACGGCCGCGGCCAGCGCAGGTGACACCACCCCCGCCGCCACGCCGGCCCACACGATGCCGAGCGAGGACTCCGGGTCGATGACGACTCCCTCCGGACGCCACGGCGAGCTCCCCGGCACCACGGCCTGGGCCACCGAGGCGACGGCCCCGGCACCGCCCTGGCGCAACGACGGCGCGTGGTCGCGCACCCAGGCGTGCACGTTGGTGCCGGCCGCCGCGACCTCGCCGCGGGACACCGCCTCCACGGTGACCGCCACCCGAAGTGCCGCCGCCTTCGCGGCCACGCCGTCGGTCAGCGCCATCAGCTCGGTCAGCTCCGCCCCCGACGCCTGGTGGAGCAGGTCATCCATGCCGTCGAGGGCGTCCGCGGCAGCCTGGAGCCGGGAGCGGCGCTCCGAGAGGCTGATCGGCTGCTGGTCCATACCCGAATCATAATCGAACATGTGTTCGGATTGCAAGCCCCTGTGGACACAGCACAGCATCGCGCCGGACGAGGGGCTAGGCATCACCGACCGCCTTCTCGGCTCGGCAGCGACGCCGACATGCCGCGCCCCGTCGTACGTCACCCCCGGGCGCACCTCGCGGTCAGCTGAGGATGCCGTACCGCGCGTTCCAGCGCTGCGCGCCGCTGTAGGCGTCGATCATCGACCAGATCCACACAATGGGCGCGAGGAAGACCCCGACGAACACCAGGATCAGCACCAGGCTGCCGATGTAGGAGAGCAGGAAGGCCACGCCCTTGCCGCCCTGGCCGTTGACGAACTGCCCGAGGCCCGGCACGAAGAAGGACGCGATGACGGCCAGGGCCGGGTTCTTCGGGGCGACCTGCCGCGCTGGGACGTAGCCGTACTGACCCTGCATCATGGGCGCCACCTGCTGGGCCGGCTGCGGAGTCGCAGGAACGACCACACCGCTCGCGACAGCCGGCGGCGGAACCGGCGCCGACCGGACGTGCGGCGACCACTGGGCGCCCGTCCAGTACCGCTCCGTGCCGTCCGGCTGTCGGTACCACCCGGCTGGTGCGCTGCTCGGTGCCATCTCGTCTCCCTCGTCTCGGCGCGGACCGGCTCATCGGCCGGCCGGCCGTGGATCGATCATGTCGGATTCCCGCGCGAGATGCTGCACGGCCGGGCGGGCCGGCTGCGACGCCGGCCCGCCCGAGGCCGCCTGGTCAGCCCAGCATGGACGGGTCGTAGTACGGCGCGTGCGTGTTCGCGAGGTTGCCCTCGCCCTGGACCGTCTGCTTGACGATCTCCCACGACCCCCAGATCGCACGGTCCGGGTTGCCGGTGTAGCGCGGGTCGGACTCGTGGACGATGAGGTACGTGCCCTGCCAGCCGTCGTCGCACGAGATCTGGTTCATGATCCAGCCGTCGTCGAGGTAGGCGTCGCCGCCGAAGTCCCCCCGGTAGTTGACGATGTAGTCGCAGCCGGACTGCGACTCCGTGTAGTGGCCGGTGACCTTGCCGTCCCTGCCCTGCTGCCCCGGGACGGTGGTCGACGACTCGTACGCCTGCGCGCTGGAGGCGAGGCCGAGCGAGGCGAGGCCCACGACGGCGAGGGCGGCGGCGGCACGGGTGATGGAACGCATGGTGATGGTTCCCTCCTGAGTTGGGTTGGTTGGATCGGGCCGGACGGCCCGGACGCGGCTCACGCGCGGTGAGCCACCTCCCGGTCGCCCGGACGTCGTTCTCGGGGTCGCATGAACCGTGGCGCACGGGTCCAACACCGGGCACCGGCGAACTCCCCCAGGCTCCCCTCCTGCATCTCCACCCTTGCACCGGAGCCGCTTTCGGGACAGGCGAATCGCCGCCAGAGCCGACGTGACCCTTCCAACACCGAAGCCCCACCGCGCCGGCCCACCGCACCGCCCGTGTTGGACCCCCTCGCGACGATGGGGGCACACGAGCGAGAGGAGCGCGGATGGCGCGGAACGAGCAGTCACGGGTGGACGTGGACCGCGAGATCGAGCAGGCCTGGGCACGGTTCGAGCGCCGGCTCACCCGGCGCCTCGAGCGCCTCCCGGACGGGCGCAGCATCGCCCTCCAGACCCCGCACCACGAGGACGACGACGCCGCCCGGCCCTATGTCCAGGTGCTTGCGTTCGACGGCGGCACCGCCCGCCGGTGCGAGGTGAGCGCCGACGACCTGCTCGTCCCGGAGGCGCGGCTCGGCACCGCCGGCGAGGACCTCTACATCGCCCTCGGCTTCGCCCCGCCGAGCCCCGACCCCGACGACGGCGCCCCGAACTGGTGGCTGCACGCCGACGCCTCCGACAGCGCCCGCCTCGCCCACACCGCCGTCCGCGTGCTGCGCGAGGGCTTCGGCGTGCTCCACCCCCTCCTCCTCGAGGGGATGCCGCCTGCTCCCCCGGGCGCCGACGCGCGCGTCGCGACCACGGCGCACCAGAACCTCGAGCCGGTCGACCCCGACACCGCCTACCAGGTGGGCACCGAGGACGAGCTGGCCGCACTCGTCGACCGGACCTTCGCGACCATGACGAGCACCGCGACCGGCCGGGACGAGGACGGCGACTGGCCGGTCCGGTTCGAGCGGCACACCGCCTGGGTGCGCATCCTCCCGGGCGAGCCGACGATCCGGGTCGTCGCCGTCCTCGTGCACGACATCCGGTCGCAGCGCGCGGCGGCCCGCGAGGTCGCCATCCTCAACCGCGACGCCGCCTTCCTCCGGTACGTCCTCGAGGACGACCTGCTCGTCGCCGGGCTCGACCTCGACGCCGGCCCGTTCGTCCCCCGCCACCTCATGGACGCCATCGCCCGCCTCCACCGCGCCACCGGCCGCACCGCCACCGACTTCGCGGCCCGAACCGGAGGCACCGTGTGACGGCCGGCGATAGCGTGCAGGAGGAGACGGGGAGGAGGGGATGGTGACCGGCTCGCTGACCCGGGTCCGCTACGGCCCCGAGGCGCTCGAGGCACTCCGTGCCGTCGTCGCCGAGGCCAAGGCGGACGACCCGATGCACCCCGTCACCGTCCTCGTCCCGAACAACATCGCCGGCATCGTCGCCCGCCGCCACCTCGCCCACGGCCTCACCCCCGAGACGGCGCGGCATCGCCGCCATCCGCTTCACCACCCTGCGCCACCTCGCCGAGCAGCTGGCCGGGCCCGTCCTCGCCGGCGCCGGGCGCCGCCCCGCGACCACGGCGCTCACCGTCGCCGCCGTCCGCGCCTGCCTCGATGCCGATGCCGGCACCTTCGCGCCCGTCGCCCAGCACCCCGCCACGGCCCGCGCCCTCGCCCGCTCCCACCACGCGCTGCGCGACGTCGACCCCGCGGCCCTCCCCGAACTGGTCCGGGTCTCCTCGCTCACCGCCGACGTCGTCCGCCTGCACCAGGCCACCCGCGACCGGCTCCTCGACGACTTCTACGACAGCACCGACCTCCTCCACACCGCGACCCGCCTCCTGCAGGCAGGCACGGCGACCACCGACGAGCTCGGCGCCCTCGTCCTCTACCTCCCCCAGGACCTCGACCGCGCCGAGACCGGGATGCTGCGCGCTCTTGCCGAGACCGCGGCAGCCCTCCACGTCGTCGCCGCCCTCACCGGCGACGCACGCTCCGATGCCGCCGTCCTCGACGCCGTCGGCCGCCGCCACGCCATCGACGCTGGCGCCACCCGCGCACGACGTCCGCCCCGAACCGACAGCCCACCGCGTCCTCACCGCCTCGGACGCCGACGACGAGGTCCGCTCCGTCGTCCGCGAGGTCGCTCGCCGCCCTCCGCGACGCCCCGCCCACCGGCTCGCGGTCCTGTACTCCAACGCCTCCCCCTACGCCCGGCTGCTCCACGAGCACCTCGCCGCCGCCGACATCACCGTCAACGGCGCCGGCGTGCCGCCCGGTCGCCGAGCGGGCCACGGCCCGCTTCCTCCTCGGCCTCCTCGAGACCGCCCGCACCGGCTTCCGCCGCGCCGACGTGATGCGGACCCTCGGCGAGGTGCCGCTCACCACCTTCACCGGGGAGCGGGTCAGCGTCGCCCGGTTCGAGCGGGCCTCCCGCGAGGCCGGGGTCGTCGGCGGCCCCGACTGGCAGGCCAAGCTCGAGGCGTACGTCGAGCGGCTCGAGCGCGAGGCCGAGACCGCCGAGTACGAGTCCACCCGCGCCCGCGCCCGAGCGCAGCGCCCAGGCCGGCGAGCAGCTCCTCACCTTCGTCACCGAGCTCCAGCACCGGCTCGAGCGCGCCGCGCACGCCGGCAACTGGCACGCCCTCGGCCAGTGGGCGATCGAGCTGCTCGCCGAGGTGCTCACCGAGGAGCGCCGGCAGCGGCTCCCTCTCGAGGAGCAGTACGCCCTCGGCGTCGCTCGAGCGCGCACTCAGCGGGCTCGCCGCGCTCGACACCCAGGGCCTCACCCCGTCCCTGCTCGGCCTCGAGGAGGTGCTCGCCGTCGAGCTCGAGTCGGCCCTCCCCCGCGTCGGCCGCTTCGGCGAGGGCGTGCTCGTCGCGCCGCTCGCCCAGGCCGTCGGGCTCGACCTCGACGAGGTCTGGGTCGTCGGGCTCTCCGAGGACCTCTACCCCGGCCGGCTCCACGAGGACTCCCTCCTCCCCGAGCGGGTGCGCGCGGCATCCGCACGGGCAGCTCCCCTCGACCCGCGCCTCGCTCGACACCAGGCACCGCCAGCTGCTCGCCGCCCTCGACGCCGCACCGCGCGTCACCGCGAGCTTCCCCCGCGGCGACCTGCGCCGCAGCAGCGAGCGCCTCCCCAGCCGGTGGCTGCTCCCCTCCCTGCGGGCCCTCACCGGCAACCCGAACCTCGCCGCGACGAAGTGGGCCGAGGGCGTCGACGCCTCGCAGGGATGGCTGCACAGCTCGCCCTCCTTCGCGGCCTCCGTCCTCACGACCGACCAGCCGAGCACCCGCCAGGAGTGGGCGATGCGCGCAGACGGCCGCGACCCGCGACTCCCACGACCCCGTCGTCGCCGCGGCCCGCGAGCTCGAGCAGGCCCGCCGCTCGAGCGGCTTCACCCGGTTCGACGGCAACCTCGCCGGCGCCGACGACCTGCCCGACTTCGCCACCGGCGAGCGCCTCGTCTCCCCCACCTCGCTCGAGCGGTACGCCATCTGCCCGCACGCCTGGTTCGTCCAGCGGATGCTGTACGTCGAGCCGCTCGAGGCGCCCGAGGAGGCCGTCGAGATCAGCCCGCTCGACGTCGGCAACATCGTCCACGAGTCCTTCGACCGGCTCGTCACCGAGGCCGCCGAGCGCGGCGAGCTGCCCGGCTACGGCGAGCCGTGGAGCGAGGCCCAGCGCCGCCGGCTCGAGGAGATCGCCACCGCCATCGCCGACCGCTACGCCGCCGAGGGCAAGGTCGGCCACCCCCGGCTCTGGCCGGTCGAGCGGCTGCGCATCCTCACGACGCTGACTGGATGGTCGACGACGACAACCGCTGGCGCGCCGAGCACGACGCCCGGGTCGTCGCGAGCGAGCTGCCGTTCGGGCTGCACGGCACCGACCCGGTCATGGTCGACCTGCCGGATGGCGGTGTCGTCGCCTTCCGCGGGTCGGCCGACAAGGTCGACGAGGCGCCGCGACGGCACGATCCTCGTCACCGACATCAAGACCGGCAGCGCCCGCACCTTCCGCGACCTGCGCACCGACCCGGTCGCGGCCGGCGAGAAGCTCCAGCTGCCGGTCTACGCGCTCGCCGCCCGGGCCGCCCACGGGCAGCCCGACTCCCCCGTGCGCGCCCTCTACTGGTTCGTCCACAAGCACCGGGAGCGGGTCGAGGTCGAGCTCACCCCCGAGGTCGACGCCACCTACGCGGCCACCGTCGGGCAAGCTCGTCGGCGGCATCGGGCGGGGCGCGTTCCCGCCGCGGGCCCCGGAGGCCCCCGACTTCCTCTGGGTCCAGTGCCCGTACTGCAACCCCGACGGCCTCGGCCACGGCGAGGTCCGCGCCGCGTGGGAGCGCAAGCGCCTCTCCCCCGAGCTCGCCGACTTCGCCGCCCTCGTCGAGGGCGTCACCGCCGAGCCCGCGCAGGACGGAGGACGCCGATGCGACGCGCTGACGACCTCACGCGACGCCGCGGCCCGCCGACCGCATCCGGCACGACACGGCATCCACGCTGTTCGTCGACGCCGGCGCCGGCTCGGGCAAGACCCGGTCGCTCGTCTCCCGGGTCCAGCAGCTCGTCGTCGAGGACGGCGTGCCGATCGAGCAGGTCGCGGCCGTCACCTTCACCGAGCGGGCCGCCGCCGAGCTGCGCGACCGCCTCCGCGACCGGTTCGAGCAGGCCGCGCGGCACACCACCCGGCCGGAGGCGAGGGAGCGCGCCGAGGCCGCGCTCGACGGGCTCGACCTCGCCGCCATCGGCACCCTGCACTCGTTCGCGCAGCGCATCCTCACCGAGCACCCGATCGAGGCCGGCATCCCGCCGCTGCTCGGCGTGCTCGACGAGGTCGGCTCCTCGGTCGCGTTCGAGGCCCGCTGGGCGCAGCTGCGCACCGAGCTCCTCGACGACGAGGAGATGGCGCTCACCCTCGAGCTCGCGTTCGCGGTCGGCATCACGCTCGACCACCTGCGCAGCATCATCGTCCGGCTCAACGGCGACTGGGACCTCGTCCGCTCGCACGTCCTCGCCGCGGCCCGGCCCCGAGCCGCTCACCGCGCCCGACGTCGCCGCGCATCCTCGCCGAGGCGCGGCGGCTCGTCGCCGAGGGCGACCACTGCACGGACGCCGACGACAAGTTCCTCGCCAACCTCGCCGCGCTCGAGGCGTGGGTCGGCGACCTCGCGGCCGCCGACCACGACCCGCGCGCCACCGTCGCCGTCCTCCGCGCAGGCCGAGAAGCTGAAGTGGTCGCTACGGGAGGCAGGCCAACTGGGGCGGCCGGCTCGACGGCGCTGCAGGAGCGACTGCAAGCGTGGGCGGCCGAGGTCGACCGAGGTCGTCGCCACGGTCAGCGACCAGGCCCTGCGCGCCGTCGTCCGCTGGTGCGGCGAGCGGGTGCTCGAGTCGGCCGAGCAGCGCCGCGCCGCCGGCGAGCTGGAGTTCCACGACCTGCTCGTCCTCGCCCGCGACGTCCTGCGCGAGAACGCCGAGGTCCGCGCCCAGCTCCAGAGCCGCTACACCCGGCTGCTCCTCGACGAGTTCCAGGACACCGACCCGATCCAGATCGAGATCGCCGTGCGCATCGCCGGCGGCGCGGCGGCCGGCGCCGACCGCTGGGAGGACTGCCCGGTGCCGCCCGGGTCGATCTTCGTCGTCGGCGACCCGAAGCAGTCGATCTACCGGTTCCGGCGGGCCGACATCGGGATGTACCTGCGCGCCCGGGAGGTGCTCGGCGGCGACGTCACGCTGACGACGAACTTCCGCACCGGCGCGCCCGATCCTCGACTGGGTCAACGCCGTCTTCGAGCGGCTCATCGAGGAGGACCCGGGCCAGCCAGCCCGCGTACGTGGCCCTCGACGAGCACCGCGAGGGCGCCGAGGTCGGCCCGCCCGTCGCGGTCCTCGGGGCGGCCGAGCACGACGGCCTGCGCGCCGCCGAGGTGCGCGAGCGCGAGGCGGCCGACGTCGCGCGCGCCATCGTCACCGCGCTCCAGGAGGGGTGGACCACCGAGGCCGTCATCGGGCACGACGAGCGACGGCGAGCCGCTCACGCGAGTGGCGCCCGATCACCCCCGGCGACATCACCATCCTCGTCCCGGCCCGCACCTCGCTGCCGTTCCTCGAGGACGCCCTCGACGACGCCGGCATCGACTACCGCACCGAGTCGAGCTCGCTCGTCTACTCGGCCGCAGGAGGTCCGCGACCTCTTCGCCGCCGCCCGCGCCGTCGCCGACCCGTCGGATGCGTTCGCGCTGGTCACGGCGCTGCGCTCGCCGCTCTTCGGGTGCGGGGACGACGACCTGTGGACGTGGAAGCGCGGCGGCGGGTCGTTCTCGCTGCTCGCCCCGCTCGACGACGACGCCACCGACGCACCCGGTGGGCGCCGGCATCCGGTACCTGCAGCGGCTGCACTACGACGCGCGGTGGATGACGCCGAGCGAGGTCCTCGGCCGGATCGCGACCGACCGGCGGATGTTCGAGGTCGCGGTGTTCTCGCCGCGGGCGCGGGATGCGTGGCGCCGGCTGCGGTTCGTCATCGACCAGGCGCGGGCGTGGTCGGAGTCCGAGCACGGCGGGCTGCGCGCCTACCTCGCGTGGGCGGCCGCGCAGAGCTCGGAGGGCTCGCGGGTGGCCGAGTCGGTGCTGCCGGAGACCGACGTCGACTCGGTGCGGATCATGACGATCCACGCGGCCAAGGGCCTGGAGTTCCCGATGGTCGTGCTCTCCGGCATGTCGTCGGCGCCCGAACCGGGGGCGCGGGGTGCAGCTGCTGTGGACCGACGACGACTTCGCCGTCAAGGTCGGCAGCGGCATCGAGACCCAGGACTTCGCCGAGCAGCAGCCGCTCGACGAGCAGATGAGCGACCTCGAGCGGATGCGGCTGCTCTACGTCGCCGCGACCCGGGCCCGCGACCACCTCGTCGTGTCGCTGCACCGGGGGAAGACCCCGCCGAGCGTGACGTCGTGGTCGAACGCCACCCACCTCGCCGAGGCGGATGCCGCGACCGTGGCGGATGCCGTGCAGCTGGCCTGGGACGGCGACGTCGCCCTTCCCGGCCCGGGAGCGCCGGGAGGTCACCCCGCCGCCGGAGCTCGAGGAGTGGCTGGCGCGGGTGCGCGCCTCGGTGGAGGCGAGCCGCCGGGTGCCGGCGATCAGCGCGTCCGGGCTCGAGGGCACCGACCCCGACGCCCTCGAGGCGGCGCTGCCGGTGCCTGCGGTCGAGGGGGACGCCGCCGACGTGGTGGAGGAGGCCGACACGGCCGGCGAGGAGGTCGCGGCCGGCCTCGCCAAGGGCGCCCGCGACGTCGAGCAGCCGGCGTGGGCCAAGGGCCGCTACGGGTCGGCCGTCGGCCGGGCCGTCCACGGGGTGCTCCAGTCGGTCGACCTGCGGACCGGCGCCGGGCTCGAGGACGCCGTCGCCGCCCAGTGCCTCGCCGAGGGCGTCGTCGAGTTCACCGACCTCGTCACCGCCCTGGCCCGCTCGGCCCTCGCCCACGACGTCGTCCGCCGCGCCGCCGAGCGCGAGCACTGGCGCGAGTCCTACGTCGGGACGGTCGAGGAGGACGGCACCGTCCTCGAGGGCTTCGTCGACCTCATCTACCGCGAGGACGACGGCTCGCTCGTCATCGTCGACTACAAGACCGACGACATCCCCGACGCCGCCATCCCCGCCCGCACGGCGTACTACCAGCCCCAGCTCGACGCCTACCGCCGCATCCTCGGTGGCCGCGGCCGAGCACGTCGGAGAGCCGATCAGCTGGTGTTCCTACGCACCGGAAGGATCCTGATGCCGTCCAGCATCGCCTGGATCGACAGCACCCCCGAGGAGCAGCGCGCCGCACGCGAGCTCATCGCCCTCTTCACCCAGACGGAGGGACGAGACGAGCTCGGCGTGGGCCAGATCCGTGATGCGCTCGAGCGATCTGTTGTTCCCGGGCACCTCCACGATTCAGACGCGGGCCCGCTACTTCCTCTTCGTCCCGTGGTGCTACACGGAGGGGTCCGCGAAGGGAACCGCCGGCGCGGAGAACCAGCGCCGTGGCGAGGTACAGGAGCGGCGGCTGGTCCAGGCCTTGAAGGATGCGAACCTCGAGGACTCGGCCGGCCTGATCGGAGGGCGCGTCGGGCCGTCGGTGAAGAACCTGCCGTCCTCGATCTACTGGTCGGGTCTGCAGCAGTACGGCATCCTCACGCACGACACGGATCCAAGCCACCTGGGAACCCTGAACCGGGCCGCCGGCGATGCCGCGACCGAGCTCGCCGAGAGGAGCAAGGGCGACTGGCGGCCAGGGATCCCGCCCGCTCCCACGAACTTCCCCCGCGAGGTGGGCGGGGGCTTCGCCATGTCCCCCGAAGAGTCGGAGTGGCTGGCGGCTCGCATGACGAGTGCGAATCCGAACTCGGTGCTCGCCACCCTGCTCGGCCGGAGGCTGTACATCGACCCGGCGTCCGTCTTCCCGTGGCATGAGGTGAGCCCGGAGGACGTTCGAGGAGCTCGACCACGCCTACTGGTTCAGCCACACCTTCCACGGGGCATCGTTGCTCTACAACCTCCTGGTGGCGGAGAAGTACGACGCGAACGCGTCGCTGACCAGGATCGAGTACGCCACCGAGACCTACCGGGAGCGTCATCGATGGCTGGGCCGAGGAGTTCCTCGTGCCCTTCCACGAGGGTCTGACGCGGTGGGATGTCGAGCGGCTCTGGCAGCTCGTCGTGGCCGTCAACCCGAACATCAACCGACGGACGCAGTCCTTCGTCGAGTCGTGGCTGGACGAAGTCCGTACGGCGGACCCCCGGCAGGATCGCCGAGCAACCAGCGGCTTCGCCGGCTCGTGCGAGCCCGGGAGCAGCGGAAGGGGAAGCAGTCCCGGCTCCTCAACGACAGGCTGCTCGCGACCTGGTCCGGGGCCTCCGGCGCGGGACAGCTCGACTTCAGGTGGGGCACGGTCCGCACCCTGGTGAACGACATCGTGAGGGGGATGACGAGCGATGCTCGCGCCTGACAGTCGAGCCGTCCTCCTCGAGCAGCTCCGCCCGCCCTCGGGCTGCATGTTCGACGAAGCCGTCGCCACGACCTTCACGCTCGACCTCAGCGCCACGTTGATCCCGGCACTCGCGTTCAGCTCGTTCTCCTACTCCGGCATCAACGCCGGATCCCGTCGCGGTGCTCGAGTCGCTGCGCCGGGCAACGGGGCGGTTCGACGTCTTCTGCCAAGCCGGCAACATCGCGGTTCCGCAGCAGGCGGCAGACCTCATGGCCTTCCTCGAACCGGTCGTCCACGAGGTGAAGAGACCAAGCGGGGGCCTCTTCCACCCGAAGGTGTGGTTCGTCCGCTACGTCGACGACGACGGCGAGCCGAGCTACCGGCTCCTCGTCCTGACGCGCAACCTGGCGAACGGCAACTCGTGGGACATCGCCGTGCGACTCGACTCGGAGCACGTCTCCGGGCGCCCGCAGGCCTACAACCGGCCGCTGTCCGACTTCCTCCGCGGGCTCCCGGGCCGCGCAGTCCGGGCGCTCGTCTCGCTGAGCGCGGCGGAGCGGGCGTCACGGCTGGCTGAGGAGTCACGTCACATCGTCTGGGACTTCCCGGAAACCGTCGAGGAGATGGTCTTCCACTACCTCGACGTCGACCGCCCATCGACCGTCGACTTCGAGGGCCGTCGTCATCTCGCGGTCTCCCCCTTCGTCAACGACGCCGGCATCGGCCTCCTCGCCGGTGGCGAATCCATCACCGTCGTCTCACGCGCCGAGGAGCTCGACCGGCTCGACCCCGCGACGCTCGAGGGCCTCGACGCCCGAGTCATCGACGCCATGGCCGGGCATCGACGAGTCAGACGAGCCGACCGGTGACGCTGACGCCGAGCCCCACGGCCTGCTCAGTCAGCTGCACGCCAAGATGTTCGTCATCGAGCCCTGGGGCCGAGCACAGAAGGCGCACGTGCTCATCGGGTCGGCCAACGCCACCGATGCAGCCTTCTCACGCAACGTCGAGTTCCTCGTCGAGCTTCGCGGCCCCCGAAAGCACCTGGGCATCGACGCGTTCCTCGGACCGGATGCGGAGTTCGCGACCCTCTTGGCTGAGTACGAGCCGGTCGGCGGCGTCGACGAGGACCCGAAGGCCGAGGAGGAACGCCGGCTCGAGAACGCGCTGAGAGCTGTCGCCGAGATCCCACACCGAGTCCTGGTCGAGCCGAGTGGACGCCGCGCCGGATGCGGCGACGAGCCACACGCTGACGGTGACCACGCCGAAGCCCTATCCCATTCCCGACGACTGGGACGCAACGGTGGAGCTGCTGACCAGGCCGGGTGAAGCGCGCCACGTGTCCGCGGGACGAGCCTCTCGACGAGACGTTCGCCATCACCGACGTCGCCGACATCACGCCCTTCCTCGCGGTTCGGCTCACGACGAGCAGCGGGTTGGCGATGGGGACCGTCGTGGTCGCCGAGCTCGTCGGCGACCTCGCCGACCGGCTCGACCTCGTGCTGGCCCGCCAGATCGACACCCCGGAGAAGTTCCTGCGCTTCGTCTACCTCATCCTCAGCCTCGGCGACCCCTATCTGCTGGCGCAGCTCGCCAAGGGGACCGGCACCGGCGCCGGGATGGGCTCGGCTCTCGGAGAGGGGCCCGGCGTGCTCGAGCTGGTCCTGCGAGCCCTGGCCGACCGGCCGAGCGCTCTCGACGACCTCGACCGGCTCGTCCAGCGACTCCAGGCCACCGAGCGGGGCCGAGAGGTGCTGCCCGAAGGCTTCGAGGAGCTGTGGCAGGTCGCCCGGGAGGCGCACCAACTGCAGACTGGGGAGGATGCCGTGAACCGCTACCAGGCCGCGCCCTACTTGGACGACCTCAGCGACTTCCAGCGCCGCACCGTCGACCACGTCTTTCACCAGTTCTACGGACCGACCCAGGCGAAACGCTTCCTCGTCGCCGACGAGACCGGCCTGGGCAAGACCCGCGTCGCGCGCGGCCTCATCGCGCGGGCCATCGAGCACCTCCAGGACGACGACTCGGTCGACCGCATCGACGTGGTCTACGTGTGCTCCAACTCCGACCTCGCCCAGCAGAACATCACCCGGCTCAACGTCACCGGTGAGGAGGCCATCCCCTTCGCCAGCCGCCTGACCATGCTGGGCAGCGGAGACCCAGCGCCTCACCCGCCGCAAGGGGCGGACGACCGCCAAGCCGGTGAACCTCGTGTCGTTCACACCCGGAACCTCGTTCGAGCACGGGCACAGCCTTGGTCAGTCCAAGGAGCGGGCGATGCTCCTCATTGCCCTCACGAGCGATCCACCCCCTCGGCGGCTACGAGACCACAGCGGCGCACCGCCTCCTCCAAGGCCAGGTGCGGACGGTTGAGCGGTTCCGTCAGACACGTCGAGCGAGCTGCGCGACCAGATGGGCGACGCCGGCATCGACCCTCCGATCCTCCGCGCGTTCAGGCGCGCGATCCAGCAGGGGGGCCGGAGCTCGCTGCTCAACCGGTTCCTCGACGCTGGTCGGCGAGATGGGCAGGAAGCGGTCGGTACCCGATGACCTCTACGACGAGAACGTCGACGTGGTGCGCGAGCTGCGAGCCGCTTTGGCCCGAGCCAGCGTGGAGACGCTGGAGCCGGACCTGGTCATCCTCGACGAGTTCCAGCGCTTCCGGCATCTCCTCGATCCGGACACCGCGGCCGGGGAGCTCGCCCACCACCTCTTCGACTTCGAGGCGGCGAAGGTCCTGCTGCTCTCCGCGACGCCGTACAAGCCCTTCACCTACGCCGAGGAGGCAGGGGAGGACCACGCGTCCGACCTGTTCAACACCCTCGGGTTCCTCGCCAAGGGCCGTCACGACGTCGACGTCGACCAAATCCGATCGCAGCTTCGTGAGTACCGCGAGGTCGTCACCCGGGGGCATGACGGTGAGCGGGTCATCCCCGCGCTTCGCACCAACCTGCTCAAGGTCATGAGTCGCGCCGAGCGGCCCGTGCTGTCCGAGGGCGCCGCATGCCGTCGAGCACGTTCGGACGGCGCGCGAACGTGACGGCCGAGGACCTCCTCGGGTACGCAGCGCTGCATCGAGTTGCCGAGCTGGTCGGGCAGGAGCGTGACCGGGGACTCGTGACCACGGAGTACTGGAAGTCGGCGCCCTACTTCGTCAACTTCTGTGAGGGGTATCGCCTGGGCGACCGCATCTCAACAGCAGCGGAGACGGACGACCTACGCGGAGCTCTGGGGCGCACCCATCAGATCTCGCGCCGATCCGTCGAGACGGTTCACACCGCTCGACCCGGCAACCCGAGGCTTCGAGCCCTGGTGTCGGACACGCTCGACCAGGGCTGGTGGCGACTGCTCTGGATGCCACCCTCCCTCCCCTACATCACCCCGAGTGGGCCCTACCCGGACCCGGCAGTCGAGGGCATCACGAAGCGGCTCGTCTTCTCGTCCTGGACCGCGACACCCACTGCCGTGGCAGCCATCCTCAGCTACGAAGCAGAGCGGAGGATGGCCGAGGGTACGAACTACACCCAGTACACGCCGGAGAACCGGCGACGCCTGGCCAAGCATCTGCAGTACCCGCTGCGCGGCGGAGCTCCCGCACGGATGTCGACCCTTCTCGTGCAGTGGCCGATGGCGGAACTGTCAGCCGTATCGCCAACCCGCTGCGACGCCCTCGCCGAGCATGGCAGGCGGCTCCGGTGCTCGGTGCACGAGCTCAGGGTGTGGGCGAGAACTCGAGTGGAGGCGCTGGTGACCTCGCAGACACATCTCATCGACTCACCCGGCGAAGCCTCCAGCGCAGAGCTGCGGGAGGACGACTGGCGGGCGGCGTTCGCACAGGCCGGCAACTGGCCGGACGACGACGAGAGCGTCGGACGAGAGACCTCTCGTACCTCCTGAGCGGCCGGCAGGGCCAGGACGGCGAGGACGAGATCGAGGATCCTCGCCGGCCTGACCGCCCACATCTCACAAGCCCGAACCGCCTTGACACACGGGCCGACGCCCGTCGACGACGACGGCTCGACATCCGTGCTGACGGTTGCGCTCTTCTCTCCCGGGCAACATCGCTCTCCGCGCGATGACGCGCCTGGTGCCCGAGGCCGACCGCGTCGATGACCGTCGCGCTTTTCGAAGCGGCGGCCATGCTGGCGAACGGTCTGCGCTCCCTCTTCAACCGCCCGGACGCCATCAAGATCGTGGAGCGCGTGGACGGCACCGAATCGGCCCTACTGGCGGCAGGTCCTGGCGTACTGCGCCGCCGGCAACCTCGAGGCCGTCCTGGACGAGTACCTGCACCACCTGTGCAGGATCTCCGCAACGGCCCGATCACGGGCGATGTTCCTCTCGACCTCGCGTCGAACGCCGCCAACGCGCTCAGTCTCCGCACGAGCAGCCAGCGAGCCCTGAACGCCTCAGACCTGGAACAGTCCCGTCTCCGTTCGTGCCCGCGCTTCGCCCTCCGCTACGGGGGGCGCCGGGCGACCGGGGAGGATGCCCGACAGCCGGAGGTCCGCCAGGCGTTCAACAGCCCGTTCTGGCCGTTCGTCCTCGCCTCGACCTCGGTGGGTCAGGAGGGCGTCGACTTCCACTGGTGGTGCCACGCGGTCTTCCACTGGAACACCCCGGCCAACCCGGTCGACTTCGAGCAGCGCGAGGGTCGTGTCGACCGCTACCGCGGCCACGCGATCCGCAAGAACATCGCCGCCCGACACGGCGCGTCGGTGCTCGCCCAGGGGCGGGCGGCAATCCCTGGGACCGGCTGTACGAGGCGCGCGCGCGACTTCGACGGGCAAGTACGGCGGCTTCACTCCCGGCTGGGTCTACCCGGGCCCGGCCAAGATCGAGCGGCACGTGGCCCCGATCCTGCTCAGTTCCGACGCCGCCAAGTACGCGCGCATCAAGAAGGATGTCGCCCTGTACCGCCTGACCTTCGGTCAGCCCCGACAGGAGGACCTGCTCGAACTCCTGCGCCGCCAGGAGAGCATCGACCCTCAAGCATTGAGGGCACTGCGCATCGACTTGGCGCCATGATCAGCAGAGACCGCTCCCCCCAGGGCGACGCCTACACCTCATGAAGATTCCTTGAGCGTTGAACGAATGGTCTTGGCCGGGCCCCCGAGCTGCTCGGCAGCCAACTCCCGCCATGCAACACGTGGGCACACTGCAGAGAGGACCGACAACGACGAACTCCAGACCGACGGCTCGAGGCTGCCCAAGGGGTGGGCTTCGGCGCTGCGGCGGCGCGGCTACGACGTGGGCAGGCTGGACGAGCTGGTTGCAGCATCTACGACGACGCTGCTTCCGGGCGGCGTGCTTCCGCGCCGCTCGGACGTGCTCAGGGCCTTCCACCTGACTGGCGTGAAGGAGGCCCACGTCGTGATCTTGGGGCAGGACCCCTACCCGCGCCCCGAGCAGCACGCTCAGGGTCTTGCCTTCTCAGTTCCTGCAGGGGTCCCACGTCCAAGGTCCCTCAACGCGATCTTCGCCAACCTCGAGAACGACCCGGACGTCGACTTCGAGTGCCTCTCAGGCGACCTCACCCATGGGCGGAGCGGGGTGTACTCCTGCTCAACACCGCGCTCACCGTTGAAGCCCAGGTCCCCAACTCTCACCGAGCACGCTGGACCGACTTCACCGATGCCGTGCTGCGCCGCGACGAGGAGTGCGACAACGTCGTGTTCTTGCTCTCGGGGCGGCGCGCCATCGACCGGGCAACGGCGATCCACATCAGCGATGCGCACAAGGTGATCCGGTCGGCACCCGGCAGCCCGCGGCCGGAGCCGAGAGGACCGCTTCAAGGACGTTCGTCACTTCTCGCTGGCCAACTCATTCCTGGCGACACGGGGGGTCAATTCGGTGAAGTGGAACTTCGTCGTCGACGACTGATTCGGATTCGACTTCTCCTAGCCTGGGCCGGTGGCGGAGCGGGTCGGACTGGAGCGAGGCGGAGAACGACTCCGTCGTCCTGGCGTACCTCGACATGCTCGGCCGAGAGCTGAGAAACGAGCCCTACGTCAAGACAGAGACCAACCGGCGGGTGCAGGAGGCAACCGGGCGCTCCAAGGGCTCGGTCGAGTTCAAGTTCGCCAACGTTTCCGCAGTGCTGAACGAGATGCACCATCCGTACATCCGTGGATACCAACCGCGATCCAACTTCCAGGACTCGCTCCGTGATGCCGTCCTCCGTCACGTTCACGATGTGCCCGACTTGGCCGAGTCGGCGCTGCACGTCGTCACCGACCCGGAGACTCCGCGTGCCGCGATCGACTGGAGGTTCGCCGACGTCCCCGACCTGACGCTGAGCGAGGACTACGCCCACCATCGCCGAGCAGCGAAGCGGGACTACGTGGCCATCGACGCGGCCAACCGCAGCCTGGGGCTCGCCGGCGAGCTGGCCGTCGTCAGTCTCGAGAAGGAGCGGCTCCGAGCGCGGGGCCGCGAAGACCTCGCTCGTTCTGTCGAGCACGTCAGCGAGACGCGCGGAGACGGGCTGGGCTTCGACGTGCTCTCGTACACGGCGACCGGTGCGGAGCGCTTCATCGAGGTCAAGACGACACGGCTCGGTATCGGCTGGCCGATGGTCATCTCGAGGAACGAGGTGGACCTGAGCAGGGAGGAACCGGAGCGTTTCGTCCTCTACCGCGTCTTCGACTTCGACCAGGCCAGACCCGGCCTGTACGAGCTGGCGGGTGACGTCACTCGGTCGTGCGCGCTCATTGCCGAGAGCTACCGCGCCGTGCCCCATCGCCGGTCCGCGTAGAGGCGAGCAGAGGAGGCGCGGAACGGCTCAGCGCCGGGCGCCGACCCCACGGCGCCTCGCGTGCATCCAGAGCGCCACGTCGAGATGCCGAAGCCGACGATTGGGGTGGCCGATGTTGACGCGGTCACGCTGCGCGGCCTCCTGCACGACGAAGTCGAGCGGCGTGCGGACGTCGTCGTCCTGGATGATCCTGCGATAGACCTGCCAGTCGACCTGGTAGTTCTGCTTCCGGCCGGACAGTTCAAGCAGGTCGCAGACGACCGAGTCCCGCACCGGGAAGAGGTCGGGACGCTTGCGTGCACACAGTTTGGAGGCCGTGACCCACGGGTTCGACTCGGCGACCGTCGTCAGGGACAAGGCGCGCTTGCACGCGTCGTGAAGGTCCGCCATCGCCATCAGGGTCGCGTCATCGGCGACCACGAGGTCGGCGTCGAGCGGCAGGACCTCCTCGGTGAGCAGGTGGCGCACCTCGCGGTTGGTGGCTGTCGTTTCGAGGAGGCGCCGCACGGACTGGGGTTCGGCCCGGTCACGCAGGAGCGTGAGGGCGAGGAGGTCCCCGCTGGTCACGGCGTAGGGGTCCTCAGGACGAGTCGAGAAACGTGGCCCCGGCGTAGTTGCCGTCGCGGTCGTAGTACCGGGCGAGGTCGTCGACGACGCCGGGATCGTGCAAGACCTCGCGGGCGATCTCTACACCTCGGTTCATCTGCTGCCCGGTTGCGGGCGGCCATCCCTCCGGGACCGTCGTGAATCGCTTGTCCGTCATCTCCCCTCCTGGATCGATCACGATTGCACGGTGATGAGCGGGCTCGGCTTGCCGGACCACGTCACCAGGAGGAGGTCGCGCGCGCGGGTTGCGGCGACGTAGAGCAGGGAGCGTTCCCGCAGGTAGCCGTCCGCCTTGGCCGTCTCGTCGTAGTCGAGGTCACGAAGGGCGGCAGGGATCGCGCCGTCGCGGACCCCGAACAGGATGACCTTGCCGAACTCGGTGCCCTTGGACCGGTGCATCGTCATGACGACCGGCTGCCCGGGCTTCGGTGCCCCGGAGTCGACGCTCTGGGCCTTCACCCCGCGCTCGGCCAGGCCGTTGACGACACGCTCCTGCTGGTAGCGGTCCCTGACGAGGATCGCCAGGGTCTCCCCGGCGTCTCCGGCCTCCAGCCATGCCTGCAGGTTCGACGCCGCGGCGTCCAGTTCCTCGTCCTGGCTGCCGCACTCGACCATGCGCACCGGCGGCCCGCTCCGAGCAGAGCGGTAGCCGGTGTGGTCCTCCTCCTCCCCCGCGAGGTCGGAGTAGTCGGCCCCGTCCAGCACCGACATCGCCCACCGCAGGTTCTGTGCGGTCGTTCGGTAGTTGAGCGTCAGCCGACGCGCGCGCCCCACCACGTTGATGCCGTAGTGGGACAGCGTGATCCGATGCCCGTAGATGCGCTGATGGGCATCCTCCGAGATGAAGAGGTCGTTGGGGCCGGCGTCGACAGCGGCGCGCAGCAGCTTCCAGTGCGACGGCGAGAGGTCCTGCCCCTCGTCGACGAGGACGTGGTCGAACAGCCGCCCCCGGCCCGCTGCGGCCTCGAGCTGCAGGTGCTTGGCCGCGAGCGCCGCGACCTCCGCGAAGTCCACCCGCCCGTGGGCACGGCCGCTCGCACGGTAGGCAGCGATGACGTCCCACACGGCCGTCCGCTTCGCGCGATCCAGGGCCACGCCCCGCCCGGGCCTCCGGACCCTGAGGTACTGCGTCAGCGTGGTGATCTCGTTGGGGAGGATCACCGCGGCGTACTCGTCCTCGAAGAACGACCGGCTCTTCAGGATGCCGGGCACGTCCTGACCGGCGACGGCGATCGCGTCGTCCCACGCGGCGTGGGGGGTGCGGTCCGTGACGTCGAGCGTGGCGTCGCCGAGCACGGCCTCGGCCGCCTTCGCGATGGCGGCCTGGGCCTCCCGGACCACCTGCGTCGCGAACGCGTCGATGCCGCTGACGTGGACTCCGGGCTGTACCCAGTGAGCCGACGACGGGAACATCGGGGTCCAGCCTCAGCAGGTCGCGCTTCAACATGTCCGCGAGGTTGCGCGTGAACGTGGTGACGAGCACGCGCGGAGTGGGTTCCCGGCGAGCCAGGGCGCGGGCCCGGTGGAGGATGACGACCGTCTTGCCCGTGCCGGCCCCGCCGGTGACGCGGGCCGGGCCCTTGTAGTCGCGGTCGACGAACCGGCGCTGCTCCGGGTGGAGGAAGATCCGCCATTCCCCGAAGTCGCCCTCGTTGACGACTCGTTCGAGCTCCTCGTTGGACTCGATCCAGGCGAAGGTCAGCTGTCCGGCGGGGCGCTTCAGCGCGTCGACGAGCGCCTCGTCCGAGTCCCGGTCGGCCTCGTCGGGCGTGCTCAGCCCGAGCTTCTCCTTGATGTCGCTGATGGACAGTCCGCCGGCGAGATCCAGAACGGCCAGTCCCTGCCACTCGGCCGGCGCCGACTCCGCGATCGTCAGGAGCCGGTCCTCGTCGGGCGCCCGAAGGACACGCTCGGCGAACCGGACGTCGAGCCCGAGGTCCTCCGGTCAGGTCGTCGAGCGTGAAGCCGTAGCCCTCGAGCAGGGAGACCGCTTCGGCCTCGGCAGCCTCGGCCAGTTCCTCCGATGCTCGGCGCGGGCGGCGAGGGCTCGGGCGCGGCAGGCTCGCCCTGCTCGATGATCTCCGGAACGCCGGAGATCGGGTTGACCGTGAGCCGCACCTTCTTCGCCATCGCGATCGCGTCGTCGTGCGGCCAGATGCCGTGCAGCACGTAGTCGACGTTCTCGGGCCGCGTGAGCTGGAAGAGGACCGCCCGGTACCCCTGATCGACCCGACCCGTGCGCACCCGGCTGTCGACGCTGTTGTGGATCGGCTCGATGTGCAGGCCGGGGAGCGCAGGGTCGTCGTTCAGCTTCTCCACGAATGCGAAGGCCTTGGACCGCAGCGCGGGCTCGAGCTTGCTCACCGACTTGGTGATGATGACGGACATCAGCGGGCTCCCTCTCGTGCGCCGAGCGCTTCGACGACTGCATCGACCTCCGGATCGACGACCTGCCAGCCGTCGTCCGCGAGATCCTTCCCGGTTCCTTCGTCGAGATCGAGGACCACGACGACCCGCTCCGCCGGCCACGCGAAGTCGACGGGGATGCCGTCGGCGACCTCCGCACCGTAGAGCGGAGCACCGACACCCGCCTGTGCGAGCGCAGCAGCGAGCGCGCTTGCCTCTCCGGGCTCGACCTCCTCCATGAGCGCGGCCCACTCCGGAGAGACCTCCTCGAGAACCGCGCGACGGCGCAGGTCGGCGGAAGCCGGGGAACCGACGGCGGTCACGTCGGTCGAGGTGCTCGTGACCAGCGTGACGGGATGGTCGGCGCCGGCGAAGGCATTGCTGAGCTGGAGCCAGCGCCGCCAGGAGGCGGCATGGTCGGACGACGCCACCACCGCGTCACGGTCGTCGATGGCGACCACCGACTCGATCGGGAGGCCGTGCTCGAGGTCCACGATCGTGAGCACGCCGGTGTATCCCGTCCGCCACCAGAGGCCCTGGGTCGGACCGGCGCCGAAGGACACGTCATCGCCTCGCACCAGGCGTTGTGCCACCGCGCTCGGCGCCACGCCCTCGACATGCCCGATCTGCACCACGTCGCTCTGGCTCCCGACGCAGCAGCCACACGGCGTCGGACAAGGCCTGGCGGGGCGCGAGGTGAGGCTGTTGGATCCACGACACGATGAGGTCCATCGGGCCACCGCGGAGGACGTTCACCGCGTCCTGGTTGAAGCCGCTCCCGGGTGCACCGGCGGGCTGCGCCATAAGGGCGGACGTCACCTCGGGCCTCACCCAGCCGTAGTCCGGCGCCTTGGTGCTCCCTGGCGTCAGGTCGGCATCGGTCAGCCCGAGGACGACGAACCCGTGGGTGCGGAGGGAGTTCCGCTTCGCAGCGTCCTGGCCCACGATGTTGTGCTGAGGCGACGCGTGGTAAGTCCATCCGTCCGTGAAGATCGCCATGGAAGGGATCGTCGGATCGGACGAGCGCAGGACGAAGTCGGGCTTCGACCCGTGTGCCATCACCTGGGGGGTCAGGGTCCAGACGCGTGCGTCGTTGGGCAGCGTCACCGTGAGGACGTTGCCCGACGGACCGGGCTTCTCCTTCACGGTCGCGTTGATCGCCCCCATCCGCTCGGCGAACACCGCGCGGAAGCGCAGCTCCAGCGGCGACTCCCCCGAACCGCCGCCGACCGGTCCCTCCATCACGACCCATCCGGCCGCCTCCGGGTCCGCAACGGCGTCCTCCGGCGCGTCGTCCCCGAGGAGGATGGCCCGGAGGTGCCGCTCGGCGGCGACCCGCGACAGCCGCTCCGCTCCGAGCCCCCGCGAGAAGGGCAGCAGACAGCGGTGGCAGGCGAGCCGGTTCTCCAGCCGACACTCGCACGTCGCCACGATCCGGTGCGCGGTGGCCAGGACCTTCCACACCTCCGCCGGGTCGACGAGATCCGTCAGGTACCCCGTACCGCCCGGCACCGTGTCGTGGAGGAGCAAGGCGTCGCGCACCTCGCCGGGAGCACCGTCGGCGACCGGGGTCGGAACGGTGACGACGGCGATGTGGTCCGGGTTGCCGCCCATGCGCTCGCGCAGCCCGAGGAGGAGCGCCGCGGCAAGGCTCGGCACCGCGAAGGTGTCCCCGAGCGTCACCGAGAGCGGGAGGGTGAGGCCGAGCCCCTGGGTCCTCAGGGACCGAGTCAGGGCCACGGACCGTGTGGTCTCCGTCGCGGACAGCCGGCGAGGGCACCACGGTCGGTGCTCGGAGCGCGCGTTGGCGTTCGTCTCGCTGTCGGCCTTGCCGCACGAGGCGCACACCCGGAAGAGGGTGTTCGGGATGCCTTCTCCCGCGATGCTCCGCGCGAGCACGGCCCCGGCGCCCACGCGGCCGGCGTTGACCCAGCGCATGATCATGCCGTTGTAGTGCGCCACGCCGAACCGACCGCCGGCCGTGGTCCACTGTCGCGTCACCGTCGCGGGGTCGAGATCCGGGGCCGGGACCACGACGAACTGGGTTCTGCGCCGCTCGTCGCGGGACTCGCCGATCCGGTGCTCGTCGCGGCGCACCTCGCTCATGACCCGGGTCAGCTCGACGACGTCGAGCCGCTGCCCCGCGTCGGCGATCTGGGCGCTGCCGCACCGCGGACACGTCGAGACGGTGAGCGACTGGCCGTTCTGGTCGAGGTCCACGCCGTAGCCGCAGCAGTCGCACCATGCCCACCGGCGGATGAGGCTCGCCTGGCTTCCGAGGTCGAGCCCGTCGATGTCCATCTCGAGGCCTCGCGCGTAGAACGTCGCCCCGGGGGCGAACTCGCGCAGGGCGTTCGCGGAGGCCCTCTGGAAGGAGCGCGGCTCCGAGACGAAGGCGTCGGTGTCGGGGTCGCGCCAGGTGACCGACACGTCGAGCGTCACGGAGTCGTCGAGCAGGGTGTAGTTGGGCAGGAGCCCGTACTCCTCGAGAGCCGCGATCCACGGCTTGGTGCGGTGGTCGTCATGGTGCCGCTCGACGAGGATCAGTGCCGATCGTGCGGAACGGAAGTCCCGCCTGTCGTCGTCGGTCGCGGCGGGGCTCTCCGCGGCCGCCTTGAGGGCCGGCAAGGTCTCGAGGATCTCCTTGCGTCGGAATGCGAGCTCCGAGTTCGCCGTCCCCCAACGCTGCGCAGCGTCGTACACCGCTGCGGCCAGGCCGCTGGTGCCGGGGTCGACGGTCCCGCTGTCGGTCGTGGACGGGGTCGCCCACCGGACGAGGGAGTCGCGTGCAGCGTCGCTGAGCGTGCCGAGGGACGCGAGGAAGGTCGTCAGCCGGTCCTCGGCGTGCGTCTCGGCATCCGTGACCAGCGCGTGCAGGAACGAGTCCTCCCCTGCCGACTCCAAGGCACCGACCGCCTTGCGGGGAAGTCGCTGCGACGGGTCGCGGGCGAGGCCGTCGACGATCGAGGCGATGTACTGCCGACGCAGGATCTCCTCGGCATCGAGGTAGGTCGCGGGCGGGCGCACCTCGCCGTTGATGACGGAGAGGGGGTCGCCGAGGCGGGGCAGGTACTCCCCCCGACCGGTCACGAACGCGAGGTCGAGGGCGTTGCCCGTGCGGCGTCCGGCGCGACCGACACGCTGGAGGTACGAGGCGACCGTGTTCGGGAGGGAGGCGAGCACCACGGACGACAGGTCACCGATGTCGATGCCCATCTCGAGGGTGGGTGTCGCGACGAGGACGTTGGGGGCCCCTGGGTCGTCGCTGCCGGCCTTGAAGTCGCGCTCGTACTCGAGCCGGAGCTCGTCGTCGAGCAGGCTGGAGTGTTCGCGCGAGACGATGCGGCGCATGTCGCTCGAGGCGTAGAGGCGACGGTAGAAGTTGTCCTCACGGACCGTGGGGCGGACGGTGCCGACGCACCGGACGCCGGTGCAGCGGCTCCCATCGAGCTGGGCGACGACCTCGGGCGTCCCGCTCGTCTGGGTGCGGCAGACGTCGCAGACGAGGAGGGTGGGCGGGCCGGCCAGGTCATCGTCACGGATCGGGACCACCGAGATCGCCGTCGCGGGGATGGCGTAGACCGTGCCCCCCGACTCGGTCGCCGACGAGGTCAGGATCTCGGCCTTGACGAGCTGGTCGAAGAGCGATCGGGCGAGCTTGGCGCCGTGCTGGGCGCTGACGCCGATGGTCCGGGAGGTCCAGACCGCGTACCAGCTCTGCGGCGACGTGACAGGGACGAGCAGCGCTTCCGGCCCTCCCCCGGATCCGCCGACCTTCGGGAAGGCGGGTGCGGACCGTCCCTTCGGGAACGCCGGCATCCCCTGGGTGCGAGGTCGACCGCCCCAGATGAAATGCCGGCGCCCGTCCGTCGCGAGGTAGCGGGCCAGCCACTCGTGCTGAACGCCACCCTGGCGTCGCATGTGCTCGAGCACACCGCGCACCCACGCCACGACCCGGTCGTCCGGGGTCGCGGACAGCGGGTCGTCCAGTCGGTCGTCGTCCGACGCGTCGAGCACCTTGCGGCCGACACCGGCGAGCTTGGCTGCGCTGCCCGCATCCACCTCGACGGCGACGGCGCCGGTGCGCTCGAGAGTCCGACCGACGCCGGACTGGAGCCCGAACTCCAGGGTGGCGTCGAAGAGGAGGCGGCGCTTGACCCGTGCCCTGGCCTTGCCGCGTTCGCCGGCCGGCATGCGCGCATCCCACCAGGCGTCGAACTCCTCTCGCCCGATGCAGTCGGGCGGCACCATCCGGTACCGACGGAACATGTCGTCGCCCGCCCGCTGGAAGACCCGCTCGGCAAGCTCGTCGAGGTTGCATCGTTCGTCACCGAGGGCGTCGCGCAGCATGGCGCGAAAGGTGAGCGTGGCGGAGCGCGCCTCGATGAACCCGGCCCGGTGTGCGGCGTCCTGCACGCTGTCGGTGAAGACGAGTGACTTCTTCTCCGCCGAGTCGAGCGTCTCGGTGCCGAACATGCCGGAGAGCGCCACCGACAGCAGGGTCGCGATGGCGGAGCCGAGGAACCGGATGCCGTCCCGCTGCAGGCAGGAGGGGCAGGTGTCGTTGTTCGAGAGCTCGTCGGCGTCGCCGCCTCGGTGCGTGAGGACGGGCAGGACGCGGCCCTCGAGCACGTCGGGCGCCTCGGGGTCGTCGAGGGCGGCACGGAGCGACCGGTCGGCCACCGAGAACCAGGCGAGGCCGGGGATCTGCTCGGGCTCCTTCGTCGGTCCGTGTCCCAGGCTGCGGTCGGCCTCGGCCAGGGCGGTGAGCAACGGCCGGAACCGTCCCTCCCGGCGGGCGTGTCGGCGGCGGATGTTGGTGTCGTCCGTGTGGAGGTCGTCGCCGGTGGCGGCGAGCTCCACTCCCCAGCCGGAGCGCCCGCAGTGTCGGCAGTAGACGGCGGGGAAGGTGGGCGGGAGCAGCTCGCCGTCGATGGCGCCGACCCGGGGGCCGTCGTCGAACCACCGGAAGGCGGTGGTCATGGACGCGTCCCGGTCGATCCGTGTGAGCTCGCGGACCCAGAGGTTCAGCTCCACGGTGAGGGCGGCACGGCCGGCCAGGGCCCGGACGTGGCTGAGCACCGCGAACAGCGAGTCGACCACGGATCTGCCGGTCGGTGGGGTCGCCCTGGGCGTTGGGGAACAGCATCTGCATGACGTCGACAAGGGCGGTGGCGTCGGCGGTCCGACGGGCGAGGTCCTGAACGTCGGGGAGCGCCTTGACGAGGGCGAGCAGCCGGTCCGGGTCCGAGAGGTCACCGAGGTGGGGAGCGGCGCAGGCCGCGCCGTCGTCCGCGGTTCCGCGTAGGAGCGAACTCAGCAGGGCCTCGGTCAGGCGCTCGATGTCGTCCTCGGCCGAGTGACAGGCCGCGGCGAGCGCCTCGAGCTCCGGCGCGAGGAGGCTGCGCAACCGCACCGCCGTGAGTCCTTCGGAGCGGATGGCATCGGCTGCGTCCCCGGCCCACTCCTCGAGCGAGAGACGGGACTCGGTGACGACGCCGTCGGGTGGGAAGGGTTCGCCGAACACGGTCTCGGCGAACCCGCGCATGGTCGAGGGGTCGCCACCGTCGCCCAGGGTGGCCGAGGTGGCGACCGGTGTGAGCCGGCCGAGCGGGCGGGCCCGGTCCTCGTCCGTGACGGCCGGGTCACCGTCGGCCCAGTGGCTCTTGAGGGCGATGCCGAGACGGCGGAGCAGCATGGCGACGTCGGTGCCCTGGGCCCCGTCGTAGGTGTGGAACTCGTCGAGCACGAGGTAGGTGAGCGACGTGGCGCTCTTGGCCCAGATCGACTGGTCCTGCTGACGGAGCAGGAGCTGGTCGAGCATCTTGTAGTTGGTGAGCAGGATGTCGGGCGGGGTGTCGCGCAGCGCGCCGCGGTCGTTGATGAGGCCGAGCCTGCTGACCTTGGTGCGCTGGACGCCCTCGCGCTCACCGATGTAGATGCCGGCGGTGACCGACGAGAGCTCGGGACGGGTGGTGAGCAGCTCGGTGAGGCGGCCGGCCTGGTCGGTCGCGAGGGCGTTCATCGGGTAGAGGATGAGCGCCTTGGTCCCGGTCACGCCCGCACGGTTGGCACGAACGCAGTGGTCGAGGATCGGGTGGAGGAACGCCTCCGTCTTTCCCGAGCCGGTGCCGGTCGTGACGAGGGTCGGCAACGGTCGGGGCTTCTCCGGCCCGAAGTCGATCGTCGTCAGCCGCTCGTACGCCGCCGCCTGATGGCCGTACGGCGTGAGACCGGGGTCCCAGCTCGAGCGAATCCCGCCAGCTGTCGTCCGCCGGTCGGAACGGCAGGCGAAGTCGGACGTACGGACCCTTGAACATCCCGTCCTGCGGGTCCTCGAGGAACTCGCTCAGCGCCTGGGCCGCCTCCGGGTCCGCGAGGGCGAACGTCGTCGTCAGGTAGTCGACCAGCCCGCGGCGCAGGTCGCCCGCCATGAGCGTCGGCAGGAGTTCGGTCATCAGGCGCCGGTCTTCTCGGCGAGGCGGCGCTCGAACTCGGCGTACGCCGTCCGCATGTCGGCCTCCCGGTCCAGCGTCCCGAACGGCAGCTCGTACGTGTACTCGACCCCGCTGCCCGGATGTACCGCCCTCCGCTCCTCCTCGGTGATCGCGTCGCCCTTCTTCCGCCACACCGTCAGCACCGAGTTCGGCACGAGGCGCCCGTTGGCGTCGTAGGTGTACTCCCAGTGGTCATAGCCGTAGAGCACCGCGAACTGGGTGCGGTAGATCGTGCACAGGTCGTCGATCGGCACGCCGAGCATGAGTGCGACAAGCGCATCGATCTCGACTGAGCGCATTCCGACGATCGACAGCGCGTCGCGAACGGTGTCAGTGGCGTCCACTCCGAGCTCGACATCCAAGTCAGCGTGCGGACGCAAGAGCGGACACGTCTCCAACAAAGACCTCGGACCAGCACCAACGCCCAGAGATCCGAGTATGCCTCGGTTACGCAATTGAGCCGCAACGCCCTCAGCACAAGCGACATCGCTAGAGGGTGAGCCAGCTCGACCACAGGAAGTCGGTTCAAGGTAGACCCGTGAATGTCGCCCTTCGGCGCTGAACGGACAGAAAAATCGATCAATAACGAGCTCAAGCAGCCGACTGTTAGGACTCAGCGATCTCAGGTCGACAGTTGGGTGCGCCAGCTGACAGCACCGCATTCACATGAGCCGCCCCCGGGGGAATATTGCGGGTATCATTGTCCGCTCACCCGTATTAGCGGCCATTCGTCGCCAAGCGATGCGGTAATAGTCGCGGGCAGGGCGTGTGACACTCTGGTGGAGCGGATCCCGCCAGCGGGTGTAAGCACTATCGTACGCCAGGCGATCACCGCTGGGCTTGTAAGCGGTGACCGGCAAAGCATCGGCAATCAGGGTCTCAAAGTCAGTCGAACGTCCAGTCCTGATTGTGCTTCATTGTCGGGTTAACCGCTTTGTACAGAGGGGTGTCTATGTGGAGATGCGGGCCCTGAAGTATCGCGTCTTCCCAGGATGCAAGCCCCCACGACGAGATCGAACCGCCCTCTCTCGCGATCCGACTTCTCGTGCCAACCAGAAGAGAACATAAGACCCAGACCGCCGATGCGACGGGCTTCGGCAAGCCTGGCCAGAGTCCTGCTAGCGGCAGCGTTAACCGTACTCAGACATGCGAGTATGCATGAGGGGCGTTTCGTCATTCTCGAGAACAGACTTCCACAGACCCGAGAACCACGTCGTCGACCCAAATTAGCCGCGCTCGATGAGGGCGACGGTCCCAGCTTCCGTGCGAGTCCTTGTAACCGGGCTCGACTCCCGGACCCATCATGGTCGAAACAACGCTCGACCGTTTCGGGATGGTATATCGCCGACAGCTTGCATGAAAGCCCACGATCCCGGGGGTTGCCGTACGCATGGACTCCGAAGCGTGCACTTGTGGTGATATCGAAAAGAATCAGTTCATTGATAAATTGCCAGTGCCGACGAAGGCGCCGATAGGTTTCAGCGCGCAGGTGTGCCGGCCCGCTCCTCGGTGAAGTGGCTCTCGGGATGGATCAGGCCGCCGATGCCCCTCGCGGACACATGACGCCACGCTTGCGACATGAAGCACCGGTAGAGGTCGGGCTGGAGGCCCACGAGCTGCGGGTAGTTCGGTGGGGTCGCCGACGAACTCTCGGAGTGCCGATGACGTCCACCGTGGCGTCGAGCACGAGATGTTCCCAGCGCCGGCGAGGGCGAGGGTGCGGTCCCGCATTTCGGCGCGCTTGGCGCTCGGTGGGCTTCAGCGCGAGCTGCCACCATGGATCGCCCTCGGCGAGCAGCGCGTCGACGTCGCGGTCGGGGCGCACCCACGGCGGGTTCCCGACCTGGAGGTCGAAGCCGCCGTGCGCGAAGACCGTGGCGAAGTCGAGATCCCAGTGGAAGAACCCTTGCCGCTCAGCGACTCCCGTCGGCGACTCGATCCACGGGTACCTCTCGCGCCGACCGCTCGCGATCGATTGGGCGCCGCTCCAGTTGAGGTCGTCCTGCTCTTCGGCGTTGAGGCCCTCCCATGAGGACGCGTCCCCGGAGAACGTGTCCATCCACCGGTGCTTCGCCTGCGGCGGGACGCCCAGGATCGCCTCGCAGGCGCCAATCCATTCCTCGAGCGTCGGTGGCTGCACCTCCGTCTCGGTCAACGGCCAGAACCACAGGGCGCACCACAGGTCCATGACGAGTCGCAGCGCCGATACGCGCCGTTCTCGTCGGCCAAGGACTCCTCGATCTGCTCGCGCGACACCGCCGGTGTGTGCTCCGGCGTCTCGCGCCCCCAGAGCTCGATGGTCCGACTGGACTCGGCCTCGGCGATACGGAGCCGTCGGAGCGAGAACTGCCACAGCTTCTCGACCCGCTCCCCGAGTGCGACCAGCCGTTGGATCTGCTTGGCCGTCGGCTTGGTTCTTCATCGACCTGCGCCAGGTCTTCAGGGCGGTCACGGCTTCGGGCGCGAGCGCCGCGACGTCCTTCGGGACCTCGGTCGCCGAACCCCAGCCCAGGGCCGGCAGGAGGAAGTGGTGGATCCGGCTCGACGTCGCGCTGAACGCGATGCCCTTGTCGATGTTCTCGGCGAGCTCCGTCATCGGGACGTCGGTGGGCGTCGCGGTGAGCCAGGACTTGTCCTTGACCTGGCTCTGCGAGTAGGTCGCCCGGCGCGCGCCGATGAGCGAGTTCCCCCGTCGCAGGCGGAGCCCGAACCAGGGCGCCGACAGCCCCTTGACCATGGTGTCGAGCCACAGCGAGACCTCGGCGAGTTCCACAGCGGTCGCGTTGAGGTCGACCCCGTGGACCTGGTGCAGGGCGATGTGCGCCTTGACCTTCTGCAGCTCGTAGGCGTACTCGTCGGGGTCGATCCGCTCGTCGAGCTCGTCCTGGCGGCGCTTCAGGTACTCGGCCGCGAGCTGCCGCACGGCCTCGATGGCGAACGCCCCGGAGCCGAGAGCCGGCTCGCACACCGTGAGGCCGAGGATCTCCTCGGCCGTCGTCCTGTGGCCGTCCTGGTCGAGCAGCTCCTCGAGGGCCTGCGACACGGTGAAGCGGGTGAGGACCTCAGGGGTGTAGTAGGACGCGGACTGCTGCCGCTCCCGGCCCGCGAGGCGGAACACGAAGGTCCCCTCGAGGTGGCGGACCGGTCGCATCTCGCCGGTGATCTCGTCCTCGACCTTGACGAAGTCGTCCGGGTCGAGGTGGTCGGCGCGGGTGGTGGGCACGACCCAGGAGCCCTTGGACGAGTCCCCTCCCTTGGCGACCTCGAAGAGGTCCTCCTCGGCGAAGAAGCCCGTGTACGACATCAGGCCCTCGTAGACCGCGCCGAGCTGGTTGATCCCGAGCTCGACGTAGGAGATGAAGCCGCGGTCCTTGCCCTTGGACTCCTTGCTCAGCAGGAGGTGTCGGAGGACGCGCTGAAGTGCTTCGTTGCCGAGGCGGACCTCGTCGATGTGGGCGATGGCCTTCGGGAGGAAGAGGTCGGCGCGGAGCGGGTTGAAGACCAGACCTGCCGCCTCGTCCGTGTCCTGCATCGTGGTCGGCTCGGGCGGCATCCCCGTGTCCGGTGTCGACGAGCTCGAACAGGGTCGCCAACGACTCGTAGAGGTGCGTCCCCGCCTTGCCCTGCTCGGTGTGCAGGTCGACGAGCGTCAGGTCGCGCAGACGGTCGAGGCTGTACCCCTGGTCGTACTCGGCGGCACCGACGGGCAGCACCTCGAGCTCCGGGCGACGCCTCGGCGTAGAGGAGGAAGAGGATGCGGTAGAGGTAGCGCAGCGACTGGATGGCGAGCGGCTGCGCCTGCTCCTGCGGAAGAGGCTCGAGACCCTGCGCCGCACGGCGACGGACCACCTCGTTGGCGATGATCTCGATCGACAGCCGGACGCCGTCGCGCAGGTCCTTGGAGACACCGACGGTGTGCTTCACCGAGTCGTCGAGGACCTCGGACCACCAGATGTTGCCGTCGGCGTCGGGGCCGAGGGAGTGGGCTTCGAGGCAGGTGAGGGCGCGGTCGATCTCTCCCCCGCGCTTCGCGTCGTTGCGTTCGGCGACGAGCTGGAGGTTGACCGCGAGGTAGCGGCCCTCGGGCCACCGCTCCTGCTCGGCGACGAGCGCCCAGGGCCCGGCGAGGACGAGCGCGAAGCGAGGGGCCTCGTCGCGGACGAAGAGGTGCGACAGGAGTCGGCTGACCGAGACGACCTCGGTGTCGTCCTCGGTGACGAAGGGCGTGGTCAGCGTTCGGGCGTCCTTGGCGAGCAGGTCGTCGACGGTCTCCGGAGTCGCCGCCGACAGGATGGCCAAGGGGGCCGCGCCCGTGAGGCCCTGGGTCGAGACCCACGTGAGCGGTCCGTCGTGATCGAGGACGTACTCACCGGTGTGGAAGCCGAGGATCGAGACGAGCTCGTCGTTCACCTTGACGGTGCCGCTCCGCGGTCGTCCCCTCGTCGCCGTCGGCGGTGAGTCCGACGTAGGCGCGCTCGAGACCACCACGGGCCTCGGTGAACCGGTCGCGGCTGGTCGTCGACTCCTCGGCATCCCACGCCTTGCGGCGCTCGATCACCCGGGCGTGGAAGGACTGGGAGGTGGCGTCGGTGGTGAAGTAGTGCTCGCTGATCCAGCTCTCGCCGACGACGAAGGCATCACTGACGGGCATCTCAGGACCTCCCGGTCGACGGTGCGATGGGCTGGGCGGCGACGGGGTGGTCCTGTGGGACCACGACGAGAAGCGGACGGACGAGCTGCCGGTCCGGCTCCCGTCCGGCTGCGAGGCGCTTCTCCTCCTCGACGCCGACCCGGCGCTGCTTGATCTCGCTGCGCTGGATGAGGGCATCGGCCTCGTGCGTCCAGTCCTCGACCCGGCTCGACCAGGCCTCGACCTGTGCGCGCGCGGCGTCGGCGGCCAGCGCGAACTGCCCCTCCATCCGAGCTCTGGCCTCGGCCACGGCGTGCGGGATGAGGCTGCTCAGTGCGGTGACGTCGGCGACCGGGCCCGGGTTGGTCATCGTCGTGGTGACGCCGTGCTGCCCGAGCATCTCGGCGGCCGAGTCGTGGATCTCGACGACCGTGCTCTCGGGTCGCTCAGGGTTGAGGAACATGACCGAGATCCACAGCGACGACACGGTGAGCCCTCGCCGGTTGGTCAGCGTGCCCTGCAGCAGCACCACCGGGCGGTCGACGGTGCCGCGGACCGCGGCTACCTCGTCGCGGGACAGTGCCGCGAGCGCGCGGTCGCTGACCCAGTCGAGAACCGGATGCAGTGGGCCGAGGTAGTGGGCCTCCGGCCAGGAGGAGCCGGTCTCGTCGGCGAGCGCCGCCTCGAGGAGCGCCTTGCCCTTGGCCTTCGACGTCGCCAGCTTCATCCGCTTGGTGACCTGCCGCTCGGCGAGGTAGTCCTGCGGCAGGACCTCGAGACGCTGGCGCAGGTCGGCCGGGGGGACGAACTCGACGATCTGCTCGGCGGCATGCCTGCGCCACTCGACGCCCCCCGACCGACCGTCCGCGCCGGGGGCGGCCTCGGGGGTCGTGTAGACGTGGGTCAAGGCCTCCTCGAGGTAGTCGACGTCCGAGGCATACAGCGAGGAGTGTCCGGTCGAGGCGTCGACGTCGTTCGTTTCGGCGCCGCCCTGGTGGAGGGACTGCAGCCGAGCGAGGAGTCCGAGCACGCTGTCGTCGCCCGAGACCTCCTCGGGCGTGGCCACGACGTCGTCCAGCTCCGCCTGCCCGGCGAGGACCTTGCGGATCTCCTTCTCCTCGGCCTCGACGTCGAACTTGCCCATCAGGGAGGCGGCGTCCCCGAGGGCGGTGTGCGCCTCCTGCTCCTTCTCGAGAAGACGGGTCAGGACCCGGAGGTCACCGGAGAAGGTGTCGTGGCTCGGCTCGAGCAGGAGTGTGGTGATCTGCGGGGAGTGCTTCTGGCCGTAGCGGTCGATGCGGCCGTTGCGCTGCTCGATGCGGATGAGCGACCACGGGATGTCGAAGTGGATGAGGTGGTGGCACTGGAGGTGGAGGTTGACACCCTCGGAGGCGACATCGCCGGTGACGAGGACGCGGATGGGTGAGGCCTCCTGCTTGAAGCTCTCGACGATGGCCTGCTGCTCCTGGTCGACGAGCCCGCCGTGCATGATCGCCACCGCGTCCGACGGCAGGCCGAGGTCGCGACGGAGGTTCTCGGCGAGCCAGCCGAGCGTGGCGATGCGCTCGGCGAAGACCACCGCGCGCATCGGCCGGCCCTTGCCGACACCGATCTCGGTGAGTCGCTCGAGGAGGGCGGCGTACTTGCCCGACCCGTCGGCCGCGGTTCTCGAGGCGTCGTCGGCAAGCGCGGCGAGTCGGGCCAGGGCCTCGCGCTCGCGGGCCTCGTCGGGAAGGTCGGCCGAGAGCTTGGACATGCGCTGCGTGATCGTCTCGGCGCAGGGCCGGCGGGGAGGACAGGAACGCCTTGGCCAGCGTCCACGGGAAGAGCGACGCTCCGCCCGAGTACGGGCTCGAGCCCTTGGGGTGAAGCCACACGTCCGCGAGCTCGGTGGCCACCGCGTCCTCGACCGTCGAGGCGGTGATCAGCCGGTGGACGGGCTCGGCCCGCTCCGCCCAGTCCGCGCCCAACGACGCTCGCGACCTCGGGGCTGTAGCGATGCCGACGGACCACGAGGCGACGCACCTCGTTCTCGACGAGCTCGCCGTCCGCGCGGACGGCCGTTGGCTCGAGGAGACGGACGAGCTCGGCGAACGACTCGTTGCGTCCGTTGTGCGGGGTCGCGCTGGCCAGGATCAGGGCGTCGGTGTTGGGGGCCAGCACCCGCGCGAGACGGTTGTTCTGGGTGTGCGAGTTGGTCACGCTGTGCGACTCGTCGATGACGACGGCGTCCCAGCGGTGGTTCTGCAGATGGACGAAGTAGCGGTCGTTCTTCAGCGTGTCGATCGAGATGATGGCCCGCTTGTACATCGTGAACGGGTTGCGCGTGGCCGGGAGCTTCTGGCGGACGCGCTGGATGCCCACGGAGTCGAGCCGAACGAAGGGGATGGCGAACCGGGTCCACATCTCGTGCTGCATCTGCTCGAGCACATGGCGCGGGCTGACGATGAGGATGCGCTCACCGCGACCGCGTCGGATGAGCTCACTGAGGATCATGCCGATCTCGAGCGTCTTGCCGAGACCGACGGCGTCGGCGAGCAGGACCCGAGGGCGCAGGTTGGCGGGCTCGAGCGCCCTCCGCACGGCGTCATGCTGGTAGCCGAGCGGGTCGGCGAGCATCTGGGTGGAGACGGCCAGGACCTGGTCGTCGACGGGCAGTGCGGTCTTGCGGAGGGTCGCCTCGAGCCAGAGCCGGCTGCGCCGGTAGCCCGGCGGAGTCGTCGGCGACGACCGTCATCCGGGCCGGGTCGACCACGGTGATGGTGTCGAGCGACTCGTAGAAGGTGGCCGTCGTGTCGCGGACCAGCTCGGAGAGGCCTCGGACGGTGAGCAGCTGACCGTCCGCGGTGGAGGTGACGGCCGTGACCAGCCACTCCTCGTCGCGGACGCGTACGACCGAACCGGGCGCGACCTCGAGGGCCGCTTCTTCTCTGACATCAACAGTCATGGATGGCCCTTACTGGAACTTGTCGCCGAAGAGGCCGGCCGTGGGCTTGTCGGGCATGCCGACGAGCGTCGCCCGGTCGAGGGTGAGGTTGAACCGTTCGCAGCTCGTCTCGGGCAGCAGCAGACACGCGTGGCAGGCCGCGAGGTTCATCCCGTTGACGCCCGAGCCCGTCGACTCGATGCACACCGGGTCGGCCGTGCACCAGCGGGCCCGGCGGATGCCGTTGGCCAGGGTCTGCAGGAAGCGGTCCTTGTCGCTGAGGGCCGCGAGGCCGCCGAGGCTGCCGGCGCTGTCGGCCGTCGCCGTGTAGATGAGGATGCCCGCCTGGCCCGGCTCGTCGTACACCCGCTCGCGCAGCGACGCCGCCGGGTATCCGGAGGTCAGCGACATCTCGTCGACGAGGACATGTGCCAGCGAGTGCAGCGCCAGCACCCGAGGCGAGACGTCGAGGCCCGAGGTCAGCGAGTTGCCGCCGACACTCGCCTGCGAGCGCAGCAGCAGCTTCGACCGGGATGCCGCGAACTCCCCCGCCGCCCAGGTGTCGAGGAGCCGGTCGTCGAGTCGCACGAAGACGCCCTCGCCGAGGACCTCGATCGCAGGCAGCCACAGCGGGCGACCGGAGTCGACCAGAGGCGCCACCGTGACGTCGTTCTCGTCGGTGGAGGGGACCACTCGGGTGAACCCGGTGAGCGCCCTCACCTCGCGGAGGCGGCTGACCCGCGAGACCTGCGCGATGAGCTCGGGCACGTCGCTGTCGAACAGGTCCACCTCCTCGCACAGGAACTGGTCGTTCGCTTCGACTGCTCCCATGCCCCGCACGAGGGCGGTGTACTCCTCGGCGCGGAGCTCACGGTCCGTGGGTGCGTCGCCGGTGGCGGCCGGGTTCCGCCACCGGTGGATCGCTCGCACGAGGTCCTCCTGCGTACACCCCTCGGGCGGACGGAAACCGCGGGCGATCTCCTCTGCCGTCGCGTCCGGGTTGGCGTCCGGCATACGGGTGGCGATGAAGGTGTCGGCGATGTTCGGAACCGAGGGGATCGAGATGGCCGACCTGGTCACCGCGAACCACACGTTCGACGATCCACGCTGGAGGGTGCGCAGCTCCTGGTCGCAGTGTGCGTCCGACGAGCTCAGCCACGGCCGCGAGCCGGAGCAGCGGCGGACCCCCCGCAGGGCGGCCAGGTCGAACGCGCCGGCCATCGAGCGGCTCCTTCCGCAGGAGCACTCGACCACGAGGTCGGAGAGAGCGGAGGTGTGCCCCTTGGCCACCAGCTTGAGGCTGTGCCCCTCCGGCTGCACACTCGCGTCCTCGTGGACCCAGGCGCGGTAGGGGAAGTCCTCGATGTGCCCGTTCATGCAGCACGAGACGAAACGGGACGGCGAGACCATCCCGTTGCATCGGCTGCATCGCTTGGTCTCCCGGTCGGTGATGTCCCAGAACGGACCGAGGCGACGGCACTCGGTGCAGAAGGCCCACTCCGGGAACCTCACCGCTGGGACGTCGCCGCGGCTCTTGCGCCAGGTCGGAGGGCTGCGGAACTCGCTCACCTCGAGGCTCCGCGCCAAGCGCGGCTCGGCGATGACGTCGCCACGGGGCCAGTCGTCGAGCCCGCAGATCATGACGCTGTCGTCCTGTGCCGGCAGCAACGCCCCGACCCCGAAGGTCGAGACCAGCGACGTGCGGCGTGTCTTCGCGACGATCTCAGCGCTCACGGCGGTTCCTCCTCTCGTCGGACGAGGAAGACGGTCGACTCGGCGTCGACGTCACGCATGCTCGTCAGGGTCGGCCAGGCCGGTTCGGCGGGCGGGAAGGCGACCTCGCGCTCGTCACGCTCGAGCACCCTCGATGCCTCGACGAGGAGGGCCCCACGATGCTTGTTGAACCACCCTTCGTAGTGGTCGACATGAGCGTCGGCCCAGTGGTCGATGAGAGCGGCCAGCTCCTTGCGGATCTCCTCGGGCGACTCGTCGGCGGTCGCGGGCTCGTCCACCGGTCGGACCGCCTCGCTCCGCCGGACGATCACGTCGGCGAGCTGCTCGAGCTTGTCCTCCCAGTCGGCGGCGTCACCGGCGGCCCGGCTCGGCCCTGCCTCCGGGATGCGGTGACGGGCCAGCGCGACGAGGACGGCGTGGAGGGCCCGGTCCCGGGCTCTCGGGGCGAACGGTGTCGCGCCGGTCGCCTCGACGTGCCGGTAGAGCGTGCGGTGGTAGGCCGCGAAGTTCTCGTAGTGGGACAGGTCGCGACTCCGGCCGGAGTTGTAGACGGTGACGACGAGGCCCGGCATCCGGCGGCCGACGCGTGAGGTGGCCTGGATGTACTCCGAGCTCGTCTGCGGCTGCCCCATGACGACCATGAGCCCCAGCCGGTCGACGTCGACGCCGACCGAGATCATGTTCGTCGCCAGGACGACGTCGGCAGCATCGACCTCCCCGCGGCGCCGCTCGAGGATCTCGAGCTCGTGCGGGATCTCGGAGGACCGCTTGCGCGAGGTCATCTCGCGGATGTTCCTCGGCTCGCGGACCGTCTCGCCCCGCCGCCCGGCGATGACCTTCATCTGGTCCGGGACGTCGTCCATGACCTGGATGTAGGCGCCGCCGAGGATGCGCAGGCTGTTGAAGTAGCCGAGCAGGGTCCAGTAGAGGTCGGCGGACGGGTCCGACTCGGGGACCATCGCGGCCGACTGCAGCAGGGAGGCGTAAACGCGCACCATGAGCGTGGTCTGGCTTGCGCCGGGCGCCATGGCGCCGACGTACTCGCGGCTGGCCTTCTCCGTCCGAGGCGCCTCGACCGCGAAGAACGAGTCGCGGTGGGTCAGCCCGGGTGGGGGGAACTGCCGAGCCGTTCGCGCGAAGACGGCCCGGACCTGGTCCGACGCTCGTCGGATCGTCGCGGTCGACGCCACGACCTTGGCGGGGGTGCTACGGCCGGCGATCTCGTCGACGGCCGTCTCGTAGAGCCCGACCATGGTGCCCAGCGGGCCGCTGATGAGGTGCAGCTCGTCCTGCACGATGAGGTCGGGCGGCAGATCGGTGTAGCTGGGGTCGGGCATCGCTCCCCCGGCTCCGAGCAGCGCCCCGACCTCGCGCTTCCACGGCATCATGGCGAACTTGTCGACGGTGCCGATGACGAGCGACGGGCGGTTGGCGTACACGTCGCTGTCGATGATGTGGACCGGTAGACCGTTGCGGAAGGCGCAGGCGTCCTGGCCGCAGGCCACACGCATCCAGGTCCGGTCCACGATCTCGTAGTTGTCGTGGTCGAGTGGGCTGCCGCACCAGGGGCAGCGCCTCAGCTGGACGGGGTCGCTGGCATCGTCGTCGGTGTCCCGCGCGCCGGGTCGCCGAGCCCTCTGCAGCACTCGACGGGCGGTGTCGGCGTCGTTCGGCGTGGAGGCCTGGCCGACCCAGAGGCCGATCGAGATCGGCGCCGTGTGCGGCAGGTGGGCCTGGCGCTCGCATCTCGAGCGCGCAGATGAGGCCGGTGGCGCGCTGGTACTGCTGCAGGGTGAGCAGCCGCAGCGTGTACCGCATGAGCACCGAGACCCCGGCCGCCCGCGGGTCACGCAGACGCCGGAGCAGGATCGCGATGCCGATGATCCCGAGGTAGGCCTCGGTCTTGCCACCACCGGTGGGGAACCAGAGCAGGTCGGCGATGCGCCGATCGGGGTGCTCGGCATCCGCGAGACCGGCGAGGTTGGTCAGGATGAACGCGATCTGGAACGGATACCAGTTCGCCCCGTCGGTGGACGGCGGGTCGCCGAACCCGCCGGATCGGTGGTGCTCCTGGCGGCTGCGCTGCTCCGCCATCGCACGGTTCGTGAGCTGGAACGCCGTACGGACGTTCTCGTCGGACCTGAGGAGCTGCAGGCCCGCCTCCATCCGGTCGGCCGCCTCGCTCGCCTCCCTCATGTGTCGTCGGAGGGTGACCTGCTCGTCGTCGTCCAACGGCTCCGTCGCAGAGCCGGGCAAGTCGCTGATCCACCTGCGGTAGTTGTCGATGAGTCGCTGGAGGACGTCGAATCGGTCATCATCGGCCAGCGCCGTCATGGAGAGGTCGAGCCCGTCTCCACCCGCCGCCTCGCTGAGCAGCAGCTCGTGCCGCGGCAGGTAGGTCGTGGAGACGGCGTCCGGAACGCTTCCCTCCCAGGTCACGGCGCAGCCGTGACCGACGGCGAAGGACCTCACGTCGCGGAAGAGCAGTCGCTGTGAGGCGATCTCGTCCTCGTCCACACCCGCGAGGGTGGCCGGAGGCCTCTCCCGGAGCGAGGTGTCGACGGGTCGCGCGGTGATGCGAGGGCGGAACCACGAGAACGCATCCTTCTCGCCCTGTGGTGCGCGCTGGGTGTTGACGAGCGTCAGCGTGACGGCGACCGTGCCGTCACGGGGTTCGCGGGAGTGGACGACGAGCCGTAGGCCGTCCGCGATGTCGATCGGCTCCATCCGCGGAGGATGGGCCGCGACGAACTTCGGCTCCTCCGGGACGTCGACGGCTCTCCACAAGGTCTCGTCGACCGACTCGTACCGGGTCGCGGAGACCGTCACCTCGAGACCTGCTGCTGCGGTGTGCTCCAGGGCGAGGGTCATCCCCATGGAGCGCGGGTGCCGGACGCGCGCCATCGAGACGCCGGGGTCGACGACGTTGTCAGGTGCGTCGCTCCCGGCCTCGGCCTCCACGTCGTTCTCGACGTCGTCCTCGATCGACGGCTGTGTGGGCTCGTCACCCTTCACGTCCGGGTAGAGCACCCCCATGACGAAGCGCGACAACGGTTGCTCGGTGAGGCGCGCGTCCTCGGGCCCTCCGAGGAGGTCCTCCGACAGTCGCTTCAGCACGAACTCGCGCGTGTCGTACGCCTGGTCGAGACCACTCATGAACTCACTCCCACTCGAACGTCACCGGACCACTCACGCGTGCCCCCACCCACAGACCGTGCCGACCGGCGCCACTGGAGGCCGGCGCGCCGACCAGGGTCTCCGTCCCCTCGACGCGGCCGCCGGAGAGATGTGGCACCCGACCGCCGAAGGAGAGACGGCGGATCATGCTGCCGAACGCCTCCCCGGTCCGTGCGACGTCGATCCCGTCGACCGACGCCGTCCACGACGGCAGCTCCTCGGAGTCGACGGTGATGATGTCATCGGTTCGCGTCCATTCCACGGCGGCGCGCACGGTCGACGACAGGTCGTGCTCGACCGGGCCCAGGTGTCGAGCATGCTGAGGCTCGAGGATGACCCCCAGCGTTCCGCGGCCCCGGGGCGAGGTCTGCCTCCACACGCCGTCCCGGGGCTCTTTCCGCCAGTACTTGGTCGAGATGCCGCGTCCTCTGGTCAGTCGCGAGCGCGCCCTTGACATAGCGACGAAGAGTCGTCTCGCTGCCGGCCCCTGCTCGTCGACCTCGCTGAACCACGACTCGGGGTCCACCAGGACGACGTTCTCGAACTCCTGGCCCTTGGCGCGGTGAACCGTCGACGCGATCGCGCGTGCTGCCGGCTCCCGGCGCAGGTCCGGTGGATACCGGCGAGCCAGCAGGCCCGCGGAGAGCTCACGCAGGTCGAGCCCGCGTCGGGACCTGGACGACCCGGACGAGGGTGCGCCACTTGTCCTCGGCGTCGCCCACCCCCCGGCGTCGGCGAGCTGCATGAACTCGTCGAACGAGACGGTGACGGAGTCGGAGCGAGCGAGCAGCTCCGCGATCCACGGCGCGAGTGAGGGATCGGTAGCGCTGGCCGCGAGCTCCACGGGCAGGCCCAGGGCTGCGAACCGGGCCGCAACCAGCCCGGCACGCGCGTTCGTGTCGCAGAGCAGCGCGGTCGATCCCTGCCAGGCGGCGATGTCGTCGGCGGCGTCCTCGTCGAGCGCTCCGAGTGGAGGCAGATCGGCGCTGAGGTCGCGAAGGCGCATCAACTGGTCCGACGGGCGAGGCCCTCGAGTTCGGGCCTGTGCGAGGGCGACGGCGCGTGCTTCGGCCGTCCGGGAGCGGTACTCGCCGCTGAGCACGACGGTCTCGGCCCCGTACCGTTCACGAACCGCATCGAGCAACGCGTCCGACGACATGACCTCCTCGGCACCGATCTGGAAGTCGTAAAGGCTCTGCATCGGGTCACCGAGGAGGGTGAAGCCGACTCCCTCGTCGAAGGCGTGGGCGAGCAGTGCCAGGACGAACCGCGCCCGAATACCGACGACGTCCTGGACCTCGTCGACGATGACGTGGCGGACGTCGGGGAACACGATCTCCTCGGCATTCTCGAACATGCGCGACGGCGCTGAACACGGCGTCGTCGTAGCCGGTGAAGCGCGGCTCCGCTTCTTCCAGTTCCAGGCGGACTCGTGCCGCGAGGGAGTCGATCGTCGCGCAGTCGACGCCCCGTCCCTCGTCCACGACGTCCCTCGTGCGCGCCCGCACGACGTCGACGGCCACGTTGGAGAAGGAGATGACGAGGATCTCCTCGGGGTAGACGTCGTGCTCGAGGAGGAACCGGCAGCGCTCGCCGACGACCTCCGACTTGCCCGCCCGGGTCCCGCGATGACGATCTGGCGGGCGTCGGGGGGCGCCGAGGCAGCGCGTTCCTGATCTGCATCGAGGACACCCGTGATCATCATCAATCGGTTCCTCGTCCCCAGATGTGCTCGAAGTGTCGGAAGGCGAGCGTCTCACCGAAGTTGGTGAGGTTGTCCGCGACGTTGACGATGAGGACGTTCTCCTTGCCTCCGTTGAGCGGCCCTCGCAGACCACGCCCGATCATCTGCTGGTAGATGTTCGGGCTGAAGGTCGGACGCGTGATGAAGACCGCGTCGACCTTGGGGACGTCGAAGCCTTCGGTGAAGACGTTGTAGTTCGTCAGGACGCGGACCCGCTTGGCCTTGAAGTCCTCGACGTACCGCCGGCGTGCATGCGGGTCCGTCGTGCCCGCGACGGCCCTCGCCTCCACCCCGTGGTAGGTGAGGAGGGCGGCGAGCACCTTCGCGTTCTCCACCGACGTCGCGAAGAGCAGCGCCGTGTCGTCCTCCGGCATCTCGAGCACAGAGCGGACGATCTCGTTGTTCCGCTCGTCATCCTTGCCCAGTCGGTTCTCGACGGACTCCGGGAGCCGGCGCATCTGGGTTGCGTGAACGATCTCCTCCTCGGTGAGCTCGAGGTCGGCTCCCCGCAGCTCTCGATGCGTTCACCCGAGCCAGCACGTCCATGCTGCTGGAGGTAGCCATAGACGTCGTCGCCGGGGAAGACGCCCGCGTCGAGGAGGTTCCGGTGGTAGCGGCTGGCGAGTTGCTCGGTCTCTCGATCGTTGAAGCCACGGAAGGGTGTGGCGGTGAGCCCGAGCAGCGGTGTGGTCATCTCGGCTACTCGCTTCGTCCCACCCAGGGCGCTCAGGGCTCGCGTGTACTGCTGGCCGATGGACCGGTGCGCCTCGTCGACGACGATGATGGCCGGGTCCATGAGCCAGCCGTAGGACTCCTGCCAGTCGCCGTCGTTGCGCTGGACGACCGAGTCGAGCTTCGCCAGCGACGCGACGACGACCTGATGACCGTCGCGTTCGTTCGGCTCGTTGCTCGCCCAGAGGCGGCTGAGGGTCATGGGTGTGCCCGCCCTGCCCATGGCTCTCCACACCTGGGACCAGGTCTGGGTGGCCTGCTCGCACAGCTCATCGGTCTCGGCCAGCCACAGAATGCGGATGTCCGTCTCGGACCGAGACATGTGCTCGACAAACGCCTGGACGGCGACGCGTGTCTTGCCGGCCCCTGTCGGGAGCGATAGCAGTCCGCGTCGCATTTCGCTCGCGGGATCGAGGAGTGCTTGAACCCGGTCGGCGATGCTCCGTTGGTAGTCGTGGAGCTCGCCGAGCACTGGCGGACCTTCGACCTCCATCTCGGCCTCGCGGCGCGTGCCCGAGAAGCCCGCGAACTCCACCGGGAAACCGAGCTCGCGGACCCACTCGCGAGCAGTGCGCTTACCGGCCCAGACGGACGGCGGGTCGAGCCCCTTCCGCTTCAGGCCCGCCGCGTGACTCTGCAGGAGTCCGTAGCCCTCCACGGCCAAGGCGAGCTGCGCGATCTCCCGGTCCCCGAGTTCACGCTCGGCCTCGTGCCTGAGGCCGTCGAGCGCGGCTGCGGGAACCGCTGCACGGAGATCCTCGACGCCGATGGCGAGCAGCATCTTGTCGAACAGGTCGGTCGTGGCGGCGATGTCCTGCCTCAGCTGGTTGCGGCGGTGCTCCTCCATCCGCCGGAGGACCACGTCCGGCTTGAACGTCGCCTCGAGGGCCCTGGCGACCTGACCGAGCACTCCCCGCTCGTCCTCGGCGGTGACGAACACCGTTCGGTCGTCGAGGTACTGCGGGAGCGGGCGGGACTGCTGCCCACCGGGGGTGGAGGTGAGCACCTCGAGCCGCTTGCAGGGCTGGACCATGACGTCCTGTTGCGTCGGATCGAGGGACAGCCGGAGCGGCGGGAAGCGGTCCAGCAGCGGGTAGGCCTCACCCGCGAGCTCGTAGTCCACCGTCTCGGTGAGCATGTCCTCGCCGTCAGGCATCTTCCAGTTGTCCCGAAGGGCCTGGAAGTCGCCTTCGGAGAACGCGAGGACCGATGGCACGTGCGCGGCCACGAGGGAGTCGAAGACGTCGCGTCGCCACGTGACAGCCGCTTGGTCGGCCGGAACCTCGAAAGCCCGGCCCCTGCTGTACCCGGATGCGCTCAGATGGGGGCTGGCCGACCACCGCCGCCCACGCGTACGGCAGGAATCGGCGTTCGTCGTCCCAGGCCTTCGCCTCCTCCAAGAGCTCCGCCCAGTCGAAGTCGCGGATCTCTTCCGGATCGTGTTTGAGGCCGAGCGCGTCCGCCTGCTCGTCGGTGACCGTCGGCCGAACAAAGGGGAGGGGTTGCTCCACCCCGTCGATCTCGACCAGCGCCTCGTTCCAGCGCAGGCAACGAGAGATGGGCTGGATTCCGATCTGAGTGTGCAGCCGCCCGTGCTCGCGAAGATGGAACCATGTCATGTCGGGAACCGACTTCTGTCGAGATCCCCCGCCGCTGCGCGTGATGCGCCAGCGCTCGTCACCCAAGAGCTGCACCATGACCTGCTCGGTGAGTGCGCACCGACCCGCGTCGGACAGACGCGAGAGGCAATCCAGCGGCCAGAACACGCGGCCCTCGTCGATGTCGATCGCCGAGTCCGGCAATCTGGGCTGTCCCACCTGGCTGCGGAACTTGTCGCGCACGTCATCCAGCCGCGCATCTCGCCACGGCTCCATGGGCGGCGAAGCGAGTCGGCGCGGTGTCGAGACGAGTCCAAGACGCGTCAGCAGGTCCCTGTCCTGCTGATGGAACCGCGGATCGACGAGGAAGTCCCCGTCCCGCGATCCGTCGGCCGGGATGACCTCCCCCGCCAGGAAGACGCCCCCGGGCCCCTTCCACTTCCCCGAGTACGTGCGCACGCGCAGACGGTCGAACGCCGGTCACCGAGCACATCTCGGAAGATCGCCTCGGCCTCGTCGATCGAGTTCTTCCGCGAGGCGCCCCACACGCGCTCCCAGCGGATCGGTCCTGGGTCAGCTCGCTTCTGAGCTCGCCCGCGCTGTCGAAGATCTCGATACCGAGGCTGCCCAGGGCACTGACGACTCCGGGGTCCGCTGCCAGGACTGGGTCGATCGTCAGCCTGCCGTTCTGTTCGCCGCCGCCGGGCAGGAAGACCTGGCCCCGTCGGCAGCCGTCGACCGACCCGTCGTCCAGGAGCAGAACCCGCGCTCTGGTGAGTTCGTGGCGCTGATCGGGAAGGCGCCCAATGAGGGCGGCCACGAGCTTGACCGCGGCGGCCGAGCCCTCGACGGTGGGGTCCTTCACGAGGTGCTCGACCCACTGGCGAAGTGTGACCGGCCCGCGCCCGCGGTAGCCCATGAGGCGAGTCACCTTGGAGCGGTGCTCAGCGCTCATGACGGCATGGCTGGTCCAGTTGTCGGGGTCAGGGCATGCCGAGGCCCAGATGGCGAGCTCGTCCGCAGTCAGCCCTTCGGGATGCAGCCTGACGCGGGTCGGATGGCGCAGCCCACCGGCGAGGGTCGGGAATGCATTGGCGTTCGGAGACAGCCCGCATCACCGGTTCGTTGAGCACGTCGTCCGCGTGGTTCCGGGCTTCCTTGCCACGTGCGGGAAGGACGTCCAGAACGACGGTGGGGCGATCGGGCCGGTGCAGTGCCGGCAGGGCGTCGCCGACGAGCCTCGGCAGCACTCTGGTGAGGATCTCGTCGTTGAACGGGCCTGCCAGCAGGGACTCCCGGTCGTCGGCGAGCTTCCACGGCGCGTTGACGATCCCCGAGAGGGTCGTGCCCGACGCCGTCGGGAAGTACGCCCAGAACGTGCCGACGCCCTTGGGGGCACCTTCGCAGCGGTGCAGCCCACGTGACGTCCACGCTCTCCCTGGCCGCGGCAGTACCCACCGTCCTCCAGCGCCGCCTTGCTCGGCTGGTGCCGGTGGGATCGCACCACCCAGACGGATCGGCGACTGGCGTCGTCGAGCACGAGGGCGCCGTCATCGTCCCTGTCGAGGGTGATGGAGCGGGCGGTGCCCGACGCGTCGCGGTCCTCCAGCCCGAGCCGCTCGACATGCTGCGAGAACAGCAGGAACTCGGCGGGGAACTTGCGGAGGCTCTCGGCAAGGACGTCTCGGCCGCGTCGGACGGGTGCGACGACGACGGTGGTGGCCCATTTCATCAGTGTCGTGAGCACGGGGTCATCTCGGCTGGCGTCGGTCGGGTCGACGGCCCGTGCCCAGCGCATGACCGGGTAGTGGGCCAGGCCCTGGGACGATCTGCGGAGAGCTGGCGCTCCGACTCTCGCTTGTCGAAGACGAAGGAGCCCGACCGGCTGAACACGCGCGGGCTGTCCGTCACGGCCAACAACGACTTGAAGCCCAGGCCGAAACGGCCGATCTGATCGTCCCGCTTCACGGAGTCGTGCGTGCCCATCAACGCCACGACCCCGTCCACGGTGAACGGCTCGCCGGAGTTGGCCACGTACAGCGAGTCGGCGGTGAGCACGACCTCGCACCGGCCTGCCCCTCGCGCATTGCGTCCGCTGCGTTCTGGATCAGCTCGAACAGCTGGCGCCTTGCATACGCGCCCTCGGCGATGGACCGCTCGATGTTGGCGTCCTGGCCCATCCGGCGCGGTTCGTGCTGGTACGTGCCCAGCGCCGTCCTGCTCTGTTCCTCGACGGCCGTCCCAACAGCGCCGTCCAGGCCCTCCCACTTCGACGCCACCCGCAAAAGCTCCTTCGACCGCGCGCCACTTCCACCGAGTGGCCTCATCAAGAAGGGGACAGAGACTCTGAGCCGGCCGTTCCCCGGTTCCTACTGCCTATCATGGGAGAGCACTCCAACACGCGCCCTCCAGGAGATCGTGCCTGTGCCGTAGCCCTCTGGCCTCAACCGGCCCGCCGGCATGAGCGCTTGAAGCGCAGCAAGCCCACTGGAACCTCGCTCTACTCCCCCGAGGGCGGCGGTCCGGAGCCGCTGCTTTCTGTCACGGAACCAGGGTGGAGAGGCGTCCCCGCACGGGAGAGGGCGGACTCCACCCGGTCAGCCGCCCGGAGGACGTCCTCGTGCTCCCAGACGCGCAACGAGGTCCAGCCGAGTTCGGCGAGGTGTCGGTCGGTGTCGCGGTCACGCTCGACATTCCGCTTCAACTTGGCCTCCCACCAATTTCCATTGGTCACCGGATGGGTGGCGTGCTCCGGGCAGGAGTGCCAGAAGCACCCGTCGACGAACACGGCGACCTTGGCACGCGAGAACAGGATGTCGGCGCGCCTGCGTGGCATCCCCGGTAGTGGTGCATCGACGCGGAATCGGCGACCACGAGCGTGCAGAGTCCGACGGAGCGCCACCTCGGGCGCCGTGTCACGGCGACGTTGCCGGCTCATTCGGGCGCCTACCGACGTGAGGTCCGATGCGGACATGCAGACATCGTCCCACCGGCCTGTGTGTCGCGATCGGGGGTCCCCTCCGCCGGCTAGACTCGCCGACATGGCCGCCTCACTACGTCGTTCGGGTGCGCGGTGAAGCGGTTCTCGGAGGTCGATGAGCTGCTCCCGCCGTTCTCAGCGAGGGCTGCCGGCGAACAGACCATCACCAGCATCGACCTCTTCGCGGGTGCCGGCGGGCTCACCGCCGGCCTTCACGCGGGAAGCAGCCGGATCCGCACAGTGCGCGCGGTCGAACACGATGTGGCCGCGGCCGCAACGTTCGCGGCCAACCATGGGCGCGACCTCGTGTACGCCGGAGGGATCGAGGAGTGGCTGTCCGAGGAGACCGTCCCCGAGGTCGACCTTGTCGTCGGTGGCCCGCCATGCCAGGGCTTCTCTCAGCTCAACCGGAACAAGGTGGGCTTGGAGCGGAACTCACTGTGGGAGAAGTATGCGAAGACGATCTCCCGAGCGCAGCCGAAGTGGTTCGTGATGGAGAACGTCTCGACTTTCCTCAAAGCCCCCGAGTACCAGCAGCTGAGGGACTGGACCAAGTGTGGCGGCATGCTCGCCGACTGGGAGGTCGACGCCCGAGTACTGCTGGCCGCTGACTACGGAGCACCGCAGCGACGACGTCGCACCGTGGTCATCGGCCACCGCCGCGACATGGTGGCTCCGGGCTTCCCTCGCGCCACGCACCCCCGCGAGTCCCACATGACCGTGGGGGAGGCACTGACGGACGTACGGAGGGCCGTCACTACGACCGAACTACCTGGACGGCCGCCAATTCACTTCGCGGGTCGCGATATGCCTGGACCCTTCCGCAGCGACGAGCTGCACCTGACTCGTCACTACGAGCCCATTTCGAAGCGACGCTTCCGGGCCATCCCTGAGGGCGGAAACCGCTTCGATCTTCCCGACAACCTCAAGACTCCTTGCTGGAAGGCACACACCTCGGGTTCCGGTGACGTGATGGGACGCTTGGTCTGGAGCAAGCCGTCAGTCACCATCAGAACCGAGTTCTTCAAGCCCGAAAAGGGTCGCTATCTTCACCCCACCGAGCACCGCGCCCTCACGCACTTCGAGGCTGCTCGCCTTCAGGGGTTTCCCGACGACTATCTATGGGTCGGTTCCAAGGTGGAGATCGCCCGCCAGATCGGCAACGCAGTGCCGCTGGCGCTCGGTCGCGCGCTCGGCACCACCATCGCTCAAGCTGCCCTTCTCTGAGCAGGCGGTTCACCAACTGCTCGGGTCGTGCGCGTTGCTACATGGGCCTCGCTAAGTGATTTGGCCGTCCCCGGGTGTGACGGCATCCGCGACCGTGGCTGGCTCGACGGCCGCGTTCAGGCTTGCCCAGCAGCGCGCAGAGGCGGCGCAGCTCGTCCTGCAGTCGCCCGTCGTGGTGCGCGCCGGCGAGCCAGGGAACCCACCCCCGTGGGGGGCGAACAGGACACGGTGCCGCCCTGGTGGGCGCGGACCGCGACGCCGGGGCCAGGTGGGGTTGCCGGTGCCGGGCGGTCCGAGGAGGACGACGTTCTCCTTGGCCGTGACGATATCCAAGGCGCCCAGTGCGCGATGCCCTGCCGGTTCAGGATGCGGGCGTGGTCCAAGTCGAAGTCCTCCAGGGACTGCCAGCCAGGAAGCGGGCGGCGCGGATCCGGCTCTCGCCACCGTGGGACTCGCGGGTGGCGACCTCGCGTTGCAGGCACGCGGCGGGGAACTCCTCGTGGGTCCAGGACTCAATGCCGGAGCCCCCTCCGTCTGCCCCGACGACGCCCCGCCCATCGAGCAGTGGCTAGTCCCGGCGTCTACAACTGGCGCTGCCGCGACCGATCCGGGGAGATTGGCGCGAGTGTTTCGTCGGCGCGGATTTCGACGAGGGCCAGGACTACGCCTGCGTGCCCAAGGACGCCAACGGCTCGCATGGACCGCGACCACCCGCCGCCAGCCGCGCGAGGCCGGCCTCATCCAGCCGACGCGCCATCAGCTGAGCCCGCAGAGGCGGACCGCGACCGGGCGGCGGCCACCAGCCGCTTCACCTCCGCGGCCGTGACCCGCTCGGCCCCGCCGCACCACTCAACCACCGCTGCCTGGGTCAGGCCCTCGTCCTCGACCAGCCGCAGCATGGCGTCCCCTGCCCGCTGCTCGGCCGCGTCGCGCTCGACCAGGGCCACTGTCGCCAGCACTGCCAGGTCGCTGCGTCGCCGCTCCTGCACCGCCTGCTGCGCCCGCATTCGGTCCCGGGCCCGCAGCGCCGCCTGCCGCGCGGCTGTCTTCGCCGAGTGAGCCATCGCCAGCCCGTCCCTTCTACATCGCCGTCACCCCCCCCATAGACAGATTCCGGCCCCTCCGAGGAGTCACTCTCGCCGACGGACCCGCAGCCCTGCCCGCCAGCCGCCCCAGCACCAGCCCACCCGACTACTCGACCGACTCGCCGAGCCCGACCCACGCGACCGCCCGACCGCCCCCCACAGCCGACGCCGCGACCCCCACTTGCGCCGCAGCTCGGGCCATCACACCTCATGCACCGCCGGGCCCACGTCGCGAATCGCGCCCGGCGCAGACACCGCCGGGGCGCCCGTCTTGGGGTGAGCCCACGCCGGAAGGCTCGGCGACGGCTATTCCCGGTCCTGACTCCTCGGACTCGTCGGAATCGGTCTAGGGGCGTGTGACGATGAGCATCCACAAGCTGACCGCCGGGAGCGGGTACACCTACCTGACCCGGCAGGTCGCCACGCAGGATGCCGACGAGCGCGGACACAACGGGCTGGCCTCGTACTACACCGCTAACGGTGAGACACCCGGGGTGTGGGTCGGGTCAGGCATGGCCGGCCTGGAGGGGCTGTGCGCCGGCGACGAGGTCACCGCCGAGCAGATGACCAACCTGTTCTCCCTCGGGATCCACCCACTCGCAGGACAGCTGGAAGCCGCGGCCGCCGAAGCAGGTCTGAGCGTCCGCGAGCAGGTGCAGGTCAAGTACATCGGCCAACCGTTCCCGCTCGCCGGCGACGAGGTCTCGCAGTTCCGCCGCCGAGTGGCGGTGCGGGTCGGGGAACGCAACGCCGAGCTGGGCCTGCCCACCGGTAGCGCGGGCAGCCTGGAAGACCGAGCCCGCATCCGCACCCAGGTCGCGCTCGAGGTGTTCCGCGACGAGCACGGGCGCGACCCGGCCGACGAGCGCGAGATCGCCGCGACCATCGCCCGTCACTCCCGCCCGCGCACCTCGGCGGTGGCCGGCTTCGACCTGACGTTCTCCCCGGTGAAATCGGTCAGCGCCTTGTGGGCGGTCGCGCCGGCCCACGTGGCCGCGGCGATCGAACGCGCCCACAACGCCGCCGTGCAGGACGCGTTGGCGTACCTGGAGAAGCACGCGACCTGGACCCGCGAAGGCCATCAGGGGGCACGCCAGGTCGAGACCCGCGGGCTGATCGCGGCCGCGTTCACCCACCGCGACTCGCGCGCCGGCGACCCGGACCTGCACACGCACGTCGCGGTCTCCAACAAGGTGCAGACCAAGGACGGAGGCAGGTGGCTGGCCCTGGACGGGCGGGTCCTGTACAAGGCCAACGTCGCCGCCTCCGAGACCTACAACACCCGCCTGGAGCACCACCTGCGCGACGCGCTCGGTCTGGTGTTCACCGCCCGCCGCAACACCGACAACCGCAAGCGGCCGGTGCGCGAGATCGTCGGGGTCGACCCGGTCCTGAACGAGCGATGGTCCGCGCGGCGGGCCAGCATCGAGACCCGCCGCGCCCAACTCGCCACCGCGTTCCAGGCCGACCACGGACGCCCCCCGACCCCCATCGAGTCGATCCAGCTGGCGCAGCAGGCCACCCTGGAAACCCGTCAGGGCAAGCACGCACCGCGCAGCCTGACCGAGCAGCGAGCCGCGTGGGCCGCGCAGGCCCGCGACGTCCTCGGCGGCCAGGGCGGCGTCGACGCAATGGTCCGCGCAGCGCTCACCCGCGGCCACCGCGGGGTGCGAATCGACGCGGCGTGGATGAACACCACCGCGGCCGCCATCGCACACACGGTGCAGGCCCGCCGTTCGCACTGGCAGCGATGGCACATCGAGGCCGAGGCGCTGCGCCGGGTCCGCGGCACCGACCTGCCGCCGGCCCACCTCGACCGCGTCGTCGACCTGCTCGTCGACCAGGTCCTGGCCACCCACTCGATCGCCCTGACCCGGCCACGCAGCGGCGAGGAGCAGGCCCCAGACGAGCTCAAGCGCAGCACCGGGGAGAGCGTCTACCGGGTTCACCGGTCCACGATGTTCTCCTCGGCAGCGATCCTCGCCGCCGAGCAGCAGATCCTCGACCTCGCCGGCCGGTGCGACGGCGCCCGGCTCCCCGCCGGGGCAGTCGAGGCGGCGCTGCGAGCCAGCGCGGATGCGGGGCGGCCGCTGAACGCCGGGCAGGCCACCTTGGTGCGGGAGATGGCGACCTCCGGGGCACGGGTGCAGCTGGCGATCGCCCCCGCCGGAGCCGGCAAGACCACTGCCATGCGCGCCCTCGCCGCGGCGTGGACCAGCGCCGGCGGGCAGGTGCTCGGGTTAGCCCCGTCCGCGGCCGCAGCCAGCGTCCTGGCCGAGAACATGGACGGGACCACCGACACCATGGCCAAGCTGATCTGGCACCTCGAGCACGACGCGCTCGCCAACCTGCCGCAGTGGGCCGCCAGCATCGGCCCGCGGACCCTTGTCGTGATCGACGAGGCCGGGATGGCCGACACCCTCTCCCTGGCCCGCGTCATCACGTTCGTCACCGACGCCGGCGCCTCGGTCCGGCTGATCGGGGACGACCAGCAGCTCGCCGCGGTCGGCGCCGGAGGGGTCCTGCGCGACATCCAAGCCCGCCACGGCGCCCTGCACCTGAGCGAGCTGATGCGCTTCACCGACGCCGCCGAGGGTGCCGCCTCCCTCGCGCTGCGCGACGGAGCCCCCGAAGCGCTCGGGTTCTACCTCGACCGCGGCCGGATCCACGTCGGGGACCTGGCCACCTTGACCGAGCAGGTGTTCACCGTCTGGCGAACCGAGCGCGACGCCGGCCGTGACGCGATCATGCTCTCCCCCACCCGTGAGCTCGCCACCACCCTCAACAAGCGCGCCCAGGGCCACCGCCTCGCCACCACCGGCACCACCCATGCTGCGCAGGCACGCCTTGCCGACGGGTCCCGCGCCGGCGTCGGCGACCTCATCATCACCCGCACCAACGACCGCAGACTCCGGATCACGGCGACCGACTGGGTCAAGAACGGCGACCGGTGGCAGGTCACTGCCATCGGCCACGACGACACGATCACCGCCCAGCACGTCAAGAACCGGCGCGTGGTCGAGCTGCCCGCCGCCTACGTCGCCGCCTCCGTCGAGCTCGGGTACGCCTGCACCATTCACACCGCCCAGGGCGTCACCGCGGACTCCAGCCACACCCTGCTGACCGGGGGCGAGACCCGCCAGCTGGCGTACACCGCCGCCACCCGCGGCCGCGGCGCGAACCACCTCTACCTGGAGGTCGTCGGCGACGGCAACGAGCACAACATCATCCGACCCGAAAGCACCCACCCGGCCACCGCCGTCAACGTGCTCGAGCAGATCCTGGCCCGCGACGACTCCGCCCGCTCGGCCACCACCATCGCCCGGGAGGACACCGCCCCGGCCACACTGCTCGCCGACTCCGCCGCCCGCTACACCGACGGCCTCTACGTCGGCGCAGCCGTACTGCTCGGCGCCAAGGCACTCGAGACGCTCGACGAGGCCGCCGAGCGCGTCGTCCCCGACGTCACCCGCGCCAACGCGTGGCCCACCCTTCGCGCCCACCTGGTGCTGCTCTCCGCGCACGGCGTCGACCCCATCGCACAGCTGCACGCCGCCGCCACCGGCCGGGAGCTCGACACCGCCGGCGACGTCGCCTCCGCCTTGGACTGGCGCCTGGACGACACCGGCCTGCGCAACGCCGGCACCGGGCCGCTGCCGTGGCTGCCCGGCATCCCCGCCGCCCTGACCGACGACCCGCAGTGGGGCCCCTACCTCGCCAGGCTCGCCGCGCAGGTCCGCCACCACGCCACCGACGTCGCACAGGCCGCCACCAGCGCCGACCTGCCCGCCTGGGCCCGCCAAGGACAGGCCCGGCCCGCCCCGGCCCTGCTCGCCGACGTCGCCGTGTGGCGTGCCGCCACCGCCATCCCCGACACCGACCGGCGACCCACCGGTGCCGCCCAAGACTCCAAGGCCCCCCGCTCCTGGCAGATCGGGCTCAACGCCCGGCTCGCCGGGAACCGCGTCCCTGCCCTGGCCGAGTGGGCCGAGGTGTTCGACCGGGTGCTCACCCACCCCCGCCGTGACCCGTTCACCCCCCTGCTCGCCGAGCGGCTCGCCGCCCTCGGCCGAGCCGGCCTCGACGCCCCCACCCTCCTGCGCCGCGCCCTCGCCGGGGGGCCGCTGCCCGACGAACACAACGCCGCCGCACTGTGGTGGCGCATCGCCGGTCACCTCTCCCCCGCCGTCGCCGCCGTCACCGACCACACCGTCGCCACCGCCTGGACCCCCCGCCTGGCCGAGCTCCTCGGCGACGACCTCGACGCGGCGCTGCAGGCCAGCAGCTGGTGGCCCACCCTCGTCGCCACCGTCGACCACGCCCTCGCCCGGGGCGCCCGGCTCGAGGACCTGCTTACCGACCCGACCACCAGCGGCGAGGACGTCGACCCAGCCCAGGCCCTCGTCTGGCGCATCTCGGTGCTGACCGACCCGCCCCCCATCGACGAGGACCGCGACCACCGGCCCGAACCGGGTGACGACCACGCCGGCGAGGCCAACCCGTTCTGGGAGGACGACGTGCCCACCAACCACGTACCCACCGACGCCGAGTGGGCCGCTATCGCACCGGCCCACTCCCCCGCCGACAACACCGCCCGCACGGACGAGGACCAAGCCCCCGCGACCGATGCCGGCCAGGCCGCCCTGACCCTCGCACTGGCCGCGGCCACCCGCCCCTACGCCGGTGTCCTCGAGCCGAGCGACCACGAGATCGAGACCGCCCTTTCCCGCGCCCACGCCGCCGAGACCGCCCCGGTCAGCCCTGAACGGATCCTCGAGCTGAACCGGCTCACTCTGGACTACTACACCGCCGCCTTCCCAGGCTCCTGGGCCCGCACCTACCTCGCCGACCGGCTCGGCACCGACCTCACCGGCGACCCGCACGCCCGCCCCGGCTACGCCCCGGCCGGGTGGACCCACCTGGTCACCCACCTACGCCGGCTCGGCGCCGACGACGACGAGCTACTCGAGGCCGGGCTGGCCAGCCTCACCCGGGGCGGCCGATTCATCGACAGGTTCCGCGACCGGCTCGTCCTTCCCATCACCGCCCCCGACGCCGACGGGCAACCCGCCCCGCTCGGGTTCGTCGCGCGGGCCAACCCGACCCTGGCGGGCGCCGGCCCGAAGTACCTCAACACCCCCGACACCGTCCTGTTCCACAAGGGCGCCCAGCTCTACATCGCCGGCAGCACGCAGCTCGACCCAGGCGCAGCGCCGGTGCTGGTCGAAGGCCCGCTTGACGCCCTGGCAGTCACCGTCGCCGGCGCTGGCCGGTACGTCGGGATGGCGCCGCTTGGGACGTCACTGACCGAAGAACAGGCCGCTCAACTGGCACGGATCAGCCAGCATCAAGGACGCCCGCCCGTGATAGCCACCGATGCCGACCTCCCCGGACAGGTAGCCGCGCACCGGGACTACTGGCTCCTGACCCAGCACAACCTCGCACCCCAGGCCGTGACGCTGCGGCCCGGCACCGACCCCGCCGACCTGCTCGCCGAGGGCGGCGCTACCGCGCTGCGAAGCGCGCTGACCCATACCTTCCCGCTCTCCCGGGCACTGCTGAACGAGCGGCTCACCCACCTGCAGGGCATTACCGCTTTGCGCCAAGCCGTCGTCGTTGCCGCCGCCGCCCACCCCCACGAATGGGCCAACACGATCGAGCGGACCGCGCAGAGCACCGGCATCCCGGCCGAGGTCGCCCATCGCGCGCTCGCAGCCGCGGTCCGACAATGGGACACAGACCCTCGCAGCGTGGTCGCCGAACAGAACGCACGAATGACCGAACGTCGGAGCCGTCCGGTCGCCCGCCCAGCCGAGCACCCCGGTGCCCCCTCGAACCAGCCCCACCAACTCCCTCAAGCGAGCACTATCCAGCCAACTTCCCCTCGACCCTGAGCTCAAGGAGGCGAGGTCGCCGGCGACGGGCAACTTCTCCGGCCGCCTCCTTCAGCCGCACACTTCACACCACCCAGCTGGAGCTGCGTCTCTTCGCCCAGAATGGATCCCCGTCAATGCGCGGACCTGGCCGCGATGTCAAGGGGTTGCCATCCCTATGCCGTGGACCGACCAAGCAGGGGCGGGCGGCGCCAGGTCGCCCTAGCGACGACAGGTACGAGACAAGTTCGAGGCCACCCTCAGCAGGGGCCGCCGGGTCCCGACATCCCATGGTCTCGTACCCAGTAGAGGCCATACCGGCGAGGGTCCGCGGCGGGACACCTCAGCGGGGAGTTTGACGCGATCAACGATCTTCCCCATACTGGTCGGCTTTGCTCACCCAGAAGCGAAAGGACGCGACCATGGCAAAGAACAGCAGCCGAGGCGGTGGCAGCAGAAGCAGCCGCTCCTCCACAGGAGTCAGCGCGGCACGCCTTCACCAGAAGTCCGGCCCAGGCAACTCCTTCGGCGGATACACGAAGGTCAACAAGGGCAACGGCAACTTCACCATGAAGAAGACCGGCGGCGGGAAGTAGCCAGGGCGCATGACGCGTTGCGATTGGAGACGCGCACCCCGATCGGCACTGTGCCCAACGAAGAGCAGCGGCTGATGTGGGTTCAGGTGGGAAGGTCGGGGTCCGCGGACGGGTATCGGTCGACGATTTCTGCGGCGCGGGCGAACGACTGGAGCGCGTCTTCGGGCTGCCCGATGTCGTTGTAGACCTCGCCCTCAAGACGGAGCACCCTCACGAGGACGGACTCCGTGCTCGTTCCGGGCTCCATGCCCGCTTCGAATCGTAAGCGTGAGATCGCATCCCCAAGGTGCGGAAGGGCTTCGCCCGTCCAATGGCCGTCGTCATCCTTCGACGAAGACGCTGCATCCATGCTCACCATTACGAGCGCCATGTTCGCTAGCGGGCTAGTCTCGCCAAGCTGTGAGGCGACCTGCTGGATCGCCTGGGAGAAGTCGTCACTGCCCATCGCGCCCAACAGCCGTTGGACCTCGGCGACGCGTTCGTCCAACCTGCGGAAGTCGGGATCCTGATTGGGATTCCAATCGACGTGTGATTCCCCGACTACAGGGGCGTTCCCTGATTCATGTTGCGCGTCAAGAAGCTCATAGAGTCGCTGAGTTAAGCGATCCATCACCTTGCTCTGTTGGTCGACCAGGTCGAGGCCTAGCCATGCGATGCACTGGCTCAGCGATCCTGTTGTGAGTTGGCGCCTGGTCAGGAGGAAGAGCAGTGCCATCACCGGATCCTTGGGTTCCGTGCCAGCGATCTCGATCCGTTCAAGATCGGCCAGAAGCCCGATCGCCTCTTCGCCAGTAGACAGCATCCTGGATCCGAGTTCTCTGCGGAGGGTGTCGAGGTCTGGGGCCTCTGGATCCAACGCCGCCAGCAGGTCATGCGAGGCGCTCGAGTACGTCCTGGCCAGTTGGGTGGCCTTATTGAAGATCGTCTGGACCTGCTGGCCAACCTCTCCCAGATGCGCGAATTCCGCGTCTGCGCGGCTGGGAAGGGGGTGAGGCGGCTGCTGGTCTGTGAGGTGAACGGAAACGTCGCCGACGGGGACCCTCGCCAGATCGAGTCGTGGCCTTTGGAGTTCCTGGGGAACGGGAATGCTCAGCAGACCTAGCATCCTGCCCGCAGTGTCAATCAGTCGGTTGGCCTCGTCGGCGCAGTCATCTCCGTGTGCGTGGAGGTTGCGAAGCGTCAGGATCTCGCTGGCGAAGGCCCTCAGCCTCGGATACTCACGCAGGCTGGACCACGGCTCGATGCGTCGATGAATCACCACCTTGAGCATGACGGCAAGGTCGTTCTTCCGGACGGGGAATCTGCGACCGTCCCTGCGCCGCTTGGCGTCTTCCTCGGCGACCAGATCATCCCACTGGTCGCCGTAGGCATTCACCATGGCTTCGTCCACGTACGCCGACAATGCCAGGCGGAGCGCATCCAACGCCCGTCCAACTTGAGCCCGTTCGCCGTCACTCACGCACGGAGTGTATCGGCGGACCACCACCGTCCAAGCGGCTACCAGTGCCAGCAGCCCGCTTCGAGCAGCTGGCCAACGCTCCGATACGACCATGCCCCGGATGACGTGCACCACGTTTACCCGCTTCGCGGGGAGTGCGTTTCCAACGCCCCGGGTCGGCGGTGTCGTACCCGGCGCGGGGATCTCACGATGCCTGCGACCCGAAGGGACAGCCGGGAACGCATACGGGGTGGGCGATGCCGTTCGGGATGCCTGTTTGGGTCAGCCGAGCGGTATCCAAAGTCAACGAACGCCCCACAATCGGCGGTTCCAAACGGATCGATGTGCGTCTCTTCGCCGCGAGGGGCGGCGGGCCTTAAACCCCCGGGAAGGGTCGGTGCTGGTTGCCGTCTGCCTCCTGGTCCCAGTAGAGGGTCTGTCGTGTCGGGTAAGGGGTCCTCTTCGACCGTGGCTCGAAGTGTTCGGCCGCCACAGTGAGGAGTGTCGGTCTGGCACCGGCGAGCAACGCATCCGGGCTGGCCTTCTTGAGGCCCGCCTCGAGCCTCGTCTTGATCGGCTCAATGACTTGGTCAAGCTGGTCGATCATGGCCTCGACCAGGGTGAGGAACCCCTGCGTCACCGCCATCGGGAGGGTGCTGGTCATGGTGACAGCGGAAACATGAGACACCTCGAATGTGCTCGGATCGAGGAACCCCACGGGGTACGTCACTGCCAACTCCGATTGAGAGTGAGCGATGGTGGCGTTCCGGAAGGTCTTGATCTGCGCGTGAACCTCAGCGAGGTGCTCGGGTACGTCGATGTGGTCGGTCAAACGTCCTCGAACATTGGAATGCAAGATGCAGCGGCCGTAGGCGACGGCCGCGAATCCGACCAGGAATGGGCTCGCGTCCGCGAGCGTCGAACCAGACTCGTGTCCTTGAAGCGCGAGCGCGAGTGCGTGGTGAGCCTCCATCAGGTCAGCAGCGTGGCTAGACAGCTCGATGAACAATCGCGCATCGGCAGAATCCTCAACCATCACGACGAGTGGGGTTGCTGGGTCCTCGACCTCCGCCATCCCGGAAGTATCGCCTCTCGCCGCAATCCCCGGGCCCGGTTCGGCCAGCCGCGCTCCCCGCGTCGTGAGGGGTGCGCGGATGCGATTCGGGCCGCGGTCCTTGCTCCCAGCCCTGATGTCGACGCCCGAGCGCCAGTCAGCCCTGGCTGCCGATGGGTAGGGTGACGCCGAAGCTGGCGGTGATGGGCTCTCATGAACTTGCTTTGCCGCGCCGTCTGACTGAAGAGGTGCTGTTCCGTGGACGCTGATGACGTTTACGTGCATTGGATTGAGGAGGGATCTCCGGTCTTGGACCCGACGCATCCCGACACGGTTGTGACTTTCTTGGGCATGGAGGGCGAGATGGCGCGGTTGCGCGGGCCGCTGGGCGATGAGTACCTCGTCAAGCCGCCTGATTCACTGAGTGGGCATCCGGTCCTCGCTGTGGTCGGGTTCGTACCCTGACCGCCGTTGCCACTCTCCAGTAAAGAGTGGGACTGGACCGGCACGAAGGCTGCGCCACGCTGAAGAGGACGCGTCCGTCCTTGGCATGACTCGTGAGCTTGGGGACAGTAGGACGGGGAGGATGCGTTGACTGACATTCGGTGCTCGCTGGAGGGCGTGCGCGTTGAACGCCTGAGAGGTTTCAACAACGTCGCACTCGGCTTGAGACGTCCACAGTTGTTCCTCGTCGGACCTAACAACGCTGGTAAGTCTTCACTGCTCCGGATTATTGACTGGGCGCTGAACGGGGCGGACGAATCGCTATTGCTGGGCCGACGAGTGCTCACGCGTGAGGAGTTCGAGCTCCTACTCCCTGCGTCTGACGCTGGAGGCCGGGCTCGGAGGATCACCCTGAGTGTGGCAATCGACGACGGACGGAGGCACAGGAGGTTCTTGGCAACCGGCGGCATCGCCCAGATCAGACTCAAAGTCCGAAATGATCGAGTTTCGGCACACTTGGGTCCGCCTCGGCGCGGCGAGTCGGAGACGTCAGATCCCCGGGCAGTGGAGCTCCTTGCTGCTCTTCGCGCGCGACAGCGGTTCGTGTATGTGCCTAATGGTAGGGATGCCGCCTCGTCACGGTTCCGTGACGCCCTTGTGAGCCAAGCGCGGAGGCTGCTCACGGAGGCGCTTACCCATACGACGAGTGGACGACCCGGCAAGTTGGTCAGCTCCACCCAGTCGTCTGTCGCGAGGTTGTCCTCGAATGCGCAACTTGCGGTCACGGAGCTCTTGCAGGAGCTGACGTCGCAAGCTGAGGGTCTCTTTGACACTGCCGCCCTGGATGTTGACCTCTCCGTCGAAGCGGTCGTGGGGCTCCTCGCGGATAGGACGCAACTACGCTTGGCGACGGGACAGCACGACGTCAACATGGTGCCGGCCCACGAGGTCGGGTCCGGCCTTCAATCGCTCTTGTTCGTCGGCTTGATGAGGTCAGCATCGAGAATTGCCGGCGCGGAGGTGGTCCTCCTTCTGGAGGAGCCCGAGACCTTCCTCCATCCCGCGGCGCAACGTGAACTCGCCCAAGCACTGCTTGACTCGCCAGATCTGAGGTTCATCGCCTCAACGCACAGTGCCGCGATGCTGGACGAAGTAAGAGCTGGCGATGTCGTCCTCCTTCGCGATCACCGGGTGTACGAGCCCACTGCCCTCGATCCCTCACGAAGCGAGATCGACTCGGCGTTTATGTCCGGCCAAGGTGCCGAGGCGGTCTTCGCGCGGTCCGTCCTCCTTGTGGAAGGTCCAGGGGACTTGGCAGTCTTCGAGCAACTACGACGACGAGTCGCTCGACTGCCGACCATGAGCCGCGTGGCGAGTCGGCTTGCAGTCGTGCAAGTCGGTGGCTGTGAGCGGTTCGCGCCATGGATTCGCCTGCTCCGTGGCTACGTCGATCAGGTTGGTGCTGAGGCAATTTCATGGTTCGCATTGGCTGACGGCGATGCAGGCAAGCGCCTTCGCGCTGGCTTGAGGGAAGCCAAGGTGACAGTCCCGGAACCAGTGAGCCACGCCATCGACGCTAGTGACCATGCGCACGCGGCCCACGACATCGAGGCGCACGTCGAGGCTGTAACGTCGCTCAATGAGGCCGCCCGGCAGGCAGGTCTTCGAGCGGCGTTGCTGCCGTTCGACCTCGAGTACTCCCTCTTGGTTGACGCTGGGGCCAGTGACGTGGCGTCCTATGCGGAGCGATTCGAACAATCCGCGGACTCAGGTCTGGAGTTGGCCCATAGGCTCGGGTCCACATTCCGCCGGGATCGTAGGAGAAACCCGCCAAAGGCCGACTGGATGCGCGGGTATATCGCGGAGCGGGCGCCCTTCGCGGATCTACATCCTCAGATGCGGCACGTCCTTCGGGAATGGCTGACGCCCGCTCTGGACGGCCAAGCTGTCCCCGACGAGCTACGTCCTTAAGCTGCAGCGTTATTCGGTGCCCTCCGAAGAGCGGAGACGAGCGCTTCTGCGTCTCTTCGCCGCGAGTCGGCTATTGGGTGCAGGAACCGGCTTCGTGGAACGAATCGATCTTGGCAGTGGATTCAGCGGCCTCCTGCCCCTGGTCCGTTGCACCGTCACGAGGTCCGACTCTGGAGACTTGGCGCAGTTTGGTCGGAAGTCGCTCGAGCACGCCGCCCCTCTCGCCCCGTGGCCGAGCCGCGAGGATGCGCAGGGATCATCTGCCGAATTGAAGATCGACTGCTGTAGGAGTCTTGTCGGCATCCCAGATGCGGGCGTAGGCGTGCTCGACCAGAGGCCAGACTTGCTGGATGCCTTCCGCGACCGAACCTATGTTGGCGGCGAGATCGCCGAAGACGACGAACTCGTGTGGGATAACGCGGCCGGAAGCATCGCGCCGTCCTTGGGGGTCTGGAAAGCGCAGAGCGACGGCCCTGCCCTCTCGGCGCCAAGCGGTGGGGTGATCGGAAGGTCCATGGAATGCGCGCTCATACTCGGGCAGGGGGTCGTCCAGCCCTGCGTCGAGGAGGAACCGAAAGCCCCACGAGCGGCCGCGAGTAGCCCAGATGAGCTGCGTGGGGCGCGCCGGGTCGGAACTCACTTCTGGGTCCGGATCACCTTGTCGGAGACGCCGTGCTCGAGGTCGAGCTTGAACTGGGTGAGCATGGCCCGCAGGTGTTGGTTGTGGGCGCGCGCTTGCTCGTTCATCTCCTTGAGCTTTGGCCCAGCGACCTTGATTGCTTCGGCAAGCGCCGGCAGCGCCTTGGCCACGAACTCGGCTCGCTTCTCCGTTTTGGCGAACTTCTTCAGGAGCTTCTCGATGTGGGTGAACGTGTCCCCGGTCAATGCTGCGGCGATCACATCGGCACCATCGGCAAGCGAGTCCACGACTTGTCGTGGGATCGTCATCCGCTCCTCCCACAACACGCGGCGCTCCAGGGGAAGTAGCGACGCGATGGGGAGGATCAGGTCGAGTCCGATGCGTTTCGTGACATCGATCTCGACCGGCTCCAAGTCGTCCGGTGTGAGTTCGAACTTGGCGGACGACAGCAGTATGAAGTCCTCCCCGATCGAGAGCGCCTCCGGCGTGTTGATGAGTTCTGAAATGGCGCTTCGGAGCCGGTCAAGGTCGTCGGCGGCCTTGAGGATGACGAGATCGCGGAACGTGTTGACGTCCCATGTCGGCAGCAGGTCCGCCTTGGACAGCGCCAGAATCCAGATCCGCGGGAACTCGATCAGCGGTCCATTCTCCGCCAGGAGATCGTCCTTGAGTCGCACGAGGTTCTGGCGGAAGTTGCCGAGGAGTGCCTTGAGGTAGCGCTCCTCCTCGCCGGTGTAGTCGATCAGCTTCTGACCGTCGACCAAGAGCAGCGCAACATCCGACCGCAACAGTGAGATGAAGGTATCCGTGCGTCGGTTGCGTTCTTCGACGCTGCTGGGGTCCTCCTCGAACCAGTCACCGGGGTAGTCATGCCACGCTAGGCGCAACTCATCGAAAGGTCGCTTCTTCTCCTCGGCTGCATCGCTGCTCTTGAGCTTGACCGAGAACTCATAGGTCGTGTTGGCGAACCTCGTCGGTAGCGGTGTCGTCGCACTGTCGCGCATGCCGAGATAGTTCTGATACAGCCGATGCCCCTGACCAGTTTGAAGAGCGACCAAGTCCCACAGGTCGTTCGCATAGGAGCCCTCCTGCGTAGGGCCGTAGAACGAGGAGACGAGCACCGTCTTGCCGGAGCCGGATTCGCCGAAGACTGCGATGTGCTGCTCACGAACTCTGGGATACCTCGCCATGCCGCGAACCTATCCCAGAGCACCGACGTGTCGGAGGCGCCTGGAGTGTAAGGACCGCTGCCCGAATCTGTGTCGGATGATCTGTCAGGCCGGCGGACCGGTGACGCACTCCCATGAGCCGACCACTTCCACTGGGTCCCATGCACGCTTGCCGCGTCGATGCAGCCGGGTACATAGGCCTTCGCCAGTGGCGTGACGGCACCTGGCGCTGGGCTACGGGCCGTCTGGGTAGCCGCCTTTGATGAAGAAGGTCATGTCGACGACCTTGGCTCTGGTGTACAGCCGTGTTGTCGGTTGCCCGGTGGCGAAGTCGAGGGTTGGTTGGCGTAGTCCATCGATCGTCTCGGCGTGTGCACGGTAGAACTCTCCGACGAGTCGTAGCGAGCCCTTGCTGAAGGTGGAGACGCCGAAGCCCTTCTTGAAGTAGGTGTCGAATGCCGGGACGCAGCCGAACACCCCGAGCATGACCTTAGTGACCAGGATGTCTGACGCTTGCAGGGGACGTAGCGCGTGGCGGACGTCGGCGGCGGTGCTGTAGATGAGGTCAATCCCGTCGGCGTCGTATCCGTCAAGATCCAGCTCCCACACCTCGTCCGGAGCGTCAGCGATCGTGGTGACCAGCGGCACCAGGTGCCTTGCGCTGCGCTGGAGTAGCTCGGCTGATCCGCGCAGCATCCCCCAGCTTGCGAGATAGAAGCCGAGCTGGAGGCAGCTGACCTCCATCCCGACTGGGTCTGCCCACGACTTGACTGCGGACCGATGCTGCTGGAAGTGGTTGAAGCAGTAGTCAAACGAGGCGTACCGCGCATTCGGGTCACGCGCGTTGAGGTAGCGCATGACCGCCTGGTCCATGTCCAGGTCGGGCGACGGTGCGGCGGCCGAGACCGCGGATCGATGCCGTCTTTCCACGGGAGCGGTTTCCGGTCGGCCGTCGTAACGGCGGTACAGTCCGTGCCCAATTCGCGTGATCAGGGGTCGGCGATTTGCGAACTGGCCACGCGACTCCGGGGACGCGTTTGAGGTTGCGCCTTGAATGTGTGCACGCAGGGACTGTTCCTTGACGTCCGGGTAGTGCCGCCGAAACCATCCGACGATCTCGGAGGCCCGAAACGGCTCGGACAACTGCCCGGCGCATTCCTGCAAGCGGTCCCAGATCGTCTCCGACATGCACCTCATCCTGCCCCTGTCTTCGACCCTCCGTCATGCCGCGCCGCAACGCAGGTCGCCAACAAGCCGAGACCTTTGCCCGCAGGGCGGGACCTTTGATGAGTGTGGTCAGGTCCTCAGCGCACAGACCACCGACGGGTACGAGACTGTTGCCATGGCGATCAATCTGAAGCTCAGCCCGGTACGCCAACTCGATCCGAAGGCGGAGCCGTGGGGCCGGTCGTGGAGAGGCTGGGACGACACCCGGTCGGACCAGGAGCTGTGGGATCAGAATCGCGGGGTGTGGGCCCTCTCCCCTTCGAAGGTTGAGGCCGAGCGTTTCGCGACACTGTCCTTCGGCGGCCGGATACAGGTCGTGGCCGAGCTGACAGGTCACCAAGTCGTGGACGACCCACGGTCCGGGCGCGACTACTTCGCACTCGCCGGCGACGTGCTCCCGCTCGGCGATCCCGTCCGCGACGCGCTTGTCGGTCAGCCTGACTGGCCGTATAGAAACCCGGTCACGTACTTCGACACGACCCAACTCGACCGCCTCTCGACAGCTGAGAGGGGACAGCCGCGCGCCCCGACGGGAGCAAGCTTTCTCCTCACCAACAACCCAGACATCTGGAAGGCGGAACCCGGCGATTGGGAGCGGTGGGTTGCTGCAACGAGGAAGGGACGGCGCGTCAAGGAGCGATGGTCCGTGGGTAACCGCGTCGGCGGCATCGACCCCGGAGACCGCGTGTTCCTACTCCTCCAAGGTCACGGTCCGCGCGGACTCGTCGGCAGTGGATACGCCACGAGCACCGTCTTCGAGGACGCTCACTTCGACCCAACACGTCCAAGCGACAGGTCCCACTACGTCCTCGTTGACTGGGATCACCTCCTCGACCATGACGATGTGTTGCCCACTGCCGTCCTCGCGGCGCAGCTCCCTGAGCAGCACTGGGACACCCAGATGAGCGGCATCGTCTTGAAGCCATCCCTCGTGCCCCAACTGGAGACGTTGTGGGCACAGCACATCGGCGTTCCCACCGGCGCTACTCCATCGCCCAGGGGAGGGCAAGGCTGGCAACTCAATGCGGCCACCCGAAAGAAGATCGAGGACGCCGCGCAGAGTCGGCTGATGAGGCACTACGAGGGCCTCGGCTGGACTGTCCGCGACACCCGTGTAGGTCACCCCTACGACGCGACCGCCGCGAAAGACGGCCAAGTGCTGTACCTCGAGGCAAAGGGGACTGTCTCAGCCGGCGACAGTGTGCTGGTTACACCTGGCGAGGTCCAGCACGCGCGCGACAACCTGGGGGCCTGCGTCCTTGGCGTCCTCTCCGATGTCAGGTTCCTCGCCGACGGTGAAGTGGACCCGCACTCAGGAACCTTCCGGCTGTACACATGGGACCCGGACGCCGGAGACCTGATCGTTGAGGGCTACGCGTGGCAGCCCGGCAATGCATCCTCGATCACCTGAGATCCGGGATTGCCCCCAACGGGGCTGCGCTGCGAGACGATCGCCGAGGTAGGGGGAAGCGGGGCGTCACCTGCCAGCTCAACTGACCCACTTCGCCTCGAGTCGCCGACGCGAGAACGGCTACAACCCTGCATCCAGTAGGGCCTTGACGACTTGGACTCCGACCTTGACACGGTCCTGTGTGTCGAGGGGTTGCCCGCTTCTGTCGCTGGGGTTGACGGGGACGATGCTTTCGCTGCTGAGGCCGAAGGGCGCTAGTGTCTCACCAACCAACGGGGCGCGGGTCGGGTCACCCGGCATGAGGATCTCGAACCCGGCGTCGACGCTGCGGATCCCTGTGCCCGATTCCACGAGTGTGATCGCCTTTTCGGTCCCTGTGTAGTCCCAGGTGCGAAACTCGGGTTTCATCAGTTTCTGGGGTTGCCCGATCTCGTGCCAGATCGCGAGGAGGAACGGATCCGTGAAGGCAGCTCTGTAGTCGCCGCCGTTGAGCATGTCTATCCGATAGCCGTAACCGGCCTTCTCGGCGTCGTACTCGCCCACGTAGATGCCTCGTGGCGCGCCCAGCATGCTCGGGTAGCGCACGAAGTAGTAGCGCCAGTCGAGGAGGCCAGAGGTCTCCTGCTGCGTCAGCCACTCGCTGACGATCGCCTCCAACGCGTCGGGCACGGTTCCACTGCGTTTGGCCACGTCATCGAGGAGTCGACCGACGGCAGTTCGCATCGCTGCTCTCCCGTCCCGGGACCCAGCGGTGAGTACGTCTCTCCACGAGCCCGCACCTCGACGTGCCCCCGGCACGCCGAACTGTCTGCGAGAGCCCAAGGTCCTCGAGTAGTCGCCTTTCGTCAGTAGTGCGGCGGCCAGGCGTGGCAGGGCTTCTTCAGTGGTGACGCCGCGGAAGGTATCGCCGCGCGTCGTGAGGGCCAACGGGTCCAGGTCGAATGCGAAGAGCCGGCCCCTGAGCAGCTCGTGGTCCTCGAGGGCGTGCATCGCGTCCTGGATGTCCGGGTGCTCCCTGAGCAGGTCTCGCTTGAGCTTCTCATCGTCGATGCGGGCCTGGTTGAACCGCTTGAGTGCGTCGAGGTAGGAGTCGGATGGGTCGGTCATCAACTTGATAGTCGATGCGATCAGTTCGGGCATGTACTCGTTGCGGACCTCGTCCGGCGCCGACTCGGCGATGTTGCGCAGTGATCGAAGTCGTTGACTGAAGGCCTCACTGGAATGGTCTGGACGGATCTGCCGGTGGATGATCACCGCGAACAGGAGGATCGTCTCGGCGAGCGAGAACTTGTTTGTCCCGTAGTGCTCGAGGCAGGTCGCGAAGAGGTTCGGGTCCTGCGATTCGAAGAGCAGCAGGCCCGACGCCGCGGCGTCGTCCACCCGGAAGAGGTCGGTGAATACGTCCGCGGGCACGTTGTCGGATGCGGTCTCGCCGACCCAGGTGTCGAAGGCGAAGAACAGGAAGTCCAGGTGGGTCTGGGCGTCGTCGTGGTCCACGAAGACTCGCCGTGCGCGATCCAGCAGGGTGTCTGAAGTGCGAGTGGACCCGGTCCGCCACTCGCAGACGTCGACGATGAACGCGAAGTAGTTCATGAACTCCTCGTCCACGAGGAAGTTGCCACCCTCGTAGTGCCAAAGGAGATCGGACCATTCCCTGTCCAGCTTCTCGCTCAGGGCTTCCTGCCGGCCGGAGCTGGCAAGGAGCTTCTCCAGTCGCGCCTTGAATACCTCGAACTCGGTCAGCGGCTTCCCGCGTGAGTTCATCTTGATGTAGAGGTCGTCGCCGGACTCCATGTCGTCGATGGGCAGGAACAGGAAGGAGATCGCTGGGTCCTCCCCGGAGGAGAGGCGTCCCCAGAGCGCCTCGAAGTCGTGGTCGTCGGCGATGAAGCGTTCGTGGATGGCGCGGACCATCACGAGCATCGACTGGATGGTGGGGTCGGCGCGCCACGGGAACAGGTACCAAGGCTGGTCCGTGATCCACGCGACGGGATCACCCTCATCGGGTGGCCAGGAGTGGGTAGTGAGCTCCCGGCAGAAGTACTCGGCACTCAGGCGGGTCGCATACCGGAACTGGCTCCACGGTGCGACCGGATCAAGCAGGTCGGCCCTCGACGCGACATACCAGTGGAGGAGGAACAGCGTGGTCAACCGCTGTTGGCCATCAAGTGGTTTGAGGACCCCGTCGGAGACTTCGCCGTAGATGAAGTCGAGGCTGACCGGCTCAGTGGTGGTCAGCGCGTGAACGAGCACGTCGAGGAAGTCGCGGCGGATGGCGGTTGTGGCACCGTCTTCCCGGCCCTGCGCGTAGTCGCGCTGAGTGATGGGTATCTCGATGCTGCTGATCGGTGGCCGATCGTCGTGTGCACCGTCGAAGATCTCCCGGTACGTGGTGGCGTAACCCTTCATGAGACGACCTCGGCCCGCTCGGGCTCCAGGAAGGGGGCGAGGACGGCACGCATATTGCGGTAGTAGGCCTCCCGGTCCTGAGGCCCCCACACGTGGATCTGTTGGTCGGCGTCATCTGTGTAGTACTTGAGGAAGGCGTTGCGTGTACAGGGTGGGATGTACGCCCCCTTGCGGTCGAGGCGGAGAATCTGCTGCCGCTTGACCTCAAAGACGGAGTTGCCCAGAGCGCTGTTGTGGCCCCGGTCAAGGAGGGCGAGGTTGGGGAGCAGGTGCACATCGTCACCGAGAACGGGGTCACCACTTGCCGCGAAGGCGGCGATGATCTCGTCCTCCAGAGTTCTGAACTTCGCCTCGATGCCGACCTCGCGAGCGTCGAGGGCCTTGGTAACGGCGTCAATCTGTGCGAACAGCCGGGCGTTCTCCTCGTGAGTGCGGCCGGGAAGCGCGTCGATGCCGCGTCGGTGGAGGTCCAGCCACGTCTTCCACTGCTCTGCCCGGGTGAGGGGTGCCGCACTCTGGGCGTGGATGTGTTCCACGGACCAGCTGCTTCTGGCGTGGGCGTAGAAGGAGAACCGGGGGCCCTCCTCGCTGGCAACCACGCTGTCGTCGATGGGGCCGAGAACGGTTGCCACGTTCATCAGCAGCAACACCCGCTCGCACTCGTCGCGGTGCCTCTCGTAGTTGAGGTCGTCGAGTCCTGAACGGGACTGTCCGATCCGGCTGCGGATGCGCTCGACCAGGGCTTGGCGGAACGACGTGTTGGTCCGGCCATCTGCCAGCTCAACGATGCGCTCGAATTCGTACTTGCCTCCTGTGGCGATCAGGAAGCCGATGAGGTGGTACAGCGTGCGGTCGTGGAACCAGCCGGTGATGAGGCCGTGCATGCGGACGACGTCGCGCCAGAAGTTAGCAGGGGAGTCTTCGATGCGTTGCCGGAGTTGCTCGAAGACAAAGTAGCGGTGGTGCTCCTTGCCGTCGGTGGCGCGAGCCATGGCGCGGAAGAGGAGGTCGATGTGGGTTGGCCACTGCTTGTCCGCGCCGCTGATGAATACCCAGAGTTCGGGGTCACGCAGCTCTCGCTCAAAGTTGTCCCACTGAACCGCGACCTGTTCCTGGCGATCTGAGCGTGTTCCGTGGGCGCCGATCTTGGAGAGGACGAGGGCCTTGATGAGCTCGGCATCGGTCAGGTGGATCCGCCCCACATTCAGACGCCTGAACAACTCGTTCCTGTCGGTACCCTCGGGGGCCTCGTACCAGATCAGGAACACGCTCTCGGCCAGCGCCTTCCGGATGTTGATCGCCGCGCCCTCTGGATCCGTCTGGCGCTCGAACCACTTCTCGATCTCCTCGTAGGCCGAGTAGATGTAGTGGAAGTCGATGTTCGAGTGCCTCAGGTCCGGCTCGAGCGTGTCGAGGTACTCCCGGCTGTCGTCCCTGGTCTCGTAGGTCAGCCAGTAGTTGACCTTGGCCCGCGGGAGCCAGTTGCTGTCTCGGAGGTACTTGACGATGAGGTAGAGCGTGGTGAGCCGCTGCTGTCCATCGACAAGTTCCCAGTTGCCATCGGATTCCCGCCACATGACCACGATCGGCTGTAGGTAGTAGCTGCGGGGCGTCGATGTCGAGATCACCTCTTCGGTGATGTCTTCGAGAAGCTTGACCACTTCAGTTGCGCCCCAGCGGTACCCCCGCTGGTAGGAGGGGATGAAGAACTCGCCCGTCAGCTCATCGCTGATCACGCGCTTCTTCATCAGTTCGGCGGATCGGGTGTACCGGGTCATCGGCAGGATCCTACGGACGTCGCTGCCGCCTCGGCGTCGCTCACAATGCGAAGCGGGCGAAGGTGCGCTGCGTGGATGCTTCATCCACCGCCCACTGGCCCTCATCGACAGTGACCACGGCCAGCCGAGCGATCTGCTCGACCTGCGCGCGACCCTCGGCCCGGAGTTCGACGGCGCTGTCGAGGAACACCCAGTCGAACTGCCCGGGTGTGAACACGCCGGCCGAGAGCGCCTCCCGAACGTCGACGGGATACACGGCGGCGATCTTCGGGTGCTTGCGAACGAGAAGGTTGAGCATCGCTTGGCTAGAGTCGACGCCCGCGTACCGCTCCGGTGCCGCAACCTTCAGGTCGAGCACACGGTGCCGCAGCCAAGGTCAAGTACATGAGGCGGGTACGCCCCTCGCACGGCCGAGAGCAGACGCTTGAAGTTCTCCGCTTCGCGCGGAGCTATGGGGTGCTCGAGGTCCCACGTCGAGGCGATCTCGTCATAGGGGGACTTGCTCCTGGTCGCCGTTACAGGTGCGTTCTGTATGCCATAGAGGAGCCCGGTCGTCGCACGGTTGACCAGCGTGGTGTCAGTGAAGTGGTTGTCTTCGGTCCACCAGCGGTACTTCCCGTCTGGGCTGACCAGGTAGATCTTGGTCTGCGAGTAGAACTTGCCGGGCTGACCGAAGGTGTGGATGACCCGCGCGGCGCGGACCATGTCCTCGTGCGTCACATTCGGGGTTCGGCCCTGGACGACGTAGTGGTGCGGGGCCGTCTCGGCGTAGGTCTTTGCAAAGGTCCATTCGAGGGAGGCGGCAAAGTCCGGCCACCAATCGAGGTCTAGGTGGGAGGTCCGGCTTTCAGTCACGTGCATCTCTTCAATCCCGGCGTTCGTTCTGCCACCAGCGTGCACGTCGGGTCCGACATGACACGCGCAACGGCGCTGCTTGGCGCTCCCGTCCGCGGCGCCTCCATTCGGCCTGCCGACCGCGGCGGCTCCGATCTGCGCCCTTGTGAACCGGCGGTCGCGAACTGCGCGAAGACGCGGCGATGCGGCCAGGTTCGCGGAGGGACCGCGTCCGTGCGTGTCGGCCCTACGCGTTGCGGCCGCAGCGGGGCGGCCTACTCAAGAACCTCGCCGGTGTCGCCGTCGACTAGGGTTGGCCGCGCGTCGTCGCCCAGGATGACGCGGAAGGCTCGGGCGGGTTCTGACGGTGGGGTGGTCGGCGGCTCGGGCTGGAGCGTCTCGGTGTCGGCGGTGAACGCTCGGCGCCGGTCGGTGCGGGCCTCCTGTGAGGCTTGCCGGGTGTAGCGGCCGTGGGAGGGCCAGGGCTGGTGTTCCTTGTCTTCGCAGTGAGTCTTGGTGCGGGTCCGCATCCGTTCCACGAACGCCGGCAGGGCGTAGCGGTGCCACTCTTCCAGGGGGTCGCTGGTCAGCGCGACGCCGCAGCGGTAGCGGAGGTCGGCGATCACGGCGATCTCGTGGACGAGATGGGGGTGGCGGGGCCAGCAGGCCGGGATCATCGCGTCGGTGTCCCACACGTACTCGTGGTTGATCCAGAGCACGACGTCGTCGAGCCAGCGCCACAGCTCGAACCGGTCGGCCGGTTCGGTCAGCGAGGCGGGGTCCCAGGGGCGTCGGAGCAGGCTGAAGGGGCCGAGTGCCTTCTTCTCGTTGTCGGTGCCGTACATCGCGATTTCGAGCTCGCGGTACGCGCGGGCGATGCGGTGACCGGGCTTGGGGAACGCGGCGACCATCGCCCGAGGCTGCGGGAGAGCGGTGTTGGTGGGTTGGGTGGTCACGGGTGCAGGTCCTCGGTGTCGTGGGTCAGGCCCCGGCGGCGGGCTTCGGCCTCGGCGGCGGCGGCCCGTGCCCGAGGGTCGACTTGTCGGGCGTGCCCGGCCGCGACCCTGGCGCGCAGGTCGGCCTGTTCGGTGAGGAGTCGCCGGCCGGGTTGGCCGTCGATGCACCGGTGCAGCTTGGCGATGATCGGGCCGGCTGTCTCGGCCAGGACCAGGGCGTGCCGCTCCTTGAGCTGGCGCAGTTCGGCGGGGGTGAGGATGGGGATGTCGTCGGCGGTGTACTGCCGGCCGCCCATCCGGCCGGTCTGATAGTTGCTGCGGGTGACCCGGACCTGGCCGAGCAGGTCGGAGATCTCCCGGTTGAACGCGACGTCCTTGGAGCCGCCGAACACGACCAGGGCGTTGGTCAGGCTGAGCAGGGTGCGGGCTTCTTGTTCGCCGAAGATCGCGCTCAGCTGGGGCCATGCTTGAGCAGCCCACAGGAACGAGATGCCCAGCGCTCGCTCGTTGGCCATCCGGGTGCGCAAGGTGGGCAGCGGTGCGGTGGAAGGCAGCTCGTCGAGGATCGCGTGGAACGGGGGGCACAGCCTGCCCCACGGTGAGGTGTTCGCCACGGCCAGGGCCGCATCGAGGACGTACTCGGCGAACGCGGTCATCAGCGGGGACGCGGAGGCGTAGGGGTCTTCGCGGCCGAGGAGGTACATGGTGCCGCCGCGGGCGATGACCTCCTCGATGTCGGTGGCGTCCTGGCCGGGACGGGGCACGCAGCGGCGGCGAATGTCCTCCTGGAAGAAGAGGGACATGGCCTGTTGGACGGTGGTGACGGTGTTGCCGGCGGTGCGGTCGTCGCCGTGCAGTGCGCCGTGGAGCAACCCGTCCCAGAACGGGGCGGCGGCGGGGTGCTCCCGCAGGATCTCCAACGGCGTCGACGCTCCGAGCGGTTTGGCGACCCAGCCCAGGACGTGCTCGAGGGTGCGGCCGGTGAGGGCGGCAGCGTGGAAGAACCCTTGCAGCACCTTGGCGGCCTCGGCGGCGTAGAACCGGGCGGCGTCGTCGGCGTGGCCGCCGGCGACGGCACCCTTGACGGTGCCGGCGGTGAACGCCTTGGCTCGTCGCTCGGCGATCACCGGGTCGGCGCAGCCGCGGATCGGGTCCCACACGACCTCGGGGAGTCCCGGCACGAGCCCGAACGGGTCGAGCACCACGCACGGGCGGTCACCGGTGGACCGGCACGGGAAGGACAGCAGCAGGTCGTCCACCTTGGTCAGGGTGGTCATCGCCGCGCCGGGCGCGTCGAGCAGGGCCGGGACGAGCAGGTCGAGGGTCTTGCCGGAGCCTTGCGGTCCGATGACGCCAGCGGTGCGGTCCCACGGCACCCACAGCTCTCCCCCGTGGGGCTCTCTGGCCGTGCCGAGCCTCCACCCGACCTGGTGGGGCGCGAACCGCCTCACCGCCGGGCTCCCTTGCCGTACAGGTCGGGTCGGATGACCTTGGCCTGCTTGCGCAGCCGGGTCCGGCCCAAGGTGGCCTCGGCCTCCTCCCGGGTCGCCATGCCCTGCATCCGGCGCGACCCCCACCGGTTCCACGCCCACCTGCCGGCGATGACGAGCACGGCCAGCATCGCCGCCTCGGCGGCGGCGATGCACGTCCACATCAGCGTCGGTGTCGCGGCCACGCCGACGCCGGACAGCCCGGCGTCGGCGTGGCCGCCGACAATGCCGGGCAGGCTGGTGAACAGGTCGCGGCGGTCCACGAAGACCCACCCGTTGCCGGCGAGAAGGTTCGCGCCGGAGCGCCCGGCCTGGATGCCGAGCAGGAGCAGGAAGGCCACTGCCATCGTCACTGCGACCGGCACCTCCCAGGTCATCGGGTAGGGGTTGGTCCGTCTGGAGTGCTGCATGCTCTCTCCTCCTGGTCAGCGGGCGGGTGGGCCGGGGTCGTCGTGCCGGATGGGTGTCGGGGTGGCTCGTTCGGCGCTGGTGGACCGCTCGTGCCGCCCGCTCGCCGGTGCAGCCGGCGGCCGCGGGTGCAGGCCCATCAGCTGGTGTAGGCGGGCGTGAGCGTCACGGGTGGTGGCGGCGTCGAGCCGCACCGGGTCCGGTGTGGTGCCGTAGTGGTCGGCCAGCTGCTGGGCCAGGTCCGGGCGCCGCTCGACGAGCAGGTGCAGCCGGCCGCGCAACTGGTCGAGGCTTCTCTCGAGGTCGGCGGTGGCGACGTGGGGGCTGGTGGTGCGGGCGGCCGCGGACGCCACGGACACGTCGATGTCCCAGGAGACGATCGCCACGATGCCGTCCTCGACGGTCGGGGGTGTCAGGTTCATGCGAGCGTCCTCTGCGTGGGCTGGCCGACCCTCCAGATCTCGAAGATCGAGTGGCCGGTGTAGCGATAGGTGAAGGACCCGACCCCGTAGCGGGTGCTGAGCGCCTCGACGGTGCGCTGGGTGTCCGGGTCCAGCACGATCTGGACGTGCCCGATGGCGTTGGGGCCGAGGTAGGTGTCGATGAAGATCAGGTCCCCGGGCTGCTCCTGCCCGGGGGTGACCCGGTAGCCGTGTCCGGCGGCGAGCCAGTTGCGTTGGGCGCTGGCCGTGCGCGGCAGGCTCACCCCGATCTGGGCGTAGGCGGCTTGGGTGAACCCGGAACAGTCCCAGGCGTGAGGGCCGGAGGCGCCGAAGACGTAGCGGTCCCCGGCGTGGGAGAGCGCCCAGGTGAGCATGGTGGCGACCTGCGGTGAGGACACCGCGGTTAGGGACGGGTCGCCTTGGCCGCCGGGTCCGCAGTCGCTGGGGTCGCCGGCGATGATCCCGCCGCCGTAGGCGTGGGCGTAGTAGAGGACGTCGTTGACGTACCAGTCGGCGTGGTTGTACGCCAGCAGGGCTCGGCGCACCCCTTCGGCGCCGCCGGTGGTCAGCCCGGCGGCGGTCAGGTAGTTCGCAGCGCTCATCACCGAGTCGGCCGGGTTGGTGATGACCGCCTTGCCGTCCCGGTCGCCGTCGACGCCGTAGCTGGCCCAGGTGGCCGGCATGAACTGCATGAGTCCCTGCGCGCCGGCGCTCGAGGTGGCGGTGGTCTTCCCGTGGCCGGTCTCCTCCATCCCGACCCCGGCCAGGACGGTCCACGGCAGGTGGTACCTGTCGGCGGCGGCGAGGTAGAGCGCCTTGACGGCTGCCGGGATCGGCAGCGGCGGGTTGTGCAGCGACGCCAGGCGGGGCGTGCGTGGACCGGGCAGTGGGTACCCGATCCCGCCCTCCTGCGCGGCGGGCGCCGTGGTCGCGTCGGAGGGTGACGGTGAGGCGGCGACCGCTACCCCGTTGAGCGGGGCGCCGTGGGCGAGCATGAAGGGCACCGGGTCGACGGGGTCGCCGTCGACGCGGACCTCGAAGTGCAGGTGGTCCCCGGTGGAGGTCCCGGTCGAGCCCTCGACGCCGAGCCGCTGTCCCATCCACACGCTTGCCCCGGCAGTGACAGCGGCGTCGATGCGGGCGAGGTGGCCGTAGTAGGTGCGGACCCCGTCGCCGTGGTCGAGCACGATCAGGTTGCCGTACCCGCCGGAGACCCCGGCCGCCGCGACGGTTCCGGCGGAGGCGGCGACGACCGGACCGGCGTCCGGGGTGGAGGCGAGGTCCTGCCCGGTGTGCATGCGCCAGTCACCGTGGATCGGGTGCAGCCGGATCCCGAACCCGTCGGTGGTGGTGTACCCCTGCTGGAACGGGGGCCGCCACGTTCCGGTCGCCGGCATCCCGGCGAGCGTGCACGTACTGGCGGCGGCGGCCGTGGTGACCGTGGCGGCGAAGACCACCGCCAACGCCAGCGGCGTCACGGCCAGCACCAGCAGCGCGGCCAGTGCCCATGCGAGCTGCTTCATCGCCGTCTCCTCCCCGGCGTGGTCACGCCGCGCCGGCGATCGCCTCGTTGGTGAAGGTCAGCTGCTCTTCGACCGGGTGCAGCCGGGTCTCGACCTTGTAGGCCCGCTCCCCCACCAGCCACAGCGCCCGGCCCTTGCGTTGCATCGCCCACCCGGTCATCACCTCGCGGGCCTGGGTGCCCAGGCCGAGCATGGTGTCGAGCTCCCCGGCGACGGCGGCCTTCTGCCCGTGCAGGATCTTGATGTCGGCCAGGTGCATCAGGTCGCGGGCGATGTTCGCGGCCTGGGAGCCCTGGTCGCCGACGGTGAGCATGTCCGACGGTTTGTGCGCGTTGGCCCACTGGATGTCCCCGCCGCGGCCGGCGACGCCGCGGGAGAGGCGGAAGTCCTCATCGAGGCTCTTGACCGCCTCCACCCCGAGGCGCATCACCTTCCACACCTCGTCGCGCAGGACGATCCGCAGGTCCCCGGGGGGTGCGATCTCCCGCATTCCCCGGCCCCAGCTGTTCAGGCACACCAGCGCGATCCCGACCGCCTCGTCGCCGAGGGGGTTAAGCCGAGACAGGGACAAGGACTGGATCGGGGCGCTCCAGTCGACGTCGATATTGGTGTGGTCGTCGAACAGCCCGGCCAGCGCGCCGGAGACCAGCTGCCCGAGCGCGTCGCGCAGCAGGCGGGTCTCGTCGAGGAAGTGCTGCCGGTCCGAGAACCGGCACGCAGCGACGAGGTCGTCACTGGGCTCGTCGAGGGAGTGCCACAGCCGCGGGATGGTGGTCTCCCTCAGCGTCGAGGCGGCGCGGGAGTAGCCGGTCAGGTCGCGCAGCGCGGCCTTGACCGCCGACTCCTCAGACGGCCCGAAGGGCACCCGTTCGTTGCCGATCCTTTGGGAGCCGACCAGTGCGCGCACCAGGGTGAGCCATCGGCTGAAGACGACCGCGGCCCGGCTCTGCGCCTCCGCCGCGGACAGGTCCGCCCAGCCCTGGCCGAGCGGGCCGAGGCCTAGCGGGTTGATCCGTGCCGACATCCCCGGACCGAGCGTGAACGGGGTGACCCCGAAGAAGCGGCACAGCTGCTCGTACTCGTCCTTGGGGTCGCCCAGGATCAGGACCCGGTACCCGAAGTCGGTCATCCGCAGGCAGAACGCCTTGGCGGTGGCGGACTTGCCGGTGCCCGGTTTGCCCATGCAGATCACGTTGGCGTTGGTCGCCGGGATGTCATCACGCAGCACCCACCCCACCGGGTCGGCGTAGAACGCGGCACCGCTCAGGACGTCGACGCCCATCTGAGCACCGGTCGGCGGCAGACCCGGGCCGGCGATGAACGGCCAGAACGCGGCGGCCTGGTCCGAGGCCATCCGGTAGGAGGTCACCGGCGCCGACGCCGGCACCCAGCCGCGGCCGGCGCGGCGCACCCCCCGGGGCGGGACGTGCCGGAACAGTCGCGTCTGACGTTCCTGCGGCGGCGACACCCGGGTGCGGGGTAGGTCGTGTCCGAAGTCGGCCAGCAGGCGGGCCATGTCCCGCCCGGTGCCGGCGGTGCGGCGGGTGGTCATGACGCCTTCGATCGGGTCAGGCTCACCCCGAGCGGGACCACCGACGCCGCGAACGCGACGTCCTGGGCGAGGTCCAGGCGCAGCGGGGCGAACCCGGCCCGCCGGATCGAGGCGTCCAGCAGGCGTCCGTACTCGGCCACCCGCGCCGTCTTGGACACGGTCACCGTGCACACCGCGTAGGGCCGGGTCATCGCCGACCCGCGAGCCAGCTTCGCCTCGAGGTTGCGTACCCGTTGCGCGTCGTCCCGGGCCCTGGTGGTGGCCTTCATCCTCGCCTTCTGGCGGATGCCCTCGCCCATGTCGGCTGCCCACTCGCTGCTGGCCGACTGCCGGGCCGCCTTGCTGCGGCTCAAGATCGGGTAGGCGACGAGGAAGGAGCGCCGCTCCCCCGGGCCGGTCGCGGCCAGCACCGGCGCCAACGCCCCGACCAGCGCTCCCTTGACCGGCAACCGGATCGTGGAGGACACCGAGTTCCATGCGTCGTGGCTGTAGTGCCGCGCGGCGGGGTCCGCCCCTGAGGGCCCGGCCAGCGCCCACGGCACCTCGCTGTTGACCTCGTCCCCGGCCTGCGCGGCCAACACCGCGTCGATGATCCCGGCCCGGTCCCCGGGTGCGAAGCCGGTGCGGCACGCGACGGCCAGCTCGGGGCTGGTCAGCCACGACACGCTCGTGGCGCCCAAGCCGCCCTTGAGCTGGGACTCCACCTCGGCCATCAGCCCGTACATGACGTGCGCGCGGGCCTCGATTCCCCGGCCGGTCTCCCTGGCGGCCTTTGCGATCCGGCGCTCGGGGACCACGATCGTGACGAATGCTTCGGTGCGTACCGAGGCCCGGGTCAGGGCCGCCTGGAGGTCGTCGTTGACCCGGCGGACCTGCTCCGGGCTGCCGGGCCGGCGGTGCCGGGCGGTCCACTGGTCACGTTCGGCGCCGTCCTCGGGGACGGTGCGGACCAGGACGAGGATCTCCTCGATCATCTCGGTGGTCGCGGCCTGGTCGATCAGCTCGGCCAGCCCGCGAGCCATCCGGTCGCGGTCCTCGCCGTCGCGCAGCCCGGTCCCCGGGTGCACGACCGCGGCGGTCGCGGCCCAGGTGCGGGCGAGGTGGTTCTGGATGATCGCCACCCGCGCCCCGGCCAAGCCGGTCGGTGGCCCCTCGTGGATCTCCACCCCAGCCAGCGACCCGGGCAGGTCGAGAGCGGCGAGGTCGTCGACCTCGCCGGTGGAGGCCTTGGAGCGGTACCGAGTCCACCCGGTCAGTGCGCCCGCGGCGAACGTCGTGCTCGCCAGGATCCACCCGATCGCCGAGCGGCCCCGCACCGGGACGACGGTGACCACGGTGGCCGCCGCGCACCCCAACAGCAGGATCGCCGCGGTCGCCCACTGCTGTTCCTTCAGGGACCAGAACATCGGCAGCGAGGACAGCGCGACCACACCGGCCTGCCACCCGGTCAGCCCGAACGGGAACCACCCGATCCGCGCCTTCGAGTACTCGTCGTAGACCTGACTCATGACATCTCTCCTTGGCTAGGCCGGGACGATCGGGACCGCGGCGGCGCCACCGGCTGCACCGGTCGCGCCGGCACCGCCAGCTGCGCCCGCGCCGCCGGCCGCGCCCGGCGAGGCCGGGGTCGGGCCGGCGCTGGACGGCTCGGCACCGCCGAGGGTGGGTGGGGAGGGGACCGGGGTCGTCGTGCCGCCGGTGCCCGCCTCCCCCGAGCCGGTGTTGTCTGCGCCGTCGGCGCCGTTGATGGCGGGGTTGTTCTTCGCGCTCGGGCCGCCCTGGTTGCGGCCCTTGCCGCCGAAGTCGGGGATGTAGGTGTTGTGCCCGACGCCCATCTGGTTCGTGGTGTCGGCGCCGATGACGGTGGCCGCGTTCGAGGCCGCGAGGACGCCGCCCAGCCCGGTGCTGTACGCCGTCCCGGCCGCGCCGAGCGCACCCATCGCCTTCCCGAGCTTGCCGGTGACGGCGTCCTGGGCGCTCTGCTCACCCTGGGAGGACCCGTCCGCGGACGCAGTGGACGCCGCCGCCGACGTCGCTCCCCCACCGCCGGCCCCACCGGCGCCGAGCAGCCCCCAGATCCCGCCCTGGGCGGCCGCCCCGGCCCGCATCGCCGCACCGGAGGAGGTGCCCGGGTCCACGAACGCCAGCATCTTGAACAGCGCCAGCGGCGCGAAGCAGCTGACCACGAGCAGCAGCACCCCGGGCAGCGCGGTCCCGACCGCCTCCTCAGGGAGTCCCCGCCGCTGAGGGCCACCGAGGTCGTGACCTTGACCCCGGCACCCATCACGATCACCACCAGGACCGGGGTGAACGCGGCCGCGTGGAACCACCGGAACGCCTTCCAGAACCAGGCG
>CAVSQS010000002.1:0-860281 GCA_963730165.1 uncultured Actinomycetota bacterium
GGTCACTCACGGGGACTGCTGAACCGACCTCACGAACTGGGCGACAGCGGTCCCCAGGGCCTCCGGCTGATCCTCCTGGAGGAAGTGCGCGGCGCCCTCGATCGTCACGTGCGGGCGGCCCCGCGCGCCCGGGATCGTCGAGCGCATCCACCGGTCGCCGCCACGCGTGATGGGGTCACCGTCACTGAAGGCGCACAGGAACGGGACGTCCACCGTCGCGAGCCGCTCCCACGCCGCCCGGTTGGCCGCAGCGGCGGGGTCGTCCGGGGCGTTGGGTACCAGTCCTGGGAAGGAGCGCGCGCCGGCGCAGAACGACTCGTCGGGGAAGGGCGCGTCGTAGGCGGCGCGCTCCGAGGGGGTGAGCTCACGGAGGCACCCGGCATCGACCATCCGGCCCACGTCGAGACGCTCGGCGGTCTCGACCATCCGTCGGAAACGCTGCCACGCGTCCGGCATCGGCACGGCCCCCGTCGGGAGCCCGGTGTTGGCCATCACGACGGAGGCGAACCGTTCGGGATGCTCCGCCAACAGACGCATGCCGATCAGGCCACCCCAGTCCTGGCCCACGTAGTGGACCCTGACCAGCTCCAGCGCGTCGAAGAGGGCCTCGCGAAGCCACTCGACGTGGCCCGCGTAGCTGTAGTCCGAGCGCCGGGTCGGCTTGTCGGACCGCCCGAAGCCGATGAGGTCGGGCACCACCACGCGGAGACCGGCGTCCACCAGGACCGGCACGACCCTGCGGTAGAGATAGCCCCACGTGGGTTCGCCGTGGACCAACACCACTGTCGGTGCGTCCCTCGGGCCGTCCTCGATGTAGGCCATCCGCACTCCCCCGGTGAGCGACACCCAGCGCGGCGGGAAGGGAAAGCCGTCGAGGCCGTCGAACCGGTCAAGGGGCGTCGTCACCGTGTCCACGTCATCAGTATCCCGGTCCAGCGGTGTGCTCCCACGGTCCTGGCGGGTCCGTCTCCGGCCGATGCCGGATCACGGGTGCGGCGCCACAGCGGGGTCCCTTGGCGGCGCCGGGGTGGGGCGGAATAGGCCAGCGGGCATGTCAGTTGCGCGGCACATGACCGATACGGCGCGGCTGGACGCCAACAAGAGGAACGTCGAGGCCTTCTACGACCTGATGTTCAACCAGTGCAAGCCGGCGGAGGCCATCGAGCGGTACGCCGGCGACACCTACATCCAGCACAACCCGCATGTCGGCGACGGCAAGCAGGCGTTCATCGACTACTTCGAAGGCATGGCAGCCGAGTACCCCGGCAAGCACGTCGAGTTCGTCCGCGCCATCGCCGAGGGCGACTACGTCGTCCTGCACTGCCACCAGACGTGGCCGGGTAGCGATGACTACGCAGGCATCGACATCTTCCGTCTCGACGTCAACGGGAAGGTCGTCGAGCACTGGGACGTGCTCCAGGTGATCCCGGAGCACTCGGCCAACGACAACGGGCTCTTCTGAGCCCTGTCAGGCCCGAAGCACCTCAGCTGTCTCTGTGAGTGGCCGCACGAGGGACTGCTGACGGTACGGGCGTCACTTCGACCTGCTCCCCCGGCGTGCTGCTTTCGGGCCGCCTGAGCGCGAGGACGCGGGTTCGCCCTGATCGCCGAGCACGTCACATCCCTCGGGCGGAGCCACCCCGGGCACGCGACGATGGGGCCCATGGACGAGCCCATCTTCCGCACGATTGTCGAGCCGTTCCGCATCCACTCGGTGGAGCCGTTGCGGATGAGCACCCGCGCCGAGCGTCGCGGGTACCTTCGGGAGGCCGCGTACAACCTGTTCCAGGTGCGTGCCGAGCACGTCCTCGTCGACCTGCTGACGGACTCGGGCACCGGTGCCATGAGCAGGGACCAGTGGGCGGCGATCCAGCACGGAGACGAGTCCTACGCCGGGTCGCCGTCGTACTACGTGTTCGCCGACGCGGTCCGCGAGCTGTTCCCCTTCGAGCACGTCATCCCCGTGCACCAGGGCCGGGCGGCGGAGAAGATCCTCTTCTCCGTCATCGGTGGGCCCGGCAAGGTCGTCCCGAACAACACCCACTTCGACACCACCCGGGCGAACGTCGAGGCGACCGGTGCCCTGGCCGTCGACCTGCCGGTCCCCGAGGCCCGTGACCTGTCCTCCCAGCACCCGTTCAAGGGGAACATGGACCTGGCGGCGCTCGAGGACCTGCTGGCGGCCCGGGCCGAGGATGTGCCGTGCGTGTTCGTCACGATCACGAACAACAGCGGCGGCGGCCAGCCCGTCTCGCTGGCCAACCTGCGGGGCGTCCGTGAGATCTGTGACCGCCACGGCACGCCGTTGTTCCTCGACGCGTGCCGGTTCGCCGAGAACGCCTGGTTCATCCGCGAGCGCGAGGAGGGACAGGGTGGCCGGGAGGTCGCCGACATCGTGCGCGACATCGCGGCCCTGGCGGACGGGATGACGATGAGCGCCAAGAAGGACCCGCTCGGCAACATCGGGGGCTGGCTCGCGATGGACGACGACGACCTGGCCGCCGACTGCCGCAACATGCTGATCCTCACCGAGGGCTTCCCGACCTACGGCGGCCTCGCCGGGCGCGACCTCGAGGCGCTTGCCCAGGGGCTCAAGGAGGTCGTGCACCACGACTACCTGAGGTACCGGATCCGGTCGACCGCCTACCTGGGCACGGCCCTGCAGGAGCGCGGCATCCCCGTCCTCAGCCCCATCGGCGGACACGCCGTCTACATCGACGCGCGGGCGCTGGCCCCGCACCTGGATCCCCTGCAGTACCCCGGTCAGTCGGTCGCCGTCGCGCTGTACGAGACGGGCGGGGTCCGCTCGTGCGAGATCGGCACCGTGATGTTCGGCCGGCAGCCGGACGGCACCGAGGTCCCGGCCTCCATGGACCTGGTCCGGCTCGCGATCCCGCGCCGCACCTACACCCAGAGCCACATCGACTACGTCATCGAGGTCTGCGAGGCGGTGGCCGCCAGGGCCGACACGCTCCCGGGGTACCGGATCGTCGAGGAGCCCAAGGCGCTGAGGCACTTCACCTCCTCCTTCGAACCCCTCGGCTGACCCGCCGCGCGACAGCCGCGTGACGACGCCGGCTCACTCGAGGCCGGCGACGTCATCCGGCACGTCGACCGCGTGCGCCTGCAGCACCCCGAGGGGGACGACCTCCAGCGTCCGCTCGTGGGTGGCGGCGAGGACGACCGGTGCGGCCACTCCGTCGGCGTGCGCACGCAGCCAGTTGCGCGCGGTCACGCACCACCGGTCGCCCGGGGCGAGGCCGGGGAAGCCGTACTGCGGCATCGGGGCCACCAGGTCGTTGCCGATCGAGCGTTGATGGGCGAGGAACTCGACCGTCACCACGGCGCAGATCGTGTGCAGGCCGACGTCCTGCGGGCCGGTGTGGCAGGCCCCGTCGCGGTAGAAGCCGGTCAGCGGGTCCAGCCCGCACTGCTGGAGCTGCGTGCCCAGGACGTTGCGCGCCATGACAGGAGTATCCGGCAGACCCCTCTCCCCGGGTCCGTCGCGTGCGGCGATCTCGTGCGCACGACGTCCTCCACCGGTGTCCGTGCGGTGCTTGACTGGAGTGCATGGCTGGTCCTGGACGTGACGCAGGTGCTGTGGCGACTCGGTGGTGGATCCTGGTGGTGGCCCTCGGCGTGGTGGTCCAGTTCAGCGCCCTGGCGGTGCACGCGAACTCGGTGGCGTGGGTGGGTGTGGTCACTGCGGTGGTGGGGGTCGTCGGCCTCGTCGGGCACTCGGTGTTCGGCGAGTAGCACCGGAGACCCGGCACACCACTGTCCTGTTCGCTGACGATGGGGAGGTCCCCGATGCCCGTACCGTTCGACGACGACGCCAGGTTCGCCGAGTACGCCCACCCCGAACGTCTCGTCTCGACCGAGTGGCTCGCGGCCCGGCTGGGCTCCGGGAGCCCCGGCGACCTGGTCGTCGTCGAGTCCGACGAGGACGTGCTGCTCTACGACACGGGGCACATCCCCGGGGCGGTCAAGCTGGACTGGCACACCGACCTCAACGACGCCGTGGTCCGCGACTACGTCGGTCCCGAGCGGTTCGCCCAGATCCTCGGGGAGCGCGGCATCGGGCGTGACACGACCGTCGTCCTCTACGGCGACAAGAGCAACTGGTGGGCGGCCTACGCCCTGTGGGTCTTCACCCTCTTCGGGCACCCGGACGTCCGCCTCCTCGACGGTGGCCGGGCGCTGTGGGTCGCCGAAGGCCGGGAGCTGACCCGGGAGGTCCCCACCCCGACCCCGGTGGAGTACCCGGTCGTCGAGCGGCAGGACGCGCCGATCCGCGCGCTGAAGGACGACGTCCTGGCCCACCTCGGCCGGCCCCTCGTCGACGTCCGCTCGCCGGGCGAGTTCTCCGGCGAGCTGCTGCACATGCCCGACTACCCGCAGGAGGGTGCCCTGCGTGGCGGCCACATCCCGGGTGCCCGCTCGGTCCCGTGGGCGCGGGCGGCCGCGGAGGACGGGACGTTCAGGAGCCGTGCCGAGCTCGAGGCCATCTACCGCACCGAGCAGGGGCTCGATCCCTCGGACGACGTCGTGGCCTACTGCCGCATCGGCGAACGGTCCTCCCACACGTGGTTCGTGCTGACCCACCTGCTCGGCTTCGAGCACGTCCGCAACTACGACGGATCGTGGACCGAGTGGGGCAACTCCGTCGGGGTGCCCATCGAGGTCGGGTCGGCGTGACCGCACCCGGATCGCAGGCCGCACTGCCCGAGGCGCTCGGCGAGATCGCGGACGACTTCACCTCGCTGTCGGTGCGCGACCGGCTCACCCTGCTGCTGGAGTTCAGCGACGAGCTGCCCGAGCTGCCCGAGCGCTACCAGGGCCGCCCGGAGCTGTTGGAGCAGGTCCACGAGTGCCAGTCACCGTTGTTCCTCGCCGTGGAGGTCGAGGATGCCGACGGGTCGGTGGCCCCCACCGACGGTCGGGTGCGCCTGTACTTCCAGGCCCCGGCCGAGGCACCGACGACCCGCGGGTTCGCCGCCATCCTGCACGCCGGCCTGGACGGCCTGACCGTCCCCGAGGTGCTCGCCGTGCCCGACGACGCGCCCTTCCGGTTCGGACTCGCGGAGGCCGTCTCGCCGCTGCGACTGCGCGGGATGGCCGCGATGCTCGCCCGGATCAAGCGCCAGCTCCGGGCGATGTCCCTCACCTGAGACCGCGACGGGCACCATCGCCTGCGGACCGCGCGTCAACCGCCGTGGTGGTCGAGGAGGCGTCGGGCGAGGTCGCGCCCGACGTCCTCGTACTCCCCCGCCCCGCTGACGACGAAGGCGTCCGGGCCGGCGACGAGGAGGATCCGGGCCACCCGGTCGGCGACCGGCTCCAGCAGGTGCGCCACCACCTCGCTGTCGGTGCCGTCCTCGCGGACGACCTCGACCTTCTCCGCCTGCCGCTCGACCACCCACACCGCCGACGTGGGCACCACGAGCCGCACCGGCGCCGTGTGCCGCTGGGCGACGAGGAGGTCGACGAGGTCGGCGGGCGGCTCGAAGACCTCGTCGAGCACCTCGGCCCCGAGGACGCCCGAGAGCAGGAAGGTGCGCAGCCGGCCGTCCTCGTCCGGCGGACCGGCGTCGACCTCCCAGCCGCGCCGGGTGCGGACCACCCGGTACGGCTCGACGACGCGCTCGGCGGCCCCCGGCCACCACGTCCGCACGTACCGGATGCGGACCCGCCGCCGGTCGCGGGCCGCCCCGTACCACTGCGCCGCGCTCAGCCCGGCACCGTCGTCGGCCTCCGACGGCGTGAGGTCCTCGTCGAGGTAGGCGCGCAGCTTCTCGACCGCACCGGCGAGGACCGCGTTGTCCGGTTCGAGCAGCGACTCGTCGCGGGCCACGCGGTAGACGCGCGCCAGGTACTCGACCGGGGCGTAGTCGAACGCGAGGTCGTCGACGACGTAGCGGTCGTTCAGCCGCACGTTCGTCGCCGTGGACGGCTCGGCCTCCTCGCCGAGGTCGTCGAGGAAGTCGATGGGCGGCGGCAGCCCGAGCCGGTCCTCGGCATCCTCGGTGACGTAGTAGCGCACGAGCAGGTCGCGCACCTCGCCCTCCGGACGGCCGACCTCCGCGGCCACCGCCGCGACCGGGACGACGCCCTGGTAGGAGAGCACCTCGATGATCCGGGGCAGCTCGGAGACCCTGCGGACGAAGCCGGTGGGGTCAGCCACGGGCCACCTCCCGCAGCCGGTCGAGCAGCTGGTCGCGCACCTCGTCGGGGCCGACGAGCCGGACCCGGGTCCCCATCTCGACGAGCCAGAGGAAGAGCGCCGCCCGGTTCGTGACGACGACGTGCACCGTCACCGGGTCGCCCTCCGCCGGGTCGACGACGGCGTCGGGGAAGGTCGACACCACCATCGGCAGGTGCTCACGGCCGACCTCGAGCGTCGTCTCGGTCGGCGGGTCCTCGACCCACGTGTGCGGGTTGAGGGAGGACCCCGGGTCGTCGACGATGTGGGCGGATGCCGAGCCGGGGATGTCCAGCTCGACCTCGGACATGCGGTCGAGGCGGAACCACTTGCAGTGCCCGTCGTCGTCGCGGGCTCGCAGCCACCACGCCGCAGGCGTCGTGTGGAGCCGGATCGGCTCGACCTGCCGGTGGCGCTCGCGGTAGCGCATCGCGACGACGCAGTGGTGGTCCACGGCCTGCGCGAGCTTGCGGATGACGACCGGCACGTCGCGAGCGCCCGGCTCCGGCAGCGGGTGCTCGGCCCGGTACTCGAGCAGCGCCTCGAGCACCGACCGCTCGGCAGGGGCGAGCCCGACTTGGTCGGCGAGGTTGCGCCGCTGCAGGACGTAGCGGGCGACCTCCCCCTCCCCGGAGACGCGCTCGTACTCCCAGCCGGCCGACGCCAGACGCTTGAGGTCGCGCAGCAGCGAGGCCTCGCCCACGCCCTCACGCTCGGTCGGGTACCCGCCGAGGTCGACGAGCTCGGGGGCGCTCAGCCCGCGGGGACCGGCGGCGGCCAGGTGCCGGAGCAGGGTGATCAGCCGCGAGACCGCCTCACCCCCGGGACGGCCCGCCGGTGCGCCTGCGGGCCTGACGACCTCCACCGGCGGCGCGGCCGACACGGCGCCACTCCCCTGGACAGCCACGCCGGCCTCGGCCAGGCGCTCGGTCAGGTACCCGTGCAGATCGGCCCGCGGCCGACTCCCCATCGACACCACCCCTTCGTCGGTCGCCGACGATTCTCGCACCGGCGCGTCAGCCGGCCCCCGTGCGGGTCGCCCAGGCGGCGAGCTCGACCCGGTTCGCCGTGCCGGTCTTGCGCAGGATGTTCGAGATGTGGCTGCTCACCGTCTTCTCGCTGAGGAACAGCGCCTCGGCGATCTCGCCGTAGGTCCGGCCTGCGACGACGTGCCCGAGCACCTGCTGCTCCCGCCGCGTCAGGGACACCGACGCACCCGGTATGGCGTCGGCACCGTCCGGCCCGGGTGCGGCGACGACGTCGAGCCGGATCCGCGCTGACCGCGCCAGCGACTCGACCGCGTCGAGCACCGGACGCGCACCCAGCCGTGTCGCGAGGGCGTGCCCGCGCCGCAGCACCTCCGCCGCCCGCCGCCGCTGCTCGGCGCCACCTCCCGAGAGCAGCGCCTCGCCCGCCCGCCAGCACGCGTACGCCTCGTCCCACGCGAGCTCGGTCTCTCCCAGCAGTGTCACCGCATCGACCCAGGTGTCGGCTGCCGTCGGGGCGGCTCGCGCACGGGCCACCTCGGCCCGGTACAGGGCGTCGAGCCCGTCGAGCACCCGCCCGTAGACGTCGTCGCGCGGCGTCACGTCCGCGATGACGGTCGGGTTCCTCGACACCAGATCGTCAACCCGAGCGAGCACGGGCCTCGGATCGTCCCCCCGGTCGCGCGCCTCCCGGGCGAGGTCCGCCAGGCCGCGCGCGGCGAGTGGCATCAGCCACTCGCACCCGCCGCCTCTCGGCACCCGGGACGACCTGCCCGCCAGTGCCATCTCCACCGCGCCCTCGGCGTCGCCGGCCATCACCGACACCGTGGCCCGGCACCAGCACCACGCGACGGTCGGGTCGGTGGCCAGCCCGGGGGTGAGCTCGGTGGCCCGGGCGAGATGGGCCTCGGCGTCAGGCACCCGTCCCTGGGCCGCGGCGAGCAGGGCCGCCGTCTGTCGGGCCCTCACTTCGCCGAAGGCGGCGTGGTCCGACCCGAGGTGTGCACGGATGCGGGCCGTGCACTCCTGCGGCCTGCCCGTGATGAAGAGCGCGATGGCCGCACTGTTGTCCAGGAACGTCAGGTAGTGGGGCGCGTCGCCGGCGTGCTGGAGACGCCGACGGCAGGTCTCGATACGCTCGACGAACATCGTCGTGAATGCGGTGTAGCCGGTCTCCGCCTCGTGGACGGCCGACACGACGAAGATGCACAGGTCACCGGCCGCCAGTGCCAGGTCGGCCGCGCGGCCAGCGAGATCTCGGGACCGCACCGTCTCCTCGTCGTCCTCGGCCAGGGTCGCCGCTGCACGCAGTGCGACCGCCCACGACCGCAGGGTCGGCGAGCCCCACGCATCGACCCCCGGCGGAGGGGCCGTCGGGGCGTCGCCGTGCAGCGCCTCCTCGACGAGCGGCCGGGCCTGCTCCGTCCGCGCTGCCCAGATGAGGTTGTCGGCGTGCGCGCCGAGGGCGAGGCGACGAACGTCGGACCCGGGAGAAAGCTCGGTCAGGCGGAGCGCCCGGGCGGTGTCCCCGTCGGTCACTCCCCGGGTGAGGTTGAGGAGCAGGTAGTTGCGACGCACGAGGAGCGCGGCGAGCCGCAGCCGCTCGTTCTCCTCCAGAGCGTCCTCGGCGTCGACGTCGAGCAGGGCGATCAGGCCCTCGACCGCCTCGACCTCGGCGGCCCAGTCGCCTGTCCGGTCCGCGACGGTGCGTACCTCGTCGAGCAGCTCCACCCGCTCCCCCGGCCCCAGCGATCCGTCCCCGAGCACGAGTGCCCGGCGCAGCATCCGGAGCTGACCGACCGTGTCGCCGGCCGTGCGCGCCGAGTCGGCGGCGGCGAACGCCCAGCGGAGGGCCTCCTCGGGACGGCCGGCCAGGTGGTGGTGGTTCGCGACGAGCTCGGCCACCTCCGCGGAACCCTCGCGTGCGTGGAGCGCGGCGAGTTCCTCGGCGAAGCCTCTGTGCAGGTCGCGGCGCTCGTCGGGGAGGAGGGACTGCTCGAGCACCTCGGCGTGCAGCGGGTGGTGGAACCAGAGGGCCCCTGCCGGGTCGAGCTCGAGGATGCCCCTGCCGATTCCCTCGCGCGCGGCCGCGGGCACGTCGTCGACTGCGACGATGTCCCCGATCCGTCGCAGCTCCTCGGAGTCGGCCGGTCGACCCCCGACGGCCAGGCCCACGCACACCCCGTGGGCGGGAGCGGACAGCCCACGCCCCAGCTGCTCGACGGCGGAGCGCAGGTGGTCCGCCACGCGGTCGGGGAGCGCCAGGGCCGAGGCGTCCAGGCCACGCAGCAGGAGCGTCGCCAGGTAGGGGTTGCCGCCGCTGCGCTCCTGCACCTCGTCGACGAGCGAGGTGTGGGCGGGGCCACCGAGCACCCGGGCCGCGTGCTCGGCCATCTCCTCGTGTGACAGCGGGCCGAGCCACAGGTCGGCGACCCCCGGGAGCCGCCTCGCGCCGGCAAGCCACTGGCTCAGGTGATCCCCGGCGGTGGCCTCACCCGAGCGGAGAGTGAGCAGCATCGCCAGGTGACGATCGGCGGGACCGGCGAGCAGGTACATCAGCGCGTCGAGGGTCGCGGGATCGGACCACTGCAGGTCATCGACGACGAGGACGACGGGTGACTCGGTCGACCGTTCGCTGATCCAGTCGTCGACGACCACGGGAAGTGGGCTCGTGGTGTCGGACAAGTCCGGGCGCTCCTCCGGCCTGAGCGCCCGCACCGCGCTCCGCAGCCCGAGGAGCGGCACCGACACCGACGTCAGCGGCAGGCACGCCCCCGGGAGGACCAGGACGTCGTCACCGGCCGCCTGGCAGGCGGCCCGCACCAGCGTGGTCTTCCCGATTCCGGCGTCGCCCTCGACGATCACCGCCCCGAAACGACCGTCCACGGCACCCCGGACGAGCTCCGCGAGCACTCCCAGCTCGCCGTCCCGTCCCACCACCGGGAGAGCCGCTCTGGGGGCGGTCACGACTGCGCCATCCGTTGCGCCCAGGCGGCGAGCTCGACCCGGTTCGCCGTGCCGGTCTTGCGCAGGACGTTCGAGATGTGGCTGCTCACCGTCTTCTCGCTGAGGAACAGCGCCGCCGCGATCTCGCCGTAGGTCCGCCCCGCCACGACGTGCTCGACCACCTCACGCTCGCGCGGCGTCAGCGCCACGCCGTCGGACGGCACCGCCGCAGCGCGCCCGCCGTCCGAGGACCGCACCACGTCGAGCCGGATCCGGGCCGAGCGGGCCAGCGCCTCCACCGCGTCGAGCACCGGACGCGCACCCAGCCGCGTCGCCACCGCGTGCCCGCGCCGCAGCAGCGCCGCCGCCCGCCGCCGCTCCTCACCGCCACCCGACGCCAGCAGCGCCTCCGCGGCGCGCCAGCACGCGTACGCCTCGTCCCACGGCAGCCCCGCATCGCCCAGCAGCGTGGCCGCGCGCTCCCACCGCGCCGGTGCGTCATCGAGCAGGCCGGCCCGCGCGGTCTCGGCCTCGTACAGGGCGTCGAGGGCCTCGATCATCAGCGCGTAGAGCCCGGTCCGGTCGTCACCGTCGAGGAGCGGATGGGGCACCTCCTCGCGCAACGACGCCAGGCGGGCACGGTGCCGCTGCGGGTCGCGGCCCGCGTCGAGGTCGGCCCGCGCGAGGTCCGCGAGCGCCCGGGCCGCCAGCGGCGCCAGCCACTCGCAGAAGGTGAAGTTCGCACCGGGAGCCCGCATCCCGGGGAACGCCGCCGCCAGCGCCCCTTCGGGGTCGCCGCCGAGGAGCAGGACGGTCGCGGCGGCGGTCGGCCCGTGGAACTGGGGCGAGGAGAGCCGGTCGGGCACGAGCTCGTCGGCCCGGGCCAGGTGCGCCGCGGCCTCCTCGGCCCGGCCCTGCTGGGCGGCGAGCATCGCCGCGGTGAGCCGGCCCAGGTAGCTCGCGGTGACGCCGCCCGCGGAGCCCAGGGCCACCCGCAGCCGCGCCACCGTCGCCTCGACGTCGCCGGTGACGTAGAGGTCCGGGGACAGCCCCGCCGAGAGCCAGGCGAGGCTGGCCTGCGGCGCGCCCGACTCCTCGAGGAGCCGGCGACCGCGCTCGTGCGCCGCCACCCACTCCGGGCCGTACTCGCTGAGCAGGTTCGCGTGCCAGAAGGTCGCGTGGAGGATGCCGGGGCCGTCCCGTTGCGGCACGGCGAACTCGTACGCGCGCTCCACCAGGCCGTCGGCGTCGACGTCCTCCTCGTGCGCGAAGGTGGCGAGCATGAGGCGCTGACCGTAGGCGTAGGCGCGGGCCCGGGCCCACTCGTCGACGTCCTCCCCGGGGTCGGCGGGCCCCTGCTCGGCGTACCGGAACGCCTCCAGCCCGACCTCCCGGCCTCGCTCCTCCTCCCCCGCCCACAGGAGCACCCGCGAGTACTCGGCCAGCACGAGGGTGCGCTGCCAGGTCCCCGGGTGGTCGGCGGTCAGGGCGACCGCGCGCTCGAGGTTCTCCACGGGCTGCCCGTGTCCGAGCCGGAAGCGCAGCTGCGCCCGCCACGCGTCGAGGGCGGCCACCCGGAGCGGGTCGAGCTCGGTGTCGACGCCCTCGAGCAGCGCCTCGACCGCCCCGAGCTCCTCGTCCCACTCCCCCAGCTCGCGCGCCGCCAGCCGGAGGTCCTCGAGGAGGTCCTCGAGGGGCTCGACGGCGTCGGGGACCTCTCGGTGCAGGTCCACGGCGCGCCGCAGCATCCGCAGGACCCCGACGAGGTCGCCGGCCGCGTCGAGCGCGTCCGCCGCGACGAGCGCCCAGTCGTAGGCGTCGGCCACCTCGCCGGCGAGCAGGTAGTGGTCGGAGACGGTCTCGGCGAGGTCCGCGTCCAGTCCGTCCTCGACGTCCGCCTCGTAGCCCGCCGCGAAACCGGCGTGCAGCAGGCGGCGCTCGTCGGCGGCGACGCGGTCGTGGAGCACCTCGGGCAGGAGCGGGTGGTGGAACCAGTACGCACCGTCCTCACCGATGTCGAGGATGCCGGCCCCGGCGGCCTCGGCGAGGGCCGGCTTCGGGTCCGCGACGTCTGCGATGTCCGCGACGCGGGCCAGGGCGCGGCCGCCGGCCGGTCGGCCACCGACGGCGAGGGTGAGGGTCAGCCGACGGGCGTCCTCCGACAGCTCGCGCCAGCTGCGCAGGGCCGCCGAGCTCAGCTCCTCGGGCAGGTGGCCCGGGAGCGAGGTGCTCGCCGGGTCCACGCCCTCGACGAGGAGGCGCACGAAGTACGGGTTGCCACCACTGCGGCGGTACACCTCGTCGACGAGCGGGGCGTGAGCCGCGCCGCCGAGCAGGGACTCGACCACCTCGGCGACGTCCTCGCGCCCCAACGGCCCCAACCGCACCTCGACGAACCCGGGCAGGCGGCGGGCGTCGGCGAGCCACCGGTGCAGCGGGTGGTCCGGCCCGAGCTCGCCGCTGCGCACGGTGAGGAGCAGGGCGAGCGCCCGCTCGGCCGGACCGGCGAGCACGTACATCAGCGCGTCGAGGGTCTCCTCGTCGGCCCACTGCAGGTCGTCGACGACGAGGACGACAGGGCGCTCCCGGGCCAGGTCGGTGAGCCACTCGTCGACCGCCACCGGCAGACGAGCACCCTCCACGCCCGCGGCGAGGAAGGCCGGTCGCTCATCCGGCGGGAGCCCCCGGACGGCGCTCCTCAACGCGAGCAGCGGCACCGACACCGACGTCAGCGGCAGGCAGGTCCCGGGCAGCACGAGCACGCCGGCGCCGGTCCCCTCGGCTGCCGCCCGCACGAGCGAGGTCTTGCCGACGCCCGCCTCACCCGCGACGACGACCGCGCCGAAGCGCCCCTGCTCGGCGCCGGCGAGGAGGTCGGCGAGCACCGTCTGCTCGCCGACCCGACCCACGAGGGCCGCGTCCGACGAGCTCACGAGACACGCTCCCGCCGGCGCGCCCACTCCGCGAGCTCGACCCGGTTCGCCGCACCCGTCTTGTCGAGGATGTGGGAGATGTGCGAGCTGACCGTCTTCTCGCTGACGAACAGCGCCTCCGCGATCTCCGCGTAGGTCCGGCCGGCCACGACGTGCTCGAGCACCTCTCGCTCACGCCGGGTCAGTGCCGAGGTCCCCGTCGCGACGGCGTCACCCGGTGCGTAGACGACGTCGAGCCGGATGCGCGCCGCGCGGGCCAGCGACGCGATCGCCTCACGGTCCGGACCCGCCCCGAGCCGCTCGGCCAGCGCGTGGCCGCGCCGCAGCGTCGCCGCGGCGCGGCGCCGCCCTTCGGCCGTCCCGCCGGCCAGCAGCGCCTCCCCCGCCCGGCGGCACGCGTAGACCTCGTCCCAGACGAACCCGACCCCCCCGAGCAGCTCCTCGGCGCGGAGCCAGCGGTCCGGGCCGTGGTCGAGGAGCCCGGCCCGCGCCGCCTCGGCGTCGTAGAGCGCCTGCAGCGCCTCGAGGCGAGCCGCGTAGGACCTCGAGCGCACGCCGAGGTCGCGCAGCACCTCGGGGAACTCCTGCCGCACCTGCTCGGCCCGGCGCCGGTTCGCCACCGGGTCCCGGCCCGCGTCGAGATCGGCCCGCGCGAGGTCCGCGAGCGCCCGGGCCGCCAGCGGCGCGAGCCACTCGCACCGGGTCGGGTGGACGCCCGGGCCACGCATCCCCGCCAGCGCGATGTCGAGCGCCCCCTCGGCGTCACCGCCGTAGAGGCGGACGTGCGCGGTGCCGGCAGCGGCGGACAGGTTGGGATGGGCGAGCGGGTCCTCGATGAGCTCCCATGCGCGGGCCAGGTGGGCCTCGGCCTCCGCCTGACGGCCCTGCGAGGCCGCGAGCAGCGCGGCCCCCATCCGGGCCATGTGGTTGCCCGACGCCCCGATGTCCGACCCGAGGGCCACCCGCAGCCGGGCGAGGCAGGTCTGCACCCGCCCGAACGTCCAGTAGTCCTCCGCCACGGCGGCGCTCAGCCACGCGACGAAGCGCTGCGGCATGTGCAGCGACTCCATCCGGCGTGCGCCCGCATCGAGCAGCGCCGCCCACTCGAGCCCGACGTCGGTCACGGCGTTGGCGTGCCACATGATCACGTGGACCATGAGCGCGGCGTCCCCCGCGGCGGCGGCCGCATCGGCCGCCCGGGGGCCCGCCCCTGCCGCGGTGACGTCGTCGCCCTCGAAGGCCGCGAGCATGAGGACCTGCGCCCAGGCGAAGGCCCCGGCCCGTGCCCACTCGTCCTCGTCGTCCTCGTCGTCCTCGTCCGGGCCGCGGGGCCGGGCGCCGCTGCTCTCGGCGGCGTCCACGGCCTCCCTCACGAACGACCGGGCCTGCTCGACCTCCCCCGCCCACAGGAGCCGGCGCGAGTGCTCGGCCGCGACGACGACGCGTTGCCAGGTCCCGGTGCACCCGGCACTCAGCTCGAGCGCGCGGGTCAGGTCCTCGGCCTCCTCCATGCCCAGCCGCGACCGGACCAGCCCTCGCCACGCGAGCAGCACGGCGACCCGCAGCGGCTCGACGCGCTCGTCGACGACGTCGAGCAGGGCCTCGACCGCAGCGAGCTCCCCCTCACCGTCACCCTCGTCCCGGGCCGCCCGACGGATCTCCTCGAGGACGACGGCGAGGGGCCTCGCCGGACTCTCGAGCCGGCCGTGGAGGTCGGCGGCCCGACGGAGCATCCGCAGCTCACCGGGGCGGTCATGGGCCCCGGCCCGGGCGTCGGCGGCGGTGAGGGCCCAGCGATAGGCGGCCTCCGCGTGGCCGGCGAGCAGGTGGTGGTCGGAGATCGTCTCGGCGAGCTCCGAGGTCAGGCCGTCCTCGGCGTCCTGCTCGTAGCCCGCTGCCACGCCCGCGTGGAGCACCCGCCGGTCCGCCGCGGGGAGGGAGGCCTCGAGCGCCTGCGCCTGCAGCGGGTGGTGGAACCAGTACCCGTCGTCGCGGTCCTCGAGCATCCCGGCGGCCACGGCCTCGGCGAGCACCGGCCCGGGGTCGTCGACCGCGGCGACCCGGACGGCGCGCGCCAGGGCCCGCCCGGAGGCCGGGTGTCCACCCACGGCGAGGGCGAGCAGCATCCGGCGGGCCGGCGCCGAGAGCGTCTCCCACGGACGCAGGACGGCGTCGCTCAGCGCGGCGGGCAGGTGCGGCGGCAGCGACGTCGCGGAGGGGTCGAGGCCGTCGACGAGCAGCCGGACGAGGAGCGGGTTGCCCCCGCTGCGGTCGTGGACCTGCTCGACGAGCGAGGAGTGCGGCGGCTCCCCGAGCAGCAGCTCGACCTGTGCTCCGACACCGTCACGGGTCAACGGCCCGAGCACGAGCTCGCCGAAGCCCGGCAGCCGGCGGGCGTCCGCCAGCCACCTGCGCACCGGATGGAGCACGCCGACCTCGCTCGTGCGGATGGTCAGCAGCACCGCCAGCGCCCGCTCCGCCGGCCCGGCGAGGACGTACGTCAACGCGTCGAGGGTCGCCTCGTCGGCCCACTGGAGGTCATCCAGCGTGAGGACGACCGGCTGTGACCGGGCCCGCTCGCAGAGCCAGTCGTCGAACGCCACGGGCACCGGCACGGGGGTGCCCCCTGCGCCGACCGGTATCGGCGCGAGCGCCGCGGGGCGCTCCTGCGGCGCCAGCGCCCGTACCGCACTGCGCAGGCCGAGCAGTGGGACGCCGAGCGACGTCATCGGCAGGCAGCTCCCGGGGAGGACGAGCACGCCCTCGCCGGCCCGGTCGCGCGCGGCCCGGACGAGCGTCGTCTTCCCGATACCGGCATCGCCCTCGACCGCCATCGCCCCGAACCGGCCGTGCTGTGCCCCACGCACGAGATCCGAGACCCTCCCCAGCTCGTCCGCCCGCCCGACCACGGCCGATGCCATCGACTCAGTCTCCCAAGACAGGGCCCGAACGGTCCATGGCACATCTGAGGGGTCCGTCCGGCTTCTGAGGGGTCTGCGCGCGCTTCTGAGGGGTCGCGCCCGATGTGGGCCCCCCGCGCCCGGCGCGACGGTGGAGGTGTCGGAAACACCGACACCCCACCTCAGGAGGACACCATGTACCGGACCCAGCTCCGCACCGCCGGCCTCACCGCGGGCCTGCTGCTCACCACCGTCCTGGCCGCCCAGCCGGCCACCGCCTGGGTCGACCCCGGCCCCCTGGCCCAGGCCCCCGCCGTCACCACCGAGACCGAGGCCCACCTCCTCGGCACCTGCCCCCTCCGTCGGGTCGACACGCAGCTCGTCCGCTGCGACGACCTCACCGGAGGCAACGCCACCGCCCCGGCCCACGTGCCCGAGCGGCGGTGAGGGAGCGCCCGTCCTGGAGGCGGGGCGGGCGCCCCACGGGGCCCGGGTATCCGTCCTTTGTACCCGGGCCCCGCTCGCGCGTCCGGCACGGCCGGACGACCCGGAGGGGCAGGCGCGCCCGCCCCGGTGTGACCCACGCACCGGGGCGGGCGCGCCCGTGGCTCGTGGACGACCGCCGACGTGCCGAACTCCACACGGTCGAGCCCATCGGGACGTCCTAGCGTGGACGAAGGAGCACGCCACCGAAGGGAGAGGCACATGAAGGCACTTCAGTACCGGACGGTCGGCTCACCACCGGAGGTCGTCGAGGTGGAGAAGCCGACGCCGACCGGGAGCCAGGTCCTGCTCAAGGTCACCGCAGCCGGGGCCTGCCACTCCGACGAGTTCCTCATGTCCCAGCCGGAGGACATGCTGTCCGCTCTCGGCGTCAGCCTGCCCATGACCCTCGGCCATGAGGGGGTCGGCGTCGTCGACCAGCTCGGTCCCTCCGCCTCCGGGGTCGAGGTCGGCGAGGCGGTCGCCGTCTACGGACCGTGGGGATGCGGTCGCTGCCGGACCTGCTCCACCGGCGCCGAGCAGTACTGCGAGCGTGCGGCCGAGCTCGGCATCGTCCCGCCCGGGCTCGGAGCCCCGGGCTCGATGGCCGAGTACCTCCTCGTCGACGACGCACGTCACCTGATCCCCCTCCAGGGTCTCGACCCGGTCGCCGCCGTCGCCCTGACCGACGCCGGGCTGACGCCCTACCACGCGATCAAGGCGTCCCTGCCCAAGCTCGTCCCCGGGAGCACCGCGGTCGTCATCGGCGTCGGCGGGCTCGGGCACCTGGCCGTGCAGATCATCCGTGCCCTGACGCCGGCCCGGGTCATCGCCCTCGACATCGGCGACGACAAGCTGGCGCTCGCCCGAGAGATGGGCGCGACCGAGACCTTCAGGTCCGACGACTCCGCCCCCGAGAAGGTGCGCGAGGCCACCGTTGGGCGCGGGGCGACGGTCGTGTTCGACTTCGTCGGGCTGCCCCCGACCACCGCCCTGGCCGCACAGATGGTGCATGCCTTCTCGGACATCGTCGTCGTCGGCGTGGGTGACGGGGCCGTCCCCGTCGGCCTCTTCACGCTCCCGTACGAGACGTCGGTGCGGGCGCCCTACTGGGGCACGATCCCAGACCTCCACGAGGTCCTCGCCCTCGCCCGCGAAGGCGCGATCCGAGTGGAGACCGAGACCTTCACCCTCGACGAGGCACCCACCGCCTACACCCGGATGCACGAGCGCACCCTGCGCGGACGCGCGGTCATCGTCCCGTGACGAGTGGCGGCCCGGGGCACCGCCGTCGCGGGCCGTATCAGCCCAACGGATGATGCCCGTCATCCGTTGGGCTCCCGTCTGCGAGAGCGGTTGGCGCCCCGCCTCGCCCCGTGGAAACGTGTGCCCCGGAGCAGGGGCTTCGCCGATCTTCGTACGGAGGGACGATGACGCAGCACCGCCTCGAGCTCCCGCTCAGCGCCACGAGCCGACGTGACCGCTCGCACGCCCCTGAGCGCCCGGTGTCCGTCTACGACGCGACCGGAGGCGCCGAACCGGTGCACGTCGCCCGTCGACCCGTCACCGTCGCCAACTGGTCCGCGGCCATCGCCGTCGGCTCGGCCGCCGTCGCCGTCGTCACCCGGGGCGACCACTGGACGCCGATCGTCATGGGGCTGCTCGCCGCCGCCGCGGCCGTCGTCGCCGTCTGGGGGTGGGCGTGGTCACGCCGCCCGCAGGTCGTCATCGGCCACCGCGGGATCTGGTTCGCCGCCACCGAGGACCGTCCCGAGGTCGTCCACCCGTGGGCCGATGTCCTCGCCGTCTACGGCGAGACGCGCGAGGAGCACACCCACCCCACCCAGGTCCACGGCGTCGAGCGGCACCTGCTCGGCGTCCACCTCCGCAGCCAGACCGACCCCGAGTACCGGGTGGTCCGCCGCGGAGCCATCTCCCCCCTCATCCGGCTGCACCGGGTCGTCGTCTCCGTCGCCCCCACCGTGCCGGTGACCCGGCAGGAGCCGTGGGGACCCCGTCCCGGCCAGCACCCTCTCGTCGTGCTGTGGCGGCGGCTGGTCCACACCTCCTGACCCGGTCCCGAAGGACCGCGGCCGCGGGCCACCCACCCGGTTCGGGTGGCCCGCGGCCGCGCGCTGCTCAGCCCTGCGGCACGAACCGGCGCCGGAACCCCACCGCGCCGGCGACGACGAGGGCGGCCGCGACGAGGGCCAGGACCACGAGGGCCGTCGTCTCGACGTCACCCTGCGGCGGCGTCCCGACGTGCGTCGTCGGGGAGATGTCGAGCATCCACTGCGGCATCTGGAGTCCCTCGCCGAGGAAGGCGATGAAGGCGACGACGCCGAAGGCTCCCCACGCGATGACGTACCCGCGCGGCACGAGCCCGACGAGGGCGACGGCCAGACCGGCGACGACGAGCACCGCGGGCAGGTAGGCCAGACCCGCCCGCAGCAGCGAGCCGACGTAGCCGGAGTTCCCGGTGGACCAGGCGGTCGTCGCCCCGAAGACCACGGCCGAGGCCACCGTGATGACGAGCAGGCCGCCGAGGACGACGACGAGCTGGGCCGCCAGCCACCGGATCCTCCCGACGGTGCCCCCGAGCACCGGCTCGAGCCGGCCCTCGACCTCTTCCCGGCGCGCGGCCCCCAGGGCCTGGACGACGTAGCCGCAGGCGAGGATCGCGAGGTAGAGCTCGACGACGGCGAGGAAGCCCTCGGCCGGGTCGGCGTCGCCGAGGGCGAGCCATCCGGCGAGCTCCGGGTTGCCGAGGACCGCGTCGACGACCTCCTGGGCCAACGCCCCCATGACGCCGGCGAGGAGGACGGACCCGGTGAGCCAGCCCGCGAACGACATCCGCTGCAGGTGCACCGCGAGCCCGACGGGGTGGAGCAGCCGGCGCGGCGCCCGGTCGGGGCCGGGGCCACCGCGCCACAGCGAGCTGCCGAGGTCGCGCCGTTCGGCCAGCCCGACCGCGGTGACGGCGAGCCCGAGCGAGACGAGGAGCGGGATGCCGAGCGCCCACCACCGCTGCTCGTCGCCGAACGGTGCGGCCTTCTCGGCCCAGCCGAGGGGCGAGAGCCACACGACCCACCACTGCTTGACGTCACCGACCCCCCGCAGGACGTAGGCCGCGGCGAGGACGGCGAGCGCCCCGGCGTAGACGCCCCGCGAGTGGAGCACGAGCTGGGCCAGCAGCGCGGCCAGCGCCGCGAAGACGAGGGTCAGCAGGCCGAGCGCGAGCGAGTAGAGCACCGCACCGCTCGCGGGGATGCCGGCGACGACGAGGGACGCGGCGAAGCCGACGACGGTCACGACCACGGCACCCGAGACGAGGAGCAGCGCCGAGAGGGTGGGGGCGCGACGGTCCATCCGGCCACCGAGCAGCTGCTCGAGCCGGCCGGTCTCCTCCTCGCGGCGGGTCATGGCCGCGACGAGGGCGATCCCGAACAGGGGCATGAGGAAGCTCGCCATGAACCCGAACTCGTCCTGGACGATGCCGCCGAGGGTGTCCAGGCCCTCGACCCGCCCGTTGATCGCGACGAGCGCGTCGCTGGCCACCGCCTCCGCGTACGTCGGGATCTTCTCGGGGGTGTCGTAGAGGCGGGCGACCGCCACCGCCGTGCCGAGCATGCTGCCGACGAGGGCGAGCACCCAGACGAGGATGGTGCGCCGGCGGGTGCGCCACTGGATGCCGAGGACGGCGCGCAGGCCGGTCACCGCGCACCCCCGGGAGCCGCGTGCCGGCCGTCGCCCTCGGGCGCGCCATCGTCGACGTCGCCGGCGTGGGCGCCGCCGAACGGGCTCGGGGGCCGGAGCAACCCGTGGCCGGGAGACCCGCCGTGGTGACGTCGGCGGTCGGCGGGAGGTGGGCCGCTGTCGTCCTCGTAGGTGCTGAGGAAGAGCTCGTCCAGGCTCGGCGGGGCGACGGTCAGGGTGTGGATGCCGGCCTCGTGCAGCTGGCCCACCGCGGCGTCGAGGTGGTCGGGGTCGATGCTGAAGCGGGTGTCGACGTGCCCGTCCAGCCGCTCGGTGTCGAGGTCGCCGACACCGGGCAGGTCGGCCAGCCCGCCGGGCTCGGACGTCGTGACCGCGTGCACCTTCGTCCGGGTGTGCCGGCGCAGGTCGCGCAGCGTCCCGGTCGTCACCGTGCGGCCGTGCCGGATGATGCTCACCCGGTCGGCGAGCGCCTCGACCTCGGCGAGGATGTGGCTGGAGAGCAGGACCGTGCACCCCTCGGCCCGGCGCTCGCGGACGACCTCCTGGAAGGTCTGCTCCATCAGCGGGTCCAGCCCGGAGGTGGGCTCGTCGAGGACGAGCAGCTCGGCGTCGGTCGCGAGCGCGGCGACGAGCGCGACCTTCTGCCGGTTGCCCTTGGAGTAGTCACGGGCCCGCTTGGTCGGGTCGAGGTCGAAGCGCTCGACCAGCTCGGCCCGACGCCGCTCGTCGAGCCCGCCGCGGGCGGCGGCGAGCACGTCGAGGCACTGCCCGCCGGTGAGGCCTCCCCAGAGCGAGACGTCGCCGGGCAGGTAGGAGAGCCGGGCGTGCAGGCGGGGGGCCTCGTGCCACGGGTCGCCGCCGAAGAGGGTGACCCGGCCCGCCTCCGCCCGGGCGAGGCCGAGCAGGACGCGGATGGTCGTCGACTTGCCCGCCCCGTTCGGTCCGAGGAAGCCGTGCACCTCCCCCGGCGAGACGTCGAGGTCCAGCCCGTCGAGGGCGCGCACGGCCCCGAAGGTCTTGACGAGCCCCTCGATGTGGATGACGTCCTCGGTGGTCATGGCTCTCCTCCGGTGTCCTCGGCGACGGGGTGGGACGGGTCGGGGACGAAGGCCCCACGGACGTAGACGGCGGTGGCCTCGGCGACCCAGCGCCGCATCCCCTCCGGCCCGAGCACGTCGCCGCCGAGGGCGCGGCCGAGCTGCGGGGCGAGGAGGACGACGGCGAGGTCGTTCGCGAGGAGGAAGGCCGCCCGCAGCCTCCGGTCGCCGCCGGGCCGGGCGACACCGGCGGCCTCGAGGTCGCGCAGCACCGTCTCGGTGAGGTCGAGCCACCGGGCGACGAGGGCGTCCCCGGCCGGGTCCCCGGCGAGGAGGAGGCGGCGCAGGTAGGCGGGCAGGGGTGAGCCGGGCGGGAAGCCGGCGGCGAACGCCTCGGCGAGCGAGCCGGTCCCCCCGCCGCGGAGGGCCTCCGCGGCGCCGCCGTCACCCAGCTGCTCGAGCATCGCGTCGAAGGCCGCCGCGGCGTGGGCGTCCACGGCCGAGCGCAGGCCGTCCTTGCTCCCGTAGTGGTGCAGGACGAGGGCCGGCGAGACGCCGGCGGCCGTCGCGATCTCGCGCACGGTCACGGCATCGGGCCCGCGCTCGGCGAAGAGGGCGAGGGCGGCGTCGCGGATCGCGGCCCGGGCGGTGCGGTCGGAGCCGCTCGGCCCGGTGTCCGAGATGTCTGAACGCACGTTCAGTATCCTAAACGTTTGTTCAGCGCCACGCCAGAGCCCCGGTGGTACCGCGCGCTACGCCGCGGTAGACGTCGCGATCGCGACGTCTACTTCGGGGTAGCGGGAGTGGTGGGGGCGATGCGGCCGCGTCAGGGGCCGGTCGGTCCGATCTCGAGGAGCACCGAGCCGACCTTCTGCCCGGCGTCGACGTACCGGTGCGCCTCGACGATCTCCTCGAGCCGGAAGCGACGGGGGTCGATCACCGGCCGGAAGGTGCCGCGCCGCAGCCGCTCGGCGAGGTCGACCATGACGTCGTCGCCCTCGAGGGGCGTCGGGAAGACGACCCGGCGGCCGCCGAACAGCGGGGTGACGAGGGCGAGGGCCGGATTCTGCCAGTACGGCCCGAGCTCGCTGGAGAGGTAGACCCCTCCCGGCACGAGCCAGTTCCGGGCCGCACCGAAGGTGGCCTTGCCGACCGTGTCCAGAACGGCGTCGAAACCGGCGTCGAGCTCGTCGAGACCGCCCTGCTGCCAGTCGACCACCTGCTCGGCGCCGAGGCCGCGGACCAGGTCCAGGTGGGCCGTCGGCGCGCTCGCGGTGACGTGGACACCGTGGTCGACGACGAGCTGGACCGCGGCCGAGCCGATGGCGCCGGTCGCCCCGTGGACCAGGGCGCGCTGCCCGGGCTCCAGGCCCGAGCGGCGCAGGAAGGACAGCGCGTAGTGGCCGCCCTCCGTGGCGGCTGCCGCGGAGTCGAGGTCGACCCCGTCCGGGACCTGGGCGAGCATCGACTCCTGCGCGACGGCGACGAGCTCGGCGTGCGCGCCGAAGCGGCCCTCGGCGTAACCGAAGACCCGCTCCCCCGGTCGGAACGCGGTGACCTGCGCGCCGACCCGCTCGACGATGCCGGCGAACTCGGTCCCCCAGATGCTGGTCCGCGGACGCACCCAGCCCGACCAGGCCCGGATGAACCACGGATGCGCCGCGCGGTACGCGCAGTCGGTGCGGTTGACGGTGCTCGTGCGCACCCGGACGAGAACGTCCTGCGGACCGACCTCCGGCTCGGCGACCTCGTCGACCCGGACGACGTCCGGGGGTCCGTACTCGGTGCTGACGGCGGCCCGCATCCGGCCACGCTAGCGAGGTCGGGCGGGCGCCGTCAGCCGAACCGGTGCACGGCGGGGTGGTTCACAGCTGCGGCCCCTTGGCCCGCAGCTTGTCGACCTCGCCCATCGCCTCCCGCAGCTCGCCGAGCCAGCTGTCCGCGTGCTCGCCGACGAGCCGGACGCACCAGGCGAGGGCGTCGCTGCGCGAGCGGGCGACGCCGGCGTCGACGAGGGTGTCGAGCACGGTCCGCTCCGGCTGGCGCAGGCGCGTCATCACCGGCACCGCGAGATGGGTGAACATCGCCGTCGTGTCACCGACGCGGGCACCCCACGAGACGGTGCGCCCGTAGCGGCCCTGCGCCTCCTCGGCGACCGCGATCCGCTGCTCGCGGGTGTCGGCGCGGAAGCGGCCGATCCGCCCCTCGGCCTCGGCCGCGTCGGTCGCCGGGTCCACGCCGGCCAGGGTGCCGACGACGGTGATCTCCTCGCGGTCGACCGTCACGTCGACGTCGTCGAACCAGCCGTCGGGCAGCCGGCCCGCGAACCACTTGGCGGCGTCGTCGGCGCTCGGCAGGTCGCCTTGCTGCCAGCCGCCCGGCCGGCCGAAGCCCCGCCCGCGGCCGCGCGGGCCGCCGCCGGGTCCGGGGCGACCGCCGCGTGGCCCGCGGCCGGCGCCGGGACGCCCACGGCCGGGCCCGGCGTCGGGCGTGGTCGGGTCATCGTCGGCGATGTGGTGTCGTCTCATGATTCTCTCCTTGCAGTAATTACACTATTACATCACTGCAGAACGGATGGTGCCACCGTGTGATTCCCGCCGTCGCGAACGAGGCCCTCCGGCACCTCGCGAACGCGAGGACACGGGGCCACCGCCTCCCTGCTGGCAGTGACCCCGTGCCGTCTGCGGTCCGCCGTCGTGGCGGACGATGCCGGTCGCGGGGGCGACGCCCCGCGACCGGCCGCCTACTCCCCCGGACTCATCGAGTGGTGCACCAGGGCGGCGGTGTAGGCGCCCTGCCACCCGCCACTGAGCGAGGTGCCGCGCGCCCCGCAGGTACAGGTCCAGAGCCAGCGACCGCCGGCCTCGCTGTGCACGTGCGGGTGGTGGCTGACGCGGTAGGAACCCCGCCGTCGGGTGCTCATGTCAACGAGTGTGCGCCGGTGTGGCGCAGGGGGCGTGCAGGCGCGCGGCCGACTCGCCCGGAGGGTCACGAGGTCTACCGGGACGGCGGATGGGCCCTCGTCCGTTCGGCGGATCCGACCCCGGGACGCCGGTCCGCGAGAGCCACCTTCGCCACGGCGTCGACACCCGGCGCCCTCGGACACCCGGCCCTGACGGTGGTGGGCGGGAGGATGGCCCGATGAGCCTGTCCGCGCTGCAGCGCATCCACCGGCGCCGGTCCGCCGCGCAGCTCGTCACCTCGGGCCCCGCCGGGAGTGGGGCCGAGGTCGTGCGCCGACTCCTCGCGATGCAGGCCCAGGACGCGCCGCTGGCCCGGTGGTCACTCGGGATGCGGACGGCCGCCGGGACCACGGACCGCGACGTCCTCGCGGAGCAGGCCGCGGGCGGATGGGTGCGAACGCACGTCCTACGCCCGACCTGGCACCTCGTCGCCCCCGCGGACCTCCGGTGGCTGCAGCGCCTCACCGGGCCACGGGTCGAGGCCTCCCTCGCCGCCAGGCACCGTCAGCTCGAGCTCGACGGCCGCGCCCTCGATCGTGCGGTCGAGACCCTCGGCGAGCTGCTGTGCGACCGCGCCGCGCCGACGCGGCGCGAGCTGACCGCAGCCCTCGCCGACCGCGGGCTACCCGCCTCCGGAGAGCAGGTCGGCCACCAGCTGCTCGTCGCCGAGGTGCGCGGCGTCGTCTGCTCGGGACCGCCACGGGGTACCGAGCACACGTACGCCCTGGTCGAGGAGGCGGTCCCGCCCTCGCCCTCGGACGACCTCGTCGACGAGGCGGCGCGCGTCGAGCTCGTCCGGCGGTTCATGGCCGGCCACGGTCCGGCGACCGAGCGCGACCTCGTGCGGTGGTCGACGCTGACCCTCGGTCAGGTGCGCGCCGGGCTCGCCGAGCTCGGTGACGTGCTCGACCACGTCGACGTCGGCGAGGACCGGATGTGGTTCGACCCCGGCGCCCCCGCGCACACCACACGCCGCCCGGGCGCCCTTCTCGTGCCGACGTTCGACGAGCTCACCCTCACCTACGCCGAGCACGGGTTCCCCCGCCGCGACCCGGCCGCCCCACGGCCACGGCTCGTCACCGCCATCGGGGGCGGCACGATCCTCCTCGGCGGCGAGGACGTCGCTGCGTGGCGCCGGCGCGTCACCGGGTCCACGGTCGTCGTCACGGTCACCCCCGATGGACCCCTCGGCGCCCGGGACCTCACCCGGGTCGAGGTGGCGACCGAACGGCTCGGGCGCTTCCTCGGGGTGCCGGTCCGCCTCGAGGTCTCCCTGGGCGGCTGACCGCCGGCTGCACCGGCGCCGGCGTCCGGGGTCACGGGCCGAGCACCAGCGGTCGACACACGAAGGGCGCCGCCTCCCCTGCACGGGGGGCGACGCCCTTCGGCGTCCGGAGCCGGGTCGAGGGACTCGGACGGTGGGGTCCGCGGCGGCCCTGCCCGCCGCGGGGGTCGCAGGCCGACCGGGTCGGACCGGCCCGCGAGGTCGTCAGGACGCCGGGATGACGAGGTCTCGGCCGGCACCGACCTGGGCGGTGCTCATCCGGTTCGCGAGCTGGATGGCGACGATGCCCTCGCTGACCGACATGCCGGGCAGCTCGCGCGCGGCGATCTCGGAGAGCGTCTCGCCCGGGCGGACGGTGATGGTGCGCTCGGGCTCGACGGCGCCGGCGCCCCCCACCCCGGTGAGGGCGACGACGGCGGCGACGAGGGCCGTCGCGAGCAGCAGGAGGAGCGCGCGACCACGAGCGGTCAGGCGCAGGCCCCCACCGGCCTCGGGAACCCCGCCGCCCCCCTCGATGAGGGTCAGGTGCGGTCGGGCGGGCAGTGCGACGGGGCGGGCCTCGGGGCTCCAGGCGATCGCGCTCATCATCTCCTCCATCCCGGCCGCGAGAGCGACCGTCGAACCGGTGTTCGATAGAACGTCTGTACGAGTTGTAGCACACGTGTTCGAGTCGATCAAGACACGCGTCGAACACATGTTTGAGAAATGTGTACGAGGCTCGTACGCTGTGTTCATGGCAGACAGCCTGCACACGAGCACTGACACTCGGGCTGACCTGCACGAACACCAGCCAGGCCCCCGGTTCTGACCGGCGGGCCCACCGAAGGGGTCGAGATGGCACGTCCGAGGAACGCCGACATCCACGAGATGCCCGACCGTGGCGACGGCGGCGAGCTGACGCACCGGCAGCGCAAGGTGCTCGAGGTCATCCGCAACTCCATCGACCGTCGCGGCTACCCGCCGAGCATGCGCGAGATCGGCGACGCCGTCGGGCTGACGTCACCGAGCTCGGTCGCCCACCAGCTCTCGTCCCTCGAACGCAAGGGCTACCTGCGCCGCGACCCCAACCGACCCCGCGCCATCGAGGTCGTCTCCCCCGACACCCCGCGGGAGGCGCCGGGGTACCGCGGTGGTCCGGAGCACGACGACGTCGACGTCACCGGTATCGGCGACGAGCGCCCGGAGGCCTCGTACGTGCCGGTGCTCGGTCAGATCGCGGCCGGTGTCCCGATCACCGCCGAGGAGGTCGTCGAGGACGTCTTCCCGCTCCCCCGCCAGATCGTCGGGGAAGGGTCGCTCTTCCTCCTGCGGGTCGTCGGTGACTCCATGGTCGACGCCGCGATCTGCGACGGCGACTGGGTCGTCGTCCGCCAGCAGGCGACCGCCGAGAACGGCGAGATCGTCGCGGCGATGCTCGACAACGAGGCCACCGTCAAGACCTTCAAGCGCAAGGACGGCAAGGTCTGGCTGCTCCCCCACAACCCGGCCTTCTCCCCGATCGACGGCGACCACGCGACCATCCTCGGGAAGGTCACCGCCGTCCTGCGGCGCATCTAGCGTCGGGGCCGCTCAGTCGTCGCGGTCGCCGAGCCACGACAGGGCCCGGCGGCAGGCGTCGACGACGTCGTCGGCCAGCCCCGCCTCGGCCCACAGCTCCCACCACTCGTTGTCGTGCGAGCGCACCGCGCGCCGCAACACCTGGCGCGACTTCTCGACGAGCTCCTCGTCGTCGGGCAGGGGCTCCGTGGCGACCCACCCCGGCAGGTACGGCTCGCCCGCGGCCAGGTCGGGCCGCAGCGAGGCACCGACCGCGGACGCTCCCGCGACCGCTTCGCACATCTGCGGGGCCTGCACGTAGGACGTCGTGAGCAGGACCCCGTCGAGCGCCTGCAGGACCCTCGCCGGACGGTCCGCCGGCGGCAGGTCCTCCAGCCCGTCGAGGAAGTCGAGCGCGTCGTCGTTCTCGAACGGTCCGGACCCGATCGCACCCATGGCCACAGCGTAGGGGCGGCGCGGCCACTCGCCCGGTCGGGGTGCCGCCGGTCACCGTGCGCCGCACCGCTCAGGGACGGGACCGGTCGGGGTGCATCCGCTGCCACCACGCTGTGTCGACCCAGCGCCCGAACTTGAGGCCGACCTCCCGCAGGACGCCCACAGGCTCGAAGCCGACGGCCCGGTGCAGCGCCTCGCTCGCCGGGTTCGGCAGTGCGACGACGGCGAGGCAGGTGTGGATGCCGTCGGCGTCGACCCGCGCGAGGAGCTCCTCGTAGAGCCCGCGTCCGAGCCCGGCACCCCGCACGCCCGCGTCGAGGTAGATGCTGACCTCCCGGGTCCCGTCGTAGGCGGGCCGCGGACGGTAGGTGCCGGAGTACGCCATCCCGACGACCCGGCCGTCCACCTCGGCGACGACGACGTGGTCACCGGGCCGCCTCGAGGCGACGGCCGCGGCGTAGTGGTCCTCGGGCCTGGGCTCGACGTCGAACGTCGCCAGGCTGTGGGTGACCGCCTCGTTGTACACGGCGGTCATCGCCGCGAGGTCGTCGGCGACGGCGGTGCGCAGCCTCGCGGTCACGCCGCGGGGCGGGCGTCGAGCACGGCCGCGAGGGTCGGGGCGAGAGGCCCGTCGACGCGCACCCCGATGTGCTCCTCGCCGCGAGTGGGGCCGCGCGTCACCGCCATGACGGGGATGCCGCGACGGGCGGCGTGCCGGACGAAACGCAGGCCGCTCATCACCGCGAGCGAGGATCCGAGGACGAGCAGGGCCGGCGCGGCGTCGGTCAGGGCGTAGCAGGCCTCGACGCGCTCGGACGGGACCGATCCGCCGAAGAAGACGACGTCGGGCTTGAGGGTGTCGTCCCCGCAGACGAGGCACCGCGGCAGGCGGAAGCCGGCCACGGCCCGGTCGGGCAGGACGACGTCGCCGTCGGGCCGGATCTGGCTGCTCACCCGCGACCCGTCCGGGACCTCCCCGCGCACCAGCGCCTCGAAGCCGGGGTTGGCCTCGGCCATCCGGGCCTGCAGCAGCTCGCGGTCGGTGCGGTCACCGCAGGTGAGGCAGGCGACCTCGGCGAGGCTGCCGTGCAGCTCGGTGACCCCGGCGCTGCCTGCCGCCTGGTGGAGGCCGTCGACGTTCTGCGTGATGACCGCGCCGAGCACCCCGGCGCGCTGCAGCGCGGCCACGGCGTGGTGGCTCGCGTTGGGCTCGGCCCGCGAGAACCGCTGCCAGCCGACGAAGGAGCGCGCCCAGTACCGGCGACGGTTCTCGCTGCTCGCGCAGAACTCGCCGTGCTGCATCGGCATGACCCGCCGGGTGCCGTCGCGGCCGCGGTAGTCGGGGATGCCGCTGTCGGTGGACATCCCGGCACCGGTGAGCACCAAGGTTCCCGGGTGGTCGTGGAGCGCCTCGGCGAGACGTCGGACCGCCTCCGGCTCGCGGCTGGTCGGGTCGGTGGGCCGCTGCGCCCACGCCGGGGCCGCCGCGCGCGGCGGCGCGGCGGGCGCAGCGGGTGGAGCGGCATCCGGCACGGCACCGATCATCGCACCCGACGCCGACGCCCCCGACCCCCGATCGACGAAAGCGTCACTTCCTGTCCACGGTGGCGCGGGGCCGACCCGGGCAGGAACCGACGAAAGCGACGATCGGTGACCGGTCCGGGGCGGGCCGGCAACACCCCGGCGCGACGATAACGCCGGGTTATGGGTCGCGGCTAGGATCGTGGGCATGATCGATGCCGCCGGGCTGCGCGTCATGCGGGCCATCGCCGACGAGGGCAGCTTCACCGCCGCTGCCGCGGCGCTCGGGTACACCCAGCCCGCGATCTCGCAGATGGTCCGCCGCCTCGAGCAGCGCACCGGCACCGTGCTCGTCGAGCGGGTCGGGCGCAACGTCCGGCTCACCGAGGCCGGTCGGGTGCTGGCCCGTCACGCCGGGCCGGTGCTCGCCGCGCTCGGCGCCGCCGAGGAGGAGGTCGCCGCGATCGCCGGGCTGCGCAGCGGCCGGGTCCGGCTCATGGCCTTCCCGTCGGCGTCCGCCACCCTGGTCCCCCGCGCCCTGGCCCTCGTCAAGGAGCGCTTCCCCGACGTCAGCATCTCCTTCACCGAGGCCGAGCCGCCGGAGAGCATCTCGGCGCTGCGGGCCGGTGACTGCGACCTCGCCGTCGCCTTCACGTACGAGGGCACCGACGTCGCCCGCGGTGAGCAGGACCTCGACGCGTTCGTCGCGACCCCGCTGATGGAGGACGACGTCCGGCTCGCGGTCAACCGCCACCACGCCGTCGCGGAGCGGGAGGTCGTCGACCTCGCCGAGCTCTCCGGGGAGCCGTGGATCGCCGGCTGCCCCCGCTGCCGCGGGCACCTCGTCCAGCTCGCCGACGCGGCCGGGTTCCGACCCGAGGTCACCTACGAGACCGAGGACTACGTCGCGGTCATGGGCCTGGTCGCCGAGGGGCTCGGCGTGGCGCTCATCCCCGACCTCATCCTGCGCACCGTCCAGCACCCCGACGTCGTCGCACTGCCGCTCACACCGTCGTCGCGGCGCACGATCACCGCGGTGACGACGCCGGACCTCCAACGCGTCCCCGCCGTCGCCGCCACCCTCGACGCGCTCGTCGAGAGCGCCCGGTCGCAGTCGACGGCACCGACGACGCGGATGCCGGACCCCGCCTTCTCGATCTGACCGGTCAGCGCGACCGGCCGCTCTCGTAGGCCCAGAGCGCCACCTCGACCCGGTTGCGGGCGCCGAGCTTGTCCATGAGGGCACCGACGTGGCTCTTGACCGTGCTCAGTGAGAGGAACAGCTCGTCGGCGATCTCGGCGTTCGTCCGCCCGCGGGCGAGCAGCGCGAGCACCTCCTCCTCGCGCGGGGTCAGCGGGTCGACCGGCTCTCGGGCCGTGGCCCGACGGGACCCGGCGAAGGCCTCCAGCAGCCGGACCGTGACGTTGGGGGCGATGAGGGCGTCCCCACGGGCGGCTGCCCGGATCGCCTCGACGAGCAGGTCGGGGTCGGTGTCCTTGAGGAGGAAGCCTCGCGCACCGGCACCGAGGGCGTCGTAGACGTAGTCGTCCTCGTCGAAGGTCGTGATGACGACGACGGGGACGGGGTCCTCGACCTGCGCGCCGGCGAGGAGGCGGGTCACCTCGATCCCGTCGAGGCCGGGCATCCGGATGTCGAGCAGGCACACGTCGGGTCGGTGCGCCCGGGCCAGGGCGAGCGCCTCGTGGCCGTCGCGGGCCTGGGCCACGACCTCGATGCCCGGGTCGGCGCCGAGGACCATGGCCAGGCCGACCCGGACCACGTCGTGGTCGTCGGCGATGAGCACCCGCACCGGCGACTCGCCGCTCACGGCTGCACCGCCGGTGCCGTCACGGGCGCCGGGACGACGGCCTCGACCGTCCACCCGCCGCGCGGGTCGGGCCCGGCGGAGAGGGTGCCGCCGAGGAGGGCGACCCGCTCGCGCATGCCGAGCAGGCCGTACCCGCCCCGCCCGCGGCCAACGTCGTGGCCCCGCGCCGTGGGCCGGCCGTCGTCGTGGACCCGCAGCCGGACCCGGTCGACCTCCCGGGTGACCTCGACCGTCACGGTCCTCGCGCCGTGCGCGTGCCGGTAGGCGTTGGTCACCGCCTCCTGCGCCACGCGGAACGCGGCTGCCCCCACCGGTGCCGGGACGTCCCCCAGCTCTCCGGACGTCGTGACGACCGTCGCCACGCCGTCGGCGCGTCCCTCGGCCAGCCGCGGGATGTCGGCGATCCCGAAGGCAGGGCTGCGCTCGGCGGGACCGTCCGCGTCGTCGCGCAGGACGGCGACGATGGAGCGCATGTCCTCGAGCGAGCGGGCGGCCGCGGCCTCGACACCCTCGATCGCCGCGACCGCCGCGGCCGGGTCGGTCCTCGCCACGACCCGGGCGGCCCGCGCCTGCATGAGGATGCCGGAGACGTGGTGGGCGACGGTGTCGTGCAGGTCGCGCGCCAGGCGCTGGCGCTCGCGCATGCGCACCTCCTCGCGCTCGCGCTGCCGGGACCGGAGGAGGAAGCGGACCGCGACCCCCACCGCGACCGGGAGGAGCAGGGCCCCCACGCCGAGGCCGATCGAGGCGGCACTCTCGTCGTAGAGCGGCTCGCGGAGGAGGTGCAGCAGCAGCATGGCCCCCGTCCCGAGGACGACGCCCCGGCCACTGGACCACCGCCCGAGGGAGTAGGCGAGGAGCAGGACCACGGCGGTGACGTCCAGGACGCTGTACGGCTCGCCGGCCAGGGCGGGGACCACACCGGCCGCGGTCTGGGCGCCGTACCCGAGGAGGAGCATGGCGAGCGGCCGGTGGGGCCGCCAGAGGAGGGCGAGGACGACGACGAGAGCCCAGCCCAGATGCCAGAGCGGCCACACGACGTCCGGCCGCCACCACGTCTCGAGGACGGCGAGCGGCGCGAGCGCGGCGACGAGGGCACGGTCCCAGCGGGAGGTGCCCGCCGGGGCGACCTCGGCCGGCTCGTCCCACGCCGCCCGGAGCACAGCGGTGATCATGCCGGCCAAGGCTACGGGGACGGCAGCGGGCTCGGCCTCCGACTTCAGTACCAGGCCACCCCGGCCGGAGGTCGGAGACGGGTCCGGCCTGCCTGCCGATGTGGCGCGACACCCCGCCCGGTCAGGGTGGAGCCATGTCAACGCCAACCGGGTCCACGTCAACCATCCTCCGTCCCGGCGACGCCACGCGTCGCTCTCTCGTCCGCTCCGGCGGCGTCGCCTCCCATGTCGTCGCCGGCACCTACGTCATCGGCTTCGGCACGATGGCCGCCTACCTCGCCCCCTCCGGCTTCGTCGCCGCCGTGGCCGACCCGGAGGGCTCTCTCGAGTTCCTCCTGGCGCACCCGTCGGCGATGTGCGCCTGGTACCTCGTCCTCTACCTCGTCGGCGGGGCCGCCATGGCCCTGGTCTCCCTCGGCGTCGGGGAACGCCTGTCGGCGGCGTCCTCGTCGCTGGGCCGGGTGTCGGCGGCAGCCGGACTCATCTGGTCGGGGCTGCTCCTCGCATCGGGAAGTGTCGCCGTCGTCGGGCAGCACGCGGTCGCCACGCTTGCCGTGGACCACCCCGACCTGGCCCTCGGCACCTGGGTCTCGACGAGCATCGTCCAGGACTCGCTCGGGGGAGGCATCGAAGTCGCCGGTGCCCTCTGGGCGGCGGTCGTCGGCTACGCCGCCCTCCGGACACGGGCGCTCCCTGCCGGACTCGGTGGGCTGGCGCTCGGGCTGGCGGCCGTCGGTCTGCTGACCGTGCTCCCGTTCGCGACCGAGACGGCGACCTCCGTGTTCGGACTCGGCTTCCTCGTCTGGTTCACCTGGGCCGGCGTCGTGCTCTCCCGCCGCCGCTGACCCGCCGCCACCCGCCCGGCCCCCGCCGACCTCGGCGCGGGCCGGGCGGGTGCGTCAACGGCGCGTCACCACTGCGACCCCTCCCCCGCGTTCGACGACGGCGACGTCGCCGCGTTCGTCGGTGCGGTAGAGCGCGTACCCGAGCCGCCGCAGCAGGTCGAGGTGGTGCGGCGCGGGGTGGCCGTAGTCGTTGTCGGCCCCCACGCTGATGATCCCGACCGGGGCCCGCACGAGGGCCATGAGGTCGTCGTCGAGGTTGGCGCTGCCGTGGTGGGGCGTCTTGACGACCTCGAAGCCGCCCGCCACCTCGGCCAGGCGCGGGTCGCGTCGCAGCCGGAGCAGCAGGTCGTGGGCGGCCTCACGCTCGACGTCGCCGAGCAGGAGGGCGTCGAGCCCACCGACCCGCGCCGCGAGCACGATGCTGGCGTTGTTCGGCACCGAGCCGGCCGCGATGCGGTGCCACGGTGCCCAGACGACGGCGTCGACGTCGCCGAGCCGGAGCCGGTCCCCGGCACGCAGCACGGCGACGGGGAGCCCCTCGGCCACGGCCAGCGCATGCACGTCCGCCGCCCCGCGGGCGGGTTCGGCCACCGGGCCGACGAGCACCTGACGCACCTCCCGACCCCGCAGCGCCCCGGTCAGCCCGTCCACGTGGTCGGCGTGGTAGTGCGTGAGCACGACGGCGTCGAGAACCCCGACGCCCAGCCGGTCGAGGCACGCGTCGACGAGCGGCGGGTCGGGGCCGGCGTCGACGAGGACCGCGCGGCCGGGGCCACTGCGCAGCACGACCGCGTCACCCTGCCCGACGTCGCAGGCGACGACGCGCCATCCGTCGGGCGGCCAGGTCACGGTGTCCGTCGGCCACAGCCCGGCGGCGGCGAGCGCCGCGACGCCGAGCGCCACCAGCGGGTGGGCGGCGACCCCCGCGACGAGTGCCCGACCGGTGAGGAGCACGGCGACCAGGAGCCCCGCGAGGAGCAGCGCACCCGGGGCACCGTCGGGCCACGGCGCCGTACCGCCCGGGACCCGGGCGAAGGCGTGGGCGATCCACGCGATCACCTCGGTGGGCAGGACACCGGTCCAGGCCACGACCGCGGCGCCGCTGGGCCACGGGACCGACACCAGCGCGGCGACCACGCCGGCCACCGTCGCGGGGGGCACGAGCGGTGCCGCCAGCAGGTTGGCGACCACCCCGACGACGCTGACCGAGCCCTGGAGCAGGACGATGACGGGAGCGGTCGCGACCTGCGCGGCGACAGGCACGGCCAGCGCCGGCCCCAGCGGCGCGAGCCGGGTCGGCAGCCGCGCGGCGACTGCATCCCCCCAGGGCCGGGTGAACAGGAGCAGGCCCAGCGTCGCGAGGGTCGAGAGGACGAAGCCGTACGAGCGGGCCAGCCACGGGTCGAGGACGAGGACCGCGACCACGGCGCCGGCGAGCACCGGCGGACCGGCCGAGCGGCGCGAACGGCTGAGGCCGAGCAGGCCGATCGCGCCCATCGCCGCGGCGCGCACGACGCTCGGGTCGGGGCGGGCGAGGACGACGAAGCCGGCGAGCGCGAGCCCGGCGAGGAGCGGGCGCACCCGGCGCGGTAGGCCGAGCACCCCGCACAGTCCGAGCACCAGCCCGACGACGACGGCGACGTTGGCCCCGCTCACCGCGGTGAGGTGGGTCATCCCCGTCGCCCGCATCGCGTCGGTGAGGTCGGCCGGGGTGCGGCTGGTGTCGCCGATGACGAGGCCGGGCAGCAGGCCCCGGGCGTCGTGAGGGGCGCTGTCGACCGCCCCCCGCAGGCCGGCCCGCAGCCGTTCCGCCCCGGCCGCGACCGCGCCCGGCGGCGCACGGACCCGCACCGGTCCCGAGACCGCGAGGATCGCGACGCGGTCGTCGCCGGGCTCGGCGGGAACGAGCCGGCCCCGGACCTCGACGCTCGAGCGCCAGGACGGGCCGACCAGCTCGTCGCCACCGGTGAGGAGGACCGGCGCCGCCGTGCCGACGAGTCGGCCCCGGGCGGACAGCGAGGTCACCGTCGCCTCACGCAGCACCCGCTGTGTCTCGTCGGCCCGGGCGGGGAGGAGGACGGGGTCGCCGGTGAGCACGGCGACCGCGCGAACCGTGGTGCGCTCGCGGGCGAGCGCCCGCACCCCGCCCCGGTCACGGAGCGCACCCTGCGCCACGGCCGCCGCCTGGAGGAGGGCGACCACGGTGACGACGAGGAGCACGGCCCACCGGACGGTGCGTACCCGGGCCGACCGGCGTGCGACCACCGCCAGGACGACCCCGATCGAGAGGAGCCCACCGACGAGCGCGGCCCGGACCGGCACCGCGGCACCGAGCGTCGCCGCGGCGGCTGCCCAGCCGGCGAGGGCCGGGACGAGCAGCCGGAGGTCGGTGGACCGGGCTGCGCGGTGTCGCGGTGTCACGTGGTGACGAGCGGTCGCAGCCGCTCGAGCAGCTTCTCGCCGATGCCGCTCACCTCCGCGAGCTCGTCGACGGTGGTGAACCGACCGTGGACGGTGCGCCAGTCGACGATGCGTCCGGCGAGCACCGGGCCGACCCCGGGCAGCGCGTCGAGGGTCGCGAGGTCGGCGGAGTTGAGCGGGACGAGCGCGCCCGGCGGCCCCGCGCCGCCCCCGCCCGGCCCTGCGGCACCGAGGACCACCTCACCCGGGCGGGGCACCCGCACCTGCTCGCCGTCGACGAGGACGCGCGCGAGGTTGACGCCGCCGAGGTCGGCCTTCCCGGTCGCACCACCGGCCGCCTCGAGGGCGTCGGCGACCCGAGAGCCGGGCGGCAGGTGCAGCACCCCCGGACGGCGGACCTGACCGACGACGTGAACCACGACCGGGACCCCGTCCACCCGGCCCTGCCCACCACCCGCCCCGGGGACCGCCGACGGCGTGGTCGTCGGCACCCCCACCGCCGCCGCTGCCGTCGAGAGACCCGTGGGGCCGGCCCGGGGTCCGCCGCCGGGGGCGATGAGGACCGGCTCGGCGCTCGCCCGGGCCCAGGCGACGCGCACCCCGAGCACGGCCGCGGCGAGGAGGGCGACGCCGACGACACCCGCGACCGCCGCCCGCCCGGGGTTCCACCGGGCGCCGTCGAGGGCGGAGGGCAGCCGGACCCAGCGCGCACGCGGTGGGCGCTGGCGCCGGTGGCGGCCCGGTGCCGCGGGCACCTCGGGACCTTCCGGGTCGGGCGCCGCGGGCGCACGGACCTGACCGACGAGGTCGCCGGGGCCGGGGACGAACTGCCCGGCGGGCGCGCCCGGGTGGCCCGCCGAGGCCGGGCGGGCGCCATCCCTGAGCCTCGCCAGGGCTCGCGGGGAGACCCCCTCGGCGTGCTGTCGACCTCCCATGGCCGCGACGCTAGGCAGCCGCGCGGCAGCGCTCCCAGCCGTGCCCGTGCCGGGTGTGGACGACCGCGCCCCACCGCCGCCCCTGTGGACGACCGCAGGCCCGCCCGCCGGGTCAGCGGCGCCGACGCCGGCGCAGCCACCAGGCCCGGATGTTGCGCTGGTGGCGCCACAGCACGAGCCCGGCGAGGGCGACGAGCCACCACCCGACGAGCGGCTCCGGCCACGGCAGCACCCCGACCCCCGCCGCGACGCCGAGGAGGAACAACAACCCGGTGACGACGACCGAGGCCTCGCCGACGTAGGAGACCACCGCCCAGACCGCGAGGAAGACGCCGACCGCCCCGAGCCCGACCCACGGCTCGACGGCGAGGATCGCACCGAACGCGCACGCGACCCCCTTGCCGCCTCGACCCCCGAGGAAGGGACTGAAGACGTGCCCGAGCACGACGGCGAGCCCGGCGACGAGCGCCGGCACGAGGCCGAGCAGGCGCAGGGCGAGCAGGGTCGGCAGGTAGGCCTTGAGGACGTCGAGGACGAGCACGAGGACGCCCCACTTCCGGCCGAGCACCCGCCCGGCGTTCGTCGCGCCCGGGTTGCCCGAGCCCGACGCCCGCAGGTCGCCGCCGAGGGCACGGGCGAGCAGCGCCGCGGGGTTGACCGAGCCGATGAGGAAGGCGAGCACGGCGGTGAAGACCACGAGGGCGCCCCGGTCCACCGGCGTCAGCGCGCGACGCGGGGCACGACGGCGACGGCGAGGGTGCCCGGGCCGACGTGCGCGCCGACGACCGCGCCGAGCTCGACGACGCGCATCCCGGCGTCCGGGAGGCGGGAGGCCAGCCGCTCGACGAGGCGCTCGGCCCGCTCCGCGGAGTCGAGGTGGTGGACCGCGACATCGACCCCGGCGTCGGCGGACGCCTCGGCGGCCTCGACGGCCAGCTCCTCGAGCCGCGCGATGGCCCGGCTGGCCGTGCGGACCCGCTCGAGCGGGACGATGTGGCCCTCGCGCAGCGCGAGGATCGGCTTGATGGCCAGGGCCGAGCCGAGCAGGGCCCCGGCCCGACCGATCCGACCGCCCCTCCGCAGGTACTCGAGGGTGTCGACGTAGAAGACGACCGAGCTGGCCTCGCACGTGCGCCGCACGAGGTCGGCGACCTCCCCGGTGGTGGCTCCGCCGGCCGCGGCCCGGGCACCGGCGAGCACCGCGTGCCCCATGACCATGCCGAGCGCCCGTGAGTCGACGACGGTGACGGGGACGGGCGACTGGGCCGCTGCCGCGTGCGCGCCACCGACCGTGCTCGACAGCTCGGCGGACAGGTGCACGGAGACCACGGCGTCCGCACCGTCGCGTGCGGCGGCCTCGTACACCTCGAGGAAGGCTGCCGGGGCGGGCCGCGAGGTCGACACCGGAGTGAAGGCGCGCAGTGCCGCGGCGACCTCGCGCGCGTCGACGTCGACGCCCTCGCGGTGCTCGCGGCCGCCGACGACGACGTGGAGCGGGACGACACGCACGTCGAGGTCGCCCACGAGGTCGGCCGGGAGGTAGGCCGTCGAGTCGGTGACGAGCGCGGTGCTCACCCGAGCAGGCTAGTCCCCGAGCCGGGTCGGTACGCCACCCACGCAGCCGATGGTCAGCTCCACCTCGTCCTCGCCGCCCTTGAAGTGCACCTCGAGGTGGCCGTCCTCGGTGTCGGTCTCGAACCGCCAGCCGTCACGCACCGTGATCGACTCCAGCCGCACCTTCCCGGAGGTGCACGAGGCCACCACGGTGCCACCGCGCGTCGCGAACGAGGCCTTCGTCGTCGTGGGGGTCGTGCGGGCCCGCGTGGGGGCCGGCGCCGAGGTCGTCGGCGACGTCCGGGTCGGCGCCGGCGTGCGGGTCGGTGCCGCGGTGCGCGTCGGGGCCGGGGCCGGGGCCGTCGTGCGGGTCCGGGTGGGCGTCGGCGTCGAGGTCCTCGTGCGGGTGGGCGAGGACGAGGGTGTCGGGGCCGACTCCTCGGCCGCCGGGAGCGCCGCGACGGCGCTGGCGGCCGGCGCCTGGCCGACGCCGCGGCTCGCCCGGTCGACGACGAGGTAGGTGACCCCGCCGACCGAGGCGACGACGAGGAGCCACGCGAGGAGCATCACACCGAGTGGCCAGCTGACGGCCTTCACGCGCGTCTCCCTCCTTCTGCAATACCGTGCCCACTGTGGCACACGTGCTCGTCGTCGAGGACGACCCGGCGATCCGCTCCGCCCTCGTCCGCTCGCTCACCGACCGGGGGCACGCCGTGTCCAGCGCCCCGGGCGGCATGGCAGGTCTCCAGCAGGCCCTCGACGAGCAGCCGGACCTCGTCCTGCTCGACCTCGGCCTGCCCGACATCGACGGCCACAGCGTGCTCACCATGCTGCGCGCCGTGCGCCGCACGCCGGTCATCGTCGTGACGGCCCGCGACGACGACCCGTCGGTGGTGCGCGCCCTGGACGCCGGCGCCGACGACTACGTCGTCAAGCCGTTCGGGATGGACCAGCTCGAGGCCCGGATGCGCGCCGTCCTGCGGCGCGTCCAGGCCGACGGCACGACCGGGCCGCTCGTCGTCGGCCGTCTGTCGGTCGACCCCGTCGCCCGCGAGGCGACCCTCGACGGCGAGGTCCTCGACCTGTCGCGCCGCGAGTTCGACCTGCTCCACCTGCTCGCCCGCCGCAGCGGCGAGGTGGTGACGAAGCGGGAGATCCTCGCCGAGGTGTGGAACCAGCCGTACGGCGGTGGTGAGCGCACCGTCGACGTCCACCTCTCGTGGCTGCGGCGCAAGCTGGGCGAGAGCGCGGCTCATCCCGCGTACCTCCACAGCCACCGTGGCGTGGGCGTCCGGCTGGCGCCCCCGCCCGACGAGGCCGCCGACGGATGACGCGTCGCATCGGGCTGCTCGTCGCGGCGACCACCTCGGCGGTCGTGCTGGCCTTCATCGTGCCGCTCGGCGTCATCATCGCGACGTTCGCCGCCGACCGCGCCGAGACCGCCGCCCGCGAGCAGGCGCAGTCCGTCGCGACGCTCGTCGCCACGGTCGACGACCCCGGCACCCTCGAGCAGACCATCCGCAGCGTCGGTCTGCTCGGGCCGCCGGTGTTCGTCGTCGAGGAGGACGGCACCACCCTGGGTGACGCCCCGGACCCGCTGCCCGCGCACGTCCTCGACGAGGTGGCGAGGGCGCGTCAGGACCGGGGCGCGTTCACCGCCGAGCACGCCGGCGGGCGCGACGCCGTGGTCCCCGTGCTCACCGGGCGCGGCCTCGAGGTGGTCGTCGCGACGGCCACGACCGAGGAGCTGCGGGCCGGAGTGCCACAGGCCTGGGTGACGATCGCCGCGCTCGGCCTCGGGCTCGTCGGGCTGTCGGTGGCCGTGGCGTGGTGGCTCGGACGACGGATCAGCACGCCCGTCACCGAGGTGGCCACCGTGGCGCACCGGCTGCGCGAGGGTGACGCGAGCGCCCGCGCCGTGCCCGGCGGGCCCCCGGAGACCGCGGAGCTGGGCCGCGCCCTCAACGCGCTCGCCGACCGCATCCACGAGCTGGTCGCCGCGGAGCGCGAGACGGTCGCCGACCTCGGTCACCGGCTCCGCACCCCCGTGACCGCGCTGCGCCTCGACACCGACCTCGTCGAGGACCCGGAGGTCGCCGACCGGCTGCGGGAGCACGTCGACCACCTCCAGCGCCGGATCGACGAGGTGGTCCGCGAGGCGCGGCGCCCCGTCGTCGACGAGATGTGGGCGGCGACCGAGCTCGGCCCGTTGCTCGCCGAGCGGGTCGGATTCTGGCGCGCCCTCGCCGAGGACCAGGAGCGACGGCTCGAGCTCGTCGTCCTGGCGCCCCAGGCAGTGGTGCGCCTGCCGGCCCGTGACGTGCGCGAGGTCGTCGACACGCTGCTCGACAACGTCTTCGCGCACACGCCGGAGGGCACGGGAGCACGGGTGGTGCTCTCCGCGACCGGCGGGCAGGCGGTGCTCGTCATCGAGGACGCCGGGCCGGGGCTGGCGGTCCCGTGGCGGGGCCGCGGCCACAGCGAGGCGGGGTCGACCGGGCTGGGCCTGGCGATCGTGCACCGCGTCGTCGAGGGGGCGGGTGGTGTCGTCAGGCTCGGCGAGTCCGCGCTGGGGGGGCTGCGGGTCGAGCTGCGCCTGCCCGCGGCTGCTCCCTGACGCGGGCGCCGCGGGCAGGGTCACGGCTCAGTCGTCCCCGTGCTCGCCGCCACCGTCGTGGTCGCCGTCGTGCTCGTCCTCGTGCTCGCCGTCCTCGTGCTCGTACGCGTCGTCGTCCCGGTCCTCCGACTGCTCGCGCGAGTCGTAGGTCGCCGAGGGCCGCGAGGTGTGGCCGCTGGAGGACTCGGTGGCCTGGTGGGTCGCCGGCGCCTGGGTGACGGGGGCGAGCGTGATGGTCGGGCCGGGCTTGTGCACGACGCACTCGTCGTGCTCCAGGACGGCCGGGGCGACGCAGTCGTCGGCCTCCTGGGTCACCGTCGGCGTCGCGACCGGTGCGTACGTGGGCGTCGCGGGCAGCGAGGCAGGGACCTGGTCGGCGGGCGCCATGGCGGTGTAGACACCGACGGCGAGCAGGCCGCCGAGCAGGGTGCTGGCGCCGATGGTCGTGGCGAGAGACACGATGACCTCCGGGGTTGCAGGGGTTGCAGGGACCTCGATGGTCGCGCGCGTCGCGTCAAGCCGGTGTCGCCGCACCGTCAAGAGTGCGTTAACACCGCCCGCGGGTCGGCCGGTGTCACCGGGCCGGGGCGGTGGAGGCGCCGCGCCCGGGGGCCCACAGGCGGTGTCGCCATGACGTTTCCTTAACCGACGGATGAGGCGCGCTTGTGACGCCGGGCACCACGCTGGTCCCAGTCATGCACCCACGCAACGGAGGTCACCGGTGAAACCCCTGCTCACCACCGGCCAGCGGGACCGCTCCCGCGCCGTGCTCGTCGTCCTCAGCGGCGCCCTCGCCGCTTCCGCCATGGCGGCCACCGGCGGTGCCACGGCTCTCGCCGCCAAGGAGACCGCACGCACCGACGCCGAGAAGGCACGAGCACGCGCCGCCGAGGAGGCCGAGGCCGCCCGTCGCCACCACGAGGAGATGCTCGCCTGGGCGGCCGCCAACCCGGTCGTCGTCACGACGCCCAGGCCGGTCCGCACGGTCGTCGGTCCCAAGGTCGTCGTCCGCGCCTCGGGGCCGGGCTCGGCCCGGGTCGGCTCGTCCGGCTCGTCCGGCTCGACCTGGGTCCAGAGCCGGTCGACCGGCGCGGGGAGCGCGCCGGTCAGGACGAGCGCGCCGGCTCCCCCACCGCCACCCCCGCCCCCGCCCGTCACCAGCACCGGCTCATGACCACCGTGGCCTCCGAGCGCGCGACTCGCCCCGCCGTCGACCCGGTCCACGGGGTGGCGACGTGGCGCGCTCTCGGCACGCACGTCGACCTGCGCACCGCGCCGGAAGCCGTCGAGGACGCCGCCACTCTCGCCGCCGGCGTCCTCGACGAGGTCGACCTCTCGTGCAGCCGGTTCCGCGACGACAGCGACCTCGCCCGGGCCAACGCCGCCGCCGGTGAGCCGTTCGCCGCGTCTCCCGTCCTCGTCGGCGCGGTCCGGGTGGCACTCGAGGCCGCCACCGAGACCGACGGCATCGTCGACCCCACGCTCGGCACGCTGCTCGTCGCCTCCGGCTACGACCGGACCTTCGCCCTGGTCCCCGCGGACGACCCGGCGCCGGCGTCGTTGCCGGTGCGCGCCGGGTCGTGGCGCGACGTCGTCGTCACCGACACGACCGTGACGGTCCCGCCCGGCACGGCGCTCGACCTCGGCGCCACCGGCAAGGCCTTCGCCGCCGACCTCGTCGCCCACGCCGTCGTCGAGGCCCTCGGCACCTCGGTGCTCGTCAGCGTGGGCGGGGACGTGCGCGTGGCCGCACCCGACGACGTCGCCGGTCCGGCCCACACGGTGCTCCTCGGCCACAGCGTCGCCGACCTCGAGGCCGGCGGACCGAACGCGCGCATCCGCCTGCGCGAGGGCGGCCTCGCCACGTCGAGCACGAGCGCCCGGCGGTGGCGCCGGGGCGGCCGCCAGTGGCACCACCTCCTCGACCCCCGCACCGGTGACCCGGCCTCCGGCCCCTGGCGCACCGTCTCGGCCCTGGGCCGTACCGCCGTGGCCGCGAACGCGGCCTCGACGGCGGCCGTGGTCCTCGGCGAGTCGGCGCTCGGCTGGCTCGAGCACCACGGCGTGGCCGCCCGGCTCGTCGGCGACGACGGCCGGGTCGTCCGCACCGGGACCTGGACCGACCTCGGGTTGGAGGACGAGCCGTGAGCTCCCCGCTGCTCTGGTACCTCAACCGCGGCACCGGCGTGGTGCTGCTCGTCGTGTTCACCCTGACGGTGCTCCTCGGGGTCCTCGCCACCGACCGCTCGATGAGCCCGTGGTGGCCGCGCTTCATCACCCAGGGCCTGCACCGCGCGCTCGCCGCGCTGTCGGTCCTCCTGCTCCTCGCCCACGCGGTGAGCGCCGTCGTCGACGAGTTCGTCGACATCCGGTGGTGGCAGGCCGTCGTGCCCTTCGGGTCGACCTACGAGCCCGTCTGGATGGCGCTCGGCGCCATCGCGCTCGACCTCACCGCCGTCGTCATCGCCACCTCGTTGGCCCGGGCACGGCTGCCGCACCGGGTGTGGTTCACGATCCACCTGAGCACCTACCTCGCGTGGGCCGCCGGCATCATCCACGGCATCGGCATCGGTACCGACGCCTCGACCCCCTGGCTCGCCGGCCTGTCGGCCGGGTGCGCCGCCGGTGTCGTCGTCGCCGGGGCAGCCCGGGGCGTCGCCGCGGTGCGGGCCCGGTCGCACCTCGACCGTGGCGAGGACCGCGACGCCGACGAGGACGACTGGGACCTCGTCCCCACAGCACGGGAGGACGCGCCGTGATCCAGCCCCCTGAGGTCGTCGAGGTCCGGCGGGGCCCCCTGCTCCTCGCCGGGGTCGACGACGGGCCCGGGCTGGCGGCACACCGCGGTCGGGTCGGCCCGCTCTCGGACGTCGACCTCACCCGCCTCGTCGACACCGTCGACGCCGTCGCGGTGCGCGGGCGCGGCGGTGCCGGCTTCCCGCTGGCCCGCAAGCTCGCGACGGTCGCGGACGCCCGGGGCCGGATGCCCTCGCGACGCCCCGTCGTCGTCGTCAACGCGGCCGAGGGCGAGCCCGCCAGCGCCAAGGACGAGGCCCTGCTGCGCGTCGCGCCCCACCTGGTGCTCGACGGGGCCGAGCTCGCGGCCCGCGCCCTCGGGGCCCGGGAGGTCCACGTCGTCACCTCGCAGGACCGGCCCCCGGTCGGCCGCGCGGTGGACGCGGCACTCGCCGAGCGGTCCTCACGCGGACTGCGATGGACCCGCCACACCGCGCAGGGCCGGTTCGTCGCCGGCCAGGCCCGCGCGGTGCTCGAGCTCATGGCCGGTCGGCCGGGCCTGCCCGTCACGTCGTGGCGGCCCGAGGCGCTCGACGGCCACCGGGGCCGGCCGACGCTGCTCTCGAACGCCGAGTCGTGGGCGCACCTGGCCGCGGTCGTCCTCCACGGTCCCGCCGCCTACCGGGCCCTCGGCACCCACGAGGAGCCGGGGACGACGCTGCTCACCCTCTCGACCCCGCCCGGACCCGGCGGCCGGATGGGCCGGGTCCGCGTCGTCGAGATGGAGCACGGCGCCCAGGCGACGGCCGTCCTCGACCCCGCCGCGCTCGTCTCGCCCCTCCTCGTCGGGGGCTTCCACGGCGGATGGGTCCACCCGCGGGAGGTGCCCGCCCTCACCGTGTCGGCCGGGCACCTGCGCGAGCTCGGGCTGGCGATCGGGGCCGGGGCGTGGCTCTCCCTCTCGGACGGGTCGTGCGCGGTGTCCGAGACCGCCCGGTACACCACCTTCCTCGCCGCCGAGTCCGCCGGGCGGTGCGGTCCGTGCGTCCACGGGCTGCCGGCCCTCGCCGCCGAGACCCGCGGACTCGCCGAGGGGGCGGACACGCGTCGGCGCCTGCGCGAGCTGACCGGGATCGTCACCGGCCGTGGTGCGTGTGCGCACCCCGACGGAACCGCGCGCCTGGTCACCTCACTGCTCACCCGGCTCGAGGACCTCGTCGAGGAGCACCTCGCCGGACTCTGCGGCTGCCCCGCCCGGCAGCCGGCCCCGCTGGTGGTGGCCCCGTGAGCCGCCGCGAGGCGCCGGTGCACCGGTTGCGCGTCGACTGGCCGCAGTGCCAGGCGCGCGGCCTGTGCGCCGAGCTCCTCCCCGAGCTGCTCGTCCTCGACGAGTGGGGATACCCCGTGGTCCTCGGCCCCGTGGACCACGACCGAACCGACCTCGCCCGGGAGGCCGTCGCAGCCTGCCCCCGCCGGGCCCTGCACCTGGTCCGCTCCTGACGGACCAGATCCGGCCGGGCAGCCACTCCCGGGCGAGGTCACCCACCACCTGCCGCGGCGTCACTCGGGTGTGCGGACCCGGCCATCCCCGACCGGGAAGCGCGGCGCTCGCCCCCGGTCCGCCGCGGGGGGTCAGGCGTCGTCGGCCGCGAAGACGCGGTGGCCGTCGACGAAGGTCTGGAGCACGCGGGTCTCGCCGATCTCGTCGGGTGGGCCCGCGAAGGGGTCGCGGTCGAGGACGACAAGGTCGGCGAGCGCCCCCTCCCGCACGGTGCCCGTGTCGTCGAGCCGGTTCACGTAGGCCGAGCCCGCCGTGTAGGCGGTGAGCGCGGTCGCGAGGTCGAGGCGCTGCTCGGGCAGGAACGCCGGGTGCTCGGGCTCCCCCTCCCGGTGCGCCTCGGGGATCTGCCGGTTCACGGCCACGTGGATGGCCGCGAGCGGGTCGGCGGTCGAGACGGCCCAGTCCGAGCCCATCGCCAGCACGGCGCCGGAGCGCTGGAGGTCCCCGAACGGGTACTGCCAGGAGCCGCGGGGTTCCCCGAGGAACGGCAGGGTCAGCTCGACCATCTGCGCCTCGAGGGCCGCCCAGAAGGCCTGCATGTTCGCGACGACACCGAGCTCGCGGAACCGGTGCAGGTCGTCGGGGTGGATCACCTGGATGTGCGCGATGTGGTGGCGGGCGTCGCGGCGGCCGTTCGCGCGCCGCGCCGCCTCGACCGCGTCGAGGCACTCACGGACCGCACGGTCGCCGATGGCGTGGAAGTGCAGCTGGAACCCGGCCGCGTCGAGCTGCTCGGCCGCCGGCCCCAGTGTCTCGACCGGGACGAACGAGATGCCGGAGTTGTCGGTGTACCGGCCGTGGCCGTCGCAGTACGGGTCGAGCATCGCGGCCGTGAAGTTCTCGGGCACGCCGTCCTGCATGATCTTCACGGTGGTGGCGCGGAACCGTTCCGTCGAGTACCGCTCGCGACGGTCGAGGATCTCGGGAACCTGCTCGAGCCCGGTGTTCCGGTCCCACCACAGCGACCCGACGACGCGCGCGGTGAGCCGCCCGGACTCGTCGGCCGCCCGGTACGCCCCCGACGGGTTCCCCCCGTCGCCGTAGTCGCCGATGATCGCGTCCTGCCACGCAGTGACCCCCAGGGAGTGCAGGTGGGCCTGCGCGCGGAGCAGGCCCTCGAGCCGCTCCGCCTCGGTGGTCGCCGGGGCGATCCGCCCGACGAGGGCCATGGCACCCTCGTGCAGGCACCCGGTGGGGTTGCCGTCGGCGTCGCGCTCGATCCGCCCGTCGCGCGGGTCCGGGGTGTCGCGGTCGATGCCGGCCCGCCGCAGCGCCTCCGAGCTCACCCACGCGCCGTGCCCGTCCCGGTTCGGCAGGAAGGCCGGCCGGTCGCCGACGACGGCGTCCATGGCGGCAGCGGTCGGCGTGCCACCCGGGAAGGCGGCCATCGACCAGCCCGCACCGAGCACCCACTCCTCGTCGGGGTGGGAGCGGGAGTAGGCGGCGATCCGCTCGAGACAGGCCTCGGCGCTGGGCAGCTCGGAGAGGTCGCAGCGCAGCATGTCGACGCCGGCCCACACGGGGTGGACGTGCGCGTCCTGGAAGCCCGGCAGGAGCATCCGCCCGCGGAGGTCGACGTGCTCGGTGCGCGGACCGGCGAGGTCGAGGACCTCGTCGTGGCCGACCGCGACGACCCGGCCGGCGTCGACGGCCACGGCGGTCGGTCGGGCGCGCACGGCACCCGAGGTGAAGACCGGCCCTCCGGAGAAGATGGTGTCGACCACGCTCAGCCGCCTCCCATGGTCCGTGCGATGTCGGTCGCCGAGTCCCCGGACCGCTTGAGGACGACGGCGACGAGCCCGAGGGCCAGGAGGGTGAGGACGAGCATGACCGTCGACATGGCCGCGATCTCCGGCCGCAGGCCCGAGCGCAGGGCGCTCAGCACGTACACCGGCCACGGCGTCGAGCCGGAGACCTGGACGAAGGCGGACACGATCGTGTTGTCGAGGCTGAGGGTGAAGGACAGGAGGAAGCCCGCGAGGACCGCCGGCATCGCGAGCGGCACCGTGATCTTGCGGAAGGTGCGCACCGGCGGGGCGTAGAGGTCGCCGGACGCCTCCTCGAGCGACTCGTCGATGCCGATGAGGCGGGCCCGCACGATGTAGCTGACCACGGCCGTCGAGAACAGCGAGTGCCCGACGACGAGGCGCACGAGGCCGTTGTCGAAGACGGACAGGCCGGCGTCCTGGCCGAGGAAGACCATCCACGGGAGCAGCGAGACGGCGTCGACGATCTCGGGCGTCACCGAGACGAGGAGGAGCAGTCCGATGAACCACCACGTCCAGCGACCGGGGCGGCGCGCCATCGCGACCCCCGCCATCGTCCCGAGGAAGGTGGCGAGCAGGCCGGAGAGCACGGCCACCTGGAGGGAGACGGTGACGGCGCTGCGGATGGCCGGCCGGTCGACGAGCGCCCGGTAGGGCTCGAACCCGAACTGGTCCCACGCGATGAGCAGCCGGCCGTCGTTGAACGAGTAGACGATGATGACGATGATCGGCGCGAAGAGGAAGAGGAGCACCAGGACTCCCCACAGCGCGAGGAGCCGGTCTCCCCACGACCGGCGGTGCCGGACGCGTGGCGGGGGCCCGGGGTCCCGCGGTGCCGACCCCGCCCCGGGGCGACCGGCGGTCGTGGCGCTCATGACGCCTCCTCGATGACGAGCCGGTGCCGCGCCTTCACGGGCAGGGAGACGAGCCAGACGAGCAGCGCGATCACGCCGACGGTCACGGCGATGACGAGGATGAGCACGACCGCCATCGCCGAGCCGAGCGCCCAGTTCTGGGCGGTCTGGAACTGGCTGGCCACGAGCTGACCCACCATGTTGCCCTTGGCTCCGCCGAGCACGGTGGCGGTGACGTAGTCGCCCATGAGCGGGATGAAGACGAGCACCGTGCCGGCGATGATGCCGGGACGGGCCAGCGGCAGGGAGACCCGGGTGAAGGTGCGCAGCCGGTTCGCGCCGAGGTCCTTGCTCGCCTCCCGCAGCGGCTCGCCGACCCGGTCGAAGGCCACGAACAGGGGGAGGATCATGAGGGGCAGGTAGTTGTAGACGACGCCGATGAGCACCGCGGCCCGGGTGTAGAGCACGTCCAGCGGCCCGCTCGTCAGGTGCAGGCCCTGGAGCAGGTTGGAGAACCAGCCCTCCGGGGCGAGGATGACCTGCCAGCCGATGGTGCGCACGAGGAAGTTCGTCCAGTACGGCACCATGACGAGGGCCACGAGCAGCCCCCGCAGGCGGGGCGGCGCCTTGACCGCCATCCAGTAGGCCGTCGGCATCCCGATGAGCAGGCAGATGAGGGTCCCCGCGACGCCGACCCACAGGGTGTTGGTGAAGGTGGTGAAGAAGGTCGGTGAGAACGCCTCCGCGTACCGGTCGAAGGACAGCACGTCGTTGGCGTGCGTGCCGAACAGGCCGGGCTTGTAGCCGAAGCTGAACCACACGATGGTCCCGATGGGCACCACGAAGAAGGCGAGCAGCCACGCCCACGCCGGAAGGGCGAGGGCGAAGCGCGGCATCCGCAGGCGGGAGCGCCCGGGCGCGGCCGGTGGTGGCGCCGAGGGCCTGGCCCTCGGCGTCACCGTGGCGGTCTCAGGCACCCGCGGCCGCCTTGGCCTTGTTCCAGATGTCGACCGTGCGCTGCTGGTTGTCGTTCACCTCGCCGGTCTGCATCGTGTCGATCTGCTCGGGGCTGAAGAAGACGAGGTCGAGCATCTCCAGGCCCTCGGCCTGGGCCTTCTGCTCGATGTCCTTGGCGCCGGTGTGGTACCCGATGTAGTCGACGTTGAGCAGCTGGTTCTCGGGGGTGAGGACGAAGTCGATGAAGGCGTGAGCGGCCTCGGGGTGGGGGGCCCCGGCGGCGATGGCCCAGTTGTCCATCCACAGCTCGGTGGCGGGGGCTCCGAGGACCCACTTCCACTTGTCCGGGTTGTCGCTCTCCATGATCCCGATGCGCGCGTCGCCGTTCCACACCTGCATGAGGACCTGGGTGCTCTGCGGGATGGCCTGACCGCCCGGGTAGGAGTCGAAGGCGGCGATGTGCGGAGCGAGCTTGTTGACGACGAAGTCCTCGGCGGCGTCGAGGTCCTCCTTCTTCGTCGTGTTCCAGTCGATGCCGTTGGCCCAGAAGTAGACGCCGGTCACCTCGTGGGGGTCGTCGAGGAGCGAGGTCTTGCCACTCGCCTCGTTCATCGCGGCGTCGAGGAAGTCGCTCCACGTGGTGAGGTCGCGCGTGATCTTGGTCGTGTCGTACACGAAGCCGGTCGTGCCCCACGCCTTGCAGATCGAGTAGAGGTTCTCCGGGTCCCAGGACTGGCCGAGGAACTGTGGGTCCATGTACTGCAGGTTCGGCACGAGGTCGTGGTTGATCGGGGCGAGCAGGCCGTTGGTCACCATCTGCGGGATGAACGACCCGGTGGGCACGACGATGTCGTAGCCCGCGGTGCCCTTCGAGGCGACGAGCTTGGAGATGAGCTCCTCGTTGGAGTTGAAGGAGTCGATCGTCATCTTGACGCTCTTGTCCTTCTGGAAGGACTCGAGCACCTGCGGGGCGTCGTAGTCGCCCCACGAGTACATCGACAGCTCGCCCTCGAGCGGGCCACCGGTCGCGACCTGGCTGACCGTCTCGGACGGCACGACGGTGGGGTTGCTGCTGCTCCCGCCGCCCGAGCCCCCGCCACCGCACGCGGCGAGGAGCCCGCTGCCGCCGGCCGCGGCCGCGAGGGCGAGCAGGTTGCGCCGGGTCACCTCGGAGCGGATGCGAGGCACGGCCGAGGAGTGGGCGAGGATGTGCAGGGGGCGTTCAGGGCTGGTCATGGGAGGTCCTCTCGGGTGGGCGTCGGGTCGCGGTGCGGGCAGAGGTCAGGCGGTCGGGGTCGGGCTCGTGGTCGGTGTCGGCTGGTCGGCGGGGAAGACGTGGACGTGGTCGGCGGACCAGTGGCACCAGGCGGTGTCCCCCACGGCCAGGTCGGGCGCCACCGGGGTCGGGCGGCGCACCAGGAGCGTCGTGCCGTGGCCGACGTCGACGAGGAACTGCCGGGTCTCGCCCTGGTGGGCGATGCCGATGACGCTGCCCCGCACCGTGTTCTCGCTCGTGCCGCGGGGTTCCTCGGTGCCGAGCTCGACGAACTCCGGCCGGACGGCCACGCGGACCCTCTCGCCCGGGCGGTGGCCTACCTCGCGCGTGGTCCGGACGGGTCCCAGCGCGGAGTCGACCCCGCCCTCGCCCGTGGCCGTGCCGTCGGCGAAGTTCTGCTGCCCGACGAAGCCGGCGACGTACGCCGAGGCGGGCGAGGAGTAGATCGTGTCGGCGTCGCCCAGCTGTTCCACGCGGCCCTCGCGCATGATCGCGATGCGGTCGCTCATCGACAGCGCCTCCCCCTGGTCGTGGGTCACGAAGACGAAGCTGATGCCGAGGCGGCTCTGGAGGAGCTTGAGCTCGACCTGCATCTCCTCGCGGAGCTGACGGTCGAGGGCACCCAGCGGCTCGTCGAGCAGCAGCACCGACGGCCGGTTGACGAGCGCCCGGGCCAGGGCCACGCGCTGCTGCTGGCCGCCGGAGAGCTGGGTGGATCCCCGGTTGGCGTACGAGCGCATCTGCACCATGTCCAGCGCCTCGACGACCCGCTCCTTGATCTCGGCCTTGGGTGTCCTGACCTGCTCGAGGCCGTAGGCGACGTTCTCGGCCACGGACATGTGCGGGAAGAGCGCGTAGGCCTGGAAGACGGTGTTGACGTGCCGCTTGTGCGGCGGCACGCCGAGCACACTGCGGCCGGCGACGAGGATGTCACCGGTGTCGGGCTGCTCGAAGCCGGCGATCATCCGCAGCGTGGTCGTCTTGCCGCACCCCGACGGCCCGAGGAGGGACAGGAACTCGCCCCCGCGGACGGTGAGGGTGAGGTCGTCGACGGCGACGACGTCCGCGTAGAACTTGCTGACCCGGGTGAGGACGACGGCGTCGTCGTCACCGGCCGGGGCCGTGGGCTCTCGCTCGGCGGTCTCGAGTCGCGTGGTCACGTCGTGTCTCCTCATGCGGTTTCCGAGGATTCAACACGAGGAAACTTTCACTCACAACGTCTGACACCGGAATGTGACCAAGAAACCGTGTATCGGACTGTCTCGCGTGCACGAAATCCGTACCACGCGCTGAAGTACGGGCACGGGCCCTCCCGCCGGGTCAGGCCGGGACGACGTTGACGAGCTTGGGGGCGCGGACGACGACCGTGCGGACCCCGTCGGTCGTCGCGGCCTGCACCTTGGGACGCGCCAGCACGAGCTCGCGCAGCGCGTCCTCGGCGATGTCGCTCGCCACCTCGACCCGGTCACGCACCTTGCCCCTGATCTGGATGACGCACGTGACCGTCTCGTCGACGAGCAGGGCCGGGTCGGCGACGGGGAACGCCTCGTGCGCGAGCGAGTCCTCGTGGCCCATCCGCATCCACAGCTCCTCGGCGAGGTGCGGGGCGAGCGGCGCGACCATGAGCACGAGCGCCTCGGCCGCGGAGCGCGGCACTCCGCCCTCGAGCTTCGTCAGCGCGTTGTTGAGCTCGGTGAGCCGGGCGATCGCCGTGTTGAAGCCGAGCGTGGAGTAGTCGGCTCGGACCGCGTCGATGGTGCGGTGCAGGACACGCGCGGTCGCGTCGTCGGGAGACTCGTCGACGAGCCGGAGCCCACCGGTCTCCTCGTCGACGACGTTGCGCCACAGCCGCTGGAGGAAGCGCTGGCTGCCGACCACGGCGCGGGTGTCCCACGGCTTGCTCTGCTCGAGCGGGCCCAGGCCCATCTCGTAGAGCCGGAAGGTGTCGGCGCCGTAGGCGGCGTACATGTCGTCGGGGCTGACCATGTTCTTCAGCGACTTGCCGATCTTCCCGAACTCCCGGATCACCGGCTCGCCGTCGTGGGTGAAGGTGAGCTCGCCGTCCTCGCCGACGTGCTCCTCCACCTGCGAGGCCTCGACGTACTGGCCGCGCCGGTCGGTGAAGGCCGGCGCCTGGATGTAGCCCTGCGCGAAGTAGGTGCGGAAGGGCTCGTCGGAGCTGAGGTGGCCGAGGTCGTGGAGGACCTTGTGCCAGAACCGCGCGTAGAGCAGGTGGAGCACGGCGTGCTCGACGCCCCCGACGTAGAGGTCGACGCCCCCGGGGTCGCGGGTCCCGGCGGGGGCGCCGGCCACGGGCTGCTCGCGCGGGCCCATCCAGTACGTCTCGTTGGCCGGGTCGACGAGCGCCTGGCCGTTGGCCGGGTCCAGGTAGCGCAGGTAGTACCAGCACGATCCGGCCCAGTTCGGCATCGTGTTCGTCTCGCGGCGGTAGCGGCGCGGACCGCGACCGTCGCCGAGGTCGAGCTCGACGTCGACCCACTCCTCGACCCGCGAGAGCGGCGGCTCGGGCTCGCTGCTCGCGTCGTCGGGGTCGTAGGTGCGCGGGCTGTAGTCGGGCACGTCGGGCAGCTCGACGGGCAGCATGGAGTCGGGCAGGGCGTGGGCGACGCCGTCCTCGTCGAAGACGACGGGGAACGGCTCACCCCAGTAGCGCTGCCGGCTGAAGAGCCAGTCACGCAGCTTGTAGTTGACGGTGGCCTCGCCGTAGCCCTTGTCCGACAGCCACGCGGTGATGCGCTCCTTGGCCTCGGCGACGCCGAGCCCGTCGAGGGAGACCTCGGGGTTCGCGGAGTTGATCGCGGGCCCCTCCCCCGTGTAGGCGGTCGAGAGGTCGTGGTCGGCCGGGGGCTGGACGGTACGGACGATCGGCAGGTCGAACGCGGTCGCGAAGTCCCAGTCGCGCTGGTCCTGGGCCGGCACCGCCATGATCGCGCCGGTGCCGTAGCCCATGAGGACGTAGTCGGCGACGAAGACCGGGATGCGCTCGCCGTTGACCGGGTTGGTCGCCCAGCCACCGGTGAAGACGCCGGTCTTCTCGCGCGCCTCCACCTGCCGTTCGACGTCGCTCTTGCGCGAGGCGGCGAGCCGGTAGGCGGCGACGGCCTCCGCCGGGGACTGCGCCCCTGCGGTCCAGGCGTCGCGCGTGCCCTCGGGCCACCCGCCCTCGGGGACGAGGACGTCGACGAGCGGGTGCTCGGGCGCCAGGACCATGAAGGTCGCGCCGAAGAGGGTGTCGGGACGGGTCGTGAAGACCTCGATGCCGGGGGCGTGCGGCTCGTCGGCGAGCGGGAAGGTGACCCGAGCGCCATGGCTGCGCCCGATCCAGTTCCGCTGCATGATCTTGACCTTCTCCGGCCACTGGACCCGGTCGAGGTCGTCGGCCAGCCGGTCGGCGTAGGCGGTGATCCGCATCATCCACTGGCGCAGGTTGCGCCGGAAGACGGGGAAGTTGCCGCGCTCGGAGCGGCCCTCGTTGGTCACCTCCTCGTTCGACAGGACCGTGCCGAGGCCCGGGCACCAGTTGACCGGGGCCTCGCTCGTGTAGGCGAGGCGCTGGCCGTCGAGGATGTCGGCCTGCTCGACGGCACTCAGGTCGTCCCACTCGCGGCCGTCGTCGCCGGGCAGCGGGCGGGCACCGGAGCGGTAGGCCTCGACGAGCTCGGCGATCGGCCGGGCCCGGCCACGGCCGCCGTCGGGGCGCTCGGCCTCGGGGTCGTACCAGCTGTCGAAGATCTGGGTGAAGATCCACTGGGTCCAGCGGTAGTAGGCCGGGTCGATCGTCTGGATCGAGCGGCGGTCGTCGTGGCCGAGGCCGAGGCGGCGCAGCTGGCGCGCCATGATCGTGATGTTCTCCTCGGTGGTCTTCCGAGGGTGCTGGCCGGTCTGGACGGCGTACTGCTCGGCGGGCAGGCCGAAGGCGTCGTAGCCGAGGCAGTGCAGGACGTTGCGGCCGAGCATCCGGTTGAACCGGGCGTAGACGTCGGTGGCGATGTAGCCGAGGGGGTGCCCGACGTGCAGGCCGGCGCCGCTCGGGTAGGGGAACATGTCGAGGACGAGCAGGTGCCCGTCGTAGGCCTCGACGGCGGCCGGCTCGGCCCACGGGCCGGCCGGGTTCGGTGCGCGGAAGGTGCCGCGCTCCTCCCAGCGGTCCTGCCAGGCCACCTCGATCTCCCCGGCCAGGGCGGCGGTGTACCGGTGTGGGGTCTCGCTCATCTCGTCCTCGTCGTCTCTCGTCTGCACCCATGAAAAAACCCCTCGCACAGGAGGGGTCGCCGCGCGTGGCCGGAGCCGGCGCGGCTACGGAAGGAGCAGGCTGCTCGTCATGCGTGTCAGGGTACCGCAGCGGGCCGGCCGGGCCCGGCCCGGTCCGGCCCGCTCCGGGCCGGGCCCGCGGTCAGTGGGCACCCTGGGCGTTGAGGAGCACGACGCCGGCGACGATGAGGCCGATGCCGCCCACCTTGGCCGGGCCGAGCGACTCGCCGAGCCAGAGGTAGCCGACGACGGCGATGACGGCGGTGCCGAGTCCCGACCAGATGGCGTAGGCGATCGACACGTCCATCCGGCGCACGACGACGGTGAGCAGCCAGATCGAGACGAGGTACCCGCCGGCGACCACGGCCGACCACCCGAGGTCGGTGAAGCCCTTCGCGCGCGGCAGCGCCGCGGTCGCGGCGACCTCGATGCCGATGGCGAGCAGCAGGAGCAGGAAGGCGGGCACGGGGGTCTCCGGTCGGTGGGACAGGTGTGTAGCGAGTGCTACACCCCCACTGTAGCACTTGCTACAGTGGGGGTGTGACCCGGCGCGAGGACCTCATCGAGGGGGCGACCGACTACGCCCTCGAGCACGGCCTCGTCGGGTTGAGCCTGCGCCCGCTCGCGGCAGCCCTCGGGACGAGCGACCGGATGCTGCTCTACCACGTCGGCTCCAAGGACGAGCTGCTCGTCGCGATCATCGCCGAGACCACCGACCGCTCGGTCGCCGAGATGCGCGAGCTGGCCCCCTCCGGCTCCCCCGGGCAGGCGGTCCGGGACCAGTGGCGGCTGCGGACCGGCGAGCACCAGACCCGGTGCGAGCGGCTGTACGTGGAGGCGTCGACGCTCGGGCTGTTCGGCGAGGAGCCCTACGCCTCCGCCGTGGCGGCGAGCAACGCGCGGTGGATGGCCGCGGTCCGGGAACACCTCGTCGCCTCCGGCGTTCCCGCAGACCGGGTGGAGGCCGTCGCACCCCTCGTCGACGCGGCGTTCATGGGCTTCGAGCTCGACCTGCCCCTCGACGCGGGGGAGGCGGCCGTCGGTGTCGAGGCACTCGCCGAGGCCGTCGAGCTGATCAGCCGGGCCGGCTGACCAGCCCCGTCAGCCCGCCCCGAGCAGGCCCGCGACGAGCAGCGCCTGCGCCAGGTGGTAGGTCACCATGACGACGGGCCGGGTCCACGGCCGCTCCCGTACGAAGCGGCCGTGGCCGAGGACGGTGTCGCTGACGACGAACAGGCTCGCACCGAGGCCGACGAGCAGGCGCCCGGACATCCACCCGGCGAGGGCCATCGCGGCGATGACGGCCATGTAGAGGAGCACCGGGACGGCCAGGGAGGCGCCCCCGGCGCGCAGGGCCCCGGGAACGATCCCCCGGCCGGCGACGAGGGCGGCGGCGACCACGAGGGCGCCGACCACCGCGAGCGCCGGGGCCTCGAGCCCAGTGGCGACGAACGCCGCGACCCAGGCGAGGTGCCCCAGGAGGAAGGCCGCCAGTCCGCCGAGGAAGCGGCCCTGCGACTCGCCGAGGAGCAGCACGTCCCCGACGAGCCCGAGCGCCAGCCCGAGGAGCACCCAGCGCCCGCTCACCGAACCCGCCGCTCCGCCGGCCAGGGCGACGGCCCCGAGCGCCACCATGACGGCGGGCTTGGCCCAGCGCTCCACCCCGGCGCGGTCGCGGGCGACGGCCCACCAGTCCACGGCCGCGAGGCCTGCGGCGAGGACCCACGCGAGGACGAGCAGCGCAGCCACAGCGGCATCCTGCCAGTGCATGCGCGCCGGGCATCGCGGCCGCGCGCCGGACCTCCGGCGCGGCGTCGATACAGTGCGGCCACGGCGACGGTTCCGTTCCGGAGGAGGGGGCGCGGTGAGCTGGTGGCGCGACGCCTGGGAGCACCGAGGCATCCGGGCGCTCGCCGCGGGCTCGTTCCTCTCCGTCTTCGCCTCGTTCGCCCTCGCCGTGGCCGTCTCGGTCTATGCCTACGACGCCGGCGGTGCCGCGCTCGTCGGCTACTACGGCGTCGCGTCGGTCGTCCCGGGAGCCGTGCTCACCCCGGTCCTCGTGGGCGTGGCGGCCAGGGGCCGGGCGGACCGGGTGCTGCGCCGGATCGCCGTGCTGCGCGTCCTCCTCGTCGTGGGCGCGGTCGTGACGGCGCACCTCGGCCGCTCGCCCGTGCTCGTCGTCACGCTGGCCGCCGGCGCCGTCTCGTTCGCGGCCGTGTACCGGCCGACCCAGGCGGCGCTCCTGCCGTGGCTGGCGCGCACCCCCCGGGAGCTGACCGCCGCCAACGTCGGGGCGACGGCCACCGAGAACGCGGGCGCGCTTGCCGGCCCGGTCCTCGCCGGTCTGCTGCTGGCCCGGACCGACCCGATGGTCACGGTGGCGGCGACGGCGCTCGTCCTCACCGCAGCGGCCGCCGCCCTCGTCGGCGTGTCCGCCCCGGAGCGCATGGACGTGGGCCCGCCGGCGCTCCGCCGCGGCGGGGCGGTCGGCAACGGTGTCCGGGGGGCCCGCGCACTGGCGAGGCTGGCGCCGCCGGCCGGAGTCGTCGTCCTCACCTTCGGCCAGACCTTCGTCCGCGGCGCGCTGGGGGTGCTGGTCGTCCTCGTCGCACTCGAGACCCTGGACCTCGGCAGGGACGGCGTCGGGTGGCTGAACGCGGCCGTCGGGCTCGGCGGCCTGGCGGGGGCCGCCCTGGCCGCACGGATCGTCCGCCTCGACCGGCTGGCGCGGTGCCTCGCCGTGGGAGTCCTGCTCTGGGCCCTCGGCACGTCGGCCCTCGCCGGTGCCCCCGGCGTGGCGGTGGCGGTGCTCGCCCTCGCCGTCGTGGGAACCGGCAACGCGATCGAGGACGCCGGCCTGTTCACCCTCGTGCCGCGGCGGCTGGGCCCCCGGAAGGCCGGTGCGGGCCTCGGCGCCGTCGAGATCGTCGTCGTCGCCGGGGCGGGCAGCGGGGCGCTCCTCGCGCCGTGGTTCGCCGACCGGCTGGGAGTGCGCGGTGCCCTCCTCACCCTGGGCGTCACGCTCCTCCTCCTCGTGCTCGCCTACGCCGGTCCGATGCGCATCCTCGACCGCGCCGAACCACCCCCCTCCCCCGACGTCGACCTGCTCCGGGGGCTCCCCGCGTTCTCGGCGCTCCCGATCGTCGTGGTCGAGGAGCTCGCCACCGCGCTCGAGGACGAGGAACACCCGTCGGGGACGACGGTGTTCGCCGAGGGCGACGCCGGGGACCGCTTCCAGCTGGTGCGGGCGGGCCGCGCGGCCGTCCACGTCCGCGGCGTCGAACGGCGTGTGCTCGGCCCGGGCGACGGGTTCGGCGAGATCGCCCTCCTGCGCGAGGTGCCGAGGACCGCGACGGTCACGGCGCTGACGGACCTCTCGACGGCATCCCTGGACCGGTCCAGGTTCCTCGCCGCCCTCGCCGCGACACCGGCGGGCCGGGGCCACCTCGAGTCCGAGGCCGACGGCAAGATCTCCGGCGACCCACCCATGGACCGGTGACCTCGTGGCGCTCAGCTCAGGTCGAGGTGACCGTCGTCGATCCGGCCCCACCGCATCGCCACCGCGTCGTGGAGGTAGCTCTGCACGACCCGCCACGGCGGGGCGTTGCCCTGTCGCGGCAGCACGGGGTCGGCCCGTCGGATGTACCCGGAGGTGAGGTCGAGCAGCGGCCGGTCCCCCGGCGGGTCCTCGTCGTAGTGCGGCACCGCGACGCCCAGCCCGTGCCGGCCGAGGTGGCGCAGGAGGGAGGCGAACCACATCGCCGTCAGGTCGGCCCGCAGCGTCCAGCTCGCGTTCGTGTAGCCGATCGCGATGACGGCGTTCGGGACGCCGGAGAGCATCGCCCCCTTGTAGACGTGTTCGCGCGCGAGGTCGACGTGTCGGCCGTCCACGACGATCTCGGCGCCCCCGGCCACCTGCATCCGCAGCCCCGTCGCCGTGACGACGACGTCGGCCGCCAGCTCCTCCCCCGACGTCATCCGCAGTCCCCGCGGCGTCATCGTCTCGATGGTCCCGGTCACGACCTCGGCCTCCCCGCTCGCGACTGCCGCGTAGAAGTCGCCGTCGGCGGCGACGCACAGCCGCTGGTCCCACGGGTCGTAGCGGGGGGCGAAGTGGGTGTCGACCGGGTAGCCGGGCGGCAGGGCGCGGACCGCGCGGTGGCGCACGAACGCCCGACCGCGCTCGGGCCACCGTCGCAGGGCTGCGTAGAGCGCCGTGCTCGTCAGCACGTTCTTGCCGCGGACCACGCGGTGCGCGGCGGGTGCCGGCAGCACCGTGCGCAGGGCGTCGGCCACCCGGTCGTGGCTGGGCAGGGACACGACGTAGCTCGGGCTGCGCTGGACCATCGTCACCGACGCGGCCCCCTCGCCGACGAGCGCCGGGACGAGCGTGACCGCCGTGGCGCCGCTGCCGATGACGACGACGCGCCGACCCCGTACCGCCAGCCCCTCCGGCCAGTGCTGCGGGTGCACGACCTCCCCGCGGAACTCCTCGCGCCCCGGCAGGTCGATCTCGTGGCCGCGGGCGTAGTCGTAGTAGCCGGTCGCGAGATAGACGAAGCGCGCGACGTGCCGCACCCGCCCGTGCGCGGTCTCCGCGGTGACCGTCCACCGGGCCTCCGAGGAGGACCACTCCATCCGCACGACCCGGTGCCCGTGGTGGATCCGCCCGGTCACCCCGTGCTCCCGCGCGGTCTGCTCGATGTAGTCGCGGATGTCCTCCCCCCGAACGACCGAGGACTCGCCGGTCCACGGACGGAACGGGAAGCCGAGGGTGTAGATGTCCGAGTCGGAGCGGATGCCGGGGTAGCGGAAGAGGTCCCAGGTCCCCCCGATCCGTTCCCGAGCCTCGAGGACGGCCCACGAGGTCGTCGGACACCGCTGCCGGAGGCGGCACGCGGCATCCACCCCGGACAGGCCCGCCCCGATGACGAGGACGTCGACGTCGAGCGGCGGCGGCACCAAGGGGTCACGAGGCACCCGACCAGCCTAGGGCCGAGCCTCGACGCCGCGGGGCAGCGCCGTCCGGTCCCCCCGGTGTCGTCACCACCGCGTGCGACGATGACGCGCATGACCACCCTCTCCGACTTCACCGCGACCACGCTCTCCGGCGAGGAGAAGCCGCTCTCGGACTACGCCGGCCAGGTCGTGCTCGTCGTCAACACCGCGAGCCGGTGCGGCTTCACCCCGCAGTACGCCGGCCTCGAGGAGCTCTACCGCGACCTGCGCGACGACGGGCTGGTCGTCCTCGGCTTCCCGTGCAACCAGTTCGGCGCCCAGGAGCCGGGCACGGAGGAGGAGATCGGCGAGTTCTGCCAGCTCAACTACGGCGTCACCTTCCCGATGTTCGCCAAGGTCGACGTCAACGGGGACGACGCGCACCCCCTCTTCCGGTGGCTGAAGTCCGAGCGGAAGGGACTGCTCGGCGGGCGCATCAAGTGGAACTTCACGAAGTTCCTCCTCGGCCGGGACGGCGCCGTCCTGGCCCGCTACTCCCCCAACACCGAGCCGGCCGACCTCGCGGACGACATCCGTCAGGCGCTCGCGGCCGGTGAGGGCGCCGGCGGCGCATGACGCTGTTCCTCGTCGTCTTCTTCGGGGTCCTCGCCGGCTTCCTCGGCTTCGTCTGGCACCGCCTGGCGATCGCCCCCCGGTGGGAGCGGCGCTGGGTCCCCTGGGTCGTCGGCATCGTCCTCGTCGCCCTCGCCGCGATGATGCTCGAGGGCTTCGACGTCTGGGGCGGACGGTTCTCGCCCGACACCATCCGGCCGGTCGCGTGGACCGGGCAGGCGTTCCTCGCCTCCTGCCTCTACCTCTTCCTCGGGCTCGTGCCCGTGTGGCTGGTCAGCGTGCTGCTGTGGTTCCTCCTCCGGCGACGCGAGCACGGCAGGTCGGCCCGGCGGGCGCTCAACCGGGTCGCCTCGCCCCTCGTCGTCGTCGTCACGCTCGGCCTCATCGGGTACGGGGCGTGGGAGGCGGCCCAGCCGTCGGTCAGCCGCTACGAGCTGTCCTCCCCCGACCTGCCCTCCGCGTTCGACGGGACCCGGGTCGCCCTCGTGACCGACCTGCACGCCGGGGCCGTCCGCAGCGCCGCGTTCACCCGGGAGGTCGTCGACCTCGTCAACGCCGAGCAGCCCGACCTGGTCGTCATCGCCGGCGACCTCGAGGACGGCACCGCGGCACGCTACGGCCGGGAGGTCGCCCCGCTCGCGGGCCTGCGGGCACCGCTCGGCGTCTTCGCCACGACCGGCAACCACGAGATGTACCAGGACACCGCCAACTGGGTCCGCGAGTTCGGCTCGATCGGGCTGCGCGTGCTCGAGAACGAGTCACTGGCGCTCGAGCGCGACGGGGCGTCGATCATCCTCGCGGGCGTCCACGACCGTGAGGGGGTGGGCGAGTGGGCCCCCGACTACTCCGCGGCCCTCGACCGGGTCGCCCCCGAGGAGTTCGTCCTCCTCGCCGCGCACCAACCCCTCCAGGCCGAGCAGGTCCAGGGCCGCGGCGTCGACCTCCAGCTCTCGGGCCACACGCACGGTGGCCAGATGTGGCCGCTGAACCGCCTCGTCACGCTCCAGCAGCCGGTGGTCGACGGGCTGCACGACGTCGGCGACGTCCCGGTGCTCACCTCGCGCGGGGTCGGCGCCTGGGGACCGGCGATCCGGGTGGGCGCCCCGCCCGAGATCCCGATCGTCACGCTGAGGCGCCGGTGACCGGCCCGGCCGGAGCGGCATCCGGGGTCGTCGTCGGCGACGACGGTCTCGCCCGGCCCGCGTGGGCTTCCACCGACCCGATGCTGCAGGCCTACTACGACACCGAGTGGGGGATGCCGGTCCGCGACGAGCGGGGCGTGTTCGAGCGGCTCTCGCTCGAGGCCTTCCAGTCGGGCCTGTCCTGGGCGACCATCCTGCGCAAGCGGCCCGCCTTCCGGGCCGCCTTCGACGGCTTCGACCCCGAGCGGGTGGCCACCTACGGGGATGCCGACGTCGAGCGGCTCCTCGCCGACGCCGGGATCGTCCGCAACCGGGCCAAGGTGCTGGCGACGGTCAGCAACGCGCGCGCCACGCTCGCGCTGCGGGAGGACCCCCGCGGCGACCTCGCCGACCTCGTCTGGTCCTTCCGGCCGACGGAGACACCGCGGCCACGGACCATGGCGGAGGTCCCGACCACCTCGCCGGAGTCCGCCGCCCTCTCCCGCGCGCTCAAGGCCCGCGGCTTCGTCTTCGTCGGGCCGACGACGATGTTCGCCCTCATGGAGGCGATCGGCATCGTCGACACCCACCTCCTCGACAGCCACCGCCGGGGGACGAGCGGGGTGTGGCCCGGGTGAGCCCTCGGGCTCAGGCCTGGATGCCGCGCGAGTCGTAGGCGTCCTCGCGCCGACGGGGGCCGCGCGGCGCCTCCCAGCCCGCCGGGACGCTGACCCTGACGCCGTGGGCGTCGTCTCCGAGTCGGCGCGAGGCGTCACCCTCCTCCTCGCGCATCAGCTCCAGGCGCTCGCGCTCCTCGCGGACGTGCACGACCGAGGGCCGGAAGAGGGCGATGAGCTCCTCGAACACGGCCCCCACGCCACGCGAGCGGAGGAACATCCCTCCACGGTACGCCCCGCGGCTGAGCGGGCGCCGGCCCCTCCCTTGCAGGGTCGAGCCCGTGGGAACCGCGCAGGGACCGCCCCGGACGCGAGACTCCCCGAACCCTGGGGGGTCGGGGAGTCCGCAGACGTCACACGAGTGGAGCTGAGGGGATTCGAACCCCTGACCCCCTCCATGCCATGGAGGTGCGCTACCAACTGCGCTACAGCCCCGTGTGGGTACCCCCGCGGGGGCGTCGGGAAGTCTACCCATGGCCCCCCGGTCGCGACCAAATCGGGTCAGGGCGGGGTGGAGCGACCGACCGGGGTCACTCCGGCCGAGACGTTCCACGTCCTGAGGCGCCAGCCCTCCCGGCCCTCGACGAGCTCGCTCCAGTGGCAGTTGCCCAGCCCCCCGAGCAGTCGCCAGGCGAGCGAGGGGTCGAGGCCGAGCAGGTGGGCGGCGGCCGTGCGACCGGCCATGCCGTGGGTGGAGACGACGACGCATTCGCCCGGCCCCATCCCCGAGACGAGCTCGGTGAGGGCCTGCGCGACCCGGGCGTGGACGTCGGCCATCGACTCGCCATCGGGGCCGCCGCGACGCACGTCCTCGCCGCGCATGACGGCCGCCCACTCCTGCGGCCACCCGGCCCGGACCTCCTCCGTCGTCAGGCCCTGCCACGCGCCGGCGTGGATCTCGCGGAACCTCGGGTCGAGGGTCATCGCGACGCCGCACGCCCCGGCGACGCTCTCACCGGTGTCCCGCGCCCGGCTGAGGTCGGAGCTGACGACGCGGCCCGGGTGGAGCGCCCGCAGGGCCGGCCCCACGGCGCGCGCCTGCTCGACGCCCCGCTCGGACAGACGGCTGTCGAGCTGGCCCTGCCAGACACCGGCGGCGTTGTGCTCGGTCTCGCCGTGCCGCAGGATGACCAGGCGCCGCCGCGCGCCGTGGCCGGCGGGGGCGCTCACCGCCCGCCCTGCTCGGTGCCGACCGCGCCGAGCTCGAGCGGCGGGCAGTCCTTCCACAGGCGCTCGAGCTCGTAGTACGCGCGCTCCTCGTCGTGCTGGACGTGGACGACGACGTCCCCGAAGTCGATGAGGACCCACCGGCCCTCGCGCTGGCCCTCCCGGCGCACCGGCTTCGCGCCGTGGTCGCGCAACACGTCCTCGACCTCGTCGACGATCGACCCCACCTGGCGCTCGGACTCGGCCGAGACGATGACGAAGACGTCGGTGAGGGCCAGCTGGTCGGAGACGTCGATGCCGGTGATCGTCGTGGCCAGCTTGTCGGCCGCGGCGCGTGCGGCGGCCCGGGCGAGCTCGACGGATCGTTCTGTGGCGGTCACGGTGCTCCTCGGTAGAGGTGGTGCTTGGAGATGTACTGGACGACGCCGTCGGGCACGAGGTACCAGACCGGCTCGCCGGCCCGCACCCGCTCGCGGCAGTCGGTCGAGCTGATCGCCATGGCGGGCACCTCCTGGAGGGTGACCCGCTCGGCCGGCAGCCCGAGCTCGGAGAGGACGTAGCCCGGCCGGGTCACCCCGACGAAGTGGGCGAGCCGCCACAGCTCGTCGGAGTCCTTCCACGAGAGGATCTGGGCCAGGGCGTCGGCGCCGGTGATGAAGAACAGCTCGGCGCCCGGGCGCAGGGCGGCGATGTCGCGGAGGGTGTCGACGGTGTAGGTCGGCCCGCCCCGGTCGATGTCGGCGCGGGAGACGGTGAACCTCGGGTTGGACGCGGTCGCGATGACGGTCATGAGGTACCGGTGCTCCGCCGGCGAGACCTCACGGTGCTCCTTCTGCCACGGCTGCCCGGTGGGGACGAAGACGACCTCGTCGAGGTCGAGCAGGGACTGCACCTCCGACGCCGCGACGAGGTGCCCGTGGTGGACGGGGTCGAAGGTCCCGCCCATCACCCCGACCCGGGTCCGCGGATGGCTCAGTGGTGCCCCGGGTGCTCGGGCCAGTGCGGCTCGTCGTCGTCCGCCGGCTCGGCGTGGCCGGGCGGAGGCGCGTACTTGTGGTGGGAGCCGCGGAAGGACCACGTGACCCCGAGGAGGAAGGCGAAGAGGAGCAGGCCCATGACGCCGACGAGCCACGGCGGGATGGCGAGCTCGGACTGGGCGGCGGCGTCCTCCGCGGCGAGGAGGGCAGCAGTCGTCATCATGCGGACAGCCTAGCGCCCCGCCGTCCACGGATTTCGTCCACAGGGGTGTGCACGACGCGGCATCCCCGCACGGCTCCTGTGGACGACACGCCGCCCGCTCGGACGTGAGAAATCTGTTACCAGATGTGCTTGCGCGCCGGGGTTTTCGGAGAATAGAACTTTGTCGACGCCCTCACCGGAGACGGCACTGCAGAGCCGGATCCGGCGGGGGTGGGTCGTACGGATAACGACACGAAGCCCTCACCGGTCCCTGCCCGGCGAGGCCGGTCGGGCCCTCGGGTCCGTCCGCCGCGCGCGACGGCGTGGGTGTCGCGGCCGACGACCGGTGTCGAAGTCCGTCCCGGGGCACCGGGACGGCGCCATCGTCGCATGGCAGGCCCTGGCGGCGTCCGCCGCGGGGACCGACCGGCAGCAGCGCCGGCGGCTCGTCCGCCGGCCGAGGGCCCCCGAACTCATACTCGGGGGCCCTCCGCCGTCGCGGTCCCCGCGGTGACACCGCCCCCCACGCACAGGCGCCCCACAGCACGACCCGGACACGGGCACAGTCGGCGACCTACCCTTGATGGCATGCCCTCCACGCCCGTCGACCTCACCGTCGTGGTCCCGATGTACAACGAGCAGGACGTGCTGCCCCTGTTCGTCGAGCGGCTGCGGCCGGTCGCAGAGGGGTGGGGGGTCACCTACGAGGTCCTCTGCGTCGACGACGGCTCCAGCGACGCCACCCCGGTGCTGCTCCAGCGGCTGCGCCGCGAGTGGCCCGAGGTGCGGGTCGTGCGGCTGCGCGCCAACTCCGGGCACCAGGCGGCCATCTCGGCCGGCCTGGCCCGGGCCCGCGGCGAACACGTCGTGACGATCGACGCCGACCTGCAGGACCCGCCCGAGGTCATCGGCGAGATGCTCGCCGTCGCCCACGAGGAGGGGGTCGACGTCGTCTACGGCGTCCGGGAGGACCGCAGCTCCGACAGCGCGTTCAAGCGCGTCTCCGCGCGGCTGTTCTACCGCTCCATCCGGGCGATGTCCGACGTCGACGCCCGGGTGGATGCCGGGGACTTCCGGATGATGTCGCGCGCCACCGTCGACGCCGTCAACGCCCTGCCGGAGCAGGGCCGGGTGCTGCGCTTCGTCGTCCCGTCACTCGGCTTCCCCAGCGCCTCGGTCGGGTACCGGCGCGAGCCACGCGCGGCGGGTCAGTCGAAGTACCCGTTCGCGCGGATGGTCCGCCTCTCGGTCGACAGCGTCACCGGCTTCTCCATCGCCCCGCTTCGCTTCGCCACGTGGCTCGGCCTCCTCGGCGGTCTCGCCGCGCTCGGGGTGCTCGTCTGGGCGGTCGTCATGATGCTGCTCGGCCGCACCCTCCCCGGCTGGACCTCGACGGTCGTCGTCGTGGCGTTCGTCGGCGCCGTCCAGCTGCTCGCCGTCGGCATCCTCGGCGAGTACGTCGGACGCACCTACACGGCCCTGCAGGGCCGGCCCACCTACCACGTCGCGCACGACAGCCTCTTCGGCTCGCGGGGCGCCCCCCAGGCCGAGGTCGTCCCGGCCGAGTGGGAGCGGCCGGCCACGACCGGGACCACTCCGCCCCCGGACGCGGCCGCCGAGGGTTCGTCCACACCCGCCGACGGTGCGGACGACGCGGAGCCCGGGCTTCAGACCCGGATCTGACCGTCGCCCTCGACGACCCACTTCGTCGTCGTCAGCTCGGGCAGCGCCATCGGCCCGCGGGCGTGCAGCTTCTGGGTCGAGATGCCGATCTCGGCGCCGAAGCCGAACTCGCCGCCATCGGTGAAGCGCGTGCTCGCGTTGACCATCACGGCCGCCGCGTCGACCTCGGCGGTGAAGCGGCGGGCGGCCGCGCGGTCCTCGGTGACGACGGCCTCGGTGTGACCCGAGCCGTATCGCCGGATGTGCGCGAGGGCGGCGTCGAGGTCATCGACGACGCCGACCGACATCTCGAGCCCGTGGAACTCGGTGGCGAAGTCCTCCTCGGTCGCCGTGTCGTGGGCGACCCCGGCGGCCTCGGCCCGGATGCCCGCCCGGTCGTCGGTGTGGAGGACCACACCCTCGGCGGCCAGCGCCGCGAGGGCCTTGGGGAGGAAGGCGTCGGCGACGTCGCGGTGGACCAGCAGTGACTCGGCCGCGTTGCAGACGCTGGGGCGGTGGGTCTTGGAGTTGACGGTGATGGCGAGTGCCTTCTCGAGGTCGGCCCCTGCGTCGACGTACACGTGGCAGTTGCCGACCCCCGTCTCGATCACCGGCACGGTGGACCCGAGGACGACGGCCTGGATGAGGTCCGCTCCCCCGCGCGGGATGAGCAGGTCGACCAGCCCTCGGGCGGTCATCAGGGCACCGACGACCCCGTGGCCACCCTCGAGCAGGCTCACCGCGTCGGCCGGCAGCCCCCGCTCCTCGAGCCCGCGCCGGAGCACCGCGACGGTGGCGCGGTTGGTGTCGGCAGCGGCGCTGCCGCCGCGGAGGATCACCGCGTTGCCCGACTTCAGCCCCAGCCCGGCGGCATCCACGGTGACGTTGGGGCGCGCCTCGTAGATCATCCCGACGACGCCCATCGGCACTCGGACCTGCCGGATCTGCAGGCCGTTGGGCAGGGTCGACCCACGGACCACCTCGCCGACCGGGTCGGGCAGCCCGGCGATGTCGCGCAGCGCCTCGGCCACCGCCGCGACCCGCGGCGCGTCGAGACGGAGACGGTCCTGGAGGCTCTCGGGCATCCCCTGCGCGCGTCCTCGCTCGAGGTCGCGCGCGTTCGCCGCGACGATCTCGTCGGTGGCGGCGACCAGCCCGTCGGCGAGGTGGCGCAGGGCGGCGTCCTTGTCGGCGCGGGAGAGCAGGGCCAGGCGACGCGAGGCGGTGCGGGCGGCCCCGGCGACGACACGGACCTGCTCGACGTCGGCGTCGGACGTGCCGGTGGGTCGGTCGGACATGTCCCAAGCGTAGGCGGAGGAGGCCGCGGGTGCCGTACCCCGGTGCGAGGATGGACCGGTGACGACGATCCTCTCCATCCAGTCCTCGGTGGCCTACGGCCACGTCGGCAACTCGGCCGCGGTGTTCCCCCTCCAGCGCCTGGGCGTCGAGGTGTGGCCGGTGCACACGGTGCACTTCTCCAACCACACCGGCTACGGGGCGTGGCGCGGCCCGCTCATGGCCCCCGAGGACGTGCGCGAGGTCGTCACCGGCGTGGAGGAGCGCGAGGCCCTCGGCGAGGTCGACGCCGTCCTGTCCGGCTACCAGGGAGGGGAGCAGATCGGCGAGGTGATCCTCGACGCCGTCACCCGGACCAAGGCGGCCAACCCGGAGGCGATCTACGCCTGCGACCCGGTGATGGGCAACGCGACGTCGGGGTGCTTCGTCCACCCCGCCATCCCGGTGCTGCTGCGCGAGCGCATCGTGCCGCGGGCCGACCTGATCACCCCCAACCAGTTCGAGCTCGGCTTCCTCACCGAGACCGAGCCGGGCGACCTGGAGTCCACGCTGTCGTCGGTCGACGCCGCCCGGGCCATGGGGCCGTCCACGGTGCTCGTCACCAGCGTGCTGCGGCCGGACCGGCCGGCTGACACCGTCGAGATGCTCGCGGTGCACGGCGACGGCGCGTGGCTCGTGCAGACCCCGCACCTCCCCCTCAAGGCCAACGGCTCCGGCGACGTCACCGCCGCCCTCTTCACGGCGCACCTGCTGGAGACGCGCGATGCGGGGGTCGCGCTCGCGCGCACCGCCTCGAGCGTCTTCGACCTGCTCCGGCGCACCCTCGACTCCGGCCGGCGCGAGCTCCAGCTCGTCCAGAGCCAGGAGGAGATCGCCGACCCGCGGATGCAGTTCACCGTCGAGCGGGTCCGCTGACGCCCGGGCACCCCGAGCGGGTCAGCCCTTCAGCTCCACCCCGATGACGACGAGGTCGACGTCGGAGGGGTTCCACAGCTTGTGGGGCGGTGCGGCGGCGCTCAGGACGTGGCACCGGGTCCGACGACGAGCGAGTCGACGAGGAAGGCGACGCTGGTGTCGAGATCGCGCGAGAGCCCGACTCCGCCCGAAGCCTCGAGGGTCACGAAGCCGCGCACCGCCGAGAGCAGGCCCGGGCCACGTCGACGACCGCCGGACCGACGAGGTCGGGACGCTGGGCGCGCGGGTAGTGGTCGGCCTCCGGGACCATCAGGACCTCCCCGTCCAGCCGCTGCGCGATCCACTGCGCCTCGACGGCGGGATCGGGGACGTCGGGGGCCGGCGAACCCATGGCGACCAGGGTCGGCGTCCGCACCTCACCCGGGCACGCTTCCACGGGGTCGTGGTCCAGGGTGCGCGCCGGCGTGGCGAACGCCGCGGCGTGGCCGGGACGCCTCAGGGAGGCGCTGACCTCGGCGAGGTGGGCGGCGAGGTCCTCGGCCGTCTCCACGTCGCCGTACGCGCCGAAGCCGACGTCGCCGTCACAGTGCCCGCGCAGGTCGACGGACACGGCGGTGAACCCGGCCGCCACGACCTCAGGCACGAGGAAGCGGTCCGTGGACCCGCAGCCCACCCGGGCCGGGGACCATCACGACGAGCGGGCCCCTCCCCGGACTCCTCGGCACCCACGCCGCCCCCGACGGCCTGGACGGATTCTGGACCTGCCGGAGCCACCCTGAGGGTGGAGGTGGTTCCCATGACACAGACCGTCACAGCATCACCCGATGTCGTCACCAGGACCAGGAGGCCCTCCCGCTGGCGCTGGGTCGCGGTCGTGGCCGCCGTCGTGGCGGCCGCACTCCTCGGCGTTCTCGGAGGGAGGATGGTGTTCGCCCCCGAGACGGTCCCCGACGAGGTCCAGACCCTCATCGACGAGTACACCGCCGCGTGGGATGCCGGCGACGGCGACGCGGCAGTCGCGCTCATGACCGCGGACGGCGTGCACTACAGCGGTGGTGCGCAGAACGGCAAGGAGGCGGCCGACGAGGGCGCCCTCGGGCTCGCCGCGTTCATCGACCGCATGGAGTTCGCGACGTTCGAGCCCGCCTCGATCGCCGTGGCGACGCACGACGGACCGCCCTACGAGGTGGCCCGGATCATCCACGTCGGGCAGCAGAACTCGACCGACTCCTTCGAGGCCGTCGAGGTCTTCCTCATCGTCCGTGACGCCGACGGCGCCCTGAGGATCCAGACCCACAGCAGCCAGATCGTCGGGATCGAGTGACCAACCGCCTCCACCCCACCCGGCGACCCGGCTACCGGGGGGCCGGGCGGGGCGTGGACGGCGGTTCGTCGGCGGGTCCGACGAGCCGTGCCGGCGTGCGCCAGAGCACCTCGCGCAGCCACTCGTCGTCGAGCCGGGGCTCGCGCTCGCGCAGCCGCACGAGCACCTCGAGCTGGTGGGCGTAGGGGTACGGGATCGTCGGGAAGTCGCTGCCGAGCAGGACCTTCGGGCCGAGGTCGGCCAACCGCGGCAGCAGTGCGTCCGGGAACGCACCGGCCTGGCTGATCTCGGAGAAGAAGTCGGTGAACACCATCGTGGTGTCCAGGTGGGTTCGCTCGTACCGCTCGGCGAGGTCGAGGAACTCCGAGTACTCGGGGGCGCCGAGGTGGGCCACGACCACGGTGAGTCGGGGATGACGCCGCAGCACCGCTCGCAACGGCCCGGGACCGGTGAAGGCGTTGCCAACCGGGCCCGACCCTGCGTGGACGACCACCGGCGTCCCCGCGTCGGCGAGCGCCCCCCACGCCGGGTCGAGGACGGGGTCGTCGAGGCGGAACTCCCCCACCTGCACGTGGACCTTCCACACCTGCACGCCCGCCTCGACGAGGTCGGGGACGTACCGGCCGACGTCGGGCTCGGGGTAGAGGGTGGCGCACCAGAGCGCCTCCGGCACCTCGGCGGCGAACTCGCGCGCCCAGGTGTTGAGGTAGGCCGCGACACCCGGCTTGTGCGCGTACGGCATCGTCCCGAAGCGGCGCACCCCGAGCGCCCGCAGCCGCGCCACCCGCTCCTCGTGGGTGCCGCGGTAGCGGATCGGCCACGGCCGTCCGATCTTCGGTCCGGCCCCGTCGAAGACCGCCCAGACCGCGCGCTGGATGTTCGGCGGCAGGAAGTGGACGTGCACGTCGTAGAGCCCCGGCAGGCCGAGGGCGCGCCAGAGCGCGGGAACCTCCTCGTCGCGACGAGGCGGCACCACGGCGGCGGGCGGTCCCGCGGACGTCACAGGACGACGAGGTCGTCGCGGTGGATGACCTCGCGCTCGTACGCCGGGCCGAGCTCGCGGGCCAGGTCGCGGGTGGAGCGGCCGAGCAGCCGGGGCAGCTCGCCGGCGGCGTAGTTGACCAGCCCCCGCGCGATGACGCGTCCGTCGGGGGCGCAGACGTCGACCGGGTCCCCCGCGACGAACGCGCCGCTCACCTCGACGATCCCCGCGGGCAGGAGGGACTTGCGACGCTCGGTGACCGCGACGACGGCACCCTCGTCGAGGTGCAGCCGGCCGCGGGCCGTCGTCGCGTGCGCGAGCCAGCGCTTGCGCGAGGCACGCGTCGCGGCGGCCGGTGCGAACACGGTCCCCACGTCCGCACCCGCCAGGGCACGTTCGACGTCGGGGAGCCGGGTGAGCAGGGTCGGTGCGCCCGCGGCTCCCGCGATACCGGCCGCCTCGACCTTGGTCACCATGCCGCCGCTGCCCACCGAGGACCCGGTGCCGCCGATCGTCACCGCGTCCAGGTCGTGGGTCGTCGCGACGAAGGGGACCCGACGGGAGCCCCCGCTCGAGGGGGGGCCGTCGTGGAGCGCGTCGACATCGGTGAGCAGGACCAGGCCGTCGGCCCCGACGAGGTCGGTGACCAGCGCCGCGAGCCGGTCGTTGTCGCCGAAGCGGATCTCCTGGGTCGCCACGGTGTCGTTCTCGTTGACGATCGGCACGATGCCGAGCTCGAGAAGGCGCTCGAGGGTGCGGCGGGCATTCGTGTAGTGGCTGCGCCGCGTCGTGTCGTCGGCGGTGAGCAGCACCTGCCCGACGGTGAGACCGTGCCGGGAGAAGGCCGCCTGGTACGCGGCGACGAGCGCGCCCTGCCCGACCGAGGCGGCGGCCTGCTGGGTGGCGAGGTCGGTGGGGCGCCGCTCCAGGCCGAGCGGGCCGACGCCGGCCGCGATGGCTCCCGAGGAGACGAGGACGACCTGTCGACCCGCGCGGCGGCGCGCGGCCAGCACGTCGACGAGCCGGCCGAGGGCGTCCAGGTCGAGGCGCCCTCCGTCACGGCTGGTCAGCGACGACGACCCGACCTTGACGACGAGGCGCTGGCCCTCGCCGACGACACGTCGGAAGCGGGCGGCGGCATCGCTCATCCGGCGTCGTCCTCGTCCTCGGTCGAGGCCCACCGCCCGGCGCGCCGCTCCGCTGCGAGCTCCTCGCGGGCCGCGGTCTGGGCGTCCTTGCGGGCGTGGAACTCCTCGCGCCGCTCGGCGCGGGACCGCCGCCGGGGCTCCTCCAGCCGCGGGTCGCTGCCGCGCGGGGCCGCGAGCAGCTCGGCGCCGCTGGTCAGGGTCGGCTCCCAGTCGAAGACGACCGCGTCGTCCTGCGGTCCGATGAGCACCGTCGAGCCGGCCACGGCGCCGGCGGCGAGCAGCGCCTCCTCCACGCCCAGTCGGTTCAGCCGGTCGGCGAGGTAGCCGACGGCCTCGTCGTTGCCGAAGTCGGTCTGGCGGACCCAGCGGGTGGGGCGCTCCCCGATGACGCGGAAGACCTCGCCGTCGGGGGTGTTCTCGCGGCGGACGTGGAAGCCACTGTCGTCCACCGCGGTCGGCCGGATGACGACACGGGGCGGCTCGACCACCGCCGCCTCGAGCTCGGCCCGGGCCTGCGCCACGTGCCGGGCGAGCGCGAAGGTCAGCTCCTTGAGACCGGTGTGGGCGACCGCGGAGACGATGTGGACCTCGAGGCCGCGCTCCTGGAGCATCGGCGCGACCATCTCGGCGAGCTCGCGGGCCTCGGGCACGTCGGCCTTGTTGAGCACGACGACCCGGGTGCGCTCCGAGAGCGGGCGTCCGCCGAGGCTGTCGTCGGTGACGTACGCGGCGAGCTCGTCCTCGATGACCTCGAGGTCGGTCATCGGGTCGCGCCCCGACTCGAGGGTGGCGCAGTCGACGACGTGGACGAGTACCGAGCAGCGCTCGACGTGGCGGAGGAACTCCAGGCCGAGACCCTTCCCCTCGCTCGCCCCGGGGATGAGGCCGGGGACGTCGGCGATCGTGAAGCGCTCGGTGCCCGCGGTGACGACCCCGAGGTTGGGGACGAGCGTGGTGAAGGGGTAGTCGGCGATCTTCGGTCGGGCGGCCGAGAGCACCGAGACGAGCGAGGACTTGCCGGCGCTCGGGAATCCGATGAGGGCGACGTCGGCGAGCGACTTCAGCTCGAGGACGACGTCGCGGGTCTCCCCCGGCTCGCCGAGCAGCGCGAAGCCCGGGGCCTTGCGCCGCGGGCTCGCCAGGGCCTTGTTGCCGAGCCCGCCGCGGCCCCCTCGGGCGACGACGAACCGGGCACCGGCCCCGACGAGGTCGGCGAGGACCGTGCCGTCGGCGTCCTTGACGACGGTGCCCTCGGGCACGGGGAGGACGAGGTCGGAGCCGTCGGCGCCGTTGCGCTCGTCACCTGCGCCCGGCTGCCCCTTCTCGGCCCGGCGGTGGGGGGTGTGGTGGTAGTCGAGGAGCGTGGTCGCCTGCGGGTCGACGGTGAGCACGACGGAGCCACCACGCCCGCCGTTGCCTCCGTCGGGACCCCCGAGGGGCTTGAACTTCTCGCGGCGGACCGATGCCACTCCGTTGCCGCCGCTGCCGGCGGAGACGTGGAGGAGGACCCGGTCGACGAACGTCGTCATGCGGGGCTCCTCGGTGGGGCGGTGGGGCGGGGATGGCGCGAGGGGCGGGCCGAATCGTGGCCCGCCCCTCCGACGCGGTTCGTGGTGGCCGGCACCGGGCCGGCCGCGACGTCACTCGGCGGCGGTGGCCGCCGGGACGACGTTGACGACCTTGCGGCCGCGCTTGGTGCCGAACTCGACGGCGCCGTGGACGAGGGCGAAGAGCGTGTCGTCGCCGCCGCGGCCGACACCGTCACCGGGGTGGAAGTGGGTCCCGCGCTGGCGGACGAGGATCTCGCCGGCCTTGACGACCTGGCCGCCGTAGCGCTTGACGCCGAGGTACTGGGGGTTGGAGTCGCGACCGTTGCGGGTCGAGGACGCACCCTTCTTGTGTGCCATGTCTGCAGTCCTGTCAGTGAGTCCGAGCGGGGGTCAGGCGTCGATCGCCGTGATCTTGACCTGGGTGAGCGGCTGACGGTGGCCCTGGCGCTTCCGGTAGCCGGTCTTGTTCTTGTACTTCAGGATCGTGATCTTCGGCCCCTTCGCGGCCTTGACGACCTCGGCGGTGACCTTGACCTCGGCGAGCTTGCCCGCGTCGCTCGTCACGGTGGCGCCGTCGACGACGAGGAGCGGCTGGAGCTGGATCTTGTCGCCGGCCTCGGCGCTCTGCTTGTCGATGAGCAGGACATCGCCGACGGAGACCTTCTCCTGGCGACCACCTGCGCGCACAATCGCGTACACGTTCGTACTCACTTCCTGTTCGGGTGCGTTCGCTCGTGACCGGCCGGTCGCGACCCCGTGGACGACACGGGACACCGACGCGGTGGGCGCACCGACGCACGATCCTACCGACCGCGTTCGCGGCCCTCCAAATCCGCCGGGACGCGCTCGGATTCCGGGGGGCTACTCGGCCGGGGGCCCGCCCCCGTCGGCGGGCTCGGCGACGACCAGCGGTTCCGCGCCGGGCGGCGGACCGGCCGGCGCGACGACCCGACCGCGGCGGCGCCGGGGCCGGGGCGCCTCCTCGGGGGGCGTCGAGGCGCTCTCCTCGGCGGCGGCCGCGCTCTCGTCGGCCGTGGGCGGGGCATCCGCCGCCGACGCGCTCTCGTCGGCGCTCGGCACGGGCTGCTCGGCGGCCGTCTCGGTGGCGCCGACCTCCGGGACGTCGACGGCGGCGTCGGCCTCGGAGGGGGCGACCTCGGTGTCGCCGGCTGCGAGCGCGACCTCGGCGGCCACCTCGTCGGCGACCTCGGGGTGGTCGGTGTGCCGCAGGGCGGCGGCGTGCGCCGCGGCCGCGATCTGGGCCGCGGTCGGGCCGCTCGGCGACTTGCGGTCCTCGGCCTGGCCGTTCCCCGTGGAGCCGGACGAGCCGGAGCCCGACGACCCCGAGCCGCCGCGACGACCACGGCCGGATCGGCCCGAGCCGCCCTGGTCGCCGGAGCCGCCGCGCTCCACGGGCTCGGTGTGGACGACGATGCCGCGGCCCCCGCAGTGCTCGCACGGCTCGGAGAAGACCTCGATGAGCCCGGACCCCACGCGCTTGCGGGTCATCTGGACCAGGCCGAGCGAGGTCACCTCGGCGACCTGGTGCTTGGTCCGGTCGCGGCCGAGGCACTCGAGGAGGCGGCGCACGACGAGGTCGCGGTTGGACTCCAGGACCATGTCGATGAAGTCGATGACGATGATGCCGCCGATGTCGCGCAGGCGCAGCTGGCGGACGATCTCCTCGGCGGCCTCGAGGTTGTTCTTCGTCACCGTCTCCTCGAGGTTGCCCCCGGACCCGACGAACTTGCCGGTGTTGACGTCGACGACCGTCATCGCCTCGGTGCGGTCGATGACGAGGGAACCGCCCGAGGGCAGCCAGACCTTGCGGTCCATCGCCTTGGAGAGCTGCTCGTGGATGCGGTGGGCGGTGAAGACGTCCTCGTCGGAGGTCCACCGGGTGAGCCGCGAGGCGAGGTCGGGAGCGACGTCCTCGATGTACTCGCTCACCTCCGACCACGCGGTGTCGCCGGAGACGACGAGGGAGCTGAAGTCCTCGGTGAACACGTCGCGGATGACCCGGATGGTCAGGTCGGGCTCGCCGTGGAGCAGGACGGGGGCGCCGCCGCTGCCGGACTTCCTGGCCTTGGCCGCGTCGGCCTTGGACCGGATCCGCTCCCACTGCTTGCTGAGCCGCTCGACGTCGGCACGCAGCTCCTCCTCGGACGCGCCCTCGGCGGCGGTGCGCACGATGACGCCGGCCGAGTCGGGGACGATCGCCTTGAGGATGCCCTTGAGCCGAGCCCGCTCGGTGTCGGGCAGCTTCCGGGAGATGCCCGTCATCTGCCCCTCGGGCACGTAGACGAGGTAGCGCCCCGGGAGTGAGATCTGCGAGGTCAGGCGCGCGCCCTTGTGGCCGATCGGGTCCTTGGTGACCTGGACGAGCACGGTGTCACCGGACGACAACGCGTTCTCGATCCGCTTCGACTGGTTGACCTCGAGCCCGGCGGCGTCCCAGTTGACCTCACCGGCGTAGAGCACGGCGTTGCGGCCCTTGCCGATGTCGACGAAGGCGGCCTCCATCGAGGGCAGCACGTTCTGCACGCGGCCGAGGTAGACGTTGCCGGCCATCGACGCGGTCGTCTCCCGGGAGACGTAGTGCTCGACGAGCACGCCGTCCTCGAGGACGCCGATCTGCGTGCGCCCCTCGCGACCGCGCACGACCATGACCCGGTCGACGCTCTCCCGGCGGGCGAGGAACTCGGCCTCGGTGATGATCGTGCGACGGCGGCCGGCCTCGCGGCCCTCGCGACGCCGCTGCTTCTTGGCCTCGAGGCGGGTCGAGCCCTTGACCGCGGTCGGCTCGTCGCGGTCGGTGCGCGGCTCGCGCACCTTGGTCACGGTGCCGGGCGGGTCCTCCCCCTCGCCCGCGGAGGAGCCCCGGCGCCGACGCCGACGACGCCGACTCGAGGAGGACTCGCTGTCGTCGTCCTGCGCGTCCGGGCCGTCGTCACCGGAGGAGCCCTCACCGCCGGAGCCACCCTTCTGGTCGGCGTCCGGGCGAGCCTGCTCGGAGTCCTGCTCGTCGGTTCCCTTGCCGCGCCCGCGGCGACCGCGGCCACCGCGGCGGCGGCGGCGCGAACCGCCCTCACCCTCGCCGTCGCCCTCGCCGGACTGCTCGCCGGACGACGCGACGGAGGTGTCGGCAGCCTCGGTGCCCTCCGAGCCCTCGTCCTCGGAGGCGGGCCGCTCGGCGGGCGACTGCGCCGGAGAGGTGGCCCGGCGGCGGCGCTGCACGACCGTCGGCTCGGGGGCCTGGAACAGCACCCCGAAGGCCCCGGCGGCCGCCGGCTGCGAGGCCTCCTCGTCGGTGTCGGCCTCGCCGTCGGACTCGGCACGCTCCGGCGCGGCCTCCTCGGCCTTCACGGGACCCGCGCTCGGGCTGCTGGCCCGACGGGAGCGCCGGCGCGCGGGAGGCGCCGTGGTCGCGTCGTCGACGACGGTGCCCTCGGGGGCGTCACCGGCGTCGTCGGCCTGGGCTTGCGCACTCGCCGCTGCCGCGCCCTCGGTCTTGGTCTTGCCCTTGGTCGCGGCCTTGCCCTTGGTCGCGGTCTTGCCCTTGGTCTTGCCCTTGGTCGCGGCCTTGCCCTTGGTCGCGGACTCGGTTCCGGTCTCGGCCGGGCTCGGCGCGTCGCCCGCGTCCCGGTCCTCGGGCGCGGCGCCACCCGTGGCCTCGCTCACCCTGTCCGGGCCGGGCTCGTCGAGCCGGCCCTTCTTCGCCCTACGGCGGGCCCTGGTGGGCGTGTCGCCCGACTCACTCGTGACCTCTCCGGCGTCGGGGGACGCCGAGCCGTCCGCGTCGCTCGGGAGGGTCTGGTCGGTGTCGGAAGCCATGACGGCCCCTTTCCTCACCGCGGGTCGGTGCCCACACCCGACCCGCCGGTTCGGCGGCCCTCACCGACCACGTGGTGCGTGGTCTCGATCGCGCCGGGCGCGCCCGACGCGGAAGTCATCTGCTGCCCCGGGCCGGCTCGCGCGGTTCGCGCGTCACCTGCTCGGGACCGGCGGCGTCCCGGTCGGCGGCCAGTGGATCAGCCACCCCGGCCTCTGCGTCGAGCAATGGGCCCTGCGCCAGCCGCGTCACGCGGGGCGTGACCGGCGGCGAGAACCCCGTGACGGCGCGCAGGGCGGTCAGGATGTCGTCGGGGCGTACGGACGGTGTGGTGTGCCGCACGACCATCCGCAGTATCGCACACCCCTGGTCGTCGGCCCCCTCGATCACCATCACCTGCACGGGCTCGCGCGTGTCGAAGGTCTTCGGGCCCGTCTTGAAGGTCCGGGTCGTCTCGGCGCGGTCCGCGGCCAGGAAGATCGCCACCGCCTCCTCGAGCTCGGCGAGGTCCGCGCCGGGCAGGACGATCTGCCACTCGCTCGCCTCGAGCCGCTCGGCGAGCGAACCGGGGCCTGCCTCCACGACCTCCACGACGTCGAGCCCGTCCGGCAACGCCTCGTCGAGCGCGTGACGCAGGGACTGCGGGTCGACGCGTTCGGTGACCCGGATCTCGAAGTACTCGGCCTCGCTCGCGGTCCCGGTCGGGGCCGCGTTCGCATACGAGATGAGGGGGTGGGGATGGAAGCCGGCGGAGAAGGCCATCGGCACCCCGGCGCGGCGCAGGGCACGCTCGAGCGCGCGCGAGAAGTCGCGCGTCGACGAGAAGCGCAGTCGCCCCCGCTTCGCGTACCGGATGCGCAGCCGCTGCACCGCGGGAGGCGGCGGGGGGCCGTCGGGAGTGCGCTGGCGGGCCATGGTGGGCAGCCTAGGAGCGCGCCGGGCTCTCGGCCGAATCGGCGCCGGCCCGTCGGACCGGCTGCGGCCCACTGATTCCGAAGCCTGATCGGCCTGTCGCAGTCGGTATCGGTGGGTCTACCCTCCCCACATGACAGCGATCGATCGCGTGCGACTGGGCGAGCTGCTCGCCGCCGAGCAGGCCGACTACACCGCGCGCCACCCGCGCAGCCGCGAGCTGTACGCCGAGGCCGGTCATCTCTTCGGCCGGGTCCCGATGACGTGGATGAACATGTGGACCGGAGGCTTCCCGCTGTACCTCGACCGAGCCCACGGGAACCGGGTCACCGACGTCGACGGCCACCCCTACGTCGACTTCGCGCTCGGCGACACCGGGGCCATGGCCGGGCACTCCCCGGCACCCACCCTCGCCGCGGCGACGCGACGGATGGGCGAGCTCGGCGGCATCACGACGATGCTGCCGACCGAGGACGCCGAGTGGGTCGGCGCCGAGCTCACCCGCCGGTTCGGCCTGCCGCTGTGGAGCTTCACCCTCTCGGCCACCGACGCGAACCGGTGGGCGATCCGCCTGGCCCGGCTCGCGACCGGGCGCCCGAAGGTCCTCGTCTTCGGGTACTGCTACCACGGGTCGGTCGACGAGGCGTTCGCCCTTCCGGGGCCGGACGGGAAGGCGCAGTCACGCCCGGGCAACGTGGCGCCGCCGGTGCCCCTCGACCTCACGACCCGGGCGGCGACGTGGAACGACCTGGCGTCGGTCGAGCGCGAGCTCGCCCACGGCGACGTCGCCGCCATCCTCACCGAGCCGGCCCTGACGAACATCGGCATCGTGCTGCCGGAGCCGGGGTTCATGGAGGGCCTGCGCGAGCTCGCGACCCGGCACGGCGCTCTCCTGATGATCGACGAGACGCACACGTTCTCGACCGGGTGGGGTGGTGCCACCCGGGCCTGGGGTCTGCAACCGGACGTCTTCGTCATCGGGAAGTCGATCGGTGGCGGCATCCCCTCGGGCGCCTACGGCATCACCGAGGAGGTCGCCCGGGCGGTGACCCGGCACACCGAGGCGGGCGACGCGGACATCGTCGACGTCGGCGGGGTCGGGGGCACGCTCGCCGGCAACGCCCTCTCGACGGCGGCGATGCGCGCCACCCTCGGGGAGGTGCTCACCGAGGCGGCCTTCGCGCACATGACCGAGCTCGCGACCGCGTTCACCGACGGAGTCCGGACCACGCTCGAGCAGCTCGACGTGCCGTGGTCGATCGCCCAGCTCGGCGCCCGGGCCGAGTACCGCTTCGTCCGGCCCGCCCCGAGCTCGGGCGAGGAGTCGGCAGCGGCCGCGGACGAGGAGCTGGACGCCTACATGCACCTCGCGATGGTGAACCGGGACATCCTCATGACCCCGTTCCACAACATGGCGCTCATGTGCCCGGCGACCTCCCGCGCCGACGTCGACCTGCACACGGAGGTCTTCCGGGAGGTCGTCGGCGCGCTGTACGCCTGAGCGCGTCGCACCCGCCGGATGCCCCGCCCCGGCGTGCCGGACCTCCGGGCGAGGTCGGCCAGGTGGTCCGGCAGCGAGGCATCCAGCTCCTCGACGTGATGGTGACCGCGCATGAGCGCCACCCGGGGAGCCCGCCGCGGCCGGGCAGGATCCACGACGCCCCGTTTCGTCGAGGTGGCACCGGATGTCAACCAGCGCCAGGTCGACAACTCGGGGTCACCCCGAGATGTGGAGTCGAGTGGGCCGGTGGGGCCGGGTCAGCGGGCGGTCTCGGCCATCCGGTCACGGCCGGCGCCCAGCACGGTCAGCGGCAGCAGCGTCTTGCCGGTCGGCCCGATCTCGATCTCGGTGCCCATCTGCGGGCAGACGCCGCAGTCGAAGCACGGGGTCCAGCGGCAGTCCTCGACCTCGGTCTCGTCGAGGGCGTCGAGCCAGTCCTGCCAGAGCCACTCCTTGTCGAGTCCGGAGTCGATGTGGTCCCACGGCAGGACCTCGGCCTCCTCGCGCTCACGCGTGGTGTACCAGGCGAGGTCGACGCCGAGCGGTTCCAGCTCGCTCTCGGCGGCGGCCATCCAGCGCTCGTACGAGAAGTGCTCCGACCAGCCGTCGAAGCGACCGCCGCCACGCCAGACCGCCTCGATGACCCGGCCGACCCGCCGGTCGCCCCGCGAGAGGAGACCTTCGACGATGCCGGGCTTGCCGTCGTGGTAGCGGAACCCGATGGAGCGGCCGTACCGCTTGTCGGACCGGATGGCCTCGCGCAGCTTCTCCAGCCGGGCGTCGGTCTCGTCGGCGCCGAGCTGACCGGCCCACTGGAACGGGGTGTGCGGCTTGGGCACGAACCCGCCGATCGAGACGGTGCACCGGATGTCGCGGCGGCCGCTCACCTCGCGGCCGGTCTCGATGACCCGCTTGGCGAGCTCGGCGATCTGCAGGACGTCCTCGTCGGTCTCCGTCGGGAGCCCGCACATGAAGTAGAGCTTGACCTGCCGCCACCCCGCTCCGTAGGCGGCCGCGACGGTGCGGATGAGGTCCTCCTCGCTGACCATCTTGTTGATGACCTTGCGGATGCGCTCCGACCCGCCCTCGGGGGCGAAGGTCAGGCCCGAGCGACGCCCGTTCCGGGTCAGCTCGTTGGCGAGGTCGATGTTGAAGGCGTCGACCCGGGTGGAGGGCAGCGACAGCCCGGTGTTGGTGCCCTCGTAGCGGTCGGCGAGCCCCTTGGTGATGTCGGCGATCTCGCTGTGGTCGGCGCTCGAGAGCGAGAGCAGCCCCACCTCCTCGAAGCCGGTGGCCGCCAGGCCCTGCTCGACCATCTCGCCGATCCCGGTGATGGAGCGCTCGCGGACCGGGCGGGTGATCATCCCGGCCTGGCAGAAGCGGCAGCCGCGCGTGCACCCGCGGAAGATCTCGACCGACATCCGCTCGTGCACGGACTCGGCGAGCGGGACCAGCGGCTGCTTCGGGTACGGCCACGCGTCGAGGTCCATGACGGTGTGCTTGCTGACCCGCCAGGGCACCCCGGCGCGGTTCGGCGCGACCCGCTGGACGCGGCCGTCGGGCAGGTAGGTGACGTCGTAGAATCGGGGCACGTAGACGCCGCCGGTGCGGGCCAGGCGCAGAAGGAGCTCGTCGCGCCCACCAGGACGGCCCGCACGCTTCCACTCCCCCACGAGGTCGGTGATGCCGAGCACGGCCTCCTCGCCGTCGCCGACGACGACGGCGTCGACGAAGTCGGCGACCGGCTCCGGGTTGAAGGCGGCGTGGCCACCGGCGACGACGAGCGGGTGGGTGGCGTCGCGGTCGGCAGCGTGCAGCGGGATGCCGGCGAGGTCGAGCGCGGTGAGCATGTTGGTGTAGCCGAGCTCGGTCGAGAACGACAGCCCGAGCAGGTCGAAGTCGCCGACCGGCCGGTGGGCGTCGACGGTGAACTGCGGCACCCCGTGCTCGCGCATCAGCGCCTCGAGGTCCGGCCAGACGGCGTAGGTCCGCTCGGCGAGGGCATCCGGCCGCTCGTTGAGCACCTCGTAGAGGATCATGACGCCCTGGTTGGGGACGCCGACCTCGTAGGCGTCCGGGTACATCAGGGCCCAGCGCACGGTGGCGTCACCGGCGACCTCCCACGGCTTGACCGTCGAGTTCAGCTCGCCGCCGACGTACTGGATCGGCTTGCTCACCCGCTCGAGCAGGGGCTCGAGGGCGGGGAAGACGGACTCTCCGGGCATCCCCCAAGGGTAGGTCCGGCGAGCGGGCGAGCCCAAAACGCCGGACATCCGGGATCCACCGTCTGATGTCGTACACCGGTTCGATGCCACTCCGTCCGTGAACGAGCCCAGCCGATGAGCCTCGCGGAGCGCCGCTCGCGGCTGGATGCTGCCGCCGCGGCCCTCGACGGGCTGGGCGAGGTGCTCCACCAGGCGTCGGGTGAGGAGCTCGCCGAGCTGATGACGGCAGCGGACCGGGTGGCCGCCACGGCAGGCTCGAGCCGCTGCTCCAGCCCGACGCGACACCGACCGTGATGCGGGCCGCGGTTGGCACCCGAACGGCTGCGCGACGTGCTCCAGTCCGTCACGCACCCCGGCCACCCGGACGTCGACGACCTCGACGTGGGGTGGTGGCTCGACCACGAGCTCGCCCGGGCGGCGAACCGCGCCTTCGGCCGCGGTGGTGCAGCTGTGGCCACCCACGGGCGAGAGGAGGACGGTTCGACGACGCGTCACGCACCGTTCTGCTCACCGACCGGTGACGGGTCGACGCGCGGCCCCCGGCACCGCCGTCCGGCGTGGTTGTGTTGGGCCATGAGTGACACGGCACAGGTTGACCTCGTCGTCCTCGGGTTGGGGCCCGGGGGCGAACACGTCGCGACCGAGGCGGCGCGGGCCGGGATGCGAGTCGTCGGCGTCGACCGACGCCTCGTGGGCGGCGAGTGCCCCTACTACGGCTGCGTCCCGTCGAAGATGGCCATCCGGGCGGCGGACTCGCTCGCCGAGGCCCGCCGCGTCGATGACCTCGCCGGGGCCGCCGAGGAGCGCGCGGAGTGGTCGGTCGTCGCGCGGCGCATCCGCGAGGAGGCCACCGACGACTGGGACGACACCGTCGCGGTCCGGCGGCTCGAGGACGCCGGGGTGACCTTCGTCCGCGGCCACGGCCGCCTGAGCGGTCCGCGCACCGTCGAGGTGGACGGCCGGCGCTGGACCGCCCGACGCGGGGTCGTCCTCAACACGGGCACCTCCCCCGCCGTGCCCCCGGTGGACGGCCTCGAGGACACCCCCTACTGGACCAACCGCGAGGCGATGCGTGCCGAGGAGGCGCCGGCGTCCCTCGTCGTCATCGGTGGGGGCCCGATCGGCGCCGAGCTGTCCCAGGCCTTCGCGCGCTTCGGCACCCGGGTCACCCTCGTCGAGGCCGCCGACCGGTTGCTGGGCGCCGAGGAGCCGGAGGTCTCGGAGGTCGTCGCGCGGTCGTTCGCCCGCGACGGCATCCAGGTCCTCACCGGGGCGACGGTCAGGTCGGTCGCCCACGCGGACGGCCGGTTCACCGTCGCCGTCACCGACGCGGACGGTACCGACGTCGAGCTGGGCTCCGACCGTCTCCTCGTCGCGGCGGGACGTCGGCCCAACCTCGCCGACCTCGGCCTCGAGACGGTCGGGCTCGATCCGCAGGGCCGCTCGATCGAGACCGACGGCTACCTGCGTGCCGGCGACGGCCTGTGGGCCATCGGTGACATCACCGGCAAGGGGCCGTTCACCCACATGTCGATGTACCAGGCGACCGTGGCACTGCGCGACGTCACCGGGTCCGGCGGCCCCGAGGCGAGCTACCACGCGGTACCGCACGTCACCTACACCGACCCCGAGGTGGGCGGGGTCGGGATGACCGAGGCGCAGGCCCGCGACGCGGGCCTCGACGTGCGGGCCGCCAGCGGAGGACTGGGCACACGTGGTTGGCTGCACGGCCCCGGCGGCGACGGTCTCGTCAAGCTGGTGGCGGATCGAGCCGCCGGTCACCTCGTCGGGGCGACCTCCGTGGGGCCGCGCGGCGGCGAGGTGCTCTCGATGCTCTCGACGGCCGTCCACGCCCGCGTGCCCCTTGCCGTCCTGAACGAGCAGGTCCTCGCCTACCCCACCTTCCACCGGGCCGTCTCGGCGGTCCTGGCCGACCTGCCGGACTGAGCGTGGACCCGCGGGCCGGCGTCGCCTGGGCGTTCGCGGCGGTGCCCCGCGCCGACTTCCTTCCCGAGGGAGAGCGTGGGCAGGCGGGGCTCGACGAGCCGGTGCCGATCGGCTACGGCCAGACGAGCAGCCAGCCCAGCACCGTCCGCGCGATGCTCGAGCTCCTCGACGTCCGGCCCGGCCAGCGTGTCCTCGACGTGGGAGCGGGCTCGGGGTGGACCACCGCGCTGCTCGCCCGGCTCACCGGCCCCACGGGTGCGGTGGTCGGTGTCGAGCGCGTGCCCGAGCTGGCGGCGGCCGCCTCCGCCGCGGTGGCGTCGGCGGACCTGACCTGGGCGCACGTCCACACCGCTGAGCCGCACGTGCTCGGCGCGCCCGACGCCGGTCCGTACGACCGCATCCTCGTGTCGGCGATGGCCCGGCGACTTCCGCTCGAGCTGGTCTCCCAGCTCGTGCCCGGCGGGGTCATGGTCCTGCCGGTGCACGGACGGATGCTGCGGGTCGTCCGGCGACCGCCGCCCGACGACGACCCCGCCGACGCCCAGGTCAGCGAGCACGGCTGGTACCGGTTCGTCCCCCTCGTCACCGGCTGACGACGGCGGGGGCCCGGTGCCTCAGCCCGAGTAGTGGGCGTCGAGGAGGTCCTTGTACCGGTCGGCGACCACCTTGCGCTTCAGCTTCAGGCTCGGCGTCAGCTCGCCTTCCTCGACGGTGAGGTCGTGCTCGAGGATGGTGAACTTCTTGATCGTCTCCCACCGGTTCAGGCCGGCGTTGAGCTCGTCGATGTAGCCCTGGACCATCTCCCGGCACGCGTCCGAGCCGACGATCTCCGCGTAGGAGCGGCCCTCCATCCCGTGGTGCGCCGCCCACCCCGCGATGGCGTCGGGGTCGAGGGTCACCAGCGCGGAGACGAAGTTCCGGTCGGCCCCGTAGACGACCAGCTGGCTCGCGTACGGGCAGAGCCCCTTGAACGTCGACTCGATGGCCGAGGGGGCGATGTACTTGCCGCCACTGGTCTTGAAGAGGTCCTTCTTGCGGTCGGTGATCCGCAGGAAGCCCCGCTCGTCGAGCTCACCGATGTCGCCGGTGTGGAACCACCCCTCGTCGTCGAAGACCTCGGACGTGGCATCGGGGTTGTTGTGGTAGCCCTCCATCACGCCGGGGCCCCGCAGCAGCACCTCGCCGTCCTCGGCGAGGCGGACCTCGGTGCCGGGCAGCGGCCACCCGACCGCCCCGAACTGGTAGGCCTGAGGCCGACCGACGAACGACGCCGCGCTGGTCTCGGTGAGGCCGTAGCCCTCGAGGACGAGCATCCCCATCGCGTCGAACCAGCGGGCGACCTCCTGGTTGAGCGCCGCGGAGCCGCTGATGAAGAACCGGACCCGCCCGCCGAAGCGCTCGCGGATCTTGGTGCCGATGAGCCGGTCGGCGATGGAGTGCTGGATCGCGAGCAGACCCGACGGGCTCCTGCCCTGCTCCCGCAGCGCGCTCACCTCGCGTCCGACGCCGCTCGCCCAGGTGAAGAGCTTGTACTTGACCCCGCCCTCGTCCTCCATCATCGTCTGGATGCGGCCGAAGGCCTTCTCGAAGATGCGTGGCGCGGCCCCCATGAACGTGGGACGCACGACGGCCAGGTTGTCGACGATCTTGTCGATGCGGCCGTCGATGGCCGTGGGGAAGCCCACCTGGATCGGCAGGGTGAGCAGCACCTTGCCGAAGACGTGGGCGAGCGGAAGCCACAGGTACTGCAGGTCCTCCCCGGAGAGGATGCCCGTCGCCGCAACGGCCGCGCTCTCGTAGGTCCAGGCACTGTGCCGCAGGCGCACGCCCTTGGGCCGGCCCGTCGTGCCCGAGGTGTAGATGATCGTCGCGAGCTGGTCGGGGCGGATGCTCTCGATCCGGGCGTCGACGGCGCCGGGGTCGCCGGCGAGGTACTCGCGACCGAGCTCGCGCAGCTGGTCCATCGTCAGGGTCCACTCGTCGGGGTCCTCGACCGGGTCCATGACCACGACCTTGGTGACCGCGGGGATGCGGGGACGGATGGAGCGCAGCTTCGCCAGCTGCTCGGCGTTCTCGGCGAACACGACCACGGTGCCGGAGTCCGCGAGGATGTACGCGACGTCGTCGGCCATCGTCGTCGGGTAGATCGTCGTCGTGGCGCCACCGCTGAGCATGACGGCGAGGTCCGCGACGGCCCACTCGTAGCGGGTGGCCGACGCGATGGCCACCCGGTCCTCCGGGCCCACGCCGAGGGCGACGAGGCCGGCGGCGAGCTCGCGGACGAGCTGGTCGAGCTCGCGCCACGACACCGTCACCCACTCGTCGCCGGTGTCGGAGACGATCGCCCGGATGAAGGCGCCGCCGTCGGGCGTCGCGGCCACCCGGTCGCGGAAGAGGTGGGCGACGCTCCCGGCACGGTTGTCGAGCACCGACTCGTCCAGGGGCTCGTCCGATGGGGCGTGGATCTGGGGCTGCGTGGTCGTCATCGTGCATCGTCCTCGACGTCGTCGGCGTGGCGTGTGCGGCAGATCCTGTCACAGCGGAGGCACAGGGGGGAACTGCGTGTTACTGGTGAGTTGGGGTGACGCCCGACACGGTGCGGCCGTTCAGCCCCGTCGCGCGACGTGGGCGGTGTCGACGAGGCCCACCGCGAGCCATGAGACGAGCATCGAGGAGCCGCCGTAGGAGACGAACGGAAGGGGGATGCCGGTGACGGGCAGGAGGCCGAGGTTCATCCCGACGTTCTCGACGACCTGCACCGCCAGCCACGTCGCGACCCCCACCCCGACGAGGCGACCGAAGGCGTCCTCGGCCCGACCGGCGACGACGAGGACGCGCAGCACGACGACGGCGAGCAGGACGAGCAGCCCGGCGGCCCCGACGAAGCCGAGCTCCTCCCCCGCGACCGAGAAGACGAAGTCGTTCAGCTGGTAGGGCACGAAGCCGCCCTGGGTGCGCTCCCCGTGCATGAACCCCTGACCCCAGAGGCCACCCCCGCCGATGGCGAGGCGCACCTGGCGGGTCTGGTAACCGAGCCCGAGCGGGTCGGCCTCGGGGTCGAGGAAGGCGGTGAGCCGGTCCCGCTGGTACCCGCTGAGCAGCGGCGAGGTGAGCGCCAACGCCACGCCGGTCGCGCCGAGGACTGCCCCCGCGGCGAGCCACCGGGTCGGCACCCCTCCGACGGCGACGACGACCGCGCCCACCGCGGTGACGACGACCGCCGAGCCCAGGTCCGGTTGGAGCAGGACCAGGCCCACCGGGACGGCGGTGAGGACGGCGGCCAGGACCACCTCGCGCCCCCCGGGGGCGAGGTCCCGCTCGAGCCGACCGGCGAGGAGGGCGGCCAGGGCCAGGGTGAGCCCGACCTTGGCGAGCTCGGCCGGCTGGAGGGTGAACCCGGCGACGAGCGGCAGCCAGGACCGGGCCCCGTTGACCGTCGCGCCGAGCGGGGTGAGGACGAGGGTGAGCAGCCCGACGGCCACCAGCCAGGCCCACGGGGCGGCCATCCGCACCCGCGCCTGGCCCGCGCGCGAGACGAGCAGCGCCAGCACGAGCCCCACGGCGGCGGTGAGCAGGTGCCTGACCAGATAGGCCGACCCGTCGGTGCGGGCCGTCGCCGACCACACGAGGAGGGCCCCGACGACGGAGGCGCCTCCCGCGGCGAGGTAGAGCCCGACGTCGTGGCGGGCCCAGGGGCGGGGGCCGGCGGGTCCCCGCGGTGACGCGGGCGGGCCCGCTCGCCTCACGCGGCCGGCCCCCGGGGTGACGAGGGCCGGCCCGTTCTCGTCACGCGGGGACGATCTTCGCGAGCAGCTCGCGGCACCGCGCGACGTCCCCGGCCATGGCCTCCTTGAGCTCCTCCACGCTCTCGAACCTCAGCGTCGGGCGGATGTGCGCCGTGAACTCGACCAGCACCCTCTCGTCGTACAGCTCGAGGTCGTCACGGTCCAGCACGTACGCCTCGACCGTGCGCCGGTCGTCGGTGTCGAAGGTCGGGTTGGTCCCGACGCTGATGGCGGCCGGCATCGTCCGGTCGGCTGCGCCCTCCTCGAGCTCGAGGCGGGTGAGCCATCCGGCGTACACGCCCTCGGCCGGCACCAGGCCGAGCGAGTCCGGGCCGAGGTTGGCAGTGGGGTACCCGAGGGCGCGGCCCCGGTGGTGGCCGTGGACCACGGTGCCGATGACCCGGTGCGGGCGCGCGAGGATGCGCGCCGCCTCGGCGACGTCGCCCTCGCGCAGCAGCCGGCGGACCACGGTCGAGGAGTAGCGCTCCCCGTCGCCGATGTCGTCGAGGGCGATGACCTCGAAGCCCAGCTGCTCGCCGAGTGCCGCGAGGGTCGTGACGTCGCCGGAGTTGCGGTGGCCGAAGCGGGTGTCCATCCCGACGACGACGCAGCGGGCATCGAGGCCGCGCACGAAGACCGAGCGGACGAAGTCGGCCGGCGTCTGACGGGCGAACTCCTTGGTGAAGTCGAGGACGAGGAGCCCGTCGATGCCGAGGTCGCCGATGAGGTCGTCGCGGATCTCGGCGGGGGCGATGATCTCGGGGGCCCGCTCGGGATGGAGCACGGCCACGGGGTGGGGGTCGAAGGTCACCGCGACCGTCGGCAGCCCCATCCGCCGACCGACCTCGACGAGGGCACCGAGCACGGCGCGGTGGCCACGGTGGACCCCGTCGAAGTTGCCGAGGGAGAGCACGCAGGGGCGCAGGGCCTCGGGCGTGTGGGCAGGGTCGGTCCAACGATGCACGGGAGACACTCTACGAACTCGCGGGCGCGAAGACGGCGCGGGAGCGCGCCGTGGGGCCCGACTCGTCGAGGACGGCGACGAGCGAACCGTCCGGGGCGAGGGCGGCGACCGGCCCGACCCGGCCCGGTCGGGCCGACTGGACCCGTTGGCCGTGACCCAGTCGCCGCGCCTCCTCGGTGGTGAGCTCACGCACGGCGAACGAGGCCCGTGCCGCCTCCGCGAGGGGGACGACCGGCATCGGCTCGCCGATCCGCGCCTCGAGGTCGGCGAGGGGGTGGGCCTGCTCGAGGGTGAAGCCGCCCACCCGGGTCCGGCGCAGTGCGGTGAGGTGGCCACCGCACCCGAGCGCGACGCCGAGGTCGCGGGCGAGGGCCCGGACGTAGGTGCCGGACGAGACGGTCACCTCGATGTCGACGTCGAGTACCGGCACCTCGCCGGCGCGCCCGGGGCGGACCTCGCCGACCTCGAAGCGCGACACGGTGACCGGTCGGGCGGGGAGCTCGACGTCCTCCCCGGCCCTGACCCGGTGGTAGGCCCGCTCGCCCTTGACCTTGATCGCACTCACGGCGCTGGGCCGCTGGAGGATCGCGCCGGTGAGCCCGTCCGCGGCCCGCACGACCGCCTCGCGGTCGACGCCGGCCGCCCCCGGCGCCCAGGTCACCTCCCCCTCCCCACCCGGGTCCGCGCTCCACGCGTCGTCGGTGAGGGTCGCCTGGCCGAGGCGCACCGTCGCGGTGTAGTCCTTGTCGGACCCGACGAGGAAGGTGAGCAGACGGGTGGCGCGCCCCACCCCGAGGACGAGCACGCCGGTGGCCATCGGGTCGAGGGTCCCGGCGTGTCCGACCTTCCGGGTGGCGCACAGCCGGCGCGAGCGCGCGACGACGTCGTGGCTGGTCCAGTCGCGCGGCTTGTCGACGACGAGCACGCCCTCGGGCGTGGGTTGCTGGGCCGGGCCGGCGTCAGCGGGCGTCGGCACCCGGCTCCTCGTCGCCCTCGGCGTCCTCGTCCTCGCGCTCGTGGCGATACGGGTCGGGCTCGCCCGCGTAGCGTGCTCCGGCCGCGGCGCGGGCCATTTCGGCATCCCGTGCGCGGGCCTCCCGCAGGAGGTCCTCGACGTGGGCCGCGGTCTCGGGCACGGCATCCGCGATGAACTCGAGCGACGGGGTCAGCCGGATGCCCAGCTGCTTGCCGACGAACGAGCGCAGCCTGCCCTTGTTCGCCTCGAGGATCCGGGCCGTGGTCTCGCGCTGCTCCTCGTCGCCGAAGACGGTGTAGAAGAGCGAGGCGTGCTGCAGGTCCCCGGTGACGCGGACGTCGGTCAGGGTGACGAACCCGAGGTCGGGGTCCTTGACGATCGACTCCAGGTTCGCGGCGGTCACCGTCTTGATGCGGTCGGCGACCCTGCGGGCGCGTGCTTCGTCGGCCACGGCTCCTCCTCGGGCGGGGTGGTCTGGGCGGCCCCCACCCTAGTCGCGACCAGCAGGTACCATCGACGCGTGCTGGACACGGGTCGAGGGGCGCTGCGTGCCGCACGCGCGGCGTTCACGACACTGCTCGTCCTCGGCCTCGCGACCTCGGCCCACACGCTCGGCGGCGGTCATGCTCCCGGGTTCATGGCCACGGCGGTCCTGACCCTCGTCGTCGGCCCGCTCGCGTGGTGGTGCGCGCGTCGACACCTCGGCGCGCTGCGGCTCGTCGTCCTCCTCGGCGGCGCCCAGGCCCTCGTGCACGCCGGGCTCACCGCGATGGCACCCTCCGCCGGTACCGGCTCGGCACTGCACGTCCACGGCGGCCTCCCCGCCGGGTTGGGCGGTGTCGCCTCGACCGGTGCCGGGCACCACGCGCCGGGCACCTCGATGCTGCTGGCGCACGCCGTCGCCACCGTCGTCACCGCACTGGTCCTGGCCCGCGCCGAGGACGTCCTCTGGCGGGTCGTGCTGCTCCTGCTCCCCCGGGCCACCCCCCGGGTCCGGGTTCCGGCGGCGGCCCGCACCGCTCCCGAGCCGGTGCTCCTCGCGCTCACCGGGCGCGCGCCGCGCCCCGTCGGGGGTCGCGCCCCACCTCTCGCGGTCGCCTGAGCCGGTTCCCGGGCCGGCTCCTCGACCGACCCGTCACGACGGGTCCCGGGACCGACCCCAGAACCCCGGGCGGCCGCGTGCGCGCTGCCCCGACTCCCCCAGGAGACCCCGTGAACACCCCCTCCCCCGTGGCCCGCCGGGCCGCGGTCACCGCGGCTGCGGCCGCGCTCGCCCTCGGTGTCGCCGGCTGCGGCAGCACCACCGACACCAGCGCCCCGGCCGGGACCGGGTCCACCGTGCTCAGCCTCCAGGACGGCTGGGTCAAGGCCGTCGAGCTGCCCGGCACCCCGTCCGAGTCGTCCTCGACGTCGGCGTCGAGCCCGATGGCCCAGGACGGGATGTCGATGCCGATGACCGCGATGTTCGGCACGCTGCGCAACGAGACCGACGGTGACGTGACCGTCACCGGGGCAGCTCGCCCGCCGCCGGAACGGTCGAGCTGCACGAGACGGTCAGGACCGACTCCGGGTCCATGCAGATGCAGCCCAAGCCGGGCGGCTTCGTCATCCCCGCCGGGGGCGAGCAGACCCTTCAGCCCGGGGGTGACCACGTCATGCTCATGGGCCTGACGCAGTCGCTGCCCAACGGCACGGAGGTGACGGTGACCCTGCGGACCTCTGCGGGTGACGTCACCTTCACCGTTCCGGTCCGCACCTTCACCGGCGCCCAGGAGTCCTACGCCCCCGGCGCCAGCCCCTCGTCGTCGTGACGTCGGCACCCGGCGGACCCGACCGCGCGGCGGCGGGGCCCCGCCGTCGCACGGTGATCCTCTCCGGCCTCGTCGGTGCCGGCGCCGGAGTGGTCTCCGGCGCCGGCGCCGCGGTCGCCGCAGAGCGCCGCCACACCGAGCCCGACGCGCGGCTCGAGGCGGCGCGCACCGTGGCGCGCCCGTTCCGCGGCGCGCACCAGGCCGGCATCATCGACGCGCCCCCGCCGTACGCGGTCTTCGTCGCGCTCGATCTCGCCGACGGGGCCGACCGCGACGGCGTGCGGCGCCTGCTCACCGTGTGGACCGACGACATCGAGCGCCTCATGTCCGGACGAGGGACCCTCACCGACCTGGAGCCGGAGCTCGCGGCCGTGCCCGCCTCCCTGACGGTCACTGTCGGGGTCGGCCCGCGGGTCGTCGAGCTCGCGGGTGCCGAGCAGCCCACCTGGCTCGCGCCGCTGCCGGAGTTCCCCGAGATCGACCGGCTCGAGGACGCGTGGAGCGGCGGCGACCTCCTCCTGCAGATCTGTGCCGACAGCCCGAACACCGTCGCCCACGCGCAGCGCCGGCTCACGACCTCGGTGGCCGGGCTCGCCACCGTGCGGTGGGTCCAGCGCGGCTTCCGCGAGCCGTACGAGGGCCCCGGCGTGCCGATGCGCAACCTGCTCGGCCAGGTCGACGGCACGGTCCAGCCCGACGTCACCGGCATCGACGCCGACCTGCTCTGGGTCGGCGACCAGGGTCCGGCATGGCTGAGAGGCGGGTCCTCGGTCGTCGTGCGCCGCATCGGGATGAGGCTCGACGACTGGGACCGGGTCGACCGCGCTGCACGCGAGAACGCCATCGGCCGGCGGCTGGACTCCGGAGCCCCCGTCACCGGCGGCACCCTCGACACCCCACCGGACCTGGAGGCCACCGACGAGCTGGGGTTCCACGTCGTCGACGACGCAGCGCACCTGCGACGCGCCCACGCGGCGGCCCCGCACGAGCGCTTCCTGCGGCGCCCCTACTCCTACGACGACCCCGAGGGCGGTGCGATGCGCTCTGGCCTGGTCTTCGTGGCCTACCAGGCCGACCCGGTGCGCCAGTACGTGCCCGTGCAGCGGCGTCTCGCGGAGAAGGACCTGCTCAACCTCTGGACGGTACCCGTGGGGTCGGCCGTCTTCGCCGTCCTGCCCGGAGCCCGGGCGGGCGAGATCCTCGGCCGGTCCTTGTTCGCCTGACCGGGCCCGCGGACCCTCGGGAGACGAGAACACGCCGCCCACCCCGACGGGGGGACGGCGTGTTCTCGTGTCTCGACGCGCCATCGCTGCGCTCAGGCGCGCGGCTTCGCCCACGCAGAGCGTGGGACCCACCGCATCTCGGCGGACCAGATGCGGTCGCCGCCGCGCGCCATCGCTGCGCTCAGGCGCGCGGCTTCGCCCACGCAGAGCGTGGGACCCACCGCATCTCGGCGGACCAGATGCGGTCGCCGCCGCGCGCCATCGCTGCGCTCAGGCGCGCGGCTTCGCCCACGCAGAGCGTGGGACCCACCGCATCTCGGCGGACCAGATGCGGTCGCCGCCGCGCGCCATCGCTGCGCTCAGGCGCGCGGCTTCTCCCGCATCTCGTAGGTCGTGATGAGGTCCTCGATCTGCAGGTCGTTGTACGACCCGAGGTTGATACCGCACTCGAAGCCCTCACGGACCTCCGTGACATCGTCCTTGAAGCGGCGCAGGCCGGCCACCTCGACGTTCTCGGCGACGACCACGCCACCTCGGGTGATGCGCGCCCTGCTGCCGCGGCGGATCTCCCCGCTGCGGACGATCGACCCGGCGATGTTGCCGAACTTGCTCGAGCGGAAGATCTCGCGGATCTCGGCGGAGCCGAGCTCGACCTCCTCGAACTCCGGCTTGAGCATGCCCTTGAGGGCCTGCTCGATCTCCTCGATCGCCTGGTAGATGACCGAGTAGTACCGGATCTCGACGCCCTCGCGCTCGGCGACCTCGGCGTTCTGGCCCTCGGCCCGCACGTTGAAGCCGATGATGATCGCGTTGGACGCCATCGCGAGGTTGATGTTGTTCAGCGTGATGGCGCCGACCCCGCGGTCGATGATCCGCAGGTCGACCTCGTCGCCGACGTCGATCTGGAGGAGCGCGTCCTCGAGCGCCTCGACCGAGCCCGACACGTCGCCCTTGAGGATGAGGTTGAGCGTGTCGACCTTGCCCTGGGCGAGGGCCTCGTTGAGGTCCTCGAGCGAGATGCGCTTGCGGGCCTTGGCCAGGGAGGCCTGGCGGTCGGCCGCCTCGCGCTTCTCGGCGATCTGCCGGGCGGTGCGGTCGTCGGGGGCGACGACGAAGGTGTCGCCGGCCCGCGGGACCGAGGAGAGCCCGAGCACCTGGACCGGCCGCGACGGACCGGCCTCGTCGACGTTCTGGCCGTGCTCGTCGAGCATGGCCCGCACGCGTCCGTGGGCGGACCCGGCGACGATCGCGTCACCGACGTGCAGGGTGCCCGACTGGATGAGCACGGTCGCCGTGGCACCTCGGCCCTTGTCGAGGTTCGCCTCGATCGCCACGCCCCGGGCGTCGCGGTCGGGGTTGGCCCGCAGGTCGAGCGCGGCGTCCGCCGTCAGGAGGACCGCCTCGAGCAGCGAGTCGATGTTCTGTCCCTGCTTCGCGGAGACGTCGACGAACATCGTCTCGCCGCCGTACTCCTCGGCGACGAGGTTGTACTCGGTCAGCTGCTGGCGGATCTTCTGGGGGTTCGCCCCGTCGACGTCGATCTTGTTGACCGCGACGACGATCGGCACGTCGGCCGCCTGCATGTGGTTGAGCGCCTCGACCGTCTGCGGCATCACGCCGTCGTCGGCCGCGACGACGAGGATCGCGATGTCGGTGACCTTCGCACCGCGAGCCCGCATGGCGGTGAACGCCTCGTGGCCCGGGGTGTCGATGAACGTGATCGCCCGGTCGACACCCTCGTGCTCCCGGTGGACCTGGTAGGCACCGATGTGCTGGGTGATGCCGCCGGTCTCGCCACCCGCGACGTCCTCGTTGCGGATGGCGTCGAGCAGCCGGGTCTTTCCGTGGTCGACGTGACCGACGACGGTCACGACCGGCGGACGCGCCGCGAGGTCCTCCTCGTCCTCGGAGTCGACACCGAAGTCGAGGTCGATGTCGAAGGAGTCGTAGAGCTCGCGCTCCTCCTCCTCCGGCGACACGAGCCGGATGTCGTACCCGAGCTCGGAGCCGAGGACCTTGAAGGTGTCCTCGTCGAGGCTCTGGGTCGCGGTCGCCATCTCACCGAGGTGGAACAGGACCGTGACGAGCGACGCGGGGTTGGCGTTGATCTTGTCGGCGAAGTCGCTCAGGGTCGCGCCCTGGCGGATCCGGACGACCGTGGTGCCGTCGCCGCGGGGGACGCTGACGCCACCGATGCTCGGCGCCTGCATCTCCTCGAACTCCTGACGCTTGGCGCGCTTGGACTTCCGACCCCGCTGCGGACGGCCACCACCGCGGCCGAACGCGCCCTGGGTGGAGCCACGGCCACCGCGACCGCCGGGGCCACCACCGGGGCGACCACCGAAGCCGCCGGGGCCACCACCGCCACCGGGACGGCCACCGCCCCCACCGCCGGGACGGCCGCGGGCCGGACGGTCGCCGGGGCGCGCGACGGCGCTGCGGTCGGGCATCATGCCCGGGCTCGGCCGCACGCCACCGGGGCGCGGGCCACCGGGACCGCTGGTGCCGCCCGGACGGGGCCCGGGACGGCTCTGCGGCCTCGGCATCCCCTGGCTCGGGGCGAAGGGGTTGTTGCCGGGGCGCGGGGAGGCCTCGCGGCTGCGGCCCATCCCCTGGCTCGACGCGTACGGGTTGTTCCCCGGGCGCGGACCGGACGGGCGCGGGGCCGGACGGGGACCACCGGGACGTGGCGCCCCACCCTCGCGGGCGGCGGGCGCCTGGGGAGCCGGCGGGGTCGCCGGCTTGGGGGCGCCCGGTGTCGGGCGCGCCGGCGCCTCGGGGGCCGTCGGCGCCTGGGCGGCGGGGGCCTCGGGGGCCGGGGTGGGAGCCGCCGGCGCCGGGGCCGCGGGGGCCTTCGGCGTCTGCGCGGCCGGAGCCTCGGGGGCGGCCGGAGCCTCGGGGGCGGCCGGAGCCGGAGCCGGCGGGGCGGCGGGGGCCTCCGGTGCCGGGGCGGGGGTGGGTGGGGCGGGGGCCGCCTTCTTCGCCGGGGCCTTGGGCGCCTCGGTGGCCTGCGGCTTCTCGACCGGGTACTTCTCGTTGTACCGCCGGACGACCGGCGCCTCGATCGTGGAGCTCGCGCTCTTGACGTACTCGCCCATCGCGTTCAGGCGCTCGAGGACGACCTTGCTGGTCTCCCCGCGCTCCTTCGCGAGTGCGCTCACACGGACTTTCGACACATCTCTCCTGTCCAGGTCCGTGCCGGGCGGCGCGGACCGTCGTTACAGCTGGGGGGTGCTCATCGCTGAGTACTCATCGGGTGCTCATCGCGTTCAAACCCGCTTCCGGTTGCGTGCTTCTCTGACGGTTCCTCCCGTGCGTGGCCCGCGACCCACCCGGCCACGAGCGCGGTGTCCGGGCCGGTGCTGCTGCGCAGCGCACGGCCGAACGCTCTGCGGCGGACGGCGAGGTCGAGGCACGAGACGTCGGGGTGCAGCCAAGCGCCACGCCCCGGACGACGGCGCCCGGGATCGGGAACGACGACCGGTCGGCCGTCCTCCCCCCACCCGAGAACCACTCGCAGGAGGACCGACCGGCTATCCGTCCCGCGACACCCGACGCAGGTGCGTACGGGCCCGGCGAGCCGGAGTCCAGTCCGGTCGGTTCGCACCAGTCTAACGCCTACGCGGGGTCGGGCGTGTCGGTGGGACCGGCCGCGACCCCTCCGGCCGCCGGCTCGGTGTCCGGGCGGATGTCGATCCGCCACCCCGTGAGCTTCGCCGCGAGCCGCGCGTTCTGCCCCTCACGGCCGATCGCCAGGGAGAGCTGGTAGTCGGGGACGACGACCCGGGCGGCCCTCAGCTTGGGGTCGACGACCTCGACGGAGCTGACCCTGGCAGGGGAGAGCGCGGCGGCGATGAACTCCTCGGGGTCCTCGGACCAGTCGACGATGTCGATCTTCTCTCCCTGGAGCTCGGCCATGACGGCGCGCACCCGCTGCCCCATCGGGCCGATGCACGCGCCCTTGGCGTTCAGGCCCGGCACCTTCGAGTGCACGGCGATCTTCGTCCGGTGGCCGGCCTCGCGGGCGAGGGCGGCGATCTCGACGCTGCCGTCGGCGATCTCGGGGACCTCGAGCGCGAAGAGCTTGCGGACGAGGTTGGGGTGGGTGCGGGAGAGACCGATCTGCGGCCCGCGCGGGCCTCTCCGCACCGAGACGACGAAGGTGCGCAGCCGCTGCCCGTGCGCGTAGGTCTCACCGGGCACCTGCTCGGCGGCGGGAAGGATCCCCTCGACGGTGCCGAAGTCGACGGTGACGTGGCGCGGGTCGGGACTCTGCTGGACGACCCCGGCGACGATGTCGCCCTCGCGGCCGCGGAAGTCGCCGAGGATGGCGTCGTCCTCGATGTCGCGCAGTCGCTGGACGATGACCTGGCGCGCGGTGGCCGCGGCGACCCGGCCGAAGCCGCTCGGGGTGTCGTCGAACTCGGGGCCCAGCTCGCGGACCGGCCGGGCCGGGTTGCCCTCCTCGTCGACGGCCCCCTCGGGGGCGGGGGTCTCGTACTCCTCGCGTGCCCAGATGACGACGTGGCCGGACTTCCGGTCGAGCTCCGCGCGGGCGTGTCGGTAGTGCCCCTCGGTGCGCTGGTAGGCGAGGAGGAGCGCCTGCTCGATGGCGGGGATGAGGACGTCGAGGGAGATGCCGCGTTCGCGCTCGAGCGCGCGCAGTGCGGCCAGGTCGATGTCCACGGTCAGCTCTCCTTCGTCTCGTCCGGTCGTGCGAACTCCACCTGCACGTGGGCGCGGTCGACCTCGCGGTACGGCACGGTCTCGGTGCGGGCCGGCTCCTTCGCCCCGGCGGCGACCTCGAGCACGAGGCAGGTCCGGTCGGCACGGACCAGCCGCCCGGTCGTGTCGGCGCCACCGCGCGTGACCGTGACGAGCCGGCCGACGTTGCGCTGGAAGTGGCGTGGTTCGGTGAGGGGCCGCCCGACACCCGGGGAGGACACCTCGAGGGTGTACGGCTGCTCGCCCATGACGTCGGAGCGGTCGAGCACGTCGCCGACGACCCGCGTGGCGTCGGCGACCTCGTCGAGGGAGAGGGGCTCGGTCGGCTCGTCGACGGCGTCGACGTCGCCGAGGTCGCGGTCGAGCAGTACGCGGACGACGCGCCGCCGACCCGCGGACGTTACCGTGAGGTCCTCGAGGACGAGCGGCGAGGAGGCGAGGGCCTCGTCCAGCACGGGACGGACCCGGTCGACGGTTGCCATGGCTGCCTCCTCCCTCTCTCTGCAGTTCTGGGCGCCGGGGCGCACGCCCACTCTAGGCCACGGGAGCGGAACCCCCACCCGTGCGATGATGCCGCGCATGGGGGAGGGATCCGCGCCGCGACACCCACGGCGCACCCTCCTGGCCGCCGCCGTGACGCTCCCCCTCGTCGGCGGGTGCGGGGTCCGCCTCGAGGAGGGCGCACCACCCGTCCCGCTCGTCCCGACCCGCACCCCACTCCCTGGCGAGGACCTCCTCGTGGCACTGACGCGCGAGTGCGTCGCCCTGGCCGAGGAGGCGACCCGGACCCCCGGCGAGGTCGCCGGGGCGCTCGTGCCCGTGCACCGCCGCCAGCACACCGTGCTGCGCACGACGCTCGTCCGGCTCGGGGTCCCCGTCGAGGTCGTCGACGGCACCCCGCCGGCCTCCTCGCCCGGGACACGCGCGACGTCGGCCGCCGCGACGCTGGGCCGGGCCGAGGCATCGTCCGCGGCACGCGCCCCGTCCTTCGCGCTGGCTCCCGAGAACCTGCGGCCCACCCTGGCCGCCCTCCACGCCCAGCGCTACGCCGCGGCGGTGCTGCTCACCGGGGAGGCGGCCGGACCACCGGCCCGCCCGCTCGGTGGCGACGTGGTCACCCAGCTGGCCGCGCAGACCGCGGGCGCGATCTACTTCCTCGAGGTCGTCGCCGCACGCACCTCGGGGTCGGTCCGCACTCGGGCGTCGAGGACGCTCGAGGCGCTGGGCACGCTCCTCGACGAGCAGCTCGCCGGGGGCGCGCAGGCCCCGGAGGCGCTGGGCCACCCGCTGCCCTTCCCGGTGCGCACACGCGCCGACGCGACCCGGCTGGCCCGGGAGTCGCTCGGGACGCTCCGAGCCGCCTACGGGCCCCGCCTGGACTCCCTCCTCGGGTCACGGCCCACCGCGGGCTGGGCGGCCACGACGCGCTGGCTCGGGGCCGTCGAGGCCCAGTGTCACCGCTGGTCCCTGCCCCTCGAGCCCTTCCCGGGCCTGGAGTGAGCGGCGTCGAGCTGCCCGAGGCGTGGGTCGAGCAGGTCTCCGGCCGCCCCCCGCAGGGAGGTCCGAGCGGCGCGGAGTGGGTGGCGCGGCTCCCCCGGCTCGTCGAGCAGGCGATGGAGCGGTGGGGCCTGCGTCTCGATGGGCGACCCCGCACCGGGTGGACCGCCCTCGTCGTTCCGGTCCGGCGCGACGGGGAGCCCCTGGCCCTCAAGCTGACGTGGCCGCACCCCGAGGCTCGGCTCGAGCACCTCGCCCTGCGCCACTGGGACGGGTCGGGCGCGGTCCGGCTCGTCGCGGCCCGGCCGGCCGACGGCCAGCTCCTCCTCGAGCGGCTCGACGCCGACGAGGACCTGCGGGAGGTGTGGATCGACGAGGCGTGTGAGGTCATCGGAGGCCTGCTCGCTCGCCTCGGCGTCCCGGCACCGCCGCAGGTCGAGCGGCTCGGCGACCACCTGCCCGCACACCTGGAGCGGATGGCACAGCGCCCGGCGGTCCCCCGGCGGGTCGTGACGCGCACGACCGGCCTCGCCCGTGAGCTGCTCTCCGAGCCCGGTCCGGGCCTGTTGCTCCACACCGACCTGCACTACGAGAACGTCCTGCGGGTGCCCGGTGGCGAGTGGCGCGCGATCGACCCCAAGCCGCTCTCCGGCCACCCGGGCTTCGAGCTGCTCCCGGCGCTGAAGAACCGTGTCGGGGAGATGGGTCAGGGTGCGGCGTTCCGGTGGGCGGTACGGCACCGGCTCGGGATCCTCGCCGAGGCGGCCGGCATCGACGAGGACGAGGCCCTCGCCTGGTCGCTCCTGCGCGCCGGTGTCGAGACGAGCTGGGCCACCGAGGAGGGAGGGGACGCGGTGACGACCTGCGTGGCCCTGACGAAGGCCCTCGACGACTGAGCGCGCCGACAGCCTACGGTGGGTCGATGGCGAACCGACTCGCGGCATCCCTGAGTCCCTACCTGCTCCAGCACGCGGACAACCCGGTGGACTGGTGGGAGTGGGGCGAGGAGGCCTTCGCGGAGGCCCGGCGCCGCGACGTGCCGGTCTTCCTCTCCGTCGGCTACGCCGCCTGCCACTGGTGCCACGTCATGGCCCACGAGTCCTTCGAGGACGAGGAGGTCGCGAGGGCCCTCGCCAACGGGTTCGTGGCGGTCAAGGTGGACCGCGAGGAGCGGCCCGACGTCGACGCCGTCTACATGGCCGCCACCACCGCCCTGACCGGCCACGGCGGCTGGCCGATGACCTGCCTCCTCACCCCCGGTGGCGACCCGTTCTTCGCCGGCACCTACCTGCCGAGGACCCAGCTGCTCGCCCTGCTGGGCCGGGCGGCCGAGGTCTGGCGCACCCAACGTGCCGAGCTCGAGCGGTCGGGCGCCGGCATCGCCGCGCGCCTGCGCGAGATGACCGGCCCGCCGGCGGGCTCACCGATCGGCACCGAGACCCTCGCTCAGGCCGCAGGGTCGCTGCGCCGCGACCACGACGTCGCCCGGGGCGGGTTCGGCGGTGCCCCGAAGTTCCCGCCGTCGATGGTCCTCGAGTTCCTCCTGCGCCACCACGCCCGCACCGGGTCGGCGGACGCCCTGGCGATCGCGCGCAGCACGTGCGAGGCGATGGCCCGCGGCGGCCTCTACGACCAGCTCGCGGGCGGGTTCGCCCGCTACTCGGTCGATGCGGCGTGGGTCGTGCCGCACTTCGAGAAGATGCTCTACGACAACGCCCAGCTGCTGCGGGTCTACGCGCACCTCTGGCGGCTCACCGGGGACCCCCTCGCCCAGCGGGTCGCGCTCGAGACCGCCGAGTTCCTCCTGCGCGACCTGCTCACCGCCGAGGGGGCCTTCGCCTCCGCGCTCGATGCCGACACCGAGGTCGGCGGCCGCACGCACGAGGGGCTGACCTACGTGTGGCGACCCGACGAGCTCGAGCTCGTCCTCGGACCCGACGACGGCCCCCGCGCCGCCCGGCTGCTGTCGGTGGACGAGCACGGGACCTTCGAGCACGGCACCTCGACCCTTCAGCTGCGCCACGACCCGGAGGACCCGCAGTGGTGGGCCCGGATGCGAGATCGGCTCCGGGCCGCGCGCGCCACGCGACCCCAGCCGGCCCGCGACGACAAGGTGGTCACGGCGTGGAACGGCCTCGCCGTCGCCGGCCTCGCGGACGCCGGTGCCGTCCTCGGCAGGCCCGACCTCGTCGCGGCGGCCGCCCGAGCCGCCGAGATGGTCCTGAGGACGCACGACGTCGACGGCGAGCTGCGCCGAACCTCACGCGGTGGCGCGGTGTCCGAGGCCCCGGCGGTGCTCGACGACCACGCCGACCTCGCCGAGGGGCTGCTCGCGCTCCACCAGGCGAGCGGCGAGCCCCGCTGGCTACGGGCGGCGGGCGACCTGCTCGACCGCGCGCTGGCGCGCTTCGTCGACGCCCGGGGGGTGGTGCACGACACGGCGCACGACGCCCCCGCCCTCGTGGCCCGCCCCGCGAACCGCGCCGACAATGCCGAGCCTGCCGGGGCGTCGGCCCTGGCCGGCGCACTGCTCACCTACTCGGCCCTGACGGCGTCGGCGCGGCACCGCGAGGCGGCCGAGGACGCCCTGGCCGCGTGCGGGTCGGTGGCCCGCGCCGAACCGCGCTTCGCCGGATGGGCCCTGGCGGTGGCCGAGGCCGCGGTCGCCGGCCCGCTCCAGGTCGCGGTCGTGGGCTCCGGGCCGGGAGCCGACGAGCTGGTCGCGACCGCACGCCGCTCGGGCTCTCCGGGGATGGTGGTGGTCGCCGGGCCGGCCGACGCGCCGGGGGTCCCGCTGCTCGCGGACCGACCGCTCGTCGACGGCGCAGCCGCGGCCTACGTCTGCCGCGGCTTCGTGTGCGAGCGCCCCGTCACCGACCTCGCGGACCTCGAGCAGGCGCTGCGGGAGGGCGGCGCGGTCCCGGAGCCCTGACGCCCCTGCATCACGGGTCTCCGGAACCTGCCTCCCCAGGGGCTCAACGCCCCCGCGGATGCCGGGCAGCACAGAGGAGAGGCCCTCGGGTGGTGGTGTCACCCACGGACCGCCACCCGGCATCCGCCAGTTCCCGTGGGGGCGAGGCCCGAAGGCCCGCACCACAGCCGACGAGAACTGTGGGCGCGCGACCCACGAGGGGCCGCACGTCCGTTGACCCGATCTCTCGGGAGTTCCATGGTCACGCCACCGACGGCAGGCAGTCCCCGGCCGTGTTGCCGGAGGGGATGTTTTCCGACTGCAGCTCGGCAATCTGCTCGGTCCCACCGTCGATCGAGTAGAAGACGACGAGGTTGACGGTGCACGAGTGCGTACCCAGCAGGTACGCCGTGATCGTGTTGCCATCGGTGGTGCACTGGTTCCCGCCCTCGAAGACCAGCCGGCCGCGGGACTGCCTGTTGGCGAGCTGGATGTCGTCGATGCAGACGGAGGAGACGCCATCGACCAGGCAGCCGCTGACGTCGGTCACCTTGATGACCAGCTTCATGTTCTTCACGGACGTGTTGCAGCACTTGAAGGAGCCCGGGGCCAGGCTGAACTGAGGAACACACGTGTTTCCGGAGCCGGCCATGGCCGGCGCTGCGGCTCCGATGGCGATGACGGGGACGGCCCACGCCGCACCCTTGGCGATGGTGCGGCGGCTGGGCCGCACCTCAATCCCCTGCGATTGAGACATGAAACGACCTAGTCCTCGTGACGGGCTCCCCTGCTGAAACCCGACTGAGTGCTTCGAGGATACCAGCGCCACGGCACGTCACCGCAAGCAGTTGGGGAAACGTCCTCGCCGGTCGTGACGGCGACGGGAGACCGGTCCCCCGTGCCTGGTCAGAGCGTGATGAGGCGGTACTCCGGGTCACGCTGGGCGAGGAGGCGACGGGCCCGCCCCGGGTCGACCCAGGCGGCGGTCGCCCAGACGTCGGCCCACGTGAGGTCCGGCCCGAGGACCGTGACCGAACCGGGTCGCTCGACGGGTCGTCCGGTCCGCGGGTCGACGACGTGGCCACCGCGTTCTGCCGCGCCGGAGGTCGCGACCGCCCCGCGCCGCAGCGTGACGACGTCGGCGACCCGCCCGGGGTGGGTCGGGTCGGCGAGCCCGATCCGCCACGACGGCGCTGCCGAGGACGGGCCCGGGCCCGCGCCGACCGCGACGTCGCCCCCGGCCCCGATGCTCCAGGCGAGCTCGGGGACGACATCGAGGTGCGCCCCGGCTCCCGCGACGGCCCAGCCCTTGACCAGGCCCGTCGGGTCGAAGAGCGTCCTGCCCCCGGACCGGCCTCGCCACGCCTGGAACAACCCGTCGGTCCGCTCCTCCGCCTCCAGGCTCAGCTCGGTGACGTCGGCGACCCACGCGTGGACCTCATCGGCCTCACCGTGCTGCAGGCGCAGCAGGTCGCTGTCCGCGCGCCACGTGCTGAGCACCGCGTCCACCCGCCTCAGGTGCGCGAACACCCGTTCGACCGCGCTCTGGATGTCGGGCCTGGTCGGCTCGACCGCCCGGACGTGGACGCTGACGGCCGTCCCCATGACGTGCTCGACCCAGGCCCGGCGGGCGAGCACCGGCGGGGGCGGGGCGGCCGGGGTCACGGGGATCTCGGCGGTGATCACAGGTTCGCCTGGTCGATCGCGGACTGCAGCGACTGGATGTAGCCCTCCGACGTGAACGTCGCACCCGAGACCATGTCGATGCTCGAGCTCTGCGCCTGGACGACCTCCTGGTTGAGGATCGGCACCGCGTAGGAGTTGATCTGCTGGTCGCGACCACTGCTCCACGGCACCTGCGTGACGACGGACTTGGTGATCGACCCGTTCGAGACGGTGATCTGGACCTGGACCGGGCCGAACTGCGTCATGACGGCCGCGCCCGCGTAGGTTCCGCTGCTCGAGCCACCCGAGGAGCCCGACGACGAGCCGGAGCCGGACGAGCCCGACGACGAGCCGGAGCCGGACGAGCCCGAGCCGGAGGAGCCGGACGAGCCCGAGCCGGAGGAGCTCGAGGACGAGCCGGTGCCGGAGGTGGCGGACCGGCTCGGCGTCGGCGTGGACGTCGCTCCCCCGCTCGACCCGCTCCCTGCGGAGCCGGCACCGCCGGACCCCGCGTTGGCCGCGCCGAGGGCCACGACGCCGGCCGCGCTCGAGCTCGTCGAGGTGTGGTAGCTGAACAGGAGCACGAGCGCCGAGAGGGTGCTCAGGGCCCACATGGTGATTCGTCGCATGGGAGGTGGTTCCTCGGTCCGTGTCGTCAGTAGGCGAAGCGCTCGAGGTGCACCGCGTCGCGGGGCACCCCGGCATCGAGAGCGGCCCGGCGGGCGGCGTCCATCCACCCGTCCGCACCGCAGATGAAGACCTCGTGGTCCTCGACATCGGGGACGAGCTGGGTCAGGGCACGGTGGTCGCTCAGGTGGGCAGCCTGACGCGGGAGCCAGCTGTCACGGTCCTCGATGCGCCTGCCCTCCACCTGGACGTAGCGAGCGCCCCGCAGGTCGGCCAGGGCACGCAGCTCTCCCGCGAGCACGGCCTCCTCGCGCGAGCGGACCCGGTGGACGACGGTGACGTCGCCCGGCTGCTGGGGCAGCTCCTCGAGGAGCGCGCGCAGCGGGGTGATGCCGATGCCCGAGCCCATGAGGAGGACCTTGCGCCGCGTACGGACCCCGCCGTGCAGACGCCCGTAGGGGCCCTCGACGAGGACGCGCGTCCCCGGCCGCAGGTTGGCGAGCCGGGAGGAGCCGTCGCCGACGTGCGCCGCGGTGATGCGCAGGGTGCGGCCGTCCGGCGCCGCGGAGAGCGAGTAGGGGTTGGCGCGGCTCCAGCCGGGGCCGTCGAGGAAGCGCCACTGGAGGAACTGCCCGGCCCGCACGGGGAGGTGCCTGAGGGCGTCCCCGCCCACCGTGACCGTCGTGACGCCGGGCAGCTCGGAGCGGACGTCGAGCACCCGCAGCGGGGTGCGCAGCGAGCGCCGGAGCGGCACGGCCACACGGAACACCAGCACCGCGGCCGCGGTAACCGACCAGAGCGACCACCAGAAGAGCGTCGCTGCCCTCGAGCTGAGGAAGTCCGCCCCGGTCCACAGCTGGTGCGGCAGCGCGAGGCCGGCGCCGAGGTAGCCGTAGAGATGGATGAGGTGCCACGACTCGTAGCGCAGCCGGCGTCGGGCCCTCTTCACCGAGGTGACGACGACCATGACGAGAGCCGCCGTCCCGGCGACGGCGAGCAGCATCCCCGGGTAGTTGACGGCGAGGTCCCAGGCGGTGCCCCACACGCCGAGCGGCGTCGAGGCCGCGTAGCCGAGCGTGATGAGGACGATGTGGGCGAGCAGCAGGGTGAACGAGGTGAAGCCGACGAGGCGATGGGTCCGGGCGAGCTCGTCCTGGCCCCAGGCCTGCTCGATCCACGGCACCCGGGCCATGAGGAGCACCTGGAGGAGGAGCAGCGCGGACGCGACGAGCCCGGTGAGCCGGCCGGTCGAGGTGAGGGCCCCCGCGAGCGAGGACATCTCCCGGACCCCGCCGCCGGCCACCCAGAGCGCGACGACGACGAGCAGGACGCCCCAGCCCAGGGCCCCCGTCGCGTCGCGCCACCACCGCGGGACGGGCGCGAGCCGACGGTGGGCGCGAGGCAGGGCGCGGTCGGCGGGCGCGAAGGCCTCCGCGGAGGTCACGGTGCTCGACGTCATGGTGGGTACTCTCCGGCCGGTCCCTATGGGCCACCTGTGAGGACGGTCGGTGTCCTCCGTGAGCCGATGCCGTCCTCCCGGCGGGGCCGATGGAGGCGTGGGCGCCGCATCGGCGACAATGCGGCGCGTGACCGCAGCGACGCCGCCGCCCCCCACCGTGTCCGCCCGCGGGGTCTCCGGGGACCGGTTGACCATGCTCCAGGCCCGGGTGGAACGCTGGTGGCCCGACCTCGTGCACGGGCTCGGGACGCTCTACGGCCCCGACCGCAGCGAGGCCCTCGCGAACGCCCTGGTCTCGGTCGCCGCCACCGCCTACGCGCGCCGCCCCGACCGGCTGCACCGCCGGGACCTCGAGCGGATACTGCGCCCGGACTGGCTCCAGGACCCCGCCGTGGTCGGGTACGCCGCCTACACCGAGCGGTTCGCCGGCGACCTCCTCGGCGTGACCGGGCGCATCCCCTACCTCGCCGAGCTCGGGGTCCGCTACCTGCACCTCATGCCCCTGCTCCGGCCGCGCGAGGGCGACAACGACGGTGGGTACGCCGTCGCCGACTACCGTCAGGTGCGCCCCGACCTCGGCACCATGGACGACCTGGCGACGCTCGCTGACCGGCTGCACGAGGCGGGGATGAGCCTCGTGCTCGACCTCGTCCTCAACCACGTCGCCCGCGAGCACGAGTGGGCCGTCAAGGCCCGCGGCGGTCACCACCGGTACCGGTCCTACTTCCACGTCTTCCCCGACCGTCGCCTGCCCGACGCCTACGAGCGCACCCTCCCGGAGGTCTTCCCCGACTTCGCGCCGGGCAACTTCACCTGGGACGAGGACCTCGACGGCTGGGTCTGGACGACGTTCAACGAGTGGCAGTGGGACGTCAACTGGGGCAACCCGGACGTCCTCACCGAGTACGCCTCGATCATCCTCGACCTGGCCAACCGCGGGGTCGACGTGCTCCGCCTCGACGCCATCGCCTTCATGTGGAAGAAGCTCGGGACCGACTGCCAGGGCCTCCCCCAGGTGCACTCGATCACGCAGGTGCTCCACGCGGTGACCCGGATCGCCTGCCCGGCGGTCGCGTTCAAGGCCGAGGCGATCGTCGCGCCGACCAAGCTGCTCGCCTACCTCGGCACCGGCGAGTTCACCGGCAGGGTCAGCGACCTCGCCTACCACAACAGCCTCATGGTCCAGGTGTGGTCGATGCTCGCGGCGCGCGACGTGCGGCTCACCGTGCAGGCACTCGGCGGCCTGCCCCCGAAGCCGCCGACGGCGACCTGGCTGACCTACCTGCGCTGCCACGACGACATCGGCTGGGCGGTCATGGACGAGGACGCCGCGGCCGTCGGCCTCAACGGCCACCTCCACCGGCGGTTCCTCGCCGAGTGGTACGCCGGGGACTTCCCCGGCTCCACGGCACGGGGCCTGGTCTTCCAGCACAACCCGCAGACCGGCGACATGCGCACGAGCGGCACCGCGGCATCCCTGGTCGGTCTCGAGGCCGCCGAGGACGGCGGCTCGGCCGCGGCCGTCGACCGGGCGCTGGCCCGCCTGCGCCTCGCCAACGCCGTCGTTCTCGGGTGGGGGGCATCCCGGTGATCTGGAGCGGCGACGAGGTGGGCCAGCCCAACGACCCGCACTGGGCCGAGGAACCGGGGCACGAGGACGACAACCGGTGGGCGAACCGGCCCCGCCTCGATGCCGAGCGCGTGGCGCAGCGTCACGACACCGCGAGCGTCCCCGGTCGGGTGTTCGGGGACCTCGTCGCCCTCGTACGGGCCCGGGCCGACCTGCCCCAGCTGCACGGATCAGTCGAGACCCGCCTCGGCCCCGTCGACGACCCCGGGGTCCTCGTCACCGTGCGCGACCACCCGGTCGGCCGGTTCGTCGGCGTCTACAACGTGACACCGGAGACCCGCCGCTGGCCGGGGTGGCGCGTGCGGGAGCTGGGCGTGGCCGACGCCGTCGACGCCGTGACCGGTGACCCGCTCCCGTGGGACCGCGACGGCGACGTCCACCTCCCGCCGTACGCCGCGCTCTGGCTCACGACCACGACCTCGTGAGCCGGTCCCTCGCCGACCGTGGGCAGTGATCTCCGGCACGGCGAGGTTCGTCACCCACGATCGCGAGCGAGGGTGGGCGGGTCACCAGAGGTGCAGGAGCTCGCCGCCGATCCGGATGATGAAGGCGACCACGACGACGACGAAGACGACACGGATGAAGCGACTGCCCCGGGAGACCGCGGTGCGGGCCCCGACGTAGCCGCCGAGCAGGTTCATCGCGGCCATCACCGCCCCGACCCCCCACATGACGTGGCCACCCGGGGCGAAGACGGTCAGCGCCCCGAGGTTCGTCGCGAGGTTCGTGATCTTCGCGGTCGCGCTCGCCTCGAGGAACGCGTACCCGAGGAGGCCGACGAGCGCGAACACGAGGAACGACCCCGTGCCGGGACCCAGCGCGCCGTCGTAGACGCCGATGACGAACCCGGTCGCCACCGCTGCGGTGGTGTGGCGTGCACCGGTCCAGCGCAGCCGGGTCAGCTCGCCGACCGACGGCTTGAGCAGGGTGTACGCCCCGACGACGACGAGCATGACGAGGATGATCGGGTTGAAGGCGCTCTTCGGGATGTGCAGCCCGATCAGCGCCCCGACGATCGCACCGGTGTAGGCCACGGCCGCCATCGGCAGGGCAGTGCGCAGGTCGGGTCGGACCCGACGGTAGTACGTCACGGATGCGGTGCCGGTCCCCCACACCCCGGCGAACTTGTTCGTCGCGAGCACCTGGGCGGGGGCGGCGCCGGGCAGGCCGAGCAGGAGCGCGGGCATCTGGATCAGGCCGCCCCCGCCCACGACGGCGTCGACCCACCCGGCGAGGAACCCGGCGAGCGCGAGGAGGAGGAGGGTGTGGAGCGCGAGGTCGGCCACCGGCTCAGCCGCCGAAGAGCCAGGCGTCGACGATGTCGAGGACGTCGAGCAGCTGGTGGGCCCGCGCGTCCGGGACCGCGGTCACCTCCACCCGCTGGTTGTCGGGGATGTCGGAGTGCGGCACCCAGATCGCCCGCATCCCCACCTGCTGCGGGCCGTGGACGTCCTCGAACATCCGGTCGCCGACGTAGACCGACCTGCGCGGGTCCACCCCGAGGGCCCGGCACACCGTCCGGAAGGCCTCGGGGTGCGGCTTGACGTGCTCGATCTCGCTCGAGTAGATGTCGGCGTCGACGAGGTCGAGGACGCCGTCGCGCTGGAAGATCTCGCGGTGGTACGCGCGGCTCCAGATCGTGTTGGAGAGCACGCCCACCCGGATGCCCCGGTCGCGAAGGCCCGCCCAGACGGGACGCACCTGGGGGTCGGTGTGCGTGTGCGGCTCCCAGAAGCGGCGGTAGGCGGCGAGCGCGAGGTGGTGCCGGTCGTGCTCGGGGTCGACCCCCGCATCCCGAAGGATGTCCGACAGTGCCGCCGAGCTGTGCTCCTCGCGCCCGCGTCGCCAGGCGTCGGCCTCCACGGCGAGGATCCGGTCGGCGAGGCGGTGCGCCTCGTCGAGGTCCTCCTGCGCCACGTCGGGGCTGTCGACGCGCACGCCGTGCACCTCCCGTGCGAAGACCCGCCACTGCTCCGGCAGGTCGACCTCGTGCCAGGGCGTCAGCGTCCCTCCCCAGTCGAAGACGACCGCCTCGACGGGCCGGGACGGGCTCACGGGCGGCCGATCTCGGCAAGCACCTCCGCGACGGCGTCGGCCACCGCCACCTCGCGCCGCTCCCCCGACCGCCGGTCCCGGACCTCCACCGTCCCGGCGGCGAGGCCCCGTCCGACGACGACGATCGTCGGCACGCCGATGAGCTCGGCATCCTTGAACTTCACCCCGGGGCTCGCCTGGCGCCGGTCGTCGTAGAGCACCTCGACCCCCTCGGCCTCGAGGGCGCGGGTCAGCTCCTGGGCGTACGTGAACACGGCGTCGTCCTTGCCCGTGGCGACCACGTGCACGTCGGCCGGCGCCAGCGCGCGCGGCCAGACCAGCCCGAGCTCGTCGTGGTTGCCCTCGGCAACGGCGGCGACCGCCCGCGAGACCCCGACACCGTACGAGCCCATGATGACGGTCCGGAGCTTGCCGTTCTCGTCGAGCACCTTGAGGTCGAGGGCCTCGGCGTACTTCGTGCCGAGCTGGAAGATGTGGCCCATCTCGATGCCACGGGCCGACTCCAGGCCGTGGCCGCACGACGGGCACGCGTCGCCGTCGCGGACCTCCGCGGCCTCGATGGTGCCGTCCCCGGTGAAGTCCCGACCGACGACGAGGTCGAGGACGTGCCGCCCGGGCTGGTCGGCACCGGTGACCCACGCGGTGCCCTCGACGACCCGGGGGTCGAGCAGGTAGCGGATGCCGGAGCTGTTGTCGGTGCCGAGGGCACCCGGCCCGATGTAGCCCTTGGCCAGGCTCGGGTGGGCGGCGAAGTCCTTCTCGTCGAAGGCCTCGACGACGGCCGGTTCGACCTGCGCACCGAGCCGCTTCTCGTCGACGTCCCGGTCGCCGGGCAGGCCGACGGCGAGCGGCTCGCGGGTGCCGTCCGGGTGGGCGAGCACGACGACGACGTTCTTCAGGGTGTCGGCGGCGGTCCACGGACGCCCGTCAGCGCGCGGGAAGGCCGCGTTGAGGTGGTCGACGAGGGTGTCGATCGTCGGGGTGTCCGGCGTGTCCTCGACGTGCGCGGCCGGGACGGTGGACGCGTCGACCGGGTCGGGGACCGGTACCCGCACCGCCTCGACGTTGGCCGCGTACCCGCAGCTCGAGCAGCGCACGTAGGTGTCCTCGCCATTGTGGGCGGTCGCGAGGAACTCCTCGGACTTCGAGCCGCCCATGGCCCCGGCCATCGCCTGGACGATGACGTAGTGGAAGCCGAGCCGGTCGAAGATCCGTACGTAGGCGTCACGGTGCAGCTGGTAGCTCTTGTCGAGCCCGGCCACGTCGAGGTCGAACGAGTAGCTGTCCTTCATGACGAACTCGCGGCCACGGAGCAGGCCGGCGCGCGGGCGGGCCTCGTCGCGGTACTTGGTCTGGATCTGGTAGATCGACAGGGGCAGGTCCTTGTACGAGGAGTACAGGTCCTTGACCGCGAGGGTGAACATCTCCTCGTGCGTCGGGCCGAGCAGGTGGTCGGCGTCCTTGCGGTCGGTGACGCGGAAGACGTTGTCGCCGTACTCGTCCCAACGGCCGGTCGCCTCGTAGGGCTCGCGGGGCAGGAGCGCCGGGAAGAGCAGCTCCTGGGCGCCGATGGCGTCCATCTCCTCACGCACGACCGACTCGACCTTGCGCAGCACCCGGAGGCCGAGCGGGAGCCACGTGTAGATGCCCGGGCTGACCCGGCGGATGTACCCGGCCCGGACGAGCAGCTGGTGGCTCGGGACCTCCGCGTCCGCCGGGTTCTCGCGAAGGGTTCGCAGGAACAGGGACGACATGCGCATGGCCACGGGGAGGCTCCTGGGGTCGGGCGGACAACCCGCCAAGGATAACGACCGGGAGGTCCGCCTCCTCCACCCGATTCCGGGCCGCGTCAGGCCGTGACGACGCTCTGTCCGAGGACCACGGCGCCCATGACGAGGACGAACCAGCCGAAGGCCTTGCGCAGGCCGTCCTGGTGGACACGGCCGGCGAGCAGCCCGCCGACGATGCTGCCGAGCACCGCCATCGCGGTGACCGCACCGGCGAGGCGCCAGTCGATGCTGACGCTCGAGAGGTAGCCGGCGAGGCCCGCGAAGGACTTCATCGCGATGACGAGGAGGGAGGTACCGACGGCGACCGGCATCGGCAGGCCCCCGAGCAGGACGAGGGCGGGCACGACGAGGAAGCCGCCGCCCGCGCCGACGATGCCGGTGACGAGGCCGACGACGACGCCCTCGCCGAGCACCATGAGCAGCGGCAGGTCGTGACTGCCGTCCGGGCTCCTGGGCTCCGCCGCGCGGCCGCGGATCATCGCGATCGCCGTCGCGACCATCATCACGGCGAAGGCGACGAGCAGCACCGTGCCGGGCACGTACGCGGCCAGCCGGCCGCCGAGGTAGGCCCCCGCCATCGCAGCCAGCCCGAAGAGCGCACCGGTCCGCCACCGGACCCGACCGGCCCGCGCGTGCGGGACGAGGGCCGCGATGCTCGTGACGCCCACGACGAGCAGCGAGGTCGCGATCGCCTCCTTGGCGTCCATCCCCGCGACGTAGACGAGGAGCGGGACGGTGAGGATCGACCCCCCGCCGCCGAGGAGGCCGAGGGAGACACCGACGAGGATCGCGAGCACGAGGGTGAGCCAGAGCACCTGTGCACAATACCCCCCGGGGTATACCGCACCAAATCGGGACCGCTCAGCCGACCTGCTCGTAGCGGGCGCGCAGACCCGCGTTCGCGAAGCCGAGGCGCAGGTAGAGCTCCTGGGCGGGGTTGTCGACGTTCACGGCGAGCCAGACCTCGTCGTAGCCGGCCTTCGCGAGCACACGCAGGGACCGGGCGACCAGGTGGGCCCCGAGCCCGAGGCCGCGCCACGCGGGGACCACGCCCACCTGGTCGATCCAGTTGTCGGCGAGGGTGACGAACCCGGCGACCCGACCCTCGACGTCGAGCAGCACGCGGGACTGGGCCGGCCGGAAGCCGCGGTCCCCGACGATGCCCGAGACCCACTCCTCCAGCGGGGGGTCCGGGAAACCCGGCCGCTCCGCGAAGGAGGCCCGGTAGGCCCGGTGGAAGAGCGAGGCGGTGTCCTCGCTCCACGGGAGGGCCTTCAGGCCCCGCGGCCGGCGCACGACGGGGACCTCGACGAGGTCGTGCCGCATCACCCGCTCGGCGAAGGTGCGGACCAGGCCGAGCCCGTGGAGGAACGGATCGGTCTCGGGCGAGGTCGACTCGACGACGACGCGCAGGAGGCTGCCGCCGGAGTGCTCCGCCGCCCACGCCGCCAGCTGACGGCCGAGCCCCTGGTGCCGGGCCGACGGGCGGACCAGGCCGGTCGCGGACCGCCGCCCGCCACCGTCGGTCCACACCCCCGCCGCCGCGACGAGGTCGCCCGTCTCGTCCCGCCCGCCGATACCGCTGCCGTCGAGGAAGAAGCGGCGCAGCATCGGGGTGTCGGCGAGGAGCGGGAGGCCGCCGTCGGCGGCCAGGCAGGCCAGCGCGAGCTCTCGGAGCGACGGGAGGTCCCGCTCCGAGAGCGGTGACCAGGCGAGGGTGGCCACCTCAGCGCTCCGGTCCCCGGGTCACAGGAGCACCGTCGAGAAGTCCCCGACCTCCCGGAAACCGAGACGCTCGTAGGTGGCCCGCGCGGCGAGGTTGAAGTCGTTGACGTAGAGGGTGACGAGCGGGGCGGGTCCGGCCATGACCTGCTCGACCACACCGGCGAGCAACGGCGCCGCCAGCCCCCGGCCCCGCAGCCGCGGCGTGAGCCAGACTCCCTGGAGCTGGGCGGCGCCCAGGGCCAGGCTCCCGATGTCGGTCTTGAAGACGACCTCACCGTCCTCGACGACGACGTAGGTGTGCCCGCGCCCGATGAGCGCGGCGAGCGAGGCCCGGTAGGCCTTGCCGCTGCCCGAGTACGGCGGGTAGCCGATCTCGGCCGTGAACATGTGCTCGGCCGCCGGCAGGACGAGGTCGACCTCCTCCGCACGTGCGGGCCGGACCCGCGCGTCGACCGTGACCCCGAGCGCCGACGGCGGCTGGTGCGCGACGAGGAGGGGCTGGCGGGTGCGCACGGCCCGGGCGGGGCCCCAGTGCGGCTCCAGGTGCTGCCAGAGTCCCTCGACCTCCTCGCGGGGACCGAACACCGAGGCGCACCGGCCACGCCAGCGGCGCACGCGGTCGGCGAAGGCCGGGCGGCTCTCCTCGGTCGTCTCGACGGGCACGACGTTGGCGCTGGACCAGCACAGCGACGTCAGCACCCCGTCCTCGCGGTACCCGAGGACCGAGCCGATCGAGCCGGTTCGCGCCCCCTCGAGGATGCGCGCGGCGACGAAGACGGAGCGGGGCAGGTCGCGGGCGCACAGCTCGAGCGCGGCGTCGCGGTCGGCGAGCGACAACGGCCGGACGGGTGAGCGCGTGCGGAGCACGAGCCCCAGCGTAGGACCTCCACGGGCCCGGTCGCTCCCCCTACCGGCCGACGACCAGCGGCGACAGCGCCCGGCACCGGCGGGGGCGGCTCACCCGACGGTGACGCTGGGGCTTCCGGCGGACTCCTCGTCGACCGGCTCGCCCATCTCCTCGGCGATCCGCATCGCCTCCTCGATGAGCGTCTCGACGATTGCGCTCTCGGGGACGGTCTTGATGACCTCGCCCTTGACGAAGATCTGGCCCTTGCCGTTGCCCGAGGCGACCCCGAGGTCGGCCTCGCGGGCCTCCCCCGGGCCGTTGACGACGCAACCCATGACGGCGACCCGCAGCGGGACGGTCATCCCCTCGAGACCCGCGGTGACCTCGTCGGCGAGCTTGTAGACGTCGACCTGGGCTCGGCCGCAGGACGGGCACGAGACGATCTCGAGCTTGCGGGGGCGCAGGTTGAGGCTCTGGAGGATCTGGATTCCGACCTTGACCTCCTCGACCGGCGGCGCGGACAGCGAGACCCGGATGGTGTCGCCGATCCCCTGGCTGAGCAGCGCCCCGAAGGCGGTCGCCGACTTGATCGTCCCCTGGAAGGCCGGGCCGGCCTCGGTGACGCCCAGGTGCAGGGGCCAGTCACCCCGCTCGGCGAGCTGCTGGTAGGCCCGCACCATGACGACGGGGTCGTTGTGCTTGACCGAGATCTTGAAGTCGTGGAAGTCGTGCTCCTCGAACAGGCTCGCCTCCCAGACGGCCGACTCGACGAGTGCCTCGGCGGTCGGCTTGCCGTACTTCGCGAGCAGCCGCTTGTCGAGGGAGCCGGCGTTGACGCCGATCCGGATCGAGACGCCGGCGTCCTTGGCCGCCTGTGCGATCTCCTTGACCTGGTCGTCGAACTGTCGGATGTTGCCCGGGTTGACGCGCACCGCGGCGCACCCGGCGTCGATCGCCGCGTAGACGTACTTGGGCTGGAAGTGGATGTCGGCGATGACCGGGATCTGTGACTTGCGCGCGATCGCCGGGAGCGCGTCGGCGTCGTCCTGGCTCGGGCAGGCGACCCGGACGATGTCGCAGCCGGCCGCGGTCAGCTCCGCGATCTGCTGGAGGGTCGCATTGACGTCGGTCGTCGGGGTCGTCGTCATCGACTGGACGGAGATCGGGGCGTCGCCACCGACCTCGACGCGGCCCACGCGGATCTTCCTGCTGGCCCGGCGCGGGGCGATGACGGGAGGCGGGGCTTTGGGCATACCGAGGGTGACGGACATGGAACCAAGGGTACGGTCCGTACCTCGGAGGACCATGAACGAGCACCAGCCCACCTCGACCCCCGCTGCCACGGCGTACGCCGCCGCCCTCGCCGAGGACCACGCCGCGCAGGCCCTGCGGGCGGACCTGCGTGCCCTGCGTGCCGAGGCCCACCGCGAGCGCGAGGAGGTGGCCGCCCGGCGGGCCGAGCACGAGCGCGAGCTCACCGACGTCGAGGAGCTGAACGGGCTGGGGCCGCGCGCCCTCCTCGCCGCCCTGCGCGGCACCCGTCACCCCGAGCTGCAGCGGGAGCGCTCCGAGGAGGCACGGGCACGCACCCGGGCCGTCACCGCCCTCGAGCGGCTGCACGAGGTCGAGGGGCGGGCCGAGGAGGTCGACCGGCGGCTGGCCCGGCTCGGGGACACCGCCCTCGCGCTCGAGGACGCCGCCACGGCGTACGCCGAGGAGCTGCGGGGTTCGACGCACCCCGTCGCCGCCGAGCTCGACGGCCTGCTCACCGAGCTGGCCGCGGTGCGTGAGCGGATCGCCGCGGTCGAGCGGGCCCGCGAGGCCGGGGCCCGCGCCGCCGGTGCCCTCGAGGCGGCCCGGGCCGACTTGTCCAGGGCATCCGGCTGGTCGGCCTACGACACCTTCGCCGGCGGCGGGATGATCGCCTCGGCCATCAAGCACCAGCACGCCGACTCGGCGTCACGCAGCATCGCGAACGCCCAGCACGCCCTCGTCGAGTTCGCCGGCGCCCTCGGGTCGCTCGGCGACGTGGCCGGCCTGCGGGCCGACCTCGGCATCGGGCGCGGGCTGCGGACGGTGGACGTGTGGCTCGACAACCTCGTCACCGACCTCGTCGTCCGCTCGCGGATCAAGGACGGGGTCGCCGCCGTCGACCGCGCCGCCACCGCGGTGCGTGAGGGCCTCGACCGCACCGCCCTCGAGCACGGCCGGCTCACCGCCCGGGCCGAGGAGCTGGTGCGCCGCCGTGACGGCCTGCTCGGGGCCGCCCGGTGAGGCTCAGCCGCCGAGGTTGATGGGCTTGACGATGTCGGCGTAGATGAGCAGCAAAGACATCCCGAGGATGACGACGGAGACCGAGTACGCGATCGGGAGCGCCTTGGCGACGTCGACGTAGCCCGGGTCGGGACGCCCACGCAGTCGCGCCCACTGCCGCTTGGTGCCCTCCCACAGCGCCCCGGCCACGTGTCCCCCGTCGAGCGGGAGCAGCGGGAGGAGGTTGAAGAGGAAGAGCATGATGTTGAGCCCGGCGAGCAGCCCGACGAGCGTCCACATCTTGTCCGACACCGTGTCGCCGAAGATCGCGTCGTAGCGCCCGGACCCGACCTCGCCGGCGACCCGGCCGACGCCCACGACCGACATCGGGCTGTCGAGCGAGCGGTCGGCCCCGCCGAAGGCGGCCTGCCAGACGCCGGTCATCCGCTCGGGGATGTGCACGAGCGCCTCGGCCGTGAGGCTGGTGTACCCCCAGACGATGCCGGGGACCGCGGTGACCGACTGGGGCTCGTACACCGTGGGCTGCCGGCTCGTGACGCCGAGGAACCCGGCCCGGGTGGTCTCGATCGAGCCGTCGGGCCGGGTGACCGGGTTGCCCGAGGAGTCCAGGACCGGGACGGTGTTGCTCACCGGGGTGGCGGTGAGGGTGACCTGACGGCCGTCGCGCTCGACGACGATCGACACCGGCGTGCCGGTCTCGGGTCGGATGAGCGTGCCGACGTCCTGCAGGTCGGTCACCGGCTGACCGTTGATCGTGACGAACCGGTCTCCCGGGAGGAGGCCGGCGGCGAGCGCCGGGGTCTCGGGTCGGCCGTCGCACGTCGTGCTGGCGGTGTACTCGGTCGACGGCACGACGCACTGGGCGACCGAGGCGACCTCGGCGCCGGGCTTGGGCGTCTGCAGGCCGTGGACGGTCACCATGAGGGTGAGCAGGACGATGCCGATGAGCAGGTTCATCGTCGGGCCGCCGAGCATGACGACGAGCTTCTTGGGCACCGACAGCCTGTAGAAGACCCGGGTCTCGTCGCCCGGACCGACCTCCTCCATGCTCGCCGACCGGGCCTCGTCCATGAGCTGCCCGATCCGGCCGGTGCTCGAGGTCCGGACCATCCCGGGGGCGTCGCCCTTGCGCGGCGGGAACATCCCGATCATCCGGATGTAGCCGCCGAGCGGGACCGCCTTGACCCCGTACTCGGTCTCGCCCCGGCGCCGCGACCACACGGTGGGCCCGAAGCCGACCATGTACTGGGTGACCCGCACACCGAACCGCTTGGCTGGTAGGAGGTGCCCGACCTCGTGCAGGGCGATGGACAGCGCGATCCCGGTGGCCATGAAGAGGACCCCGAGGACGAACGCGAAGGTGCTCACCTACATCTCTCCCGTGCTGTCGGCGTCGGGCGCCGCTCCGACCAGACGCCGGGCCGCACCACGTGCCCACCGGTCTGCGGCGAGCACCGAGTCAACGCTCGAGACGTCGACTTCGCTCCCATTGTGCTCCTCGACGACCCGTTCGACGGTGTCGACGATGTCGACGAAGCGGATCAGGCCGTCGTGGAAGGCGTCGACGCACACCTCGTTCGCGGCGTTGTAGACCGCCGGGAAGGTGCCGCCGGCCTCTCCGACGCGGCGCGCCAACCGGACGGCGGGGAAGGCCTCGTCGTCGAGCGGGTGGAACTCCCACGTCTGCGCGGCGGTCCAGTCGCACGGCACGTCGACGTCCTCGAGGCGGTCCGGCCACGACAGCCCGAGCGCGATGGGCACGAGCATTCGGGGCGGACCGAGCTGGGCGATCGTCGAGCCGTCGTGGAACTCGACCATCGAGTGGATCTGCTGCTGGGGGTGGACGACGACGTCGATCCGGTCGAAGGGGATGTCGAACAGCAGATGTGCCTCGATCACCTCGAGACCCTTGTTGACGAGGGTCGCCGAGTTCGTCGTGATGACCCGGCCCATCGCGAAGTTCGGGTGGGCCAGCGCCTCCTGCGGGGTCACGTCGAGCAGGTCGGCGCGGCGGCGTCCCCGGAACGGACCGCCACTGGCCGTGACGACGAGCCGGCGCACCTCGGCCGCGCGTCCGCCGCGCAGGGACTGGGCGATCGCGCTGTGCTCGGAGTCGACCGGAACGATCTGCCCCGGTGCCGCCGCGCGGGTCACGAGCGCGCCGCCGATGATGAGCGACTCCTTGTTCGCCAGGGCGAGGGTGGAGCCCGCGGCGAGGGCCGCGAGGGTGGGACCGAGCCCGATGGCGCCGGTGATGCCGTTGAGGACGACGTCGGCGCCGCAGGAGGCCGCGAGCGTCGCGGCGTCCTCGCCGACGAGGACCTCCGGGCGGTAGCCCCGGCGTCCGGCGGCCTCGGCATGCCTCGCGAGGGCGGCCCGCAGCTCGTCCTCGGAGGCCCGCGCCGCCGCGACGTGCGGCACGCCGAGCTCGACGGCCTGTCGGGCGAGGAGGTCGGTGTTGCCACCCGCCGACAGCGCGAGGACCTCGAAGCGACCGGGGTGGCGGCGGACGATGTCGAGGGCCTGGGTGCCGATCGAGCCGGTGGAGCCGAGGACGGCGAGGGTGCGGGTGCTCACGTCGTCCATTGTCGACCGCGCCGGGGGGCGCCCGGTCACCGGAGTCCCTCGACCAGAGCGGCCGTCTCGGGCGAGGGGGGCACCCCGAGCTCGCCCCGCAGGGTGCGCACGCACTCCTCGTAGGCACGGACCGCCGCGCCCCGGTCGCCACGCCCGAGCTCGGCGCGCACCAGCGCCCGGTGCGCGGTCTCGCGCAGCGGGTCGCGCCGGATCGCCTCGGCGGCGACCACGGCGGCCAGGTCGTGGTCGCCGAGGTCGTTGCGGGCCGTCGCGAGGGTGACGAGACACCGGAGCAGGACCTGCGTGAGCAGGTCACGCCGCTCGTCGGCCCAGGCGGCGACCACGCCCGGCAGGAAGGGACGCCGCAACACGGCGGAGGCCACCGTGGCCTCGCGCGCCGCCGTCCGCGCGTCACCGTGGCGCAGGGCGCCCTGCGCCCGGTCGGTACGCCGTTCCGCGTCCTCGATTTCCACCCACGTGCCGGCCGGCATCCGGATGCCGCACGACCCGCCGGCCGACGTCACGGTCCGCCTGCCGTCCAGGCCGGTCCGGGTCACGAGCTGACGGACCTTGGAGAGCACGGAGCTGAGCGCCGGGCTCCATGCCTCGGGCAGCGTCTCGCCCCAGACGAGCCAGGCCAGGTGCTCCCGGGTCAGCGCCCGCCGCTCGACGAGCAGCACCGCGAACGCGAGCCGTCCCTGCGTGCCGGGCAGGTCCGCCTCGCCGAACGTGCCCGTCGGGCCGTCGACGCGCACGCCCCCGGTGAGGTACCCCCGTGCCAACATCTCACCCATGATCCGCCAACCCTCGCCGGGCACGCTGCTGCGGCGGAGAGGAGCCGACATGCCGGACCACACGATCGAGTGCCCCTGTGGCACGGTGCTGCGCGCCGGCAGCCTCGACGAGGTCGTCGACGAGGCCCGCGGTCACGCTCGTGCCGTGCACGACATGGACCTCTCCGCGGACGACGCCCGGGCGATGGCTCGCCCGGCGACCTGACCCGAGGAGGACACGATGCGTCAGTTCGAGTGCGACACGGTGGTTCCGGGGTGCGACGGGGTCGTCACCGGCGAGACCGACGACGAGGTGCTGGCGGCGGCGGCGGCCCACGCCGGGCAGGCCCACGGCATGACCGACGTGCCCGACGAGGTGGTGGCGGCGATCCGCGCGGGGACCCACGACGCCTGATCCGCCCGCCTCGGCCCGGCGCGTCACGTCGTGAAGACGCGCTCCTCGATGAGGCGCTCGGTGACGACCTGCGCCGCGGGGTGGAAGCGGCCGTGCTCGAAGTCCTTCTGGAGCTCGAGCTCGACGTTGCCGAGGCCGTGACGGTTCTTCTCGACCGTGACGACGGACCACCGACGGAACTTCTTGATCGCGCCGAGGTCGTAGACGAGGTGCTCGCGGGAGATGACGTTCTCCTTGCTCGAGAGGATGAGCACGACGTCGGCCTCGTAGGCGAGTGCCGAGGACCCCCGCAGGTCGCGCGTGCGCATCCGGTGCCCCGCGCCGAGGCTGTCGCGGTCGGCGGCCGTGATGGCGACGATCGGGCAGGACAGCTCGAGGGCCATGTCCTTGAGGGTCTCGGTGACGATCGTGACGCGCGCGACCTCGTCGCCGACGTGCCCCCGGACGGGGACCTTCTGGAGGTAGTCGACCAGGACCATCGGCGGCTCGCCCGACTCGGTGGTGACCGCCTGGACGACGGTCGCGATCTCGTCGGTGGTCGTCGCGCTGTTCGACTCGTGGATGTGCAGCCGGGCGGCGTAGCCGTCGACGGCCTCGAGCGCCTCCTGCCCGAACGGGAGCCGGCCGAGCGCGTCGGTGAGGCCGAGCCGGTCGGGGTCGTCGGACTCGAAGACGGACCGGACGAGGTGGACGTCGGCAGCGGTGCTCGGGTGCTGGTTGGCCGCCATCGCCGCGGCGGCCGCCTCGAGCGAGAGGAGGCGCTGGAGCAGCGTGTGGGCCTCGTGCTCGAAGGAGAACACGACGGCGTGGCGGCCGGCGCTGACCGCGTTGCGGACCATCTGTACCGCGATGGTCGTCTTGCCGGAGCCCTCGCTCCCCCCGAGGAGGATGAGCTCTCCGGAGCGCAGCCCGCCGTCGAGGGTCGAGTCCAGCAGGTCGAAGCCACTCGGCCAGACGAGCGCGCCGGGCCGCGCCCCCCGGCGCAGCGAGTCGTCGGTCTCGTCGAGGATGGACCGGACCGAGCGCCGGCGGTCGTTGCGGTGCGAGGCGCTCGAGGCGCGCGTCTCAGTCGTCATGGGTACCAGTGCACCAGAACCGGCCGCCTCCGCGCGGCCGGTTGCGCGGGAACGCCTCGGCGTGTCGGTCACCGGCGCCTCGTCACAGGGCGATGCCCACGTACTTGACCTCGAGGTACTCGTCGATCCCCTCGAACCCGCCCTCGCGCCCGAAGCCGGACTGCTTGACCCCGCCGAACGGAGCGGCCGGGTTGGAGACGATCCCGGTGTTCACGCCGATCATGCCGAACTCGAGGGCCTCGGCGACGCGCAGCACGCGGGCGTTGTCACGGGTGTAGACGTAGCCGACGAGGCCGTACTCGGTGCCGTTGGCCTTGGCGATCGCATCGGCCTCGTCCGCGAAGGCGCACACCGGTGCCACCGGGCCGAAGATCTCCTCGGTGAGGCACCGGCTCCCCGCGGGCACCTCGGCGAGGACGGTCGGCTCGTAGAAGTACCCGGGGCCGGGCAGCGCAGCGCCCCCGGTGAGGACCGTCGCACCGCGGCCCACGGCGTCCTCGACGAGCTCGTGGACCCCCTCCCGGGCCTTCGCGGTGATGAGCGGGCCGACGTCGACCCCCTCGGCGGTCCCGTTGCCGACGGTCAGGCCACCCATTCGTTCGGCGAGCTTCGCCGCGAACTCCTCGGCGACCGACTCGTGGGCGAAGAAGCGGTTCGCCGCGGTGCACGCCTCACCGATGTTGCGCATCTTCGCGAGCATGGCGCCCTCGACGGCGGCGTCGACGTCGGCGTCCTCGAAGACGAGGAACGGGGCGTTGCCCCCGAGCTCCATCGAGAGTCGCAGGAGCTGCTCGGCCGACTGCTCGACCAGCCGCTTGCCCACCGCGGTCGAGCCCGTGAAGGTCAGCTTCCGCAGGCGGGGGTCGCGGATGACCGGCTCGCTCACGGCACCGGAGTGCGTCGTGGTGACGACGTTGAGGACGCCGTCGGGCAGGCCCGCCTCCTCGAGGACCCGAGCGAGGAGCAGCATGGTCAGCGGCGTCTCGTGGGCCGGCTTCACGACCATCGTGCAGCCCGCGGCGATCGCCGGGCCCATCTTGCGCGTGCCCATGGCGAGCGGAAAGTTCCACGGCGTGATCATGTAGGTCGGCCCGACCGGCTGCTTCATGGTGAGCAGGCGCGAGGCGCCGTTGGGGGCCACCGAGTACCGGCCGTGCACGCGCACGGCCTCCTCGGAGAACCACCGGAAGAACTCCGCGCCGTAGGCGACCTCGCCCCGCGCCTCGGCGAGCGTCTTGCCCATCTCCAGCGTCATGAGCGTGGCGAACTCCTCGGTGCGCTCGATGATCGCCTCGAAGGCGCGGCGCAGGATCTCGCCACGGTCCCGGGGGGCGGTGGCCGCCCATCCGGCCTGCGCCTCGTGCGCCGCGGCGAGCGCGGCCAGGCCGTCCTCGGGCGTGGCGTCGGCGCACGTGGTGAGCACGTCCCCGGTCGCGGGGTCGTGCACCTCGAAGCGCTCTCCCGCGCTGGCCTCCCGCCAGCGACCGCTGACGAGCAGGCCGGTCGGGACCGAGTCGATGAGGGCCTTCTGGGTGATGGCCATGGGTGTTCCTCCGAGACGGGTGGGCGGCGCTCCTGGTGCGCCGACGGGTCGGGACGGGGCGGGGTGGCGGTCGTGCCCCCGGGTTCACCGGTCCTCGAGGCCCCAGGGGGAGCCGTACCCCTGCGGCTTCGCCGCGGCGAGCAGGTCGAGGAAGGGGACCGCGTCGAAGGACTCGGGCCCCCGGACGCCGGTGCCCGACCACGCCCCCGTGGCGAGCAGCTCGAGGGCGAGGACCGGGTTGATCGCCGTCTGCCAGACGACGCACTGGGCGCCGTACTCGCGCATCGAGTCGGCGTTGTCGACGACGTGGTAGAGGTAGGTGCTGCGCGGCCGGCCGTCGGTACCGGTGCCCGTGACGAAGAGGCCCGCACAGGTCTTGCCCTCCATCCGGGGCCCGATCGTCGCCGGGTCGGGCAGGACGGCGGCGACGACGTCACGCGGGCTCACCTCGGTGCCCTTGACCGACACGGGGTCGGTGCGGTCCAGGCCCAGTGTGTGGAGGGTGCGGAGGATGCCGATCATCTCCTCCCCGAGGCCGTACTTGAAGGTCACCCGTCGCGCGTCGACCCAGCGCGGCATGAGGAGGACCTCCTCGTGCTCGACGTGGACGCACTCGACCGGACCGATCCCCTCGGGGAACTCGAACACCTCGGGCTCGCTGAACGGCGGGAGCGTGAAGAACCCGGCCTCGACGTCGTAGGACCCGTCCGGGCCGGTGGCCCGCTCGCGCTCCCACACCACCGGAGGGTTGAGGCACTCCTCGATGATCGTCCACATCGAGAAGCCGGGCGCGAAGACCTCGGCACCGTTCTCGTCGCGGATGACGAGGTTGGCGCCGTCGCGGGTGCCGAGCTCGTCGATCTCGGCGAAGAGGTGGTCGGCGGCGTACCGCGCGAAGACGTCGGAGAGGCCGGGCTCGACGCCGATGCCGAGCAGTGCCAGCCTGCCCTCGGCCTCCCACCGGTCGGCCTGGGCCAGCTGCTCGTCGCCGAGCTTGACCCCGACCCTGGCGTACGGCTCGCTCGGGTGCCGCTGCGAGAGGCTCATCGCCATGTCGAGGTAGTCGGCACCGGCGGCCCGCGCCCCCTCGAACACGGGCATGACGAAGCGGGGGTCGACCGCGTTGAGCACGTGGGTGGCCCCCACCTCCCGGGCGAGGGCCGTCACGGCCCCGGCGTCCGAGGCGTCGACCCGCGCGGCGGTGAACCTGGCCTCGCCGGGATGGCGGGCGACGACGGCGGCGACGGTCCGCTCGGCACGGGCCACGTCGTGGTCCGCGACGACCCAGGCCTCGAAGAACGGGCGTTCGGCGGCGATGCGGGCGGCGGCGTCACCGACGCCGCCCGCGCCGACCATGAGGACGCGCATGACGGGTTGATCCTTTCGGGTGTCCGGCGCGCCGGGGTGGCGGCCGGCCGGGCACCGGGGTGCCCGGGGGCTGGTCAGGCGGTGCGGGCCTTCTCGCGACGGCCCGCGAGGACCTGCCCGGCCACGACGACGACGAGGGCGACGAGGAACATCATCGTGCCGATGACGTTGACCTGGACCGGCGCCCCGCGCTGGGCCGCGCCCCAGACGTACATGGGGAAGGTGATCGAGCTCGGGCTCGCGTTGAAGTTGGTGATGATGTAGTCGTCGAAGCTGAGCGAGAAGGCGAGCAGGGCACCGGCGAGGATGCCTGGGAACGCCAGCGGGAGGGTGACCCGCATGAACGTCTGGGTCGGGTTGGCCCCGAGGTCGGCCGCTGCCTCCTCCAGCCGCGGGTCGAGCGTCGCGACCCGCGCCTTGACGGCGACGACGACGAAGCTGATGCAGAACATGATGTGGGCGATGGTGACCGCGAGCTGACCCGAGGGCACGCCCATCATGAGGAAGAGCGTCAGCAGGCTCGAGCCCATGACGACCTCGGGGGTGGCCATCGGCATGAAGATGAGCAGGTTCGTCCCGGCGCGGCCGCGGAAGCGGTAGCGGCCGAGGGCGAAGGCGATCATCGCGCCGAGCACCGTGGCGGTGAGCGAGGCGATCAGCCCGATCTTCAGCGACAGCCCGAGGGAGTCGCAGATGCCCGGGGCGCCGCACGGGTTGGCCCACGCCTCGGTCGAGAACTCGGTCCACGTGTAGTTGTAGCGGCCCTTGGGGTTGTTGAAGGAGAAGAGCGCGACGATGACGTTCGGGATGAGCATGTAGGCGAGCACGGCGAGTGCCGCGAACATCAGCAGGTGCCGACGGAGCCAGGCCATGTCAGACCAGCTCCTCGGTGCCGGCGCGCCGCACGTAGAACGTGACGAGTCCGAGGATGAGGACGAGGAGGATGAACGACAGTGCAGCCGCGAGCGGGTAGTCCAGCACGCGGAGGAACTGGGTGTCGATGACCTGTCCGATCATCACCGTCTGGGTGTTCCCCAGGAGCCGGGAGTTGATGAAGTCACCGGCCGCCGGGATGAAGGTGAGCAGGGTTCCCGCGACGACGCCGGGCAGCGACATCGGCCACGTGACGTACCGGAAGGCCTGTGCCGGTGAGGCGTAGAGGTCGCCGGCGGCCTCGACGAGCCGCGGGTCGAGCCGGTCGAGGGAGGAGAAGAGCGGCAGGATCATGAACGGGAGGAAGTTGTAGGTGAGGCCGGCGATGACGGCGAACTTCGACGAGAGCAGGGTGTCGTTGTTGATCAGCCCGAGGAACTGGAGCACGTCGGTGATGTGCAGGGCCTGCGCCAGGCCGGTCACCGGGCCGGTGTCGGAGAGGATCGTGCGCCAGGCGAGCGTGCGGATGAGGAAGCTCGTGAAGAACGGCGCGATGACGAGCACGAGCATGACGTTCTTCCACCGCCCGGCCTTCTGCGCGATGAAGTACGAGAGCGGGTAGGCCAGCAGGAGGGTGAGCAGCGTCGCGGCGCCGGCGTAGCCGATCGAGCGCAGCAGGTGCGGCCAGTACTTCTGGAGCGCCTCCGCGTAGATCGCCACGTTGCCCGTGAAGGTGTACCCGTCGTAGACGTTGCCCGTCTGCAGCGACTGCGAGAACAGCGTCACCATCGGCGCCGCGAAGAACACGAGCAGCCAGAGCAGGCCGGGGACGAGCAGGGCGTACGGGACCCAGTTGCGGCGGGGCCGGCGGCTGGGAGCGACGGTCGTCGCGCCGCCGCCGAGCCGGGCGGCCTCAGCCATCTGCGGCCTCTTCCATGCCGGCGTGGTCGTCCTGGGCGGCGTCGAGGACGAACTCGCGGCCGGGCTCCCACGACAGGGTGACGTGCTCGCCGAGACGGGCCCGGGCCGAGCCGTCGTTCTGCTGGACGACGACGACGTCGCTGCCCCACGGCATCCGGACGAGGTACTGCGTCGCGACCCCGGTGAACGAGGCGTCGACGACCGCCCCGGCCAGCCGGTTCCGGCCGCCGCCCTCGCCGAGGGTCAGCTTCTCGGGACGCACGCCGAGCCACACGTCGGTGAGCCCGGCCGGGACCTTCTCGGCCGCCACCGCGACCTCGTGGCCCTGGACGTCGGCCGTGAGGACGCCGCCGTCGCCCCCGCCGGTGACCCGGGCCCGCAGGAGGTTGGACTGGCCGAGGAAGTTCGCGACGAAGGTCGACGTCGGCTTCTCGTAGAGGGTGGACGGGTCGGCGAGCTGCTCCATGTGGCCGGCGTTCATCACCGCGATGTGGTCGGCCATGGTCATGGCCTCCTCCTGGTCGTGCGTGACGTGGATGAACGTCAGCCCGACCTCCTGCTGGATCCGCTTGAGCTCGATCTGCATCTGGCGACGCAGCTTGAGGTCGAGGGCGCCGAGCGGCTCGTCGAGGAGGAGGACGTCGGGGCGGTTGACGAGGGCCCGGGCCAGGGCGACACGCTGCTGCATCCCACCGGAGAGCTGGTTCGGGCGCTTTCCACCGGCATGGCCGAGCTCGACGAGCTCGAGCGCCTCCTGCGCCTTGCGCTTGGCCTCCTTGTCGCCCTTGCGCTTCAGGCCGAACATCACGTTGTCGATCACCGTCATGTGCGGGAAGAGCGCGTAGGACTGGAAGACCGTGTTGACGTTGCGCCGGAAGGCCCGGGTCGACGTGATGTCGGTCTCGCCGATGAAGATCTGCCCGGCCGTGGGCTCCTCGAGGCCCGCGACCATCCGCAGGGTCGTCGTCTTGCCGCAGCCCGACGGCCCCAGCAGGGCGAAGAAGGACCCTTGCGGGATCGTCAGGTCGAGGGGGTGCACGGCGGTGAAGTCACCGAAGGTCTTGGTCAGACCGACCAGCCGGAGGTCCCCGGCGCCGTAGTCGGCCATCAGGAGGCCGTGAGGTCCGCGTAGGCGCTGCTGAACTGCTGCTCCTCCTCGTTGGTCAGGCCGCGGAAGACGTGCGCCCGCGCGAGGACCGCGTCGGTGGGGACGATCAGCTCGTTGTTCGCCAGCTCGGGGTCGATCTTGGCGAGCTCCTCCTTGGTGCCCTTGACCGGCGGGATGTAGTTGACCCACGCCTCGACCTCGGCCATGACCGCCGGCTGGTAGTAGTAGTTGATGAGCAGCTCGGCGTTCTTCTTGTGCTTCGCCAGCGCCGGGATGACGAAGTTGTCGGACCACAGGGTGAACCCGGCCTCCGGCAAGGCGTAGCCGACCTTGTCGTTCTCGAACTGGAGCTGGACCACGTCACCGGTCCACGCGACGCAGGCGGCGATGTCGCCCTTGGTGAGCCCGTCGGTGTAGTCGTTCCCGGTGAAGCCCTTGAGCTGGCCGGCGTCCTTGGCCTTCTGGATCATCGCGATCGCCTGGTCGAAGTCGTCGGCCGTGAAGGACTCGATGGCCTTGCCCTGCTCGAGCAGGACCAGGCCCACGGTGTCGCGCATCTCGGTCAGCAGGGTCACCTTGCCCTTGAGGGCGGGGTCGGTGAGCAGCTGGGTCATCGACTCGATCTTCTTCCCGCCGGTCGCGTCGAGGTTGTAGGCGATGCCGGCGAACCCGCTCTGCCAGGGGAGGGAGAACTTGCGGCCCGGGTCGAACTCGACGTTCTTCAGGGACTCGACGAGGTTGGCCTCCCCGTTGGGGATGTTCGCGTAGTCGAGCGGCTGGACGTAGCCCTGCTGGATCAGGCGCGAGACCATCCAGTCGGTGCTGCACCAGACGTCGCGACCGGTGTCCTGGCCGCCCTCGAGGAGCGGACGGACCTTCGCGTAGAACTCGTCGTTGTCGTTGTAGTCCTCCGTGTAGTTGACCTCGATGCCGGTCTCCTTGGTGAAGGCGTCGATGGAGGGCCGCGACTTCTCGTCGTCGGAGACGTCGATGTACTGCGGCCAGTTCGACCAGTTGACGACCTTCTCGGTGTCGCTCATGTCCTGCGCCGCCGCGGCGGTGCGGGAGGCGGTGCCGGACGCCGAGCCACCGCCGGTGCCCGAGCTGCCGCAGGCGGCGAGAGCCAGCGTGGCACCGGCGCCGAGGGCCCCGGTCATCAGGGCGCGACGGGTCGTCAGGCCGCGCGCCAGCGCGGCGCGCATCGCGGGGGAGGTCAGGTCGGGGATCTGGCGCTCGGCCATGGTGGGTTCTCCTCGGGTGGTGCCGGCCGGGGCTTCCGGCGTCGGGTGCTCGGCGGGTGGAGTCGGTGCGGTCTGGGTCGGTTGTTCTCGGCGGGGGCCGGGTCAGGATCGGTGATGTCGGGTGTCGCCGTGGTCCGGGTCAGGACTCGATGTTGGCCATGACGTGCTTGACGCGGGTGTAGTCCTCGAAGCCGTACATCGACAGGTCCTTGCCGTAGCCCGACTTCTTGTACCCGCCGTGGGGCATCTCCGCAACGAGCGGGATGTGCGTGTTGATCCACACGCACCCGAAGTCGAGCGCGCGCGACATCCGCATCGCCCGGCCGAAGTCCTTGGTCCACACCGACGAGGCGAGTCCGTACTCGACGCCGTTGGCCCAACGGATCGCCTCCTCCTCGTCGGTGAAGCGCTGGACCGTGATGACCGGGCCGAAGATCTCGTTCTGCACCGCCTCGTCGTCCTGGCGCAGGCCCGAGACCACGGTGGGCTCGAGGAAGAAGCCGTCGCCGAGGGCGGAGACCCGGTTGCCACCGGCGGCGACGCTCGCGTGCGCGGGCAGCCGCTCGAGGAAGCCCGAGACCCGCTCGAGCTGGGTGGCGTTGTTCACGGCACCGAAGAGGGCGTCGGCGTTGTCGGGGGTCCCCACGACGGCCGAGGTGTTGGCGTACTCCGAGAGCGCGGCGACGAAGTCGTCGTGGATGCCGGGAGCGGCCAGGACCCGGGTCGCCGCCGTGCAGTCCTGTCCGGCGTTGAAGTAGCCGGCCACCGCGATGCCCTCGACGGCCGCCTCGATGTCCGCGTCGTCGAAGACGACGACCGGGGCCTTGCCCCCGAGCTCGAGGTGCACCCGCTTGACGGCGGGAGCGGCGCTCGCGGCCACCTCGGCGCCGGCCCGGACCGAGCCGGTGATGGCGACGAGGGCGGGGGTGCGGTGCTCGACGACCATCCGGCCGGTGTCGCGGGTGCCCGTGACGACGTTGAGGGTGCCGGCCGGGAGGAACTCGGAGGCGATCTCGGCGAGCAGGAGGGTCGTCTCCGGCGTGGTGTCGCTCGGCTTGAGGACGACGGTGTTGCCCGCCGCGAGGGCCGGCGCGATCTTCCACACCGCCATGAGCAGCGGGTAGTTCCACGGCGTGACCTGGCCGACCACGCCGATGGGCTCGCGGCGCACCCACGAGGTGTGCCCGGCCATGTACTCGCCGGCCGCCTTGCCCTCGAGGACGCGGGCCGCCCCGGCGAAGAACCGGATCTGGTCGACCATCGGGGGGATCTCCTCGCTCGCCGTGAGCGCCTCGATCTTCCCCGTGTTCTCCGACTCGAGCCTCACGATCTCGTCGGCACGCGCCTCGATCGCGTCGGCGATCTTGAGCAGCGCCTGCTGCCGCTCGGAGGGGGTCGTGCGTCCCCACTCGGCGAACGCGGTCTCGGCGGCGGCGTACGCGGCGTCGACGTCCTCGGCGCCGCTCACCGGGGCCGTCGCGACGACCGCGCCGGTCGCGGGGTTGACGACGTCGGTCGTGGCGTCGGACCGCGCGTCGACGAACTCTCCGCCGACGAAGTTGCGCAGGACACGGGGACTGGTCATGACAGCGGGGCTCCCGGGATCGACAGGGCTGTGGGCGTGGCGAGATGCTAGTCCCCTGATCCGCGAATTCACTAGGGCTCTCCGAGGGAAACCTGAGGAAAGTTACGAATCCGAGGCCTGATACCCACTGAATCCGTGGCGCGGGGACTTGCGCGACGGCGACTCTGGCGACACCATGGCGCGGTGACCCGACACCGGCCGACGGCCACCCGAAACGGCGAGACCCGCCTCGACGACGTCGCCAAGCGCATCATCGAGCTGCTCCAGGAGGACGGCCGCCAGTCCTACGCCGCGATCGCCAAGGCGGTCGGGCTCTCCGAGGCGGCGGTGCGCCAGCGCGTGCAGCGGCTCCTGGACGCCGAGGTCATGCAGATCGTCGCCGTCACCGACCCGCTCCAGGTGGGGTTCACCCGCCAGGCCATGATCGGCATCCGGGCCGAGGGCGACCTCATCGAGCTGGGCGAGGCCCTCTCGGCGATGTCCGAGGTCGACTACGTCGTCACGACCGCGGGCTCCTTCGACATCCTCGCCGAGGTCGTCTGCGAGGACGACGACCACCTGCTCGAGCTGCTCACCCGCCGCATCCGGGTCCTGCCCGGCGTGAGGACGACCGAGACGTTCGTCTACCTGAAGCTCAACAAGCAGCACTACAACTGGGGTACCCGATGACCGTGAACCCGAACGACGTCTGGGAGCCGAGCTCCGGGCGCCACACCGCGACCGGCAAGCTCTACTCCGAGGCCGCGCGCGACCACCTGTGGATGCACTTCACGCGCCACTCCGTCTTCGAGGACCCCGGCAGCGGCGGCCTCGGCCACTCGGTGCCGATCATCGTGCGCGGCGAGGGCTGGCGGATCTGGGACGACCGCGGCAAGGAGTACATCGACGGCCTCGCCGGTCTCTTCGTCAACAACGTCGGCCACGGTCGCACCGAGATCGCCGAGGCGATGATGAAGCAGGCCTCCGAGCTGGCCTTCTTCCCCCTGTGGTCCTACGCGCACCCCCGCGCCATCGAGCTCGCCGAGCGCCTCGCCCACCACGCGCCCGGCGACCTCAACCGGGTGTTCTTCACGACCGGTGGCGGTGAGGCCGTCGAGAGCGCGTGGAAGCTCGCCAAGCAGTACTTCAAGCTCGTCGGCAAGCCGACCAAGCACAAGGTCATCTCCCGCTCCGTCGCCTACCACGGCACGCCGCAGGGGGCGCTGTCGATCACCGGCATCCCGGCCGCGAAGGTCGACTTCGAGCCGCTCGTCCCGGGCGGCCACAAGGTGCCGAACACCAACATGTACCGCGCCCCCGAACACCTGCGGGAGGACGAGAAGGCGTTCGGCCGGTGGGCCGCCGACCGGATCGCCGAAGCCATCGAGTTCGAGGGCCCCGAGTCGGTCGCCGCCGTCTTCCTCGAGCCGGTGCAGAACTCCGGTGGCTGCTTCCCCCCACCCGCCGGGTACTTCGAGCGAGTCCGGGAGATCTGTGACGAGTACGACGTCCTGCTCGTCTCCGACGAGACGATCTGCGCGTTCGGCCGGATCGGCTCGATGTTCGCGTGCGACGACTTCAACTACGTGCCGGACATCATCACGACCGCCAAGGGCGTCACGAGCGGGTACGCACCACTGGGCCTGATGATCGCCAGCGACCGTCTCTTCGAGCCGTTCCGGACGGGCACGACGTACTTCCCGCACGGCTACACCTGGGGCGGGCACCCGGTGTCGGCCGCGGCGGCGATGGCCAACCTCGACATCTTCGAGCGGGAGGGGCTCAACGACCGCGTCAAGGAGAACGCCCCGGCCTTCAAGTCGACGCTCGAGAAGCTGCTCGACCTGCCCCTCGTCGGGGACGTCCGTGGGGCCGGGTACTTCTACGGCATCGAGCTCGTCAAGGACAAGGTCACCCGGGAGACCTTCGACGAGGACGAGAGCGAGCGCCTGCTGCGCGGGTTCCTCTCCAAGGCCCTCTTCGACGCCGGCCTGTACTGCCGGGCCGACGACCGCGGCGACCCCGTCGTCCAGCTCGCGCCGCCGCTCACCATGGGCCCGGCCGAGTTCGACGAGATCGAGCGCCGTCTGCGCGCGGTGCTCACCGAGGCCGAGAACCACCTGTGAGCCCCTCGTCGGGGCCGGCGACGGGGACCCGGCCGCTGTGGTGGGACACGGCCACGACGGCCGCGTCGGCGGACCCGCCCGCCGACCTCCCACTCGGCGTCGACGTCGCCGTCGTCGGGGGCGGGTACACCGGCCTCTGGACCGCCTACTACCTGGCCCGTGCCCGCCCCGACCTCGACGTGCTCGTGCTCGAGGCCGAGCACGTCGGCTTCGGCGCGAGCGGCCGCAACGGGGGCTGGGTCTCGGCCCTCTGGCCGGTCTCGCCCGACGTCCTGGCACGGCGTCACGGACGCTCGGGCGCCCTCGCCCAGCTCGCGGCGCTGCGCGACACCGTCGACGAGGTCGGACGGGTGGATGCGCAGGAGGGTCTCGGGAGCGGGTTCGTCAAGGGGGGCACCCTGGCCGTGGCGCGCACCGCGGCCCAGGACGAGCGGGCGAGGGCCGAGGCCGCCCACGGCGCCGCCTGGGGGGACGGGACGGTGCACCTCGGCGCCGGTGAGGCGCGGGAGCGGCTCGCCGTCCCGGGGGTGCGGGGAGCCACCTTCAACCCGAACTGCGCCCGGGTGCACCCACGCGACCTCGCCGACGGGCTCGCGGCCGCGGTGCGACGGCTCGGGGTGCGGGTCGTCGAGGGCACGCTCGTGGCCCGGGCCGGGGACGGGGTCGTCGTCCTCGCCGACGGTCGGCGGCTCAGTGCCCGCTCGGTCGTCCTGGCCACCGAGGCATGGACGCCCGGCCTGCCGGGTCACGGGCGCGACGTCGTCCCCGTCTACTCGCTCATGGTCGCGACCGAACCGCTCCCCGCCGACGTCTGGGACCGCGTCGGGCTCGCCGAGCGGGAGGTGTTCACCGACCACGGGCACGTCCGGATCTACGGGCAGCGGACCGCCGACGACCGGATCGCGTTCGGTGGCCGGGGCGCCCCGTACCACCTCGGGTCGGCGGTGCGGCCGGAGTTCGACCACGAGGAGCACGTCTTCGAGGCGCTGCGAGCGACCCTCACCTCGATGCTGCCCGACCTCGAGGGCGTCGCGTTCACCCACGCGTGGGGTGGGCCCCTCGGCATCCCGCGGGACTGGCACCCCTCGGTGGTGTGGGACCCGGCGACGCGCACCGGTCGCGCCGGGGGCTATGTGGGCGACGGGGTGGCCGCCAGCAACCTCGCCGGCCGCACCCTCGCCGACCTCGTCCTCGGCGAGGCGAGCCCGCTGACGCAGCTGCCGTGGGTCGGTCACCACTCCCCCCGCTGGGAACCGGAACCGTGGCGCTGGCTCGGTGTCAACGCCGGTCTGCGGCTGGCCCGCGCGGCCGACCGTGAGGAGGCGCGCACCGGGGAACCGAGCCGGCTCGAGCCCCTGCTGTCGCGGCTGACCGGCCACTGACGCACCGACCACCCCGCACCGGCGTCGCGGTCGGTAGGTTCGGGGCGTGCGCGAGATCGAGACCCTGGCCGCGCTCGACGACGCACTCGCCGACGGCGGCTCGTCGCTGCGCGGCCTGCGGCTGCAGGACCTGGATCTCAGCGGCAGGGAGGAGGCCCTGCTCGGTCGCGACGACGTCGAGGGGCTCGTCGTCCTCGGCGGCCGGGTGCCCGCCGAGCTCGCCGACCACCTGCGCACCCACGGTGCCCTCGTCTTCCCCACCGACCCGCGTGCCCCCGTCGACCCCTACCGCGCCACGTTGTACCAGCCGGGCGAGCTCTACGCCGGTCTGCGGGACCTCGGCTACGCCGCCACCCCCGACGCCCGCGCCTACCGCTGGTCGCGCGACGGGACCGTGCGTCACGACGCCTTCGTCACCCTGCTGCGCGCCATCCACGACGACTCGATGACCGACGCGCTCACCGAGGTCATCGGCGACGCGTCCGTCGTCGGCGTCCTGGGCGGGCACGCCCTGGCCCGCGACGCCGAGCAGTACGCGCTGGCTGCCGCCCTCGGTCACGCCCTCGCGCGCTCGGGCCACCTCGTCGCGACCGGCGGCGGCCCGGGCGCGATGGAGGCGGCCAACCTCGGCGCCTTCGCCGCGTCGAGCGAGGCCCTGGCCGACGCCCTGACCCGGCTACGCTCCGTCCCCGCCGTCGACGACGTCCGGGCCTGGGCCGCACTCGCCCTCGAGGTGCACGACGACCTCCTGCGCGAGCCCACGCCCGACCCCCGGCCGCGCAGCATCGGCATCCCGACGTGGTTCTACGGCCACGAGCCTCCGAACGTGTTCGTCCACGGAGTCGGCAAGTACTTCTCGAACGCCATCCGCGAGGACGGCCTCCTCGCGCGATGCACGACGGGTGTCGTCGTCCTCCCCGGAGCCGCAGGCACCGTCCAGGAGATCTTCCAGGCGGCGACGCGGCTGTACTACGACCGCGGCGACGCCCCCCTCCCACGGCTGGTCCTCGTCGGTGTCCGGCAGTGGACCGAGGAGGTCCCCGTGTGGCCGGCGCTGCGTGCCCTCGCCGCCGGCCGCGCGATGGAGCACCGGCTCCACCTCACCGGCGACGTGCAGGAGGCGGTGGCCACGGTCACCGCCCGGTGAGCGTCGACCTCAGGGGCGGGTGAGCAGGACGATGCCGAGGCACATCTCGTCGGTCGTCCCCTCCCCCCAGACGACGTAGCGCTCGGGCTGCCCCTCGAAGGCCGGGAGGCGCTCCCGCAGGGCCTGGTCGTGGTGGCAGGTCACCGTCAGGGTGTCGCCGGGCGCGACGGGGACCGGCTCGGCCAGCGGCGTCGTCGCCTGGTCGTCGAAGTCCCAGACCGGGATGTCGAGCACACGCCGGGCACCCGGGGTGCCCTTGTTCACGTCGATGGTGATCGCACGGCCCAGCAGGTGCAGGTGCCCTGCGACGGCCCGGAGCGTCCCCGGCTCACGGCGGTGCGCGTGCAGCTCTGGACCGGCCCCGGCGCCACCGGCCCGCAGAGCAGGTGGAGGGCATCGGCGCGCGCCACCTGCTCGCCGAACCGGCGGGAGACGTCGGCGACCGAGACGACCCGGCTGCACATCCCCTTGGTCCGGTTCTCGCGGCACGGCGGCTCGACCGGGGCCGGCAGGAGCATGGTGTCCAGCGGCAGCTTGTCGCTCCCGGCCGCCGGTGACAGTCGGAGCCGGACCTCGCTGCGGTCGCTGCCGCTGCCGGCGAGCAGGTTGTAGTGCATCTGCACGACGAGGCGGGAGCCGACGGGCAGGGGGATGCCGATGTCCTCGGCCATGACCCGCTCGCCGCCACCGGGCGCCCATGCACCCACCCAGTCGGCGGCATCGCGGCTCGCTGCCGCGTCCTGGACGCCGCTGCCGCCGAAGCACGTCCAGCCCGGGCCGGGGTCCTCGGCGTCGAGCTGCTCGGCCCGCCCGACCCGTCCGGGGGCGACGGTCGAGACGATGACGTGATGGACGAGGGCGGCGTTGTCGGGGCGGATGTCGACCCCGCTCACCAGCTCGTCCGCGGTGAGGCGGGGGTCGACGAGGAAGCAGCGGTAGTCGTCGGTTCCGCCCTCGGTGGGCGCCGCGGGGGTGTAGGCCCGGGGCAGGCGGATCGTCACGAGGCGCTCCCCGGGGCGCAGCGGGACCGTCGACGGGGCGGACGGCGGGCTGCGCGTCGCGGCCGCCGCGTGCGACGCGTGCGCGTCCCGCTCCCCGAGGCCGGCCGGCAGCTCGCCACCCGAGCACCCGGTCACCACGACGGCCAGGGCCGCGGCGACGAGCAGGGGGGCGCGCAGCCCCGAAGGGTAGGTCAGCGCCACACGGGTCCGCAGCGGCTCAGGCGGTCGACGCGGCGAGCTGGCCGCACGCGCCGTCGATCTCGCTCCCCCGGGTGTCGCGGACGGTCGTCGGGATCCCGTGGGCGCGCAGCCGCTCGACGAACTGCTGCTCGACGCCCCGCCGGGAGGCGGTCCACCGCGAGCCCGGTGTCGGGTTCAGCGGGATCGGGTTGACGTGGACCCATCCCCGGCCACGCGCGGACAGCTTCTCGCCGAGCAGGTCCGCCCGCCACGCCTGGTCGTTGACGTCACGGATCAGGGCGTACTCGATGCTGACCCGCCGCCCGGTCGCCTCGTGGTAGCGGCGGGCGGCGTCGATGGCCTCGTCGACCTTCCACCGGGTGTTGATCGGCACGAGCTCGTCGCGCAGCTCGTCGTCGGGAGCGTGGAGGGAGAGGGCCAGGGTCATCGGGATGCCCTCCGCGGCCAGGCGGTCGATGCCGGGGACGAGGCCCACCGTCGACATCGTGATGCCGCGCGCCGAGATCCCCAGGCCGGAGGGAGGCGGCTCGGTGAGCCGGCGCACCGCCCGGATGGCCGCCGTGTAGTTGGCGAGGGCCTCACCCATCCCCATGAAGACGACGTTGCTCACCCGGGTCGGCCCGGTCGGCGGCTCCCCCGAGGCCTCCTGCCCGGAGCCCTCCGCCTCCGCCCCGAGGGCTCCGCCCTCGGCGGCGGTGACCGCCGGCAGAGCGCCGTGCCGCAGCATCCTCGCCGCGGCGACGACCTGCTCGACGATCTCGGCCGCGGACAGGTTGCGGGTCAGCCCCTCCTGTCCCGTGGCGCAGAACGGACAGTTCATGCCGCAGCCGGCCTGGCTCGAGATGCAGACCGTGACCCGGTTCGGGTAGCGCATGAGCACGGACTCGACGAGCGCGCCGTCGCCGAGCCGCCACACCTGCTTGACGGTGGCCCCGGCATCCGCGGTGAGGTGGCGCACCGGCGCGAGCAGGGTCGGGAGGAGGTCGCGGACGAGGTCCTCGCGCACCGCCTTCGGCAGGTCGGTCATGTCCTCGGGACGCTCGACGAGGCGCTCGAAGTAGTGCGTCGAGAGCTGGTTGGCACGGAAGGCGGGGTGCCCCAGCGCCGCCACTGCCGCGCGGCGCTCTCCGACGTCGAGGTCGGCGAGGTGGCGAGGCGGCTTGCCCCGCCGGGGCGCGACGAGGGTGAGCTCGCCCGGGCGGGGACGGGTGTCGTCGGCGTCGGTCATGGCGTGCCCATCATCGCAGGAGCAGGAGGTGGCGCCGCGACCCGCCGACACCGGATCTGCCGAAGTGATGGCGCGGCACCTCCCGCTACCTCTACCGTGGACGTAGTCTCGTTCAGCAGGGGAACGAGGTTGCAGGGAAAGGGAACAGCCATGGGACTGTTCGACCGATGGATCGCGCCCTCGCGGCGCGGGTCCGCCATGACCGAGGACGACCTCCGGCCCGCGAGCAGGCCGGTCAACCCCGTACCGGACGTCGATGACGACTCGGGTGCGCTCGAGGAGGACATCCGCGAGCACCTCGAGCGGCTGACCGCCGCGGCGGAGGCCGATATCGACGCGCTCAGCCCGCACGAGTTCGACGAGGCACTGACCTCGCGGCTCGTCAACGCCGAGCGCATGCTCTCGACCGGCCTGGGCTTCACGTACGCCGGTCGGTTCGCCGAGCACGTCCACGAGGTGCTGACCCTCGACCTGCCCACCGCGGTCGTGACGCTTCCGGACTCGCGCATCGCCGACACCGGGCGCCGGGTGCCCTCGCTCGTCGACCGGGGCCGCACCAACCTCCTCCACCTCCTCGAGACCACGCCGGTCGAGGTCGAGCAGGTCCGGGACGGGCAACGGACGGCCTTCACCGCCACGGGTGTCTCGCCGTACACGGCGTCGTTCGCGCGGTTCCTCAACGACGCGCTGCACCGCTGGATGCCCACGATCGACACCTCGAACGGCATCGTCTTCGCCATGCCGCACCGGCACACGATCGTGTTCCAGACCTGCGCGAACGCCACGCAGGCCCGCGACGCGCTCGAGCTGGTCCCGGCGCTCGCGCAGACGCTGTACCACGAGGACCCGGGCCAGGTGTCGCGACACACGTACCACTGGCTCGACCGGCAGATCAGCTGCCTCACCGAGGAGGACGGCAACGGTGGCCTGACCATCCGGCCGACCCCCTTCCTCGACAACCTCGTCGGGTTCACGGGACGCCGCGCCGGCTGAGCGCCGCGGCTGGTCCGGGCAACCGGACCGGCCGGCCGTCGCTCAGAGGACGGGGACGAAGACGAGCATCAGCGCCCACGCGATGGGTGCGACGACGACGAGGCTGTCGAGCCGGTCCATCAGCCCGCCGTGGCCGGGCAGCAGCGTGCCCATGTCCTTGATGCCGAGGTCGCGCTTGATGCTCGACTCGACGAGGTCGCCGAGCGTCGCCCCGACGGCGGCGACCGCACCGAGGATGGCACCGGTCCACCAGGCGCCGTCGAGCAGGAGCGGCAGGGCGGCGGCCCCGACCGCCGCACAGCTGAGGACCGAGCCGGCGAAGCCTTCCCACGACTTCTTCGGCGACAGCGAGGGGGCCATCGGGTGGCGGCCGAGCATGACGCCGACGGCGTACCCGCCGATGTCGCTGAACACCGTGACGAGGACGAAGACGATGATCCGCCGGCGACCGTCGTCCTCGGCCAGCATCAGCGACGCGAAGCCGCCGAGGAAGACCGGGTAGAAGGCCACGAGGGCCGACCCGGCGAGGTCGCGGGCGGCCCCGGCGAGCCCGTCCGCGACCCGCCAGACGAGCAGGCCGATCATCGTGAGGCCGAAGGTCACGACGAGCGCCTCGGCGCCGCGGGCGTAGGCGGAGACGATCATCCCGACCGCGCCGACCATGAGCGGCAGGACCGGGACGTGGATGTCCTTGGTCGTGAGCGCGCGACGGACCTCCCAGGCCCCGTAGGCGACGGCGACGACGACGACGACGAGGAAGGCCCGGGGATCGACGACGAGCGAGCCGACGACGAGGGCGCCGAGGAGCAGGCCGACCCCGACCGCGGCCCGCAGGTCGCGGCCGGCGCGTGGGGCCGGGGCCTCGGTCACCGCCCCGTCGTCGGAGGCCCCGGTGACGGCCTCCGGGTCGGCGGCGCCCTGCTCCGGGGCGGCCGGTGTGGGCAGGTCGGACATCGACGCTCAGACCTCGAGCAGCTCGGCTTCCTTGTGCTTGAGCAGCTCGTCGACCTTGTCGACGTGCCGCTTCGTCACGTGCTCGAGCTCCTTCTCGGCGCGGACACCCTCGTCCTCGCCGACCTCGCCGTCCTTGATGAGCCGCTCGAGGGTCGTCTTGGCGTGGCGGCGGATGTTGCGGATGGAGACGCGGGCCTCCTCGGCCTGGTGGTGTGCCATCTTGACGTACTCGCGGCGGCGCTCCTCGGTGAGCTCCGGCATGACGCAGCGGATGATCGTGCCGTCGTTGCTCGGGTTCACGCCGAGGTCGGCCTGTTGGATGGCCTTCTCGATCGCGTGCATCGAGCCCTTGTCGAACGGGCTGATGATGATCGTGCGTGCCTCGGGCGTCTGGAAGGACGCCAGCTGCTGGAGTGGGGTCGGTGCCCCGTAGTAGTCGACGAGGAGCTTCTGGAACATGCCGGGGTGGGCCCGGCCGGTGCGGATACCCGCGAAGTCCTCCTTGGCGACCTCGACGGCCTTCTCCATCTTCTCCTCGGCCTCGAACAAGGTCTCGTCGATCATCGGGGCGGGTCTCCTTCACGTCGCCCGCGCGGTGCGCGCGGCTGGGTCCAGTGTGTCAAAGAGGCTGGTCGGTGCGCGGGTCAGCCGGCGCAGACCAGGGTGCCGATCGGGTCACCACGCAGGGCGCGCGTCACGTTGCCGTCGCCCTCCATGCCGAAGACGACCATCGGCAGCTGGTTCTCCATGCAGAGGCTGAACGCGGCGGCGTCGACGACCCTGAGGCCGTGCCGGAGCGCCTCGGCGAAGGTGATCTTGTCGAGCTTGCGCGCCCCCGGGTTGTTGCGCGGGTCGGAGTCGTAGACACCGTCGACGCCGTTCTTGCTCATCAGGACGGCGTCGCACTGGCACTCCAGGGCCCGCTGGGCGCTCACGGTGTCGGTGGAGAAGTAGGGCATCCCGGCGCCCGCACCGAAGATGACGACCCGCCCCTTGTCGAGGTGACGCATGGCCCGGCGCGGGATGTAGGGCTCGGCGACCTGACCCATGGTGATGGCCGTCTGGACCCGCGTGTCGACGCCCTCCTTCTCGAGGAAGTCCTGGAGGGCCAGGCAGTTCATCACCGTGCCGAGCATCCCGATGTAGTCGGCACGAGCGCGCTCCATCCCCTTCTGCTGCAGCTCGGCGCCCCGGAAGAAGTTCCCACCGCCGACGACGATCGCGACCTGGATACCCTCGCGGACGGCCGCCGCGATCTGACGAGCCACGTCGCGGACCACGTCGGGGTCGACGCCGACGCGCCCTCCGCCGAAGACCTCGCCCGACAGCTTGAGCAGGACCCGGCGAGGGCGGCGCCCCTCCGTCGGCGACGGAGGGGCCTCGGTGAGGGCAGACGTGGTCACTGGGCCTCCTCGGCGGGGGTCGACGGCGGTCCGATCCTGTCACAGCCCGGGCCGGGGACCAACCGAGGCCGGGCGGTCACGGGGCCGACGCGGCCGACCACCCCCGCCGCCAGGGGGGTGCGAGGATGGCCGCCGTGGGAGACGAGCGCGAGATCCTCACCTGGCAGGACTTCGACCGAGCCGTGTGGGAGCTCGCCGGGCGCATCGCCGCCGACGGCGTCCCCGACATGGTCCTGTGCATCGCTCGCGGAGGACTCGTCGTCGGTGGCGCGCTCGGGTACGCCCTCGGGGTCAAGAACATCTACACGATGAACGTCGAGTTCTACACGGGCGTGGACCAGCGCCTCGACGTCCCACGGATCCTTCCGCCCGCACCCGACTTCGTCGACCTGCACGACGCGTCGGTGCTCGTCGCCGACGACGTCGCGGACACCGGGTCGACGCTCGCGTCGGTCCACGACTTCTGCGCGGGCAAGGTCGGATCGGTGCGGACCGCCGTGGTCTACGCCAAGCCCCGGTCGGTCGTCGTCCCCGACTACGCGTGGGGTCGGACCGACCGGTGGATCTCCTTCCCGTGGAGCGACCGGCCGCCGGTCACCGCCCGGACCGGCTGACGCCGCGACCCGCCGCAGCGGTGGGTCGGCGCACGGGCGGGCTCACCCGATGGCCGGCACGGGCCCGGACGCACCGATGCCGTCCGCTCGGGTGAGCGGACGGCATCGGTGGCGAGCTCGCGGCGGAGCCCCGACGGGTCAGGACCCGACGCGGAAGCGGGCGAAGCCCGTTGCGTCGGCGCCGGCCTCGTCGAGGACCTTGCGGACGGTCTTCTTCGGCTCCTTGGCGAACGGCTGCTCGAGCAGGACGTTCTCCTTGAAGAAGCCGTTCACCCGGCCCTCGACGATCTTCGGGAGGGCGGCCTCGGGCTTGCCCTCCTCCTTCGCGGTGGCCTCGGCGACGCGGCGCTCGTTCTCGACCGTCGCGGGGTCGATCTCGTCGCGGGTCAGCACCGACGGTGCGAACGCGGCGACGTGCATCGCGACGTCGCGGGCGACGGACTCGTCGCCGCCCTTGGTCGCGACGAGGACGCCGATCTGCGCGGGCAGGTCGGGGCTGGTCTTGTGCAGGTACGAGACGACGTGCTCGCCCTCGAGCCTGGCCACCCGCTTGACCTCGATCTTCTCCCCGATCGTCGCGTTCGCGTCGTCGAGGAGCTGCTGGACGGTCCGGCCGTCCGGGAGGCTCGAGCCGAGCAGGGCCTCGGCGTCCGCGGCCCGGGTGGCCACGGCCTGGCCGAGGACCTCGTCGGCGAGGGCGATGAAGCGCTCGCCCTTCGCGACGAAGTCGGTCTCGCAGAGGACCTCGACGAGGGTGCCCTCGCCGTCTGCGGCCCGCGCGGCCACGAGCCCGTTGGAGGCCGTGCGGCCCTCGCGCTTGGTGACGCCCTTCTGGCCCTTGACCCGGAGGATCTCCTCGGCCTTGGCCATGTCGCCGTCGGCCTCGTCGAGGGCCTTCTTGACGTCCATCATGCCGGCCGCGGTCTTCTCGCGGAGCGCCTTGATGTCAGCGGCGGTGTAGTTCGCCATGGGTTCCTATCGCTCTTTTCCGTGGGTGTTCGGACGGGAGGGAGGTGCTCAGGCCTGCTCGGCCGGGGCGGCCTGCTCGGCCTCCGCCGGAGCGGCCTGCTCGGCCGGGGAGGCCTGCTCGGCCTCCACCGGAGCGGCCTGCTCGGCCTCCGCCGGGGCGACCTGCTCGGCCTCGGTGGCCTCCACCGGCGTGGCCTCGGCAGCCTCGGCGACGTCGGCCGCGGGGGCGACGTCCGCAGCCTCCGGCGCGGTGGCGGCGGCGGTCTGGCCGGCCTCCGGGGCGGTGGCGGCTGCGGTCTGCTCGGCCTCGCCGGCGAGGAGCTCGCGCTCCCACTCCGCGAGCGGCTCCTCGCCCTGCGCCTCCTCACCGGCGGCGGCCTGGCCGCCTCCGGCGCGGGCGATGAGTCCCTCGGCGACGGCGTCGGCGATGACCCGGGTGAGGAGGGTGACCGAGCGGATCGCGTCGTCGTTGCCCGGGATCTTGTAGTCGACCTCGTCGGGGTCGCAGTTGGTGTCGAGGATCGCGATGACCGGGAGGCCGAGCTTGCGGGCCTCGTCGACGGCCAGGTGCTCCTTCTTGGTGTCGACGATCCAGACCGCGGACGGGACGCGGGTCATCGAGCGGATACCGCCGAGGGTCTTCTCCAGCTTGTCCTTCTCACGCTGGAGCATGAGGAGCTCCTTCTTCGTGTGGCCCGAGCCGGCCACGTCGTCGAAGTCGATCTCCTCGAGCTCCTTGAGGCGGGTGAGCCGCTTGGAGATGGTCTGGAAGTTGGTGAGCATGCCGCCGAGCCAGCGGTGGTTGACGTACGGCATCCCGACCCGGGTCGCCTGCTCGGCAACGGGCTCCTGCGCCTGCTTCTTGGTGCCGACGAAGAGGATCGTGCCGCCGTGGGCCACGGTCTCCTTGACGAACTCGTAGGCGTTGTTGATGTAGGTCACCGACTGCTGCAGGTCGATGATGTAGATGCCGTTGCGCTCCGTCATGATGAAGCGCTTCATCTTGGGGTTCCACCGGCGGGTCTGGTGCCCGAAGTGGACGCCGCTCTCGAGGAGCTGGCGCATGGTGACGACGGCCATCGTCGTTCTCCTTGTGCTGTGTGGTTGTCAGTTCCGTCGGTGGTGACCGAGCCCGGGGGTGGTCCCACCTGCCTGGCGCCGCGACGCACCCCGGACGGATGCCGAGCTGCCCGTGTGGGCGGCATCCGCCACTGCCGTGGTGCGCCCCCGATCGGAGCCGAGGCTCGTCGCAGGAGGGTGGCGCGCGAAGTGATGGCTCCCGCGTGCGCGCACACGAGGGCCACCGCACATCGTACGTGGACGCGGGCGCCCCGGCGAAATCGGGTGACCCGCCACGAGGTGGATAGCCTGACCGGTATGCCCCGCTCCCCCGGCCACCCGGCCCTCGCCCCGTTCGGGACGACGATCTTCGCGACGATGAGCGCCCTGGCCGCCGAGCACGGCGCCATCAACCTGGGGCAGGGCTTCCCCGACACCGACGGGCCGGTCGAGGTGCTCGAGGCGGCGGTCGCGGCCATCCGCGGCGGACGCAACCAGTATCCCCCCGGCGCGGGGGTGCCCGAGCTGCTGGCCGCCGTGGCCGAGCACCAGGCCCGCTTCTACGGTCTGCAGGTCGACGCGGCCTCGGAGGTGCTGGTCACCGTGGGCGCGACCGAGGCGATCGCGGCCACGATGCTGGCCCTCGTCCGGCCCGGCGACGAGGTGGTCACCTTCGAGCCCTACTACGACAGCTACGCGGCGACCATCGCGCTGGCCGGCGGCGCGCGCCGCACCTCGGTGCTGCGCTTCCCCGACTACCACGTCGACGAGGAGTCGCTGCGCGCCGCCTTCTCGGAACGCACCCGGGTCGTGCTCCTCAACACGCCGCACAACCCCACCGGCCGGGTGTTCACCCGCGAGGAGCTCGCTCTGGTCTGCGACCTCGCCCGGGAGCACGACGCCTGGGTCGTCACGGACGAGGTCTACGAGCACCTTATCTTCGACGACGCCCAGCACGTCCCGGTCGCGACCCTGCCGGGCATGTGGGATCGGACCGTCACGATCTCCTCGGCCGGGAAGACGTTCTCGACGACGGGCTGGAAGGTGGGCTGGGTGACCGGCCCTGCCGAGGCGGTGGCGGCGGTCCGCGCCGTCAAGCAGTTCCTCACCTACGTCGGGTCCGGGCCCTTCCAGCCGGCCGTCGCCGCGGGTCTCGGCCTACCCGGCGCCGTGTTCGCCGACGTCGCCCGGTCGCTGCAGGATCAGCGCGACCTGCTTCTCTCCGGCCTCACCGCCGCGGGCCTGGAGGTCTCGGTGCCCCGCGGTGGCTACTTCGTCGTCGCCGACGCCGCACCGCTCGGCGCCGTCGACGCGCTCGAGTTCTGCCACGACCTGCCCCGTAGGGCCGGCGTGGTGGGGGTGCCGGTCTCGGTGTTCCACGACGACCCCGACACGGCGCGGACCCTCGTCCGGTTCGCGTTCTGCAAGCGCCCCGAGGTCATCGACGAGGCCTGCCGGCGGCTGGGCGACCTGCGTGGCTGACGCGGGACGCGGCCCCGCCGGCCCGGCCGTCCACAGCTGAACCGCCGCCACGTCGCCGTCCACAGGGCCGGGACGACGTGCTCGTCGCGCAGACCCCGTCCGATCAGGCTCGGGCCATGACCATCCGTCGCCACCAACCCGTCGCCGCCCTGCTCCTCGCCCCGGCGCTGTTGGTGCCCGTGCCGGGCGGCGGAGCCCCACCGCCCCACCCGGGCGGGCCGGTCCCGAGGGCCTCGGCAGCCGGCGGAAGCGAGGTCGCCGGGCGGCCCGCCGATGGCACCCACCACCGGTGGCAGTGGCCGACACGCCCGCCGCACGTGCTCCGTCCGTTCCGCGCCCCACCGAGTCGGTGGGGTGCCGGCCACCGGGGCCTCGACCTGGTGGCCCGGGTGGGGAGCGAGGTGCTCGCCGTCGAGGAAGGGGTCGTCACCCACGCGGGCCGGGTCGCCGGTCGGGGGACCGTCACCGTCGCCCACCCCGGTGGGCTGTCGAGCACGTACGAACCGGTCCGCGCCCGCGTCATGGTGGGGGCCCAGGTCGAGGCGGGCGCGGTGGTCGGTGAGCTCGAGCCGCCCGACGATGCCATCGCACCGGGCCACTGCATGATGACCCCCTGCCTCCACCTCGGCGCCCGCAGGGACGACGGCTACCTCGACCCGATGCTGCCGCTCGTCGGCGGCCGGGTCCGGCTGCTCCCGCTGTGGCCGTCTCAGTCGAGCACGGGATAGGGGTTCGGCGCGCATCCCCACAGGTGCAGGGTCTGGGGCACCATCACCGGCGCCGGCTCGCCCTCGGCGGGACAGCCCTCGTGCCCGAGCCCGAAGGAGTGACCGACCTCGTGGTTGACGACGTAGGCACGGTAGTCGTCGAGATGTCCCGCGTAGGACGGCACCGCGAGCATCCAGCGGTCGAGGTTGAGCACGACGCGGCCGTTGTAGCACGACGTGTAGCCCTCGGTCTGGACCGGCCCGCAGAGGTCCATCGTCGTCAGCCGGCTCGCGACGGCGATACGCGTGTCGAACTCGCCGCTTCGGGCCTGCTCCGCGGAGACGAAGACGAACCGGACGTCCCTCTCGGTCTGCCAGCCGCGCCCGTCGGTGAGGATCGAGGAGATCGTCGAGGCCGTCTCGCTGCGATCGAGACCGAGCCCGTTCTCGAGCTCGAGCGCGACACGCACGACCCGTCCTCCCGACGACCGGAGCCCGGGCACGTCGCCCCAGTCCACCCACGACAGCCGCCCAGTCCCGCGGGCCGGCGGCGTCGGGGTGGGCGTCGGCGACGGGGTCGGGGTCCCCACGGTCGCGGTGCCGGCGACCCCGGTGGGCGACGGGAGCGGCAACGACCGCTCGACGACCCCCGTCGCACCGCCCACGACCGGGGGGCGGGTGACGCTCGCGGCATCCCCCGCGGACCCGCCCACCCCGCCGGTGACCGACGGGGCCGACGACGGGAGGACGAGCGCAGCGGGCTCGGCGGGGGCGGCCGATACCGGTTCGTGGCTGCGGGCGACGAGCCACGTGACGACGGCGGCCACGGCGAGCAGGAGCACCCCGACGACGATGGTGCGGCGCAGGCGCAGGCGCCGCTCGGCCCTGGCCCGCTCCGCACGGGCGCGCCGGGCCTCGGCCCTCGAACCGGGCCCAGGCGGCCCGGCCGCCTCGGGCTCGTGCTTGGGGTCGGAGGTGTGGCTGCGCCGGCCCGCCCCGGCAGTCCCCGCCGGCCGGCGGTCACGATGGTGCAGCTCCGAGCGGCTGCGCAGCGGCGGCTCGTCCGAGAGGGGGCGCTCCCGCGGCTCCTCGGGCACCAGCGTCCCGTCGGGGAGTGCCGAGGCGGCCGCCGCGGTCGAGCCCGGCGGCGTCGAGCCGGCGCCGCGGCGCGCGCCCCGTTGGGCCTCGTCGCGCAGGGCGGCCCTGGTCTTGGGCTCGACGTACAGCCGGCGGAACTCCGACACCCACTCGGGCACGTCGTAGGGGTCACGCTCGTCGTCGGGCCGACCCAGGCCACGGCCCGCGCCGAAGTCACGAGGGGCGGACTGGCGACTCTCGCGGTCGTCGTCACGCACGAGGGTGCGCCTGGGCGAAGGACCGCTTGAGCCGGTCGACCGACACGTGGGTGTAGATCTGGGTGGTCGCGAGCGAGGCGTGCCCGAGCAGCTCCTGGACCATGCGCAGGTCGGCACCGCCCTCGAGCAGGTGGGTCGCCGCGCTGTGGCGCAACCCGTGCGGGCCCAGGTCGGGTGCGTCGGGCACGTGCTCGAGGAGCCGGTGGACGACCTCACGGACCTGCCGCTGGTCGGCACGACGGCCTCGCCGGCCGAGGAGCAGGGCCGCGCCGCTCTCCCCCGTGACCAGCCTCGGCCGTCCGTCCCGCAGCCACGCCCCGACCGCCTCGCGGGCGGGCACGCCGACGGGGACGCGCCGCTCCTTGTCCCCCTTGCCCACGACCCGTAGCACGCCGGTGTCGAGGTCGACGTCGTCGACGTCGAGACCGACGAGCTCGCCGACGCGGATGCCCGTGGCGTAGAGGAGCTCGAGGGCGGCGCGGTCCCGCAGGCGGACCGGGTCCGCGTCGTCGGCCGCCAGCGCCGCGACGTCGAGCAGGGCCCCCACCGAGCGCTGGCCGAGGACGGGTGGGAGCGTCCGGTGGCGACGTGGGGCGCTGAGCCGGAGGGAGGGGTCCGCGTCGACACGCCCGGTGCGCTCGCACCAGCGGAAGAACGTGCGCAGGGAGGCCGAGGTGCGCGCCACCGTCGAGCGGGCGGCGCCGCCACGTGCGACACGGCCCAGCCACGCCCGCAGGTCGGCGAGCGTGACCGCACGCAGGCCCTCGTCGTCGGTGACCTGCTGGTCGTCGAGGAACGCGCCGACATCGCGCGCATAGGCGCGCACGGTGTTCTCCGATCGCCCCCGTTCGACGCGCAGATGGCGCTCGAAAGCGGTGAGCGCCTCGGCTCGGACGACGGTCACGGGCCAACCGTGTCACTCTCCCGTCACATCCGCAACGGAACCCGCCGCTCCGCGACGACGGCCGCTGACGAGATCACCGACATCGCCCGCCGGTCGAGGTGGCCGCCGCCGGAAGCTCGCCGTGCGCCGGCCGGTGGGCGGGCACTCAGTCGACCGGATCCCGGGGAGCGGAGGACGGGGTGGTGGCCCCGCGTCGCCGCGGCGGCTTGCGCCAGCCACCCCCGTCGCGGACCACCAGGCCGCGCGCCTCCAGGACCGCCAGCGCTGCGACGGTCCGGGCCGGGTCGACGCCGGCTGCGACGCCGAGGGCCTCGGTAGCGGCGGGCCGTCGGACCGGCACCGCGGACCAGACGGCGTACGCCACCCGGTCGAGGTCGTCCTCGGGCGCGCGGGGCCCCGGCTCGCTGCCCACCGTCAGGAGGTGCTCGCCGATCGGGGCTGCGAGCTCGGCGACCTCGGCGGCATCCGTGACGAGGACGGCACCACTGTCGCGGACCAGGGCGTGGCAGCCGGCGGAGGTGGCACTGGTGACCGGACCCGGGACCGCGCCCACGGGGAGGTGGTGCTCCCGGGCCTCCCGGGCTGTGGAGAGCGACCCGGAGCGGATCCCCGCCTCGACGACGATCGTTGCCCGGGAGAGCACCGCGATGATCCGGTTGCGGGCGAGGAACCTCGAGCGGTACGGCATCGTGCCGACCGGCACCTCGCTGACCACCGCGCCGGTCCGGGCGATCTGCGCGAGCAGGGGCTGGTGTGCCCTGGGGTACGCGACGTCGGGGCCGCAGGCGAGCACGGCCACGGTGGGTTCGCCTGCCGCGAGTGCTCCCCGGTGTGCGGCGGCGTCGATGCCGAACGCGGCGCCGCTGACGACGACGAAGCCGCGGGCGGCGAGCCCCTCCCCGAGCTCGGCCGCGACCCGCAGCCCGTACTCGGTCGCGGCCCGGGAGCCGACCACCGCGACCCCCCGATGGCTCAGTCCCTCGAGGTCGGGGTCGCCGCGGACGAAGAGGCAGTAGGGCGGGTCGGCGTGCCGGTCGACCGCGGTCGGCCAGCCGGGGTCCCCGGGCACGACCACGTGCACGCCCGACCGACGGACGGCGTGCGCGAGGTCGTCGAGGTCGAGCCGCCCGAGGCGGACCGCCAGCTCGGGGGTCGCCCCGTAGCGGCCGGCGCGCAACCGGGCGAGCGAGGCCGCCGCGCCGTGCTCGGCGAGGTGGCGACGCAGGGGCCCGGAGCGGGGCTCGACGAGGTAGGCCCACGCGACCCGGGCCCAGCGCTCGTCGGCCTCCAGTGAGCTGTGCCCACCCCTGCTCATGCCACCGCTCCCTCACCGCGGCGCAGCAGCAGCCCGGTCGCGACGTCCTCGCGCGACGGGACAGCCCGACCGGCGAGGTCGGCGGCGGACCAGGCGACGCGCAGCACCCGGTCGTATCCCCGGAGGGTGAGCCGGCCCGTGTCGAGGGAACGGTCGATGTCGGTGGTGACGGCGGCGGGCAACCGGAAGGGCGGACGACGCAGGACGTGCCCCGGGACGAGGCCGTTGAGCGCCCATCCGGACCCACCCGGGCCGGTCCACCGGGCCCGCTGGACCTCGCGGGCCCGCGCGACGCGCTCGGCGACGACGGCGCTGCTCTCACCCACCTCGTCACCGAAGGCCGCCTGCCGCACGGGCGGGACGTGGACCTGGAGGTCGACCCTGTCCAGCAGCGGCCCGGACAGCCGGCCGCGGTAGCCGCGGATCTCGGCGGCCGAGCAGGTGCACTCCAACCCCTTGCCGTAGGACCGCCCGCAGGGACACGGGTTGGCCGCGAGCACGAGCAGGAAACGCGCGGGGTAACGCACCGCCTGGCGGGCCCGGGCGATGACGACCTCCCCGGACTCCAGCGGTTGGCGCAGGGTCTGCAGCACCGACGTCTTGAACTCCGGGGCCTCGTCGAGGAACAGCACGCCGTGGTGCGCCCGCGAGATCGCGCCCGGCAGCACGACCCCCGACCCGCCGCCGGCGAGCGCCGCGACCGACAGGCTGTGGTGCGGCGCCACGAACGGCGGGGTCCGGTCCAGGCTCGCCACCGGGCCGACCTGGCCGGTGAGCGAGCGGATCGCGTGGGTCTCGAGCGCCGCCTCGCGCGTGAGCGGGGGCAGGACGGTGACGAGGCGCTCGGCGAGCATCGTCTTCCCGACGCCGGGCGGGCCCGTCATGAGGAGGTGGTGGCCACCCGTCGCGGCGAGCTCGAGGGCGATCCGTGCCTCGGGCTGCCCGACGACGTCGGCGAGGTCGACCCGGGCCGGGGCGTGGTCCTCGCCGGGGGCCGCGGCCGGGGGCGCGACGGGCATCGGCTCGCCGCGTGCGGCGGCCGCCGCCCATACCAGGACCTCGCGGAGGTCTGCCGCGCCGTGCACGGCGACGTCGTCGACGAGCTGCGCCTCGGCGACGTTCTCGAGCGGGACGACGACGTGCCGGATGCCGCGTCTGGAGGCCTCGAGCACGGCGGGGAGCACCCCCCGCACCCCGCGGACGCGGCCGTCGAGGGCGAGCTCCCCGACGTGGACGACGTCGCGGACCGCGTCGCCGGGGATCGCCCCGGCCGCGGCGAGCACGGCGACGGCGATCGGCAGGTCGAAGCCGGAACCCCGCTTCGGGAGCGAGGCCGGCGAGAGGTTGACCGTGACCCGGTGCGGGGGGACCGCGGCACCGGCGTGGGCCGCTGCCGCGCGGATGCGGTCGGGAGCCTGCGCGCACGCGGCGTCGGGCAGGCCACCGACCGAGAAGGACGGCAGGCCCTGACCGATGTGGGCCTCGACGTCGACGAGCGCGCCGTCGAGACCGGAGAGGGCGACCGAGCGGGTGCGTCCGAGGCCGAGTGTCACCGGCCGACCCCCTCGACGTGGCGGACGACCACGGGGCGTCCCGCCTCGCAGAGGACGCCGACGACGTCGACCCGCACCGGCCCGGGGTGGCCCCCATGGGCGCGCAGGTAGGCGGCGGCGAGCCGCCGCAGACGCAGGGCCTTGGCCACGGTGACGGCCTCCACCGGGTCACCGAACCCCGTACCCCGCCGGGTCTTGACCTCACAGACGACGATCCAGGGACCGTCGCGGGCGACGATGTCGACCTCCCCGTGCTCGCACCGCCAGTTGCGCTCGAGCACCTCCATCCCCCGGTCGCGAAGGTACCGAGCAGCGATGTCCTCGCCGTAGCGCCCGAGCGCGGCCCGTGACGGGACCGGACCCCCTGCCGTCTCCCCCACCGAAGTCATGGCCGCAGCCAAGCCGCGGGGGGTCGCCCGGCGCCAGCGGCCGACGCCCGCCCTGTGGACGGCAACCCGGTCGCGCCGGGCCTGTGGACGGACCGGGGGGACGCGGGCGCGGGTCGCCCGGCCGGGACCTCTCGGCTAGAACTCGCCCTTGGGCAGCTCGAGGTCGCTCTTGGCGAGCTCTTCCACGTTGACGTCCTTGAAGGTCACGACGCGCACCGTCTTGGCGAACCGTGCCGGGCGGTAGATGTCCCACACCCACGCATCGGTCATCGTCACGTCGAAGAACACCTCGCCGCCGTCGCTGCGGACCTTCACGTCGACGCTGTTGCACAGGTAGAAGCGCCGCTCGGTCTCGACGACGTGGCTGAACAGCCCGACGACGTCGCGGTACTCGCGGTACAGCGCGAGCTCCGCCTCGCTCTCGTACTTCTCGAGGTCCTCCGAGCTCATCGCTCTCCCACTCGCTCCAGATCGGCCGGGACGGCGGCACCGCCCCCGGCGGGCGCCGGGGTCTGCGGCGACGGGGTCGGCCCGCCGTGTGCGCCATCATCGTCCATGGCCCCCGGCAGGCGCCACGAGCGCCGGTGCCACACCGACGGTCCGAGGCGGCGCAGCGCCTCGAGGTGCTCCGGCGCCGCGTAGCCCTTGTTCTCGCTCCAGCCGTACCCGACGACCTCGCGCCCGAGCTCGACCATGAGCCGGTCGCGGGTGACCTTCGCGAGCACGCTGGCCGCCGCCACCGACGAACACCTCAGGTCGGCCTTGACCATCGTCGTCACCGGGGGGGTCGGGGGCACCTCTCCTCGCGCGAGGGCGAGGAGGCCGACGTCCTCGGGCGCGGTCAGCCAGTCGTGGTTGCCGTCGAGGATGACGAGGTCCGGCCGGACCCCGCAGGCGTCGAGGGCCCGCAGACCGGCCAGGCGCAGCGCCGCGATGATGCCGACCTCGTCGATCTCGTCGGCGCTCGCGTGCCCCACCGCGTACGCCAGCGCCCAGCGCTCGATGCGCGGCACCATCCGCTCCCGCGCGTGCGGCTGGAGCAGCTTGGAGTCACGGACCCCCTGGGGCGCCGTCCGCGACGTCTCGTCGATGAGGACCACACCGACCGTGACCGGGCCCGCGAGGGCCCCCCGGCCGACCTCGTCCATCCCCGCGAGCACGCGGTGGCCGTCACGCTGGAGGGCCCGCTCGACGCGCAGGCTCGGCCGCGTCGGGGGACGCGCAGGGCTCACGACCCGCCACCCGGGTCGGGGACACCGGCGAAGACCTGCGGGTAGTCGGTGAGCCAGGAGAAGCGGTCGAACGGCCACACGATGCCGAACGCGCGGCCGGTGATGTCGGCGATCGGGACCGACCCCTGCGCTCCGGTGCCCTTCGGGTCGTGGAAGCGCGAGTCCTCGCTGTCCGAGCGGTGGTCGCCCATGACCCAGACCTGCCCCGCCGGCACCGTGATGTCGAAGGACATCGCGCTCGGCACGTCGCCGGGGTGGACGTACGGCTCCTCGATGGGGGTGCCGTTGACGGTGAGCCGGGCCTCCTTGTCGCAGCACGTGACGTGGTCGCCCGGCATGCCGATGACCCGCTTGATGAGGTGGTCCTCGGACTCGCTCGGCAGGAGCCCCACGAACACGAGCACGTCGTGGACGACTCCGGAGAGGCCGGTGCGCTGGGTCGTGGGGACAGAGGCGAGCCAGCCGCCCGGGTCCTGGAAGACGATGACGTCGCCCCGCTCGAGGTCGATGGGGCCGGGCGTCAGCTTGGAGACGACGACCCGGTCGCCGACGAGCAGCGTGTTCTCCATCGAGCCCGACGGGATGAAGAACGCCTGGATGAGCCAGGTCTTGACGACGAACGAGAGCACCATCGCCATGACGAGGACGAGGAGGACCTCCTTGACGGCAGCGCCGAGGAAGCCGACGACACCCGTCGGGCGACCGGGCTCCGCGTCGGCGTCGGGTCCCGCGGGGTCGGCCCGCAGGACCGTCACGTCGGGGACGCCGAGGTGCGCAGAGCCCCCCGGGACCGGGGACGAGCGCTCCGGCTGGTCGTCGGCCACGAGGACATCGTCCCTCTCGGGGGGTGGCGGGGGCTCGGTGGGGGTGGTCGCGTGCGGCGCGCCGGGGTCCGCCTGCTGCTCCGCGGAGCCGGCGTCCTGGTGCGCCGTCGGCTCTGGCTCGTCGGTCATCTCCCCACCTCCGTGACCGTCCCGAGCCGTCCGAGCGGCCAGAACCGGGCACCGACGACACCGATGACGTCGCTCGATGCGACCACCTCGGCACGCGGGGCGGAGATCCGCACGCGGTCCCCGTCGACCGACCCCACGACGGCGACCGTGTCCGTGGCACCGGAGCGCACCCCGAGCGAGTCGGCGACAGCGCCGAGCGCCCGGCCCAGCAGGCCGTCCGCCTGCGGCGCCGCCCGGTGGACCACACCGGAGCCGGTGGTGTCGACGACGACGAGGTCACCAGCGGCGGGAGCTTCGAGTGCCTTCCACACCAGGACACGGTCGCCCGGCACGAGCGTCGGCGCCAGGGCGGGGGACGCCACGACGTAGGACTCGAGGAGGAGTGAGCGCACGGCGGCGGCGAGAAGCACTCCGACGACGAGTACGAGCACGAGCCGGGGACGCCGCGACCCGGCGTCCGCCACGGAAGTGGGGAGCGCCGGGTCGGCGTGGGTCCGTGCCATCACCCCGGGAGCCTAGTCGGCGATCCCGGGCATCCGGGCACGGACGGTGCGCAGCGGCTCAGGAGTGCACCGGGGTCTCGCGCTTCTCCTTGATCTTGGCGGCCTTGCCGCGCAGGTCGCGCAGGTAGTAGAGCTTCGCGCGCCGGACGTCACCGCGGGTGACGAGCTCGATCTTGTCGATGATCGGGGTGTGGAGGGGGAAGGTGCGCTCGACGCCGACGCCGAAGGAGACCTTGCGGACGGTGAAGGTCTCGGTGACGCCGCCGCCGTGCCGGCGGATGACGACGCCCTGGAACACCTGGATGCGGGAGCGGGTGCCCTCGACGACCTTGACGTGGACCTTGACGGTGTCCCCGGCGCGGAAGTCGGGGACGTCGGTCTTCATCGACGCGCGGTCGAGCTCGTCGAAACGGTGCATGACGGTTCGCTTTCTCGCGGGCTGCCACAGGTCATCCGCGGTTCTCGGTGCTGCTCGTGCTTGGGGGTGCGCTCACCGGGCCGCATGCCGTGGTCGGACAGGAGTCCGGGCACTCCCCCTGTGGCGGGGGCCGTTCGTCGACGAGTCGCAGCGACCCAGTGTGCCAGAGGAGGTGGACCGCCGCGAAATCCGCGCGGGCGCCTATCCTGCCGCCGTGACGATCGACCCGGGCGTTCCCGTCGCCCTCGCCGTCATCCTGCTGCTGGCGCTCACGGTGACGATGTACCTGCTCGGCGGGCTGGCCCGCCCCGGCTCGACCCTGTTCGCGGCCTTCCGGGCGGTGGCCCAGCTCGGGCTGGCCGCGGTCGTCATCGCGAGCGTCGTCTCGTCGCTGTGGCTGTCGGTGGCGCTGCTGCTCGTCATGTTCGGCATCGCCGTGGCCACGACGGTCCGGCGGGTCGGCGCACCCGCCGCCTGGCCGTGGGCCACCCTCGCGATGCTCGCCGGGCTCGTGCCCGTCGTCGCGGTCATCCTGCTGACGGGCACGATCCCTGCGACGGGGGCCGCCCTCATCCCCGTGGTCGGCATCCTCGCCGGCAACACCATGAACGGCCACACCCTGGCCGGCCGGCGGGCGTTCGCGGCGCTGCGCGAGGAGCATCCCCAGTACGAGGCCGCCCTCTCGCTCGGCCTGAACCGCGCACAGGCGGTCGACGAGATCATCCACCGGCGCATCCCGGAGGCGCTGATCCCGGGCTTGGACCAGGTCCGCACGGCGGGCGTCGTCACGCTGCCGGGGGCCTTCATCGGGGTGCTGCTCGGCGGTGGGACGCCGGCGCAGGCGGCCGCCGCCCAGGTGCTCGTCCTCGTCGGGATCATGGCCGCCCAGACGACGACGGCCGTCGTCGCCGAGCGGCTCATCGGGCAGGCCCTGCTCCTCCCCGACGACCTGAGGTCCGCGCTGCGGCCGTGAACGCCGGCCGCAGCGGGGGTCAGCGCCGGCTCTTGACGAGGTCGACCGTCCCCTCCCAGCTCCCCTCGCCGGGTTGCAGCCGGTAGCCGGCGCGCCGGTAGCGCCGGATGTTGTCCTCCATCACGCGGCTGGTGTTGATCCAGTACGAGCGCACCGGCGCGGGCGCGGCGGCCTCGGCCAGCTCCAGGAGCGCCCGGCCCAGCCCGCGGCCCTGGAGGTCGGGGGCGACCATGAGCCGACCGGTCTCCCACACCGACGGGTCACCCGGACGGACCCGGCCACGCACCGAGCCGACCAGCCGCCCGACGCCGCCCTCGGGGTCGGGCACGCGGGCCACCCACACCGTCCACTCCCCCAGCCAGCCACGGACGTCCTCGAGCGACTCGACAAGCGGCGGGATCGCCCAGCCGCCGGACACCTGCGCCTCCGGTGCCCAGCAGGCCCGCTGGAGGACGAGCAGCTCGGGCGCGTCGGCGGGCGTGGCCGGACGCACGTCGAGGTCGCCGAGACCGGCGACCGTGGCTGCGGGCGCCAGGAGGTCAGGGCGGCGGGCCGCCGTCCGCGCGAGCCGCTGCTCGTGACGCCAGGCCGCCACCGCGGCGTGGTCCCCGGACAGCAGCACCGGCGGCACCTCGCGTGTCACCGCGCCGTCGTTCCACGTCGCGGGCCGGGTGTAGACCGGGTACTCCAGCAGCCCGTCCTCGTGCGACTCCTCGACGAGCGAGTCGGCGTTGCCGACCACGCCGGGGAGCAACCGCCCCACGGCCTCGACCATGGCGAGCACCGCCACCTCGCCGCCGTTGAGCACGTAGTCGCCGAGCGAGACGACGGTCACCGGCATCCGCTCGGCGGCGTGCTCGTACACCCGCTCGTCGATCCCCTCGTACCGGCCGCACGCGAAGGCCAGCCAGGGTTCCTCCGCGAGCCGGTGGGCCATCGCCTGGGTGAACGGGACGCCGCCGGGCCCGGGCACGACGAGGTGCGGCACCGGCGCGGGGCCGGTGGCACCCGTGGCGACGACGTGGTCGAGCGCCCCGGCCCACGGCTCCGGCTTCATCACCATCCCGGCCCCGCCGCCGAACGGGCTGTCGTCGACGGTGCGGTGTCGGTCGTGCGCGTGGTCGCGCAGGTCGTGCACGTGCACCTCGAGGATGCCGTCGCGACGCGCCTTCCCGATGAGCGAGAGGTCGAGCGGCGCGAGGTAGTCCGGGAAGATCGTGACGACGTCGACGCGCATCCGCCTCACGCCCCGAGGTCGAAGAGGCCGGCCGGTGCGTCGACGACCACGGTGCCGGCCTCGAGGTCGATGCTCGGCACCAGGGCCCGCACGAACGGGACCCGACCCTCGCGCCCGTCGGTGAGCCGGACGACGATCCGGTCCTGCGCCGGCCCCGTCTCGAGGCCGGTGACCGCGCCGATGCGGGCGCCGCCGGGGTCGAGGACGGAGAGCCCGACGAGGTCCTCCTCACCGAAGACGTCCTCGTCCTCCTCGACAGGGGCCGCTGCGTCGTCGTCGAGGAGCAGGCGGGTGCCGCGCAGCCCCTCCGCCCCCGTGCGGTCGGGCACCTCGTCGAAGGCGACGAGCCAGATCCCGCGGTGCACCCGGGTGGAGCGGACCGTGAGCTCACGGGGGACGCCCGAGGCCGCGTCGGCCTCCGTCGCGAGCACGGCGCCGACGGCGAGGCGACGCTCCGGGTCGTCGGTGTGCAGGCGCACGGTGACCTCGCCGCGCAGACCGTGCGGCTTGCCGATCCGGGCGACGACGACGGGGACGCTCACGATGTCCTCCTCGGGGACGGCGACGGCGGGGCGCACCGGGGAGTCTCCTCCCGGCGCGCCCCGCCGTGGTGGACGCGGGTCAGCGGACCCGGTCGGTGTCGACGATGTCGATGCGGACCTGACGGCCGCCCGCGAGCGCGCCGAGGACGGTGCGCAGCGCGCTGGCCGTGCGGCCGGAGCGGCCGATGACACGGCCGAGGTCGTCGGGGTGCACCCGCACCTCGAGGATCTCGCCGCGACGCAGGTCACGCCGGCGCACCTGCACGTCGTCCTTGTGGTCGACGATGCCGGTCACGAGGTGCTCGAGGGCCTCTTCGAGCACGGTCAGGCCTTGTCGCCGTCGGTCTCGGCCTCGGCGGCCGGGGCCTCGGTGGAGTCGGCGGCGGGGGCCTCCTCGACGGTGGCGGCCTCGGCGACCGGCTCCTCGGCCTTCTTCGCGGCCCGCTTGCGCGGGGTCGTCGCACCGGTGCTGTCGTCGGAGGTGGAGCCCGCAGCGGCGACGGCGGCCTCGTAGAGCTCGCGCTTGCTCTTCCGGGTCTCGGCGACCTTGAGGGTCCCCTCGGTGCCCGGCTCGCCCTTGAACTTCTGCCAGTCGCCGGTGACCTTGAGGAGGGCCTCGACGGCCTCGGTCGGCTGCGCCCCGTTGGTCAGCCAGTACTGGGCGCGCTCGCTGTCGATCTGGATGACCGAGGGCTCCTCGGTCGGGTGGTACTTGCCGATCTCCTCGATCGCCCGGCCGTCCCGCTTGGTGCGGGAGTCCATGACGACGACGCGGTAGAACGGGGCACGGATCTTGCCCATGCGCTTCAGGCGGATCTTGACGGCCACGTGCGTGGTCTCCATTCGGTTGTGAGCGCGGCGAGACCGCACCAGGATGCGTGCGGGGTGCCGACACTCGGTGTGTAGGCGTCCGGTCCGACACCACACACGCGAGGGCGGGCACGGACGGGTACAGCCGGCCATTCTGCCAGAGCGGGGTCGGCGGGCCGAATCGGCCCGGGAGCCCGTCGGCTTCTCACCCGACCACGGCCCCCCGGAGGACCACGGCGCGCGGGGCGGTGAGCACCCCGACGTGGGTGCGCGGGTCGCCCGCGAGGACGAGCAGGTCGGCCTCGGCGCCCTCCTCGAGGGCCGGACGGCCGAGCCAGGCGCGGGCCGCCCACGTGCCGGCGTCGAGCGCCTCGCTGGCGGTGAACCCGCACCGGGTGAGCCGCTCGACCTCCTGGGCGGCGAGGCCGTGCGCGAGCGAGCCCCCCGCGTCGGTGCCGACGTAGACGGGGATGCCGGCCTCGTGCGCCGTCCGGATGGTGTCGTACCGGCGCAGGTGCAGGTCGAGCATGTGCCGGTGGTACTCGGGGAACTTCTCGCGGGCCGGCGCGGCGATCTGAGGGAAGGTGTCGATGTTGACGAGGGTCGGCACGATGGCGATGCCCTGGGCGGCGAAGGCCGCGACGGTGTCGTCCTCGAGCCCGCAGGCGTGCTCCACGCAGTCGGTTCCGGCGTCGGCGAGGTCGCGCAGGGACTCCTCCCCGAAGCAGTGGGCCGTGACCCGGGCGCCCTCCTCGTGGGCCGCGGCGACCGCCTCAGCGAGCACCTCGCGCGGCCAGCACGGGGTCAGGTCACCGACCTCGCGGTCGATCCAGTCGCCGACGAGCTTGACCCAGCCGTCCCCGGCGCGGGCCTCGAGGCGCACGCGCTCGACGAGCTCGTCGGGCTCGACCTCCCACGCGAAGTTGCGGATGTACCGCCGTGTCCGGGCGATGTGCCGGCCGGCCCGGATGACGCGGGGCAGGTCCTCGCGGTCGTCGACCCAGCGGGTGTCGGCGGGCGAGCCGGCGTCGCGGATGAGCAGCGTGCCGTTGTCGCGGTCGGTGAGGGCCTGCTGCTCGGACTCCTCGTCGGAGACCGCCCCGTGCGGGCCGAGCCCGACGTGGCAGTGGGCGTCGACGAGACCGGGCACCACCCAGCCCTCGAGCGTGGTGACGTCGTGGTCGCCGACCGGTCGCTCGAGGGTGAGCCGCCCACCCACGACCCAGGCCTCGGCACGCTCCTCCTCGGGGCCGACGAGGACGGGACCGGTGAGGTGCAGCACCTGTGCCATGGCCCGACCCTACCGACGCTCCCGCCACGGCCACCGGTCGACGGCGGCGTCGCCTGTCGTCGGGGCGGCGCGTGCGTGGATCAGGCGACGGAGCGCAGGACCCGGCGCAGGGTCTCCACGACGACCTCGGGAGCGTCGGTGTGCACCCAGTGGCTCGCCCCCTTGACCGTGACGAGACGGACCCGCGGGAACAGCGCGCGCATGGCGTCGGCGTCCTCGTCGCGCACGTAGCCCGAGCGCTCGCCCGCGAGCCACACGACCGGGCCGTCCCACGTCCGGCCGAGCTCGGGGAAGTCGGCGATGCGCGAGTCCTCGCCCTGCTCGGCGTCCTCGGCAAAGAGGTCGAGGTTGGCCTGCCACGACCACGACGAGCCGTGCCGGCGGAGGTTCTGGAGCAGGAACCCCCGGATCCCCGGGTCGGGCTCGGCCTCGGCGAACCGCTCCTCGGCGTCCGCGCGGCTGCGCAGCTCGTCGAGCGGCAGGGCCTGCATCGCGGCGATGTAGTGGCGGAACCGGTCGAGGTCGCCGTAGTCCTTCGGCGCGATGTCGACGACGGCGAGGTACCGGACGATCCCGGGGTGGAGGAGCGTCGTCACCATCGCGGTCTTCCCGCCCAGCGAGTGACCGACGAGCACCCACTCCTCCCCCGGCGCCTCCGCCGCGAGGGTGTCGGCCACCCGCTCGGCGTAGGTCTGGTAGGAGAACTCCTCGGTCCACGGCGAACGGCCGTGGTCGGGGAGGTCGACGAGGAGGCAGCGCGCGTCGTCACCCTCCGGACCCGCGAGCGCCTTGGCCACCTGGGTCCAGTTGCGGCCCTGGCCGAAGAGGCCGTGGAGGAAGGCGACCCGGGGGCCGGCGGTGCCGACCGCGAGGGTGTTCAGGCCACGACCCGGTGCGTCGGTCACGTCCCGAGGAACTTCTCGAAGCCCTTGGGCAGCTGCGAGGGATCGAGCTGGGAGGGGTCGAGGTCACCCGAGCCCGCCCCGGTACCGAAGGCCGAGCCCGCCGGACGCTGGGCCGCCTTCTCGCGGGCGGCACGCTCCTCCGCGGCCCGCTTGGCCGGGTTGCCGGACTTGGACTTCCGGCGCTGCTGCTGTTCCCACCCCCGCGCTTGCCGGGACCGGGTCCCATGCCCGGCATCCCCGGCACCCCGCCCCCCTTGGCGAGCTGCTTCATCATCTTCTGCGCCTCCCCGAACCGCTCGAGGAGCTGGTTGACCTCGGACGTGCTCGTGCCCGACCCCTTCGCGATGCGGGACCGCCGGGAGCCGTTGATCTGCTTCGGGTGGTTGCGCTCGAACGGGGTCATCGACTGCACCATCGCCTCGACCCGCACGAACTCCCGCTCGTCGAAGGCGTCGAGCTGGGCACGCATCTGGTTCATGCCGGGCATCATCCCGATGAGCTGCTTGAGCGAGCCCATCTTCTTGATCGCCGCCATCTGCTGGAGGAAGTCGTCGAAGGTGAAGTCCTCCGCTGCGAGGAACTTGCGCTCCATCTCGGCGGCCTGGGCCCGGTCGAAGGCCCGCTCGGCCTGCTCGATGAGGGTGAGGACGTCGCCCATGTCGAGGATGCGCGAGGCCATCCGGTCGGGGTGGAAGACCTCGAAGTCCTTCACCCCCTCGCCGACGCTCGCGAACATGATCGGCCGGCCCGTGACCGACGCGACGGACAGTGCCGCGCCACCGCGGGCGTCGCCGTCGAGCTTGGAGAGGACGACGCCGGTGAAGTCGACGCCCTCGAGGAAGGCCTCGGCGGTCTCGACGGCCGCCTGGCCGATCATCGCGTCGATGACGAAGAGGACCTCGTCGGGCTGGATGGCCGTGCGGATGTCGGCCGCCTGCTGCATGAGGTCGGCGTCGACGGCGAGGCGACCGGCGGTGTCGACGATGACGACGTCGTGCTGCCTGGCCCGGGCCTCGGCGAGCCCGTCCCGGGAGACGGCGACCGGGTCGCCGAAGGACCGGGTCCCCTCGATACCGCCGGACACCGCGTCGTGCCCCCCGACGTTGCCGCGCTCCGGCGCGAACACGGGCACGCCGGCACGATCGCCGACGACCTCGAGCTGGGTGACCGCGTTGGGGCGCTGGAGGTCGGCTGCGACGAGCATCGGTGTGTGGCCCTGCTGCTTGAGCCAGTACGCGAGCTTGCCGGCGAGCGTCGTCTTGCCCGAGCCCTGCAGGCCCGCGAGCATGATGACCGTCGGTGGCTGCTTGGCGAACCGGATGCTGCGGGTCTCACCGCCGAGGATGCCGACGAGCTCCTCGTTGACGATCTTGACGACCTGCTGGGCCGGGTTGAGCGCCTGGTTGACCTCGGCCCCGAGCGCCCGCTCGCGGACGTTGTGGGTGAACGCCTTGACGACCGGGAGCGCGACGTCGGCGTCGAGCAGCGCCATCCGGATGTCGCGGACCGTCTTGTTGACGTCGGACTCCGACAGGCGCCCCTTGGAGCGGAGGTTCGTGAAGGTCGCGGTCAGGCGGTCGGACAGGCTCGTGAACACCGGACAACCCTAACGGTTGCGCACGGCGAGGCCGTGCGAGGACCGCTTCCGCTCGGCCGGGCCGGACCGGTGTCGCACCACCGGGACCAGCCCGTCAGGACGGCGGCCCGTCGCAGGTGTCGATGACGAGGCTCACCGCCTGCGCCACCCGCGCCGGCGGCAGCCGCAACCCGTCGGAGCCGGTGAGGTAGAAGGTGTCCAGCGTCTGCCCGGCGTAGGTGGCGATGTGGGCCGACCGGACCGAGATCCCCGCCTGGGCGAAGGCCACCCCCGAGCTCGTGCAGGAGGCCGGGCCGGTCCTGGGCGCGCACCTCGAGCACCGTCGCCTCGCTGCTCGCACCCGGGACGACGAGCGCCCGGGCCTGACCCGGCGAGCCGACGCCGGTCTGGCCCGAGGGCCGGGGCAGATGGGCCCGCCGGCGGTCGAGGGTCTGCAGCGGGCCCCGGTCGCCCCGGGCCAGGCGGGCCAGGCCACGGACGATGCGCTCGGGCTCGGGGACGGCACCGGACGGGGACTCGACGTGCCACTCGTCGACGGCGACCCCCTCGATGGTGCGCAGGATCGCGGTGCGCACCGTGTGCCCCTCGGCCGCGAGCAGCCCCGCGGTGTCGGCGAAGAGCCCGACCCGGTCGAGGTCGGTGATGTCGAGCCGGTGCGAGCCGCCGCCCGAGACGACCCGCACGCGGGGCTCACCGGCACGGACCGCCGCGAGCACCTCCGTGTCCAGGGGTGGCCGAGCGGTGGGAGCCCCGGCGCGCGGACCGGGTGCCGGGAGCGGGGCCTCGAGTCGGTCGCGCACCGCCGCGGCGAGCTGGTCGAGGAGGGTGGAGCGCCAGTCGGTCCACGCGAGCGGACCGGCCGCCGACGCGTCCGCCTCGGTGAGGGCGAGGAGGATCTCGAACACCTCGCGGTCGCCCCGGACCGCGGCCACGGCGGCGTCGACGGTGGCCGGGTCCTGGTGGTCGCGTCGGGTCGCGAGCTCGATGAGGGTGAGGTGCTCTCGCACCAGGGTGACGAGCACCTCGACGTCGTCCTCCGGGAAGCCCCACCGCTCGACGACGCGCCGGGCGACCTCGGCGCCGGTCACCGAGTGGTCGTGGGCGCCCCGGACCTTGCCGATGTCGTGCAGGAGCGCCGCGACGAGCAGCAGGTCCGGACGCGAGGTCCGGCGGACCAGCCCCGCCGAGCGTACGACGGTCTCGATGAGGTGCCGGTCGACGGTGTGCCGGTGCACGGCGTTGCGCTGCGGCCGCGACCTCACCGCGGCCCACTCGGGCAGCCAGCTCTCGACGATGCCGACCTGGTCCAGGCCCTCCCACACCGTGACGAGGCCGGGTCCGGCGGCGAGCAGGTCCCCGAGCAGGTTCCGCGCCGTCGCGGGCCAGGGCCGTGGCACGGCCGGTGAGTGCGCGGCGAGGTTCTCCAGGGTCGCCGGCGCGAGCGGCAGCCCGGCCCGGGCGGCGACGACACCGGCTCGCAGCGGCATGCCGTCGTCGGCCTCGGCGAGGCGCGCGGAGCCGAAGACGACCTCGCCGTCGCTGGCGAAGAGGCCGTGGCCGAGCGGGGTCATCTGCGGGCGGCGTGGGCCGACCCGCAGGGTGCGAGCACGCTGGGACTGCCCGGCGCGGCGCAGCGTGCCGTCCAGCGCGTAGGCGATGAGCCGCCCGGCGCCCGAGACCGCCGTCAGGAGGTCGTCGGCGTCCTCGTGCCCGAGGAGCACCGCGACGGCGTCGTGGTCCTCGCGGCCGAGCCGGTCACGCCCGCGACCGGTGACGACGTGGACGGCGTCGCGGACGTCGAGGAGCAGCTCGTAGGCGGCGTCCACACCGCCGTGCGGCCGGTCGGCGAGCCAGGCCTCGGCGAGCGCGCGCAGGACGGTCATGTCGCGCAGCCCCCCGTGCGACTCCTTGAGCTCGGGCTCGATGGACTGGGCGAGGTCGCCCTGACGGCGGTGGCGCGCCGAGACGGCCTCGACGAGCTGGGGCAGCCGCTTGCGGGCGTTGCCCCGCCAGTCGTGGGCCACGGTCGAGCGTGCCGCGGCGACGAGCTCGGCGTCGCCGGCGAGCGGGGCGAGGTCGAGCAGCCCCACCGCCGCCGTGAGGTCGGCGGCCGCGACCTGGCGGCACTGGGTGACGGTGCGAACGCTGTGGTCGAGACGGACCCCCGCGTCCCAGATCGGGTACCAGATGCGGTCGGCGAGTGCCGTGAGCTCCTTGGCGGGCAACGCCCGCTCGGAGTGGACCAGCACGAGGTCGTAGTCGCTGAGCGGGCCGGCGTCGGCCCGGCCCAGGCTTCCGACGGCCGCCAGGGCGACCCCCTCGACGCGGGAGTCCCCCGTCGCCGACCGCCACACCTCGGCCAGCCACTCGCGGTTGAACGCGGACAGGGCCGCCCGGCGCGACCGGCCGGCACCCGCGACGTGGAAGTCGCGGGTGCCGGCCAGGTCGAGCCTCCGGGAGCCGATGCCGCTCGAGGAGGAGGTGGTCATCGGCTCAGATCGCCTCGACCCCGCGCTCTCCCGTGCGGACGCGGACGACGTCCTCGACGGGGACGACCCAGACCTTGCCGTCACCGATCCGACCCGTCTGCGCGGCCTTGAGGATGACGTCGACGACCGAGGAGGAGTCCATGTCGTCGACGAGCACCTCGAGCCGGGTCTTCGGGACGAAGTCCACGGTGTACTCGGCGCCGCGGTAGACCTCGCTGTGGCCGCGCTGACGGCCGTAGCCCTGGGCCTCGCTGATCGTCATGCCCTGGAGGCCGAAGGCCTCGAGGGCCTCCTTCACCTCGTCGAGCTGGTGCGGCTTGATGATGGCGGTGACGAGCTTCATCACTTGGCTCCTTCGAGGTCGAGGGACTCGCTGTGGCGGGCCTCGGCGTGGGCGCCCGTCGTTCCACCCATGCGGCCGCGGGGGCTGAACTCGTAGGCGGACTCGGCGTGCTCGGCCTGGTCGATGCCGGCGACCTCGACGTCCTCGGGGATCCGCCAGCCCATCGTGTACTTCAGGGCGAGCGCGATGACGAGGGTCACGACACCCGAGACGGCGACCGAGGCGAGCGCGATGAGGATCTGGACGACCGTCTGGTCCACCCCGCCACCGTAGAAGAGGCCGCCGGAGACCGCGAGCAGGCCGGCACCGATGGTGCCCCAGAGACCGGCGACGAGGTGCACGCCGACGACGTCGAGCGAGTCGTCGTAGCCCCAGCGGTACTTCAGGCCGACGGCGAGGGCGGAGAGGGCACCGGCCACGACACCGAGGACGATCGATCCGACCGGGCTCAGCGAGCCACAGGCGGGGGTGATGGCGACCAGGCCCGCGACGACTCCGGAGGCGGCACCCACCGAGGTGGCGTGGCCGTCCCGGAACTTCTCCACGAGGAGCCAGCCGACCATCGCCGCACAGGTGGCCACGGTCGTGTTGACCCAGACCAGGGCGGAGGTCTCGTCGGCCGCCAGCTCGGACCCGGCGTTGAACCCGAACCAGCCGAACCACAGCAGGCCGGCACCGATCATGACGAGCGGGACGTTGTGCGGCCGCATCATGACCTTGCCGAAGCCGACCCGCTTGCCGACGACGAGGGCGAGCACCAGGCCGGCCATGCCGGCGTTGATGTGGACGACGGTGCCGCCGGCGAAGTCGATCGGGGCGACGTTGGCCGCACCGTCGGTCGACCCGAACACCAGCGAGGACAGGCTCGTCTCGGCACCGGAGAGCAGGCCGCCACCCCAGACCATGTGGGCGATCGGGAAGTAGGCCAGGGTCACCCAGAGGGGGGCGAAGACCATCCACGTCGAGAACTTGACGCGGTCGGCGACGGCACCACTGATGAGGGCGACGGTGATGACGGCGAAGGTGAGCTGGAAGCCGACGAAGGCGAGCTCGGGGATGTTGCCGTAGCCCTCGTAGCCGAACGGGTTGACGACGCTGTCCGCGACGGTCGTGAGCCCGAACAGCTCGAAGGGGTTGGCGATGATGCCGCCGATGTCCTCGGTGCCGAAGGACATCGAGTAGCCCCAGAGGACGTAGACGATGCCGACCACGCCCATGGCGCCGAACGACATCATCATCATGTTGAGGATCGACTTGGACCGGGTCAGGCCGCCGTAGAACAGCGCCAGCCCGGGAGTCGTCATGAGAAGGACGAGGGAGGCGCAGAGGATGACGAATCCGGTCGACGCGTAGTCGATCGTCTCCGCTCCGTCTGCCAGGGGGAACAGTGCTGTGCTCATGGCGACTACCGTGGCTGCCGCGGGTTTCACGCCGGACCCCTCCACGTTTCGGTGATGTTGCAGAGGGCGCCCCGGTGTAAGCATCGGGTTTCGCACGGGGGGTGGTCCCGCATCCTGAGACCCCTGGCCCGTGTCACGATGCCGGGATGACCGCTCCTCGACCCGTCCTCGTCTTCGACGGCGACTGCGCGTTCTGCTCGAGCTCGGCGCGCCTCGTCGCCGGCCGTCTGCGCCGCTCGCCCGCCGACTTCGCCGTCGAGCCCTGGCAGCGGCTCGACCTGCCGGCGCTCGACCTGACCCCGGAGCAGTGCGAGGAGTCGGTGCGCTGGGTCGGCGCGGACGGCCGCCACGAGCACGCCGAGGGGGCGATCGCCCGGGCTCTGCTCGCGGCGCGGTGGTGGGTGCGACCGGTCGGCGCGGTGATCCTCGTGCCGGGGGTGCGGCAGCTCGCCGGCCTCGCCTACCGGTGGGTGTCGCGCAACCGGCACCGCCTGCCCGGCGGCACGCCCGCCTGCGCGGCCTGACCGCGCGGCCTACTCGAGGATGGCGTCGACGAAGGCCTCGGGGTCGAACGGGGCGAGGTCGTCGGGGCCCTCACCGAGACCGACGAGCTTGACGGGCACCCCGAGCGCCCGCTGTACCGCGACGACGATGCCGCCCTTGGCGGTGCCGTCGAGCTTGGTGAGGACGATGCCGGTGATGCCGACGACCTCGCCGAAGACCTCGGCCTGCTTCATCCCGTTCTGACCGGTCGTCGCGTCGAGGACGAGGAGCACCTCGTCGACCGGGCTCTGCTTCTCGATGACGCGCTTGACCTTGCCGAGCTCGTCCATCAGCCCGACCTTGTTCTGGAGCCGGCCCGCGGTGTCGACGAGGACGACGTCGGCCTCGAGCTCGGCCGCGGCCCGCACCGCGTCGAACGCGACCGACGCGGGGTCGGCCCCCTCGCGGTCGGACCGGATCGTCGGCACCCCGACCCGCTGACCCCACGTCTCGAGCTGGTCGGCCGCCGCGGCGCGGAAGGTGTCGGCGGCACCGAGGACGACGTCCTTGTCCTCGGCGACGAGCACGCGGGCGAGCTTGCCGACGGTGGTCGTCTTGCCGGTGCCGTTGACCCCCACGACGAGGATGCAGGCGGGTCGACCCTCGATGCGGTCGGCGGCCAGGGCACGGTCCATCGACGGGTCGACGACGGCGAGGAGCTCCTCGCGCAGCCAGCCGCGGACGGTGGCCTCGTCGGTGGAGCCCTCGACGGAGACGCGGGTGCGCAGGTTGTCGACGAGCTCGGTCGTGGCGGCGACGCCGAGGTCGGCGGCGAGGAGGGTGTCCTCGACCTCCTCCCACGCGGCCTCGTCGAGCCTGCCGCCGGCGAGCAGGGCGAGCAGACCCTTGCCGATGGCCGAGTTGGACCGGGCCAGGCGCGCGCGGAGGCGACGCAGGCGGCCGGCGGGGGCCTCCGGTCGCTCGAGGGTGGGAACGGGCGGCGCCTCGAGGGTCGGCGCACCCGGGGCCTCGGGCTCTGCGACCTCGCCCGGCTCCTCGATGGTGCCGATGGAGCCGTCCGGTGCGGTGTCGGCGTCCGTGGGTCCCGGCGTCCCGGGCACGCCGGGGGCGGTGGGCGGGCGCACCTCGCCACCGCGGCGGCCACGCAGGAGCCCGACGAGGACGACGCCGACGACGAGGAGGACGGCCAGGGCGATGAGGAGGTAGGTGGTCAGGGATCCGCTCACCGGGTCATCCTGCCAACCGGCGGGCCCGCCCCCAAACCGACGGGCCGCACACCGTCCTCCGGGGCGACCCGTCGGCCGTGGTCCCGCGGGTCAGAAGATGCGGACGCGCTCCTCCGGGGCCAGCCACATCCCGTCGCCCTCGGCCGTGCCGAACGCGTCGTGGAACTCGGAGAGGTTGCGTACCGCGTTGGCACGTACGTCGACGGGGCTGTGCGGGTCGATGGCGAGCAGGCGGACGGCCTCCTCCTCGCGGGAGCGACCGCGCCAGTTCGTCGCCCAGCCGTAGAAGAAGCGCTGGTCGCCGGTGAGCCCGTCGAGGACCGGGGCCTGCTCGCCCCCGAGGGAGATGCGGTAGGCCGAGTAGCCGATGGTCAGCCCACCGAGGTCGCCGATGTTCTCGCCCACGGTCAGCTCGCCGTTGACCTTGTGGCCGGGGGCGTCGCGGGTCTCGAGATCGGAGAACTGGGCGACGAGCGCCCGGGCGAGGGCCTCGAACCGCGAGCGGTCCTCGGCCGTCCACCACATCCGCAGCTCTCCCCTGCCGTCGAACTGCGAGCCCTGGTCGTCGAAGCCGTGCCCGATCTCGTGGCCGATGACCGACCCGATGCCGCCGTAGTTGACGGCGTCGTCGGCGTCGAGGTCGAAGAACGGCGGCTGCAGGATGGCCGCGGGGAAGACGATCTCGTTCATGCCCGGGTTGTAGTACGCGTTGACCGTCTGCGGGGTCATGAACCACTCCCCCCGGTCGACCGGTCCGCCGAGCTTGCCGAAGGCCCGGTCGACCTCGAACGCGGTGGCCCGGCGCACGTTGCCGACGAGGTCGGCGGGGTCGACCTCGAGGCTGGAGTAGTCGCGCCACCGGTCCGGGTAGCCGATCTTCGGGGTGAACGCCTCGAGCTTGGCCAGCGCCTCGGCCCGCGTCGCGGCACCCATCCACGGCACCTGCTCGAAGCTGCGGCGGAAGGCCTCGACGAGGTTGTCGACGAGCTCGGCCATCCGCTGCTTGGCGCGCGGCGGGAAGTGCCGCTCGACGTAGAGCTGGCCGACGGCCTCGCCGAGCGCCGCCTCGAGCAGGCCGACCCCACGCTTCCAGCGCGCCCGCAGCTCGGGGACCCCGGAGAGCCGCCGCCCGTAGAAGTCGAAGTTCTCCTCGACGAACGGCGCGGACAGGTACGGCGCGTAGTCGTGGAGGAGGTGCCAGGTCAGCCAGGCGCGCCAGGCCTCGATGGGCTCCTCGTCGAGGGCGCTCGCGATGCTGCGCAGGTGGTCGGGCTGACGGACGACGACCTCGTCGAGGGCGCCCGAGGGTGCGCCGAAGCCCTCGAGGTACCCGCTCCAGTCGACCCCGGGCGTCAGCTCCTCCAGCCCGGCGCGGTCGAGCAGGGTGTAGGTCTTGACCGGGTTGCGGTTGGTCACCTTGTCCCAGTGCCCGGCGGCGATCCGGGTCTCGAGGGCCATGACCTGCTCCGCCTCCGCCTCCGCCCCGACCCAGCCGGCGAGCGTCAGCATCCGCCCGACGTGGGCCACGTAGTCGCGACGGAGCGGCTCGTACTTCTCCTCGCGGTAGTACGACTCGTCGGGCAGGCCGATGCCCGCCTGCTCGAGGTAGACCACGTAGCGGTCCGGGTCGCCGCTGTCGGTGTTGACGAAGGGGACGACCAGACCCGGGACGCCGGCGCGACCGAGCGAGCCGAGCAGCCGCACGACGTCGCCGGCGTCACGCGCCGCGGAGATGCGCTCGAGGTCGGCGCGCAGCGGTTCGACCCCCAGTGCCTCGACGCGCTCCTCGGCCATGAAGCTCGCGTAGAGGTCACCGACCTTGGCGGCGACGCTGCCGGGGGCGGGCGAACCCGCGGAGACCTCCTCGACGATGGCCTGGACGTCCTTCTCGGCCTGCTCGCGCAGGATGTCGAAGGTCCCGTAGCGGCCGCGGTCGGCCGGGATCTCGGTACTGGCGAGCCACCGCCCGTTGACGTGGGCGAACAGGTCGTCCTGCGGCCGGACGGCGGGGTCGAGCGAAGCGGTGTCGATGCCGGACCTCATCGGGGGATCTCCTCGGTGTCGGGGTGCCCACATTCGACCACACCGCAAGGGCGGGGCGGGGTCGCCCACCCGCCGGGCCCCGACGGCACGCCGGAGCGCCGCACGTCAGCCGCGGCCGGTGCCCGACCCGGCGGCAAGCGGCTCCTCGTCCGGCGTCGCCCCGTGCGCGCCGGCGGCGCCACGGCGGCGGAGGGACCGCGCGACCTCCTCGCCGCGCTCGGTGAGCACCTCGCGGCCCGAGCGGTGCGCCGGGACGGCGACGACGACGAGCACGACGAGGGCCAGTCCGACACAGAAGAGCATCCCGAGGGTGACGGCGAGCATGCACCGATGGTCCCAACCGCCACACCCGTCGACCAAATCGACGTCCGTCCCACCGCGCGTCTAGTGTGGTCGCCGTGAGTGCCGCCCCCGGGAAGGACGAGCCCGGCCCCCGGCGGCGTCGTCTCCCCTGGTTCACCGAGGTCCTCATCGCGATCGTCGCGGTCGCTCTCGTCCAGGCCTTCCTCGTCAAGCCGTTCGGGGTCCCGTCGCAGTCGATGGAGGACACCCTCCGCATCGGCGACCGCATCATCGTCAACCGGCTGGACCACTCCGTCGCGCGCGGCGACGTCGTCGTCTTCGGCCACGGTCAGACGTGGCAGCAGACCTCCCTCCCTCCGGCCGCCAACCCGCTCGAGCGGGTCGTGCGCTGGTTCGGCGACCTCACCGGCATCGGGCCGAGCGATACCGCCTACACCGTGAAGCGGGCCATCGGGCTGCCGGGCGAGCTTGTGGCGTGCTGCTCGGTCGACGGGCGCGTCACCGTCGACGGCGCGCCGATCGACGAACCGTACGTCTACGAGGACCTTCCCTTCACCCCCGGTGAGCTCGACTGCAAGAGCTCACCGCGCTCGACGCGGTGCTTCCCGGAGATCCGGGTGCCCCAGGGCAACCTCCTCGTCCTCGGCGACCACCGCTCCCAGTCGGCCGACTCCGTCTTCGGCTGCCGCGGTGCCGTCGACGGGCCCGAGTGCGCCCGCTTCGTCCCCGAGGACCGCGTCGTCGGCCCGGTCGTCCTCCGCTTCTGGCCGCTCGATGCCTTCGGGCCGCTGCCCGGCTGACGGCTCTCCGCCGGGCGGGCGTCCGCCCGCCGCGAACAGCCCTGTCCGGCGGGTTCGGTCCATGGTCTCCTGTCGCGATGCGACTGCTCGTGCTCGGCGGGACCGCCTTCCTCGGCCATGCGGTGGCCCGCGCCGCCGTCGCCCGCGGTGACGACGTCACGTGCGTGGCCCGTGGGACCTCCGGACCGGTGCCGCCGGGGGCACGGCTGGTCCGGGCCGACCGCGCCGAGCCCCGCGCCGGGCTCGGCGGCGCGGAGCACGAGGCGTGGGACGCCGTCGTCGAGGTCGGCCGTCACCCCGGTCCGGTCGGCCGGGCCGCGCGCCTGCTCGCACCGGGGACGGCCCACGCGGTGTTCGTCTCGACCGGCAACGTCTACGCCGACCACTCGCTCCCCGGGGCCGACGAGTCCACCACTCTCCTGGACCCCCTCGAGGAGGGCCGCGACGAGGACCCCGACGCCTACGGCGCGATGAAGGTCGCCTGCGAGCGACACGTCCTGGCGGCCTTCGGCGAGGAGCGGGTGCTCGTGGCACGTGCCGGCCTCATCGGCGGCCCCGGCGACGTGTCGGGCAGGTCGGGCTACTGGCCGTGGCGGCTGGCCCACCCCGCCGCGGCCGGGGAGGTGCTCGTCCCCGACGCGCTGGGCGAGCCGGCCCAGCTCGTCGACGTGCGCGACCTCGCCGCCTGGCTGCTCGCCTGCGCGGAGGAGCGTGTGAACGGCATCGTCGACGCCGTCGGCCCCACGACCACCCTCGGTGGCGTGCTCACGGCATCGGCCGAGGCGTCGGGGTCCACGGCCACCCCGGTGCCGGCCGACCCGGCGTGGCTGACCGAGCAGGGCGTCGACGCGTGGATGGGACCGCGCTCACTCCCGCTCTGGCTGCCCTACCCCGAGTACGCGGGGTTCGCGGCCCGCAGCGGGGCGGCGGCCCGGGCCCTCGGGCTCGCGACCCGGCCACTCGTCGACACCCTCCGGGACGTCCTCGCGTGGGAGGAGCGCGACCGGCCCGGCGACCGGCCGCGGGGTGCCGGGCTCACGGACGACGAGGAGCGTGAGCTGCTCGTGGCCTGGCACGGGCGCCGCCCGGCACGAGGGTGAGGACCCGCCGCACGCCAGGGTCACCATCGCGCCCGCCGCTCGGTGGGCGCCGTGCGCCGTCGGGGGCAGGTGCCGGAACCTCACCGACCGGAGGCCCGGACCGGACGGCTGTTCCGTGCGTCACCCGGCGCCGGTGGGGCGGACTCAGGCGCTGGCGGCGACGTCGCGCAGCCGCTGGCTGACGACGGTCGTGACGCCGTCGCCGCGCATCGAGACGCCGTAGAGCGCATCGGCGACCTCCATCGTCCGCTTCTGGTGCGTGATGACGATGAGCTGGCTGGAGTCGCGCAGCTCCTCGAAGAGCGTGATGAGCCGGCCGAGGTTGGTGTCGTCGAGGGCCGCCTCGACCTCGTCCATGATGTAGAAGGGGCTCGGCCGGGCCTTGAAGATCGCGACGAGCAGCGCGACGGCCACGAGTGAGCGCTCGCCGCCGGAGAGCAGCGAGAGCCGCTTGACCTTCTTGCCCGGCGGACGGGCCTCGACCTCGATGCCGGTGGTCAGCATGTCGTCGGGGTCGGTGAGCACCAGGCGGCCCTCACCGCCGGGGAAGAGCCGGTCGAAGACGCGCTCGAACTGCTCCCTCGTGTCGTGGAAGGCCTCCCGGAAGACCTGCTCGACCCGCTCGTCGACCTCCCGGACGATGTCGAGCAGGTCGCGCTTGGAGCGCTTGAGGTCCTCGAGCTGGGTCGTGAGGAAGGTGTGCCGCTCCTCGAGCGCCGCGTACTCCTCGAGGGCGAGCGGGTTGACCTTGCCGAGCGAGGAGAGGGCACGTTCGGCTCGGCGCAGGCGCTTCTCCTGCTCCTCGCGCACGTACGGCACCGGCTCGGGCACCTCGGCGACCGGCTCGTCCGGGCCGGCGACGTGCGGGACCGGCCGGTGGGGACCGAACTCCTCGACGAGCACGTCGGGGTCGATGCCGAGCTCCTCGACGGCCCTGGCCTGGAGCTGCTCGATGCGGGCCAGCTGACGGGCCCGCGCCATCTCGTCGCGGTGGGCGGCGTCGGTGAGGTCGCGCAGCTCGTCCTGGACGCGGGCGAGCTCCTCACGCAGCGTGGCGGCGGTGCGCTCTCGCTCGACCCGCCGCGCCTCCGCCGCGTCACGGACGGCGGTGGCGCGCTCGAGCGCCGCCGCCACGCGGTCGCGCGCGTACGCGGCCGCGGCCTGGACCGCTGCGGCCACCCCCGCCTCCCGGCGGCGCCGCTCCCGTCGCTCGCGCAGCCGCTCGCGGGCGGCGATCTCGTTGCGCGCGGCACCCTCGAGCGAGTCGGCGCGCCCTCCCAGCGCCCGCGCCCGCTCCTCGCGCGTGCGCAGCGAGAGCCGGAGCTCGGTCTCGGCCGTGCGCGCTCGGCCGGCGGCGAGCTCGAGACGGTCACGCTCGTCGGTCGAGGGGTCCTCGGCGGACTCGTCGGGCTCGGCCTCGGCAGCGGCGAGCCGGGCGGAGAGCTCCTCGAGCTCGGTGCGGTCGCTCTCGAGGGTGACCCGGGCGTCCGCGATGGCCCGCTCGGTGCGCTCGGCCTCGGCCGTCGCGGTGCGCACGGCGGACCCGAAGGCGCCCAGCTGCTCGGCGACCGCCGCCATCCGGGCGTCGGACTCGTGGAGGGCCTCGAGAGCGTCGTCCACCTGCTCCCCCACCTCGCGTGCCTGCTCGCGCGCTGCCGCCAGGGCGAACCGAGAGCTCTCGAGCCGCGCGGTGGCGTCGTCGACCACCGCGCGGGTCTCCTCGACCGCGGCCTGGACCTCGAGGAGGCTCTCGCCGGCGCTGCCGCCACCGCGCGCCCATCCGGGTCCGAAGACGTCACCGTCGGACGTGACCGCCGTGACCCCGGGATGCCGCGAGATGAGCGCCACCGCGTGTGCGGGGGTCGTGACGAGCGCCACCCGCTCGAGCAGCTGCTCGACCGCGGGGCGCACCGCGTCGGGGGCCTCGACGACCTCGCGCGCCCAGACGCCGTCGCCCCGCAGGTCGGGCCAGGAGGAAGGGTCGCTCGGGCTCGCGGTGGCCCCGACGAGGAGGCCGGCCCGACCACCCTGCTCCTCGCGCAACGACGCGAGGGCGGCAGCGGCGTGCTCGGCGGAGCCGACGGCCAGGGCCTCCGAGGCCCAGCCGAGGGCCGCGGCCACGGCGTGCTCGTGCCCCCCGGAGACGTGGAGGAGGGAGGCGACCGAGCCGATCACCCCGTGCCGTCCGTCGGACGCGGCCAGCAGGGTGGCGGCGCCGTCCCGGCGGCGCAGGCTGAGCTCGAGGGCCTCGAGCCTGGCTCCCGCGGACGCACGGTCGCGTTCGGCCTCGCGCTCCTGCGCGACGAGCCGCTCGACCTCGGCCTCGGCCTCGGCGAGCCGGGCTGCGGCGGACTCGTACGCGGTGTCGAGCCCCTCCTCCCCCTCCTCGGAGGCGGCGATGCCGCCCTCGAGCCGGGCGAACTCGGCCTCCGCCTCCGCCGCGCGGTCGCGGGCGGCCGCGACGAGGCCCTGGAGGCGGCCGATCTCGGCCTCGCCGGCCTCGATCCGGCTGCGCCGGGCCCCGACCTGGCCCGCGAGCCGGGCCAGCCCCTCGCGACGGTCGGCGGCGGCGCGGGCGAGTCGGGCGAGTCGGGCCTGCTCGGCCGCGTGCGCAGCCTCGGCCTGCTCCCGAGCGGCGACGGCCGTGGCCAGTTGCTCGGTGGTCTCGGCGATCTCCGCGAGCAGGGTGGCCTCGGCCTCGCGCGCCTGCGCCGCCTGGGCGCGCAGCTCCTCGGGGTCGCGGCCGGTCGTCGTCTCGTGCTCCTCGTCCTGCGAGAGGAGCCGAACCCGCTCGCTCGCCACCGACCCGGTCGACTCGAGGCGGTCGCGCAGGCTCTGCAACCGCACGACCCCCTCCTGCGCCCGGCCGAGCTCGGGGGCGGCCTCGGCCGCGGCGCGCTCGACCTCGGCCAGCCGCGCGCGGGCGTCGGCCAGGGCGTCCTCGACGGCCACCCGTCGCTCGAGCAGGGCCGTCTCGTCGGCCACCTCCTGCTCGACGACGGCCGTGAGCTGGACGAGGTCGTCGGCCAGGAGCCGCAGGCGGGCGTCCCGGGCGTCGGCCTGGACGACGGCGGCCCGCCGCGCCGCCTCGGCCTGACGGCCGAGCGGTCCGAGCTGCCGCCGGATCTCGCCGGTCAGGTCCTGAACCCGGGTGAGGTTGGCCTCCATCGTCTCGAGCTTGCGCAGCGCACGCTCCTTGCGGCGCCGGTGCTTGAGCACGCCGGCGGCCTCCTCGATGAAGCCGCGCCTCTCCTCGGGGGTGGCGCGCAGGACGGTGTCGAGCTGCCCCTGCCCGACGATCACGTGCATCTCGCGGCCGAGCCCGGAGTCGGAGAGCAGCTCCTGGACGTCGAGGAGACGGCACGTGGTGCCGTTGATCGCGTACTCGGAGCCACCACCGCGGAACATCGTCCGGGTGATCGTCACCTCGGTGTAGTCGATGGGCAGGGCCCCGTCGGTGTTGTCGATGGTCAGGTTCACCTCGGCACGGCCGAGGGGCGGGCGGCCGGAGGTGCCCGCGAAGATGACGTCCTCCATCTTGCCGCCGCGCAGCGACTTCGCGCCCTGCTCCCCCATGACCCACGCGAGGGCGTCGACGACGTTGGACTTGCCGGACCCGTTCGGGCCGACGACGCAGGTGATGCCCGGCTCGAGGCGCATGGTGGTCGCCGAGGCGAAGGACTTGAAGCCCTTCAGGGTCAGCGTCTTGAGGTACATGCGGCGGGTGGTCGTCTCTCCTCGGCGGTCGGGCCGGCCACGGCCCGGGTCGCGGGCGATGCTACCCGGGGTCCGGACCACGGTCGGGACGCCGCCCGCTGCCGGTGGTGCCTGTGACAGGAGTGGTGAATGGGGCTGGTGCGACACCATGCCGAGGCCGTCCGCCCCCGACCCGCCTCGGGGTCAGCCGCGTCCGCCTCCGCTCCGGTGGCGGCCCGTGGTTGGGGGGACCACGAGCACCGGCTGCTCGCAGAACTCCAGCACGTGGCGGGTCACCGGACCCACGTAGGGCTCCCCGCTCGCGGAGCGGGTCGACTTGCCGACGACGACGAGGTCGGCCTTCCACCGGCGGGCCTCCTCGAGGAGGGTCCGCCCGACGTCCCCGGTGAGCAGGCCGGTCTCGACCGTGACTCCCGCCGCCCGGGCCAGGGACTCGGCGCGGGCGAGGACGGCCGCCTCTGCGAGCCCACGCCGTGTCTCCGCGCCGGGGCGGCTGCTCACCAGGCGCAGTGCCTCGTCGAGGACACCGTCGGCGCTGACGTGCACCGCCCTGAGGGTTCCCCCCTCGTGGCGGACCAGGTCGACGGCGGCGCGGGTGGCGGCGAGCGAGTCGACGGAGTCGTCGACGGCGAGCAGCACGCGGGAGATCATGACGGTCCTCCTCCGTCCTCCGGGTCTCCGGCCGGGCGCGACGCCGCGACGGCACGCCGCAGCCGGACCCCGTCCTCGTGCTCGGCCTGCTCGAGGGACTCCTCGAGCCGGGCCAGGCTGTCGGTGAGCCAGGGCAGCCAGCGCTCGTCGAGCGCGCGCAGACGCCGCCGGGTCACGGCGATCTCGGCCTCGATGCGACGCACCGCCTCGTCGGCCGCCGCTGCCCGCACCCCCGCCCGCAGCGCGGCCCGGGTCGCCTCGACGGCCGGGACGACTGCGGCGTCGTCGAGGACGCCCGGGGGCTCCGGGTCCGAGACGACCTCGGCGGAGCGGGGGTAGGTCACACCCATCGACGTCGCCCACGTCAGCTCCACCTCGGCGGGGCGACGCGCGGCGGCGTGCCGGAACCCGTCCTGGCCGCTGAGCATCGCCACGCGCGTGGTCCACCGGCGGGCCCGGCCACAGGCGTCGGCCCACTCCTCGTGGCTGCGGGCGGCCCGGATCCGCTGTCGTTGCAGCTCCGGCTGGAGGATGCGCAGCTTGCGGTCGAGCTGGTCGCGCCCCCGCTCGGCCGTGGCCAGCCGCCGGCGCAGCCAGATCCGCCCGGCCCGGCCGGGAGGCACCCGCACACCGATCGGCACCGCGGTCACCCCGTCCCGCGTCCGTAGGTGGCGAGGAGGTCGTCGGAGAGCATCGTCAGCTCGCGCCGCGGCAGCACCCCGAGGACGTCCCAGCATCGGGACAGGGTGTCCTCGAGGCTGCGGCGCTCACCCCGCTGCTGGTCGACGAGACGGTGCTCCACCTCGTCCGCGAGGTCGACGTAGCGTCGGTCCGTGGCGCTGAGCGCAGCCGCGCCGACGATCTCGGCGAGCTCGCGCACCTGGCGGGCCCGGGCGAGTGCGGCGAGGAGCTGGGCGGCGACGTCGAGGTGGTCCTCGCGGGTACGACCCCGCCCCGCTCCACCGCGCATGAGGCGTGACAGCGAGGACAGCGGGTCGACCGGGGGGTAGATGCCGCGAGCGTGGACGTCGGGGCTGAGCACGACCTGGCCCTCGGTGATGTAGCCGGTGAGGTCGGGTACGGGATGGGTGATGTCGCCGGCCGGCATCGTGAGGACCGGCAGCACGGTCACCGAGCCCGCGGTCCCCCGGATCCGGCCGCACCGTTCGTAGAGCGAGGCCAGGTCGCTGTACAGGTACCCGGGGTAGGCGCGGCGACCCGGCATCTCGCCCCGTGCCGACGACACCTCGCGCAGCGCCTCCGCGTAGCTCGTCATGTCGGCGAGGACGACGAGCACGTGCCGACCGTGCCCGAAGGCGATCTCCTCGGCCACCGTGAGCGCGACCCGGGGGGTGAGGATGCGCTCGATGACCGGGTCGTCCGCGGTGTTGAGGAGCAGGACGACCTCGCCGGCCGCGGACCGCTCCTCGAGGACCGCCCGGACCGTCTCGGCGTCGGCATGGGTCAGGCCCATCGCGGCGAACACGACGCTGAAGGGCTCCTCCCCCGCGCTCGCCTGCGCGGCGATCTGGGCCGCGAGCTCGAGGTGGGGCAGTCCGGCCGTCGAGAAGATGGGGAGCTTCTGCCCCCGGACGAGCGTCGTGAGCGCGTCGATGGCCGAGACCCCCGTGAGCACCGGCTCGGCGGGGGGCTCCCGGTGCACCGGGTTGAGCGGGTAGCCCGCGACGGGTGCGGTCCGCGGCCCGTGGACGGGTGGGCCGCCGTCGACGGGCTCCCCGCGGCCGTTGCAGACTCGTCCGAGCCAGCCGAGCCCCACCGGGATCCGCAAGGGCTCCCCCGCGAAGGCCACCCGGGTGCGTCCGGGGACCAGGCCCGCGGTGCCCTCGAGGACCTGGACGACCGCGAGGTCGCGCTCCACCTCGAGGACCAGGCCGTGCCGGGTGGGACCGGCGTCCTCGGCCTCGATGACCGCGAACTCGTCCCAGCCCACCTCGCGGACCCCGCGCAGGACGAGCAGCGGGCCCCGCACCCGGGCGACGCCGGTGTACTCGACGGGGAGAGGCGCCCGGTGCCCGGTCATGCCAGCCCCTCGAGCACGAGCAGCAGAGCGTCGCGTCGCGCCCGCACGGTGTCGGTGTCCTCGGGCGGGCACTCCCGCGCGGTTCGGACGAGCGGGCCCCAGTCCACCTCCTCGATCTCGGCTGCGGTGACCCCGCGGTCCACGAGCTCGTCACACCGGTCGACGACGGCGAGCACCGCGTCGGCGAGCGCGGCCGTCTTCGCGGCCGAGCAGTGGGCGTCGTTCTCGACGAGGGCGCTCTGCTGGAGCACCGCCTCGCGCAGCAGCCGGCCGGCGAGCAGGACGACCCGCTCGTGGCCGGGGAGGGAGCCGGCGCCGACGAGGTCGGCGAGGTCCTGGAGCCGGTCCGCCTCGGCGAGCAGGCCGGTGACCCTGGCCCGGCGACCCGCCCAGTCCGGGTCCCCATGGGCCGCGTACCACGCACCGATCCGCTCGGTGTCGCGCGCGAACGAGCCCGACCACCCCACCGCGGGGTAGTGCCGGGCGTAGGCGAGGTCGCGGTCGAGGCCCCAGAGGGTGCGGACGAACCGCTCGGTGTGTGCGCTGACCGGCTCGGTCAGGTCGCCGCCGGGCGGGGAGACGGCACCGATGATGGTCACCGAGCCCACGCTCCCGCCGAGGGTGGTGACCCGTCCGGCTCGCTCGTAGAACGCCGCGAGTGCCGACGGGAGCGAGGCGGGGTAGCCCTCCTCGGCCGGCAGCTCTCCCGACCTCGAGGAGAACTCCCGCAGGGCCTCGGCCCAGCGCGAGGTGGAGTCGGCGATCACGACGGTGTGCAGCCCTGCGTCCCGGAAGTACTCGGCCACCGTGACGCCCGCGTAGATGCTCGTCTCCCGCGCCATCATCGGCATGTTCGAGGTGTTGGCGACGATGACGGTCCGCTCGGCGAGGGCCCGGCCGGTGCGGGGGTCGACGAGCCGTCCCAGCTCGTCGAGCACGTCGGCCATCTCGTTGCCCCGTTCCCCACAGCCGACGTAGACGATGACGTCGGCCGTGCACCACTTGGCGATCTGCTGGAGGAGCACCGTCTTGCCGGTGCCGAAGCCCCCCGGTACCGCCGCGGTGCTGCCCCGGGCCAGGGGGAAGACCGCGTCGAGGACGCGCTGGCCGGTGAGCAGCGGCTCCCCCGCCTCGAGGCGCCGGCGGGCCGGTCGCGGCCGGCGGACCGGCCACTCGGACGTCGCCGACACGGGGACCCCGGCGACGAGCGCCAGGACGTCGTCCTCGCCCCGGTCCCCCGCGGGCGAGACGTGCGCGACCGGCCCACGCAGCCCCGGAGGGACGAGCACCCCCAGCTCCAGCCCGCCCGCGACGACGGTGAGCGTTCCGAGCACGTCGCCCTCGTCGACGGCCGCCCCCTCCCGGACCGTCGGGTGCCACGGCCAGGTCCGCGTGCTCCCTCCGCGGCCGGCGTCCGGCGACAGCCAGGTCGGCGCCGTGCCGAGCGGACGGAGGAGCCCGTCGACGATGCCGCCGAGCAGAGCGGGCCCCAACCGGGCGGTCAGCGGGCGGTGCAGCGCCACGACCGGTGCCCCGACCGCGAGGCCCCCGGTGTACTCGTACGCCTGGACGGTGACGTGGTCGCCGTCGATGGCGACGACCTCGCCGGGCAGGCCGAGCCGGCCCAGCCCGACCATCTCGGCCATCGCGACCCCCGCGAGCCCGTCGGCCTCCACGAGGGGACCGCTGACGCGCACGACCGTGCCGGTCCCCGACGTCACGGCGCCCACAGCCCCTCGACGTCGAGGTCGGCGAGGGCGATGTCGACCAGGCGCTCCGCCGACGCGTCGACACGTCGACCGTCCGGCGTGGTGGCGCTCAGGCCACCCGCGGGGGCCGGTGCCACCGTCGCACCCGGGCCGAGTGCACCGACGACGGCTGCCCGGAGCCGGTCCAGGTCCCGGTCGTCGTGCAGGTCCTCGGCCACGGCGGCCGTCGCCGCCGCCCGGAGCCCGTCGTAGGCGGCGCGCTGGGCCCGCAGGACGAGCGCGCGGGCCTCCCTCCGCGCCACCGCGCGGGCCCGCGCCAACCGTTCGGCACCGTCCGCGCCTCCCCGACGCCGCGACTCCTCCCGCAGCTCGGCGGCTCTCCTCGCCGCCTCGGCCTCCACGCGCGCGGCGTCCCGCTCCGCGTCCAGACGCACCCGCTCCGCGTCGGCGCGGGCGGCCTCGAGGAGTGCCTCCTGCACCGGGGCCAGGGCGGAGCGGACACGGGCCGGGTCGGTCACGACGGCATCACCACCGTGAGGGGGGCCCGGGGGTGCCCCCGCTGATCCGCGAGGGCGCGCGCCGTCTCGGCGGTGAGGACGACGACGGCGACCCGGTCCGGGAGCGCCGCCCATGCCGCCCGGGCCTCGTCGTCGGTCCGCGCGGGCATCACCCGGGCGCCGGCGAGCGCGAAGCCGGCCACCTCGGACGGCCGCCCGATGACGGCGATGCCGCTCATGCCTTGCCGATCAGGATGACCGAGACGATGAGTCCGTAGATCGCGATCCCCTCGGCGAGGCCGACGATGACCATCGCGCGCCCGAAGAGCTCCGGACGCTCGCTCATCGCGGCGAGCGCGGCCGCGCCGGTGTAGGCGACGGCGATGGCCGCGCCGATGGAGGAGCCGGCGACGGCGATCGCGGCACCGATGAGGGCTGACCCGTTGACGGTGCTCGTCGCCGCCGGGAGGGCGGCCGCCGTGGCCGCCGTGGCCGGTCCGGCCGTCGCGGCGACGACGAGCAGGGCGAGCGCCGCCACGAGGAGGACACCGTCGACGGCGAGGAGCAGGGCGAGGCCGCGCCGACCGCGGCGACGCACCCACCAGATCGCCCCGGTGGCGGTGAGGAGGACGGTGGGCAGTGCGATGAGCCAGGTCACGAGGACACCTCCTGGTGGTCGAGCGGGAGACGCCAGGGCCGGAAGGGGCGCCCGACGCCGTCGAAGACGCGCGAGAAGAGCTCGTAGTACTCCAGGCGCAGTGCCTGGACGGCCGCGACGAGTCCCTCGAGGGCGAAGGCCACGGCGTTGCCGACGACGAACACGACGACCGCGCCGACGAGGGCCCACCCGCCGCGCTCGACGAGGGCCGTCGTCGCCTGCCAGATCACCAGCCCGAGGGCGGCGTGGGTGAGCCCGAAAGCGGCCAACCGCGCGAAGCTGACGAGGTTGGAGCCGAGGCGGATCACGAGGTCGAACACCTCGACGGTGGCCTCCGCGGCACCGGCGCCTCCCCCGCCGGCCGCCCTGTACAGCCCGGCCGCGGCCACGGCGAGCCCGAGGACGGCGACCGCGATCCCGGCCCCGACGAGCCACCCGACCCCGAGCAGGACCCCGCCGACGACGGCGCCGAGGCCGAGGAAGACGGCCGAGCCGGCCAGGCCGGACGGGGCGTAGACGGCCGCGCGCCACCCCCCTTCGCGGAAGCGGTTGACCGTCCCGAGCGCGTACGCGCCGGCGAGGAGGACGGCACCGACCCCCACGGCGGCACCGAGCAGCTGCACGGGAGCCTCCAGCGGCTCGAGCCAGAGCACCGGGATGACGCCGGTGGGGCCGAAGAACTCCCCGTAGAGCGCGCCGAAGACCATGCTCGCGGCACCGGCGCCCGCGAGGAAGACCCACACCGGGCGCAGCCGCTCGAGGCGGTGCCACCGCCCGGACCGAGCGGCGAGCGCGGCGAGGACGAGCAGGGCACCGTGCCCCACGTCCGCGAACATCATCCCGAACATCACGACGTAGGCGAGCCCCGCGAGGACGGAGGGGTTGACGTCCACGTACGGCACGGTCGCGTACGTCTCGACGAGCGGCGCGAACTCCCGCGAGGCGCCCTGCTGCGCGAGGAGCGTCGGTGGCTGGACCCCCGGGGGGTGGCGGAGCGGCACGACCGCCCCGCCGCGTGCCGAGACGCGCGTCGCGAGGGTGCCCACCTCACCCTCGGGCATCCACCCCAGGACGGCGCTGACGCTCCCACGGGTGACCGCGGCGGCGGCGACCTGGTCCAGCTCGGCCTCGCCGGCGACCAGGTCGGCTCGGCCCTCGTGCTCCCACCGCTCCAGGTCCGGCGCCCCCGGCGAGAGCACGGCCGGCCCGGGCCGGGCCTCCATCCGGCGCAGCAGCGCCTCGGCCCGGCTCTCGTCGTGCTCCTCGTCACGCTCGCCCGTCGCACGGTCGACCTCGACGCTGCCCGCGTCGGCGACGTCGACGAGGAGGTCACGCAGCGAGCCGCGGGGGGCCACCAGCGCCACCCGCTGCATGGCGACCGGGTTGAGCGAGTCACGCCACGGCATCGAAGTCCTCCAGGGCGCGACCGTGTCGGGCGGCGCTCTCCAGGGCGGCCCGGACGCGCCAGGCGTCCGTCGCGAGCAGGGCCGCGACCCCGATCGCGGCGTGCGGACCCGGCGTGGACCGGCGCGCCAGGCGGAAGGCGTCGCGCTCGACCCGCACCCACCACCGTGCCTCCGCCCGCCAGAGGTCCTCGGGCGCGGCGACGTCGGCCAGCGCCCACGCGGCGGAGCCGCCGAGCGCCTCGGCGAATCCCGCGAGGGACGTGGCCCCGGCCGCCGCCGTGCCGAGCAGCGCCGGGAGGTCCTGCGCGACCCGGGTCGGAAGTGGGAGGCGACCCGCGGCCACCTCGCGGGCGACGAGGAGGGCGGCGGCCCCGGTCGCCCAGTCGCGTGCCGCCGGCACCGTGGCGGCCACCCGGAGGCAGGCCGTGAGCCGCAACGTGACCGCGACCTCGTGGGGCGCGGTGCTGCCGGGGTCACCCCACGGTGAGCTGCTGAGCGCGGCCCGAACCTGCTCGGGCGTCGTCGTGGCCGACAGCCGCAGCCACGTCGTGCCCAGGCCGCCGAGCCGGTAGGGCACGGGCGGGGGGTCGGCGCCGCGGGTCAGGTGGTCGAGGTGGTCGACGACGTTGGCCGCCTCGACCGGGCTGACGAGCACCCGCAGGAGCGGCACCCCCTGGCGTGGCAGCCACCCCGAGAGGACCCGCACGTTCCACACGGCCGCGGCGACGACGGCGCGCTCGGCCTCCGGCAGCGTCATCCCGGGCCGGACCTCGCGCCCGTACGGGGAGCGGACCAGCCGCGCGAGCGCGGTCTCGAGGTCGGGCGCCCCGGCGAGCTCCCGGGCGCCGACCCGGCCGATGCGGCGACGGCTCATGGCGCGTGCGCGCACCATCGTCGCCACCCAGCCCGCGCTCATGTCCGGGTCACCTCCCCCGCCAGCAGCTGCCCGACCCGGGCCGCGACCCGCCCGGCCCATTCGGGGGTACGGGCCCCGGCGCGCGCGAGGACCTCAGCAGCCTCCGCACGGGCCCGGTCGGCGGTCGCCGCCGACTCCTCCTCCGCCCGGTCGGCAACGGCCGCCGCCGCCTCGGCCCGGTCCCGGGGAGCCGCGGCCTCGGCGGCGGCGACGAGGCTCCGGGCCGTGGCGGCGGCGCGGCCGCGGCGCTCGGCCGCCTCCCGCTCGGCCTCCGCGCGCACCTCCGCGCAGCGGGTCTCGGTCTCGGCGAGGAGCGAGAACACCGGCTCCAGCTCGGCCGTACGGTCGGCGACCCGGTCGGCGGGCACCGCGGCGGCGCTGGGCGGTCCCGGCGCGCCCGCCGGACGGAAGCGGTACAAGAGGTCGCGCACCCCGGGCACACGCCGCCTCCTTCCTGGACGTCTGCACCCCCAGTCTCCCCGCGCAGCGAACCCCCTCGGCAGCGGTGGTGCGAGGCGTCACACCGGGTGTGCGACGTGGGCAACAGGACCCCTCCGGACCCCACCCCGCGGTGCTGTACTGGGAGCAGCACCGCGGGCGGTTCTCCGCGGGCAGTGTGTCGGCCCGGCCGACCGCGGCGCGTCGAGACCTGTTCTCCCGGAGGGGAGCACCGGTCGGAGTCGGAGGTGTGCGCCGTGAAGACCACCACAGAGCCGGAGGCCCGGAGCGCGACGAGGGGCGGGTACCCCGTCCTCGACCACGAGCCAGCCCGGCCGCCCCTGATCGGCGACTACGCCGAACGGGCCCGGACCTTCACGTGGGAGGAGGCGCGGGGGTGGCTGACCCCCCAGCCGGCCGGCGGGCTCAACATCGCCTACCAGGCGGTGCAGCGTCACGTCGACGCCGGGCGGGGTGAGGCGGTCGCGGTGCGCTTCCTCGACCGCACGGCACCCCGCACCGAGCTGACGTACGCCGCCCTCGCGGACGAGGTGGCCCGCTTCGCGGCCGTGCTCACCGCACTCGGCGTGGGGCGGGGAGACCGGGTCTGCACCCTGCTCCCCCGCTCGCCCGAGCTCTTCGTCGCCGCCCTCGGCACGCTGTGGAACGGCAGTGTCTACTGCCCCCTGTTCCCGGCGTTCGGCCCCGGTCCGGTCCGTCAGCGGCTGGACCTCGGCCACGTCCGGCTGCTCGTCACGGACCGCGAGTCCTACGAGCGCAAGGTCGCCGACGGGCGGGCCGACCTGCCCGACCTGTCGGTCGTCGTCGTCCTCGAGGACGACGCACCGGACGGCACCATCTCGTGGCGCGACGCGCTCGCGCGGGCGAACGGGCGCCCTCGTCCCGACGTGGCCGACACCGGCCCCGAGGACCCCGCCCTGCTCCACTTCACGAGCGGCACGACCGGGCGCCCCAAGGGTGCCGTCCACGTGCACGAGGCGGTCGTCGCCCACCACGCGACGGCGATGATGGTGCTCGACCTCCACGACGACGACGTGTTCTGGTGCACGGCGGACCCCGGCTGGGTCACCGGGACGTCCTACGGCATCATCGGCCCGTTGACCCGCGGCGCCACCCTCGTCACCGACGCCGCCGACTTCGACGCGCGCCGCTGGTACTCGATCCTCGAGGACGAGCGGGTCACCGTCTTCTACACCGCCCCGACCGCCCTGCGGATGCTGATGCGCAGCGGCGCGGACCTGGCCCGCACGCACGACCTGTCCCACCTCCGGCACGTCGTCAGCGTCGGCGAGCCGCTCAACCCGGAGGCGGTGATGTGGGGCACCGAGGCCTTCGGGCTGCCGGTCCACGACACCTGGTGGCAGACCGAGACCGGCGCGATCATGGTGAGCAACGTGCCCGGCATGCCGGTCCGTCCCGGGTCGATGGGGCGTCCGGTCCCCGGCATCGAGATCGCCGTCCTCGAGCGCGGCGACGACGGGCGCGCCGCGGTGCGCGACGGCACGGTGACCCCGCTCGGCACCGACGAGGTCGGAGAGCTCGCCCTCCGGCCCGGCTGGCCCTCGATGTTCCGGGACTACCTCGACCAGCCGGAGCGCTACGCCGCGGCCTTCCGCGGAGACTGGTACCTCACCGGGGACCTCGCGAGCGTCGACGCCGACGGGTACGTGTGGTTCGTCGGCCGGGCGGACGACGTCATCAAGTCGGCGGGCCACCTCATCGGTCCCTTCGAGGTCGAGAGCACGCTGATGGAGCACCCGGCGGTCTCGGAGGTCGGCGTCATCGGGAAGCCCGACCCGCTCGCCGGCGAGATCGTCAAGGCCTTCGTCACCCTGGCGCCCGGCGTCGAGCCGACCGAGGCCCTCAAGCGCGAGCTCATCGTGTTCGGCCGCCACCGGCTCGGCTCGGTGGCACCGCGCGAGATCGCGTTCGACCCCCACCTGCCCCACACCCGCAGCGGCAAGGTCATGCGACGGCTGCTCAAGGCCCGCGAGCTCGGCCTTCCCGAGGGTGACACCTCGACCGTGGAGGAGACACGATGACGAGCACGACGGCCGACAGCACCGGAGCGGTGACCGACCGGTCCCCGGTGGGCGCCCACGACGCGGTCTCGATGCTGCGGGAGATGATCCTCATCCGCAGGTTCGAGGAGAAGTGTGCCGAGCTGTACAGCGCGACGAAGATCCGCGGGTTCCTCCACCTGTGCGTCGGTGAGGAGGCCACCGCGGTCGGCGTGCTCGGCGCCCTGGCGCCCCGGGACGCCGTCGTCTCGACCTACCGCGAGCACGGGCACGCCCTGGCACGGGGTGTGCCGCCCGCCGCCGTCATGGCCGAGCTGTTCGGACGGGCGACCGGCTGCAGCCGCGGTCGGGGCGGGTCGATGCACCTCTTCGACGCCTCGCGCCGCTTCTACGGCGGCAACGCGATCGTCGGTGGGGGGCTGCCCGTGGCCGTCGGCCTGGCCCTCGCCGACGCGATGCGGGGTGAGCCCGTCGTCACGGCGGTGATCTTCGGGGACGGGGCCTTCGCCGAGGGAGAGTTCCACGAGAGCGCCAACCTCGCCGCCCTGTGGCACCTGCCGGTGCTCTTCTGCTGCGAGAACAACCGCTACGCGATGGGGACCGCCATCTCCCGCGAGCACGCGAACACCGATCTGGCCGCCCGCGCGGCCGGCTACGGGATGACCGCCCGGGTGGTCGACGGCATGGACGTCGAGCAGGTGCGGGCGGCCACCGACGAGGCGGTCGGTGCGATCCGACGCGGCGAGGGCCCGGTGTTCCTCGAGCTGCGGACCTACCGGTACCGGGCGCACTCGATGTACGACCCCGACCGGTACCGCGACAAGGGCGAGATCGAGCAGTTCCGGCAGGTGGACCCCATCGCCACGCTGACGGCCCGGCTCCTCGAGGCGGGCGGGATGACCCCCGACGACCTCGAGGGCCTCGAGGCCGAGGTGGCCGCCGAGGTCGACGCCGCGGTGCGGGCGGCCGACGCCGGGCCGTGGGAGCCGACCTCGGACCTCACCCGTTTCGTCATGACCCGTCCCGAGGACGAGGGCCTGGGTGGTCCGGTCCGAGGGGACGCGGCGGCGGAGGAAGGAGCAGCACCGTGACGACGACCCTGCGCGACCCGGTGGAGCGGGCGACGCGCGAGACGACCTTCCGGGAGGCGCTGCGCGAGGCGCACCGCGAGGCGATGCGCCGGGACGAACGGGTCTTCCTCATGGGAGAGGACGTGGCCCGGTACGGCGGGTGCTTCGCCGTGAGCCTCGGCCTCGCCGAGGAGTTCGGCGAGGACCGGGTCCGGGACACCCCGCTGTCGGAGTCGGCGTTCACCGGCGCCGGCGTCGGGGCCGCCCTCGGAGGGCTGCGCCCGATCGTCGAGATCATGACGGTCAACTTCAGCCTCCTCGCGCTGGACCAGATCCTCGACAACGCCGCGACCCTGCGCCACATGTCCGGCGGACAGCTCTCGGTTCCCCTCGTCATCCGGATGACGACCGGCGCCGGCCGCCAGCTCGCCGCCCAGCACTCGCACAGCCTCGAGGCCTACTACGCCCACATCCCCGGTCTGACCGTGGTCTCACCCGCCACCCTGGCGGACGCCCGCGGCATGCTCTGGCCCGCCCTCGAGGATCCCGACCCGGTCGTGATGTTCGAGCACGGCACGCTGTACAACCTCGCGGGAGAGCTTCCCGTGGAGCCGGAGCCGGTCGACATCACCCACGCGGCCGTCCGCCGCGCCGGGGGCGACGTGACCCTCATCGGGTACGGCGGGACCGTACCCCGGGCCCTCGCCGCCGCCGAGGCCCTGGCCGACCGGGGCATCGACGCCGAGGTCCTCGACCTGCGGGTGCTGCGGCCCCTCGACGAGGAGGCGATCCTCGGGTCGGTCGCGCGGACCCACCGGGCTGTCGTCGTGGACGAGGGGTGGCGCAGCGTCGGCATCGCGGCGGAAGTGAGCGCCCGGATCGCCGAGCGGGCCCTCTACGAGCTCGACGCACCGGTGGAGCGCGTCTGCGGAGCGGAGGTCCCGCTGCCCTACCCCAAGCACCTCGAGGACGCGGCCGTACCCCAGGTCGACGACGTCGTCGCGGCGGCCCGGCGGGCGGTGGGCGACGATGCCTGAGTTCACGATGCCGTCGCTCGGCGCCGACATGACCGAGGGCACCCTCCTGGAGTGGCTCGTGAAACCGGGGGACCCGGTGCACCGCGGCGACATCGTCGCGGTCGTCGACACCTCGAAGTCGGCCGTGGAGGTCGAGTGCTTCGACGACGGCGTCGTCGACTCCCTCGTCGTCGAGCCGGGGACCAAGGTCCCCGTGGGCACCGTCCTCGCGACGCTCGCGCCACCCGATGGCGCCACCCCCGGACCCGCGGTGGCGGCACCTGCCACCGCCACCGCGCCGGCTCCCGACGAGGCGGCCCCGTCAGCCCCGTCCCCGGCACCCTCCCCCGTCCCACACCGCGGCGGTCCGGGCCGGATCTCGCCGCTGGCCCGCCGGCTCGCCGACGAGCTCGACGTCGACCTCGCGACCGTCCGCGGCACCGGGCTGCACGGCGTCATCCGCGCCGAGGACGTCCGTGCCGCTGCGGCCGCGCCCAGCGCAGCCGAGACGCCGGCGACCGGCGCGGCATCCCCGCCGGTCGCCGGGCACGACACCGAGGCACGTGCGCTCGACATGCGGCGCAGCATCGCGGCGCTGATGACGCGCTCGAACACCGAGATCCCGCACTACCACCTCACCCTCACGGTGGACCTCCAGCGCACCCTGGAGTGGGTCCGCGAGCGCAACCTCGGGCTGTCGCTGGCCGAGCGCCTGGTCCCGGCGGCCGCGCTGATGCGGGCCACGGCCCTGGCGGCGCGGGAGGTGCCCGAGCTCAACGGCCACTGGGTGGACGACGCCTTCCGGCCCGCCGAACACGTCGACCTCGGCCTCATCCTCTCGCTGCGCAGCGGTGGGCTGCTCGTACCCACGATCGCCGCGGCCGAGACCCTCGACGCCCTGGCGATCATGGGGCGCATCCGCGACCTGACCCGGCGCGCGCGCAGCGGCCGGCTGCGCGGCTCCGAGCTCGCCCCACCCAGCCTGACGGTCTCCAACCTGGGTGACCAGGGCGTCGAGAGCGTCGCCGGGGTGATCTACCCACCCCAGGTCGCGCTCGTCGGCTTCGGCGCGGTCTCCGACCGGCCGTGGGCCGTCGACGGCATGCTCGGGGTCCGCCCGCTCGTCACGGTGACGCTCGCCGCGGACCACCGGGCCACCGACGGCGCCATCGGGTCGCGCTTCCTCAAGGCCCTCGACCGCGCGCTCCAGGACCCCGAGTCGACGATGCAGAGCAAGGAGCAGTGACGCCATGACACCCGACCAGGCCCGTGCCGCCCTCCAGGAGGCGATCGGACACGTCGTCCCGGGCGCCGACCTCTCCGGTCTGGCGGCGGACGCCGACCTCCGGGACGCCTTCGAGCTGGACTCGCTCGACTTCGTCGAGGTCGTCGAGCAGATGAGCGCCATCGTCGGCGTCCGTATCGAGGACCATGAGGCGGAGTCGCTGCGCACCGTCGAGTCGGCGGCGCGCTTCCTCAGCGCGCGCACGCCGGCGCACTGAACGGTGCCGGAGGTCAGCCCGCGCCGGCGATGCGCTCGTGGTGGTGGATCACCTCGGCGATGATGAAGCCGAGGAACGCCTCGGCGAACCGGGGGTCGAGCCCGGCCTCGTCGGCGAGCGCGCGCAGCCGCGCCACCTGCTCGACCTCGCGCTCGGGGTCGGCGGGAGGCATCCCCCGCGCCGCCTTGAGCTCACCGACCGCCTGCGTGCACTTGAACCGCTCCGCGAGCAGGTGGACCAGCGCGGCGTCGATGTTGTCGATGCTCGACCGAAGCCGCGCGAGGTCCTCGGGGACGTCGCCGTTCTCGCTCACCCGGACATCGTAGGAACGCCCGGCGGCCCGCCGCACCGTCCGTCCACCTCCCGGTCGCCGCGGCCGCCACCACCGCTGCGCGGTCAGCGCTCGCGGAAGCCCTGCTCACCGCGTGGCTGCCCCCACTGGGGGCTCGACACGCCGACGACCCGGCCGGGACGGCCGGAGGTGGGGACCGGCTCGCCGAGGAGGCGGAGCAGCCGGTCCACCGCGTCGCGGGGCCCCTCGGCCACCACCTCGACGCGCCGGTCGTCGGTGTTGCGGGCCCAGCCCGTCAGGCCTAGCTCGAGCGCGCGCGCTCGGGTCCACCAGCGGAAGCCCACGCCCTGGACGTGCCCGCGCACGAAGACGGTGACCCGGGTGGGGGACCCCTGATGCTCCATCCCGGCATCGTAGGTCGCAGGCCGGGACGAGGAGGGATGGAACCAGCGTCCGTCCCGGGCCGTCGCACGATCATGGCCACCGCCACCCGTCGACTCGTCCTCGGCGCCGCTGCCGGCGCCCTGCTCACCGCCGGATGCGGCTCGAGCACCGCGCCGGGCGATCCGGACCGCAGCCCTCCGCCCGCCGGGCTCGAGTGGCTCCGGCTGACCGTCGACGGTGGCTTCACGACGGCCGAGGTCGCCTTCCGTACCCTGCCGCAGCTCACGGTCACCCCCGACAGCCGTGCCATCACCCCGGCACCGGTGGCCGAGATCCACCCGGGGCCGATGCTGCTCCCGCTCAGCGAGCGACCGCTCGACGACACCGGCCGACTCACCCTCGCCGAGGTGGTCCGCTCGAGCGGACTGGCCACCTCACCGGCTCCGGACCTCGGCGTGCCGGCCGTCGCCGACGCGCCGACGACCACCCTGGTCGTCTCGCTCGACGGGACGGTCACCATCCTCGCGGCACCGGCGCTCGACGAGGCCCGGCCGGACGACCCCTCCCTCACCACCGAGCAGCAGGGCCTGCGCGCCGACCTGCGCGCGCTCCTCGCCCGGCTGCGGGACCTACCCGCGACCGTCGGCGGCGAGCACCTCGGGCCGGAGACCGCGTTCCGGCCCACCGGGGTCTGGCTCTGGGCGCGGCCGGCGCCCTCCGAACGGATTCCCGAGCAGCCGGAGCCCGTGGTGCTCGACTGGCCGGTCGCCGGGCTGCCACTCGCCGGGCTCGATCCCGCACGCCTGGTCGAGGGCGACCCGGCGCCGCCGGTGCTCGAGGCCCTCGCCGGCGTCACCGAGCTCACGTGGTTCCGTGACCCTCCCGGGTCGGGACCGGCCTACCGGCTGCTCGCCCGGCCCGCCCTGCCCGGCGACGCCGAGGACACGCCGAGCACGGCCACGGGTCGCCCGACGCCCGGCTCTACCCCCTCGATCCCGCCGACGCCCTGACGGCCCGCGGCCGGGGCTGACAGCGCGGGCACGAGTAGGAGCTGCGGTTCATGAAGTGCTCCCGCCGGATGAGGGTGCCGCACCGGCGGCAGGGCCGGCCGGCCTGGCCGTACGCGGCGAGCGAGCGGTCGAAGTAGCCGGAGGCGCCGTTGACGTTGACGTAGAGGGCGTCGAAGCTCGTGCCGCCCTGGTCCAGCGCCTCGCGCATGACGTCGGCGGCGTGGTCGAGGACGGTCCCGAGCCGCGGCCGGGTCAGCGCACTCGCCGGCCGCTCGCCGTGCACGCCCGCGCGCCACAGCGCCTCGTCGGCGTAGATGTTCCCGATGCCCGACACGACGGACTGGTCGAGGAGCACGCGCTTGATGCCGCTCGTGCTGGCCTTGGCGCGGCGGACGACGGCCGCACGGTCGAAGGCCGGCTCGAGCGGATCGGGAGCGATGTGCGCGATCGCCGTGGGCACGCCGGCCGCTCCGAGGTCGGAGAGCGCCAGGCCGCCGAAGGTCCGCTGGTCGACGAAGCGCAGCTCCGGGTCCCCGTCGTCGAACCGGAACCGGGCGTGCAGGTGCTTCTCGTCGGGCGCCGCGGACCGCTCGACGAGGAGCTGGCCGCTCATCCCGAGGTGGAGGAGCAGCCCCAGGTCGTCCCCGAGGTCCCACCACAGGTACTTGCCGCGACGACGCACGGCGACGACGCGCCGGCCCGCGAGCCGCGCGGCGAGGTCGTCGGGACCGGGCAGGTGGCGTCGGGCGACGCGGTTCCCGCGCAGCTCGACGCGGGTGAGCCGCCGGCCCTCGACGTGCGAGACGAGCCCCCGGCGGACGACCTCGACCTCCGGGAGCTCAGGCACTCTCGGCGTCGCCCTCGGGGTCCTGGTCGCTGTCGGCGGGCGCCTCGTACGTGTCGCGCACTGCGGCCCAGGCGAGCGCCGCGGCCTCCTGCTCGGCGACCTTCTTGGTCCGCCCCGACCCGCGACCGAGGACCTCGCCGCCGACGCTCACCTCGGCCTCGAACGACTTCGCGTGCTCGGGCCCGTCCTCGGTGACGGCGTAGTCGGGGGCCCCGAGCCCGTGTCGGGAGGAGATCTCCTGCAGGCTCGTCTTCCAGTCGAGGCCGGCACCGAGGGTGGCCGACTGGGCCAGCAGCGGGTCGACGAGGTGGTGGACGAGCTCGGCGGCCGCCTCGATACCGGCGCACGAGTAGACGGCGCCGATGACGGCCTCGACGGTGTCGGCGAGGATCGAGTCCTTGTCGCGCCCACCCGTCGCCTCCTCGCCCCGGCCGAGGAAGACGTGGTCGCCGAGACCGAGCGTGCGTCCGACGTCGGCGAGCGCGCGCATGTTGACCACCGCGGCGCGCAGCTTGGCCAGCTGGCCCTCGTTCGTCTCGGGGTGGGTGTCGTAGAGGGTCGTCGTGACGACGAGGCCGAGCACCGAGTCGCCGAGGAACTCGAGACGCTCGTTGTGCGGGACGCCGCCCGCCTCGTAGGCGTACGAGCGGTGCGTCAGGGCACGCCGCAGCAGCGCCTCGTCGAGCGAGCCGCCCGTCACCTCCTCGAGGTGCCCGAGCAGCTCCGCGACGGGACGCTTCGGGGCGAGCTCACCGGCCGAGGCCGACCCCTTGCCCATCGGGGCGGGGTCAGCCCTGGTGCTCGGTGCGCTCGGCGGCGCCGTAGTGGCGGCCCTTGTACGTGCCGCACGAGGGGCACGCGGTGTGCGGCTGGGTCGGCGCCTTGCACTGCGGGCACGTCGTCGTCGCGACGGCCGTGGCCTTCCAGTTGGCGCGGCGCGAGCGGGTGTTGGAGCGCGACATCTTCCGCTTCGGAACGGCCACGTCAGGTCCTCTTCTCTGTACTCGAGGGCGGGTCCTCGGCCAGGGCCGAGAGCGCCGCCCAACGGGGGTCGATCATCTCGTGCCGGTGCTCCGGGTCCTCCGCCAACGGCTGGCCGCAGACGGAGCACAGCCCGGGGCAGTCGGGCCGGCACACCGGCTGGAACGGCAGTGCGGGCACCACCGTGTCCCGGAGCACCGGCTCGAGGTCGATCAGTCCGTCCTCGATCTGGTACTCCTCGTCGGCGTCCTCGTCCCCCACCTCCTGGTGGTGGACGTGACGATCGGCGTGAACGAACAGCTCCTGGAAGGTCCCGTCGACCTCCACGGTGACGGGGTCCAGGCACCGCACGCAGGCGCCGGTCGCCGTGCCGCGGACCGAGCCGGTGACGAGCACTCCCTCGACGACCGACTCCAGCCGGACGTCGAGGTGGAGCGGAGCTCCCTCCTCGACGCGGATGACGTCGGTGCCGAGATCGCCCGGCGCCCCGACCTCCCGCTCGAGCTCCTGCATCGTCCCGGGTCGGCGCCCCACGAGCTTGGTGTCCAGCACGTACGGGGACCGGGGGTCGGGATGAGTCATGGCCTTCTGCGTCGGTCAGGGAATGGCTCGGCCACGCCACACGGACGCAGACCGAAGGTCAAGGCTACCGGTCGACGCTCCTGCGCCCAAACCGGCGACGGGGCGCAACGGCTGGAGCCTCACGGGGCGAGCGCCCGGTCGACCGCGCGTCCGACCTGCGGGCCGAGGGTCCGGGCGTACGTCGCGGTCACGTGGTCGCCCGGGCGGTGGACGGCGACGTGCCCGACGACGACGGGGCAGCGGCCGCCGGGGCAGATCCACGGGGTGAGGTCGAGCAGCGTGACGCCCGGCCCCGCGTCGGCGAGCGCCTCCCGCTGCACGGGCAGGCCGCTGCCGGCCACCGCCGCGGCCTCGGGGAAGGTGCACACGTCGAGGGCGTGCGGGTGGCGGGCGGCACAGACGTCGAGGTCGTCTGGTGAGACCGGGCTGTCACCGACGACGAGCACCGGGATGCCGTCGGCGGCCAGCGACCGCCAGCGGGACGCGTACCCCGCGACGAGGGGCTCACGGGCGGGGTGGGCCCCGTCCCAGGCCTCGTGGGCGACCCCCGAGGTCACGACGACGTCGGGGGGGTCGGCGCGCAGGGCGTCGAGGACGGCGGCGTTCCACGCGTCGCACTCGGGGTACGCGGCCCCGGCGGTCGCCGCGCGGGCGTCGGCGAAGGCGCACGAGGACTTCCCGTAGGTGACGATGTGCCACGAGCGGCTGTGAGCGGCCGCCCGCAGCGCCGGCAGCCACTGCATCGCCTTGGAGTCCCCGACGAGCGCGACGGTGGTGGCCGCGGTCGGGTCGCCGAAGGAGCAGGCGACGGGGGTGGCCGCGGGTACGGGCACCTGGCAGTGGTCGACGTCGGCGGCCGGGCGGTCCTCGCCGGCGACGAGCGGGTCGGGCGTCACCCAGGCGGGGTCGTCGGTGCCCGTGGCGGTCCGGCCGGGAACGACCGTGGCGGCGCCGAGCGAGGAGAGCGACGGCAACTGCCCGCCCGGCGGGGTCGTGACGAAGGGCGAGCGCAGCGGCAGCAACGGGAGCGCGGCCAGGACACCCACCGCCGAGAGCGCCAGGCCCGCGGCGAGGAGGGCTCGGGGGCGGTCACGCAGCCACGCCCCGTGGTGGACGGGTGACTCGACGAAGCGCCAGGAGAGCCACGCGGGGCCGACCGAGGCGAGGGCGAGGGCGAGGGGCGCCCATGCGGGGGCGCGCCCGCCGGTGAGGTCCTCGACCACCCACTCCCCCAGCACGATCGCCGGCCAGTGCCAGAGGTAGATCGAGTACGACAGCCCGCCGACCCACACCAGGGCCCGGGTGCCGAGGAGCCGGGCCGGCCCGCTGGTCGCACCGTGCCATCCCGACCAGATGACGAGCGCCGTCGGCACCGTCGGCAGCAGCGCCCAGGCACTCGGCCACTCCACCCCCGTGGGCAGCAGCACCGCGACGGCGACGACGACGACGAGCGCCGCCCAGCCCACGGCGGCGCTCCCGCGCGCCGGGCGGTCGGGCCGGGCGCGACCTACCAGCCACACCGCGAGCAAGGCCCCGACCCCGAGCTCCCAGATGCGGGTCGTCGTCGTGAAGAACGACTGGCGTGGCATGGCGTGGGAGGCGTACACCGACCACGCGAACGACCCGGCCACGAGCACCGCCAGCGTGCTGCCGACGGCGCGGCGTGCCGGCCGTCGGACGAGCAGGGCGAGGACGATGAGCAGCAGCGGCCAGAGGACGTAGAACTGCTCCTCGACCGACAGCGACCAGTAGTGCTGGACCGGCGAGGGTCGGGCGTCCGAGGCGAGGTAGTCCACCTCGCGCCGGGCGAGCACCCAGTTGACGACGTAGGTGGCGGCGGCCATGACGTCGTACCCGATCTCGCGGCGGCGCAGCCCCGGGACCACGGCGAGGGCGACGACCGAGACGACGACGAGGACCAGGACCGCCGCCGGCAGCAGGCGTCGGACCCGCCGGCCGACGAAGCGCACCCACGAGATGCGCCCGGTCCGCTCGAGCTCGGTGACGAGCAGGCCGGTGATGAGGAAGCCGGAGATGACGAAGAAGACGTCGACGCCGACGAACCCCGCACGGACCGGGAGACCCGCGTGGTAGGCGAGGACGAGGCCGACCGCGAGCGCCCGGAGGCCCTCGATGTCGGGGCGGAACCCGGTCCCCCGCGGACGGCCGGGCCGGGCGCGCGGGGGGGCTGCCTCAGCCGTCGCCACGCAGCCGCGTGACGAGGGCGTCGCGGACCTCGTCGGGGACCAGCCCGGTGACGTCGCCGCCGTACCGGACGACCTCCTTGACGAGCGAGCTGGACACGTGCTCGAGGTCGGGCGCGCCGGGGAGGAAGACGGTCTCCACCCCGGTGAGGTGGCGGTTCATCAGCGCCATGGGCAGCTCGTAGGCGAAGTCGGTGCCGCCGCGCAGGCCCTTGACGACCACGTCGGAGCCCACCTCGCGGCACACGTCGACGAGGAGGCGGCCGGCGAACGCCTCGACACGCACACGACCCTCGAGGCCGAGGGCGGCCACCGCGTGCTCGACGAACGCGATCCGCTCCTCGGGGGTGAACGTCCCCGACTTCGCGGGGTTGTGCAGGATCGCGACGACGACCTCGTCGTAGAGGGCGGCCGCCCGCTCGACGACGTCGAGGTGGCCCCCCGTCACCGGGTCGAAGGAGCCGGGGCAGACCGCCCGGCGCGCGCGCTCGCTCACGCGCGCCAACCTACCCTCCGGGCCGTCCGCTGCCGCCCGAGGGACCGGCCGCGCCGCGTGGAGGAGCCCACCGGACCGGGCCCGGCAGGAGCGGTTCAGCCCCGTTCGGCCAGCCAGACCACGGTCTCGCCGTACCGGCGCGGCCTCCCGACGCGCACGAGCCCGGTGGGCCAGCCCGGTTCCGGCGAGCGCGCCGACCGCTCGACGACGACGGTGGCCCCGGGCCCGAGCCACGCCTCGCGGAGCCGGGCCAGGTCAGCGGCCAGGGCCTCCTCGGCGAGGGCGTAGGGCGGGTCGAGGAGGACCAGGTCGTACGGCGCCTCGGGTTCGCCGGCGAGGAAGGCGGCCACCGGCCGACGGGCCACCTGTGCCTGTGCCAGTCCGAGGTCGCGGACGTTGCGAGCCGCCACGTCCGCCGCGCGTCGGTCGGACTCGACGAGGACGACCGATGCCGCGCCGCGGCTGGCCGCCTCCAGGCCGAGGGCTCCCGACCCGGCGAAGAGGTCGAGGACCCGCGCACCGCGGACGACGCCGCGGGCGTCGAGGGCGGAGAAGAGCGCCTCGCGGACCCGGTCGCTCGTCGGCCGCGTGCCGGAGCCCGGCGGCGTCCGCAGCGTCCGGCCACCGGCGGAGCCGGCGATGACCCGCGTCATCAGCCACGCTCCAGGTAGGCGGCCTGCTCGGCGTCGACCCGCTGCTGGACCGCCGCGGCGAGCACCGGGTACCCGGCGAGGTCCGGGTCGCCGTCGACGATCGCGAAGGCGTCGGTGCGCGCGTCCTCGATGACGTCCTCGTCCTCGAGGATGTGGAGGAACTCCAGCTGGGTGCGGCGTCCGTGCTGTGCGGCACCGAGGATGTCGCCCTCGCGCCGCTGGGCCAGGTCCAGGCGGGCGAGCTCGAAGCCGTCGGTCGTCGCCGCGACCGCCGCGAGGCGGGCCCGGGAGGCCTCCGCCTCGGTCCCGGTGACGAGCAGGCAGAGCCCCGGATGGCCTCCGCGGCCCACCCGCCCCCGCAGCTGGTGGAGCTGGGAGACCCCGAACCGGTCGGCGTCCATGACGACCATGACGCTGGCGTTCGGCACGTCGACCCCCACCTCGATGACCGTCGTCGAGACCAGCACGTCGGTCTCGCCGCGCTGGAAGCGGTCCATGACCGCCTCCTTGTCCTCGGCGGCGAGGCGTCCGTGGAGCACCTCGACCCGCAGCCCGGCCAGGGCGGGTTCCTCCGCGAGGGCCTCGCTCACCGTGACGACGCTCTTCAGCGGACGGACCTGGACCGACCCCTCCTCGTCGAGGTCGTCGGGGCCGCCGTCGGCGGCCGCGATGACGGTGCCCTCGTCGGGCTCGTCGTCGTCCCCGATCCGAGGGCAGACGACGTACGCCTGCCGTCCGGCGGCGACCTCCTCGCCGACCCGGGCCCACGTGCGCGCCATCCAGCCGGGCAGCCCCTCGGGCACGACGTGCGTCGTGATCGGGGACCGACCCGCCGGCAGCTCGCGCAGGGTCGAGGTCTCGAGGTCTCCGAAGACGGTCATCGCGACGGTCCGCGGGATCGGCGTCGCGGTCATGACGAGGACGTGCGGCGGGGTCCGTCCCTTGCCGCGCAGCGCGTCGCGCTGCTCGACCCCGAACCGGTGCTGCTCGTCGACGACGACGAGGGCGAGGTCGAGGAAGTCGACGTGCTCCTGAAGCAGCGCGTGGGTGCCGACGACGATGCCGGCCTCACCGCTCGCGGCGTCGAGCAGGGCCCGCTTGCGCTCGGTGGTCGAGCGGCTCCCGGTGAGGAGGGCGACGCGGGTGCCGCCGGCCGCGCCGCCGGGGGCCCCGTCCCCGAGGGGGAGCATCCCGCCCATCGCGAGGTGGCCGAGCAGCCGGGTGATCGTGGCGTGGTGCTGCGCCGCGAGGACCTCGGTCGGCGCGAGCAGAGCGGCCTGTCCCCCGCTGTCGACGGCCTGGAGCATCGCCCGCAGCGCGACGACCGTCTTGCCCGACCCGACCTCACCCTGGAGCAGCCGGTGCATCGGCACCTCGCGGCCCATCTCCGCCGCGAGCGTCGCCCCGATCTCCCGTTGGCCCGCGGTGAGCTCGAAGGGCAGGCGCTCGTCGAAGGCGGAGAGGATCCCGTCGGGTCGGCCCGGCCGGGGGCGGGTCGAGTCACCGGCCGCCGCCCGACGGCGCCGCGCCAGGGTCGTCTGGAGGACGAAGGCCTCCTCGTAGCGAAGGCGCCGACGGGCCCGGTCCACCTCCTCGAGCGAGTCGGGGGTGTGGATGCCACGCAGCGCCTCGGTGCGCCCGACCAGCCGGCGACGGGTGCGGACCTCCTCGGGCAGCGCGTCGGGTACCTCGTCGAGGACGTCGAGGACCCGGCGGACGCTCTCGGTGACCGTCCACGTGTGGAGGCGCCCCACCGAGCGGTAGATCGGGATGAGGTCCTTGCGCTCTCCCGCGTCGAAGTCGTCGAGCATCGTGTACCCGGGATGAGCGAGCTGGAGTCGTTGGCCGTAGCGGCTCACCGTGCCGGCGAAGATGCCGCGGGCCCCCGGTACCAGGGCCCTCGCGTGTCCGTGGGCGCCCGCGAAGAAGGTGACGTCGAGCTCGTGGCGGCCGTCGGTGATCACCGCCTCGAGCATCGAGCCCTTGCGCCGCTGCATGCGTCGCACGCGGGCGGACCTGACCTCGGCGACCCCGACGAGGAACTCCCCCGGCGTCACCGTCCCGAGGTCGGACTCGCGGGTGCGGTAGCGGCGGGGCCAGAACGCGAGCAGGTCGCCCACGGTACGGATGCCGCGGGCCTTGGCGAACTCGTCGGCTGCCTTGGCGATGACCGGGCGCAGCGGGCTGGACTCGGTCGCCACCTCACTCCACCCCGACGAGGAGCGGGTAGACGGGCTGGCCGCCGTCGACGACGACCACCTCGAGGTCGGGCCGGTCGTGCAGGAGCGCGGCGGAGGTGCGCTCGACGAGCCCCGGCGCGGCGTCGGCGCCGACGACGAGGGTCACGAGCTCACCACCCGCGGAGAGCAGCCGGTCGAGGACCTCGCGCGTGACCCGCTCGACGTCGTCGCCGAGGAGCGCGACGTCGCCGTCGACGATGCCGAGGACGTCGCCCGGGTGGCAGACACCGGCCCACGTCAGCGCCTCCTTCGTCGCGACCGTCACGGCCCCGTGCCGGGTCGCTGCGGCGGCGGACGTCATCGCGACGACGTTGGCGTGGAGGGAACGGGTGGGGTCGAGGACCGCGAGGGCGGCGAGGGACTGGACGGTCGCGCGGGCGGGCACGACGTGCGCGTCGATCCCCTCGGCGGCCGCCGCCTCGACGGCGGCCTCGGCGGCCATCACGGTGTCGGGGTCGCCGGGGAGCAGGACGACCCCGCGCGCCCCCGTGGCGCGGGTCGCCTCGACGAGCTGGCGCGCCGAGGCGCGCCGCCCGGGCGCGGAGGCCACGACGACGGCGCCGGCCTCGGCGAGGAGCCCGGCGACCCCGGGGCCGGGCGCGCAGGCCACGACCCCGACCGCTCCGGGCTCCTCACGGGCCGCGACCTGGCTGTGCAGGTGGGTGATCCGGATGCGCTCGGGGCGCCCGGCGGCGATCCCCGCCTCGACGGCGGCCCCCGCGTCGTCGACGTGGACGTGGACGTTCCACAGGTCCGGGCCGCCGACCACGAGGAGCGAGTCGCCGAGGGCGTCGAGAGCGCTCGTCAGGGCCGCCACCGCGGCGGCGCTCGAGCGGGTCAGCAGGTACATGACCTCGAACGCCGGGCCTTCCGTCGAGCCGGGCCCGTCGTCGAGCGGGTCGGTCCGCGCGGTCTCCGGGGCCGTGGAGGTCCGCCACTCGTCGCGGCGGCGCAGGGGTGGCCCGGCCGAGAGCAGTCCATCGTCCGTCCCGGTCCAGGTCCCCGACACAACTCGGTGGAACGACTCGAGCATGAGGACGGCGCCGGCGCCGCCGGCGTCGACGACCCCGGCCCGAGCGAGGGCCGGCAGCTGCTCGGGCGTGCGCGCCAGCGCGGCCCGGGCCGCGTCGACGGCCGCGGCGCAGACGGCCGCGAGGTCTCCCCCTGCGTCGGCGGCCCGGCGGGCGGCGAGGGCCCCGGCATCGGCCACGGTGAGGATCGTCCCCTCCTGCGGGTGCGCCACGCAGCCACGCGCGGCGGCAGCGCCCCGCTCGAAGCACGCGGCGAGCAGCGGGGCGTCGACGGCCTCGGCGTCGTGCTCGAGCACCTCGTCGCACAGCCCGCCGACGATCTGGCTCGTGATGACACCGGAGTTGCCCCGCGCCGACAGCAGGATCGCCCGCCGCAGGGAGCGGCACTCCTCGACGAGGCTGGCCTCCCCGAGGATGCCGGCAGCCTCGTGGGCGGCGACGACGTCGTCGATCGCACCGTCGAAGGTCAGGTAGAGGTTGGTACCTGTGTCACCGTCCGGGACGGGGAAGACGTTGAGGTCGTCGATCTCGGTGCGCCGGGCCGCGAGCGCCGCACGGGTGAGGAGGGCCCAGTGCCGGGCGTCGGCGGCGGTGAACACGTCGGGCACGCTGGTCAGGGTAACGGCCACCGCGTCGCCCGTCCCGCAGCCGTTTTGGCTCGGCGGGTGCGGCTCGGCTACGCTGGTCCGGTTGAGCGTGCGCTCGTGGCGCCGCCTTCCTCGACCATCATCACGCTTTCGTAGGAGATCACCCGTGGCTGCCAACTGCGACGTCTGCGGCAAGGGCCCCGGTTTCGGGCACAACATCTCGCACTCGCACCGCCGCACCAAGCGCCGCTGGAACCCGAACATCCAGCGGGTCAAGGTGCTCGTCGGCGACGCGGGTGTGACCCCGAAGCGCCTCAACGTGTGCACCTCCTGCCTCAAGGCGGGCAAGGTCACGCGCTGACCCCTGACGCACCCCAGGAACGGGCGGCCTCCCCTCGGGAGGCCGCCCGTTCCGCGTCCTCAACGACGGAAGTGGTCCCACCCCGGCGCGTCCGGCACCACGCCGTCGACCGTGACGCCGGGGCCGGCCTCCCCGGCCTCGGACACCCGTCCGATGACGACCCACGCGGGGCCGGGCAGGGCGTCGAGGTCGGCGTCGGGACCGAAGCAGGCCACGAGCGAGTGCTCCTCCCCCCCGGCGAGCACCTGGTGCAGCGCCTCCTCCTCGCCGAGCGCCAGGGTGAGCGGGCCGTCGGCGAAGTGGTCGCGCAGGACCCGTCCCGAGAGGTCGACGTGCACGCCGCTCGCGGCCGCGACGCGGCCGAGGTCGGTGACCAGCCCGTCCGAGACGTCGACGAGGGCATGGGCGTGGGCGGCCGAGGCGACCGGCCCGGCCGACCACGGCGGCCGGGGGGCGCGGTGGTAGGCGAGCAGCCCGGAGACGGCCCGGTCGCGCACGCTCTCGCGGGCCGCGCCGGCCCCCTGCCCCTCACCCGCCTCGAGCAGGGCAAGGCCGCCCCCCGAGAGTCCGAGCGAGCCGCACACGGCGACGACGTCACCGGGCCGAGCACCGGAACGGAGCACCGGAGAACGGCCGCGCAGGTCACCGAGCGCGGTGACCGCCACGACGAGGACCCCTTCCCCCGCGGCCGACACGTCGCCGCCGACGACCTCGGCGCCCGCCTCGGCAGCCGCCTCGGCGATGCCGTCGGCGAGCTCGACGCACCAGTCGACGGGTGTCTCCGGGTCCGCCAGGAGGGCGACGAGCAGCGCGGTCGGCGCCGCGCCCATCGCGGCGACGTCGGCGAGGTTCTGCGCGACGACCTTGCGGCCGACGTCGTGCGCGGTGGACCAGTCGTCGCGCCAGTCGCGGCCCCGGGTCATCGTGTCGGTCGTCACGACGACCGAGCCGGACGGGGCGTGGACGACGGCGGCGTCGTCGCCGGGTCCGACCGGGGCCGGCTCCCGCACGACACCGCGCGTCGCGGCGTAGCGCGGAACCACTCGCGCCAGCAGCTCGCCCTCGTCGAGGTCACGCAGCCGCTCCATCGGCACCTCCCTGCGATGACGTCGGGTCACCCGGCACGGTAGCGTCTGAGTCGCGCCCGTCGACGACGGGCCCGGTACTCCGGGGGCCCGCGGGCCCCACCCTGCGACAACGAGGTGGCACCACAGTGGTACAGGCCTACATCCTGATCCAGACCGACGTCGGGAGGGCCGCGTCGGTCGCCGAGACGATCGCGGGCATCGAGGGCTGCGTCCTCGCCGAGGACGTCACCGGCCCCTACGACGTCATCGCACGGGTCGAGGCCCAGACCGTCGACGAGCTCGGCAAGCTCGTCATCGCCAAGATCCAGGACGTCGACGGCATCACCCGCACCCTGACGTGCACGGTGGTCCACGTCTGAACCCGCACCGACGGTCCCGCGCGGCGGTGGCGCTCTGCGCTGCCGCCGTCGTGCTGTCCGGGTGCTCCTCGGCGGTCGAGGTCTCCGTCCCGACGGGTGGCACCGGGGCGGCCTGTGCCGCGGTCGCCGAGCACTGGCCCGAGACGGTCTCCGGAATGTCCCGCCGCGACACCACGCCCTCCTCACCCGGCGTCGCGGCCTGGGGCGACCCCGCCGTCGTCGCCCGCTGCGGGGTGGCGGCGATCCCGCCCACCTCGACCGAGTGCATCGAGGTCGACGCGGCCGGCTGGATCCCCGAGCCGCTGTCCGACGGCACCCGTTTCACCTCCTTCGGCACCGACCCGGCGCTCGAGGTGCTCGTCCCCGCGCGGTACGCGCCGGAGCCGCTGCTCCTGCCGGCCTTCACGGCCGCCGCCTCCGCCCTCCCCCGCAACGGGCTGCGATGCCGCTGACGGCGCTGCCGTCCCGTACCGGACGTGACACCGTCGTCGGTTCCGGTACCGGTCAGCGCAGGCCGGTCCGCCGCTCCACCGCGAGCGAGACCAGCTCGTCGATGAGCTCGGGGTAGCTGATGCCGGTCGCCGCCCACATCCGCGGGAACATCGAGCTCGGCGTGAACCCCGGCATCGTGTTCACCTCGTTGACGAGCACCTCGCCCTCGTCGGTGAGGAAGAAGTCGACCCGCGCCAGGCCCTCGCAGCCCGCGGCGTCGAAGGCCGCCGCCGCCATCGACCGGATGCGACCGGTCACCTCCGGGGGGAGGTCGGCTGGGGTGTCGAGCCGGACGTCGTCGGCCGCGAGGTACTTGGCCTCGAAGTCGTAGAACTCGTGGCCCCGGAGCACGACGCACTCTCCGGGCACGCTCGTGCGGGTGGGCCCGGTCCCGTGGCCCTCGAGGACCCCGCACTCGATCTCGCGGCCGACGACCGCACCCTCGACGACGACCTTCGGGTCGTGCGAGCGGGCCTCCTCGACGGCCGCCGCGAGCGCCTCGGACCCCGACACCTTGCTGATGCCCATGCTCGAGCCGGCCCGGGCGGGCTTGACGAAGACCGGCCAGCCGAGGTCGGCGACCCGCTCCATGGCGGAGTCGGGGTCACGCCGCCAGTCCTTGTCGGTGATGACGACGTAGGGACCGACGGGCAGCCCCGCCGCGGACAACAGCACCTTCATCACGTGCTTGTCCATCATCGTCGCGGAGGCCGTGACCCCCGACCCGACGTAGCGGACGTCGGCGAGGTCGAGCAGGCCCTGGATCGTGCCGTCCTCGCCGAACGGGCCGTGGAGCAGCGGGAAGACGACGTCGACCTCGCCGAGCGTCCGGGGCGGCTGACCCGGTTCGTGGACGACGAGGGTCCGGTCGGTCGCGCTCGTCGGGACGATGACGCTGCTCGCCGTCCCGTCGACCTCCGGGGTGTGGCCGGGGGCGAGCCGCAGCGGCTCGGGGTCGTCGGGCGCGAGCACCCAGTGCCCGTCCTTCGCGATGCCGACGGGGACGACGTCGTAGCGGTCGCGGTCCATCGCCTCGAGGACGCTGGCTGCGGTGGCGCACGACACCGCGTGCTCGCTGGAACGCCCTCCGAAGACGAGGGCGACGCGGATGCGCCGGTCTGCGTTGGGATCGCTCATCGCGAGCGATGGTAGCGGCCCTAGGCTGCCGGGATGACCGACGACCCGACCCGCGTCCCCGGCGAGCTCGCGCCGGCCACCCGCGTCGTCACGCTCGGCCGCGAGCCCGTCGAGCCCGGCACCCAGGTGGGCGCGCCCCTCGTCCTCACCTCGACGTACCACGCCGACGGCGCGGTGAGCTACGCCAGGGGCGGCAACCCCACCTGGACCGCGTTCGAGCAGGCCGTCGGCTCGCTCGAGGGCGGTGAGGCGCTCGTCACGGCCTCGGGGATGGCGGCGGTCACGGCCGCGCTCTCCCTGCTCCCGCACGGTGGGACCGTCGTGGTGCCGGACGCGGCCTACAACGGGACGATGGCGAGCATCGCGGCGCTGGAGGCCGACGGGGCCGCCCGCGTGCGACGGGTCGACGTCACCGACGCCACCGCCGTCGTGGCCGCGCTCGACGGCGCCGACCTGTGCTGGCTGGAGTCACCGACCAACCCCCTCCTCGAGGTCGCCGACCTCCCGACCCTCGTCGGGGCCGCCCGCGACCGCGGTGTGCTCACCGTCGTCGACAACACCTTCGCGACCCCCCTCGTGCAACGACCGTTGGCGGCGGGCGCCGACGTCGTCGTCCACTCGGCGACGAAGTACCTCTCGGGTCACAGCGACCTCCTGCTCGGGGTCGTCGTCACACCCCCCACCGAGAGCGGGCGGGCGCTCCGTGCGCGGCTGCGGCGCCACCGCCAGCTGCACGGCGGAGTCGCCGGACCCGTGGAGACCTGGCTGGCCCTGCGCGGGTTGCGGACCCTGGCCCTGCGCCTGGACCGCGCCACGGCCAGCGCCGCCGAGCTGGCCCGCCGGCTGAGCCGCCATCCCGCGGTCACGCGGGTCCGCTACCCCGGGACCGGGGCGATCGTCTCCGTGGAGGTGGCGGGCGGCCCACTCGCCGCCGAGCGGCTGTGCTCGGAGACGACCCTCTGGGTGCACGCCACGAGCCTCGGCGGGGTCGAGAGCATGCTGGAGCGCCGCCGGCGCCACCCCGACGAGCCGGTGCGTGTGCCCGAGGACCTGGTCCGCCTCTCGGTGGGCATCGAGGACGTCGAGGACCTCTGGGCGGACCTGTCGGCAGCCCTCGACGCGGCGACGCGCTAGGCGCCCCGCGGGTCAGGCGGTCTCGGCCTTGCGGGGCCGCGACAGCAGCGCCTGGGCGACCTCCTCGGCCGTGTGGCCGTGCCGGATGATCGCGTCGACCTGCTCGATGATCGGGACGTCGACGCCGTGGTGCTGGGCCAGCTCGAGGATCGACGTGCACGACTTGACCCCCTCGGCGGTCTGCCGGGTGACCGCGACGACCTCCTCGACCGCCATGCCCTGCCCGAGACGCACCCCGAAGGAGTGGTTGCGCGAGAGCGGTGACATGCACGTGGCGATGAGGTCGCCGACGCCCGCGAGCCCGGCGAAGGTCACCGCGTCGCCCCCGAGGGCGATGCCGAGCCGGGTCGTCTCGGCGAGGCCGCGGGTGATGATCGACGCCTTGGAGTTGTCCCCCATCCCCAGGCCCTCCGCCATCCCGACGGCGAGCGCGATGACGTTCTTCGTCGCGCCGGCGATCTCGGTGCCGACGACGTCGGTGCCGGTGTACGGCCGGAAGTAGGGGGCAGCGCACGCGTCGGCGACCAGCTCGGCCATCCTCGGGTTCTCGGAGGCGACGACGGATGCCGCGGGCTGCTTGGCGGCGATCTCGCGGGCGAGGTTCGGCCCCGAGACGACGACCACGCGCTCCCGTCCGACCCCGCCCGCCTCGGCGATGACCTCGGACACCCGCTTGGTCGTCCCGAGCTCGACGCCCTTCATCAGCGACACAACGGCGGCCCGAGGGGGCAGGACCTGGCCCCACGCGGTGAGGTTCTCACGCAGCGTCTGCGAGGGCACGGCGAGGACGACGACATCGGCGCCCTCGGCGGCCTCCGCGGGGTCGGTGGTCGCCGACACCGTCGAGGGCAGCCGCAGCTCGGGCAGGTAGTCCTCGTTCACTCCCGCGTTGACCTGGGCGACGACCTCGGCGCGGCGGCCCCACATCCGCACCGTCGTCCCCGCGTCGGCGAGGACGGCGGCGAAGGCGGTGCCCCAGCTGCCCGTTCCGTAGACGGCGGCGTGTGTCACGAGGCCTCCTTGAGCGGGCGGGGGCGTCCGATCGACGTGACACCGTGCCGGCGTGGGTCGTACCGCTCGGTCGGGGCCTGCTCACCGCGCAGGTCCTCGAGCACTCCGGTGATGGCGGCCATGATCCGGTCGGTCGCCTCCTGGAGCACCTGCGCGGTCATGGGTCGGTCGTAGAGGTCCTCGAGGGGCACCGGGGCGCCGGTCCGCACGTGGACGGTCTTGCGGGGCCAGAGCCGCGGGAGCCGGGCGTAGGGACCGAGCACGTCGGCGGCGCCCCAGTGGGCGATCGGCACGACCGGGCACCTGGTCTCGAGGGCGACGCGGGCGGCGCCGGTCTTCCCCCGCATCGGCCACAGCCCGGGATCACGCGTGAGCGTGCCCTCCGGGTAGATGGCGACGCACTTGTTCTCACGGATCGCCTGGACCGCCGAGCGGTACGCGTCGACGGCCTGCCCGCTCTCGCGGTGGACCGGGATCTGGTCCGCGGAGCGGAGCACCGCACCGACGAGCGGGACGCGGAAGACCTCGATCTTGCCGAGGAACCGCGGTGAGCGCCCGTGGTCGACGAGGTAGTGGGCGAAGAACAGCGGGTCGAGGTGGCTGTTGTGGTTCGTCACGACGACCCACCCGCCCTCCGTGGGCAGGTTCTCGGCGCCGGTCCAGTCGCGGCGGGTGAGCACCATGAACACGGGGCGGAGGACGCGGATGGCCAAGCGGTAGCCGAAGGGACGGGAGTTGTCCGTGGGGGTGCTCACCTGGTGCCTTCCGTGGTCGGGTCTGCCGCATTCTCGCCGGGGACGTGGGCGATGTCGAGTGCGGCGCGGGCAGTTGGCAGGATCGTCACCGTGCCACCCTCCCCCGTGTGGGCAGCCGTCGTCCCGGTCCGTGGCGGCCCGCTCGCCAAGAGCCGCCTCGCGGTGCCCCGCGCCACCCGTGCCGACCTGGCCCGAGCCTTCGCCCGCGACACCGTCGCCGCGCTGCACGCCGCCGATCCCGGGATGCCGGTGCTCGTCGTCACGGCGGACGCCGACGTGGGCGCCTGGGCCGAGGCGGGCGGGGCGCGCCTCGTCGCGGACCCCGGGGTGGGTCTCGACGGCGCGGTCGCCGCAGGGGTGGCCGTGGCGGCGTCCGCGGCCTCCCGCGTGGCGGTCGTCCTCGGCGACCACCCCGCCCTCACCGCGGAGGAGGTCCGCACCGCCCTCGGCGCGGTCGGGGACGTTGACCGCGCGGTGGTCCCTGACACCGAGGGCTCGGGCACCGCGCTGCTCACGGTGCCGGCCGGGCCGGGGGCCCGGACCGCCTTCGGCCCGGGCAGCGCACGGGCCCACGTCGCGCTGGGCCACGTGCTCCGGACCCCCGACGTCCCGGGGCTGCGTCGCGACGTCGACGATGCGGCAGCGCTGGTCGACGCGGTACGGCTGGGTGTCGGCCGACACACCGCGGAGGTCCTCTCCCGCGCTACCCTGCCGGGCGTGCAGGCGACCATCCATCGTGCCCCGGCCCCGGAGGAGGACGGCAGCGCCCTCCTCGACGACGGTAGGGAGGTCGTCGTGCCCGCGGAGGCCGCGCGCGCGGCGGGCCTGCGCCACCTGCGCGTGGGGCAGCGGGTCAGCCTCGAGCTCGACCCCGAGGGTGGCGCCGCGACCCGGGTGTGGATCGTCGGGATCGGGCCCGGGGAGACGATCCGCTGACCGCACCGGCGGCGCTACGTCGCGGATGACCGCTTCGCCGCCGGCTTCTTCGCCGCGGACTTCTTCGCCGCGGACTTCTTCGTCGACGTCGTCGCTGCCGACTTCTTCGCGGCGGTCTTCTTCGTCGACGTCGTCGCTGCCGACTTCTTCGCCGCGGTCTTCTTCGTCGACGTCGTCGCTGCCGGCTTCTTCGCGGCGGTCCTCGCCGTCGACGTCGTCGCGGCGGCGGGCTTCTTGGTAGCGGGCTTCCTCGACGAGGTCGTCGCCGGCGCCGCCCCCGCCGCCTTGCGCGCGGCTGCCCCCGCGACGGCGGCCGCGGTGCCGGCCGCGGCGGCGGCGGTTCCGGCGGCGGCTCGGCCGGTGGCGAGGGCACTCTTCGGCAGGCTGCTCGGCTTGCGCACGTAACCCTTGAAGGAGGTCCCCGGCCGGAACCTCGGGGCGCGCGACTTCGGGATCGGCACCGAGGTACCGGTGTGCGGGTTGCGACCGGTCCGTGGAGCCCGTTCGACCCGGTCGAACGTCCCGAACCCCGTGATCGCGACCTTGCCGCCCCGCACGACCTCCCGGACGATGATGTCGAGCGTCGCCTCGAGCGCCTCGGTCGCGGCCTTCCGGCTCCCCAGCTTCTTCTCGAGCTCCCGGACGAGGTCTGCCTTGTTCATGGTGGTCCTCCATCGGTGACGACGCCGAGCCGGCTGACGGATCGCGGCGTACTGGCGGTGGGTGGTCCCGCTCAGCCGAAAATAGGCCCGATCCCGGTGTGGCGTCCATCACCAGTCCGGCGTGTTACCCCTGTGGCACAACGTAATCGCCCGTGTCCAGCAACCTCACACGCCTCACGGGCATCACGACGGCGGATCCCACCACCACGGCGTGGACACCAAGACCGTTGCGGCACAACGAGACCGCTGGTTCCTCAGGACGTGACGGCCGGCTTCCAGCTCGGCCGGGAGGACTCGAAGGCGTCGATCTCGTCGGCGTGCCGGAGCGAGAGGCTGATGTCGTCGAGGCCCTCGAGGAGCCGCCACCGCGTGTAGTCGTCGACCTCGAACGGCGCGACGAGGTCACCGGCGGTCACCGTGCGGGACTCGAGGTCGACCGTCACCGAGGTGCCGGGCTCGTTCTCGAGGAGCTTCCAGAGCAGCTCGACGTCGGCCTGGCTGCACTGCGCGGTGAGCAGTCCCTGCTTCCCGCTGTTGCCGCGGAAGATGTCGGCGAAGCGGGAGGAGATGACGACCCGGAAGCCGTAGTTCATCAACGCCCAGACGGCGTGCTCCCGTGAGGACCCGGTGCCGAAGTCCGGCCCGGCGACGAGCACCGACCCCGCGGCGTAGACCGGGTCGTTGAGCACGAACGTCTCGTCACCACGCCACGCGGCGAACAGCCCGTCCTCGAACCCGGACCTCGTGACCCGCTTGAGGTACACGGCCGGGATGATCTGGTCGGTGTCGACGTTGCTGCGTCGCAGGGGCACGCCGATGCCGGTGTGGGTCGTGAACTTCTCCATCAGGCGCTCGCCTCCGCGGGCTCGAGGTCGGCCGGGCTCGACAGGGTGCCCCGCACGGCCGTCGCCGCGGCGACCAGCGGGCTCACGAGGTGGGTGCGCCCGCCCTTGCCCTGGCGCCCCTCGAAGTTGCGGTTGGACGTCGACGCGCTCCGCTCCCCCGGGGCCAGCTGGTCGGGGTTCATCCCGAGACACATCGAGCAGCCCGGGAGGCGCCACTCGGCGCCGGCGGAGGTGAACACGGCGTCGAGCCCCTCGCTCTCGGCCTGCAGGCGCACCCGGGCGGACCCGGGGACGACGAGCATCCTGACTCCGTCGGCCACCCGGCGGCCCCTGATGACCTCGGCGGCGGCCCGCAGGTCCTCGATCCGGCCGTTGGTGCACGATCCGACGAACACGGTGTCGACGTGGATGTCGCGCAACGGCGTCCCGGCGGTCAGGCCCATGTACTCGAGGGCACGCCGGGCGGCGATCTTGTCGTTGTCGTCGGGCATGAGCTCGGGGTCGGGCACCGCCTCGCCGAGCGGGCTGCCCTGGCCCGGGTTGGTGCCCCACGTGACGAAGGGGCTCAGGCTCGCCGCGTCGAGGACGACCTCGGTGTCGAACTCGGCGTCGTCGTCGCTGCGCAGCCGGCTCCACGCGGCCACGGCGGCGTCCCAGTCGTCCCCGGTCGGCGCGTGCGGACGACCCTTGACGTACGCGAAGGTCGTCTCGTCCGGCGCGATCATCCCGGCCCTCGCACCGGCCTCGATCGACATGTTGCAGATGGTCATCCGCGACTCCATCGACAGCGCGCGGATGGCGCTGCCGCGGTACTCGATGACGTGCCCCTGGCCGCCACCGGTCCCGATCTTCGCGATCACGGCCAGGACGATGTCCTTGGCCGTGACCCCGACGGGCAGCTCACCCTCGACGGTCACCGCCATGGTGCGGAACGGCTTGAGTGGCAGGGTCTGGGTCGCCAGGACGTGCTCGACCTCCGAGGTGCCGATGCCGAAGGCGAGCGCCCCGAAGGCGCCGTGGGTTGAGGTGTGGCTGTCGCCGCAGACGATCGTCATGCCCGGCTGGCTCAGGCCGAGCTGGGGACCGACGACGTGGACGATGCCCTGCTCGGCGTCACCCATCGGGTAGATCGTGACGCCGAACTCCTCGCAGTTGCGCCGCAGCGTCTCGACCTGGGTGCGGCTCACCGGGTCGGTGATCGGACCGGGGGTCGTGGGGACGTTGTGGTCCTCGGTGGCGAGGGTGAGATCGGGTCGGCGGACCGGTCGGCCCGCGAGCCGCAGCCCGTCGAAGGCCTGGGGGCTGGTCACCTCGTGGAGCAGGTGGAGGTCGATGTAGAGGAGGTCGGGCTCGCCCTCCCCCCGGTGCACGACGTGGGACTCCCACACCTTCTCGGCCAGCGTTCCCGCCACGACCTCACCTCCCTGCTGCGGCCGCCCGGCACGGCGGCCTCGTCACGTCCGGAGGCACCGCGACGCGCAGCGTGCGCGGGTGCCACCACCCGAGTGTTGTCGCACCTTGACGGCCAGGAACTTGCGTCTCAGGGCGTGAGACTGCAATATCAGGACATGGACAACAGCAGTGGGGTCGGCGTCCTCGACAAGGCGGCCGTCGTCCTGTCCGCCCTCGAGGCCGGCCCGTCGACGCTCGCCCAGCTCGTCACCGCGACCGGCCTGGCCCGGCCGACGGCGCACCGCCTCGCCGTCGCGCTCGAGCACCACCGGCTCGTCACCCGCGACCTCCAGGGGCGCTTCGTCCTCGGCCCGCGGCTCGGCGAGCTCGCGGCCGCCGCCGGCGAGGACCGCCTCCTCGCGGCCGCGGGTCCCGTCCTCGGCGCGCTGCGCGACCACACGAACGAGTCGGCGCAGCTCTTCCGGCGACAGGGCGAGTACCGCGTCTGCGTGTCGGCCGCCGAGCGTCCCGTCGGCCTGCGCGACTCGATCCCGGTCGGGGCGACGCTCTCGATGCGTGCCGGCTCGGCCGCTCAGGTGCTCCTCGCGTGGGAGGAGCCCGACCGGCTCCACCGGGGCCTGCAGGGCGCTGCGTTCACGGCCACGGCGCTCTCGGGGGTGCGGCGCCGCGGTTGGGCCCAGTCCGTCGGCGAGCGGGAGCCGGGCGTCGCCTCCGTCTCGGCACCGGTGCGGTCCCCGTCCGGCCGGGTCATCGCCGCTGTCTCGATCTCCGGGCCCATCGAGCGGCTCTCCCGCCAGCCCGGGCGGCTGCACGCCGCCACGGTGATGGCCGGCGCCAACAAGCTCACCGAGGTGCTCGCCCGTCATGCGGCGCAGCAGGAGGCCCAGAACAACGCCTGACGGGTTCTCGGCGACGTCCACCGGGGGCCGCCCCGGCGGCCTGCCACCTCGAGGACCGGCCTCGACGACCCGGCGGGCACCTGGGCCCTCCTCACCCTCGACCGGCAGGACGGCACTGCCGTCCGGTCGGCCGCGCAACACGGATGTCACACGGCGCGCGATCCCCCGCAACGCGGCGGCGGGACGCTACGACCACGCCCCGAAGGAGGTCCGCCCGTGCCACCGACCACCGCCCGCCGCATCGCCCGCGACCGCACCCGCCTCCTCGCCTTCCCCCGCTCGGACCGGAGGGCCGTCGTCGTCGGAGGAGGGACGGTCGCGGCCCGCCGGGCGGCGGCGCTCACCCGGTCCCGCACCCCCGTGGTCGTCTACGCGCCCACCTTGTGCGACGACCTCTTCGACCTGCTCGCCGAGCGCCTCGTCAGCTGGGAGAACCGGTGGCCGACCGCTGCCGACCTCCTCGACGCCTGGCTCGTCCACGCCGCGACCGGTGACGCCGCGCTCGACGCGCGGGTCTGCGCGCTCGCGACGCGGCTGGGGCACTCGGCCTGAGCGGAGCCGAGGACGGGGCGCACGGCAACCCCCCGAACGTGTCATGACGCCCGCACGGGGCCTCCCCGAGCATTCGGCCACGGCCGAGGAGGTGCGGTGGCGGTTCGTGGGCTCGTGGAGGTCGTCGTCGACGACGGTGCGACGGCGCAGGACCTCCGTGCCGTCCTCGAGGGAGCCGGCTACCAGGTGCGCACCGTGCCCGGTACGGAGGAGGCCATCGAGGCCGCCGCGACCCAGGGCCCCGACCTCGTCGTGCTCGACACCGCCCTCGAGCACATCGACGCGTTGGAGTGCGTCACCCGCCTCCACCGCTCCGAGCTCTTCCGCGACCTGCCGGTCGTGCTCATCGCCGCCGAGGACGACCCGGAGACGCGCGTGCGCGGCCTGGAGGTCGGCGACGACCTCATCGTCACTCCGCTCGACCCGCGTGAGATCCTCACCCGGATCGAGCGACAGGTCACCGTCTCCACGGTGCGCCTGGCCCTGCGCGAGTCGGAGGCGAAGTTCCGATCCCCGAGCGGTACCACGAGGCCCACCGGGCGGGCGTGCGCCGGGTCACCGCGGGTGGCCCGCGTCACGCCATCGGTCGCACCGTCGAGCTGGCCGCGGTGCGCAGCGACGGGTCCGAGTTCCCCGTGGAGCTCTCGCTCGCGACCTGGCTGCCCGACGACGACCGGTACTACACCGGCATCATCCGCGACATCAGCGAGCGGAAGCAGGCCGAGCAGAAGTTCCGCTCGGCCACCGAGTCGGCCAGCGTCTCGAGCTCGCCATCCCCCAGCGCTACCGCGAGGCCCACCGGCAGGGCATGGCCCGCTTCACCGAGACCGAAGCCATCAGGCTCTACCCGGTGCTCGATGAGGTGCTCGAGGACTGGCAGGCCGGGCCCCGGCCCCCTACGACGGGATCCGCGTCGCGGGAACACTGTGGTCACCGGGCTCGCACGCGGTCAAGGACTTCCTCGCCCGCAGCCAGATCCCCTACCGCTGGCTCGACGTCGAGAAGGACCCCACGACCCGCGAGCTCGTCGACTCGGTCTGCGGCGAGACGGTCCGGCTGCCGGTGGTGTTCTTCCCGGACGGCTCGACCCTTGTCGCGCCCGACCTGCAGGCGCTGGCCACGCGGGTGGGCCTGCGGACGGCAGTGGTCGAGATGGAGGTGCCCGGGAGGCAGGCCGGGATGAGCGCCCGGATCGAGAACTACCTCGGATTCCCCAACGGCATCAGCGGCGCCGACCTCGCGCGCCGCGCGGTGACGCAGGCGCGGCGGCTCGGTGTCGAGATCCTCGTCGCGCGGACCGTCGTCGCGCTGCGGCTCGAGGACGAGTACAAGGTCGCCACCCTCGACGACGGCGGCGAGCTGCGCAGCCATGCCGTGGTCCTCGCGACGGGCGTCCGCGTGCGCACCCTCGACGTCCCCGGCGTGGAGCGCCTCCTCGGGGCCTCGGTCTACCACGGCGCCGCGTCGGCGGAGGCGGTGAACTACACCGGGAAGCGCGTCGTGGCCGTCGGGGGCGCCAACTCGGCCGGTCAGGGCGCGATGTTCCTCTCCCGGTGCGCCGCGGAGGTGCTCGTCCTCGTCCGCGGCGACTTGCTCACGCGGACGATGTCGCGCTACCTCATCGACCAGATCGAGGCGACCGACCGCATCACCGTCCGCACCCGCGTCGAGGTGGCCGCGATGACCGGGACCGACCACCTCGAGACCCTCACCGTGCGCGACCCGGACACCGGCGAGGAGGAGTCGATCGAGACCGACGCCGTCTTCGTCTTCATCGGTGCGGTGCCGTGCTCCACCGTGCTGCAGGGGGCCTGGCGGCCCTACCGTGACCCGTTCGTCCAGGAGACGAGCGTGCCGGGCATCTTCGCCGCGGGTGACGTGCGACACGGCGTCATCCGCCGGGTCGCGTCCGCCGTGGTCCAGGGGTGGGTCGCCGTCAGCCTCGTCCGCCAGTACTCGAGACGGTCTGAGCACCCGCCGGGCCGCGGTCGGCACTACGGCTCGGCGACGGGCTGCGGGTCACCCGTGGCGGGAGCGCGGCACTCCTCGAGCTCGCGAATCAGCGTCGCGGCGTCGTAGGGGCCCACGTGCCTCCGGGCACCGACGAAGAACGTGGGCGTCCCCCGCGCCCCGCTGGCCTCGGCGCTCGCGACGTCGGCCCGGATGCGCTCCGCGGGCTCCGGTGCGTCCAGGTCGAGCAGAAAGCGGCGCACGTCCAGGCCGAGGTCACCCGCGTAGCCGGCGAGGCACTCGCGGGTCAGGGCGTCCTGGTGGGCGAAGAGGAGGTCGTGCATCTCCCAGAACCGGCCCTGGGCGCCGGCGGCCTCCGCCGCCGCCGCGGCGAGCTCCGCGTGCGGGTGGATCTCGGCGAGCGGGAGGTGCCGGAGCACGTACCGGAGCTCGTCCCCGAAGTGGGCGCGTACCTCGGCGGCGACGCCGGTGGCCCGCGCGCAGAAGGGGCACTCGAAGTCCGCGTACTCCACGAGCGTCAAGGGCGCGTCGGGTGGGCCGAGGACGTGGTCGCGGGCAGGGTCCACGGGCAGGTCGAGCACCATCGGGAGCGACGCCGTCGTCTCGCCGTGGAGCAGCGCGGCGAGGCGGAAGACGACCCAGCCGAGCGCGGCGGCCAGGACGAGGGCGATCAGGACGCCCACCGTGGCCTGGCCGACGAGCTCGCTGTCCTCGAAGGCGAGCCCGACGATGAGCAGCGACACGGTGAACCCGATGCCCGACAGGGCCGCACCGCCGAGCACCTGTCCCGGACCGACCCCCTGCGGGAGCGACCCCAGGCCCAGCCGCACGCCGCCGAGCGCGAAGGCCCCGATGCCGAGGAACTTGCCGAGGACCAGGCCGACGACGACCCCCCACGTCACCGGCGAGCCGAGGGCGTCCACCAGCAGTCCCCCGCGCAGGTCGACCCCCGCGTTGGCCAGCGCGAACACCGGGACGACGACGTAGACGGCCCACGGGAGGAGGACGACCTGGAGCCGCTCGTTGACCGGTACCGCTCGTGCGACGGCCTCCTGCGCCGAGCGGCCCACCTCGGCCATCGGCGACTGGCGGAAGGCGGTGAACCGCTGCTCGGCGCGGTCGACCTCGGGTCGGCGTGGGGCGAACGACGGGATGCACAACCCCGCGAGCATCCCGGCGATGGAGGTGTGGACCCCGGAGGCCAGCGTCGCGCCCCAGACGAGCAGGGCGAGCAGGACATAGGGCCACGTCCGCCAGATGCCCACCCGCCCGGCGAGGACGAGCCCGCCGAGGCAGGCGACCGCCAGCGCCAGGGCGGCCAGATCCGTCTCGTGCGAGTAGGCGATGCCGATGACGGTGACGGCCACCACGTCGTCGAAGACCATGAGGGTGAGGAGGAAGACCCGCAGCTGTGTCGCCGAGGCAGGCCCCACGATGGCGAGCGCACCGAGGAGGAAGGCGGTGTCGCTGCCGATGACCACACCCCAGCCCGCCGCAGCGGCACCACCCGGGTTGACCGCCAGGTAGAGCAGCGCCGGCACGACCAGCCCGCCGATCCCCGCGAGGACGGGAAGGACCAGGCGCCGCCGCTCGGTGAGCTCGCCCACGGAGAGGTCGCGCCGCACCTCGAGGCCGACGACGAAGAAGAAGAGGGCCATGAGGCCGTCGTTGACCCAGTGACCCAGTCCCATCGTCATCTCCCACGCCCCGAGGCCCATGGAGAGGTCCAGGTGCCAGAGGTTCTCGTAGGCGTCCGACCACGCGGAGTTGGCCCAGAGCACGGCGAGTGCGGTCGCGACGAGGAGGATCGAGGCGCTACCGGACTCGGTCCGCAGGAACCGGCGCAGCGGCACGGACAGCTGGCCGACGAATCCGCGCGGGGCCGACTGGCCCGCTCGGGCCGGGGCGGCGTCCCGTGCCATGGCGAGAAGGCTAGGGGGTGGCGTGAGCGGACGGAAGGGACCCTCCCGGGGTACGCCCCGTTCTCCCGGCACCCGGCACCCGGCACGGCGAAGGCCCGGTCCAGATGGACCGGGCCTTCGATCGGTAGCCCCGACGGGATTCGAACCCGCGCTACCGCCTTGAGAGGGCGGCGTGCTAGGCCACTACACAACGGGGCCGTGGCCGTCGTCCGCTCCGCTGCGTCGCGGCCGGACAACGAGAGAGAACCTTACCGAACGGGTGGGTCTTCTCCGAAATCGCCCGTCGGAGCGACCCGAGGGCGATGGCTGGGGTACCAGGACTCGAACCTAGAACGGATGAACCAGAATCACCTGTGTTGCCAATTACACCATACCCCATGGGGTATACCTCCCGGCGCTCCCGGAGGGCGGCGAGGGGCGAACCGAGTGGTGATATTACCGGGCGGGCCGCCCCCTCCCAAATCGCGGGGCGTCACGACACCACGACGTGGACGAGCTCGGTGAGCGTCTCCACCACGGCGATGCCCCGGGTCGCCGCGGTCGTCGCGTCGTCCCCGTCGGGCCGTCCCTCCCGCACCAGCCACGCGGCCGGCATCCCGGCGTCGGTGGCCCCCAGGGGGTCGGTGGCGAGGTCGTCCCCCACGTAGAGGGTGCGGGCCGGATCGGTCCCCAGGTGCCGGCACGCCGCGCGGAACGCCCTGGCGTCCGGCTTCCCGAAGCCGAGGGTGTCGCGGGTGCAGACGACGTCGACGAGCCCGTCGAGCCCCGCCGCCCTCATCTTGTGACCGGTGTAGGCCTGCGAGGAGTTGGTGAGCACGCCCACGGCGAGCCCGGCGCGACGCAGGGCGGTGACCGCCGGGACGACGTCGTCGAACGCGGTCAACGCCGCGAGGAAGGCCGGCTCGTAGCACTGCTCGAAGGCGGGCCACAGGTCCTCCCCCGCCGGGCGGCCCAGCCAGCCCGCGAGCGCGGCGACGCGCGCCCGGCGCATCTCGTCGAACTCGACCTCGCCGCGGGCGTACGCCGTGAAGTGCCCCTCCGGGTCGTCGCGGAACCGCACGCCGGCCAGACGGACCCGCGCCGGGTCGGCATCCGGCCAGAGGGCGGCGGCCGCAGCGGCGCCGGCGGCGTGCATCGCCGCCCGCGTGTCGTACAGGGTGTCGTCGGCGTCGAGGAGGACGCCGTCGAGCGGTCTGTCCGCCGTCACCGACCCGGTCACACCGTGGCGCGCAACGTGCGGAGGCGGACCAGCGTGGCCGCCTTGCCGAGGATCTCCATCGACTCGAAGAGCGGCGGGCTCACGCGACGCCCCGAGATCGCCGTCCGCAGTGGCCCGAACGCGAACCTCGGCTTCAGGCCGAGGCCGTCGACGACCGCGGCGCGCAGCGCCTCCTCGATGGCGGCCGCTCGCCACGTCGAGTCCGAGCCGAGCGGTCCGACGTGCTCCTCGGGCAGGGCCTCGAGCACCTCGAGCCCGGCGTCGAGGACGCGTGGTGCGTCATCGGTCAGCTGGGCGCGGGCGTCCTCGGCGACCTCGACGGCGTCGTCGGCGACGTAGAACGGGCCGACGAGGTCGGCGGCCTCGGTGAGGTGGGCGATGCGGGTCTGGATGAGCGCCGCCACCTGCGTCAGCCGAGCCAGCTCCCCGGGCGACGGGCTCTCGCCGAGCACGCCGTCGCCCTGGAGGAACGGGAGCAGCCGGGCGGCGAAGTCGTCGAGGTCGAGCGCCCGGATGTGCACGCCGTTGAGCCAGTCGAGCTTCTTGAGGTCGAAGATCGGGCCTACCGGGTTGACCTCGGACCAGTCGAACCGCTGCGAGAACTCCGCGAAGGTGAAGACCTCGATGTCGTTGCCCTCGGCGTCCTGGGCCGGCGGGTACGCGAGCAGGCCGAGGAAGTTGACGAGCGCCTCGGGCAGGTACCCCTCCTCCTGGAACCAGGTGAGCCTGGCCTCGGGGTTCTTCCGCTTGCTGATCTTGCTCTTGTTCGTGTTGCGCAGGAGCGGCATGTGCGCGAAGCGCGGCGGCTCCAGGCCGAGCCAGCGGTAGAGCAGGACGTGCTTCGGGGTCGAGGAGATCCACTCCTCGCCGCGCACGACGTGGGTGATGCCCATCTCGTGGTCGTCGACGACAACGGCGAGGTGGTAGGTCGGGAAGCCGTCGGCCTTGAGGATGACCTGGTCGTCGGGCCGGGGCGCGGAGAGCCGGCCGCGGATGAGGTCGTCGAACTCGACGTCGACGTCGTCGGGCACGAGCATGCGCACCACGGGGGTGTCGGTGAAGCCGGGCAGCCGACGACGCTCCTCCTCGGTCTTCCCGAGGCAGAGCCGGTCGTAGCCGGTCGGCTGCTTGAGCCGCTGCTGCTCCTCGCGCATCTCGGCCAGCCGCTCGGTGGAGCACCAGCAGAGGTAGGCGTGCCCGTCGGTGAGCAGTCGCTCGACGTACGGCTGGTAGGTCGTGAGGCGCTCGCTCTGTCGGTAGGGGGCACAGGGGCCGCCCACGTCGGGGCCCTCGTCCCACGTGAGGCCGAGCCAGCGCAGCGTGTCGAAGACCTGCTGCTCCGAGCCCTCGCGGAGGCGGGCGCGGTCGGTGTCCTCGATGCGCAGGACGAACCGGCCACCCTGCTGGCGCGCGAAGGCGAGGTTGAACAGGGACATGTAGGCCGTGCCGACGTGCGGGTCGCCCGTGGGCGAGGGGGCGACGCGGAGGCGGACCGGTCCGGGGAGGTCGCCAGCAGGGGTGGGTGCGGAGGTCTCGGTCATGATGGCGGACAGCCTAGTGAGGGTCGGGACGGCTGCGGACCGGGCTCCCTTGGCCGGGACGTCGGGCGGGACTCAGCGGCGGACGACGGGGTTGGACAGCGTCCCGATCCGCTCGACCTCGACCTCGACGCGCTGTCCGGCCTCCATCGGACCGACCCCGGCGGGCGTCCCGGTGAGGATGACGTCGCCGGGCAGGAGGGTGAACGCGGCCGACGCGTGGGCGACGAGCGTGGCCACGCCGTGGACCATGTCGGCGGTCGTGCCCTCCTGCACCACCTCACCGTCGAGCCGCGTCACGATCTCGAGGTCGCCGGGGTCGAGGTCGGTCTCGATCCAGGGGCCCACAGGGCAGAAGGTGTCGAACCCCTTGGCGCGGGCCCACTGGCCGTCGGAGCGCTGGAGGTCACGCGCGGTGACGTCGTTCGCGCACGTGTAGCCGAAGATCACGCCGAGGGCGTCCTCGGGCGCGACGTCCTTGCACATCCGTCCGATGACGACGGCCAGCTCGCCCTCGTAGTGCACCTCGTGCGACTGGGGGGGCAGGACCACCGGGTCGTCGGGCCCGATGACGGCGGTGTTCGGGACGAGGAACATCAGTGGCTCGTCCGGGGCCTCGCCGCCCATCTCGGCGGCGTGGTCGGCGTAGTTCTTCCCGATGCCGACGACCTTGCTCCGGGGGATCACGGGCGCGAGCAGGCGGACGTCCTCGACGCGATGGGTCGCACCGGTGAGCTCGATCCGCTGGTAGAGGGGGTCCCCCGTGACCTCGGCGATCTTCTCGCCGGCACCGTCGACGAGCCCGTAGAGCGGCTCGTCCCCCGTCGTGAACCTCGCGATGCGCATGGCGCCGAGCCTACGACCCCGTCGGCGGGCCCTCCGAGGGAGGAGCGGGTGGACCCTCGCCGGTCGGTGGGCCCCAGGCGGTGTTCCCGAGGCGACGCCGCCGCAGGTCGTCCTCGTCGACGAGACGGTTGATGAGCTGCTGCACCTCGTCGCTGTTGGGGACGCTCGCGAGGTCCTCGTCCGGGCTGTCGCCGGCCGACTCGATGTGCAGCGAGCCCGCACCGATGATCCGGTCGAGCAGCGACTGACGGAAGCTGACGTCGGTGATCTTCGAGAGCGTGATGTCCTTGCCGGACTTGGTGAGCACGCCACGTCGCACCATGACCCGGTGCGTCGTGATCACGTAGTGCGTCGAGCGCCAGCCGACCAACGGCGGCAGGACCGCCAGCACCGCGACGACCGCGATCGCGACGACGATCCACTGGATGACGTTGCCGGTGCCGGTGTCGGGGGTGACCAGGGCGACGACGGCCGCGGCGACGACGAGCAGCCCGGCCACCGCCGCCGGCATCGCGACGCTGAGCCAGTGCGGGTGGAGGTGGCGCACCACCTTCTCGTCGTTGGCGAGGACGTTCTCGGGAAAGCCCACGGGTCCCTCCTGTCGGACACGCGGCGGTCGCGGACACCGACAGCCTAGGGGCCCGGGGGCCCGGGTGCGGGAAGGATCAGTCGGCCAGCAGCGCCGCGACCCGAGCCCGCGTCACCGAGCAGGGGAGCCGTCGAGAACCCGAGCGAGCCGTCACGGCAGCGACGACCTCAGGACCGGGACGTCCCCTCGCTCACCCCGTGACGCCGGCCTTCTCGGCAGCATCGGCGAGGACCCGGGCCACGGTCGCCGCACCCTCGTCGGTGAGGTGGATGTCCGCCGCCGTGCACGTGTAGGTCAGCGAGCACACCTGGGCCACGTTGCGCGGCACGGTACGGCCACCGAACTGGGTCGGGGTCTCGTCGTCGAGCGCGAAGGCGGCGTCGAGCGAGACGAAGGTCGCGCCCGCGCCCGTGGCCGCCTTCTCGATCTCGTCGTCGAGCCGCGTGAAGGCGTCGGCGGCCGCAGCCAGCTGGTCCTGGCCCTCACCCAGGTACCCGGCGGCGAGCCACGGGTTGTAGTAGCCGAGGACGAGGACCGGCACGTCGGCGCCGGCGGCCTTGCGCACCCGGTCGAGCGCCGTGGGCAGGTTCGTCCGGACGGCCTTGAGGCCCTTGGTCACGCAGGCCTCGTCGACGGTGAGCTGGCGGGTCGCGCAGCGGAGCAGGTCGTTGCCCCCGATGTCGATCGTCACGAGCCGCACCGACCCGGCGTGGTCGGCGAGGAAGGACTCGGCCTGGTCGATCTGGCTGCCGGCGTCGAAGGTGCACTTCCCGCCGTCGAGAAGCGTCGTGGTGGTCTCCCCGCTGCACCCGAGGTTCTCCACGGTGAGGTCCAGTCCGTCCCGGGCCAGTCGCGCGGCCGCAAGAGCGGGGTAGGCCGTCTCCCGCAGCTCGGTGCCACCCGGCTGGTACCCGGCCGCGAGCGAGTCGCCGAGCGCCAGGTAGGCCCCCGCCGCGGAGGTCGTCGGGCTGCTGGCGGTCGGGGTCGGGGGCGCGGTGGTGGCCGTGGCTGCAGGGGAGGTGGACACGGCGGGCCCGGCGGCCGTGCCCGAGCATCCCGCGACGACGACAGCGGTGGCGACGGCCGCGAGCGCGGTCGTGGTCAGGCGCATCGGGGTCCTCTCTGACGGGGCGGGGTCCATCCTCCCCGAGACAACGTGCGACATGCCCGGCGCGTCCCCGGGCAGAGATCCCTAACGGCCGTTAACCTTCTCCGCGAGGTGCGGGCCGACCGGGGCCCGCGCGGTGACGAGAGGTTCCCCCATGTCGTTCGGTCAGTCCATCAGCACCGTCTTCGGCAAGTACGCCACCTTCAGCGGCCGCGCCCGGCGCTCGGAGTACTGGTACTGGCACCTCTTCCTCTTCCTCGCAATCCTCGTGCTCTACGTCGTCGACCGGCTCATCGGCTGGGAGGTCACCAGCAGCTCGCAGGGCGTCGGCTGGCTCACCCTGCTCTTCTCACTCGCCGTCGCCATCCCGACCATCGCCGTCACCTTCCGGCGCCTCCACGACACCGGACGGTCGGGCTGGTGGTGGCTGCTCAGCCTGATCTGCGGAATCGGCGCGATCATCGTCTTCGTCTTCTGCCTCATGGACAGCCGGCCCGACAACGAGTACGGGCCCAACCCCAAGGGCGGCGGGCTCGCCACCGCCTGACGCACGCATCCCCCGTGGAGGGGGCCGGAGCACATGCCCGGGGCCCCCTCGACCTCGGTACCGTGTCGGGGTGGTCGAGGTACTCCCGGAACAGCGGTGGCGGGCGCTCGAAAGGGCCCACGCCGAGCGTGTCGACGACACGACCGCGGCCCACCGCGCCCGCCGCGCCGACGGTCGCGCCCACCCGGTCGAGGACTTCCTCTTCCGCTACTACCACCACTCCCCCGGGCGGCTGCGTCGCTGGCACCCGGGCCCGGGCGTGCGCCTCGCCGGGGCAGGCGTCACCGGGCGGGCCAGCTGGCGCCACCACCGGGTCGTCGGCGACGGGGTCGAGCTCGACGTCGGGTCATTCCTCGCGGCCCGGGGCCGCACGGTCGAGTTCGTCCGCGACCTGCTGACGGCCACGCTGGGCCGGCCGCCGCACCTGGGCTGCTTCGGTCTCCACGAGTGGGCGATGGTCTACCGGCTCCCCGAGGAGGAGGTCCGCCACCACCGGTGGCCGCTGCGGCTCGGCGCGAAGGGCAGCGACGCGGTCGTCGAGCGCCTCGGCGTGCGGTGCTCGCACGCCGACGCGTACCGCTTCTTCACCCCGGCGGCACGGCCACGCAACGCGCTGGCGCCGAGCAGGGAGTGCCAGGTCGCGCTCGAGCAGCCCGGCTGCCTGCACGCCGGGATGGACGTCTACAAGTGGGCCTTCAAGCTCGCTCCCCTCGTGCCCAGCGACCTCACCGCGGACGCCTTCGACCTCGCCCGCGAGATCCGGGTCCTCGACATGCAGGCGTCGCCGTACGACCTCGTCGAGCTCGGCTACCCGCCGGTGCGGGTCGAGACGCCGGAGGGGCGCGCCGAGTACGTCGAGCGCCAGCGGGGCTTCACCGAGCGCACCAACTCCCTCCGACGGCGCCTGCTCGACGTCCTCGACGGCGTGTCCCCGGTGGCCGCCTGACCCGGCCGCTTTCCCACCGGGCAGCCACGGGGACCGCCGGGTAGGGTCGCCGCCCGTGACCGACTGCCACGTCTGCCTCGAGAACGCCCGCACGGACCTGCCGCCCCGGGAGAGGGTGACCGTCACGGACCACTGGCGGGTCGCGCACGCGTTCGACACCTCGCTCCCCGGCTGGCTCGTCCTCGACGCCCGTGCGCACGTCACCGCCCTCGACGAGCTGCCGCCCGAGGCGCACGCCGAGCTCGGCGACCTGGTGGGCCGCCTCACCGCCGCGCTGAGGGCCGAGCTCGGGTGCGAGAAGACCTACGTCATGCAGTTCTCCGAGGCCGCCGGGTTCGACCACCTCCACGTCCACCTCGTCCCGCGGATGGCAGACCTCCCCGAGGACGGCCGGGGCGCACGGGTGTTCCGCTACCTGGGCCCGGACGCCGACGGGGAGCACGTGGACGAGGACACGAGGGACGCCATCGCCGTGCGCCTCGCGGCGCGGCTGCGTCCCGGGGCCGCGCCTCGGGCGCCCCGCAGCGGTGGCGGTCAGCACGTGTGAGCAGTACGTTCACGGGATCCCGCCGGACAGGCAGGCGGGTCCGGAGGAACGAGAGGACACCATGAGACGACGAATTCTGCCTGCTGTCGCCGCGACCGCGGCGGCAGCACTCGGGTTGGCCTGGAGCGGTACGAGCGCCCAGGCCGCGGTGCCGTCGGACACGCTGGTCGAGCACTGCATCGAGCTCTACGGAGAGACGTTCGGCACCCCGAACACCGAGCCGCTCGGCCCGTGCCAGTGGGACATGGCGCTCATCCACGCGGGCACGGAGAGCTACCAGCACGCGACGGGCAAGGGCGTCACCGTCGGCATCATCGACAGCGGCGTCCAGACCGACCACCCGGACATCGCCCCCAACCTCGACCTCGACCTGTCGTGCTCCTTCATCACCGACGACACGCCCACGGCTGACCCACTGGAGGTCGCGAACGGTGACTGCTCGAACAAGGCAGCCGTCGAGGACCTCAGCGGTCACGGAACCCACGTCGCCTCGACCATCGCCGCCCCGGTGAACGGCATCGGCATCGCCGGCGTGGCCCCGGAGGCCACCATCGTGGCGCTCAAGGCGTGCACGCAGGAGGGCTACTGCTTCGCCGACTCGGTGGAAGCCGCCCTGCGCTACGCCGGTGACAACGGCATCGACGTCGTCAACCTCAGCCTGTACGCCGACCCGTACCTGTACTACTGCAAGAACGACAAGGCGCAGAAGGAGATCCTCGCCGACCTGGCCTCGGCGGCCCGGTACGCCCAGCAGCACGGCGTGACGATCGTCGCGTCCGCCGGGAACGAGCAGGCGGACCTGCAGCACCCGACGACGGACGGCACCAGCCCCGACTGGCCGCCGGACAGCGCGCTGCCGCGTGACGTGGGGAACAACTGCGTCGTCGCGCCCGCCGAGCTCCCCGAGACGCTCACCGTGTCCTCCACCGGACCGGTGGGGTACCCCGGGTACGACCTGTGGATCGCCGACTACTCCTCCGTCGGGATGAGCCGCGTCGACGTCACCGCCCCCGGTGGCGACTACTTCGGGGCGACCGGGACCGTCCAGGACGCCATTCTCGCCGCGGTGCCGATCGGCAGCGAGATCTGGAAGGCCTACGACCCGTACAACCAGTTCTACCCGGGCTTCTCCACCACGGACGGTGGCGGGGGCTACATCTACCTCAACGGGACGTCGATGTCGTCGCCTCACGCGGCGGGCGTCGCTGCCCTCGTGGTCCAGCAGCACCCGAAGTGGTCCCCGAAGGCCGTCCAGTCCGCAGTGGAGCGCACGGCCTCCCCGATGACGTGCCCGCCGGACTGGGAGCCTCTGGGCGCCTCGGACGCCCGCGAGCGCTGCTACGGCAGCGGTGGCCGGACCTCGTTCTTCGGCCGGGGCATGGTCGACGCCCTCGCCGCGGCGACGAGCTGACCCACCCCACCGGTGGCCCCCGCGCGTCGCGCGGGGGCCATCTCGGGGTCTGGTCAACTGCCGCTGCGACCTGTACTTTCACCAGATGCCGCCGAACGGGGAGGCGGCTCGTAGGTAGGTGAGGGCACCATGGGACGACGACTCACCCCGTTCGCCGCGGTCACCGCCGCGGCCGCACTCGGGCTCGCATGGACCGGGCCGGCAGCTCGAGCGGCGACCCCCGAGGCCGAGCTCGTCCAGCTGTGCCGGGACCTGTACGGCGACACCTTCGCGACGCCGAACACCGAGCCGCTCGGGCCGTGCCAGTGGGACATGGCGCTGATCCACGCGGGCACCGAGAGCTACCGGCACGCGACCGGCAAGGGCGTCACGGTCGGCGTCATCGACGGCGGTGTCCAGACCGACCACCCGGACATCGCCCCCAACCTCGACCTCGACCTGTCGTGCTCCTTCATCATGGACGGGACGCCGACCGCAGCGGCCTGGGAGACCGCCGGCGGCGACTGCTCGGACAAGGACGCCATCGAGGACCCGGACGGCCACGGCACCCATGTCGCCTCGACGATCGCGGCCCCGGTCAACAGCATCGGGATCGCCGGGGTCGCCCCCGAGGCGACCATCGTCGCGCTCAAGGTGTGCACGCACGAGGGCTACTGCTTCGCCGACGCCGTCTCGGCGGCCCTGAGGTACGCCGGCGACGAGCGCCTGGACGTCGTCAACCTCAGCCTCTACACCGACCCGTACCTGTACTTCTGCCGCGACGACGCCGGCCAGCGCGAGACGGTCGCAGAGGTCCACACCGCGGCCAGGTACGCACAGCAGCGTGGCGTGACGATCGTCGCCGCCGCCGCCAACTCCCGGGCCGACCTCCAGCACCCCGGCACCGACGACACGAGCCCCGACTGGCCTCCCGGCACGGAGGTCGAGCGAGAGATCCGCAACAACTGCGTCGAGCTGCCAGCCGAGCTGCCCGAGGCCCTTACCGTCTCGGCCACCGGGCCGGTCGGCTACCCGGGGTGGGACCAGGACATCGCCAACTACTCCACCGTGGGGATGGGGCGGGTCGACGTCGCGGCCCCCGGTGGCAACTACTTCGTCGCGAGCGGGACCGTCCAGGACGGGATCCTCGCTGCCACTCCGGCCAGTGGCCCCACCTGGGAGTACTTCGACGGCTTCAGCGACGTCTTCCCCGGCACGACGACCACCCAGGACGGCTTCGGCTACACCTACTACTCGGGCACCTCGCAGGCGTCACCGCACGCGGCGGGCGTCGCGGCCCTCGTTGTCCAGCAGCACCCGACCTGGTCGCCGAAGGCGGTCCAGGCGGCGGTCGAGCGCACGGCCACCCCGATGGAGTGCCCCGCGGACTGGTCGCCGCTCGGCCCGGGCGACGAGCGGGAGCGCTGCTACGGCGGCGGCGGCCGGACCTCGTTCTTCGGCCGGGGCATGGTCGACGCCCTCGCCGCGGCGACGAGCTGACCGGTGGCCCCCGCGCGTCGCGCGGGGGCCACCGCGCTGCTCAGCGGGGGTCGACCCCAGCGCGGACCAACCCGTAGGTCATCGACTCCACGAGGGCGTCCCAGCTGGCCTCGAGGATGTTGGCCGCGACCCCGATCGTCGTCCACGACGTCGTGCCGTCGGAGGTCTCGATGAGGACGCGCGTCACCGCGTCGGTGCCGTGGGCCGCGTCGAGGATGCGCACCTTGTAGTCGATGAGCTCGAGGTGCCCGATCTCGGGGTAGGTCGCTGCGAGAGCGGTCCGGAGCGCGTGGTCGAGCGCGTTGACCGGTCCGTTCCCCTCACCGGTCTCGACGTGCCGGCGCCCGGCCGCCCTGACCTTGACCGTGGCCTCGGACAGGGCCGTGTCGTCACCCCGTGCGTCGGTGATGACACGCCAGGACTCGACCTCGAAGAAGTGCGGGAGCGACCCGTCGAGCTCGTGCCGCAGGAGGAGCTCGAAGCTGGCGTCCGCGGCGTCGAAGGTGTAGCCGCGCAGCTCCTTCTCCTTGACCGCGGCGAGGACCCGGCGCAGCGTCGCGTCGTCGGTCTCGTCGGACGCGTCGAGGTCGAACCCGAGCTCGCGCGACTTCAGCTCGATGGACGCCCGGCCGGCCATGTCGGAGACGAGCATCCGCATGTCGTTGCCGACCTCCTTGGGGTCCAGGTGCTGGTAGAGGTCCGGGTCGACCTTGATCGCGCTCGCGTGCAGCCCGGCCTTGTGCGCGAACGCACTCGAGCCGACGTAGGGCTGGCGCGAGTAGGCGGGGACGTTGGTGACCTCGGCGATGGCGTGGGCGATCCGGGTCGCGTCCTGGAGCCGGTGCGGCTCGAGCAGCTCGTGCCCACCCTTGAGCTGGAGGTTGGCGACCACGGTCAGCAGGTCGGCGTTGCCGGTGCGCTCGCCGTAGCCGTTGACCGTCCCCTGGACGTGTGTGGCGCCGGCGTCGACCGCCGCCATCGAGTTCGCCACGGCGCAGCCGGTGTCGTTGTGGCAGTGGATGCCGACGCGCACCCCGGTGCTCTCGACGACGTCGTGGACGACGTCGCCGACCTCACCGGGCAGCATCCCGCCGTTGGTGTCGCACAGCGCCGCGAGCTCGGCGCCGGCCTCGGCGGCGACGCGCACGGCCTCGAGGGCGTAGGCCCGGTCGACGCGGTAGCCGTCGAAGAAGTGCTCGGCATCGAGGAAGACGCGTCGCCCCTCGCGGCGGAGGAAGGAGACGGTGTCCCGGATCATCTCGAGGTTCTCCTCGAGGGTGGTGCGCAGGGCACGCTCGACGTGGCCGGTGTGCGACTTGGCGACGAGGGTCACGACCGAGGCCTGGCTGTCCAGCAGGGCCCGCACGAGGGGGTCGGTGTCGGCTCGGCCACCAGCTCGGCGGGTCGCCCCGAAGGCGGCGAGGGTGGCGTTGCGGAGGGTGAGGTCGCGGGCCGCCCGGGCGAAGAACTCGGTGTCCTTGGGGTTTGCCCCGGGCCAGCCGCCTTCGATGTAGCCGACGCCGAGGTCGTCGAGGTGCGACGCGATGGCCAGCTTGTCGGCCACGGAGAGGTTCAGCCCCTCCTGCTGCGCGCCGTCCCGCAGCGTCGTGTCGTAGACGTGGAGGTCGGTCATCGTTGGTCTCACCCGTGCTCTCGTCCGCCGGTCGCCCGGCGGCTGGTGCCCCGGCCCGGGTGGGCCGGGGCGTCACCGCGTGGCGTCCCCACCATCATCGACCCGCGGTGCGCCCGGGCGCCCGAAGGGTGGCCGGGCGACCGGTCCTGTCGGCCCGGGCCGCCTCCGGTGGGTGACGGTCCCGGTCCAACAAAAAGACCCCCCGGGTGTGGGAGGTCTGCGCGACGAGGAGATCTCGTCGCGCTAGCCGATAATGACCGCGGTGGTGCCCGCGTCACGGAACGTCACGGGAGTAAGCATCCCACGCCCATGCGCTACCCACCCACGAACCGTCCACATCGTGGCCACCGGGGTCCTCGACGCGCGGCTCACCGCGGGACGGTCGCCTCCCACCACGGGTCGAGGCGGGGCTGCTGGGCGACGTCGACCCGGTCGCCCACCCGGGGCACCCCGACGGGGACGCCGGTGGACGCGGCGGCCACGAGCAGCCGTTCGACGGGTTCGGCCCACGGGTGCGGGGCGAGGACGAACGTGCCCCAGTGGATCGGCAGGAGCAGGCCCCCGTCGAGGTCACGAGTGGCCTGGACGGCCTCCTCGGGGTCGAGGTGGATGTCGTGCCAGGCGGGGTCGTAGGCACCGATCGCCATGAGGGAGACGTCGAACGGCCCATGCTCCGCACCGATCGCCCCGTAGCCGTCGAAGTAGCCGGTGTCGCCGCTGAAGAACACCCGCCCACCCGGGCCGGAGAGCACCCACGACGCCCACAGCGTCCCGTCGCGCCGCAGCCCGCGGCCCGAGAAGTGCTGCGCCTCGACGGCCGCCACCCGGACCCCGGCGACGTCGACCGACTCGCCCCAGTCGCACTCGACGTAGCGCGTCGGTGGGAGCCCCCAGGCGTCGAGGTGGGCCCCCACACCGAGCGGCACGACGAACAGCGCCCGCGTCGTGGCGGCCAGGGCCCTCACGGTGTCCATGTCGAGGTGGTCGTAGTGGTCGTGCGAGATGACGACGGCGTCGACCGGCCCGAGCCGCTCCAGTGCCACCGGGACGGCATGGAGGCGGCGCGGACCGACGTGCCGGCTCGGCGAGCACCGCTCCCCCCAGACCGGGTCGAGGAGGAGGCGCACCCCGTCCATCTCGACGAGGCAGCTGGCGTGCCCGAACCACGTGACGTGCAACCCGTCGGTCGCGGGCTCCCGGTGGGCGCTGACGACCGGGATCGGACCCGGTGGGTGCCGCAGGGCGGCCCCCTCCCGGAACCGGCGCAGGACGTCGCGCTGGTTGGTGGGCAGGGCGGACGTCCCGCGGGCCGTGTTGTGGAAGGCGCCGGCTCGGTAGTGCGGCGAGCGCTGCATGCGCTCGAGGCGGATGCCGTCGGGACGGCCGCCGAGGGCCTGGTTCACACCTCGGCCGGCGACGGCGAGGGCGCCGAGGGCGCTGGCGGCGCCTGCCGCCACGGCGAGTGGGTTGACTCGGGTCACCGGGCCATTGTCACCCGCCACCACCGCGGCGGGGTCACCTATCCTGAGGCGTGGGCCCGTAGCCGGGAGGACCGATGGACGCGATGCACGGCGACCTCACGCGGGCTCCGCTCGCCTACCCGCTCGTCCCCGTCGACGGCCCGCGGCTCGTGCTCGCCGGGTGCGAGCACCCCGTGCGGCCCCGGCACGGTCATCCCCTCGGCCGGGCCCGCGCGACCAGCTGCCCGGCGTGCGCCGAGCTCCCGGGATCGGCAGCGGGCCTGCCGTTGCGGTCGGCGCTGGCCGCGTTGGACGTCGCGCCCCTGGCGGACCGCACGCCGGTGCTCGCGGTGGGATCCAACGCGGCCTCACCCGTGATCCGCCACAAGCTGGTCGCCCACGGCGCCTCCACCGTCGTCCCGGTGGTCACCGGCCTGGTCCGCGGCCTGGGCGTGGCGCACTCGGCGCACGTGGCCCGTGGTGGGTACGTGCCGGCCGCCCCGGTGCACGTCCCCTCGGCCCGCACGCGGGTCGTCCTCCAGCTGCTCGACGACGACCAGCTCGCCGCCGTCGACGCGACGGAGCCGAACTACGACCGTGTCGAGGTCACCGCGTCGCGCTACCCGCTCGTCCTCACCGGGGGCGCGCGGCCCCGCCGGGTGCACCTGTACGCCTCGCGCCGGGGGGTGCTCGACCTGCCCGGCCAGGCCCCCCGGTCGCTGCTGCCGCAGCGGCTCGTCCTCTCGGCCCTCGGTGCGGCCGGCGTCCCCCACACGTCCGGCCACCCCGAGGAGGTCAGCGCCCGGCTCGCCTCCTCGCCGGAGGTCCGGGATGCCGTTCACCGCGCCCTCGACGACCTCGGGCTCGTGCGCGCCTCCGGACTGCACGCGGCCCCGGCGAACCGGCTGCGCTGGCAGGACCCGGCACGCACGGAGCGGCCGCGGCGTGGCACGCATCGACCCCGGACCTGTGCCGCGGCCCGTCACCGCTGACGGACCGGGCCGGAGCCGGCCCGCTCGATCGTCGGGGTCCGGTCCTCGTCAGCGGTCGCTGCGGTCGCTGACGCCGCCGGCCGCCTCGACGAGCGCCTCGAAGAGCGCGCCCTCCTCGCCCTCCTCGGCGTGCCACTGGACCGCGACCCGGAACAGCCCGGTCGGGTCCTCCATCGCCTCGAGGGTGCCGTCCTCGTGCCACGCGGAGGCGACCCACCCGGAGCCCTCGAGCGACCCCGGACGGACCGCCTGGTGGTGGTAGGTCGGCACGTCGAGCGGCGCCTCCCCGAGCAGCGAGGCCACCCGGGTGCCCGGCACCGTGGTGACGGGGTGGGAGCCGAACAGGCCCTGCTGCGCGAGGTGGTCCTCGTGCCCGACGAGGTCGGGCAGGTGCTGGTCGAGGACCGCCCCGGCCGCGACGGCCATCACCTGCATGCCTCGACAGATCCCGAGCACCGGGAGGTCGTGGTCCCGAGCCGCATTGACGAGCGCGATCTCCCAGGCGTCGCGGTCCCGCCTGGGGTCCTGGGAGGTGTGGTGGGGCTCGGCCCGGTACCGGCTCGCCTCCACGTCCGCGCCGCCACCGACGACGAGCCCGTCGATCCGCTCGACGAGGGCACCGGCCATCGCCTCGTCGACATCGGGTCGGGGGGGCAGCACGAGCACCACCCCACCCGCGCGCTCGACCTGCTGGACGTACCGGTACGGGAGCACCGCGCTGCACTGGCCGACCCAGGGGGCCCGGTCGACCTGCTCGACGTAGCACGTGATGCCGATGACCGGCCGGGTCGCGCTCACAGCGGCGTCACGTACGCCCCGGAGATGCCTCCGTCGACGAGGAACGTCGAGGCGGTCATGAAGCTCGACTCGTCGGAGGCGAGGAAGAGGACCGCGTTGGCCATCTCCTCCGGCTCCCCGAACCGGCCCATGGGGACGTGGACGAGCCGCCGTGCCGCCCGCTCCGGGTCGGAGGCGAACAGCTCCTGGAGCAGCGGGGTGTTGACCGGGCCCGGGCAGAGCGCGTTGACCCGGATCCCCTGACGGGCGAACTGCACGCCGAGCTCGCGGGTCATCGAGAGCACGCCGCCCTTGGAGGCCGAGTAGCTGATCTGCGAGGTCGCCGCGCCCATGACGGCGACGAAGCTCGCGGTGTTGATGATCGAGCCACCACCGCCCTGCTCGAGCATGATCGGGATGACCGCCCGGCAGCACAGGTAGACCGATGTCAGGTTGACGTCCTGGACCCGCCGCCAGGCGTCGAGGTCGGTGTCGAGGATCGAGTCGTCGTCCGGCGGGCTGATGCCCGCGTTGTTGAAGGCGATGTCGACCCGTCCGTACCGCTGGACCGTCGTGGCGAACAGGTGCGCGACGTCGGACTCGGACGACACGTCGCAGTGGACGTACAGGCCCGAGACCTCGCCGGCGAGCGCCTCGCCGGCCTCGTCGGCGAGGTCGGCCACGACGACGGTCGCGCCCTCCTCGGCGAAGCGACGGACCGTCGCGAGGCCGATGCCGGAGCAGCCGCCCGTGACGACGGCCACCTTGTCCGCGAGCCTGCCTGACATGACGACTCCTGGGGTGAGTGGTAGGGATGGTGCAGCCGGCGCGCCGGCTCAGTCGGTGGCGATGAACACGTTCTTGACGTCGGTGAAGGCGTCGAGCGCATCGGGCCCGAGCTCACGGCCGAGTCCGCTCTGCTTGAACCCGCCGAACGGGGTCGAGTAGCGCACCGAGCTGTGGCTGTTGACCGAGAGGTTCCCCGACTCCACACCGCGCGCGACCCGCAGGGCCCGGCCGACGTCACGGGTCCAGATCGACCCGGAGAGCCCGTACGCGGTGTCGTTGGCCTTGGCCAGCGCGTCGGCCTCGTCGTCGAACGGCAGCACCGCGACGACGGGCCCGAAGACCTCCTCCTGCCAGACCCGGTCGCCGACCGAGCCGGGCAGGACCACGGTCGGGGGGTACCACCACCCGGCGCCCTCGGGCGCCGAGCCGCGGAAGGCCACGTCGACCGGGCGCTCGGCGTCCTCGACGAAGCCGCGCACCGCCTCGCGCTGCCCCGAGCTGACGAGGGGGCCCATCTGGCTGGACTCCTGCCCGGGGTCTCCGACGGCCACCCCCTTGACCGCCACCTCGAAGCGCTCCATGAACGCGTCGTACACCGACCGCTCGACGAGGATGCGGCTGCGCGCGCAGCAGTCCTGGCCGGCGTTGTCGAGGAAGGACATCGGGGCACTGGCGGCGGCCCGCTCGAGGTCGGCATCGGCGAAGACGATGTTGGCGGACTTGCCGCCGAGCTCGAGGGTGACCCGCTTGACGTGGTCGGCGGCCTTGCGCATGATCCCCTGGCCCACCGGGGTCGAGCCGGTGAAGCAGATCTTGCGGACGTCGGGGTGCGCCACCAGCCGCTCACCGACGACGGAGCCCTTGCCCGGCAGCACGGTGAGCACCCCCTCGGGGAGGCCGGCCTCGAGCGCCAGCTCGCCGATCCGCATCGCCGTGAGCGGGGTCAGCTCGGCGGGCTTGACGACGACGGCGTTCCCGGCGGCCAGGGCCGGGGCCATGCCCCAGCCGAGGATCGGCATCGGGAAGTTCCACGGGACGATGAGGCCGACGACGCCGAGCGGCTCCTTGAAGGTGACATCGATGCCCCCCGCCACCGGTATCTGCCGACCGAAGAGTCGCTCGGGCGCGGCGGAGTAGTAGCGCAGGACGTCGACGACGTTGCCCGCCTCCCAGCGTGCGTTGCCGATCGTGTGGCCCGCGTTGCGGACCTCGAGCCGGGCGAGCTCCTCGCGGTGCTCCTCCACGACGTCGGCGAACCGGCGCAGCAGCATCGCGCGGTCGGCCGGCGAGACGGCGCGCCACGCGGGGCCGACCGTGACGGCGCGGGCGACTGCGGCATCGGCCTGTTCGGCGCCGACGAGCTCGACCGTGGTGACGAGCTCCTCGGTCGAGGGGTCGATGACGTCGTGCGTCGTACTCATCGGGATGGTCCTCACAGTCTCTCGAAGCCGCGGACCCGCTCCCAGTCCGTGACCGCGGCGTTGAATGCCGCGAGCTCGACGTCCGCGGCGTTGACGTAGTGGTCGACGACGTCGTCGCCGAAGGCGGTCCGGGCCACCTCGGAACCGGCGAGGAGGTCGCGGGCCTCGGCCAGGGTGGTCGGCACGTGCTCGACGTCCGCGGTGTAGGCGTTCCCCTCGAGCGGATCGGCGAGGGGGACCCGGTTCTCGACCCCGTGCAGGCCGCCGGCAAGCATCGCGGCAATGGCGAGGTAGGGGTTGACGTCACCGCCCGGCACCCGGTTCTCCATCCGCAGGCCGGCCCCGTGGCCGACGACTCGCAGCGCACAGGTCCGGTTGTCCCGTCCCCAGGCCACAGCGGTGGGAGCGAACGAACCGGGCTGGAACCGCTTGTAGGAGTTGATGTTCGGTGCGTAGAAGTACGACAGCTCACGCATCGTCGACTGGACGCCGGCGAGGAAGTGGTCGAAGAGCTCGCTCTGCCCGCCCGGGCGGTCCGCGTCGGCGAAGGCGATGGAGCCGTCGAGGCCACGCAACGAGAGGTGGATGTGGCACGAGTTGCCCTCGCGCTCGTCGAACTTGGCCATGAAGGTCATCGACATGCCGTGCCGGGCGGCGATCTCCTTGGCCGCGGTCTTGTACACCACGTGGTTGTCGCACGTGCGGACGACGTCGTCGTAGAGGAAGGCGATCTCGTGCTGTCCGAGGTTGCACTCGCCCTTGGCGCCCTCCACCGTGCAGCCCGCCTCGTACATCTCTCCCCGGATCTCGCGGAGCACGGGCTCGACCTTGGTGCCGCCGAGGATGGAGTAGTCGACGTTGTAGCGGTTGGCGCCGGTGAGGCCCTGGTAGCGGCGGTCCCAGGCGTCGTCGAAGGAGTTCTCGAAGAGGATGAACTCCAGCTCGGTCCCGGACACCCCCCGGTAGCCGAGGGTCTCGGCACGCTCGGCCTGTCTCCGCAGGATCGCGCGAGGGCTCTGGCGGACCGGGCCGCTGCCGTCCAGCCACTGCAGGTCGCACTGGATCATGACGCTGCCCGGCTGTCCCGGGGTGCGCCGCAGCGTCGACATGTCGAGGACGAACTCGAAGTCGCCGTACCCCCTCTCCCACGACGAGATGGCGTAGCCGCCGACCGTGTTCATCTCGACGTCGACGGCGAGGAGGTAGTTGCAGCCCTCGGTGCCGTGCTCGAGGACGTGGTCGAGGAAGTACGCGGCGTGCAGGCGCTTGCCCTGCAGCCGGCCCTGCATGTCGGTGAACGCGACGACGACGGTGTCGACGGCGCCCGACCGGACGTCGGCGCGCAGGCGCTCGAGGGTCAGCTGGGGCGGGCCGTCGGGGTGGATGGAGCTCGGCATGGGTGTCCTCCTACGTCATCCGATGAGTCCGCGGAGCAGCGCCGACGTGCCGTCGCAGTGCTCCTCCATCGTGGCCCGGGCCCCCTCGGCGTCACCGTCGAGCACGGCCTCCACGATCGCGTCGTGCTGCTCGTGCGAGTGTTCGATGTTGGCCCGCAGCACCGGGATGGCCGCGAGCAGCTCGCCGATGGCGGCCTGGGCCCGGGTGACCGCCTCGATGACCATCGGCGCCCCGGTGACGGTCGCGATGGCCAGGTGGAGCCTGGAGTCCGCCACCCGCAGCGTGTCGGGACCGGCCCCGCGCACCGCGCGGGCCGAGTCGCGCAGCCACCGCCGCTGGTCGGCGGCGAGCGCCCGGGTCGCGGCCAGCCTGGCCGCGCCCGGCTCGACGATGCGACGGAACTCGAGGGCGTCCTCGAGGGCGGCGCCGTGGCGGACCGCCACCCCCGTGCCGGACGGGTCGGGGCCCCGGTACACGACCTCGGAACCCCCTGCGCGCCCGCGGGTGGTCCGGATCAGCCCGGACTCGCGCAGGGCCGCCATCGCCTCCCGCAGGGTGTTGCGCGAGACACCGAGCCGTTCGGCGAGCTCGCGCTCGGGCGGTAGCGTCTCGCCCTCGACGAAGACACCGAGCCGGATGGCGGTGGCGAGCTGCTCGACCGTCGTCTCGAAGACGTTGCCGACCGTCGGCCGCAGCACCGCGTCGGGCAGCCGCGTCGTGGCGGTCGTCGACGGGACGTCGGTCATGGAGGCGAGTATGCACCTGAATGGTCCGGGCGTGAACCTTTGACGCCCAGCCGGGAGCGGCTCGGCAGGCGCCGTTGTCACACCAGGCGGGTCAGCCACCCGTGGGTGTCCTCGACCCGGCCGTACTGGACATCGAGCAACCGGGTCCGGAGCGCGCGGGTGACCTCGCCGCCCTCCTCGCCCGCCGTCGAGGGCGCCGAGCCGCCCTCCCACCGGAGCTCCCCGACGGGGGTGACGACGGCCGCGGTGCCGCACGCGAACACCTCGGTGATCTCGCCGCTCGCGACCCCGTCCTTCCACTCCTCGATCTCGATGCGTCGCTCCTCGGGGTCCAGCCCGAGCTCCTTCGCGAGCTGGAGGATCGAGCTCCGGGTGACGCCCTCGAGGATCGTCCCGGTGAGCTCGGGCGTCATCAGCCGGTTGTCCCGGGTGACGAAGAAGAGGTTCATCCCCCCGAGCTCCTCGATGTAGGTGTGGGTCGAGGAGTCGAGGAAGACGGCCTGGTCACAGCCGTGCTCGATGCCCTCGAGCTGCCCGGCGAGCGAGGAGGCGTAGTTGCCACCGGTCTTCGCGGCGCCGGTGCCACCGGCGCCCGCGCGGGCGTAGTGCTCGGAGATCCACAGGGTGACCGGCTCCAGACCGCGGGGGAAGTAGGCGCCCGCCGGGGACGCGATGAGGGAGTACGTCACCTCGTTCGCCGGCCGGACGCCGAGGAAGGGCTCGGAGGCGTACATGAACGGCCGCAGGTACAGGCTCGTCTCGCCGGTGCCGTACGCCGGCACCCACGGCTCGTCGACCTCGACGAGGGCCCGGAGTGAGCCGATGAAGTCGTCGGTGGGCAGCACGGGGAGGGCGAGGCGGCGGGCGCTGCGCTGCATCCGCTCGGCGTTGGCCTCGGGGCGGAAGGCCCACACCGAGCCGTCCTCGTGGCGGTAGGCCTTGAGGCCCTCGAAGACCTCCTGGGCGTAGTGGAGCACCGCCGCGCTCGGCATGAGGGTGATCGGGCCGTAGGCGGTGACGGCGGCGGCGTGCCAGCCGTCGCTCTTGGTCCACGTCGCCGTGACCATGTGGTCGGTGAAGTACAGCCCGAAACCGGGGTTGGCGAGGATCTCCTCGCGGCGGGCGTCGCTCGCCGGGTCGGGCCGACGGTGCAGGTCGAAGGTCAGGCTCATGGGACGGGCGGTCCTTTCCTCGGGGAGCGACGATGCTTCTCCGGGAGAGGCTACTCGGACGAGGAGGGGGTGGGACGCGACGGCCGACGGCCGCGGAGCCGGGTCGCGGCGTGCGCGAGGGTGTCGTCAGAGACGGGCGGCGATGGCGTCGCCGACCGCGCTCGTCGACCGCGGGGCGCTCCCCCGCTCGGCGAGGTCGGCGGCCACCGCCTGCTCGACTCGGGCGGCCTCCTCGGTGCGACCGAGGTGGGCGAGCAGCATCGCGACGGAGAGGATCGTCGCCGTCGGGTCGGCGACACCGCGGCCGGCGATGTCGGGCGCCGAGCCGTGCACCGGCTCGAACATGCTCGGGTAGCGGCGCTCGGGGTTGATGTTGCCGCTCGCGGCGAGGCCGATGCCCCCGGCGACGGCGGCGGCGATGTCGGTGATGATGTCGCCGAAGAGGTTGTCGGTGACGATGACGTCGAAGCGGCCGGGGTCGGTCGCGAGGAAGATCGTCGCGGCATCGACGTGCTGGTACGCCGTCTCGACCTCGGGGAAGTTGGCCCCGACCTCCTCGACGGTGCGCCGCCACAGGTGCCCGGCGTGGGTGAGGACGTTGTGCTTGTGGACGAGGGTGAGGTGCCGGCGGGGGCGCGCGGTCGCCCGGGCGAAGGCGTCGCGGACGACCCGCTCCACCCCGAACCGGGTGTTGACGCTCACCTCGGTGGCGATCTCGTGCGGGGTGCCCGACCGCAGCGAGCCGCCGTTGCCGACGTAGGGGCCCTCGGTGCCCTCGCGGACGACGACGAAGTCGATGCCGTGCGGGGCCACCCGCTCGACCGCCAACGGGCTCTCGACCCCCGCGTAGAGCTTGGCCGGTCTCAGGTTGACGTAGTGCTCGAGCGCGAAGCGGAGCGGGAGGAGGACCCCCCGCTCGAGGACGCCGCTCGGTACGCTCGGGTCGCCGATCGCCCCGAGGAGGATCGCGTCGTGCTCCTTGACCTCCTCGAGGACCGAGCCCGGGAGGGTCTCGCCCGTCGCGTGCCAGCGCCGGGCCCCGAGGTCGTACTCGGTCGTCGAGATCGTGCGGCCGGCCGAGGCGGTCGCGGCCTCGAGCACCTTCAGTCCCTCGGCGACGACCTCGGGACCGATGCCGTCGCCGCCGATGACGGCGATGTCGAGGGTCGTCGAGGGCGTCTCGGCGGCGGGCGCGGTCATGGGTTCAGCCTAGGTATGGAGTCCGGGATGCGGACGGGCCGTCCCAGCCAGTGGTATGGCGGGACGGCCCGTGCGAAGGCCGTGGACGTCAGTCGTCGGAGTGGCCCTGGTCGCGCAGGTCCATCGACTCCTGCAGTGCCTGGCGGGCCAGTGCGGCCTCGTCGTAGCCCTGGGTCTCGTTCATGGTGCTCTCGTCTCCGCGGCTCTCGCCGCACGTCGTCGGGTGTGGGGTTCCGGTGCTCGAGCCGGTTGTGCAGCCGGCGAGCGGTCAGCGACGTCGCGGGATCTCCGCGGCGAGGGTGCTGACTACCGGGCCTCGCCGCGGCCGGGAATGAGGAGTACCTCGAGCCGCATCACGTGTCCGACGGTACGTGGACGTCCTACTACCCGTCAGGTGGTTTTCACGATGTGGACGTCGCACCTCCTGAGACCTGCGCCACAGTGGGCCTGGGCCGCTGGATCCGTGTCGATCCTGTGCCGAGACCGTGGTTTCCGTAGTGCGAGTCGGCGATCGGGCGCGGCCTGCCGTGCGTGGGACGCCGACGGCGGGCCCCCCGCAGGGCGGCCCGCCGTCCGGTCGGGCGGCCGGGTCAGGCCAGGCTGACCGTGCGCACGGTGTCGGTGCCGATCTCGCCGGCGATCGCCGCGACGACGTCGTCGGGGATCGCGCTGTCGACGGTGAGCGCGACGAGGGCCTCACCCCGGTCGTCGTCACGCGAGACCTGCATCCCGGCGATGTTGACGTCGGCGTCGCCGAGCAGCCGGCCGACCGCGCCGATCACCCCGGGCCGGTCGACGTACGAGAAGAAGGCCATGTGCTCGCTCAGCGGGATCTCGAGGTCGAAGCCGTTGACCCCGATGATCTTCTGGACCATCTTCGGGCCGGTCAGGGTGCCGGCCACCGCGACGGTGGTGCCGTCGGCCAGGGTGCCCGTGAGCGTCGTGACGTTGCGGAAGTCGTCGGCGACAGCCTCGGTGACCAGCCTCGACTCGCACCCGCGCTCCTTGGCGAGCAGCGGCGCGTTGACGTAGGTGACCGGGTCCTCGGTGACGTCGGTGAAGAGGCCCTTGAGCGCGGAGAGCTCCCAGATCGAGACATCGTGCCGGGTGATCTCGCCGCACACCTCGACGTCGAGCTGCACCGGGACCGACCCGGCGATGGCCGTGAAGACGCGGCCGAGCTTCTCGACGAGGTCGATCCCGGGCCGCACCTCCTCGGCGACGGTCCCGCCCGAGACGTTGACGGCGTCGGGGACGAGGTCGCCGCCGAGGGCGAGCCGGACCGACTTCGCGACGGCGACACCGGCCTTCTCCTGGGCCTCCTCGGTCGAGGCGCCGAGGTGCGGGGTCACGACGACCTGCTCGTACGCGAAGAGGGGGCTGTCGGTGCACGGCTCCTTGGCGAACACGTCGATACCGGCCCCGGCGACGCGACCCTCGGCGATGGCGTCGGCGAGCGCCTCCTCGTCGAGGACACCGCCGCGGGCGGCGTTGATGACGTGGACGGTGGGCTTGACCTTGGCCAGGGCCTCCTTGCCGATCAGCCCCATCGTCTCGGGCGTCTTCGGCAGGTGGATGGTGATGACGTCGGACTCCGCGAGCAGCTCGTCGAGCGTGACGAGGCGGGCGCCGAGCTGGCCGGCGCGCTGGACCGACACGTACGGGTCGTACGCGAGGATCTCGACGCCGAAGCCCTTGAGCCGCTCGGCCACGAGCTGGCCGATCCGGCCGAACCCGACGATGCCGACCTTCTTCTCGAACAGCTCGACGCCGCCGTACTGGCTGCGCTTCCAGGCCCCCGCCTTGAGGGCGGCGTTCGCCGGGGCGATGTTGCGCGCCGAGGCGAGCATCAGCCCGACGGCGAGCTCGGCCGCGCTCGTGATGTTCGAGGTGGGGGCATTGACCACCATGACGCCGGCCTTCGTCGCGGCGTCGATGTCGACGTTGTCGAGGCCGACCCCGGCGCGGGCGATGACCCGCAGGCCTCGGGCCGCAGCGATCGCCTCGGCATCCATCTTCGTGGCGGAGCGGATCAGGACGGCGTCCACGCCGTCGAGCGCCGGCAGCAGGGCGGACCGGTCCGCCCCGTCGGTGTGGCGGACCTCGAAGTCCGGCCCGAGGGCCTCGAGGGTCGCGGGGGAGAGCTCTTCGGCGATGAGGACGACGGGCTTGGTCACGAAAGGTTCCTACTTCCGGTGCAGGCGGTGGATGTCCCGATGGGGGTGCGCCCCGTCCGGCGGTGCCGGGGGCGGTGCGCCGTCGCCACGGGGCGACGGCGGTCCGGCACGCCGCTGTGCCGGCGCCACCATGATAGGTGGGGGTCAGCATGTGGACGTCATCGCCCACCATGCGGTCAGGACGGCTCGTCCGCCGAGCCCTCCGTGCTGGGGTCGGTCAGCGGACGCTCGAGCCGGCGCGAGACGAGCACGACGGCGACGACGAGCGCGACTGCCGCTGCGGCCCACCACCAGGAGAGGTTGCCGAGCCAGGCGTCGACGACGGCGAGCCCGACCGTCGCGTAGAGGATCGCCCAGAGCAGCGCCCCCAGGGCGACCGCGGGCACGAACCGGCGCACCGGCATCCGCAGCATCCCGGCGGAGGCGTTGATGGCGCTCTGGACGCCCACCGTGAGGAAGCCGAGCGTGACCGCGGGGGGTCCGACCTGGCGGACCCACCGCTCGGCCCGGGCCACCAGGGGACGGTCGAGGTGGTGGGCCCACCGGCTGCGCGCACCCCCGGCGCGCACGCCCCGGCCGAGCCAGTAGACCGCACTCCCCCGGACGAAGGCGCCGACCCAGAGCACGGCGAGGACGACCCAGAACGGCCAGCCGTCGACGAGGTCCTCCACGGCGCACAGCCTAGGAGCAGCGCGCCCCGGGGCCCGCACCCCCGCCTCCGTCTCTCCCGGTCCGACGACGAACACGCCGCCCCACGGCATCGGGGCGGCGTGTCCTCGTCGGTCGTCGAGGGGGCGAGGTCTCAGCGGGCGGCCGAGCCCTCGGTGTAGTCGCTGTCGCGGTCGGAGTCGACCCACGCCATCAGCTTGCGCAGCTCGCGGCCGGTCGCCTCGATGGGGTGCCGGGCCCCCTTCTCGCGCAGGGCGGTGAACTCGGGCGCCCCGGCGTCCTGGTCGTCGATGAAGCGCTGGGCGAAGGACCCGTTGCGGATGTCCTCGAGCACCGCCTTCATGTTGTCCTTGACGTGGCTGTCGATGACGCGCGGGCCGGAGACGTAGTCGCCGTACTCCGCGGTGTCGGAGACCGACCAGCGCTGCTTGGCGATGCCTCCCTCGATCATGAGGTCGACGATGAGCTTGAGCTCGTGGAGGCACTCGAAGTAGGCCACCTCCGGCTGGTACCCGGCCTCGACGAGGGTCTCGAAGCCGTACATGACCAACTGCGAGGCACCGCCGCAGAGGACCGCCTGCTCACCGAACAGGTCGGTCTCGGTCTCCTCGGTGAAGGTCGTGCGGATCCCTCCGGCCCGCAGACCGCCGATCGCCTTGGCGTAGGACTTCGCGAGGTCCCAGGCCGTGCCGGACGCGTCCTGCTCGACGGCGAGGAGAACCGGCACGCCGCGGCCGTCGACGAACTCCCGGCGCACGATGTGGCCCGGGCCCTTCGGGGCGACCATGAGCACGTCCGAGCCCGCGGGCGGCTGGATGTAGCCGAACCGGATGTTGAATCCGTGGCCGAAGAGGAGCGCCGCGCCCTCCCGCAGGTTGGGCTCGATCTCGGCGGCGTAGAGCCCGCGCTGGACCTGGTCGGGGGTGAGGACGACGACGAGGTCGGCCTCGCTCACGGCGTCGGCCACGGACTTCACGCTCAGGCCCTCGGCCTCGGCCTTGGCCCGGGACCGGCTGCCCTCGGCGAGCCCGACGCGCACGTCGACCCCGGAGTCGCGCAGGTTCAGGGCGTGGGCGTGGCCCTGGCTGCCGTAGCCGATGACCGCGACCTTGCGGCCCTGGATGATCGACAGGTCGGCGTCGTCGTCGTAGTACATCTCGGCCATGGGGCTGGCCTCTCCTTCGTGGGTCGGTGGTGGTCGGTTCCGGACTCTAGGGGCTCGGCGGTGGCCGCGTCCGCGTCGTCCGCGGTGAGGCGCACCTCGAGTGCCGAGGCCGCCGCGCTCGTCGGTTCGCGGTGGGGTCAGGCGCTGCGCAGGGCCCGGTCGGTGATGGAGCGGGGCCCACGGCCGATCGCCACCATCCCCGACTGGACGAGCTCGCGGACGCCGAACGGCTCGAGCACCTCGAGGAGGGCCTCCAGCTTGTCGGTCGTGCCGGTGGCCTCGATGGTCAGCGACTCGGTCGCGACGTCGACGACCTTGGCGCGGAACATCTGGACGAACTCGAGGACCTGCGACCGGGTGGCGGCGTCGGCCTTGACCTTGATGAGCATGACCTGGCGTTGCACCGCGGAGTCGGCCTCGAGCTCGACGACCTTGAGCACCTCGACGAGCTTGTTGAGCTGCTTGGTCACCTGCTCCAGCGGCAGGTCCTCGACGTCGACGACGACGGTCATCCGGGAGACCTCCGGGTGCTCGGTCTCCCCGACGGCGAGGGAGTCGATGTTGAACCCTCGGCGGGAGAACAACGCCGCGATGCGGGCGAGGACGCCCGGCTTGTTCTCGACGAGGACGGAGAGGGTGTGCTTGGACACGGGCTCGCTCCTGCTTCAGTTCCGGTGGGAGCCCGAGGGCACCCCGTCGTGGTCGGCATCGAGACCCTGCTCGACGGCGTCGGACTCCTCGCGGTCCCACTGCGGGGCGGTGTCGCGGGCCACCTGGATCAGGTCGTTGCTCACCCCGGCGGGGACCATCGGCCACACCATCGCGTCTCGGTGGACGACGAAGTCGACGACGACCGGTCGGTCGGTGACCTCCATCGCCGCGCGGATCGTCGCGTCGACGTCCTCGGGCCGCTCGCACCGCAGGCCGACGCAGCCATAGGCCTCGGCCAGCTTGACGAAGTCGGGCACGCGGGACCCCACCGAGGTGTGCAGGTCGGTGTTGGAGTAGCGCTCGTTGTAGAAGAGGGTCTGCCACTGGCGGACCATCCCGAGCGAGCTGTTGTTGATGATGGCGACCTTCACCGGGATGTTGTTGATGACGCAGGTCGCGAGCTCCTGGTTGGTCATCTGGAAGCAGCCGTCGCCGTCGATCGCCCAGACGGTCCGGTCGGGCTCACCGACCTGGGCACCCATGGCGGCCGGGACCGCGTAGCCCATGGTGCCGAGCCCGCCGGAGTTCAGCCAGGCGTGCGGCCGCTCGTACTGGACGAACTGCGCCGCCCACATCTGGTGCTGACCGACCCCTGCGACGTAGACGGCCTCGGGCCCGGCCAGCGCTCCGAGCCGCTCGAGGACGTACTGGGGGGCCAGCGCCCCCTCGGGCGGCGGGGTGTAGCCGACCGGGAAGGTCCGGGTCCAGCCCGCGACGCGCTCGCGCCACTGCGCGTAGTCGCCGCCGTGACCGGCCTCCATGTCGGCGTCGACCGCTTCGGCGAGGTCGGCGATGACCGCCTTGGCGTCCCCGACGATCGGGACGTCGGCCTTGCGGTTCTTGCTGATCTCTGCCGGGTCGATGTCGGCGTGGATGACCTTCGCCTCCGGCGCGAACGTCGAGAGCTGGCCGGTGACACGGTCGTCGAAGCGGGCGCCGAGGGCGATGATGAGGTCGGACTTCTGCAGGCCGGTGACGGCTGCGACCGACCCGTGCATCCCGGGCATGCCGAGGTGGAGCGGGTGGCTGTCAGGGAGGGCGCCGCGCGCCATGAGCGTGGTGACGACCGGGATCCGGGTCAGCTCGACGAACCGGCGCAGCTCCTCGCTCGCCCCGGCTCGCACGACGCCGCCGCCGACGTAGAGGATGGGGCGCTCGGCGGCGGCGATGAGCCGGGCGGCCTCCCGGATCTGCTTGTTGTGCGGCCGGGTCACCGGACGGTACCCCGGGAGACCGACGCGCGGCGGCCAGGAGAAGGTGGTCCGCGACTGCAGCGCGTCCTTGGCGATGTCGACGAGGACGGGCCCGGGGCGGCCGGTCGAGGCGATGTGGAACGCCTCGGCGATGACCCGCGGGATGTCGTCGGGGTCGGTGACGAGGTAGTTGTGCTTGGTGATCGGCATCGTGATGCCGCGGATGTCGGCCTCCTGGAAGGCGTCGGTGCCGATCGCGGTCGAGCTGACCTGCCCGGTGATGGCGACGATCGGCACCGAGTCCATGTAGGCGTCGGCGAGCGGCGTCACGAGGTTCGTCGCACCCGGTCCCGAGGTCGCCATGCAGACCCCGACCCTGCCGGTGGCCGCGGCGTAGCCCTCGGCCGCGTGCCCGGCGCCCTGCTCGTGCCGCACGAGGATGTGGCGCACACGGACCGAGTCGAGGAGGGGGTCGTAGGCCGGGAGGATCGCCCCGCCGGGGATGCCGAAGACGGTGTCGACGTCCATTGCCTCGAGGGCGAGGACCAGGCTCTGGGCACCGGTGACGTCGACCGGTGCCTTGGCGCGGGCCTGCTGCGCCACCTGCGCAGGGCTCGGCGCGGGGTGGAGTGCTGCCGGGGTCGCCGGCCTGCTGTCGGTCACTGCTGGTCACCGCTTTCTTCTCGCCGTGGGCGTGGTCCGTGCTCCGCGCACAAAAAAGCCCTCCAGTCCCGTGGCAGGGACGACGGAGGGGGCGCGCCTGGGCGTGAGCGTCTCAGGCGCGCTGGGAAAGTACGAGGGCGTGGGCCACGGGACAACTCTCGTCCGTGCCCCCGGGGGTGTCAACCGGCGAGACGGCTGGTCCCACCATCCGGAACCGTGATGTCGCTCACGGGCGCCGGAGCCGAACCCCGGGGCCACCGCGGCTCCTCGCACGCTCCCCCGGCGCCGGCGCCGAGACCGGTACGATCGCGCTGCTCCGCCCGCTGGACCGGCGGGACCGCGACGGGCAGGAGGCCGGATGAGCACCGAGGTGACGATCGTCTTCTGGACCGTCGTCGCCGTGCGGTTCGCCCTGCCCCTGCTCATCCCGCGGTACCCGCTCCCCGCGGTGATCGCCTGCCTCGTCGTGGACGGCATCGACCAGACCGTCTTCCAGGCCTTCGGCTTCGACCCGCCCGGCTACCAGGGCTACGACAAGGCGATGGACCTGTTCTACCTCTCCATCGCCTTCCTCTCGACCCTGCGGAACTGGACGAGGAGCGCAGCGGTCGGCATCGCCCGGTTCCTCTTCGTCTACCGCCTCGTCGGAGTCATGGCCTTCGAGCTCACCGGGGTGCGGGCACTGCTCCTGATCTTCCCCAACACCTTCGAGTACTTCTTCATCGCCTACGAGGCCGTGCGCCTGCGCTGGGATCCTCGCCGGCTCGGTGCCCGCGGCTGGGTGCTCGTGGCAGCGGCCGTCTGGGTGTTCGTCAAGCTGCCCCAGGAGTACTGGATCCACGTGGCGCAGCTCGACTTCACCGACACCTGGCGCGACGTCCCGTGGTTCGCCCCGCTCGTCGTCGTCGCCTCCCTCGGCCTGCTGGCCGGCCTCTGGTTCGGGGTTCGACCCCGGCTGCCCGAGGCGGACTGGCCGTGGCGCGTGGCCCCGGAACCCCTCCCCGACCAGATGGTCACCGCGGCCGAGCGGGATGCCTGGACCGCCGCGAACGTGCGTCTGTGGTCGTGGTGGACGGCTGAGAAGGTCGTCGTCATCGGGCTCCTGTCGACGATCTACGCCCGGGTCCTGCCCGGCCTCGAGGTGTCCGACCTGCGGATGTTCCTCGGTGTCGCTGTGTTCGTCGTCGTCAACGCGGCGATCTCCCTCGCCGTCGCACGGCACGTCGGGAGCCGGGCCCGGCTCTCGGCGGCCTTCGGTGCCCGGGTCCTCGTCAACGTGGGACTCGTCGTCCTGGCCCGCCTCGTCCTCGGACCCGGCGCGCTCTCCCTGACGGACACGCTCTTCTTCGTCCTGCTGCTGTCGCTGCTCGTGACCTACCACGACCGCTTCGCGCCGGTCGCTGCCGCGCGGGCCCGGGTCGACGCCGGGACGCCCGACCCGGCGCCGCGGGCCGCGTCCGCCTAGAACTGGGCCCGGGCGAGCTGTCCCAGCAGCTCGGGGGCCCGCCGGTCGAGCCGCCGGCCGCCGACGACGACCCCGGTCACGAGCAGGGCCAGGCCGTAGCCGAGGCCGACGGCGACGACCAGCCAGGACCGGATCGGGTCGTCCGTGGCGGTGACGGCGAGCACGGCGACGGGCGCGATGAGCAGCGCCGGGCCGACGAACGAGATGATCGCCGTGAGGCACCCCTGGGCGGCGCCGCCGGACGTGGCCGCGAACGGGTTGCCGCCTGTCCTGGGCGCGGTGCCGGGAAGGTAGGCGCCCACACCGACGGCGAGGCCCAGGGCGGCGAGGAAGGAGGCCACCGACACCCCGAGCCACCGCACCGGGTGGTCGATGACGCCGAGCGCGACCGACACCGCGAAGGTCGCGAGGACCGGCGGCCCGAACACGAGCGTCGACGCGAGGGCCCGGCCGAGCCGGTCCTCCCAACCCCGGGCGCCGGTCGACACGTGGATCCACCATGCCTCGCCGTCGAAGGCGAGGTCGCTCATCAGGGTGAGGCCGGCGAAGATCGCGAGGGTCACGACACCGAGCCCGGCCAGTGAGGAGTACCCGGTGACGGCCGACTGGACGACGAAGAACACCGGGAGAACGGCAGTGCGCAGGGCGATGGCGACCAGCCGGCTGTCGCGGTACCAGGCCCGCACGCGTCGGGCCGCGATCGTCCCCGTCGGCGAGGTGCCGAGCAGCGCCGGGAGGAAGCGGCCCCGGCCGATCTGCTGACCCCCGCTGCTGGTGAGCGGCGAGGTGAGGGCGCGGTCGAGACCGCGCACCCAGACGAGGTAGAGCGTGACGAGCAGGCCGACGGACAGTACGAGGTGGGCGGCAGCGGTCCACCACCGCCCCGTCGCGACGTCGAAGGGCAGCGCCCACGCCCATCCGGTGGGAAACCACGAGGCGGCCGTGGCGACCGGCCGCCCGTCGAACGCGAACAACGCGTCGACGCGGCTCCCGCGGGTGAAGGCGAGGTTGAGGACGAGCGGCAGCAGTGTGGCCAGTGAGACGACGACGGCGCCGACGAGCCGCCCCGTCCGGGTCGTCATGACCCGGGCCAGCAGCGTCGTGACCGAGCGAGACCCGACGACGGCCGTGAGCGTTCCGACGACCGCCGCGACGGCCGCGGCCGGCACAGCCGCGGGCGTACCCGCCCAGCCGACGACCTGGAAGAGCGCGAGCGAGCCCAGCATCAGGGCGGGGACTCCGGTGAGCGAGGCGGCCAGGAGCCCCCGGGCCAGCGCCTTGGCGCGCACGGGGAGGACGGCGAAGCGGGCAGGGTCGAGGACGTTGTCGACGCCGGCGGCCACCAGGCTGAGGACGATCCACAGCAGCGTGGCGACGGTGAAGATCGGCACGGTGAGCGAGGCGATCCGAGGTGGGCGCAGGGCGAGCAGGGCGATGGCCGGACCGAGGAACCCGATGACCCCGAGCGCCGCGAGCACGCCGACGATCGAGGACACGAGGTGGAGCGGGCTGCGCGACATCGCCGTGAACCACATCCGGAACCGGAGCCGGACGACGAGGCCGACCACGTCAGGCCGCCGCGCTCAGCGGAGCCACGACAGCCCGTCCCCGGCGACGTCCCGCGCCCCGACGAGCTCGAGGAAGCGCGTGTGCAGGGACCCGCCGGCCGTGAGCGCCGCCGTCGTGTCGGCGGCCAGGACCCGGCCACCGGCGATCACCGCGACCCGGTCGCAGAGGCCCTCGACGAGCTCCATCACGTGGCTCGACATGACGACCGTCCCCCCGGATCCGACGTACCGCCGCAGTATGGTGCGGATCGCCTGCCCCGAGACGGGGTCGACGGCCTCGAACGGCTCATCGAGGACGAGCAGGCGCGGCGCGTGGATCAACGCCGCGGCGAGGCTGATCTTCTTCACCATGCCCGCGCTGTAGTCGGCGACGACGGTGCGTGCGTCGTCGGTGAGGTCGAGGACACCGAGCAGTTCGGTGGCGCGCTCCTCGATGACCGACCGCGGCATCCGGCGCAGCGACCCGACGTAGGTGAGCAGCTCGCGGCCGGACAGCTGCTCGAAGAGGCGCATGCCGTCGGGCGCCACCCCCATGACCGCCTTGGCCGCGGCGGGATCGGTCCACACGTCGAGGCCGAGTACCCGTGCCGTGCCCCCGTCCGGGCGGAGCAGGCCCGTGGCCATGGAGAGCGTCGTCGTCTTGCCCGCGCCGTTGGGGCCGACGAGCCCGTAGAGCGAGCCCCGGGGCACCGCGAGGGAGAGCTCGTGGACGACACGGCGCCCCCGGAACTCCTTGACGAGGCCGACGAGCTCGAGCGCCGGCCGGGACTCGGCGAGGTCAGTCACACACGGCACCCACGCTGGCGCTGCCCACGAGCCGGATGTACTTGGCGAGCACGCCACGGGTGTACTTCGGCTCGGGACGAGTGACGCCCTCGGCCCGACGCCGGTCGAGCTCGGCGTCGTCGACGAGGAGGTCGAGCCTGCCCTCTCCGACGTCGAGACGGATCCGGTCCCCGTCACGGACGAAGGCGATGGGACCCTCGTCGACCGCCTCGGGAGCGACGTGCCCGACGCACAGCCCGGTCGTACCACCGGAGAAGCGCCCGTCGGTGAGGAGCAGGACCTCCTTGCCGAGGCCGGCGCCCTTGATCGCGCCGGTGACCGCGAGCATCTCCCGCATCCCGGGGCCGCCCTTGGGCCCCTCGTACCGGATGACGACGACGTCTCCGGCGGAGAGCGAGCCGTCCTCGACGGCGTCCATGGCGCTGCGCTCGCCGTCGAAGACGCGAGCGGTCCCCTCGAAGACGTCGGAGTCGAAACCGGCGGACTTGACGACCGCGCCCTCGGGGGCGAGCGAGCCGGTGAGGATCGTGATGCCGCCGGTCGGGTGGATCGGCTCCAGCATGGCCCGCACCACCTTGCCGTCGGTGTCCGGGGGGCGGATGTCGGCGAGGTTCTCGGCCATGGTCCGGCCGGTGACGGTCAGGCAGTCGCCGTGGAGCAGGCCGGCGTCGAGCAGGGCGCGCATGACGACCGGCACCCCGCCGACCCGGTCGACGTCGGTCATGACGAACTGGCCGAACGGCTTGACGTCGGCCAGGTGCGGCACGCGCGACCCGACCCGGCGGAAGTCCTCGAGGGTGAGGTCGACGTCAGCCTCGTGGGCGATCGCGAGGAGGTGGAGCACGGCGTTCGTCGAGCCCCCGAAGGCCATGACGACGGCGATCGCGTTCTCGAACGCCTCCTTCGTCATGATGTCGCGGGCCGTGATGCCGCGCCGCAGCAGCTCGACGACCGCCTCGCCGGACCGGCGGGCGAAGCCGTCACGGCGGCGGTCGGTCGCGGGTGGCGCGGCGGAGCCGGGCAACGACATCCCGATCGCCTCGGCGACCGAGGCCATCGTGTTCGCCGTGTACATCCCCCCGCACGCACCCTCACCGGGACAGATGGCCCGCTCGATGGCGTCGACGTCCGCGCGGGACATCAGCCCACGCGCACACGCGCCGACCGCCTCGAAGGCGTCGATGATCGTCACGGTGCGCTCCGAGCCGTCGGACAGCTTCGCGACGCCGGGCAGGATCGACCCCGCGTAGAGGAAGACCGAGGCCAGGTCGAGACGTGCCGCGGCCATGAGCATCCCCGGCAGCGACTTGTCGCAGCCGGCGAGGAGCACCGAGCCGTCGAGCCGCTCGGCGTTCATCACCGTCTCGACCGAGTCGGCGATGATCTCGCGGCTCACCAGCGAGAAGTGCATCCCCTCGTGGCCCATCGAGATCCCGTCGCTCACCGAGATCGTCCCGAACTCCAGGGGGTACCCGCCGGCCGCGTGGACGCCGTCCTTGACGGCCTGGGCGAGCCGGTCGAGGGAGAGGTTGCACGGGGTGATCTCGTTCCACGAGCTCGCGACGCCGATCTGCGGCTTGGCGAAGTCCTCGTCGCCGAGGCCGACGGCACGCAGCATCCCCCGGGCAGCAGCCCTTTCGAGGCCGTCGGTGACGTCGCGGCTGCGGGGCTTGATGTCGGGAGACCTCGTCATGGCGCCATCCTAGGTTCGGGGTCCGGTCGCCGGAGGTCCGTTCCGGCGACCGGTCCCCCGACCTCAGCCGACGGGAGCCGGCTCGGCCTCACGCGGCGAGGCCGGCTCGGCGGGGCCGTCGCCGCGCTCGCCGATCCGGCGGGGCCACCAGAAGCGGTCGCCGAGGACGAGCCCGATGGCGGGGACGAGCAGGGTCCGCACGACGAGGGTGTCGAGGAGGACGCCGACGCAGATGACGACACCGAGCTGGGCGAGCACGACGAGCGGCAGCACCCCGAGGACCGCGAACACGGCAGCGAGGAGGATTCCGGCACTCGTGATGACGCCGCCGGTCGCGGCGAGCGCCCGCAGCATCCCCTCGCGTGTCCCGTGAGCGCGGGCCTCCTCGGCCGCCCGGGTGACGAGGAAGATGTTGTAGTCGACGCCGAGCGCGACGAGGAAGACGAACGCGAGGAGCGGGACGCCCTCGTCGAGCCGCTCGAACCCGAGCACCTGCGTGAAGAGCACCCAGGAGATGCCGAGGCTGGCCAGGTAGGTCGCGACGACCGTGGCGACGAGGACGACCGGCGCCACCACCGAGCGCAGCAGGCCCGCGAGGGCGAGGAGGACGAGGACCAGGACCAGCGGGATGATGACGAGCCGGTCCCGTGCCGAGGCGTCCGCGGTGTCGACCGCCTCCGCCTCGGTGCCCCCGACGTGGGTGTCGGGGATGCCGGCGACGGCGGCCCGGACGGCTGCCACGGTGTCGCGGGCCGCGTCGCTGCCCGGCTCCGCCGCGAGCACGGCGTCGACCTCGGTCACCCCGTTGCCGCTCACGGCCACCTCGGCGGACTGCACCCCGGCGACGCCGGCGACGACGTCGGCGACCTCCTGGCCGTCGGACCGCGTGACGACGACCGTGGGGTCGATCGAGCCGGCGGGGAAGGACTCGGCGTAGCGGTCGGCCGCGACGATGGACTCGGGCGTGTCGAGGAACTGCTGCGAGGTCGACAGCCCGGCCTGGATCTGGCTGATGCCGCCGGCCGCGAGCGCGAGGCCCGCGACGACGACGGCGATGACGGTGCCGGGCCGCGTCGCGACGGCGTCACCGACCCGGCGCCACGGGGAGCGGGAGTCCGCCAGGCCGGTCTGCCCCACCCTCGGGACCTTCGGCCAGAAGATCCAGCGGCCGAAGACGACGAGCGCCGCGGGGAGGACGACGAGGGCGGCGAAGGCCGCCACGAGGACACCGACGGCCGAGGCGAGGCCGAGACCGCGGGTCGCGGGGAAGAGTGAGAGGAGGAGGGTCATCAGGCCGAGGAAGACCGTCGACGCGCTGGAGACCACGGCCTCGGTCGTGCGGCGCAGCGCGTGGGCCATCGCGGCCCGGCGGTCCTCGGTCACCCGCAGCTCGTCCCGGTAGCGCGAGATGAGCAGCAGGGCGTAGTCGGTCCCCGCGCCGAAGACCAGCACGGAGAGGATGCCGACCGTGGACTCGTCCCACGCCACGTCGAAGACGTCCAGGGTGCGCGTCGCGACGACGGCGGCGAGCTGGTCGGCGGTCCCGACGATGGTGAGCGGCACGATCCACAGCAGCGGGCTGCGGTAGGTGATGACGAGGAGCACGGCGACGATGGACGCGGTCGCGAGCAGCAACCTGACGTCGGCGCCCGCGAAGACCCCGGCGAGGTCGGCCTGGATCGCGGCCGGGCCGGTGACCTGGGCGGTCACGCCGGTGGGCAGGTCCGCCGAGGCGGCGGCGCGCAGCTCGGCCACGGCGTCGGCCGTCGCCGTGGCGTCCGGCTCGTCGACCGGGACCACGACGACGGCGGCGGTACCGTCCTCGCTCAGCTGGGCCGGCATCCCGGTTGCCCCTGGGAGCGACGTCGCGCTCTGCTGGATCGCGCCCACCTGGGCGTCGGTGAGCGGGGCCCGGCTGCTGTAGAGCACGATCGCGGCAGACCCCTCCTCCTCGGGCAGCTCGGCCTGCAGCTCCGCCGCCGCGCGGCTGTCGGAGCCCAGGGGGAGACCGCTCATCGTCGTCGGGGGCTTCTCCGCCTGGCCGACGACGCCGATGACGGCGCCCGCGACCACGAGGAAGAGGAGCGCCAGCGGGCCGGCCACCCAGCGACGGGTGATGATCTGTGCGAGCCGGGACATGGTGTCCTTCCGTGGGTATATTGGCGAAGTCAGTAAGTTTCTGACTCATTAGGTTACTAAGTTGGTGAGTGATATTACGGACGCGACCCGCTCCGGAGCAACCCCGACGGTGGAAGCCGTCGTGCCCGGGTGGGCCTCGTCGGCCACCCTCGACGCCCTCCAGGAGCTCGTCGACGTCGCCGCCCTCGTCCCCCACGAGGTCGCCCGAGCCGCGGGGCTGTCCACCTCGGAGCTGCACTCCCTTCGGCACCTCATGGACACGCCGATGGGGCCGGTCGAGCTGGCCCGGGCGCTCGGGGTCACCTCGGCCGCGTCCTCGGGGGTCGTCGACCGGCTCGTCGCCCGGGGCCACGCCGAGCGCCGTCCGCACCCCGAGGACGGACGGCGGACCGAGGTCGTCATCACCGACAGCGGGCGGGCCGAGGTCTTCGCCCGGCTGGCCCCGATGTTCGCGGCCCTGGCCGCCCTCGACAGCGGGCTCGACGCGCACGACCGCGAGGTCGTCGAGCGCTACCTGCGTGGCGCGACCGCCGCGATGCGCGCCCTCATGTGACGGGCGTGGTGGCCCGGCTCACGGCGCCCCGCGGTCGACACCGACCGCCACGGCGGAGGATGGTGGCGACATGAGGGCCTGGCGGACACACGACGGAGCCCTCCGGATGGAGCAGGTGCCGGAGCCCGAGCCAGGGCCGGACGAGCTCCTCGTCGCGGTCGAGGTGTGCGGTGTCTGCCGCACCGACCTCCACGTCGTGGACGGGGACCTGCCGGTCCACCGTGCCGGGGTGGTCCCCGGCCACCAGGTCGTCGGGAGGGTCGTGGCGAGCGGCGGCGCGACGTCCCGTATCGGGGTCGGGTCACGGGTCGGGGTCGCGTGGCTGCACCGCACGTGCGGGGTCTGCCGCTGGTGCCGCAGCGGCCGTGAGAACCTCTGCCCGGACGCCGCCTTCACCGGCTGGGACGTCGACGGCGGCTACGCCGAGCTCGTCGTCGTGCCCGAGGCGTACGCCCACCCGCTGCCCGACGACGACGAGGCCCCCGGCCTGGCCCCGCTGCTGTGCGCCGGCATCATCGGCTACCGGGCGCTGCGCCGGGCGAACCTCCCGCCGGGCGGCCTGCTCGGCATCTACGGGTTCGGGTCCAGCGGGCACATCACCGCGCAGCTGGCCCTCGCAGCTGGCGGCCGGGTCGTGACGGTCACGCGCGGCGAGGAGAACCGGCGGCTCGCGGCGTCCCTCGGCATCGACGTCGTCCCCGACGAGGACGGCACTCCCCCGGAGCCGCTCGACGCAGCGATCGTCTTCGCGCCCGTCGGCGACCTGCTCGTCCGCGCCCTCGACGCGACGACGTCCGGAGGGACGGTCGTGTCGGCGGGTATCCACATGTCGCCGATCCACGAGCTCGACTACGACCGCTCCCTCTTCCGCGAGCGGGACCTGCGGTCCGTGACGGCGAACACGCGCGCCGACGGGACCGAGTTCCTCGCCCTCGCGCGCAACCTGAGGCTCGCGCCGTCGGTGACCGAGTACGGGCTCGACGAGGTGGACCGGGCCCTCGGCGACCTGCGGGAGGGCCGGGCCTCGGGGTCCCTCGTCGTCCGGGTGGGCTGACCGCGCCGACGCCGGCGCTCAGTGCTCGGAGCGGGCGACGTGGAAGCGCTCGAGCCGGGCGTCGCCGAAGCCGATGTCGGCCCAGCGGCCGCCGTAGTGGAGGACGGCGATGCCGCACGTCGGGAAGCCACCGGCCAGGGCGCGGTGCCCCTCGTCGCTGCCCTCCCCGTCGGCGAGCAGCTCGGTGAGCGCGGGGATGCCGGGGGCGTGTCCGAGGACCATGAGGACGTCGGCGTCGTCGTCGGCCTCGCGGATGACCTCGAGCAGCCCCTCGGGCCCGGCGTTGTAGATCCGCCGGTCGAGGTGGACCTCCGTCTCGGGGCAGCCGCCGGCCCAGATGCCCTCGGCGGTCTGCTGGGTGCGCTCCGAGGTCGAGCAGAGGACCTCGTCGAGGCCGATCCCGTGCTGGTGCAGCCAGCGGCCGGCAGCCCGGGCGTCGCGTCTGCCGCGGCCGGTGAGCTCGCGGTCATGGTCCCCGTCCGGATGGCGTTCCTGCGCCTTGGCGTGCCGGAGGAGGACGAGGATCCGGTCGCGGGCTGCCGTGGTCATGTTCTGATCATGCCGCGCCGACGGGCATCGTGCAGGCACCGGATGAGGATGCTCACGGCCGGTCGTCGCCGCCGCGTGGCGACACGAGCGACCGGCGCCCGGGACCCACGGCCCGTGGGTCCGGCGAGGCCGGTCAGGAGCCGCCGAGGCGCTCGAGGATGAGCTGCCGCGCTGCTCCCGCGTCGGCCTGCCCACGTGTCTGCTTCATCACCTGCCCGATGAGGGCACCGACGGCCTGCACCTTGCCGCCGCGGACCTTCTCGGCGACGTCGGGGTTGGCGGCGATGACGGCGTCCACGGCGGCCTCGAGCGCGCCGCTGTCGCTCACCACCTCCAGGCCCCGGGCATCGGCGACCTCGGCGGGTCGACCCTCACCGTCGAGGACGCCCTCCCAGGCCTGGCGCGCCATCGAGTCGTTCAGCCGCCCGCTCGTCACGAGCCCCTCGAGCTCGACGACGTGCGCGGGGGTGACCCCCAGACGCTGCGCGTAGGTCGGCACGTCCTCGCCCGCGGAGTTCGCGCGCCGGGCGATCTCGCCGGACCACCACTTGCGCGCGGCGGCCGGTGAGGCACCCGCTGCGACCGTCTCCTCGACGAGCTCGACGAGGCCGGCGTTGAGCACGTCGCGCATCTCGAGGTCGCTGTAGCCCCAGGCGGCCTGCAGCCGTCGGCGCCGCTCGGCCGGCGGCTCGGGGAGCGTGGCACGCAGCGCCTCGACGCTCTCGGGGCTGGGGGCCACCGGCACCAGGTCGGGCTCGGGGAAGTACCGGTAGTCGTCGGCGTCGGACTTCACCCGCCCCGAGGTCGTGATGGCGGTGTCCTCGTGCCAGTGCCGGGTCTCCTGGGTGATCGACCCGCCGCCGGCGAGGATCGCGGCGTGGCGCCCGATCTCGTACCGCACGGCCCGTTCGACCGACCGCAGCGAGTTGACGTTCTTGGTCTCGGTCCGGGTGCCGAGGACGCCGGATCCGCGCGGCGTCAGGGAGAGGTTGACGTCGCAGCGCATCGAGCCCTGCTCCATCTTGACGTCGGACACGTCGAGCGCCTTGAGCAGGTCACGCAACGTCGCGACGTAGGCGCGGGCGACCTCCGGAGCCCGCTCCCCCGTGCCGGTGATCGGCTTCGTGACGATCTCGATGAGGGGAATGCCCGCCCGGTTGTAGTCGACCAGGCTGTGCGTCGCGCCGTGGATCCGTCCGGTGGAGCCCCCGACGTGCAGGGACTTGCCGGTGTCCTCCTCCATGTGGGCCCGCTCGATCTCGACCCGGTACGTCGAGCCGTCCTCCAGCGCGATGTCGAGGTGACCGTCGTGGGCGATGGGCTCGTCGTACTGCGAGGTCTGGAAGTTCTTCGGCATGTCCGGGTAGAAGTAGTTCTTCCGCGCGAACCGGCACCACGGCGCGATCGTGCACCCCAGGGCCAGCCCGATCCGGATGGCCGACTCCACCGCCTTCTCGTTCACCACCGGCAGGGCGCCCGGCAGGCCGAGGCACACGGGGCAGACCTGCGTGTTCGGCTCGGCACCGAACCCGGTCGGGCAGCCGCAGAACATCTTCGTCGCCGTGCCGAGCTCGACGTGGACCTCGAGACCCATGACGGGGTCGAAGGCGGCGATCGCCTCGTCGTAGGGCAGCGTCGCCTCGGCGCCGGTCGTCGTCATCGGGACACCTCCGTCAGGTCGGGCGCGCGGTCCAGGAGCGGGCCACCCCAGGCGGCGGTGAGCCGCGCCTCGAGCGCCGCGCCGACGGCGTACAGACGCTCGTCGGCCATCGCGGGCGCGAGGACCTGGAACCCCGTCGGCAGGCCGTCCTCGTCGGCGAGCCCGCTGGGGACCGAGAGGCCGGGGAGCCCCGCGAGGTTCGCCGGGATCGTCGCGATGTCGTTGAGGTACATCGCCATCGGGTCCTCGAGCTTGTCGCCGAACCGGAACGCCGTCGTCGGCGCGGTCGGGCTGACGAGGACGTCGGCGGCGCCGAAGGCACGGGCGAAGTCGTCGGCGATGAGCCGGCGCACCTTCTGCGCCGAGCCGTAGTAGGCGTCGTAGTAGCCGCTGGACAGCGCGTAGGTTCCCAGGATGATGCGCCGCTTGACCTCGGGCCCGAAGCCGGCCTCACGGGTCGCGGCCATCACCTGCTCCGCGCTCGGCTCGTCGACGTCGTCGGGGGCGACCCGCAGGCCGTAGCGCATGGCGTCGAACTTGGCGAGGTTGCTGCTCGCCTCGCTCGGGAGGATGAGGTAGTACGCCGCGAGGGCGTAGGAGAAGCTCGGGCAGGACACCTCGACGACCTCGGCCCCGGCGTCGACGAGGTGGTGGACCGCCTCGTCGAAGCGCTGCTGGACACCGGCCTGGAAGCCCTCGCCGGTCAGCTCGCGGACGATGCCGATCCGCAACCCCGAGACGTCGGCGCGGCGGGCGGCCTCCACGACCGGAGGGACCGGTGCGTCGATCGACGTCGAGTCCATGGGGTCGTGGCCGCCGATGACCTCGTGGAGGAGGGCGGCGTCGAGGACGGTGCGGCCGCACGGGCCGGCCTGGTCGAGGGAGGACGCCAGCGCGACGAGGCCGTACCGGGAGACCCCGCCGTACGTCGGCTTCGCGCCGACCGTTCCGGTGACGGCCGCCGGCTGTCGGATCGAGCCGCCGGTGTCGGTGCCGATGGCGAGCGGGGCCTGGAAGGAGGCGACGACCGAGGACGAGCCTCCCCCGGAGCCGCCGGGGATCCGGTCCAGGTCCCACGGGTTACGGCTGGGACCGTACGCGCTGTGCTCGGTCGAGGAGCCCATCGCGAACTCGTCCATGTTCGTCTTGCCGAGGATCGGCATGCCGGCGGCACGCAGTCGGGTGACGAGCGTCGCGTCGTACGGGGGGATCCAGCCCTGGAGGATGCGCGACCCGCAGGTCGTCGGGAGCCCCCGGGTCGTCATGACGTCCTTGACGGCGATCGGCACGCCGGCCAGGTGGTGCAGGGACTCACCGGCCGCCCGACGACGGTCGACGTCGGCGGCAGCGGACAGCGCCCCCTCGGCGTCGACGTGGAGGTAGGAATGGACGGCGCCGTCGACCGTCGACGTGCGGTCCAGCAGTGCGCGGGTCACCTCCTGCGAGGAGGTCTCGCCCCGCTGGAGCAGGTCGGCGAGCTCGGCCGCGGTGGCACGGGTCAGGTCGGTGGTCACGATGGGGGTCCTCGGGGTGCGGGAGGGGGCGGCGGGCACCGGGCCCGGCGTCAGTCCTCGTCCAGGATGCGGGGGACGCTGAAGCGCTGCTGCTCGGCCTCCGGTGCGCCGGCCAGGGCCTCGTCCGGAGCGAGCGAGGGGCGCACGACGTCCGGTCGCGTGACGTTGACGAGCGGCATCGGGTGGCTCATCGGCTCGACGTCGGCGATCGGTGCCTGCTGCACGGTGGCCACCGACTCGAGGATCACGCCGAGCTCGCCGACCATGCGGTCGAGCTCGGCCTCGGTGAGGTCGATGCGCGCGAGCCCGGCGAGGTGCGCGACGTCGTCGCGGGTGAGGTCGGCCATGCCCGCCAGTCTATGGGGGTGCGGTCGGGACGCCGTCCGCGGGCCGGGGCGGCGAATGGCCCCGACGGACGATGTCGCATCGTGCCATCGGCCGGAGTGGGAGCCGATCTGCCCACCCGGTGGCCCGCGGACCCCCATGCTGCGGGTGTGCAGGTGGACAACGACTCCGCGGTGGCGGGTGGGCTCCTCGTCGCGCTTCTCGGCTTCCTCGTGTGGGGCGTGGCGCACGAGTGGTGGCGCAACCGGCGCCGGTCGCACGCGTGGACCACGCGCCCCGACAGCAGGTCAGTCGGCGGAACCGGTCTCGAGGAGACGGACGAACTGGACCTCGTCGAGGACGGTGAGTCCTAGGTCGCGCGCCTTGGTCTCCTTCGAGCCCGCGTTGGCGCCGACGACGACGTAGTCGGTGTTCTTCGACACCGAGCCGGCGGCCTTCCCGCCGCGCGCGAGGATCGCCTCCTTGGTCTCGTCGCGGGAGAAGCCCTCGAGGGAGCCGGTGACGACGACGGTCAGCCCCGCGAGGGTCTGCTCGACGCCTTCGTCACGCTCGTCCTCCATCCGCACGCCGTCGGCGGCCCACTTCTCGACGACGCGGCTGTGCCAGTCGCCGCCCTCGCCGTCGAACCACTCGCGCACGGACTCGGCGATGACCGGCCCGACACCTTCGACGGCGGCGAGCTCCTCGGCTGTCGCCGCCCGCACCGCGGCGAGCGAGCCGAACGCCTGCGCCAGCGCCCGGGCGGCGGTGGGGCCCACGTGCCGGATCGAGAGGGCGACGAGCACCCGCCACAGCGGTTGTTCCTTGGCCCCCGAGAGGTTGTCGACGAGTCGCCGGCCGTTGGCCGAGAGCACTCGACCGTCGACGACGGCCTCCTCCGGGTCGCTCTTCTTCGCGGCACGGGTGTACAGCGGGACGCGGACGACGTCGGCGGCGGTGAGCGAGAAGAGCATCGACTCGCACGGGCCGCCGAGCTCGGGGTCGTCGAGGACCCCCGAGTCGAGGAGGGCCACCGAGCCCTCCCAGCCGAGCGCCTCGATGTCGAACCCCCCACGGGAGGCCAGGCTGAACAGGCGCTCGCGCAGCTGGCTCGGGCAGGAGCGCGCGTTGGGGCAGCGGATGTCCTTGTCACCCTCCTTCTCGTAGGCCAGCTCGGTGCCGCAGCTCGGGCAGTGCGTCGGCATGACGAACTCACGCTCGGTGCCGTCACGCAGCGCGACGACGGGCCCGAGGATCTCGGGGATGACGTCACCCGCCTTGCGCAGGACGACCGTGTCGCCGACGAGGACCCCCTTGCGGCGCACCTCGTGGGCATTGTGGAGCGTGGCCATCGACACGGTCGACCCGGCGACGGTGACCGGCTCCATCACGCCGTAGGGGGTGACCCGCCCGGTGCGGCCGACGTTGACCCGGATGTCGAGGAGCCGGGTGTTGACCTCCTCCGGTGGGTACTTGAACGCGATGGCCCAGCGCGGCGCCCGGCTCGTGGCACCCAGCTGGCGCTGCACCGCCACCTCGTCGACCTTGACGACCACTCCGTCGATCTCGTGCTCGACGCTGTGCCGCCGTTCGCCGTAGCCGTCGACGAACGCCTGGACCTCCTCGATCGTGTCGAGGACCCGGTAGTGGCTGCTCACCGGCAGGCCCCAGGCCCGGAGCAGGTCGTACGCGCGGCTCTGGGCCTGGATGTCGAGTCCGCGCCGGGCACCGATGCCGTGGACGAGCATCCGCAGCGGTCGGGTCGCGGTGACCCGGGGGTCCTTCTGCCGCAGCGAGCCGGCAGCGGCGTTGCGGGGGTTGGCGAACGGCGGCTTGCCGGCCTCGACGAGCCCGGCGTTGAGGTCGCCGAAGGCCTCGATCGGGAAGAACACCTCGCCGCGCACCTCGACGAGCTCGGGGGCCTCCTCGCCGACGAGGGTCGTGGGCACACCGTCGATCGTGCGGACGTTGAGCGTGACGTCCTCGCCGGTGCGGCCGTCGCCCCGCGTCAGTGCCCGGGTGAGACGGCCGCCCTCGTAGAGCAGGTTCACGGCGAGACCGTCGATCTTGAGCTCGCACAGGTAGTGGACCTCGGCCCCGCCGGCCTCGCGCTCGACCCGCGCCGCCCAGGCCGTCAGCTCCTCGGGCGAGAACGCGTTGTCGAGGCTGAGCATCCGCTCGAGGTGGTCGACGGCGGTGAAGTCGGTGGAGAAGACCGCTCCCCCGACCTGCTGCGTCGGGCTGTCCGGAGTGCGCAGGCTCGGGTGGGCCTCCTCGAGCGCGTTCAGTCGGCGCACCAGGGCGTCGTACTCGCCGTCGCTGATCGTCGGCGCGTCCCGGACGTGGTAGGCGAACTGGTGCGCCCGCACCTGGTCGGCGAGGTCCGCCCACTCGTGCCGGACGCCGTCGGGGACGACGTCGGCGGCTGCCTGGGCTGCCGGGTCGCTCGGGGTCTCGCTCACCCGCTCATCCTGCCCGACACCACCGACGCACGGCGGCCCCGACGCCTCAGACCCGCGGTGTCCCGCCCCCGACCGCGTCGACGAGGTAGACGAGGGCCTGGTCGGGGTCCGTGGGCGCGTGCATGAGCCCGGCGGTTCCGAGGACGCGCCCGGGCAGGGCCACGCCCTCCCACCGGCCCGTGTCGTCCCGCTGCCCCCACCACGTCGGTGCCACGAGGCCGGCGGGGGCGGGCCCAGCCGCGACCGGCCGCACGCGGTAGCGGCGTTCCGGGTCCAGACCGGGCAGCACGAGGCGGCCGAGCGACCCGGTCTCGGTCCGCTCGTACGCGACGAGGGTGTAGAGGGCCCGTGAGCGGTCCGGCGCGACGACGCCGCCGCCGACGACCGCGGAGTCAGGGTGGTCGAGGCGCACCACCTCGCCGCGGCAGAGGAGGTCGCGGTGCTCCCGGTAGAACCCGACCCAGGCCCGCAGCTCCTCGAGCTCGGCCGGGGAGGCGCGCCGCAGGTCGTATTCGAGGCCGAGGTGGCCGACGAGCGCGGAGGCCGCGCGGAAGCCGAGGTCGTGGACCCGGCCCGTGGTGTGGGAGCGGCCGGACGCGATGTGCGCGCCGACCATCTCGGGAGGCACGAGCTGGGCGGTCCACCGCTGGATCTGTGCGCGTTCGTGGGGGTCGATGCAGTCCGATGCCCAGACCCGCTCGGTCCGCTGGAGCACCTCGAGGTCGACGCGCGCCCCACCCGAGGAGCACGACTCGAACTCGACGCCGGGGTGTGCGGCCCGCAGCTCGTCGAGCAAGCGGTAGAAGGCGAGGGTCTGTGCGTGCACGCCCGGCCGACCGGTGCGCTGGTCACCCGCCTCGACGAGGTCCCGGTTGTGGTCCCACTTGACGTAGGAGATGTCGTACTGCCCGAGGACCGCCGACACCGCGTCGCGCACGTGGTCGTAGCACTCGGGGATGCCGAGGTTGAGGACCTGCTGGTGGCGGGACTCGGGAGGCAGCCGCTCGGAGGTGGGGGCCATGACCCACTCGGGGTGGGCGCGGGCGAGGTCGGAGTCGAGGTTGACCATCTCCGGCTCGAACCAGAGCCCGAACTCCATCCCGAGACCGGTGACGTGGTCGACGAGCGGGCCGAGGCCGCCCGGCCACACGTCGGACGAGACGACCCAGTCCCCGAGGCCGGCCCGGTCGTCGCGCCGTCCCCCGAACCACCCGTCGTCGAGGACGAAGCGCTCCACGCCGACCGACGCCGCGAGGTCGGCGAGCTCGACGAGGGCCGGCAGGTCGTGGTCGAAGTAGACGGCCTCCCAGACGTTGAGGGTCACCGGCCGGTCCGGCGAGGGGTGCCCGGGCCGCGACCGCAGCCAGGTGTGGAACCGCCCCGCCACGGCGTCGAGACCGTGGCCATGAGAGCCGTAGAGCCAGGGCCCCGTGTAGCGCTCCCCGTGGCCGAGCACGACCTCGCCGGGCAGGAGCAGCTCACCGCCGCCGAGGACCTGCTCACCGCCGGACACGCGTTCGGCATAGTGGACGTGGTTGCCGCTCCAGGCGCAGTGCACCCCCCACACCTCGCCGCGGCCGAACGAGAACCCCGGCTCCCCCGCGTGCAGCACGGTCGCCGCGTCGGGCCCGGTGCGCCCGCGCCGGTTCTCGCGCAGGTGCGTCCCGACGCCGAAGTCCGCCCGCTGCGGCACGCGCTCGCGGCCCCATCGTCCGGCCAGGTCGAGCAGCTCGCGGGCCCGGGTCGGCACCGGCAGCGCGACGTGCAGTGCCTGGAGCTCGTACGCCTCGTGTCCGGTGTTGGTGAGCCCGGCCCGCGCCCGCAGGAGCCCCCCGGTCAGGAGCTCGACCTCGACCGCCATCGCGAGGCCCGCGACGGCGTCCTCGAGGTCGACCTCGACCCGCGCGCAGCCGGCCTCGACGAGGCGCTCGTCGACCTCGTGTCCCCCCACCCGGACGGCGGTCGCCGCGAACCGGGGCGACCAGTCCCGGCCGCCCCGCGAACCGCTGAGCCCCGGCCGGCCGGTCCAGCCGCTCCACGCCTCGGGTACGAGCGCGAGCCGTGGCGGGAGGTCGACGGTGTTGTTGAGGACCGGCGGGACCGACGCGCGGGCGAGCGCCTCGACGTCGGCCCCGTCGAGCGGGCCGGGGTCGGCGCCCCAGTGCAGCACCGCGGGCATCCGCCCGTCGGTGACGTCGAGCACCACGGCGGTCCCGTCGGCCCGCAGCACGACGGTCGTGTCGGCGCGCGGAGGCGCCTGCGGGTCCGCTCCGGTCATCCCTTCGTCGACCCGAGGGTCAGACCGGAGACGAACTGCTTCTGGAGCACGAAGAACACGATGAGGACGGGCAGGGCGACCAGGATCGACCCCGCCGCGACGAGGTTGGTGTCGGAGAAGAACTGCCCCCGCAGGTTGTTCAGGGCGCTCGTCACCGGCAGCTTGTCACCGCGCGAGATGAGGACCGTCGCCCAGAAGAACTCGTTGTAGATCCACGTGACCTGGAGCGTCGCGAGAGCCGCGAGGGCGGGCCTGACCAGCGGCATCGTCAGCTGCCAGTACTGCCGCCACACGCTGGCGCCGTCGAGCTCGGCGGACTCGTAGATCTCGTGCGGGATCGTCTTCATGTAGTTGCTCAGCACGAAGGCACAGAACCCCATCTGGAACGCGGTGTTGACGAGGATCAGCGCCCAGAAGCTGTTGAGCATCGACCCGCTGCTGCTCATGAAGGTCGGCAGCGGGATCTCGCGGAACATCCGGAAGACCGGGATGAGCAGCGCCTGCGGCGGCAGCAGGTTCGCCGCGAGGAAGACACCGAGGAGGGTGAGGTTGAACCGGTACGAGAAGCGCGCGAGGACGAACGCGACGAGCGAGGACAGGAACAGCGTGAGCAGGACCGCCGGCACCGTGATGAGCAGCGAGTTCTTGAAGTGCAGGCCGAACTGGCCGCGGCTCCACGCCTCCTCGTAGTTGCTCAGGGTCCACCCGCCGAGGGAGAGGTAGCCGTTGGTCTGGGTGTAGGAGTAGTCGCGGAAGGAGTTGTACAGCGCCCAGAGCAGCGGGAACAGCCACACGACGGCGAGGACGAACATGATGACCGTCGCCACCGTGCCGCGGCGCCGGTTCATGACCCCGCCGGCGAGGTCCTTGCCGGCGGCCGAACGCTTCTTCGTGGGGACGGGCGGGGCCGAGGTGGCGCTCACTGTCGATCCTCCCGGAAGACGGTGCGGAGGTAGATGACGATGAAGACCGAGGAGATCACCATCATGATCACGGCCAGGGCGGAACCGAACCCGTATCGGGTCGCCTCACCGATGACGTTCTGCGACACCAGCGCAGAGATGAGCTCCAGCCCGTTCCGACCCTTGTTGATGATCCAGACCAGGTCGAAGGCCCGCAGCGACTCGATGACGACGATGACGAGCACGATGAGGTTGATCGGTCGCATCACCGGGAAGATGACGTTGAAGAAGGTCTTCCACTCGTTCGCGCCATCGACCGCCGCGGCCTCCCGCAGGGAGGCGTCGACACCCTTGAGCCCGGCCAGGTAGATCAGCATGATGTAGCCGGTGTGCCGCCACGCGGTGGCGACGAGCACCGCCCACAGGTTGATGCTCGGGTCGCCGTACCAGTCGATGTTCGTGCCGAACACCTCGTTGATCAGGCCCTGGTCGGTGGAGTAGAAGAGCTGCCAGATGAAGCCGATGAGCGCCAGCGACAGCACCACCGGCAGGTAGAAGGCGGTCTGGTAGAAGCGGCTGAACCGCATCTCCCGGTCGAGCACCACCGCGAGGAAGACCCCGAAGATCGTCGGGAGGACGAAGAGGAAGACCAGCCAGATGAGGTTGTGCTGGATGGCCGGCCAGAACGGCGGGTAGATCGTCGCCAGGTCGGTGTAGTTCTTCGTACCGATCCACTGGATGGTGTTGAACTGGAAGCCGTTCCACCGGGTGAACGACAGCGCGACCGACGCCAGCGCCGGCAGCCAGACGAGCCAGACGACGAGCACGGTGGGGACCACGATCATCAGGGTGATGACCACGCGGTCGAACGTGCTCCTCTTGCGGGCCCGGGCCCGAGGGGCCTTGCTGCCGGCGCCGGCGCGTGCGGTGTCCGTTGACGACATCGTCACTGGTCCGTCCGGCCTCAGGTGCCGAGGATCGAGGCGGCCTGCTGCTGGATCGAGGTGGTGATGCCCTCGATGTCGTTGGGGTTCTTGATGAAGTCCTGGAGGGAGACCGTGATCACCGTGTTGGCGAGGTCGGCGTTGGTGTCGCGGTCGAGGAACTGGGCGATCGACGCGGCGTTCTGGACGACCTCGACCGACTTCTTCTGCAGCTCACCGTACTTGGCGGTGCTCGCGCCCGAGTTGGCGGCGATGAACGGCGCCGAGGCGGCGTTGTTCGCCGCGTCGGCCGCCTCCGCGGTGCCGAGCCAGGCCGCCATCGCCTTGCCGGCGCTCGGGTCCTGGGCGGCCGCGGCGACGCAGAACCCGTCGATGGGGGCATCGAGCGCGTCCGAGCCGATCGCGGGATCGAGCTCGGGGAAGGTGAAGAAGTCGAGGTCGTCCTGGGCGTCGGTCGGCACGCCGTCGACGACGAAGGTGCCGAGCAGGTACATCCCGCACTCGCCGTTGGCCATCGAGGTCGCGGCCTCCTGCCAGGTGCGCCCGAGGGAGTTCTCCTGCTGGTAGGGAAGCAGGAGGTCCTTCCAGGTCTGGAAGACCTGCCTGACCTCGGGGCTGTCCCACTTCTCCTGGCCCTTGGTCAGGGCCATGTGGAAGTCGTAGCCGTTGATCCGCATGTCGAGGATGTCGAAGGTCCCCATCGGCGCCCAGGCGTCCTTGGCGGCGAAGGCGAAGGGGGTGACGCCCTTGCCCTGCATGTCCTTCATCAGGGCGGTGAAGTCGTCCTTGCTCGCCGGAGCGGTCCAGCCGTTCTTCTCGAAGACGGACTTCCGGTAGAAGACGGCCCACGGGTAGTAGCTGACGGGCACGAAGTACTGCTTGCCGTCAGCGGCGGTCGAGGCCTTCTTGAAGGCGTCGCCGAGGCCGTCGATCGGCCAGATGTCGCTGAGGTCGGCGATCTGGCCGGCCTCGGCGAACTGCGCCATCCGGTAGCCCGCGAACCACGTGAAGACGTCGTCCGGGGTGCCCTGGAGGTAGGTGGTGATGCTCTCCTGGAAGGTGTTGTGGTCGACGGCGTTGACCGAGACCGTGACACCCTCCTTCTTCGCGTAGGCGTCGGCCATGGCCTGGAGACGCTCGTAGGCCGGACCGGAGCCCTTGGCCTCGTTGATGCCGAACTTGACGTTCCCGGCCTGCGGCGTGGCGCCGCCGCCACCGGAGGTCGAGGAGTCGGTGCCGCAGGCGGCGAGCAGCGCGGTCGTCCCGACCCCGAGCCCCGTGGCGAGGAGCATGTTGCGCCGGGTCATCCCCTGCGTGGCGATGACCGAGCCAGGAAGGCTCTGCGGACGACGGAAAGCAGACATTGACACAACCTCCAAGGGGCGTACGTCGGTGTACGTCCTGCGGGCGCGTCGGAACTACCGCGTGATGGGTAGTAACCAAACACAACCAAACAGGGCTGTCCTCATCATTGGGGACGAGGGAGGCCGTGGTCAAGAGGTGGTTCATGGTGTCTGGGTCACGAATTCGTCACACGTCGCCTCCGTGCATTTTCGATCGTCCCTGAGCGGATCTGTTGACTTCCGCAGCGTGGACTGGCAACTCTTGTGACCATGGACTCTCGCTGGCCCCGCATCGGTTACGGCGGTGACTACAACCCCGAGCAGTGGCCCCGGGAGGTCTGGGACGAGGACGTCCGCCTCATGGCCGAGGCCGGGGTCAACCTGGTCACCGTCGGGGTCTTCGCCTGGGCCCTGCTCGAGCCGCGCCCCGGGGAGTACGACTTCGGCTGGCTCGACGAGGTGATCGAGGTGCTGCACGCCGCCGGCATCTCCGTCGACCTCGCCACCGCCACCGCCTCCCCTCCCCCGTGGCTCTCGCACCGTCATCCGGAGAGCCTGCCGGTGACGGCGGACGGCACGACGCTGTGGCCCGGAGCGCGGCAGGCCTACTGCCCGAGCTCCCCGGTCTACCGGGAGCACGCCCTCGAGCTGTGCCGCCGGATGGCGCAGCGGTACGGGTCGCACCCGGCCGTCGTGCTCTGGCACGTGAGCAACGAGATCGGCTGCCACAACGCCCTGTGCTACTGCGACACCTCGGCCGCCGCGTTCCGCACGTGGCTGCGCTCGCGCTACGGGACGCTCGAGGCGCTCAACGACGCGTGGGGCACCGCGTTCTGGTCGCAGCGGTACGGCGACTGGGAGGAGATCCTGCCGCCGCGCTCGGCGCCGGCCTTCCCCAACCCGACCCAGCAGCTGGACTTCCGGCGCTTCTCCTCCGACGAGCTGCTCGGGCTCTACCGGGCCGAGCACGAGGTGCTCGCCGAGATCTCACCCGACGTCCCGGTCACGACGAACTTCATGGTGATGGGCCACGTCAAGGAGATGGACTACTTCGAGTGGGGCCCGCACCTGGACGTCGTGTCGAACGACCACTACCTCGAGGCGGCCGACACCGAGAACCACCGCGAGCTCGCGTTCTCCTCCGACCTCGTGCGCGGAGTGGCGGGCGGCGCCCCGTGGATCCTCATGGAACAGTCGACGAGCGCGGTCAACTGGCAGCCGCGCAACGTGGCGAAGCGCCCCGGCGAGCTGGTGCGGGCGAGCCTCGCGCACGTCGCACGCGGCGCCGACGCCGTCCTGTTCTTCCAGTGGCGCGCCTCCCGGGCCGGCGCGGAGAAGTTCCACTCGGGGCTGGTGCCCCACGCCGGCACCGACACCCGCCTGTGGCGGGAGGTCGTCGAGCTCGGTGCGGTGCTCGACCGGGTCGGTGAGGTCGCGGGCAGCCGCAGCGCGAACCGGACGGCCATCCTCTACGACTGGCAGGCGTGGTGGGCCTGCGAGCTCGACAGCCACCCGTCGGTCGACGTCCGCTACCGCGACCAGGCCGAGGCCGTGCACGCGGCACTCACGGACCTCGGCATCGGGGTCGACGTGGTCCACCCCGACCACGACCTCGACGGCTACGACCTCGTCGTCGTCCCCACCCTCTACCTCGTCACCGACGCGGCGGCGCGGCGGGTGGAGGCCGCCGTCCGGCGTGGCGCGACCGTCGTCGTCACCTACTTCAGCGGCATCGTCGACGAGTTCGACCACATCCGCCTCGGCGGCTACCCCGGCGCCTTCCGCGACCTGCTCGGGGTCCGGGTCGAGGAGTTCACCCCCCTGCGCGAGAACGAGCAGGTCACCCTCGCCTCCGGGGCCACGGGCACCGTCTGGGCCGAGGACCTCACCGCCGTCGACGCCGAGGTCGTCGACACGATGACCGACGGACCCGTCCCCGGTCGCCCGGCGGTGACCCGTCGGGCCGTCGGAGCCGGCCGCGCGTGGTACGTGGCGACGCGCCTGGCGCCCGAGGCCCTCCGTGCGCTGCTCGCACGGGTGACCGACGAGGCCGGCATCCTCCCGGTCACGGCGACCCGAGCCGGCATCGAGGTCGTCCGCCGCGTCGCCGACGACGGGCGCTCGTGGGTCTTCGCCATCAACCACCTCGACGAGCCCGCCGTCGTCGAGCTCACCGGGGTCGACCTCGTCACCGGGTCCGCCGTCGACGGCCGCCTCGACCTGGCCGGAGGTGCGGTCGCCGTGGTGCGGGAGGAGCCGTGCTAGCCGCCCAGCGGCACGCCCGCATCCTCGCCGCCCTCGATCGAGACGGCGTCGTGCGGGTGAGCACCCTCGCCGACGAGCTCGGCGTCTCCGACATGACCGTGCGCCGCGACCTGACGTCGATGCAGCGGGAGGGGATGCTCGTCAAGGTGCACGGCGGCGCGCGCGTGCTGCACGAGGCCTCCAGCACGGAGCCGGGCTTCGCGGTGAAGTCGCAGCGCCGACTGGCCCAGAAGGAGGCGATCGCCGCGGCGGCCGCCCGGCTCGTCGGCCCGGGCGACGCCATCGCCATCTCCGCCGGCACCACCACGCACGCCCTGGCCCGGCACCTGACCCGGGTGCCGTCGCTCACGGTGGTCACCAACTCGCTCTGGGTCGCCGACACCCTGACCCGCGAGGGGCCCGACTCCACGACCGTCCTCCTCACCGGCGGCCAGCGCACCCCCTCCGACGCCCTCGTCGGACCCCTCGCCGTCACCGCGCTGCGCTCGTTCCACCTCGACCGGTGCTTCCTCGGTGTGCACGGCATGCACCGCGACAAGGGCTTCACGACCCCTAACCTGCTGGAGGCCGAGACCAACCGGGCGATGATCGCGGCCGCCGGCAGCCTCGTCGTCGTCACGGACTCGAGCAAGTGGGGGGTCCTCGGGCTGAGCGCGATGGCCGACATCGAGCAGGCCGACATCGTCATCACCGACTCCGGTCTGCCCGACGAGGCCCTCGTCGCACTCGAGGGTCTGGTCCGCCGCGTCGTCGTCGCCGAGCCGGTCGACGGCGACGAGGGTGACCGGGGCGGCGAGAACCGCTGACCGCCGGCCCGGGCGCGAGGGTCACGTCACACGGCCCGGGCATCCCGTCAGCGGGGTGCCAGCATGGGGGGATGACCGAGACCCTGTCCGTCGAGGTCGTGACCGTCGAGAAGCCCGCCGACCTCAACGTCGTCATCGGCCAGGCGCACTTCATCAAGACGGTCGACGACCTCCACGAGGCGCTCGTCGGGGTCAGCCCCTCCCTGAGGTTCGGCGTCGCGTTCTGCGAGGCCTCCGGGCCTCGGTTGGTCCGACGCAGCGGCAACGACGCCGAGCTCGTCGAGCTGGCGACGCGCAACGCCCTCGCGATCGGCGCCGGGCACTGCTTCGTCATCCTGCTGCGCGACGGCTTCCCGCTCAACGTGCTCAACCCGGTCCGTGCCGTGCCGGAGGTCTGCGGCATCTTCTGCGCCACGGCGAACCCGGTCGACGTCCTCGTCGCGGTGACCGGCCGTGGACGCGGCATCGTCGGCGTGGTCGACGGGGAGCCCCCCCTGGGTGTGGAGACCGACACCGACGTCGCCGAGCGCCGCGACCTGCTGCGGAGGATCGGCTACAAGCTCTGAGGGGCCGAGCCGTGCGCTGGGCGTAGGTTGTGGGTCGACGAGGGCGGCCGCCGCGGGCCGCCCCCGGGAGAGGAACGCGATGAGGAGTCGCCTCGCCGACCTCGTGCTGCGGCTCTCGGGCTGGACCGCGGTGGGCGAGGTGCCGCGGACCGGGATCCTCGTCGGCGCGCCGCACACGTCGAACTGGGACTTCGTCATGATGCTGCTCGTCATGTGGCGTGGGGGCGTCACGCCCCGGGTCCTCATCAAGAGGGAGCTCTTCCGCGGCCCTCTCGGGTGGCTGCTGCGACGCCTCGGCGGCATCCCGCTCGACCGCGACAACCCCTCCGGCGTGGTCCGCCGGCTCGTGGAGGAGGCCCGCAGCGGCGAGCCGTTCCTGCTCATCCTCGCCGCCGAGGGGACCCGCGGCAAGGGCGAGTACTGGAAGTCCGGGTTCTGGCGGATCGCGCGCTCCGCCCGGCTTCCGATCGCCCTGGCCTTCATCGACGGCCCGACGCGCACGACCGGGTTCGGCCCCACCTTCACCCCCACCCCGGACGTCGTCGCCGACATGGACCTCGTCCGCGAGTTCTACCGGGACAAGCGCGGGATCCACCCCGAGCTGCGCACCGAGCCCCGCCTGCGTGAGGAGGGACGGGGCCGCCCCGACGTCGGCCCGGCCGCCGGCTCCTGAGCGGTGATCGGGCCCGCGCACCCTCCGGCTCTGGCGCGGGAGCCGTCGCACGGGAAAGGATGGGGGCGACCGTCACCGCCGCCGGACAGGAGCCCCCATGACCAACCTCGCCACCAACCTCGTGACGACCGCGACCGAGCTGCCCGAGCAGGACGCGCTGCGGGTCAACGGGCAGGGCGTGACGTACTCGCAGCTGCACGGGATGGCCGCGGTGGTGGCGGGGACCCTGCGCGCGAACGGCGTCGAGCCCGGCGACCGGGTGGCCGTCATCCTCCCGAACGTCCCGGCCTTCCCCGTCGTCTACTGGGGGATCCTCCTCGCCGGCGGCATCGTCGTCCCGATGAACCCGCTGCTCAAGTCCGGTGAGATCGACTACTTCTTCACCGACTCCGGCGCGAAGATGGCCTTCGTCTGGCCCGACTTCGTCGCCGAGGCCACCAAGGGCGCCGAGCGGTCGGGCACCCGCGTCGTCCAGTGCGGGCCGATGGGTCCCACCGACTTCCAGGGCGGCGACCCGCTGCCCACGCCGGCGGAGAAGGACGACGACGACACCGCGATCATCCTCTACACCTCCGGGACGACCGGGCGCCCCAAGGGCGCCGAGCTGACCCACCGCAACATCCACCTCAACGCCCAGCGCTGCGCCACCGTCATCCAGGAGATCCACTCCGACGACGTCGTCATGGGGTGCCTCCCGCTCTTCCACGTCTTCGGCCTCGTCGTGGGCCTCAACGCGTCGACGATCGCGGGGGCGTCACTGGCCCTGATCCCCCGCTTCGACCCCGAAGCGGCCATCGAGGTCATCGAGAAGGAACGGGTGACCGTCATGCAGGGCGTGCCGACGATGTACGCCGCCATCCTCAACCACCCCCGCAGCGACGGCATGGACGCCTCGAGCCTGCGCACCTGCGTCTCCGGCGGCTCGGCCATGCCGCTGGAGGTGATGCGGGCCTTCGAGGAGAAGTTCGGTGCCGTGATCCTCGAGGGCTACGGCCTCTCGGAGACCTCCCCGGTCGCCTCGTTCAACATGCTCGACCGCGAGCGCAAGCCCGGCACCATCGGCGTCGCCATCCCCGGATGCGAGATGCGGTGCGTCGACGCCGACGGCACCGAGGTGCCGGTCGGGGAGGTCGGTGAGATCGCCATCCGCGGCGACAACGTCATGAAGGGCTACTGGAACAAGCCCGAGGCCACCGCCGAGGCCATCCCCGACGGATGGTTCCGCACCGGAGACCTCGCGACGATGGACGAGGAGGGCTTCTTCACCATCGTCGATCGCAAGAAGGACATGATCCTGCGCGGAGGCATGAACGTGTACCCGCGCGAGGTCGAGGAGGTCGTCTACCAGCATCCCGACGTCGTCGAGGTCGCGGTCGTCGGGATGCCCGACGACCTGCTCGGTGAGCAGGTCGGGGCCGCCGTCGCCCTGCGCGAGGGGGCCACCGCCACCCCCGAGGACATCATCGAGTTCACCAAGGAGCGGATCGCCGCCTACAAGTACCCACGCAAGGTGTGGGTCGTCGAGGCCCTCCCCAAGGGTCCGACCGGCAAGATCCTCCGCCGCGAGGTCAACGCTCCGGCAGAGTAGGGGGCGTGACGCCCGAGCCCCTCCCCGACGGGACCCCGCAGCCTCCCGACGAACCCTTCCCCCCGTCCCCGGGGGGAGCCGAGGGTGTGCCCGCCGGCGACGGCCACGAGGCGGACCTCTCGCGCCACCAGGTCCCTGACGCGGTCGTGCGCAACGCCGAGCGGTGGCGGGTCGTCGGCATCGCCCTGGACATCGTCTGGATCCTGCTGCTGGCGGTCGTCGTCGGCTTCTGGGTGCGGGTCACCTGGTACCCACGTCCCGACGACGAGGTGCGCGGTTTCGTCCCCGTGCTGCTCGCCCCGGCGGCCGCCGTCGGCGCGCTGCTCGCGGGCTGGGCGGTGGCGTCCGCGTGGCGGCTCTACCGGAGGCGCCGGTCGGGGTGGGACGCGCCGGTGGTGCTCGGCGCGCTCGGGGTGGCGGTGTCGGTGTACTCCCTCGTCCCCTCCACGACCATCGTCCCCGAGCTGGTGTGGCTCGGCGTGCTGGGGACCGGGTCGGCGGTCGCCGGCATCCTCGGTGAACGCACCTGGCGCCGGGTCGCGTGACCCGGTCGCCGCTGCGGGCGGTTGACCACCCATGCGGCACCGAGCACGACCGCGAAGCCGACGAGCTGGGCGGGCCCCAGGCGCTCCGCGAGGACGAGCACTCCGAGGAGCACCGACACGACGGGGATGAGGTAGGTGATCGTCGAGGCGACCACCGGGCCGGCCCCACGGACCACGTCGAACTGCAGGGTGTAGGCGAAGCCGGTCCCGATGATGCCGAGGGCGAGCACCGCCAGCAGGGGCAGCCACGGGTGCGGGCCCGCGGCGGCGGCGCCGTAGGACCAGATGGCGGGCAGACCACCCGGCTGCAGGAGCCCCCAGACGAGGACGAGCGGCACCATGAGGACCAGTCCGGCGAGCAAGGTGGCCGCCGGCTGGGAGAGACCACCGAGGTCGGCCGCCGCGAGGAAGCGCCGGTTGTAGGTCCACCCGACGCCGTAGCAGGCGCCGCCGGCCAGGGCCATGCCGAACCCGAGGAGGTCGGGGCGGTCGGTGGCGGTCCACGGTTGCATGATCGTCACGACGCCGAGGAAGCCGATCCCGACGGCGGCAAGCCGTCGGCCGGTGGCCCGCTCGCCCGGGAGCAGGGCCAGGACGGCCAGCACGGTCGCGATGGGCGTCGTCGCGTTGCCGATGCCGGCGAGGGCCGAGCTGACCCGGGTCTCGGCGAGCGCGAAGAGGGTGAAGGGCAGGGTCGAGAGCAGGAAGCCAGTGACGAGGAGGTGACCCCAGACGCGCCGGGAGACGGGCAGCCGCCCGCCGCCGGCGTGGAGCAGCGCGGTGACCACGAGGGCCCCGGCGAGGATGCGCAGCCCGGCGATCTGCACCGGGTCGAGCGACTCCAGGCCGACCTTCATCAGGAGGAAGCTGGACCCCCAGATGAGGACGATGCCGACGTACTTGACCTGCCACGGGACGCGCGGTGCCGTCACGGGACCTCCTCGGTGAGCCGGCGCGCGGTGTCGAGCGCCGCCCGTTGAACGCGCCGGGCCCCCTCGGGTGTGAGCCCGGCGAGGCCGCAGGCCGGGGTGACGACCACGTCGGGCAGCACCGTGGCGTCGAGCCCGGCGCGCTCGAGCCCCTCGAGCAGCGTGGCCCGGGCGCTCGCGTCGTCCGTCGACCCGTCCGTCGCGAGGACTCCGGCGTGGATGCCGGTGCCCGCCTCGAGGGTGGCCGCCACCGACTCCCACCGCGCCGGGGAGGCCGACGTGAGGTCCACCGCGAGCGCGCCGGCCGCGGTCGAGCGCAGGAGCGGGATCGGGGCCCGGGCATGGCACGAGTGCAGGACCGTCGGACCGCCGTGGGCCGCGAGCACCTGGCGCAGCCCCCCGGCGACGACCTGGGGATCGATCGGGCGCACGCGTCCGTACCCGGAGGCCGTCGGAAGCGACCCCTCGAGCACGGGCGGAAGCGAGGGCTCGTCGAGCTGGAGGACGACCTGCGCGCCCGGGACGACGCGCCGCACCTGGGCGACGTACGCCGCGACGCCCTCGGCGAGGGAGGCCACGAGGTCGGCCGCGGCGCCCGCGTCGGTGACGACCCGCTCCCCGCGTGTCAGCTCGAGGTGGGCGGCGAGGGTCCACGGCCCGCACACCTGGACCTGGAGCGGGCCCTCGTACCCCTCGTAGGCCTCGGCGAGCTCGTCGAGGTCCTCACGGTGCATCGAGGCCGTGCGGGCGGCGTCGCGGCCCGGGCGGTCCACGAGCCGCCATCCGCTCGGCTGGAGGTCGACCGGCAGGTCCACGAGGAGCCCGGCCGCCCGCCCCACGAGGTCGGCACCGGGGCCCCGGGCCGGGGTCTCGGGCAGGTAGGGCAGACCGAGGCCGTCGGCGTCGACGAGGAGGTCCCTCACGGTGCGCACCGCCTCGCGGGACGAGACACCCGGCCACGAGCCGACGCCCCCGGCGCGCACGCTCGCCGCCCGATGCGCGCCGGTCACGGCGCCCACCGCTCGACGAGCGCTCGCACCGACGGCGGCACCGGGGTGCCCGCAGCGGCGCTCCACGGCGCCGGCTCGGGGTCACCGGCCACGGTGCGCAGCGGGATGACACCGCACCAGGCGTCGGTCGCCTCCTCCGGGGTGGCGGGTCCGCCCGAGCGGACCTTGAGCAACCACCGGCCCTCGACGATCGGGAGCGCCATCGCGAGGGTGGCCGCGTGCTCGCGCCCCGTCGACGGGCGCACCTCGTCCGGGCGCCCGGGGAGCAGCCGGTCGGAGAGCAGGTCGAGGGCGCGGGTCGCCTCGTCGCGCTCGAGCGTCTCGAGCGGGCCCTGGACGACGGCCGAGCGGTAGTTGGCCGAGGAGTCGAAGGTCGAGTGCGCCACGACGAGGCCGTCGACGGCGACGACGGTGAGCGCCGCGGGAGCGCCGGCCGCGACGTGACGGAGGGCCCCGGCGCCGGTGCTCCCGTGGAGCAGGATGCGGTCGCCGTCACGCGCGAAGAGCATCGGCACCGCCCAGGGGCGGCCGTCGACCACCGTCGAGAGGGTGCCGGCGAGCACGTCGTCGAGGAGCGCGTCGAGCGCCGCGCGCTCGGTGGTGCCCCGCTCGGCGTGGCGCCCGAGCCGCTCGGCGGCGACGGTGCGCCCCGCGTAGCCCGGCCCGGGGCACCGCCCGCCACCGGCGACCCGGCGGGTGGACGCGGGGTGGCGGCCAAGGGCCTCGCCGACCCGGGTCGGGCGGGGCATCAGGGCGCCCCCGCAGGTCGGGCAGGCACGCTCCAGGTGCTCGGCGCAGCCCGCGCAGAACGTGCACTCGAGCGAGCAGATGACCGCCCCGGGCTGGTCCGGGGGCAGGTCGGCCTCGCAGCACTCGCACGTGGGGCGCATCTCCAGTCCACTCACGGACCCATCCTCCCTCGTACACTGGTCCACCGCGCAGATCCACTTCCCGGGCTCTTCTGAGGACCAGTATGGTCGGCGGCGTGGCCCGCTCCACCCGCAGCGTCCAGCTGCACCTCGCCCTCGCCGAGACCGACGCACCACTCCGGCACCGGGTGGCCGACGCCGTCGTCGACGCGCTCCGGTCCGGGCGCCTGAGGCCGGGCGACCTCCTCCCGTCGACCCGTGCGCTCGCCGCGGCGCTCGGGATCTCCCGGGGGCCTGTCGTCGCGGCCTACGACGAGCTGGCCGCGGCCGGCTTCGTCCTGAGCCGCGCCGGGTCCGGTGCCCGCATCACGCCGGGCGCAGACCTCGCGGCCCGGGCCGGCGCCGCGACGCACGTGCGCGAGGACGTCCCGGATCCCGTCGCGCCTGCCGCCGTGGCACCCCACCGGCCACGGTGGGACCTGCGCCCCGGACGACCCGACACCGGGCTCGTCGACCGCGCCGCGTGGCGACGGGCCTGGCGGGCCGTCGGGGCGAGCGTCCCGGGCAACGACGCCGGCGAGGTACCCCGCCACGCGCGCCTGCGCGCCGCCCTCGCCGAGCACCTGCGGCGGGGACGCGGGATCGCCGTCGACCCCGACGACGTCGTCATCGTCCCCGGGGTCGGGGGCTCGTTGCGGGCGCTCCCCGAGGCGTTCGGGTGGTCGGGCCGGACCGTGGCCCTCGAGGACCCGGGCTACGTCGAGGCGTGGACGGCGTTCGCCGCCGAGGGCGTCCGGACCGCCGCCGTGCCCGTCGACGCCGACGGCCTCGACCCCTCGGCCATCCCCGACGACGCGACCGCGGTCTACGTCACCCCGTCGCACCAGTACCCTCTCGGGGCCCGCATGCCGGTGACCCGGCGGGCGGCGCTGCTCGAGTGGGCGCGGGCCGGGGGCGGGCTGGTCGTCGAGGACGACTACGACGGTGAGTTCCGGTACGACGTCTCGCCCCTGCCCCCGCTGCACTCCCTCCCCGGAGCGGCGGAGCACGTCGTCTACGTGGGAACGGCCTCGAAGATCCTCGCCCCCTCGCTCCGCGTGGCGTGGGTCGTGCCGCCGCGGCACCGGCGGGACGCGCTGCGCCGGGCCGCGGAGGCACGCAGCCTCGTCGTCAACGAGCAGACCGGCCTGGCCCTCGCCCAGTTCATCGAGTCCGGCGCCCTCGCCGCCCACCACGCGCGGGTGAGCCGTACCTACGCGGCCCGCCGGTCCGCACTGGTGAGCGCGGTCGCGCTCCACCTGCCGGACGCGGTCCTCGAGGGCGTCGAGGCCGGGCTGCACGTCGTGCTGCGCCTCCCCGACGAGGTCGACGACCTGGACGTCGTGACGCGGTGCGCCCGCGCCGGCGTGGCCGCCAGCCCGTTGTCCGCCTACGCGACGCAGGCGCCCCGGAGTGGGCTCGTCCTCTGCTACGCCGGGCTGGCGGAGAGCCGCGCCGACGAGGCGGTGCGGGCCCTCGCGGGGGCCCTCCGGTGACACGCCGCGATCCGTAGGATGGGCCCGATGACCCCGTCCACGGCCGAGGAGCGCCTGGCCGCGCTGGCCACGCGGTGGTCGGCGGACCACGACCTGCGTGCGGTCTTCGCCGACTGCTACCGGGTGATGACCGTGCGGATGAGCGAGGGAGTGGCCAGTGGGTCGTTCGAGGACGGCCGGTGGGTCGCCCGCCTCCGGGACCGGTTCGCGGAGTACTACTTCGACGCCCTTGCCGGCTACGACGGTGCGGCCGGGGCCCGTGCGTGCCCGCTGACGTGGACGGTGGCCCTCGACGCGTGCGCCCGGCCCGGGTGCCACCCGATGGAGGCGCTCCTGCTCGGCATCAACGCGCACATCAACCACGACCTCGCCCTCGCGCTCGTCGACGTCCTCGACGACTGGGACCACCTCGACGAGGAACGGCGCGCCGGCCGCCGCCGCGACCACGACCGGGTCAACGCGATCATCCGGTCGACGACCGACGAGGTCCAGCGCGACGTCGTCGCGGGGTGGTCGCCGGCCGCCGCGCGGCTCGACGCCCTGCTCGGCCGGGTCGACGAGTGGGCCTTCGGGGAGCTCGTCGAGCGGTGGCGCACCCAGGTGTGGGAGGACGCGATGAGGCTGGTCGCCCTCCCCGCCCCGGAGCGGCCTGCCGAGGCAGCGCGGATCGACGGTCGATCGCGGCGGATCGCCCGCATCATCGGGCTCGCGCCGGGGTGACCGCCACGTCGGTGTCGCCCGATCTCGCCGCGACCGACCGCACGCGAGCGTGACGACGGCCCCCGGATGGTCTCGGGGGCCGTCGTCTGCGGTCGCGAGCGCGGCTCAGAGCACGTCGTGGCCGGGGTGCGGCTCGCTCGGGATCGTCCCGAGGCGGCCGGCCTGGAAGTCCTCGAAGGCCTGGACGAGCTCCGCACGGGTGTTCATGACGAAGGGCCCGTAGGCCGCGACGGGCTCCCTGATGGGGCGGCCGCCGAGGACGTAGAGGTCCAGGCTCGGGCTGCGGCTCTCCTGGGTCTCGTCGGCGCCCACCTCGACGACGTCCCCGCCGCCGAGCACGGCGAGCTGCCCCATCCGGAGCGGCCGACGGTCGGGACCGACCGTGCCCCGCCCGTTGAGGGCGTAGACGAGTGCGTTGTACGCCGGGTTCCACGGCAGCCGCACACGAGCACCCGGCGTCACGGTCAGGTGGAGCACGGTGATGGGGGTGTGCGTGATGCCGGGACCCTCGTGACCGTCGAGCTCGCCCGCGATGACCCGCACGAGCGCGCCGCCGTCCGGGCTCGAGAGCAGCGCGACGTCACCGCCGCGGATGTCCTGGTAGCGCGGGGGCGACATCTTCTGCGCCCGGGGGAGGTTGACCCACAGCTGCAGCCCGTGGAACAGGCCACCGCTGACGACGAGCTCCTCCGGCGGAACCTCGATGTGGAGCAGGCCGGAGCCCGCCGTCATCCACTGGGTGTCGCCGTTGGTGATGACGCCCCCGCCACCGGTGGAGTCACGGTGCACGAAGGTGCCGTCGATGATGTAGGTGACGGTCTCGAAGCCGCGGTGAGGGTGCCAGGCCGTCCCCTTGGGCTCACCGGGCGCGTACTCCACCTCGCCCATCTGGTCCATGTGGATGAAGGGGTCGAGGGCGGCGAGGTCGACGCCGGCGAAGGCCCGCCGCACGGGGAACCCCTCGCCCTCGAACCCCGACGGTGCGGTGGTGACCGACCGGACGGGGCGTGACACCGCCTCGGCCACGGGGTCGGTGACCCGGGGCAGGGCCAGGATGTTCTCGACGGTCACGGCCGGCATCGTGCTCACGCTCCTTCGTGCTCCATCCTCCGCGGCGGAGGCGTGCCGGGTCCAACAGTAGTTGATGCTTCAATCATTCCCGGAAGCGGGCGAAGGCGTCGAGGACGAAGGCCATGACCCCCGCCTCGTGGCAGCGACCCTGGCGCCCTTCGCACCGGACCTCAGCCGGGCAGGTGGGCGGTGAGCCACGCGATGATGTCGGCGGTCACCTCGTCGCGGTTGGTCTCGTTGAGGATCTCGTGGCGGGCACCCGGGTACACGGTGACGGTGACGTCGGCGAGCCCGGCCTCGCGGTAGCGCTGCCCGAGCAGCTCGACGAGCTGGCCACCGCCGGCCAACGGATCGTCGCTTCCGGAGGCGATGAGCACCGGGAGGTCGCTCCGGATGCCGGCGAGCACGGACTGGTCGGCCAGCCGCGGGCCGGAGGCGAAGAGCATCGGGACGGTCTCCGGCGGGGTCTCGAAGCCGCACCACGGGTCGGCCACGTACGCGTCGACCTCGGCCTCGTCGCGCGAGAGCCACTCGAAGCCGGTGCGGTGCTCGAAGCCGGCGTTGAACGCCTCGAGACCGGCCGGCTGCGGGGCCTCGGCCATGCCGGCCGCGAGCACGTCGAGGGCGGTGGACCCGGTGAGGACGACGCCGGTCCACACGTCCGACCGGTCGACGATCGCGGCCTGGGCGGCGAACGAGCCCATCGAGTGACCGAGGAGGAACACGGGGAGGCCGGCGTGCTGCTGCGCCACGGCCTCGCCGTACTGGACGACGTCGGCGACGAGCCCGTCGAACCCGGCCGGGCCGAAGTCGCCGAGCGCCGCCTGCCCCGTGGCCCCGTGGCCGCGGTGGTCGGTGGCGTGGACGACGAGGCCGGAGGCGTTCAGGGCTCGGGCGACGCGGCCGTACCTCAGCGCGTGCTCGGCCAGCCCGTGGGCGATCTGGACCACGCCGACCGGTGCGGGACCGGCATCGGCCCAGGTGTGGGTGACGACCTCGGTGCCGTCGGCGGAGGAGGTGAAGGACGACGTCGTGGGCTCCATCCCCCGATCATGGCACCGACGTCCGCCGACCGGCTCGGGCGAGGACCGGCGTCACACCGCCGACGGGCGCGGCCTCGCCCCTGCCTGCGCGATGCGCCCTCCGCCGCCGGCCACGGCGCAGTCGAGGTGGTGATCTCGACGTCTACTGCGGCGCAGGTCGGGGGTGGGACGAGGGCCACGGCGAGGAGGTGGGAGGAGGAGAATAGCGGGAACCGGCCAGCGCCGCGAGGGGCTCCCGGAGGGGGTGTCAGGCGGCGCGGTCGGTCCTCGTGATCGTCGCCGAGCCGACGACCCTGGTGCCCTCGTAGAGGACCACCGACTGCCCGGGGGCGACGCCCCGCACGCGCCGCCCGAGCCGCACCGTGATGCGTGCGGCCTCGTCGGCCGCGTCGGTGACGGCGACGGCCGGCACCTCCTCACCGTGAGCGCGCATCTGAGCGCCGACCTCGACCTCCGCGGCCGGGGCCGGGCCGCACCACCTCAGGTGGGTGCCCTCGACGACGTCGATGCCGAGCAGCTCCGCGGTCCCGACGAGCACCCGGTTGCGCCTGGCGTCGACCTCGACGACGTAGCGCGGCTCGCCGTCGAGGCGGGAGCGGTCGATCCCGAGCCCACGTCGTTGACCGACGGTGAACCCGTGCGCGCCCGCGTGCCCGCCGACGACCTCGCCCGACGCCGCGTCGACGAGCTCCCCCGGCCGCTCCCCGAGACGTCCGGAGAGGAAGCCGCGGGTGTCGCCGTCGGGCACGAAGCAGATGTCGTGGCTGTCGGGCTTGCGCGCGACCGAGAACCCCCGGGCTGCCGCCTCCTCACGGACCTCCGGCTTGGTCGAGCCCCCCAGGGGGAAGAACGCCCGGCTCAGCTGCTCCTCGTCGAGGACGCCGAGGACGTAGGACTGGTCCTTGGCGGGGTCCACGGCCCGGTGCAGCTCCCTGCCCCGGGTTCCCTCGACGACCCGGGCGTAGTGCCCCGTCGCCACGCCGTCGAACCCGAGCGCGACGGCCTTGTCGAGCAGCCCGGAGAACTTGATCCGCTCGTTGCACCGCAGGCAGGGGTTCGGCGTCCGCCCGGCGGCGTACTCGGCGACGAAGTCGTCGACGACGTCGCGCTCGAACCGCGCCGCGAGGTCCCAGACGTAGAAGGGGATGCCGAGCCGGTCGGCCACCCGCCGGGCGTCCCCGGCGTCCTCGAGCGTGCAGCAGCCACGCGCCGACTCCCGGAGCGTGGCGGCCGACCGCGAGAGCGCGAGGTGGACCCCCACGACCTCGTGGCCGGCGTCGATCATCCGGGCCGCGGCGACGGCGGAGTCGACCCCACCGGACATCGCGGCGACGACGCGCATCAGGCCAGCCCGTTCGCCCGCCGCGCCCGCTCGACCACCCCGGGGAGGGCGGCGAGGAAGGCATCGACGTCGGCGTCGGTCGACGTGTGGCCGAGCGAGAGGCGCAACGCACCCCGGGCCTCGGTCTCGGTGTACCCCATGGCGAGCAGCACGTGGCTCGGCTGCGGCACGCCGGCCTGGCAGGCCGACCCGGTGCTGCACTCGACACCCGCCGCGTCCAGCAGGTAGAGGAGTGAGTCACCCTCGCACCCGGGGACGAGCAGGTGGGCGTTGCCCGGCAGGCGCCGGGTGGCGTCGCCGGCGGACCAGCACCCGCTCACCGTGATGCCGAGGTCGAGGGCCAGGGCGCCCTCGATGAGCCGGTCCCGCAGGCCGAGGACCCGCTTGGCCTCGACGTCACGCACCGTCACGGCCTCCTCGAGGGCGACCGCGAAGGCGTGGATGCCGGCCGCCGCGAGGGTGCCGCTGCGCACCTGGCGCTCCTGGCCGCCGCCGTGGGCGATGGGGACGAGCGGGGCGTCGCGTCGGGCGAGGAGCGCACCCACGCCGACGGGTCCGCCGAGCTTGTGGGCACTCACCGTCATCAGGTCGGCGCCACTCTCGTCGAAGCGGACCGGGAGGTGGGCAACCGCCTGGACGGCGTCGGTGTGGAACGGCACCCCGTGCTCGCGGGCCACGGCGGCGAGCTCGGTGACCGGCTGGACGGTACCGACCTCGTTGTTGGCCCACATGACGCTCGCGACGGCCACCCCGCCCGGCTCGAGCGCCGCGCGCAGAGCGTCGACGGCGACGTGCCCGCAGCGGTCGGCCTCGAGCCAGGTGACGGGGACACCGCGGCTCTCCTCGAGGTACTCGACCGGGTCGAGGACGGCGTGGTGCTCGATGGCACTGGTGACGATGCGCTGCAGCCCGGGGTCGGCGGCGCGGCGGCCGAGCCAGGTGCCCTTGAGCGCGAGGTTGTCGGCCTCGGTGCCCCCGGAGGTGAAGATCACCTCCGAGGGCCGCGCACCGAGCACGTCGGCGATCCGCTCGCGCGCCTCCTCGACGACGGCGCGTGCAGCGCGGCCCGAGGTGTGCAGCGACGAGGGGTTGCCGACGCGGGCCGACTGCTCGGTCAGCGCCTCGAGCGCGGCGGGGAGCATGGGCGTCGTCGCCGCGTGGTCGAGGTAGGCGGTCACAGGTGAGCAGTCTACGTTTCGCGGGCGGCCCCGACGTCCGGGGCGCCCGGGGCGGAGGAGCCCGTCGAACCCCGGCCGCCCGGCACACCACTGCGCCGTCACGCGGACGGCGCAGTGGTGTCGCCCACCGTGGTGGGCGGGGCTGCTGGGGTCAGCCCTTGCGCTTCTTCACCTCGTCGGTGGCCTGCGGCAGGACCGAGAAGAGGTCGCCGACGACACCGAAGTCGACGAGCTCGAAGATCGGCGCCTCCTCGTCCTTGTTGACGGCGACGATCGTCTTCGACGTCTGCATGCCGGCGCGGTGCTGGATGGCCCCCGAGATGCCCGCGGCCACGTAGAGCTGGGGCGAGACCTGCTTGCCCGTCTGGCCGATCTGGGCACTGTGCGGGTACCAGCCGGCGTCGACGGCGGCGCGGCTGGCGCCGACCGCGGCACCGAGCGCGTCGGCGAACGCCTCGACGGAGCCGAAGTCGCCGCCCGTGCCGCGGCCACCGGCCACGACGATGGCGGCCTCGGTGAGCTCGGGCCGGCCGGTCGCCTTCTTCGGCTGGCTGTCGGTGATCCTGGCAGCCTTCGCGGCGTCGCTGATTGCGACGTCGACGGCCTCGGCGGTGCCCGCCGCGGGCGCGGCCTCGATCCCCACCGAGTTGGGCTTGAGACAGATGACGGGGGTGCCGTGCGTCACCTTGGCGGTCACCGTGTACGAGCCGGCGAAGACCGACTGGGTCGTCTCGATGCCGCTCTCGCCCCTGGCGACGTCGACGGCGTCGGTCACCAGGCCCGAGCCGGTCTTGACCGCGAGGCGTGCCGCGATCTCCTTGCCCGCCGCGTTGCTCGGGATGAGCACGGCCGCCGGCGACGTCTTCTCGACGAGCGCCGCGAGCACCTCGGCCTGGGGTGCGACCAGGTAGGAGGCGGCCTCGGCGTCGTCGACGACGTAGACCTTGTGAGCGCCGTACTTGGCGAGGGTCACCTGGGCCCTTTCGGCGCCCGGACCGATGTGCACCGCGGAGGGCTCGCCGAGGCGGCGGGCCGCGGTGAGCAGCTCGGCGGTCGCCTTGCGGAGCCGGCCGCCGGCGTGGTCGACGAGAACGAGTACTTCAGCCATGTCCTGTCCTTTGCGTGTGTCAGTCGGCGGCGGGCTCAGAGGAACTTGCGTCCGACGAGGAACTCGGCGAGCTTCGCGCCGCCGTCCCCCTCGTCGGTGACGACCTCACCCTGGGTGCGCGGCGGGCGCTTGGCGAACGCGACGACCTCGGTCCACGCGGCGCCGAGGCCGACCTGGTCCGCGTCGACGCCGAGGTCGGCGAGGCTCCACGTCTCGACCGGCTTCTTCTTGGCCGCCATGATCCCCTTGAACGAGGGGTAGCGCGGCTCGTTGATCTGGTCGGTGACCGACACGAGGGCCGGCAGTGCCGCCTCGACGGTCTCGGACGCGGTGTCACCGTCGCGACGGATCGTCACGGTGCCGTCGCCGAAGGTGAGCTCGGAGGCGTAGGTGACCTGCGGCAGCCCGAGCCGCTCGGCCATCATGGCCGGGACGACGCCCATGTCGCCGTCGGTCGAGGACATCCCGGTGAGGACCAGCTCGGGTGAGCCGTCGGTGGCCTTGCGCACGGCCTCGGCGAGGACCAGCGAGGTCGCGACGGCGTCGGAGCCGTGGATGGCCTCGTCCTGGACGTGGACGCCCTTGTCGGCGCCCATCTGGAGGGCCTTCTTGATGGCGTCGGCAGCCGCGGCCGGGCCGACGGTGAGCACCGTGACCTCGCCCTCGCCCCGCGCCTCGACGATCTTGAGCGCCTCCTCGACGGCGTACTCGTCGAGCTCGGACAGCAGGCCGTCCACGGCCTCGCGATCGACGGTGCTGTCGGAGTCACGGAACGTCCGCTCTGCCTGGGCGTCGGGGACGTACTTGACGCAGACGACGATGTTCATGCCTGCCTCGTCCTCTTCCTGTCGTGGGAGTGAGGGCACGCCGGGGCGTCCGGCGCGCGCGCTCGTGGTCAGCGACCATCTTCTCAGCAGGTGAGCGCTCGTTCACCATCCGTCGAGCGTGACGGTCACCACCCCTGCTCCGGGAACAGGCGCCGGCCCGGGCGGCGCCGGGCAGGCACCGCATCTGACAGGATCGGTGCCGTGAGCAGCGAGGACGCCGTCGGGCCGGGCACGGTACGGCGCACCGTCGGACCGGTGGGCGACCCCCACACCGTCGGCTGGTGGGAGAAGCTGTGGCGTCCGTTCTGGGCGGTCCCCTCGACGATCAGCCTCGCTGCGGTGCTCACCGCGCTCCTGTTGGCGTGGGTGGACGAGCGCCTCGGCGACGGCGTCCCCTTCCTCTTCGGCGGCAACGCGGACTCCGCGCGCAGCCTGCTCAGCACGATCGCGAGCGCGATGATCTCGGTGACCGGTCTCGTGTTCTCGATCACGATGGTCGTCATGCAGCTGGCGAGCAGCCAGTTCACGCCACGGCTGCTCGGCACCTTCCTCGGCAGCCGGATCACGCAGGTGACGCTCGGCGTCTTCACCTCCTCCTTCCTCTTCGCGTTCGTCGTCCTGCGCGACGTCCGCGGCGGCCCGGACCCGTACGTCCCTCAGCTGTCGGTGACGGTGGCCTTCGTCCTCGTCCTCGCGAGCGTGGCGATGTTCTTCGCGTTCATCCACCACATCACCGTGTCGATCCAGGTGGGGCAGGTCATCGACCGCATCGCCCGCGCCACCGTCGCGGCCCTCGAGGAGGGCCCGGACGCCGAGTGGGACGACGCGTCACCGCTCCCGCCGTCGTGGTCGCAGCAGCCGGGCCCGTCGCTCGTCGTCACGACCGGCGAGCGGCACGGCGTGGTCCAGCGGATCCACTACTCGCACCTCGTCGAGCACGCCCAGCGGGCGGGCGTCGTCGTCGAGCTGCTGGCCCGGCCGGGCGACGTGCGGCACACCGGTCAGGACCTCGCCGTCGTCCACGGGGCACGGAGCGGCGACGAGGTCGTCGACCACGTGCGCGCCGCCGTCGGACTCGGCAAGGACCGCAGCCTCCAGCAGGACCCGGAGTTCGGGGTGCGCCAGCTCGTCGACATCGCCGAGCGCGCCCTCTCCCCGGGCATCAACGACCCCACGACGGCGGTCCAGGTCCTCGACGAGCTGCACCGGATCCTGCGCGTCGCCGCCGCCCGCCCGGACCGCTCGGCCCACCTCGTCGACGGCGGGGGCGCCGTGCGCGTCATCGACCGGCCGACGACCTTCGCCCGGCTCCTGGACCTCGCCCTCGACGAGGTGGCGCACTACGGGGCGGACACCCTGCAGGTGCCGCGGCACCTGCAGGACCTCCTCGACGACGTCGAGCAGATGGCCCGCCCGGAGCACGCCGCCCTCGTCGCGGCCAAGCGCGCCGACCTCGCGAGCCGCCACGGCGGACGGCACGCCGACCCGACGGCCTAGCGTCAGGCGCCCTCGAAGGTCGCCTTCCCGGGGCCCTTCTCGACGAAGCTGCGCATGCCCGTCGCACGGTCCTTCGTCGCGAAGAGCCCCGCGAAGAGCGTCCGCTCGATCTCCAGCCCGGACTGGAGATCCACCTCGAGCCCGCGGTCGATCGCCTCCTTGGCGGCACGCAGTGCGTAGTGCGGCCCGCCGACGTAGCGCGCCATCATCGCCCGCGCGGTCTCGTAGACCTCTGCCGCGGGGACGACCCGGTCGACGAGCCCGATGGCAAGAGCCTCCTCGGCGCCGACGAACCGGCCGGAGAAGACGAGGTCCTTGGCCCGCGCGGGGCCGAGGAGCCGGGCGAGCCGCTGGGTGCCGCCGGCGCCGGGGATGATCCCGAGGAGGATCTCGGGCTGGCCGAGCCTGGCGTCCTCGGCGGCGACCCGGAAGTCGCAGGCGAGCGCGACCTCGCAGCCACCGCCCAGGGCGTACCCGGTGATCGCGGCCACCGTCGGCTTGGGGATGCCGGCGAGGGAGCGGGTGAAGTCCTGGAGGAGGGCGGAGTGCTCGACCATGTCGGTGTACGACATCGCCTCCATCTCCTTGATGTCGGCGCCGGCGGCGAACACCTTCTCGCCGCCGTAGACGACGACGGCTGCGACGTCGCGGCGCTCGGAGGCCTCGCGGCACGCCGCGATGAGCCCGGACTGGATGTCGGCGTCCAGGGCGTTCATCGGCGGACGGTCGAGGCGGATGGTGCCGACGCCTCCGTCGACCTCGAGGCGGACGGAGGCGCTCACTGACCCGCCTCCGCACCGCCCGGGGCGTCGGGGTCGATGCCGAGGAGACGCTGGTGCCAGATCTGCACGCCCGAGAGGACCACCTGGATCGACACCTGGACGAGCACGGACAGGTCGGCGCCGGGCGTGACGACGTGCTCGCCGGTCACGACGAGCGTGTTGCCCGCGATCCCGGTCTTGACGTGGTTCATGTGGAGGTTGACCTCGTTGCACGTCTCGTGGAGCCGGAGCCGGTCACCGACGTGCTCCTCCTGGATCTGCCACTGGCCGAACAGCCGCATGATCTCCACGTCGCCCTCGGTGCACCGCACGAAGAGGTTCTGGTCGTTGACGGTGAACGCCACGTCGCCGTCGCCGTCGATGTTGGGCTGGAGGCCCAGGTCGACGAGGACGTCGAGGACCCGACCCCTCAGCGGGTGCTCGTCCGGCGGGGGCGGGAAGTTCGGCAGGGACGTGGGATCGGTCATGGCCCCACCGTAACGACTCACTAGGCTCCACTCCATGTCGACCCGGCCCACCCCCCCGAGCGAGCCGGCAGGGCGCCTGGGCCGTGACCTGGCACCCCGCCCCGGGGTCACGCTCGTCGGGGACGGCGCGGAGGTCGCCGTGTACGCAGGGCACGCCGAGGGCGTCGAGGTGTGCCTGTTCGAGGAGGGGGACGACTCGGGCGAGAGCGAGCGGCGCTACTCACTCGGCGAGCGTGCACACGGGTGGTGGTTCGGCCTCGTCCCGGGTGTCGGAGCGGGCCAGCGGTACGGCCTGCGGGTCCACGGGCCGTGGGACCCCGACCGGGGCCTGCACCACAACCCCGCCAAGCTGTTGGTCGACCCCTATGCAGGAGCACTCGAGGGCGAGGTGCGGTGGGGCCCCGAGGTCTACGGGCACCGGGTCGACGAGAGCTGGCAGGGCGAGGTCGAGGAGCGCTCGGAGCTCGACAGCCGGGCCCACGTCCCCCGCTCGGTCGTCGTCAGCGACTCCTTCGACTGGGAGGACGACGCGCCGCCTGGGCGGTCCCGCTGCGACAGCGTGCTCTACGAGGCCCACGTCCGGAACCAGACCATGCTCCACCCGGGCGTGCCCGAGGAGCTGCGCGGGACGTACGCGGGCCTGGCGCACCCGGCCTCCGTCGAGCACCTGACCTCGCTCGGGGTGACCGCCGTCGAGCTGCTGCCGATCCACGCCTTCACCCACGAGCCCCACCTCGTGCGCCGCGGGCTCGTCAACCACTGGGGCTACAACACCCTCGGCTTCCACTCCCCCCACGCTCCCTACGCGGCGGCGCGCGACCCGCAGGGGGTCGTCGACGAGGTCAAGGGCATGGTCAAGCTGCTCCACCGCGCGGGCATCGAGGTCGTCCTCGACGTCGTGTACAACCACACCGCCGAGCAGGGCCGGGAGGGCGCCACCCTCTCGTGGCGGGGCCTGGACCAGCGCGCGTACTACCGGCTGGACGAGCGCGGCCGCGACATCGACGTCACCGGCTGCGGGAACACCCTCGACCTACGCCACCCGGTCGTCTGCCGGATGGTGCTGGACTCGCTCCGGCACTGGGTCGAGGAGTACCACGTCGACGGCTTCCGCTTCGACCTGGCCGTGGCGCTCGGCCGAGGACGCGGCGACGACTTCGATCCGGACCACCCCTTCCTCGTCGCCCTGCGCACCGACCCGGTGCTCTCCCGGGTCAAGCTCGTCGCCGAGCCGTGGGACCTCGGACTGCACGGCTGGCGCACCGGCCAGTTCCCGCCGCCCTTCATGGAGTGGAACGACCGCTTCCGCGACACCGTGCGGCGGTTCTGGGTCGTCGACGGACGGGCCCAGGCCCACGGCCAGTCCGGGCACGGGCCCCAGGACCTCGCGACCCGCCTCGCGGGCTCCCGCGACCTGTTCGGACAGCGGGACCGCGGGCCGACGGCCTCGGTCAACTTCGTCACGGCGCACGACGGGTTCACCCTTGCCGACCTCGTCTCCTACGACGAGAAGCACAACGAGGGCAACGGGGAGGACAACGGCGACGGCAGCGACGGCAACGCCTCGTGGAACCACGGCGCGGAGGGCCCCACCGACGACGCCGAGGTCCGCGCACGTCGCGAACGGACGCTGCGCGCCCTGCTCGGGACACTGATGCTCTCCTCGGGCGTCCCGATGCTCACCGCGGGGGACGAGCTCGGTCGCACCCAGGGCGGCAACAACAACCCCTACTGCCAGGACAACGAGACGTCGTGGCTGGACTGGCGCCTCGAACCGTGGCAGGAGGACCTGCTCGCGTCGACGCAGCGTCTCCTCGCGGCCCGTCGCGCCCTCCCGGTCCTGCGGCAACGCACCTGGGCGCTCGGACGGCCGGTCGACGAGCACGGGACGCTCGACCTCGAGTGGTACGCGGCCGACGGCCACCCGATGGGCGACCGCTGGTCCGACCCGGGCCGACGCGTGGTCCAGATGCGGCTCGCCCCGTTGTACGACGACGGGCCCGGCGCACTCGTCGTCGCCAACGGAGGCCCGGGCTCCGCCGAGGTCACCCTGCCGGACGGCGCCGCCGCCCGGGGCTACGTGCTGCTCTGGGACAGCGCGTGGGCCCGGCCACCCCATGACACCGACCCGCCCACCACCGCGCTCCCCCACGACCCGGTCGACGTGCCGGCCACGAGCATCCGTGTCTACGCCGTGGACGACACCCGGCCGCGCTCGGCCGAGCGCGGCCCCACCCCGAGCGGATCCGGTAGAACGAGGGGATGACGCTCCACGACATCGGCCGGGCCGCGCAGTCGGCAATCTACCGTGCGGGCAGCTTCGGCCGGCGCCCGGCCGTCCCGACCGACGGTGCCGCACTCGAGGCGGGCGCCCGCCGCGCGATGAGCCGGCGCGCCTTCGCCTACGTCGCGGGGTCGGCGGGAGGCGAGTCGACCGCCCGGGCCAACCGTGCGGCGTTCGGCCGCTGGCAGGTCGTCCCACGGGTGCTCGTCGACACGACGGGCCGCGACCTGTCGGTCGACCTCCTCGGACGACGCCACGACAGCCCGTTCCTCGTCGCCCCGATCGGCGTCCTCTCGATGGCCCACGCGGATGCCGACCTCGCCGTGGCCCGGGCCGCCCGCGCCGCCCGAGTCATGCCGGTCCTCTCCACCCAGGCATCGTTCCCGATGGAGGACGTCGCCGCCGAGCTCGGCGGGACGGGCCACTGGTACCAGCTCTACTGGAGCAGCGACGACGACCTCGTCGGCAGCCTCGTCGAGCGGGCCGAGGCGTGCGGCAGCGAGGCCCTCGTCGTCACCCTCGACACGCCGTACCTCGGTTGGCGACCCCGCGACCTCGACCTGGGCTCGCTGCCGTTCGCCCGCGGAGAGGGCATCGCCCAGTACACCTCCGACCCGGTCTTCCGCCGCCTCGTCGCCGAGCGCGTCTCCGCGGCCGCCACGGGCCCCGACCCGCAGCCTCGACCTCGCCCCACGCCGGCCGCCGTGCGCACCCTGCTCGCGATGAGCCGCAACCACCCGGGCGACACCCGGCACAACCTCGGCGCGCCCGAGCCGCGGGCAGCCGTCGAGACCTTCCTCGAGGTGTTCTCCCGGCCCTCGCTGACCTGGGCGGACCTCTCCCGCCTCCGCGGGCTGACGCAGCTGCCGGTCGTGCTCAAGGGCGTCCTCCATCCCGACGACGCGCGTCGCGCGGTCGACGAGGGCGTCGACGCCGTCTGGGTGTCGAACCACGGGGGGCGACAGGTCGACCGCTCGGTCGCCGCGCTCGACGCCCTCCCGGGTGTCCTCGAGGCCGTCCGGGGTGCGGGGTCCGCGGCGCCGGTCGTCCTCGACAGCGGCATCCGGTCCGGGGCCGACGCCTTCGTGGCGCTGGCCCTCGGGGCCGATGCGGTCGGCATCGGCCGCCCGCACGTCTACGGTCTGGCGCTGGCCGGCGAGGAGGGCGTGGCCGAGGTGCTCCGGAACCTCGTGGCCGAGCTCGACCTCACCATGGCCCTCACCGGGTGCCGGACGCTCGCCGACCTGACACCTGACCGGCTCGTCGAGGCACCCCGGCACTGGCCCGGTCCCCGGCCGGTCGGGTCAGGCGTTGGCGACGAGACCGAGCTCGGCCGGTGACGCCATGCCGTCGTGCCGGGGCAGGATGCGCACGGTGTAGCCGAAGGCCCCGGACGAGCGGAGCACGAGGTCTCCGGTGAACCGGTGACGACCGTGCTCGTAGGACTCGTCGTGGGACAGCGGCACCGTCTTGACGTCGTGCAGCTCGTCGCCGTGGTGGTTGGTGCGTCCGTGGACGACCTGCACCTCGACGTCCTCCGGCGCGAGCTCACCGAGGGAGACGTAGGCCGTGACGCGGAGGGTCTCCCCGAGCTGCGGGCTGTCACCCACGCCGGAGGACTCGACGTGGTCGACGTGGACGTCCGACCACCCGGACCGCGCCTTGGCCTTGAAGGCCGCGAGGTCACGGGCGCCGGCGTAGCCGTCGGCGGCCAGCGACCACCCCGAGCGGGCGGCCGGCACGTAGAGTCGCTGGGTGTAGTCGCGGACCATCCGGCTCGCGCGCACCTTCGGCCCGAGCGTGGTCACCGTGTGGACGACCATCGAGAGCCAGTTCTGCGGCAGGCCGTCCTCGTCGCGGTCGTAGAACCGCGGGGCCACCTGGTTCTCGATGAGGTCGTAGAGCGCGGCCGCCTCGAGGTCGTCGCGGCGATCGGGGTCCTCGACACCGTCGGCGGTCGGGATCGCCCAACCGTTCTCGCCGTCGTACCACTCGTCCCACCAGCCGTCGAGGATGGAGAGGTTGAGCCCGCCGTTGAGCGCCGCCTTCATCCCCGAGGTGCCGCACGCCTCGAAGGGCCGCAGCGGGTTGTTGAGCCAGACGTCGCACCCCGGGTAGAGGTGCAGGGCCATCGCGATGTCGTAGTTGGGGAGGAAGACGATGCGGTGGCGGACCTCGGGGTCGTCGGCGAAGCGCACCATCTGCTGGATCAGCTGCTTGCCGGTCTCGTCGGCCGGGTGCGACTTGCCGGCGATGACGAGCTGCACCGGACGCTCGGGGTCGAGCAGGAGGCGGGTGAGCCGCTCCGGGTCGCGCAGCATGAGGGTGAGGCGCTTGTACGTCGGCACGCGGCGGGCGAAGCCGATCGTCAGCACGTCCGGGTCGAGGATCTCGTCGGTCCAGCCGAGCTCCGCCGGGGACGCCCCCCGCTCGAGCCACGACTGGCGGGTCCGCACCCGGGCCTCGCCGACGAGCTGGGCGCGCAGTGCACGCTTGGTCTGCCACACCGCCGCCCGCGGCACGCTCGCCATCGCCTCCCAGTCCTCGCGCGTGTCGAGGTGGTGGACGTCGGCATGCGCCTTGGCGAGCTCGAACACCAAGCGGTCGACCCAGGTCGGGCCGTGGACCCCGTTGGTGATCGAGGTGATCGGCACCTCGTTGTCGTCGAAGCCCGGCCACAGTCCGTCGAACATCTCGCGCGAGACGACGCCGTGCAGCTGGGAGACGCCGTTGGCGCGCTGGGCGAGGCGCAGGCCCATGACGGCCATGTTGAAGATGCCGGAGGAGCCACCGTCGTAGGTCTCGGCGCCGAGTGCCAGCAGGCGGTCGACCGGGACGCCCTCGAGGGCCTGGGCGCCCCCGAAGTACAGCTCGACGAGCTCGGCGTCGAAGCGGTCGATGCCCGCCGGAACCGGCGTGTGCGTGGTGAAGACGGTCGCGGCCCGGACGGCCTCGAGCGCCTCGTCGAAGGTCATCCCCTCGGCCCGGACCAGCTCGCTGATCCGCTCGATCCCGAGGAAGCCGGCGTGGCCCTCGTTGCAGTGGTAGACGTCCGGGGCGGACGCGCCGGTGAGACGCGACCACTGCCGCAGGGCCCGCACGCCCCCGATGCCCATGAGCATCTCCTGCTGGAGACGCAGCTCCCCACCACCTCCGTAGAGACGCTCGGTGACGCGTCGGCCGGCCTCGTCGTTGGCGGGCACGTCCGAGTCGAGGAGCAGCAGCGGCACCCGACCGACCTGGGCCCGCCAGACCTGGGCGTGCAGGCGCCGCCCGCCGGGCAGGTCGACGTGGACGAGGACGGGCGTCCCGTCCGGCTCGCGCAGCAACGAGAGGGGCAGGCCGTCCGGGTCGAGGACCGGATAGGTCTCCTGCTGCCACCCGTCCCGGTTGAGGCTCTGCCGGAAGTACCCGGTCGCGTAGAAGAGGCCGACGCCGACGATCGGCACGCCGATGTCGCTCGCGGACTTCAGGTGGTCACCCGCGAGGATGCCGAGTCCCCCGGAGTACTGGGGAAGGGCGGCCGTGATGCCGAACTCGGCGCTGAAGTACGCGACCGTCGCCGGGACGGGACCGTCCTGCTCGGCCGCCCAGTGCTGGTACCACCGGTCCTCACCGAGGTAGCGCTCGAGCGCAGCGGCCGCGTGGGCGACGCGGTCGACGAACTCCGGGTCGGCGGCGAGCCGGTCCAGCTCCTCGGGCGAGACCGCGGAGAGCATCGCGACCGGGTCCTGGCCCACCGACTCCCACCGGTCGGGGTCGATCGAGGCGAAGAGGTCGCGCAGCGGCGGGTGCCAGCTCCACCGCAGGTTGGCGGCGAGCGCGCCGAGCGCGGCGATCGGCTCGGGCAGGACGGGGCGGACGCTGAAGCGGCGGATGGCCTTCACGAGGCGACATGGTAGGGCACGGCGGAAGCGCTTCCGCATCCCGGCGCGGGGGCCCCGGCAGGGTCTTGACGATCGAGACACCGCTCTGCAGCGCGGTGTCGTCCGGGCCCCTGCCCCCGGTAGGTTCGGGAGGGTGACTGCAGCCCCCAGGTCCCACCGTCCGCAGCAGCCCGTCGGCCGTATCCCCGTGCTGGGGGTCAGGCCCTGCATCGACCACGGCTCCCTCCCGGCGAAGGCCGTCGAGGGCGAGGAGCTCGAGATCGTCGCCACCGTCTTCCGCGAGGGCCACGACGCCGTGAGCGCCTCGGTCGTGCTCACCGACCCCGACGGCGCCGAGGCCCTCGTGCCGATGACGTGCACCAACCCCGGCCTCGACACGTGGGTGACGCGGGTGCGTCCCGACCGCACCGGCCTCTGGCACTACCGGGTCGAGGGCTGGTCGCACCCCTACGGCACGTGGGAGCACGACGCGACGATCAAGGTGGCGGCCGACGTCGACACCGAGATGATGCTCGAGGAAGGCGCCCGGGTGCTGGAGCGCGCCGTCGACGAGGCCGAGCGGACCGCCGCCCAGGAGCAGGTGCTCATCGACGCGATCACCGGCCTGCGCGACGAGTCCCGGCCCCCGAGCGTGCGCCTCAAGGCCGGCACGGACCCCTCGGTCGAGGTCGAGCTCGGCGAGCGGCCGCTGCGCGACATGGTGAGCCCGTCGGCCGACCTGCCTCTCCTCGTCGAGCGCGAGCGCGCCCTCGTCGGCGCGTGGTACGAGTTATTCCCCCGCAGCGAGGGCGCGCGCTACGACGAGAAGGAGCACCGCTGGCACGGCGGCACCCTCCGCACCGCGGCCGAGCGGCTGCCGGCGGTCGCCGACATGGGCTTCGACGTCGTCTACATCACTCCGGTGCACCCGATCGGCCAGGCGGCCAAGAAGGGCCCGAACAACACGCTCGACTCCTCCCCGGAGGACCCCGGAAGCCCCTACGCCATCGGGTCGCCCGACGGCGGGCACGACGCCATCCACCCCGACCTCGGAGACTTCGACGACTTCGACGCGTTCGTCGAGCGCGCCGAGGAGCTCGGCCTCGAGGTGGCGATGGACCTGGCCCTCCAGTGCTCCCCGGACCACCCCTGGGTGCAGGAGCACCCCGAGTGGTTCACCACCCGGGCCGACGGCACGATCGCGTACGCCGAGAACCCGCCCAAGAAGTACCAGGACATCTACCCGCTCAACTTCGACAACGACCCCGGGGGGATCTACGCGGAGGTCCGCCGCGTCGTCCAGGTGTGGATCGACCACGGCGTGAAGATCTTCCGCGTCGACAACCCGCACACCAAGCCGGTGGAGTTCTGGCAGTGGATCATCCAGGACGTCGCGCAGGACCACCCCGAGGTCATCTGGCTCGCCGAGGCCTTCACGCGCCCCGCGATGATGCACACGCTCGCGAAGGTCGGCTTCCAGCAGAGCTACACCTACTTCGCCTGGCGCAACACCGCGGCCGAGCTGCGCGAGTACCTCACCGAGCTCTCCGGCGACGCGTCGTACTACATGCGGCCCTCGTTCTGGCCGACGACGCACGACATCCTCACCCCGTACATGCAGTTCGGTGGGACGGCCGCGTGGAAGCTGCGCGCCGTCCTCGCGGGCACCCTGGTCCCGACCTACGGCATCTACGCCGGGTACGAGCTGATGGAGCACGTCGCCCGGCCCGGCGCCGAGGAACAGATCGACAACGAGAAGTACGAGTACAAGGACCGCCGGTGGGCCGACTACGAGCCCGGGGGCGCCAAGGAGGGGCGGTCCCTCAGCGGATGGCTGACCCGGCTCAACGAGATCCGCCGTGACCACCCCGCCCTGCACCGGCTGCGCAACATCCGCTTCCACCACGTCGACGACGAGAACTTCCTCGCCTTCTCCAAGCGCCGCGTCCTGCCCGACGGCACCGATGACGTGGTCGTCGTCGTGGCCAACCTCGACCCGCACTCGACCCGGGCGACGACGCTGCGCCTCGACATGGGCGCCCTCGGGCTCGAGCCCGGCGAGACCTTCGAGGCGCACGACCTGGTCACCGACCAGCACTGGGTCTGGCAGCGCGACAACTACGTCCGCCTCGGCCCGGAGGTCGAACCCGTCCACGTCGTCCACGTGAGGAGGCCCTGGTGAGCGTCATCCCCGGCATGGGGCACAGCGCCCCCGGCCTCGGCATGAACCAACCCGGCCTCCGCCACGACCCCGAGTGGTTCCGCACCGCCGTCTTCTACGAGGTGCTCGTGCGGGCCTTCGGCGACAGCACCGGCTCCGGGGAGGGGGACTTCGCCGGGATCGTGAGCCGGCTCGACTACCTCCAGTGGCTCGGCGTCGACTGCCTCTGGCTGCCCCCGTTCTACGCGAGCCCGCTGCGCGACGGCGGCTACGACATCTCCGACTACACCCAGGTGCTCCCGGAGTTCGGGACGCTGCCGGAGTTCCGTGAGCTGATCACCCAGGCCCACGCCCGCGGCATCCGGATCATCACCGACCTCGTGATGAACCACACGAGCGACCAGCACCCGTGGTTCCAGGCCTCCCGCAGCGACCCCGAGGGCCCGTTCGGCGACTTCTACGTCTGGTCCGACACCGACGACAGGTACACCGACGCCCGGATCATCTTCATCGACACCGAGACGTCGAACTGGACCTTCGACCCGATCCGCCGGCAGTTCTTCTGGCACCGCTTCTTCAGCCACCAGCCCGACCTGAACTTCGAGAACCCGGCCGTCCACGAGGCGATCTTCGACGTCGTGCGGTTCTGGATGGACATGGGCATCGACGGCTTCCGGCTCGACGCGGTCCCCTACCTCTACGAGGAGGAGGGGCACAACTGCGAGAACCACCCGAGGACGCACGAGTTCCTCGCCGACCTTCGGGCCATGGTCGACACCGAGTACCCGGGTCGGATCCTCCTCGCCGAGGCCAACCAGCCGCCGGCCGACGTCGTCGACTACTTCGGAACCGAGCAGGCGCCCGAGTGCCAGATGTGCTTCCACTTCCCGGTGATGCCGATGCTCTTCTACGCCCTGCGCGAGGAGAAGGCCGCCCCGATCGTCGACGTGCTCGCCGACACGCCCGCCATCCCGTCCGGCACCCAGTGGGGCACCTTCCTGCGCAACCACGACGAGCTGACACTCGAGATGGTGACGCCCGAGCAACGGGCCGCGATGTACGGGTGGTACGCCCCCGACCCACGCATGCGGGCCAACATCGGGATCCGCCGCCGACTCGCCTCCCTCCTCGACAACAGCCGGCCGGAGTTCGAGCTCATCCACGCGCTGCTGCTCTCGCTGCCGGGGTCCCCGTGCCTCTACTACGGCGACGAGATCGGGATGGGCGACAACATCTGGCTCAACGACCGTGACGCGGTGCGCACGCCGATGCAGTGGACCCCCGACCGCAACGCCGGCTTCTCGACGGCCGATCCCGGCAAGCTCTACCTGCCGGTCATCCAGTCGCTCGTCTACCACTACAACCACGTCAACGTCGAGGCGCAGATGGCGAGCGGCTCCTCGCGGCTGCACTGGGTCCGCGGGATGCTCGCGGTGCGCCGTGAGCACCCGGTCTTCGGGCTCGGCGAGTTCGACGTCTGCGACTCCAGCCACGAGCGGGTGCTCGCCTACGTCCGGGCCGACCGTCGCGACCGCGACGTGGAGGACCGCTCGGCGCGAGCCGTGCTCTGCGTCAACAACCTCTCCTCCCGCCCCCAGGCGAGCACCGTCACGGTGCCCCTGGAGTTCGCCGGGTGGCAGACCCGGGACCTGTTCGGCGGCACCGGGTTCCCCGACGTGGGGCCCGACGGCGCGCTCGAGCTCACCCTCGGCTCGCGCGACTTCTTCTGGCTCGCCCTCGACCCCCCGGTGGGCGGCGACCATGGCTGAGATCCACTCCGGAGCGACGCTGACTCCGACCAAGCTCGAGCTCCTCGAGGCCTGGATGGGCGACCAGCGCTGGTACGCGGGCAAGGGGAGCCACCCGCGACTGCGGCGGATCGCCGCGTGGCGGCTCGACGACCCCGCCGGCGAGGTGGGTGTCGAGACGCACCTGGTCGCCGACGAGTCCGGCGTCGAGCCGGTCGTCTACCAGGTCCCGCTCACCTACCGGGGAGCCCCGCTCGACGGTGCCGAGCACGCGCTCGTCGGCACCATGGAGCACTCCGTGCTCGGGCACCGCTGGGTCTACGACGCCCCGCACGACCCGGTGTACGCGGCACAGCTGCTCGAGCTCGTGCAGGGTCGGGTCCGGGCGACCTCGTCGGCGCGCTCCGGCGCCGAGGAGGAGTCGGTCGCGGGCGTGCCGCAGGCGAGCTGGCGGCGCCGGGTCCACGCCGTCTCCTCGCGCGTGCTCACCGGCGAGCAGTCGAACACCTCGGTGATCCTGGAGACGCAGGACCCGGACGGGGCGGCGGTACCGCTCATCATCAAGGTCTTCCGCATGCTCTCACCCGGCGACAACCCCGACGTCGTCCTCCAGGGCGCCCTCGTCGACGCCGGGTCACGTCGGGTCCCGGCCGTCGTCGGGGCGGTCGCCGGCCACTGGCGGCACCCGACGACCGAGGGGGACACCGACGCCGCCGGCCACCTCGCCTTCTGCCAGGAGTTCCTGCCCGGTGTCGAGGACGCCTGGCGCGTCGCGCTGCGCGCCGGGGCGGACGGCGTCGACCTCACCGATGCGGCCCGGGCGCTCGGGGAGGCGACCGCCGAGGTGCACGCGACCCTGGCGAGCGCCCTCGGGACGACCGCCACGACGGCCGACCAGGTGGCCGCCATCCTCGCCGGGATACGGCTGCGGTTCGACGCCGCCGTGGACGCAGCCCCCGAGCTCGAGGAGGTCCGCGACGCGGTCGAGGCCGTGCTGCTCGCCGCGCAGGAACGACCCTGGCCGCCGTTGCAGCGCATCCACGGGGACTACCACCTGGGCCAGGTCCTCTACTCGCCCGAGCGCGGCTGGGTGCTCCTCGACTTCGAGGGCGAGCCGCTGCGGCCGCTCGCCGAGCGCACGCTGCCCGACCAGTGGATCCGCGACGTGGCCGGGATGCTGCGCAGCATCGACTACGTCGGCGGTACCGTCGAGCAGCAGGGCCCCGCACCGTGGGCCCGGGCGTGGGTACGGGTCACCCAGGACGCCTTCCTCGACGGCTACGCGGCCCGGGCGGGCGAGGACCCCCGGGCGCTCGGGCCCCTCCTCGCGGCCTTCGAGCTCGACAAGGCGATGTACGAGGTCGTCTACGAGGCGCGCAACCGGCCAGGCTGGCTCGGCATCCCCCTCGCCGCGGTCCGCCGCCTCGCCATCCCAGACAGCACCGCCCCCACCACCCAAGGAGAGCCCTCGTGAGCCCCACCCCCAGCCCCGAGGTCCACGGCGCGATCGCCGCCCTCGCCCAGGGCCGCCACCAGCAGCCCCACGACCTGCTCGGCCAGCACATGGAGCCGGGGGGCCTGCGGATCAGGGTCCTCAAGCCCCTCGCCGAGGCGGTGCGGGTGCGCTTCGAGGACGGCGAGGAGATGCAGCTCGACCACGAGGCCGAGGGCGTGTGGACCGCCGTCCGTCCCGACGCGACCCGGACGATGGACTACCGCCTCCTCGTGCGATGGTCCGACGGGGTCGACCACCTCCACGACGACCCCTACCGCTTCGCCCCCACCCTCGGCGAGATCGACCTGCACCTGGTCAACGAGGGCCGCCACGAGCAGCTCTGGACGGTGCTGGGCGCCCGGGTCCACGCGTACGAGGGACCCATGGGCGCCGTGCGCGGGGTCGCCTTCGCGGTCTGGGCCCCGCGGGCCAAGGCGGTGCGGGTCGTCGGCGACTTCAACAGCTGGGACGGCCGGGTGCACCCGATGCGGCTCATCGGGGCCAGTGGCGTCTGGGAGCTGTTCATCCCCGACGTCGCACCCGGAGCGGTCTACAAGTACGAGATCCGCGGCGCCGACGACGTCGTGCGGACCAAGGCCGACCCGATGGCCCGCCGTACCGAGTGCCCGCCGAACACGGGCTCGGTCGTCGAGGAGTCCACCCACGCGTGGGGCGACGCCGCGTGGATGGAACGCCGAGCCGCCACCGACCCGCACACCGGCCCGATGAGCGTGTACGAGGTCCACCTCGGGTCGTGGCGGCAGGGGATGTCCTACCGCGACCTCGCCGAGCACCTCGTCAACTACGTGACGGACCTCGGCTTCACCCACGTCGAGTTCCTGCCCGTCATGGAGCACCCGTACGGCCCGTCGTGGGGCTACCAGGTCACCGGCTACTACGCACCGACGGCGCGGTTCGGGACGCCGGACGACTTCAAGCACCTCGTCGACACCCTCCACCAGCACGGCATCGGGGTGATCCTCGACTGGGTGCCCGGTCACTTCCCGCGCGACGACTTCGCGCTGGCCCGTTTCGACGGCCTCGCCCTCTACGAGCACCCCGACCCGCGCCGCGGCGACCAGCCCGACTGGGGCACCCACGTCTTCGACTTCGGCCGCCTCGAGGTGCGCAACTTCCTCGTCGCCAACGCGATCTACTGGCTCGAGGAGTTCCACGTCGACGGACTGCGGGTCGACGCGGTCGCCTCGATGCTGTACCTCGACTACTCGCGCCGCGACGGTGAGTGGATCCCGAACGTCCACGGTGGCCGCGAGCACCTCGAGGCGATCGGGCTGCTCCAGGAGGCCAACGCCACCGCGTACAAGCGCGCCCCCGGCGTGGTCACCATCGCCGAGGAGTCGACGTCATGGCCCGGGGTCACCAAGCCCACCGCCGCGGGCGGCCTGGGCTTCGGCCTGAAGTGGAACATGGGCTGGATGAACGACACCCTCCGCTACCTCCACGAGGAGCCGGTGCACCGTCAGTACCACCACAACCTGCTGACGTTCTCCCTCATGTACGCCTTCAGCGAGAACTTCGTCCTGCCCATCAGTCACGACGAGGTCGTCCACGGCAAGGGCAGCCTGCTCGGCAAGATCCCCGGCGCCCGCCCCGACCAGCTGGCGACGCTGCGGGCCTTCCTCGCCTACATGTGGAGCCACCCCGGCAAGCAGCTGCTCTTCATGGGCAGCGAGTTCGCCCAGCCCGGGGAGTGGGCCGACGGCCGCTCGCTCGACTGGTGGCTGCTCGACCACGCCGCGCACTACCGCGTGCACAACCTCGTCAAGCAGCTCAACACGGTCTACCGCGAGCACCCGGCCCTGTGGTCGCTCGACCACGAGCCGGCCGGGTTCCGGTGGCTCGACGCCGACGACAACACCGGGAACCTGCTCTCCTACCTGCGTTTCGCCGAAGCCGACCCCTCGCACGGCGACGTCGTCGCGACCGTCGTCAACTACAGCGGCGAGGACAAGGAGTGGGTGCGCATCGGTGTGCCCCGCCCGGGCCGCTGGGAGGTCGTCCTCGACACCTCCGGCTACGACGAGCTCGGCTCGCCGAGCCAGGCCGGGGTCGTCCTCGAGGCCGAGGCCCGGCCCTGGAACGACCAACCGTGGTCGGTCACCGTCCGGCTGGCGCGCCTCTCGGCCGTGTACCTCACCCCCGTGGCCGAGGAGGCCGAGGCCCGGCGCGCGGCGGAGGACGACGCGTCGGCAGCGATCACGCGAGCCGAGACCGAGGCGCCCTCCACCTGAGCTGGTCGGGCGCGACCGCGCACGACAACGGCCCGGCGAGGGAGATGTGGTCCCTCGCCGGGCCGTCGTCTGCGCGCCTCGGCGCTCCTGACCCGGGCAGGTGGGTCAGATGAAGAGCAGCTGGGCGCCGTCGGTGATCTCGATGAAGTCACTCGCGGAGATGATGCCGTCGACCCCCTCGTAGAGGTCCTCCTCGGTGACGTGGTTCATGTCGGCCGACATGCGGCAGGCCCACATCTGCACGCCGGAGCCCGAGAGGACGTCGAGGAACTCGGGGACCTCCGGGACGTCGAGGTCGGCGATCTGCTTCTTCATCATCTTCGTGGCGGCCGACGTCGCGCCCGGGAGCGCGCCGAGCATGTGGTGGATGCCCATGCCGCTGTGCCCCGGCGGGTGCATCGCGGTGTTGCCGACGAAGCTGAACTTCAGGTCGCCCATCGTCGCCTTGGTGATGATGTCGAAGCCCCAGAAGGTGAAGAACATGTGGGTCTCGACACCCTCGCCGACGGCGGCGTTGGCGAGGATCAGGCCGGGGTAGGCCATGTCCAGGTTGCCCTTGGAGCAGATGATGGCGAGCTTGCGGCCCTCGCCCTCGGGCTCGTCGAACGACGGTACGACGACCGGGGACTCACTGGTGGTGGTCATGGGGGGACGTCCTCTCGTGGGGTCTCGTGGCGGCTCAGACGCAGCCCTTGGGCTTCGGCAGCCCGGACACGTAGCTCATCTTCTTGGCCGGCTTGCCCGGGAAGAGGGTGAAGAGGGACTTGACCGGCGTGCCCGTCTGGGTGGAGACGCGGCGCAGGGTCGCGGTCTCGCCCTGGGCGGCGTAGTCCTCGCGGAGGAAGCGGATGATCTTCCAGTGCTCCTCGGTGAGCGGGTCGATGCCGATGAGCTTCGCCAGCTCGGGCGCGAGGTCCTCGCTCCACTGGTCGGGGTGGGTGAGGAAGCCTTCCTCGTTGACGTCGACCTCGTGGCCGGCGATCGTCGTGGCGGTCATGACGATGATTCCTTTCGTGGTGGTCTCAGGCGGGGTTCTTGCCGGACATCGACATCTCGGGTGGGAGTCCGAGCGGACGACCGGGGAGCAGGGCGTTCCAGTAGATGTGCCGGAAGGCGAGCTTGCCGAGGTGGTTGGCCCGCGACTCCCCGAGGAGCTTCATCGGGCCGACCTTCGGGAAGGGGAAGTGCCCGGTCAGCGGCTCGGTGTCGTAGTTGAAGTCGAGGAGCAGCGCCTTGCCGTGCCCGGACTCGACGAAGCAGTTGGCGTGCCCGTCGAAGCTGTGGGTCATCGGCAGCCCGGCGATGTGCTGCATGAAGTTGTCGACGAAGACGTCCACCGAGAAGTGGGCGACGGAGCCGGCCTTGCTCGTCGGGATGTTGCTGGCGTCGCCGAGGACGAAGACGTTCTCGTACTCGTCGGACTGCATCGTGTGCTTGTCGACCGGCACGTAGTTGAGCTCGTCACCGAGGCCCGAGCGGGCCACGAAGTCGGCGCCCATGTTGAGCGGCACCGTGACGAGCTGGTCGTAGGCGACCTCGCGCTCGTCGAAGGAGACGATGACCATCCGGTCCTGGTCGATCCGCTCGATCATGAAGTCCGGCTCGACGGTGATGCCCTTCTCCTGGAGGACGCCGCCGAGGGTCTTGCTCGCGACCGGCTTGGTGAACGCGCCGTCGAGGGGGGTGACGAAGACGAGCTCGGTCTTCTCGCGCAGGCCGCGCTTGCGCAGCCAGTCGTCGGCGAGGAAGGTGAACTCGAGGGGGGCCACGGGGCACTTGATCGGCAGCTCGGTGATGTGGACGACGAGCCGGCCGCCCTGGAACTTCGCGAGCTGGTCGTGCAGCGCGACGGCACCCTCGTAGGTGTAGAACTCGCCGACCTCCTTGTGGAACTGCGGGCCGAGGGTCCCCTCGGTCTGGTCCGGGCGGGGGGTCGTACCCGTCGCGATGACGAGCTGGTCGTAGTCGAGGACGGTCCCGTCCATGAGGTGCACCTGGTTGGCCGGCGCGTCGACCCGGTCGATCTCACCCATGACGATGTCGATGCCGTCGTGGATGAAGGGCCGCTTCCGCTTGCGCACCTGCTCCGGCGTGTTCATCCCGAACGGGATGAACAGGTACCCCGGCTGGTAGTCGTGGACATCGTTCTTGTCGACGACGGTGATCTGCCATTCGCTGCTGTCGAGCTCGCGGCGGAGCTTGTTGACGACCATGGTGCCGGCCGTTCCCGCTCCCAGGACCACGAGCCTCTTCATGGTGGTGGTCATGGCTCAACGGTACCCGGGTGGGTATATCTCCTACAAGCCGTAGGAGACGCGACCCGTGTGACCTTGTCAACATCGCCGCGTGCCGTGGGACCGGGGGCTCTGCAAGGATCGGGAGCATGAACGCGCCCCGCGCCGGACAGCTCGCCCAGCCCTCCGACCTCGTCGATGTCGCGGCGCTGGTCACCGCCTACTACACGCGCGTCCCCGACCCCGACGACGTCGAGGAGCAGGTGGCCTTCGGCACCTCGGGCCACCGGGGATCGAGCCTGCGGACCTCGTTCAACGAGACGCACATCCTCGCGACGACCCAGGCCATCGTCGACTACCGCACCGAGCAGGGCTTCGACGGTCCGCTCTTCCTCGGCCGCGACACCCACGGGCTCTCCGAGCCCGCCTGGTCGAGCGCGCTCGAGGTCCTGGCCGCCAACGACGTCACCGTGCTCGTCGACGCCGCGGACCGTTACACGCCGACGCCCGCGGTCTCCCACGCGATCCTCGTGGCCAACCGCGGCAAGGTGCGTGCCGTCGACGACCTGCGGCCCCGAACCGGGCTCGCCGACGGCATCGTCGTCACCCCCTCGCACAACCCGCCGACCGACGGCGGCTTCAAGTACAACCCGCCGCACGGGGGCCCGGCCGACTCCGACGCGACGAAGGCCATCGCCGACCGGGCCAACGCGTACATCCGCGCCGGGCTCGAGGGCGTCCGCCGGGTCCCCTTCGCCCGCGCCCGAGCCGTGGCCGCCTCGTACGACTTCCTCGGCACCTACGTCTCCGACCTCCCGAGCGTCCTCGACCTCGACGCCGTCCGCACTGCCGGAGTCCGCATCGGCGCCGACCCGCTGGGCGGCGCTGCCGTCGACTACTGGGGAGCCATCGCCGAGCACCACCACCTCGACCTCACGGTGGTCAACCCACTCGTCGACGCCACCTGGCGCTTCATGACCCTGGACTGGGACGGCAAGATCCGGATGGACTGCTCGTCACCGTGGGCCATGGCGAGCCTGATCGAGCAGCGCGACGCCTACGACGTGGCGACCGGCAACGACGCCGACAGCGACCGGCACGGCATCGTCACCCCGGACGCCGGGCTGATGAACCCCAACCACTACCTGTCGGTGGCGATCCAGTACCTCTACGGAGGAGCCCGCCCGGACTGGCGCGGCGACGGCTTCGTCGGCAAGACCCTCGTCTCGAGCTCGATGATCGACAAGGTGGCGACCGACCTCGGGCGCCGTCTGGTCGAGGTGCCGGTGGGTTTCAAGTGGTTCGTGCCCGGGCTGCTCGACGGGTCGGGCCCGTTCGGCGGCGAGGAGTCGGCAGGAGCCTCGTTCCTGCGCCGCGACGGGTCGGTGTGGACCACCGACAAGGACGGCATCCTGCTCGCGCTGCTCGCGTCGGAGATCATCGCCCGCACCGGGAAGTCGCCCTCGCAGCTGTACGAGGAGCTCACCGACCGGCACGGCGAGCCCGCGTACGCCCGCATCGACGCACCCGCCGACCGCGAGCAGAAGGCGAAGCTGGCCGCCCTCTCCCCCGGCGACGTCGAGGCCGACACCCTCGCCGGCGAGCCGATCACGGCCAAGCTCACCGAGGCCCCCGGGAACGGTGCCGCCATCGGCGGGCTCAAGGTGGTCACCGACTCGGCGTGGTTCGCGGCCAGACCGAGCGGCACCGAGGACGTCTACAAGATCTACGCGGAGTCCTTCCGCGGCGCCGAGCACCTGGCCCAGGTGCAGTCCGAGGCCAGGGAGGTCGTCTCCGCCGCCCTCGGCGGCTGACCTGCCCCCCGACGGCCCATCCGGACGCCGATCCGGCTCACCCGGGAGGACCCCTCACTCCCCCGCCCGGTGGCGCAGCCAGGCCTGGAACCCTCCGTCGAGGTCGGTCGCGCGACGCAGTCCCAGGGAGCGCAACGTCCGGGCGGCGAGGCTCGAGCTGTAGCCCTCGTCGCACACGACGACCACGCGCCGGCCGGGGTCGTCCATCCCCGAGACGCGGTGGGGGCTGGTCGGGTCCAGCCGCCACTCGAGGACGTTCCGCCCGATGACGACCGCGCCGGGCAGGTCACCGTCCCGCTCCCGCTGCTCGACGGGGCGGGTGTCGACGACCAGGGCACCCGCTGCCAGCTCGGCCGCGAGGTCCTCGGGACGGACCCGGTCCAGCCCCTGCCGGCTCTCCCGGAGCAGGCGGGCCACGGCGGAGCCGTCGTCCTCGCCCTCAGCCATCGGGCGCACCCGCCCGTCCGGCGAGCTGGCCTCGCTGGTCGGACACCCACATCCCGAGCAGGCCGCCGAAGTGGGCCTCGAACCGTTCCCACTCATGGGTCGGGTACGTCTGCTGGATCGTCGAGAGGAGCAGCGACCGGAAGTCGGGCCCGTCGATCCACTCGAGGACCATCTCGTCCAGGTGAGGGAGGGCCGCCGCGCAGAAGGACCGGTAGCGGTCGGTCTCGAAGTACTCGTCGGCCAGGGCCTGGTAGGCCGTCAGCCGACCCGAGTAGTCGAGGACCTCGTCGTCGGCCACCTCGAACCAGGGTGTGGTGTCGACAGTGGTCCGGGCCCGCCGTCCGGTGACGACGCAGAACGCGGTCCAGCGCAGGAGGGCGGTCATCGCCCACGGGAAGTAGTAGTGCAGCGAGGTGACGGCGACGTCCGGACAGGCGTTGGCGTAGTCGATGGGGTGGACCTCGCCGTCCTTGACGAGCATCTCGCAGGAGTTGAACTCCCAGCGGAAGAAGGCGTTGACGGTCTGGCTGATCGTCACGACCTCGCGACCGACCTCCTCGGAGAGGAACCCGTGCGCGACGGCGTAGCGGTCGTGCATCGGCTCGTCCGGACGGAACTTCATCACCATCGTCTCCGGGCCGATGGTGAGCGAGCGGGCGAAGTGCTCGTAGTCGGGCACCGAGGCCTGCAGGTGCATGAGCATCTCGCCCGACTCGTCGTAGGCGTGGTGCAGGGCCGCACGGTCGCGGATCATCGACACGCCACGCCACCCACCGCCGTCGAACGGCTTCATGAACAGCGGGTACCCCAGGGAGTCGGCGATCTCGTCGAGGTCGAAGGACCGGTTGTACTTCGAGGACGTGTAGGCCCACCGGGCGTTGTCGACGGGGTTCTTGTAAGGGACCAGCACGGTGTCGGGGACCTTCATCCCGAGGCGCATCATCGCGCAGTAGGCCGAGTGCTTCTCCATCGACTGGAAGCTGAACGGGCTGTTGAGGAGGTAGACGTCGTCCATGAGGGCGACCTTCTTCAGCCACTCGCGGGGGTGGTAGTACCAGTGTGCCAGGCGGTCGATGACCAGCTCGTGGCGCGCGCGGTCGCGCAGGTTGAAGGGCTCGATGGTGATCCGCTCGGTCGTCAGGGTGTGCCCGCGACCGTCCGGTCCGCGCAGGACACCCAACCGGCGCGCGAGCGCCTCGAAGGCGCTCGGCCAGTCCTCCTCGGCGCCGAGGAGCAGGCCGACGAGGTGGTCGGTGGTGGGCGGCATCCGGTCTCCTTCGGTCGAGCGCGACGGGGTCAGACGAAGCGGGGCAGGTGGTGGGCGAGCTGGCGTTGCCACCACGGCCAGTCGTGGGCGCTGTCGTGGCCCCAGACGTCGAGCTCGTGGCGGATCCCCTTGCGCGACAGGAGCTCGGCGAACTCGCGCGTCGCGGGCAGCGACCTCGTCGGGGAGACCTCGAACGCGCCCTGGCCGACGACGAGCAGGATGCTGGCGCGCGAGCGCACCCAGTCGAGGTGCTCGCCCTCCATGTTCGCGACGTACGCGGCGGGGTTGGCGAAGTAGGTGGCGTCGCCCAGCTCGCCCCACCCGTTCCACGTCGACGGGTCGTAGTTGCCCGACAGACCGATCGCCAACGGCGCCGCGTCGGCGCGGGTCAGGGTCAGGTGGACCGCGTGGTAGGCACCGAGGGAGACCCCCGCGGTGATGATCTGGGCGTCGTCGCCGCACTGCTCACGGACCCACGGGATGACCCGCTCCCCCAGCCAGGCGGAGTAGGCCCCCGCCCGGCGGGCACGCTCCTCCGTCGGCAGCGAGGAGTCCGACCAGCCCCAGCCGTCGACCGAGTCGACGCAGAACAGGCTGACCCGGCCGGCCTCCACGAGATCCGCGACCGCGGCCAGCATCCCGTTGCCCTCGGCATCGACCGCGGAACCGCCCTCGGCGGGGAACAGCAGGACCGGTCGCCCCCAGTGCCCGTGCCGGACGACCTCGAGCTCGGCCTCGTGGCCGGGGACGCCGAGTCGAACGCTGCGCCGCTCCATGCGCCCATACCCTAGGGGGACGCGGGGACGCCGTCAGCCCTCGAGCGCGACAGGTGTCCAGGTGCGCTGGAGGACCTCGGTGAGCGCGGGGTCGAGGGCGTCGCGCCACGCCGTGTAGTTGTGCAGGTCCGCGACCTCCCGGTAGTGGACCTCGTGCCCCGCCCGGCGCAGCGCGGCGGCCATGTCGCGGTTGTTGGCGACGTTCTCCTCGCGCGCCCCACACGTCAGACCGATGACGAGGTGGTGGTCGTGGTGGCGGGTGTCGAGCACCTGCTGGACCGCCCTCGAGATCCTCCCGAAGTACGGGAAGTCGCTCTCGGCGTCGTCGTGGCGGACCTGGAAGAAGGACCCGGACTGGGCGAGCACCCCGCCGACGCGCGGGGCGGCCAGGAGGCCGAGGAGCAGCGCGGTGAGCCCGCCGAGGCTGGCCCCCATGACGACGACGGGACCGGCCACCGGGAACCGGTCACCCAGTCGGTCCAGGCCCGCCTCGGCCACGGTGCGCAGGTAGCGTGGCGATCCGGAGTACCAGGCGTCGCGCAGGACCGGGTGGGCGAGGGCGACGCGGTGGGGAGGCAGGGTGCCCGCCGCCACGAGCGCACCGCAGTAGGTCGTCAGCGAGGCGAGCAGGTCGTACTCGGGGCCGTCGTGGACGAGCAGCAGCGGAGCGGGGGTCGCGTCGTCGAGCCCGTCGGGGCACCAGACCGTGACCGGCACGTCGTCGGCCGTCTCGCCGGCCACCGCCATCGGCTCGTGGCGTCCCCTGACCGTCGGCGCGGTGAGCCACCACGGCGGCAGGTAGCCGGGCAGCTCGAGCACCGAGCGTTCACCGAACGCGGTCGACACGGTGGCGGGGTTGCCCGGGTCGAGCACGCGCTCGGTGTGCGCGGCGCGTCGCACCTCGAAGCGGTACTCGAGCCGGGCGAGCGGAGGACGGGGCACGTCCACCACCCAGCCGTTGGCCTCGCGCCGCAGCTCGCGCGGCCCGGCGACCGCCCGGTCGCACTCGAGGGCCACCCCCGTGACGGTGGGGTCCTCGTCCTCGAAGCGGAACCGCAGGTGCGTGTCGAGGAGCTTCGCCGGGGCCACCGTCAGAACAGGGCGCTCATCAGGGCGGTGCGCCCCTTGCGGACCCGCTCGTCGTGGCTGCCGACGACCGTGAACAGCTCGAGGAGACGCGTCCGGACCCGGTCGCGCTCCTCGCCCGAGCTCGCGCGGACGAGATCGAGCAGTCGGGTGAAGGCGTCCTCGACGTGGCCGCCGAGCAGGTCGAGGTCGGCGACGAGGAACGCGGCGTCGAGGTCGGTGGGGTCGGCCGCCGCCGCCTCGCGGGCAGCAGCCAGGTCCGCACCCCGGGTGCGCTCGAGCAGGCGCACCTGGGCGAGCCCTGCCTCGGCCTCGGCGTCCTTCGGGTCGGCGGCGAGGGCCTTCTCGTAGGCCGCGACCGCGGCGTCGAGGTCTCCGCGCTCGATGGCGTCGAAGGCCTCCTGGTGCAGCGGGGACAGCTCCTCCTCGGCCTCCTCCTCGCCACCCGGGACCGGGCCGAGGTCGACCCGGCCGGTGATCCCGTTCTGGACCGCCGCCTGGAGCAGCTGGTCGACCGCGAGCCGGATCTGGTCCTCGGGGGCCACCCCGGGGAACAGCGGGACCGGCTGCCCCTGGAGCAGCCCGAAGGTGGCAGGGACGGTCGGCTGGCCGAACGCCTGCTGGAGCAGCGGGGAGAAGGCCTGGAGCAGCTCCGGTGAGGCGCTGAGGTCGGCGGTGAGGACGAGCACCCGGCCACCCTGACCGGCCGCAACCCGGACCACGGAGTCGACGAGCTGACGGGTCTGCGCGTGGGCGGAGGACCAGAGCACCAGCACCCCCGCGACCTGGACGGTCCGGCTGAGCGCCTGCTGGAGGTTGGCCGCCGTCACCTCGACGACGAGGCCCTCGGGGACGCGTGCCGGCTCCGGAGGAGTCTGGCCGGGCACCGACCCGGCGGGCATCCCGCTCCCCGAGGTCGCCGACGACGGCGCGGTCATCGCCGAGACGGACGACAGGTCGACGGCTCCATGGGTCCCGGCGGGCGGCGGTGTCTCGCTCATGGGTGCGATTCTTCCTCAGGCTCGGGGCGGCGTGCCGCCGGGGTGTCAGGATCCCTTGCCGCTGACGAGCAGCTCGCTCGCGCCGATGACCCGGACCTTGCCCTGCGTCGGCACGACGAGCACGACCGGCTCGTGACTGATGAGCCGCACGGACGACTTCACCTTCTTCTTGCCGACGAGCTTGGCGTACTCAGGCGGCAGGACCAGCTCCTTGGCCCCCTTGGCGACCTTGATCGTGTCGACGCGCCGGAGCAGCCCGAAGGCGACGACGCCACCGTTGGCGAGGCGGAAGGCGACCGCGTCGTCGAGCCGCGGCTGATGGACCTGGGTGAGGGTCCCGAGCTTCTTCAGCGCCTTGGTCTGTGCCTTCGCGGACGTGCGCAGCGCCTCGGAGAAGGCGTCGTCGGTGGCCACCTGGTCCGAGGTCTTCGGCTTCGGGTAGGCGATGGCGGCGGCGTACGCGGCGAACGCCTTGTCCGGCGGCATGACGACGGCCTCCCCGTCGGTGACGTCGACGAACGGTGCGCCCATCCGCTCGGCCCCGACGGCGGGCAGCTCGGCACCGCCGAGCATGGGGACCGACTCGGCGATGGTGAAGGGCGCCTGCGGTGTCCCCGAGACCATGACGTGGAGGTACTGGGTGTTCGTCGTCTCGTCGAGGGTCGTCGCGAGGATGGCGCGGGGCCACCCGCGACCCCGGCTCTGCGCGACGACGGTCGGCTCCGGCTCCTTGGCGAGCTCCGCCGGGGCGTCCTCGGCGAGGCCACGCTCGGCGGCGGCGTCGGCCAGGGTCAGCGCGTCTCCGGAGAGGACCTCGGCCCGCGCCTTCTTCCCCTCCTCGCCCTTGAGCGCAGCGGCCGCACGAGCGCTGGAGAGCAGGCGGGCGGCGATGACGGTCGCGCCCTCGGTGTCGAGGGGAGCGGCGGAGGTGTCCTCGGCAGGAGCGGGGTGCAGGCCGACGAGGGCGTCGGTGGCGCCGCAGCCGGTCAGGGCCAGGGCGGCGGCGAGGACGGTGGCGGCGGCGCCGGCGCGGCGGGTGGTCCGTCGGCTCACGGCGTGGCCTCCTTCGTGGTCGTGGGGTCGGGGCGCTCGGCGTCGGTCGGTGCCTCCGGCGGCATGTCGCCGCCGTCGGAGTCGTCGGTCACCGGGGCGCGGTCCGGGGTCGGCGCGGTGCCGACGCCCCGCCGGTGGCGGGGCCAGAGCACGACGAGGCCGACGACGAGGAGGAAGAGGCCGACGAGCGCCGCGACGACCGCCTCCACGAACCACGTCTTGTCGCTCACGGTCATCGTCACGCTCCGGAGGGTGCCGCCCTCGGCCGTGATGACCGCGGTCTCGGGCGCCTCGGCCTGCGCGACCGTCATCGTCACCGGGCCGGCGGCGTCGTCCTGGTTGCGCCAGAGCTCGGCACTCGTGAGGTCGACGGGGTCACCGCTCCCCCGGGTCGCCGTGAGCAGGGACCAGTCGCCCACCGACACGCCGGTGACCTCCACGTGTCGGGAGTCGCCGAGCACGGCGGTGGCGTCGGAGGGGTTCGCCAGCGCCATCCAGACCCGACCGCCGTCGCTGGGTGTCGCCGTGATGGTCACGTCCGCGTCGACGCGGTTGAGCACGTCCGGGCGGAGGACGACGACGTCCGTCGTGTCGGTCGACACGGTGAAGGTCGCCGTCCCGGACCCCCCGAGCTGGACCGCGAACCAGACGCCCACGACGGCGAGCGCCAGCCCGGCGAGGGCCAGGGCCGCGCCGACGGCGCGCGTGACGATGGGGAGCATGACGGGGGGTTTCCTCCGGGATCTGCGGGCACACGAGCTGCGCGCCCGGGACAGGGCTGCCTTCCACCATGACAAACGGGAGGCCCTGACGACAAATCCCCGCCAGCCGGATGCGTGAGCGGAGTCACGTCCTCAGGGCAGGAAGTCGCGGGCCGACGCGCGCACCTCGCGCAGCAGGGCGAAGAGGGTCTCGTGCTGTGCGGCGTCGAGCATCCCGAGCCCGAACTCGGCCTCCTCGAGGTCGGCCGTCACCGCCTCCATCGCCACCATGCCCGCGTCGGTGATCACGGCGAACGCGCCGCGGCGGTCGCGCGGGTTCGGCACCCGCTCGACGAACCCCTGGGCGACGAGGCGCTGCACGATGTTCGTCGCGCTCGTCGGATGGACCATGAGGCGCTCCCCGATCCGCGACATGGAGAGGCGGCCCTCGCGGCTGAAGGCGAGCAGGACGAGCGCCTCGTACCGGGCGAAGGTGAGGCCGTGCCGGCCCGCGATCGCGTCGAACCGGCCGAGGAGCAGCTGCTGGACCCGCATCAGCGACGTCGCCGTCGCCATCTCCTCGGCCCGCGCGCCCTCCCCCCAGCGAGCCACCCACAGCTCCCGCGCCCGCTCGATCGGGTCGAAGGGGAGGCGGACCGGCTCGCTCACACCGAGCACCGTAACGGAGCCCGACCCGGCCCCGGGCGCCACGCCGGTGGGCGGGCGTGCGTTGCCCACGCCCCGCGGGGTCCCTACCGTGGGGCGGGTGAACGCCTCGAGGCCCCTGGCGTGGGACGACGTCCGTGCGGTGCTCTTCGACCTCGACGGCGTGCTGACCCCCACCGCCGTCGTGCACATGGCCGCCTGGTCGCGGATGTTCAACGACTACCTCGAGGGGGCCGACGTCGAGGGCGCCGACACCTCTCCGTACACCGACGCCGACTACTACGCGCACGTCGACGGCAAGCCCCGCTACGACGGCGTGGCCGACTTCCTTCGCTCGCGGGGCATCGAGCTGCCGTACGGGTCGCCGGCCGACCCACCGGGCGCCGAGACGGTCTGCGGTCTCGGAAACCGCAAGAACGACGCCTTCAACGCCGTCCTCGAACGCGACGGCGTCCAGGCGTACCCGGGCTCGGTCGCCCTCCTCGATGTCCTGCGCGACCTGGCCATCCCCCTCGCGGTCGTCTCGTCCTCGAAGAACGCCCCTGCCGTGCTGGCCGCCGCGGGCCTTGCGGACCGGTTCGTCAGCGTCGTCGACGGCCGGGTCGCCGGCGCCCTCGGGCTGCCCGGCAAGCCGGCGCCGGACACCTTCCTCCACGCCGCGCGCGAGTGCGGCGCCTCCCCCGCGGACGCCGTCGTCGTCGAGGACGCGGTCTCCGGGGTGCAGGCCGGGGCGTCCGGGGGCTTCCGGGCCGTCGTCGGCGTCGACCGCGGGGCCGGCCGGGACGCCCTCGTCGGCGCAGGCGCGACGGTCGTGGTCTCCGACCTGCGGGAGCTCGCGTGAGGACCGGTCCGGTCCCCGCGGACCCGATGGACCGCACCCGCTTCCCCGTCGACCCCTGGCGGCTCGTCGAGGTCGACCCCGACCTGGGCGACCTCGGTGTCACCGAGACCCTCTTCACGGTGGCGAACGGCTACATCGGCATGCGCGGCAACCCCGAGGAGGGCCGCGAGGCGCACGAACACGGCACCTTCGTCAACGGCTTCCACGAGACCTGGCCCATCCGCCACGCCGAGGCCGCCTACGGCTTCGCCCGCACCGGGCAGACCATCGTCAACGTCCCCGACGCCAAGCTCATGAAGCTCTACGTCGACGACGAGCCGCTCGTCATCGGCATGGCCGACCTCGAGGAGTACGAGCGCAGCCTGGACTTCCGCGACGGCATCCTGCGTCGGTCGCTGCTGTGGCGGACCCCGTCGGGCAAGCGGGTCCGCGTGGAGTCGACCCGCATGGTCTCGATGACACAGCGGCACCTGGCCCTGCTCACCCTGGACGTGACGATGCTCGACGGCGACGCGCCCGTCGTCATCTCCTCCCAGCTGCTCAACCGCCAGGACGGCGAGGACGAGTACCACGCCCCGGCCCAGTCCAAGGTCGCCATGGTCGACCCACGCAAGGCGAGCGGGTTCGAGGACCGGGTCCTGCTCTCACGGCACCACTCGGCGACCGAGAAGCGGATGGCCCTCGGGTACCGGTGCGCCAACTCGGGGATGACCGTGGCGGTGGCCGCCGACCACCGGGTGCGGACACCGGACTACAACGAGGTCGTCCTGCGCGACGAGCCGGACCTGGCGAAGATGGTCGTGCGGGTCGACGCGCGGGCCGGGAACACGATCCGGCTGGAGAAGCTCCTCGCCTACCACACCTCCCGCAGCCTGCCGGTGCGCGAGCTGACCGACCGGTGTGGTCGCACCCTCGACCGTGCCGACCGGCACGACGTGCCGCACTACCGGGCCGAGCAGCGGGCCTGGTACGACCGGTTCTGGGCGAGCTGCGACGTCGAGATCGACTCCCACGAGCGCGACACGGCCGCGGTCCAGCAGGCCATCCGGTTCAACCTCTTCACCCTGGCCCAGGCCAGCGCCCGCTCCGACCAGCTCGGGGTCCCGGCGAAGGGGGTGACCGGCTCCGGCTACGAGGGCCACTACTTCTGGGACAGCGAGGTCTACGTCGCCCCGTTCCTCACCTACACCCAGCCGGACACCGCGCGGAACCTCCTGCTGTTCCGCAGCCGGATGCTGCCCGCGGCGCGCGAGCGGGCCAAGGAGATGTCGCAGCGGGGGGCCGTCTACCCGTGGCGGACGATCAACGGCGAGGAGGCCTCGGCCTACTACGCGGCCGGCACCGCACAGGTGCACATCGACGCCGACATCGTCCATGCCCTGGTCAAGTACGTCGCGGCGACCGGCGACGACGGCTTCCTCGTCCGACACGGGCTGGCCATGCTCGTCGAGACCGCCCGGATGTACACCGACCTGGGCTTCTGGCGCAGCAACGGGAGCCCGAGCTTCCACATCCACGGCGTCACCGGTCCCGACGAGTACACGACCGTCGTCAACAACAACCTCTTCACCAACGTCATGGCCCGCTTCAACCTCGAGCAGGCGGCCGACGCCGTCGGACGAGTGCGCGAGGAGCACCCGGAGGAGTTCGCGCGCCTCGCCGAGCGGCTCGACCTGCGCGACGGGGAGGTCGAGGAGTGGCGGCGGTGCGCGAAGGGGATGCACATCCCCTTCGACGAGGGGCTGGAGATCCACCCTCAGGACGACTTCTTCCTCGACCGCGAGGTCTGGGACCTCAGTCGCACCCCCGCGGAGCTGCGTCCTCTCCTCCTGCACTACCACCCGCTCGTCATCTACCGTTTCCAGGTCATCAAGCAGGCCGACGTCGTGCTCGCCCTGTTCCTCCAGGGTGACCGGTTCACCGCCGCGCAGAAGCGCAAGGACTTCGAGTACTACGACCCGATCACCACCGGGGACTCGACCCTCTCGGCGGTCGTGCAGTCGATCATCGCGGCCGAGGTCGGGTACCACGACGCCGCCCGCCAGTACTTCCACGAGGCGCTCTATGTCGACCTCGCCAACCTGCACCACAACACCGTCGACGGGCTGCACGTCGCGTCGGCGGGTGGGGTCTGGGCGTCCCTGGTCTCCGGGTTCGGCGGGATGCGCGACCACGGCGGACGACTCACCTTCGACCCCCGCCTCCCCGACGACTGGACGGCGCTCACCTTCCGGATCCGGTGGCGGGACAGCCGGCTGCGGGTGCGGCTCACCCCGGAGCACCTGGAGCTGCGGGTCGAGGACGGCCGCGAGCCGGTCCCCGTCGAGGTCGTGGTCCGGGGCGACCGGGTGATGGTCGGCGGCGACCCGGTGCTCGTGCCGCTGGACGGCCAGGGGCCGCGGATCGACGGCCTCATCCCGAAGAAGCCGCAGACCGGGGGCCGACGGGCCGACGGCAGCCGGATCACCGCCGGGGTCCCCGACCCGATCCCGTTCGAGGAGATGGAGCACGCAGGCGCGGCCGTCCCGGCCGATGTCGAGGCGGGACCGGACTAGGTCGGCCCGGCGCCGTGGGCGGGGTCCGTGAGGCCGGCCCACCGCTGCGCCGTCAGCTCCATGTCGAGGGCGGCGACGTGCACGCCGTCGAACACCAGGGCGTCCTCCCGCCACCCCGTGGCGACGAACCCGAGCCGCTCGTACACGTGACGGGCCCGTGGGTTGAAGGCGAAGACCTCGAGGGTCACCCGGTCCAGGCCGAGAGGCCCGAACCCGTGCCGGAGGAGCAGCCGCAGCGCCTCGGTGCCGAGACCCCGGTCGCGGCCCTCCGGCCCGAGCAGGCAGCGCAGGTTGCAGGACCGGGAGCCGGCGTCGTGGTCGTTGAGGACGACCTCGCCGACCAGCCGGCCGGTCGCGGCGTCCTCCACCGCGAGGTCGAGGCGGTCCTGCTGCTCGTTGCGTGAGACGTACCAGGAGCGCAGCCGGTCGTCGAGCGGCTCGGGCCGCTCGGCCTCCGCCGAGCTCGTCACGCTGCCGGTGAGGCGGCGCACCTGCGGGTCCGACAGGATCCGTGCCATGACCGGCACGTCCTGCTCGGGACGGAACGGGCGGAGCGTGACGAGACGCCCCCGGAGGACGGGCTTGCGGGCGAAGTCGGGGTGGGGACTCACGCCGCCATCCTCACGGTCCCCAGCCGACGTCGTCATCCGAGTTCCGCGACGAGCCGGTCGGCGGCGGCGTACGGGTCGGTACGACCCGCCACGACGTCGGCGGCGAGCGCCTCGAGACCCCGGGCGCCGGCACCGGTCTCGACGCGGGCACGCAGCGCCTCCAGGGCGAGGCCCTCGACCTCACGGGCCGCCCGCCGGGTGCGGCGCTCCCGGAGTCCGCCCTGCCCGAGGTGGTCCCGGTGCGCCTCGACGGCGGCGACGAGGTCGTCGATCCCGGTCGCGCTCGTCGCCACGGTGCGGACCACCGGCGGCCGCCACTCCCCGGGCGCCCGCTCGGCCAGCGTCACCAGGTGCCGCAGGTCGCGCACGGTCCGGTCGGCGCCCTCGCGGTCGGCCTTGTTGACGGCGAGGACGTCGGCCACCTCGAGGATGCCGGCCTTGGCGGCCTGGATCCCGTCGCCCATGCCGGGGGCGACGAGGACCACGGTGGTGTCGGCCGTCCCGGCGACCTCGACCTCGGACTGGCCGACGCCGACCGTCTCGAGGAGGACCACGTCGCACCCTGCGGCGTCGAGGACCCGCAGCGCCTGCGGCGCGGCCCACGACAGCCCGCCGAGGTGGCCTCGCGAGGCCATCGAGCGGATGAAGACACCGGGGTCGGAGGCGTGCTCGGACATCCTGATCCGGTCACCGAGGAGGGCCCCTCCCGAGAACGGCGAGGAGGGGTCGACCGCGAGCACCCCGACGCGCCGGCCCTGCGCCCGGTACGCCGCGATGAGCGCGCCGGTCGTCGTCGACTTGCCGACACCGGGGGCGCCGGTGAGCCCCACGACGTGCGCCCGGCCGGTGTGCGGAGCGAGGGCGGCCATCACCTCGCGGAGGGCGGGGTGGGCGTCCTCGACGAGCGAGACGAGCCGCCCGACCGCACGCGCGTTCCCCTCCCGGGCCCCGCGGACCAGGGAGGGGACGTCGACGCCGCGCGGCCCGGGCAGGGGTCAGCCCTGCGCGGGGACCCTGACGACGAGCGCGTCGCCCTGGCCGCCGCCGCCGCAGAGCGCCGCCGCACCGACCCCGCCGCCCCGTCGCCTCAGCTCGAGCGCGAGGTGGAGGGTGATCCGGGCCCCGGACATGCCGATCGGGTGACCGAGGGCGATGGCGCCGCCGTTGACGTTGACCTTCTCGGGGTCGATGCCGAGCTCCTTGGTGGAGGCCAGCCCCACCGCGGCGAACGCCTCGTTGATCTCGACGAGGTCGAGGTCGGCGGGCGCGATGCCCTCGCGCGCGCACGCCTTCTCGATGGCGCGAGCGGGCTGGCTCTGGAGGGTGGAGTCGGGTCCGGCGACGACACCGTGGGCACCGATCTCGGCGAGCCACTCGAGGCCGAGCTGCTCGGCGCGGGACCGCTTCATGACCACGACCGCACAGGCGCCGTCGCTGATCTGGGACGCCGAGCCCGCGGTGATGGTGCCGTCCCTGCGGAAGGCCGGGCGCAGGCTCGAGAGCGACTCGGCGGTCGTGTCCGCCCGGATGCCCTCGTCGGTCCGGAACTCCAGCGGCTCGCCCCTGCGCTGCGGGATCGACACGGTGACGACCTCGTCGTCGAAGAGGCCGTCCTTCCACGCGCGGGCCGCGAGCTGGTGGCTGCGGGCCGCGAACTGGTCCTGCTGCTCCCGGCTGAACTCGAGGTCGCCCGAGTTGGCGGTCTCGGTGAGCGCGCCCATCGCCTGGTCGGTGAAGGCGTCCCAGAGACCGTCCTGGGCCATGTGGTCGTGCATCGTCACGTCGCCGTAGCGGAAGCCGTCGCGGCTCTTCTCGAGCAGGTGCGGGGCGTTGGTCATCGACTCCTGGCCGCCCGCCACCACGACGTCGAACTCCCCGGCCCGGATCAGCTGGTCGGCGAGCGCAATCGCGTCGATGCCGGAGAGACACACCTTGTTGACCGACAGGGCGGGCACGTCCATGGGGATGCCCGCCTTCGTGGCGGCCTGACGCGCAGGGATCTGCCCCTCGCCGGCGTAGAGCACCTGGCCCATGATGACGTAGTCGACGTCGGTCGGGGCGACCCCTGCCTTCTCGAGCGCCCCCCTGATGGCGAAGCCGCCGAGGTCGGAGCCGCTGAGGCCCTTGAGCGAGCCGCTCATCCGCCCCATCGGGGTGCGGGCGCCGGCGACGATGACGGTGGGGTCGGTGGACATCAGGGTGCCTCCCAGGTCGGGTGCGAGGATCTCGTCGATGCTAGCCGCGGGACCTGCCCGTGGCACCGGGGGCCGCCCGTGACGCTCGCCACCGTGCACGACGTGCACCCGGCCATACGCTGGACCCATGACCGCCACGGACCTGTTCACCGCCATCGACCACGTCGGCGTCGCCGTCCGCGACCTCGACGAGGCCATCGCCTTCTACGAGAAGACCTACGGGATGCGGATGCTCCACGAGGAGACCAACGAGGAGCAGGGCGTCCGTGAGGCGATGATGGGCGTCGGTGACTCCGGCTCGTGCATCCAGCTCCTCGCGCCGCTCTCCGAGGAGTCGACGATCGCGAAGTTCCTCGACCGCAGCGGACCGGGCATCCAGCAGCTCGCGTACCGGGTCGAGGACCTCGACGCGGTCTGCGCGACGCTGCGCGAGCGTGGCCTTCGGCTGCTCTACGAAACCCCGCGGCGCGGGACGAGCGGCTCGCGGGTCAACTTCATCCACCCCAGGGACGCCGGCGGCATCCTCGTCGAGCTCGTCGAGCCGGCTGCCGGCGCCCACTGAACGGCGGTGCAGGTGCCCGCCGGCTCCGAGCGACCTCCTCGGCTGCCGCCGCGGTGGTTCGTCCGCCTCGCCTGGCGCACCCACCGGGCTCTCTACCGGGTCACCGGGGGCCGGAAGGGGCTGTGGCCGGAGCGTGAGGGGAAGTGGGGCACGATGCGGGTCACGACGACCGGTCGGCGGTCCGGCGAGCCGCGCTCGGTGATCCTCGCCTACCTCGAGGACGGACCGGACCTCGTCACCCTCGCGATGAACGGCTGGGGTGAGGGCCACCCGGCGTGGTGGCTCAACCTCCGGGCGGACCCGCGGGCCCGGGTGCGCCTGCCCGACGGCGAGCGCGAGGTCGTCGCCCACGCGGCCACCGGCGCCGACCGCGAGCGGCTGTGGGATCGCTACCGGGCCGTCGACAAGGACCTCGACGCCTACGACGCCGGCCGCTCCACCGAGACCCCCGTCGTCGTGCTCTCCCCCGCCCGGTCGGCGAGCAGCAACGGCAGCAGGACCAGCGCCACGTAGGCGGGGATGACCAGGCCCGAGTCGTTGGCCGCGAATCCGAGGACCGCCATGGCGGCCGCGGCCCGCAGCACCACCGCGCCGTCGGGGCCCGGACGCCAGCCCGTGCGCCGGAGCGCCACGGCCAGCACCGTTGCGGCGAGGGCGATGGCCAGGAGCGGCGGCGACCCGAGGTTCTCCAGGTTCTGCGACAGCTTGCGCGACACGACCTCCCCCGCTCCGCCGTCGAGGACGGTCTGGACGAACTCACCGAGGTGGGTCCGCGACTCGGCCGGACGCAGCCAGTCGACGAGGGCGACGCCGACGGTGAGCGCACCCGCCACGAGCACGGCGACGACGACCCGCCACGGTGTCAGTCGCACGGCGGCCGCCGCCGCCAGGACGACGACGCCGCCGAGCAGGAGACCCGGCGGGCCACCGAAGTCCGCGCCGTACGACGGGTGCGCCTCGACCGCGAGGGCGGCGACGAGGACGAGCGTGGCGAGGGGCACTCGCCACCGGCCGAGCCGGCGGCACGCGCCCGCCCACTGGACGAGGACGAGGGTGGCGAGGCCGTAGAGCGCGAAGCTGGTGTTGCCGAGCCCGTAGAACCGGCCGCCGACGGTGGGGTTCTGCCCGAACACCGAGGCGAGCTGGAGCGTGGACCCGGTGAGGACGTCGGCCCCGAGCACGAGCACCGTCAACGCCGCCACCGCACGCAGGCCGCCGAGCTCGAGGCGGCGGCCGGCGAGGTCCGCCAGCGCACCGGTGAGGGCGAGCGCCGCGGCGAGGGCAGCAACGAACGCCGGGCCGGACGCGTCGAGTCGCCACCACGGGGCGAGGTTGGCGAGGAAGGTGCTGACCGGGACGCCGGCCACGGCGACGCCGGTCACCCGGAGCCACTGCGGCACCGCCCCGCCGCGCCACAGGAGCAGTGCCGTGACCAGCGCCCAGGCCGCGAAGAGCACGGCGAGCCACGCCGTCACCTGGGGCGCGAGCGCCCGCATCGTCGTGGCCTTGCGCTCGAATCCCTGCCGGGCCGCCACGCGCTCCTCCCCCGGACCGGTGTCCGCCACGGCGCTCACCGGCCGCCCGGTCAGGCCCGCGTCACCCGCGCCGTGGTCGACGAGCAGGGTGGCCGTGAGGTCCTGGAGCTGGACCAGACCCTCCTGGCGCGTCGAGGGCGAGGTGAGCACCCCGCCGGAGGGTGGGGAGACGATGACCGCCCGCGGAGCGACCTCCGACACACCGTCACCGACGCCCGCCACGACGATGCGGGTGCCGGGCGCACGGGCCCGGACGAGTGACGCCACGAGGGCGTCGAGGTCGGTCAGGGCGACGGTGCGCGCGGGGCCTGCGGCGGGCAGGGTCCCGGCGTCGACGAGCTCGACCGCACACGCCGGTCGCGCCGTCACCGCGTCGAGCTGGTGCTCGACCCGGCCCCGTTCGTCGGCACCGGCCACCGCGGCGCCGGGCCCAACCGTCTCGATGCAGGCACCCGCGTCCGCGAGCCGCTGGCCGAGCGTGCCGGGCACGGCTCCGTAGGAGTCGCCCTGAGCGGCCGCGACGTACCGGTCCCAGTTCGGCACGGTGTCACCGGTGACCGGCTCCGGCTCGGTGCAGGCGGTTCTGGCGGCGTCGGAGGCGCGGCGACCCGCGGAGAGCGTCAGCCAGCCGTCGACGGCACACGACCGCGAACGCACCCCCCGCACCGTCATCGAGCCCACGGACCCCGCCTCGGCGAGGATCGTCAGCCACGGGGTGGTCTCCTCGGTGACGTCGGACCACGCCAGCCCGGGCGCCCCGACGACGACGGTGTGGGCGGGGACAGCGGCCGGGGCGACCGGGTCGGCACTCGCCGGCACCGCCGGGACCAGCAGTGCGGCCGCGGCCACGAGCACGCCGACCGTCCGCGTCCTCGAGGTCGGGCCGAGGCGGGTCACCGGCGGACCGCCAGCTCGTGGCGGGCGATGACGACCAGGGCGGCGGTCCAGGCGAGCGGAGCGACCGCCGCCGGGCGTCCGTCGTGCAGGACCTTCTCGGGGAAGGAACCCGCCGCCGTGCGGTGCTCACCGAGCCAGCGCAGGAGCTGCTCCGCCTTGGAGCGGTACCCCGTCGCCGCCCAGGCGCCGGCGAACAGTGCCGTCTCCGGGGTCCAGCTGATGCCGTCCTGCTTCCACGCCGCGCCGGGAGCGAGCCCCCCGGCCGGCCGGGACATCGAGGTCTGCGCGCGGTCCAGCGCGCTCATCACCTCGAGGTCGGCATCGGTCGGTCCGATCGGTGGGACGAGGAAGGTGATGGCCGCGTCGGCCGCGGAACCGCCGAGCAGCCGGGGGTAGCCGTCGGGGCCGAAGTGGTCGCGGACCTGCCCTGCGAGCAGGTCCGCCGCCGGACGGACGCGGTCGGTGAGAGAGAGCTCGTCGACCGCCTGCAGCGCAGGGACGGCGCAGCGCAGCCCGGCGAGGACGGCCGCGGCCGTGCCGAGGGTCAGGGTGTCCTCGCCGAGCTCCCAGTAGTCGGAGGAGACCGGCGGCAGCATCGTCGTGGCATCGAGCGAGGCGAGCAGGCCGGAGGCGCTGCGGACGAGCAGGCCGCGCAGCGGGCGGAGCAGCTCGGCGGCGCGCTCCGGTGCGTGGTGGGCCACCTGGTCGGCCGCCCAGAGCGCCCACCCGGAGCCGTCGAGCTGCGCCTCCCGGTCGTCGGGCGGGCGGCCGGTGTGGATGTCGTAGCGCGCCTCGAACCAGCCGTCCGCGCCCTGGACCCGCTGGAGGAAGGCGAGCTGGCGCACCGCGTCGTCCGGCTTCCCGGCCCGGGCCAGCGCCGCCGCGACGAACGAGACGTCACGGGGCCACGCGTACCGCCAGCGGGGTGACCACCCGGCCACCGAGACCGGCAGGCCGGCACTGAGGGCGCGCAGGTCCAGCAGGGCCGAGCGCAGCGCCCCGTCCTCGTCGGCCGCCGCGCGGACCCAGTCGGCACAGCCGTCCAGCCAGGCCTGCTCGTCCTCGACGAGCACCTCGGCGTGCACGGTCCCGGCGAGTACCCGGGTGCCGGGGACGAGCAGCTCGAGCCGGGCGGGGAGGACGAGTCGGCGCTGCTCGGGCGCCTCGAAGGCGACGGTCTCGCTGTAGAGCGGGATCTCGGCCCTGCGGGCGCGCTGGAGCGCCGCGCCGCCGCCGCCGACGGCCAGCGCGCCGGCGCCGCCGAGCAGCAGCTGGCGGCGCGTGGGGGTCCGGCGGTGCACCCCCGGAACGGTAGTACGGCCACCGGGCGAGCCGTCCGTGACCGGCCGGAACGCGCAGCGGCGGCCGGGTGGCGCGGCCGCCGCCGAGGAAGCCCTCCCCGCGCGCTCCCCGTGAGCCGGATCACGTCGTGAGCACTGTCTCAGGGGGCTGTGGGCCGCGGGGCCGGCCGCTAGGTTCGCCGGAGGTGTCCGCCAGAACCGCGAAGGAGCACGACCCCATGGAGCAGATCCGCGAGGCCATCCTCTCCGGCGACCGCAGCGAGGAGACGTACTCGGGGCTGGACGTGCCCGACACCTATCGCGGCGCGACGGTCCACAAGGACGAGGTCGACATGTTCGAGGGCCTGCCGACGAAGGAGAAGGACCCCCGCCGCTCCCTGCACGTCGACGAGGTGCCGGTGCCCGAGCTCGCCCCCGGTGAGGCGCTCGTCGCGGTGATGGCCAGCGCCATCAACTACAACACCGTGTGGACCTCGATCTTCGAGCCCGTGCCGACCTTCGGCTTCCTCGAGCGCTACGGCCGCACGTCCGAGTACGCCCAGCGGCACGACCTGCCCTACCACGTCGTCGGCTCTGACCTGGCGGGCGTCATCCTGCGCGTCGGCCCCGGGGTCACCAAGTGGTCCCCGGGCACCGAGGTCGTCGCGCACTGCCTGTCCGTCGAGCTCGAGGACCACCAGGGCCACGACGACACGATGATGGACCCGCAGCAGCGGATCTGGGGCTTCGAGACCAACTTCGGCGGACTCGCCGAGCTCGCCGTCGTCAAGGCCAACCAGCTGATGCCGAAGCCGACCCACCTCTCGTGGGAGGAGGCCGCCTCCCCCGGGCTGGTCAACTCCACCGCATACCGGCAGCTCATCAGCCACCACGGCGCCCAGATGAAGCTCGGCGACCGCGTGCTCGTCTGGGGCGCGAGCGGCGGCCTCGGTTCCTACGCCACCCAGATGGCCCTCGCCGGCGGCGCGACGCCGATCTGCGTGGTCTCCTCTCCCGAGAAGGCCGCGATCTGCCGCGCCATGGGGGCCGAGCTCATCATCGACCGCAACGCCGAGGACTACCGGTTCTGGAACGAGGAGGGCACCGCCCAGAACCCGAAGGAGTGGCAGCGCCTCGGCAAGAGGATCCGCGAGCTCACCGGGGGGCACGACGTCGACATCGTCTTCGAACACCCGGGTCGCGAGACCTTCGGCGCCAGCGTCTACGTCGCGCGCAAGGGCGGCACGATCGTCACGTGTGCCTCGACGTCGGGGTACATGCACGAGTACGACAACCGCTACCTGTGGATGAACCTCAAGCGCATCGTGTCCAGCCACTTCGCGAACTACCGCGAGGCCTGGGAGGCCAACGACCTCATCGACCGCGGCATCATCCACCCGACGCTGTCGAAGACGTACGCGCTGGAGGAGGTGGGCCAGGCGGCGCTCGACGTGCACCGCAACGCGCACCAGGGCAAGGTCGGCGTCCTCACCCTCTCCCCCGAGGAGGGCCTCGGGGTCAGCGACCCGGAGAAGCGGGCGCGCTACGAGGCCGAGATCAACCGCTTCCGCGACACCTGAGGAGCCTCGGGTGCGGCCTCGCCGCCCGGGTCGCGCACTAGGGTGGCGCCGGGAGGTGCGTGGTGAGGTGGTCGACGCTGTGGGGCCCGGTCGAGCGCTGGGGTGACTACCGCCGGCGGCAGCGGGCCGCGCTCGAGGAGAGCAACCGCATCGCGGGCGGTAGCGTCCCGCCGTCCGCCCCACCGGCCGGGCCCGAGCCGCCACACGCCACACCCACCGGCCAGGGAGCCGGCCGGGTGCCGGCGGACCCGACTCCCCCGGGGTCCCCTGCCGGCCTGTTCGGCACCGTCGGCCAGCCGCTGAACCGGCACAGCCCGTTCTACCTCGGCTTCTTCGGCGCGACCGGCGTCCTCCTCGCGTGGTGGCTGTGGAGCGGTCTCGGCCGGGCCGCCACGGCCGTCACCCTCCTGCTCGTCTCCTTCTTCCTCGCCCTGGCCCTCAACCCCGTCGTCGACCTGCTCGTCGCCCGCCGGGTACGTCGCGGGGCGGCCGTCGTCATCGTCTTCTCCGGGCTGCTCGTCTCGTTCGGTCTCATCGGACTGCTCGTCGTGCCCCCGGTGGTGACCCAGGGGAGCCAGCTGGCCCAGCAGGCTCCCCAGTACGTCCAGGACCTCCTCAACGCGCCCTGGGTGCGTGACCTCGACAAGCACTACGACATCATCAACAAGCTCGAACAGGAGCTCACGGCCAAGCTCACCGACCAGACCTTCATCGAGGGCGTCCTCGGGGGCATCCTCGGCGCCGGTCAGGTGATCCTCACCGGGGTCTTCCAGGTCCTCACCGTCCTCGTCCTCACGCTCTACCTCCTCGCGTCGCTGCCGCGGGTCAAGCAGGCGGCCTACGCCGTCGTCCCCTCGAGCCGCCGCGCCCGCGTCGTGTCGCTGTCGGAGGAGATCATGCGACGCGTGGGCTCCTACGCGATCGGGCAGGTGCTCATCGCGACGCTCAACGCCTGCATGTCGTGGCTGATGATGACGATCGTCGGCATCCCGTACGCCGCGGTGCTCGCGGTGGCGGTCGGCCTGCTCGGCCTCGTCCCGATGGTGGGAGCGACCCTCGGCGCGGCCGTCGTGTCCGTCGTCGCCTTCTTCGACGAGCCGAAGAAGGCGCTCATCGCGCTCGTCTACTACGTGGTCTACCAGCAGGTCGAGAACTACGTCATCGCCCCCCGCGTCATGAAACGCACCGTCTCGGTCCCCGGCACCGTGACCATCGTCGCCGCCCTCGTCGGTGGCGCGCTGCTCGGGATCGTCGGGGCCCTGCTCGCCATCCCCGTCGCGGCGGGGTTGCTCCTCCTCTACGAGGAGGTCCTGGTCCCCCGCCAGGCCGAGGCCTGAGCGCCGCGACGGCCTAGGGCCGAGCGGCGTGGCGGGAGCGCCAGCACCGCGTGTGCCAGTGCCGGCGCTCGGAGACGCCGTGGACGCCCTCGGCGGGCCACGCGACGACGTGGGGCGTGCCGGGGGCGATGCCCTGGTGGCATCCCGGGCACCGGTACTCGCGGGTCGAGGTGGCACCGGTGAGGCTGCGCACGTGCCACGGCCGCCCGCCCCAGGACTCGGTCCGGACCTCCGTGCCGGCGCCGAGCGGGCGCGACTCGAGGTCACGGCGACGGCGGTTGCTCCGGGGCACCCCGTCATCCAACCAGTCAGCGCCGGACGCGCTCGCCCGAGGGGTCGTACGGCGGCGTCAGGGACACCCGGGCCCGGTGTCGGGTCCCGGCGACGTCGACCTCCCAGGTGCCCTCGCGCAGCCACGCCGGGGTGACCCCCTCCCCGTGGCCGACGCCGGCGAGCCCGACGGCCGCACCGACCGTCCAGCCGTACGACCCGGAGCGCACGTCTCCGACGGCGACACCGTCGCGGAGGACGACCTCGCCGTGGACGAGCACCGGGCCGGGGTCCTCCAGGACCACCGAGACGATCCGATGGTGAGGCGCCCCGGCCTCCCGCGCGGCGAGCGCCGCCTCCCGGCCCACGAAGCCACCCGGCTTGTCGGGCGCCACGGCGAAGCCGAGCCCGGCACCCCACGGGTCGTCGGTGTTGTCGAGGTCGTGGCCGTGGTCCCGGTAGCCCTTCTCCAGCCGGAGGCTGGACAGGGCGGCGAGCCCGACCGGACGGATGCCGTGAGGTACCCCCGCGGCGAGCAGCGCGTCCCACACGGCTCCGGCGTCGTCGCGGTCGACGTAGAGCTCCCAGCCGAGCTCTCCGACGTAGGTGATCCGGACGGCGAGGACGTCGACGCCGGCGAGCTGCACGCGCCGCGCGTCGCGGAAGGCGAAGCCCGGCGTCGACCAGTCGGTGCCCGGCGCCGCGGCCGCCAGGACCCTGCGCGCGGCCGGACCCTGCAGGCTCAGCAGGGCGAGCTCCTCGGTGACGTCGGTGACGACCGCCGCGGCCTCGCCGATGCCACGCCGCAGCATCCCGAGGACCCGGCCGTGCGCCGTGTCCGAGGCGACGACGAGCAGGTCGTCGGCCGCGAGCCGGGTGACGGTGAGGTCGGCGTCGACGCCGCCGTCCGCGCCCAGCCACGGGGTGTAGGTGATCCGTCCGTCCTGCGTGGCGACCACCGCGGCGCTCAACCGCTCCAGCACCGCCGCCGCGTCGCGGCCGCGCACGGCGAGCTTGGCCATGAACGACAGGTCGAGCAGCCCCACCGCCTCGCGCACCGCCCGGTGCTCGGCCTCCCAGTGCTCCCACCACGGCTGACGTCCCCAGCTCGGCGTCACCTGTGGCGTGGCGCCCGCCCCCGCGTACCACGCGGCCGACTCCCACCCCGAGACGTCGCGCAGGTGGGCGCCGGCCGCCACGAGCCGGTCCAGCACCGGCGAGCGGAACACCCCCCGGGACGTGCGGAGCTGGGTCCCCGGGGTGTGGGCCGCGTAGACGGTGCCGAGGATCTCCGCCGTGCGCGCGGCGCGGCGGCCGGGGTCGAGCTGCCACGCACGGAAGCGGGCGACGTCGATGCCCGTGATGTCGACGTCAGGGCGCCCGGTGAGCACCCAGTGCGCGAGGATGCGTCCGAGTCCCCCGCGGAGAGCACGCCGACGGAGTTGAGCCCCGCCGCGACGAAGTAGCCGTGGACGCCCGGCGCCTCTCCCACGGCGGGGGCGAGATCCGGGGTGAAGGACTCCGGCCCGCAGAAGAACGTCCGGATGCCGGCCGTCTCGACGACCGGGACCCGGCTCATCGCCCGCTCCAGGAACGGCGCCATGCGGTCCCAGTCCGGTGGCAGGGTCCCGAAGGAGAAGTCCTCGGGGATGCCGTCGACCCGCCAGGCCGCGGCCACCGGCTCGAAGAGGCCGACCATCATGCCGCCGCCCTCCTCGCGGTAGTACCCGTAGGAGGAGGGGTCCTCGAAGACGGGCAGGTCCGGGCTCACCCCGTCGATCGGCTCGGTGACGAGGTAGTAGTGCTCGGCGGCCTGGTTCGGGACGACGACGCCGCTGCGCTCCGCGAGCTGGCGGGCCCACATCCCCGCACAGTTGACGACCACCTCGCACTCGACCCGCCCGTGGTCGGTCTCGACCGCGGTGACCTCCTCGACGACGCCTCGCGGCCGGGTGGACACGCCGGTCACCGACACCCCCTCGAGGACGCGCACGCCGAGGTTGCGCGCCCCCCGCGCGAGGGCCACGGTGAGGTCGACGGGGTTGACACGGCCGTCGCCCGGCACGTGGAAGCCCGCGAGGAGGTCGTCGGTGCGGGCGAGCGGGAACAGGTCGGCCATCTCGCGGGGCGAGACCTCCTCGACCTCGAGTCCGAGCCGGCGCTGGAAGGCGGCGACCCGGCGGTACTCCTCCAGCCGGTCGGCGTCGGCGGCGGCCTCGACCAGCCCCACCGGCCGGAACCCGGTCGCCTGACCGGTCTCGGCCTCGAGCCGGGCATAGAGGTCGCGGGAGGCCAGGCGCAGCCGGGTGCTCGTCTCGCTGAACGAGCCGAAGCACGTCATCAGGCCCGCGGCGTGCCACGTCGTCCCGGACGTCAGCCGGTCGCGCTCGAGGAGGAGGACGTCCCGCTCGCCCCCGTGGGCGAGGTGGTAGGCGACCGACGCACCGATCACCCCACCGCCGATGACGACGACCCTGGCCCGCTCCGGCAGCGTCGGCGCGCTCGTCATGGCAGCGGCCCGCTGCCGCCCGCTCCCGCCCGGCTCACGCGTAGGTGCGGAAGCCGCGACCGGACTTGCGACCGAGGTACCCCGCGGTCACGAGGTGCTCGAGCAGCGGGGCCGGCGCGAAGCCCGGCTCGCGGAACTCGACGTAGAGCTCCCGCTCGATGGCGAGCGACACGTCCAGGCCCACGACGTCGAGCAGCTCGAAGGGCCCCATCGGCAGGCCGCACCCCGTCTTCATGGCGGTGTCGATGTCGTCGGCGCTCGCGTAGTTGCCCTCGAGCATCTTCACCGCGTCGTTGAGGTACGGGAACAGGAGCGCGTTGACGATGAACCCCGACCGGTCACCGCACGTCACGGCCACCTTGCCGACCGCGGCACAGAGGCCCTGGACGGTCGCGACGACGTCGGGCGCGGTCGAGACCGTGTGGACGACCTCGACGAGCTTCATCACCTGGGCCGGGTTGAAGAAGTGCATCCCGACGACGTCCTGCGGCCTCGAGGTGACCTTGGCGCAGTCGATGATCGGCAGCGACGAGGTCGTCGTCGCCAGGATGGCGCCGTCCTTGCAGATGGAGTCGAGGTCGCGGAACAGGTCCTGCTTGACGGCGAGGTCCTCGGCGACGGCCTCGACGACGAGGTCGACGTCGGCGAGGTCGAAGCGCGAGGTCGAGCCGTGCAGCCGCGCGAGCACGGCGTCGGCGTCGGTCGCGCTCATCCGTCCCTTCTCCACCGCCCGTGCGGTGCTCTTCGCGATGGCGGTGCGGACGCCGGCGACCTTCTCCTCCGAGCGCGCCACGTACGTGACCTCGTGGCCGGCCTTCGCGAAGACCTCGATGATGCCGGTCGCCATGGTCCCGGACCCCACGACACCGACCGAGCCGACCGGACGCACCGACACGCCGTCGGGCGTCGTGCCGGAGGGGGTCTGGGCGTCGGGCACGATCTCGGGTGACCCGGGCGCGGCGTACGTGTAGAAGCCCCGGCCGGACTTCCGGCCGAGCAGGCCCGCGCTCACCATCTGCTTGATGATCGGGCTCGGTGCGTGCAGCCGGTCGCGCCCCTGGCGGTACATCGTGTCGAGGATCTCGTAGGCGGTGTCGAGGCCGATGAGGTCGAGCAGCTGCAACGGACCCATCGGGTAGCCGCACCCGAACCGCATCGCGGCGTCGAGGTCCTCGCGGGTGGCGTAGCGGCTCTCGTACATCGACACGGCGTGGTTGAGGTAGCCGAAGAGGAGGGCGTTGGCGATGAAGCCGGCGCGGTCGCCGACGACGACCGGCAGCTTCCCGAGCCGCTCGGCGAGGGACTTGACGTCCTCGAAGACGTCGTCGGCGGTGATGACGGTGCGGATCACCTCGACGAACTGCAGGACCGGCGCGGGGTTGAAGAAGTGCATCCCGACGACGCGCTTCGGGTTGGAGGTCGCCACCGCGATCTCGGTGACGGGCAGGGAGGAGGTGTTCGTCGCCAGGATGGCGTCCGTCGAGACGATCTCGTCGAGCCGGCCGAAGATCTGCTTCTTCAGCTCGAGCTGCTCGGGCACGGCCTCGACGACGAGCTGGCAGCCGGCCAGGTCCTGCAGGTCGGTGGTGTACGCGACCCGGGCGTGCAGCGCATCGTGCTCCTCCTGGCTGATCTTCCCCCGCGAGAGCGCGCGGCCGGTGCTCCCGGCGAGGACGTCGCGACCATGCTGCAGGCCCTCGTCGTCGACGTCGACGGCGACGACGTCGATCCCGGTGCGGGCGAACACCTCCACGATGCCCGCACCCATCGTCCCGAGGCCGATCACACCCACGCTGGTGAAGTCACGCGTCATGGCGGCGATCCTTCCAGAGCGTCCGGGCCCCCACGAGGGCGACCGGGCGTGACGCTCCTTACCTCGGAGACGTGCCCGGCGTGAGCCTCGTCACCAGTCCACGCCGCTGGCCACGAGCTCGGTCTCGAGGTCGAGACGGGCGCGGGAGGACAACGGTGGCCGCACCGCCGGGGCGTCGACCTCGACGGTGTCGCAGAGCTCGAGCAGGACGTGGTCGTACGCGGCCAGCGCCGCGGTGAGTCGAGCGGCCCGGTGCGGCTGGCGACCCGCCTCGATGCTCCGGACCTCCTCACCGAGCCGACGCAGCTCGAGGGCGAGGAGCACCGGTGGGAGGGGTTCCTCACGAGGGCTCCGGCGCACGGCCCGGCCGAGCCGCTGGAGGCCCCGGACCACCGGACGCGCCACGCGGGGTGCCTCACCGCCGGAGAGCCAGCGCAGCGCCTCGCACTGGGCGACGAACCAGCCCCCGGGCGCGACGACGACCAGGAGCACCCACAGCGCTGCCCGCATCGGCCTCACCTCGTGACCAGTGTGCGGCGCCGGCACGCGGGCGGCAAGGGACGGATCGACCCCGGCTGCGTGGGGACCGCCGCACGGCGCGGGTAGGGTGTCCGCTCGTGCGGATGGTCATCGCGACGTGCAGTGTCGACTACGAGGGCCGGCTGACCGCCCACCTCCCGCTCGCGACCCGGCTGCTCCTCGTCAAGGCCGACGGCTCGGTGCTCGTGCACTCCGACGGTGGCTCCTACAAGCCCCTCAACTGGATGTCGCCGCCCTGCGCGATGGCCGAGGTCGAGCCGGACGAGGCGGAGGCCGCCGAGGGGGTCAGCGCCGTCTGGGTCGTCCAGCACGCCAAGTCCGAGGACCGTCTCCGGGTGCGCCTCCACGCGATCCACCACGACAGCGCCCACGAGCTCGGGGTCGACCCCGGCCTCGTGAAGGACGGCGTCGAGGCCCACCTGCAGCGCCTGCTCGCCGAGCACATCACGACCCTCGGGGAGGGGTGGACCCTCTCGCGCCGTGAGTACATGACGCCGATCGGCCCCGTCGACATCCTGTGCCGGGACGCAGACGGGCGCCACGTCGCGGTGGAGATCAAGCGCCGCGGCGAGATCGACGGCGTCGAGCAGCTGACCCGCTACCTCGAGCTGATGAACCGCGACCCCCACCTGGCGCCGGTCACCGGCGTGTTCGCCGCCCAGGTCATCAAGCCGCAGGCCCGCACCCTGGCCGAGGACCGCGGCATCCGCTGTGTCGTCCTCGACTACGACGCCCTCAAGGGCATCGACGACAGCGAGCACCGGCTGTTCTGAGCCGCCGGGGCAGGAGCTCGACCGGCCGGGCCCGCCCGGGAACGGGGTGCGCGCGTTTCGGCAGGTCGCGGTGCGGGTAGGTCCCCGGGGTCACCCCGGCGGGAGGCGAATGACCCGCATCCGGCGGAATTCCAGCACCGCAGCCGGGGTTGCACGACGCCGGCGCCCACCCGGCGCCGGCCCGTCCACCGGATCGAAAGGACACCATGACCAGTACGACCGGCAGCACCCAGAAGGTCGCCTTCCTCGTCGCCACGGAGGGGATCGAGCAGATCGAGCTCACCGAGCCGTGGGCGGCGGTCGAGTCCGCCGGCGCCACGCCGGTGCTCATCTCGACCGACGCGGGCCGCGTGCAGGCCTTCAACCACCTCGACAAGGGCGACACCTTCCCCGTCGACGTGCGCGTCGAGGAGGCGGAGGTCGGCGACTACGCCGCCCTGGTCCTGCCCGGTGGGGTCGCCAACCCCGACGCCCTGCGCCAGGCCGCCGATGCGGTCGCGTTCGTCCGCACGTTCGTCGAGTCGGGCAAGCCCGTGGCGGCCATCTGCCACGCTCCGTGGATGCTCGTCGAGGCCGACGTGGTCCGCGACCGCCGGCTCACCTCGTGGCCCAGCCTGCAGACCGACCTACGCAACGCGGGGGCGACGTGGGAAGACCGCGAGCTCGTCAAGGACGACAACCTCATCACCAGCCGCAGGCCCGACGACCTGCCGGCCTTCACGGCGGCTCTCACCGAGGCTCTCGCCGGCTGAGCACGCCCCGGCCCGGGCGGCGCCCCCACCCAGCCGTGGGGGCGCCGCCCTGTGGGGTCAGGAAAAGGCGATGAGGCCGTTGAGGCCGAGGAAGACCGCCGGGAGCAGCAGCCCCGACGCGAGGACCCCGACGCCCACCGCACGGGTGCGCGCGAACGAGACGAGCGCGATCCCCGCGACCCAAGGGAGCACAGCGGCGAGCAGCACCCACTGCAGGCCGAGGACGAGGACGAGGAGGATCGCGCAGCTGACAGCCGCACTGAGCAGGGTGTCCGGTCCGTGGACCTGGCCCTGGGCCGACGGCGCACTCACGCGATGACCGCCCGTACCAGCATCCCGAGTGGGATGGCCACCCCCAGCACCGCGGTGGCGACGAGGAGGCCGACCGCGAGCCCGCGCACGACCCCGTGACCCCGCCGACGGGCGAGCAGGGCGGAGGCGATGAGGAGGAGGAGCACCGCGGCCACCCGCAGGGTGACCCAGAGCACCCCCTCGCCGCCCGCGACGAGCGGGACGACAACGCCGGGCACGAGCACGATGAACGCCGGCAGGCTCCACGTGGCCGTCGCGTACGTGCGACCACGCAGCCAGAGGTCCTCCCTCGTGCGCACCCGGTCCGCGGGTCGCTGCGGACCGCGCGGCGTGGCGGGGCCGTCAACGGGGTCGGGTGGGGTCGGGCTCACGACGGCGAGGGTACCGCCGACTCCTCGGGCAGCCCGTGCGCCTCCCGGATCACCTCGACGAAGCGGGCCATGATCGCGTTGAGGCCGAAGTCCTTCGGGGTGAAGACCTCGGCGACGCCGAGCTCCTTGAGGCGGGCGGCATCGGCCTCGGGGATTATCCCACCGACGATCACCGGGACATCACCGGCACCGGCGGCGCGCATCCGCTCGAGGACGTCGGGGACCAGCTCCATGTGCGATCCGGAGAGGATCGAGAGCCCGACGAGGTGGACGTCCTCGGCGACGGCCGCCGCGACGACCTGCTCGGGGGTGAGCCGGATGCCCTGGTACACGACCTCGAAGCCGGCGTCGCGAGCGCGGACGGCGATCTGCTCGGCCCCGTTGGAATGCCCGTCGAGGCCGGGTTTGCCGACGAGCACGCGCAGCCGGCCGCCGAGCTCCGCGGAGGTCCGCGCAACGGACTCGCGGACCCTCGTGAGCTCCTCGGAGCCCGATCCGGTGCCGACCGACCCGCTGACCCCGGTCGGAGCCCGGAACTCACCGAACACCTCGCGCAGCGCCCCGGCCCACTCCCCCGTGGTCACGCCGGCCCGCGCGCACTCGAGCGTGGCGGTCATGAGGTTGGCGTCGGTGGCGGCGTCGGCACGCAGTCGCTCCAGGGCCGCCGCGGCGCGGGGCCCGCGCTCGGGGTCGGCGTCGCGGTCCTCACGCCACCGACGGACCGCTAGGGCCGCCGCGGCCTCGACGCCCGGGTCGACGCCCTGGATCGCGGTCGTGAGATCGGCGGTCAGGGGGTTCGGTTCGGTGGACTCGAAGCGGTTGACCCCGACGACGACATCCTGCCCGGACTCGATGCGGGCTCGTCGCCGGGCGTGCGAGGCCACGAGCTCGGACTTCATGTAGCCCCCCTCCACGGCGGGGACGGCGCCACCCATTTCCTGGATCCGGTCGATCTCCGCGTGGGCCCCGTCGAGGATCTCCCTGACCTTGGCCTCCACGACGTCCGACCCCTCGAAGAGGTCCCCGTACTCGAGCAGGTCGGACTCGTAGGCGAGGACCTGCTGGATGCGCAGCGACCACTGCTGGTCCCACGGCCGCGGCAGACCGAGGGCCTCGTTCCACGCGGGCAGCTGCACCGCCCGGGCACGGGCGTCCCGCGACAGCGTCACGGCGAGCATCTCGAGGACGATCCGCTGCACGTTGTTCTCCGGCTGCGCCTCGGTCAGCCCGAGCGAGTTGACCTGCACGCCGTACCGGAAGCGGCGCTGTCCGGCGTCCTCGACGCCGTACCGCTGGCGGGTGACCTCGTCCCAGAGCCGGACGAAGGCCCGCATCTTGCACATCTCCTCGACGAAGCGCACCCCGGCGTTGACGAAGAAGGAGATGCGGGCCACCACGTCCCCGAAGCGCTCCGGCGGGACCTGGCCGGAGCCCCGGACCGCGTCGAGCACGGCGATAGCCGTCGACATCGCGTAGGCGACCTCCTGTACGGGCGTCGCCCCTGCCTCCTGGAGGTGGTAGCTGCAGATGTTGATCGGGTTCCACCGCGGCATCTCGGCGACGGTGTAGGCGATGAGATCGGTCGTGAGCCGCAGGGAGGGGCCGGGCGCGAAGACGTAGGTCCCGCGGGAGAGGTACTCCTTGATGATGTCGTTCTGGGTCGTACCCGCCAGCGCGCGGACCGCCGCGGCCGGGTCCTGGTCGGCAGCCTGCGCCTGCTCCTCGGCGACCACCTGGTAGAGGGCCAGCAGCCACATGGCGGTGGCGTTGATCGTCATCGAGGTGTTCATCTGCTCGAGCGGGATCTGCTCGAACAGCGCCCGCATGTCACCGATGTGCGAGATCGGCACCCCGACCTTGCCGACCTCACCCCGTGCGAGCGGATGGTCGGGGTCGTAGCCGGTCTGGGTGGGGAGGTCGAAGGCGACCGACAGCCCGGTCTGGCCCTTCTCGAGGTTCCGGCGGTAGAGCTCGTTGCTCGCGGCGGCGCTCGAGTGGCCCGCGTACGTGCGCATGACCCACGGACGGTCACGCTCGGGCCGGGGGGCGTCGGTGGGCTCGGACATGCGTGGAACGCTAGCCGCGGCGTGGGGCAGCGGGTAGGCGACCGCACGGTGAGAGTGCCCACACCGTGCCGACCGCGTCAGCCGGCGGCCGCACCCGTCAGCGCCGACCCCTCCCGATCGGCCACGAGGAGACCCCCGAGGCGGGCCCGGCGCAGCAACCGCCGCGTGCGCTCGTCGGCGGCGACGACGCGCATCGGGCGGCGCGCCCGACGCGCACACCGCAGCCCTTCGACGAGGAGCCCGATACCGGTGGCGTCGCCGATGACGACCTCACCGAGGTCGACGAGCAGCGGCGTTTCCCCCGCCCCGATGGTGCGGCGCAGAGCGAGGCGCACGTCTGGCGCGCTCGTGCGGTCGAGCCGGCCGCGCACCGTGAGGTGGCAGCCCACGTCGTCGTGACGCTCGGTCATCGTCACGACCGAGTCCCCCTGTCGTCCCACCGTTCCCCCTTGCGCATCGTGGTGTGCCGACATTCAAGCGCCTCGACGGTCAAGCCCGGGTCACGGCGGGGTCAATTCTATGACAGGAAGATGACAATGTCTGGTTCATGCCAGTGTCATGGCGTCACCCGGGCTGCCCGCACACCCAGCACCCCGCCCCTCCGGCCTCTGCGATCATGAGGCCGTGGTCAACCTCACCCGCATCTACACGCGCACCGGCGACGACGGCACGACGGCGCTCGGTGACCTGAGCCGCACCCGCAAGACCGACGCGCGCCTCGCCGCGTACGCCGACGCCAACGAGGCCAACGCGGCGATCGGGGTCGCCCTCGCGTGCGGCGACCTGCCCGAGGACGTGCGGGCGGTGCTCCTGCGGGTCCAGAACGACCTCTTCGACGTCGGGGCGGACCTGTCCACCCCCCTCCAGGAGCAGTACGAGCACCCGCCGTTGCGGGTGCAGGAGGAGTGGGTGACCGAGCTCGAGGCGGACTGCGACCGGTACCTCGCCGACCTCGAGAAGCTCCGCTCCTTCATCCTCCCGGGCGGGACACCGGGGGCGGCCCTCCTCCACCAGGCGCTGACCGTCGTCCGCCGCGCCGAGCGGTCGACGTGGGCCGCGATCGAGGCGTACGGGGCCGAGGCCGGAGCGGGCCGCGGCGAGGGCGGGGTCAACCCGCTCACCGCCCGCTACCTCAACCGGCTCTCCGACCTGCTGTTCGTGCTGGCGCGCACGGCCAACGTCGGTGCTGGCGGTGACGTCCTCTGGCGGCCCGGCGGTGGCCGCGCCGTCGACCCCACGGCCGCCGGGGACGCCTGACCCCCATCCCCCCGCGGCCGTACACAGCCGGCGGCCAGTCCGCTCCCACTCCGGATCCAGCCTCGCGGAGTAGTCCGAGTCGGGTCACGACGACGTCCGTCGTCGCGCGACTCCACCTGGAAGGAGTTCGTCATGCTCACCGCCGTCACGGCAACCGATCCGGCAGGCAACTACGTCAACTGGGGCGTCATCCACATCTCGGTGACGAACCTGCTGATCATCCTCTTCATGGTGCTCGTCTTCGTCCTGGCTCTCGTGCTCCCCTTCCCGGGCTCGGGCGACCGCCCAGCGGAGGGCGCCACCGCCCGCACCGGTGGTTCGGGAGGGCAGCGGTGAGCACCACGACGACACCGCGCTTCCCGGCGGGGTCGCCTGACGGCTCCCCGCCCACGTGGACCGCCAGGCTGCGTGACCGGATCACCCATCTCGTCCCCCCGGGCCAGGCCCTCCCCGACCGACAGCCCGCCTACGTGGCCTCGTGGATCTACGTCTTCGGGGTGGCGACCCTCGCGGCGCTCGCCGTCGTCCTCCTCTCGGGTCTGGTGCTCACCATCGGTGGTTCGGCGTGGTGGCACACCTCGAGCCTCGGCCGGTTCACCAACTCGGTCCACCTGTGGAGCGTCGAGCTGTTCATGGCCGTCATGGTGATCCACCTCTGGGGCAAGTTCTGGATGGCCGCGTGGCGCGGAGGTCGCGCGATGACGTGGATCACCGGCGTCGTCGCCTTCGTCGGGTCGATCGGCACGGCGTTCACCGGCTACCTGTCGCAGTCCAACTTCGACGCCCAGTGGATCAGCACGCAGGCCAAGGACGGGATCAACTCGATCGGGTTCGGCGCGTACTTCAACGTCCTCGACCCGGGCCAGATGCTGCTCTGGCACGTCGTCCTCCTGCCCTTCGTCGTGGGGATCATCGTCGTCGTCCACATCGTCCTCGTGCGGCGGCACGGTGTCGTGCCCCCGCTGGGCGCCGAGGACCCGCGCGCGGCCGAGGAGGTGGCCCGGTGAGCGCCCCGACCATGGAGCGCCCCCGTACCACCGGGCACTCGTCGACCCCCGACTCGCACGGCTTCCCGACGCGGCGCTACGACCTCGTCAAGGAGTTCGTCATCGCGCTCGTCGTCATGGCCGTCCTCACCCTCGGCCTGGCCGTCGCCTTCTCGTCACCAGACGAGAAGGCGATCTCGCTGCGCGACTGGGCCGTCGCCGCCCCCGCGGACGTCGTCGCGACGGCCACCGCCGAGCTCGCCGGCACCTCGGGCAGCGCCACCTACGGACCCCCGTACAACAGCAACGGGGACGGGCAGACCCTCGGCCCGCTACCCCTGCAGAAGTGGGGCGGGGTGCGCATCCCCGTCGACTCCGCCCAGGACCTCGTCGTGACCCCCCTCAGCCAGGTCTCCGGAGATGCCGCGCTCACCAGTGCGCTGGGTCAGTGGAAGTCCGCGACCGCCGACCAGCGGACGTCGTGGGCGAGCGCCTACTCGGACGCCCTCGCCAAGGCCGCGGGCGGCGACCCCGCCCAGGTGCCCGCCTCCTCGGACTACGGACCGGTCCCCGTCATGGCGAACTCCTTCCTCACCCTCGCGAAGACCGGGGGCCTCGAGTCGATCCTCGGCGCTCCCCCGTTCTACGGCACCGACCCGACGAAGGCGCTCCTCCTCCTCTCGGACGGCTCCTACCTCGAGGACCAGGCACGAGCGCGCAGCCTCGGCGGCGACCAGTGGGGCATGATGAACGAGACGGGCAACTACCCCGGGCAGCCGTGGATGTGGCTCTACACGTTCTGGTACCAGGTGGAGCCGTTCGCGTCGTCGGACAACGCCGACGCCCTCGTCTGGGGCCTCATGATGGTCCTGACGCTCCTGCTCGCCCTCGTCCCGTTCATCCCGGGGCTGCGGTCGCTCCCGCGCTGGATCCCGGTCCACCGGCTCGTCTGGCGGTCGTGGTACCGCGACCACCCGGAGGCGGTCAGGCGACGTTGACGTTGTATCCGGGCGGGCTGGACTCCAGCCACGCCCGGACAGCGGTGTAGGCGGCCGGCACGAAGGCGAAGTCGTAGGACTCCTGCCCGGACTTCGCGGTGACCGACACCGGCTCGGCGAGCCCGGGGATCGGGTCGGCGAGGGGTTGCGGGATGCCGAGGTCGACCTGCCCGCGCAGCCACGACACCTCGGGCCGGAGCGATGGCCCGACGATGCTGAACCACTCGAACCGCTGCGCCCCGAGCCGGGCCAGGCCCAGCCGCCAGCGCGAGGAGGCCTCCTCGCGCAGCGCGCAGAGCATCACCGGACGGCCGTCCCCGGAGATGAGTCGTCGGCGCACCCACACGAAGGTGAGCGCGCCGACGACGAGGACGACGATGACGGCGAGGACCAGCTCGGTTGCGACAACGGCACTCATCCGCCGGCCCCCGCCTCTCGACTCAGGAGGAGATGCCGCTGGCGTCGACGGAGTCGGCGACGATGGTCACCCGGTTGTGGTCGACCGACATGAACCCTCCGTCGATCACTGCCTTCTGCCAGGTGCCTCCGGCGTTGATGCGCACCTCGCCCTCGGCGAGGACGACGAGCGTCGGCTGGTGGCCGGGCAGCACCCCGAGCTCGCCGTCGATCGAGCGCGCGCTGACCTGGTTCGCCTCGCCTTCCCAGACCTTGCGGTCCGCGGCGACGAGCTCGACCGTGAGCGAGGCCATCAGAGGTTCTTCTGGATCTCGGCCCACTGACGCTCGACGTCGTCGAGGCCACCGCACATGAAGAACGCCTGCTCACCGACGTGGTCGTACTCACCGTCGGCGATCTTCGCGAACGCCTCCACCGTCTCCGACAGCGGGACGGTGGAGCCCTCGATACCGGTGAACTGCTTGGCGACGTAGGTGTTCTGCGACAGGAACCGCTGGATGCGACGGGCCCGGTTGACGAGGATCTTGTCCTCCTCGGACAGCTCGTCGATGCCGAGGATCGCGATGATGTCCTGCAGCTCCTTGTTGCGCTGGAGGATCTGCTTCACGCGCAGCGCCGTGTTGTAGTGCTCCTCGGAGATGTACCGGCGGTCGAGGATGCGGCTGGTCGAGGTCAGCGGGTCCACGGCCGGGTAGATGCCGAGCGAGGCGATCTCGCGGGAGAGCTCGGTCGTCGCGTCGAGGTGGGCGAACGTCGTCGCCGGAGCCGGGTCGGTGTAGTCGTCGGCCGGCACGTAGATCGCCTGCATCGAGGTGATCGAGTGGCCGCGGGTCGAGGTGATCCGCTCCTGGAGCACGCCCATCTCGTCGGCGAGGGTCGGCTGGTAGCCGACCGCGGACGGCATCCGGCCGAGCAGGGTGGAGACCTCGGAGCCGGCCTGGGTGAACCGGAAGATGTTGTCGATGAACAGCAGCACGTCCTGCTTCTGGACGTCGCGGAAGTACTCGGCCATCGTCAGCGCGGAGAGGGCGACGCGCAGGCGGGTGCCCGGCGGCTCGTCCATCTGGCCGAAGACGAGGGCGGTCTGGCCGAGGACGCCGGCCTCCTCCATCTCGACCATGAGGTCGTTGCCCTCACGGGTGCGCTCCCCGACGCCGGCGAACACCGACACGCCACCGTGGTCGCGCGCCACGCGGGCGATCATCTCCTGGATGAGGACGGTCTTGCCGACGCCGGCGCCGCCGAAGAGGCCGATCTTCCCGCCCTGGACGTACGGGGTCAGCAGGTCGATGACCTTGATGCCCGTCTCGAACATCTGGGTCTTGGACTCGAGCTGGTCGAAGGCCGGCGCTTGGCGGTGGATGCCCCAGCGCTCCGTGACCTCGAGGGTCTCCCCCGGCTCGAGGTTGAGGCACTCCCCGGTGGTGTTGAACACCTTGCCGAGCGTGACGTCGCCGACGGGGACGGTGATCGGGCCGCCGCTGTCCTGGACGGCGGTGCCCCGGACGAGGCCGTCCGTGGGCTGCAGGGAGATGGCCCGGACCATGTTGTCGCCGATGTGCTGGGCCACCTCGAGGTTGAGCTTCTTGGACTCACCGCCGAGCTCGACCTCGGTGGTCAGGAGGTTGTACTGCTCCGGCATCGCGTCGACGGGGAACTCGACGTCGACGACGGGGCCGATGATCCGCGAGACCCGGCCGGTGCCGCCGGCCCGGGTGTCCTCGCTCTTGTCGGTGACAGTCGCAGTCATGGTCTCTCTCTCGTTCACTTGCTCTCGGCCAGCGCGCTGGCGCCACCGACGATTTCGCTGATCTCTTGGGTGATCTCGGCCTGGCGCGCCTGGTTGGCCAGCCGGGTGTACTTCTTGATGAGCTCCTCGGCGTTGTCGGTCGCCGACTTCATCGCCCGCTGGCGCGCCGCGAGCTCGGAGGCGGCCGACTGGAGCATGCAGTTGAACAGCCGGGAGGTGACGTACTTGGGCAGCAGCGCGTCGAGCACCTGGCCCGCGCTCGGCTCGAACTCGTAGAGCGGCAGGAGGTCCTCGGGCGCCGGGGCCTCCTCGCCCTCGACGACCTCGAGGGGGAGCAGACGGATGACCTCGGGCTCCTGCGTCACCATCGTGACGAAGCGGGTGAAGACGACGTGGACCTCGTCGACGCCACCGAGGTCGGTGGCCGTCGTGAAGTCGGCGACGATCCGCTCACCGATCTCCCGGGCCACATCGAAGGTCGGCTTCTCGGAGAAGCCGCTCCACTCCTCGGCGTACTCGCGTTGACGGAACCGGTAGTAGCCGATGACCTTGCGGCCGAGCAGGTAGGGGACGACCTCCTTGCCCTCCTCCCGCAGCCGGGCCACGAGCCGCTCGGACTCCTTGATGACCGACGAGCTGTACGCGCCCGCCATGCCGCGGTCGGAGGTCATGATGACGACCGCGGCTCGGGTCACGTCCTCCTTCTCCGTGGTGAGGGGGTGGTCCTCGTTCGAGAACGTCGCCACCGCGGAGACCGCTCGGGTCAGGGCCCGGGCGTAGGGGGTCGACTCACGCACCGCCTGCTGGGCCTTGACGACCCGCGAGGCGGCCATGAGCTCCATGGCCCGCGTGATCTTCTTCGTCGCGCTGACGGACCGGATGCGCTGCCGGTACTCCCGGATCTGCGCTCCCATGTCATCCCGCCTTTCGTCGTGTCTGCTGCTCGCCGGAGATCGTCGTCAGCGCTTCTGCTTGACGATCTGCTCCTGGTCGGACTCCATCGCCTTGTCGGCGGCGTCCTCCTCGGCCTCGTCGCCGACCGGGACGGTCTCGGCGCCGGAGCCCTCGAAGAGCTTGGCCTTGAAGGTGTCGACCTCCTTCTCGAGCGCCTCCTCCGTGGACTCCTCGAACGTGCCCGACTCGCGGATCGCGGCGAGCAGGTCGGACTTGGTCCGGCGCAGGTGGTCGAGGAACTCCGACTCGAAGCGGCGGACGTCCTCGACGGCGACCGTGTCGAGCTTTCCGGTGGTGCCGAGCCAGATCGAGACGACCTGCTCCTCGACGGGGAACGGCGCCGACTGCGGCTGCTTGAGCAGCTCGACGAGGCGGGCGCCGCGGGCCAGCTGCGCCCGGGAGGCCGGGTCGAGGTCGGAGGCGAACATCGCGAAGGCCTCGAGGGCGCGGTACTGCGCGAGGTCGAGCTTCAGGCGGCCCGAGACCGACTTCATCGCCTTGATCTGCGCAGCACCACCGACGCGGGAGACCGAGATGCCGACATCGATCGCCGGACGGACGTTGGCGTTGAACAGGTCCGCCTGGAGATAGATCTGGCCGTCGGTGATGGAGATGACGTTGGTCGGGATGAAGGCCGAGACGTCGCCCGCCTTGGTCTCGATGATGGGCAGGCCGGTCATCGAGCCGGCGCCGAGGTCGTCGGACAGCTTGGCGCAGCGCTCGAGGAGGCGGCTGTGCAGGTAGAAGACGTCACCCGGGTACGCCTCGCGGCCCGGGGGGCGGCGCAGAAGGAGGGACACGGCGCGATAGGCCTCGGCCTGCTTCGACAGGTCGTCGAAGACGATGAGGACGTGCTTTCCCTGGTACATCCAGTGCTGGCCGATCGCCGAGCCGGTGTAGGGCGCGAGGTACTTGAAGCCCGCGGAGTCGGAGGCGGGGGCGGCGACGATGGTCGTGTACTCCATCGCGCCGGCCTCCTCGAGCGTGCCCTTCACGGACGCGATCGTGGAGCCCTTCTGGCCGATGCCGACGTAGATGCAGCGAACCTGCTTCTCCGGGTCGCCGGTCTCCCAGAACTCCTTCTGGTTGATGATCGTGTCGACGGCGACGGTCGTCTTGCCGGTCTGCCGGTCACCGATGATCAGCTGCCGCTGCCCGCGACCGATCGGGGTCATCGCGTCGACCGCCTTGAGGCCGGTCTGCAGTGGCTGATGGACCGACTTGCGCTGCACGACCGTGGGGGCCTGCAGCTCGAGCGCGCGGCGCTCGTCGGACTCGATGTCGCCGAGGCCGTCGATCGGGGTGCCGAGCGGGTTGACGACCCGGCCGAGGAAGTTGTCGCCGACGGGCACCGAGAGGACCTCGCCGGTGCGCTTGACCTCCTGGCCCTCCTCGATCTTGGAGAAGTCGCCGAGGATGACGACACCGATCTCGTGCACGTCGAGGTTGAGCGCGATGCCGAGGGTGCCGTCCTCGAACTGGAGCAGCTCGTTGGTCATGGCCGAGGGCAGGCCCTCGACGTGGGCGATGCCGTCACCGGCGTCGACCACGCGGCCGACCTCCTCACGGGACGCCGTGCCGGGCTCGTAGGACCGCACGTAGCCGTCCAGCGCGTCGCGGATCTCGTCCGGACGGATCGAGAGCTCCGTCATGTCTGATCTTCTCCTCGGTCACCGGCCCCCGGTGGGGCCGAAGTGTGTTGTTCGGGCGGTGCGATTCGGTTGTGGGTGCCGGTCCGGCCGGCGTCCGGGTCAGCCCCCGGTGACGTGCCGCCGGGCCTCCTCGAGGCGCCTCAGCACGGTGCCGTCGACGACCTCGTCGTCGACCTGGACCCGGATGCCGCCCATGACCGTGGGGTCCTGGACGACCTGGAGGGTGACAGCCTTGCCGTAGTGCGCCTCGAGCGCCGAGCGCAGCCGGGCGGACTGCTGGGCGGTGAGCGGCGCCGCGACGGTGACGAGCGCGGTGAGCTCGTCGCGCCGGCGGGAGGCCAGGTCGAGGTAGGCCTCCATGACGCGGTCGAGCCGACGACCCCGGGGCACCCGGACGGCCTGCTCGGCGAGGCGGATCGTCTCGGGCGCCGCCTTGCCCTCGAGGAGGGTACGCACGAGCGCGGTCTTCCCCTCGGCGTCGGTGTTGCGGCTCGAGAGCGTGTCACGCAGGCCCGGGTCGGCGGCGACGATCCGCTCGAAGCGGAACAGCTCGTCCTCGACCCGGTCGATGCGGCGCTCCTTCTCCGCGCTGACGAGCAGCGCCTGGACCGCGAGGCTCTCCAGGGTGTCGGCGAGGTCGCGCTCGGCGGCCCACCGCTGCGCGGCGACGACGCCGACGAGGTCGGCGGTGACGTCGGACACCTTGCCGCCGAAGAGCTGCTGCACCAGACCCGCCTTGGCCTCGCCCTCACGGGAGGGGTCGGCGAGGGCGCGACGCAGCGACGCGGTGCCCTCCACGACACCGGTGACGGCGAAGAGCTCCTCGGCGAGGGACGTCGTGTCGCTCGTGCCCGAGACGGCGCTGTCGAGGGCCTCCTCGGCGGTGCGCTGCGCGGCGCGGGACGACCCACGCATCAGGCGTCCTGACCCGCGGGGGCGACCTTCTCGGGCGTGACCTCGCCGGACTCGAGCTCGGACAGGAAGCGGTCGACGATGCCCTTCTGGCGGACCTCGTCCTCGAGGGACTCCCCGACGATCTTGCTCGCGAGGGTGGTCGAGAGGGTCCCGACCTCCTGGCGGAGCTGGACGACCGCCTGCTGGCGCTCCGCCTCGACCTGGCGCTTGGCCGACTCGGTGATCCGGTTCGCCTCGGCCTGGGCCTGCTGGCGCATCTCGGCCACGATCGAGGCGCCCTGCTCGCGGGCGGACTCACGGATCTCGTTTGCCTCGGTGCGGGCCTCGGCGAGCTGGGCGTTGTAGCGCTCGAGCGCGGCGTGCGCCTCGGCCTGGGCCTCCTCCGCCTGCTTCATGCCACCCTCGATGGCGGCGGCGCGCTCCTCATAGAGCTGCTCCATCCGCGGCACGACCTTGGACTTGTACAGCCAGTAGAGGATCGCGAAGGCGATGAGCCCGACGATCATCTCCGCCGGGTGCGGCAGGAGCGGGAAGCCCGAGGGCCAGCCGGTCTCCTCGGCCATCGGGACGGATGCGTACAGCACGTCGGTTCCTTACGTCGGTGTCAGCGGGGGCGGTGACGCGTGGGGTCAGCCCTGGAAGACGAACGCGAAGACGAGACCGAGGATGGCGAGCGCCTCGGTGATCGCCATGCCGGTGAAGGCGATGGTCTGCAGCATGCCGCGCGCCTCGGGCTGGCGGGCGACACCGTTGATGTAGGCCGCGAAGATCAGGCCGACGCCGATACCGGGGCCGATGGCGGACAGGCCGTAGCCGAGGAAGGCGATGTTGCCGGTCATGACATTCCTTTCGGGTGGCGCCGGGTCCTGTCCCCGGCGTCGTGTGGGGGGTGTTCAGTTGGTCGGTGGCTCGGACCGCAGCCCGAGGATCAGTGGTGCTCGCTCACCGCGTCACCGATGTACAGCGCCGCGAGGAGGGTGAAGACGAAGGCCTGCAGGAACTCGATGAGGAGCTCGAAGGCGGTCATGAAGATCGCGAACGCGAACGAGAGGATGCCCGAGAACTTCAGGAAGATCGTGTCGCCCTCGAGGAGCAGGTACTCGCCCCCGAGGATGAACACGAGGAGCATCAGGTGGCCGGCGAGCATGTTGCCCATGAGTCGCAGGGCGAGCGTGAGCGGGCGGATCACGAAGTAGGTGAGGAACTCGAGGAAGAACAGGACCGGCTTCAGCCACCCGGGCAGGCCCGGGGGCACGAGGGACTTCAGGTAGCCGACGACGCCGTGCTTCCGCTTCAGCGCGACCGCGTGGTAGGTCACGTAGACGATGAGCGTGAGGACGATCGGGAACCCGAGCCGGCTGAAGGTCGGGAACTGGATGAAGGGAATGATCCCGGCGACGTTGTTGAGCAGGATCATCGTGAACAGCGTGAAGAGCAGGGGGATGAAGGGCTTGAAGTCCTTGGCGCCGATGACGTCACGGGCGATCGTGTTGCGCACGAAGCCGTAGACCTGCTCGGTCATCCACTGCCGCTTGCTCGGCACGAGGGAGAGGCGGGAGGTGGTGCTGACGAAGAACCAGCCGAGGAAGCCGACGGTGATGAGCAGGACGAGCGCGGGGCGGGTCAGGGCCCAGGAGCTGTCGCCGCCGACCACGGGCCACCAGAAGTTCGCGACCCCGGGGGTCTGGAAGCCGTCGCCACCACCCTCGGCGGTCTGGACGATGCTCGGCAACAGGTGTGCGGACACCACGCTGGGGCTCACAGCCTCTCCTCGGGGAATTCCCGGACGCCATCGAGGGGCGTCCGCTCGAACGGGACGTACGCTACCCGACCTGCGCAGGTGGTCGCGACGAAGGGACCGGGGCGGAGGGGTCCGGTCACGGCTGCTCCTGCGAGCCGGTCGACGGCTCGTCGTAGATGGGCAACCGGGCCCGGCGCAGGGCCCTCATCGCGAAGGCCTGCCAGACGATCGTGACGACGAGGGCGACCACGCCGAGGGCGAATCCGTCGACCCAGGACGCGCCGCGGAAGACGATGATGAAGAGCAGCAGGGCGAGCACCTGACCGAGGTAGACGGCCATCGCGACGGCGAAGAAGGCGTGCGGGCTCGCGCTGCGCACGAGTCGGCTGAGCAGGAACATCCCCGAGGCGTAGAAGAGGACCGAGACGACCAGCCCGAGGACGCCACCGGCGAGCGAGTCCACCCCCCGGGCGGCCACGAGGGCCACGACGGTGAGCACTCCGGCGACGGTGGCCGGGAGGAGGGCCCCGCGGAGCATGACCGCGAACGGTCGGCCCGCCTCGGGGACGGTGCTCGCGCTGGGGTCGGTCATCGACGATCGGCCTCTTCGGTGGTCGTGGCGGAGGGTCTCCGTCAGGGCTTGTGAAAGTTATCACAAGCCCTCGTGGTGGCCCAATTCGCGTCCCTCGACCGTAGCCCCCATCCGCACGGGCCCCAAGTCCGACCGCTCGCGGGACCGCCGCCCCGGGTCAGACCCGGCGCGCGAGGACGACCCAGACCGTGCGCGCGATGATCTCCAGGTCGAGCACCGGCGACCAGTTGACGAGGTACTGCAGGTCGTAGCCGAGCTTGTAGCGAGCGTCGGTGTTGTAGCGGCCGTGGATCTGGGCCAGGCCGGTGAGCCCCGGGGGCACCTCGTGGCGCCGGGTGTAGCCGGCGATCTCCTTCTCGAACCCGGCCGTCAGCTCGGGACGCTCGGGGCGCGGACCCACGACCGACATCCGGCCGCTGAGGATGTGCAGGATCTGGGGCAGCTCGTCGGCTCGGGTGGCACGCACCCACCGGCACGCGGGGATGACCCGGGGGTCACCCTGCGAGGACAGCTGCGCCCCGCCGACGGCCTCGGCATCGACCCGCATGGTACGGAACTTGACCATCTCGAACGGCTCTCCCCCGGCGCCGACCCTGACCTGGCGGAACAGCAGCGGGCGGCCGGCCACGACGAGCTGGTAGAGCGCAGTGCCCCCGAGGAGGAGCGCCCAGACCGGCAGGGTCACGGTGAGCAGGACGAGGTCGAGCAGGCGCTTGAAGTGCCGCTGCGAGCTCGGCATCGTCTGCGGGAGGAGGAGGACGAACGGCATGCCGCCGATCTCGCGCAGGCGGCTGAGGCCGAAGAGGGTCTCCCGCCCTCCGACGCGCAGGAGCACGGTCGCCCCGTGCCGGTCGAGGCGCCCGATGGTGCGCGGGTACCACTCGTCGAGCCACTCCGGGGAGACCAGGAGCACGTCGGTGGCTCGGGTGCGCAGGACGGTGTCGACGATGGCATGCACCTCGTCGACCTCGGCGACGAGGTGCAGGTCGGACCGGTTGGCCGTGAGGTGGGCACCCGCCAGCCGGAGGTCCTTGCGGTCCCCCGCGATGACGACCCTGGGTGGCCCCTCGCGGCGGGTGCGCAGGGACTGCACGATCACGCGGTTGACCGCGACCGCGACGCCGGCGAGGACGATGACGGCGACGAGGTTCGGGATCGGGAAGGGCAACGCCCTCCCGAAGAAGTCACCCTGCTGCCGCGCCAGACCGCTCAGCGCCAGGTTGAGGAGGGCGACGAACCCACCGGCGGCGAGCGAGAGACGGGCCGCCTTGGGCAGCACCGCCGAGCCACCGAGGCGGGGCTCACGTTCGTAGAGGCCACCGAAGTAGAAGGAGAAGAGGAAGACGAGAGTGGCCACGACGAACGAGGTCGCGTAGGCCGCGAGGTTGTACGTGGGCCACGGGGGCAGTCCGAAGCGCCACAGCATCGAGCCGATGGTCAGCCCGAGGACGGCGAGCCCGTCGAGGAGCATGACGAGCCGGAAGCCCCGCCGGTTCAGCCGGGTCAGGAGTCGCGGCTCCGGCTCGGGGGCTGGGTTCGGCTCGGACACGGGTGGCGGCTCCGGCAGGGTTCAGGCCGTGGGACGGGGGTAGGCCGGGAAGGCCTCCACGAGCTCGGCGACCTGGCCACGGATCTCGCGCGAGACCGGGTGCTCGGGGTCGGCGTCACCGTCGACGACGGCCCGGGCGATGAGTCGGCCGATCGTGCGCATCTGCTCCTCGCCCATCCCCTGCGTCGTGACGCACGGCGTCCCGACCCGGATCCCGGAGGCGATGTTGGGCTTCTGCGGGTCGAACGGGATGGCGTTCTTGTTCAGCGTGATCCCGGCACCGTCGCACCGGGCCTCGGCGTCGACCCCGGTGACGAGCACCTGCTGGAGATCGTGGAGGGACAGGTGGGTGTCCGTCCCTCCGGTGGTCGGGCGGATGCCGTGCTCGCCGAGGGTCTCGGCGAGCACCTTGGCGTTGGCGATCACCTGCCGGGTGTACTCGGCGTACTCGGGCGTCGCACACTCCTTGAAGTTGACCGCCTTGGCCGCGATGGAGTGCATCTGGGGGCCACCCTGCATCATCGGGAAGACGGCCTTGTCGATGGTGGCCGCGTGCTCCTCGGTGCAGACGATGGCCCCGGACCGCGGGCCGCGCAGCACCTTGTGGGTCGTGAAGGAGACGACGTCGGCCCACGGGACCGGGCTCGGGATCGCCTTGCCGGCCACGAGACCGATGAAGTGGGCGGCGTCGACCCAGAAGATGGCCCCGACCTCGTCGGCGATGGCACGGAACCGCTCGAAGTCGATGAGCCTCGGGATGGCCGAGCCGCCGGCGAGGATGACCTTCGGGCGGTGCGCCCTGGCGAGCCGCTCGACCTCGTCGTAGTCGATGTCCTCGGTCTCCTTGTCGACGCCGTAGTGGACGGCCTCGAACCACTTGCCGGAGAAGGACACCTTGGCGCCGTGGGTGAGGTGGCCGCCGTGCGGCAGGCTCATCGCGAGGATGGTCTCGCCCGGCTTGAGGAAGGCCCCGTACACCGCCTGGTTCGCGCTCGCGCCGGAGTGCGGCTGGACATTGGCGTGGTCGGCACCGAAGAGCGCCTTGCACCGCTCGATCGCGAGGGTCTCGGCCTTGTCGACCTCCGAGCAGCCCCCGTAGTAGCGACGGCCCGGGTAGCCCTCGGCGTACTTGTTCGACAGCGTGGACCCGAGCGCGGTGAGCACCTGGGGACTCGAGAGGTTCTCGCTCGCGATGAGCTGCAGGCCGCTCCTCAGCCGGTCGAGCTCGGAGGTGAGGACGCCCGCGATCTCCGGGTCGAAGGCCTCGAGGGCGTCGAAGTCGGATCCGTAGAAGGTCTCGCTCATGGCTCGGTGCTCTCCGGCTTCTCGCTGGGCGTGGGCGCCTCGGTCTCGGCGCCCGGGTCGGTCTCGTCGGTCGGTGCCTCCGGGTCCGCGGCCACCTCGTCGGCGGCGGTCCCGGCGCCCGTCAACTCTAGGGTGTCGGCGCGCACCCGCTCGACGACGGCCATCACCTGCTCCTCGGAGAGGGCTCCGAGCCGCAGCACGGCGGGCTCCTCGCGCGTGCAGTCGAGGATGGTCGACGCCAGGCCACCGCGGACCGGCCCACCGTCGAGGTAGAACTCGACGCTCGCGCCGAGCTGGCTGGCCGCCTCGACGACGGTGCGGGAGGCCGGGTATCCGTGCCGGTTCGCGCTGCTCACGGCCATCGGCCCGACCTCGGCGAGGAGCGCGAGGGCGACCGGGTCGTCGGGCATGCGCAGTGCGACCGTCCCCCCGGTGTCGCCGAGGTCCCACGCGAGGGAGGGCTGGGCGCGCAGCACGACCGTCAGCGGACCGGGCCAGAACTCCTCCATGAGGGCGCGGGCGTAGGCGGGCACCTCGGTGGCGAGCCCGTCGACGGTGCGCACGTCGGGGACGAGGACCGGCGGCGGCATGTCGGTTCCGCGGCCCTTGGCGTCGAGGAGGGCACGCACCGCCTCGGGGGAGAACGCATCCGCCCCGATGCCGTAGAGCGTGTCGGTCGGCAGGACGACGAGCCGCCCCGCGCGCACCCCCGCAGCGGCCTTGGCCACCGCCTCGCTCCGGCCGGTGTCGGTGGTGCAGTCGAAGACCGGGCTCATGGGAGCCAGCCTAGGGTGACGCCGTCAGCGGCCCCGGGACGGCTCACCGTCGGAGCGGGCCGGGTGCACGACGGGCGACGCTGGCGCGGGGCCGCCCGTTCAGGTCCGCACGGTCCTCCACGGCCTCCCACTCCCCCGTCGACCGGAGCGCGGCCGGCAGGGACTCGCCCTGGGTGTCCGCGTGCTCCATGACGAGCACCCCGCCCGGCCGCAGCATCGTCGCCGCCCGTGCCGCCACGGCGAGCGGCAGGGCCAGGCCGTCCGCGGAGCGCCCGTAGAGCGCCACCTCCGGGTCGTGGTCGCGGACCTCCGGGTCCAGCGGCACCGCCTCGTCGGGGATGTACGGCGGGTTGCTGACCACGACGTCGACCGTCCCGTCGAGGTCGGGCAGGGCCGAGGTCGCGTCCCCGAGGTGGAGGTCGACAGCGAGCCCGGTCGTGGCGACGTTCCGCTCCGCCCACGCGTGCGCCTCGCGCGAGAGCTCCACGGCGTGGACCCGGGCACCGGGCACCTCGTCGGCCACCGCGAGGGCGATGGCGCCCGAGCCCGTACAGAGGTCGACGACGACCGGACGCTCCCCCGCAGCGCGTGCGGCCTCGACGGCGAGGCCCGCCACGACCTCGGTCTCCGGCCGCGGCACGAACACCCCCGGCCCGACGGCGAGCGTGAGCCGCCGGAAGTGCGCGCGACCGGTGAGGTGCTGGAGGGGCACCCTGGCCAGTCGCTCCTCGACCAGGCCGGCGAAGCGGTCGACGAAGCCGGCGTCGACCGGGTCGCGGAGCACGATCCGCCGGCGGACCTCCGAGGCGTCGCAGCCGAGCGCGAACGCGGCGAGCTCCACGGCATCCGTCTCCGGCGAGGCGATTCCCTCCGCGTCGAACGCGAGCCGAGCCCGCGTGACGGCCTCGTGCAGGGTCGGTGGCGGCGTCATCGGTCCGCGATCGCCGCGAGCCGCGCCGCCTGGTCCGCGTCGACCGCCGACTGGATGACCGGGTCCAGGTCGCCGTCGAGCACGGCGTCGAGGTTGTGGGCCTTGTAGCCCGTGCGGTGGTCGCTGACGCGGTTCTCGGGGAAGTTGTACGTGCGGATCCGCTCCGAGCGGTCGACGGTGCGGACCTGGCTGGCCCGCGCGTCGGCATCCGCCGACCGGCGCTCGTCCATGGCCATCTGGTGGAGACGGGCACGCAGCACGCGCATCGCCGCCTCCCGGTTCTGCAGCTGGCTCTTCTCGTTCTGGCACGAGACGACGACCCCGGTCGGCAGGTGGGTGATGCGCACGGCGGAGTCGGTGGTGTTGACGCTCTGCCCCCCGGGGCCGCTCGACCGGTAGACGTCGATGCGCAGGTCACCCGGGTCGATCCCGACCTCGACCTCCTCCGCCTCGGGCATCACCCAGACCCCGGCCGCGGAGGTGTGGATGCGGCCCTGGGACTCCGTGACCGGAACGCGCTGCACCCGGTGCACCCCGCCCTCGAACTTCAGCCGGGCCCAGGGGGCCTCCCCGGTCCCGGCGTGCCCCGGGACTTCACGGCGACCCGGACGTCCTTGTAGCCGCCGAGGTCGGACTCGGTGGCGTCGAGGACCTCGGTGCGCCACCCGCGCCGCTCCGCGTGCCGCAGGTACATCCGCAGCAGGTCCCCGGCGAAGAGCGCGGACTCCTCGCCGCCCTCACCGGCCTTCACCTCGAGGATGACGTCGCGGTCGTCGTCCGGGTCGCGCGGCACGAGCAGGTGGCGGAGTCGGTCCTCGGCGGCGACGACCGCGCGCTCGAGGTCCGGGACCTCCTCGGCGAAGGAGGGGTCGTCGGCGGCGAGCTCGCGGGCGGCGCCGAGGTCCTCGCGGGCGGCCACCCAGGCCCGGTGGGCGGCGACGATCGGGCCGAGGGCGGCGTAGCGCCGGGTGGCCTCGCGCAGCCGGTCGGGGTCGGAGGCGACGGCCGGCTCGGCCATGGCACGCTCGAGCGCGGCGTGCTCGGCGGCGAGTGCTTCGGCGGACTCGAGCACGGCCTCCTCCTTGACGTCACGAGCCTCGCACCTGCACCGGCTCTTCGGGGTGACCCCGAAGTTCCCGGTGAGACACGGGGTCGATGGGGGTGTCTCACCGGGGAAGTCGGTGTGTCGGGTCGATGCCCTCCTCCGTGGACACGAGTGCGCCGGCCCGCCCGGGGGCGGACCGGCGCACCGGTGGAGCTACTTGGCGGCCTTCTTGCCGTAGCGGGCCTCGAACCGGGCCACCCGGCCACCGGTGTCGAGGATCTTCTGCTTGCCCGTGTAGAACGGGTGGCAGTTGGAGCACACGTCGGCGTGGATGACGCCGTTCGGCGCGGTGCTGCGCGTGGTGAACGTGTTGCCACAGGTGCAGGTGACCGTGGTCTCGACGTACTCGGGGTGGATGTCCTTCTTCACGATGTCTCCTCGGCTGTGGCCGGGTCGGCGGGCGGCAGCACCCTGCTGCCCCCGTGGCGCCCCGCCTGCGACCCTCGTGGGGAGGTCGCTCAGGAAACGCGTCGTGCCCTGAACCGGTCCAGCGGTCAAGTGTGCCAGAGAGGCGCACGCTGTCCCAAACGGCGCCGGGGGCCGCGGCATTCCCCGACCCGGAGCACCCGGACGCCCCATGGTGGGCGGGTCAGCCGTGGACTCGGCGCATCGTGTCGACGACCACCTCGGCCAGCCGGTCGCCGACGTCCTCCTGGAGGAAGTGACCGCCGCCCTCGAGGACGACGTGGCGCTGGCCGGCGGCCCCGGCCACCCGCTCCTGCAGTGCCCGGTCGGCGCCCCGGGTGATGGGGTCGCCGTCGGAGAAGGCGGTGACGAACGGCCGCTCGAAGGACGCCAGCCCCCGCCACGCGGCGCGGTTGTCGACGGCGCCGGGGTCGTCCGGATCGACGGGCACCAGCGCCGGGAAGCTGCGGGCCCCGGCCGTGTACGAAGCGTCCGGGAACGGCGCCTCGTAGGCGGCGACCACCTCGGGGGGCAGCGTCGTGGTGGTCGCGTTCTGGAGCACCCAGCCGACCGGGAACGGGTCGTCCGCCCGCTGCGAGAAGTCCCGCCAGGCGAGGAAGTCCGGCGACGCGGGGGCCCCGACCGGCAGGAAGGTGTTGGCCGCGACGACCGCGGCGAAGCGCTCGGGCTGTTCCCCAACCAGCCGCAGCCCGATGAGGCCACCCCAGTCCTGGCACAGCAGGGTCATCCCGGCCAACCCGGTCGCCTCGAGGAACGAGCGCACCCACCCGACGTGCCGGGCGTAGGTGTAGTCGTCCGTCCGGACGGGCTTGTCGGAGCGGCCGAAGCCGACGAGGTCCGGCACAACGGCGCGGAACCCTGCCGCGGTGACGACGTCGAGCACCCAGCGGTAGAGGAACCCCCAGCTCGGCTCGCCGTGGAGCATCAGGCAGACGGGGGCGTCGGCCGGCCCCACGTCGACGTACGCCATCCGCACCGCGGGGGACCCGTCCCCGGCGGCCACGTCGACGTACCTCGGCTCGTGGGGGTACCCGGGCAGGTCGGCGAAGCGGTCGTCGGGTGTTCGCAGCAGCTCCATCGCTCCACCGTAGGCGGCGTCGGCGCGGCCCGGTAGCGTCGCGGGATGCGATACGGAGCGGTCATCCCGTGGGCGTCCGAGCGCGAGTTCGCCGACCTGGCCGCCGTGGCGGAGGGTGCCGGCTGGGACATGGTGCTCTCCTGGGAGTCCGTGTGGGGCCAGGACGCGTGGGTCACCCTCGGCGCCGCGGCGATGACGACCGAGCGGGTCCGGCTCGGCACCCTCGTCACCCCGGCCTCGCGCTACCGGCCCTGGGATCTCGCCTCCCGGGTCGCCTCGGTCGACCGGCTCTCCGGCGGCCGGGTCACCCTCGGCGTCGGGCTCGGCGCCCTGCACGAGAACTGGCTGGCCTTCGAGCCCGACGAGGGCCGGGCGGCCCGCGCGCGAAAGCTCGACGAGGGGCTGGCCGTCTACGCGGGGCTGATGGCGGGTCAGCCGTTCGCCTTCGAGGGCTCGTACTGGTCGGCCCGAGAGGTCACCGAGCTGGTGCCACCCCCACCGGTGCAGTGCCCGCACCCACCGGTGTGGTGCGTCGGCGCCCTCGTGCCGGGCCGCGACCGGCAGCCCTCGCTCGAGCGGGCCGCTCGCTGGCAGGGCGTGCTCCCTGCCGTCGCGGGGGGCGAGGGCCACTCCGCGCTCACCCTCGACGCGCTGCGCGAGGCCGTCGACCGGGTCGGTGCCTCACGCGCCGACGCCGGTCTGACGATGGACGGCTACGACGTCGTCGTGGAGGGCGACAGCCACGGGGACTTCGGCGCCGTGCGGCCACCGGTGCAGCCGTGGGCCGACGCCGGTGCGACGTGGTGGGTGGAGTCCTGGTGGGACCTGCCGGACACTCGCGCGGGGCGCGCGGAGCTGCGGCGTCGGCTCGAGCGGGGGCCGCGGCGGTGACCGGGCCGCAGGTCCGGACCGCGAGACGCGACGACGTGGCCGCCCTCGTCGCGCTACGGGCACTGATGTTCGAGGCCATGGGCACGGCCCCCGACGCCGTCGCCGACGCCGCGTGGCGGCTCGCCGCGCACGGCTGGTTCATCGACCGGCTGGGCTCCTCGGGAGTGCGCGTCGTCGTCGCCGAGGTCGACGGCGAGGTCGCCTCCTCGGCCGTCGGTGAGGTCACGGCGCTCATCCCCGGCCCGACGGCCCCGAACGGCTCGGTCGGCCTGGTCTCCAACATCGCGACCTTCGCCCCCTACCGCGGGCGTGGCCTCGCGGCGGCGTGCACCGACGACCTGCTCGGGTGGTTCGCCGAGCGGACCGACGTCACCCGCGTCGACCTCTTCGCCACCGAGGCGGGCGCCCGGATGTACGCACCCCGCGGCTTCACGACGAGTCCGTTCCCGGCGATGCGCCGGACCCTCCCGGACCGGTGACGGGAGCGGTGCTCCCGCAGTGACGCACGGCATTGCCGGCGGGCCCGCCGAGGAGTACCACGGTGGGTAGAGGTGATCCTCATGGTCGCGTTCGCCGACCGAGCCGACGCAGGTCGCCACCTGGCGCGCTCGCTGCAGCACCTGGCCGGAGAGGACGTCGTCGTCCTCGGACTTCCGAGGGGAGGGGTACCTGTCGCCGCCGAGGTCGCCCGTACCCTCGACGCGCCCCTCGACGTCATCCTCGTCCGCAAGCTCGGGGTGCCGGCGCAGCCGGAGCTCGCGATGGGAGCGATCGGGGAGGGCGGCATCCGCGTGGTCGACGACGCACTCGTCCGCCGGCTCGGGGTGACTCCCGCCCAGGTTCGGGCCGTGGAGGAGCACGAGAGCCGCGCCCTCGAGCACCGGGCCGCGCTCCTGCGCCGCGGCCGGTCGCCGGTGAGCCTGGACCACCGGACCGTCGTCGTCGTCGACGACGGCATCGCCACGGGCTCGACCGCCCGCGTCGCGTGTCACGTCGCCCGCCGGAAGGGCGCCCGACGGGTGGTGCTCGCGGCCCCGGTGGGCCCGCAGGACAGCGTCCACCGCATCCCCGAGGCCGACGAGGTGATCGTCGCCGCGACACCGCACCCGTTCGTCGCCGTCGGCAACCACTACCGCGACTTCACCCCGACGAGCGACGGTGAGGTCGTCGACCTCCTCGAGAACGTCCGGCACGAGCGGGCGACCCGGGGCCACACGGAGGGTGACCTCTCCGGGTCGGTGGACCGCGACGTCGAGATCCCGGTCGGCCGGGTCCGCCTCGGGGCGCACCTGACCCTGCCCCACGACGCGCACGGGGTCATCGCCTTCGCCCACGGCTCCGGCAGCGGGCGGCACAGCCCGCGCAACCGCCACGTCGCGCGGGTCCTCGTCGAGGCCGGGTTCGGCACCCTCCTGCTCGACCTCCTCACCCCCTCCGAGGAGACCGACCGGGCCAACGTCTTCGACATCCCGCTGCTCGCCGCCCGGCTGCGCGGGGCAACGGCCTGGTTGGCCGCGGAGCCGCTCACCGCCTCCCTCCCCGTCGGCTACTTCGGGGCGAGCACCGGCGCGGGCGCCGCCCTGGTCGCGGCCGCGGCAGAGGGCGACCGTGTCGGGGCCGTGGTCTCGCGCGGCGGACGTCCGGACCTCGCCGGTGACCACCTGGGCCTCGTCCGGTCGCCCACGCTCCTCGTCGTCGGAGGTCGCGACGAGACGGTCCTCCTGCTCAACCGCCGGGCACGTTCACGGATGTCGTGCGAGACGGCGCTCGAGGTCGTGCCGACCGCCACCCACTTGTTCGAGGAGCCCGGCACCCTCGACGAGGTCGCCCGGCTCGCCGCCCGCTGGTTCCGCCGGCACCTGGCCCCGGCGCTCGAGGGGGTCGGTGAGGCACGGCGATGACTGCCCCGTCTCCCCCGGGAGAGCTCGACGTGCTCGAGCAGGTCCGCGGGCTCGCCCGCCCGCTCGTCACCCCCGCCGACCTCTCCCCCGTCGTCGAGGCCGTCGGCGCCAGCCGGTTCGTCTGTCTCGGTGAGGCCTCCCACGGGACGCACGAGTACTACCGGTGGCGGGCCGAGCTGAGCCGACGGCTGATCGAGGAGCGCGGCATCACGTGGATCGGCGTCGAGGGCGACTGGCCCGACTGCTCCCGCATCAACCGGTGGGTGCGTGGCCTGGCCCACGACGAGCTCGACGCCCGGGGCGTCCTCGCCGGCTTCGAGCGGTGGCCGACGTGGATGTGGGCGAACACGGAGGTCGCCGACTTCCTCGACTGGCTGCACGACCGGAACCTCGCCCGGCCGCCCGAACGCCGGGTGGGCTTCTACGGCCTCGACGTGTACTCGCTCTGGGACTCGCTCGCCGAGGTCATCGGCTGGCTCGACGCGCACGCCCCGGAGGCGGTCCCGGCGGCTCTGCGGGCCTGGCGCTGCTTCCTGCCCTTCGGCGAGGACCCGCACGGCTACGCCCGCGCCACGCGGCTGGTCCCCGAGTCGTGCGAGAGCGAGGTCGTCGACCTCCTCGTCGAGGTGCGTCGCCGGGTGCCCCTGCTCGAACCGGTCGACGAGGCGACGTTCGCCGTCGCCCAGAACGCCGAGGTCGCGGCCGGGGCCGAGCGGTACTACCGCACGATGGTGCGGGGCGACCGGACCTCGTGGAACGTCCGCGACCACCACATGGTCGACACCGTGGACCGGCTCGCCCGCCACCTGGGCCCGTGGTCCAAGGGCCTGGTGTGGGCGCACAACACCCACGTCGGCGACGCCCGCGCCACCGACATGGCGCGCTCGGGGATGGTCAACGTCGGACAGCTCGTCCGCGAGCGGCACTCCGGCGAGGGCGTCGCGCTCGTCGGCTTCGCGGGCCACCGCGGGACGGTGCTCGCCGGGTCGGAGTGGGGCGCACCCGAGCGCGTGATGCCGCTGCCGGTCGCGCGTGCCGGCAGCCTGGAGGACCTCCTCCATCGGGCACTCGGTGCCCCCGCGACGATCGTGCTCCCCGAGGATCGCGGGGCCTCCTGGCTCGGCCGCACCCTGGGCCACCGGGCCGTCGGTGTCGTCTACGACCCCGCCCGGGAGGCCGCCAACTACGTGCCGAGCGTCCTCGGCGAGCGGTACGACGTGCTGCTCTGGTTCGAGGAGACGCGGGCCCTGCGGCCGCTGCACCACGAGGCCCGCCCGAGCCGGCCCGAGTACGAGACCGAGCCGACCGGCTTCTGACTCCCGCGCGCCCTGACCTCTTGCGGATCACCCAGCCCGCGGGGCCTGTCGGGGTCCGCGGCGGTGGGTGATCCGCAAGGCGTGGAGGTGGGCGTCAGAGCTCGTCCTCGTCGTCGAGCTTGATCGAGCTGGTCTGCTGGACCTGCACGAGGAACTCGTAGTTGGTCCGCGTCTTCTTCAGCCGGTCGAGGAGCAGCTCGATGCTTGCCTGCGGGTCGAGCGCCGCGAGCACCCGGCGCAGCTTCCACATGATCTTCAGCTCATCGGGGGCGAGGAGGATCTCCTCACGGCGTGTGCCCGAGTTGTTGACGTCCACCGCGGGGAAGATCCTGCGGTTGGCGAGGCCCCGGTCGAGCTTGAGCTCCATGTTGCCGGTGCCCTTGAACTCCTCGAAGATCACCTCGTCCATTCGGGACCCGGTCTCGACGAGCGCCGTGGCGAGGATGGTCAGCGAACCGCCGTTCTCGATGTTGCGGGCCGCGCCGAAGAACTTCTTCGGCGGGTAGAGCGCCGCCGAGTCGACACCGCCGGAGAGGATGCGACCGCTCGGCGGGGCCGAGAGGTTGTACGCGCGGCCGAGCTTGGTGATGGAGTCGAGGAGCACGACGACGTCGTGGCCCATCTCGACGAGGCGCTTGGCCCGCTCGATCGCGAGCTCCGCGACCGTCGTGTGGTCCTCGGCGGGACGGTCGAAGGTCGAGGAGATGACCTCGCCCTTGACGGCCCGCTGCATGTCGGTGACCTCCTCGGGCCGCTCGTCGACGAGGACGACCATGAGGTGGCACTCGGGGTTGTTCGTCGTGATCGCGTTGGCGATGGCCTGCATGACCATGGTCTTGCCGGCCTTGGCCGGGGCGACGATGAGACCGCGCTGGCCCTTGCCGATGGGGGCGACGAGGTCGATGATCCGCGTCGTCACGAGGTTCTGCTCGGTCTCGAGGCGCAGCCGCTGCTGGGGGTAGAGCGGGGTCAGCTTGGTGAACTCCGGGCGACGGCGTGCGTCGTCCGGGTCCATCCCGTTCACCGTCTCGAGGCGAGCGAGCGGGGTGTACTTCTGGCGGTTGTTGCGCGACCCGACGGCCTGCTGCTGGGGCTCCTCGCCCTCCCGCGGCGCCTTGATCGAGCCGGTGACGGCGTCGCCCTTGCGCAGGCCGTGCCGCTTGACGAGGGCCATCGGGACGTAGACGTCGCTGGGGCCCGGAAGGTAGCCGGTCGTGCGGACGAAGGCATAGCTGTCGAGGATGTCGAGGATGCCGGCCACCGGCACGAGGACGTCGTCCTCGTGGATGGGCTGCTCGCCCTCGTGCTGCGGCTGACCGCCGCCGTCCTGACCCTGGCGGCCCCGCTTGTCGCGGCCGCGGCCACGGTTGCGGCGGCGGCGGCTGCGACCACCACCATCCTCGTCGTGCTGCTGGCCGCGGTCGTTCCGGTCGTTCCGGTCGCCGCGGTCGCGACCCTCCTCGTCGCCGTCGCGGCCCTGCTGGTCACGGTCGCTGCCGCCGTCGCGAGCCTGCTGCTCACGGTCGCGGCCCTGCCGGGCGCCGCGTCCACGGCCCTGCGCGTCGCGATCGTCCTCGCGCCGGCGGGCACGGTGCTCGGCCTCCTCGCCCGGCTGCTCGCCCTCGCGGGCGGCGGGCTCCCCGTCGGCGCGCTCGTCGCGCCGCGGCTCGCTGGAGGGGCGCTCGGCGCGACGGGGCCTGGAGGTCGCGGTGTCGCTGACCGGGCCGCTCTCACCGTTCTGGCGGGCCTTGATGGCGGCGACGAGGTCGCCCTTGCGCATCTTGGCCGTCCCGCTGATGCCCATGCTCGAGGCGAGGCCCTGGAGCTCGGCCAGGCGCATCGCCGAGAGCGCACCCGATCGACGCGGCCCGCCGGCGGACGACGCCTCGAGTGTGGTGGTGTCTGTCACGAAGGATCCTTCCCCTCGCTCGTGGTCCGGCGCACTCTGGCCGGTGACTGGGAGAGAGACCACGCCGGACCCCACAGCCGACAGACGGCTGGGACCTGTGCCCGGATCGTGGTTGGGGCGTACCGCGGCAGTCAACGGGAGATGACCCGGCATCAACTGCGGACGCCCGTCCAGAGTACCACCCGTGACCGGCGCCACGTGCCCGACCCGGCGAGGCAGGTCATCCCGTGGCGATGACCTCCACCACGGCCCCGTGCCCCGGGATCCCGGGGGTCAGGACGCGCCACCCCGGGCCCCCGTGGGTCCGGACCGCACCGACGCGGTCGCGCAGGGCCAGGACGAGCACCGAGGGTCCGGCACCGGAGATCGCCGCTGCGTGCCCGTCGGCACGCAGCGCGTCGACGAGCGCCATCGACGAGGGGTAGGAGGGCCGGCGCGCCTCCTGGTGCAGCCAGTCGCGGGTCGCGGCGAGCAGGTGCTCCGGGGCGTCGGCGAGGGCGTGCGCGAGCAGCGCGCCGCGTGCGGTGTTCGCTGCCGCGTCGGCGAGCCGGACCTGCTGCGGCAGCACCGAGCGGGCCCGGGCGGTCGACAGCTGGGTGTCCGGCGCGAAGACGACCGGCTCGACGTCCGGGTGGACCCGCAGGTGCACCGTGCGGGTGTCGTCGAGGTCGGTGTCGGACCACGAGAGCGTGACCCCGCCGAAGACGCTCGCCGATGCGTTGTCGGGGTGGCCCTCGAGTCTCGCCGCGAGCCGGTTGGCGGCATCGAGGTCGGGCGAGGAGGGGTCGGCGACGTCGCGGCTGACGTCGTGCAGCGCCTGGGCGGCGACGATGCCGGTGACGATCGCCGTCGCGGAGGAGCCCATGCCCCGGCCGTGGGGCACCTCGTTGCGGCACTCGAGGAGGAGGCCGCCGGGTGGGGCGACCCCGAGCTCGGACCACGCGGTCTGCATCGCCCGGTGGACCAGGTGGCTCGCGTCGAGCGGCACGGCCCCCGCCCCCTCCCCAGCGACCGTGACGACGAGACCGGGCTGCTCGGTCAGCGTGGCGCGGCAGGTGTCCCAGACGCCGAGCGCGCAGCCGACGGAGTCGAAGCCCGGCCCGAGGTTGGCGCTGCTCGCGGGGACGCGGACCTCGACGGCCGCACCCGGACGCAGCACCCCGTCCACGGTCAGCCCTCGAGCCCGAGCGCGGTCGCCACCGAGTAGGCGTCCGCGGGGACCCGGACCGGCTCGACGGGCGAGCCGTCGGGCGTGCGGAGCGCCCACTGGGGGTCCTTGAGGCCGTGCCCGGTGACGGTGCAGACGATGGTGGCGCCCTCCGGGACCACCCCCTCGCGGTGCTTCTTCAGCAGCCCGGCGATGCTCGCCGCCGAGCCGGGCTCCACGAAGACGCCCTCGGTCTGCGAGAGCAGGCGGTGCGCCTCGAGGATCTCCTCGTCCGTCACCGCATCGATGAGTCCGCCGGACTCGTCGCGCGCCGCCTCGGCCTGGCGCCACGAGGCGGGGTTGCCGATCCGGATCGCGGTGGCGATCGTCTCGGGGTGGTCGACGGGGTGGCCGAGGACGATCGGGGCCGCTCCGGTCGCCTGGAAGCCCCACATCGCCGGACGTCGGGTGGCGACCGGGTCCAGCTGGCGACCTCCGACCCCCATTGTGGGGGAGGCGTACTCGCAGTAGCCCTTCCAGTAGGCGGTGATGTTCCCTGCGTTGCCCACGGGTAGGACGTGGATGTCGGGGGCGTCCCCGAGGGCGTCGACGACCTCGAAGGCCGCCGTCTTCTGGCCCTCGATCCGGGCCGGGTTGACGGAGTTGACGAGGTCGACGGGGTAGGACTCGGCGAGCTTGCGCGCGACCGTGAGGCAGTCGTCGAAGTTGCCCTCGACCTGGATGATGCTCGCGCCGTGCGCGACGGCCTGGCTCAGCTTGCCCATGGCGATCTTGCCGTCGGGCACGAGGACGGCGCACCTCATCCCGGCCTTGACCGCGTAGGCGGCCGCGCTCGCGCTCGTGTTGCCGGTGCTCGCGCAGATCACGGCGGCGGCTCCGTGCCGGGCCGCGACCGAGATGGCCGTCGTCATCCCGCGGTCCTTGAAGGACGCGGTCGGGTTGAGGCCCTCGTACTTGACGTGCACCTCGGCCCCGACGCGCTCGGAGAGGACGGCGCAGTGGATGAGGGGCGTGCCCCCCTCGTGGAGCGTGACGACGGGCGAGCCCTCGAGCATCGGGAGGCGGTCGGCGTACTCGCGGATGACACCGCGCCACTGGTGGGCCACCGCTCAGGCTCCTTCCACGCGCATGACGGACGCGACGTCGTCGACCGCTTCGAGCGACGACAGCGCGTCGACCGTGGCCGAGAGCGCCGCGTCCGGCGCCCGGTGGGTGACGACGATGAGCCGGGCCCGGCCGCCCTCCCCCGCGGCGACCTCCTGACGGACGGTCTCGATCGAGACGCCGTGCTCCGCGAACGCCGCGGCGACCTGCGCGAGCACGCCCGGGCGGTCGGCGACGTCGAGGCTGATGTGGTACCGGGTGACGGCCCGACCCATGTCGACGACCGGGAGGTCGGCGTAGGCCGACTCGCCGGGGCCCCGTCCGCCGGCGACCCGGTGGCGGGCCACGGCGACGACGTCACCGAGGACCGCGGAGGCGGTCGGGTCGCCGCCCGCCCCGCGCCCGTAGAACATCAGCTCGCCGGCCGCGTCGGCCTCGACGAAGACCGCGTTGAAGGCCTCCCGGACGCTCGCCAGCGGGTGGGTCCTCGGGATCATCGCCGGGTGCACGCGCACCGAGACCGCCTCGGCGCCCTCGACCTGCACCCGCTCGCAGATGGCGAGGAGCTTGACGACGGCGTCCATCTCGCGGGCCGCGCGGATGTCGGCGGCGCTGACCTCGGTGATGCCCTCGCGGTGCACGTCGGCCGACGACACCCGGGTGTGGAAGGCGAGGCTGGCGAGGATGGCCGCCTTGGCCGCCGCGTCGAACCCCTCGACGTCGGCGGTGGGGTCGGCCTCGGCGTAGCCGAGCGCCTGGGCCTGCTCGACGGTCTCGGCGAAGCCGGCGCCCGAGACGTCCATCTTGTCGAGGACGAAGTTGGTCGTCCCGTTGACGATGCCGATGACCCGCCGGACGTGGTCGCCGGTCAGGGACTCGCGGATGGGGCGGAGGATGGGGATGGCGCCGGCGACCGCGGCCTCGTAGTAGAGGTCGACGTCGTGTTCGGCAGCCGCCGCGTAGAGGGTGGGGCCGTGCTCCGCGAGCAGCGCCTTGTTCGCCGAGACGACCGAGGCGCCGTGCTCCATCGCGTGCAGGATCAGGCCCCGCGCGGGGTCGATGCCCCCGATGACCTCGATGACGATGTCGGCGCGCGTCACGAGGCCCTCGGCGTCGTCGGTGAACAGGGTCGGGTCGACGGGCACGTCGGGCCGGGGACGGTGCGGCCGGCGCACGGCGATGCCGACGAGCTCGAGCGGCGCACCGGCCCGCGCGGCGAGGTCGTCGGCGTTGGCGACGAGCATCCGTGCGACCGCGGACCCGACGACGCCGCAGCCGAGCAGGGCGACGCGCAGGGGGGCACCGGGTTCGTGCGGCATGTGGGGGTCCATCTCCTCGGTGTGGGTGCTCAGGCGTCCGCCACGTCGAGGGCGAGCAGGTCATCGATCGTCTCACGGCGGACGATGACCCGGGACTCGCCCCGGCGCACGGCGACGACCGGCGGACGGGGGGTGTGGTTGTACTGGCTGGACAGGCTGCGGCAGTACGCGCCCGTGCCGGGGACCGCGACGAGGTCGCCGGGGCCGACGTCGGCGGGCAGGTACTCGTCGAGCACGACGATGTCGCCGCTCTCGCAGTGCCGCCCGACCACCCGCGAGAGCGCGGGCGGTGCGGTGGAGTACCGGTTGGCGAGCGTGCACGAGTAGTCGGCCTCGTAGAGGGCCGGGCGGGCGTTGTCGCTCATGCCGCCGTCGACGGCGACGTACTTCCGGGCGTGCGTGTCGTCGATCCCGACGTCCTTGACCGTGCCCACCTCGTAGAGCGTGAACGTCGTCGGCCCGACGATGGCCCGGCCGGGCTCGACCGAGACCCGCGGGAGGTCGACGTCCCCGCCGAGTGCGGCGAACTCACGCTCGACGATGTCGGCCAGCTGCTCGGCCAGGCTGCCCGTCGGGAGCGGGGTGTGCTGCGAGGTGTACGCGATGCCGTACCCCCCGCCGAGGTCGATCTCGGGCAGGTCGACGCCGTGCCCGCGGACCACCTCGGCGTGCAGCCGCACGAGGCGGTGGGCCGCGGTCTCGAAGCCGTCGGTCTCGAAGATCTGGCTGCCGATGTGGCTGTGCAGGCCCCGTAGCTCGAGGGCGTCCCGGTGCTCCAGGACCCGGCGCACCGCCTCCGCGGCCGTCCCGCCGGCGAGGGCGAAGCCGAACTTCTGGTCCTCGTGCCCGGTCGCGATGAACTCGTGGGTGTGGGCCTCCACCCCGACCGTGACCCGCACCATGACGGGCGCCGTCACGCCGAGCTCGGCCGCGGCCGCCGCGACCCGGTCGACCTCGTGGAAGGAGTCCAGCACGATCCGCCCGACGCCGTACTCCAGGGCCGCCCGGATCTCCTCGTCGCTCTTGTTGTTGCCGTGGAAGCCGACCCGTTCGGCCGGGAAGCCGGCACGACGGGCCACGGCGAGCTCGCCCCCGGTGCACACGTCGAGGTGGAGGCCCTCCTCCGCCACCCAGCGGGCCACCGCCGTGCAGAGGAAGGCCTTGCCGGCGTAGTAGACGTCCGCGCCGGCGAGACGCTCGAAGGCGGCGGCGAACCCCTCCCGGAAGCCGCGGGCCCGCATCCGGAAGTCGTCCTCGTCGACGACGTAGGCGGCAGTGCCGTGCCGCTCGGCGAGGGTCACGACGTCGACGCCACCGACGGTGAGGCGGCCCGCGTCGTCACGGCCGACCGAGGAGGCCCACAGCTGCGGGAGCAGCTCCATGACGTCGGCGGGGTACGGCAGGTAGAGCGGAGGGCCGCCGTAGCCCTCCGCGTGCAGGGCACCGGCCTCGTGCGCGCGCATCGGTCAGGACCTCACATCCGCTCCGGCGCGCTGACGCCGAGCAGCCCCAGGCCGTTGGCGAGCACCTGCCGGGTGGCGTCGTTGAGCCACAGGCGGGCGCGGTGCAGGTCGGTGACCTCCTCGTCGCCCCGCGGGCGGACGCGGCAGGTGTCGTACCACTTGTGCAGCCGGGTCGCGAGCTCCTCCAGGTAGCGGGCGACGCGGTGCGGCTCCCTGAGGTGAGCGGCCTGCGCGACGACGCGCGGGAAGTCCCCGAGCACGGCGAGGAGGGCCGACTCGGTGGGATCGGTGAGCAGCGCGGCATCGAGGCCGTCCTCGCGACGCACCCCGTCCCCGGCCGCGAGCCGCGACACGTTGGCGGTCCGGGCGTGGGCGTACTGGACGTAGAAGACCGGGTTGTCGTTGGTCTGCCTGCGCAGCTCCTCGCCGTCGAGGCTCAGCGGGCTGTCGGCGGGGTAGCGCGCGAGGGAGTAGCGGATGGCGTCGGTGCCGATCCAGCCGATGAGGTCGCGCAGCTCGATGATGTTGCCCGCCCGCTTGGAGAGCTTCGCGCCCCCGAGGTTGACGAGCTGCCCGATGCGCACCTCGATGTTGCGCTCCGGGTCGTCGCCGGCGCACGCCGCGATCGCCTTGAGCCGGTTGACGTAGCCGTGGTGGTCGGCCCCGAGGAGGTAGATCTTCTCGTCGAAGCCGCGGTCCTTCTTGCTCAGGTAGTACGCGGCGTCGGCGGCGAAGTACGTGGGCGTGCCGTCGGCGCGGACGAGGACGCGGTCCTTGTCGTCGCCGAAGTCGGTGGTGCGCAACCACACCGCACCGTCGGAGTCGTACACGTGACCCTGCTCGCGCAGGCGGGCCACGGCCTGCTCGACGGCGCCGCTGTCGTGGAGGCCCTTCTCCGAGAACCACACGTCGAAGGTGACGCCGAAGTGGCGCAGGGTCTCGCGGATGTCGTCGAGCTGCAGCGGGTAGGCCAGGTCGCGGGCCACGGCGAGCGCCTCGTCGCCGGGGAGCTCGACGACCTCGGGCCGCATCGCGAGGACCCGGGCGGCGAGGTCGTCGACGTACTCGCCCGGGTAGCCGTTCTCCGGGGTCGGCTCCCCCTTGGCACGCGCGAGGACGCTGCGGGCGAAGTTGTCCATCTGGGTGCCGGCGTCGTTGAGGTAGTACTCGGTCGAGAGGGTCGCACCCGACGCCCGCAACAGGCGGCCCATCGCGTCGCCGAGCGCAGCCCAGCGCGTGTGCCCCAGATGGAGCGGACCGGTGGGGTTGGCCGAGATGTACTCGAGGTTGACGACGTGCCCGGCCTCGGCATCGTTGCGCCCGTACTCCTCCCCGGACTCGACGATGGTGCGGGCCAGCTCCCCCGCGCTCGCCGCGTCGAGGGTGATGTTGAGGAAACCGGGCCCTGCGACGTCGACCGCCTTGACGCCCCCGGAGGCGGCGAGGCGGTCGGCGACCACCTGCGCGAGCTCGCGTGGCGCCATCCCGGCCCGCTTGGCCAGCTGCAGAGCCACGTTGGTGGACCAGTCCCCGTGGTGGCGGTTCCGCGGACGCTCCACCCGGACCTCGTCGGGCACCGTGACGGAGAGGTCACCGGTGTCGACGGCGGACTGGAGGGCACCGCGGATGGCGGCCGAGAGCTCTTCGGGGGTCACCCGGGAAGTCTATTGGTCCGGGTGTGAGGCCCTTCCGCCGTCGGCGAGGTGTGAGACGGCCCCGACGAGCTCGTCGGGGTCGAAGGGTTTGCCGACGACCCCGTCGAACCCCGCGACCGTCGTCTCGGGTCCGACGTGTTCGGCGATGTTGGCGGTGACGAGCAGCACCGGCATCCGGTCGAGGCGCGGGTGCGAGCGGATGGCCGCGATCGCCCACCACCCGTCGTAGGGGGACATCTGGGAGTCGATGACGACGACCGCCGGGGTCTCCCGGTCGGGGTCGATGAGGCGCGCCATCGCCTCGTGGCCGTCGCAGGCCTCCTCGACGGAGAAGCCCGCGATCTCGAGGTTGATCCGCACGAGGCGACGGATCGAGTCGGTGTCGTCACAGACGAGGACCAGCGGCGGAGGAGAACCGGGGGCCTCGCTCCCGGATTGCATGTAAGCCAGCCTAGGCTGCTAGCCTCGCTCAGCGTCCCGCCGACACGGAATTCGTCGAGCGCGGCCGGCCCCCGTAGCTCAGGGGATAGAGCACCGCCCTCCGGAGGCGGGAGCGCAGGTTCGAATCCTGCCGGGGGCGCCCAGCCGCAGGTCTCTCGACCTGCGGCTTCGCCATGTCAGGCCCGCGGCGTGCAACGAGCGTGCAACGGCGATGCGCGGCGTGTCGCGTGGTTGTGCGTGATCGTGAGGGGTCGGGCTGGCGCTGCTGGAGCATCCTGTCCGGCTGTCGCCCAGGTGCGGTGCCTGCGGAGCGCGAGCGGTGGCCCGCGTTCGTGAACTCGCCACCCTCGGCACGTCGCCTGTTGAGCCCGCATCCGATCCCGCGCCGGCAACGCCGCCTGCCGCGCCGCCCGTCTTCGCCGAGTGAGCCATCGCGGCCGCGTCCCTTCCACCTCGCCGTCGCCGCCACCCCCTTAGACAGATTCCGGCCCCTCCGAGGAGTCACTCTCCGCGACTCCTCGGCAACGCCCCGCAGCGCTGTGCCCCTGACGCCCCGGCACCGGCCCACCCGGCGGCTCGACCGCCGCGCCGAGCCCGACCCACCGGACCGTTCGACCGTCGTCCACAGCCGACGCCTCGACCCACATTCGAGCCGCTGCTCGGGCCATCACACCTCATGCGCCGCGGTATACGGCTCTATCGTCGGCATGAAGAAGAAGAGCACCCGTCAGCTCTCTGAGGTGGCGCATGAGCAGCACGAACCCGAGGCCCGAACCGGCCTCGAAGCGGCCCGCCCTGCGCACCCCCGGGCAGGTCGTCACGTGCGGCTGGTGCGGCACTGAAGTGCCGGTTCCGGCCCGCGGACGGATCCCCAAATGGTGCTCCAGCAGCTGCCGCCACCGCGCCTGGGAACAACGCCGCGCCGCCGACTCCGGCCGCTCCGCCATCGAGATCAAGGACCGAGTCGTCGAGACCACCCGCACCGTCACCGTCGTCCAGCTCCACAGCACCCAGGTGCCCGTCCCCTATCGGCCACAGGCCGCGATCGAGTACGCACAGGTCCTCACCGAGCTCACCGAACGTCTCGACACCGGCCGCATCTACGACCGCGACCTGCCCGTCCTCACCCCGGCCGTCACCGCCCTGCTCGACGCCATGACCCGTCGGCATCGCACCCTGGTCGGGACCACCGGCGAAGCCGCCCGCCAGCGGTACTCCTCCAGGGTCGCCTGAGAATTCCTCACCCGACTGCCCCCTGAGCGGCGAAGTGCGGCACCTGGCGAACCGGACCAGTGCTCGTGCCACGGGTGTGAGGTGGCGCGGGGATTGTGCAAGCCAGGATCGGCCCCACCCGATGCCTGCAGATGGAGAACGGAACGAGCGCGATGATTCCGTCTGGATCCGAGATAGGGTCCCCGGTCCATGGACATGCTGAGGGGCCAACAGATCGCCGACGCCAACCTCACCGACTGGCGCAAGCTGGCCCAAGGACTGCATGCCCGCTACCTCGTTCCAGACTTCGGCACCGCGGCACGGTTCGTGACCGCGGTCGGCGAGGCGGGCGACAGGATCGGACACCATCCGCGCGTGTCGATCGGAGGCGGGTACGTCGACCTCAAGCTGAGCAGCGACGACGCCATCTACCGCGACGACGAGGGCACCGAGCACGTCGTCGAGTGGGTGACCCAGCAGGACGTCGACCTCGCCCGACGGATCACCGAGATCGCCGCAGACCACAAGATCGACGCCGACCCGGCCTCGGTCAGCGTCATCGAGCTCGGCCTCGACACGGCGCACTCCGCGACCATCGCCCCGGTGTGGGCCGCCCTGCTGACCGGCGACGCCTCGGCCCAGGGGCGCGGAACACCCAGCGACGAGATCCGGGACGCCGCCGGGCGGGTTCCGAACCTGTGGTTCGGGGACGGAGACAAGCACGAGGCGCCGCGGCAGCGCTTCCACATCGAGGTCTACGTAGCAGCCGAGGTTGCCGAGCAACGGATCGCCGACGCCGTCGCCGCGGGTGGGACCGTCGTGGACGACAGCGACGCGCCCTCTCTCACCGTGCTCGCCGACCAGGACGGCAACACAGGAGTCATCTGCGTGGACATATCCGCTGCGGCGAGGGACTGAACCGCCAGCCCCCGTGACCTGCCGTGTCAGCGGCGTGCACAACGCCAGGTGCCGCCGCGATTCGGTAGGTCGACTGGAGCCGGTATGCCGCGTGGGGCCGGCCTGCGACGGTGAGGTCTGCGGATCTTGCCCTGCGCCACGTCGGGCTCTCCCAGAGTCTGATCGCCTGTTGGCCGTCCGCTGAGAGTCGCGGGTGGAGATGGCTCTGATGGTCCATTGCTGCGCGTTGCCCCAGGCGTAGACCTGTGAGGTTGGCCCCCACCCCCGAGGGCCGAGAAGGAATCGAGGCACCACCATGGAGAAGTCGACTCGACTCAGGGGGCTGGCAACCCTTGCTGCTGCTGGGGCGCTGGCGATCTCGGCCGGTCCGGCTATCGCGACCGCATCTGCTTCACCGAGCGCGGGGCATACACCTGCACCGGCGGCGACATCCCATCAGGCACCTACTCCAGCATCACCGTCACGGGGTACTGCAACGTGCCGGCTGATGCCCTGATCACCGTCGTGGGAAGCATCAGCGTCGCTGCGGGCGCCCTGCTCGACGCACAGAACGCGCCGCGACGATCACGGTCGGCCACAACGTCACCGCGGCCGCCGGTTCGCTCATGGGCCTGTGCGCCCAACCTCCCGCCTACACGGGGAACTCAGGGACACGAGTGTGCCGAGGAGCCGGACGGCCACTCCATCGGCGTCGACACCCACGTCCATACCCACTCCGCCGCGGTCATCGACAGCGCAAACGGTGGCGTCCTCGGCCGAGACCACCGTGGCGGCGACCGCCGCGGGCTACGCCGAGCTCGTGGACTTCGCCAACACCTACCCGACGGCGCGGGCGTGGGCGATCGAAGGGACCGGCAGCCACGGCGCCAGCCTGAGTTGGCACCTGCTGGAGTCCTCCGAGCTCGTCGTGGAGCTGGACCGCCCGAAGCGGTCCGCGCGCCGTAACGGCGCGAAGTCCGATCCCCTCGATGCGATCCGCGCCGCACGTGAGGCGATGGCTCGACCCCGCTTGGGAACACCCCGCAGCGGCGGCGCACACCAAGCCCTCTCAGTACTGTTGACCGCTCGCCGCTCCGCCGTCGATGCCTCCACCGGAGCACAGCTCCAGCTCTCCAGCCTCGTGGTCGCCGCGCCGGAACCGATCCGCTCCCCGTTCCGTGGCCAGAAGCTCGCCGCGATGCTCAACAGGGTCTCGGGCAGCGCCTACGCGCGACCATTGGGCCTCCACTCGCCGGCAGTACCGGTGGGGCGCTGGAGAGCCTGGTTGAAGACATGAAGTACTGTTCAAGTATGTCACCTGCCGAGGCCCCCAGGGCTGCTGTGCCGCTCTACCAGGCGAAGGCGGAGTTCTTCCGCACATTGGGGCATCCGGCGAGGATTCGGGTCCTGGAGCTGCTGTCCGAGCGGGACCGGGCGGTCCACGAGCTGCTGGACGAGATCGTCATCGAGCCGAGCAACCTCAGCCATCAGCTGGCGGTGCTGCGGCACGCCTCGCTGGTGGTGGCGCGCCGCGAGGGGGGTGAGGTCGTCTATGCGGTCAGCGTTCCGGAGGTGCGCGAGCTGCTCGCGGCGGCTCGAGCGATCCTCACGGGCATGGTGGCGACTCCGGTGCAGCTGGAGGACGAGCTGAGCCCGAGGACGGCATGACCGCGGCATCGCCGGAGCGGTCCCCTGCGCGTGGGTGGGTTCGGTCGCGACTCGAGCGAGCAGCTGCATTGCTGCCGCGGCGCAGCGACTGGGCGCAGGTCCACCTGCGGGGTGACCTCACAGCGGGCCTCATGGTGGGGCTGGTGGCACTTCCCCTGGCCCTCGGGTTCGGCGTCAGCTCGGGCGTGGGTGCGGAGGCCGGGCTGGCGACGGCGATCGTCGCGGGGGTGGTGGCGGCGGTATTCGGCGGCAGCCGGGTGCAGGTCAGCGGTCCGACCGGGGCGATGACTGTCGTGCTGGTGCCGATCATCGCGGCCCACGGCGCCGGTGGCGTCCTCGTGGTCGGGATGATGGCCGGGGTGCTGCTGCTCGGCTTGGGCTACGCCGGGGCCGGCCGGGTGATCCGGTACGTGCCGGTGACGGTCGTCGAGGGCTTCACGGTGGGGATCGCCCTGATCATCGCGCTCCAGCAGGTCCCGTTGGCACTCGGGGTCTCCGGCGGTGAGGGGAAGGTGATCGTGGTCGCGGCTCGGTCCGTCGCCGCCTGGGGGGCCGACCCCGTATGGGCGTCGGCGGCGATCGCGGCCGCTGTCGTCGCGGTCAGCCTGGGCCTGACCAGGCTGCGTCCCAGGGTGCCGGGGGCGCTGGTCGCCGTGGCCCTGGTCACCGTCGCGTCCGGGTGGATCGGCCTGCAGGCCCCGACCATCGGCGCGCTTCCGGCCGGCCTGCCGCTTCCGAGCCTGCCGGTGGTCCCGCTCGCGGATCTGCAGAGCCTGATCCTCCCCGCGGTGGCGGTGGCCGCCCTCGCGGCACTGGAGAGCCTGCTCTCGGCGACGGTCGCGGACGGGATGAGCGTGGGGCGGCGCCATGACCCGGACCGCGAGCTCGTCGGTCAGGGTCTGGCCAACCTCGCAGCCCCGCTGTTCGGCGGGATCCCCGCGACCGCGGCCATCGCACGCACGGCCGTCAACATCCGCTCGGGCGCCTCGTCCCGCCTAGCTGCCATCATCCACTCCCTGATCCTGCTCGCCGCGACGCTGCTTGCGGCACGGTGGGTGGCGATGATCCCGCTGGCGGCTCTCGCCGGGGTCCTGATCGCCACCGCGGTCCACATGGTCCGCGTCTCGAGCCTGCGGCCACTGCTGCGCGCATCCCGGGGCGACGCGGCCGTGCTGGTGCTCACTGCGGTCGCGACCGTGGCATTCGACCTGGTCACCGCCGTCGTCGTCGGGCTCGTCGTCGCCGGCTACATCGCGCTACGACGCACCGCCAGCGCCGCCCGGCTGGACGAAGTGGCGTTGGACGACACCGACCACGGCAGCGAGGAGCGGCAGCTGCTCGACGAGCACATCGTGGCCTACCGGCTGGATGGTCCTCTCTTCTTTGCCGCCGCCCACGACTTCCTCCTCGAACTGACCGAGCTGACCGATGTCCGGGTCGTCGTCCTGCGCATGTCCCGGGTCACGGCGGTGGACGCCACCGGAGCGACGGTTCTCGGCGACACCATCACCCAGCTCGAGGCCCGAGGTATCACCGTCCTGCTCTCCGGCGTGCGCCCCACTCACCTCCGGGTCCTCCACGAGCTCGGCATCCAGCAGCGCCTCGCCCACGAACGGCACCTCTTCGACACCACCCCCGAGGCCATCGCCCACGCACGCGTCCACGCCGCACGCGTCCCCCACCGGCCAGCCTGACACCCCACCCATCGGACACCAAGCGCGTCGGAGAATCGCAAGCAGACCAGCACGCGCCATCGCCACGGCGGGCGGGTACTGACGCCGCCCCGCCCGGACCGCTCACCACCCGGGCGGCCACGCGGTCCTACCCCAGGTACCGAATGGGACGGACCGACTGCAGAAACCTGGACCCCCGGTCTACTTCCCCACGACCGCGACCGCGCGGGTCGCACCTGATGGACGTGTACGGCGTCGGGCCCGGCGTCGCCGCCCGGGTCCTGGCCGACGTCGTCCGGTTCGCCGACCGAAACGGTTCACGTCCTGGACCGGCACCGCACCCCTCGATGCGTCCTCCGGGGAGAATCACCGGCACCGGCTCTGCCGCGCCGGGGACCGCCGGGTCAACCACGTCATCCACATCGCCGCCGTCACCCAGCTGCGCAACGACGCGCCTGCTACGGCGCAAGCGCGCCGAGGGCAGGAAGCCCCTCGAGGCGCTGCGGTGCCTCAAGCGGCGCATCGCCGACGCCATCTTCCGGCAGCTCGTCGCCGACGCCGCAGCCGCCCGGCCCGAGCGCGTGGACGCGGCTCCGGTAGGGCACCGCGGGGCGTCTCATGCATCCAGCGTGGCCGGCTCGAACCCGCACACCGGCACTTCGGATCAGCCACTCCCGGACCCGCACGAAAGACGCTACGCCCGACCCCAGCGACCGTGAAGAGGCCCCTGAAACCGCCGGTCGACAACAAAGAGAGCCGGGGTGGGGCACCTCTGTAGCTGGGTCGAGTCCGTGATGATGATCGGCTCCGTGCGAAACGCCACGCCGGGTGCCGTGGATGACTGAGGTGGTCGAGCGCCGTCCGGCCGCCGCAGAGAGGGAGCCGAGATTCCGAGAGTCGCCATCGGTTTCCGAGGCGAGTGCCCAACGTCGTGTGGTAGTTCAGGGGCATGGACCAAGGCGATGGCGTCATCAGCACCGACCATCAGGACGCGGTCACGTACCGCCGCGCCGCAGACGCGTTCCGGGCCCAGGACCTCGAGACCCTCGCAACGACGATCGACCACGACGTGCGGTGGCACGTTCCCGGCAGGTCCTGGTTCGCCCGCGAGATGGAGGGCCGGAGCGCGCTGATCGCCTACCTGCGCGAGATCATGGAGCGCACGAACGGCACCTTCACGCTCGAGGATGTCCACGTCTCGGGCTCGGACGACCATGTCGTGGCCGTGCAGCGGTTCGGTGCGACCCTCGGCGACGAGAGGAAGGTCTTCGACGTCACCTCCGTCCTCCGGTTCACGGATGGCCTTCAGGCCGAGCGATGGTTCCACTTCCACGATCAGCGGGGCTTCGACGCCTTCATGGGCCGATTCTGATCTGTCGTCCGCGGAACGGCACGGGCCTCCCGGTGGGACGCTCTCGATGGCGCCGCCCACCAGGGTGCGGGTGCGGCCGGGACTGACCTCAGCGATGGGCGGCGAGCTCGGGCGCCCGCGACGCCCGGCCGGTCACCGGCAGGTGCCCGACCGGAGTGGACCGGGCCCGCTGCGTTCCCGCCTCGGCGAGCGCCCGCTCGAGGTCGGCAACGAGGTCGTCGGGGTGCTCCAGCCCGACGGACAGGCGGACGACGTCGGCCGCGGGCCGGGCCTCCGGCGCCACCGGGCGGTGGGTCAGAGCGGCCGGGTGCTGCACGAGGGAGTCGACGCCTCCGAGCGAGACCGCGTGCGTGAACAACCGCACCGAGGACGTCAGCCGCGCCGCCGCCTCGAACCCCCCGCGCAGCCGCAAGGCCACCATCGCCCCCGGGCCGCTCATCTGCCGACCCAGGATCCCCAGCGGGTCCCCGTCCAGGCCCGGGTAGTGGACACGCTCGACGGCGGGGTGGGCCGTCATCGCCTCGACGACGCGCCGGGCTCCGTCCTGCTGGGCACGCACCCGGACCGGCAGCGTCGCGAGGCCGCGGTGGAGCAGGTAGGCGCCGAGCGGATGGAGCAGCGCACCCGTGACCGCCCGCACGCGGCGCAGCGACTCGGCGCGCTCCTCCGAGCAGGCGACGACGCCGCCGATGACGTCGCCGTGGCCACCGAGGTACTTCGTCGCGCTGTGCAGGGCGAACGCCGCCCCGTGGTCGAGCGGGTTCTGCAGCACGGGCGTCGCGAACGTGTTGTCCACGAGCACGGGTACGGGGCCGGCCTGCCCGACGACGTCGGCGATGTCGACGAGCTCGAGCGTCGGGTTGCCCGGCGTCTCGAGGAGGACCAGGCCGGTGTCGGGCCGGATGCTGCGGCCCACCTCCGGCGCCTCGCAGAAGGTCACCTCCGTGCCGAGCAGCCCGGTGGCGAGGAGGTGGTCGGTGCCCCCGTACAGAGGCCGGACCGCGACGACGTGTCGCCCACGCCCCTCGGCCGCGGTCGCGAGCAACGTCGCGGTCACGGCGGCCATCCCCGAGGAGAAGGCCACCGCTGCCTCGGCGTGCTCGAGCGCGGCCAGGCCCTCCTCGAAGCGCGCCACCGTCGGGTTCCAGAGGCGCTGGTAGACGAAGCCGCCGTCGGCGAGTGGGCGCCCACCGGTGGCCATCGACTCGTACGACGCCCCGCCGAGGTCGATGCCGGGCAGCGGGTTGGTCGTGGACAGGTCGATCGGTGGGGCGTGCACCCCGAGCGCGGACAGGTCCGTGCGGCCGCAGTGGACGGCCAGCGACTCGATGTGCAGAACCTCGTCGTCCATGCCTCCACGATGGCTCAGCCGACCATGAATCGCCATGATCATTGCTGCATCAACAAGCCGTTGCTGCGATCCTGTCGTCATGAACAACAGGGCTGGCCCCGGCGAGGAGGTCCGTTGGTGAGCGCACAACCACCCCCTCCGACCCCGCAGCGCTCCTCCGCATCAGCTCTCGACGCCGTCGACCTGCGGCTGCTCGGTGCCCTCGTCGAGGACCCGACGACAACCGTGAAGGCCCTCGCCCACCGGCTCGGGCTCGCCGAGTCGACCGCCGCCTACCGGATCCGCGGCCTGCGCGATCGCGGCGTCGTCCGGGGCGCGCGCCTGGTCGTCGACCTCGCCGCCCTGGGCCGCCCCCTCGAGGCGATCGTCAAGGTGCGCCTCCAGAGCCACAGCCAGGAGCTGGTCTCGCAGCTCTACGACGACCTCGTCGCAGTGCCGGGGGTGGTCCGGGCCTACCACGTCGCCGGAGCGGACGACTTCCACCTGCACGTCGCCGTCGCCGACGCCCGGGCGCTGCGTGACCTCGTCCTCGACCACGTGACCGTGCACCGGGTCGTGCGCTCCACCGAGACCCAGCTCGTCTTCGAGCTGCGCGAGGGCACCGCGCTCGTCCCCACACCGTGACCCGCTCTCGCGGCCCGACGAGCGGCCCGGTCAGGGGGCGGTGAGCGCGTCGTAGACGAGGGGCTCGAAGCCCTGGGCGTAGCCGGCCGTCGTCGGGTGGTAGGCGTTGCGGCTGTCGCCGCTCAGCACCGGCCCGAAGCCGTTGAGGTACGGGGTCGGGGCACACACGTCGTGGCCGGCGAAGGTCCGGTCGGGGTCCACGAAGGAGAACCCGGCCGCTGAGGCGGCCTGTGCGATCACCCCGTTGATCTCGTCGCTGACGCCGTTGAGCAGACCGGCCTCCGTGGACGAGATGCCGTATGCCTGGAAGCACGAGACGCGCGCCGGGTCGAACCCGCGCGGGTACCCGACGACGACGACCCTCGCGTTCGGCGCCTTGTCGCGGATGTCGGCGTACACCGTGCCCAGGCGTCCCGGCAGGAGGCCGGTGATCGCAGAGCTCGCCGTGTCGACCGCGGCCGCGCACGCCGAGTCACCGCTGGTGACACACGTGGTGATGAGGTCCGTGAAGCCGATGTCGTTGCCACCGATGCTGATCGAGACGTGGGTCGTCCGGCGGCCGAGGGCGGCGTCCTGGCCGTTGACGATGTCCGCGGTCTCGGCTCCCGAGCAGGCGACGAAGGTCAACGTCGCGCGTCGCAGCTGCTTGGTGACGAGCGGGGCGTACGCATCGCTGCTGCGGAAGCACGCGGCGTCGAGGTCGGGGTTGAACGTCCCGTTGCCCGAGGCGTAGGAGTCGCCCATGGCCACGTACGACACCTTGGTGGATGTCGACGGCGGCTTCCCCTTGCCCGCAGCCGGAACGGCTGACCCGACGACGAGGAGGAAGGCGGCCGCGAGCACCGCCGTCCATGTCCTGGGGCTGGTACGGCTCATGGCGAGCTCCTCCTCGGGTGAAGGGCGCGGCGCGAGAACCCCGCACGCGCCTGGTGGCGTCGGGAGGAGTCTGCCGAGGTGCAGCCCGTCCGGCAACCGCACCAAGGTGCACCGGTCCGGTCGTCCCCCGGGTGTGACCGGCGCGGCACCCTCGCGCCGATGCCGTCAGGCCGCCCTACATTGGACGGACCGGAGGGAGTCACCCAGTGGAGCCCGTCATCGTCAGCGAGGGCCTGGAGAAGTCGTACGGGCGCACCCGTGCCCTGGCCGGCCTCGACCTCGCGGTGGCCCCGGGCGAGGTGTTCGGGTTCCTCGGGATGAACGGCGCCGGCAAGACGACGACCATCCGCATCCTCCTCGACCTCATCCGTCCGACCCGGGGCTCGGTCCGCGTCCTCGGTCTGGACCCACGCCGTGAGGGCGTCCTCCTGCGCCGGCGGCTGGGCTACCTCGAGGGCGACTTCGTCGTCGACGGCCGGCAGAGCGGACACGAGCTGCTCACCTATCTCGGGCACCTCCGGGGTGGGGTCCCCGCGGCACGGATCACCGAGCTCGCCGAGCGGCTGAGCCTGGACCTGTCGCGGGCCATCGGAACGCTGTCGAAGGGCAACCGCCAGAAGGTCGGCCTGGTCCAGGCGTTCATGCACGAGCCCGAGCTGCTCGTCCTCGACGAGCCGACCGCGGGCCTGGACCCCTTCCTCCAGCAGGAGTTCACCGCGATGGCACGCGAGGTCGTGTCGGAGGGCCGGACCGTGTTCATGTCCTCGCACGTGATGAGCGAGGTCCAGAAGACCTCGGACCGGGTCGGCATCATCCGCGACGGCCGTCTCGCGAGCGTCGAGAGCGTCGAGAGCCTGCGCAGGAACGCCACCCGTCGCGTCGAGGTGCTGCTCGGTGGGCCACCCCCACCCGGGGCGTTCACGGGCATCCCCGGGGTCAGCGAGGTCAGTGTCGAGGGCCCGCTCGTCGTGTGCCGCCTCGAGGGATCCGCCGACGCGCTCGTCAAAGTGCTCGCGACCCACGAGGTCCTCAGCCTGACGAGCGAGGAGCCCGACCTCGAGGAGGTCTTCTTCGCCCGCTACGCCCGCGAGGAGGCGGGGCAGTGATCCGCACCGTCTATGCGAAGTGGCTGCGCGACAGCCGCCGCTCCCTCCTCGGGTGGACCGTGGCGATCGTCGTCGTCGGAGGTGCCTACGCCGCCTTCTGGCCCACCTTCGAGGACCCGGAGGTCGCCGAGCTCCTCGACAACTACCCGTCGGCACTGCTCGAGGCCATCAACTACACGGACATCAGCACCCCGGAGGGATACCTCACCGCGACGGTGTACGGCCTCGTCGTGGCCGTCCTCATCGCGGTCTTCGCGATCGGCGCCGGCGCGCGGACCATCGCCGGTGACGAGGAGGCCGGCACCCTCGACCTCACCCTCTCGCACCCGGTGAGCCGCCCGGCGCTGGCGCTGCAGCGGGTGGCGGCCCTCGCGACGGCGGTGGTCGGGGTCGTCGGGGCCTTCTGGCTCGCGATGCTCGCCCTGTCCGGGCCCGTGGGCTTCTCGGGGATCGGGGCCGGCCGGCTCGCGGCGATGCACCTCCACCTCGCCGCGTTCGCGCTGCTCTTCGGGACCCTCGCCTTCGCGGTCGGCGCCGCGACCGGCCGGAGGGCCTGGACCATGGGCGTCTCCGCCGGGGCCGCGGTCCTCGCCTACGCGGCGAGCGGCATCCTCCCCCAGGTCGAGGGGCTCGAGTGGACCCGCGACTGGTCGGCCTTCACATGGCTCGCCGGGTCGATGCCGCTCGCCAACGGGGTCGACGTCGGACACGTCGCGACGATGCTCGGCCTCTCCGCACTCTTCGTCACGCTCGGCACCCTGGCCTTCCGGCGGCGCGACCTCGCCGTGTGACCGGGTGGGCCCTTGGCGTGGGCGCGACGGACGTCGACGGGCTCGGGCCACCGAGCGCCGGTGCGAGGTCGCGACGGCGTGGGCGTCAGGCGCCGGGCTCCGGGCGGTAGGAGACCGCGAGCATCCCGAGTGCCGCGCCCACCCCGAGGACAGCCGCGACGAGCGCCCACCACGCCCCCGACACCTCCAGCCCCAGCGCATGGTCGAGCGACCACCGGCCCGGCCCGGCGGCCGCGACCCCGACCGCGACCATCGCGACGAGCAGCACGTACTCCCAGCCGCCCTTGAAGACGAAGTAGCCCTTTCCCCGGTGGTCGGTGCGCATGGCCACGACCATGAGCCCGACGAAGGCGGCGGCGACGAGTCCGGTGAGCAGGCCGAGCGTCATCGCCACGCCCGCGCCGATCTCCGTCACCGCCGCGACCCGGGCGTGCACGTGTGCCGGCCGCAGCCCGATGCCGTCGAACCAGCGGGTCGTCCCCGCGAGCCCGCCCGCGCCGAACGCCTTGTTCCAGCCATGCAGGACGAGCATCGGCCCGAGGGCGAGCCGGACGATGAGCAGGCCGAGGTCGACGTCCACGGGCGGGCACCTCCTGCCGCCACGGTCGGTGGCGTTCGGGTCGATGGGGCGGGCGTGGCACCACCGTAGGCCGCCGGCGGGTCGCGCGGCAGGATGGGGCCATGAGCGCACCCCCGGACGGCCTGCTGATCGAGCACCGCGGGCACGTCGAGACGTGGACCCTCAACCGCCCCGACCAGCGCAACCCGGTCTCCGACCCCGACGTCGTCGACGCCCTCGTCGCCGCGGTCGAGCGGGTCAACGCCGACCCGGGCGTTCGGGCCGTCGTGCTCACCGGGGCGGGCCCGGCCTTCTCGGCCGGCGGCAACATCAAGGACATGGCCGCCCGGCGCCCGCCTTTCGACGGCCCACCGGCGACCCTGCGCGAGCGCTACCGCCACGGCATCCAGCGGATCCCTCGAGCGATGTACGCGTGCGACGTCCCGGTCGTCGCGGCGGTCAACGGCCCCGCCATCGGCGCCGGCTGCGACCTCGCGTGCATGTGCGACCTGCGGGTCGCCTCGAGCGCGGCGACGTTCGCCGAGAGCTTCGTCCGGCTCGGGCTCGTCCCCGGCGACGGCGGCGCGTGGCTGCTCCAGCGCGTCGTCGGCCCGGCCCGCGCCGCCGAGATGACGCTCACCGGTGACCCGGTCGACGCGACGACGGCGCTTGAGTGGGGACTGGTCTCGCGGGTCGTCGACCCCGAGGAGCTCCTCCCCACCGCGCACGCGCTTGCCCAGCGCATCGCCGCGAACCCGCCGCGGACGGTGCGCCTGGCGAAGAAGCTGCTGCGCGAGGCTGCCCACCAGAGCCTCGACTCGGTGCTCGAGCTCTCGGCCGCTTACCAGGCGATCAGCCAGCGCACCGCCGACCACGAGGAGGCTCTCGCCGGCCTGCTCGAGAAGCGGCCGACGACCTTCACCGGGGAGTAGCGCGATGGCCTCGCTCCTGCCTCCTGTCCTCCTCGAGAGCGATGCGCTCACCGGGCTCCGTCGTGAGGTCCGCGCCTTCCTCGCCGAGGAGCGCGCCGCCGGCCTCTGGGAACCGGGGGTGGACACCTGGCTGACCGAGTGGGACCCGCAGTTCTCCCGGCGCCTCGCGGCGCGGGGGTGGGTCGGGATGACCGTGCCGGTCGCCTACGGTGGGCAGGGCCGCGGGTTCCTCGAGCGCTTCGTCGTCACCGAGGAGCTCCTTGCTGCAGCTGCCCCGGTGGCCTACCACTGGATCGCCGACCGCCAGGTGGCCCCGGCCCTCCTGCGGTACGGGACCGAGGAGCAGAAGCAGCGCTGGCTCCCGCGGATCGCCGCCGCCGAGTGCGCGTTCGGCATCGGGATGTCCGAACCCGACTCCGGCTCCGACCTGGCCAGCGTGCGGACGCGTGCCGAGCGGGTGGACGGCGGATGGCGGGTCACCGGCACCAAGGTCTGGACGTCCGGGGCGCACGAGGCCGACGCCTTCATCGCGCTGGTCCGGACCGCACCGGTCGACCCGCGGGACCGGCACGCGGGGCTGAGCCAGCTCGTCGTCGACCTGCGGGCGCGGGGGGTGGGGATCTCGCCGATCCGCTCGATGACGGGCCGGCACCACTTCAACGAGGTCCACCTCGACGGCGTCTTCGTGCCGGATGCCGATCTGCTCGGCGAGGTCGGCGCGGGATGGGAGCAGGTGACGAGCGAGCTCGCCTTCGAGCGCAGCGGCCCGGAGCGCTGGCTCTCGACCTTCCCGATCGTCGAGGCGTGGGCGTCCGGGGAGGGCGCAGCCGACGCCGCCGCCGTCGGGCTCGGCGGGTCCGTGGCGCGGATGCGAGCGCTGCACCAGATGTCGCTCGCGGTCGCCGGGGCGCTCGAGGCGGGGCTGGACGCCGATGTCCCGGCCGCCATGGTCAAGCTGCTCGGCACGACCTTCGAGGGTGACGTCGCGGCCGTCGCCCACCTCTCGACCCGGCCGGAACCGGGCACCCCCTACGCCGACGCCTTGGACCGCGCGCTGCTCCAACGGCCCGGCTTCACCCTCCGCGGCGGGACCAACGAGGTGCTGCGCGGGGTGCTGGCCCGCGGCCTCGGCCTGCGCGGGTCGGCAGCACCCGCCGCGCCGGCCGGTGGTCCGGTCGACCCCGACCTCGTGGCCCTCGTCGACGAGGTGTTCGCCGACCACGCCGCCACCCTCGACGCCGAAGCCCCCCTCGACGTGGAGGACGCCACCTTCGCCGCGCGGCTCACCGACCTGGGCCTCGACCGGCTGACCTCGCCCGAGCCCGACGGCGGAGGAGCGACCTGGCACGAGGTCGCTGTCGTCCTCCGCGCCGCGGCACGCCACGGCATCCCCGTCCCGTCGGTCCTCGCCGACCTCGTGCCCGAGGGCGTCCCCGACGGAGAGCGCCGTCTGAGGTCGTCGCTCGCCACGTGCGTGTCGATGACGGGGGCGCTGGATGCCGCGATCGACCTCACGGTGCACCACGTCACCGAGCGCACGCAGTTCGGACGGCCGGTCGCGGCGTTCCAGGCGGTGCAGCAGCTCGTGGCCGACGCCGCCTCCGAGGCGGCCCTGGCGCGGGCGGCCACCGACGCGGCGCTCGCCGAGGCCGTCGAGCGCGGTTTCGGCGACCCGGGGCTCGCCGTGTCCGTCGCGGTCGCCCGGTCGGTGTGTGCCCGGGCCGGTTCGGTCGTCGTCCGGAACACCCATCAGGCGCACGGCGCGATCGGGACGACGCTGGAGCACCTCCTCCACCGCAGCACGATGCCGGTGCTCGCGTGGACGACGCACGCCGGGCCGGTGCCCGACGCCGAGGACCTCATCGCCGCCGAGGCGTGCCACCGGGGCGTCTGGCCGGTGGTCAGTGGGACCGCGTCCGAGTGACCGTGGGTGCCCCGCCCCGCAGCCACGCCAGGGCCAGACCCGCCTCGACGACGCCGAGGGCGGCGATGACCGGCTGGAGGAAGAAGTAGCGCTGGAGCAGCGCGAGCTGCACGACGATCCACACGACGAGGCCGGCACCGGCCACGATCCCGGCGAGGGCCGCCCACTGGTGGCGGCGCCAGACGAGCCAGGCCACGACCAGCTGCGGCAGCGCCACCGTCGCGAGCAGCGCGATGCCCGGCCACGTCCACGTGTCGACCGGGAGGTTCTCGAGCCACTCGTCGGGCATCCCCATCCCGTCGACGAGCAGCCCCAACCCGCCGTAGACCGCGTTGGCCGCGACGAGCAGGAGGGTGAGCAGCAGGCCGACGCGCGCCCAGCCCCGCTCGGTCCGGCCGCCTGCCGAACGTGTCGACACCGTCGTCATCGCGGACGCCTCCTTCCGTGGCCCCGGGACCGATCCTCCTCCGTCCCGGCGGGCGCAGCAGGCCACTGTCCCGCACACCACACCGGCGCGCTCAGCCTTCGTCGGGTGGTGCGGGGTCCGCGAGGGAGGAGGCCAACCGGTCGGCGACGGCCGCGACGGCGGACCGCAGCTCCGGTCCGGCCTCAACGTGGAACGGGAGCGGGATGTGCGCGAGCCACTCCCCCGCGTACATCGCGGGGTTGCTCGTGCTCCCGACGAGCACGCTACGGCCGCCGCCGAGCGGTTCCAACCGCCCCATCGGGGACCCGACCCAGGGGCGCACCTGCTCGAGCGGGGCGTCGAAGACCACCCGGGTCTCGTGCTCCCAGCCCAGGCCGAGGTGCTCCTCGAGGACCGCTGCCGGGTCCAGGCCGGAGGGCCGCTCGAACCGCTCCGGCAGCTCCACGACCCGCCGTACCCGGTCCACCCTCAGTGTCCGCACCTCCCCCGCCTCGTGGGCGTGGCCCAGCAGGTACCAGTAGCCGCGCCGGACGACGACCGCCCACGGGTCGACGACGGTCTCCCAGTCACGCCCCGACGCGGTGCGGTAGGTGACCCGGACCCGGCGACCGTCAGCGGCGGCCGCCGCGAGGGTGCTCGTCGTCGCCGGTCGTGGGCGGCCGTCGGTCCACGCCCGACCCGCCGCGACGTGCGAGCGGACCGCGGCCGCGTCCCGCGCGACGTTCTCGGGCAGCGCCCGCAGGATCTTGCCGAGCGCGGTGCCGAGGGGGTCCTCGGGACCCGGTGCGGCGGGCCCCTCGAGCACGGCCATGACGAGCCCGAGGACCTCCTCGGAGGTGAAGCTGAGCGGGGGCAGCCGCACCCCCCGACCGAGGCGGTACCCGCCGTAGCGGCCGCGGACGGACTCGATCGGGATGCCGGCCCCGCGCAGCGTCGCCACGTAGCGCCGGGCCGCGCGGTCGGAGACCCCGAGCCGTTCGCCGAGCTGCTCGGCGGTGATGCCCGGCCGGGCCTGGACGACCTCGAGGGCGTGCAAGGCCCGGGCAACGGGACTCGCGCCGGCATCCATCCCGACAGCGTAGGCGGGAACCGGATGGCTTCCGTCCGGTAAGGCCTCTAGCGTCGGGGAATGGACATCGTTCTCCTTGCGGGCCTCTGGCTCCCCGCGTCCGTCTGGGACCCCGTCGTCGCCGACCTCGAGGATCGCGGGCACCGCGCCGTCGCGGTCCCGATGCCCGGCGCCGACGACGGTGCGACCACCGCGACCCTGGAGGACCAGGTGGACGCAGCCCTCACGGCGGTCGACGCCGCGCAGCGGCCGCTCGTCGTCGGGCACTCCGCCGCGTGCGGGCTCGCGTGGATCGTCGCCGACCGGCGGCCCACCGCGATCGCCGGTGTCGCGCTCGTCGGGGGCTTCCCCCCGGAGGACGGCCGGACCTACGCCGACTTCTTCCCCGTCGTGGACGGCGTCGTCCCGTTCCCGGGGTGGGAGCGGTTCGAGGGACCCGACGCGGCTGACCTCGACGCGGCCGCCCGCGCTCATCTGGCGCGGCTGGCCCGTCCGGTTCCTCAGGGGGTCACCCGGGCGGTCGTGCACCTCGACGACGAGCGCCGCTTCCACGTCCCTGTCCTCCTCGTGTGCCCTGAGTTCGGGCCGGACGACGCGCGGCAGTGGGTGGAGGGCGGGGACGTGCCCGAGCTCGCCCGGGCCGAGCGGGTCGGCTACGTCGACATCGACTCGGGGCACTGGCCGATGGTGACCCGGCCGGCCGAGCTCGCCGGGCTGCTCGCCGACGCCGTCACCGCGTAGCGTCACCGGCCCGTCGGAGCACCACCTTCTCGGGCCAGACACCGACAAGAACTCGTTGTGTCACCGGGCTCTTCGGGGTTACCCCGAAAACCCCGCCGCCGCGGGCGGGTCAGCGCTGAGAGGCGTCCGAGACCTCGCCGACGAGTTCCTCGATGACGTCCTCGAGGAACACGACACCGACGACGGCACCGGCCTCGTCGACGACCCGGGCGACGTGGGAGCCACTCGACTGCATCGTCGCGAGCACCGCCTCGACCTCGTCACCACGGCGGACCGTGGCCAGCCGACGGACCCGCTTCGCGGGCACCGGCTCGTGACGCTCGGCGTCGGAGGCGTACAGGACGTCCTTGAGGTGGAGGTACCCCGACAGCTCGCCGGAGGCATCCCGGACGGGGTAGCGCGAGAAGCCGTGCTTGGCGACGAGGCGCTCGAGGTCGTCGGGAGTCGCCGCGTTCGTCACGGTCACGAGCGCGGAGGGCGAGACGCCCACGTCGGCCGCGTTCTTGTCGCTGAACTCCAGGGCCGCCCCGATGCGCTCGTGCTGATGCTCCTCGACGAGCCCCTCCTCGCGCGACTCCTCGAGGATGTGGGCGACCTCCTCGGCCGTGAACGCCGAGGACAACTCGTCCCTCGGCTCCACCCCGAACAGCCGGACCGCCGCCTTGGAGATCCAGTCCATGACGTGGATGACCGGCGCGACGACCTTCGAGACGTAGACGAGCGGGGGCACGAGGATGACGGCCGCCCGCTCGGGAGCGGCGATCGAGATGTTCTTCGGGATCATCTCGCCGTAGACGACGTGGAGGAAGACGACGATCGACAGGGCCACGACGAGAGCGGCGACGTCGGCGACGACGGCGGACAGGCCGAGGCGCTCGGCGACAGGCACGAAGGCGTGGTGCAGCGCGGCCTCGGAGACCGCGCCGAGGAGCACCGAGCACACCGTGATGCCGAGCTGGGCGGTCGCGAGGAGGATCCCGGTGTGCTGGAGGGCGTCCAGCGCCACCCTGGCCCCCTTGTTCCCCCCGTCGGCGAGGGGCTCGAGCTGGCTGCGCCGGGCGGACATCGCCGCGAACTCGGCCCCGACGAAGAACGCGTTCGCCGCGAGGAGCAGGACCGTGATGAGGACGACGTCCACGCTCAGGCCTCCCCGGCCGGGTCGTCCGCACCGGCCGCACCGGCCGCACCGGGTGCACCGGGTGCACCGGGTGCACGCGCAAGCCGCACCCGGTCGACCCGATGGCCCTCCATGTCGACGACCCGGGCGACCCACCCGTCGACGCGGACCTCGTCCCCGACGACGGGGACGCGCCCGAGGACCGCCATGACCCAGCCGCCGAGGGTCTCGTACGCCGGACCGTCGGGCACGTCGACCCCGATCCGGGACCTCACCTCGTCGGGGCGCCACAGCCCGGGCACCGTCCACAGGCCCTCGCTGACCTCACGGCCGGTCGTCTCACCTCGGTCGTGCTCGTCGCTCACCTCGCCGACGATCTCCTCGACCAGGTCCTCGAGCGTGACCACCCCGGAGGTGCCGCCGTACTCGTCGACGACGACGGCCAGCTGCATCCCGCCCTGACGCAGCTGGAGCAGGAGCGGGTCGAGCCGGAGGGTCTCGGGGACGAACACCGCGGGCGACATCAGGGCCGAGACGGGAACCTCCGCCCGCCGCTCGAACGGGACGGCGATGGCCTTCTTGACGTGGACGATGCCGTCGACGTCGTCCCAGTCCGAGCCGGTGACGGGGAAGCGCGAGTGCCCGGTGCGGCGGGCGAGGGCGACGAGGTCGGCGGCGGTCGCGGTCCGCTCGATCGCCGTCGCACGGGACCGCGGCGTCATCACGTCCTCGGCGGTCTGGTCGGCGAACCCGAGCGAGGCCGTGACGAGGCGGGCGGTGCCCAGGTCGAGGGTGCCCGCCGCGGCCGAGGTGCGCACGAGCGAGGCGAGCTCGGCGGGGCTTCGGGCAGCCGAGAGCTCCTCCTGGGGCTGGATGCCCATCGCGGTCAGGGTGCGGTTGGCGACCCCGTTGAGGACGACGATGAGCGGCTTGGCGAGGAGACCGAACCAGCGCACCGGGCCGGCGGCGACCTTCGCCGTGGCCAGCGGGAGCGACACGGCGAGGGTCTTCGGGACCATCTCACCGACGATCATGGAGAAGACGGTGGCGAGGAGCATCGCCAGCACCGCCGCGACGGACGAGGCCGCCGCCTCGGCGAGCCCCAGCGACTGGAGGGGACCGGTGAGCAGCACGCCCACCGAGGGGCTCGCGATGAAGCCGAGTACCAGCGTCGTCAGCGTGATGCCGACCTGGCAGGCGGAGAGCTGGGTCGACAGCTGCCGGTGCGAGACGAGCACCGACCGGGCCCCGGGCTCACCGGAGTCGACGGCCCGTTGCACGGTGGGCCGGTCGAGGGCGACGAGGGAGAACTCGGCCGCGACGAAGAGCGCCGTGCCGACCGTGAGGACGACGCCGACGAGCAGGAGCAGCCACGCGGTCATGGTGCGGTCATCCTACGGGCGTGCACGGGCTCGGGGTCCTCCCGGACTCGCCCCTGAGTCGCACCTGGATCGACCGGGCTGGTGTCCCGCCTCCACCCGAGTCCTGCAAGGATCAGGGCCATGCAGCACCGACAGGACCAGAGATGACCAGGGCGGCACCGGCGGACGGCCGGATCGAGATCCGAGGGCTGACGAAGCGCTTCGGGAACTTCCTCGCCGTCGACGACCTCTCCTTCGACGTCGAGCCCGGCCGGATCACCGGCTTCCTGGGGCCCAACGGTGCCGGCAAGACGACGACGCTGCGGATGCTGCTCGGTCTCGTGCACCAGAGCAGCGGCACCGCGACGATCGGCGGCCGGCGGTACGTGGACCTCGCGGACCCCCTCGGCACGGTCGGCGCCGCGCTCGAGGCCACGAGCTTCCACCCCGGCCGAACCGGCCGGGACCACCTGCGCGTCCTCGCCGACGCGGGATCCATCCCCGTCGCCCGGGTCGACGAGCTGCTCGAGCTCACCGGCATCCCCGCGGCCGCCCGGAAGCGGGCCGGGGCCTACAGCATGGGCATGCGGCAACGGCTGGGCCTGGCCGCCGCCCTCCTCGGCGACCCCCACGTCCTCGTCCTCGACGAGCCGGCCAACGGTCTGGACCCCGAGGGCATCCGCTGGCTGCGCGGCTTCCTGCGCCACCTCAGCAACGAGGGCAAGACGATCCTCATCTCGAGCCACCTCCTCCAGGAGGTCGAGCAGACCGTCGACGACGTCGTCATCATCGCCAACGGTCGACTGGTCCGCTCCGGCCCGATGGCCGAGCTGCACGGCACGCCCGGAGCGGTCGTCCACACCTCCGACCCGCAGGCCCTCGCCGGCGCGCTGCGCGTCGCCGACGTCACCAGCTCTCCCGGGCCCGACCCCGACAGCCTCGTGGCGGACACGACGGACCTGCGCCTCGTCGGGGACGTCGCGCTGCGAGCGGGCCTGCCGGTGTACGGGCTCGCCCCGAAGCGAGCCGACCTCGAAGCACTGTTCTTCCAGCTCACCGAGGGCACCAACCGCAACCTCGGGGCCCATCCGGCCGACGGCGCCGCCCCGACCGAACGAGACGCCGTCACCGGCGAGGAAGGGGCGAACGAGTGATCCCCGCGGTGCGCTCGGAACTGCGCAAGTTCTTCACGACCCGGCTCTGGTGGGGGATGGCGATCGCGGTCGCCGTGTCCGCGGCCGCCTTCGCCGTCCTCTTCGGGTTCGTCGTCAACAACCCCGCCGCCACCGCCGGCCCCGGTGGCGCACAGATCAGCGGGTCGGACACCCAGGTGGCCAACACCGTCTACACGGCTGGCATCAGCGTCGGCTACCTCCTGCTCCTCACCATCGGCATCCTCACGATCGGCGGGGAGTTCCGGCACAAGACGATCTCCGCGACACTGCTCGCCACCCCGAAGCGCGTGCACGCGATGCTCGCGAAGGTGCTCGCCCTCGTCGTCATCGGCATCCTCTACGGGTTGGTGAGCATGCTGGCGTCGGTCTCGGTGGGAGCGGTCGTCCTGAGCGTCATCGACCGGCCGGCCTTCCCCTCCGCGGAGGTCGCCCGGACGCTCGCGCTCAGCCTGCTCGTGCTCGTCCTGTGGGCGCTCATCGGGCTCGGCATCGGCATCCTCATCCCCAACCAGGTGGCCGCCCTCTTCATCGGCGTCGCCGTCGCGTGGATCGTCGAGCCGCTGCTCGGACTGCTCCTCGGGATCTGGGAGTTCAGCCGCGACAACATCGCGCCCTACCTCCCGACGAGTGCCACCAACGCGACGCTCAACGCGATCTCACAGAGCCCGGACGAGGTCCGGCTCGCGTGGTGGGGAGGGGCCCTGGTCCTGCTGGCCTACGCGGCGGTCCTGGCCGGTTTCGGCATCTGGCGCACGGTGCGCCAGGACATCAGCTGACCGCTGCCGGCACCCCCCGACGGTGACCGGAGGCGCGGACCCCCGGTCACCGCCGGTTCGGGACCGCTCGACGCCGCGCGTCCATGCCGCGAGCCCGCCGGGCTACGCTTGTCCACATCCCTCACGACCGCCCGCGAGAGAGCCGAGAAAGAGGCGCATAGCCCGTGGCCGAGCAGTCCCCGTCCAGCGATCCCCTGACGACCTTCGGGCCCAACGAGTGGCTGGTCGATGAGCTGTACGAGCAGTACAAGCGGGACCGCAACAGCGTCGACCGGGCGTGGTGGGACTTCTTCAAGGACTACGAGCCGGGCGAGGCGGCGCTCACGCACGAGAAGGCTCACGGCGACCGGCGCACCGCCGACAACGGACGGGGCAACGGCGAGGCACCGGCGACCCGGGCCAAGGAGCCGTCGGCGACGACGGCTCCCGCACCGGCCACGGAGCCGTCGGCCCCGGAGGCCCCCGCCGCCGAGAAGCGGCCCGCGGAGAAGGAGGCCGCCGCGCCGCAGGCCCCCGCACCCACCGAGAAGGCACCCGCCAAGGAGGCACCTGCCAAGGAGGCACCCGCGAAGGCCCCCGCGCCCGCGGAGTCGAAGGAGTCGGCGCCGCCCGCGGCCAAGGCGTCCTCCCCGATGCCGCGCGAGGCCCAGGCGCCGAAGCCGACCGGACCCCTCGAGGACGCCCGCCTCCAGCCGCTGCGCGGCGCCAGCGCCCGGGTCGTGACCAACATGGAGAGCTCCCTCGAGGTCCCGACCGCCACGTCCGTCCGGGCGGTCCCGGCCAAGCTCCTCGTCGACAACCGGATCGTCATCAACAACCACCTGGCCCGCAGCCGCGGCGGCAAGGTGAGCTTCACCCACATCATCGGCTTCGCCCTCGTCAAGGCACTCGGGGTCATGCCGGAGATGAACAACGGCTTCGGCCACGACGAGCGGGGCAAGCCCGTCCTCGTCGAGCCGGCCCACGTCAACCTCGGGCTGGCCATCGACCTCGCCAAGCCGGACGGCACCCGCCAGCTCCTCGTGCCCTCGATCAAGGCCGCGGAGGCGATGGACTTCGCCCACTTCTGGACCGCTTACGAGGAGATGGTCAAGAAGGCTCGGGGTGGCTCGCTCACGGTCGAGGACTTCCAGGGGACGACGATCTCGCTGACCAACCCCGGCACGATCGGGACCGTGCACTCCGTGCCGCGCCTGATGTCGGGCCAGGGCGCGATCATCGGCGTCGGCGCGATGGACTACCCCGCCGAGTGGCAGGGTGCGAGCAACGAGACCCTCCACCGCAACGCCGTGAGCAAGATCCTCACCCTGACGAGCACCTACGACCACCGGATCATCCAGGGCGCCCAGTCCGGCGACTTCCTGCGCATCGTCCACGGCCTGCTCCTCGGTGAGCACGGCTTCTACGACGAGATCTTCGAGTCGCTGCGCATCCCCTACGAGCCCATCCGCTGGGTCCAGGACGTCTCGGCCACCCACGACGACGACATCAACAAGGTCGCCCGGGTCCAGGAGCTCATCCACGCGTACCGGGTACGTGGCCACCTCATGGCCGACACCGACCCGCTGGAGTACAAGCAGCGCCGGCACCCCGACCTCGACATCACCCGGCACGGCCTGACCCTCTGGGACCTCGACCGGTTCTTCGCGACCGGCGGCTTCGGTGGCGAGCCGTTCCTCAAGCTCCGCAAGATCCTCGGCATCCTGCGCGACTCCTACTGCCGCACCGTGGGCGTCGAGTACATGCACATCCAGGACCCCGAGCAGCGGGAGTGGATCCAGTCCAAGGTCGAGGTCGGCTACGCGAAGACCACCCGCGAGGAGCAGCTGCGGATCCTGCGCCGGCTCAACGCCGCCGAGGCCTTCGAGACCTTCCTCCAGACCAAGTTCGTCGGCCAGAAGCGGTTCTCGCTCGAGGGCGGCGAGTCGGTCATCGCCCTCCTCGACCGGGTGCTCTCCCGGGCCGCCGAGGACGAGCTCGACGAGGTCTGCATCGGGATGCCGCACCGCGGGCGCCTCAACGTGCTCGCGAACATCGCCGGCAAGTCCTACGGCCAGATCTTCCGCGAGTTCGAGGGCCGCCAGGACCCCCGCTCCGTCCAGGGCTCCGGCGACGTCAAGTACCACCTCGGCACCGAGGGCGAGTTCACCGCGGAGTCGGGCGCCAGCACGAAGGTCTACCTCGCCGCGAACCCGTCCCACCTCGAGGCGGTCAACCCCGTGCTCGAGGGCATCGTCCGCGCCAAGCAGGACCGCCTCAACCTGGCCGGCGAGGACTTCACGGTCCTCCCGGTCCTCCTCCACGGCGACGCCGCCTTCGCGGGCCAGGGCGTGGTCGCCGAGACGCTCAACCTCTCCCAGCTGCGGGGCTACCGCACCGGCGGCACCGTGCACGTCGTCATCAACAACCAGGTCGGGTTCACGACCTCGCCGAGCAGCTCGCGCTCGTCGACGTACTCCACCGACGTCGCGCGGATGATCCAGGCGCCGATCTTCCACGTCAACGGTGACGACCCGGAGGCGTGCGTCCGTGTGGCCGAGCTCGCCTACGAGTTCCGCAAGGAGTTCCACAAGGACGTCGTCATCGACATGGTCTGCTACCGCCGGCGGGGCCACAACGAGGGCGACGACCCGTCGATGACCCAGCCGTTGATGTACAACCTCATCGAGGCCAAGCGCAGCGTCCGCAAGCTCTACACCGAGTCGCTCATCGGCCGTGGCGACATCACCGTCGAGGACGCCGAGGCCGCGCTGCGCGACTACCAGCAGCAGCTCGAGCGCGTCTTCGTCGAGACCAAGGAGGCCCTGCGCTCGGCCGAGCAGGAGGCCCAGTCCGGGCGCCCCTCCGACACGCACGCCGGTCTCGAGCCGCCGTCGGCGCAGGCCCCCTACGCCGACCGCACGACCCACTCGGCCACCGACACGGCGATCACCACCGAGACGCTGCACCACATCGGCGACGTCTTCGCGAACCCGCCCGAGGGCTTCAGCGTCCACCCGAAGCTGCGGCAGATGCTCGACAAGCGGACGCAGAGCACGCGTGAGGGCGGGATCGACTGGGGTACGGGCGAGCTGCTCGCCTTCGGCTCCCTCCTCATCGAGGGGACCCCGGTCCGGCTCGCCGGCCAGGACAGCCGGCGCGGCACCTTCGTCCAGCGGCACGCGGTGCTCATCGACAAGGAGAACGCCTCGGAGTGGACCCCGCTGCTCTACCTGGGACAGGGCCAGGCGAAGTTCTGGGTGTACGACAGCCTGCTCTCCGAGTTCGCGGCCATGGGGTTCGAGTACGGCTACTCGGTCGAGCGGCCCGACGCGCTCGTCCTCTGGGAGGCCCAGTTCGGGGACTTCTTCAACGGGGCGCAGACGATCGTCGACGAGTTCATCTCCAGCGGTGAGCAGAAGTGGGGCCAGCGCTCCTCCGTCGTCCTCCTGCTACCGCACGGCTACGAGGGTCAGGGCCCGGACCACTCCTCCGGCCGCATCGAGCGCTTCCTCACGATGTGCGCGGAGGGCAACATGACGGTGGCCTACCCGTCCACACCGGCGTCCTACTTCCACCTGCTGCGCCGCCAGGCCTACGCCCGTCCCCGCCGGCCGCTCATCGTCTTCACCCCGAAGTCGATGCTGCGGCTCAAGGCCGCCGCCAGCGCCCCGGAGGACTTCACCACCGGCGGGTTCCGCCCGGTCCTCCCCGACCGCCCGGGCGCCACGGAGGGCCAGGTCACCCGCGTCCTCGTCGCGGCGGGCAAGGCCGTCTGGGACCTCGAGGCGGAGCGGGAGAAGCGCGGCGACACCTCGACGGCCATCCTCCGGCTGGAGCAGTACTACCCGCTGCCGGGGGCCGAGCTCGCCGACGCGCTCTCGGCCTACCCGGAGGCCGAGGTCGTCGTCGTCCAGGACGAGCCGCGGAACATGGGCGCCTGGCCGTTCCTCGCGATGAACCTCCCCGAAGCGCTCGCCGCGAACGGCGAGCACCGCTCCCTGCAGATGGTCTCCCGCGCCCCGTCCGCCTCGCCCGCCGCCGGGTCGACGAAGGCGCACCAGGCCGAGCAGGCCGACCTGCTCGCCCGGGCGTTCGACCGCTGACCCGGGCCCCGCGGCACCCGGGGCGCCTGCACCGGCAGGGTGCGGCTGCCCGGTAGCCTCACCACGTGTACTTCACCGACCGGGGCATCGAGGAGCTCGAGGCGCGGCGAGGCGACGAGGAGGTCAGCCTCGGCTGGCTCGCCGAGCAGCTGCGCACCTTCGTCGACCTCAACCCCGACTTCGAGGTGCCCGTGGAGCGCCTGGCCACCTGGTTGGCCCGGCTGGACGACGAGGACGAGTGACCACCGGACATGACTGACCCGCGGACCGCGGACGACGGCGGCAGCCCGATCGAGTTCCGACCGAGCGCGAGTGCTCAGGTCGTCCCCGAGGGACCCCGCGACGTCGCGCTCGTCTTCCTCGGCGCCTCCCTCGTGGCCGGGGTCGGCGACCCCAAGGGCCAGGGATGGGTCACCCGCGTCGTCGGGCGCACCCAGCACCCGGAGCTGGAGCTGACGGCCTACAACCTCGGGGTCCGCGGGAACACCACCGCCGACCTGCTCGACCGTTGGGCCTCGGAGGTCCCCGCGCGCTGGGTGGGCCGTACCGAGCGCCGCCTCGTCGTCTCCATCGGCACCAACGACATCCTCACCGGCATCTCCCTGGCCCGGCATCGCCTCAACCTCGCCAACCTCCTCGACGACGCCGCCACCCAGGCGGTCGGCACCTTCGTCGTCAGCCCGCCACCGAGCGACGACGACGAGCTCAACGCGCGCCTCGAGGTGCTCGTCGACGCGCAGGCCGACGTCTGCTCGCGGCGCGGGGTCCCGTTCGTCGACTGCTACCACCCGCTGCGTGGGCACGACCAGTGGCGGACCGACCTCGCCGCGAGCGCGGTGCCCCACCACCCCGGTCAGGCGGGCTACGGGCTCATCGCGTGGCTGGTGCTCCACAACGGCTGGAGCGAGTGGCTCGAGATCTCCTGACGCCGCGGCTGGTCAGCCCTCGGCCACGAACTCGCGCACGAGGTCAGCGAACCGGTCCGGGTCGTCGAGGTGGGGGAAGTGGCCGGCGCCGTCGAAGAGCTCGACGCGACAGCCCTCGATCGCCCGCTGCGCCGCGATGGCGTGCGTCGCCGGGATCATCCGGTCCTTGGCGCCCCAGATCACCATGGTCGGGCGCGTCGCGGAGTCGGGCAGGTAGTCGTGCGCGGTCACGGTCTGGCCGCCCGGGTCGAGGACTGCGCGCGTCGTCGCGAGGAACGCCCGCCGGGTGTCCGGGTCGGCGAGGGAGGTGAAGCCCTGCCACACCTCGGTCAGGTCCGGCCCGGGGCGCAGGCCGAGGCGGCCCAGGGCGTGCCCGCCGGAAGTGATCCGCTGGCGGACCCAGCCCGAGGCGAGCACGGGGAGGACGAGGTCGGCCGCCGGCAGGGTCGCGGCGCGGAGGATCGGGTTCACCTCGCGGCCGAGGCCGCCGCTCGCCACGAGGACGAGGCGCCCGACCCGCTCGGGGAAGAGGTAGAGGAAGACCATGGCGATGCCGCCGCCGAGGGAGTGCCCGACGAGCGTCACGCGCTCGATCCCCAGGTGGTCGAGCAGGTCGCGCAGCGTCGCGGCGTGCGCGCCGAGGGAGTAGTCGCCGACCGGCTTGGCGGACTGGCCGTGCCCGAAGAGGTCCGGCACGACGACGCGGTGGTCGTCGTCGAGCCGGTCCACGAGGTGGGCCCACTGCCGCTGCGACCCCGTGATCCCGTGGATGAAGAGGAGGGCGGGTCCGGTGCCGCTGTCGTGGTAGGCCATCGAGTGGCCGTGCAGGATCACCGAGTGCTCGGCGGTCACGTCGCTCACGGCGCCTCCTGGGGTCGACAGCGTCCACCCACAGGTTACCGTCCGGTAACCGACCGCCCGACCAGACGTGGCCGGGCGCACACCGTCAGGCGACGCTGAAGACCACCTTGCCGGTGACGCTGCCCTCGACCATCCGGCCGAAGCCGTCGCGGGCCTCGGCCAGCGGCAGTACCGAGTCGACCTGCGGCTCGATCCCGGCGCCCACGACGAACCGCGCGAGCCGCTCGAGCTCGTCACGCGTGCCCATGGTGGAGCCGACGACCCGGAGCTGCTTGAAGAAGATCTTCGTCAGCTCCGCCCGGGGCGGGGCGTCGCCGGAGGTCGCGCCCGAGATGACGACGGTGCCGCCGGGCCGGAGGCTGTTGATGCTGTGCGACCACGTCGCGGCCCCGACGGTCTCCATCACCGCGTCGACGCGCTCGGGGAGGCGGGCGCCGCTCTCGAACCACCGGTCCGCACCGAGCGCGACGGCAGCCTCACCGCGGGACTGCTCCCGGCTCGTCACCCACATGCGGAGCCCGGCCGCCGCACCGAGCTGCACCAGGGCGGTGGCGACCCCACCCGCGGCGCCCTGGACGAGCACCGTGCCCCCGGGCTGGACACCGGAGTTGGTGAAGAGCATCCGGTAGGCGGTCAGCCACGCGGTCGGCAGGCAGGCGGCGTGCTCCCACGACAGCGGGCCGGGCTTGGGCACGAGGTTGTGCCGAGGCACGACGACGACCTCGGCCAGGGTGCCGTCGTAGACCTCCGAGAGCAGGCTTCGGCGTGGGTCGAGGGTCTCGTCCCCACCCCAGCCGGGCGAGGCGACGACGGCGTGCACGATGACCTCCTCGCCATCCTCGGTCGTGCCCGCGCCGTCGCAGCCGAGGACCATGGGCAGCCGGTCGGCGGGCAGCCCGACCCCGCGCAGGGACCACACGTCGTGGTGGTTCAGTGCAGCGGTGCGCAGGCGCACCGGCACCCAGCCGGCGGGGACCTCCGGGTCGGGCCGCTGGCCGACCTCGAGGCCGCTCAGCGGGTCGTCGGCGGACTGGGACTTCGCGTAGGCGGCGAGCATGTCCTCGACCCTACCGAGCGACCCCCGCGAAGAGGACCGGCGCTGCGCGGTGCAGTGCGTCACGCCAGTGCGGCAGTGGGGCGAGGCCGTGACGGGGCCACATCTCGTGGGACAGGACGCTGTACGCCGGTCGCGGGGCGGGCAGGGGGTACTCGTCACTGGTGATGCTGCGCACCCGCCCCGGGTCCTCGCCGAGCTCCTCGAGCACGGCACGCGCCAGCCCGTACCAGGAGGTCTCGCCGCCGTTGGTGCCGTGCCACACCCCGTACGGGGCGCCTGCCTCGACGATCCGGCGGATCCCCTGGGCCAGGTCGACGGTCCAGGTCGGCTGACCCACCTGGTCACCGACGAAGGACAGGGACTCGCGCTCGCCAGCGAGGCGGGCCACGGTCGCCGGGATGCTCCGGCCGTGGACGCCGTAGAGCCAGGCCGTGCGGACCAGCCAGGTGCGCGGGCACTCGGCACGGACCGCCCACTCCCCGGCGGCCTTGGTGCGACCGTACGCCGAGCGAGGCGCAAGTGGGGCGTCCGCCGGGTAGGGCGAGTCGGCCTCGCCGTCGAAGACGTAGTCGGTGCTCAGCTGGACCAGGGCGGCTCCGGCCTCGTGCGTCGCCCGGGCCAGCGTCGCCGCGCCGGCGGCGTTGACCGCGAAGGCACGGCCCTCGTCGGACTCGGCGGCGTCGACCGCGGTGTAGGCCGCGCAGTTGACGACGACGTCGTGCCCGGCGACCCGCTCGGCACAGCTCGACGGGTCGAGGATGTCGAGGCCGGGGAGGTCCCCACGGCTCACCTCGTGCCCGGCCTCCTCGAGGACGGCGCAGAGGTCGGTGCCGAGCATCCCCGCGGACCCGGCGACGAGGAACCGTGCCATCAGCGCGCCACGACCTGCTGGGTACGCGCGTACCTGGCCTCGGTGGCCTCCTTCATCGGCCGCCACCACGCCTGGTTCTCGCGGTACCACCGGATCGTGGCGGCGAGGCCGTCGCGGAAGCTCTCGTACCGAGGCGTCCACCCGAGCTCGGTGCGCAGCTTGCCGGAGTCGATGGCGTACCGACGGTCGTGGCCGGGCCGGTCCGTGACGTGGTCGTAGTCGTCGGGGTCGCGCCCCATGAGCTCGAGGACCATCCGGATGACGTCACGGTTGCTCATCTCGCCGTCCGCGCCGATGAGGTAGGTCTCGCCGGGCCGGCCCTGCTCGACGATCGTCCACACGGCATCGTTGTGGTCGTCGACGTGGATCCAGTCCCGGACGTTGAGGCCGTCGCCGTAGAGCTTCGGCCGGACACCGTCGATGACGTTCGTGACCTGGCGGGGGATGAACTTCTCGACGTGCTGGCGGGGTCCGTAGTTGTTCGAGCAGTTCGAGATCGTCGCCTCGAGGCCGAAGGAACGCACCCAGGCCCGCACGAGGTGGTCGGAGCCGGCCTTCGACGCGGAGTACGGGGAGCTCGGTGCGTACGCGGTGTCCTCGGTGAACCTGCTGGGGTCCTCGAGCTCGAGATCGCCGTACACCTCGTCGGTGGAGACGTGGTGGTAACGGACACCGTGCCGGCGGGCGGCCTCGAGGAGGGTGAAGGTGCCGACGAGGTTGGTGCGGATGAACGGGCTCGGGTCGGCGAGCGAGTTGTCGTTGTGCGACTCCGCGGCGAAGTGGACGACGAGGTCGGCCGCGGCGACGAGCGGGTCGACGACGTCGGCGTCTGCGACGTCGCCGACGACGAGGTCCACCCGGTCGCCGAGACCGGCGAGGGACTCGGGGTGCCCCGCGTAGGTGAGGGCGTCGAGCACCGTCACCTCGGCGCCGGGCCGGGTCGTGAGCGTGCGGTGGACGAAGTTGCTCCCGATGAAGCCCGCGCCGCCGGTGACGAGGATCCGCATGGCGCAAGGCTAACGGCAGGCGGCCGAACCCCGAGTCGATAGGCTCGACCACCATGAAGGGCATCGTCCTCGCCGGAGGCTCCGGCACCCGGCTGCACCCGATCACCCGGGCCATCTCGAAGCAGCTCATGCCCGTCTACGACAAGCCGATGGTCTACTACCCGCTCTCGACGCTGATGATGGCGGGCATCCGCGAGGTGCTCGTCATCACGACCCCGGAGGACCGCGCCCAGTTCGTGCGTCTCCTCGGCGACGGCTCCCAGTGGGGCATCGAGATCTCGTACGCGGTCCAGCCCCGACCCGAGGGGCTGGCCCAGGCCTTCGTCATCGGAGCCGAGTTCATCGGCTCCGACTCCGTCGCGCTGGTCCTCGGAGACAACATCTTCCACGGCACCGGGCTCGGCACGGCGCTGTCCCGGCTCACCGACGTGCGCGGCGGCCACATCTTCGCCTACCACGTGAGCGACCCGAGCGCCTACGGCGTCGTCGAGTTCGACGAGGACGGCAGGGTCCTGTCCATCGAGGAGAAGCCCGAGCACCCTCGCAGCCAGTACGCGGTGCCCGGCCTGTACTTCTACGACAACGACGTCGTCGAGATCGCCCGCTCGCTCACGCCGAGCCCCCGGGGCGAGCTCGAGATCACCGCCGTCAACGACGCCTACCTGCGACGCGGTGACCTCACCGTCACCGTGCTTCCCCGGGGCACGGCCTGGCTGGACACCGGCACCTTCGAGGGGCTCATGGACGCCAGCCAGTTCGTCCACGTCGTCGAGGCCCGACAGGGCCACAAGATCGGGTGCGTCGAGGAGGTGGCGTGGCGCAAGGGGTGGATCGGCGACGTCGCCTTCCGCGCCCTCGCCGACGACCTGTTGAAGTCGGGCTACGGCGCCTACCTCCACGCCTGCCTGGGCCGGACGGGGGGACCGGAGTAGATGGAGGTCACCCCGCTCACGGTGGAGGGCGCCTTCGTCGTCACCCCCCGCCAGTTCCGCGACGAGCGCGGGGTCTTCCTCGAGTCCTACCGCGGTGACCTGCTCGCCGACCAGCTCGGTCACCGCCCCGACATCGTCCAGAGCAACGTCTCGGTGTCCTCGCGCGGCACGGTGCGCGGCATCCACTTCGCCGACGTCCCGCCCGGACAGGGCAAGTACGTCACGGCGCTGACCGGCGCCCTGCTCGACGTCGTCGTCGACGTCCGTGTCGGCTCCCCGACGTTCGGCCGGTGGGAGGCGGTGCGGCTGGACCCCGGTGATCGTCGGGCCGTCTACCTCTCCGAGGGGCTGGGGCACGCCATCTGCGCCCTCGAGGACCACACGACCGCGCTGTACCTGTGCACCGCGACGTACCGGCCCGAGGCCGAGCACGGCGTCCACCCGCTCGACCCCGAGCTCGGCATCGGGTGGCCCGCCGGCCTGGCACCGCTGCTGTCCCCCAAGGACGCCGCCGCACCGACCCTCGCCGAGGCCCGCGACAGCGGACTGTTGCCGACGTACGCGGCGTGCCGCGCCTGGTCACGCACCCTGGCCGAGCGGCCGGGCGGGCCGAGGCCCTAGCGGTTCACCAGTCGAACGCCGACTCCCAGAGGACGATCGTCCGCACCGCGGCGTCCAGCCGCCGGGCCATCGCGTCGAACGCTGCCGGACCCCGGCCGTACGGGTCGGGCACGTCGGTGGTCCGCCCCGCCGCTCGCCCCCGGTGGGCGGCGAGGACGTCGGGGAGGATCCTCCACCGCGCGCGCACGTCGTCGGCGTCGCGACCGGCGAGGAGGATCTCCCACGTCGCGTGGTCGCCGATCTCGCCGAGCGAGGTGGCGAGGTCGATGATCCCCACGGTCCGCCGGTGCACCGCGGGACACTCGTCGAGGACGTGCGCCCGGTGCTCCCCCGTCATGACGAGGACGAGGTCCTGGGGCTGGAGGACCTGCGTCGTCAGCATCCGCGCCCGGAACCCGTGGTCCTCGACCTCGCGCTCACGCAGCAGCCGGCGGGACCCGGGGTCCATCGGCCGGCCGACCGCCGCGTGCGTGCCGGCGCTGGAGACCTCGAACGCTCCCGGACGCGCCCACTCCAGGCCGTCACGCAGCAGCGCGGCAGCGTAGGGCGAGCGGCAGATGTTGCCCGTGCACACGGTGAGCAGCCGGACCCTGTCCTGGTCCTCGCGAGGCTGCCGGTCGCTGCTCATGGCGACCGACAGCCTAGGTCACGAGGAGGGGCTCCCCTCGCGTCGCGTCCGCGTGGGGGCGAGCCGACGGACCGCGTCGGCGACCGCCTCGGCGACGCCGTCCTGGAAGACCGAGGGCACGATCTCGTCCGCGCTCGGCTCCGCGACGAGGTCGGCGATCGCCTGTGCCGCGGCGAGCTTCATCGGCTCGGTGATCTGCGTGGCCCCCGCATCGAGCGCGCCCCGGAAGATACCGGGAAAGGCGAGGACGTTGTTGATCTGGTTGGGGTGGTCCGAGCGTCCGGTCGCGACGATGGCGGCGTGCCGCCGGGCGATGTCGGGGTGGACCTCCGGTGTCGGGTTGGCGAGCGCGAAGATGATGCCGCGCGGGGCCATCGCGGCGACCTGCTCCTCGGGCACGGTTCCACCGGACACGCCGATGTAGCAGTCCGCCCCCTCGAGGGCGACCGCGAGCGACCCCTCGAGGCCGCGCGGGTTCGTCGACGCCGCCAGCCGCCGCTTGTGGTCCCCGAGGTCGCTGCGCGAGGGGTGGATGATGCCGCGCGAGTCGCAGACGACGACGTCGCGGACCCCGGCCCGCTGCAGCAGCCGCGTCACCGCCACACCCGCCGCACCCGCTCCGGCCACGACGACCCGCAGGTCCTCCAGCCGCCGGTCCAGCACCCGAACGGCGTTCAGCATGCCCGCGAGCACGACGATCGCGGTCCCGTGCTGGTCGTCGTGGAAGACCGGGATGTCGAGCCGCTCCTTGAGCTGCTCCTCGATGTCGAAGCACCGCGGCGCGGAGATGTCCTCGAGGTTGATCCCGCCGTAGGTCGGGGCGATCCGCGCGATCGCCTCGACGAGCTCGTCGACGGTGCCGGTGTCCATGACGACCGGGACGGCGTCGACACCCCCGAAGTGCTTGAAGAGCACCGCCTTGCCCTCCATGACCGGCAGGGCTCCGAGCGGTCCGATGTCACCGAGGCCGAGGACGGCGGTGCCGTCGCTCACGACGGCGACGGTATTGCCGCGCGCCGTGTAGCGGGAGGCGAGCACCGGGTCGTCGGCCACGGCGAGGGAGACCTCCGCGACGCCGGGCGTGTAGAGGAGGGACAGGTCGTCTCGCCCCCGCAGCGGCTGGGTGGCGTGTACCCCGAGCTTCCCGCCCTCGTGAGCGCGGAACACCGGGCTCTCGGGGTCGAAGGAAGGGATGACGGGGGACGCGGACACGGGAGCTCCTCGGGGAAACGGCTCGGAGGCCGCGGCCTGGGGCGCACGGCGTCCGGGAAGGGAAACGTCAAGGGGTGCGGCCAGAGGACGGGTGCGTCTCGGTCGTCGCCGGGGCAGGAGGTGGCCCGCCGCGCAGGGTGCCCCATCATGGCACACCGCGCGCACCGAGGGCACCTGAGGCAGCTCGCGCCGTGACCGCACGGCGAGATCTTTACCGCGGCGTGACGCAGGCCACCCCCAGACGGTGGCAGGATCGGGGCCATCGTCCGGGCGAGCCCCGCGCCCGGGAGGCACGCGAAAGGAACCCCCCGATGCTCCGCACCCGCGCGCTGGTCCTCACGGCCGCCGCCACCACCGCCCTCGCCCTCACCGCCTGCGGGTCGAACTCGCTCGACCAGGGCTCCGGCTCCTCGAGCTCGACCTCGGCCGTCGCCACGTCAGGTCCGGACGAGGCGCTCGTCGCCAAGCTGCCGGAGTCGATCAAGAGCGCCGGCAAGATCGTCGTCGGCACCGACGCCTCCTACGCTCCGAGCGAGTTCCTCGCCGCCGACGGCCAGACCGTCGAGGGCTTCGACGTCGACCTGTTCAACGCGGTGGCTGCCAAGTTCGGCGTCACTGTCGAGTGGCAGCCGGCGAAGTTCGACTCGATCATCGCCGGCGTCCAGGGGGGCAAGTACGACATGGGCGTCTCGAGCTTCACCATCAACGACAGCCGCAAGGAGCAGGTCAACATGGTGAGCTACTTCAACGCCGGCACCCAGTGGGCCGCGGCTCCCGGCAACCCGAAGAACGTCGACCCCGCGAAGCCCTGCGGGCTCAACGTCGCCGTCCAGCAGGGCACGGTGCAGCAGGAGGAGGACCTCCCGCCGAAGCAGGACGCCTGCACCAAGGAGGGCAAGCCGATCAACATCCTCGTGTACGAGGGCCAGGACGAGGCCACCGCGGCCGTCGCGACGGGCAAGGCCGACGCGATGCTCGCCGACTCCCCCGTCGTCGCGTACGCCGTCCAGCAGTCCGGCGGCAAGATCGAGGCGGTCGGCGACATCTACGACGCGGCCCCGTACGGGTACGTCGTCCCGAAGGACCAGACCGACTTCGCCCAGGCGATCGCCGACGCGCTGAAGGCGCTCGACGCCTCCGGCGACTACAAGACCATCCTCGGCAACTGGGGGGTCGAGGCCGGGGCCATCTCGGACTTCGCGGTCAACCCGTGACCTCCGGAACCGCTTCCTCCGGGGCCGCGGGCACCGCGGCCCCGGAGGACCGACCCGGCCCGATCGACGCGGTCCCGGTCCGCCACCCGTGGCGGTGGGTCGCCATCGGCGTCATCGCGGTGCTCACCGCGATGTTCGTCAACATGCTGCTCACCAACCCGGCGTTCGACTGGAACTTCATCTTCCAGGCGATGATCCAGACGCCCGTGATCCGCGGCATGCTGCTCGGCACGCTGATGACGACCCTGCTCGCCATGGTCGTCGGCATCACCCTCGGTGTCGTCTTCGCGGTGATGCGGCTGTCCGGCAACCCGGTCCTCTCCGGCGTGGCGTGGACGTTCACCTGGTTCTTCCGCGCGATCCCCCGCCTGGTGCTCCTCACGATCATGGGCGCGCTCGGCATCCTCTTCGCGGAGGGCCTGAGCATCGGGGTGCCCTTCGACACCCAGATCCTCGGGCTCTTCGGCATCGACGGGACGATGCGGATCGCCACCCTGGACGCCAACGTGATCTTCACCGGCCTGCTCGGCGGCGTCATCGGCCTCGGCGTCTCCGAGGGGGCCTACATGGCCGAGATCGCGCGGGCCGGCATCGTGTCGGTCGACCGGGGCCAGACCGAGGCCGCCGAGGCCATCGGGATGTCCCCGGGCAAGACGATGCGCCGCATCGTCCTCCCCCAGGCGATGCGCGTCATCGTGCCCCCCACGGGCAACGAGACGATCGCGATGCTCAAGGACACCTCACTGCTCATCGGCATCCCGGTGACGACCGAGCTGTTCTTCCAGCTGCGGAGCATCGGCTCCCGCACGTACAAGGTGTTCGAGGTGCTCGTCGCGGCCTGCCTCTGGTACCTCGTCGTCACGAGTGTGCTCATGGTCGGTCAGTACTTCCTCGAGCGCTACTTCGGGCGTGGGTTCGGCGCCGCACCGAAGGCGACGAAGAAGACGATGACCGAGATCGGGGCCGACCACTGATGGCACACAGCGAGACCGCGGGCGAGATGCCGCTCGTCCACGCCGTCAACGTCACCAAGTCCTTCCACCACGTCGAGGTCCTCAAGGGCATCGACATGGACGTCCGCCGCGGCGAGGTCGTCGTCCTCCTCGGCCCGTCGGGGTCGGGCAAGACGACGTTCCTGCGCTGCATCAACCAGCTCGAGACCATCGACGGCGGCCGGATCTGGGTCGACGGCGACCTCATGGGCTACGAGGAGCGGGGCGAACGGCTGCACCGTCTCCCCGACAAGAGGATCGCCGAGCAGCGCCGGGACATCGGCATGTGCTTCCAGCGCTTCAACCTCTTCCCGCACAAGACAGCGCTGGAGAACGTCACCGAGGGGCCGACCCAGGTCAAGGGCGTCGACCGAAAGCAGGCCCGCGCGCGGGCGATGGAGCTCCTCGAGCAGGTGGGCCTCGGCGACAAGCCGTCTGCCTACCCGGGCCAGCTCTCGGGCGGCCAGCAGCAGCGCGTCGCGATCGCGCGCGCCCTTGCGATGGACCCCAAGCTCATGCTCTTCGACGAGCCGACGTCGGCGCTCGACCCCGAGCTCGTCGGTGAGGTCCTCAAGGTCATGCGCGAGCTGGCCGAGCGCGGCATGACGATGATCGTGGTCACCCACGAGATGGGCTTCGCCCGCGAGGTCGCCGACCGTGTCGTCTTCATGGACGCCGGGGTCGTCGTCGAGCAGGGCCCGCCCTCCGACGTCATCCTCCGCCCCCAGCACAACCGCACCCGAGCCTTCCTCTCCCGGATGCGCCAGGAGGAGACGGCACACGCCCAGGCCGTCGCCGAGCACGCCAGGGCGGTTGCCGCCGAGGCCGAGGCCGAGGCCGCGGCCGGCGGTGCCACGCCGGAGTGAGGCCGGCGCTCGTTCGCGTCCGGGGCCGCTCGATGGTGCCCACGTACCGCGACGGCGACCTCCTGCTCGTCGTGCGCGGGCTGCGTCCGCGCCCCGGGCGCGCCGCCGTCGTGCGCCTTCCCCCGGGGCCGAACGGCGCGGGGCGGCCGCTGGCCGTCAAGCGGGTCACCGGCCCCGACCCCGATGACCCGGAACGCTGGTGGATCGACTCCGACAACGCCGCCGAGGGCGTGACGTCCTTCGACGTCGGCTCGCTGCCGCGCGAGGACATTCTCGCGGTGGTGGCCGGATTGGTGTGGCGCCCGCTGGGGTAGGTTGACAGGGACCGCACGTCCCCAACGACCCGAGGAGTGACACACATGCTGTCCCTGTTCCGCATCACCGAGGTCTCGGCCCACTGCGACCTCCCGTGCGGCGTCTACGACCCCGCCCAGGCCCGCATCGAGGCCGAGTCGGTCAAGATGATCTGCCAGAAGGTCGCCGACAACGACGACCCCGACTTCCGGGTGCGCGCGACGATCATCAAGGAGCAGCGCTCCGAGCTCGTCAAGCACCACCTCTGGGTGCTGTGGACCGACTACTTCAAGCCGCCGCACTTCGAGAAGTACCCCCACCTGCACACCCTCTTCAACGAGGCGACCAAGCTCGCCGGCGCTGCAGGCACGAAGGGCGAGTTCGACATCTCCGTCGCGGAGCAGCTGCTCGCCAAGATCGAGGAGATCTCGACGATCTTCTGGGAGACCAAGAAGGGCTGAGCCCAGCGGAACCACGAACGGCGGGCGTCCCCTCTGGGCGCCCGCCGTCTCCTCATGCCGCCCCCCGCCCGTGACGGCGGATCGCGTTCAGGCCGGGTCGAGCCCGGGCACCGACACGACGTAGACCTCGCCGACCCCGTCGAGGCGGACGCGACCCTCGGTGGCCGGCAGGAAAGCCGACTCGGCGTCGTCGAGCACCAGGGTGTGGCGGGCCGACGCGAGCCGCACCCGGCCGCGGAGGCAGAACACGATCCGGGGCCCGGGCCCCCCCGGCAGGTCGCGGCCGGGCTCGACCCGGTGCAGCAGGAACCGGTCGGACGCCGAGTCGAAGACCTCGACGCCGGCGCCGACCGTCCGTGGGGCCCCGACGACCCCGGAGGCCGTCGGGTCGACGATTCGCAGGAGCTCGGGGACGTTGACCGGCTTGGTCGTGAGCCCGGCCCGCACGACGTTGTCGGAGTTGGCGAGCACCTCGATGCCGAGCCCCCGGACGTACGAGTGGAGGACGCCGGCCGCGACGTCGAGGTACTCACCGGGCGCGAGGACCCGGTGGTGCATGAGGAGCAGCACGACGAGGCCGATGTCGTCGGGGTGCATCTCGGCGACGTCGACGACCGCGGCGGCCGCCGCACCCACCTCGTCGGTGTCCTCCCCCAGCCGGACGCACCCGGCGACGACCTGGCGGGCGAGGTCGGGGACCCGGTCGGCGGGGGTGGCGAGAACCTCGGCGAGCAGGGCACGGCACGGGTCGGCGTGCCGTGCGGTGCGCCGGACCATCGACGAGAAGCGCGGCACGTCGAGTCGCCGGGCGATCTGCTCCACCTCCTCGCGCGGTCGCATGCCGACGAAGGTCTCGAAGGGGCCGATGGCCAGGAGCAGCTCGGGCTTCGCCGAGTCGTCGACGTAGACCTCGTCCCCCGTCGTGGCACGCAGCTCCCGGGCCTGGGCCGCCGTCGGGTGGGCCTGGATGGAGATGGCCCGTCCGGGGGCCAGGACCTTGACGAGGAAGGGCAGCCGCTCGCCGTGTCGCCGGACGCAGGCCGCACCGAGCTCACCGAGGGGGTCGGCACGGACGACGGCGGCGAGGTCGGGCGAGCCGGCCCGGTCGGTGACCGCGGGGCCGGACTCGTGCGAGCCCATCCACAGCTCGGACTCGGGCAGCTCGGTCGGGATGTCGCGGCCCTGGAGGCTGGCGATGGCCACGTGTGACCCCCAGGCGTCGTTGAACACGACGGGGCTCAGGCGGTCCACGGTTCCTCGTTCCGGTTGGGCTCGGCGGGGGAAGAGCCTAGCGCCCGGTGGCGACGCGTCGTTCCACCCGTTCCGACGCCACGTCGGCAGTGACCCGGCCGAGCGCCTCGACGACCTCGGGGTCGTACTCGTACCCGAGTCCCAGGTGGATGCGCTCCATCGCGGCGGCCACCCGCTCCGGTGTCCAGGCGCCCCCGGTGAGGTCGTCGAACGCGTTGGCGACCTTGAGGATGCGGCTCTCGACGGGCACCGGCTCGCCGAGCTCGCGGACCTGGCGGTACGGCGTGGTCTGCGCCTCCACGTACCCGGCCACGGTGTCGAGGCCCTCCGCGTGACGGATGATGCGCGCCCCCTCCGCGGCGATGTCGCGCTGGTCGCTCGGAGCGGCGAGGACGGTCGCCCCGTCGGGGATCGGGTCGCTGAGCGAGATCTGGCCCAGGTCGTGCAGCAGCGCGGCGTACTCGAGGTCGCGCAGGTCGCGCTCGGACAGGCCGAGCACCCGGCCGATGCGCACGCACGTGCGGGCCACCCGCTCCCCGTGGCCCACCGGCGTGTAGCCGCCGCGCTCGGTGAGGTGGGAGAGGGTCGCGATGGTCTGGCGATAGGTGGCCCGGTGCCGGGCGAACCGGAACACCGCGACGTAGCTGATCGCCAGGGGGAGCAGCGCGGCCGGGACCGAGGCCAGCCCGAACACCGGGGCCATGAGGGCGATCATCGGACCGGTGGCGATGACGGCGAGCGTGATCGGCGCCGCCTCCCCCACCTCGTCGCGCAGGGCGGCCGAGAAGGGCCGCGACTGACGCTCGGCGCGCGTCGCGGCCGAGGCGAGCACCTCAACGGCCAGTCCGAGCGCGGCGACGAGGACCATGACGAGGCCGAGCACCTCCCGCGGGATGCCCGGGTCGAGCTGGAGGGCCCAGAGGCTGCGCCCCCCCGCCCCGGACTCACGAGTGATCTCCGCGACGACGGTGACGCCGAGCAGGCTGGCGGTGACCTGGGGCAGGCCGACCGCCCGGCCACGGAGCCGGCGCAGGACCGCCGCGATGCCGAGCCCGGCCGCGACGACGAGCACGGCCAGCGAGGCGGACACCGCGAAGGTCGGCTCCCCGTCGATGGGGCCGAGGAAGCCGACGGCGAGCGCCGTGGCCGACGCGAGCGGAGCGATCTCTCGGCCGCTCGGCATCCGCAGCCTGGCCAGCTCGCCGCCGACGAGGGAGAGCAGGAGGACACCGAGGGTCATCTCGTGGACACGCAGCAGGGTCAGCAGGTCCGACCACGTCGTCGCCAGTGCCGTGGCGACGATGAGCATGCCCAGCACGATGAGGGCGCTGGTCACCGGGCGCTCGAGACGCGTGGCGAGGTACCTCATCCGGCACCTCCCGCGGCGGGGCGCCGGGCGAGTGCGCTCTCGAGGGCGCGGAGCAGTTCGGCGTCGGCGAGGCCGGCACCGCGCACCCACTCCAGCGCCTCGGCGCGAGAGAGGATGCCACCGTCCGGTGACCCGACCTCGGTGAGCAGGTCGAACTCGTCGGCGAGGCCGACGATCCGTGATGGTAGCTCGGACGACACGTCGGGAACTCCCCGGCGGAGGGCGGAGCGGTGCTCGGCGATCGGGCCCAGGGCCCCCGAGAGGAAGTTCAGCTCGCGCAGCAGTGCGGCACCCCGCTCGGGGTAGCTGTCCAGCCCGGAGCCCGGGCGGTCGCCGAGCCCCCGCACGACCGACGTGGGCAGGGTGGTCTGCCCGAGGTCGTGGAGCATTCCGGCGAGGCGGGTGTCGTCGACGGCCTGCGGGCGCAGGCCGAGGTGCTCGGCCATCGCGGCGCTCAGGTCGGCGACCCGGGCGCTGTGCCCGGCCAGGTGGGGGGCCTTGACCTCGACGGCGGCGACGAGGACGTGGAGGGCCCGCTGCTGCGCGGCGGCCTCCTCACCGTACTGCCGGTAGGCCCACCGCGCGACGAGGAGGGGGGCGAGGACGAGGACGGCGGCGACCGGACCGACGCCGGCGGGTTGCCAGAGGACGACGAGGAGGAAGGCCACGACGCCGTAGCCCAGGTACGAGGCGCCGGTCCCGGCGACGAGGCGACCGATCTGGGCGCGCATCGGGACACCCTCGGCAACGCGGACGATGCCGGCGAACAGCGCGAGGTTGACGACGCCCTGGACCAGGTCCGCGACGAGGAGCGGTCCGCCGACGTAACGGAGGATCTCGTCGGCGCCGACGAGGTCACCGGCGTCGGTACGGCCGCCGACGGCGAGGTAGGCCGCACCGCCGAGCACGCCGAGCGTCGCGGACTGACCGGTGTTGAACAGGCGCGCGCGCAGCGGGACGTCGCCGGGCTGGAGTGGCCCCATGATGATGCCGACCACGCCGGCACCGGCAGGGCCGAGCAGCGCCATCGCCGAGAGCAGGACGACGCTGGAGAAGGTGAGCCGGACCCGCCCGTCGTCGACGAACGGCCCGGACCACCAGGTCAGGACCGCGAGCAGGACGAGGACGGCGACCGTCGTGCCCGTCGGGATCCCCTGGACACGGATAGCCACGGCGGTCAGGCCGAGCCCGACCGCCGTGACGAGTGCGATGTATGCCGCTGTACCGAGACCGAGGCGACGGGATGCGCCCGCTGCGGGCGACGTTCCGTCAGACATCGGTCACCGGGTCACTGGCCACCCCACTGCCAGTGGAGCGGGTGGGAGACGTTCCCCCTGTCCGCGGGCGCTGCCGCCTGCGACGCCGCCGGGGCGACCAGGGCCGCGGCGGCCAGGAGGGTGGCGACGACGAGAGTGCGCGTCCTGCTCATTGGAAACTGTCCTTTCAGAGGCGGTACCCACAGCGCCTGCCGCCCGCGAGGACGGCTCCATGGGTGCTCCGAGTTTCCCATGTGCAACGGTATGCCACAATTGTTGACTTCTGGTGGAGTTCGGAAAACTCTGCCACCCCCGACGGAAGGGTCCACGATGAGCAAGCGCGCCCGCAAGCGCCGCTCGCGCAAGGGCAACAAGGCCAACCACGGCCGCCGCCCCAACGCCTGAGCGCCCCACACCCACGACAGCAGCGCCCGGTACGGATGTCCGTACCGGGCGCTGCTGTCGGTGCGAGGCCCGCCTCAGGCCTCGCCCTCGGTGTGGATGACGGTGATGCTGCGCGTGATGCGCATCCGCAGGTAGTCGGGGGCGGCGCCCTCGGTGCAGGCGCGCCGCACGACCTGCTTGACCGCCTTGTCGAGGTCGTGCTCGGCCAGGCACGGACGGCATTCCTCGAGGTGCTGGGCGACCCGGGTGACGTCCTCGGGGCTCATCTCGCCGTCGAGGTACTCGTAGATCCGGTGGAGGACCTCCGAGCAGTCACCGTGGCCCTCGTGGTCGTGGTCGGCCATCACTCCTCCTCCTCCGTCCCGAGACCCCGCGTGCGGGCGTAGTCGGTGAGCAGGGCGCGCAGCTGGCGCCGGCCGCGGTGCAGCCGGGACATCACGGTGCCGATGGGTGTGCCCATGATCTCGGCGATCTCCTTGTAGGCGAAGCCCTCGACGTCGGCGAGGTAGACCGCGGTCCGGAAGTCCTCGGGCAGCTCCTGGAGGGCGCGCTTGACCTCCGTGTCGGGCAGGTGCTCCAGGGCCTGCGCCTCGGCCGACTTCAGGCCCGCGGAGGTGTGCGACTCGGCCCGGGCCAGCTGGTAGTCCTCGACCTCGGCCGAGTCCGACTGCTGGGGCTCTCGCTGCCGCTTGCGGTAGCTGTTGATGTAGGTGTTGGTGAGGATGCGATACATCCACGCCTTGAGGTTGGTCCCGGGCCGGTACTGGTGGAACGCGGCGAAGGCCTTGGCGTAGGTCTCCTGGAGCAGGTCCTCCGCATCGGCCGGGTTGCGCGTCGTCCGCATCGCGGCGGCGTAGAGCTGGTCGAGCAGCGGCAGCGCCTCCCGCTCGAACCGGGCCTGGCGCTCCTCGGGTGTCTCGGTGGCGAGGTCGACCTCTGGGGTCTCCTCCTCGACGGGGGTCTGGGGTGTGCTCATCGCTGCCCAGCCTATCCGGGCGGGGGGCCCAACCCTGCGGGTCGCCGTGTCGAGCACCAGCACGAGATCACCTCTCGTCGACGTCGTGGACGAGGGGTGAACGCGTCGGCGCGCGCCGTCATTCCGCTCGCACGCGGTCGAGCGCCCGCATCGCCGCGACGGCGACGTCCGGCGCGACGCGGTCGAGGGAGTGCGGTCCGTCGACGGACTCGAGCGTGCCTCCGGCCGGCAGGGCGGCCGCGACCTCGTCCGGAGTGCCGAACGGGTCGGTGCGGCCCTGGACGACGTGCACCGGGATGCCCGCCGCGGACGGCTCGGCCAGCTCGTCCGCTCGTGAGCGCTCCGGGCGGCCCGGCGGGTGCAGGGGAAAGGAGAGCGCGAGCACCGCTGACGCCCCGACCTCGGCGGCGGTCCGGCACGCCACCCGCGCGCCGGCGCTGCGGCCGCCGACGACGAGCGGGCCGGGCCCCCGTGGCGTCTCGGCGAGCACCGCGGTCCACGACGCGTCGAGGGCGGCCGGGCCGGGGCCCACCCGACGACCCGCGACCCGCCACGGCTGCTCGACGAGGTCGACGAGCCAACCCCGTTCGACGGCCGCGGCACACACCGACGTGAGGTCGTCGGTCCAACGCCGCCCCCCGGCACCGTGCCCGAGCACGAGAAGGCCGCACGGCACCGCCTCCGGGACCGCACGGCTGACGCGGGCCGGGCCGTACCGCGTCTCGACGAGCCGGGTGGACCCGCCGTGGACCGGGTCATCCACCGGTGCCTCCGACGATCTCGCCGGTCATCGGGTCGACGACGCCGACGAGGTCCTCCGGCGGGCAGGGCTCGAGCAGCTGGGGGCCGTTGCTGCGGTTGCTGCTCACGGCACGCGACACGGGGTAGGCGGTGAACCGGCCCGGCGGCCGCGGCCCGAGCAGGTCCATGACCTCGCCCGCACCGGTCGCGGGGTCGAGCCACCGGTTCCAGTCCTCGCGCTCGAGGACGAGGGGCTGGCGGTCGTGGATGCGGTCGAGTCCGGGCTCGGCGGGGCCGGTGATGATGGTGAACGTCGTGAGCCAGGCCAAGGGGTCCTCGCCGTCGTCCACGGCCGGGTCGCGCCAGAACTCGTACAGGCCCGCCATCGCGACGCCGTCACCGTCGGCCCGCTCCGTGAAGAAGGGCTGCTTGCGCGGCTTGCCCCGGGCGTCGCGCGCGGTCGGCGAGGCCTGCCACTCGTACCAGCCGCGGGCAGGCACGAGGCAGCGCCGCGCGGCCAGGGCACGCGAGAACGAGGGCTTGTCCGCCACCGACTCCACCCGGGCGTTGATCATCCGGGCCCCTCCCCCGGGGTCCCTGGACCACGAGGGGACCAGGCCCCAGGTCAGCAGGCGGAGCTGGCGCCGTGCCGCCGACGAGCGGTCCTCACGCGGCGGCCGGGTGAGCACCACCGGGGCCTGCTTCGTCGGGGCCATGTTGTGGTCGGGCCGCCCGGGCGGGGGGTCCTGGGGCGACGCGAGGACACTGCGCCCGGGCTCGCCCGTGCGGTCCTCCTCCACCCCGAACTCGAGGACCAGCTCGTCCGGGTTCGCCGTCGCGGCATAGCGACCACACATGCAGCACAGGCTACGCAGTTCGGGCGAACCAACTACCGTGGGAGGGGACCACCTGTCGTCGGACCAACCGGAGGACCCGGATGACCCTCGTGCGCCGCCTTGCCCGCCCCCTGCTCGCCTCGATGTTCGTCGTCGGTGGCGTCGACCAGGTCAAGCACCCAGGTCGGAAGGCGGACTCGGCCGGGCCGTTGGTCGAGCGGCTGGCACCCCGCCTCCGCCTGCCCGAGGACACCGAGCTGCTCGTCCGGGCCAACGGCGTCGTCATGGTCGCCGCCGGCACGATGCTCGCGCTCGGCCGGATGCCACGCACGTCGGCCGCGGTGCTTGCCGGCACCCTCGTCCCGACGACCGTGGCCGCGCACGCCTTCTGGCGGGAGGAGGACCCCGAGGCCCGCGCCGCCCAGCGAACCCACTTCCTGAAGAACCTCGGCCTGCTCGGCGGGCTCCTCCTCGCGGCCGTCGACACCGAGGGTCGTCCCGGTCTCGCCTACCGCGCCCACCTCGCGGGCGAGAGCGTGCAGCGGTCGGCGCACACCGCACGGCGCGAGGCCCGGCACGCCGCGCACTCCGCCGCCCTCGAGGCGAAGCTCAAGGCGGCCCAGGCCCAACATGCCCTCTCCTGACTGGGCGGCGCCCACCGCGGCGGGCCCGCTCGACGCCCACGTCGTCCTCCCGGGAAGCAAGTCACTGACCAACCGGTACCTCGTCCTGGCCGCCCTCGCCGAGGACGTCTCCAGGCTCCGCGCCCCGCTGCGCTCGCGCGACACCGAGCTCATGGCCGGTGCGATGCGCGTGCTCGGCACGGGCATCGAGGACGTCGACGACGGCGACTGGCTGGTCACGCCGGGCCGCCTCCTGGGGGGCGGTGCCGTCGACTGCGGCCTCGCCGGCAACGTCATGCGATTCGTCCCGCCGGTCGCCGGACTGGCCGACGGCCCGGTCCGCTTCGACGGCGACCCCGAGGCCCGTCGTCGGCCGATGGCACCGGTGCTCGAGGCACTGCGCGCCCTCGGCGTCCAGGTCCAGGGAGGGCCCGGCCTGCCGTTCACCGTGCACGGGAGGGGCCGGGTGCGTGGCGGCACGGTGACGATCGACGCCTCGGCGTCCTCGCAGTTCGTCTCCGGCCTCCTCCTCTCGGGGGCCCGCTTCGACGAGGGGCTCACGGTGCACCACCAGGGCAGCGCCGTCCCGAGCCTCCCCCACATCGAGATGACCGTCGAGACCCTCCGTGACGCCGGGGTCGTCGTCGACGACGCGGACCCGCACACGTGGCGGGTCGAGCCGGGACAGGTCGGGGCGCTCGACGTCCAGGTCGAGCCCGACCTCTCCGGTGCGGCGCAGTTCCTCGCCGCCGCCCTGGTCACCGGCGGGCGCGTCCACGTGCCCGGCTGGCCGCAGTACACGACCCAGGGCGGCGACCACATCCGTGACGTCCTCGACATGATGGGCGCGGAGGTGGTCCTCGACCGGCAGGGGCTCACCGTGACCGGTGGCGACGACATCCTGCCGGTCGACGTCGACCTCCACGACTCGAGCGAGCTGACACCGGTCGTCGCGGCGCTGTGCGCCCTCGCCGACGGGCCGAGCGTCATCCGCGGCGTTGGTCACATCCGCGGCCACGAGACCGACCGCCTCGCAGCGCTGCGCACCGAGCTGACGGCGCTCGGGGCCGAGGTCTCCGAGACCGAGGACGGTCTGCGGATCGTGCCGCGACCTCTGAGCGGCGGCACCTTCCACACCTACGCCGACCACCGGATGGTCATGGCCGCAGCCGTGCTCGGCCTCGCCGTCCCGGGACTCGTCGTCGAGGACGTCGGCACGGTCGCGAAGACGATGCCGCAGTTCACGACGCTCTGGGCGCGGATGCTCGGCCAGCCGGTCGCCGCGGAGGCCTGATGGCACGGTCGGCCGGGGACTACGACGAGTCCGACGTCCGCGTACGGCCGAACCGTCGTGGCTCCCGCCCCAGGACCAAGGAGCGCCCCGCCCACGCCGACGCCGTCCCGGGCCGGGTGCTGGCCGTCGACCGGGGCCGCTACACCGTGCTCGTCGGCGACGTCGACGAGCGTCACCTCGTCGTCGCGATGCGGGCTCGTGAGCTGGGCCGCAAGGGCATCGTCGTCGGTGACGAGGTGCGCCTCGTCGGGGACACCTCCGGGGCCGAGGGCAGCCTGGCCCGCATCGTCCGGCTCGACGAGCGGCGCACCCTCCTGCGCCGCACGGCCGACGACACCGACCCCGTCGAGCGCGTCATCGTCGCCAACGCCGACCAGCTCGTCGTCGTGTCGGCCCTCGCCAACCCCGAGCCCCGGCCCCGGCTCATCGACCGGGCCCTGGTCGCCGCCTACGACGCCGGCATGGAGCCGCTGCTCGTCCTCACCAAGGCCGACCTGAGCGACCCCGGGCCCTTCCTCGAGCAGTACGCGCCCCTGTCGGTCTCCCACGTCGTCACGGCCCAGGGCCGGGGTGGCCGGATCGAGGGCCTCGAGGCTCTCCGGGGAGCCCTCGCCGGGCGCGTCAGCGTCCTCATCGGGCACTCGGGGGTCGGCAAGTCCACCCTCGTCAACGCCCTGGTCCCGGACGCCGACCGAGCGACCGGTGTCGTCAACGACGTCACCGGCCGGGGTCGCCACACCTCGACCTCGGCGGTCGCGCTCGCCCTCCCCGAGGACGACGGCTGGGTCGTCGACACTCCGGGGGTCCGCTCGTTCGGCCTCGCCCACGTCGACCTCGACCGGATCATCAACCACTTCCCCGATCTCGAGCCGGGCACCGAGCAGTGCCCACGGGGGTGCACGCACGACGAGGAGGAGTGCGGGCTCGACGACTGGGTACGCAGCGGCGCCGCCGGACCGGCCGGGGCCGCCCGGCTCGAGTCCCTGCGGCGCCTGCTCCGTTCGCGCACCACGGCGTCCGGAGACTGACCGCCTCCGGCCGCCCCGGTGTCAGACGCCCCCGTGCGGGCCGCCGCTCCCGGGCTCGAAGCGGCCCCGGTCGTACGGCTCGACGAACGGGGAGTCCGACCGCGCCGCGTGCGGGACCTGCGCCCCGTCGTTGTCGTCGGCCCGCTCGGCGTAGTGGTGCTGCTCCTCATCGGTCTCCACCCGCACGACGTTGAGCGCCTCGGCGAAGTGGCAGGCCGACTCGTGCTCGCCGACGCCGTCGTCACGCAGCTGGAGCTGGGGCTCCTCGGTGGAGCAGATGTCCTGGGCCTTCCAGCACCGGGTGTGAAAGCGGCACCCCGTCGGCGGGTTCGCCGGCGAGGGCACGTCGCCGACGAGGACGATCTGCTCGCGCTTCCCGCGCAGCGTCGGGTCGGGCACCGGGACCGCCGAGAGCAGGGCCTGGGTGTACGGGTGCGTCGGGCGCTCGTAGACCTGCGCCTCCTCGCCGAGCTCGGCCATCCGGCCGAGGTACATGACCCCGACGCGGTCGGAGATGTGGCGGACGACCGAGAGGTCGTGGGCGATGAACAGGTAGGCGAGACCGAGCTCGTCCTGGAGCTGCTCCATGAGGTTGACGACCTGCGCCTGCACCGAGACGTCGAGCGCGGACACCGGCTCGTCGCAGATGAGCACCTTGGGGTTGAGGGCGATGCCCCGGGCGATGCCGATGCGCTGGCGCTGTCCGCCGGAGAACTGGTGCGGGTACCGGTTGATGTGCTCGGGGTTGAGGCCCACGAGATCGAGGAGCTCCTGGACCCGCTTGCGCCGACCCTGCTTCGGCACCACGTCGGGGTGGATGTCGAGGGGCTCGCCGACGATGTCGCCGACGGTCTTGCGGGGGTTCAGGGAGGTGTACGGGTCCTGGAAGACGATCTGGATGTTGCGGCGCAGCTTGCGCAGCTTGCTGCCCGACGCCCCGGAGAAGTCCTCGCCACCGAAGAGGACCTTGCCCTCGGTCGGCTCCTCGAGACGCATGAGCACGCGCCCGAGCGTGGACTTGCCGCAGCCGGACTCGCCGACGATGCCCAGCGTCTCGCCCTTGTGCAGGTCGAAGCTGACGCCGTCGACGGCCTTGACCCAGCCGGTCGTGCGGCGCAGGATGCCGGACTTGATCGGGTAGTGCTTCTTGACGCCCTGGGCCGAGAGGATCACGTCAGCCATTGAGCACCTCCTCGGCGAAGTGGCAGGCGGACTCGCGGCCCGGCGCGACCTCACGCAGCTCGGGGACCTCGCGCCGGCAGATGTCCTGCGCGTAACGACACCGGGGGTGGAAGGCGCAGCCCGGGGGGATCCGCATGAGGTTCGGCGGGAGGCCACCGATGGCGTTGAGCGTCTGGCCCTTCTGGTCCAGGCGCGGGATGGAGTCGATGAGGCCCTCGGTGTACGGGTGGGCCGGCGAGGCGTACAGGTCGAAGACCCCGGCCTTCTCGACCAGCTTCCCGGCGTACATGACCGTGATCCGGTCAGCGACGTCGGCGACGACGCCGAGGTCGTGGGTGATGAGGATCAGCCCCATGTTCCGCTCCTCCTGCAGCTCCTGCAGGAGGGCCATGATCTGGGCCTGGACCGTGACGTCGAGGGCCGTCGTCGGCTCGTCGGCGATGAGGACCGCCGGGTCGAGGGCGATGGCCATCGCGATCATGATGCGCTGGCGCATGCCGCCGGAGAACTGGTGCGGATAGGCCTTGACCCGTGCGCGGGCACCCGGGATCGACACCCGCTCCATGAGGCGCACCGCCTGCTCGAGCGAGTCGCTCTTGTTCATCCCGCGGTGCTGCCGGAACATCTCGGCGATCTGCCACCCGACCGGGAAGACCGGGTTGAGGGCCGAGAGGGCGTCCTGGAAGATCATCGCGATCTCGGCGCCGCGCACCTTCCGGCGACGCTCCTCCGGCATCGAGAGCAGGTCCTCGCCGCAGTAGCGGATGTGGCCGGACGGGATCGAGGCGGGCGGCATGTCGAGGATGCCCATGATCGCCTGGGCCGTCACCGACTTGCCGGAGCCGGACTCCCCGAGGATCGCGAGGGACTCACCCTGGTCGAGGTGGAACGAGACCCCGTTGATGGCCTTGGCCTCGCCGTCGTCGGTGTGGAACTCGACGAAGAGGTCCTCGACCTCGAGCAGGCGGCCGTCGACCGGCTCGTAGCCCTGTCCCGCGGGGTTGGTGGTGGTTGCCGTGTCTGTCATGGGTGGGGTCACCGGGTCTTCGGGTCGAAGGCGTCGCGGACGGCGTCGCCGAGCATGATGAACGCCAGCACGGTGAGGCTGAGGAAGAGGCTCGGGAAGAGCAGCATGTGCGGCGTCGTGCGCAGGCCGACGATGGCGTCGTTGATGGACACGCCCCAGGAGATGACCGGAGGCGTCAGGCCGATGCCGAGGAAGGACAGCGTCGCCTCCGCGGCGATGTAGGCGCCGAGGTTGATCGTCGCGACGACGATCATCGGGCCCATCGCGTTGGGGATGATGTGCGATCGGATGATCCGCCACGGGCTCGCGCCGAGCGCCCGCGCCGCCTGGACGTAGTCGTTCGGCAGCACCTGGAAGACGCTCGAGCGCATGAGTCGGGCCAGGCTCGCCCATCCGAAGACCGTCAGCGCGAGGACGACCTTGAGGATCACGCCGAAGTAGGAGGTCAGCGAGCCGGTGAGCGCCGACATGAGCAGGATGGCCCCGAGGATGAACGGGATCGCGAAGAAGATGTCGGTGATCCGGGAGACCAGCGAGTCGATCCACCCGCCGCCGTAGGCGGCGAGGATGCCGATGGCCGCACCGAGCGTCGTCGCGAACAGGGTGGTGAACACGCCGACGAGGATCGACGCGCGCGCGCCGTAGATGGTCCGCGCGTAGACGTCGTAGCCCTGGATGTCGCGGCCGAACCAGGCGTCGGAGTTGGGCAGCTCGCGCGACTGCTGGAGGATGGCCTCGGTCGGGTCGGTGTTGGTGAACAGGCTGGGCCAGACCGCCATGAGGACGAAGATCGTGATCAGCGTCGCCGAGATCCAGAAGAGCGGGTTCTTGGCGAGCTGGCGGCGGGCATCCGCACCGAGAGAGCGGGGCTTCTCGGAGTCCCCGGTGGTCTCCGGGGAGGTCTGCGGCGCGTCCGGCCCGGCGGTGCGCAGGTCGGTGTCGGCGGTGTCAGTCATGGCTGATCCTCGGGTCCAGGAATCCGTACATGAGGTCGACGAGCAGGTTGACGAAGAGGTACACGATGACGAGCGCCGTGACCGCCCCGACGACGGCCACGCCGTCGCGGGTCTGGATGCCGCGGAAGATGTAGCCACCGACACCCTGGATGTTGAAGATCCGCTCGGTGACGATCGCACCGCCGAGCAGGGCGCCGAAGTCGAAGCCGATGAAGGTGACGACCGGGATCAGCGAGTTGCGCAGGGCGTGCAGCCCGACGGCGCGCCGGCGGGCCAGCCCCTTGGCGGTGGCCGTGCGCACGTAGTCGGCGCGCAGGTTCTCGGCGAGGTTGGTCCGGGTGAGGCGGGCCACGTACGCCACCGACAGCGACCCGAGCACCATCGCGGGGAGCAGGAGCTCGTAGAACGTCGCGTTGCTCGAGACCGTCACCGGGAACAGGCCGAGCTTGACCCCGAGGAAGTACTGGGCGAGGGCGCCGATGACGAAGATCGGGATCGAGATGACGACCAGGGTCGAGACGAGGACGAGGTTGTCGATGAACCTGCCCTTCCGGATCCCCGCGAGGATGCCGGCGACGATGCCGACGACCACCTCGAAGACCACGGCCATGACCGCGAGCTTGCCGGTCACCTGGTACCGCTTGGCGAGGTCCTCCTTGACCGGCACCTCGTACTGGTTCACGCCGAGGTCGCCCTGGGCGAGCTTGCCGAGGTACTTGACGTACTGCACCGGCAGCGGGTCGTTGAGGTTGTGCTCCTCGTAGTACTTCGCGACGTAGGCCTCGGAGCACTTGCGCTCACCGCACTTGCCTGCGGTGGGGTCTCCGGGGAGCGCGAAGACCATCGCGTAGATCAGAAAGGTGGTGCCCAGGATGACGGGGATCATCTGGAGCAACCGTCGTACGACATATTTGCCCATGTCGTCTCCTCACAGCGGTCCATCGGGGCCGAGAAGTGGCTCGGCGCTCTGCCCGGCCCGTCGAGGTAGGACGGACCGGCATTGGGGTGACACTACTGCGACTGTGGCCCATGGGGTTAGTTCCGGGGTGTGCCCGGAACGAGGTCGCAGGCGCCGCGCACACGGTTCGGCCTGCCGGGGGTGACCGACAGGCCGAACCGTGTGTGACTGCGGTCGCGGAGTCAGACTCCGCGGCTCAGATCACTTGACGGTGATGCTGTTGTAGTCCGGAACACCGAACGGGGTGATCTTGACCGGGTTGACCTTGTCGCTCCAGCCGATGACCGCCTTGCCGTAGAACATCGGCACGCTGACCATGTCCTGGGCGATGACCTTCTCCGCCGCCTGGTACTTGGCGTTCGCCTCGTCCAGGGTCGGAGCCGCCGCCGCCTCGGTGAGCAGCTTGTCGAACTCCGGGTTGTCGTACCCGAAGTAGTTGCTGTCCGCACCCTTGGCGTAGATCGGGGCGAGGAAGTTCTCGATCGACGGGTAGTCCATCTGCCAGCCGAGCCGCCAGAAGCCCTTGATCTCCTCGTTGCCGAGCTGGGTCAGGTAGGTCGCGAAGTCGACGACCGGGGTGGCGGTGCACTCGATGCCGAGAGCCTGCTTGATGCTGTTGCAGGTGGCCTCGGTCCACGCCTTGTGGTCGCCGTCGCCGTTGTAGCTGAGGGTCAGCTTGCCGTTGTAGCCACCGGCCGCCTCGAGAGCGGACTTGGCCTTGGCCGGGTCGTAGACGCAGGACTCACCACACGCGTCCGCCTGGTAGCCGTCGACGGCCGGCGGAACCCAGCCGGTGGCCGGGGTACGGGTGTTGTTGAAGATCTGCTTGTTGATGGTGTCGCGGTCGATCGCCATCGAGATCGCCTTGACGACGGCCGGGTCCTTCAGCGACGGGTCCGCGGACGGGGTGTAGCCGATGTACTGGATGACACCGGTGTCACGCGTCGCGTTGCGGTCGGGGAGGTCGGTCTTGTACTTGTCGTCGATCAGCGCCGAGGTCGGGACCGCGGTGATGACGTCGATGTTGCCGGCCTGCAGGTCGTTGTAGGCCGCGTCGGTGTCCTGGTAGATCTTCCAGGTGATCTTGTCCAGCGAGCCGGCGAAGTCGCCCGAGTAGTCGGGGTTCTTCACGACGACGATGCTCTGACCCTCGGTCCACGAGTCGAACTTGAACGGACCCGCACCGACGGGAGCCTTGCCGAAGGCCTCCGGGTCGGCGAAGAACGAGTCGGGCTGCGGCGCGAAGGCGGTGTAGCCGAGGCGGACCGGCAGGTTCGAGACGGGCTCGGTGGTCTTGATGGTGAAGGTGTAGTCGTCGACGACCTTCAGACCGGAGAGCTCCTTGACCTTCGAGTCCTCAGCGCTGACCTTGTCGTAGCCCTCGATCGGGGTGAAGAAGTAGCTGCCACCCTGGCCGTTGGGGCCGTACGCGGTGTAGTTCCACGCGTCGACGAAGTTCTTGGCCTTGACCTCGGTGCCGTCCGAGAACATGTAGCCCTGCTTGAGCTTGACCGTGAAGTTCTGGTTGTCGGTCGTCTCGATGGACTCGGCGATGTCGTTCTCCGGCGAGGCGTCCTCGGAGTTGTAGTGGACGAGCTTCGCGGTGATCGTGTCGAGAATGTTGCCGCCGCAGGTCTCGCTGGTGTTGCCGGCGACGAGCGGGTTCTCGGGCGTACAGCCGTTGACGACGATCTCGCCGCCGGTCTTTCCTGCCGCCGTCGTCTCGCTGCCGCCACCGTCGTCGCTGCTGCCGCAGCCGGCGGCGAGCAGGGCGACGGCGGACAGGGCCGCGACGGCGACCGTGCGAGTGGTTCCTCGCATGGATGTCCTCCTACGTAGCGTGGTCGCGCCCTCCGGGGGTCGGAAGGCGTTCTCCATGAGGCGCCCCCGGTCGGGAGCATTCGGAATGCACCACCCACAGGGCGATGCGGGCCCCACGAAACACCATCCAGCGGGGCAGATGGAAGGTCAGCGCGCCGCCGCAACCCAATTGTGACCGAAGTGCGACCGACTCGTCTCCGACGCCGCAAGATCTTCGGCGCGAGGCGCTACCGTGAACGCGTGCCCGGCTACGACGACGACCTGCGTCTCGCGCACGTACTGGCCGACAGCGTCGAGCGGGTGACGGTCGCCCGGTTCCGCGCCGAAGACCTGCACGTCGAGACCAAGCCCGACCTGACGCTCGTCAGTGACGCCGACCGGGACGCCGAGGAGCTGATCCGCGGCCAGCTTGCCCGCAGCCGCCCTCGCGACGCCGTCATCGGCGAGGAGTTCGAGCCCACGGGCCGTGGCGCCCGTCAGTGGGTGATCGACCCGATCGACGGCACCCACAGCTACGTGCGGGGCGTCCCCGTATGGGCCACCCTCATCGCGCTGCTCGACGAGGGCGTCCCGGTGCTGGGCCTCGTCGCCGCGCCTGCGCTCGGCCGGCGCTGGTGGGCCACGACGGGCTCGGGCGCGTGGTCGGGCCGCAGCCTGACGTCGGCCCGGCCGGTGCACGTGTCCGGCGTCCGGCGCCTCGCGGACGCGTCGCTGTCGATCTCCAGCATCACGTCCTGGGACTCGGTCGGGCGCCAGGAGGCGGTCCTCGACCTCGCGCGTTCCTGCTGGCGCGAGCGCGCCTACGGGGACTTCTGGTCCTACGTGCTCGTGGCCGAGGGGGCGGTCGACATCGCGGCCGAGCCGGAGCTGGGCCTGCACGACATGGCCGCGCTCGTCCCGGTGGTCACCGAGGCCGGGGGTCGCTTCACGTCGCTCGCCGGTGAGGAGGGGCCGCACGGCGGGAACGCGGTCGCGACCAACGGTCACCTCCACGAGGAGGTGCTACGGCGCATCGGCACGGGCACCGCTCGGCCGAGCATCGTCCCGGCCCCCGCCGACGTCTGACGGGTCGGCTCAGAACAGCGGGTCCTGGTCGACCTCGGTGGCGATGCCCTCGAGCCGCAGGAGCGTCGCCTTGCGGGCCAGGCCCCCGGCGTAGCCGGTCAGCCTGCCGTCGCTCCCGACGACCCGGTGGCACGGGAGGACCACCGGCAGCGGGTTGGCGCCGTTGGCCGCTCCCACTGCACGCGAGGCGCCGACCGGCAGGCCGAGGCGCGCGGCGAGGGCGCCGTAGGTCGTCGTCGTCCCCCACGGGATGGTCTCGAGCAGCCCCCAGACCCGCTTCTGGAAGTCGGTACCGGCGGGGCGCAGCGGCAGGTCGAACGACCGGCGCGTGCCGGCGAAGTACTCCGAGAGCTGGCGACGGGCCTGCGCGAGCAGCGCGGACCCCCCACGTTCGGCGCCGGCCGACCCGTCCGGGGGCGCGTCGAAGCGGACGGCGACGAGGGCTCCCCCCGCCTCGACGAGCTCCAGCCGACCGACGGGCGACGGCATGACGAGGCAGCGGCGGTTGCCCCCTTCAGCGGGCAACCGTGCTCACCGGGCCCGGGACCCGCCCGTCGAGGGACGGCAGGACCTGCTCGGCGTCGCCGACGAGGACGACGCTCCACTCCCCCGTGGCGACCCGACGGTACGCGGTGTCGAGGTCCTCCCGGGTCAGCCCGGCCAGGTCCTGCAGCGTGCGGGTGGTGAAGTCGAGCGGCAGGCCCTCGAGCGCGAGGGCCGCGGTCTCGTCGGCGATCGCGTCGGCCGTCGCGTAGCGGCCGGGGGCCGTCTTGCCGACGTAGTCGACACCGCTGCGTACCTCGGCGTCGGTGAAGCCGTCGCGCGCACCGTCGAGGATGCCGAGGAGCAGCTCGGTCGCCTCTGCCGTCACCTCCGAGCGCACCGACCCCTGCGCGACGAACGAGCCCCCCGCGACGCGCGGCCGGAAGCTGGTGCGGATGCCGTAGGTGTACCCCTTCTCCTCTCGCAGCACGCTGTCGACGCGGGCGGTGGGCGATCCGCCGAGGACGAAGGAGAGGACCGGGTGGGGGGCCCACCCGTGCGGCGTCGAGCGGTCCGGGCCCGGGCAGCCGATCGCGATCTCGGTCTGGACCGACCCCGGCCGGTCGACGACGACGACGCGAGCCCGGTCGGCCGCCGGCCGCGGCGCGGTCGGCGCGGCCGTGGGCTCGTGCTCGGGGTTGGCCCAGCGACCGAGCGACCCGGCGAGCACGTCGAGGGCTCTCTCACCGCCGAGGTCTCCGGCGAGGACGACCGTCGCGCCGCGAGGCCCGACCCGGCGGCGGTGGAGGTCGACGACGTCGTCACGGGTCAGCGCGGAGACCGACTCGGTGCTGCCACCCGCGGAGACCGCGGCGCGGTCGGTGGCGTCCCACAGTGTTCGCGACAGCTCGCGGGCGGCGCGGTGGCCGGCGGAGGCACGCTCCTGCTCGATCTCGGCGAGCCGGTTGCGGATGATCCGCCTCACCTCGGCCTCGGGGAAGACCGGGCGGGCCAGCGCCTGGGCGACCAGCTCGGCGGCGGTCGACAGGTGCGCCTGGGGGACGTCGACGTCGACGAGGAGGCCGCCGTCCGAGACCCCGGCGCCGAGCGCCATCCCGTGCCGCTCCATCAGCTCGGCGAACTCCTCCGGCCCGTGCTCGTCGGTCCCCTCGTCGAGCAGCCGCGCGGTCATCGCCGTGACGCCCTCCTTGCCCGCCGGCTCGGCGGCGAGGGAGACCGGGACGACCACGCGCAGCGAGAGGACGTACTGCCCCGGGACGTCGTGGAGGAGGACGCGCAGCCCGTTGTCGAGCACCGACTCGGTCGCCACCGGGAAGGTCCACGGGTGCGGTGGCTCGACGTGGGGACGGATGGCGCTCACGCGACCGCCTCCTCGGACTCCTCGGCGTCCCGAGCGGTGAGGTAGGCGACGGTCGCCCGCTGCTCGGGCCGCAGCCAGCGCGCGGCCACGGCGGTCACCTGCTCCGGCCGGATGCCACGGAGCCGATCGAGGTGGGTGTTGATCCCCTCGGGGTCGTCGTGGAGGAGGGCACTCCGACTGATCAGGTCGGCGCGCTCCTCCTGGCTGGCGAGGGCCGAGAGCCAGGACCGTTCGGCCTGGGCCAGGGAGGTCTCGAGCTCGACCGGCGTGGGGCCGTCGGTGGCCAGCCGCTCCAGCTCCTCGACGAGCACCGTCTCGACGGCCAGGGGGTCGGTCCCCGCGGCCACGTCGAGGATGACCAGGCCGAGCGAGGCGCCGTCGACGAACCCCCAGGCCATCGCGTGGGCACCCAGCGCGGTCTGCTCGCGGCGGACCAGCCGCCGCACGAGGCGGGACGTCGAGAGGCCGGCGAGGCAGTCGAGGGCGAAGGAGGCGGCGAGGAAGTCGTCGGTGTCGTCGACGGGCAGGCGGAAGGCGACGTGGAGTCGGTCGTTGGGGACCTCGCCCACGCGCTCGACGCGCACCGCCGTGCTGAGCGGCTCGAGCTGGCCGAGCAGGGGACGGGGCGGCTCGGCACGCGCGGTGAGGTCGCCGAGGTAGTGCTCGGCGAGCGAGAAGCCGCGCTCCGGCTCGACGTCGCCGCACAGCGTCAGCACGGTGTTGTCCGGGGCGTAGAACCGCCGGTAGAAGTCGTGCACGTCATCGAGGCTGGCGGCGTCGAGGTCCTCCATCGACCCAATGGTCGCGTGGTGGTAGGGGTGCCCCTCCGGGAAGACCGCGGCGTAGACGTCGACGAGGGCGGTGCCGTACGGCTGGTTGTCGTAGCGCTGGCGCTTCTCCTCCTTGACGACGTCGCGCTGGTTGTCGAGGTTCTCCTGGGTGACGGCGTCGAGGAGGCGGCCGTGCCGGTCCGCCTCGAGCCACAGGGCCAGCTCGAGGGCGCCGGTCGGGACCGTCTCGAAGTAGTTGGTGCGGTCGAACCACGTCGTCGCGTTGAGCCGGCCACCCTCGGCCATGAGCGCCTCGAAGTGCTCGCCACTGCGCACCGATCGTGACCCCTGGAACATCAGGTGCTCGAAGAGGTGGGCGAACCCGGTGCGCCCCGGTGACTCGTGACGCGACCCGACGCCGACCCACAGGTTGACCGTGACGTTGGGCACGGTGTGGTCCGGGGAGACGACGACCCGCAGGCCGTTGGGCAGGGTCCGCCGGTGGATCGGGTAGTCGAGCGGCATGGCCGTCACCCTACGGCGGTGACGGCTCCGCCCGTGTCACCCCAGGCGACGCACGTCGTCCCCGGCGCGGTCCAGCGCGCGTCGGGCGAAGACCTGCTGCTCGGTCGCCACCCGCTCCGTGCGGCCACGGCCGAGGAAGCTGATCGCCCAGTGCAGCAGGGTCGTCACCCGCTGCTTGAAGCCGATGATGTAGACCAGGTGCACGCCGAGCCAGAGCAGCCAGGCGAGGAAGCCCGCGAAGCGCAGCCGGCCGATGGAGGCCACCGCGGAGAACCGGGAGATCGTCGCCATCGAGCCCTTGTCGGTGTAGTGGAACGGCCCCGGGCCGGAGGCGCCGTCGAGCCGGGCGCCGATCTCCCGGGCGGCGTGGCGCGCGCCCTGGATGGCCACCTGAGCGACCCCGGGGAGGTCGTCGAGCGCCATCATGTCGCCGACGACGAAGACCTCGGGGTGTCCGGGGAGGGTGAGGTCGGGACGGACGCGCACCCGCCCGTTGCGGTCGAGCTCGGCTCCGGACTGCTCGGCCAGCTGTGCGCCGAGTGGGCTGGCCTGGACGCCCGCGGCCCACACCTTGGTCAGCGCCTCCACCCGCTCGGTGCGCCCGTCGGAGTGCTCGAGCACGACGCCGGTGGCGTCCACGTCGGTGACCAGGGTGCCGAGGTGCACCTCGACGCCCATCTCCTCCAGCCGCGCCCGCGCAGCCCCCCCGAGGTGCTCGCCGAACCCCGGCAGCACGGCGTCGAGGCCGTCGACGAGCAGGATGCGCGCTCCACCCGGGTCGATGCGCCGGAAGTCGTGGGTGAGGGTGCGACCCGCGAGCTCGGCGATCTGCCCGGCCATCTCGACGCCCGTGGGCCCCGCACCCACGACGACGAAGGTCAGGGCTCGGCGCGTGTCCGCCTCGGTCTCGGCGAGCTCGGCGAGCTCGAAGGCGCCGAAGATACGCCCACGCAGCTCGAGCGCGTCGTCGACCGACTTCATGCCGGGCGCGTGCTCGGAGAACTCGTCGTGCCCGAAGTAGGACTGCCCCGAGCCGGCGGCGACGAGCAGGCTGTCGTACGGCGTCACCGTCTCCTGCCCGAGCACCTCGGAGGTGACGGTCCGGGCCGTGAGGTCGATCCGGGTCACGTCACCGAGGATCACCCGGGCGTTCCTCTGGCGGGCGAGGATCTCGCGGGTGCTCGGTGCGATCTCGCCCTCGGACAGGATCCCGGTGGCCACCTGGTAGAGCAGTGGTTGGAAGAGGTGGTGGGAGGTGCGGGCCACGAGGGTGATCTCGACGTCGTGGCGGCGGGCCAGGGCGCGCGTACCGAAGAGGCCCCCGAAACCGGAGCCGATGACGACGACGCGGTGCGGGCGGTCTGGTGGGGTGGTCACGTGGGTAGCAACCCCCGGTCAGGGCCGGGTAATCCTCGGCTCGACGGGGCGTGGCGCGGGAGGTCGGGCCTGCAGCTGCTCGACGACGGTCCGGCGGGTGCCTCACTCCGCGACGGACCAGCGGCCCCCCACCGGCACCGTCGCGCCGCCCATGTCCTGCGACCGCAGCGCCGCGTCGATGAGGTCCATGGTGCTCACGCCGTCGGTCACGTCGGGGATCCGTTCCAGGTAGGCGGACGGGTCGTCACCGAGCTGGTGGGTGGCGACCGCGGCGAGGAAGTCACGGTAGATGTTCGCGAACGCCATGAGGTAGCCCTCGGGGTGCCCCCACCCGAGACGCGTCGAGGCACGCGAGAGCTCCGAGGTGGACGGCAGCCCGCGGCTGATCCGCCGCGGGGCCGCACCCGGCACGAGGTGCCAGAGGTACTCGGGGTCCTCCTGCCGCCAGTGGAGGCTGCCCTCGTCGCCGAAGACCCGGAAGCCGAGCCCGTGCTCCTGCCCCGCGCCGACGTAGCTGGACCAGATGCGGCCGATCGCACCCCGGTCGTACCCGACCGTCAGGTACGCGTTGTCGTAGACCTCCCGCCCCGGCGCGATCGTCGAGAGCGACGCGGAGACCCGCTCGACGCGCTGACCCGTGACGTACTCGCTGATGTTGTGGGGGTGGGAGCCGACCTCGCCGAGGACGGCGGCCATGCCCATCGACTCCTTCCGGAAGCGCCAGTGGCGGCGCGAACGGTCCTCGGGGTCGCGGATCATGTCGGGACCGCCGGCAGCGTGTTCGGCCTCGACGAGGCGCACCTGCCCGATCGTGCCTCCCCGGACGAGCTCCCGCGCCTCGCGGACCATGGGGTAGCCGGTGTAGCAGTGGGTGAGGGCGAACAGGCCGGACGCCGCCGCCGCCTCGCGGGCCAGCCGGCCCGCCGCCTCGGCGCTGTCGGTCAGCGGCTTCTCGCAGAGGACGTGGAAACCCTCGGCCAGGAAGGCCGAGGCGATCTCCTCGTGCAGCTTGGGCGGGGTGATGACCACGACGACGTCGACGGCGTCCTCGCGCGAGGCCTCCCCGGCGAGCATGTCGCCCCAGGTGTCGTAGACGCGGGCGGGGTCCAGCAGGAGGTCCGCACCGGTCGCTCGCGAGATGTCCGGGTCGATGCTGAAGGCGCCGGCGACGAGGTCGCCCATGCCGTCGGCGCGCAGGGCCACCTGGTGCACCCGTCCGATGACGGAGTCGGTGCCACCACCGACGAAGCCCACGCGCAGGCGGCGTCCGAGGTCCGTGACCGGGTTGTTCATGGGTCCTCCTCCTTTGGTGTCCGTGTCCGCGTCGGGTGCCGGGCGGCACGCGACTCAGCGCTCGGTCGTGGACACGGCGGCCTCGGCCTCCCGGAGCACGGCCCGGGTCGTGTCGTAGGCCTCGCGGAGTGCCTCACGCACGGGCCGCCTGCGGTACTCCTCGCTGATGATCTCCAGCCCCCACGGGCCGGACCAGCCCATGCGGAGCAGCGTCTCGGCGAATGCCACCACCGGGAGGTCGCCCTGGCCGCACAGCCGCCGGCGCAGGACGGTGTCCTCGTAGCCGGGCCCGACCTGCTCGGCCGGCGCGTCGTCGAGCTCGACGCCGGCGAGTAGCTCCAGCGGCACCGCTGCGAGGTCCTCGAGGGTGTCACCGGCGCGCATCAGGTGCCAGATGTCGACCATGAGCCCCGCGTTGGGGTGGTCGGACGCGCGCACCAGCTCGAGGCCGGCGGCGAGGGTGGGGACGGAGGAGAACGGCATGAACTCCAGGGCGACGACGGTCCCGTGCCGGTCGAAGGCGTCGGCGACCCGGTGCAACCCGTCGGCGGAGCGGTCCAGGTCGAGAGGTCCGCCGGTGATGTCCGGACCGACCTTGACGTCGCGGGCACCGAGCTCTCCGGCCGCCGCGAGCAGTAGTCCGAGGGTCGCGTCGGAGGCCGTGCGCTCCTCCTCGGGCAGCCACCAGTCCACGAGGAACTCGAGCTCCACGGTGGTCACGCCGTGCCGGGCGAGGGTGCGCGCCAGGGCGGAGAGCGTCCCGCCCTCGGCGAGGTGGGCCCGCAGGTCGTGGGCGACGATCCCCACACCGGTGAAGCCCGCCTCGGCCGAGGCGGCGATGCGTTCCTCGAGGGGCACCGGGCTGAGCTCGAGTCCGGGCAGGGGCGCGCAGTCCCCGCCGCTGGTCCAGCAGGCGGCGACGATGTCGGGTCTGGTCATGGCACTGGGTCCCGGCCGCTCAGACGGTCGTGTAGCCGCCGTCGACGAGGAGCTGGACGCCGGTGACGAAGGAGGCGTCCGCCGAGGCGAGGAACGCGATCGCCGACGCCACCTCCGAGGCCTGTCCGGCCCGGCGCATCGGCGTCTCGGCCACCAGCCGGTCGGAGATGGCCGCGTCCTGGGCCCGGGTCATCGGTGTCCAGATGAACCCGGGGTGTACCGAGTTCACCCGGACACCCTGCGGCGCGTAGGTCGCGGCGGCGTTCTTCGTCATCATCGTCACGGCACCCTTGGAGGCCTGGTACGCCGCGACCCCGCTGGCGCCGACGATGCCCCACATCGAGGACACGTTGACGATGGCGCCCGCACCGCGCTCGACCATCCCGGGGAGCACGGCCCGCATCCCGTAGAACACACTCGTCTGGTTGAGCCGGACGACCGCGTCCCAGTCCTCGACCGCGATGTCGGTGATCGTCTCGTAGGAGCCGACCGTGCCGGCGTTGTTGACGAGCACGTCCACCTCACCCGCCTCCTGGAGGAGGGCGGCCCAGGTGCCTCGGTCGGTGACGTCGCCGAGGACGTGGGTGACGCCCTCGATCGTCTCGGCGGGCTCGTTGACGTCGAGACCGACGACGACGCCGCCCTCGTCGGCGAGCCGTCGAGCGGTCTCGAGACCGATGCCCTGGGCTGCGCCCGTCACGAGGCACACCGTGCCCGCGAACCTGCTCGTGCCCATGTCGTCCTCCGCTGCCGCCATCTCGTGGGTCCTCCCTGTTCAGCGCTGACGCAGGTACTGCGCCACGGCGCTCTCGTCGTCGTCCGCGAAGCCCGCCGCGGCCGCCTCCTCGAGCACGGCGAGCGACCGCTCGGCCTGTGGCAACGCGGCCCCGACCCCGTCAGCCAGCTCCAGGGCGTACCGCAGGTCCTTCGCGGCGAGGGCGAGCCGGAACGCGGCAGGCACCGTCCCCGGGCGCTCGAAGGCGTCGCGGCGCTGCGTCACGAACGGCGACGCGATCGCACCGCGCACGAAGACCTCGTATGCGGTCGACCGGTCGATGCCACTGCGCTCGGCGAGGACCAGCGCCTCGCTCAGCGCCCCGTTGAGGCCGTGCAGGGCGGTGTTGACGGCCAGCTTCATCGCGGCACCCGCGCCCGCCGCACCGAGGTGGATCGGGGTGCCCATCGCCTCGAGCACACCCCTCACCGACTCGAACACGGCCGCGCTGCCGCCGACCATGATGGTCAGGCCGGCGCCCGCCGCGGCTGCGGGCTGCCCGGAGACCGGGGCGTCCAGCAGCGACGCGCCCGCCTCGGCGACGGCCCGGGCCAGCGTGGCAGCGGTCGCGGTCGTGATGGTGCTCATCTCCACCAGGACCGCACCGGGGCGGATCGCCGACAGGCTGCCCTCGGGCCCGGTGTGCACCTGGGTGACCACCTCGTCGTCGGCCAGCATGGCCAGCACGACCTCGGCGTCGCGGACCGCATCGGCGGGGGTCCCGGCGACCGCCGCGCCGTGCTCCTCGGCGAACCCGGCGGCCCGCTGCGAGGAGCGGTTCCAGACGGTGACCTCGTGTCCGGCGCGAACGACATTGGCGGCCATCGGCGCACCCATCCGGCCGATGCCGAGGAACGCGACGGCGGTCACCGGTCCACCGCGGCACGCTCGGTCCCGGCCGACCTGCGGATGACGGCGAGTGTCCAGGACACCCGCGTGGTGATCATCATGGCGCGCGACTGTACACCCTGAGAGCACACCTGGCTATCCCTTCAGGAGCCGCCGGCCGTTCCAGTGTTCGATGAATGAGAACACCAGGACTGCCCGGGCACCGGCAGGACCGGGCCCCGGCGGGGCGACGGGCCGGCCCCCGGACGGCACGAGGCCCGAACCCTGGGGGTTCGGGCCTCGTGGATGTCGGGAGACATCACGTCGTAGCGGGGGCAGGATTTGAACCTGCGACCTCCGGGTTATGAGCCCGGCGAGCTACCGAGCTGCTCCACCCCGCGGCGAGTCGATACACGGTTCCGGAGAACCGCTCTCGGTATGGCTCGACCTTACGCGAGATCGGGGTGCGGACTCAAATCGGCTCCTCGGGGGTCACCCGCTCGCCGTGGCGGTCGGGGACGGGGACGCGGTGGGTGATGGCTCGACCGCCGAGGCGCCGAGCTGTGCCGCGATCTCGTTCGCCCGCTTCAGCGCCGCCGCGAGCTGGTCCTGGGCCTCGCCGTAGGCGGTGAAGTCGCCGTTCTTCAGCGCTTCCTGACCGGCCTCGTACGCCTTCTGGATGTCGGCCACGGCCCGCGCGAGCTGGGCCTCGAGCGGCAGATCCGGGGTCGTCGGCTGGTCAGGTGTCGTCGGCGGCTCCGGCTGCTCGGTCCCGCCGGGCCAGAGCCCGGAGATCGCCTGCTCGAGGGTGTCGCCCCAGGCCACCTTGCTGCCGTAGAGGGTCACGGTGACCTTGTTCTGCGGGAAGGACCCCGACCCGGTCGACGCCTGCACGTAGATCGGCTGGACGTAGAACATCTGGCCCTCGAGGGGGAAGGTCAGCAGGTTCCCGTAGGTCAGCTCCTTGCCGGCGCCCGAGTTGTTGGTGATGTACTGCGCGAGGTTGAGCCGCTCGGCCGGGTTCTGGGACGGCTCGTTGGAGTTCTTGATCTGGTTGATGACCTGGCCGGGGCCCGCCGGCTGCTGGTTGCCGAACTCGAGCAGGCGCAGGGCGCCGTACTGGTCCGAGGGCCGCCCGGTCACCGCCCCCGCGTCGGCGTTGACCGCGAGCAGGGCGCGGAGGATCTCCCGCCCGGACTCACTGTTGCTCGCGGGGACGAAGGGGGTCGTGATCGAGAACGACGCACTGTTCTCACCGGGCATCGCGATCGACTGGAAGACGACCGGCTGGTCCTGGGTGGGCTGCGACGGGTCGCGCGGGACGCGCCACTTGTCGTTGTTCGAGAAGAACGTGCCGGGGTCGGTGACGTGGTACTCGGTGAGCAGGTCGCGCTGGACCTTCAGCAGGTCCTGCGGGTAGCGGATGTGCGACATCAGCTGGCCGTCGATCTGGGAGATCGGCCGTACCGAGCCGGGGAATGCCTTCTCCCAAGCCTTGAGCAGCGGGTCGGTCGTGTCCCAGCCGTACAGGCGGATCGTGCCGTCGAAGGCGTCGACGGTGGCCTTGACCGCGTTGCGGACGTAGTTGATCTGGCCGGTTCGCACGTTCACGACCGCCGAGCGCTGCGCGACCGAGTCCGCGGTGGCGTCGGCGAGCTCGATGAGCCGGCTGTTCGGGTAGCTCTCGGAGGTGGTGAAGCCGTCCACGACCCACTGGATGCGCCCGTCGACGACGGCCGGGTAGACGTTGCCGTCGAGTCGCAACCACGGCGCGACCCGCTCGACCCGCTCCTTGGGGCCGCGGTGGTCGAGGATGCGCGAGGAGGAGTTGACCGCGTCGGAGAGCAGGAAGTTCGCCTCGTGGTACTTCAGCGCGTAGGCGATCCGCCGGAGGAAGCTGCCCATCGGGACGCCGCCGTCGCCGCTGTAGGTGTTCTGGACCGAGACGTCGCCCTCCTCGCCGCCCGGGTAGTCGAACTCGCGCGGGGAGGCACCCTGCGGTGCCCCGACGACGGAGTACTCCGGGGAGAGCTCCCCGAAGTAGATCCGGGGCTCGTAGTCACCGAGCGAGGAGCGGCCACCGCCCTCGAAGAAGACCGGGTCGCCCTCGCTCGTGCGCTGGTTCCCGTAGGCGGCGTAGAAGCCGTAGCCGTGCGTGTAGACGGTGTGGTCGTTCAGCCAGTTCCGCTGGTTGTCGGGAAGCCCGGCGAGGTTCATCTCGCGGACGGCGACGACGGCGTCGCGGGTCTGTCCGTCGATGGTGTACCGGTCGACGTCGAGGGTGTCCGGGAAGGCGTAGTAGTCGCGCTGCCCCTCGAGCTGACGGAAGGTCGGGGAGACGACGTTGGGGTCGATGATGCGCACGCCAGGGATGTCGCTGGCGGCGGTGCGCAACGTCGCGGCGTTCGCCGTCGCCGGCGGCGCCGGGTTCGGGATCCGCTCGACCCGGTCCAGACCGAACGCCGACCGGGTGGCGACGATGTTGCGGTCGAGGTAGGGGGCCTCGAGCGACTTCTCGGACGGCTTGACCCGCAGCGACTGGATCAGCGCCGGGTAGATCGTGCCGGCCACGACGGCCGTGACGACGAGCAGGGCCACGCCGGTGATCGGGAGCCGCCAGCTGCGGCTCCAGATCGCAGCGAGGAAGAAGCCCGCACACATGACCGCGGCGACCGCGAGGATCGCCTTGGTCGGCAGCACGGCCTTGGCGTCGGTGTACGTGATGCCCGTGAGCAGGCTGCCCCGCTCGGTCGACAGGGAGTACCGGTCGAGCCAGTACGAGGCGGCCCGGGTCAGGGCGATCAGCGCCCCGAGGATGCCGAGGTGCACGTAGGCGGCACGGGTCGTCGGTCCGCGGCCGGGCAGCTGCAGCCCGCCGTACACGTAGTGGGTGAAGGCGGCGGCGATGAAGGACAGGACGAGGACGACGGTGACGAAGCTGACGACGAAGTTCAGCCACGGCAGCGTGAAGACGAAGAAGCCGACGTCGAGCCCGAACTGGGGGTCCTTGGTGCCGAACTCCTCGCGGTTGACCCAGAGCAGCCAGGTCTTCCACGCCCCCATCGAGCCGCTCCCCGCGAGCAGGCCGAGGACGACCGGGACGGCGATCACCGCGACCTTGCGCAGGGGGTCGATCGCCTGGCGGTACTGCTCGAGGACCTGCTGGGCCGGCGTCACCGGAACGTAGATCGGCCGGGTCCGGTAGGCGATGACGAGGCTGCTCGCCACCGCGCCGCCGGTGAGGAGGGCGGCGACGACGAACAGGACGAGCTTGGTCGTGAGCTCGGTGACGAAGACCCCCCTGTAGCCGACCGAGTCGTACCACCAGAGGTCGGTGACCAGGTCGGCACCGATTCCGGCGAGGATGACGATGACGACGAGCACCGCCAACGTGATGCCGAGCGTGCCCCGGCGGCGCCGGCCGCCGGCGGGGGCGGGTCGAGCCGCGCCCTCGTCACCCCCCGGCGGCCGCGGGGCACCGCCCGCGGGGCCGTCGGGTCCGTCGAACCAGTCGGAGCGACTCACAGCTCTCCTCGTTGCCTGCAGGGGGCTCCCCTGCCGTTGGTGGAGGGTCACCCTACCTACGCTTCCTGCGCGCCGGTGCGGCACCATGGTCCGGTGAGCCACACCTCCCGCCCGGTGACCGACCCACTGACCCTCGCCGCCCTCGACACCGAACGGCACGTCGCCCGCGACGGGTGGGACCAGCCGGTCCGGCTGTTCGCCCTCGTCCCCACCGCCGAGCTGCTCGAGCACGAACCCGGGCTGGCCTCCTCGCTGGCGGTTCACGACGCAGCCGCGGGCGCGCTGAGCGCGGTCGAGCAGGACGACCTCCCGGAGGCGGACGGGCTCGAGGAGATGCTCGGACGGATCGCGTGGCCGGAGCAGGTCAGCGGCTGCGCGCTCGCCGTCGAGCGGATCGTCGTCCCGCCGGAGGCCGAGTCGGACCTGCCCGAGGACCCCGACGCCGCGCTGGCGGCCGTGGCCGCGCATCCGGGGCGCGAGGACGTGCGGCTCGTCGTCGCCGTGACCCGGGACGGCGCCTCCAGGTGCCTGCTGCGCCAGCGCTCGCACGACACCGACGACGACGTCGCGCTCGGCGACGACATCGCGCCCGGCCTGGTCCACGCGCTACGCGCCACCCTCGCCTGACCCGGGGCGACCTCAGCCGCAGCTCGGCAGGTCCGCGGTGCGCCCCGCGGCGATGTCCTCGACGGCGGAGCGGGCGTCGTCGAAGGTCGAGACGCGCACGACCGTCATCCCGTCGGGCACCCGCCCGACGGTGGCCGGGCACTCCTCGGCGGGCGCGAGGAACCACCGGGCGCCGGCGTCGTGGGCCCCGACCATCTTCTGGGCGATGCCGCTGATCGGCCCGACCGTGCCGTCGTCCTCGATGGTCCCGGTACCCGCGATGCGCTTACCGCCGGTGAGCGGGCCCGGGGTCAGCGCGTCGTAGATCGCCAGACTGAACATCAGCCCCGCCGAGGGGCCGCCGACGCTCCCGGTGTTCAGGGTGACCGTGACCGGCAGGTCGTAGTCGACGCCGAGGAGCACGCCGATGATGCTGTGCCCGTCGTACGCCGCGGTCGTCACGGTCTCGGTGCGCTCGGCGCCGTCACGCCGCACGACGATCTCGACGTCGGTGCCCGGGGGCAGCGGCTGGACGACGTCGCGCACGTCGTTGCCCGTCGCGATCCTCGTGCCGTCGACCGAGACGATCTGGTCGCCCTTCTCGAGGCGGCCGGCCGAGGGGCCGCCCTCGGTGACGCCGGCGACGACGACGGTGGTCGGCACGTCCTCCCCGAGGGCGCGCAGCGCCGTGGCCGCGGCGACCACCTGCGACTCGTTCATCATCGCGGTGTTCTCGGTCTCGACCTGCTCGGCCGTCGTGTCGGGCGGGAAGTACAGCGACTCCGAGACGACGTCGACGTCGGGTGAGAGCCAGCCCGCGAGCACCTCGTAGACGGTGACCTTGCGACCCGGCCCGCCGTCGAAGGCCACGGTGGTGAAGTCGAGCGCACCGTCCGTGGGGTAGGTGGGCGCGCCCTCGATGCTGAGGACGGGGCGGCCGTCGACGCTCCCGAGGACGTTGGTCGCCGGCCCGGGCGCCAGCGTGACGTACGGCAGCGGGACGAAGGTGAGCCCGGCGCCGATGATCACGAGCACGAAGACGGTGGTGAGCAGCCGGGTGGCGAGCCGGCCGGAGCGTCGGTCGGGGCCGTGCTCGTCCGGGACGGAACCGTCCGGCACGACCTGCTCGGACAGGTGGGTCACGGCATCCCGACCCATTCGGTGGAGCCGTCGCCCAGGTGCTGGTGCTTCCAGATCGGGGTCTGTCCCTTGAGGGTGTCGATGAGGTCGCGGGCGGCGGCGAACGCCTGTCCGCGGTGCGGGGCGGCCGCGGCGACGACGACGGCGAGGTCGCCGACCTCGAGGGACCCCACCCGGTGGACAGCGGCGACACGCAGCGCCTCGCCACGCGCGAGCACCTCGTGGCACACCCGCTCCATCGTCTCCCCCGCGCTCGGGTGGGCGGTGTACTCGAGCGCGGTCACGTTCTCGCCGTGGTCGTGGTCACGGACCAGGCCGACGAAGAGCGCGACACCGCCGCACCGCGGGTGGCGGACGGCGCCCAGGACCTCGTCGACGGAGAGCGGCACGTCGCGCACGGCGACGAGGGCCACCCCGGGGTGCTCGCTGGCCATGGTGCTCCTGGGACCGGCGGCGGAACGATTCGTGCCGCCGCGTGGTTGGGTTGGACGAGACGACATCCTCTCATCCCGCGCAGGAGCACCGGACGTGAGCGCCCCCCACGACGACGACGAGACCCCCGACCTCCCCCCGGAGATCGAGCAGATCCTCCGTGGCCTCTCGGGCGGCCACCTCGACCCGCAGGTGGCCGACATGGTGCGCGGCATGGGCCTGGACCGGATCGACCCGCAGATGCTGCAGATGGTCATGGGCCAGGTGCAGGCGATGTTCTCCGCCCCCGAGAGCGAAGGCCCGGTGAACGTCGAGCTGGCCACGGACATCGCGCGGAAGACGGTCGCGGCCGCCGGCGACGCGCTGGTGAGCGAGGCCGACCGCCGGGCGGCCGAGGAGGCCGTTCACGTCGCCGGTCTCTGGCTCGACGACGTCACCGACCTTCCCTCGTCACCGCTTCGCGGTGCCGCGTGGAGCCGCGCCGAGTGGGTCGAGGCGACGATGCCCGTCTGGACCGACCTCGTCGGGCCGCTCGCCGAGGGCGTGACCGCCGCCGTCGGCGACGCGATGGCCCGCCAGCTCGGCGACCTCCCCGAGGGGGCCCTACCGCCGGGGATGTCGGGGATGCTCGACCAGGCCGCTCCACTGATGCGTCGGATGCACGGCTCGATGTTCTCGATGCAGCTCGGCCAGGGCATCGGGACCCTCGCCGGCGAGGTCGTCACCGGCTGCGAGGTCGCCCTCCCCCTCGTGCCCGGGCCCACGGTCGCCCTCCTCCCGCGCTCCCTCGCCGAGCTCGCCCGAGGCCTCGAGGTCGACGAGCCGCAGGCGCGCCTCTACCTCGCGGTCCGGGAGGTCGCCCGGGTCCGGCTGTTCGCCGCCGTGTCGTGGCTCGGCCCGGCCGTCCTCGCGGCCGTCCGCGACTACGCGAGTGGTATCAGCATCGACACCGAGGCCATCGAGGAGGCCGCCCGCTCGATCGACCCGAGCGACCCGCAGGCGGTGCAGGAGGCGCTCCAGGGGAAGGTGTTCGCACCCCAGCACTCCCCCGCCCAGCAGGCGGCCCTCGCCCGGCTCGAGACCCTCCTCGCCCTCGTCGAGGGATGGGTCGACGTCGTCACCGAGAGGGCGGCGGGGCGCCACCTGCCGGCCGCGTCGGCGCTCGGCGAGTCGGTGCGGCGGCGGCGGGCCGGCGGCGGGCCGGCCGAGAAGACCTTCCACGCCCTCGTCGGCCTCGAGCTGCGTCCGCGCCGGCTGCGCGATGCGGCCAACCTCTTCCGGGCCCTCGAGGACTCCGGCGGCCCGGCCGCGCGCGACGCCGCGTGGCGCCATCCCGACCTCGCGCCCGGGGCGGCCGACCTCGACGACCCCCTCGGCTACGTCGAGCGCTCGGCCCGACCCCAGGGTGACGACCTCGATGACGAGCTCGACGCCCTCCTCCGGGGCGAGGAGGAGGGGTGACCCCGACCGGACTCGCGGCCGAGTACGCCCACCTCCACCGGGACGCCATCGACGTGCTCGAGTGCTGGCCCGCGCCCGATGCCGGGCAGGACCTGCTCCGGCGTGACTACCTCGAGCACCTTCGCGAGCACCCGGACGGCGTGGCCAAGGACGGCCCGCCGGTGCACCTCACCGCGTCGTGCGTCGTCGTCTCCGCCGACGGGCGCCACGTGCTGCTGACGCACCACCGGCGGGCCGGACGCTGGTTCCAGTTCGGCGGGCACCTCGAGCCCGCCGACAGCTGTCTCTGGTCCGCCGCGCGGCGCGAGGCCCGGGAGGAGTCGGGTCTGGACGACCTCGACCCGCTTCCGCGCCCGGTGCACCTGGACCGGCACGAGCTCGACGGGGACTTCGGCTCGTGCGTTGAGCACCTCGACATCCGCTATGCCGCCCTGGCCCCACCCGGTGCGCGGCCCCGGGTCAGCGGGGAGTCGATCGACGTGCGCTGGTGGCCCGTCGACGAGCTGCCCGAGGACACCCGCACCGAGCTGGCCCCCCTGGTGTCACTGGCCCGTGGGGTCCTCGGCCACCGCTGAGGTGACCTCCCCCACGACCTCGGCCGGGTCCTCGCCGTCCTCGTCGTCCTCCAGCGGGGGCAGCCCGGCGGCGTGTGCCAGGCCGTCGAGGAAGCCCCGGGCCCGCTCCAGCCGGGGGTAGGACCCGAGCAGTCGCCAGAACGACGGCCCGTGTCCCGGCACGAGCAGGTGCGCCAGCTCGTGGAGCAGGACGTAGTCGAGGACGTGGGGCGGCACGTCGCGCAGTCGGTCCGAGACCCGGATCGTGCCCCGGGACGGGGTGCACGAGGCCCACCTCCGGCCCATCGTCGAGACCCAGCGCACGCTCGTCGGGACCGCATGGCCCCCGAGGTAGCGCTCGGAGAGCCGGGTGGCCCGCTCCATCAGCGCCTCGTCGCTGCGTGGACGACGCCGATCGCCGGCGTCGAGCCGGGCGACCATCCGGGTGACCCACCGGCTCTCCTCGGCGGCACTGAACGACGCCGGGATGAGCACGACGACACGGCCGCCCTCGCGGTAGGCGCTGACCGTGCGCCGGCGCCGGCGGCTGCGGCGGACCTCGACGTCCTCGGTGGCCACGCCAAGATCGTAGGGCCACCCGGCCACGGATGTGACGCATGTGGCATATGGGGCTTCTGGGATCGTCTCCCCGCACGGATGCCGCGTGCCGGATGCAGGGTGTGGGCCTGCTCGTGGTTACTGTGGGCAGGTCCAGGCCGCACGAGCGGCACCACACGGATCGGCCGCGGAGTGCCTCGGCCGGCGACAAGGAGAAGAACGTCGATGGCTGACGAGACCTACAAGGGCGAGTTCTACTGCGTGAAGTGCAAGGAGAAGCGCGAGGCCGAGGGCAAGATCGTGGTGTCCGAGAACGGCCGGCGCATGGCCAAGGGCCAGTGCCCCGTCTGCGGGACCAACCTCAACCGCATCCTCGGCAAGGCCTGAGCGCCCGAGTCTCGAGTCGACGGCCCCGGACCTGCCGGTCCGGGGCCGTCGTGCGTCCCGAGGCTGTGGACGGCGACCGCGCCCCCTCGCGGCAGCGGGGCAGGATGACGCACGTCGGGGCGGACGCGAGGGGGGCGGGATGGGGCGGAGCACGACGGGCGTCGTCGTCGACGGGCCGGGGCCGCTCGCGGCGGAGTGCGCCGAGCAGCTGCGGCGCTGCGGGGTCCCGGTCCGCGCGGGGGCGCTCGCGGCGGACGCCGCCGAGACCGCCAGTCGTGCGGGTGAGCCGCCCCCACGACTGGTCGTGCTCGTTCCCGGTGGCCGCGTGCCGCCGTGGGCGGGGGCGCCGTGGCATGCCCGGGGCGTCGCGCACCTGCCGGTCGAGACCCAGGGCGTCGTCACCGTCGGCCCGCTCGTCCTCCCCGGCCGCACGGCCTGCCTCACCTGCGTCGGCCCCGCACGCACACGGCCCGGCACCCTCTCCGGGCACGTCCCGACCACGCCGCCGGTCGACCCCGCGGCCCTCGTGCTCGGCGCGGCCGTCGTCGCCGTGACCGCCCTCGGGGTGCTGCACGGAGACGAGTCGCTGGCCGGGATCTCCACCGAGATCGGGCCCGGGGCCTCGACGGTCACGCACCGCTTCTGGCACGTCGGGCCCGACTGTCGGTGCGCGTCGGTGACAATGTCCGCGTGAGCGAGCGCGAGCGAGAGATCCCCGGTTCGTCGATCGCGCGTGCCGCTCGCCTCGCCGGGCTCCCCCTGGGACACGCGGGCCGGGCGGCACTCGGCGTCGGCAAACGAGTCGGCGGACGGCCCGCCGAGGTCGTCGCCGCCGAGCTGCAGGCCCGCACCGCCGAGCAGATGTTCTCCGTCCTCGGCCAGCTCAAGGGTGGGGCGATGAAGTTCGGGCAGGCCCTCTCGGTCATGGAGGCGGCCATGCCCGAGGAGATGGTCGCGCCGTACCGCGCCACCCTCACCAAGCTCCAGGAGTCCGGGCCACCGATGGGCGCCGACCGGGTCCACGCCATCCTGGCCCGCGAGCTGGGCCCGCGCTGGGCGAGCACGAAGCTCGTCGAGTTCGACGACGTGCCCGCAGCCGCGGCATCGATCGGCCAGGTGCACCGCGGGGTGTGGCGCGACGGTCGCGAGGTGGCGGTCAAGATCCAGTACCCCGGAGCGGCCAAGGCGCTGCTGTCCGACCTCAACCAGATCTCCCGGGTGGCACGGGTCGCCGGCTCGTGGGTGCCGGGCATGGATGTCAAGCCGATCATGGACGAGCTCAAGGCCCGGATGTCCGAGGAGCTCGACTACCACCTCGAGGCCCAGAACCAGCGCCACTTCGCCCGCGTCTTCCGCGACGACGACGACGTGCTCGTCCCCGACGTGCTCGTCGACTCCCCCCAGGTGCTCGTCACGGAATGGGTCGAGGGCGCGCCCCTCGCCCGCATCATCCGGGAGGGCAGCACCGAGGAGCGTGACGAGGCCGCGACGCTCTACCTCGAGTTCCTCCTGCGGGCACCCACGCGCGCCCGCCTGCTCCACGCCGACCCGCACCCGGGCAACTTCCGGGTGACCGACGACGGACGGCTCGGGGTTCTCGACTTCGGTGCGGTCAACCGGCTTCCCGACGGTCTGCCGCCCGCGATGGGGCGGCTGCTCACGGCTGCTCTCGCCGGCGAGGCCGACGAGGTGGCCGACGGACTGCGCACCGAGGGGTTCATCCGCGCGGGCGTCGACATCGACCCGGAGGCGCTGCTCGAGTACCTCGCCCCGCTCGTCGAGCCGATCCTCCACGAGGAGTTCACCTTCACCCGTGAGTGGATGCGCTCGGCGGCCAACCACGTCCAGGACCCGCGTCGCCCGCAGTTCCTCATCGGCCTCAAGCTCAACCTGCCGCCGGAGTACCTGCTCATCCACCGGGTGTGGCTCGGCGGTCTCGGCGTCCTGTCCCAGATCGGCGGCACGGTCCCCCTGCGCGACATGATCTGCGCCTACCTCCCGGGGATCGACGAGTCGCGGCTCCCCGCCGACCCGATGGCGACCGACGCCCCCGAATGACCGCCCCGCGCCGGCCGGGGCTCACCACCACGTGGAGTCGAGCTTGCCCTCGATGCTGCGCAGGTGACGTCGGCTGCAGGCGTCGCAGGTCCAGACCTCGCGACCGCCCTCCGTGCCCCGGGTCCAGGTGAGGCGGACCAGGGCCTTGGCGTCGGCGTCACCGGGTGCGGCGCCACACGTCGCGCAGACGAGGGGAGCCTCGCGGGGCCCGGCCGGGTCGGGCACCCTCACCCCGCGGCCCTGGCGGCGGCCTTGAGCTGCTTCTTGTGGTCGCGGACCTTCTGCAGCGACTCCTCGTCCGTGACGTCGGCGACCGAGCGGAACCCGGGGAGGGCGTAGTCACCACAGGCCTGCTCCCAGCCGTCGGGGCGGATGCCGAGCTGCTTGCCGAGGAGAGCGGCGAAGATGCGGGCCTTCTGGTCGCCGAACCCGGGAAGTGCCTTGAGCCGGGCGACGAGCTCGCGGCCCGTGGTCGCCGTGGACCACAGCGAGGCGGCGTCGCCGTCGTACTCGTCGCGGACCACGACGGCCAGGGCCTGGATGCGCCCGGCCATCGACCGCCCGTACCGGTGGACGGCCGGTGGGGTCGCGCAGAGGTCGGCGAAGGCCTCCGGGTCCGCCGCGGCGACGACGGCGGGGTCGAGGGTGCCGAACCGCTCGAGGATCCTCGCCGGGCCGGCGAACGCGCGTTCCATCGGGAACTGCTGGTCGAGCAGCATCCCGACGAGCAGCGCGAAGGGATCCTCGGAGAGCACCGTGTCGGCGGCGGGGTCCTGGGCGATGGTCAGCGCGGCCATGGCCTCAGCGTAGCCAGCAGGCTCGCCACTGCGGCGCGCCAGAAGTCGCGTCCCCGGAGCACCGGGGCGGGGTCGCGGAACGGCACCGCCCCCGGCGGCGTGCCGGGGGCGGTGCGCCTCTCGCGCAGGTGGGGCATCACGCGGGTCCTCACCGGACGGCGGCGTGGACGATGGCCCGCATCCGCTCGCGCTCCGCGGCGGCGCGCTGGGAGCGCTGCGCCTCGTGGGCGCGGCGCTGCTGCACGCTGCGGCGGATCTGCTGCATGCGACGCTGGTACATGTCGGTCTCCTGACAGGTCGTTCACGAATCTGGTGGGTGGCGCCTCAGGCGGCGACCTCGGACTTGCGGGGCCGGCCGCGCGGGCGCTTGCGGGCGACGATCGCGCCCTGGACGAGGAGCTCGCCTCCCCAGACGCCCCACGGCTCGCGCCGGTCGAGGGCACCCGAGAGGCACTCGCGGCGTGCGGGACACGTCCGGCAGAGCGCCTTGGCGAACTCGACACCCTCGGGGGTGTCGGCGAACCACAGCTCGGCATCGTTCTCGCGACAGGGAATCCCCTCCCCCGCCACGACGGACGCCTCGCTCAGGTCCAGGAGCTCGGTCAGCTGCATCGGGTGGTCACCTCCTTGGTCGGCGCGCCGGGTGTAGCGCTGGATCTGCTCGGCACGCCGGGTGTGGTGCCGAGGACTCGGGGGTCGGCCGGAGGCCGTCCGCTCGGTGGTGGTGGTCATGTCGTCCTCGCGTGTCGTTCGTGGCGCTGGGTGGTCTGGCGGTGGATACGAGAAAGGCCGCGGATCCGGTTCGGGATCCGCGGCCTCGAGGGGGTCTGGCTCAGTGGCTAGACAGGTGGTGCCTCGAGGCGTGGGTACACGTATCCCGTGGTCGGAGCGGTGGGGACGCCGGAGAAGTGGCCGCCCGTGACGATGGCGTCACGGATGACGCGGCCGGCGACGGGCACACTGCGCCCCTGGACCACAGCGAGATCGCCCGAGTGAGCGGTGTTGGAACCGCGCCACGGGCGCATGCAGGTCTCGAACGCAGCGGTCATCGCCATCGCCTTCTCCGTCGTCGTCGTGTTCATCGGGCCAACCCTCCTCACTGGTCTCGGTCGTCGTGCGCACCCGAGCGGGCACGCGAGGTGCGTTCGGAAATGATAGGGCCCCCACGAAGTCGGCGGCAACGCATTTCCGTGCGAGAACGGTCAGGCGATGCGACGTCCGACCGAAAATGGTTGGGCTGCAACGTTACTTGGCCGCAGAGAATTCTCGGATGATCGTCAGGACGGCCTCTCCGAAGCGCTCCAGCTTCGCCGGCCCGACGCCGGGGATGCGGGAGAGGTCACCGGTGTCGGCGGGCAGTCGCTCGGCGATGGCGGTGAGGGTCGCGTCGGTGAAGACGACGAACGCGGGCTGGTCGAGCTCTCGCGCGGTCTCCAGCCGCCACGCCCGCAGCGCCTCGAAGAGCTGCTCGTCCATGGTCGGGGGGCAGGCGGTGCACCGCCCGATGGTGCGCTCCTTCGCGGTGCCGAGGGCACCACCGCACGCCCGGCACGTCGACCTGGCGGGCTGGCCCTGGGCGCCCCGGGGGGTGCTCCGGGCGCGCTTCGGCCGGCTGCGGGCACCCTCGCCGAGCACCCCCGCGGCCCCGTCGAGGAACCTCGACGGGCGGCGGGTGGGCCGGGCCCCCGGCGTCCGTGCCCGGGCATAGCTGATGACGAGGCGCGCTCGCGCGCGGGTGACGCCGACGTAGAGCAGCCGACGCTCCTCCTCGACGGCCTCCGGCGTGTCGGCCATCGTGATGGGGAGCAGCCCGTCGGAGCACCCGGCGAGGACGACGGTGTCCCACTCGAGGCCCTTGGCCGCGTGGAGGGAGGCCAGCGTGACGCCCTGCACGGTCGGCGCGTGCTGCGCAGCGGCTCGTTCGTCGAGCTCGCGGACGAAGGCCGGTAGCCGTGCCTCGGCGTCGCCGGCGTGGACGTCGTCGGCGAGGTGCGCGAGCGCGGCCAGCGACTCCCACCGCTCGCGGGCCGCGCCACCGGTCGTCGGCGCCTCCCGCGTCCACCCGGCACCGAGCAGCACGTCGCGGACGAGGTCGGGAAGGGGCACCGAGCCGTCGTCGGTGCGGGCCGCGCCCCGGAGCAGGACGATCGCGTCGCGAACCTCCTTCCGCGCGAAGAAGCGCTCGCCTCCCCGGACGAGGTAGGGGATCCCGAGCTCCGCGAGCGCGGACTCGTACGCCTCGCTCTGGCCGTTGGTCCGGAACAGGACCGCGATCCCGGCCGGGGAGTGCCCCTCGTCGACGAGGGCCTTGACCCGGTCGGCGACGAGGTGGGCCTCCTCCGGGTCGTCGTCGGCGACGACGAGCTCGGGCCGAGGGCCCGGCTCGCGCTGGGCGCGCAGCTCGACCGCCCCGGCACGGCGGCCGCCACCGGGCGTCCGCAGGACGAGGTTGGCGAGCTCGACGATCTGCGGGCTCGACCGGTAGTTGCGGACCAGCTCGACGACCCTCGCCCCCGCGTGGCGGCTCCGGAACCCCAGGAGGTGCTCGGGTGAGGCCCCGGTGAAGGAGTAGATCGTCTGCGACGGGTCACCGACGACGCAGAGGTCCTCGCGCCCCCCGAGCCAGCGCTCGAGGAGGGTCTGCTGGAGGCGGTTGACGTCCTGGTACTCGTCCACGACGAAGTACCGGTACTGCGCGCGCACCGCGCGGGCCACCTCGTCGTGCTCACCGAGGATCCCGGCCATGAGCAGCAGGACGTCCTCGAAGTCGATGACGCCGCGGTCGGACTTGACCTGCTCGTACTCGGCGATCACGCGCGCCATGGCCGTGGCGTCGAGCCCCGCGGGGGGTTCCCTGCGCAGCCGGTTGGCGGTCGCGGGGTAGGTCTCGGCGGTCAGCATGGACACCTTCGCCCACTCGATCTCGGCGGCGAGGTCGCGCACGGACGGGGAGTCCAGCCGCAGGCGCAGGCGCCCGCCGGCCTCGGCGACGGCCCCGGCCTTGTGGGGCATCACCTCCGGGGCGGCGCCTCCCACGGCCTGCGGCCAGAAGTAGTGCAGCTGCCGCAGGGCGGCGGCATGGAAGGTGCGCGCCTGCACCCCGCCCGCCCCCAGGTCGCGAAGCCGCGTCCGCATCTCTCCCGCCGCCCGGGCCGTGAAGGTGACAGCGAGCACCCGTTGGGGCTGGTAGGCCCCCGAGAGCACCCCGTAGGCGATGCGGTGGGTGATGGCGCGCGTCTTGCCGGTGCCCGCGCCCGCGAGGACGCACATCGGTCCGAGCGGGTTGGCGGCCACCTCGCGCTGCTCGGGGTCGAGGGCCTCGAGCAGGGCGTCGGCTCCGGGGTGGACGGGCAGGGTCGGCATCGGGCCCGATCCTAGGCTCGGCCCCCGACGCCGGCGCCGGCCCACCCCGGACAGACCGGCTCGTCGAGGGTCGGGAAGGATCGGGCGGTGGCCGGTGTTCCCCGACCGGCCACCCGTCATCCGAAGGAGAGCTCCGTGACCGCCCCGCCGTTGCCCAGCACCGGATCCGTGACCATGTTCTCGACCGTGTGGTGCGGGTACTGCCGCCGGCTCAAGGCACAGATGACGCGGGAGGGGATCGACTTCACCGAGGTCGACATCGAGCAGCAGCCGTACCACGCGGACTTCGTCATGTCGGTCAACGGGGGCAACCGCACCGTGCCGACCCTCCTGTTCCCGGACGGCTCGGCCGCGACCAACCCCTCGATCCACGAGGTGCGCGCCCGCCTCTCCTGAGGCACCTCGGGCGGACCGAGCCGGAGTCAGCGCAGACCGAACGTCTCCGGGGCCTCGACCTCGCGGCCGAACCAGTGCTCGAGGAGTCGGCGGGCGATCGACACCCGCCCGGGCAGGTGGACCGACCCGTCGGCCACCGCCTCGAGCAGCCCCTCGCGCGTGAACCACCGGGCGGACGCGATCTCCTCCTCCTGCAGGCGCAGCTCGGTCTCCACCGCCCGCGCCGTGAAGCCGACCATGAGCGAGGACGGGAAGGGCCACGGCTGGTCACCGAGGTAGGTGACGTCGACGACCCGGATCCCGACCTCCTCCGCCACCTCTCGCGAGACCGCGGCGGCGAGGGTCTCGCCGGGCTCGACGAAACCCGCGAGCACCGACATCCCACCGGTGCGGAAGCCCCGGTTCCGGGCGAGGAGGAGGCGGTCCTCGGCGTCGACGACGGCCATGATGACCGCGACGTCGGTGCGCGGGTAGTGATCGCTCCCGTCCGCGGGGCAGCGCCGGATCCACCCGCCCTGGGCCGGCTGCGTGGCGGTACCACACCGCGGGCAGTGCCCGTGGGTGCGGTGCCAGTTGGCGAGCGCCAGCGTTCCCGCGAACAGCGCGCCGCCGAGCGGGTCCAGCCGCGCACCGGCCTGTCGCAGGGTGCGCCACCGCGGATCGTCGGTGGGTGTCCCGGCATCGTCCTGGACGACCGCCACGTACGCCTCCCCGTCGTGGTCGCCGAGGAACACGGTGAGGCGCTCGTCGTCACCCGGCGCCGGGGTCCCGAGGACGACCCGGTCGCCGTGCTCACCCCGCTCGACCTCGAGCCGCTCGCCGACGAGCCGCACCACCCGGGTCGCCGGGTCGGCGAGCAGCCTCGGTAGCAGTCCCGGGTCGGTGCGAAGGTCGCTGCGGCGGTCGAGGACGGGGTCGGTCAGGGCGACACCGGTGAGAGATCGGTCGGCTCGGGCCACGCTTCCCAGCCTAGGGCGCGCTCACGGCCTACCGTGGTCGTGTGGACCGCAGCCCCGCCCTCCTCGCCGCCCTGGCCAGCGCGGCCGTCCCAGGCCTGAACCCGGTGAGTGCCGAGGCCCTGCCGAGCACCCCCGAGCAGTCGTTCGACGTCGGCTTCGTCCAGGACCACGACGGCCGGCGCTGGGTCGTCCGCGCACCCCGCAGCGAGGTCGCCGGCGCCGAGATGGACCGCACCGTGGCGCTGCTCGGCCTGCTCGCCCGCCGGCTGCCGTTCGCGGTTCCGGCCCCCAAGGGCTTCGTGGCCCTGCCCGACGGTGGGCGGGCCGCGGTCTACCCGTACCTGCCCGGGCACTGTCTCGACTTCTCCGCGCTGCCGCCCGGGCCGGGCCTGGCCGCCGAGCTCGGGCGGGCCGTCGCCGCCCTGCACAACACCGACCCCGGGGTCTTCGAGGAGGCCGGCCTCCCGAGCTACGACGCCGACGCCTACCGCAGCCGACGGCTCGTCGAGCTCGACCGGGCCGCCGAGACCGGGCGCGTGCCCACCGCCCTGCTCACCCGCTGGGAGGAGGCGCTCGAGGACGTCACGCTGTGGCGGTTCGCCGCCACCCCGACGCACGGCGACCTCACCGGCGACCAGGTGCTGGCGGTCTTCACCGACGACTCCGACGCCTCGACGGGCCGGGTGCGAGGCATGACCGGCTGGGAGGACGCCAAGGTGGCCGACCCCGCGGACGACTTCGCGGCCCTCGTCGCGGAGGCCGACCCCCGTACCGTCGAGACCGTCCTCGAGGCGTACGCCCACGCGCGCGTCGAGCGCCCCGACGCCAACCTGCTCGTCCGGGCCCGCCTGGCCGCCGAGCTCGCCCTGCTGGCCTCCCTCATGAACGCCCTGGCGCGCAAGGACGTCGGCGCCGTGGAGGTCCTCACGACCCAGCTGCGCCGGCTCGACGACGAGATCCACGCGGCCCGGGAACGTGGGGACGACTACCACGCGACCTCGCTCGCGCCGGTGGCCCTGCGCACGCGGCCGGCGCCACCGCCGGCGCTGGTCGTCGACGACGACGACGAGGACGAGCTCCCCGAGGTCGCCGACGACGCCGCGGACGCGCCGGCCGAGCTCATCGCGGACGAGCCGCGCCGAGGACTCGGCTGACCTCGTCGGCGCCGGGGAGGTCGGGCCAGACCGTCTCACCGGTGGCCGCGTGGAAGAAGGCCCCGCGCACCCGCTCCGGCTCGACTCCCCGCAAGCGGGCCCACGCGAGGCGGTAGGCGCCGAGCTGGACCGCCCGGGCCCGGGCCCGGGCTCCCGTCGCGGGTCGACCCGTCTTCCAGTCGACGACCACCCACGACGGCAGTCCGTCGGCCCCCTTCTCCTCGAAGACCGCGTCGATGCGGCCACGAACGGCGACGTCGCCGATGACCGTCTCGACGCTCGTCTCGACCTCCACCGGCGTGCGGTCGGCCCACGGGGAGGCGAGGAACGCGGCCCGCAGCACGGCCAGGTCGTCGTCCGCGGCGTCGTCGTCGGCCGACCCGGGCAGCTCGTCCACGTCGACGATGGCGGCCCGCCCGTAGTGCTCCTCGACCCAGGCGTGGAAGGCCGTGCCCCGGCGGGCCGCGAGCGCGGGAGGGGTCGGCATCGGTCGTCGCAGGGCCGAGGTGAAGGCCTCGGGGTCCTCGGCGAGGGCGACGAGGGCGGAGGTCGACAGGTGCGGCGGGAGCGCAACCTCGATGTCCACGTCTCCCCGCCGGGCGTCGCGCTCGGCGAGGAGGAGTCGCGACTCGGCCTCCCAGCGGGCCACGACCGCTCCGGCGTCCGCGGGCAGGGGCGGTGGATCGTCGTCGAGGAGCCCGGCGCGCAGGGCATCGGCCGCGACGGTCACCTCGGCAGCGGGGCCGGCGAGTCGCGCGGCGCGCTCGGGAGGTGGTGGCTGTGGCCACTCGACGGGCCGAGCCTCCGCGGTGCGGGGGTTCTGCGGCTTCGGGTCGTCGGTGGGGGGAAGGTCCGCCCAGGCCCCCACCGAGGCGACCCCGGCCTCGCGCACGTCGGCGAGGAACCGGGAGGTGATCCGTGGTGTGCTCTGGCCACCCCAGACGTGGGCGGTGAGCAGCAGGTCCCGGCGGGCGCGCGTGAGCGCGACGTAGGCGAGGCGGCGCTCCTCGCGCACCGCGTGCTCGGCACCCTCCTCGAGGAAGGCCGCGTGGGCTGCCGCGAACGCGTCCCAGTCGGCGACGCTGCGCCAGGGCAGGCGTGGGAGGCCGTCGGCGTCACCGCGCAGGTCGTAGGGCAGGCAGTCCAGCCCCACGAGCCACCCCCGGTCCTTGGGGGTGCCATGGGTCCACCCGCCCTCGCCGAGCCGGGTGAGGGCCGAGTGCGCGGGAAAGGACGCCTCGACGAGCCCCGGCACGGCGACGACGTCCCACTCGAGCCCCTTGGCGGCATGGACCGTCATCACCTGGACGGCGTCGGGGCGCGCCTCGACCCAGCCGAGATCCAGACCGCGCTCCTCGGCGACCGCGGCATCGAGCCAGGCGAGGAAGCCACCGAGCGAGTCGCGGTCGGCGCTCGCGGAGAAGCCGGCCGCGACCTGGGCGAAGGCGTCGAGATGGGCCCGGGCGGCCCCGGGCGTCCACTCGGGTCGGGCGAGGACCTCGATGTCGAGCCCGAGGGCGACCTCGGCCTCGGCGACCAGCTCGGCCAGCCCCAGCCCGGCGAGCGAGCGGAGCCTCCGCACGGCGCCGGCGAGGCCCTGGAGCCGCTCGTGGGCGACCGCCGAGATGCGCTGGCCCCGGGCCCCGACCCAGCCGGCCGGCGGGAGGTCCTCGAGCGCCTCGACGATGCTCGCCCGCTCACTCGCGTCGGGAGCCAGGTCGCGCTCACGTTCCTCGGCGGGACGGGCAGCGCGCTGACGCACCCGAGCCCACTCCCCCAGCCCGTCGAGGTCGGCGACTCCCAAGCGGCACGAGGGCCCGGTGAGCAGCCGCATGAGGTGGTCGCCCCGGGTGGCGTCCTGGACCACCCACAGCATCGCCACGAGGTCGGCCACCTCCGGGGTGTGGAGCAGACCCCCGAGGCCGACGACCTCGTGGGGAACCCCGCGCGCCTCCAGCGCCTCGACGACGGGCTGGAACTGCGAGCGCCGGCGGCACAGGACCGCCGCCGTCGTGCCTCCCCCACCGGCGCCCCGGCGCACGAGCCAGTCGGCGACGTGGGAGGCCTCCTCCTCGAGCGTGATGAGCCGGGCGACCTCGACCCGCCCCCCACCCGCACCGTGGCGTGGGCGGAGGGGCTCGACGGGGACGTGTGCGTGCTCGCGCAGGGGACCGGCCACGCGGTTGGCCGCCTCGAGCACCGCGACGTCGTTGCGCCAGCTCGTCGACAGCTGAGCGACGCCTGCGGGCTCGCGGTCGGCGAAGAGCGACCGGAACTGGGCCAGCGTCGTGGAGCTGGCCCCGCGCCAGCCGTAGATCGACTGGTGGGGGTCACCGACAGCGGTGACGCGCACCGGCTCCCCCACGGCGACGAACAGATGCCGCAGCAGCTGCAGCTGGGCTTCCGAGGTGTCCTGGAACTCGTCGAGGAGGACCGCACGGTAACGGCCCCGCTCGGCCCGTCCGACCGCCGGCACGGACATCGCGATGCGGGCGGCCAGGGCCATCTGGTCGGCGAAGTCCATCGCGTCACGGGAGCGCTTGAGCTCGGCGTAGCGCGCGACGAGCGGGAGGATCGCGCGCCGCTGGCGCAGCACGGGGAGCACCTCGAGGGTCTCGGCCGGGTTGGTCCTCTTCCGCGACCCCTCCCGCGGCAGGGCCTCGAGCCGTACGATCACCTCGTCGAGGTGGGCGGCGAGGTGATCGACGTCGACGAGGTGCTCGGCCATCTCACCGGAGAGGTCGACCAGCGCCGTCGTCACGGTGGACTCGGCCTTGTCGACGCCCGCGACGTCGTCGTCCCAGCCGGTCACCGCCTCGTGGGCGAACTGCCAGGCAGCCGCCTCGGTGAGCAGCCTGCTCTCGGCCTCGATGCCGAGCCGGGCGCCGTGCTCACGCACGATGCTCCCGGCGTACGCGTGGTAGGTCGAGACCGTCGGGCCGTCGTCGAGGACCGCCGCGCCGTCCTCGTCGTCGGGACTCCACAGCCCGGCCTCGCGCAGGGAGGACAGGCGGCCGGCGAGGCGCTCGGCGAGCTCGCCGGCGGCCTTGCGGGTGAAGGTGAGGCCGAGCACCTCGTCGGGCCGGACGAGACGGTTCGCGACCAGCCAGACCACGCGGGCCGCCATCGTCTCGGTCTTCCCCGACCCGGCCCCGGCGACGACGAGGAGCGGGCGGTCAGGAGGTGCCTCGATGACCCGGGCCTGCTCGGCCGTGGGCGCGTACGGCTGGCCGAGGGCACGAGCGAGGTCGGTGGCGGACCACCGGACGCCGGTGGCCGTCCCGGCGCCGTGCGGGCCGGTGGTCGTGGTGCTCACAGCCGCCTCCCCTCCTCGCGGGCCGGACAGGAGGTCTGCAGCCGGCAGGCGCCGCACCACTCACCCGGCGTGGCGGTGAAGGTCGCCGCCCCCATCGCGTCGGCCGTGACGGCGAGCAGGTCGGCCGCCCAGGTGGGCTCGGGATCCTCGGCGAGGGCGACCTGGGTCTGCAGCGTCGTGCGCGCGCCCGCCGCCTTGCCGAGCTGCAGGAGGGCCGCGCCCGCCGACTCGCGACCGTGCTCCTCGAGCGCCCCGGCCTCGACGGCGGCCTGGTAGGCACCGAGCTGTCCGTGGCGCCGGACCTCGTCGGCCCGGGGCTTGGTCGACCCGGTCTTGAGGTCGACGACGCGGACGCGACCGTCCGGGCCGACCTCCACCCGGTCCACCCGTCCGGTGACGACCGCCCGGCCGAGCGCGACCCGCATGGTGGCCTCGGAGGCCGCTCGGCGCCACCCGGCGGCGGTGGCCTCCTCGACGTATGCCGCCAACCGGGCCGCCATCCGCTGGGCTCGGGCCAGGTCGCGCCGGGACAGCCAGCCGGGCGGCAACCCGAGCCGACCCCAGCGGCGCTCGATCTCGGCGGCGTAGGTGGCGGCGTCGGTGTCACCGAGGTCGTGGGCGACGTCGTGGACGAGCGTCCCGATGTCGGCGGCGCCGACCGAGGGCCCCTCACCGCCGGCGGCGCGCAGCGCCCACTGCAGCCCGCAGCGGGTGAAGCGGTCGACGGCCGAGGGCGACACCTCGACCGGCGAGTGCGGGTCGCGGCGCGGTCGGTCGTCGCTCGTGCCGCGCAGCGCCCACCAGCCGGCAGGGTCGGCGCCCGGTACGCCTGCGACGGCGAGCCGGGCCAGGGACGCCACGGCCCCCGCGCGGACGCGGGGGTCACGGGCCACGACCTCGCGGCGCAGCTCGGCGACGAGCCCCGGCAGGCTCAGCGGGCGCGGGACGTCGGTGAAGGGCCGGTCGTGCGCGCAGGGATCGACGACATCGAGGTAGGGCGAGGGCTGCTCGTCCTCGCTGCGGACGGCCGTGACGACGAGCCGGCGCCTCGCGCGCGTGACGGCCACGTGGAAGAGCCGGGTCTCGTCGTGGCGCACTGCGGCCCGCGCCGACCGGGGGTCGCCGGCGCGGCCGGTGACGACGTCGACCAGGTGTGAGGAGCCCAGGAGCGAGCCACGCAGCCGGAGGTCCGGCCAGCTGCCCTCCTGGACGCCCGCCACGACGACGAGATCCCACTCGCGACCGGCCGAGGAGGCCGGGGTGACGAGCGCGACCGCGTCACCCTCCGGCGCCCGGGCGACGAGGCTGTCGCCCGCGACGTCCTGGGAGAGCAGGTGGTCGAGGAACTCACGCGGCGGGGCTGCGGGGAGCCGCTCGACGAACCGCCCGGCGGCGTCGAAGAGCCCCAGGACGGCATCGAGGTCGCGGTCGGCGCGGCGCCCGCCGGCGCCGGCCGAGAGCGCGGTCTCACGCCACGGGTCGGCGAGGCCGCTCGCCTGCCACATCGCCCAGAGGACCTCCTCGACGCCACCGTCGTCGCGGAGCGACCGGAGCCCGGCGGCGAGGACGCGAGCCACCCGGCGGGCCGGCCGCCCCTCGGGCCCGACGTGGTCGAGGGCAGCGGGCGCGAGCACGGCCTCGGCGAGGAGCACGTCACTGGGCCGGCCGCCGCCGGCATCGAGCTCGAGGCGGCGCAACGCCCGGCGCAGGCGCCGCAGCGTGACCGGGTCGGCGCCGCCGACGGGCGAGGTGAGCACCTCGACGACGTCGTCGGTGGCGACCGCGCCGGCGCCGTCGGCGACCTCGAGCGCCATCCGCAGGAGGGTGAGGAAGGGGCGCACCGCCGGCTGTTCGCGGACCGGGAGGTCGGCGGAGGCGGACGCCACGGGCACCCCGGCGTGGAGCAGGACCCGGCGCAGGGTGGCCGTCCGGGTCCCTCCTCGGACGACCACGGCCATCGACGACCACGGCACACCGGCGTCCAGGCGCGCCCGGCGCAGCGTGTCGGCCACGAACGCGGCCTCCTGCGCGGCGGTGCGCAGGAGGTGGGCGGAGACCTCGCCGCCGGCGCGCGCGGGAGCGCTCCGCTGGGCGGTGCCGCCGACGACACCGATGTGCGCCGCCACGCGGTCGGCAGCGGCCTGCACGGCGGCCGGGCACCGGTGCCCGTGGCCGAGGACGAGCGTCGGCGCGTCGGGCCACGCCGTGACGAACAGCCGTGGGTCGGCGCCACGGAAGGTCTGGGTGGCGGCGTCGGGGTCGCCGAGGAGCACGAGGTCGACGGCACCGTCACCGGTCACCGTGCGCAGCAGCCGGAGAGCGGCCGGGGTGAGCTCCTGGGCGTCGTCGACGACGACGAGCCGCAGGCGCGCCCGGAGCCGGTCGAGGGCATCGGGATGGTCCTCGAGGTGGTCGGCGGCGGCACCGAGGATCCAGGCCGGGTCGAACGCCCCGGGTGCCGAGAGTGCCGTCACCTCGTCGTACTCGCGCAGGACCGATGCTGCAGCAACCCACTCGGGGCGCTCGTGCACCTCGCCGAGCCGGACCAGGTCGGCGGCCTCGAGCCCCAGCTCGACGGAGCGCATGAGCAGGTCGCGCAGCTCCGCGCGGAAGGTGCGGGTGGGCAACGCCAGCGCGAGGGACGTGGGCCACGCCGGAGCGCTGCCGTCGCCGGCCGCGTGGCCGGCGAGGAGCTCGCCGAGGACGACGTCCTGCTCGGGGCCGCTGAGCAGCCGGGGCGGTGGGTCGCCGGCCAGGGCAGCGGCCTCGCGGAGGACCCCGAAGCCGAAGGCCTGGTGGGTGCGCGCGAGGGGCGTGGTGGTCGTGCCGCCGAGGCGGGCGGTGAGCGCGTCGCGCAGGCGCGCGGCGGCGACCCGGGTCGGCGCGAGGAGGAGGCACTCGTCGGCACGCAGGCCGTGCTCGAGCACGCGCGCCACGACGACCTCGACGGCGCTGGTCGACCGCCCCGTGCCCGGTGCGCCGAGCACGCGCAACACCGGACCCCGGTGCCCCACGACGGCACGCTGGCTGTCGTCGAGCTCGACCGCGGGAGTGGCCGTGACGGCAGGGCGGGTGAGGACGAGCATCACGGCGATTCCACCACGCGGCCCCGACAGGCCGTGCCCCTGCCCGCGGGGTCCCCCCCGCGGGCCGGCCGTCAGCCGGGGCCGGGTGCCTCCCCGACCAGCGTGAGGGTCGCCGGGTCCTCCGCGCCGCCGAAGTACCGTGCCAGGACCGCGCGGAACGGCTCGGCGTCGGCCTCGGCCGCCGCGTGGGCGAACAGGGTCATCGACGAGCGCAGCTTCACGGCGTCGATGCCGCCCAGCACGGCGACCGGGTCGGAGCCGTCGAGCGCGAGCAACGCGTCGACACACGCGAGCAGCCGCGGGCCGAGCAGCGGATGGTCGAGGTAGGCGCGGGCCTCGCCGAGGCCGCGAACGCCGTAGTGCTGCGACGTCGGGCTGCGGCCCAGCCCGGCGACCTGCGGGAACACCCACCACATCCAGTGCGACCGCTTGCGCCCCGCCCGCAGCTCCCGCAGCGCGGTGTCGAAGGAGCCGCCCGACTCCTGGGCCGCGACGAACCGGGTCACGTCGTGCTCCATCGGCCCATCCTCCTCCCGGCGCGGCGGCGGGCAAGCGGAGCCGCGCAGCTCAGTACGTGGCCACCGAGGGGTCGACCTGGCTCGACCAGGCCAGCACGCCTCCGGCGACGTCGACCGCATCGACGCCGCGGCCACGAAGCAGGTCCACGGCCTCGGCCGAGCGCGCACCCATCTTGCAGTAGACGTACACGCGGCCGGCGGCCCCGGGCACCCCCTCACCCGCTCGCACGCGGTCGATCGGGAGGTGCTCGGCCCCCGGGATCACCGCCACCTCGAGCTCCCCGGGCTCCCTGACGTCGAGGAGCACGAACGACTCCGCGCCCGCCTCACGACGGTCCAGCAGACCGGCCAGCTCCACCACCCCGACGGTCGGCCTCACGCCCGCGGGCCCGGGGACCTCCGGGAGGTCGCTCGGCCGGCTGGCCCAGCCCAGTGGCCGGGTCGGGTCGGCACCGGAGCCGCAGACCCGGCACCCGGGGTCGGCGCGCACCGGCACCGCGTCCCAGGTCTGGCGCAGCGCGTCGTGGACGAGGAGCCGGCCGACGAGCGCCTCCCCGGCGCCGGTGACGAGCTTGACCGCCTCGGTTGCCATGACCGAGCCGACGGCAGCGCACACCGCGCCGAGCACCCCGCCCACCGAGCACGACGGCACGGCGTCGGCGGGCGGCTCGGACGGGAACACGCACGCGTAGCAGGGCCCCTCGCCGGCCCACCACACCGACACCTGCCCGTCGAAGCGGTAGACCGACCCCCAGACGTGCGGGATGCCGAGCCGCGCGCAGGCATCGCCGACGAGGTAGCGGGTGGGGAAGTTGTCAGCGCCGTCGAGGACGAGGTCGTAGTCGGCGAGCACCGTCATCGCCGTCAGCGCGTCGAGCCGGGACCGGTGCCGCACCACGACCGTCTCGGGGCTCACCGCGGCGACCGCCTCGGCGGCGGAGTCGACCTTGGGCCGGCCGACGTCGGCGACCCCGTGGACCACCTGCCGCTGCAGGTTGGTCACGTCGACGTCGTCGTCGTCGACGATGCCGATCGTCCCGACCCCCGCCGCCGCGAGGTAGAGGAGCACCGGGGAGCCGAGCCCGCCGGCGCCGACGACGAGGACCCGCGCCGCGCGTAGCCGACGCTGGCCGTCGGTGCCGAGACCCGGCAGCAGGAGGTGGCGGGCGTAGCGCGTCCGCTCCGAGGCCGTGAGCTCGGGACCGGGCGGCACCAGCGGGGGTCGCGCCATGCCGGCGAACCTAGCACCGGCGGTGCGGGGCGCCGCGGCACCGGGTCCCTCGTCCGTAGGATGGCCGCACACCCGGCCCGGAGGTCCCATGACGAGCACGAGCACGACCCGCAGCACCCGGATGCCGCGCAGCGAACGCCGCGCGCAGCTCCTCGACGCCGCCCAGGCGGTCTTCGTCCAGCACGGCTACCACGCCGCCGCCATGGACGAGATCGCCGACCGCGCGGGCGTCTCCAAGCCCGTGCTCTACCAGCACTTCCCGGGCAAGCTCGACCTCTACCTCGCGCTCCTCGACACCCACTGCGTCACCCTCGAGCAGCTCGTGCGGCAGGCGCTGGAGACCGGTGCCGGCGACAACGAGGTGCGGGTACGGGCCACGATCGACGCCTACTTCGCCTTCATCACCCGGGAGGACGCCGCCTTCCGGATGGTCTTCGAGTCCGACCTGACGAGCGAGCCGCAGGTGCGCTCCCGGCTCGACGCCGTCGAGATGTCGTGCGCCGAGGCCATCGCGGAGGTCATCGCCGAGGACACCGGCGTCGACGACGAGCGCGCGCTGCTCCTCGGGTCGGCGCTCGCCGGCATGGCACAGGTGGCCGCTCGGCACTGGCTGGCCCAGGACGGCGAGGTCGGCGAGGCCGAGGCCTCCGCGCTCATCTCCGCCCTCGCGTGGCGGGGCCTGGGGTCCTTCCCCAAGGTCGGCGGCTGAGCCGAGGGCGAACACGGACCAGCGGGGGGAACGACCGGTGCCCGCGGTTGGTTAGCCTGAGCGACGAGTACCCACCGTGGCGCGGGCACCGCCCCGCACCGCCCCGAGGAAAGGTCGTACCCCGTGGAGGTCACCATCGGCGTGCAGAACGTCGCCCGAGAGCTGTCGGTCGAGACCGACAGCGGCGCCGAGCAGGTCGCCAAGGCGGTCGAGGCCGCCCTCGCCGACGGCGGGGTGCTGCGCCTCACCGACACCAAGGGGCGCACCATCCTCGTCCCCGGGCGGGCCATCGGCTGGATCCAGGTCGGTGAGACCGAGAAGGGCAAGGTCGGCTTCGGCGCCGCGTGACCGCGCCTCGCCGCCGGTCCGGACCCGACCGCCCTGAAGGCCACCTGACCTGCGTCGTCGAATCTCCGTCCAATGCACGCCCGACGGCGCCCGCCGATGCGCTAGTTTCGTCACCGCGTCCCGGAGGGGGATGCTCACCCGCCCCTGACCGGGCGCTCGACGGGACCCCAGGCGGCCCCGGTTAGGAGTCACCACATGACCGAGCTGCTCCCGATGGCGGCCGACAGCTGCGCCCCCAGTGGCGTCCTCGGCTGGGTCGGCACCATCATCTTCGGCGCGATCATCGGCGCACTCGCCCGGCTGGTCCTGCCGGGCAAGCAGAACATCAGCCTGATCATCACGATCCTGCTCGGCGTCCTCGGCGCCCTCATCGGCTACTGGCTCTCGGCACAGCTCGGGGTGTGCGCGACGAGCGGCATCGACTGGGTCCGCTGGCTGATCTCCATCGTCGTCGCCGCGATCCTCGTCGTCATCTACGGGGCGATCACCGGCCGTCGACAGGTCTGACCACCCATCGCGCGCGGCCCCCGTCCGACCGGACGGGGGCCACGTCGTCGCGTGGGGGACTCGGCCCCGCCCGGCGCAGGGGGGCGGACGCCCTCAGGCCGACAGGCCGAGGCGGGCCATCCGGACCTGGTGGTTGTCGGTCAGGCGGGCGAACATCCGGCCGATCTCGGCGAGGTCCATGCCCCCGCCGACGAGCAGGGCCGACATCGCGTCGCGCTCCACGGCCACCGCCTGGGCCTGGGAGAGCGCCTCGCCCATGAGCCGTCGGCCCCAGAGGGCGAGCCGGCCCGCCGCGGAGGCATCGGTGCGGAGCGCGTCGCGGACGATCTGCACGACGAACTCGGCCTGGCCCTCGTCGTCGAGCGCGGCGTTCATCACCTCGCGGGTCTCCGGCTCGACGAACGTGGACACCTCACGGTAGAAGTCCTTCGCGATGCCGTCGCCGACGTAGGCCTTGACGAGGCCCTCCAGCCACCCCCGGGGCCGGGTCCGCTCGTGGAAGGCCGCGAAGGGGGCGACGAACGGCTGCATCGCCTCCTCGGGATCGATCCCGAGGGAACGCAGGTGGTCGACGAGCAGCGAGTACTGCACGTACTCGGTGTTCGCGAGGCCGGCCATCCGAGACTTCAGCGAGAGGGTCGGCGCCAGGTCGGAGTCGACCGCCATCCGCAGGAACGCGGTCAGCTCGCCGTAGGCGAGCACCCCCAGCAGATCGGTGACGGCGGCTCGGTACTCGGGGTCGGTGAGCGTGGTCTGCGCCATGCCTTCGGAGCCTAACGGTAGGATGGCGAACGTCCACGGTGCCCGGTCGGCACGAACGTGAGTGACTCTGACGGGTGGGGCGCGCCGCGACCACGCAGCCTCCCGCCCCTGGTAATCCCCGATCGGCCCGCAGCCTTGTGCTGGCGCCCTGCCGCGCCCGCCGACCGGAAGAGAGCCCATGACCGACGTCTCCGACGCCGCCACCAGCGTGCCCGAGGTGCCCACCCAGACCTTCGCGGACTTCCCCGTCCACCCCGACATCGTCGCCGCCCTCGCCGACGCCGGGATCACCACCCCCTTCCCGATCCAGTCGATGACGATGCCGGTCGCCCTCGACGGCCACGACATCATCGGCCAGGCCAAGACCGGCACCGGCAAGACGCTCGGCTTCGGCGTCCCGATCCTCAACCGGGTCGTCTCACCGCGGGACGAGGCCTTCGCGGACATGCCCGCCGCCGGCAAGCCGCAGGCCCTGGCCGTCGCACCGACCCGCGAGCTCGCGGTGCAGGTCGCCGGCGACCTCGAGCGCGCCGGCCGGCGGCGGGGCATCCGCGTGCTCACCGTCTACGGCGGCCGGGCCTACGAGCCCCAGATCGAGGCCCTCCGCCGCGGCGTCGAGGTGGTCGTCGGCACCCCCGGGCGGCTCATCGACCTCGCCAAGCAGGGTCACCTCGACCTCGGCCACGCGCGTGCCGTCGTCCTCGACGAGGCCGACGAGATGCTCGACCTCGGCTTCCTCCCGGATGTCGAGCGCATCCTCGCGATGACCCCCGCCGGCCGGCAGACCATGCTCTTCTCCGCCACGATGCCCGGTGCGGTCGTGACGCTCGCCCGCCGCTACATGAACCAGCCCACGCACATCAGGGCGATGACCGAGGACGACGGCAGCGACCGCGCCACGGTCAAGGCGATCGAGCAGTTCGTCTTCCGCGCCCACGCCATGGACAAGACCGAGCTCCTCGCGCGCGTGCTCCAGGCCGACGGACGCGGGCTGACGATCATCTTCACCCGCACCAAGCGGACCGCCGCGAAGGTCGCCGACGACCTCGCCGCGCGCGGCTTCGCCGCCGCCGCCATCCACGGCGACCTCGGCCAGGGCGCCCGCGAGCAGGCCCTGAGGGCTTTCCGCAACGGGAAGGTCGACGTGCTCGTCGCCACCGACGTCGCCGCGCGCGGCATCGACGTCGAGAACGTCACCCACGTCGTCAACTACCAGTGTCCCGAGGACGAGAAGACCTACCTGCACCGCACCGGCCGCACCGGCCGGGCGGGCAACACCGGGGTCGCGATCACCCTCGTCGACTGGGACGACCTGCACCGCTGGGCCCTCATCAACAAGGCCCTCGACCTCGGGATCCCGGAGCCGCAGGAGACCTACTCCTCGTCGGAGCACCTCTACGAGGAGCTGTCGATCCCCGAGGGCGCGACCGGCCTGCTCCCACGCTCCAAGCGCACCCGCGCCGGCCTCGAGGCCGAGCGGGTCGAGGACCTCGGCGAGACCGGACGGAGCCCACGCGGGGGGTCCGGTGACCGTGGGCGGGGCGAGCGCCCCGGCCGTGGTGAGCGACGCGAGCGGAGCGCTGACCGGGGCGGGGAGGCGCGCGGCGGTGACGGCCCCCGCCGACGTCGCAACCGCCGCCGGACCCGCGGTGGCGAGCCGGCGGGAGACTCCGCGCAGGGCTGAGCGCCCGGCGAGGGCGAGCGCGCCACCCGCACCGCGGGCGGCGCGCTCGCGTCCACCGGGGGGCATTCGGTCCACGCACGGCCATGACGGATGTCATGTGTGCACCGGTGCAACCAGTGGCTCACTGGAGGGGTTCCCGCACCGGGGAGGTCCCGCATGTCAGCACCCACCGTCACGCCGACGCCCGCCGGCGAGGAGAGCCGTCACGACCTGAGACGCCACGTGGGGAGGGTGGGACTGCTCTTCGCGAGCATCGGCTCGATCATCGGTTCGGGCTGGCTGTTCGGGGCGATGAACGCCGCCCAGACCGCCGGTCCCGCCGCCATCTTCTCGTGGGCGATGGGCGGCGTGATGATCCTCTTCATCGGGCTGTGCTACGCCGAGCTGGGCACGATGTTCCCGCTCTCCGGGGGCGTCGTGCGGTTCCCCCACATCTCCTTCGGGTCGACGGCCAGCTTCATGACCGGCTGGATCACCTGGGTCGCGGCCATGTCCGTCGCCCCCATCGAGGTCGAGGGGGCCCTCCAGTACGCGACGAAGTACGCGCCGTTCACCCAGAAGGAGACGCTCACCGACGGCAGCACGGTCCACACGCTCACCGGCCTCGGCCTGGTCACCGCGGTCATCCTCATGGCCGTCTTCGTCGTCATCAACTACATCGGCGTGCGGTGGTTCGCGCGGATCAACAACGTGCTCGTCTGGTGGAAGCTCGCCATCATCACCATCGTCATCGTCGCGTTCCTCCTCACCTCCTTCCAGGCCGGCAACTTCACCTCGCAGGGCTTCCGACCCGCCGGCTGGCACGGCGTCTTCACGGCGATCGCGACGTCGGGCATCGTCTTCTCCTACCTCGGGTTCAGGCAGGGGATCGAGCTCGCGGGGGAGACCGACAACCCGCGCCGCAACGTGCCCCTCGCCGTCATCGGCTCGGTGCTCATCACGGGAGTCATCTACGTCCTGCTCCAGGTCGCCTTCATCGGCGCGCTGCGCCCGCAGGACTTCGCGGGTGGCTGGTCGACGGTGAGCTTCACCGACGACTTCGGCCCGCTCGCGGCGGTCGCCACCTTCCTCGGTATCACCTGGCTCGCGGTGCTGCTCTACATCGACGCGGTGATCTCCCCCACCGACACCGGGCTCATCTACATCACGGTCACGGCCCGCCTCTCCTACGCGATGGCCCGCAACGGCAACGCCCCGCAGGCCCTCAGCCGCACGACCGACCGTGGGGTGCCGCTGGTGAGCATGGTCGTCGCCTTCTTCGTGGGGCTGGTCCTCTTCCTCCCCTTCCCGAGCTGGCAGCAGCTCGTCGGGTTCATCACCTCGGCGACGGTGCTGTCCTTCGGGTCCGGCCCGCTCGCCGTCGCGGCCCTGCGTCGGCAGTTGCCCGACCGCGAGCGCCCGTTCCGGGTGCCGGGTGGGCACGTCATCCCGTTCCTCGCGTTCTGGTGCTCCAACCTCATCGTCTACTGGACCGGCTGGGCCACCGACTCCAAGCTCTTCATGGCCGTCGCGATCGGGGTCGTGCTGCTCGGGGTCACGTACGTCGTGCACCAGCGTCGCGGCGAGCCGTACGACTGGGCCTGGCGCGGGGGCTCCTGGTACCTGCCCTGGCTCGTCGGGCTGGCCATCATCTCGTGGCTCGGTGACTACGGCGGTGGAGTCGGGCTGCTCCACTTCGACTCGGCCTTCCCGGTCACGTTCGTCTTCAGCGCGCTCATCTACTGGATGGCCTACGCGGTCCGCCTCTCCCCGGCGGCCGTCGAGGCCAACGCCGAGCACAGCGCGCGCGAGGCCGCCATCGAGGACGAGCTCGTCCCGAACTGACCCGTCAGCCTCCGGGGCCGCGGCACGACGACGAGGTCGGCCGCGGCCCTGGTCGTGCGCCCGCCGAGCGCCGCCCGGCACCGGCGGGCCGGAGCGCGGTCACCGGCGTGGCCCCTCAGATCTGCTCGAGCAGCGTCGCGGCCACCTCGCGGTAGGCCCTGGCCCCCTTCGAGGATCGCGCCGTCGTGAGGATCGAGCGACCGACGGCCGGCGCCTCGGCGAACCGGACCGTCTTGGGGATGGGCGGCATGAGCACCGGGAGGCCGTAGCGATCTCCGACGTCCTCGAGGACCTCGCGCGAGTGCGTGCTGCGACCGTCGTAGAGCGTCGGGAGGATGCCGAGCACCTTGAGCTTCTTGTTGAGGATCCTCCGCACGTCGCGGACCGTGTCGAGCAGCTGGCCCACTCCCCGGTGGCTCAGCATCTCGGCGGGCATCGGGACCACGAGCCCCTGGGCGGCGGTCAGCGCGTTGAGCGTGAGCACGCCGAGGCTCGGCGAGCAGTCGAGGAGGATGACGTCGTACTCACGACGCACCGGCTCGAGAGCCGTCTGGAGGGCGTACTCGCGGGCCGGGCGCGAGAGCAGGATCGCCTCGGCGCCGGCGAGCTCGATCGAGCTCGGCACGAGGTCGACCCCCTCGTCGCACGCCACGACGACGTCGGCGAGGTCACCACCGCCGACGAGGACGTCGTGGATCGATCGCTCGACGGCGTCGGGGTCGACGCCGAGGCTGAAGGTGAGGCACGCCTGCGGGTCGAGGTCGACGAGCAGGACCCGCCGTCCGGCCTCGGCGAAGGCGGCGCCGAGCGACGCCACGGACGTCGTCTTGGCGACGCCGCCCTTCTGGTTCGCGAGAGCGATGATCGTCGCCTTGCGCTTGGGGGCCATGCGGCCTGCCTTTCGGAACCGGGCCTTCGGGTCGGAGCCGATTCTTCCTCACCGTGCCCCGGCACGCCCTCCCCGGGTCAGCACGAAGCGGCGGAAGGCCTCCGCCGAGGGCAGGAGCGGGCGCCCCTCGGCCCAGGCCAGGCCGACCTCGCGCCGGGCGCCGCGGTCGGCGAGGGCGAGCAACCGGGTCCGGGCGAAGGTGGTCGGGACGGGGAGTCCCTGTGCCGGGACGACCGAGACCCCCAGCCCGGCGGCGACGAAGCCCCGGACCGTCGGCAGGTCGTCGGCCTCGTAGGCGACGTGCGGCTCGACACCCGCGGCCCGGCACAGCTCGAGGACCTGCTCGCGCATCCGCGACGGGGCGCTGCGCAGGACGAACGGCTCGTCGGCCAGATCGGCGAGGGAGACCTCGTCCCGGTCGGCCAGGCGGTGCCGCACGGGTACCGCGAGGACGAGCGGCTCCTCGAGGACCAGGTTCCACCCCACGTCCCGGCCGTGCACCCGGTGAGCCGTGAGCTCCAGGTCGGCCCGACCGGAGGTGAGCTCACGCGAGGCCCGACCCTCCTCCCCGACCGAGGTGCGGGTGAGGAGCACGCGGACCCGGGGACGCTCCTGCCGGAAGGCGCCCACGAGCCCGGGGACCAGCCACGACCCGAGGCTCAGGGGAAAGGCCAGGCTCACCACCCCGCTGTCGGGGTCGAGCAGCGAGCTGACCGCCGCAAGGCCGTCGTCGAGGTCGTTGACGAGGGCGTCGACATGCCGCTTGAAGGCGGCACCGGCGTGGGTCATCCGCAGCACCCTGCCCGAACGGCGCAGCAGCGGTGTGCCGACCTCCCCCTCGAGGCGGGCGAGCGCACGGGAGACCCCTGACTGGCTGACGCCGAACACGTCGCTGACCTCGGTGACGGTGTAGCCGTCGGCCACGAGCTGGAACCAGCGGAGCGCATCGGTGTCCATATTCATGACAATAGTGCATTCCAGACTTGTCCCGTTTTCATTGGACGCATGTGATGGGCGCTCGCACACTGGAGTCATGACGACCACCACGCTCTGGACCACCGTCCGCGACGAGCTGCGCGAGCGGCGTGAGGCCATGGCACACGAGCGCGCGCTGCGCGCCGAGCTCGCCCACTACTCGACGCCGGAGGAGGTCGAGGACCTCCTCGCCGCCGTCGGGCGGGTCCCGGCCGACGATGCCGCTGCCACCGACGCCGCACTCATCGAGCGGATCCTCCAGGACAACCTCGCCGAGCACTACGCCCACCGCGGTGCGCGCGGCCACGCCGTCGGCTTCTGACCGCCTCGGCGACCCCCCGGGACGCTGTCAGTCGTCCTCGAGGGCGGCCCAGTCGGACTTCTCGGGTGCGGCCGCCCGGCCCTCCGGGCAGTGCGCCCGCAGGTCGCACCAGCCGCACAGCGGGCCGGTGCGCGCCGGGAACAGCTCCGAGGCCGTGCCCCGCTTCGCGTGGTCGGCGTCGGCCCGGCGGGCGTCACGCATGATCGAGCGGGCCTGCTCCACCTTGCGGGCCAGCGACTCGGGCGTGTGCTCGTGGGCGGCGACGGCGCCGGTGGGGACGTGGTGGAGCTCGACCCGCCGCACCGGCCGGCGGAACATCTTCCACACCGCGGCGGCGTACAACGCCAGCGGCAGCGACGTGCGCGCGTCGTCGTCGGTGGGCACGTGGCGCGAGGTCTTGTAGTCGACGACGACGATCTCGCCGTCGCGCTCGTCGAGGCGGTCGACGCGGCCGGTGACGCGCAGGTCTGCGCTGACGAAGGACACCGTGCGCTCGATCCCGACCGGCCGTTGCCCCAGGCGCCCTGCCCCGAGGTAGGCCGCAACAGCCGCACGCATCCGCTCGCGCCACCGCCGCGACTGCTCGCGGTCGCGGAAGCCGACCTCGATCCACGCCTGGTCCACGAGTCGGGCTCCCGCCTCGGGCGAGGGGTCGGGCAGGTCCCAGACGTCGCGCAGCGCGTTGTGCACGGCGATGCCGAGCGAGGTGTGCGCGCGCTGCGGACGGCGCTCCGGAGCGGGGCGGTCGAGGTACTGCATCCGGTACCGCCGGGGACAGTCGAGGAAGGTGAGCAGCCTGCTCGGGCTGCCGCCCCACAGGGGGTCGGGCATGCCGGGCAGGGCCGCTTGGGCCGAGTCGCTCCCCACCGACGTCATCCCCCGACCGTAGCGGCCCACACCGACGCTCACCCGCGCCCTCCCCAGGACGCGCCGCGGGTGACACACTGCCCGGATGGCCATCAGCGCGTTCGACCTGTTCTCCGTGGGCATCGGCCCATCGAGCTCGCACACGGTCGGCCCGATGCGGGCGGCGCACCTGTTCGCGGCCGGGCTCCGCGAGGGGGGGCTGCTCGAGCGGGTGGGCCGGGTCCGGGTCGAGCTCTTCGGTTCGCTCGGGGCGACCGGCCACGGCCACGGTTCGGTCAAGGCGGTCGTGCTGGGGCTCGAGGGCGAGGCCCCCGAGACGACCGACCCCCGCGCCGCGGGGGGCAGGGTCGAGGAGCTGCGGGCCGACCGGCGCCTGCGGCTCGCCGGCGACCACGAGGTCGTCTGCGACCCGGACACCGACATCGTGCTGCACCGCAAGCGCTCGCTGCCCTTCCACAGCAACGGGATGCGCTTCACGGCCTGGGAGGGGGCCGAGCCCGCCGACGACGAGGAGCCGCTGCGCACGCGGGAGTACTACTCGGTCGGTGGGGGCTTCGTCCTCGACGAGGACGAGGTCGGCGAGGACGTCATCGTTCCCGACCACACCCCGGTGCGGTACCCGTTCACGACCGGCGAGGAGCTGCTCGCCCACTGCGAGGAGACCGGCCTGCCGATCAGCGGGGTCATGCTCGCCAACGAGCTGTCCTGGCGCACCGAGGCCGAGGTGCGCGAGCAGCTGCTCCACCTCTGGGACGTCATGCAGCTGTGCGTCGACAACGGATGCCGGACCGACGGGGTGCTGCCCGGGGGGCTCCGGGTGCGCCGTCGCGCCCCCCGGCTGGTCCGTCAGCTCCGTGCCGAGCACGCCGGTGACCCCCTCGCCGCGATGGACTGGGTGACGCTCTACGCCCTCGCCGTCAACGAGGAGAACGCGTCGGGCGGGCGGATCGTCACGGCCCCGACCAACGGGGCGGCCGGGATCATCCCGGCGGTCCTGCACTACTACACGCGGTTCGTGCCGGGCGCGGACGACGACGGCGTCGTCGCCTTCCTGCTCACCGCCGCCGCCATCGGCTCCCTGTACAAGGAGAACGCCTCGATCTCGGGCGCCGAGGTCGGCTGCCAGGGCGAGGTGGGGTCGGCCTGCTCGATGGCTGCCGGCGCGCTCGCCGAGGTGCTCGGCGGCACCCCCACCCAGGCCGAGAACGCCGCCGAGATCGGTATCGAGCACAACCTCGGCCTGACCTGCGACCCCGTCGGGGGCCTCGTGCAGATCCCGTGCATCGAGCGGAACGCCGTGGCCTCGGTCAAGGCCATCACCGCGGCCCGCATCGCGCTGCGCGGCGACGGACGCAACGTCGTCTCGCTCGACAAGGCGATCCGGACCATGCGCGACACCGGCCGGGACATGAAGGTCAAGTACAAGGAGACCGCGCGCGGCGGCCTCGCCGTCAACGTCATCGAGTGCTGATCGTCCGGCCCCGCCCCGAGCCCGCCGACCGGGGCGGGGTCGGGCGAGCGCGGCTCAGGACGCGAGGACGTCGCCCGCGGTGAGGGGAGCCGGGAAGCCGCGTACCGCAGCCGGGGTCGCGAGGTAGACGCCGTCGAGCCGCACGCCACTCCGGCGGCAGGCCCTGAGAAGCGTCTCGTGCCACCTCCGGTCTGCGTCGGTGAGCAGGACCGACCCCGGGCGGCCGCGGACGAGGAGCAGACCGCCGCCGGTGCTGCGGAGCAGGTCGGCGAGCTGGTCGAGGAAGGGCACGAGGTCGGCCGGGTCGGCGTCCTCCGGCACCCCGTCGACGACGTACGGCTGCACGAGGCGGGCCTCGGCGTCGGTGACCAGGACCGCGACGGCGCCGGCCGCACGGGCGGCGAGACCGACGAAGAGGTCGGCCACGTCGGCGCCGATCCCGGGTGTGCGCAGGGGCAGGTCGGCCCAGTCGTCCGGGAGGTCCTCGAAGCTCATGGTCACGAGCCTGCCGGATCGCTGCCCGTCGGTCGCACAGTTCTGCACAGGGCTCGCGGCGACCGCCCGTGCGGTCCTCCTACCGGCACACCGCACCGGTCACCGCGTCCGCACACCGCCGCAGCCACCCCGAGGGCGCCTACCGTGGCCCCATGGCCCTCGACGACGACCACGCCCGCCCACCCGGCACCTCGGATGCCACCGTCGCCGCCCTCGGGAAGCTGTCCGAGGCCCTCGAGGTGGTCGAGGAGGCACGGGGGCACCTCTACGCCTTCCACCGGCGGTGCGGCACCGCCGACCTCACCCTGCAGGACGCCGTCGCACGGCTGCGCGACTGCGGCCAGGAGGATCTCGCCGCGGCGATCGAGACCGACCTCGTCGGGCGCAACATCGTCGCCGGCCGCTGGTCCTTCCAGGTCGTCGAGGAGTACGACGATGGCTACTACGCGAGGTTCCGCGAGCACGAGCGCCGTGCGCGCGAGCAGCTCATGGCCGGCCGCCGCCACGTGTTCGAGGCCGAGATGAAGGAGGCCGAGCGGACACCCGGGCGCGCCGGTCACGCCGCCACACCGCGGGAGGCGTCCGGGGCCTGACAGCCGCCCCGGCGCGCGAGCCGGCGGCGCAGGTATCACCGGGAGGCCGGCCCCGCTCCTCTCCCCCATGAGGATGATCACGCCCGGCGTCGCCGACTCGCTCACCCCCCACGGCTGGCACTCGCGCACAGCCCGGAGGCGCGCACGGCCCACCCTGCTCGCCCAGCAGGTCCGGCTGCCCCGGGTCCACCTGCCCCGGGTGCACCTGCCGCGCCTGCGTCCGCGGCACCCGCAGGCCTGACCGTCAGCTGAAGACGACGGTCCGGGTCCCGTTGAGCAGGATCCGCGACTCGCTGTGCCACGTCACCGCGCGGGCCAGCACCCGGGACTCGACCTCCTCGCCGGCCCGCACGAGCTGCTCCGGAGCCATCCGGTGGTCGGCGCGAACGACGTCCTGCTCGATGATCGGCCCCTCGTCGAGGTCGGCCGTCACGTAGTGCGCCGTGGCCCCGACGAGCTTGACGCCGCGCTCGAACGCCTGGTGGTAGGGCTTGGCCCCCTTGAACGAGGGCAGGAACGAGTGGTGGATGTTGATGACCCGGCCGGCGAGGTCCCGGGTCAGGTCGTCGGACAGCACCTGCATGTACCGGGCGAGCACGACGAGCTCGATGTCGTGCTCGCCGACGATCTCCCGCAGCGCCGTCTCCGCCTGCGGCTTGGTGTCGGCCGTCACCGGGACGTGGTGGAAGGGCACGCCGTAGGAGGCCGCGAGCGGCTCGAGGTCGGGGTGGTTGCTGACCACCGCCGGGACCTCGAGGTTGAGCGCCCCGCTGCGCCACCGGAAGAGCAGGTCGTTGAGGCAGTGACCGAACCGGCTCACCATGACGACGGCGCGGTACGGAGTCGAGGCGCCACGGATCGACCACTCCATCCCGAACCGCTCCGCCACCGGCGCGAACCACTCCCGCCACCGCTCGGGCCCGGTGGTCCCCCCGGCCACCGAGTACCGGATCCGCATGAAGAACTGGTCGGTGCGGACATCGTCGAACTGCTGGCTCTCCTCGATGTTCGCCCCGTGGTCGAACAGGAGCGTCGTCACCGTGGCGACGATTCCGCGCCGGTCGGGGCAGGAGAGGAGGAGGACGAACTCGTCAGCGGGGTCGGCGCCGGGCATGCCGGCCACGGTACGGGGCGAGCTCGTCCGGGCGTCGACGGGTCCGAGGCACGGTCAGCGGCGGGCTCTGGCGGAGCGGGCCCCGGCGAGCCTAGGCTTGCCCCCTGTCGGTGCGTATGACGAAACAAGGTGCACCATGAGCAACGCTCTGCCCACCGTCGCGGTGGCCCGCCTCCTCGAGGGGGCCCGGTACGAGGTGATGCCGACAGCGAGCATCACCGACCAGGTGCTCGCCCACGTCCCCGCCTCGGTTCCCCTGACGCTGACGGCCGCACCGGGGCGCGGTCTGGAGGCGACGCTGGGCCTCGCGGAGACCCTGGCGGGTGCCGGGTACCACGTCGTCCCGCACCTCGCCGCGCGGATGGTCACGGGCCGGTCCGAGCTCGTGGAGATCGTCGAGCGCCTCACCGCGGCCGGCGTCACCTCCGTGTTCGTGCCGGGTGGTGACGCCGACCCGCCGGCGGGCGACTACACCGCGGCCCTCGACCTCCTGCGCGACCTCGCCGGCATGGACCACCCGTTCCGGCACGTCGGCATCACCGGCTACCCGGAGTCGCACCCGACGATCGACGACGACGTCACGGTCCAGGCCATGTGGGACAAGCGCACCTACGCGACCCACATCGTCTCGAACATGACCTTCGACGCCGAGCACCTCGCGACGTGGTGTGAGCGGGTCCGGCGCCGCGGCGTCTCCCTGCCGCTGCTCGTCGGGGTGCCGGGGCCCGTCGAGCGCACGAAGCTGCTCGGGATGGCGACCAAGATCGGCGTCGGCGAGTCGCTGCGGTTCCTGCGCAAGCAACGGTCGGTCTTTGCCCGGATCGCGGCGCCCGGCTTCTCCACCGACCGCTTCGTCGCGCGGGTCGGGGCCCTCTCGACGAACGACGCGCTCGCCATCGCGGGGTTGCACGTCTTCACCTTCAACCAGGTCGGGGTCATCGAGGCCTGGCGACGCCGGATGATCGAGGAGGCCGTGGCCGCCCGGAGCCGCCCTCGCTGAGCCTCCGGCCGTGGAACGACCCGGGGTGCCGGAGGGGCTCTACGGTGGATGCATGACCAACCGCCTCCGGACCCTGCTCGCCGGGCGCCCCGCCCTGTTCGACGGGGGGTACGGCTGGCTGCTGCAGGAGCGCGGGCTCGCCGCGGGTGAGTGCGCGGAGTCGTGGAACCTCACCCACCCGGAGGCGGTCGAGGCGCTCCACGAGGAGTACGCGGCGGCAGGTGCTCGCATCCTCACGACCAACACCTTCGGGGCCAACGCCCACCGGCTCGCCGCCTACGGGCTCGAGGACCGCGCCGAGGAGGTCAACCGGCGCGGAGCGGCCCTCGCCACCGGCGTGGCTGCGCGCCACGACGCCCTCGTCGCCGGTGCACTCGGACCGACCGGCGAGCTCCTCGAGCCGCTCGGCACCCTGACGCCCGACGTGGCCCGGGGCCTGTTCGCCGGTCAGGTCCGGTGGCTGGCCGAGGGAGGCGTCGACCTCGTGCTCATCGAGACGATGAGCGACCTCGGGGAGGCTCGCGCCGCGGTCGCGGGAGCTCGCGAGGCCGCCCCGGAGCTCCCCGTGGCGGCCACGCTCTCCTTCGACACCAACCTGCGTACGATGATGGGCGTCTCCCCGGAGGAGGCCGTCCGGACCTTGACCGCCGAGGGGGTCGAGGCGGTGGGTGCCAACTGCGGTCGGGGCCCCGAGGAGATGGCCCTGATCGCCGCCCGGCTCGTCGCAGCACGCGAGGGCGAGGTGCTGCTCGTCGCCCAGCCGAACGCGGGGCTCCCGGAGCTCGACGGTGACCGCTTCGTCTATCCCGTCGGTCCGGAAGCCATGGCCGCCCACGCCGTCGAGCTGCGCGCGCTCGGCGTCGACGTCGTCGGCGCGTGCTGCGGCTCCTCGCCGGAGCACGTGCGAGCGATGGCTCTGGCCCTCGGCGCAGACTGACGCGGACGCGGGGTCAGCCCTCGAGGACCGCGGCGAGGGCTGACTCGAGCCCGCTCGTGCCGGTGGGCCGGACCACCAGGGGCAGGTCCAGCACAGCAGCAGCCGCCTGGGCGAGTGCGCGCAGCTCGGCCCGCTCGTCGGGGTCCTGGCTCTGCACGAGCCAGACGACCCGGGTGTAGTGGCGGAAGTACTCCTCGCGCAGCTCCGGGTGGCGGTCCAGACCGAGCTCCTGACGGACCGTCCGGTCGAAGGAGCGCACGAGGAAGTCGGTCAGCAGGTAGGTCCCCGGCTCCTCCTCCGCGAGATGCTCGACCGCCACGGGCCCGGCGAAGAGGTCGTAGCAGTGCAGCCCGGAGAGGCGCCGGACCCCGAGCCGGTCACAGACCCGGTCCAGCGCCCCGTAGGTGCCGCAGTCGGCGTAGCCGACGACGACCCGCCGGTACCTCTCGCCCAGCGCCGTGACGAGCCGCTCGACCTCGCGGGCAATGCGCTCCGGCCGGTTGTGCAACAGCGGCGGGAGCGGGTGGACGTCCACGGGCCAGCCGTGCCGCTCGGCTGCCTGCGCAGCCGGCAGGGCGAGCGCCCCGCACGCGACGAGGGCGACCCGCTCGGAGCCCTGCTCAGCCCGGGAACGCGAGCTGGTCGACGAACCGGTCGTTGAAGTCGGGGCGGTCCGAGAGCTCGACATACCGCACCTCCTCGAGCAGCGCATCGGCGCCGGAGCGCTCGGGGGCCGACAGCAGCACCATCTTGGCCCCCTCCCCCGCGACGTTTCCGGCCGAGACGATCCTCAGCACGGGCAACCGGGGCACGAGGCCGATCCGGACGGCCGAGGCCGGCGAGAGGTAGGAGCCGAAGGAGCCGGCGAGGAGCACCTGCTGCACCTCGTCGGCGGTGACGCCGAGCTCCTCGAGCAGAAGGGTCCAACCCGTCGAGATGGCCGCCTTCGCGAACTGGAGCTCGCGGACGTCGCGCTGGGAGAGGTACACCGACTCGCTCGCCGGGCTGTCGGGCGACGGACGGTGCAGGACGAAGACCCGCTCACCGTCGCCGACGGTCGCGAAGCGGGCGGCGAGCGTGGGCGAGACGGCGGCGGCCGCCTCCTCGGGGACGAAGCGCCCGGAGACGTCGAGCAACCCGACCCGGACCAGCTCGGAGACCGCGTCCACGAGGCCGGAACCGCACACGCCGCGGGGCTCGGTGTCCCCGATGACCCCCAGCGTGACCGCGGCGTCGCCCACGGCGGCCGGGTCGAGGGTCACCACCTCCACCGCCCCGTCGGCCGCGCGCATCCCGCACCGGATCGCGCCGCCCTCGAACGCCGGGCCGGCGGGGGCGGCGGTGGAGACGATCCGCTCGCCGTCCGAGAGCGCGATCTCGCAGTTCGTGCCGACGTCGACGAACAGCCGGACCCGCTTGTCGCGGTCGAGCCCGCTCGCGAGCATCCCCGCGACGATGTCACCGCCGACGTAGGCGCCGAGGGCCGGGAACACGACCGCTCGGGCACCGGGATGGAGCGTGAGGCCGAGGTCGCTCGCGAGCATCGTCGGCCAACGGGCACTCGCCTGGACGAACGGGGCCACTCCGAGCGGCTCGGGGTCCACCCCGAGCAGCAGCGCCGTCATCGTCGCGTTGCCGGCGACGGCCACCTCGTAGACCTCCCTCGGATCCACCCCGCCCTCGGTGCACACCTCGACCGCGAGGTCGTGGAGCGTGGACCGGGCCAGGGCGCCCAACCGGTCGAGGGCGGTCGGGTCCATCATGGTGGCACTGATCCGGGTGATGACGTCACCGCCGTAGGGCTGCTGTTGGTTGAGGACCGAGGCCACCGCCACCGGCGTGCCGGTCTCGAGGTCGAGCAGCGTCGCCACGACCGTCGTCGTCCCGAGGTCGTACGCGATCGCGTTCCGACGACCGGTGGTGTCCCCCGGTTCGACGTCGACGAGGGTCTCGTCCACGACGACCGCGGTGACCTTGAAGTCGTGACGCCGCAGCACCGACGGCAACCGGCGCAGCGCGTGCAGGTCGGCGTCGAAGGTGAGGTCGTCCACCGCGTCCCGCAGCCGCTGGAGGTCGGTGCGCTGGTCGGCCAGGGTCGGCTCGTCGAGCTCGACGTAGCGCTTGTGCACCGCCGGGCGCAGGATGACCTGGCGACCGACGCCGACGGTCGAGGCCTTCGGGCGGGTGACGAGCGGGGGCACTTCGACGTGCAGGTCGTGGGAGGTCCGGATGAGGCAGGCCAGCCGCCAGCCGAGCTCGATCTGGTCCTGGCTGAACGTGCGCAGGTCGTGGCGGGTGACCGGGGCCGTCCCCGCCGTCAGCCGGACGACGCACTTGCGGCAGGTGCCGTGACCGCCGCACGTGGAGTCGATGGCGATGCCGTTCCAGGACGCCGCGTCGAAGACCGAGACCCCCGGCGGCACACGCACCGCCCGGTCGGCGGGCGTGAAGGTGAGCGTGACGCGCCCGATGCCCTCGGCGACGGCCTCGTCCTCGGGCTCGACCGTGGGGGGCGGCTCGAGCAGGGCCTCGCGGAACATCCCCTCGACGACGTCCTCGAAGGGCCGGCCCGGACCGAGCTCGTCGCTCACGAGGACCCGGTGGCCTCGGCGGCTCGGCGGGCACGGTGCGTGCCGATCCACGACATGCCCCACTCGTCGTTCCCGAGGAGCAGGTCGGCGGCGCGCACCGCGTCGACGACCGGAGGGGTCCGGGCGTCCATGATCGCGCTCGTCATCCCGGCGGACATGGCGAGCGCGAGCCACGCGGCGTTGATGGCCGGTCGCCCGGGCATACCGAAGCTGACGTTCGAGGCGCCGCAGGTCGTGTTGAGGCCCCATCGCTCCCGGATGCCACGGATCGTCTCGAGGGTCGTGCGCCCGACCGTGGAGTCCGCACCGATCGGCATCGCGAGCGGGTCGATGACGATGTCCTCGATCGCGATGCCGTACTCCTCGGTCGCGACCCGGACGATCTTCTCGGTGAGCAGGAGACGCTTCCCGGCCTCCATCGGGATCTCGTCCTCGTCGTTGGGCAGCGCGACGACCGCGGCGTCGTGCTTCTTGACGAGGGGGAGGATGGCGGCCAGCCGCTCGTCCTCGGCGGTCACCGAGTTGACGAGCGCCCGACCCTCGTAGGCCTCCAGGCCGGCCTCGAGCGCGTCGACGACCGAGGAGTCGATGCAGATCGGCAGGTCGGTGAGGCCCTGCACCATCCGGATCGCCGCGACGAGGAGCTCGGCCTCGTCGGTCAGGGGGACGCCCATGTTGATGTCGAGGACGTCCGCCCCGCCGGCGACCTGAGCGGCGACGTCCTTGGCGATGATCGACAGGTCCCCGTCGCGCAGGGCCGCCTGGAAGACCGGCCGGCCGGTGGGGTTGATCCGCTCCCCGATGACGCAGAAGGGCCGGTCGGCACCGATGACGACCTCCTTGGTGGCCGAACGCAGCACCGTGTGCCGCAGCGGGGCGCTCACGCCGACACCCGCGCGCGGCGCTCCTGGAGGAGCGCCTTGGCCCGCTTGACCGTGGCCGAGGCGTCGGCGGCGTACCCGTCGGCACCGACGGCGTCGGCGTACTCCTGGGTGACCGGCGCGCCACCGACCATGACGATGACCGAGTCACGCAACCCGGCCTTCTCCAGCGCGTTGAGGTTGGCCTTGAACATCGGCATCGTCGTCGTGAGGAACGCGGAGAACCCGACGATGTCGGGCTGGTGCTCCTCGACGGCGGCGACGAACCGCTCCGGCGCCACCTGGACCCCGAGGTCGATGACCTCGAAGCCGGCGCCCTCGAGCATGATGTTGACGAGGTTCTTGCCGATGTCGTGCACGTCGCCCTTGACGGTCCCCATGAGGAAACGTCCGATCGTCTCGACACCGGTGTCGGCGAGCAGGGGGCGGAGGACCTCCATCGACCCCGCCATCGCCCGACCGGCGATCAACATCTCGGGAACGAAGAAGTCGCCCCGCTCGAACCGTGCCCCGACCTCCTCGAGCGCCGGGATCAACGCGTCGAACAGGAGGGTCCCGGGCGGCATCTGCAGCGACAGGGCCTCGTGGGTGAGCTCGAGGACCCGGGGGGCGTTACCGACGAGCGTCTCGTCGTACAGCCCACGGAGGATCTCGTCAGGGGTCATGCTGCGCCTTCCTGTGGGTGGTCCAGTCGCGTCGAGAGCGCCTGCGCGTGCTCCGACACCAGCGCCCCGACCTCGTCGAGCTCCCCGGCGAGCCGGGACGTGGGGCCGGAGACCCCGAGGGCGGCCACCACGGATCCCTGCCGGCGCACCGGCGCGGAGACCCCGGTGAGCCCCGGCTCCAGCTCGTCGACCGTCGAGGCGAAGCCGGCCCGTCGGATGTCCGGCAGCACCGCTCGCAGCGCGTTCCCGGAGGTCAGGCTGCGCTCGGTGAGCGCCTCGAGCGGGCCATCCGGCACGTGCAGCGCGCCGTAGGCGTAGAGCACCTTGCCGAGGGAGGAGCAGTGCGCGGGGACGTCGGCGCCGACCCAGTCGCGCGATCCGAGCCGGAAGGTCGAGTCGATCTGCGCGAGCTGGACGACGGTGCCGTGCCGGGCGACACCGAGGTTCACGGTCTCCCCGGTGGCGTCGCCGAGGGCACGCATCGTCGAGGCGGCCGCCGCGGCGAGGGCGTCGTCGTCGGAACGCCGAGTCGCGTAGAGGTCGAAGAGGGGCCCCGGCGCCCAGGACCCGCCGTCGTCGCGGGTGAGCAGGTCGGCACGCTCGAGCGCCGCGAGGAGCCGGGAGGTCGTTGACCGGGGCAGTCCGGTGGCGTCCGCGAGGTCGACCGAGGCGACCGGGGCCTCCGACCGGACCACGCGGGTGAGCAGGTCGGTCGCGCGGTCGACGGACCGGGTGCCGGTGCTCTCGGCGCGACGGGCCACTCCACTCCTCCTGCCCGATTGCCTCACCATGTGGAACCACGTGTTCCACATGGTGAGGCTAAGATGGCCGTCGGCCGCCCGTCAATGCCTTCCCACTCATCGAAAGGCGCCGCGATGTTCACCAACCGCATGCCGCGCTACGAGATCCTCTCGCCCGACGCCATGGAGCAGCTGGACGCCGGCTGGCGGCGCCTCATCACCGAGATCGGCGTGGAGTTCATGAGCGAGCGGGCTCTTGCGGTCTTCCGGGACGCGGGCCAGCGGGTCGAGGACAACACCGTCTTCCTCGATCCCGAGTTCGTCCTCGAGCAGGTCGCGAAGGCGCCGCGCGAGTTCGACGTCCAGGCCCGCAACCCTGCGAACAGCCTCCACATCGGTGGCGACTCGATGGCGTTCGGGGCCGTCTACGGACCCCCGTTCGTCCGCGAGGGCGAGGTCCGCCGGGACGGCACGATGGAGGACTACCGCTCCTTCCTCAAGCTGGCGCAGTCCTTCTCCGTGCTCGACTCGGCCGGAGGCGTCGTCTGCGAGCCCAACGACACCCCGCTGGACTCCCGGCACCTCGACATGGCCCTCGCGCTCATGTCGCTCACCGACAAGGTGTTCATGGGCAACGTCGTCTCGGGCACCAACGCCCGCGACGTCATCGCGATGTCGGAGATCCTCTTCGGCGGACGCGAGGCCATCGAGCGCACGCCCGTCTCGATCAGCCTCATCAACTGCAACTCGCCGCTGCGCTGGGACGACCGGATGCTCGACGCGCTCTTCGAGTACGCCGAGGCCGGCCAGCCCGTCGTCCTCACCCCGTTCCTTCTCATGGGCGCCATGTCGCCGGTCACCATCCCCGCGGCACTGGTGCAGCAGATCGCCGAGGCCCTGTCCGGCATCGCCCTGGCCCAGCTGATCCGGCCGGGGACCCCCGTGATCTTCGGGTCCTTCCTCTCGAACATCGACATGCAGTCCGGGTCGCCGACCTTCGGTACCCCCGAGTCCGGCATCGGTCTGCTCTGCACCGGGCAGATCGCCCGCCGGTTCGGGCTGCCGTTCCGTTCGGGCGGCGGGCTGACGTCCTCGCAGGTACCGGACGCCCAGGCGGGGTACGAGGCCCTGATGACGCTGCTCCCGACCTTCCTCGCGGGAACCAACTGGGTCATGCACTCGGCCGGGTGGCTCGAGGGCGGACTCGTCGCCGGCTACGAGAAGTTCGTCATCGACTGCCAGCTCGTCGAGATGCTCCAGCACGAGTTCACCCCGCTCGAGATCGACGAGGGCACCCTGGCCTTCGACGCCCACCAGGAGGTGGGGCACGGTGGCCACTTCCTCGGCTCGATGCACACGATGGAGCGGTTCCGCACCTGCTTCTACCGGCCCTTCCTCAACTCCTCGGAGAACTACGAGCGGTGGACCAGGAACGGGGCGCAGGACACCGCCACCCGCGCGGCCGCCATCTGGCGCTCCCGGCTCGAGGAGTACGAGCAGCCCGCTCTCGACGACGCGATCCGCGCCGAGCTGGAGGAGTACGTGGTCCGGCGCCGCCACGAGCTCGGCGACTGAGAGCCGGACCGGCGGAGCTCTCCCCCGGGATACTGTTGCGCCATGCGCACCACGAACTCGGACGACACCAGCACGGTGCAGTCCGTGGACCGTGCGGTGACCATCCTCGAACTGCTCGCCCTCCACGGCGAGGCGGGGATCACCCAGCTGGCGCGCGAGCTCGGCGTCCACAAGTCGACCGCGAGCCGCCTGGTCTCGGCCCTCGAGCGCCGGCGCCTGGTCGAGCAGGTCGAGGCGCGCGGCCGGTACCGGCTCGGCGTCGGCGTGCTCACCCTGGCCCGGGCGACGAACGCACGCCTCGACCTCGCCAAGGAGGCCCGGCCGGTGGTCCGCCGGCTCGCCGCCGAGACCGGCGAGACCGTCAACGTCGCGGTGCTCTCCGGTGGCGCGGCGCTCTACGTCGACCAGGTCGCCGGCTCCTCGAGCCTGTCCTCGTACAACTGGGTCGGCCAGCACATCCCGATCCACGCCACGAGCAACGGCAAGGCGCTCGTCAGCGAGATCACCGGCGACGAGCTCACCGTGGCCCTCGGCGAGCTCGTCGCGTACACCCCCTCGACGATCACGGACCGACCCACGCTCGAGACCCAGCTCGCGGAGGTCCGTGAGCGCGGCTGGGCGCTGGCGGTCGACGAGCTCGACGTCGGCCTGACCGCCCTCGCGGCGCCCGTCCGCGACGCCGACGGTGACATCGTCGCCTCGGTCAGCGTCTCCGGCCCGACCTTCCGCTTCGACGCGGCCCGGGTCGAGGAGCTCGCACCCCTCCTCCTCGCCGCCACCGCCGAGGTGTCCCGGCGGCTGGCCCACCAGCCCACGGAGCGCTGATCGGCCGTCCTCGGGGCGCTCCCCTCCGCCGTGGTGCCGTCGGAGGCCGCCCGCGCCCGCCGTCCGCGCGTCCACGGACGACTCGCGGACAACCGGTTGGCACTGGCGGGGCGGTCTGCCATGCTGGAGCGCACGTGTTGCATGATGAGCGTCGCGTTGCGTAATACGCACCAATAGTGCCCGGAAGGACCAGACCGATGGCCGCTCTGCCCACCTCCGCCCGCTGCGTCGTGATCGGCGCGGGCATCGTCGGGAACGCCCTCGTCCACCACCTCGCAGAGCTCGGGTGGACCGACATCGTCCAGATCGACAAGGGCCCGCTGCCCAACCCCGGGGGGTCCACGGGGCACGCGAGCAACTTCATCTTCCCCGTCGACCACTCGCGGGAGTTCGCCGACATCACGCTCGACTCGGTGCGCCAGTTCAAGGAGCTCGGCGTGTTCACCGAGTCCGGGGGCTACGAGGTCGCCCGCACCGAGGAGCGGATGGAGGAGCTGCGCCGCCGGATGAGCAGCGCCCGCGCGTGGGACATCCCCGCCGAGCTCCACACCCCCGAGCAGGTCGCCGAGAGGGTGCCCTACCTCGACCCGAGCGTCATCGTCGGCGCGGCGTGGTTCCCCACCGTCGGTGTCGTCGACAGCCTGCGCGCCGGCACGATCATGCGCGAGCGCGCCATGGAGCGGAACGCCCTGACGGTGGTCCCGAGCGTCGAGGTCACCGGGATGCGCGTCGAGAACGGCCGGATCACGGCCGTCGAGACCGACCAGGGCACCATCGAGGCCGAGACCGTCGTCATCGCGTGCGGGGTCTGGAGCCCCAAGCTGGCCCGCATGGCGGGGGCGCACATCCCCCTGACCCCGGCGGTGCACCAGATGATCTCGGTCGGCCCGTGCGAGGTGCTGGCGTCCCGGCCGGGAGAGATCAGCTTCCCGATCGTCCGCGACATGGACACCTTCTGCTACGAGCGCCAGCACGGCTCCGACATGGAGGTCGGGTCCTACGCCCACCGGCCGATCCTCTGGGACGCGGAGGACATCCCCTCGATCGAGCAGTCCAAGCTCTCCCCCACCGAGCTGCCGTTCACCGAGGACGACTTCGACCCCCAGCTCGAGCAGGCCCTCGAGCTGATGCCCGAGCTGCTCGGCGACGAGCGAGCCGAGATCCGCTACGCCATCAACGGCCTGCTCTCGCTGACGCCCGACGGCTTCCCGGTCCTCGGCGAGACCCCCGAGGTCAAGGGACTCTGGTCGGTGGCCGCCGTGTGGATCAAGGAAGGGCCCGGTACCGGTCGCGCGGTCGCCGAGTGGATGACGCACGGCAACCCGGAGATCGACCTCGGCCACTCCGACATCGCCCGGTTCTACCCGTTCCAGCGCACCCGCGCGCACATCCGGGCCCGCACGTCCGAGGCCTTCAACAAGACCTACGGCATCGTCCACCCCTCCGAGCAGTGGTCGAGCAGCCGCAACGTGCGGTTGGCCCCGATGCACGCCTCCGAGCAGGAGCTGGGCGCGGTCTTCTACGAGGCGGCCGGCTGGGAGCGCCCCCAGTGGTACGGGAGCAACGCCCACCTCGTCGAGAAGTTCGGCGACGCCTGCATGCCCCGTGAGCACGAGTGGGACGCCCGGTGGTGGAGCCCGGTGATCAACGCCGAGCACCTGCAGATGCGCGAGACCGCCGGCCTGGTCGACCTGTCCTCCTTCGCGATTCTCGACGTCGTCGGGCCCCGGGCCCTCGAGGCGGTCCAGCGCATCATCGTCGCCCAGGCCGACGTCCGGATCGGCCGGGTCGTCTACACCCCGGTCCTCGACGAGCGCGGCGGCTTCCGCTCCGACCTCACCGTCATGCGCCTGGCCCACGACCGCTTCCGCGTCGTCACCGGTGGGGCCCACGGGATGGTCGACAAGAAGTGGTTCGAGGACCGGATGCCGCAGGACGGCGGCGCCGTCGTCGTCGACCTGACGTCCAGCTGGACCACGATCGGGCTCTGGGGGCCGAAGGCGAGGGACATCCTCGCGTCGGTCACCGACACCGACGTCTCGCACGAGGGGTTCCCCTTCGGCACCTGCCGCGAGATCGAGGTCGGCGCCCTGTCCGTCCTCGCCTCCCGCATCTCCTACGTCGGCGAGTACGGCTGGGAGCTGTACACGCCGATGGAGGCGGGCGCAGCCCTCTGGCAGCGCCTCCTCGAGGCGGGGACGCCGCACGGGATGGTGCCGGTCGGCATGGGCGTCTACGGGACGACCGGCCGCATCGAGAAGGGGTACCGCGCCTACGGCTTCGAGCTCGACAGCGAGCGCACGCTCGCCGAGGCGGGGATGCAACGGGCGAAGATCAAGGACGCCGACTTCATCGGCAAGGACGCGGTCCTCGCCCAGGCGCAGGAGCCGCCGAAGGCGGTCCTCTGCTCGCTCACCGTCGACGACCACGCCTCGAGCAGCGGCATCAAGCGCTACATGCTCGGCGGCGAGCCGATCCTCACCCGTGACGGCGGCACCCTGACCGACGGGCACGGTCACCACCCCTACGTCACGACGGCCGGGTCGGCGCCGAGCCTGGGCAAGCACGTCCTGATGGCCTACCTCCCGCCCGACCAGGCGGTGGTCGGCACCGAGCTCGCGGTCTCGTACATGGAGGAGCTCTACCCCGTGACCGTCGCCGCGGCCGACGCGACCCCGCTCTTCGACCCCGACAACGACCGCATCCGGGGCCGGGCATGACCGACGTCCTCGTCTGCGTCAAGCGGGTGCCGGACGTCGCCAGCGAGGTCGTCCTCACCGCGGACGGCATGGGCATCGACGGTCGCTACACGGGGTACGCGACCAGCCCCCACGAGGAGTCCGCCGTCGCCCTGGCCGTCCAGCTCACCGAGGGGTCCGACGGCACCGTCACGGTGCTGTCGGTGGGCGCACCCGACAGCGTCGAGCAGATCCGGGCGGGCATCGCGGTCGGCGCCACCGACGGCGTCCTCGTCGAGGCCGACGTCGACGCCCTCGGACCGGCCGACGTGGCCGAGGCGATCGCCGAGGCCGTCCGGGCCCGCGAGGAGGCCGGCACCGCCTACGACCTCGTCCTGCTCGGCAACGACGCCGCGGACACCGGGGACTTCCAGGTCGGCGTGCGGCTCGCGTACCTCCTCGACCGCCCCGTGGTGGCCGGCATCCAGCAGATCGAGCTCGGGGAGGGTCGCGCCACCCTGCGCGGGGAGGGGCCGGAGGGCACGGAGGTCTACGACGTCGAGCTGCCCGCGGTCGTCACCGTGCTCGAGGGCGGCATCACGCCCCGGTACCCGAGCATCACCGGACGGATGCGGGCCAAGAAGGCGCCGGTGGAGACGAGGGCGTGGTCGGGCACCGCCTCCGGAGCGGGCCGGCTGGGGCTCTCGGTCCCGCCGCCGCCGGCGAGCCAGGTCACCGTGCTCGGCGAGGGCGCCACCGCCGCGCCCGCCCTCGTCGGCGTCCTGCGCGAGCTCAAGGTGGTGCCCGAATGAGCGTCGTGGTCCTCGTCGAGACCGAGGAGGGACGGGCCTCGCTCGTCTCCCGGGAGGCCCTCTCGTTCGCGCGCACGCTCGGCGCGGGAGAGCTGCACGCCGTCGTCGTCGGCAGCCCAGCTCCGGCGCTCGTCGAGGACTGCCGGGAGGTCGGGGTCTCCGTCGTCCACGTGGCGGACGACCCGGACCTGGGCCGCTACGCCGCGGCCGCCTGGGCCGCGGTCGTCGAGGCCGCCGGGCGGGTCGCCCGGGCCGACCTCGTCGTCGCCCCGGGCAGCGGGCGCGGCAACGAGGTGCTGGCCCACGTCGCGGCCCGCCGCCGACTCCAGTTCCTCGCGAACGTCGTGCAGGTCGAGTCCCTCACCCCCCTCGTCGTGCAGCGCCAGGTGGTCGGCGGTGCCGCCCTTGAGCGCGCCGAGGTGACCAGCCGGGTGCGGTTGATCACGATGGCCGGCCACGCGGTCGAGCCCTCGCCCGCGGCCGAGCCCGGGGAGGCCCGCGTGTCACCGCTCGCGGTGACGGTCGACCCCAAGGACCTGAGGGCACAGGTGGCCCGGATCGAGCACCGCGACCAGGGCGACGCCTCGGGGCTGGCCTCCGCGCGCGTCGTCGTCGGCGCCGGGCGCGGCGCCGGCGGCCCCGAGGGCTTCGCCGACGTCGATGCCCTCGCGGCGCGGCTCGGCGGCGTGGTCGGGGTCTCGCGGGTCGTCACGTCGCTCGGCTGGCGCCCGCACCACGAGCAGGTGGGGCAGACCGGTTCCCGGATCGCACCCGAGCTCTACCTCGCGTGCGGCATCTCCGGGTCCATCCAGCACTGGGCCGGGTGTGCCTCGAGCCGGACGATCATCGCGGTCAACACAGATCCGGACGCCCCGATGGTCACCAAGGCCGACTACGCGGTCATCGGCGACATGCACGAGGTCCTGCCGGCGGTGCTCGCCGAGCTCGGCTGACCGCCGTCTGCTCAGCCAGCCACGGTGCCCTCGCCGTTCACGAACGCGATGACCGCGTTGGCGATCATCTGGACGGCGATCGCCGAGAGGAGCACGCCGGCGATGCGGGTGAGCACGACGATGCCGCTGTCCTTGAGGACCCGCGCGATCGGCCCGGCGAAACGGAAACTCAGGTAGACGACGAGCAGCGCCGCCACCAGGGCCGCGGCCACCGCCGCGAGGCTCCCCGCGTCACCCTCGGCCCGCTGGACGGCCAGCATCGTCGCGACGATGGCGCCCGGCCCGGCGAGGATTGGTGTCCCCAGCGGGACGAGGGCGACGTTGACCCCGGCATCGGCGCGCTGCTCGGTCGGAGATCCGGCGAGACCGAGCAGCTGCATGGCGACGATGAGCAGCAGCAACCCGCCCGAGGCCTGCAGCGCGGGCAGGGTGATGCCCAGGTAGTCGAGGAGACGTTGTCCGAACACGGCGAACGAGGCGATGACCCCGAGGGCGACGAGGGCCGCCCTGCGGGCCGCGGCGTTGCGGTCGCGGGCGTCGAGACCGGCCGTGAGGGCGAGGAAGATCGGGATCGACCCGGGCGGGCCGAAGATGACGAGGAGTGTGACGAAGCTCGTCGTGAAGGTGGTCGAGTGGGACCAGCTCACGGCCTGACCACCTCGGCGCCCGAGGCCAGGGCCTCGATCGCGTCGAGCACCTCGGGCGCGGTCGTGTTCTCGCCCAGGCGGTTGCGCTTCCCCGCCCCGTGGTAGTCGCTGGAGCCGGTGGTGAACAGCCCCAGCTCGGCGGCGAGCCCGGTGAGGTGACGCACCGCGTCCGGGGTGTGGTCCCGGTGCCGCACCTCGATACCGGCCATGCCCGCGCCGGCCATCTCCGTGAGCAGCGCATCGGCGATGACGCTCCCGCGCGTGGCCGAGTGCGGGTGGGCGACGACGGCGACCCCGCCCGCGGCGCGGACGAGATGGACCGCTTCGACGGGGTCCGGTGCGTAGTGCCCGACGTAGTAGGGCCCGCCGTTGCCGAGCCAGCGCTCGAACGCCTCGTCGCGGTGCTCGACGACACCGGCCGCGAGGAGGGCGTCGGCGATGTGCGGTCGCCCGGCGGTGGCTCCGGGCTCGACCTGGTCGAGGACCTCGTCGAGCGTGATGGGGATGCCGTCGGCGGCCATGAGCGCGACCATCCGCTCGAGTCGGGTGTCCCGGCTGGTGCGGGCGCGATCGAGCTCGTGGGCGAGGTCGCGGTCCGTGGGGTCCGGGAGGTAGGCGAGGAGGTGGACCGAGCGCCCGCGCCGGGAGCACGACACCTCGATGCCTGGGACGAACGCGATGCCGAACCGACGGGCGGCACCCGCCCCCTCCTCCCACCCGAGGGTGGTGTCGTGGTCGGTGAGCGCGACGGCCGTCAGGCCGGCGCGGAGCGCCTGCTCCACGACGACGGCGGGCGGCTCGGTGCCGTCGCTCGCCGTGCTGTGGGTGTGCAGGTCGATCACGCCCCGAGCGTAGTGGGGCGGCAGATCCGTGCTCCGACGAGGCAACCTTGCGCGCCGGTGCTGCGTAGGTGAGGGTGTCGAGGGCACCAGGAGGACCCGATGGCGAAGGCCCGGAACGAGCGTGACGCCGCGTTCACTGCGTTCGCCGAGCAGGCCTCCGCGCCGCTGCTGCGCACGGCCTGGCTGCTCACCGGCGACCACCACACGGCGCACGACCTCGTCCAGGCGGCGCTGGTCAAGACCTACCTCGCGTGGCCACGGGTACGTCCGGAGGGAGCCCTCGCGTACGCCCGCCGGGTGCTCGTCAACGAGCGCACCGACACCTGGCGGCGCCACCGCAAGGAGGTCGTCGTCGCCGAGGCCCCCGACCTCCCACCGTCCGACGGCGCCGACCCCGTCGGCGACCGCGACCTCGTCGTCCGCCTCCTCGCCCGCCTCCCCGAACAGCAGCGCCGGGTCGTCGTGCTCCGCTACTACGTCGACCTGCCCGAGCAGGCGGTCGCCGACCTCCTCGACATCTCCGTGGGCACCGTCAAGTCCGCCGCCTCCCGAGGCCTCGCCACACTCCGGGACGAGCTCGCCGCCGTGGAAGGAGGGGACCGATGAGCCACGACCTCACCGAGCAGGCGCTCCGCGACCAGCTGCACGCCGCCGCCGAGGGACAGACCGGCACCTACGTCGACGTCGACCCGCTCGCCGCCCTCGACACCGCGCACCGGGTCCTGCGCCGCCGACGCATCGCCGCCGTCGCAGGGACCGCCGCCGCCGCACTGGCCATCGGCGCCGGCGCCTGGGCCGCCCTCACCGAGGGAACACCCGACGACCGCACCCTCCCCGCCGTCACCACCTCCGTCACCGGCCCCCACGCCGACCTCCCTCTCGGCGCCGACCCGGCGTCAGGCTCCGCCGACCCGCTCGTCGCCGTCGTCACTGCCGACGCGGCGAGCGGCAAGGTCGAGTTCCGGCTGCGGACGGAGACCGGGACGGTTCTCAACGCGCAGGTGCTCTCGCTCAACGACGGGCAGGCGTCGTGGTCGAGTCTCTCCGACCGCGTCATGGCAGCCGTGCTGCCGACGGAGGCTGCCGCGTTCGTGCCCCTCTGGTCCGTCGCGGTGAGCCAGCAGGAGGCCGCCTTCGAGAGGCTCCCCGACGGCCGCGTCGCCGCCGCTTGGCGCACCGACGTCCCGGCCACCGGGACGAAGTTCGCCGGGGTGGTGTGGACCGACGGCACGTCGGCCTTCACCGCCGCCGGCCAGCCGCTGTCCTCCGTGGCCGTGGACGACTTCGTGGTCTTCGGCAACAACCACAGCGGCGCCATGGGGTACATCCGGCCGGAAGACGGCTCGCTCAGCGGGTCCGGGGCGGTCGGTCAGGCGAGTGAGGTCGGGGGTCCCGGGAAGTATCCCGCCGTGTGGGCGCCCGACGCCTCGGGCGAGAGCGGTGTCTACATCGCCTACCTCCCGCCGCTCGGAGGGGAAGCCACCAAGGACATCACCGTGCAGACCGTCCCCGAGGCCCGCGTGCGGGACGTCACGACCTACTTCCCCGAGGGCAACGTCCTCCTGCTGGTCGCGCACATCGACGGCCCACCGGACTCGGTGACAGGCGTGGACTTCCCGGCCGCGGAGGGCTACCCGCCGTTCGGCGGCTAGACCGCTCGAAACGGACCCGGACCGGCCCGTCGGGCACAGCGAGTCCTCGCGCCGTGACTACCTCGGGGGCTGCCGGCCGTGTATCGGGTTGTCGGATGCGCCGACGTCGTCTGGACCAGCGGTGACCAGGCCTCCAGCACCCATGCGGGGAGCCTGCCGTCGGTCGTCCGACACGGCGTCCGCTTCTTCGCGGACGGGTGCGGCTGCGTCCTCGGCTACCTCGCCCCGGCGAGCGGGACCGACGTGATCGGCAGCGGCGCCACGGTGCTCGGCCCGAACCAGGAGATCGGGACCTTCCCCGCCGTGTGGGCCGACGCCGTGTCCGGCTCGGGCGGTACGTACGCCGTGTTCGTGCCACCCGTGGAGGACGTCGAGCTCATCACGTCCGACGAGGTCCGGGTACGCGACCTCACCGTCCACGAGTGGGGCGGCCGTGACGGCCTGCTCGTGCTGGCCGACGTCGAGGGCACCCGCGAGTCGGTGACCGAGGTGCGGTTCACCGACCCGGCCGGCACGCTGACCGGCGGCCCGGCACCGGCCCACTGAGGGTGGGGCAGGCTCGGTCAGCCCGCGGCGGCCCGCGGGCCGGGCCAGTTCTTGTCGGGCTGCGGGACGGGACGGCCGGGCTGCTCGCCGCCGCGCGCCTCGAGGTAGTTCTGCTTGGGCACCATCACCTTGCGGCGGAAGATGCACACGACCTTGCCGTCCTGGTTGTAGCCGATGGTCTCGACGTGCACGACCCCGCGGTCGTCCTTGCTCGTGCTCTCCCACTTGTCGAGCACGGTCGTCTCGCCGTAGAGGGTGTCGCCGTGGAAGGTGGGCGCGACGTGACGCAGTGACTCGATCTCGAGGTTGGCGATCGCCTTGCCGCTGATGTCCGGCACCGACATCCCGAGGAGCAGCGAGTACACGTAGTTGCCGACGACGACGTTCCGCCCGAACTGCGTGGTCTCCTCGGCGTAGTGGCTGTCGAGGTGGAGCGGGTGGTGGTTCATCGTCAGCAGGCAGAAGAGGTGGTCGTCGTACTCCGTGACGGTCTTGCCGGGCCAGTGCTTGTACGTCGCCCCGACCTCGAACTCCTCGTAGCTGCGCCCGAACTGCACGTCCGCCTCCTCGTTGCTCACCGCCCGCGCCGCCGTGCGCGGGTCCGGGCCCATCCTCCCGTGCGGTGCTCCCCGGCTGTACCCGGCGGGGGCGTGCCGTTGCCCACACCGCCGCCACCCGGGGTCCGCACGGCTCGGCACCCGGCACCAGGGGGCGCCACCCGTCCCGGACGGGGTTGTCGGCTCAGGACGCGGCCACAACCCCGTCCGTGCCCGACAACCCCGTCACCGCGCGGCGCACCCGGCGGACGAGGACCTCGGGACGACCCAGGTCGGCCCACGTGACGCGGATGACGGCGTACCCGAGCTCGCGCAGGGCGTCCTCCCGGCGCTTCTCCCGGACCAGGGCCTCCGGACCGTCGGCGCCGGCGTACTTCAGCGCTCCGTCGAACTCGACGACGACCCGGTCGCCGACGAGCAGGTCGACGCGACCGACGAGCCACCCCGCCGGGTCGCGGATCTCGACCTGCGGCCGGACCTCGAGCCCGGCGTCGACGAGGAGGGTGCGCGTGACGGTCTCGCCCGGCGACTCCGACCGCCCGTCGGCTCGGATCAGGACCCGTCCGGCTCGGTGCCGACGTCCCGGCGTGGTGTCGAGCCCGGCGAGGGCACGGGCCACCGCGTCGAGGTCGGTCATCGCACGGTGCAGCGCGGCGTCGAGGGGCACGAGGGCGGCGAGCAGCCCCGAACGGAGCGCGACCTGGGCGACGGCGGCGGCCACGGGCTGACACCGGTACCCGTCGGCGACGACCGGCCGCGCGGTGGAGGTGCCGGGGTGGGTGCGCAGCCCGGACGTGGAGCGGACCCTCGTCGTGCGGGTCGTGACGTCCACGACGGCCAGGTCGACCCCGTGCAGTGGAAGACCGTGCAGCGCCAGCGCGGCCTGGTACGAGGCGACGTCGCCCGGACGCGTCGCGAGGACGGCCCGGGTCCGCAGGGCCAGCCGCTCCTCGGGGCCTGCGGACCGCCACAGGGCGCCGAGGACGTAGGCGTCGCGGCGGACGCGGACGACCCCACCGGTGCGACGCCAGCCCCGCAGCGTCCACTCCTCGACGTGGAGGGCACGCGCGTGCGTGCTGGTGAAGACCCCACCTCGAGCGGCAGCGAACGCCAGGAGCCGGTCGTCCATCCCGGCATCCTCGCGAACATCGGGGACGGCCCCGGTGCGTGATCCACAGGTGACGGTTCGGACGGGGTTGTCGGGCCGGGACGCGGTGACAACCCCGTCCTGGCCCGACAACCCCGTCCCGGAACATCCCGACGCCGGCGTCACCCCACGTGGGTGCCGGTCAACCAGGTCAACGCGCCGTCGACGTCACCGACCGTCCACGTCGGCCCGTCCGGGCCGGCGAGGTTGGCCAGCCCGGTGCTGTCGAGGTAGCTCTTGAGGACGGCAGGGGGCTGGTGGCCCCGGGTCGCCGGCGTCCCCTGCTCGAGCCAGCGCTCGTGCCCGTGACCGTCGACCGCGATGACGACGTCCTGGTGCTGGAGGTCGTAGGTCAGGGGGGCACCGGTAAGCCAGTCCTTCGGCGGGGGGCTCGCCGCGGGGACCTTGGTCACCGCCACGCCGAGGGACTTCCACAACGTCGCGATGTCGGCCGGGGAGGCCGTGAGCAGCTGCCAGTTCGGCAGCGCACCGAAGAGCTTGCGGTAGGCGGCGAGCTTCGCCACGGTGTCGCGCTCGGGGTCGATGGTGATCTCGAGGAAGCGCACCCTCGACGCATCGAGCCCCGCGGCCGAGGCGGCCTTCGCGGCGTCCCGGACGTTGACGCTCGTCATCGGGCACACCTCCTGGCAGTCGGTCATGAAGTCGGTGATGACGAGGTCGGTGCCGGTGAGCGAGCCGAGCGTCAGGTGCTGCCCGGTGGAGTCGGTGAACCGGATGGTGCGCACCGCCGCCGTGAGGGGCAGGTCGAAGGCGGTTCCCGCGGTCGGCGTGGGCCCCGGGGCAGACCCGCCTCCGGCGGCGCCCGCGCCGGCGGTCCCGCAGCCCGCGAGCGCCGTCCCCGCGAGGGCTCCCGCGACCACGGCACCCACTGCCCATGCCCGACCACGCACCCTGCACTCCTCTCTCGTCCGCTCGGCGCCGCCGGCATCGACGCCCCGGCCACCGTAGGAGCGAAGTCTGGACGTCTCCTCCACGTGGTCTGCCGGGCCTAGGCTCGGGGCATGGCGGACTTCATCGGCGCGGTCGACCAGGGCACGACGAGCACCCGGTTCATGGTGTTCGACCACGACGGGCGGGAGGTGGCACGCCACCAGCTCGAGCACGAGCAGGTCCTCCCCCGCGCCGGCTGGGTCGAGCACAACCCGCTCGAGATCTGGGACCGGACCCAGAGCGTCATCGGCTCGGCGCTGACCCGGGCCGGCATCTCCTCGTCCGACCTCGCCGCGATCGGCGTGACCAACCAGCGGGAGACGGCGATCGTCTGGGACCGCCGCACGGGGCGCCCCTTCCACAACGCCATCGTGTGGCAGGACACCCGGACCGCGTCCATCGCCCGGGCGCTGGACGCCGACGGGCGGGGCGACGTCATCCGCGCGAAGGCGGGCCTGCCCCCGGCCACCTACTTCTCCGCGGGCAAGGTCCAGTGGATGCTCGAGAACGTCGACGGGCTGCGTGAGGCGGCCGAGCGCGGCGATGCGGTCTTCGGCACCCCGGACACCTGGGTGGTCTGGAACCTCACCGGCGGCCCGGACGGCGGGCGGCACGTCACCGACGTCACCAACGCGAGTCGCACGATGCTCATGGACCTCACGACCCTGGACTGGGACGAGGAGCTCCTCGGCTTCTTCGGCATCCCGCGCGCGATGCTCCCGCAGATCCTGCCGAGCAGCCACGCCGAGTCGTACGGGACGACCAGCGGGGACCGCGGAGCCGCCCGTGTGCCGATCGCGGGTGTGCTCGGCGACCAGCAGGCCGCCACCGTCGGTCAGGTGTGCTTCGAGCCGGGCGAGGCGAAGAACACCTACGGCACCGGGAACTTCCTGCTCCTCAACACCGGTGAGGAGCTCGTCCGCAGCGAGAACGGCCTGCTCTCGACCGTCGCGTACCAGCTCGGCGACGCGAAGCCGGTCTACGCGCTCGAGGGCTCGATCGCGGTCACCGGCAGCGCGGTGCAGTGGCTGCGCGACCAGCTGGGCATCATCAGCGGCGCCAGCGAGGTCGAGCGGCTCGCCGCCCAGGTGGACGACACCGGCGGCATGTACTTCGTCCCGGCCTTCAGTGGACTCTTCGCCCCCTACTGGCGCAGCGACGCCCGTGGCGCGATCGTCGGTCTGTCCCGGTTCAATACCAACGCCCACCTGGCCCGCGCCACGCTCGAGGCCATCTGCTACCAGTCCCGCGACGTCGCCGACGCGATGGTCGCCGACTCGGGCGTGGAGCTCACGACCCTCAAGGTCGACGGCGGGGTCACCGCCAACGAGCTGTGCATGCAGCTGCAGGCCGACATCCTCGGTGTGCCGGTCTCCCGGCCGGTCGTCGCCGAGACGACCGCGCTCGGGGCGGCGTACGCCGCCGGCCTCGCCGTGGGCTTCTGGGGGGGCACCGACGAGCTGCGCGCCAACTGGGCCGAGGACCGACGGTGGGAGCCGTCGTGGTCGCAGCAGCAGCGGTCCGACGGCTACCGCGGGTGGCGCAAGGCGGTCGAGCGGACCCTCGACTGGGTAGAGGACTGAGCGTCCCGCCGTCCCGTCACCCTCGAGGTTGCCGGGGCCTCAGACGAGCCGCTCGGCGAGGGCCTCGTTGACGATCTGGGCGAGCCGGCTGACGGTGGCGGTCCCGTACGAGAGCCCGAGCGGACTGCGCCCGAGCACGGCCATGGAGTGGTCCCGCCCCTCGCCGTGGACGTGGCCGACGCTGTTCGTCCGGTACGCGTCGGCCATCGGACCCCACCCGTTCTTCGTGCGCACCGTGAGGGCCGAGGGCAGCGGCGGTGCGGCGACCCCCCAGCGCTGGGCCCACGTCACGCCCTCCATGAGGCGCAGCAGGTAGGTCTCCGATGCGCGGGGCAGGCCGGTGGTGCCGTCGACGAGGTGGTCGACGAGCACGAGCAGGTCCTCGGGGGTCGCCGTCGAGTAGCCCCACCACCCGGCGTCCGGGCGGAACGTCGTCGAGTGCAGACGCAGGTCCGCGATCTCCGACTCCACGGACTCGTCCCCGAGCCGGGTGAGCAACAGGTTGGTCGCGTCGTTGTCGCTGCGCTGGATCATGGCGGCAAGGAGGCGGTCCTCCTCCGCGGTGGGCCGGCGTCCCCGCTCCTGCAGCTCGCGCAGCACCGCGACGGCGACGAGCACCTTGACGGTGCTCAGCGTCTCGCCCCTCCGCGAACCGTGGCTCACCACGACCCCGGACCGCCGGTCGTGGACCGCGACGGCGTAGCTCCCCACCCGGCCCCCGAGGTAGCGCGCGATGACCCCCTCGAGATCGCCCCGGTCGAGCCCGCTCGGGGTCGGCGCCGGCGTGGGGGCCGTCGTCGTCACCGAGGGCGTGGGGGCTGTGGTGGCCGGTGGTGGTGTCGCGGCCCCGACGCCCGACGCCCGGTCGACCCGGTCCGGAGCCGTCGCCGTGCCACAGGCGGACACGGGGAGGAGCAGGCCGGCGCCCGCGACGAGCAGGCTGCGGCGGTCGACGAGCGGACGCACGGCAGGAGTGTGCCGTCCGGCACCCGGCACGGACACTGCAGTCCTGTGCGTCGGCTGTGGAGTCGGCACCGATCCGTCCCGTGGTCCCCAGCCGCGCCCGCGTCTCGGAACCGTCCCTGAGCAGCGACGACGGGCCCGCTCGCCCGGAAGCCGGGCACCGCGCGACGGCCGACCGGGTGTGACCCATGTCACTCGCCCCCGGCGAGCGCGCGCCGGACGACCTTGCCGTTGCGGGTGCGCGGAAGGCGGGCCACGACGCGGACTTCACGAGGGCACTTGTAGCGGGCGAGGTGTTCCCGCGCGTGGGCGATCACCGCATCGGCGTCCAGGGCCGGCCCGTCCCCCGCCGGCACGACGAAGGCGGTGATGACGCGCACCCCCTCCCGCACCTCCACCTCGGTGACGGCGACGTCGGCCACCGCGGGGTGCCGGACGAGGATCCGCTCGACCTCGAGGGGCGAGACGCGATAGCCCATCGACGTCATCACGTCGTCGACCCGGCCGTGGTGGTGGACGTAGCCGTCGTCGTCGAGGTGCACGAGGTCTCCGCTGACGAACCACTCGCCCCGCCAGGCCACGGCCTCCTCGGCGGGGCGCTCCCAGTAACCGAGCATGAGCCCGGGGTCGGAGCGGTGGACGGCGAGGAGTCCGTGCTCGCCGGCCGGGAGCGGCTGCACCGAGCCCTCGACCGGCAGCACGGCGACCCGGCGACCCGGCTGCGGGCGCCCCGGGCTGCCGGGGCGGACCGGTGTCCCCGGGCCGCTGGAGACGAAGGTGGAGACCTCGCTCATTCCGAGGGCTTCGTAGAGCTCGAGCCCGGTCGCCGCGCGCCAGTCCTCGAGGAGCGCCGGGGTCAGCGCCTCCCCGGCCGTGACCCCGTGGCGCAGGGTGCGCAGCGCAGCGCGCAGGTCTCCGGGCCGGGTCGCCGCCAGGAGCTGGCGGTAGACGCCGGGGACCGCGGCGAAGACCGTGGCACCCGTCGCCGCGACGACACCGGGCCACGCGGCCGCGACGCGGTGGCCGCTGTGGACGACGGCCGTGGCACCGACCGCCCACGGATCGGTGAGGCCGACGCCGAGGGTGTAGGTCCACGTGAAGGAGCCGGCGTGGAGGACGACGTCCTGCGGCCCGATCCCGAGCCAGGAGCGGTGCATGGGCCGCCGTCCCCACGCCGAACGGTGGGCGTGCACGACTCCCTTGGGCTCGCCGGTGGTGCCCGAGGTGTAGACGAGGAAGGCCGGGTCGTCGGCGGCGGTCGCCGCGTAGACCACCCGCTCCGGGCCCGCCCGCCAAGCCGCCAGGTCCTCGGGCCCGACCGTCGGCAGCGGCGTCTCGACCGAGAGCGCCGGAGCGACCGCGAGCGCCGCGGCCCGGCAGTCCGCGGTGACGAACGCGACCTCCTCGGCGGTCAGCTGGTCGGAGGTCGGGACCGGCACCACGCCGGCGGCGAGTGCGCCGAAGAAGGTGAGGGCGAAGTCGCTGGTGTCGCCGAGCCGGAGCACGAGCCGGTCGCCGGCGACGAGCCCGCGACGGAGCAGGCCCGCGGCGACCGCCCGCACCGCGTCGTCGAGGTGGGCGTAGGTCCAGCGCTCGGCACCGGATGCCGGGTGCTCCAGGTCGTGGGTGACGACGAGCGCCAACCGGTCGGGGTCGCGGTGGGCGGCCGGGCCGAGGCAGAAGCGGGCCATGTTGAACGGCCCGGGAGGCGGTGGGCCGGTCACCGGACCCACCGGACCGGCGGGCCGTGGTGGCCGCACGTGGCGATCACCTCGCCGTCGACCTCCACGACAGGCAGCACGTCGTCCCCGGCCGCGGGCACCGGCTCCGACCCGTCGGCGGGCCGGGGATGCTCCATGGCGACATGGGTCAGCGGCATCCGCGCACGCGCGCCGGCGACGGCCGCCTCGAGGGCGCGGGACTCCTCGGCGGGCCAGTACAGGCGCGTCGCCGAGTGCCAGACGACGGTGAGCACACCCTCCGGCGGCGGGGTGGCGAGCCGGCCGGTGACCCAACGGGCACCGCGAGCCCGGTCGACGGTGACCGGGTGTTCCCGGGCGACCTCCAGCGCCGACGCCAGCCGTGCGTGGCGTTCGAGCATCCAGGGCCAGACGAAGGAGGTCAGGTACCGGGCGCCCTCCTCCGTGGAGGCGTCGACCGGCGCGACGTCGCAGCCGCGGCGTTCGACGACGACGAGGTCGGGGGGAGCCAGGCCGGGAGCGCCGCACCCCCGGAGCACGAACGGCGACGACGCGGGCCCGGCGGCCCAGTCGTCACCGAGGAGCCGGTAGCGGTCGACGAGGAGGCCGAGGCCGGCCGAGGCACCGGGTTCGAGCAGGCGGACCCGGGTGAGGCCCGTGCGCCGCACCGCCTCGGACAGCCCGACCAGGAGCGCCGCCGTCCGTCCGGGCTCATTGGTCTGAGGGGTCTCGTCGAGGGATCTGCGCAGCTCCTCGGCATGGGCGACGAGGACCGGGCGCACCACCGGCCAGGCGCCGCGGGGGTCCGCGTCACCTCCGAGGACTGGGTAGAAGGGCACGAGCTGCGGAGCCTCGCCACGCAGGACGATCCGGAACAGCCCGGCGAGGAGGCGCAGCTGCGGGAACTGGCGGGCCGGCACGTCCTCCCAGCCGTCGAACAGCTCCCGGCTGATGCCGCCCTCCTCCCAGTCGCGCGCCATCGCCGCGAGCAGCACGCCGTAGAGGTGCTCCTCGCCCGCGAAGTGGGCACGGAGTCGGTCCGGGAACGGCGGGCCCGCGGTGGTCGCGCTCACCGGGTCTTCGTCGGCTTCGGCGTGGGCGGCCCCTTGCCCTTGCGCGACGGGGTCGGGGACAGGGTCGGCGTCGACGTGCTCGGCGTCGAGGTGCTCGGCGTCGCCACCGGGACGGGCGCGGGTACGGCGGGTGGTGGCCGGACGGCGACGGTGGGACTCGACCCCGTCGGGACCGGGACGGCGACCTGCGGCGAGGTCGACACCACCGGGGTGGGCGCGGGAGCGACCTCGACGAGCTCGACGGTGGCGCGCGTGCCGCTCGGGCTCGTCACCGGCTCGCCCGCCGGCAGGCCGGCGAGGGCCCACACGAGCGCTGCCGGAGCGAGGAGGGCGAGGGCCGTCGCGAGGACGAGGGGAGCCCGTCGCCGCGGGGCACTGTGCCGTCCCATCCCCTCACTGTCTCACGGTCGGACCACGCGGTCCGGCATGGGACCATGGCCCCGTGAGCGAGCAGCAGAAGCAGTCCGACAACCGTGGCCGGGTGACCACCGACGAGCTCCGGACCTTCATCCGGGAGGACTGGGCGCCGCGCCGGCCGACCGTCACGGCCCCCTCGCCGGCCGCCGGGCCCGCCGCTGCCCGCCGAGCGGTGCTGAGCGCGGCCTACCCCAGGCAGCGGCTCGTCATCCCCGCCGGGGGCCTGAAGGTCCGCAGCAACGACACCGACTACGTCTTCCGGCCGCACACGGCCTTCGCCTACCTCACCGGGCTGGGCGCCGACCGCGAGCCCGACGCCGTGCTCGTCATGGAGCCGGTCGCGGACGCCGACGAGGCTCCGGCCGGCCACGAGGCCGTCCTCTACTTCCGCCCGCTGGCCGACCGCGACACCGACGAGTTCTTCTCCGACGCCCGGTACGGCGAGTTCTGGGTCGGCGCCCGGCCGACCATCGCCGACGTCGAGCTCGAGCTGGGCATCACCGCGCGTCATCTCGACGGCCTCGTCGACGCCGTCGCCAAGGACGCCGGCGAGGTCACGGTCCGGCTCGTGCGCGACGCCGACCTCGAGCTCACGGCGCGCCTGGACGCGGCCCGGGTCGAGAACGGCGCCGCCGCGGATTCGCTCGAGGAGGCCGACGACGTCCTGGCCCACGACATCTCCCACCTGCGGATGACCAAGGACGACTTCGAGGTCGAGCAGATGCGCGCGGCCGTCGCCGCGACCGAACACGGCTTCGAGGCGATGATCGCCGCGATGCCCGAGGCGGTCGCCGAGGGTCGGGGCGAACGCTGGCTCGAGGGGGTCTTCGCCCTCCACGCCCGCCACCGGGGCAACGGGGTCGGGTACGACTCGATCTGTGCCGCGGGGGACCACGCCAACACCCTGCACTGGATCAAGAACACCGGTGACGTGCGGCCGGGCGACCTCGTCCTCATCGACGCCGGCGTGGAGGTCGACAGCCTGTACACGGCCGACATCACCCGGACCCTGCCCGTCGACGGCACCTTCACCGACGCCCAGCGCGAGGTGTACGAGGCCGTGCTCGCGGCGCAGGAGGCCGGGATGGCCGCCGTGCGCCCGGGCAACACGTTCAGCGACATCCACGCCGCGGCGATCCGGGTGATCGCCGAGCACCTCCACGCCTGGGGCCTGCTTCCTGAGGGCGTCACCGTCGAGGACACCCTCGACAAGGAGCACGGCCAGTTCCATCGGCGCTGGATGGTGCACGGGACCTCACACCACCTGGGCCTCGACGTCCACGACTGCGCGCTCGCCACCCGCGAGGAGTACCTGGACGCCGAGCTGCGACCCGGCATGGTGCTCACCGTGGAGCCCGGGCTGTACTTCAAGGCCGACGACCTCAAGGCCCCCGAGCGCTTCCGTGGCATCGGCGTGCGGATCGAGGACGACGTCCTCGTCACGTCGGACGGCTTCGAGAACCTCTCGGGGTCGATGCCGCGCACCGCGGACGACGTCGAGGCGTGGATCGCCCGCGTCCGGTCGCGCTGAGCCCCCTCCCTCACGCAGCGGCCGGGCGGAAGGGTCCCTCGAGGAGGACGCCGTCGTGCACGACGCCGACGGCCGCCTCATGGTGCGGTCGCGCCGGCTTGCCCACTGGGCCGGCTGACCCGCGCCCGCCGGGGCGGTCAGCGACGGTCGAAGACGACCTCGACGGCCAGGGCGTGCTCGAGCCCGACCCGCTCGCCCGCGCCGCCGAGGATCATCTGCAACAGCGCGCGCGGCGTGGGGAAGTCGTCCGGCAGGGCGTCGTTGTACTGCGCGTGGGCCTCGAGGGACCGGACGGCGGCCTCGAAGTGCTCGCCCGAGACGTCGACGTAGTGCGTCGGGTGGGGCGACCCGGCGACGGCGAAGACCGTCACGCCTCCCCACGGCTCGAGGCCCTCGTCGGCGAGGTCCCGGTGCAGCCACCGGTTGCCGGCATCCGCCACGGCGTCGAGGGTCGCGAGGCCGACGGCCCGGTGGTCTGCCTGGTTGACCATGCCCGGGCCGAACAGCTCGTGCCAGTTCTGCCCGAGGACGAGCTCGGGCCGGTGCCGACGGATCGCGGCGGCGATCTCGCGCCGCAGCGGCACGCCGTACTCGACGGCGCCGTCCTGCCAGCCCGCGAACTCGACCGTGTCGACGCCGACCCGGCGCGCGCTCTCGCGCTCCTCCTGCTCACGGACCTCCGCCGCGCGCTCGGGCACCATGGTGTCGATCCCGGCCTCTCCCCGCGTCAGGAGGAAGTAGGCCGCGCGTGCCCCCTCACCGACCCACCGGTGAACCGCCGCAGCGGCGCCGTACTCGATGTCGTCGGGGTGCGCGACGACGCAGAGCACCGAGGAGAAGGTCCCGTCGAGCGGGCTCAGGCTGGGCTGGGAGTCGGCCATCCGCCGACGATAGACCGTCCCCGTGACCGGCGCGACGGTCGGCGCCGGCGTCCGGCACCGACGGCTACTGGGGCGGTTGCCAGGGGCCGGCCTGCGGCGGGGCCGGGGACGAGGGCGGCGCCGCGGAGGTGGGCGGCTGCTGGGCGGCCATTCGCGCGCGCTCCTCCTCCTGCGCGCGCCGCACCTCCTGCTGCGCCGCCTTCATCGGGTCCATCTGGGCCAGGAGCTCACGCCCGCGCTGGACGTGCTTGTGCTCGCAGAGGACCTCGTACTTCGCCGCGACGACCTGGCTCACCGAGGTGAAGTCGCGCTGGCCGCCGGTGAGCCGGTAGCCGAAGTACCCCCAGATGGCGCCGAAGACCGCGGCGAGCAGCACGGTCGAGAGCACGGTGACCATGCTGAACCCCTGCGGGTCGAAGATCGCGAAGATCGTGCCGACGAACAGGCCGAACCACATCCCCGAGAGCGCCCCGGCGCCCACGACCCGACGCTGCGTGAGCCGGCCGGTGACCCGCTCGAGCTGCTTGAGGTCGGTGCCGACGATGAGGACGTCCTGCACGGGGAACTCGTGGTCGGACAGGTAGTCGACCACCTGCTGGGCCTCCTCGTAGGAGTCGTGGACCCCGAGGGACATCGGGTAGTCCAGCGACAGGGCGGCGCGCAGGCCCGGGCGCATCGGCTGGCTGCTCATGACCCCATTTTCGCACTCGCGGCTGGATGTCCGCTGTGCGCCTCCTGTGGTGGGACGCGCCCCGCGGACGCGACCACCTCAGCGGGCCTTGTAGTCCTCGAGGAGACGGCGGCCGATGATCATCTTCTGGATCTCGGCCGTGCCCTCGCCGATGAGCAGCATCGGGGCCTCGCGGTAGAGCCTCTCGATCTCGTACTCCTTGGAGTAGCCGTAGCCACCGTGGATGCGGAAGGACTGCTCGACGACGTCGGCACAGTTCTCGGAGGCGAGGTACTTGGCCATGCCGGACTCGAGGTCGTTGCGCTGCCCGGAGTCCTTGAGCCGAGCCGCCTTGACCATCATCTGGTGGCTGGACTCCACCTTGGTCGCCATGTCGGCGAGGCGGAAGAGGATGCCCTGGTGCTCGGCGATCTTCTTGCCGAACGCCTCGCGCTGCTGTGAGTAGGCGATGCCGAGCTCGAAGGCGCGCCGGGCGACGCCGCAGGCCCGGGCGGCGACGTTGACCCGGCCCACCTCGACGCCGTCCATCATCTGGTAGAAGCCCTTGCCGGGGACGCCCCCGAGGAGCTGGTCGGGCCCGGCGCGGTGGCCCTGCATGACGAGCTCGGTGGTGTCGACGCCCTTGTAGCCCATCTTGTCGATCTTGCCCGGCACCGTGATGCCCTGGGCCGTCTCGCCGAAGCCGGCCTCCTTCTCGACGAGGAAGGTCGACATGTTCTTGTAGGGGCTGTCGCTCTCGCCGAGGTCGGTGCGGACGAGCACGGCGACGAGGTTCGCCGAGCCCCCGTTGGTCAGCCACATCTTCTGGCCGTCGAGGACCCAGTCCGCACCGTCGAGCACGGCCTTGGAGCGGATGGCGGCGACGTCGGAGCCCATCCCCGGCTCGGACATGGAGAAGGCCCCGCGGACCTCGCCGGTGGCCATCCGCGGCAGGTAGCGCTGCTTCTGCTCGTCGGTGCCGTGCTGCAGGATCATGTAGGCGACGATGAAGTGCGTGTTGATGATGCCGCTGACGCTCATCCAGCCCCTGGCGATCTCCTCGACGACGAGCGCGTACGTGAGCAGCGACTCGCCGAGGCCGCCGTACTCCTCGGGGATCATCAGCCCGAAGATCCCCATCTCCTTCATGCCCTCGACGATGTCGGTCGGGTACTCGTCCTTGTGCTCGAGCTCGGTGGCGACCGGGATGATCTGCTCGTCGACGAACTCACGGACGAGCTTGACGAGCTCGTGCTGCTCCTCGGTGAGACCGTCGGTGCTCTGGAGTCGGGACATGCGCGCATCGCCGCCTTCACGTGGGCCGGTGGGGGTTCAGGTGCCCAGTGTGCCGGGGCAGGGGTCGCCGAGGCACGTCGCCGGGATGTGAGTCCCCCCACCGTGTGACGCCGCCCACGCCGGCCGGCCGAAAAGCAGTGGCGTGGGCCGGGCGGGGACCGGCACGCTGGTGGCACGTCGCGCGGTGGATGCCGCGTGACACCGGCTGCCGGGCCTTCCGGCAGCGCCACCTGACCGCGTGGAGGAGGACCCGATGTCGAGAACCGCCACGGGCCGCACCCGAGCCCAGATCCCCCACCCCGCACAGGAGCACTCCGTTGGCACACCAGCCGTTCCACCTTCCGGAGAAGCAGGCAAGCTTCTCCGTCGACACCTCCCCTGACGCGCCGCCCGAGGGCGAGCGCTGGTCCACGTGGGATCTCGCGACCCACGGACCCACCCCCCGGCCCCCGTGGGTCCTCACCGACCTCGGGGCCGTCGACGGCGACCTCGGCGTGCTCAAGACCGGCAAGGAGGCCGACGTCCACGTCGTCCGCCGCTGGGTCCCGGGCACCGACCGCGAGGTCACCATGGCCGCCAAGCGCTACCGCGCGGCCGACCACCGGCTCTTCCACCGCGACTCCGGCTACCTCGAGGGCCGCCGGGTCCGGAAGAGCCGCGAGAACCGTGCGATGGCGCGCCGCACGGAGTTCGGCAAGCAGCTGATCTCCGGGCAGTGGGCGGTGGCGGAGTTCGACGCCCTCGGGCGGTTCTGGGAGCTGGGCCTGCCCGTCCCCTACCCGGTCCAGCTCGACGGGTCCGAGATGCTCATGGAGCTCGTCGGCGACGAGCGGGGGGCCGCGCCGCGGCTGGTCTCGACCCGCCCGGGCCCCGGCCTCCTCGCCGACCTCTTCGAGCAGCTCCGCACCGCCATGCTCACGCTCGCGCACCACGGCTGGACCCACGGTGACCTCTCCCCGTACAACGTCCTCCTCGACGGAGAGCGCCTGGTCATCATCGACTGGCCGCAGGTGGTCGACGTCATCGGGAACCCGAGTGGGTTCGAGTACCTCGAGCGGGACGCGACGACGATGGTGGCCTGGTTCCGCCGCAAGGGCCTGGACGTCGACCCGGGCGAGCTGCTCGGCGATCTGGTCGCGGAGGCGACGAGCCGCTTCTGACCGCCCTCAGGCGGCTCCGGCCCGGGGCCGGGTGAGTCGACGCCAGATCCACGTCGCCGGGACCCGGCGGCCGGTCGCGGCGTACTCGACGCTGGCGTCGTTGAAGAGCACCTCGCGCAGCAGCGCCCGACCCGAGGGGCCGCTGTAGAGCATGAGCTCGTCGCCGGCCTGCAGCCGCGTGCTCCCCTCGGGGAACGGGACGGCTGCCTCGCCGTCGCGCAGCAGCAGGGCCACGACGACCGGCACGTGCCCCTCGCGGTCCTCGGGGTCACGGGTCAGGTCGGCGACGGTGAGCTCGCCGTGGGACAGCCAGTCGGCCACGGCCGGCGCCTCCTGCGGGGTCAGCGAGAGCATCGACGGGACGGGCGAGTAGGGCCCGCACCGGGCGGCCAGCACATCGAGCATCCGCTCGGCCCACTCGTCGTCCTGGCGCATGGCGTGCTCGACGAGCTCCCAGGCGTGGGGCGACACGATGCGGGCCAGGCACTCCCGCGCGACGACGTCCGCCGGGAAGAAGACCAGGTCGGGGGCGAAGCTCGCGAACAGCGCCCGCGACGTGGTGTGCACCTGGCGCACGCAGAGCAGCACGCCGGGGTGCTCCCGGCGCAGGTGGGCGGCCACGGAGAGGTTCGCCGTGTCGGTGGCGGCGGCGACCACGCATCCGACCGAGCCGCGCACGTCCGGTGGGGTGCCGTCCGCCGCCGCGAAGCGGACCTCGAAGCCGGCCCACGTGAGGTCCTCGGCCACGCGGTCCCGGAACTCCCCCTCGGCGCACACCGTCCAGGTCCCGGACCGGACGGGCTCGCGTGGCTCCGGCGCCTCGGCGCTCTTCGAGCTGGTCAGCCACACGACGAGGCGGTACACGGCCGGCCGCTGCAGGGCGAGGACGAGGTACTCCCCGAAGCGGTCCGACGGGTTGATGACGGCGAAGGGCTCGAACTGGGCCATCTGTCGCTCGGCGATCCTCGTCGCGGCGCGCGCGATGACGGGTACCTCCGGGTGGAGCAGGGCCACCGACTGAACGACCGCGAGGTTGACGTCGTCGTCGTCGGTGAGGGCCAGCACCCCGCAGCACTCGTCGAGGCCCAACCCCGCGAGGCCCAGGACGGCCGGGTCGTGCGCGTCCCCGACGAGTCCGGGGATCTCGCTCCACGTCTCGCTGACCTCCAGGAGATCGATGCGCGCCTTGCGGGAGTCCAGCGCCACGCACCGCTGGTCGAGCGAGTCGAGGCGCAGACACACCCGGCGGCCCGACTCGCCGAACCCGGCGACGAGGTAGAACGGCTCCCGGAGACGTCGGACGCGGCGACGGAAGCGCTGGATCGTGCGAGCCGTGATGAAGCCCTCGTCCTGCGAGAGCGAGAGCAGGGTGGCGACGGCGTAGGCCCAGCCGATGACCGTCGCGTAGATCATGAACGTCACCCACAGGCGCTGACCGGTGGTGAACGGGTACGGCAGCTCGCCGAAGCCGATCGTCGTCGCGGTGTAGCTCATGACGTAGAACGACTCGAAGAGGCTGAGCCGGTAGGGGGCGCCGGACGCATCGACGCCGACCGTGGCGCTGAGCCCGACGACCGAGAGCGTGAAGACGCCCACGAGCCACAGCAGCGGCGGGCGCATCCGCCGCAGCACGAGGAAGATGACGTCGGTGGACGTCGCCGCCGTCGGCACCGGGACGGGGCGCCGGCGCAGCCCGCTCCGACGCCGGGAGGCGACGACCGCGACGATCGGGTTGATCACGGCTTCGCGCCCGCCCTCAGCGCCGGTGCGCGGCGAGGGTCTCCCCGACGAGCAGCGCCAACGACACGATGTTCGCGAGCAGCGCCCCACCGGAGAGCGACACGACCGAGCTCATCGCGTGCACGCTGATCTCGGAGCCACCGGAGCTGACCGCGATCCAGACGACGGTCGCCGCGATGAGCTGGATGGCGGCCACCAGGCTGGTCGCCAGGTGGATGGCGCCGATCTGCGTGCGGTCCCCGAACTTGAGGATCACCGCGATGATGTTGACGACGACCGCGGCGTAGAGCTCGTAGATGTTGTGGGCGCGCACGTCGGTCATGTCGCCGATGAAGAAGCCGAAGTTCAAGGTTGCCGCCAGCACCACGAAGAAGCCGAAGACGACCTTCTCCATGTTCATGGTGCTCACGCTACTCAGGTCCGCCTCGCCCGTACCCTTGTCGGCATGCCGACACCCCCGCCGACACTGGCCACCTCGACCGTGCCCGACCCGCTCGACGCGCCCCCCCTGCGGTGGGGGGTCCTCGGCCCGGGCGGCATCGCGAACGCGTTCGCGAGCGCCGTGCGCGAGGGAACCCACTCGCAGGTGGTGGCCGTGGGGTCCCGCGACGCCGACCGCGCGAGCGTGTTCGCGCGCCGTCACGGGATCGCGTACAGCTACGGCTCCTACGAGGCCCTCGTCGCGGACACCGACGTCGAGGCCGTCTACGTCGCCACGCCGCACAGCGAGCACCGCGAGCACGCCCTGCTGGCGCTCGCCGCCGGCAAGCACGTCCTGGTCGAGAAGGCCTTCGCCCGAAGCCTCGCCGAGACCGACGAGGTGCTCGAGGCCGCCCGGGCCGCCGGGCTGCTCGCCGCCGAGGCGATGTGGAGTCGCTACCTGCCGCACTACGACGTCGTGCTCCGGACCGTCGAGTCGGGCGTGCTCGGCGACCTCGTGCTCATCCAGGCCGACCACGGGCAGCGGCTGTGGCCGGAGGGTCCACAGCGGCTCTCCGACCCCACCCTCGCCGGCGGCGCCCTGCTCGACCTGGGGGTCTACCCGGTCGCGTTCGCCGACCACGTCCTCGGCGCCCTCGACGACGTCGCGGCCCGCGGCACGCTCAGCCCTGACGGCGTCGACGTGACGACCGGCGTCACGGCGCGCCGGGTGGATGCCCTGGCGCGGATGACCTGCACCATGGCGGCTGCCACCTCGTGCACCGCGCTCGTCGCCGGGTCGGCAGCGAGGGTCGAGCTCTCCGGCCGCTTCTACACGCCGGGGACGACCCTGCGGCTCGTCGGCCCCGACGAGACCCTGCTCGACACCTACGAGCCCGACCACCGCACCCACGGCTTCCGGTACGAGGTCGCCGAGGTGGCCCGGGCCGTCGCCGAGGGTCGCACCGAGCCGTGGTCGGTGCCCTGGGAGGCGACCCGCCGCGTCATGGCGGTGCTGGACGAGGCACGGCGCCAGGTCGGGGTCAGCTACCCCGGCGAGTGACCTGTCCTCAGCGGACCCTGATGGGGCTCCCGACGGGGATCAGTCCCCGGGCCCACACCATGTTCATCGCCGCGTTGCTGATCCGCACGCACCCGTGGGAGGCAGGCCACGGTGGCACGCTCCCCGAGCCGTGCACGGCGTAGCCCGTCGACGTGAAGAACACCGGCCGCCACAGCGTCCCGAGTGAGCTCTCGGCCATGCCGTCCACGCGCCGCAGGAAGGTGAAGTCGCCTCGCGGCGTCCGGGCGACGGCACGCGTCCCGAAGGTGGTGGTGTACTCCTGGCCGCTCCCGGTCGAGGTGTTGAGGACGGTGACGACCCGCCCGCCACGGACCACGAGCAGCAGCTGCCGCGCGATGTCGACCTCGATGCCGTCCCCGGCGAGCGTGGCCCGCGGGCGGACCCCCCGCTCGAGCGCGCCGCGGGTGTTCGGTCCGACCACACCGTCCCGGGCGATGCCCGCCGACTTCTGGAGGGCGTAGACGGCCTGCTGGGTCAGCGGGCCGAAGTCGCCGTCGGCCGCGCCGAGCCAGTAGCCGAGGGCGCTGAGCCGCTTCTGGAGAGCGAGCACCCTGGCTCCGGAGTCGCCGGCGACGAGGGTCGTCCGCACCGGCGGGGGCGCGGGGGACGACGGGCTCGCTGACGCGCTCGGGGTCCGGGACGGGGACGCGCTCGGGCTCGGGGTCTCGCTCGGACTCGGGGTCTCGCTCGGACTCGGGGTCTCGCTCGGACTCGTGGTCGCCTCGGACGGCGAAGGCGACGGCGCCGCGGTCGTGCCGGTCGGTCCCGACGAGGGCGGGGCACTCGTCGTGGCGCCGGGCGGGGCACTCGTCGTGGCGCCGGGCGCGGACGACCCGGGGGACGCGCTCGTCGTCGCGTCGTCCGACGGCGCGGCCGCGGAGCCGGTCCAGCCCGGCACGGATGAACACCCGCCGAGCACGAGGGCAGCGGCGAGCCACCCGCCGGCGGCCCTGCGCGGCATCCGGGGCATCGCCTTCCCCCCTCGAGCAGTCGTTCGTCCACCCCCACGAGACGACACGACACCCCGCTCGCGCAAGTCAGCAGGTCGGGCGTGACCCAATCGTTGGGACCGGGTCAGCCTCGCGCACGGATCGCCTCGTCGGTCGCGAGCACGCGGCGTGCCACGTCGACGTGCAGGTTCTCGACCATCCGGCCCTCGTAGGTGACGACGCCCGTCCCCGCGCCGGCCTCCCACGCCGCGAGGATGCCGCGGGCCTCCTCCACCTCGGCCTGCGAGGGCGCGAAGGCCGCGTTGCACGCCTCGACCTGCCCGGGGTGGATGAGGGTCTTGCCGTCGAAGCCGAGGTCGCGACCCTGCCGACACTCCACCTCGAAGCCCGCCAGGTCCTTGACGTCGTTGTAGACGCCGTCGAGCACGGCCACCCCGGCTGCCCGGGCCGCGAGAACCACGTTCGTGAGCGCAGTGAGGAGCGGGCCGCGGCCGGGCACGAACCGGGCCCGGAGCTCCTTCACGAGGTCGTTGGTGCCGAGGACGAGGACCGCTATCCGGTCGGAGGCCACCGCGATGTCGAGCGCCGAGAGCACCGCCCCCGGGGTCTCCACCATCGCCCAGAGCCGGGTGCCTGCGGGGGCGCCGTGGCGCTCCATCGCGGCCACGAGCGCGTCGACGTCCTCGGCCGAGCCGACCTTCGGCACCACGATGCCGTCGGGCCCCGCGGCACACGCGGCCGCCAGGTCGGCGTCGTGCCACTGTGTCCCGAGCCCGTTGACCCGGATGGTCATCTCACGGTGGCCGTACTCCCCCGATGCGGCCGCGGCACAGGCATTCTCGCGCGCCCCGTCCTTCGCGTCGGGCGCGACGGCGTCCTCGAGGTCGAGGATGAGCCCGTCGACAGGGAGGGTCTTGGCCTTCTCCAGGGCGCGCTCGTTGCTGCTCGGCATGTAGAGCACCGAGCGGCGGGGCCGGTACTGCTCGCTCACGCGTCCTCCCCCGTCCGGGCGTAGAGCTCGGCGAGCTCGGGGTCGGTGGCGGACAACCGCTCGGCGAGTTCGAGGATCACGAGGCACTGCTTGAGGCTCGCGTCGTCCTCCATCTTCCCGTCGAGCATCACGGCGCCGGTGCCGTCGCCCATGGCCTCCCGGACGCGCCGGGCGTGCGCGACGTCCTCGGCCGAGGGGCTGAAGACCTTCTTCGCGATGGCGATCTGGGCCGGGTGGAGGGTCCACGTGCCGACGCAGCCGAGGAGGAAGGCATTGCGGAACTGGTCCTCGCAGGCGACGACGTCCTTGATGTCCCCGAACGGGCCGTAGTACGGGAAGATCCCGTGCATCGCACAGGCGTCGACCATCCGTGCGATCGTGTAGTGCCAGAGATCCTGCTGATAGGTGCGACGCTCGGCGTGCACCGCGTCCTCGACGCCCACCGGCGGGTCCTGCCGCACGAGGTAGCCCGGGTGCCCGCCACCGACCCGGGTCGTCTTCATCCGCCGGTCGGCCGCCAGGTCCGCCGGCCCGAGGCTGATGCCCTGCATCCGAGGGCTCGCCCCGGCGATCTCCTCGACGTTCGCGACGCCGCGGGCCGTCTCGAGGATGGCGTGGACGAGGACCGGCCGGGTGAGGCCGGCCCGGGCCTCGAGCTGGGCGAGCAGCCGGTCGACGTAGTGGATGTCCTCGGGGCCCTGCACCTTGGGGACCATGACGACGTCGAGCCGGTCGCCGATCTCGGTGACGAGGGTCGTGAGGTCGTCGAGCACCCAGGGACTGTCGAGGGCGTTGACGCGCGTCCACAGCTGGGTGTGCTCGCCGAAGTCGGTGGCCCTCGCGATGTCGACGAGGCCCTGTCGGGCCGCTTCCTTGTTCTCGGCCTTGACGGCGTCCTCGAGGTTGCCGAGGAGCACGTCGACGGTCCCGACCATGTCGGGCACCTTGGCGGCCATCTTCGGGTTGCTCGGGTCGAAGAAGTGGATCATCCGGCTCGGGCGCGCAGGCACCTCGCGGACCGGGTCGGGCGCGCCCACCGCGAGGGGGCGGAAGAAGTCCTTGGCGCTGCGCATCGTCGAGCCTTCCGAGGCGGGTGCACGGTCGGTCCGGACGCTAGCAGCGGGGGCGGCCGATGACGCGTGAGCGACCTCACGGTGTGACCGACGCCGCGTCCTTCCGGCTCGAGCCCGGGCCGCTCCGACGTCTCCGTGACCGCGCTGGGCCGGGCCCGTCAGCCGGTGTCCGGGTCGGGAGAGGAGTGGCTGTAGAGGACGACGAAGCGCTGCAGGACGACCGGCATGTCCGGGCTGAAACCGCGACCGTGCACCGCGTGCTCCGTGAAGGACCTCTCGTGCACCTCCCGCCAGGTCGCCAGCGACCTGTCGCCCTCACCCTCGAGGTACGCGTGCTCAGCGCCCACCTCGTCGAAGGGGACGACCTCGACCTCGGTCGTCATGAGCAGAGCGTGCGGGACACCGCGACCGTCGGTGACGATGCCGAGCATCCCGGGCGTCGGCAGATCCTCTCCGGTCGCCTCGTAGTCCCACAGCGCGCCGGCGGTCGCGGTCTTGGTGCCGGCGAGGACGAGCGCGAGGAGCTCGTCGGCCTGTTCCGGCGTGGCCCCGAAGGCCCACGCCGGCGGCGGGAGGGACCCCAGCGGCCGCTCTCCCGTGTAGTAGCCGGTCGGGTTGAGCGTGGCTCGCATCCTGGCCACCTGCCAGAAGGCGCCGATCATCGACGAGTCATCGGTGCCGGCATCGGGATCTGCCATGACCCGAGGCTAGCCTGACGCGGTCTCCGCCGGACGGGTGCCGCCGGCCCCGTCACGGGTGGCGAGCGCAACTGGTCGGGGTCTGAGAGCGCTCACCCGGCGTCGACCCACCGCTGTGCTGAGAGACTGGGGAGGAGCCCGATCCGCGGGAGCCGAGGAGGCGTTGTTCGCGGCATGGAAGCCGGGCTCCGGCAGGGCCGGCACTCACCGCGCCGGTGACCATCGGACGCCCAGCACGTGTAGCCCCGTTCGAGGCTCGGGAACGAGCCGGTCAGGAGATGCCCGATGAAGATCCAGTTCAACACCGACAAGAACGTCGAAGGCAGCGCGGCACTCATCGAACGGACCGAGGCAGGCCTCGAGAGCGCCCTGGCGAGGTTCGAGGACCGCTTGACCCGGGTCGAGGTCCACCTGCGCAACGAAAGCGCCGGCCGTTCGACAGGGGACGACGTCCGTTGCCTGATCGAGGCCCGACCCGCGGGGATGGACCGCGTCACCGCCGAGCATCACGCCGCGACCCCCGACGAAGCGCTGCGAGGCGCCACGGACAAGCTCGAGGCCCTCCTCACCAGGTTGTTCGAACGGCTCGAGGGCCAGAACACGCGCGACACGATACGAGGCGGATGAGGGGCGCAGCGTCCGTGGACCCACCATCAGGTGCTCGGCGACGCGATGGTGTCCGGGGTCGACCTCAGCGTGGCGATGGTCGACCTGGCCCGGGAGAGGCGGGGCGCGGAGGCCGACCCGAGAGTCGCGGATCGGCGCACCCCTGCCGTACCTCGATGACGGCTTCGACGTCGTCGTCGCATCGCCGGACGTGTACTGCGTGAAGGACTGGGCCCGCGGTGCCGGCCGAGCTGCTGCCCGCCACGCAGGGGCGCCGGCCTCCGGTGGCGGGCCGAGGGCCGCACGGTGCTGGACCTGGAGAGCGCTGACGTCCGCGCCGGTGCGGGTCCATACTGGAAGGCATGCGCGATGGGCGAGTGCCCGTGGGTGAGCCCGGCTCCGGGAGCGGGTCAGCAGCGCCTGTCCGAGCAGTGGCGTGGCTGCGAGCTTCGGGACGCGCTCTGAGGAGGACGGTGGCGTGGCTCCTCGACCGGATCGGGCTCCTCGGCGGTTAGCCCGCCGGGCCGACCTGCATCCTCGCGCCGCGAAGCGCGCGATCACCACGACCTCGCGTGGATGAACTCCGAGGCGGGACGCCGGAGCCACTGCGCGACCCGCCTGGTGGGGTCGAGGTCGGCCGTGCGCGGTCCGCAGGTTCGTGAGCCTGCCGGGGGTGCAACCCGCTCCTCGGCGAGCTGGGCCAGGTCAGCCCGCGCTCGCGGCGCTGCTCGTCGAGTGCGTCGTGAGGCTGCCGGAGGTCCCAGCACAGCCGGCTGTCGGCGCCTGCGTGCGCGAAGGTGGTGTCACCGCCCTGACGCGGCTGTCCGACGAGGAAGTCCTCGGGCGGACGCGCCGGCCAGCGCAGCAGGAACAGGGCGTACTGGCAGGACGTGGCTCCCCGGTCGCCCAGGCGTCCCACCGCGCCGCCACGTGACGGGCCCCTCCTCGCGCGGCGTCCGTCGTGCTGAGATGGAGCGGTGGCGAGGCTGGTGACGTGGTCGCGGTACCGGGAGTCGATCGGGGACCGCTCGGGCCTGTTCCGTGCGATCGCCGACGCCTGGCCGATCGAGCGGGCGTTGTACCCCGGCAGCTACGTCGACCTGTCGCCGTCGACCGCCTTCCGGTCAGTGGTGTACGTCGACTCCGATCCTCGCGCCCGGCGGTTCTTCGCCGACCGGGAGCTCGTGGGCTCCGAGCTGGCCGGCCGCACCCGCTCCGGCGCGGGGAGCCAGGTGCGGTTCCTCGGCGCGGACTACACCCACCGGCTCGATCTGCCCGACGCCGGTGTGGACCTGCTCATCTCCCTGTACGCCGGCCCGGTCTGGGAGCACTGCCGCCGCTACCTGCGGCCGGGGGGATGGCTGCTGGCCAACACCAGTCACGGTGACGCCAGCCTGGCCGCCCTCGACCCGAGCCTGCGGCTCGTCGCGGCCACGCACCTCCGAGACGGACGCCACCGACTGGCGACCGACCGGCTCGACCGATACCTCGTGCCGAAGCGCCCCGAGGACGCGCGCGTCGACCAGATCCGAGCCAGCGGCCGCGGCCTCGCCTACACGAACACCGCCTTCGCGTACCTCTTCCAGGACACCGGTCCGGCCACCGACCTGTCCGGTGCGTCCTAACGCCGGGATGCCACCACCGGCGAGTGCTCGTCGCTGCTCCGCCCCGGCGCGCACATCCCGGGCACGCAGGGGTTGTCATCGGCTCGAGACGGGGTCGCGGCCGCCACGGCGGCGGATGCCTCCTCGAGGGTGCCGCCGAGGCGCCCGCGTGTGGGAGAGTGCAGGCCATGTCGGAGCAGGCCCCCGAGCCGACCCCCCCGGCCGTCGACCCCGCCAAGCTCACCGCGGAGGCGGCCACGAAGTCCGGCCTGCTCTGGGTCCGGGTCCCAGCAGGCGCCACCTTCCCGGCCTGGCACGTCTGGCACGACCCCGGCGAGGACGGCGAGCCGGTGGCCTACGTGGTCTCGGGTCCGGGCGAGCAGTACCTCCCGTGGCTGCCGGACGAGGTCGAGCTCGTGCTGCGCAGCAAGGACACCGGCGGGCGACTGCTCACCCTGCGGGCGTCCGCCCGCCGGCTCGAGCCGGGCTCGGCCGAGTGGACCGCCGCTGTCGACCTGCTGCGGCCCGAGCGGCTCAACGCGGTCGGCGACGTCGAGGAGCGCTGGCGCGACTCGTGCACCGTCCACGCCCTCGCTCCGCACGGCCCGCCGATCGAGGCGCCCGGCGGGTACGACGACGGCTCCGGCGCCGCCCCGGTGCGTCCGGCTCCCGCGACGACCACGACGTGGCGGCCGTGGCACTGGCGGGGCCGGGCCGGGGCGCGCCGCAACACGTCCCGCTGACCCCGACGGCCCGGGTCCTGCCCGGGATAGCCTGACGCTCGTGAGCACGACGACCCGCGCCTTCGTCGGCCGCCTGTCCGAGCTGGACGTCTTCGACCCGCTCGGTGACAGGGTCGGCCGGGTCCGCGACGTCGTCGTGACCTTCAGCGTCTCGCGCGCCCGGCCCCGGGTCATCGGCCTGGTCGTCGAGGTCCCCGGCCGCCGGCGCGTGTTCGTTCCGATGACCCGGGTCACCTCGGTCGAGGGCGGTCAGGTGATCACCACCGGCCTGGTCAACATGCGCCGCTTCGAGCAGCGTGGCAACGAGACCCTCGTCGTCGCCGAGCTGTTCGAGCGGCCGGTCACGGTGCGAACCGACGAGGGCGAGCTTGTCGAGGCCACGGTCGAGGACATCGGCATCGAGCAGCTGGGCACCCGCGGCTGGAGTGTCACCCGCGCCTTCGTCCGGGTCTCCGCTCCACGCCCGACCCGGCTGACCCGTCTCTCGAGGCGACGGGGCGACACCTTCGTCGTCCCCATCGAGGACGTCTCCGGGCTGCACGTCGCCAGCGAGGGCCAGCCGGCGACGCGCCTCCTGGAGACCTATGACGACCTCAAGCCCGCCGACCTCGCCGAGGTCATCCACGCCCTGAGCGCCCAGCGCCGCGCCGAGGTCGCCGACGCCCTCTCCGACGAGCGGCTCGCCGACGTCATCGAGGAGCTGCCCGAGGACGACCAGGTCGAGATCCTCGTCGGGCTCGCCGTCGGCCGTGCCGCCGACGTCCTCGAGGTGATGGAGCCCGACGACGCCGCCGACCTGCTCTCCGAGCTGCCCACGGAGCGGCGCGAGGAGCTGCTGCAGACGATGCAGCCGGGCGAGGCGGCCGACCTGCGCCGCCTGCTCACCTACGACGAGAACACCGCGGGTGGACTGATGACCACCGAGCCAGTGATCCTCGGCCCGGAGGCCTCGATCGCCGAGGCTCTCGCCGTCGTGCGCCGGGCCGAGCTGTCGACGGCGCTGGCCTGCACCGTGTTCGTCTGCCGGCCGCCCCTGGAGACCCCCACCGGCAAGTTCCTCGGCGTCGTCCACATCCAGCGGCTGTTGCGCGAACCGCCGCACAACCCGGTCGGAGGGATCCTCGACAAGGACGTCGAGCCCCTTCCGCCGGGTGCGACGATCGGCCAGGTCACCCGGATGCTCGCCACCTACGACCTCGTGGGCCTGCCGGTCGTCGACGACGACGGCCACCTCATCGGCGCGGTCACCGTCGACGACGTGCTCGACCACATCCTCCCCGACGACTGGCGCGAGGACCGCCACGACGTCGTCGCCCCCGAGGTGACCGACCCAGACTCGATCGCCCCGGAGGAGGTGGCCCGTGGCTGAGCGCGAGCGCCGTCCCCGCATCGACCAGCCCCGCGAGGCGGGCCGGCGCGGGTGGCAGACCCCCGCACTCTTCACCGAGGAGACCTTCGGCGTCCTGTCCGAGAAGTTCGCCCGCTTCATGGGCACCCCGGGCTTCCTCATCGGCATGACCGTGTTCATCGCGGTGTGGATCATCTGGAACACCCTGACCCCGTGGTCCTTCGACCCCTACGCGTTCCTCTTCCTCACCCTCATGCTCAGCCTGCAGGCCTCGTACGCCGCGCCGCTCATCCTGCTGGCGCAGAACCGGCAGGCCGACCGGGACCGCGTCGCGCTCGAGCAGGACCGGTCCCGCGACGAGCGGAACCTCGCCGACACCGAGTTCCTCACCCGTGAGGTCGCGGCGCTGCGGTTGGCGATGCGGGACACGGCGACCCGCGACTTCGTGCGCAGCGAGCTGCGGGATCTGCTCGACGAGATGGAGCAGCGCGGCCTCGTCGTCGTCAACCGCGCGGAGGCCTCGGACGGCGGCGAGGAGCAGCCGACCTAGACTGGCGGCATGCCGCAGGTCAGCCAGGACGCCCTTCACGCCGCCCTCGAGACGGTCATCGACCCCGAGATCCGCAAACCGGTCACCGAGCTCGGGATGGTCGACGCGGTCAGCGTCGACGAGTCCGGCCGGGTGGCCGTGACGATCCTGCTCACCGTCGCGGCCTGCCCGCTCAAGGACACGCTGACCCGCGACACGACCGAGGCGCTGAACAAGGTCGAGGGCGTGACCGGCGTCGAGGTGACCCTCGGCGTCATGAACGACGAGCAGCGCGAGGCGCTGAAGACCCAGCTGCGCGGCGGGGTCCAGGAGCGCGAGGTCCCCTTCGCGAAGCCGGGCTCGCTCACCCGCGTCTACGCGGTGGCGTCGGGCAAGGGTGGCGTCGGCAAGTCCTCGGTGACGGCCAACCTCGCCGCGGCGTTCGCCGCAGAGGGGCTGCGGGTCGGGGTCGTCGACGCCGACATCTACGGCTTCTCGATCCCGCGGATGCTCGGCGTGGAGCACCGGCCGACCCAGGTCGACGACATGATCATGCCGCCGGTCAGCCACGACGTGAAGGTCATCTCGATCGGGATGTTCGTCCCCGGCAACCAGCCGGTCGTGTGGCGCGGCCCGATGCTGCACCGAGCCCTCCAGCAGTTCCTCGCCGACGTCTTCTGGGGCGACCTCGACGTCCTGCTCCTCGATCTGCCCCCGGGCACGGGCGACATCGCGATCTCGGTCTCCCAGCTCATCCCCGGCGCCGAGATCCTCGTCGTCACCACCCCGCAGCAGGCAGCCGCCGAGGTCGCCGAGCGGGCCGGCTCGATCGCCCTGCAGACCCACCAGCGGCTCGCCGGCGTCATCGAGAACATGTCGTGGCTCGAGCTGCCCGACGGCAGCCGGGAGGAGATCTTCGGCGCCGGCGGCGGTCGCGAGGTCGCGGAGTCGCTGACCCGCTCGATCGGCTCCGACGTGCCGCTGCTCGGGCAGATCCCCCTCGACACGCGACTGCGGGTCGGGGCCGACCAGGGCACTCCGGTCGTGCTCGGCGAGCCCGACTCCCCTGCCGCCGTGGCGCTGCGTGGCATCGCCAGGGGGCTCGCGACCCGCTCGCGAGGCCTCGCCGGACGCTCGCTCGGTCTCTCCCCCGTCGGCCGGTAGCCGAGCGGCCGCCGCTCAGGTGGCGTCGTCGTCGAACGGGGTGGGCCGGCTCGGGTCGAAGTCACGGGGCTCGCGGCGCGTGCTCGCGCCGACGGTCGAGGCCGCGACGGCGGCGGCCGCGGTGGCCCCGATGGCGGAAGCGCCCGCGGATGCGGGGCCGGCGGCCGCCGACCCGTTCGCGGACGCCGCGCCGCTCCCGGCAGCCGTGCCGTTCAGCCCCGCCGCGGTGCGGACCGACGAGATCTCGCCACGCACCGGCGCGATCGCCTCGTCGAGCGGTTCGAGGAGGGCCTCCTTGACGATCCGCCGGGGGTCGTACTGGCGCGGGTCGTACTGGCGCCAGTCGATGTCCTCGTACTCCGGGCCGAGCTGGTCCTTGAGCTGCTCCTTGGCCCCCTCGGCCAGGACGCGAGCCTTGCGGATGCCCCGGGCCAGCTTCGCCGCGTACTCGGGGAGCTTGTCCGGACCGAGGACGAGGACGGCGATGAGGGCGAGGAGGATGACCTCCCAGCCGTTCACACCGAACACGTCGTCCTCCTCCCGGCACCGCTGAGCCGGTCGCGCACGGTCACCGGCCCGACCCCTGGAGCACCATGGTGACATCCCGGTCCTGCCCGCCGCGACGGATCGTCAGCGTCACCTCGTCGCCGACCCGGCGCGCGCGGATCTTGACAACGAGCTCGCCCTGCTCCGAGACCGGGGTGCCGTCGAAGGCGACGATGACGTCACCGGCCCGCAGACCGGCGCCGTCGGCCGGCCCCCCGGGGCTGATCGCCGGGGCGCCGTCGGGGCCGCTGTCGGCGATCCGCACGCCCTCGCCGTCGTACGTCGAGTCGAGGTAGACCCCGATGACCGGGTGCTCGGCCCGGCCCGTGGAGATCAGCTGCTCGGCCGTGATCGCCACCTGGTCGCTCGGGATGGCGAAGCCGACCCCGATGTTCCCGCTCTGGCCGGACAGGGCGCTGCCGGACACCCGGGCGATCGCCGAGTTGACCCCGATGACGTCCCCGTTCATGTCGAGCAGTGGACCGCCGGAGTTGCCCGGGTTGATCGCGGCATCGGTCTGGATGGCGTTGATGAAGGACTGGTCGTCCTCCTGGCCCGGGGTCACCGGGCGGTCGAGCGCACTCACGATGCCGCTGGTGACGGTGGAGTCGAGCCCGAGGGGGGCGCCGACGGCGACGACCTCGTCACCGACGACGACGTCCGCCGAGCGGCCGAGGCGCAGCGGGGCGAGGTCGGTGCGGCCGACCTCGACGACGGCAAGGTCGTAGGAGGCGTCCCGGCCGACGATCGTGCCGTCGAGCTGGGTGCCGTCGGCCAGGACCACGGTGATGGATCCGGTGTCGGCCGCGCCGGCGACGACGTGGTTGTTCGTGACGATGTGGCCCTGACCGTCGTAGACCCACCCGGAGCCGGTGGCCGCTCCGTCCGTACCGTCGACCCGCAGGGTGACCACGCTGGGGGTCGCCGTGGCCGCGATGTTGGCGATGGAGCCCACCGGTCGGGTCGTCGCTCCCGCCCCGGCCTGGGGCGGCGCCTGTCGGGGCGCGGTCGTGCGCTCGAGTGCACCCTGGTCGGCGAGGTAGGCGCCGAGAACACCGCCGCCGGTGCCGGCGAGGAGGGCGGCGGCGAGGGCGGTCCCGACGAGCGCGCCCCACCCGGGGCCCCGACGGACCGGCCGTCCGGGGGGCGGCTGCTCGACCGGCTGGTACCAGGGGAAGGGGTCGGGCGTGGGCGCCGGGTCAGGACCCGGCGCCGTGGTGGGGATCTCCTCGGTGCGCTGCCCGTGCTCGCCGGCGGCGGCCCAGGCAGGCTCGGGGTGCGAAGCGGGGGCGTCGGGCGGGCGCGGGGCCACGGGTGGACCGGCGGGCATGGTCTCGTCGTGGCCGCCCCACGGCCGCCAGTCGTCCCGGCCGGGTGGGTCCTCGCGCGTCATGGGGTCGATTGTGCCTGCTCGTCGGTACCGACCAGCATCGCGCCCACCGGCATCCACCGGACCGGACTCCCGGTGGCCGCCCGGGCGGGGGTCGGCGCCGTGGAGGCCACCGCGTTGCGCACCGCCGGCTGGGTGGCCCCGGCGGGCCGGGCGGGGGTGGGGGCGCCGATGACGGTCAGGCTCCAGGCCGCGGCGGCGGAGACCCCGGCTGCCGCCGCGGCGACGACGGTCGCCCGCAGCGGGCTGCGATGGCACGGCGGGGCGGTGGGCGCGAGGAGGGCGAGCGGCCGGGGCCCCGCCGAGGCCGGCGGAGGGGGGCCGAGCCCCCTACCCAGCGCCATGAGGCTCTCCCGGAGGTCACCGGGCATCGACGGGCCGCAGGCGAGGGCAGTGCGCAGCCGACGCTCGCGGTCGAGCCCGACCGCGCAGAGGTCGCAGACGGCCAGGTGCCGGTCCCAGGCCTGCATCCGGGGGGCGGGCAGACGCCCGGCGGCGTACTCGGAGAGCTCGTCGTCGAGGCAGCGGACACCGGGCTCGTGGCTCATACGGCTCCGGCGGCGGGGCGACGGACGAGCGGGGCGCGACGGCCGGACCCGGTCGTCTCGGTGGGGCGCGGCTGCGGGGCCCGGTGCGCGAGGGCCTCGCGCAGCTGGGCACGGCCACGGTGGATGCGCGAGCGGACGGTCCCCAGCTTGATGCCGAGAGTGGCCGCGACCTCCTCGTACGAGAGGCCCTCGATGTCGCAGAGCACCACGGCGGCCCGGAAGTCCGGGGAGAGCGCGTCGAGCGCGCGCTGCACGTCGTCGTCGAGGTGGGTGTCGTCGTAGGCCTGCTCGGGACCGGGGCCGCGACTGGGCAGCCGAGCGGCGGACTCCTCGGACAGGGCGTCCATGCGGATCCGCTGCTTGCGGCGCATCCGGTCGAGGAACACGTTCGTCGTGATGCGGTGCAGCCAGCCCTCGAAGGTGCCGGGGCGGTAGGTGTGCAGGGAGCGGAAGACCCGGACGAAGACGTCCTGGGTCAGGTCCTCGGCGTCGTGGACGTTCCCGGTGAGGCGGTAGGCGAGCCGGTACACGCGGGCGGAGTGCTGTTCGACGATCTCCTCCCACGTCGGCGGCGTCCAGCCCGGCGCGGGGTCAGCCCCGACCGGCGCGCTCGGCGTCGTCGTCATCGTCTCGTCCCTCACCATGCTGCTCATGCCACCCATCGGTACGCTCTCGGGTCGGAAATTGTTCCGGGCCAACCTGAACGAACGCTGGGAGTCGTGGCCATCGGGGCGCCACCCGGCCCCGCAGGCCGGTGCGCCGTAGGGTTGGCGACATGAGCGCACTGCGTCCTGCGAGCTGGAGCTACGCCGAGGAGTTCGTCCCCGAACCCGAGGTCGTCGACGCCGCGCGCCGCCGCGGCGTGGAGTTCGGCAACGCCACCCCGGTCGGCACCGGGGCCGGGGCCGTGCTCCGGGTGCTCGCCGCCGCCGTCTCCGCACGGCACGTCGTCGAGATCGGCACCGGAGCGGGGACCTCCGGCCTCTGGCTGCTCTCCGGGATGCCCGAGGACGGTGTCCTGACGACGATCGACGTCTCTGCCGAGCACCAGCGAGCGGCCCGCCAGGCGTACGCCTCCGCCGGCATCACCCCCCAGCGCACCCGCGTCATCACCGGTGCCGCGGCCGACGTCCTGCCCCGGATGACCGACGGTGCCTACGACCTCGTCCTCGTCGACGCCGACAAGGACGGCTACCCCCTCTACGTCGAGCACGCCATCCGGCTGCTCCGGTCCGGCGGGGTGCTCGTCGTCGACAACATGCTCTGGCACGACAAGGTCGCCGACCCCACGGCGCGGGACACGACGACGACCACGATCCGCGACCTCGGCAAGTGGCTGCGCGACCACGACGACCTCGTCGTGTCGATGCTGCCGGTCAGCGACGGGGTCGTCGTCGCCGTCCGGCGCTGACCGGGGGCGCCTCAGCTCACGTCGGGACCGGCCCCACGGCGGAAGCCGGCCGGCCCCTCGGCGATCGCCACGACCTCCCACTCCTCGATACGGACCGGTGCCGAGCCGATGATCTCGCTGCCCGGGGACCGCGCGGCACCGGGCTCGAAGTCCTCACGGAACGCGGAGCGCTCCTGGTCGCTGTCGAAGACGTAGGTGCCCTCGAACCACTCCCCTTCGCGCATCCGCCACACCTTGAAGGCCAACCCGTCGAGGAACATGAAGCGCGCGATGGAGGTGCCGACGACGTACTCGCGCAGCCGGTCGGCCACGCCTTCCGGGGCGTCCTCGAGCGACCAGCGGACCGTGAGCCCGTACCCCGCGTTCATCCCATCTCCTCCAGCCAGCGCAGCAGCAGCCGCGTCCCGAAGCCGGTACCACCCTTGGCGGTGGTCCCGGCGTCGACGTCCGAGCGCCCCGTGCCCGCGATGTCGAGGTGCGCCCACCGGCGCTCCCCGACGAACTCGCGGAGGAACAGCGCCGCGGTGACGGCGCCACCGCCGACCTCGGGTGCGATGTGGGTGAGATCGGCGACGTCGGAGTCCAGGGCCCGACGGTAGGTGTCGGCCAGGGGCATCCGCCACAGCGTCTCACCGCTGGCCTCGCCGGCTGCGACGAGCGCGGCGGCGAGGTCGTCGTCGGTGGCGAAGAGGGGCGCCATGACCCGCGCGAGCGCGATCCGCGCCGCACCCGTGAGCGTGGCGACGTCGACGACGAGGTCGGGGTCGAGCCGGGCGTCGGCGTAGGCGAGGGCGTCGGCCAGGACGAGTCGCCCCTCGGCGTCGGTGTTGCCGACCTCGACGGTCCTCCCCCCGTACTGCGTGATGACGTCACCCGGTCGGTAGGACGCGCCCCCGACCGCGTTCTCGGCGAGCGCGAGCAGGCCGGTGACCCGGACGGGGACGGCGAGCCCGGCACACGCCGCGAGCACCGCCAGCACGACGGCCGAGCCCGACATGTCGGTCTTCATCCCGAGCATCCCCTCGGTCGGCTTCACCTGCAGACCGCCGGTGTCGAAGGTGATGCCCTTCCCGACGAGCACGACGTGCGGTGTCGCACCCGAGGCGTCCTCGGGCACGTGCTCGAGGCTGACGAGACGGGGCGGCGTGCTCGACCCGCCGCCGACGGCGAGGAGGCCGCCGAACCCCTCCCGGCGCAGCGCACGCTCGTCCCGGACCGTCACCGCGAGCCCGCTCCGGCCGGCCAGCGTGCGCGCCTGGTGGGCCACCCACGCCGGGTTCTTCGTGTTCGAGGGGGTGAGGGCGAGGTTGCGGGCGAGCAGCTGGGCACGGGCCCGGATGACGGCCCGGCGCACCGCCTCGTCGGCGCCGTCGCCGACGACGAGGACCTCCCGGGCGGGCTCGGCACCGTCGACGGGCCCACCGGCGCGCCAGCGCGGCGAGGTCCACGACCCGAGAACACCGCCCTCCACCCAGGCGGTGAGCGCCTCACCGGCCGCCGCCGGCCCGAGGGCATGGACCACCACCCCCGCGCCACGCGTCGCGCGGCCCGCCCCGGCCCCCGCCGACCGCCAGTCGGCCGGACCGCCGTCGCCGGTCCCGACGAGCAGCACGCGTCGGACGGCGTGCGCGCCCGGCGGCAGCGGCACGGTCGTCACGGCCCCCGCGCGGGTCGGCGGCTCGTGGGCGGCGAGGACGGCCTCGGCGTCGAGCCCGAGGAACGCGAGGGCGTCGAGGGCGACCTCGGGGCCGGCGTCACCCAGTGGGGCGACGAGCACTCGCTCGTCGCCGTCGCCGGCCAGGGCGACGGCCAGCGCGGGCGCGGTGGCCCAGGCGGAGGACGCGGGGTCGAGCAGCACATCACGTGGCATCCCGCGACCCTACCGACCCCGGTCGACGACGGACGGGGCCCCCACCGGGTGGTGGGGGCCCCGTCACGAGGTGTCAGCAGCAGGTCAGTTCAGGCCCTCGCAGTTGTCGATGGCCTCGCCGAGCGCCCGGACCTCCTCGGGGGTCATCTCGACGACGAGCCGCCCACCCCCCTCGAGGGGCATGCGCAGCACGATGCCGCGACCTTCCTTGGTGACCTCGAGCGGGCCGTCGCCCGTCCTCGGCTTCATTGCCGCCATGTGCAGATCCCTTCCTCATCGCGGCAGCGGGAGTCGCGCCACGTAGGTGACCCGGCGCCGGACTGCCGGGCATGCGTGGCCCATTATCCCGTAGGCCGCTGACGTGACGAAATCCAGTGCCGCGGAGATCGGCCGGGGATCGAGCGGCCACTAAGGCGGGAACGACCCCCACGGGGTGTAGGTCAGCAGCGAGCAGGTCCACCAGAAGATCCCGCCGACGAGGACGACGAGGACGACGACGACCCGGCGGCGCCAGTGGGGCACGACCCGTTGCCCGTTGGCGGTTCGCATGGCCACGGAGGCGAGCAGGGCCGCGATGGGCACGTCGAGGAGGAGGAAGCGCCACATGGACGTGATCGGTCGCACGACGGCGACGAGGTAGATCGGGTAGGCGAGGGCCCAGGCCCGGGCCTCGGCACTGATCCAGCTCCCGTGCCGTCCGAGGACGAGGGCGATGTAGGTGCCGACGAGGGCGACGAGGACGACGACTCCCGCGAGGCCCTTCCCCTGCCAGGCCCACTCGAACCAGAGGACGAACGGCCCCTCCTCCGGCCGCTGCCCCCACGCCGCCTGGACGTCGAAGAAGGCCGTGGGGACCCCGGTGGCCAGACCGGCGACGACCGGCCAGGCGACGGCGCTGACCCCGAGGGCCAGGACCATGACCGCTGCCGACCACCGCTGCCCGATGAGGGGCGGGAGCCCCGCGGCGCGGTCCTCGCGCCACCGGAGGACGAGGTGGATGAGCACGGCGACGCCGAGCGCCGGCGCCACCCCGCGCGTGAACCCGAGCGGGACGGCCACGAGGGCCACGAGGACGTAGCGGCGGCGCACGAGGAGGAGCAGCGCGCCCGCGACGAGGGTGACCGCGAGAGCCTCGGTGTACGGCTTGAGCATGACGGCCGTCGTCGGGTAGAAGCACCAGAGCATCGCGGCCACCAGGGCGAGCCGGTCGCGCTGGGGTTGCGCGTGCGCGTGGACCCCGACGCGCAGCAGCGCCCACACGAGCACCGCCGCGACCCCGCCGAGGACGACGTTGAGCAGGAGGCCGGCGGCGGTGAAGGACAGACCGGTGAGCATCAGCCCCTTCACCAGGTAGGGGTAGAGCGGGTAGAAGGCCCACGTCGAGTAGGTCACCCGGCCGTTGTCGGCGTCGACGGGCAGGGGAACGGGGTAGCCGTCCTCGACGACCCTCTCGTACCAGACGCCGTCCCAGAGGCCGAAGAGGTCACCGAGCACGGGGTGGAGGTGGCCGACCCCGGCCGGGTTCTGGAACCACGTGGCGGCGACCCACATGGCGACCAGGGCCACCACCCGCGAGGCCAGGTACGCGAGCAGCACCGTCCGAACCGGGTGACGCAGGGCCCGGCCGGCGAGCTCGTGGCGCCCTGCCGGGGTGAACGGGGTGGCACGCCGGGGAGCGACCGGCTCGCCGACCCCGGGCTCCACCCGCCCCGCCACCACCGGGTCAACCCGCGCCATCGGTCAGCTTCCGCACGTCCCAGACGTACACCCCACCCAGCCGCTCGGGCGAGCCGAACGCCGCGGTGAGCGAGGTGAGGAGTGGCCCGACCGACGGTCGACCCTCCGGGAGGACGACGGCGTCGACCCGGGCGGCCCGCAGGTCCTGCTCGAAGCGCGCCACCTCCTCGGGCCCGGGGAGGGACGCGACGTCCTCCGTCGCGACGTCGTGCAGCCAGGTCGTGAGCGGCGTCCACGCGGCGCCGTACTGGCCACCACGCTCCGGGGTGCCGTCCGGACCCACGAAGTACCCCGCCACGACGGGGAAGCCCCAGCGGGCCTCCGCCTGCCACTCCAGCGCCCTGGCGTCCGCGACGTTCGGTGCCGGGGCCGCGAGGAGGGAGCCACCCTCGTCGACGTACTCGCGCCACGTGCCGTCGCTGAAGAAGGCGGGCATCGGCGGGCGGGGGTCGACGACGAGCGGCGTCGGGACGACGGGAAGGAGCACGAGGACGACCGTCACGACGGACAGCGCGAGCGCGGGACCGTGGGCCTGTGCGTACCGGTCGACGGCACGGCGCAGCGCCTCGGCGCCGAGCGCGAGCAGCGCGGCGAGCGCGGGAACGGCTACAAGTGCGAGCCGGGTGGGCAGGACGTTCTGGATGACGGGAACGTGCTCGAGCAGGAGCCAGGGCCCGGGAATGCCGAGTGGGGTGCCGTGCAGGGTCACCTCCTCGCCGAGGGAGAGCCAGCAGGCGACGACCACGACCACGGCGAGCGCCCGGACGGTGACGCTGCGCCACAGGGCGAGGACCGTTGCGCCCGCAGCCACCCACAGGGGGATGCCGAAGAACGAGTTCTCCTCGGTGCGGTTCATCGACAGCGCGGCCGACGCCCACGGGTCGGCACCGAGGCTGCGGGTGGCCCGGGACCACAGCTGCGCGAGGTCGTTCCCGGCCGGGGGGTGCCAGATCGTCGCGTAGCTCTGCGGTCCCCAGAACTGCCACCACAGGGGGAAGCCGACGAGGGCGAGGGCGACGAGGGCGCCCAGGCCCAGGCCCGGCAGCATCCGGCGCACCTCGAGCCGGCGGTGGGCCAGCAGGACGACACCGAAGACGGCCAGCCCCACCGCGGTGAGGAGCAGGACCTCCTCACCGATGAGCACCTGCCACGCGACGAGCAGCCCGAGGACCACCCCGTCGCGGACCGGACGGTCGCGCTCGGCGAGGCGCAGCACCCGGTCGACGACGAGCGGCACGAGGGCCTGGACGACGAAGTTCGGGTGGCCGTTGGCGTGGGACACCAGCCCCGGTGCGAACCCGGCGAAGGCCGCGGCGAGGAGGGCCAGGACCGGGTGGACCGGCAACCGGCGGCGGAAGAGCCAGTACCAGGCACTCGCGGTGAGCGCGAGCCCGAGGAGCTCGACGACGAGGAAGGTCACCTGGGGGCCGGCCGTCAGGGTGAGCGGGGCGAGCGGGATGCCGAGACCGAGCACCGCGGCGTTGGCCATGAGGTTGACGCCGTCGGGGTAGTTCTGGAGCGTGCTGAAGAGGGGGTTGGCTCCGGTCGCCATCGCGTGGGCCGCCGCCCCGAAGTACCACTCGAACGCCTGCTGGTCCTGCACCGCCTGGGAGAGGTAGCCCGTCCGCACGGCGGTGATCAGGTGGAGGTGCACGTAGGCGCTCGACGCGAGGAACACGAGGGGGGCGAGCAGGTCGGTGGGGCGCAGCGGGGCCGGGCGTCCGGCAACCGGGTCAGCGCCCCGGCCGGTTGCCGGACCGGGGTCAGGGGGCGGGGGTACCTCCGGAGACTGGTACGGGGGTGGCGCGGGCTCCCCCACCTGCGGGCCTGCCGCCGTGACCGGTCCGGTCTCGGCCGAGGCCCGGCCCTCCAGCCGCGCGATCCGCGCGTCGCGCGCGGCGACCTCGGCCTCGAGCTGGTCGAGCACCTCGTCGACCTGCTCCATCCGGTAGCCGCGGAAGCGCAGGGGGAAGGCCTCCGGGCCGGGCCCGGCGACCTCCCCGGTCCGCGGTCGGGCCCGACCCAGCCACCACGCCACGGCGAGCAGCACGGCCAGCGCTGCCGCCGCCATGAGGATCGACCAGGTCACCGGTCCTCCCCGGCGGCCGCGGCGAGGAGGCCCTCGACCACCGGGCCGAAGAGGCGGGGCCCGAGCCGGTCACCGATCGGCCCGGTGAGCCGGCGCAGGCCCGGGAGCCAGAGCTCCTCGGTCCAGATCACCTCGGCCCCGCCGTCGGTGGTGCGGACCTCGATGTCGGCCCACCCCCGCAGGAACCAGCCGGTCTTGACGAGCCGGAGACGCTCCCCGGGGAGCAGCCCGGTGACGAGCATCCGGTCCGCGACCCCGACCCGGCCCAGGTGGGTCACCGCCACGACCTCGGTCCCGAGAGCGAGTCCGTCACCCCGCACCTCGACGTCGGTGAGCGGCACATAGCGGGTGTGCTGCCGCAGGTCGCTGACCGCCGTCCAGGCCGCGTCCCGGCCTAGGAGCGTGCGGCGCCGGATCGTGAACGCCATGCTCACCCCTCCCCGGTCGTGCCGCGCGTCCGGTCACCCGGCGCGACCTCCCCGGCGTCCCCGTCCCCGGGCCGCGGAGCGCTCCCGGCGCCGGTCGCCGCCGCCCGCTCGAGCACCTCGAGCCGACGCTCGCGCGCCGCGAGCTCGACGCGCAGGACGTCGAGGCGAGCGTCGACGTCCTCCATCCGGTAGCCACGCGCGGCGGTGTCGAACCGGACGTCGTCGACGTCGCCGGAGCCGGGGTGCTCGGGCAGGCCGTGGTCGGGGGTGGTGTGGGTCGCCTCCGCCAGGGGATCGACCGGCCACCTGCCGGTCGCCACGGCGAGCGTGCCGATGACGACGGCCACGGCGACGAGGGCGAGCAGGAGGACCACCACGCGACGATCCTACGAGAGCCCCGTGAGCGGACCCCCTGCGCTACTCCGGGTGCCGGGGTGGCCGGGGCCGCGCCGAGGTGGTGTCGGCTGCGACGACGACCTCGACGGCCTCGACCGGGTCGTCGACGACCGTGAGCAGGTCGAGGTCGGTGGCGCTGATGGTCCCGGAGGCGGCCGCGGTGTCACGCAGCCAGTCGACGAGGCCGCCCCAGTACCTGGACCCGAGCAGGACGATGGGGAAGCTCGTGACCTTCTGGGTCTGGACGAGCGTCACGGCCTCGAAGAGCTCGTCGAGGGTGCCGAAACCGCCGGGCAGCACGACGAACCCGCATGCGTACTTGACGAACATCGTCTTGCGCGCGAAGAAGTAGCGGAAGTTGACCCCGAGGTCGACGAAGTCGTTGAGACCGGCCTCGAACGGCAGCTCGATGCCCAGGCCCACGGACGTGCCGCCGGCGTCGAGTGCGCCACGGTTGGCCGCCTCCATCGACCCGGGGCCACCGCCGGTGATCACGGCGTACCCCGCCTCGACGAATGCCCGACCCACCTGCGTGCCGAGCCGGTACTCCGGCGCCTCCGGCGCGGTGCGCGCGGACCCGAACACGCTGACGGCCGGTCCCAGCTCCGCGAGCGCGCCGAAGCCGTTGACGAACTCCGAGGTGATCCGCATGACCCGCCACGGGTCCGTATGCAGCCAGTCGGCGGCGCCCCTGCTGTCGAGGAGGCGCTGGTCGGTCGTCGAGCGGGGCACCCGGGAGCGCCGCATGACGACCGGACCCTGGAAGTAGTCGCGCTCGTGCGGGGGCGGGAACGTGCTGTCCACGTGCGTCACCCTACGGCCCGGTGACCGCCGCACCCGGCCGTGAGCGCCGGGCAGTCAGTCCAGCCAGCGCAGCAGCGCCTGCTCGCACCGGCCGTACTGCTCGACCGGGCAGTGCTCGTCGTCGTGGTGGGCGAGGTTGGGGTCGCCCGGGCCGAAGTTGACCGCCGGCACGCCCATCGCCGAGAAGCGGGCGACGTCGGTCCATCCCTGCTTCGCCTCGACGGGAAGGCCGAGGGCGTCGACGAAGGCGCGGGCGGCCGGCAGGTGCAGCCCCGGGCGCGCCCCGCCGGCGTTGTCGACGACGTCCACGTCGAAGCCGGCGAACACCTCACGGACATGGGCCTCGGCGTCGGCCTCCCCGAGGGACGGCGCGTACCGGTAGTTGACGACCACCTCGCAGCGGTCGGGGATGACGTTGCCGGCCACCCCGCCGGTGATCCCGACCGCGTTGAGCGCCTCGCGGAACTCCAGCCCGTCGACCTCGAGCGTGCGGGGCTGGTAGGCGGTCAGCCGCGCCAGGACCTCCGCCGCGTCGTGGATCGCGTTGTGCCCCTTCCACGGCCGGGCCGAGTGCGCGGCGACGCCCGTCGTCGTGACGACTGCCCGGAGGGTGCCCTTGCACCCACCCTCGATCCGGGCGTCGGTGGGCTCGAGCAGGACCGCGAAGTCGGCATCGTCGACCAGGTCGGGCCGGGTCGTCTCGAGGTGCCCCAACCCGTTGAAGGCGCTGTCGATCTCCTCCGCCTCGTAGAGGACCAGGGTGAGGTCGCGACTCGGCGCGCGCAGCTGCTGGGCCACGCGCAGGATGACCGCGACGCCACCCTTCATGTCGACCGTTCCCCGGCCCCAGAGGACCTCGCCGTCGGTGCCCCGGACGCGGCGGGTCGGCAGGTTCCGCGGGTCGGCGGTCACGGGCACGGTGTCGAGGTGCCCCGCCAGCACGACCCGCTCGGGCCGCCCGAGGTCGGTACGCGCGACGACCGTGTTCCCGAGGCGGGTCACCGCGAGGTGGTCGAGCGCGCGCAGCGACGCCTCCACGGCGTCGGCGAGGGCCTCCTCGCCCAGGCTGACGGACTCGATGTCACACACCGCCGCGGTGAGGGTCGTGGCGTCGCTGGTCAGGTCGAGGAGCGGTGGGGTCGAGGCCATGCCGGCCAGCGTAGTGACCGTGACCGGCGGGCCACCGCACCCCACGTAGGCTTGCGCCATGACCCGCACCGCCTGGGGCCACGCCCTCGTCACGACCACCGGGGACGGCACCGTCTTGGACGCCTGGTACCCCTCGCCCACGCTCGGCGAGCCGGGCGGCGCCGGCGAGCTCGCGGCACCCGACGGGCTCGAGGCCCTGGCCGGTGCTGACGACGTCCGGGGGGTGCGCACCGAGGTCCGCCTCGTCACGGTCGACCTCGACACGGCCCCCGCCGACGCCGCGGACGCCTACCTGCGCCTCCATCTCCTCTCCCACCGGATGTGCGGCCCCAACTCCATCAACCTCGACGGGCTCTTCGGCGTGCTCGCGAACGTCGTCTGGACCTCTCAGGGCCCCTGCGCGGTCGAGGGCTTCGACCGCACCCGGGTACGGATGCGCGCCCGTGGGCCGGTCCAGGTCTTCGGCGTCGACAAGTTCCCGCGGATGGTCGACTACGTCCTGCCCTCCGGCGTGCGCATCGGCGACGCCGACCGCGTGCGGCTCGGTGCCCACCTCGCGAGCGGAACGACGGTCATGCACGAGGGGTTCGTCAACTTCAACGCCGGGACGCTCGGGCACTCGATGGTCGAGGGCCGGATCAGCCAGGGCGTCGTCGTCGGCGACGGGTCCGACATCGGTGGCGGCGCCTCGACGATGGGCACGCTCTCCGGGGGCGGCACGGAACGCGTCAGCATCGGGGAGCGTTGTCTGCTCGGTGCCGAGTCCGGGCTCGGCATCGCGCTCGGTGACGACTGCGTCGTCGAGGCCGGCCTCTACCTGACGGCGGGCACCAAGGTGACCCTCCCCGACGGCGGCGTCACCGCGGCGCGCGAGCTGTCCGGGCAGTCGAACCTGCTGTTCCTCCGCAACTCGGTGACCGGCAGGGTCGAGGCGCGGGCCCGGGACGGGCACGGCATCGTGCTCAACTCGGCACTGCACGCCAACGACTGACGCCCGGACGGTAGACCACCCGACCACCCCACACCGGAGGACCAGCATGCCGCGCACCGTCAGGGGCGCCGTGACCCTCGCCGAGGACAGCCCGCGCTCACCGCGCCAGCGACGTCTGGGCGCGCTGCTGCTCGTCGTCGTCGTCGCGGTCGTCGCGGTGGCCTCGTGGCTCGGGGCGAGGCACCTGCTGAGCGCCGTCGCCGGTGAGCAGTGCCGCGTCACGGTGGACGGCACCACCTTCCAGTGGGCCCCCGACCAGGCGAGCAACAGTGCGGCGATCACCGCCGTCGCGCTCAAGCGCGGACTACCGCCGCGCGCGGCCTCGATCGCCATCGCGACCGCGATGCAGGAGTCGAAGGTCCGCAACGTGCGGTTCGGCGACCGTGACTCGCTCGGGCTGTTCCAGCAGCGCCCGTCGCAGGGCTGGGGCACCGCCGAGCAGATCCTCGACCCGGAGTACTCGACGAACCGCTTCTATGACGAGCTCGTCAAGGTCGAGGGCTACGACTCGATGGAGATCGCCGCCGCCGCCCAGGCGGTCCAGCGGTCGGCCGCGGGCGAGGCCTACGCCCAGCACGAGGCCCAGGCGCGGGTGACCGCCTCGGCGCTCTCTGGCGAGAGCCACGCCGCGATCGGCTGTGCGCTGCGCGAGCCCGAGCAGGCGGGCTCGCCCGACGGGCTGCTCGCCCTGCTCGAGAAGGACCTGGGTCTCTCCGGCAGCGCGACGGGCGAGGTCGTCACCGTCCGCACGGACTCCGCGGACCTCGCGTGGGCGGTCGGTTCCTGGGCGGTGGCGCGCGCCTCCGACACCGGTGTCCTCGCGGTGACCGTCGGTGACCGGGAGTGGCGGCGGTCGATGGACGACGGGGCGTTCACGTGGCACGACGCCGCGTCGCCCGCCGACGCCACGACGGTCACCATCCGGCTGTGACCTCGGGCGCCGCGGGCCGCGGGCGCCGCGGAGGTGTCAGCGCTCGGAGATGCTCGTGTAGTCGCGCTCGCGCTCGCCGGTGTAGACCTGCCGCGGACGGCCGATCTTGGTCGTCGGGTCGCTGATCATCTCGCGCCACTGCGCGATCCAGCCGGGCAGCCGCCCGAGCGCGAAGAGCACGGTGAACATCCGCGTCGGGAAGCCCATCGACTTGTAGATCAGGCCGGTGTAGAAGTCGACGTTCGGGTAGAGCTTGCGCTCGACGAAGTAGTCGTCGGCGAGGGCGATCTCCTCGAGCCGCATCGCGATCTCGAGCAGCTCGTCGTTGCCGCCGGTCTTCTCGAGGATGTCGTGGGCGGTCTCCTTGACGATGGCCGCGCGCGGGTCGTAGTTCTTGTACACACGGTGGCCGAAGCCCATGAGCCGGACCCCGTCCTCCTTGTCCTTGACCTTGCGCATGAACTCGTCCGTGGAGTACTCCGCGTGCTGGATCCGCTCGAGCATCTCGAGCACCGCCTGGTTGGCACCGCCGTGCAGTGGGCCGAACAGCGCGTTGATGCCGGCCGACACCGACGCGAACAGGTTGGCGTGCGAGGAGCCGACGAGGCGCACGGTGGAGGTCGAGCAGTTCTGCTCGTGGTCGGCGTGGAGGATGAGCAGCTGGTCGACGGCTCGCACGATGGCCGGGTCGACCTCGTACTGCGTCGCCGGCACCCCGAAGGTCATCCGGAGGAAGTTCTCGATCAGCGAGAGGTCGTTGTCGGGGTAGAGGAAGGGCTGGCCGATCGACTTCTTGTACGCGTACGCCGCGATCGTCGGCAGCTTCGCGAGCAGGCGGATCGTCGAGATCTCGACCTGCTCGGGGTCGAACGGGTCGAGGCTGTCCTGGTAGAAGGTCGAGAGCGCGGACACCGCCGAGGAGAGCACCGGCATCGGGTGGGCGTCGCGGGGGAAGCCGTTGAAGAAGGCCTTGAGGTCCTCGTGGAGCATCGTGTGCTCGCGGATGCGCGTCTCGAAGTCCTCGAGCTCGGCCGTGGTGGGCAGGTGCCCGTAGATGAGGAGGAAGGACGTCTCGATGAAGGTCGACCTCTCCGCCAGCTGCTCGATCGGGTAGCCCCGGTAGCGCAGGATGCCCGCGTCCCCGTCGATGTAGGTGATGGCGCTCGTGCAGCTCGCCGTGTTGACGAAGCCGGCGTCGAGCGTGACGTTGCCGGTCTCCTTGAGCAGCGACGAGATGTCGTAGCCGCTGTTTCCCTCGGTGGCCTCGACGAGCGCGAGGTCGAGCTCCTTGCCCTGGGCGTTGAGAGTGGCTCCGTCGGTCATGTGGCGATCCTTGGGGTTTGCGGGCAGAGACGTCGTTTGGACCCTACCCGCCGGTTCACACCCGACGAAACGCGCGTGACGTGACGTACACCGCTCACGGTCGCCCGAGGCGGCGCACGGCCGCCTCGACCCGTTCGTCGGTCGCGGTGAGCGCGATGCGCACGTGCCCGCGGGACGCGGTGCCGTAGAAGTCGCCCGGAGCGACGAGGATGCCGCGCTCGGCGAGCCGCGCGACCGTGCGCCGGCCGTCCTCACCGGCGGTGGCCCAGAGGTAGAGTCCGGCCTCGGAGTGGTCCACCCGGAGCCCGAAGCGCTCCACCGCGGGGAGCAGCGCGGCCCGGCGTGCCACGTAGCGCGCCTTCTGCTCCTCGACGTGCGTGGTGTCGGCCAGGGCCGCGAGGAGCGCCCGCTGCACCGGCCACGGCATCATCATCCCGGCGTGCTTGCGGACCTCGAGCAGCCGCTGCACGAGCGCCGGGTCGCCGGCGACGAAGGCGGCACGGTACCCGGCGAGGTTGGACTGCTTAGACATCGAGTAGACGCACAGCAGCCCCTCGTGGGAGCCGCCGGTGACCCGGGGGTCGAGGATCGAGGGGGTGGTGGGGGGCTCGAGCGATCCCTCGGGGCGCTCGCGCCAGTCGAGCTCGGCGTAGCACTCGTCGGAGGCGACGACGATGCCGTGCCGGCGGGCCCACGCCACGACCTTGGCCAGATGCTCGACCCCGAGCACACGACCGGTCGGGTTGGCGGGGGTGTTGAGCCACAGCAGCTTCGGGGTGGTGGCCTCGGTGAGGGGCCCGAGCGCGGTGATCGAGTCGACGGGAACCGGCACAGCGCCCGCGAGCCGGGCGCCCACGTCGTAGGTCGGGTAGGCGACGCTCGGGTGGGCGACGACGTCACCCGGCCCCAGGCCGAGCAGGAGCGGGAGCCACGCGACGAGCTCCTTCGACCCGATCGTCGGCAGGACGCCCGCGGGGTCGAGGTCCGGGACGCCCCGGCGGCGGGCGAACCAGCCCGCGACGGCCTCGCGCAGGTCGGGTGTCCCGTACGTCTGCGGATAGCCCGGCGCGTCGGCAGCCGCGGCGAGCGCGTCCCGCACCACCGGGGGCGTCGGGTCGACGGGTGTGCCGACCGAGAGGTCGACGATCCCCCGCCCCGCGTCGCCCACGAGACCGGGGTCGGAAAACGCACTCGCCCGCTCCCGAGCGGGAGCGAGCGAGTCCCAGGGGAAGTCCGGGAGCCGGAGCACGTCCTACTCGTCGTGCTGCTGCGGCGGCAGGTCCGCGATGATCGGGTGGTCCTTGGGGATCACCCCGAGCTTCGCGGCGCCGCCCGGGCTGCCGAGGTCGTCGAAGAACTCGACGTTGGCCTTGTAGTACTCGGCCCACTGCTCGGGGACGTCGTCCTCGTAGTAGATCGCCTCCACGGGGCAGACCGGCTCACAGGCGCCGCAGTCGACGCACTCGTCGGGGTGGATGTAGAGGCTCCGCTCGCCCTCGTAGATGCAGTCGACCGGGCACTCCTCGATGCAGGCCTTGTCCTTGAGGTCGACGCAGGGCTGCGCGATCACGTACGTCATGGGCCCATACTATGCGCGCCATGAGCGCTGACGAGCGACGGCGGGCCGCGCCGGGACACCTCGCGGCGGCGAGCGTCCCGCAGGCCGGGACGAGGGTCGTGGTCCGGTACCGCCTCCCGGCGCCGGACCCGCGGACCGGTGCCCGACTCACCGACGTCGTGGGCGAGCTGGAGTCGGCCGACGGGCAGGCCCTCGTCGTGCGGACCCGCCGCGGCCCGGTGCGGGTCGAGGCCGCTTCCGTCGAGGTCGTCAAGGAGGTCCCCCCGCGGCCGATCCGACGCGGCGCACCCCACCGGGCGCTGTCGGTCGACGACCTCCAACGGGTCATGCTCGGGGCGTGGCCGGCGATGGAGACCGCGCGACTCGGCGAGTGGGTCCTGCGCGCCTCGCGAGGGTTCACCAACCGCGGCAACTCGGTGATGACCGCCGGCTCCCCGGGGCGTCCGATGCCGGATGCCGTCGACGCCGTGGAGCGCTGGTACGCCCGGCGCGGCCTGCCGAGCAACCTCACCGTCGCCGGCCCCGTGGGCTTCGACCCGGCTCGGGACACCCTCGCGGCCGAGCTCCTCCGTCGCGGCTACGTCCCCCGCGTCACGACCCGCACTCTCACCGCCGCGGCGGCCGAGGTGACGCTGAGGGCGGACCCGCCGCCGCCAGGGGTGGCGGTCTCGGCTGCCGAGGTCCTCACCGACGAGTGGCTCACCGCCTACCGGGGCTACCGCGACGTGGACGACGAGGCGGCGCGCGCCGTGCTCGTCGGGTCACCGGCCCAGGACTTCGCGCTGGCGCGCCACGAGGGCCGGGTCCTCGGCATCGGCCGGCTCGGTGTCGCGTCCGCCTGGGGTGGCGTCGCCGCGATGTGGGTGTCCCCCGCCGCGCGCCGGCGCGGGATCGCGAGTGCCCTGCTCGGTGAGCTGGCCGCCCGGGCCCAGGCCCGCGGCGTCCGCTCGCTCCACCTGCAGACCGACACCGACAACCTGCCGGCGCTGGCGCTCTACACGGCCCACGGCTTCGCGCCGCACCACGACTACGTCAACCTCCGTCGGCCCGACGTCGGGGACTGACCGGCCGGGTTCGCCCGCGACGTGGCGCCGGCGGGTCAGCTGCCCTTGTAGGTGCAGGTGACGTCGTCCTCGGGCTGGTAGCGCGTCGTGAACTTCTGGGTGCGCACCACCTCGCCGCCGACCTTGAAGATGCGCCCGACGTCGACGGTGAACCCCTCGGTGGGGCTCTGCGGGATGCACAGCGGGTCGTCGTCGAGGATCTTCTTCGGCTCGACGACGTCGTAGCGCGCGCTCTTGGTCGCCTCGATGTCCCACTTCTTCGTGCCGTAGAAGTCGACGGTGATCGAGGTGTCGGTCGTGCTCACCTTGACGAGCACGCCGCCGTCGGTGGTGTTGGTCCACTTGTGGTGCAGGTTGGGGTAGGAGATCGTCGCCTCCCGGCCCTCGGGGTAGCGAGAGATGTAGTAGGCGTGCGGCGTCCACGCGTCGAGCTGCATCCCGGCGAAGAAGGCAGCGTTGAACAGCGTCGTCGACAGCTGCGAGAGCCCGCCGCCGTACGACTCCGCGGCTCGCCCGTAGCGGATGATCCCGGCCTTGACGTAGCCGCTCGCCGCGGTCGTCGTGTCGCCGAGGACCGCGTTGAGGCTGAACTGGTCACCGGGCAGGACGTACGTGCCGTCGACGACGGAGCCACCCTTCTTGATGTTGGTGACCCGGGACTGGCAGCACGCGAAGTACGTGGTGAAGGAGGAGATCTTCTCCTTCGGCAGGGTGGCCTCGACCTTGGCGGCGGTCCACTCGGGCCGGATCTCGCGAGTCTCGACCTTCGCGGTGCGCTCGGTGCCGGAGATCGCGCGCCACACGGCGGTGCTGATCGACTCGTCGTCGAGCGCCGTGCCGGGGACGCCGTCCTCGACGGTCGGCTCGAGCCCGGAGAAGGTCACGGTGGCGTCGCGGGGCTCGGTCTCGATGCCGGCCTCCTCCGCCGCGGCGTGGACGAGCGCACGCAGCTTCGTCTCGTCGGCGCGGGGGGTGATGGTGCCGTCGTCGGCCGGGGTGAGGACGACCGCCTCGGCGAAGTCGGCCGGGTCGAGCGAGAACGTGCCGCCGCCCGCCTCGACGGTCACCGGAGCGGAGACGGCGACCTCGGCGAACTCGGTGCGCACCCGCTCGAACTCGCTCGCCGGCACCGCCGGCGGGAGGGTCTCGGAGGCGACGTCGATGCTCTGGTCGGCGGGCCAGCGGGCCCGGACGACGTCGGCCGTGCCGACGACGTCCAGACGGCTTCCGGGCACGGGCGCCGTGTAGGCCACGGTGCCGCCGGCGACCGAGAGCGAGCCCTCCCTCGCCTCCGCGTCGAGGGCCTCGCGCTGCGCCTCGAGCGCAGCGTCGAAGCGCGGGTCGTCGATCGTGACGACCGCCGGCTCCTCGGACCCGCCGACGAGGTGGGGCCACAGGACCCGCGGGTCGAGGCTGAAGCCGGTCAGGCCGTCGACCGTGGCGGGGACGTCGACCCCGAGGCCGAGGTCAGCGGGGTCGAGCTCCACCTCGCCGGCACGGGAGGAGAAGGTGACCGGCGCGGCGATCTCGCCCGCGAGGCCGGTGTCGAGGGCCGAGCGGGCCTCTACGCGGGTGAGCCCACCGACGTCGACGCCGGCCACGGTCGTCTGGCGCGGAACGCGGTCGCCGTACCACCACGCGGCGCCGAGGTAGGCGAGCCCGAGGACGAGGAGCACCCCGAGCACGACGAGCGGCCAGCGGCGTCGCGTGTGGGTGCCGTCCTCCCACGTGGGGTCGTCCCAGGAGGTGTCGAGCAGGTCGTGACTCACGCGAGGCTCCCGTAGCCACCACGGAAGTGGACCAGGGCGTGACCGGTGCTGTCGGGCAGGTCGATGCCGAGAACCTCGCCGACGATGATCGAGTGGTCGCCGGCGGGGTGGACGGCGGTGGTCCGGACCTCGAGGTGGACCAGTGCCCCGTCGAGCAACGCGACACCCGTCGCCGGGCCGCGGCGGAAGGGGGTCCGGTCGAGCTGCCCGTGGAGCGGGCGTCCCCGGGTGGCGAACCACTCCGAGGCGGCCCGCATGTCGGCGGCCAGGACGCTCACGCCCCAGACACCGGCTTCCACGACGGCGTCATGGAAGCGCGACTCGTTCTCGGCGCAGTGGAGGACGAGCAGCGGGTCGAGGGAGACCGAGGTGACCGTGTCGGCCGTCATCGCGTGGTCATGGCCCTGCGCCACCGTGGTGAGCACGCTGACGCCGTGGGCGATCCGGCCCATGGCCTGCCGGAACAGCGCGGGGTCGAGGAAGTGCTCGCTCACGTCGCTCCTTCGGGGACGGGCCGGCCGGTCGCCGGGTCGAGCGGGGCGTACCCCTCCCGGCCGGACAACCGGAAGACATGCCGGTTGGACAAGGCATACCATCCGTCGCCGACGACCACCTGGGTCTCGTGCTCCCGGAGGGCGCGTGTCCGCACCCGCTCGGCCTCGGGGTCGACGACGGCACGGGTGACCACCTCGTCGGCCACGACCGAGGCCGCATAGGGGTTGTCCGCACCCGGCACGACCCATCCCCGGCCCGCAGGGACGTGGACCGAGAGCCACTCCCGGTCCTCCGACGCCCATCGCAGCGGCGTCAGGACGCCGAACAGCACCGGCGCCCCGCCGCCGAGCGTCGCGAGCGCCGCCCGGGTGGCCTCGTGGGTGCGGACGTGGTCCGGATGCCCGTACCCGCCACCCGCGTCGTACGTGACGACGACGTCGGGACGCACTCGCTCCACCACGTCGCGCACGGCCGCCGCCGCCTCGGAGAGGTCGGCCCCGGCCCAGGCGCGCCCGTGCGCCGCGGCCGCGGACCCGGCCATCCCCGAGTCGCGCCAGCGCGGTGCCCCGGCGGGCCCGTCGGCCCCGAGCAGGTGGTGCGAGACGCCGAGGACGCCCATCGCCCGGACGAGCTCGCCCCGGCGGTGCCACGCGAGGCCGTCTCCGTCCCCCTCGAGGTGCCGCAGCGGGGCCGGGATGACCTCGCCCTCCTCGCCGAGCGTGCACGTCAGCACGTGGACGTCGTCACCGCGCGCCACGTGGTGCGCGAGGGCGACCCCGGTCGTCAGGGTCTCGTCGTCGGGGTGCGCGTGCACGAAGAGCAACCGGCCGGCGCCCACGACGAGGCCGTCGAGCAGGCCCCTCACCGCGCGACCGCGATGTCGGCGAACTCGACGACACCCCCGAGGGCCGCGTTCGCCGACAGGTTGCGCACGTCGGAGCCGGCGACGTAGAGGGCCCGGCGCTCGGCCAGCCCGATGTAGGCGCCCTGCGACAGCAGCGAGGTGTCGATGGCGGCCCACTCCTTCTCGCGGGCGGCGGGGTCGGCCGTCGCCTCGGTCCTGGCCATCCACGCGTTGAGGTCCTCGTCCTTCCAGTAGCCGTAGTCACGGCCGGGACCGGCGGAGGTCAGGTTGATGCTGCTGTCGAAGAGCGGGGGCAGGACCGTCGACGCCGAGGCCCACGCGGGCGCCCAGTTCGACCAGAGGACGTCGTACGTCGTCGCCACGTCGGCATCGCTGATCGTCGCGAAGTAGTCCTCGGTGATGGGTTCCGGGGTCGGGTCGAACCCGGCCTCGCGCCATCCGGCGACGAGTGCTGCCATCGCCTTGTCGGACGAGGGCGTCGAGCGGTAGGCGACCGTGAACGACACCGGGGCCTTCAGGCCGGACTCGGCGAGCAACCGCGTCGCGCGGGCGATGTCGCCCCGGTCGCCGGCACCGACGGGGTCCTCGTCGTGGGCGGCCGGCAGCACCTCGGGCAGCAGGGAGCGTGCCGGGTCGGCGGCGGTCGGGCCCCCGATGGCGGTGACGTAGGCCTCCCGGTTGGTGGCCGCGGCGAGGGCGAGCCGGGCCTTCTCCTTCGAGAAGACCTTGCTCTTGGTGTTGGGCACCAGGTAGTCGACCAGGCCGGTCCTGGGGTTGACCGAGCGCTCGTCGAGGCTCTGGACCGCGGTGATGTGCTGCTGGATCGCCGGTGGCGCCGAGCCGAGCGACACCGAGACGCGGCCGGTCTCGCCGTCGGCCATGATCTGCTGTGCGACGGCCTGGGTGTCGAGGCCCTCCTGGTAGCGGATCTCGTCGGGGTAGGCCTTGCGGATCGGGTCCGTGGTCGCCGACCAGTTCGGGTTCCGGACGAACGTTCCGCCGCGACCGGGCTCCCACGTGCCCTGCAGCATGTACGGGCCGGCGGAGAAGACGTCGTAGGTGCCGTCCCCGCCCCGGTCGGCCGAGGCCTTGACCGGTCCGAACGCCGGTTGGCTCAGCATCTCGTTGAAGTCGGACAGCGGGCGGCTGAGCGAGAAGGTGATCGTGTTCCCGTCGCAGGAGACGGCCTTGTCGAAGGCCTGCTGACCCTTCTCGGCATCCTTCCCGGTCGCGTAGGGGCCCGCGTAGGTGCTCGTGCCGTCGGCCTCACGGGGGATGTCGAGCACCGCGAGCGCGTCCGTCGGGCCGCCGGTGATCTCGTCGGTCGCGAAGGTGCGCGAGATGCCGTAGGCGACCTCCTCGCACGTCACCGTGCTGCCGTCCTGCCACTTCACGCCGTCGCGGAGGGTGAAGGACCACGTCTTGAGGTCCTTGCTCGGCGTCCCGGTGTCCGTGGCGAGGTCGCCCACGAGCCGGGTCTGCTCCGCGACGTCGGTCGACGGCGCGTACGCGGTGAGGGTCCGCGCGAAGACGCGGCCGGCGAAGGCCATCTCCTCCCGCGTCGCGATGCGCTGCGGGTCCCAGGAGGTCACCGGCCCGAGCGACAGGGCGTCGAGGACGCCGCCACGGGTGTCGACCCGGTCGCCGACCGCGGAGGTGGGCAGGGTGTCGGGGGACGCCGTCGCCGTGTCTCGACCGGCGTACCACGCACCGCCCGCCACGACCGCCGCGACGAGCAGGACGGCCAGGGTGAGGACACCCAGCGGTGGCCGACGACGCCGGGACGCGCGGCGGGCGGCCCGGGTCGGCGCGTCAGGGGTGGGGTCCGGGGCCTCCGGCACGGGTCAGTTCCTCCTCGCGCGGGCCGCGGCGCGGGCGCGCAGGGTCTGGTCGAGCTCCACCTTGCGGATGCGGACGGCCTCGGGGGTCACCTCGACGCACTCGTCCTCACGGCAGAACTCGAGGGACTGCTCGAGGGAGAGCACGCGCGGGGGGGCGAGCCGCTCGAGCACCTCGGCCGTCGAGGACCGCACGTTGGTCAGCTTCTTCTCCTTGGTGATGTTGACGTCCATGTCGTCGGCCCGGGAGTTCTCGCCCACGACCATCCCCTCGTAGACCTCGGTCGTCGGGGGGATGAAGAGCGTCCCGCGCTCCTGGAGGTTCATCATCGCGTAGGAGGTGGCCGAGCCCGCCCGGTCGGCGACGAGCGAGCCGGTCACCCGGGTCGTGATGTCGCCGAGCCAGGGCTCGTACCCCTCGAAGACGTGGTGGGCGATACCCGTGCCCCGGGTCTCGGTGAGGAACTGGGTCCGGAAGCCGATGAGGCCGCGCGAGGGGACGAGGAACTCCATCCGGACCCAGCCGGTGCCGTGGTTGGTCATCTGCTCCATCCGCCCCTTCCGGGCGGCGAGCAGCTGGGTGATCGACCCGAGGTACTCCTCGGGGGTGTCGATGGTGAGGCGCTCGACCGGCTCGTGCAGCGTGCCGTCGATCGTGCGCGTGACGACCTCGGGCTTGCCGACGGTCAGCTCGTAGCCCTCCCGGCGCATGGTCTCGACGAGGATGGCGAGCGCGAGCTCGCCGCGGCCCTGGACCTCCCACGTGTCCGGGCGCTCGGTCGGGAGCACCCGCATCGAGACGTTGCCGACGAGCTCGCGGTCGAGCCGCTCCTTGACCAGGCGCGCGGTGACCTTGGCGCCGCGCACCCGCCCGGCCATCGGCGAGGTGTTCGTGCCGATCGTCATCGAGATCGCCGGCTCGTCGACCGTGATGAGCGGCAGGGGGCGCGGGTCCTCGGGGTCGGTGAGGGTCTCGCCGATGGTGATCTCGGGGATGCCGGCGACGGCGACGATGTCGCCGGGGCCCGCCTCCTCCGCGGGGCGGCGCTCGAGCGCCTCGGTGCGCAACAGCTCGGTGACCTTGACGGTCGTGACCGACCCGTCGCGCCGGCACCACGCGACCTGCTGGCCCTTGCGCAGGGTCCCGTTCTTGACCCGGAGGAGGGCAAGGCGGCCGAGGAAGTTCGAGGCGTCGAGGTTCGTCACGTGCGCCTGGAGCGGAGCCTCCGGGTCGTACGCGGGGGCAGGCACCGCCTCGAGGATGGTGCGGAAGAGCGGCTCGAGGTCCTCCTCGGCCGGCAGCTCGCCGTCGGCGGGACGGGTCAGCGAGGCGCGCCCGGCCTTCGCGGAGGTGTAGACGACCGGGAAGTCGAGCTGGTCCTCATGGTGCTCGGCGTCCTCGAGCAGGTCCATGAACAGCTCGTAGACCTCGTCGACGACCTCCCCGATGCGGGCGTCGGGGCGGTCCACCTTGTTGATGCACAGGACGACGGGCAGCCGCGCCGTGAGGGCCTTGCGCAGGACGAACCGGGTCTGCGGGAGGGGGCCCTCGCTCGCGTCGACGAGGAGGACCACGCCGTCGACCATCGACAGCCCGCGCTCGACCTCCCCGCCGAAGTCGGCGTGGCCCGGGGTGTCGATGATGTTGATCGTGACGCCGTCGGCGAGGCCCGCGTCGACCGCGGCCTTGCCGGCGTAGCGGATCGCGGTGTTCTTCGCGAGGATGGTGATGCCCTTCTCGCGCTCGAGGTCCCCGCTGTCCATCGCACGCTCGGCGATGTGGTCGTGCTCGCCGAAGGCACCCGACTGCCAGAGCATCTTGTCGACGAGGGTCGTCTTGCCGTGGTCGACGTGCGCGACGATGGCGACGTTTCTCAGGTCGTCGCGGCGGGTAGCAGGCATACCCACCAGTCTCTCAGGGATTGCGGCCCCCGCCGAATCGGGTGTAAGGGCGTTCTCAGCGCGGGGCGGAGGATCTCCGGTGGTCGTTGGGTCTCAGTTGGGTAACCACTGGCGTCACGCCGTTGCGGACGGCGGAATTGCCGTTACTGTCCCCGCTTATCGGTCGACGGTCGCCCTCCCGGCGACGCGTCGCCGGACACCTCGGGCGTCCGACCCGGACGGTCGAGCGATGGCACCACCGAGCGAGGGACAACATGACACTCAAGCGCAAGGTTCCGGTCGTCCTCGCGACGATCGCGGCCCTGAGCATGACGGCGTGCGCGCAGTCCGAGCGCGACTCCGGCGACTCCGGAGGGGCGACGAGCGGGGACCTCAAGGACACCTTCACCTTCGGCGCCGCGGGCGCCCCGAAGCTGTTCGACCCGTTCTACGCCACGGACGGCGAGACCTTCCGCGTCACGCGGCAGATCCACCAGGGCCTGCTCGGCGTCAAGCCGGGCACCGCCGACATCGAGCCGCAGCTGGCCGAGAGCTGGGAGCCGTCCGACGACGGGCTGTCGTGGACCTTCAAGCTCCGCCAGGGCGTGAAGTTCAGCGACGGGACCGACTTCAACGCGGACGCCGTCTGCTACAACATGCAGCGCATGTTCGACCAGAAGGGCGCCGGCCAGCAGGCCGGCGAGTACTGGACGTACTTCTTCGGCAGCTTCAGCGACGACCCGGCCAACTCGCTGTACAAGTCCTGCGAGGCCAAGGACGCGAACACCGCCGTCATCAACATCACCCGGGTCACCTCGTCCTTCCCGACGATCCTCTCGCTCGACTCCTTCTCCATGCAGTCGCCGACGGCGCTGAAGGAGGGCGACGCGAACAACGTCCAGGCCCAGGGTGACGGCTTCACCTACCCCGCCTACTCGATGAACCCGGTCGGGATCGGCCCGTACAAGCTGGACAGTTACGACGAGGCGAACAAGACCGTCACGCTCGTGGCCAACGACCAGTACTACGGGGAGCAGCCGAAGACGGCGAAGATCGTCTTCAAGATCATCCCCGACGAGAGCACCCGCCGCCAGGAGCTCGAGGCGGGCTCGATCGACGGCTACGACCTGCCGAACCCGGTCGACTGGGCCGGACTGAAGCAGTCGGGCAACAACGTCGAGGTGCGCCCCGCGTTCAACGTCCTCTACATGGGTCTGAACCCGGAGCGGAACGAGAAGCTGAAGGACCTGCGGGTCCGTCAGGCGATCATGTACGCGCTCAACCGCGACCAGATGGTCAAGACCCAGCTGCCCGAGGGCGCCACCGTCGCCTCGCAGTTCATCCCGGAGTCGGTGGCCGGCTACAACACCTCGCTGCAGCCGTACCCGTACGACCCGGAGAAGGCCAAGTCGCTCCTCAAGGAGGCCGGCGCCGAGGGCATGACCCTCACCTTCGCCTTCCCGACCGACGTCTCGCGGCCGTACATGCCGGACCCGCAGAAGATCCACGACGCGTTCGCCAAGGACCTCGAGGCGGTCGGCATCAAGGTCGACACCGTCAGCAAGCCGTGGAACGGCGGCTACCTCGACGACATCTCGAGCAACGGCGCCTACGACGCGTGGCTGCTCGGCTGGACCGGTGACTTCAACTCCGCGTACAACTTCCTCGGCACGTTCTTCGGGAACCTCAAGGAGAACGACTTCCACACGAGCGTCATGCCGTGGGGCAAGACCCTGTCGGAGGACCTCACCAAGGCCGACGGCACGGTCGACGAGCAGCAGCGCGACCAGATGTACCAGGACATCAACAAGCGGATCGCCGAGGAGTACCTCCCCGGCCTCCCGATCAGCCACTCCCCGCCGGCGCTCGTCGTCAGCGGCAAGGTGGAGGGCATGGTGGCCAGCCCGCTTACCGCCGAGCACTTCGACACCGTCACGGTCTCGAAGTGACCCGTCAGGGACACGCCCCCCGCTGATCCCGATCGGCAACCGGTCGGTGGCCGCCTCGAAACGCTAGGTTCGAGGCGGCCACCGACGTCTGACCCCCTGCACCGAGGAGCCCCTGTTGGCGAGATTCATCATCCGGCGAGTCCTCCAGATGGTCGGGGTCGTGGTCGTCCTCTCCCTGCTGCTCTTCGTGTGGCTGCGCTCGCTGCCCGGGGGCACCGTCTCGGCCATCCTCGGCGAGCGGGCCACCCCGGAGACGCGCGAGGCGCTGACCCGGGCCTTCGGCCTCGACCAGCCGCTGCCCGTGCAGTACTGGAAGTTCGTCCAGCGCGCCGCCCAGGGCGACTTCGGGGTCTCGACCGGCGTCCTCCCCGGCCGCGACGCCCTCGACATCTTCCTCGCCCGGATGCCGGCGACGATCGAGCTGAGCTTCTTCGCGATGTCGCTGGCCATCGTGCTCGCGATCCCGCTCGGCTACCTCGCCGCCCGGCGCCGCAACACGCCCCCAGACACCGGGCTCGTCATCCTCTCCCTCATCGGCGTCGCGGTCCCGGTCTTCTTCCTCGCCTTCATCCTCAAGTACCAGTTCGCCATCGAGCACTCGATCTTCCCGGTGTCCGGCCGCCAGGACCCCAGCCTGGGCTGCACCCGGGTCACCGGGTTCTTCGTCCTCGACGGGATCCTGACGCGCGAGTTCGACTGCAGCGCGGACGCGCTGTGGCACCTCGTCCTGCCCTCGGTGGCCCTGGCGACGATCCCCTTCGCCGTGATCTTCCGCATCACCCGCGCCTCGGTGCTCGACGTGCTGAACGAGGACTACGTCCGGACCGCCGAGTCCAAGGGCCTGATGGCGCGCACGATCCGGGGCCGGCACGTGATGCGCAACGCCCTCCTCCCGGTCGTCACGACGGTCGGCCTCCAGGTCGGCGGGCTCCTCGCGGGGGCGGTGCTCACCGAGAAGGTCTTCTCCTGGGGCGGCCTCGGGGACGCCCTGGCCACCGCGTTCGAGCGCCGCGACTACGCGGTCCTCCAGATCCTCATCCTCGCGGCCGCGGCGATCTACGTCGTCGTCAACCTCCTCGTCGACATCTCCTACGCCGTCATCGACCCGAGGGTGAGGACGCGATGAGCCCCGGGAACCCGATGAACCGCAAGAAGGACCGGATCGACGCGCTCGCCCGCACGGCCGGTCAGCCGGCGGCGGCCGGGTCGGGCGGCGGGAGCATCGCCGTCCTCGACGCGGGCAGCGTGGACGAGAAGCCGGGTGTCTCGCTCATCGCGAGCGCCTGGCGGCGGCTGCGCCGTGACCCGGTCTTCCTCATCGGGGCGACGATCACCGTGGTGTTCGTCGTCCTCGCGATCATCTCCCCGTGGATCGCCCCGCACGACCCTGCCGCGGGCCTGCTCCTGGACAAGGTGCGTCCCGAGACGAACCCGGTGCCCGGGCCCGAACCCGGCTTCCCGCTCGGGGCCGACGACCGCGGCCGCGACCTGCTCTCCAGGCTCCTCGTCGGGAGCCGTCAGACCCTCGTCGTCGGTGTGTTCGCGACCCTCTTCGGACTTGTCGGTGGCCTGGTCCTCGGCACCCTCGCCGGCGCCCTCGGTGGCTGGGTGGACTCGGCCGTCATGCGGACCGTCGACGTCCTGCTCTCGATCCCCTCGCTGCTGCTCGCCTTCTCCATCGCGGCGCTCGCGAGCAAGCCGAGCCAGTGGACGGTGATCATCGCCATCGCCGTCGTGCAGATCCCCATCTTCGCCCGCCTGCTGCGGGGGTCGATGCTCGCCCAGCGCTCGAGCGACCACGTGCTCGCGGCGCGCTCTCTCGGCGTGACCTCCAACGCCGTCGTCTTCCGACACATGCTCCCCAACTCGCTGGGGCCGGTCATCGTCCAGGCCACGCTGGTCCTCGCGACGTCGATCATCGACGCGGCCGCCCTGGCCTTCCTCGGCCTCGGCAACCCGAGCGACGAGATCCCGGAGTGGGGCCAGATGCTCGGCCGGGCCCAGCAGTACATCTACGACCACCCCTCCCTCGCGATCTACCCGGCGCTGTGCATCATCACGGTGGCACTCGGCTTCACCCTGATGGGCGAGTCGCTGCGCGAGGCCCTCGACCCGAAGACCAGGAGGTGACCGGCCGATGACCGCGACGGCCTCCGCACCGCACCGCACCGGCCCCGGCGACGAGGCGCTCCTGTCGGTCCGCGACCTGCGGGTCACCTTCACGCGAGCGGGCGAGGAGCCCTTCACCGCCGTCGACGGCGTGAGCTTCGAGGTCCGGCCCGGCCAGACCGTCGGCCTGGTCGGCGAGTCGGGGTGCGGGAAGTCGGTCACCTCGCTGGCGATCATGGGCCTGCTCCCCAAGCGTGGCAACACCGTCGAGGGCCAGGCGCTCTTCGAGGGCACCGACCTCCTCGGCCTCCCCGCCGACCAGATGCGGGACCGGCGCGGCCGCGACATCGCGATGATCTTCCAGGACCCGCTCTCCTCGCTCAACCCGGTCGTCCCCGTGGGCCGACAGGTCACCGAGGTGCTCGAACGGCACAAGAAGATGTCGCGCAAGGCCGCGACGCCGGTGGCGCGGGACCTCCTCGACCGGGTCGGCATCCCCGACCCCGACCGGCGCCTCAAGGACTACCCCCACCAGATGAGCGGCGGGATGCGCCAGCGCGCGCTCATCGCCATGGCGCTCGCCTGCGAACCGCGGCTGCTCATCGCCGACGAGCCGACCACCGCGCTCGACGTGACGATCCAGGCCCAGATCCTCGCGCTGCTCAAGGAGCTCGTCGAGGGCACCGGCACCGCGCTCGTCATGATCACGCACGACCTCGGGGTCGTCGCCGGCCTCTGCGACGAGGTCAACGTCCTGTACGCGGGGCGGGTCGTCGAGCGGGGCCTGCGGCACGACCTGTTCGCGCAGCCACGGCATCCGTACACCGCCGGCCTGCTCGGCTCCATCCCCCGCCTCGACGCCCCGCGCGGGGAGGAGCTGAACCCCATCCCGGGGTCGGTCGCCGACAACCTGCCGTGGGGCAACGCCTGCGCGTTCGCGCCGCGGTGCTCGCAGCCGGTCGACGTGTGCACCGCGAAGACGCCGGCCTTCGAGGAGTCCGGCACCCGCGCGCTGCGGTGCCACAACCCGGTGGGGAGCCCCCGATGACCGACACCACGACCGAGCGCACCGCCGCCGGCCCCGATGCCGACGTCCTCGTCGACGCCCGGGGGGTCAAGGTCCACTTCCCGATCAAGCGGGGCGTCATCTTCGACAAGGTCGTCGGCCACGTCTACGCCGTCGACGGGGTCGACCTCCAGGTCCGTCGCGGTGAGACCTACGGCCTGGTCGGCGAGTCGGGCTGTGGCAAGTCGACGCTCGGCAAGGCCATCCTCGGCCTGGAACCCCCCACCGACGGGAGCGTCACCATCGACGGCGTCGACGTGGCCTCGCTGAGCGGGGCGGCCCTGCGCGCCCGCCGCAAGGACTTCCAGATGGTCTTCCAGGACCCGATGAGCAGTCTCGACCCGCGCCAGTCGGTCGAGTCGCTCCTCGTCGAGGGGATGCGAGCGCACGGCCTGGCCTCGGACGAGAAGAAGACCGCGGCCCGTCTGCGCCAGCTGCTCGCCGACGTCGGGCTGCCCGCCGCGGCGCTGAAGAAGTACCCGCACGAGTTCTCCGGCGGGCAGCGGCAGCGCATCGGCATCGCGCGGGCGCTGTCGGTCGAGCCGAAGCTCATCGTCGCCGACGAGCCGGTGAGCGCCCTCGACGTGTCCGTGCAGGCCCAGGTCATCAACCTCCTCGAGAAGCTCCAGGAGGAGTACGGGCTCACCTACCTCGTCGTCGCACACGACCTCGCCGTCGTCCGCCACATCAGCGACCGGATCGGCGTCATGTACCTCGGCGGGCTCGTCGAGGAGGCCGGCGCCGACGACCTCTACGACAATCCGCTGCACCCCTACACGCGGGCCCTGCTCTCGGCCGTGCCGGTGCCCGACCCCACGGTCGAGGACTCTCGCGAGCAGATCCTCCTCGTCGGTGACCTCCCCTCCCCCTCGCACCCGCCGCCGGGGTGCCGCTTCCACACCCGCTGCCCCTGGCGCCAGGAGACCCGCTGCGACGACGAGCGGCCCCGGCTGCGGGTCGTCGACGTGCCGGGGGTCCCGGACACCCACCGGGTGGCCTGCCACTGGGCCGAGGAGATCGCGAACGGGCAGATCCGGCCCCACCACGTCGCGCCGACCGCCACCGCCCAGGAGGACTTCGGCGAGGACGACTCCGACTTCTTCGGGTCGCAGTCGGTGGCCGAGGCCGAGGCGATGGCGCGGCACACCGAGCACCAGGGCGGCGGCGGCCCGGGCTTCTGAGCCGACCCCTCGCGGCTCATGCGCCGCCGGGCCGCCCTGTGCTCGCACCCGGCCGACGACGTGGCCGGTCCGGCGCACGCGCGCGACGGGAGCCGGGGTGGCCGGCCGGGTCGGGGACGGTGCAAGACAGTGGTTGGATGGTCCGCATGAGTCGACTCCTCACCGATGACGAGGTCACCCGCCAGCTCGCCGACCTTCCCGGATGGTCCCGCGACGGTGACGCGCTCGTCGCGACCGTCGAGGCCCCCGACTTCCCGTCAGCGATCCGCATCGTCGACGCCGTGGCCGAGGAGGCCGAGCGGATGAACCACCACCCGGACATCGACATCCGGTGGCGGACGACCCGCTGGCTGCTGACGACGCACGACGCGGGCGGGCTCACCCAGCTCGACGTCGAGCTGGCCCACCGCATCAACGAGGCGGCGCGCGCCGAGGGGGTCGAGCTCGGGTGAGCGAGAACGCACCCGACCGGCCCGGCCCGCCCCCCGACGCGCCCGCGGCCGAGGCCCACCCGCACGAGCCCCACGACCGGAACTTCGGCAGCCGACTGAACTGGCTCCGCGCCGGCGTCCTCGGCGCCAACGACGGCATCGTCTCCACCGCCGGCCTCGTCATCGGCGTCGCCGCCGCGACGACGAACCGGGGCGCGATCCTCACCGCGGGCCTGGCCGGGCTCGCCGCCGGGGCGATGAGCATGGCCGTCGGCGAGTACGTCTCCGTCAGCACCCAACGCGACAGCGAACGGGCCCTCATCGCCAAGGAGGTCCGCGAGCTGGAGGAGATGCCCGAGGAGGAGCTCGCCGAGCTCACCCAGCTCTACCGGGCCAAGGGCCTCTCCCCGGACCTCGCCCACCGTGTCGCGGTCGAGCTGACCGAGCACGACGCGCTGGGGGCCCACGCCGAGGCGGAGCTCGGCATCGACCCCGACAACCTCACCAACCCGTGGCACGCGGCGTGGGCCTCGATGCTCGCGTTCACCGTCGGTGCGCTGCTGCCCCTGCTCGCCATCGTGCTGCCCGGCGCCTCCGCCCGGGTACCGGTCACGGTCGTCGCGGTGGTCCTGGCGCTGGCCGTCACCGGGTGGATCAGCGCCCGGCTGGGCGACGCCTCCGCGCGCAAGGCGACGCTCCGGGTCGTCACCGGTGGCCTGATCGCGATGGCCGTCACCTATGCCATCGGCTCCCTCGTCGGCACCCAGGTGGGGTGATGCGGCGACTCCTCGTCATCCAGCACGAGCCGGACGCCCCCGCCGCCTGGCTCGGCGAGTGGTGGGAGGAGGACGGCCTCGTCCTCGACGTGGTGCGGGGCGACCTCGGCGAGCCCGTGCCCGACCGGCTCGAACACGACGGGCTCGTCGTGCTGGGCGGCGCCATGGGGGCGAACGACGACGCCGAGCACCCCTGGCTCGTCCCGACCAAGGCACTCGTCCGGGATGCCGTCGGCCGCGCGGTCCCGGTCCTCGGGGTGTGCCTCGGCCACCAGCTCGCCGCCGTCGCCCTCGGGGGGCGCGCCGAGCGGAACCCCACGGGGCGCACCCTGGGCATCGTCCCGGTACGGCTGACGGACGCGGGCGAGAACGACCCCCTGCTCGGCGGGCTCGGCGGGCTGCCGGCCGTGCACTACAACGACGACGTCGTGTCGACGACACCCCCGGGCGCCGCGGTCCTCGCCCGCCTCCCCGACGGGATGCCGCAGGCGCTGCGCCTCGGCGAGCAAGCCTGGGGTGTCCAGTTCCACCCCGAGACCCCGCCCGCGGTGTTCGAGGCCTGGTTGCGCGCCGAGGCCCCCGACGGCCTCAACCGGGAGGAGCAGTCGGCGCTCGACGCCGTGACGGCCGCGGAGGAGGCGCTCCGCACGGCGTGGCGACCGCTCGCCGAGCGCTTCGCTGCGCTGGTCAGCGCGCCGGCATCGCCTGGATCACGTCCGCGGGGCGACGCGGTCGCGCCGGCGTAGCCTTCAGGTGGCGGGTCCCGCACCCGGCGGTCGACCTCAGCCGCGACGGAGAACGCCATGAGCGCACCGGCCTCCGCGGCACCACGTCAGCGCGTCGTCATCCTCGGCGCAGCGGGCCGCGACTTCCACCACTTCAACGTCGTGTACCGCGACGACCCGCACGTCGAGGTCGTCGCGTTCACCGCGACGCAGATCCCCGACATCGAGGGGCGGACCTACCCTCCCGAGCTCGCCGGCCCCCTCTACCCCGAGGGCATCCCCATCGTCGACGAGGCCGAGCTCGAGCGGCTCGTCGCCGAGGACCGGGTCGAGACCGTCGTGCTCGCGTACTCCGACCTGTCGCACGCCGCGGTGATGCACCTCGCCTCGCGCGCGGTCGCCGCGGGGGCCGACTTCCTCGTGCCGGGGGCCCGGGGGTCGACCCTCGTCTCCACCCGACCGGTCGTCGCGGTGACGGCGGTGCGGACCGGCGTCGGCAAGAGCCAGACGACCCGCTACGTCGCCCGACTGCTCCAGGACCTCGGCCAGCGCGTCGTCGCGGTGCGACACCCGATGCCGTACGGCGACCTCGCGGCGCAGGCGGTCCAGCGCTTCGCGACGCTCGAGGACCTCGACCGGCACCACTGCACCATCGAGGAGCGCGAGGAGTACGAGCCGCACATCGAGGCCGGCGTCGTCGTCTACGCCGGGGTCGACTACGCCCGCATCCTCCACGAGGCCGAGGCGGAGGCCGACGTCGTCCTCTGGGACGGCGGCAACAACGACATCCCGTTCTACGCGCCCGAGCTGCACCTGGTCCTGCTCGACCCGCTCCGCCCGGGCGACGAGCTGGGCTACCACCCCGGGGAGGCGAACCTGCGGATGGCCGACCTCGTCCTCGTCGCCAAGTGCGACTCGGCCCGGAACGAGGACATCGAGGCGGTCGAGGCCTCGGCGCGCGCGGTCAACCCCGGGGCGCGGGTGATCCGGTGCGACAGCCCGGTGACGGTCGAGGACCCCGATGCGGTCGCGGGGCGTCGCGTCGTGGTCGTCGAGGACGGCCCGACCCTGACCCACGGCTCGATGTCCTTCGGCGCCGGGGTCGTCGGCGCCCGCCAGGCCGGCGCCGCGGACGTCGTCGACCCCGCCCCGTTCGCCGTCGGCTCCATCGCCGGCGTCTACGAGCGGTACCCGAACGCGCGCGGCATCCTCCCGGCGATGGGGTACGGCGAGGCCCAGACGCGCGACCTCGAGGCGACGATCCGGGCGATGCTGGCCGCGGACGCCGTCGACGCGGTCGTCGCCGGCACCCCGGTTGACCTGCGCCGCGTCATCGACGTCGACGCCCCGGTCGTCCGGGCACGCTACGCCCTGAGCGAGCGGGAGCCGGGTGGCATCGGCTCCGCCCTGCGGGAGGCGCTCGGGCTCTGACGATCCCATCCCCCCTCTCGCTACGGCGCAGTAGGTGCGGTGATCACGACAGCTCCTGCGTCGCAGGTGGCGTCGCGGCCGACGGGCTGCTCGTGATCCGGTCGCCCGGAGTGCACCTCGTGGCGGGGCGTGGCCCGTACGGCCGGCCGCGGCCGGCCGCGCGCAGCACGGTAGGTGGCCTCGAACGTGCCCCTTGGCGGTGGTGGCGGTGCGAGTGGACCATCACCGCCATGCCGACCGACGTCGTCGAGCCAGGCATCCGGCGTCGTCAACCGGTGCCCGGACTCGGTCACGAGCTCGGGGTCGGCCCACGCCCGCGGCAGCACGGTCGAGGTTGTCATGAGCTCGAGCAGACGGACCTCGGGGACCGACCAGGCCCCCGAGGCGGCCGCGGCGAGCGCGTCCTGCAGGCAGGCGCTGTCGCGGGTGCGGAGACGGTGCACCCACTCGGCGACGTCCTCGAGCGTGGCGAGCCGGCGCTGGACCACCTCGATGAGGATGGCGGTGCGCACGTCGGGGCTGCGGTGACGCCGTACCACCGCGCCGCGGTCGCGCCGGCGAGGACGGACCGGGGCCCGGCCCACATCAGCCCGGCGACGAGGACCTGCTCCGCGCTCGGCACGTCGTGCCCCACGAGGTAGACGGACGGCAGCACGACCCGCCACCGGCGACCGGCGTTCCACCGGACGGCTGCCGGGGGTGAGCCCTCCGTCGAGGAGCTGGCTTCGGGTCAGGACGCCGAGCTGGTGGGTGCGGGTCGCACGCAGGGACGGTGGGAGCTCGCTCATGTTGGGGAGCGTGCCCGCGTCGGGCGCGCGGTGCGTCCGGCGTCCCGGACCCTGTGAACGGGCGAGCGCGACCCGCCGGCCTGTGGACGACGCAGCCCCTGCCACGGGTCGCTCCGGTCCCCGCGCTACGCCGCAGTACGCGTCGCGATCGCAACGCCTACTGCGGCGTAGCCGGAGAACTCGAGGCCTGGGAGGTGGCGGGGGCCAAGTGGCGGGGGCCGGGAGCGGCGGGGGCGGGAGCGGGCGACGCAGGCGTCGCTCAGATGCCCGGTCAGCGGCCCCGGAGGGCGTCGAAGAGCACCTCGGCGAGGTCGGCCTCCCGGATGTCGTCGAGGTCGAGCGGGTGCCCCTCCGGGCCGGCGAGCGGGAGGCGCCAGTTGGGGTACTCGTCGTTCGTCCCGGGCTGGTTGATGGCCCGGCGGTCACCGACGAGGTCGGGCAGCGCGACGGCCAGCATCCGGCTCGGCGAGAGCGCGAGCCAGCGGTGCAGCGCGACGAGTGTGGCGTCCAGACCCGCGGCGGGCTCGAGCAGGCCGCGCTGGACGAGGACGTCGCGCACCCGGTTGATCGCTGCCTGCTCGACGGCCCGCTCCTCCTCGACCGGACGGGTGAGCAGCCCGAGCTGCTCGCGCACGGCCACGTGCTCGAGGGTGAGGTACCCCGCGGAGGGGGGCAGGTCGTGGGTCGTCACGGAGGCGAGACACAGTTCGCGGTAGTGCTCCGGGGGCTTGGGCCGGTCCTCCTCCCACTCGAACCAGAGGATGCTCGTGCCGACGAGCCCGCGCTCGACCATGTAGTCGCGCACGTTGGGCGCGACGACGCCGAGGTCCTCGCCGACGACGACCGCACCCGCGCGCTGCGCCTCGAGGACGAGGATGCCGAGCAGCGCCTCGTGGTCGTAGTACACGTAGGTGCCGTCGGCCGGTGTGCCCCCGACGGGGATCCACCAGAGGCGGAAGAGCCCGATGATGTGGTCGACGCGCAGGCCTCCGGAGTCACGGAGGATGGCGCGCACCATGTCGCGGAAGGGCGCGTAGCCGAGCTCGGCGAGCCGGTCGGGCCGCCACGGCGGCTGGCTCCAGTTCTGCCCCAGCTGGTTGAACTGGTCCGGCGGTGCGCCCACGGTGACCCCGCGGGCCAGGGCGTCGCCGAGGCCCCAGGCGTCGGCGCCGACCGGGTGCACGCCGACGGCCAGGTCGTGCACGACCCCGAGTGACATCCCCGCCGTCCGCACCTCCCGCTGCACCGACTCCAGCTGCTGCTCGAGCACCCACTGCAGCCACCGGTGGAAGTCGACGTCGTGGGCGCGCTCGCGCTGGACGGTCGCCACCTCGGGCGAGGCGGGGTCCCGGTACTCGGGGGGCCACGTCGTGAACGACGGGCCGTGCAGCTCCGCGAGCGTGCACCACGTCGCGAACCGGAGCAGCCCCTCTCCCTCGCGCGCGCAGAAGTCCTCGAAGGCCTCCCTCCGGCCCGGGGTGAGGCCGGCGTCGAAGACGAGCCGCAGGGCCTCCTTCTTCAGCGCCCACGCGGCGTCCCGGTCGATGCGGTCCTCGGCGTTGAGCGCCCGCGCCTGCGCGGCGAGCTGGAGCAGGCGTCGGTGGGCGGAGTTCTCGAGGGTGGCGACCTCGGGGACGTCCTCGACCCGGAGGTAGAGCGGGTTGACGAACCGGCGGGTCGTCGGCAGGTACGGAGAGGGCTCCATCGGCGCGACCGGCTCGGCGGCGTGCAGCGGGTTGACGAGGACGAAGTCGGCCTCGTGGGCCGCGGCGGCCCATGACGCGAGGTCGGCGAGGTCGCGCAGGTCGCCCGTGCCCCAGGAGCCGCCCGAGCGGACCTGGTACAGCTGCGCCATGAGCCCGACGACCCGGCCCGCACGCATCCCGTCGGGCAGCTCGAGGCGCTGCGGGGTGACGACGAGGGTGCCCGACACCGTCTCGGGGCGCGGGCCGGTGACCTCGACGTCGGCGACGAGCCGGTGCCACCCGAGGGGGAGGTCCCCGGGCAGCTCGAAGGTGGCCTCGCCGAGGGTGATCCCGTCGACGACGCGGTCGGGGACCCAGCGGTCGACCTGGACGAGGTCGCGCGCGGTGCCGTCCTCGAGCTCGGCCCGGACCCGGATGCCGGTGCCCGCCGGCACGTGCGTGAGGACGTGCGCGGTCTCCCCGGCCCGGACGACGGTCGACGGGGGCAGCGTCCGGCGCCACGGCCCGTCGACGTGCTCGGCGAGGGATGCCTCCACCTCGGCGTCGGTCTCGGCCGGGACACCGAGGGCGGCCAGCACCGCACGGATCGAGCCCGCCGACATCGTCAGGTGCTGGCCGAGCCAGTCCCAGTAGTCGGTCGCGACGCCGTGCGCGGCGGCGAGCTCGGCGAGCCGGGGCGGCAGCGGGAGGTTCGGCATGCGCCCATCCTGCCAACACCCCCGGGCCGGACGGCCAGCCCCACGCCCGGCCACGTCGCGCGGTCCGCCACCCCCGCGGTTCGGCGGTGTCGGTGGGACCGGGGAGGATGGGTGCCGTGCCGACGATCGTCTTCCTCCACGCCCACCCCGACGACGAGGCCTCGCAGACCTCCGGGTCGATGGCCCGCGCCGTCGACGAGGGGCATCGCGTCGTGCTCGTCGTCGCCACCAACGGGGACCACGGGACCGCCCCCGACGACCTCGCCCCCGGCGAGACGGTCGTCGACCGGCGCCGCCGCGAGGGAGACGCCGCTGCGCGCGTCATCGGAATCCACCGCCTGGTGCGCCTCGGCTACGCCGACTCGGGGATGGCCGGCTGGGAGCAGAACGCGCACGAGGGCGCGTTCGCCACCGCTGACGTCGAGGAGGCGGCCGCGCTGTTCGCCGCGGTCCTCGACGAGGAGGAGGCCGACGTCGCCGTCGGCTACGACTGGCACGGCGGCTACGGCCATCCCGACCACGTCCAGGTGCACCGGGTACTGCACCGCGGCGCCGAGCTCGCCGCCCGGCGGCCCCGGGTCCTCGAGGTGACGCTCAACCGCGACCGGATGCGCATGCTCGCCGAGGCGGCCCGGGCCGCGGGCGAGGAGGTCTTCGACCCGGACGCCCCGATGGACGACGGCAACCCGATGGGCACCCCCGAGGCCGAGATCACCTGGGAGGTCGACGTCCGCGACCTCGTCGACCGCAAGCGCGCGGCCCTGGCCTGCCACGCGAGCCAGACCAGCGACGTCGGGATGATGCTCGCGATGCCCCCCGAGGTCTTCGCCTCCGTCTTCGGCTCGGAGTACTACATCGAGCCCGGTCGCCCGCCGGGCATGGCCCGCGGCTGGCCGTTCGGGGAGTCCTGAGCGGAGCCGCCGGGCCAGCCGCTGCGCGATGCGCGCGCCGGTTGGCCGACCCGGTCTTCGGCCCCTCGTCAGTGGACGACCATGACCGGCAGGTCCGCCTTCGCGACGACCCGCCGGCTGACGCTGCCGAGCAGCAGTCCCGTGAAGCCACCGTGCCCGCGGCTGCCGACGGCGACGAGGTCGGCTCCCACCTCGTGGGCGACGTCGAGGATGACCGGGGCCGAGTGTCCGTGCCGGACCTCCTTCCTCACCGTGACGTCAGGGTGCCCGGGGGCCACGCGCTCGATGGTGCGGCTCAGCAGGTCGTCGTACCGCTCGTCGATCTCCGGAACGGGATCCGCAACGGGCCAGGTGATGAGCATTCCGGCCTCGATCTCGGTGCGCCACGCCACGACACAGGTGACCGACCCCCCGTCGGGGTCGACCACGTCGAGGGCGGCCTCGAGGGTTCGCAGGCTGTGGTCGCTGCTGTCGACCCCGACGACGACGTGCCGGGGCCGGGCCGCGGTGGTCCCCTCCGGGACGACGACGACCGGGCAGTCGGCGTGAGCCATCACCGGGACGACGACCGATGCGAGGCCACCGTGGCCGGGCGATCCCATGACGAGCAGGCGGGCTCCCTCGGTGGCCCGAACGAGACCGGTTGCCGGAGAGCCCCAGGGCACGTCGGTGACGACGGACAGGCCCGGATTGGCCTCGCGCACCATCCCGGCGACCTCGTCGAGGTGCTTGCGCGTGTCCTGGTCGACCTGTTCCGCCAGGTTGGGCGACCCGGCGGCCAGGGCCTCGTAGGGCGTCAGCTGCAGCCCGGCGTCGACGACCGAGACGAGGCGGAGCGCCGCCCCGAGCCGCTCGGCCTCCAAGGCGGCCCAGCCGACGACCGCGTCGTCGTGAGCAGACGCGTCGAGGGCGGCGATGACCTCTGCGCCCTGTCGGCTCGTCGGGATCTCGCTCATGGTCGTGGCCTCCTCCCGAGCACCGCGCGGCGGTACCCCTCGTCATCCGTCACCCGGTCGGGCGACGACGTTCAGTGCGCGACGGCGACCACCGTCCCGGCGTGCTCGACCACGCGCCGGCTCACCGACCCCAGGAGCAGCCCGGCGAAGCCGCCACGGCCGCGCCGGCCGACGACGACGAGGTCCGCGTCGCGCTCGGTGGCGGTGTCGAGCACCGACCGGGCCGCACCCTCCGCGCGGACGAGGACGTCGACCACGACGTCCGGGTGAAGCCGCACGAGCGGGTCGACGACCTCGTGGACGAGGGCCTGGTAGCGCTCCTCGACGGTGTCCCAGGCGGGCGTGCCCGGCTCGGTGACGACGACGCCGTCGACCACCTCGACGGTCCAGCCGACGACACAGGTCACGGTGCCGCCGGTGCGCTCCGCGATGTCCAGCGCGGTCGCGGCCGCGAGCGCACTCTCCGGGCTCCCGTCGACCCCGACGACGATGCTGCGGGGCGGCGTGACCGGCCGCCCGGCCGGCACGACGGCCACCGGGCACCGCGCGTGCGCGACGACCGCGCGCACCACCGACCCGAGGAGGAACCGCTCGACGCCGTGTCGTCGGGTGGCCCCGACGACGACCCAGGCGGCACCCTCGGACAGCTCGACGAGCACGGCGGCCGGAGACCCCCACTCCACCCTCTGCTCGACCCGCAGTCCCGGGCGACCTCGGAGGGCCCGCTCGGCCGCCGCGGCGACGACGGCACGACCGCCGGCGTGCAGCTGCTCGGACAGCTCCGGGATCTCGCCGAACACGGCGTCGTAGGGCGTCAGCTGGTAGCCCGGCTCCACGACGTGCGCCACGAGGAGGGGCTGGCCCGTACGCAGGGCCTCGTCCGCGCCCCAGGCGATGACGGCCTCGTCGGACGGGGACCCGTCGACTGCGGCAATGACGACTCGTGTCTCGCTGTCGCTCACGGGTTCGGTGGTCACCGTGCCCGGCCTCGTCACGTCCTCGGCCATGGCCCCAGTCTCCTCCGACGGGGCCCGCCGCGCCGTCTCGTGGGTCACAGCCCGGACCGGGACCGGGGCCGCGGCACTCCCTTCGTCCGAACCCGCGCCGATCCGGCCGGGGCCGACCGGCCCGTGGTACAGCGGTCGTCGTGGGCTCGTCAGGCGAGCACGACGACGTAGACCCCGAGATACAGCAGGACGAGGAGTAGGCCGGTCACGATGGTGTGGCGACGCCGGACCGCGAGGATCGCGGTGACGAGGAGGACGACGACGAGGGCGACGGTGACGGCGCTCTCGACGAGGTCGGTCGACACAAGCGTCGGCGCGACGAGGGGGCCGATCCCGATGGACAACGTCGCGTCGACCATCGACGCACCGAGAGCATCCCCGACGGCCATCTCCGACTGGCCCCGGCGCAGTGCCGTGACGCTGAAGATCACCTCCGGCAACGAGGTGCCGAGCGAGGCACCGAAGAAGCTGACGAGGAAGACCGGCACCCCTGCCGCCTCCGCCAGGTTCACCACCCCCCAGATCGCGGCCATGACTCCTCCGGTGATGACGGCCAGCCCGACGGCGAGCTGGACGACGGGCCGGGTGATCCCGCCGTCCGCGCGCGGCGGGCGCTCGGCCTCCCCCGAGTCCCCGAGCCGCCACACGACGAACGAGAGGAGAACCCACGAACCGACGAGCGCGGCGCCGTCGACGCGGGCGAGGTCGCCGTCACGCATGAGGACGGAACCGAGGGCGAGCGCGGCCGCGATCCCCACCCCGACGACGGCGGTCCGCCGCCGCGGCAGGAGCAGCACGCCACCGAGCAGCGGCATCAGGCCGAGGACGAGGGTGATCTGGGTGACGACCGAGCCGATGCTGTCGCCGACGTTGACGTCACCGAGGCCCTCGAGCGACGCGACGATCGAGTTGGTGATCTCGGGCAGGTCGGTACCCAGAGCGACGAGCGTGATGCCGACGACGAACGGCGGCAGCCGGGTCCGGGCCACGAGGTGGCCGGCGCCGCTGACGGCCGCCCTCGAGGCGAGGACGGCGACGGTGAAGCCGGCGACCATGGCCAGCGCCGCGACGGCGAGACCCATGCCTCCTGTCTACCGGGAGCCGGGAGCGCCCGGGCGGCGGTGAGGCGAGCACCACCCGCGGGCGGTGCCGCGAGAGGCACGTCGGTCGACGAGCCCCGCTAGAGGCGGAAGTGCGCGACGACCCCGGCGTGGTCCGAGGGCCAGAACGGTGGCTGGGCCTGGAACGGGGTGTCGCCGACGAGCACGGTCGCGTCCCCGATCGGGCGGGCCGCACCACGACCGAGCACCAGGTCGATCCGGCTGTGCAGGGTCGACACCGGGTTGTTCAGCGCTCCCGGGGCCAGCGGGGGCGTGTTCGAGTCCTGGCAGCAGCTGAAGCCCGGACCGAGCAGGCTCTCGTCCCAGGCATCTCGGAACCTGCCGGGTGCGGTGAGCTGGGCGTAGGACGTCGTCGTCGACCCGTCCGCGGCAGAGTTGAAGTCACCGACCGCGATGATCGTCCCGCCCCGGGCCGGCCCGGCAAGGAACTCGGCGGCCTGCGCCTGCTGGACCTGCGGGAAGTCCTCGGTCTCGAGGTGGGTGTCGACGAAGCGGAACGGCTGACCGTCCAGGGTGGCGTCGATGCTGGCCCACCCCCGGTCGAAGGACAGCGTCCCCACGGGCGAGACGAAGGTCTGCTGGGTGGCGTAGCGGCCGCTGCGCGGGTTGCCCCACTCCAGCCCCGGGGACTCGTCGTTGACGAGGATGACGTCACGGTCGTCCATCTGAACCGTGCACGTGATGGTCGGCCCGGGCTGGACGCACGAGGGGAAGGCGAGCGGTGCCGGCCCGATGGATGCGTTGTGGGACACCGAGGCGACCGAGTAGCTGAGGCCCCGGGCCGCCAGCGCGGCCTGGAGGATGGCGAGGAAGTCGTACCCGGGCGGTGCGGACGGGCCGGAGGTCGTCCAGGTGGAGACCTCCTGGAGCCCGACGAGGTCCGGCCGGTGCGCGTCGACCTCGGCGGCGATGGCCTGTGCTCTCGCCGGGAAGTTCGTGTACTGGACCGTCGCGAAGATCCTCGCGACGGCCTCGACGAACTCCTGCGGTGTGGTGGCCGCGAGGGCCGGGGTCAGGCTGGAGCCCAGGTAGAGGTTCTGGGTCATCACCGTGAGGTCGGCGCCCCGACTCGACTTCGCCTGGGCGGGGGCGACGGGCAGGACCGCGAGGAGGCTTACCGCGAGGGCGGCCACCACTGCTCGCAGTGGTGGGCGTGTCCGGGCCTGGGTACGAGCTCGCATGGCTGCCTCCGACGCGTCGTCAACCTGCGGGCACTGTAGCGCCGGGGCGCCCGCGCGGCCATCCCCCTGTGAGCCAGCAGACGCGGATCGGCGGGCGGGTCCCTGACGCGGGACCAGGACCACCGATGACGTGGCTCAGGTCAGCGGGGCCGGTGAACGGCGCCTAGCCGCCCCAGGAGACGGTGGAGACCTGCTGGCACTGGCTGAGCCGGGTCTCGTAGCTGTGCTTGCCCTTGTACGCCTTCACCTCGTCGATGCAGCGGCCGTAGAACACCTGGGCGGCCTGCTCGGCCTCCTGCCGCGGGACCCACCACTGCGTGTAGCCCCACGCGCCGCCCGCACCCAGCGTGAGCACGGTGGCGAGGAAGAGCGCCGCGCTGCGCTTGCCGGAGGCGGGTGCCGCCGCATCCCCGGGGGGGGACGCCTCGCTGCCCGGGGGGGCCACGGCGTCGATGCTGGAGGGGGAAAGCGCCTCGATGCTTGACATCGCCTACATGTCTCCTCTGGTCGACCCCCTGCATCGATGGTCGATCTGCCCGGGTGTCGACCTCCGCGTCGCCGTCACCCGACCTCTGCCAGTACTCAAGCAGCCCCCGGACGCGCGGTCGGTGGTTTCCGGCGAACCGCCGTGGTTCTGTCCGTTCGGACGACACCCCATCGGCACATGGGCCGATGGCATTCGGCGCCGGAGCGACGCACGGTCGTCGCGCTCGTCGAACCGGCCCTGCCACTGCGCCGTTCGGCGCGACGCCCTCCCGCGTCGACGGGCGAGCGCGTCAGCCCTGCGCCCAGGGCCCGACGCCACCGACCCGCCGGACGTCGTAGCTCACGATCCAGCCGGGAGCGCGCGGCGCCGGGAAGGTGGTCCCGGGATCCTGGTAGACCTTCGCCAGACGGTCGAGGAGATCCCAGGCGGCGTCACTCGGCTCCACGCGTGCGTGGGCATGGAGCACGACGTAGGGGTTGAGCGTCGCCGTGCGGTCACGGGGCCCGAGGAAGGAGATGACGACCCGCGGGTCCCGCTCGATGTTGCGCAGCTTGACGTGGTGACCGAGGTGGGCGCTGACCAGCCGGCTGCCGTCCATCCCGATCCAGATGACGCTGACCTGAGGGCTGCCGTCGGCGTTCGTCGTGCTGAGGTGCGCGAGGGGGCCCGAGGCGATGAGCTTCGTCAGCTCCGGGTGCAGTGCCATGACCGGTCAACCTCGACGGTCGGTCGGGTGTTCCTGCGGCCCGGGTGCGGCGTGCGTCTCCGTGGCGATTCCGGACCCCGCGCCCGGTGGTACAAGAGTGACGTGGCCGTCATCCGGACGACGGGTCTGACGAAGACCTACGGGCGCACCCGTGCGCTGGTCGGCCTCGACCTCGAGGTCGAGGCCGGAGAGGTGTTCGGCTACCTCGGGCCGAACGGCTCGGGCAAGACGACGACGATCCGGCTGCTGCTCGGCCTGGCACGCCCCACCGCGGGCCGCGCGGAGGTCCTCGGCGGCCACCCGGAGCGCGACGCCGTCGCCATCCACCGCCGGCTCGCCTACGTCCCGGGCGAGGCCTCGCTGTGGCCGGGCCTGACCGGTGCCGAGACGCTGCACCTGCTCGGACGGATGGCGGGAGGCGTCGACAGGGCGTACGCCGCATCCCTCGTCGAACGGTTCGAGTTCGACCCGGACAAGCGGGTGCGCGCCTACTCCAAGGGCAACCGCCAGAAGCTGGCCCTCGTCGCAGCGCTGATGACCCGCGCGGAGCTGCTCGTGCTCGACGAGCCGACCGCCGGCCTCGACCCGCTGATGGAGCAGGTGTTCCGCGACTGCATCCGGGAGGCACAGGCGCGCGGCCAGACGGTGTTCCTCTCCTCCCACGTGCTGGCCGAGGTCGACGCGCTGTGCGAGCGGGTCGGCATCCTGCGGGCCGGCCGCCTCGTCGAGGTGGGCTCGCTCGACTCGATGCGGCTGCGCGCCTCGGTCAACGTCGAGGCCACCTTCGACGGCCTCGTCCCGGAGGTCACGGGGGTGCCCGGGGTCACCGACCCGGTCGTCGACGGACAAACGCTGAGATGTCGGGTCCACGGCTCCGTCGCGCCGCTCCTCGGGCTGCTCGCGGCCGCGGGGGCGACCCGGCTGATCAGCCGTGAGCCCACCCTCGAGGAGCTGTTCCTCGAGTACTACGGCGACAGCGCCGACGGGTCGCCGTGAGCACCCGCGCGGTCGCCCTCGGCGTCCCGGCCACCGGGGCCACCTCTCCGCCGGCCCTGGTGGCGCAGCTGACCTGGCGCCGCACGTGGAAGGGGGCGACGGGCGTCGCGGTGGCCAACGTCCTCGTCACGGTGACCGCCGTGCTCGGCTACGCGGCGGCCTACCCGGACCCGGCCGACCGCGTCACCCTGGCCCGCAGCATCGGGTCCAACCCCGGGCTCACCGCGCTGTTCGGGCAGACCCGTGCGCTCGAGACGATGGCCGGCTTCACCGAGTGGCGGGTCGTGCTCGCCCTCGCGCTCGTGGGCGCGATCTGGGCCATGTTCGCGACGACGAGGGTGCTCCGCGGGGAGGAGGACGCCGGCCGCGCGGAGGTGGTCCTCGCCGGTCCGGTCACCCGGAGGGGGGCGGCGGCGGCGACCCTCGCGGGGCTCGTCGCGGTGTGGCTGCTCTGCACCGCGACCACCGTGGTCGGCCTCGTCGTCGGGTCCGGCCGCGACCTCGGCCCCGGCCCGGCCGCGCTCCTCGGGCTGACCCTCACCGGGCCGGCGGCGGTGATGATCGGTGTCGGCGCGGTCACCTCCCAGCTCGCCGCGACCCGACGCCGGGCGACGGGCATCGCCGCTGCCGTGCTCGGCCTGTCCTACGGGATCCGGGTCGTCGCCGACTCCACGCCGGACCTGCGCCGGCTGCGCTGGTCGACGCCGTTGGGCTGGCTGGAGGAGGTCCGGCCCCTCACGGGGGCCGACGTCCTGCCGCTCGTGCTGATGTGGCTGCTGGCCGCCACGCTGGGGGCCGTCGCCGTCTGGCTGGTCACCAGGCGCGACTCCGGTGAGGGGGTGTGGAGCGCCGACACCTCGGCCAGGCCACGGACCGCGCTGCTCACCGGCCCGTTCGGGCTGGCCGTGCGGCTGGCCCGGGGCCAGGCCGTCTCCTGGGCCCTCGGGCTCGTCGGCTTCGGGGCGCTCATCGGGCTCGTGGCCCGGACCGCGTCGGAGGCGATGGCCTCCTCGACCGGCACCGAGCTGCTCGGCCGGCTCGGTGTCGAGGACGCGGGGGCGCGGGCCTACACCGGCGTCTCCTTCGTCATTGTCACCCTCGCGCTCGGCCTGGTCGCCGCGGGGCAGGTCGCGGCCCTGCGCGACGAGGAGGCCAGCGCACGGCTCGACGTGGTGCTGAGCCGCCCGGTGGGTCGGCTCCGGTGGTTGGCCGGTCGCGTCGCCGTCGCGTGCGGCCTCGTCGCGCTGGCGGCCGCCGGGGCGGTTGTCGGCACCGGCCTCGCCGGGAGCGTGGGCGACCTCGGCGTCGCCACCGGCGACCTCGTCGTCGCCGGGGTCAACGCGGTGCCGGCCGCCCTCCTCGTGCTCGGGTTCGGGGTCCTCGTGTTCGGCGCGGCACCCCGGGCCGCCGCCTCGGTCACCTACGCGTACGTGGCCGGCTCGTTCCTCCTCGAGACCGTCGGCGCGGCGGTCGAGCTACCGGGGCTGCTGCTCGACCTGTCGGTTCTCCACCACGTCTCCCCCGCCCCCGCAGTCGACCCGGACTGGCGGGCCGCCGCGGCCATGGTCGCCATCGGCATCCTCGCGGCCGCGGTCGGGGCGGTCGCGTTCACCCGACGCGACCTCGAGGGTGGGTGAGGCCACGGCCTCCGGTCAGGTGTCGTTCGTCCGCCGTCGCACGGTGAGCACCGAGCGCAGCGAGCGGCGCAGCTCCGGCACCAGCCGTGCCCAGTAGACGACGTTGGCCACGAGCCCGAAGGCGACGAGGTCGCGACGGTGCCGGATCGCCCCCCACACCGGCACGGTGACCGGCCACAGCATCATCAGCCGCCGGTCCCGGGCCACACCGATGCCGGCGGAGACCACCCCCGTCGTGACGAGCAGGCCCGTGGGGTCGAGGACCGCGAGTCCACCGATCATCGGCGACATGCCATAGCCACCCCGGAACCCGTTCCAGGCCGGGAAGACGTGGCCGACGACCGCCGAGCCCGCCGCGGCGGGTGCCGCCGCGGTGCCGGGGAGCGCGAGCCTCATGACGAGGGTCGGAGCGGCCGCCTTGACCGCCTCGAGGCCGATGCTGGCCATCATCGCCCGGCCCCCCGCGTGCTCCTTCACACTCGTCGGCGTGATGCCGTGGAACTCCACCGTGGTGCCGGTCTCGCGGACCTCGATGCTCGTCACGCTCAGGTCCTGACCGGGTGCGGCCCGCTGCCCGACGACCTGGGAGAACGACACCGACCCGGCGAGGTATCCCGTCGCCGCCCCCACGGCGATCGCCGCGAGCTGTGGCAGCCGATGCTCAGCAGCACGACCGGTCATGGTTCCTCCTCCAGGACGAGCACCTCTCCGGCGCCGCCGTCGACGGCGACCCACGACCCGTCGGGGATCCCGGTCGCCCCGGCGACCGACGCGACGCACGGGATCCCGAGCTCGCGCGCGACGATCGAGGCGTGGGCGAGCATGCCTCCCGTCTCGCTGACGACGGCACCGGCGCAGAGCAGCAGGGGGGTCCACGTGACGTCCGACGCCGCGAGGACGAGCACGTCGGTGGGCCCCACGTCGGGCGCGGAGGCGAACGAGGTCGCGACCCGGGCGCGACCGACGTGGCGGCCGCGCGAGGTCGGGACGCCGTGGAACGCCGTGGCCCCGATGCGACCACGGATGGGGACCGGGTCATCCCCGATGATCGTCTCCGGCCACGTCAGCTCGGCCGCCTCCGCCATCTCCGCCCTCCGCGTCGCCACGAGGTCCGCGGCATCGGCGAGGTCTCCGGCGAGCGCGGCCGGCACCTCGTCCCAGGAGAGGAGGAAGACGTCGTCCCGCGCCGCCAGCACGCCGCGGGCGACGAGCCGGTCGCCGATGGCGAGGAAGGTCGGCCGGAAGAGGCCGTACACCTGCGCGTACGTGTGGCCCACCCGGTCGCGCGTGACCCGGATCGCCGCGGCGCGGTCCCACTGCCAGGCGACCAGCCGCCGACGCCGGCCCGGCGTGGCGGCGAGCAGCAGGTCCCGTCCGGAGACCGCGGGGCCGAGCCGGCCGGTCGAGGCGCGGGTGGCGACCAGCCGCGCGACCGCCTCGGGGTCCTCGCCCCAGGTGGGTCGCGAACAGTCGTTCGGGCTGTCGGACAGATGGCCGAAGCGCTCGAGGAACGCGGCGAGCGCGGTCGGGTCGTCCGGGTCCAGGACCGCCAGGGCGTGGGCGGGGTCGAGCCCGCGGAGGAGCTCGGAGTCCTGGCCGGGCTCCACGTCGGCGTCGACGCCGCGAGCGACCGCCTGCCGGCGTACCGAGGCCGCCCAGGCGTCGGCCAGCAACGGGGTGACGACGTTGAGGCGGGCCACCTCCCGGAGAAGGCCGCGGAGCCGGTCGACCCGTTCGACGACGGCGGCGTCGGTGAGCCGGCTCGGGTCGACGGCCGCCTCGCCACGACGGCGGACCTCGATGTCGGCCCGCTCGGCCTCCGCCAGCCGGTCCCAGCGGGCCAGTCGCCACGCGGCCCGGCCCAGGCGTGGCGCCGACCGCGCCATGACCCGCGCGGGTGGCCGCGGCCGGGAGGCACCGTCGCCGTCGCGCATCCGCTCCAGGGAGTCCGGCGGCATGCCGAGGGAGGCGAACACCGCTCCGAACGCGCCGGTGTTGAAGTACGCGCGGTAGCCGAAAGGCCGCACGAGGTCGTCGGCCTCGACACCCGTCGGGCCGAGCATCTCCTCGATGAGGGAGACCCAGACCGCGCTGAGGACGGGCACGTTGACCGACCACACGAGGGGCGGGATGAGCCCCGGGAGCATGTCGCGGGCCAGCCGGGAGGACCACGTCCGGGCGGAGGTGGCGAGGCCCGTGATCGGGCGCCACTGCACGAGGTGGACCTCCTCGCCGTCCCACACCCACTCCACGTCGGCGGGCTGTCCGGCTCGTGAGGCCACGCCCCGGACGGTGTCGACGATCTGCGCGAGGAGGTCCTCGCCGAGGGGTGGCGCCTCCGGCGCAGTCCGGATGCCGCGGGGACCCACCCGCCACCGAGCGGGCTCGGCGCCGTGCCCGACGAGGGCGTCGCCACGGCCCGCGACCGCCTCCACCAGGATCTCGTCCAGCCCCGTGACCGGGTCACGGCTGAACGCGACCCCGGAGACGCGTGGCCGGGCCATCTCCTGGAAGACGACGGCCATCCGCAGCGAGCCCGGGTCGACACCGACCCGCTCGGCATACGCCCGCGCGCGGTCGGAGCGCAGCGACCCGATGACCGCCCGTGCCGCGGCGAGGGCCCCGTCCACGTCCCCGACGTCGAGGACACTGACGAACTGCCCCGCGAACGAGCGTTCGCCGTGGTCCTCGACGTTCGCCGACGAGCGCACCGCGTACCGACGGCCCGGCACGAGCAGGTCACCCAACGCCTCGCGCAGGCCGTCGAGGTCGCCGGACCGGTCCAGCGCGGCCGCATGACGGAACGGCAGAGCGGCGCCGTCCGGCACCCGGAACCCGGCAGCCATCAGCCATCCCAGCCGTGCTGCCTTCCCGCCGACGTCCGCGGCGTCGGGGGCGCCCCTGAGGTCGATCAGCATCGTGGCTCCTTGCTCGACCCCACCCTAGCGACGGGGGGTCGGCGGACCCAGTGTCGAGGGCGGCGGCGTGACGCTCGTCTCCTCGAGCGGGGTCGCGCGGCGGGCGGACAATGGTGGCGTGACCGAGCAGCAGCGATTCACCGTCGTCGAGGCCTTCCCGGAGTTCGAGCTCCGCCGGTACGACGCCTGCGTCGTCGCGGAGGTCGAGGTGGCCGGCTCGATGGACAGCGCCGGCACCCGGGCCTTCCGTCGCCTCGTCGGCTACATCGGCGGTCAGAACCGGACTCGGCGGTCACTGGCGATGACGGCACCGGTGGTCCAGGCTCCGGCCGGGCGCACCATCGCGATGACGGCACCGGTCGTGCAGGAGGAGCAGGGCGACCGCCACGTCGTCGGGTTCGTCATGCCTGCGGGAGAGACGCTCGAGACGCTGCCCGATCCCGAGGACACCGCCGTCTCCCTCCGCCAGGTGCCCGAGGAGTTCGCTGCAGCGATGCGCTACTCCGGTCGCTGGACCGAGTCCGCGTACCGGGAGCGGGTGGCACGACTGCGCGACGCGGTGGCCCGAGCCGGCCTGACCGTGACCGGCCCACCCCGGTGGGCACGCTTCGACCCACCGTGGACGCCGTGGTTCCTCCGGCACAACGAGGTCGTGCTACCCGTCGCAGCCCCGGCGCCTTCCTCGGGCCGCGACTGACGTGCCGCGCTTCTCCTCTGGGTACCCGCTGCCGACTGGACGTTGAAGCGGAACGAAGAACCGGGGTATTCGACCCTCGTTGATGGCCGTCGGGAGCGGCTGGAAAACATGCCCTGAACTGCGGAAACGTGGCTGCCTGACCGTTGGGCGTCGACGAGAACCGGTCCCGGACGAACCTCTTGCGGCCTGTTTGCGGACCGCAATGCGATCCGCGCCTGCGCACTGCGCGAAGGTCAGCGGGCCGGGGTTGGCTCACTCCTCGCGACGCGCCGCCTCCCAGTCGTGTCCGCCGTCGAACACACCGAGGACGTTCACAGCGACCTCCCCCGAGGACCCGTCGATCTCGTAGGCGATCAGCGTCCGCTTCTTGAAGGTGGCGGTCCGCATGCCCGGTCGGATGTCGTCGAGCGTTCTTCCGGCACGCGGGAACAGGAGGATGCGGTCGATGAAGTCGAGGATCGCCGAGACGAGCGCTGCGCGACGTCCGGAGACGCCTTGTCGGTGATCCAGTCGTCGAGATCGTTGAGCTGCCGCTGGGCTTCCGGAGTGAAAGTGACCCGGCCCGTCATGAACGGGCGGACCACTTGGCCTCGAAGCCGGCGCGGATGTCCTCAGCCGGGATCGCCCTGGACGGGTCGGCTTTGAGGGCGTCGCAAGCGGCGGCAGCCTGGGTGCGGAGCCACGATTCGGAGGCCAGGTCGAAGGCTTCTTGCGGGGCGACCGATTCGAGCAATCGGAGCGCGACGTGCTTGCGCACCTCTCGTTCGCGCAGGCCGCGGTCCTGACCGATTCCCAGGGAACCTTCACATCCCCACCACGTCCGTTTCGCGATACGTGAGTGACAATCGAAGCATGGCCCTCTTCGAGCGTTACCCCCGTGCCCGCTGGGCTGCGCCCGCCCTGGCCGGCGCGCTGGTGGTCAGTGGCGTGGCTGTGGCCCAGGCGAGCACCGGCGGCTCCAGCGACCTGCCTCCGCAGACGGCCTCGCAGCTGTTGGTCGACCTGCAGGGCGCCCGGCCGACCCCGCTCAGCGGCAGCGTGAGCCAGACGATGGACCTCGGCTTGCCGGACATCTCGTCGATCACCTCGGGCGCGCAGGGCCCCGGCTCGTTCAGCCCGGTGGTGCTGCTCTCCGGTACGCACACCTGGCGGGTCTGGTACGCCGACCCGCAGCACGCGCGCCTGGCCTTGATGGACGGCAGCGACGAGTACGACGTCATCCGCAACGGCTCCGACATCTGGCTCTGGTCGAGCACCGACCAGTCCGTGGTGCACGCCACGGCTCCGGCGAAGGCCGCCACCGACGGCACGTCCACACCGACGCTGCAGCCGACGAAGCCGGACGGTACGCCGCTTCCCGACCTGTCAACGCCCGAGGCCGCGGCCGCCTGGGCGATCCAGCAGCTCGACCCGAGCACGCAGATCGCGACCACCAGCTCCGAGAAGGTGGCCGGACGCGACGCCTACGGGCTCGTGCTCACGCCGCGCACCTCGGACTCGCTCGTCGGCTCGGTACGCATCTCGCTGGATGCCGAGACCTCGCTGCCCTTGGCGGTCACGATCACGCCGCGCGGGTCCGGTACTGCGGCGGTTGACGTGCGCTACACCAGCCTGAGCCTGGGGGCACCGCCCGGTTCGGTCTTCGACTTCACGCCCCCGCCCGGCGCCGCCGTGACCGCACCGGAAAGGCATGCCGGTTCGGGCACGGACGCTGAGCGCCCCGGTGCGGCGGCGGGCGGCCAGAAGCCCACCGTGGTCGGCACCGGATGGTCCAGCGTCGTTGTCGGCACGCTGCCGGACACGTCCGCGGGCTCCTCCGGCGACGCGGCTTCGCAGGACCCGATGGCCGCCATCCAGGCCCTTCTGCCAGTCGTGTCGGGCTCGTGGGGCAGCGGCCACCTGCTCTCGACCCGGCTGCTCTCGGCCGTCATCACCGACGACGGGCGGTTCGCGGCCGGCGCGGTCGAGCCATCCGTCCTCTACACAGCGCTCGAGTCCACGCCGGCGACGTGACCAACGCCCTCGATGACGGCGCGGCCATCCGCACCGTCGGCCTGACCAAGCGCTTCGGCGCCCAGATCGCCGTCGACGGCATCGACCTGGCCGTGCCGTTCGGCTCCGTATACGGGTTCCTCGGCCCGAACGGGTCCGGCAAGACGACGACCATCCGGATGCTGCTCGGGCTGGTCCGGGCCACGTCCGGCCAGGCCGAGGTGCTCGGCGCCGCCGTCCCTGCCCGCTCCGGCGACGTGCTTTCGCGGGTAGGTGCTCTGGTCGAGGGGCCGGGCTTCCACGCACACCTGACCGGGGTCGCCAATCTACGGCGGCTCGACGCGGTCGACCGGGCGGCCGACCATGCCACCACCGACGAGCGAATCGACGCAGCGCTGGCCCGGGTGGGCCTGACCGCGGCCGCCGGTAAGAAGTTCCGCAAGTACTCGCTTGGGATGAAGCAGCGACTGGCGATTGCCGCGGCGCTGCTCGGGCCGCGTGACGTGCTCGTACTCGACGAGCCAACCAACGGCCTGGACCCTCAGGGCACCCGCGAGATCCGTTCTCTCATCGGCGAGCTGGCGGCGGGTGGGGTCACTGTGTTCGTGTCCAGCCACCTGCTGGCCGAGGTCGAGCAGGTCGCCACGCACGTCGGCATCATGAGCGCCGGCCGGCTGGTGGCGCAGGGGACGGTCGAGGAGCTGCGGATGGCCCGGCGGACCACCGTCCGAGTCGTTACCGAGCAACCCGGGGCGGCCGCCGAGGTGCTCACCCGGCTGGGGCTCACCGAAGTCACCGCCACGGCCGCAGGGGTGAGCGGAACCCCGGGCCCGGAGCATCGGGCGTCGGAGGTGGTCGCGGCCCTGGTCGCGGCGGGAGTTCCGGTCGAGGGGTTCACCGTGAACCGGCCGACCTTGGAGGAGCTGTTCGTCGAGCTGACCGGCGAGGGGTACGACGTCAATGCATGAGGACCTGCGCTTCCTCGGCTCCGAGCTGCGGCTGACCGCGTCTCGGCGGCGGAACCAGGCGGGCCTGCTCGTACTGATGTCGCTGCCGGTGTTCATCACGGTCGCCATCCGACTCTCCAGCAGGCCTAGTGACGGGCACGGTGGCGGTGCCGGGTTCATCGACCAGATCACCGCCAACGGGGTGTTCGCCGCGTTCGCCGCGCTCACCATCGAGATTGGGCTGTTCCTGCCGATGGGGGTGGCCATGGTCAGCGGCGACGCGGTTGCGGGCGAGGCGCAGTCCGGCACGCTGCGGTACCTGCTCAGTGTGCCGGTCGGGCGCACCCGGCTGCTCGCCGTCAAGTACCTCGCGCTGGTCATCACCGGCCTGGTCGGCGCGTTCGCTGTCGCGGCCACCGGCGTCCTCGCGGGCGTTCTCGTGTTCGGGACCGGTCCGCTGACGACGCTGTCCGGCACCCAGATCCCGCTGGCCGACGGGCTGTGGCGGCTGGTGCTGTCGACGCTGTACGTGTCGGCCGGGCTCGCGGCGCTCGCTGCGGTCGGCTTGTTCGTCTCGACGCTGACCGAGCAGCCGATCGCGGCGACCGTGGTGGTCATCGTGTTCTCTACGGCAGCGTGGATCGTGGACTCGATCCCGCAGCTGTCGGTCATCCACCCGTGGCTGCTGGTCGACCGGTGGCAGGCGTTCGCCGACCTCATGCGCGACCCGCCGGCGTGGGGGACGGTGGTGGCCGGGCTCGGCGTGGATGCCGCGTACGCGGTGGTGTTCCTGCTGGCGGCGTGGGCGTCCTTCTCCAACCGCGACGTCACCAGCTGAGCTGGGCCTGGCCGCGGCGGCCACGCTCGCGTCACACCGCCGCCAAGGGGCTACCTCATCGGCCGATCAACTGGCAGCCGAGAGGCCCTGAGATGGCGCCTCAGAACCGGCAGTTTCAACCCCTTGCGCTGAACTTCTTGCGGGCTCTGTGCGGAATGCGATGGGTCGTGCCCCTTCTGAACTGCGGAAACGCGTCGATTCACACGTTGAAGCGGAACTCGACGTCACCGCCGTCCTGGCCTGCTGACGGCGGTCTTGCCCGAGGCTCTGGGCTACTACCCCCCTGTTACGTTGAGGTGCATGGGGGTCCGTGCATCTCTTATGGGGGGCAGCTTTGCCCTGCTTACGCTTTGCGGGTGCGGCGCGACCTCGTCTGCGACCGTCAGTCGCCCATCGGCGGGCGCATCGGCCTCAGCGGTGCTTGACGCCTACCTCCGCGCCGTGGTCGCAGGGGACTGCGGCACTGCCCACGCTCTTGCCGCACCGACCTTCGAAGTGGGCAACGGCGATCTCTGTGGGGGCGTCGACGTCAAGAACTTCGTCGTGCACGACCCGCCGGCCAAGCCCACGCCCGACGAGGTCGATTACGGCACCGTCCTCACCACCTGAGGAAGTGAGGACGGAACGATCCCGCCCGGCAAGACCACGTGGTTCTTCGCCCTCGAGGAGCAGGGCGGCCGGTGGGAGCTCATCGGTGGAGGGTCAGGTCCCTGACGCGGTGAGGGAGGACTGCTGTCTTGGGGATGGCTACTTCTTCCCGCCCGTCCCTGATGTTTGCTGGAACCGGAATTCGACGACGTCACCGTCCTGCATGATGTAGTCCTTGCCTTCCATCCGGACCCGGCCGGCCGAGCGGGCCGCCGCCATCGAGCCGAGCTCGTCGAGGTCGGAGAACGAGACCACCTCGGCCTTGATGAAGCCGCGCTGGAAGTCGGTGTGGATGACGCCGGCGGCCTGGGGGGCGGTCCACCCCTGCCGGATGGTCCACGCGCGCGACTCCTTCGGACCGGCCGTGAGGTAGGTCTGCAGGCCGAGGGTGTGGAAGCCCGTGCGGGCGAGCTGGGTCAGGCCGGACTCCTCCGCGCCGAAGCCCTGGAGCATCTCCAGCGCCTCCTCCGGCTCCATGTCCATGAGGTCCATCTCGAGCTTGGCGTTGAGGAACACCGCGTCCGCGGGCGCGACAAGAGCGGCCAGGCGGGCGTGCAGGTCGGTGTCGGTCAGCTGGTCCTCGTCGAGGTTGAAGACGTAGATGAACGGCTTGGTCGTGAGCAGCCCGAGCTGGTCGGCCAGCGCCTTGTCGACACCCGCCGCGGCCCCGGCGGCGTAGAGCGTCCTCCCCTCCTCGAGCACCGCCTGCGCCGCGAGCGCCGTGTCGAGGACCGCCTTGTCGGTCTTCTTGCCCTTGACCTCCTTGTCGAGCCGCGGGACGGCCTTCTCGAGGGTCTGCAGGTCGGCGAGAATGAGCTCGGTGTGGATCGTCTCGATGTCGGACTCCGGCGAGACCTTGCCGTCGACGTGGACGACGTCTCCGTCCTCGAAGGCGCGGACCACCTGGCAGATCGCGTCCGCCTCGCGGATGTTCGCGAGGAACTTGTTCCCCAGCCCCTCCCCCTCGGACGCTCCCCGGACGATCCCAGCGATGTCGACGAAGGAGACCGTGGCCGGGATGACCTTCTCCGAGCCGAAGATCTCGGCGAGCCGGCCGAGGCGGTCATCAGGGAGCGGTACGACGCCCACGTTGGGGTCGATCGTCGCGAACGGGTAGTTGGCCGCGAGGACGGTGTTCTCGGTCAGGGCGTTGAACATCGTCGACTTGCCGACGTTCGGGAGCCCGACGATTCCGATGGTGAGTGCCACGGGGTCGAGAGTCTACCGGCGCGCGGCACCCGCTCCGTCCGGCGCCCGGTCACGGACCACCGGTTCCGGATCGGAGGCCTCGGGCGCCGAGCCGAAGTCGCCACCGCTCGCCTCGAGGAGCGCGCGGGCCGCCTGACGGCCCGACTCCACCATCCGGTCGAACTGGTGGAACTCGAGCAGCCCGGTCCCGGCCGAGGACGGGGCGACGACCCAGGCGCCGCACCGGCGCGCCGCCTCGACCGCTCCACCGCTGCCGAGGGTCATCGTGCGCAGCAGGGTCTCGCCGAGGCTGGGCACCCTCGGGCGGCCGGGCCGATGGACGGACGAGCCGCCGGTGCCGATGGACACCGCGACCACCGGTCCCTCGTCCCTCTCGACGAGCAGGTCGGCGGGCAGGTTGTCGAGGACGCTGCCGTCGACGAGCAGCCGGCCGTCGTCGCGGGGCACGGGAGGCCACAGCACCGGGAGGCGACACGAGGCGACGACGGCGTCGACGAGCCCGCCGTGCTCGTGGACCTGGCGCTCGCGGTTCGTCAGGTCGACGCTGACGACGCGCAGCTGACGCGGCAGCCCCTCGAACACCGTGGTGCTGCCGAGCCCGCGGTTCAGGGCCCGGACCACCCGCTCGCCCTTGGCCAGGGCCCGGACCGGCGGCGTCTCCCAGTCGAAGAGGGGTGAGCGCCGGACGAACTCCCCGTAGCAGAGATCCTCGAACTCCTCGCCCGAACCGCTCGTCGCGTAGCCCGCCGCGATGACCGCACCCATGCTCGTCCCGGCGAGCCGGTCGATGCGGAAGCCGGCGTCCTCGAGCTCGCGCACCACACCGATCGTCGCGAACGACCGCGCCGCGCCGCCGGCGAGGACGAGGCCGAGGGAGCGCGCGGCGAGACGGTCGGCGAGCGACCGAACGCCGAGGGCGACGTCGCCGTCGACCAGGGTGACCTGCCACGCGTCGGTCGCGGCTCCCCACCCGGCGCACCGCTCGGGGTGCGGCGGAGGGCCGACGAGCACGATCTCCGGACGACGCCCGGTGGCCAGGAGCGCCGCCCCGTCCGGGACCTCGGCGTCGGAGCGGGCGACGAGCACCACGGTGTCGGCCTGCCGGAGGCAGAACTCACGCCACGAGCGGTCGTCCGGGCCGGAGCCGTTCCCCTCCGGCCCGTGGTCCGCGACGAGGACGACCCGGTCGTGCTCGAGCTCGGCCCGGGCCAACCCGTCGGGGTCCACCCGACCGAGGTCGACGACGTCGAGGTGGCTACCCATCCGGGCCGTCAGCGCGCTCGCGACCTCGTGGACCGGGGCTCCCTGGTGGACGGCCACGACCGAGACCACGGTGGGCCGTTCGGGCGGCGGGGCGGACGCCGACGGCGCCGCGGTGCGCAGCTGGTCGGCGACCTGGCCGAGGAGGAAGCGCGAGGCCCGTGCATCGGAGTCGAGGACCGCGTCGAGCGACTCGCGGGGCAGCTCGAGGACCGTGGCGTCGCGCCGGGCGCGGACGGTGGCCGACCGCGGTTCCCCGGTGAGCAGCGCCAGCTCCCCGAGGACGACACCCGGACCGACCTCCCGGACCCGGCGGTCGCCGACGAAGACCTCGAGGCGCCCCCGGCGCACGACGAAGGCGGAGCCCGCGGGGTCCCCCTCCCGCACGAGGTCCTGACCGGCCGGCACCTCGACGAGCCTCGAGGCGTGCTCGAGCCGGCGTCGGGCCTCCTCCGGCAGGGCGGCGACGAGAGGGACCGCGCCCAGGTCGGTCGACGTGGCGGGGAGCGGCCGGGCGAGTGTCCACTCCCGCGGCGGGTCCGGAGCGTGGACGTGGGCCGGGCGGATGTCGTCGACCCTCTCGGACTCGGCGGTGGAACGGATGCGGCCCAGCGGGATCGCCACGAGGGCGACGACGAGGAACGCGACGATCGAGAGCACCCAGCCGTCGCGGAACGCGCCGACGGCGGTCTCCGGCGTCGGGTCGCCGAGGACGACGACGAGGATCGCGATGCCGAGGACGCCGCCGAGCTGGCGGGCGCTCGAGTTGACGGCCGACGCGGTGGCGTAGCGCCCACCGGGCACCGCCGCGAGGGAGGCGCTGCCGAGGAGCGGCAGGGTCGCGCCGACACCTATGCCGCTGAGGATCTGCCCCGGCATCCACTCCGCCCAGAACGCCGGCTGGAGTCCCACCCGCTGGTGGTACCAGAGGTAGGCGCCGGCCCACACCAGCGCCCCGGGCACGACGAACCACCGGTAGCCGAACCGGTCGGCGAGGGGCCCGAGCCGCGAGGCGACGATGGCGGCGACGACGGCCCCCGGCACGAGGGCCAGCCCGGCGCGCAGCACGTCGTAGCCCCAGATGTACTGGAGCCAGAGGATGTTGGTGAGCAGGTACGCGTAGAAACCGAAGCCCGCGACGACCGTCGCCACCGAGCCGATGTCGAAGGACCTCAGCCTCAGCAGGGTCGGGTCGACGAGCGGCGAGCGGTGTCGACGGGAGCTGAGGACGAAGGCGGTGAAGAGCACGACGGCACCGGCGAGGCTCGCGAGCGTCTCGGTGCCCGTCCAGCCCCAGTCGGGGCCCTTGATGATGCCGAGGTTGAGCAGGGCGAGCGACGCGGCGAGGGTTGCGGCGCCGACAAGGTCCGGCAGGGTCCGGCGGCCCGGTGCGCGGCTCTCGACGAGCTGGCTGCGGGCGGACCACAGGGCGGCCAGGCCGAAGGGGAGGTTGACGAGGAAGGCCCACCGCCACCCGCCGAGCTGGGTCAGGCCGCCACCGATGGGCGGGCCGAGCCCCGCCGCGACGGCGGCCGAGGCACCCCACAGGCCGATGGCATGCGCCCGGCGCTCACCGGGAAAGGCGGCGATGACGAGCGCGAGCGAGGCCGGGACGAGCGCGGCGGCACCCAGCGCCTGGAGGACACGGAAGGCGACGAGGAACTCCACCGACGGCGCGGCCCCGCAGAGGACCGACCCCAGGGTGAACACCGCGACCCCGCCGATGAAGGAGCGGCGTCGGCCGATCAGGTCGGTGAGCCGTCCGAAGACGATGAGGAACGCGGCGAAGACGATGTTGTAGGCGTTGAGCACCCACGAGAGCCCGCCGATCGACACCGTCGGGAAGGACTCGCGGATCGAGGGGAAGGCGACGTTGACGATGGTGGCGTCGAGGAAGGCGAGGAACGCTCCGAAGCACGCGACGAGCAACACACGACCTGCAGGGATTCGGGCAGAGCTCCCCGTCGACATCCGACCTCCTTGTGAACGGCAGTTCACGAACCTAGCCCGGGCCGCGCCCCACCGGTATGGCCCGATCGGACTAGGCGTCCCGCATCTGCGCAGGTCGCCGCCCCCTCACGCCTCCCCTGTCGGCTCGCTGTTCTCGAGGTAGAGCGTCCGACCGGCGGTGGCCGTGACCTCCAGCATCCGGGCGGTGTAGGGGGCCACGTGCCGGACCGCGCGGGCGGGCTCGACCCAGTGCACCCCCGCGATCTCGCGCCGGAGGAAGCGCGCGGGGTCGAGCTCCCCGGTCTCGTGGACGCCGAGGTCGAACAGGAAGAGGTGGGCGTCGTCCCACCCGCGCCAGGGCGGGAGCCAGTTGACCGCGACGAGCCCTCCTGCGGTGACCGCGATGCCCAGCTCCTCCCGGACCTCGCGCACCACGGTGACAGCAGGCGGCTCCCCGGGGTCGACGACCCCGCCCGGCAGGTCCCACTCCTTCTTGTACGTCAGCTCGCAGAGGAGCACCTGCCCGGCCGGGTTCCGCAGCAGGCCCTGGGCGATGTTGCGCTTCTTCGGCAGGCGCGCGTTGAGGACGGCGATGCGGCGCAGCCGCTCACCCTCGGTCTCCTCGCGTCGCGGCATGGACCGAGGCTACGTGCCCCCGTCGCCGCCGGGTGGCGAGGTGACGAAGGTGCGGGCCGGTGTCGGTGGGCACTGGGAGCATCCTCGTCATGGACGGATGGATGTGGGGCCTGCTCGGTCTCGTCGTCGGGGCCACGGCCGCGACGGGGCTCGCCCGGTTGGTGTTCGCGGCCCGCTCGGCGGCGGTCTCGACCGAGCGCGACCTGCTCCGTGAGCGGGTGGTCGACCTCGAGGGCTCCCTCGCCGAGGACCTCGAGACCGCGGCTCTGCTCGCGCCGCTCAAGGACGCCCTCGTGCGGGTCGAGGGTCACGTGAGCGAGCTCGAGCGAGAGCGGGCCCAGCAGTTCGGGTCGCTGCGTGCGGTGCTGGCCCGCGTCGAGGGCGAGACCCAGAGCCTGGGCCGCGCCACGGCGTCCCTGGCCGGGTCGTTGCGCAGCTCCACCGTGCGCGGCGCCTGGGGCGAGGTGCAGCTGCGCCGGGTGCTCGAGGCGGCCGGGATGCTCGCCCGCTGCGACTTCGACGAGCAGGTCACCGCCGTGTCGGGGCACGAGCGCGGGGTCCGGCCCGACGTCGTCGTGCGTCTCCCGGGCGATCGACACCTCGTCGTCGATGCCAAGGTGCCGATGGACGCCTTCCTCGACGCCCAGGCCGAGGACCTCTCCGACGACGAGCGGGCCGACCTCCTGGCCGAGCACGCCGCGCGGCTCGCCGCCCACGTCGAGGCCCTCGCCGCGAAGGACTACTGGACCGCCTTCCGCGACACCCCCCAGATGGTGGTCTGCTTCGTCCCGAGCGACGCGACCCTCGCGGCGGCGCTCGCCGCCCGGCCCTCCCTGCACGAGTCCGCCCTGGCGCGCCGCGTCGTCCTCGTCGGTCCCGGCTCGCTCATGGCACTGCTGCGCACCGTGGCCTTCGCGTGGCAGCAGGACGCCCTGTCGGGCAACGCCCGCGAGCTGCTCGAGCTCGGACAGGAGCTCTACCGCCGACTGGCCACGCTCGGCACACACGCGGCCAAGCTGGGGCGCTCCCTCCAGTCGAGCGTCGAGGCGTACAACGCGATGGTGGGCGCCCTCGAGTCACGGGTGCTCGTCACCGCCCGCCGGATGAACGACCTCGACCTGGCCCCGGGCGAGATCGCAGCGCTGAAGCCCGTGGGCCTCGGGCCCCGGCCGCTCACGGCGCAGGAGCTCATCGACGCGGTGGCCGCCGACGCGTCTCGACCCGAGCTGCTGCTCGACCCCGACGCCCCGCCCTCGCGCCGACGCGACGCCGGCTGAACCGGCTCCAGGCATCCCGGTGGGCCCGGCGCGGCTTTGTGCGGCCTAGGAGAGTCGGTGCTCGAGCGCCCTGCCGCCGGACCGGTCGAACCGGCGCCACGCGAGCTGGTACGGCGTGCGGCCCCACTGCTCCGGGGCGTGCGCGGCGACCGTCTGGGCCCACCGGCGGTAGGCGGCGGTGGCCTCGGCGAACGCCTCCGTCGAGCACGCGACCCGTTCCTCGACGCCACCGAGGACGGCCCGGGCGGCACGGGCGTCGATGCGCGCCTGCACCTGCGCACGGTCGGCGGCGACGAGGCCGCGCAGTCGGGCGTAGTCGCGCAGCACCATCCGATGCAGGTCCTCGTGGTCCCACCAGAGCGAGCCCGGCGTGTACGTGCGGCCCGGTGCCCGGCCGGTGTCGGGCACGCCGGCGGCCGCGAGGGCGTCGAACCACAGCGGCATTCGCAGGGACAGGCACGGCGCGGCCGTCGGACTCACCCAGTGGGTGTCGGGCGTCCCACCCCCGGCGGGGCCCAGCGCCGACACCCACGACCCGGTGGTCTGCGACACGCGGACCGGACCGAAGCCGGCGTGGGCACAGACGGTCTGGCCGAGCAGGCCGCCCCACGCATGGTCGCGCGGTGACCACGCCGGGTCGGAGTCGGCCCGCGACCCGTGGTCGGACAGCGTCTCCCACGCACGCGCCACGTCCATCCGCCCGCCGGCGGCGGCCAGGGCGTCCGTCGTGCGGCACTGCCGCACCCGCGCCTCGCTGAAGGTCGTGTAGACGCGGTCCGAGTAGACGGCGCCGACGTCGAAGCCCTCCGGACCCCGGGCCCACCCGTGCGCGATCGCCTGCGTGACGAGGTCGTCGGACGCGCGGTCGAAGCGGGTACCGGTCGTGATCACGTTGGAGATCGAGGCGGTGCCCTCGACGCGCCGGGCGACCCACGCGCGTCCCGCAGTCTCGAGGACCCACGCCTCGCGACGGTCCGCGACGAGGAAGCCGTTGTGGTAGCGCATCGGGTGCTCGTGGCCGCAGTTGCCGCCCTGCCCGTACTCCTCGAGGAGCCCGGTGATGACGTCGACGGCCTCCGCGGCGGTCTCGGCGCGCTCGAGGCCGAGCCGGAGCAGGTCCATCCCGATCAGCCCGGGCTCGTCCTCGTACGGCACCCGCGTGAAGACCGCCTCGTTGCCGATGACGACGCCGTGCTCGTTGGCGCCCATCTCGGCGCCCCAGATCCAGTACGGCTTGCCGAGGAGCACCGCGTGGGTCCGTGCAGCCTGCGGGATCGTCAGGTAGGTGCAGCGGACCTCCTCCCCCGGACCGTGGTCGGCCGCAGGGACGTGGACCACCTCGTGGGCCTCGTTCGGCTCCCGGTCGCTGTTCTTCGCGAGGAGCACGCCACCGTCCGCCGTCGCGTCGGCGAGGGCCACGAGGGTGTCGCACATGCGGTCATCATGCATCGGGATCGAGGTCCCTGTCTGTGGCCCACGCGACGGGTCGATACTGCGGACATGACGACGTCCACCACTCCGCCCTCGAGCACTCCCGGCCGCGAGGAGGTGCTCGCCCTCGCCGAGCGCTACCTCTGCCCCGACCGGGTCCGCACCTTCCGCGCGCTCGGTGGCGGGATCGTCATGGGCCGACGCGAGGGCTACCGGATCCACGACGTCGACGGGCGCGCCTGGTGGGACCTGCACCTCAACGGCGGCGTCTTCAACCTCGGCCACCGCAACCCCGAGCTCGTCGCCACCCTCGCCGCGGCCCTCGACGAGCTCGACATCGGCAACCACCACTTCCCGAGCGTCGAGCGCGCGCAGCTCGCCGAGCAGCTCGTCGGGCTGACCCCGGGCGCGCACTACGCCGTCTTCTCCAGCGGCGGCGGCGAGGCCGTCGACCTCGCCCTGAAGTCGGCGCGCCGCGCAACCGGCCGGCGCCGCATCGTGTCGGCCTCCGGTGCCTACCACGGCCACACCGGGCTCGCCCTCGCCGCGGGCGACCGGCACGCAGCCGAGTCCTTCCTCTCGACCGGGCCGGACGACGAGTTCGTCCGGGTGCCCTTCGACGACCCCGCCGCCCTCGAGCGGGCCCTCGCGGCGGAACCGACCGCCGCGGTCGTCCTCGAGAGCATCCCGGCGACGTCGGGGTTCCCGATGCCCTCCCCCGGCTACCTCGGGCTGGTCCGCGAGCTCTGCGACGCGCACGGCGCGCTGTACGTCGCCGACGAGGTGCAGACCGGCCTCGGACGCACCGGGTCGATGTGGGCGGTGGAGCGGGAGGGGGTCGTCCCCGACGTCCTCGTCACCGGCAAGGGGCTCTCCGGGGGCCTCTACCCGATCGCGGCGACGCTGCTCTCCGAGCGCGCCGGCGCCTGGCTCGAGGACGACGGGTGGGCCAACGTCTCGACCTTCGGCGGCGCCGAGCTGGGCTGTCGCGTCGCCCGGGCCGTCCTCGACCTCACGACGCGCCCCGAGACCCGGCAGCGGGTCGACACCCTCGCCCGCACCTTCTCGGCGGGCCTGCGCGCCCTCGCGGCCCGCCACCCCGACTGGCTCGTCGAGGTGCGCCAGGCCGGGCTCGTCATCGGGCTCCGCTTCGCCCACCCGCTCGGGGGGGTGGTGATGACCACCGTCCTCCACGAGGCGGGCGTCTGGGCGATGTTCGCCGACTTCGACCGGTCGGTGCTGCAGGTCAAGCCCGGGCTCCTGCTGACCGACGTCGAGGCCGCGGAGGTGCTCGCCCGTGTCGGGGCCGCGCTCGACGGGCTGCTCGAGAGCGGGCTCCTCGGCTCGGGAGAGCTCGAGGCGCGGCTCGGCGCCGTCCTGCCCGGAGGCTCGCGGGAATGACCGGGACCCCGGCTCCCGGCGACCTCGCCGACGCCCTCGCCGGGGTCGAGCGCTCGCTCGACCCCGGCGCCCCCGAGCGGGGCGGCGCGGTGCACGTCCTCGCCCACGGGGAGATCTCGGTCGCCCTGGCGGTGGCCGCCCTGCCGGGCCTGGTGTGCAAGCGGATGTCGGGCTTCGCCGACGGGGGCTCAGCGTCGCGATACGTCGGCCTCGTCGGGGACTACCTCGAGCGCCTGCGGCGGGCCGGGGTCAGCGTCGTCCCGACCGACGTCGTGCCGATCGAGCGCGACCCCCGGCCCCCGGTCGTGTACCTCGTCCAACCCCGGCTCCCGGCCGAGAGCCTCGGTGACCACGTGCTCCGGACGGGTGACGACGCGACGGTGCGGTCGGCCCTCACGGCGGCCCTCTCGGTCGTCGCGGGGCTTGCCCGGCACGCGGCCGAGCCGGGTGAGGAGGTGGCGCTCGACGGCCAGCTGTCGAACTGGTCGTTCGCGCCCGACCCGGCGTCGGCCCCCCCGGTGCTCATCGACGTGGGCACCCCGTTCGTCCGTCGCGGCGGCGAGCACGCCATGGACCGCGAGGTCCTCCTGGCTCCGGTACCACCCGGCATCCGCGCGTACTACCGGCGCAAGCGGCTCGTCGAGGCCTACCTCGACGACTACTTCACCCCCCGGACCGTCGCCGTCGACCTGCTCGGCAACTTCCACAAGGAGCGGGCCGTGGCCCGGCTCCCGGTAGGTCTCGAGGTCGTCAACGCATGGCTCGGCTCCGGCGACCTCCCGGGGCCCACGGCCCCCGTGACGGGCGAGGAGGTCGAGCGCTACTACCGGCAGGACGCCGACCTGCTCGCGCTCTACCTGCGGCTGCGCCGGATGGACCGCTTCCTGCGGACCCGGGTGCTGCGCCGCCCCTACGACTACGTCCTCCCCGGCCCGGTCGAACGCTGAGCCCTCCGGCGGGGGTCAGTGGAGCGCGCCGGCCTCGGCGAAGGAGGCGTCGTGGCGCATCTGGTCGGACAGTCCCCGCGCCTTGAGGTCGCGCCGGATCTCGTTCGGCAGCGCGAACATCAGCGACTCCTCGGCGGCGACCACCGGGGAGACGTCCTCGTAGCCGCGGTCGGCGAGCCAGTCGAGGACCCCGCGGACGAGGACCTCGGGAACGGACGCGCCCGAGGTGACGCCGACGGTGGTGACCCCGTCGAGCCACTCCTCGTCGATCTCCTCCGCGAAGTCGACGAGGTGGCCCGACCGCGAGCCGTGCTCGAGGGCGACCTCGACCAGGCGCACCGAGTTCGAGGAGTTGCGCGAGCCGACGACGAGCATGAGGTCGCACTCGGCCGCCATCTGCCGCACGGCGAGCTGGCGGTTCTGGGTGGCGTAGCAGATGTCGTCGCTCGGCGGGTCCTGCAGGCTCGGGAACCGCTCGCGCAGCCGCCGCACGGTCTCCATCGTCTCGTCGACCGAGAGGGTGGTCTGGGAGAGCCAGACGACCTTGTCAGGGTCGCGGACGACGACGTTGTCGACGTCGTCCGGTCCGTCGACGAGCTGGATGTTGTCGGGGGCCTCACCCGCGGTCCCGACGACCTCCTCGTGGCCCTCGTGGCCGATGAGGAGGATGTCGAAGTCGCTGCCCGCGAAGCGCTTGGCCTCTCGGTGCACCTTGGTGACGAGCGGACAGGTCGCGTCGATGGTGCGCAGGCTCAGCGCCCGCGCCTCCTCGTGGACGACCGGCGCGACCCCGTGCGCCGAGAAGATGACGGTGGCGCCCTCGGGCACCTCGTCGGTCTCGTCGACGAACACGGCACCGCGCTTCTCGAGCGTGGTGACGACGTGCTTGTTGTGGACGATCTGCTTGCGCACGTAGACGGGCGGCCCGTAGAGCTCGAGCGCCTTCTCGACCGTGACGACGGCCCGGTCGACCCCGGCGCAGTAGCCGCGGGGCGCCGCGAGGAGCACGCGCTTGGTGGAGTCAGCCATGCCTCCATCGTAGGTGCCGCCCGGGGCGGCACCCGAATCGCGCTGCGCAGCATCGCGCCGCGCGGGCCACGTCCACGTGTCTCGCCCGCCCGTTGCCGACCGACCTCCGGGCGTCCCGAAATCGACGCTTTCGTCGATTTCGGGACGGGGAGGGGGCGTTAGGGTCGGGCCATGACCAGCCCGGCCCGTCCCCCGCTCCCGGAACGGGCGGCGGACACCACGGCCGAGCAACCCTGGCCGGTGCGGCTGCTCTCGATGAAGATCGGCGAGTACGTCGAGAGGATGTCGGTGCTCTGGGTCGAGGGCCAGGTGGTCCAGCTCACCCGCCGACCCGGGGCCCGCACCGCCTACCTCACCCTGCGCGACCCCGACGTCGACATGAGCCTGTCGGTCGCGATCCACGTCAACGCCCTCGACGCGATGCCGGGCCCGCTCACGGAGGGCGCCCGGGTCGTGCTCCAGGCCAAGCCGACGTTCTGGACCCAGCGTGGTTCGCTCATGCTCGACGCCCGGCAGATCCGCCCGGTCGGCGTCGGTGAGCTCCTCGCCCGGCTCGAGTACCTCAAGCGCCACCTCGCCCAGGAGGGGCTCTTCGACGCCGACCGCAAGCGCCCGCTCCCCTTCCTCCCCCGACGGGTCGGGCTCGTCTGCGGTCGGGCGAGCGCAGCCGAGCGGGACGTCGTCGAGAACGCGCTGCGCCGCTGGCCGGCGACGGTCTTCGAGATCCGTCAGGTCGCCGTGCAGGGCTCGGCCGCGGTGACCGAGGTCGGCGCCGCCATCGCCGAGCTCGACGCGCACCCGGAGGTGGACGTCATCGTCATCGCTCGCGGTGGCGGCGGCGTCGAGGACCTGCTGCCCTTCTCGAACGAGACGCTGCTGCGGGCCGTCGCCGCGGCCCGCACCCCGGTCGTCAGCGCCATCGGCCACGACGTCGACACCCCGCTGCTCGACCTCGTCGCCGACCACCGGGCCTCCACCCCCACCGACGCTGCGAAAGCGGTCGTGCCGGATGCCGAGGCGGAGCGTGCCGGCGTGGACGCCACGCGGGGGCGCGCGCGCCGTGCCCTCGCGGCCAGGGTGCACCACGAGCGGCGCCGCCTCGTCGAGCTCTCGAGCCGGCCGGTGCTCGCCGACAAGGGCGCCGTCGTCCGCGCGCAGCACGAGGTCGTGGACGAGCTGCACCAGCGGGCCCGCCGGCGGCTCGAGACCCAGCTGCACCGGGCCCGCGACCAGGTGGGCCACCTGCGCGCGCAGGCGCGGGCCCTCTCGCCGCAGTCCACCCTCGACCGCGGCTACGCGGTGGTGACGCGCCCCGGGGGCGAGGTCGCGACGGACGCGGCCGCGCTCGCGCCCGAGGAGCTGCTCCGCATCCGCCTCGCCCGCGGCGACGTCGCGGCCCGCGTCGTCGGGGACCCCGGTTAGTCTCGCGCCATGCCCAACGACGCCGACCCGCCCGCCGAGCCCACCGACGACGCGACCTCCGACGTCGCCTCGCTCGGCTACGAGCAGGCCCGCGACGAGCTCGTCGACATCGTCGCGCGGCTCGAGAACGGCCAGGCCGGGCTCGAGGAGAGCATGCTCCTCTGGGAGCGTGCCGAGGCCCTCGCCGCGCACTGCGCCCGTTGGCTCGACCGCGCCGAGGAGCGCATCGCCGCGGCCGGCTCGGACTGAGTCATCCGGCCCAGAGTGGCTCCGGGCTCGGCTCGCGATGCCGTGCTCAGCCCTCGACGGGCTCGAGGTGCTCGATGAAGAAGGCCATCTCGTCGAAGTCCGCGGTCCCGGTGACGAGCGTGGTCAGGTCACCGGGCTGGGTCGGCTGGTACAGGAGGCTGTTCTGGACCTTGGTGTCGCGCACGAGCTTGGTCCACGTCTTCCCCGCGACCTCGATCGTGCCCTCCGACGGCGCCCGGTTCGTCTGGGCGGAGATCCACTCACGGCTGGGGTCCATCGTCTGCTCCACGGCGACGTAGGTCCCGGACGGGGTCTGGTAGCCGGCGTGCCACGTCATGAAGTCGCCGGTCGTGCGCACGTACCGTGCTGAGGTCTGGGTCCACCCCTCGGGGAGTCCGACGGGCTCGACGATGGGCCAGCCCGTCTCCTGCTGCACCGCGACGGCGGAGGCGTGGATGTCGACCGGGGGCCCGCTCACGGAGTTGACCCGCGGGACCATGAGCACGAGCACCGCGACCATCGCGAGGACGGCGAGCAGCGAGTAGAGGAGGTTCTTCGTGGACCCCATCGAGTATCGGCTCTGCCGGGTCGGGGCGGGTGTGCTCACCCCCCCATGGTCCCCGACGGCCACCCCGGAAGGCGAACCGCCCCGGCGCTAGGGTTGGACAGGCCGTACCAGCACGAGCCGGACGACGTGAGAAGGACCACCACCCGATGCCCGAGGCACCCGACGCCACCTCCACCGCCCGGACCGCCCCCGTGGTCGTCGTCGGCGAGCTGCTCGTCGACATCGTGAGCCACCCCGACGGCCGCACGGCCGAGCACGTCGGTGGCTCGCCGGCCAACGTGGCGGTCGGGCTGGCCCGGCTCGGTCACGAGACGCACTTCGCCACCCTGGTCGGCACCGACGAGCGCGGCGCCCGGTGCGAGGAACACGTCGCGCGGGGCGGCGTCCGGCTGCTGCCGGGCAGCGTGAGCCCGGCGCACCCGACGTCGACCGCCCTCGCGGCGATCGACGAGCTGGGGGCGGCCACCTACGTCTTCGACCTGCACTGGGAGCTCCCGGAGGTGCGCCTGCCGGACGGGACCGGCCACCTGCACATCGGCTCGATCGGGACGACCCTGCACCCGGGGGACGCCGAGGTGACCGCCGCCGTCCACCGGGTCCGGGCGCACGGCACCGTCTCCTACGACCCCAACGTGCGGCCGACGATCATGGGCGACGTCGAGGTCGTGCGCCCCCGGGTCGAGGAGCTCGTCGCCCTCTCCGACGTCGTGAAGTGCTCCGAGGACGACATCGCGTGGCTCTACCCCGGCGAGAGCGTCCCGGGCGTGATGGCCCGATGGGCCGCACTGGGCGCCTCCCTCACCGTCGTCACGCTCGGCGGGGACGGCGTCGCGTGGCGGGTCGCGTCGGGCGAGGAGGGACACGAGGCGGCACGGGTCAAGGACGTCGTCGACACCGTCGGGGCCGGCGACTCGTTCATGGCCGGCCTCGTCTCCGGCCTGCTCGATGCCGGCCTGCTCGGCAGCACGGCCGCCCGCGATCGCCTCGGGGCCGCGACGCTCGACGACGTGGCCCCCGCGATCGACCGCGCGCTCGCCACCAGTGGAGTCACCGTCCGCCACGCCGGCGCCTACGGCCCCACCCGGGAGGAGATCTGATGCCCGAGTTCGCCTACGAGGACCTGCTGCCCATCGGGCCCGACGAGACGCCGTTCCGGCTCCTCACCACCGACGGGGTCGAGGTCGTCGACGGCCCCGGCGGCCGGACCTTCCTCCAGGTGGCGCCGGAGGCACTGCGGCTGCTCACCGAGACCGCGATGCACGACATCGCCCACTACCTGCGCCCCGGGCACCTCCAGCAGCTGGCGAACATCCTCGAGGACGCCGAGGCGAGCGACAACGACAAGTTCGTCGCGCTCGACCTGCTGAAGAACGCCAACATCGCGGCCGGCGGTGTCCTGCCGATGTGCCAGGACACCGGCACCGCGATCGTCATGGGCAAGCGGGGCCAGCACGTCCTCACCGAGGGGACCGACGAGGCGGCGATCAGCCGCGGCGTCTACGACGCCTACACCCGCCTCAACCTCCGGTACTCCCAGATGGCACCGGTGACGACGTGGGAGGAGCGCAACACCGGCTCCAACCTCCCGGCCCAGGTGGAGCTCTACGCCGACACCGCGCCGGGGCACGAGACGACGTACAAGTTCCTCTTCATGGCCAAGGGCGGCGGCAGCGCCAACAAGTCCTTCCTCTTCCAGGAGACCAAGGCGATCCTCAACGAGGCGTCGATGATGCGCTTCCTCGACGAGAAGCTGCGGGGGCTCGGGACCGCTGCGTGCCCGCCGTACCACCTGGCCATCGTCATCGGCGGCACGAGCGCCGAGTTCGCCCTGAAGGCGGCGAAGTACGCGAGCGCGAAGTACCTCGACCACCTGCCGAAGGCCGGGGACCCGGCCACCGGGCACGGCTTCCGCGACACCGAGCTCGAGGAGAAGGTCCTCGAGCTGACCCGCCGGTTCGGCATCGGCGCGCAGTTCGGCGGCAAGTACTTCTGCCACGACGTCCGCGTGGTGCGGCTGCCCCGGCACGGCGCCTCCCTGCCCGTGGCCGTCGCCGTCTCGTGCTCGGCCGACCGCCAGGTGCTCGGCAAGATCACCCCCGACGGCGTGTTCCTCGAGCAACTCGAGACCGACCCCGCGCGCTTCCTGCCCGACCAGACCCACACCTCGCTCGGCGAGCACGGGGAGGACGCCGTCGGGGCCGCCTCGACCGGACAGGGTGGCGTCGTCGCGATCGACCTGAACCGGCCGATGGAGCAGATCCTCGCCGAGCTGAGCCGGCACCCGGTCAAGACCCGGCTCTCGCTCACCGGCCCCCTCGTGGTCGCCCGCGACATCGCCCACGCGAAGATCAAGGAGCGCCTCGACGCCGGCGAGCCGATGCCCGGGTACCTGCGTGACCACCCCGTCTACTACGCCGGGCCGGCCAAGACGCCGGAGGGGATGCCCTCGGGCTCGTTCGGGCCGACGACCGCCGGTCGGATGGACTCCTACGTCGACCAGTTCCAGGCGGCCGGCGGATCGATGGTCATGCTCGCCAAGGGCAACCGCAGCCAGCAGGTCACCGATGCCTGTCGCGAGCACGGCGGCTTCTACCTCGGCTCGATCGGCGGGCCGGCCGCACGGCTGGCCCAGGACTGCATCCGCAGCGTCGAGGTCATCGAGTACCCCGAGCTGGGCATGGAGGCGATCTGGCGGATCGAGGTCGAGGACTTCCCCGCCTTCATCGTCGTCGACGACAAGGGCAACGACTTCTTCGCCTCGGTCACCAAGCCCGTGGCGTTCACCATCGAGAAGAGAGCGGGCCTGGTGTGACGGAGCCGCAGACCCCGGGTGACTTCAGCGATCTGCTCGCCGCCAACGAGCACTTCGCGAGCGACTTCGACCTGGCCGGTTTCGACGGCGTGGCCCACGCGGGCATCGCCCTCGTCACCTGCATGGACAGCCGGATCGATCCGCTGCGGATGCTCGGCCTGGGTCCGGGGGACGCGAAGATCTTCCGCAACCCGGGTGGCCGGGTCACCCCCCAGGCGCTCGAGGCGCTCGTGCTCGGCGTGCACGTGCTCGGCGTGAAGCGCATCCTCATCATCCCGCACACGCGCTGCGCGATGGCGACGACGACCGAACGCGAGCTGAGGGCCCGCGTGGGCAAGTCGGCCGGTGTGGACGCCTCGTGGCAGCGCTTCGGGGTCGTCCACGACCAGGTCGACGCCCTCCGCCAGGACGTCGCGGCGGTCCGCACCCATCCGCTCATCGGTGACAGGGCACTCGTCGGCGGCTTCATCTACGACGTCGACACCGGGCTCGTCAAGCAGGTCGTGTGAGGGCGCGCCTGACCGGCCTGGCCGTCCACCCGGTCAAGAGCACCGCCTCGCGCGCGGTCCGCCGTGCCGGGGTCGAGCCGTGGGGGCTGCACGACGACCGCCGCTGGATGGTCGTCGACGAGGCCGGTGAGTGCGTCACCGCCCGCGAGGAACCACGGCTGCTCTCCGTCGTCGCCGACACGGTCCTCACCGACCCGTCGGTACCGGGGCCCCTGCGGTTGTCCTCGGGCGCCGAGGACCCCGTGCTCGTCCCGCTCCCCGTCGGTGAGCCGTTCCCGGTGACCGTCCACGGTCGGGGACTGACCGCGGTCGCGGCGACGGACGAGGCCACCGGATGGCTGCGCACGCACCTGCGGCGCGACGACCTCACCCTCGTCCACGTCGACAGCCCGCGCCTGCTCAACCCGGAGCACGCCCGCCCCGGCGAGGCCACCGCGTTCGCCGACGGCTACCCCGTGACCCTCGCGACCGGCCCGTCGCTGCGTCGGCTCGACGACTGGGTCACCGAGACCGCCCTCGAGCGGGGCGAGGAACCCGTCGCACCGCTCGCGATGGCGCGGTTCCGGCCCAACCTCGTCGTCGACGGCGAGCTCGAGCCGTTCGAGGAGGACCACTGGACCTCGGTGCGCGTCGGCGCCGTGACGTTCCGCGTCGTGAAGCCCGTCGACCGCTGCGTGATGACGACCCTGGACCCCCGGACGACGGACCGCGGCCACGAGCCGATCCGGACCCTCGCCCGGCACCGGGCGTGGGGCGGCGCCACGTGGTTCGCGGTCCAGCTCGTCCCGGTGGTGCGGGGCGAGGTGCGCGTCGGCGACGAGGTCGTGCCCGACCGGTAGGTTTGCCGAGTATGGAGCCCTTGACGCGCACCTTCCCCCCCGGCTTCCTCTGGGGTGCCGCCACGGCGAGCTACCAGATCGAGGGGGCGGTGGCCGAGGACGGGCGCAGCCCCTCGATCTGGGACACGTTCTCGGCGACCCCCGGGCGCACCGCGGGCGGCGACACGGGAGCGGTCGCCTGCGACCACTACCACCGGGTCGCCGAGGACGTCGGGCTGATGCGCGAGCTCGGGCTCGACGCCTACCGCTTCTCGGTGGCCTGGCCACGCATCGTCCCCGACGGTGACGGGGCGCCGAACCCGGCCGGCATCGCGTTCTACGACCGGCTCGTCGACCGCCTCCTCGAGGCGGGGATCCGACCGGTCGCGACGCTCTACCACTGGGACCTGCCGCAGGGGCTCGACGACCGCGGCGGATGGCTGAACCGAGCGGTCGCCGACTGGTTCGCCCACTACACCCGGACCGTCGTCGACGCGCTCGGTGACCGGGTCCGCAACTGGACGACGCTGAACGAGCCCTGGTGCTCCTCAGTCCTCAGCTACGCCATCGGTGAGCACGCCCCGGGCCACCACGACACCGTCGAGTCGATGGTCGCCGCCCACCACCTGATGCTCGCGCACGGCACCGCGGTCCCGGTCATCCGCGAGTCCTGCCCGGACGCCGAGGTGTCCATCACGCTCAACCCCACGTACGTCTGGGGCCCGGAGGACGGTGACGACCTCGATGCCGACGCCGTGCGCCGGGCCGACAACGCCCTCAACGGGCTCTTCTTCGGCCCGATCTTCCACGGGGCCTACCCGGACGGCTTCCTCGACGACACCGCGCACCTGACCGACCACAGCTACGTCCACGACGGCGACCTCGCGACCATCTCGGCACCCCTGGACAACCTCGGGGTGAACAACTACTTCCCGACCCGGGTGCGCGCCGCACGCGCGGGCGAGGACCGGCACAACCCGATGCCCGGCTGCGACGGCGTCGTCACCGACCCCCCGCACCCGCCGCTCACCGGGATGGGCTGGGAGATCTCCCCGGAGAGCCACCGGCTCATCCTCGAGCGTTCGGCGCGCGAGAGCCGGCTCCCGATCTACATCACCGAGAACGGCTCGGCCTGGGACGACGTCGTCGACGCCGACGGCGCCGTGCACGACCCCGAGCGGGTGGCCTACCTGCACGGCCACCTCGCCGCCGTCGCCGATGCGGTCGACGCGGGGCTCGATGTGCGCGGGTACTTCGCGTGGTCGCTCCTCGACAACTTCGAGTGGGCCCACGGCTACGCCAAGCGCTTCGGCCTCGTGCACGTCGACTACGAGACCCAGCGACGCACCGTCAAGGACTCCGGTCGAGAGTACGCGCGCATCATCGCGGCCCAGCCGCGTCGATGAGCGGGCGGCGTGCCACCGTCGTCGGCGGCGGCATCGTCGGCCTCGCCGTCGCCGAGCGCCTCATCCGCGACGACCCCTCCACCCGGGTGACCGTGCTCGAGAAGGAGCCGGGATGGGCTCGCCACCAGACCGGTCGCAACAGCGGCGTCATCCACTCGGGCCTGTACTACCCGCCCGGGAGTGCCAAGGCCCGGTGGTGCCGGTCGGGTGTCGCCGCGCTGCTCGGGCTCGCCCGTTCCGACGGCGTCCCGTACGCGCTCACGGGCAAGCTGGTCGTCGCGACCGACCCCGCCGAGCTGGGCAGGATGGAGGCGCTGCGCGAGCGCGGGCTCGCCAACGGGCTCGGGGTGCGGCGGATCGAGGGGGACGAGGCGCGCGAGCACGAGCCGCACGTCGCCGCGATCGCGGCCCTCCACGTCCCCGAGACCGGCATCATCGACTACGCCGAGGTGTGCCGCGCCCTCGTCCGCCGGCTCGAGGACGCCGGCGCCGAGCTGCGGACCCGGACCACGGTCGTCGACGCCACCGAGCACGCCGACGCCGTGACGGTCGAGACGACCACCGGCGCGGTTCCGTCCGACGTCGTCGTCAACTGCGCCGGCCTCCACGCCGACGTCGTCGCCCGCCGGATGGGGCACGAGCCGTCGGTGCGGATCGTGCCGTTCCGCGGTGAGTACCGCGAGCTGCGCCCCGAGGCCACCGACCTCGTCCGCGGCCTGGTCTATCCCGTCCCCGACCCCGAGCTGCCCTTCCTCGGTGTCCACCTGACCCGTGGGATCGAGGGACACGTCCACGCGGGCCCCAACGCCGTCCTGGCGCTCGCGCGGGAGGGGTACCGGTGGGGCGACGTCCGGCCGGCAGAGGTCGCCGACACCCTCGCCTGGCCCGGCTTCTGGCGCCTCGCCCGCCGGCAGGTGCGGACCGGTGCCGCCGAGGTCGCCCGCTCGCTCTCAACGCGGCGGTTCGCCGACAGCCTGCGCCGCCTCGTCCCCGAGCTGCGCGACGAGGACCTCCTGCCCTCCCCCGCCGGGGTGAGGGCGCAGGCAGTGGCCCGCGACGGGCGCCTCGTCGACGACTTCCTGCTGGAGCGGCACGGCCGCTCGGTGCACCTGCTCAACGCGCCCTCACCGGCGGCCACCGCATCCCTCGAGATCGCCCGACACGTCGCCGAGCTCATCGCCCCCTGACCCCCCACCCCGACTTCTTGCGAATCTCCCACCTGGATCGGCCCGGGACGGTCCGATCAGCGTGGGAGATTCGCAAGAAGTCGGTCAGGTGGGGAGGGACAGGCGGTCACGGACGACCGTGCAGAGCCGGTCGCAGACCTCCTGGGCCCGGTCCTCGGTCGGCGCCTCGACCATGACCCGCACAACCGGTTCGGTGCCCGACCGGCGCAGCAGCACGCGCCCGCTGCCCGCGAGCGCCTCCTCCTCGTGGCGCACCGCCGCGAGCAGCTCCTCGTCGGTGTCGACCCGGCTCTTGTCCACACCCTTGACGTTGACGAGGACCTGCGGCAGGCGGGTCATCACCGTCACGAGGTCGGCGAGGCTGCGACCGGTCTCGGCGACGCGCGCGGCGAGCATGAGGCCGGTGAGCACGCCGTCGCCGGTCGTCGCGTGGTCGAGGAGGATGACGTGTCCGGACTGCTCCCCGCCGAGGGAGTGGGACGCGCGGCGCATCTCCTCGAGGACGTAGCGGTCCCCCACCGCCGTCTGCTTCACCGTGATGCCCTCGCGCTCCATCGCCTGGAGCAGTCCGAGGTTGCTCATCACCGTCGCGACGAGGGTGTTCTCGCGCAGCAGCCCTCGGTCCTTGAGCGCCACGGCGAGGACCGCCATGATCTGGTCGCCGTCGACCGCCCGGCCCTCGGCGTCGACCGCGAGGCACCGGTCGGCATCGCCGTCGTGGGCGATGCCGAGGTCGGCTCCCCGTTCGACGACCGCCGCGCGGAGCCGGTCCAGGTGCGTGGACCCGTACCCGTCGTTGATGTTGAGCCCGTCGGGGTCGGAGCCGATCTCGACGACCTCGGCGCCGGCGAGCCGGAAGACCTCGGGGGAGACCGCGCTCGCGGCGCCGTGCGCGCCGTCGATGACGACGGTCAGTCCGTCGAGACGGTTCGGCAGCGCCTCGAGGAGGTGGGCGATGTAGCGGGCCTGGCCCGCGCGGTTCTCGTGGATGCGCCCGATGCCGGCGCCCTGCGGGCGGTCCCACTCCTGACCCATCCGCTCCGCGATCTCGTCCTCCACCGCGTCGGGGAGCTTGTGCCCGCCGGCCGCGAAGAACTTGATGCCGTTGTCCGGCATCGCGTTGTGCGACGCGGACAGCATCACGCCGAACGTCGCACTCATGTCGGACGTCAGGTACGCGACGGCGGGTGTCGGGAGCACCCCGACGTCGTGGACGTCGACCCCGGCCGAGGCCAGGCCGGCACAGACCGCCGCCGAGAGGAACTCGCCGCTCGCGCGGGGGTCGCGGCCGACGACGGCGCGCGGTCTCCGGCCGGACTGACGGTCGGGGTCGCCGAGCACGTGCGCGGCGGCGATGCTGAGGTCGAGCGCGAGCTCCGCGGTGATGTCGCGGTTCGCGAGTCCACGGACACCGTCGGTGCCGAAGAGTCGTGACATGGGCAAGCCTTTCTGTGAACCGCCGACGAACCTATCGCGAACGCCGTGCGGACGCCGCGACGGCGGCATCCGCACGGGATGCCGCCGTCGTGGCGTAGGGGCCGCAGGTCAGCGCTTGCTGTACTGCGGCGCCTTGCGGGCCTTCTTGAGGCCGGCCTTCTTGCGCTCGGGGACGCGGGCGTCGCGGGTGAGCAGCCCGGCCTTCTTCAGCGCCGGGCGGTTGAGCTCGGCGTCGACGCCGTTGAGGGATCGGGCGACACCGAGTCGGACCGCACCGGCCTGACCCGAGGGGCCACCGCCGTGGACCCTCACGAGCACGTCGTACGCGCCGTCGAGCTCGAGGACCTTCAGCGGCTCGTTGACGATCTGCTGGTGGACCTTGTTCGGGAAGTACTCCTCGAGGGTGCGGCCGTTGACCTTCCACTCGCCGGTCCCCGGGACGATGCGCACGCGGGCCACGGCCTGCTTGCGACGACCGGTCGCCGAGCCGGGGGCCGAGGCGCTCGGGCGGCGGGCCTCCCCGGCGACGGCGCCGGCCTCGGTCTCGGAGGTGTACTCGGTGACCGGGGCGTCGTCGACGTCGGTGCCGGCGGTCTCGTCGATCTGGGCGTTCTCGGACATCACTGGGCCACCTGGGTGATCTCGAAGGGCTTGGGCTGCTGCGCCGCGTGCGGGTGCTCGGGGCCGGCGTAGACCTTGAGCTTGGTCAGCTGCTGACGACCGAGCGTCGTCTTCGGCAGCATCCCGCGCACGGCCTTCTCGACCGCCTTCTCGGGGTGCGTCGCGAGCAGCTCGGTGTACGACTGCGACTTCAGGCCGCCCGGGAACCCGGAGTGGCGGTAGGCGCGCTTCTGCTCGGCCTTGGCGCCGGTGAGGGCGACCTTGTCGGCGTTGACGATGATGACGAAGTCACCGGTGTCGACGTGCGGCGCGAAGGTCGGCTTGTGCTTGCCACGCAGCAGCGTCGCCGCCTGGCTCGCCAGGCGGCCGAGCACGACGTCGGTGGCGTCGATGACGTGCCACGCGCGGGTGATCTCGCCCGGCTTGGGGGTGTAGGTACGCATGGGAGGCTCTCTCATGGTCTGACGGTCGGATGGCGCATGCCGAGTGCTCCCGGGAGGGAGTGGAGGCCCTCGCGAGGGCACACGGCACGCCAGTCCTCAAGTGTACGGAGGGCATATCCCGCCCCCAAATCGCGGCCGAGGCCTCCGTGAAGCGCGGCTGACCTGCACCGACACCGAGGCACAACTTCTGTGCACATCTATTGTGCACAGCAACTGTGCAAAGGTATTCTGCACACATGACGACATCGGACGAGCCCTACACCGGCATGGTCGAGGGCGAGTACACCGGGATGCGACTCGACGCGAGCGCACTCAAGGTGCTCGCCCACCCGCTGCGCTCCCGTCTCCTCGGGCGGCTGCGCACCGGCGGCCCGGCGACCGCCACCGACCTCGCCGGCGCCCTCGGCACCAACTCCGGCGCGACGTCCTACCACCTGCGCCGCCTCGAGTCGGTCGGTCTGGTCACCGACACGGGCGAGGGCGAGGGCAAACGCCGGCTGTGGCGGGCCTCCACCGACAGCCACCAGTACGAGCCGAGCGACTTCGCCGGCGACGAGGACGCCGAGACGGCCCTCTCCTGGCTCCAGCGCGACTACTCCCGTCACCTCGGCGAGCAGTTCGAGCGCTGGCTCGACGTCGAGCACACCTGGCCACTGGAGTGGCAGGACGCCGCCGGGATGGGCGACTCCTTCGTCATCGCCACCGCCGAGCAGGTGCGGGCGATGACCGACGAGATCTGGTCTGTCTTCGAGAAGTACCGCCGGGTCGGCCAGGGCAACCCCAACGCCCGCCGGGTCGCGGTCTACCTCGTCGACTTCCCGCTCGACCTCGACCGCGCCCCCCGAGGCGGTGGGGGCCGATGAGCGCACCCCTCACGGCGGGGCAGGCCCGACGGGTCCTGCTCCTGCTCACCGTCACCCGGTGGTTCCCGATCGGCCTCGTCATCGGGGTCACCGCGCTGCTCCCCCTGGAGCGCGGCATGTCGGTGGCCCAGCTCGGCGTCATCTTCGCGATGCAGGGCTTCGTCGTGCTCGCCCTCGAGCTGCCGACGGGCGGCTTTGCCGACGCCCTGGGCCGGCGGCCCGTCCTCATCGCCTCCACCGTCGTTGCGCTGGCCTCGGGCCTGGTCTTCGTGCTCGCCCACACCTTCATCGCGTTCGTCGTGGCGCTGCTCCTCCAGGGCGTCTTCCGAGCCCTGGACTCCGGCCCGCTCGAGGCCTGGTACGTCGACACCGCGCAGGCGGACGACCCCGACGTCGCCATCGAGGAGGGGCTCAGTCGCGCCGGAACCGCGGTGGGACTGGCCATCGCGTCCGGGGCGGTCGTCTCCGGTGGCCTCGTGGCCTGGGACCCGGTGCCGTTCCTCACCGCCCTCGAGACGCCCTACTGGGTGTCGATCCTCCTCGTCGCAGCCAACCTGGTCGCCACCGCGACCCTGATGAAGGAGCCGGCGACGCACGTCGACTCACGCGGCCTCCAGCGCGCGCTCGCCTCGGCCAAGGAGGCGCCCAAGGTCGTCGGCGGCGGCCTGCGGCTGCTCGGCCGCAACCGGGTGCTGCTCGCCCTCGTCCTCGTCGAGGTGTTCTGGGCGGTGGGGATGATCGCCTTCGAGACCTTCATGCCGATCCGTCTCTCCGAGCTCGTCGGCGGCGAGTCGGAGGCGGGTGCCCTCATGGGCCCGATCTCCGCCGCGGCCTGGGGGCTGTTCGCGGCCGGATCCTCGCTCGCGGCCGTCCTCGCTCGAAGGCTCGGCGTCACCTGGACCGCCATCGTCTCGACCCTGGCCCGCGCCGTGTTCACCGTCGCCATGGGCCTGATGACGGGTCCGGTGGGGCTCGTCACCGCCTTCCTCGTCGTCTACACCCTGCACGGCACCAACGGCCCGGTGCACAACACCCTGCTGCACCGGCAGGCCGAGTCCGGCAACCGCACGACCGTGCTCTCGATGAGCTCGATGGCCGCGGGCGGCGCCTACAGCCTCGGACTCCTGGCGCTCGGCCCGCTCGCAGAGGCGACGAGCACGGCGACGGGCATCGTCGTCGCGGGTGCCTTCAGCGTGCTCGCCGCCGCGCTCTACTGGCCCGCCCGCCGGCAGGAGCGCTCGTTCCGGACGGAGCAGGCGCCCGCACTCGTCTGAGGCGCCGCCGGCCAGCCGTCGTGGCACGCTGACCCGATGCGGCATTTCCTCCTCGGGGTCGTCTCCACCGTCGGCGTGCTCGTCATCGCGGCAGGGGTGTTGCTCCTCTCGCTGGGGTCCGGGTCCGGGTCGGGCACACCGGCAGCCGGCGCGTCGAGCGCCCCGCCGGCCCGGGGTCCCGAGCCACCGAGCGACCTCGCGGCCGACGAGACGTGGATCGGCAGCGTCGACCTCAGCGGCACCGACCTGGTCGCGAGCGAGGGAGACCTCGTGCTCGTCGAGGCCACCGGCTCGGGCGTGCGCTTCGGGCCCGCCGGGGTGCGGGCCGACCACCTCGACATGGCGGCGACGATCCCCTTCTCGACCATCGCCGACCAGGTCGGCCCGAACACGCGCGTCTACGCGGTGAGCGGTGGCCGGGCGGGGGTCGAGCGTCAGGTCACGATCCTCGGCCGCGACCTCACCGTGCGGGCGACGGGACGGGTCACCGCCGACGGGGGCCGGCTGCTCATCGAGCCCGAGACCGTCGACCTCGGCGGACCCTCTTTCGTCAACTCGGCGGCGAGCGCCATCGCCCGGACGCTCGTCACCATCCGCCAGCCCGTACCCGGGGTGCCCGAGGGCATGACCCTGACCGAGGTCGGCGTCAGCGGCGCCGGTGTCGAGGCCAGCCTGACCGGCGACGACGTGACGATCGGGCGCTGATCCTGCGCGGAAGGTCCCCTCACCGCGCCCGGGCGCCCCGGCCCTCCTCCCACACCGGCTCGTCGCTCTCGACCACCCGGCCGTCGGCCCGGAAGACGAGGAAGCGGTCGAGGCCGCGGGCGAACCAACGGTCGTGCGTGACGACGAGCACCGTGCCCTCGAAGGCCGCGAGCGCGTCCTCCAGCGCCTCCGCCGAGTGCAGGTCGAGGTTGTCGGTCGGCTCGTCGAGGAGCAGGAGGGTCGCCCCCGACAGCTCGAGCAGGAGGATCTGCAGCCGCGCCTGTTGTCCGCCGGACAGCGTGTCGAACGTCTGCTCCCCCGCCCGCGCCAGCCCATAGCGGTCGAGCGCGCGCGAGGCGAGGTCGCGCGGCATCCCCGCCCGGTGCTCGTCCCCACGGTGGAGGATCTCGAGCAGCGTGCGCCCGTGCAGCGCGGCGTGGTCGTGGGTCTGTGCGAACCAGCCCGGTCGCACCCTCGAGCCGAGCACGACCCGCCCGGTGTGGTCGACCCGCTCCGGGCGGAGGTCACCCACGGGCTCGTGCTCGCGGTCGGGATGGCTGCCGCCCGCCGCCAGCAGCCGCAGGAAGTGCGACTTCCCCGACCCGTTGCTGCCGAGCACCCCGACCCGCTCGCCGTACCAGACCTCGGTGTCGAACGGCTCGACGAGCGCCTGGCCGCCGACCCGCAGCTGCAGCCCGGTGGCGACCACCGCCCGCTTGGCGGTGCGACCGCCCGTCAGCCGCATCGCGACCCTCTGCCGGAGCGGCACCGCCTCGGGCGGACCCTCGTCCTCGAACCGCGCCAGCCGCGCCTCGGCCGCCTGGAGGCGGGAGGCCATGTCGGAGTTGTAGGCGGCCTTCTGCCGGTACATGACGACGAGGGCCTTGAGCTTCGCGTGCTCCTCGTCCCAGCGTCGCCGGAGCTCGTCGAGGCGGGAGTTGCGCTCCGCGCGAGCCTGCTCGTACGAGGCGAACGGGCCGGGGTGGACCCAGACCGTGTTGCCGGCACGCCCGGGCTCGAGGGTCGCGATGCGCGTCGCCACCCGGTCGAGGAGCTCGCGGTCGTGGCTGACGAGGAGCACGGTCTTCGAGGACTCGACGAGGCGCTCCTCGAGCCACCGCTTGGTGGGGACGTCGAGGTAGTTGTCGGGCTCGTCGAGCAGCAGGACCTCGTCGGGGCCTCGCAGCAGGGCCTCGAGGACGAGCCGCTTCTGCTCGCCGCCCGAGAGCGTCGTGACCTTCCTCCACTGGGCGCGCTCGAACGGGACGCCGAGCGCCGCCACGGTGCAGACGTCCCAGAGGGTCTCCCACTCGTAGCCTCCGACGTCGCCCCAGTCGGCGAGCGCCTGCGCGTAGTCGAGCTGGTCCTGCTCGGACTCGCGCTCCATCATCGCGAGCTCGGTCCGGTCGACCTCGGCCGCGGCTCGGCGCACGGGCTCCGGCGCGACGGAGACGAGCAGGTCGCGCACGGTGGAGTCGTCGCGGAGCCTGCCGATGAACTGGCGCATGACCCCGAGGCCGCCGCTGCGCGTCACGACGCCCTCCTGCACCGGCTCGTCGCCCGCCAGCAGTCGCAAGAGGGTGGTCTTCCCGGTGCCGTTGGGGCCGATGAGGGCGATGGTGGCGCCCTCGCCGACCCGGAAGCTGACCTCCCGGAGCAACGGCCGCCCGTCGGGCAGCGCGTGCCCCACGGCACTGACGTCGAGATGTCCCACGAGGAGTCAGTCTGACCGACGACCGAGGCCGAGATCGACCGGTTTACCTCCGCGCCGGTCAGGCCTCCCGCACTGCGCGCGCCTGCTCGGCCCGCGAGGCCAGCTCGTCGTCGGGCGGGTAGGTGACCTCCTCGAGCGAGAGGCCGTGGGCCGGCATCACCCGCACCCGGGGATCGCGGACACCGGCCGCGAGCACCTCGGCGGGCCACCCCGGGCCCTCGCGTCCCTCCCCCACCGGCACGAGCGCCCCCACGAGCGCGCGCACCATCGAGTGGCAGAACGCGTCGGCCGCCACTGTCGCCTCGAGGACCCCGTCGGGAGCCCGGCGCCACGTGTACGCCAGCAGCGTGCGCACCGTGGTCGCGCCCTCCCGGCGACGACAGAAGGCCGCGAAGTCGTGGAGTCCGAGCAGGCCCCGGGCCGCCCGGTCCATCGCCGACACGTCGAGGGGGTCGCGAACCAGGACGGTGTCGTGGCGGCGCAGCGGGTCGACGGCCCCCGGCTCGTCGAGGATGCGGTAGAGGTATCGCCGGCGCAGGGCGGAGAAGCGTGCGTCGAAGCCGGCGGACGCGGGTGCCACCCGGCGGACGACGACGTCGTCCGGCAGCACGCCGGCGAGCCGGCGGACCACCGCCTCCTCGGGCGGGCGGTCGGAGCGGCCGGGCAGCGCGTGCCAGGCAGCGGGGTCGATGTCGGCGTGCGCCACCTGGCCCCGGGCGTGCACACCGGCGTCCGTGCGCCCGGCCACGGTCAGTCGCACCGGCTGGGTGGCGCGCAGAACCGTCGTGAGCGCGTCCGAGAGCGCACCCTCGACGGTGCGTCGACCCGGCTGCGCCGCCCATCCCGAGAACCCGGTCCCGTCGTAGGCGAGGTCGATCCGGATGCGCAGGCTCACCCGCCCAGCCTAGGGTCCGGTGCGCGCCGCCACCGGGGCGAACGCGAGAGGGTCGTCTCCCCCGGGGGGAGACGACCCTCGTCGCGGGTGACCGCTGGTCAGGCCTTGTCCTCGGACTCCTCGCCCTCGGAGGCCTCGGCGGCCGACTCGTCGGCGGCAGGCGTGTCGTCGGTTGCCTCGGCGTCGGACGGCGCCTCGACCCACTCCGGCTCGGCGGACGCCTCGGTGGTGTCCTCGGCGGCCTCCTGCTCGGCCTTCGCCTCGGCGGCCTTGCGCTTCGCGCTGTCGTCCTTGGCGGCCCGCTTCGTCGCCGCCTCGGCCTCCTTGACGGTGGCCTTCTTGGCGACCGGCTCGCGGACGAGCTCGATGACGGCCATCGGGGCGTTGTCGCCCTTGCGGGGACCGACCTTCGTGATCCGCGTGTAGCCGCCGTTGCGCTCGGCCATGTCCGGGGCGATCTCGACGAACAGCCGGTGGACGACGCCCTTGTCGCGGACGACCGTCATGACCCGGCGACGTGAGGCGAGGTCACCGCGCTTGGCGAAGGTCACGAGCCGCTCGGCCAGCGGGCGCAGGCGCTTGGCCTTGGCCTCGGTGGTCGTGATCCGGTCGTGCTCGAAGAGCGAGGTGGCGAGGTTGGCGAGGATCAGCCGCTCGTGCGCCGGACCGCCTCCGAGACGGGGGCCCTTGGTGGGGGTGGGCATTGGTGTTCTCCTTGGTTACGTGCCTGGAGGCGTCGGTCAGAGCTGCTCGTCCTCGGCGAACGCCGAGTCGTCCTCGCCCTCACCGAAGGTGAAGTCGTCGTAGCGGTCCGCGATCATGCTCGGGTCGAACCCGGGCGGGCTGTCCTTGAGCGCGAGGTTCATCCCGGCGAGCTTGGCCTTGACCTCGTCGATCGACTTCGCACCGAAGTTGCGGATGTCGAGCAGGTCGGCCTCGCTGCGGCCGACGAGCTCACCGACGGTGTGGATGCCCTCACGCTTGAGGCAGTTGTAGGACCGGACGGTGAGGTCGAGGTCCTCGATCGGCAGCGCGAGGTCGGCGGCGAGCGCCGCGTCGGTCGGGCTCGGCCCCATGTCGATGCCCTCGGCCTCGACGTTGAGCTCACGGGCCAGGCCGAAGAGCTCGACGAGGGTCTTGCCGGCCGAGGCGAGCGCGTCGCGGGGAGCCATCGAGCTCTTGGTCTCGACGTCGACGACGAGACGGTCGAAGTCGGTGCGCTGCTCGACACGGGTCGCCTCGACCTTGTAGGTGACGGCGAGCACCGGGCTGTAGATCGAGTCGACGGGGATGCGGCCGATCTCCTGGTCACCGGACTTGTTCTGCTGGGCCGAGACGTAGCCACGACCACGCTCGACGGTCAGCTCCATCTCGACGGTGCCCTTGTCGTTGAGCGTCGCGATGTGCAGGTCGGGGTTGTGCACCTCGACGCCCGCGGGCGGGGCGATGTCGGCCGCCGTGACGGCTCCGGCGCCCTGCTTGCGCAGGTACATGACGACCGGCTCGTCGTGCTCGGAGGACACGACGAGGCTCTTGATGTTGAGGATGATCTCGGTGACGTCCTCCTTGACACCCGGGATCGTCGAGAACTCGTGGAGCACACCGTCGATGCGGATGCTCGTGACGGCTGCACCGGGGATGCTGGAGAGCAGGGTGCGACGCATCGAGTTGCCCAGCGTGTAGCCGAAGCCCGGCTCGAGCGGCTCGATGACGAAACGGCTCCGGTTGTCGGAGACGACGTCCTCACTGAGGACGGGACGCTGTGCGATGAGCACTGTGAACCTCTTTCTCGTGCGGCCCGCTATATGACTCGCACGGGGCGCCGGTCCGACCGGCCGTCCCGACCACCTCCGTCCGTGGTCGGGCCTGCCCGGGGTCCGGAGCCGCTCAGGCTCCGGACCATCGGGTCCACGAGGGGCTGGTCCCACGCTCGGCGTGGGCGGCCCCGGTGGGTCAGTTCTTCGAGTAGTACTCGACGATGAGCTGCTCGGTGAGCGGCGTGTCGATCTGCTCCCGCGTCGGCAGCTGGTGGACGAGGATCTGCAGCGTGCCCGGGACGACCTGGATCCAGGCCGGTGTCGGACGGTCGCCGAAGGTCTCCCGCGCGAGCTGGATCGGGAAGGACTCCACGGACTGCTTCCGCACGGTGATGATGTCGTACTGCTCGACCCGGTAGCTCGGCACGTCGACCCGCACGCCGTTGACCTCGAAGTGGCCGTGGCTGACGAGCTGGCGGGCCTGCCGGCGGGTCCGGGCGAGCCCGGCGCGGTAGACGACGTTGTCGAGTCGGGACTCGAGGATCGTCAGGATGTTCTCGCCGGTCTTCCCGGGACGGTTGGCCGCCTCCTTGTAGTAACGGCGGAACTGCTTCTCCATGACGCCGTAGGTGAAGCGGGCCTTCTGCTTCTCCTGCAGCTGGGTCAGGTACTCCTTCTCCTGGATCCGGCGCCGGCCGTGCTGGCCGGGCGGGAACGGGCGGAGGTCGAAGTTCTTGTCACCACCGACGAGGTCGGTCTTGAGGCGACGCGACTTCTTGGTGATCGGACCGGTGTAACGGGCCATTGCTCTCTAACTACCTTTCGCGAAGTCTCTGGTCGCTCAGACGCGGCGGCGCTTGGGCGGACGGACGCCGTTGTGCGGCTGGGGGGTGACGTCCTGGATCGAGCCGACCTCGAGGCCGGCTGCGGTCAGGGAGCGGATCGCGGTCTCACGACCGGAACCGGGGCCCTTGACGAAGACGTCCACCTTCCGCATGCCGTGCTCCATGGCACGGCGCGCAGCGGCCTCGGCGGCGGTCTGCGCAGCGTACGGCGTGGACTTGCGCGACCCCTTGAAGCCGACCTGGCCCGCAGAGGCCCAGGAGATGACGGCACCGGTGGGGTCGGTGATCGAGATGATCGTGTTGTTGAACGTGCTCTTGATGTGGGCCTGGCCCACAGCCACGTTCTTCTTCTCCTTGCGGCGCACCTTCTTGGCGCCCGCAGCCTGACGGCCCTTGGGAGGCATAAGCGTTTCTCTCCTACGAAGTCTTCGGAAGCGGTGGGGTGACGCGCGTCAGCCGCGGGTCACTTACCGGCCTTCTTCTTGCCGGCCACGGTGCGCTTGGGACCCTTGCGGGTACGCGCGTTGGTCTTGGTCCGCTGGCCGCGCACGGGCAGTCCCCGGCGGTGACGCAGGCCCTCGTAGGACCCGATCTCGACCTTGCGGCGGATGTCCGAGGCGACTTCGCGCCGCAGGTCACCCTCGACCTTGAGGTTGTCCTCGATCCAGTCACGCAGCTTGACGAGCTCCTCGTCACCGAGGTCCTTCACCCGGGTGTCCGGGTTGACGCCGGTGGCCGCGAGGGCCTGCTGTGCGCTGGTCCGACCGACTCCGAAGATGTAGGTCAGTGCGACCTCGACGCGCTTCTCGCGCGGGAGGTCCACTCCAACAAGACGTGCCATCTGTGGATGGTTCCTTCTCTGTGTGGTCCGGAGGTCTGGTGCAACACCGGTCCGGCCCATCCTGGTCCGGTCCCCGGCCTCCGGGCCGGGGGTGACGTCCCGCGCCCACCTGCTCCAGGTGGCCCGTCGGGGGTCGGGTGCTGCGTTCTTCTTCTGTGTGCGTCGGGTCGAGCCCGTGACTCGTGCGCCCCCGCGGGGGCGGCCGGCTGCGTCTGACGTGTCAGCCCTGGCGCTGCTTATGGCGCAGGTTCTCGCAGATGACCATGACCCGCCCGTTGCGGCGGATCACCTTGCACTTGTCACAGATCTTCTTGACGCTCGGCTGAACCTTCATGTCGCCTTTGCTGTCTCGTCGAATCGTGTGTCAGCGGTAGCGGAAGACGATGCGGCCGCGAGTCAGGTCGTACGGGCTCAGCTCCACCACCACACGGTCCTCGGGGAGGATCCGGATGTAGTGCTGCCGCATCTTGCCGGAGATGTGCGCGAGCACTTTGTGACCGTTGGTGAGCTCCACCCGAAACATCGCGTTCGGGAGAGCCTCCACGATCGTGCCCTCGATCTCGATGACGCCGTCCTTCTTGGCCATACCCTCTCAATCCGCCGGTGGGCAGCCCATCGCTCATGTCGAACCACCCATGGAAATCGGCCTCGTGCTTGCTCTCGCAGGCTCGACCATGCGAAGGGGCGCACACGTGACCGACGTTCAATGCTACGGGAGAGACCCCCCGGGCACGAAATCCGGGCCGGCGGACCCCGGGGGCACACCCACGCACGACACCCCGGGCCGACCGTGCAGGGGATTCAGTCGACCCGGGGTGCGTGGTTCCCCCGGAGCGCCGACCGTGCAGGGGTGACCGGTCGGGCCGGGGATGGGTTTCCTCGCCCGGGTCCGACCGCGCAGGGGTTTCGGTCGGACCCGGGACGAGGAGCTGGACTGCGCCGCCCACCCGGAGGGCGGCGCCGATTCAGTTGGCGAGCGCCTTGGCCATCACGTCGGCGTAGCCCGTGCAGAAGGTCCGCTGGGCGCTGCCCGCCGGGATGCCCCAGACGTAGAGGTAGTCACCCCGGTAGCCGTGCGACACCGGCCCGCGACAGTCGAGGTAGGCCTCCTTGGCCTGGCTGGTCGTGAAGGACCGCGAGGTGCCCTGGGTGGCCTGCCACCGCGCGGCGACCCACGGCTGGGCGACGGTGTCGAGCTCGTAGTAGTCGGTCCAGGCCTGGGTCACGCCCACCGTGGCGACGATCTCGTTCCACGCGTCGATGTGTCCACCGACCTCGTGCGCGACGACGTTGTTCCACGAGGACTGGCTGTAGGAGTAGTAGGTGTTGAAGTCGACGGCACCGTTGGCGGGGTGGGCGTACCCGGTCCAGCCGGTGCCGCCGAAGTTGTCGATGGTGACGGACAGGGCCGAGCAGCTGGTGTAGGCGGCCACCGTGGGGCAGACGTCGGCGTAGGCGGCCTGGACCGCGGAGGCGCCGCTCAGGCTGGTCGAGGTGCTCGACTTGGGCGGCTTGCCACCACCCTTGCCGCCACCGTTGCCGTTGCCGCCCTTGGCCGCATCCGCGGAGCCGGCGAGGCCGGCAGCGAGCAGCACGGCGACGGCCAGGGTGGCGGTCGTTCGTGCTGGGACAGTGGATCGCACGCAGATCTCCTCGAGAGTGCAGGGGGAACTCGATTCAGCGCTCGACTACCGGCGGCGAGACCGGTGACCCCAGGGGCGAGAGGGTGGCCGCGTCGGGCGTGTGACCGATGTTTCTCCTGTGACGACACGCCACGCCCGTGAAATGCTTGATCACCAACCTTTCGGTGGTGTATGCCTCCCCTGTCCGGCCAGAGGGCATCGGCCGATCGGCCGATGAGACGGCGCGCCCCCGCCGCCCCCGGTCAGGCCGGACCGGGCCCCCGACGGAGGTCCGTCGCGTACAGCTCGAGGATGCGGGCGGCCCCCTCGACCGCGCTCGTCCGGCCCTCCCTGACGGCCGTCTCGATCTCCTCCCTGGCGTCCCGGACTCCTGGTGAGTGCCGGACGGCGTCGGTCAGCTCGTCGTCGACCAGGGCCCACATCCAGTCCTGCTGCTGCTGGGCCCGTCGAGCCTCGAGGGTGTGGTGCTCTTCGAGATAGGCCCGATGGTCGAGAACGGCCTGCCAGACCTCGTCCAGGCCTGCGCCGGTGAGGGCGGAGCACGTGAGCACCGGTGGCCGACGCACGTCACGACCGGGCATCATCAGCCGCATCGCCGCCGCGAGCTCGCGGGCGGCGACCCGCGCGGGGGCCTCGCCGTCGCCGTCGGCCTTGTTGACGGCGATGACGTCGGCGAGCTCGAGGATGCCGCGCTTGATGCCCTGCAGCTGGTCCCCCGCCCGGGCGAGGGTGAGGAGGAGGAAGGTGTCGACCATCTCCGAGACGGCGATCTCGTTCTGACCGACACCGACGGTCTCGACGATGATCACGCCGTAGCCGGCGGCCTCGAGGAGCAGCATCGACTCGCGCGTCGCCCGGGCGACGCCACCGAGGTGCCGGCCCGCCGGGCTGGGCCGCACGAAGGCCCGGTCGCTGGCGGTCAGCCGCGCCATCCGGGTCCGGTCACCGAGGATCGAGCCGCCGGTGCGCCGCGAGCTCGGGTCGACCGCCACCACCCCGACCCGGTGGCCGCGCTCGATGAGCCGCACACCCAGGGCGTCGATGAACGTCGACTTGCCGGCGCCGGGGACGCCGCTGACCCCGACCCGCACCGCGCCACCGGTGCGACCCGCGACGGCGGAGAGCAGCTCGGCGGCCAGCGGCCGGTGGTCGGGGCGGGTGGACTCCAGGAGGGTGATGGCGCGCGCGAGATGCTGTCGCGAGCCACCGAGCACCCCCTCGACGAGGTCGGGGACGGAGACCGGCCTCACCCGAGCCGCTCGCGCAGGTCGTCGACGAGCTCGATGGCGGCACGGCTGATGACCGTTCCCGGCGGGTAGACCGCGTGGGCCCCGGCCGCCAGGAGCGCCGGCACGTCCTCGGGCGGGATGACACCGCCGACGACGATGACCAGGTCCTCTCGGCCGAGCGCGTCGAGCTCCCGGCGCAGCGCCGGGACCAGCGTCAGGTGACCCGCGGCGAGCGAGCTGACGCCGACGACGTGCACGTCGGCCTCCACCGCCTGCCGGGCCACCTCGCCCGGGGTCTGGAACAACGGGCCCACGTCGACGTCGAAGCCCAGGTCGGCGAACGCCGTGGCGATGACCTTCTGGCCGCGGTCATGGCCGTCCTGCCCCATCTTCGCGACGAGGATGCGCGGGCGACGCCCCTGCTCCTCCTCGAACCGCTCGACGAGCGCCTGGGCGCGACGCACCGTCTCGTCCTCGCCCGCAGCGGCGCTGTACACGCCTCCGATCGTACGGATCTGGGCCGTGTACCGGCCGTAGACCTCCTCCATGGCCGAGGACATCTCACCGACGGTGGCCTTCACGCGGGCGGCGTCGATGGCCCGGGCGAGGAGGTTGTGCTCCAGGTCTCCTCCGGCCTCGTGCCGCGCCGCCTCGGTGAGGCGCTCGAGCGCCTCCCGGACCGCCGGCTCGTCGCGTTCGGCCCGTAGGCGCTCCAGCTTGGCCACCTGGCTGGCGCGCACCGCCGCGTTGTCGACCCTGAGGACCTCGATCGGCTCGTCCTCGTCGACCGGGTAGGTGTTGACCCCGATGACCGGCTGCTGGCCCGAGTCGATCCGGGCCTGGGTGCGAGCCGCGGCCTCCTCGATGCGCATCTTCGGGATGCCGGCCTCGATGGCCTTGGCCATGCCTCCGGCGGCCTCCACCTCCTCGATGTGCTGCCACGCGCGCACGGCCAGGTCGTGGGTGAGCCGCTCGACGTAGGCCGAGCCGGCCCACGGGTCGATGACGCGCGTCGTGCCGGACTCCTGCTGCAGGACCAGCTGGGTGTTGCGGGCGATCCGGGCCGAGAAGTCGGTCGGCAGGGCGATGGCCTCGTCGAGGGCGTTGGTGTGCAGGCTCTGGGTGTGGCCCTGGGTCGCGGCCATCGCCTCGATGCAGGTGCGGACGACGTTGTTGAACACGTCCTGTGCGGTCAGCGACCAGCCCGAGGTCTGGCAGTGCGTGCGCAGCGAGAGGGACTTCGGGTTGCTCCCGCCCTGCTCACGGACCAGCCGGGCCCAGAGCAGGCGCGCGGCCCGCATCTTCGCGACCTCCATGTAGAAGTTCATCCCGACCGCCCAGAAGAACGACAGCCGCGGGGCGAACCGGTCGACGTCGAGGCCGACCGCCCTGCCGGCCCGGATGTACTCGACCCCGTCGGCGAGGGTGTAGGCGAGCTCGAGGTCCTGCGTCGCGCCGGCCTCCTGCATGTGGTAGCCCGAGATCGAGATCGAGTTGAAGCGCGGCATCCGCTGACTCGTGAACGCGAAGATGTCGCTGACGATCCGCATCGACGGGCCCGGCGGGTAGATGTAGGTGTTGCGGACCATGAACTCCTTGAGGATGTCGTTCTGGATGGTCCCGGTCAGCTGCTCGGGCGCGACCCCCTGCTCCTCCGCCGCGACGACGAAGAGGGCGAGGACCGGGATGACCGCCCCGTTCATCGTCATCGACACCGACATCCGGTCCAGCGGGATGCCGTCGAAGAGCGTGCGCATGTCGTAGATCGAGTCGATGGCCACGCCGGCCATGCCGACGTCACCGGCCACCCGGGGGTGGTCGGAGTCGTAGCCGCGGTGGGTGGCCAGGTCGAAGGCGACCGAGAGGCCCTTCTGCCCCGCCGCGAGGTTGCGCCGGTAGAACGCGTTGGACTCCTCCGCCGTGGAGAAGCCGGCGTACTGGCGGATGGTCCAGGGCTGCGTCGTGTACATCGTCGGGTAGGGCCCGCGCAGGAAGGGAGGGGCGCCCGGGATGGTGTCGAGGAAGTCGAGCCCGGCAAGGTCGGCCTCGGTGTACAGCGGCCTGACCGGGATCTGCTCGGGGGTGAGCCACGGCTCGCCGACGACGGGCCCCGGGCCGGCCGGCGACGGCGTTCCGAGGTCGACGCCGGTGAAGTCGGGGACCGCGCTCATGCCGGGGCTCCTTCCGCCGGGGCGCCCAGTCGGGCGAGGAGGTCGTCGAGGAACGCGAGGACGTCCATCCCGTCGCGGACCTCGCCGTCGACGAGGTCCGCGGCGTCGCCGAGCTCGCTGCGGCGTCCCGCGACGAGGACGGTGTCGACCCCGGCGGCGCGCAGCTCGTCGACGGCGGCGGCGCCGTGCTCGGCGTAGCCGCGCGCGCTGGAGGCGAGGATGGCGACCGGCCCCCCCGCCTCGGCGGGCCGGATCCCCCCGGCCGCCAGGAGGTTCGTCACGAAGGCCTGGCGGGTGCCGTGCTCGCGCTGCGGCCCGAGGGTCCGCACGACGACGGCGGGTTCCCCGAGGGCACGAGCCCGGTCGCGCAGGGACTCGTACGCGGCGGCGTCGCGTCGCGGCACGAGCGCGCCCGCGGCGGCGGGCACCTCTGCGCGGGGCCGGCGTTCGGGCGTGAGGTCGGCGAGAGTGGGGAACATCGACACGCCCGTGATCGGTCGACGCCGCGCCGCCAGGTCCTCGCGCCGGTCACGCGTCGCGTCGTCGGCCCAGCTGCGGGGCAGCCCGTCGGCCAACGCCCGCTCGGCCCCGCCGGCTCGCTCGACCTCCTGGAAGCGGGCCCACACGCGGGCGGCCAGGTCGTCGGTGAGCGACTCGAGGTACCACGACCCGCCGCCGGGGTCGGTGACCCGCCCCACGTTGGACTCCTCGGCGAGGAGGAGCTGGGTGTTGCGGGCCAGCCGCCGGGAGAACCGCTCGGGCAACCCGAGGACCGTGTCGTGCGGCAGGACGGTGACGACGTCGGCGCTGCCGATCGAGGCGCCGAACACCGCGAGGGTGTTGCGCAGGACGTTGACCCATGGTTCCTCCCGGGTCGTCATCCGCAGGCTGGTCACGGCGTGGAGACGGGCGCCGCGGCGCTCGCCGGGGACGCCGCAGGCCTCCCCCACCCGGGCCCAGACCCGGCGCAGGGCACGCAGCGACGCAGCGGTGAGGAACTGGTCCTGGGTGGCCGGCACGCGGAACTCGACGAGGGGGAAGGCATCGGCCGTCGCCAGGCCGGCGGCCTCGAGGTGGCGCAGGTACCCGACGCCGGTCGAGGTGGCCACCGCGAGCGCGTCTACGATCCCGGCCCCGGCGTCGTGGAGGACCCGCGCGTCGACGGTGACGGCACTCCAGCCCTCACGACCGGCGCAGGCGCCGGCGAGGTCGGCGAGGGGGGAGAGGTCGGGCACGCCGCCGGTGCGGGCGGCGGCGCCGACCGGGTCGAGCCCGAGGCTGACGCCGACCGCGGGTCGATCGCCGACGACGTCGAGGAGCGCGCGGGCCGCCTCCGGCTGGTCGGTCCACGACGAGACGGCCACGGGGGCCAGGTCGAGGTGGACGTCGGCCAGGACCTCGGCGAGGTCGGTCGCTGCGATGCCGTCGGGTCCCACGTGCACCCAGACGGAGGAGACCCCGTGCTCGAGGTCGTCGAGGACCGCGGAGCGGGAGAGCGTGACGTCGGGGTCGTCGTGCAGCTGCCGGACGTCCCAGGAGGTGCCGGCGTCCCGCAGGACCCGCCCGCGCGTGAAGGGCATCTCGCCCGGGGCGCCGAGGGCGCGGTCCTCGCGCAGGTAGAGCGGCTCGACCGTCAGCCCTCCCTCGAGCACGGTCCGCAGCGCGGCCTCGGCCTGCGGGCCGTCGAGCTGGTCGTCCTCCGCGCGGCGCCGGTTGAGCACGCCCGCGACGAGCTCCTGCCAGTCCTCGCGGGTCCGGGGCGCGAAGCCCTCCGCGAGCGGCATCCCCTCGGGCGCGACCTGCGTCATCCGAACTCCTCGACCTCGACGCTCCTGCGCCGCCCACCCTAGCCAAGCGACGGCCGAGCACCGGCGTGGGATGCGGCACACGGTCGGGCGCTGCGGCGGGCGCCGGGCCCGGGGGCGCCGGGTGGTCAGGCGGGGGTGATCGCGGCGTACGGGACGCCGAGCGCGGCGAGGCGCTCGGCCCCGCCGTCGAGGGCGGTCAGCACGCACAGCCCACCCGAGGTGACGGCGACCGAGTGCTCCCAGTGGGCCGCGCGCGAGCCGTCCCGGGTGACGACGGTCCAGTCGTCGTCGAGCACGGTGTTGTCCTGGTCGCCGAGCGTGACCATCGGCTCGATGCAGATCGTCGTGCCCTCGACGACCCGGGGTCCCTTCCCGCCGACGCGGTAGTTGGGCACCTGCGGGTCCATGTGCATCGAGGTGCCGATGCCGTGACCGACGTAGTCCTCGACGATCCCGTACTCGCGGCCCCGCCGCGTCCCGGAGTCGGTGAGCGAGTCCTCGACGGCGGCACCGACGGCGTAGAGGTCGCCGCCGACCCGCAGCGCGGCGATACCCGCCCACAGGGCGGTCTCGGTGTCGTCGACGAGGTCGAGGTCCGGCGCGCGGGCAGCCTCGCGGCCTCCGACGATGACGCTGACCGCGGCGTCACCGTTCCACCGGCCCACCTGGGCGCCGCAGTCGACCGAGAGCAGGTCGCCCTCCTCGAGGACGCGGCCCTGCGGGATCCCGTGGACGATCTCGTCGTTGACCGAGGTGCACAGGGTGTGCCGGTACCCCGGCACGAGCTGGAAGTTGGGGACCCCGCCGTGGTCACGGATGTGGGTCTCGGCCAGGGTGTCGAGCTCCAGGGTCGTGGCGCCCGGGCGCACCGCCGCGACGACGAGCTCGAGCGTCCGCCCGACGAGCAGGCCGGCCGTGCGCATCATCGCGAGCTGCTCGGGCGTCTTGCCCTCGCACCTGTCGCGACTGAACAGTCCCATGCCGCGAAACCCTACCCGGCGGGCGCCCGTCGCCCGCGACGCCCGGGGAAGGACGAGGGCACGCCGTACTCCTCGGCGGGCGCGCGGCGTGCTCTCCTCGTTCGTGGGCGGCAGACCTCAGCCGAGGGCGGCGACGACCCGCTGGGTCACCTCGTCGACCTCACCCTCGCCGTCGACCTCGACGAGCAGGCCTCGCTCGCGGTAGGTGTCGGAGAGCGGACGGGTCTCGCGGTGGTAGATGGCCATCCGCTCGCGGATGACCTCCTCGGTGTCGTCGGCGCGGCCCTCGATCTCGGCACGCTTCAGCAGCCTGCCCACGACGACCTCGTCGTCGACGACGAGCTCGAGGACCCGGTCGAGACCGGTCGCCGTGCGCCGCGAGCATCCGCTCGAGCGCCTCGACCTGGGCAAGCGTGCGCGGGTACCCGTCGAGCAGGAAGCCCCGGGCACAGTCGGCCTGGGCGAGACGGTCCTCGACGATGGCGTTGGTGATCTCGTCGCTGACGTAGCCGCCGGACGCGAGGATCTCCTTGACCTGCTTCCCCAGCTCGGTCTGGTTCGTGATGTTGGCGCGGAAGATGTCGCCGGTCGAGATCGCGGGGATCCCGTAGTGGTCGGCGATGCGGGACGCCTGGGTGCCCTTGCCGGCGCCGGGCGGACCGAGGATGAGGAGGCGCATCATGACGGGGCCCCCACGAAGTAGTCGGAGGAGCGGAGCGGGGAGAACTGCGTGGGCGTGTCATCAGCGGAGGAACCCTTCGTAGTGGCGCTGCTGCAGCTGGGCCTCGATCTGCTTCACCGTCTCGAGACCGACACCGACGATGATGAGGATCGAGGTGCCGCCGAACGGGAAGTTCTGGTTGGCGTCGACGAGGACCAGCGCGATGAGCGGGAGGAGCGAGATCAGCGCGAGGTAGATCGCGCCGGGCACCGTGATCCGGGTCAGGACGTAGTTGCAGGTACTCGGCCGTGGGTCGCCCGGCGCGGATACCCGGGATGAAGCCGCCGTACTTCTTCATGTTGTCGGCGACTTCGGTGGGGTTGAACGTGATCGACACGTAGAAGAACGTGAAGAAGAGGATGAGCGCGGTGTACAGGGCCATGTAGTACGGGTGGTCGCCCCGCACGAGGTGGGCGTTGATCCAGTCGACCCAGCCGGAGTTGACGCCGTCGGGGCTCTGGTTGAACTGCGCGATGAGCATCGGCAGCGAGAGCAGCGAGCTGGCGAAGATCACCGGGATGACACCGGCCATGTTGACCTTGAGCGGGATGTACGTGGAGGTGCCGCCGTAGACGCGCCGGCCGACCATCCGCTTGGCGTACTGCACCGGGATGCGGCGCTGGCTCTGCTCGACGAAGACGACGAGCGCGATGACGACGAAGCCCATGGCGATGATGCCGAGGAAGATCGTCCAGCCGGAGCGCTGCTGGATCGCCCACAGCGAGCTCGGGAACCGCGCGGCGATCGAGGTGAAGATGAGCAGCGACATCCCGTTGCCGACGCCCTTGTCGGTGATGAGCTCACCGAGCCACATGATCAGGCCGGTGCCGGCGGTCATGGTGAGGACCATGATGAGGATCGTCACGACCGAGTCGTTCGAGAGGATCGTGGTGCACGAGGGGTTGTTGAACAGCGTCGCCGGGTTCTGCGCGAACGTCACGAGTGTCGAGCTCTGGAGGACGGCCAGGCCGATGGTGAGGTAGCGCGTGTACTGCGTCATCTTCGCCTGACCGGCCTGGCCCTCCTTCTTCAGGGCCTCGAACCGGGGGATGACGACCGTGAGCAGCTGCACGATGATGCTCGCCGTGATGTACGGCATGATCCCCAGCGCGAAGATCGACAGCTGGAGCAGCGCCCCACCGCTGAAGAGGTTGATCAGGCCGAGCAGCTGGTTGCTGTTGTCGGCGCCGCTGATGCACTGCTGCACGAGCGGGTAGCTGACGCCCGGGGTCGGCACATGGGAGCCGAGCCGGAACAGCGCGATGATGGCCAGCGTGAACAGCAGCTTCCTGCGCAGGTCGGGCGTCTTGAACGCACGGCCGAAAGCGGATAGCACAGGTCCTCCAGAGTGCGGCCGGGGTGGGCCGCGTCGTCAACGATCCGTCACAAGATACCCGTAGGGTCCGGGGTGCCCGGGCGCCGAGGGTGGTCCACCACACGCCGAGGGCCGGGTCCCGGGCAGTGCTCGGGACCCGGCCCAGCGGTATGTGGTCACGGGTGGGCTCAGGCGATCGTCGCCGAGCCGCCCGCCGCTTCGATCTTCTCCTTGGCGCTCGTGGAGAACGCGTCGACGGTCACCTGGACCTTGACGTCGATCTCCCCGGTGCCGAGCACCTTGACCGGGTGGCCACCGCGGACCGCGCCCTTGGCCACGAGGTCCTCGACGCTGACCTCGCCACCGTCGGGGTACAGCGCGGCGAGGCGGTCGAGGTTCACGACCTGGTACTCGGTGCGGAACGGGTTCTTGAACCCGCGCAGCTTCGGGAACCGCATGTGCAGCGGGGTGGTACCACCCTGGAAGCCCTCGGGCACCTGGTAGCGCGCCTTCGTGCCCTTCGTGCCACGACCTGCGGTCTTGCCCCGCCGGCCGCCCTCACCGCGGCCGACCCGCACCTTGGCGGACTTCGAGCCGGGCGCCGGGCGCAGGTGGTGCACCTTCAGGGCCGCGGCCTCGCCGGTCTTGCCGGCCTTCGTGGTGTCAGCCATCTCACTCAACCTCCTCGACGGCGACGAGGTGCGTCACCGTGGTGACCATCCCGCGGATCTCGGGACGGTCCTCCTTCACGACGACGTCACCGATGCGCTTGAGCCCGAGGCTGCGCAGCGTGTCGCGCTGGTTCTGCTTGCCCCCGATACCGGACCGGGTCTGGGTCACCTTCAGTCGTCCCATCACGCACCCGCCTTCGCCTCGGCGATGCCGGCGGCCTGGGCGCGCAGCATGGCGGCCGGGGCGACCTGGTCCACGGGCAGCCCGCGGCGAGCCGCGACGGCCTCGGGACGCTCCAGGCCCTTGAGGGCCTCGACGGTCGCGTGGACGATGTTGATCGCGTTGTCCGAGCCGAGGCTCTTGGACAGCACGTCGTGGATGCCGGCGCACTCGAGCACCGCACGGACCGGGCCACCGGCGATGACACCGGTACCGGGGCTGGCGGGGCGGAGCATGACGACACCGGCGGCGGCCTCACCCTGGACGGGGTGCGGGATGGTGCCCTGGATGCGGGGGACGCGGAAGAAGTTCTTCTTCGCCTCCTCGACACCCTTGGCGATCGCCGAGGGCACCTCCTTGGCCTTGCCGTAGCCGACACCTACGGTGCCGTCACCGTCGCCGACGACGACGAGGGCGGTGAAGCTGAAGCGACGACCACCCTTGACGACCTTGGCCACGCGGTTGATGGTCACGACGCGCTCGAGGTACTGGCTCTTCTCGGCGTCCCGGGAGTCACGGCCGCGACGGTCACCGTCGCGCCGGTCGCGGCGCTCGCCGCGCTCGGGGCCGGTCCCGGTGCCTCGACGCTGGGGTCCTGGCATCAGATGTTCCTCTTCTCGACAGTCGTGGTGGTGCGGGGGAAGGTCACAGCGACAGCCCACCCTCCCGGGCGCCGTCCGCGATGGCGGCGACGCGGCCGTGGTACTTGTTGCCGCCGCGGTCGAAGACGACCGACTCGACGCCGGCCGCCTTGGCCCGCTCGGCGACCAGCTCGCCGACCTTCTTGGCCTTGCTGGTCTTGTCGCCGTCCAGGGTGCGCACGTCGGACTCCATGGTCGACGCCGACGCGAGCGTGCGGCCCGCGGTGTCGTCGACGACCTGGACGAAGACGTGGCGCGAGGACCGCGACACGACGAGACGGGGACGCACGGCGGTGCCGGTGACCTGCTTGCGGACCCGGAGGTGACGACGGCCGCGGGCGGCGGTCTTCCCCTTGGCGCGCTTGGTGATCAGTGCCATCGGTTACTTACCAGCCTTTCCGACCTTGCGGCGGATGTGCTCGCCCGCGTAGCGGACACCCTTGCCCTTGTAGGGGTCGGGCTTGCGGAGCTTGCGGATGTTCGCGGCGACCTCGCCGACGAGCTGCTTGTCGATGCCCTGGACCGAGAACCGGGTGGGGTTCTCGACGGCGAAGGTGATGCCGTCCGGCGGCTCGATGACGATCGAGTGCGAGTAGCCGAGCGCGAACTCGAGGTTCGTGCCCTTGGCCTGCACGCGGTAGCCGGTGCCGTGGATCTCGAGCTTCTTCTCGTAGCCCTCGGTGACACCGAGGACCATGTTGTTGATGAGTGAGCGGGTCAGGCCGTGCAGCGAGCGCGACGCGCGCTCGTCGTCCGGGCGCTTGACCTCGATGGTCGCGTCGCCCTGCTCGACGGTGATCGGCTCGGCCACGACGTGCGAGAGCTCGCCCTTCGGGCCCTTGACGGTGACCTCGCGGCCGTCGATCGTGACGTCGACACCGCTCGGGATCGTGACGGGGAGTCGTCCGATTCGCGACATGGTGCTACCCCCTTACCAGACGTAGGCGAGGACTTCCCCACCTACACCCTTGTTGGCGGCCTGCTTGTCGGTGAGCAGGCCGGAGGACGTCGAGATGATGGCGACGCCGAGGCCACCGAGCACCTTGGGCAGGTTGGTGGACTTGGCGTACACCCGCAGGCCGGGCTTGCTGACGCGGCGCAGGCCGGCGATCGAGCGCTCCCGGTTGGGGCCGTACTTGAGCTGGATCGTCAGTGTCCTGCCGACCTCGGCCTCGTCGACGGTCCAGCCGGCGATGTAGCCCTCGGCCTGGAGGATCTCGGCGATGCGGCTCTTGAGCTTCGAGAACGGCATGCTCACTGCGTCCTTGTGCGCCGAGTTGGCGTTGCGGACGCGGGTCAGCATGTCCGCGATCGGGTCTGTCATGGTCATTGGGCTTCTCCGCCCTCTCTCACCGCGGTTTCCGCTCCCGGCGGGGCCGGGTGGACCTTCGATGTAGATGGATCTGGGTCACCGCCGCGGGTGCGACGGGGAATGGTCGGGTCCTACCAGGAGGACTTGGTCACGCCGGGGAGCTCGCCGCGGTGGGCCATCTCCCTGAGGCAGATCCGGCACAGGCCGAACTTGCGGTAGACCGAGTGCGGGCGGCCGCAGCGCTGGCAGCGCGTGTAGGCGCGCACCTTGAACTTCTGCTGCTTGTTCGCCTTGTTGACAAGGGCAGTCTTGGCCATGCTCAGTTCTCCTTGAACGGGAAGCCGAGCGCCTTGAGCAGCGCACGACCCTCGTCGTCGTTCGTGGCGGTGGTGACGACCGTGATGTCCATGCCCCGGACGCGGTCGATCCGGTCCTGGTCGATCTCGTGGAACATCGACTGCTCCGTGAGGCCGAAGGTGTAGTTGCCCCGGCCGTCGAACTGCTTCGGCGACAGGCCGCGGAAGTCACGGATGCGCGGGAGGGCGACCGTCACGAGGCGGTCGAGGAACTCCCACATCCGGTCGCCGCGCAGGGTGGCGTGCGCACCGATCGGCATCCCCTCGCGCAGCTTGAACTGCGCGATGGACTTGCGGGCCCGGGTGACGACCGGCTTCTGGCCGGTGATCGACGTCAGGTCGCGGACAGCGCCATCGATGAGCTTGCTGTCCTTGGCCGCGTCGCCGACACCCATGTTGACGACGACCTTCGTGACGCCGGGCACCTGCATGACGTTGGCGTAGCCGAACTGGTCGGTGAGGGCGCCCTTGATCTCGTCCTGGTACCGCGTCTTCAGGCGGGGGGTGGTGGTGGTAGCGGTGTCTGCCATCTCTCTCACAGGTCCTTGCCCGAGCGCGCGCCGACGCGGACACGGCTCGCCTTCTGGCGGCCGTCGCGCTCGACGGTCTCGACGCGGGTCTTGATCCGGGTGGGCTTCTTGTCCGAGGGGTCGACGACGGCCACGTTGCTCACGTGGATCGGCGCCTCCTGGACGATGAGGCCACCGGTGCGGCTGCCACGGGCGGACTCGCCGGCCTTGGTGTGGCGGGTGACGCGGTTGACGCCCTCCACCGTGACCCGACCGCGCTCACGGTCGACGGCGATGACCTTGCCCGTGCTGCCCTTGTCCTTGCCGGCGAGCACCTGGACGGTGTCGCCCTTCTTGATCTTGGACGCCATGGTCAGAGCACCTCCGGGGCGAGGCTGATGATCTTCATGAAGCGCTTCTCGCGCAGCTCGCGTCCGACGGGACCGAAGATGCGGGTGCCCCGCGGGTCGCCGTCAGCCCGGAGGAGGACGGCGGCGTTCTCGTCGAACTTGATGTACGAGCCGTCGGTGCGACGGCGCTCCTTGGTCGTGCGGACGACGACGGCCTTGACGACATCGCCCTTCTTGACGTTGCCGCCCGGGATCGCGTCCTTGACGGTGGCGACGACCGTGTCGCCGATGCCGGCATACCGGCGACCGGAGCCACCGAGAACGCGGATGACGAGGATCTCCTTCGCACCCGTGTTGTCGGCGACACGCAGTCGCGACTCCTGCTGGATCACTGTATTTCTCCTATACGTCGTGCTGGTTCTCCGCGCGGGCGCGGAGCCTGGCCGAACTGCGGCGGGGGGTGTGGGGGGCGTGCCCCCCACAGGGCATTACTTGGCCTTCTCGAGGACCTCGACGACGCGCCACCGCTTGGTGGCGGAGATCGGGCGGGTCTCCATGATGAGGACGCGGTCGCCGACACCGGCGGCGTTGCCCTCGTCGTGGGCCTTGACCTTGCTCGAGCGGCGAATGACCTTGCCGTAGAGGGCGTGCTTGACGCGGTCCTCGACCTCGACGACCACGGTCTTGTCCATCTTGTCGCTGACGACGTAGCCCTGGCGGGTCTTGCGGTAGTTGCGGCCGGTGGTCACGGTCTCGTCCTTTGCTTCGCTCACTTGGCCCCACCCTTCACGCCGATGCCGAGCTCGCGCTCACGCATCTCGGTGTAGATCCGGGCGATGTCCTTGCGGACGGCGCGGAGCCGGCCGTGGTTGTCCAGCTGACCGGTGGCCGACTGGAACCGGAGGTTGAACAGCTCCTCCTTGGCCTTGCGCAGCTCGTCGACGAGACGGTCGTCGTCGAACCCGCGCAGCTCCTTGCTGGTCAGGTCCTTGGAACCGATGGCCATCAGTAGTCACCACCCTCACGCTGGACGAAGCGGGTCTTCATCGGCAGCTTGTGCTGGGCGAGGCGCATGGCCTCGCGCGCGATCTCCTCCGGGACACCGGACAGCTCGAACATGATCCGGCCCGGCTTGACGTTGGCGACCCACCACTCGGGCGAGCCCTTGCCGGAGCCCATGCGGGTCTCGGCCGGCTTCTTGGTGAGCGGGCGGTCCGGGTAGATGTTGATCCAGACCTTGCCGCCACGCTTGATGTAGCGGGTCATCGCGATACGCGCCGACTCGATCTGCCGGTTGGTGACGTAGGCGGGCTCGAGAGCCTGGATGCCGTAGTCGCCGAACGCGATGCTCGTACCGCCCTTGGCCTTGCCCGAGCGCTTCGGGTGGTGCTGCTTGCGGTGCTTGACTCGACGGGGAATCAACATGGTCAGGACTCCTCGGTGCTCGGTGCGGCCGGGGCCTGATCGGCGGCCGGCGCCTCCGCGGCAGCGGGAGCGGCAGCGCCGCGACGGGCGCGGGCCGGACGGTCGGCGCCGTCACGACGGGGGCCACGACCCTGGCGCGGCGCGGAGGCCTGCTGGGCCGCGAGCTCACGCGCGGTGAGGTCGCCCTTGTAGATCCACACCTTGACGCCGATGCGGCCGAACGTGGTCCGGGCCTCGTAGAAGCCGTAGTCGATGTTCGCGCGGAGGGTGTGCAGCGGCACGCGACCCTCGCGGTAGAACTCGGTACGGCTCATCTCGGCGCCGCCGAGGCGGCCGGAGACCTGGACGCGGATGCCCTTGGCGCCGGCGCGCGTGGCGGACTGCATCCCCTTGCGCATGGCGCGGCGGAAGGACACGCGGGCGGACAGCTGCTCGGCGATGCCCTGCGCGACGAGCTGGGCCTCGACCTCGGGGTTCTTCACCTCGAGGATGTTCAGCTGCACCTGCTTGCCGGTGAGCTTCTCGAGCTCACCACGCAGGCGGTCCGCCTCGGCGCCGCGGCGGCCGATGACGATGCCCGGCCGGGCGGTGTGGATGTCGACGCGGACGCGGTCGCGGGTGCGCTCGATGTCGACCCGGGCGATGCCGGCACGGTCCATGCCCGTGGACATGAGCTTGCGGATCGCCACGTCCTCCTTGACGTAGTCGCGGTAGCGCTGACCCTCCTTGGTCGAGTCTGCGAACCAGCGGCTCTTGTGCTCCGTCGTGATTCCGAGACGGAAGCCGTGCGGGTTGACCTTCTGGCCCATCAGCGGGTGCCTCCGTTCGTGGTCGTGGGCCTGGGCGCGACGACCACGGTGATGTGGCTCGTACGCTTGTTGATGCGGCTGGCGCGGCCCTGGGCGCGCGGCCGGAACCGCTTCATGGTCGGGCCCTCGTCGACGAAGGCCTTGGCGACGACGAGCTCGCGCTCGTCGAAGCGGGTGGCGGTCTCGTCGGCCCTGGCCCGCGCGTTGGCGATCGCGGACTCGAGGACCTTGCGGACCGGGTCGCTCGCACCCTGCGGGGCGAAGCGAAGGACCGACACGGCCTCGCTCGCGCTCTTCCCGCGGATGAGGTCGACGACCCGGCGCGCCTTCATCGGCGTCACCCGGACGTGACGGGCGACCGCCCGCGCCTCGACGGTGGTGTTCTCGGTGGCCATCAGCGACGACGCCCCTTCTTGTCGTCCTTCACGTGACCCCTGAACGTGCGGGTCGGTGCGAACTCGCCGAGCTTGTGGCCGACCATCGCCTCGGTGACGAACACCGGGACGTGCTTGCGGCCGTCGTGCACGGCGAGGGTGTGCCCGAGCATGTCCGGGCTGATGACCGATCGGCGCGACCAGGTCTTGATGACGTTCTTGCTGCCCGCTTCGTTCTGAGCGTCCACCTTCTTCTGCAGGTGGTCGTCGATGAAGGGGCCCTTCTTCAGGCTACGAGGCATTCCAGGCTCCTATCAGCGCTTCTTGCCAGTGCGGCGGCGGCGGACGATCAGCTTGTCGCTGGGCTTGCCGGGGCGGCGGGTGCGGCCCTCGGGCTGTCCCCACGGCGACACGGGGTGACGACCACCGGACGTGCGGCCCTCACCACCACCGTGCGGGTGGTCGACCGGGTTCATGACGACACCGCGCACGGTCGGGCGCTTGCCCTTCCAGCGCATGCGGCCGGCCTTGCCCCAGTTGATGTTCGACTGCTCGGCGTTGCCGACCTCGCCGACGGTGGCGCGGCACCGCACGTCGACGTTGCGGATCTCCCCGGAGGGCATGCGCAGCTGCGCGTAGGGGCCCTCCTTGGCGACGAGCTGCACGCGCACGCCGGCAGAGCGGGCGATCTTGGCCCCGCCGCCCGGCTTGAGCTCCACGGCGTGGATGACCGTGCCCGTGGGGATGTTGCGCAGCGGCAGGCTGTTGCCCGGCTTGATGTCGGAGCCCGGCCCGTTCTCGACCGTCATGCCCTGGGAGAGGCCACGCGGCGCGAGGATGTAGCGCTTCTCGCCGTCGGCGTAGTGCAGGAGCGCGATGCGAGCGGTGCGGTTCGGGTCGTACTCGATGTGCGCGACCTTCGCCGGCACGCCGTCCTTGTCGTGGCGACGGAAGTCGATGACCCGGTAGGCGCGCTTGTGTCCACCACCGATGTGGCGGGTGGTGATGCGGCCGTTGTTGTTGCGGCCGCCGGTCTTGGTCAGCGGACGCACGAGGGACTTCTCGGGGGTCGTGCGGGTGACCTCGACGAAGTCGGCCACGCTCGACCCGCGACGCCCCGGCGTCGTCGGCTTGTACTTGCGGATACCCATTGGTGTCTACCTCACGTTCCTCAGGCGCCGGCGCTGCCGAAGATGTCGATCGTGCCCTCGCGGAGGGTGACGATCGCGCGCTTGGTGTCCTTGCGCTTGCCGACCCCGAAGCGGGTGCGGCGGGACTTGCCCGGGCGGTTCAGCGTGTGCACCGAGTCGACCTTGACGCCGAAGATCTCCTCGACGGCCACCTTGATCTCGGTCTTGTTCGAGCGCGGGTCGACGATGAAGGTGTACTTGCCCTCGTCGAGCAGCCCGTAGGACTTCTCGGAGACGACCGGCGCGATCAGGATGTCGCGGGGGTTCTTGCCCTGGCTCACTTCTCGCCCTCCTCGGTCTCGGTCTCGGTCTCGACGGCCTTGTCGGCCTTCGTCGCCGTGGTCTTCTTGGCGGTGGTCTTCTTCGCGGGCTTGGCGACCGCGACCTCCTCACCGGTGAACGCCTCGTAGGCGGCCCTGGTGAAGACCACGTCGTCGGCGCAGAGCACGTCGTAGGTGTTCAGCTGGTCGACCGCGAGGACGTGGACGTCCTCGAGGTTGCGCACCGACTTCAACGACACGATGTCGCTGCGGTCGAGGACCACGAGCAGGTTGCGGCGCTCGGTGAGGCCGGTCAGCAGGTCCTTGGCGTCCTTGGTCGAGGGGCTCTGGCCACCCACGAGGCTCTCGACGACGTGGATGCGCTCGTGACGGGCCCGGTCGGAGAGGGCGCCGCGGAGGGCGGCGGCCTTCATCTTCTTCGGTGTCCGCTGGGCGTAGTCGCGCGGCTGCGGGCCGTGGACGGTGCCACCGCCGGCGAACTGCGGCGCCCGGATCGAGCCCTGGCGGGCGCGGCCGGTGCCCTTCTGGCGGTACGGCTTCTTGCCGCCGCCGCGGACCTCACCGCGCGTCTTCGTCGAGTGCGTGCCCTGGCGGGCGGCCGCGAGCTGGGCGACGACGACCTGGTGGATCAGGGGCACGTTGGTCTGGACGTCGAAGATCTCCCCGGGGAGGGTGACGTCGAGGGTCTTGGCGGTCATGTCAGGCCCCCTTCGCGGCGGAGCGGACGAGGACGACCGCGCCGCGGGGACCGGGGACGGCGCCCGCGACGAGCAGCAGTCCCTTCTCGGCGTCCACGGCGTGGATCGTGAGGTTCTGGGTGGTCTGGCGCACGCCGCCCATCCGGCCGGCCATCCGCATCCCCTTGAAGACGCGACCCGGGGTGGCGCAGCCACCGATCGAGCCCGGCTTGCGGTGGTTGCGGTGCGAACCGTGGGAGGAGCTGACGCCGTGGAAGCCGTGACGCTTCATGACACCGGCAAAGCCCTTGCCCTTGGTCGTCGCGGTGACGTCCACGGTCTGGCCGGCCTCGAAGGTGTCGGCGCCGAGCTCCTGGCCGAGCGCGTAGTCGGTGGCGTCCGCCGTGCGCAGCTCGACGAGGTGACGGCGCGGGGTGACCCCGGCCTTCTCGAAGTGGCCGGCGAGCGGCTTGGTGACCTTGCGCGGGTCGATCGCGCCGTAGCCGATCTGCACCGCGGCGTAGCCGTCGGTGTCGGCGTCGCGGACCTGGGTGACGACGTTCGCGCCGGCCTGGATCACGGTGACGGGCACGAGACGGTTGTTCTCGTCCCACACCTGGGTCATGCCGAGCTTGGTGCCCAGCAGACCCTTCTGGGTCTTCGTGGCAGTGGTGGTCATCGCGAGCCTCAGAGCTTGATCTCGATGTTGACGTCAGCCGGGAGGTCGAGACGCATCAGCGAGTCGACGGCCTTGGGCGTCGGGTCGATGATGTCGATGAGGCGCTTGTGGGTGCGCATCTCGAAGTGCTCGCGGCTGTCCTTGTACTTGTGCGGCGACCGGATGACGCAGAAGACGTTCTTCTCCGTCGGGAGCGGCACGGGGCCGACCACGGTCGCACCCGCGCGGGTCACGGTGTCGACGATCTTGCGCGCCGAAGAGTCGATGACCTCGTGGTCATACGACTTCAACCGGATGCGGATCTTCTGTCCCGCCATCTGATGTTCCGTCTCTCTCTCGCCGTCCGTCTGTCTTGTGCCGGCCCGTCGGATCCTCCGACCCCCGAGGTCGGGCGTGTCGACCTCGCTCCGCTGAGCGGGAAATGTACGGTCTCCCGTACCACGTCCGTGGGTGTCATCGGATCCTGGTGGAACCGGGCCCGGCTCTTCGCCGACGAGCCGCCCCGCCGTCGTGGCGGTTCGTGTCCTCGTCGCGGTGGGCGCGCCCGACCCTGGCGGGTCGCTCACGCATGCCAAGCAACCTGAACAGTGTGCCAGAGCCGTGGGCCCGCATCCAAATCGAGGGTGGACACCTCGTCCCGGCGGCTCCGAACCCGATCTCCCCGGCGGCTCCGACCCCGATCTCCCCAGCTCCACCCACCCCTGGGGAGATCCACTCTCACCCCTCCCCGCACCCACCCCGCCCGCCTCCATCCGCGGAGTCAGGAGGAGCCCGTCCGGTCAGGACGTGCTCGTCGACTCAGGGCAGCACTGCGTCCTGACTCGACGGAGTGGCCCTGACTGCGCGGGTGGGACCGGCCGTGCGGGCTTCACCGATCGTCCCACCGCTCCGCGGCGACGGCCTGGGTGTCCCGACCCCCGCGCACGTCGCCAGGGCCTCCTGGGACGGCGAGAGGGCCCGCACACCTCGTGGTGTGCGGGCCCTCTCGGGTGCCGGTCGAGACCGGCGTCAGGTCACTTGTTGATCTTGGTGACCCGGCCGGCGCCGACGGTACGGCCGCCCTCGCGGATGGCGAAGCGCAGGCCCTCCTCCATGGCGATCGGCTGGATGAGCTCGACGCGCATCTCGGTGTTGTCACCGGGCATGACCATCTCGGTGCCCTCGGGCAGGTGCACGACACCGGTGACGTCCGTGGTCCGGAAGTAGAACTGCGGACGGTAGTTGTCGTAGAACGGCGTGTGCCGGCCACCCTCGTCCTTGGAGAGGATGTAGACGTTCGCCTCGAACTCGGTGTGCGGGGTGATCGAACCCGGCTTCACGACGACCTGGCCGCGCTCGACGTCCTCGCGCTTGATGCCGCGAAGCAGCAGACCGACGTTCTCGCCCGCACGACCCTCGTCGAGGAGCTTGCGGAACATCTCGATGCCGGTGACGGTCGTCTTGCTGGCCGGACCCTCGTGGATGCCGACGATCTCGACCTCCTCGTTGACCTTGAGGACACCGCGCTCGATGCGGCCGGTGACGACGGTGCCACGACCGGTGATCGTGAAGACGTCCTCGACGGGCATGAGGAACGGCTTGTCCGTCTCGCGCTCCGGCTCCGGGATGTAGGTGTCGACGGCGTCCATCAGGTCGAGGACGGTCTGACCCCACTCGGCGTCACCCTCGAGCGCCTTGAGCGCCGAGACCTTGACGACCGGCAGGTCGTCGCCCGGGAACTCGTAGGTGCTGAGCAGCTCGCGGACCTCCATCTCGACGAGCTCGAGGATCTCCTCGTCGTCGACCATGTCGGCCTTGTTGAGCGCCACGACGATGTAGGGGACGCCGACCTGGCGGGCCAGGAGGACGTGCTCCTTCGTCTGCGGCATCGGGCCGTCGGTGGCGGCGACGACAAGGATCGCGCCGTCCATCTGGGCGGCACCGGTGATCATGTTCTTCACGTAGTCCGCGTGACCGGGGCAGTCGACGTGGGCGTAGTGACGCTGCTCGGTCTGGTACTCGATGTGCGCGATGGAGATGGTGATACCGCGCTGCTTCTCCTCGGGCGCCTTGTCGATCGAGTCGAACGGCGACGCCTCGTTGAGGTCCGGGTACTTGTCGTGCAGGACCTTGGAGATCGCGGCCGTCAGCGTCGTCTTGCCGTGGTCGATGTGACCGATCGTGCCGATGTTGACGTGCGGCTTGGACCGCTCGAACTTTGCCTTCGCCACTTGATGTCCTCCTCAGGACTCTTCTCTGGTGAACGCCGATACGACCGGACAGGACGTGGCGTCGTGGGGTTGGTGGATGCTTTTCTCTGCTCAGCGCAGACCAGCGACCAGTCTAGCGGTCACTCGCCTCGCGTCTTCTTGATGATCTCCTCGGCCACCGACTTGGGGACCTCGGCGTAGGAGTCGAACTCCATCGAGTAGTTCGCCCGGCCCTGGGTCTTGGACCGCAGGTCGCCGACGTACCCGAACATCTCCGACAGCGGGACCAGGCCGCGGACGACCTTGGCTCCGCTGATGTCCTCCATGGCCTGGATGTGGCCACGGCGGGAGTTGATGTCGCCGATGACGTCGCCCATGTAGTCCTCGGGCGTGCGGACCTCGACGGCCATCATGGGTTCGAGAAGGACCGGCTCGCACTTGCGGACGGCCTCCTTGAGCGCCATGGAGCCGGCGATCTTGAAGGCCATCTCCGAGGAGTCGACGTCGTGGGCCTGACCGTCGAGCAGCGTGGCCTTGATGCCCACGAGCGGGTAGCCCGCGAGCACGCCGTACTGCATGGCGTCCTGGATGCCGTGGTCGACCGACGGGATGTACTCGCGCGGCACGCGGCCACCGGTGACCTTGTTGTCGAACTCGTACAGCTCGCCCTCTGCGGTGTCGAGCGGCTCGAGCGCGATCTGCACCTTGGCGAACTGGCCGGACCCACCCGTCTGCTTCTTGTGGGTGTAGTCGTAGCGGTCGATCGCCCGGCGGATGGTCTCGCGGTAGGCGACCTGCGGCTTGCCGACGTTGGCCTCGACCTTGAACTCGCGCTTCATCCGGTCGACCAGGATGTCGAGGTGGAGCTCGCCCATCCCGGCAATGATCGTCTGGCCGGTCTCGTCGTCGAGGGTGACCTGGAAGGTCGGGTCCTCCTCGGCGAGCTTCTGGATCGCGGTGGAGAGCTTCTCCTGGTCGCCCTTGGTCTTGGGCTCGATCGCGACCTGGATGACCGGCTCGGGGAAGGTCATCGACTCGAGGACGACGGGGTGCTCGATGTTGCACAGCGTGTCGCCCGTGGTCGTCGCCTTGAGGCCGATGGCGGCGTAGATGTGCCCCGCCATGGCGTCCTCGACCGGGTTCTCCTTGTTGGCGTGCATCTGGAAGAGCTTCCCGATGCGCTCCTTCTTCACCTTGGTGCTGTTGAGCACCTGGGTACCGGCCGAGATGTGGCCGGAGTAGACCCGGATGAAGGTGAGGGTGCCGAAGAACGGGTGCGAGGCCACCTTGAAGGCGAGCGCGGAGAACGGCTCGTCCTTGCTGGGCTCGCGCATGATCTTCTCCTCCTCGTTGCCCGGCGCGTGGCCCTCCATGGCCGGCACGTCGAGGGGTGAGGGGAGGTAGTCGACGACCGCGTCGAGCATCGGCTGGACACCGCGGTTCTTGAAGGCAGAGCCGCAGAGGACCGGGTACACCTCGGAGGAGATGGTGAGCCCCCGGACGCCGGCCTTGATCTCCTCGGGGGTCAGCTCGCCGCCCTCGAGGTACTTCTCCATGAGCTCGTCGTCAGCCTCGGCGACGCGCTCGATGAGGTGGTGGCGGTACTCCTCGGCCTTCTCGAGGAGGTCGGCCGGGATCTCCTGGACCTCGTACTTCGCACCGAGGGTGACGTCACCCTTGGAGTCGCCCTCCCAGACGAGCGCGCGCATGTAGACCAGGTCGATGACACCGACGAACTCGGACTCGGCACCGATCGGCAGCTGGAGCACGAGCGGCTCCGCGCCGAGGCGCTCCTTGATGGTGTCCACGGTGAAGTAGAAGTCCGCGCCGAGCTTGTCCATCTTGTTGACGAAGCAGATGCGGGGCACGCCGTACTTGTCGGCCTGGCGCCACACCGTCTCGGACTGCGGCTCGACACCCTCCTTGCCGTCGAAGACGGCGACCGCGCCGTCGAGGACGCGCAGCGAGCGCTCGACCTCGACGGTGAAGTCGACGTGCCCGGGGGTGTCGATGATGTTGATCTGGTGGCCCTCCCAGAAGGAGGTGACCGCCGCGGAGGTGATGGTGATCCCCCGCTCCTTCTCCTGCTCCATCCAATCGGTGGTCGAGGCGCCGTCGTGCGTCTCGCCCATCTTCCGGTTGACGCCGGTGTAGAAGAGAATGCGCTCGGTCGCCGTCGTCTTGCCGGCGTCGATGTGCGCCATGATGCCGATGTTGCGGACCTTCTTGAGGTCCGTCAGGACGTCCTGTGCCACGTTCAGTGCTCTCGTCTCGGTCGCTGTGGGTGTGCGGTTCGCTGCGCGGCGGGGGCCACGGGTGCTCCCGGGGCCGGCCACGGTCGGTGGCCGGCCTCCGGGGAGGTGGTCACCAGCGGTAGTGGGCGAAGGCCTTGTTCGACTCGGCCATCTTGTGGGTGTCCTCGCGACGCTTCACCGCGGCACCGAGGCCGTTCGAGGCGTCGAGGATCTCGTTCATCAGCCGCTCGGTCATCGTCTTCTCGCGACGCTGGCGCGAGTAGCCGACCAGCCAGCGCAGCGACAGCGTGGTCGCGCGGTTGGGCTTGACCTCGACGGGCACCTGGTAGGTGGCGCCGCCGACGCGGCGGGACTTGACCTCGAGGGTCGGACGGATGTTGTCGAGCGCGCGCTTGAGCGTCTGCACCGGGTCGGTGCCGGTCTTGTCGCGGCAGCCCTCGAGCGCGCCGTAGACGATGCGCTCGGCGGTGGACTTCTTGCCGTCGAGGAGGACCTTGTTCACGAGCGCGGTCACCAGCGGGGACTGGTAGACCGGGTCGATGACGAGCGGTCGCTTCGGGGCGGGACCCTTGCGCGGCATCAGCCCTTCACCTTCTTCGCGCCGTAGCGGCTACGCGCCTGCTTGCGGTCACGGACACCCTGGGTGTCGAGGGCGCCGCGGATGATCTTGTAGCGCACGCCGGGCAGGTCCTTCACACGACCGCCACGGACGAGCACCATCGAGTGCTCCTGGAGGTTGTGGCCCACACCGGGGATGTAGGCGGTGACCTCGATGCCGCTCGTCAGGCGCACGCGGGCGACCTTGCGGAGGGCGGAGTTCGGCTTCTTGGGGGTGGTCGTGTACACGCGGGTGCACACACCACGGCGCTGCGGAGAGCCCTTGAGGGCAGGGGTCTTGGCCTTCGTGGCCTTGTCCTGCCGGCCCTTGCGCACCAGCTGGTTGATGGTAGGCAACCTGGATCCTTCGGTTCGTCTGGTCAAGCCGCGGCATCGGTGCCACGGCTCCTTGGTGTGTCCGGTGCTCGACCCCCGCGTTCGGGTGTGTCGCACCGGGTGCTCTTCCCTGCACTCCCCATGCACCATCCCGCGTTCTTCGCGACGGTGGTTTGGGGCGCCCGGCAAGAGGTGGGCGAGGCCGTGCTCGGCGCCTCACGGCGATGAACGCGGCTCCAGGGCCTGGACCTAGCCAGACACGATGGCCAAGAATACCGGCCCGCGCACGGGCACTCCAAATCGGTTGCCGTGCGTGAGCCGTGCTTCCGGCCACCGAAGTCAACGGCATCCGGGCGGTCCCTTGTTCCCGCACGCTGGCGGGCGGGGCCGCTCGCGGCGTTCGTGGCCCGGCGGGTCAGTCCTGCTCGTCGAGGCTCTCGAACGCGCAAGCGTACCGGAACGGACCGGCGCGGCCGGGCCCCCACGCCCGCAGCCGCTTGACCTGGAAGAACTGCGGGGCCCATGGCCCCGGTGACCCGATGCCGTGCGTCGCGGCCGTCTCGAAGCCGAAGGCACCGTAGTACTCCGGGTCGCCGAGCAGCACGAGGGCGGGCTCGCCCCGCTGGTCGGCGGTGGCCACGACCGCGGCCATGAGGACCGACCCGATGCCCGTCCGCTGCAGGTCCGGGCGGACCGCGAGCGGTCCGAGCCCCACGGTGGCACCCTCCCCCATCGTCGCGCGGCTGCAGGCGACGTAGCCCACGACCTCCTCGTCCAGCTCGGCCACGAAGGTGAGGGCGGGCAACAGGTCGTGGTCGGCGCGAAGGGCGTCGACGAGCACCGACTCCACCGCGTGCTCGGCGCCTTCGGGGACCTCGAAGGCGGCGTCGAGCAGGGCCCGGACGGACGCGGCGTCGGCGGCGTGCTCGGGTCGGATGGTCAGGTCGGGGCGCACGCCGCCATCATCCCCCGCGGGCCGACGGGACGGCGGACCGGTTCAGCAGGTAGAGCGCGTAGTCGAGCTGGCGGCCGCCACGCTCCACGCGGCGCACCTGCTCCTGCACCACGTCACCGTCCTGCGCGACCGTGTCCAGTGCGGCCACCAGGCCGGGGGCGAGGTGCGAGGACCAGATCGCCAGCAGGCCACCGGGCGCCAGTGCCGCACGGGCGCAGGCCAGTCCGGCCGGCTGGTACAGGGCCGCGTTGGCGGCGTGCACGAGGAAGTCCGGGCCGTTGTCGACGTCGAGGAGGACGACGTCCCACGGCCCCACCGGCGCTGCGGCACCCCCTACGAGGACGTCGGCGATGTCGGCGACGTGCAGTCGGCACCGGTGGGACTCGAGCCCGGCGAGCTCGGCGACCAGGCCGGCGCGCGACCAGCGGACCAGTGGCGCCGCGAGCTCGACCACGTCGACACGCTCGACACGGGGGTCGGCCAGCACCGCCCGCGCCGTGAAGCCCAGCCCGAGCCCGGCGACGAGCACCCGGACGGGGGCGGGGTGACACCCCAGGGCCGCTTCGGCGAGCAGGACCTCGGTGGTGACGTCCACGGTGTCCATCGCGAAGGCGCCGTCCACGACGAGCTCGAGCACCTCGCCCCGGCGGCGCAGGACGACCTCACCGTGTGCGGTGTCCTCCCGGCCCAGCGTGACCGGGTCGGTCACTCGGCGGCGACGAGGGGGCGGTGGTGGCGCTCTGGTACAGGCTGGCGCAGCTCGGCGGCGGCGCCGAGGACGAGGAGGATGCTGGCGGGGAGGAAGAGCACCCCGATCGACAGCAGTGCCAGCATCGTCAGGAGGGCGTGCCCTCCGGCGAGGATGACGCGCATGCGCCGCGACGGGCCGAGCCAGGCACCGGTGGCGAGCAGGGCGAAGAGCACGAGGGGGCCGAGCACGCCGGCCCCGTTGACCTCGAGCAGTGTCGCCTCACTGCCGCTGTCCTCGGAGTACAGCGGCAGGTACAGGCACACGGTCACGGCCGCCGCACTCGCCAGTGCACCCAGCCCCAGAAGCCACCTGTACCTCGTCACGGGCCAAGCATCGCGGTCGCGGCGCCCCGAGTCCAGCAGGAAACCCCGCAGCAACGCCGGAGGGCGGGCGCCCGGTGGTCTCCCACCGTCGCGCCCGCCCTCGCGGTCAGCCGGTCCGGCCGCTCAGAGGCGGTCGAGCCCCAGCTCGGAGTCGTCGAGGCGCACGGCCTCGCCCGAGCCCGGGCCGAACGAGAACGCGTAGTCCTCGTAGCTCGGCATCGAGTACATCGCGGCCTTGGCCTCCTCGGTGGGCTCGACCGTGATGTCGCGGTAGCGGCTCAGGCCGGTACCCGCCGGGATCAGCTTGCCGAGGATGACGTTCTCCTTGAGGCCGAGCAGCGGGTCGGACTTGCCCTCCATGGCCGCCTCGGTGAGGACGCGGGTGGTCTCCTGGAAGGACGCCGCCGACAGCCACGACTCGGTGGCCAGCGAGGCCTTGGTGATGCCCATGAGCTCGGGACGACCCGAGGCCGGACGGCCACCCTCGGACACCACGCGCCGGTTCTCCGACTCGAAGCGGCCACGCTCGGCGAGCATGCCCGGCAGCAGGTCGGCGTCACCGGACTCGATGATCGTGATCCGGCGGAGCATCTGCCGGACGATGACCTCGATGTGCTTGTCGTGGATGGACACACCCTGCTGGCGGTACACGTGCTGGACCTCGTCGACGAGGTGCATCTGCACCTGGCGCGGGCCGAGGATGCGCAGCACCTGCTTCGGGTCGATCGAGCCCTGGGTCAGCTGGCTGCCGACCTCGACGTGGTCGCCGTCGGCCACGAGCAGGCGGGCCCGCTTCGTCACCGGGTAGGCGTGCTCGTCGGAGCCGTCGTCCGGGGTGATGAGGATGCGCCGCGCCTTGTCGGTCTCCTCGATGGTGACCCGGCCGGTGGACTCCGCGATCGGGGAGACACCCTTCGGGGTGCGCGCCTCGAAGAGCTCGACCACACGCGGCAGACCCTGGGTGATGTCGTCACCGGCCACACCACCGGTGTGGAAGGTCCGCATCGTCAGCTGGGTGCCGGGCTCACCGATGGACTGGGCCGCGATGATGCCGACGGCCTCGCCGATGTCGACGAGCTTGCCGGTGGCCAGCGAGCGGCCGTAGCACTTGGCACAGGTGCCGACGTGCGAGTCGCAGGTGAGCACCGAGCGGACCTTGACGTGGTCGACGCCGGCGGCGAAGAGCGCCCCGATGACGACGTCGCCGAGGTCGATGCCGGCCTCCGCGAGGACCTCGCCGTCCTGGACGACGTCCTCGGCGAGCGTGCGGGCGTACACGGAGGTCTCGACGTCGTCGTGGACCGCGCGGGTACCGGTGCGCTCGTCGGTGCTGGAGATCGGCATGGACAGCCCGCGCTCGGTGCCGCAGTCGTCCTCACGGATGATGACGTCCTGCGAGACGTCGACGAGCCGGCGGGTCAGGTAGCCGGAGTCGGCGGTGCGCAGCGCGGTGTCCGCGAGGCCCTTCCGGGAGCCGTGGGTGGAGATGAAGAACTCGAGCACCGAGAGGCCCTCGCGGAAGTTCGCGCGGATCGGACGCGGGATGATGTCGCCCTTCGGGTTCGACACCAGTCCGCGCATGCCGGCGATCTGGCGCAGCTGCATCCAGTTGCCTCGGGCGCCGGAGTTCACCATCCGGAAGATGGTGTTGGTGGGCGGGATGTTCGCCTCCATCTCCTTGGCGACCTCGTTGGTGGCCTGCGTCCAGATCTCGATGAGCTCCTGGCGACGCTCGTCGTCGGTGATCAGGCCGCGCTCGTACTGTGTCTGGACCTTGGTCGCCTTGTCCTCGTAGGCCTCGAGGATCTCGACCTTGCGCGGCGGGGTGACGACGTCGGAGATGGCCACCGTGGTGCCCGAGCGGGTCGCCCAGTGGAAGCCGTACTCCTTGAGCGCGTCGAGGCTCGCCGCGACCTGCACCTTGCTGTACCGCTCGGCGAGGTCGTTGACGATCGTCGACAGCCGCTTCTTGTCGACCTGGTCGTTGACGTACGGGTAGTCCTCCGGGAGCGTCTCGTTGAAGAGCGCGCGACCCAGCGTAGTGTCGACCGTCATCGAGGCCACGTAGCCGTTCTCGTCGACCTCGACGCCCTCCGGCAGCTCCATGAGCGGGGTGGGCACGAAGTGCGTGAGGCGGATCTTCACGGCGGAGCCGAGCTCGACCTCACCAGAGTCGAACGCCATCCGGGCCTCGGCCGGGCCGGAGAAGTGCCGGCCGGCCCCCTTGCCGTCCTCGACCTCGGAGGTGAGGTGGTACAGGCCGATGATCATGTCCTGGGTGGGCATGGTCACGGGGCGGCCGTCGGCCGGCTTGAGGATGTTGTTCGAGGACAGCATGAGGATGCGGGCCTCGGCCTGGGCCTCAGCCGACAGCGGCACGTGAACGGCCATCTGGTCCCCGTCGAAGTCCGCGTTGAACGCGGTGCAGACGAGCGGGTGGATCTGGACGGCCTTGCCCTCGACGAGCTGCGGCTCGAAGGCCTGGATGCCGAGACGGTGCAGGGTGGGCGCACGGTTCAGCAGCACCGGGTGCTCGGTGATGACCTCTTCGAGGACGTCCCACACGACGGGGCGCTGGCGCTCGACCATCCGCTTGGCGGACTTGATGTTCTGGGCGTGGTCGAGGTCGACGAGCCGCTTCATGACGAACGGCTTGAAGAGCTCGAGGGCCATCTGCTTGGGCAGGCCGCACTGGTGCAGCTTGAGCTGCGGGCCGACGACGATGACCGAGCGGCCCGAGTAGTCGACGCGCTTCCCGAGCAGGTTCTGGCGGAACCGGCCCTGCTTGCCCTTGAGCATGTCGGACAGCGACTTCAGCGGCCGGTTGCCCGGACCGGTGACCGGACGGCCACGGCGGCCGTTGTCGAACAGGCTGTCGACGGCCTCCTGGAGCATCCGCTTCTCGTTGTTGACGATGATCTCGGGCGCACCGAGGTCGAGGAGCCGCTTGAGGCGGTTGTTCCGGTTGATGACCCGGCGGTAGAGGTCGTTCAGGTCGGAGGTCGCGAAGCGGCCACCGTCGAGCTGGACCATGGGACGCAGGTCCGGCGGGATCACCGGGATCGCGTCGAGGACCATGCCGGAGGGCTGGTTGGTCGTCGTCTGGAAGGCGCTGACCACCTTGAGGCGCTTGAGCGCCCGGGTCTTGCGCTGCCCCTTGCCGGTGGCGATGATCTCGCGCAGCGACGCGGCCTCGGCCTCGAGGTCGAAGGTCTCGAGGCGCTTCTGGATCGCCGCGGCGCCCATCCCGCCCTCGAAGTACAGCCCGAAGCGGTCACGCATCTCGCGGTAGAGGATCTCGTCGCCCTCGAGGTCCTGGACCTTGAGGTTCTTGAACCGGTCCCAGACCTGCTCGAGCCGCTCGACGTCGGCGTCGGCGCGGCGGCGGATGCCGTTCATCTCGCGCTCGGCGGAGTCGCGGACCTTGCGGCGCGCGTCGGACTTCGCGCCCTCGGCCTCGAGCGCGGCGATGTCCTCCTCGAGCTTCTTGGCCCGGGTCTCGACCGCGGCGTCGCGCCGGTTCTCGATCTCCTTCTTCTCCACCTGGATCTGCGCCTCGAGCGAGGGCAGGTCGGCGTGCCGCTGCTCCTCGTCGACGGAGGTGATCATGTACGCCGCGAAGTAGATGACCTTCTCGAGGTCCTTCGGGGCGAGGTCGAGCAGGTAGCCGAGCCGGCTCGGGACACCCTTGAAGTACCAGATGTGGGTGACCGGCGCGGCCAGCTCGATGTGGCCCATCCGCTCGCGGCGGACCGCGGCGCGGGTGACCTCGACACCGCAGCGCTCACAGATGATGCCCTTGAAGCGGACGCGCTTGTACTTGCCGCACGCGCACTCCCAGTCGCGGGTGGGGCCGAAGATCTTCTCGCAGAAGAGTCCGTCCTTCTCCGGCTTCAGGGTGCGGTAGTTGATCGTCTCGGGCTTCTTGACCTCTCCGTGGCTCCAGGCCCGGATGTCCTCGGCCGTCGCCAGGCCGATCCGGAGGAGGTCGAAGTCGTTCACGTCGAGCACGTGGTTCCTTCTCTCGTTTCTAACGAAGTCTGTGGTCTGACAGGGGTGAGTCGGGCGGGCTCCCGGCCCGGGCACGTGGCCCGGACCGGGTCACCTGTCAGACCTCTTCGACGCTGCTCGGCTCCCGCCGGGACAGGTCGATGCCGAGCTCCTCCGCCGCGCGGAAGACGTCCTCCTCGGCCTCGTGCATCTCGATGGTCTGCCCGTCGCTGGACAGCACCTCGACGTTGAGGCAGAGGCTCTGCATCTCCTTGATGAGCACCTTGAAGGACTCGGGGATGCCGGGCTCGGGGATGTTGTCGCCCTTGACGATGGCCTCGTAGACCTTCACGCGGCCGTTGACGTCGTCGGACTTGATGGTGAGCAGCTCCTGGAGCGCGTAGGCGGCGCCGTACGCCTCGAGGGCCCAGACCTCCATCTCACCGAAGCGCTGGCCACCGAACTGGGCCTTACCGCCGAGCGGCTGCTGGGTGATCATCGAGTACGGACCCGTGCTGCGCGCGTGGATCTTGTCGTCCACGAGGTGGTGCAGCTTGAGGATGTACATGTAGCCGACCGCCACCGCCTCGGGGAACGGCTCACCGGAGCGGCCGTCGAAGAGACGCGCCTTGCCCGAGCCGTCCATGAGCCGGTCGCCGTCACGCGTCGGGTTGGTGCTCTCCAGCAGGCCGACGATCTCGTTCTCGCGAACACCGTCGAACACCGGCGAGGCCACCCGGGTGCCGGGCTCGGCAATGCGGGCGTCGTCAGGGATGAGCGAGGCCCAGTCCGGCTCGCCCTGGATCTGCCACCCGCGGCTGGCTGCCCAGCCGAGGTGCAGCTCGAGGATCTGGCCGATGTTCATGCGGCCGGGGACGCCGAGCGGGTTGAGCACGATGTCGACCGGCGTGCCGTCCTCGAGGAAGGGCATGTCCTCGATCGGGAGGATCTTGGAGATGACGCCCTTGTTGCCGTGGCGGCCGGCCAGCTTGTCGCCGTCGGTGATCTTCCGCTTGTTCGCGACGTAGACGCGGACGAGCTGGTTGACACCCGGCGGCAGCTCGTCGCCGGCGTCCTTGTCGAACACCTTGACGCCGATGACCGTGCCGGTCTCGCCGTGCGGCACCTTGAGGGAGGTGTCGCGGACCTCGCGGGCCTTCTCGCCGAAGATCGCGCGGAGCAGGCGCTCCTCCGGGGTCAGCTCGGTCTCGCCCTTGGGCGTGACCTTGCCGACGAGGAGGTCGCCGTCGCGGACCTCGGCACCGATGCGGATGATGCCGCGCTCGTCGAGGTCGGCGAGGACGTCGTCCGAGACGTTCGGGATGTCGCGGGTGATCTCCTCCGGGCCCAGCTTGGTGTCGCGGGCGTCGACCTCGTGCTCCTCGATGTGGATCGAGGAGAGGACGTCGTCCTGGACGAGCCGCTGGCTGAGGATGATCGCGTCCTCGTAGTTGTGGCCCTCCCACGGCATGAACGCGACGAGCAGGTTGCGCCCGAGCGCCATCTCGCCACCCTCGGTGGCCGGACCGTCGGCGATGAGCTGGCCGGCCTCGACCCGCTGGCCCTCGTCGACGCGGACCACCTGGTTGTAGCTGTTGCCCTGGTTGGACCGGTCGAACTTGGCGATCCGGTAGGTGCGCTGGGTGCCGTCGTCGTTCGAGACGGTGACGAGGTCGGCGGAGACCTCGGTGACGACACCGGCCTTCTCGGCGGTGACGACGTCACCGGAGTCGACCGCGGCGCGGTACTCCATGCCGGTGCCCACGAGCGGGGCCTCGGCGCGGACCAGCGGCACCGCCTGGCGCTGCATGTTCGAGCCCATGAGCGCGCGGTTGGCGTCGTCGTGCTCGAGGAAGGGGATGAGCGCGGTGGCCGCGGACACCATCTGACGCGGGGAGACGTCGATGTAGTCGACCTCCTCCGCCGGGATGTACTCGACCTCGCCGCCCTTGACGCGCACGAGGACGCGCTCGTGGGCGAAGTGCGTGCCCTCGTCGTTCAGCGTGGCGTTGGCCTGGGCGATGACGTGCTCGTCCTCCTCGTCCGCCGAGAGGTAGTACACGTCGTCGGTGATGCGGCCCTTGGTGACCTTGCGGTACGGGGTCTCGATGAAGCCGAAGGAGTTGATCCGCCCGTACGACGCGAGCGAGCCGATGAGGCCGATGTTCGGGCCCTCAGGGGTCTCGATCGGGCACATCCGGCCGTAGTGCGACGAGTGGACGTCACGGACCTCCATGCCGGCGCGGTCGCGGGAGAGACCACCCGGGCCGAGCGCGGAGAGGCGACGCTTGTGCGTCAGGCCCGCCAGCGGGTTGTTCTGGTCCATGAACTGGGAGAGCTGGCTGGTGCCGAAGAACTCCTTGATGGACGCCACGACCGGGCGGATGTTGATCAGGGTCTGCGGCGTGATCGCCTCGACGTCCTGGGTCGTCATCCGCTCGCGGACGACGCGCTCCATCCGGGACAGGCCGGTGCGGACCTGGTTCTGGATGAGCTCGCCGACGTTGCGCAGGCGACGGTTGCCGAAGTGGTCGATGTCGTCGGTCTCGACGCGGACGTCGACGTCCTCGCCACGGCGGTGGCCGGGGATCGAGTCCTGGCCGGCGTGCAGGGCCACGATGTACTTGATCGTCGCGACGATGTCGTCGAGGGAGAGCGTGGACTGCGAGAGCTCGCCGTCGACACCGAGCTTCTTGTCGATCTTGTACCGGCCGACCTTGGCCAGGTCGTAGCGCTTCGGGTTGAAGTAGAGGTTCTCGAGCAGGGTCTGCGCGGCCTCCCGTGTCGGCGGCTCGCCCGGACGCAGCTTGCGGTAGATGTCGAGCAGCGCGTCGTCCTGGTCGGTCGTGTGGTCCTTCTCCAGGGTGGCCCGCATGGACTCGTACTCGCCGAACTCCTCGAGGATCTGGTCGCTCGTCATGCCGAGCGCCTTGAGGAGGACCGTGACCGACTGCTTGCGCTTGCGGTCGACGCGGACACCGACGGCGTCACGCTTGTCGATCTCGAACTCCAGCCAGGCGCCGCGGCTCGGGATGACCTTGGCCGTGTAGACGTCCTTGTCGGAGGTCTTGTCGGGGGTGCGCTCGAAGTAGACGCCCGGGCTGCGGACGAGCTGGCTGACGACCACGCGCTCGGTGCCGTTGATGATGAAGGTGCCGCGCTCGGTCATCAGCGGGAAGTCGCCCATGAACACCGTCTGGCTCTTGATCTCGCCGGTGGTGTTGTTCATGAACTCCGCGGTGACGAACAGCGGGGCCGAGTAGGTCTGGTCGCGCTCCTTGCACTCCTCGATGGAGTACTTGACCTCCTCGAAGCGGTGGTCGCGGAAGCTCAGCGACATCGAGCCGCTGAAGTCCTCGATGGGGGAGATCTCCTCGAAGATCTCCTCGAGGCCCGAGCGGTCGGGGACGTCGTCGCGGCCGGCGGCCTGCGCAGCGGCGACACGCTCCTGCCAGCGCTCGTTCCCCAGGAGCCAGTCGAAGCTCTCGGTCTGCAGCGCCAGGAGGTCGGGGACCTCCATGGGCTCACGGATCTTCGCGAAGGAGAGACGGCCGGAGGCCGTCCGAGCGGTGTTCATGATCTTGGACGTGGTGCGCGAGGCAGCCAAGGAGGGTTCCTTCCACGGGCCTGTTCAGACTTCTGGATGGCTGCTCCCCACAGCCGACTCGTCCAGTCCGGGATGTCGGGTCCACCGGTTCAGCCGGGGGCATGACGACACGACGGCTCATCGACGAGCGAGGGAAGTCGGGGGGCAGCGCAAAGGAATACCATACCCGAGAAAGGCAGGGCCGTCCAACCGGGCCCAGCCCTCCGGCTCCCAGTCGCGGCCGACCCACCGAGGCGGGTGACCCGAACAGGATGACTGCCCGCCCCTGTCCAGTCAAGGAGTTCGGCGCAATCGGCGCGCCCGTCGCCGTCGGATCGCTCACGTCGTCGCAGGTCAGCCTGTCTGCAGCCGCGCCGACACCCGGCGCCGCCGACCCGCCGCAGATGGCCTCGGAGCGACGGGCAGGCAGTGCTGCACCCGCCGGGTGGGGGCGCGGGCCCGCCACGTGGAAAGTCGTGCCCATCTGCACGCCCGTCGGTGCGCTGGCTACGGACGCGCGCACCCAGGTGCCCAGCGAAGCCCGGGGACACGAGACGGGTCCGGACCGTGGTCCGGACCCGCCCGCTGCGAGTGGGTGTCAGTCCCCCGAGGGGGACCGGCTCACTTGAGGGTGACGGTGGCGCCGGCGCCCTCGAGCTGCTCCTTGGCCTTCTCGGCCGCAGCCTTGTCGACCTTCTCGAGGACGGGCTTGGGGGCGCCGTCGACGAGGTCCTTGGCCTCCTTGAGGCCGAGGGAGGTCAGCGCGCGGACCTCCTTGATGACGGCGATCTTCTTGTCGCCCGCGGCCTCGAGGACGACGTCGAACTCGTCCTGCTCGGCGGCGGCCTCGCCACCGGCCTCGCCGCCGGCGGCGGCGGGGGCGGCACCGGCGACCGCGACGGGCGCGGCGGCGGTGACGTTGAAGGTCTCCTCGAACTCCTTGACGAACTCGGAGAGCTCGATGAGGGTCATCTCCTTGAAGGCGTCAAGGAGCTCGTCGGTGCTGAGCTTGGCCATGTCTGGCGTCCTTTCTCTGCTGTTTCTGCCGTGAGTGGCGAACTGGTGTGGTGGGCCGGCCCCGAGGGGTCAGCCCGCGTCGCCACCCTCGGCGACGTCGGTGGCCGGGGCCTCGGTGGCCTCGGTGACCGGGGCCTCGGTGGGGGCCTCCTCGGCCGCTGCGGGCGCCTCGGCGGCCGCAGCCACCGGGCCCTCCGCCTCGACCTTCGCCCGGAGTGCGTCGACCGTGCGAGCGGCCTGCGACAGCGGAGCGGCGAAGAGGTAGACGGCCTTGCTGAGCGTGGCGTTCATGGCGCCGGCCAGCTTGGCGAGGAGCACCTCGCGGGACTCGAGGTCCGCGAGCTTGGTGATCTCGTCGGCGGAGAGCTGCTTGCCCTCCATGACGCCGCCCTTGATCACCAGGAGGGGGTTGGCCTTGGCGAAGTCGCGCAGACCCTTGGCCGCCTCCACCGGGTCGCCCTCGACGAAGGCGATGGCGGACGGGCCGACGAGCTGACCGTCGAACGCGGTCACCCCGGCGTCCTTGGCGGCGAGCTCGGTCAGCGTGTTCTTGACCACGGCGTAGGTCGCGTTGCCACGCAGGCTGTTGCGCAGGTCGGTGATCTGCTTCACCGTGAGCCCGCGGTACTCCGTGAGGACGGCGGCGTTCGAGTTCTGGAACTTGTCCGAGAGCTCGGCGATCGCCGCTGCCTTGTCGGCACGTGACATTCGGGCCTCCTTCCGTCAGGTCGGACCGTCAGCGAGGGTCCGGACACGACGCGAGCCCCGGCGCAGGGCACGGGGCTCGGGAGGGGCGCGCAGAGCTGGGCTCCACGACATCCGTGAACTTCGTGGCCTGCGCTGGTCGCCCGCTGCGTGCGGACCTTCGGTCTCGTGCGGGTGCACTCGACAACCGGCGGTCTTCGGTCGGGTCACAGCGTACGGGAGCCGGGCCCCGCCCCCAAATCGTCGGGCCCCTGCCCGGGCCTCAACCGACCTCGGGAGCCTCCACCGTCACGCCCGATCCCTCCGGGTCGGTGCCTGTGAAGACCCAGGTCGACCCTGACGTCTCGGTCACCGTCAGACGTGTCCCCTCGAGGGACCCGACCATGACCCGGGGGTCGGCGACCGACGACAGCAGCTGGACGGAGAAGGCCAGGGCCTGACCGAGCTCCGAGTCCTGGTCGTCGACCGACCAGACGCCGTCCCGCATCGTGTGGATCGCCCCGTCGACGACCCGGACCTTGTCACCGTCGATGACGGTCGCGAGGTCCGGCTGCTCGGCCGCGAGGACCACGTCGTAGGCAGCGGGAGCGGACGCGACGTCCGCCTCGACGTGGAGGCTGCCCGCCGCCTCGATGGCGTCCAGGACGAAGGGCACGAGGTCGGCTCCTTCCACCCGGTCGCCCTTCTCCGCGGAGGTGATGACGTTGGGTGACGGCGACGCCTCCGCCGGGGACGGCCCGGTGGCGGGTGCTGAGCTGCTGGCCGAGCCCTCCGAAGTGCCAGCGCCTCAGGCCCCGAGGGCGATGACTCCCGACAGGGCGACGACGGTCAAGAGTGCGTGCTTGATGATTGGGCCCCTCCCTGTGTCAGATGTGGCGGGGCCCCCGGTCGTCCCTCCCCGCCCGCGCCGACCCGGGGTCAGGCGGGGTGCGGCCCAGGGGTCACGCCACCGATCCCGCCTCCACCTCGAGCTGCCCCGCACCCTTGCGGACGGTGAGCCCGAGCACGATGAAGACGATGCCCCAGATGATGGCCATGACACCGATTACCCAGACCAGCGCGACGAGGCCGTCCACCGGGTTCGTGACGAACAGGACACCGATGACGAGGTCGAGCAGCCCGGAGACCACGAGCAGCCAGCGCGGCGACGAGGAGGTCGACGAGAAGGACCCGATCAGCTCGAACACGCCGCGGACGATGAGCCAGACTCCGAGAACCCAGACCAGGGTGGTGCTGGTGAGCTGGGGGTGGATGAAGGCGTAGCCGGCGGCGACGAAGGCGATGATCGCCATCACCCCGAAGAGGACACGCCGGCCGGTAGGCCCGGGTCGGAAGGCGGCGGCCGCCATCGCGATGCCGTCGATGAGGGCCCAGATCCCGAAGAGGATCACCCAGACCAACACGGTCAACCCCGGCCACACCAGCGCCACGATCCCGAGCACCACGGCGACGACGCCCTGGGCGACGAGCACCTTCCAGGACCAGGTGAGGAAGTCGGACAGGTCGTTCGGCACGGGAACCTCCGGTGGGTGGGGCTGGGCGGTCAGTCGGACGCCCCGGCCCGGGGTGCGTCGACGAACGTGGCCCCGGACAGGATGGGGCTCAGCCATCTGCTGCGGGGGTCGGCGTCGACGAGGAGGGCCTTGGCGAGGATGGTCATGGGGAGGGCGAGGATCGCCCCGAGCGGGCCGAGGACCCACGTCCAGAAGATGAGGGACAGGAAGGTCAGGGTGGTGGACAGGCCGAGCGCGTCACCCTGGTACTTGGGCTGGATGATCGACTGGATCACGAAGTTGATGACCGAGTACACGACGATGACCCAGATCATGAGGGAGGGCCCGCCCTGGAGGAGCCCGAGGATGGCGGGCGGGATGACCCCGATGACGAAGCCGATGTTCGGGATGAAGTTGGTGACGAACGCCAGGATCCCCCAGACGAACGCCCCCGGAATGCCCAGGAGCCACAGCGCGAAGACGTCGATCACAGCGACGATGAGGCCGAAGATCGCTGACACCGTCATGTACTTGCGGGTGCTGACCGCGAAGTGGACCAGTGCGCCGACCACGACCGGGCGCTCGTCGTTCGCCGCGCGCAGCTGGCTGGGGAACTTCCCGGAGTCGAACCCGATGAACACCACGAGCGTCGCGACGAACGCGATGAGCGTGAGGATGCCGAGGGCGCTGCTGGCCACGGCGGCGAGGACCCCGACCAGCTTCGAGGGGTCGAGGGAGGACTTGAACGCGTCTAGCTGGGACTGCTGGATGCCCAAGGAGGACAGCGAGCTCCCGATGTTCGAGACGAGCTTGTTGAACTGGTCCGCGTACTGCGGGACGATCTCGGCGAGCTGCGCAGCGGACACGACGAGCGCGACGATCATCCCGAAGAGGATGAGGTAGACCAGCACGATCGTCGCGATGCCGGCGCTCCAGGCCGGCGCCCCCCAGCGGATGATCCTGCCGCGTGCGGGAGCGACCGTGACGACGAGGACGATACCGAGCATCGTCGGGGCGACGATTCCCGCGGCGGCCTGCATCCCGGCCACGGCCAGCGTCGCCGCAGCGAGTCCCATCAGGATCAGCAGTGCCCGCGGCAGGCCAGGCCGCGCGTCTGCGGCATCCTCTGCGGTCTCCGGCTCGCCCTCCGGCGGGCCCATCGGCTGGTCGGGGCCTGTCTCCGTCACGCCAGGTCCTTGGCGTCCCCGTGGACCGTGAGCGCCCAGATGATGACGACGTCGAGGGCGATGACGAGCAGCGACCACACCGGGTAGGCCGGGACGTTCATCATCTGGGTCACCATGTTGACCGTGACGGCGATGACGCCGACGACCCGGGCCCAGACGTGCCCGAGGAAGATCCCGATGCCCGCGGCCACGAGGAGGATGCCGAGGACGACGTGCACCCATCCCCAGGCGGTGACGTCGAGCAGCACGGTGACGCGTGGGCCGCTCGAGAGGACGACCTCGTCCTCCACGATCGCGACGACGCCGTAGATGGCGTTGAAGAAGCCGACGACGAAGAGCAGGACACCTGTGAAGCCGTGCCACCCGCTCCAGGCGTTGCCTGAGGTGTACCGGTGCTGGGCCTGGGTCATGCGTCATCCTTCCACTGCGAGCCGACGGTCTCGGGCCCGACGGCTGGACTCTAGCGAGCGACGGCCCGGCTGTCTGCCACCCACGCCGGGACGCGGCGAGCCCGCCACCCCGTGCGGGGGCGGCGGGCTCGTGGGGGGTGCGCGGGAGGCTCAGGCCTCGACGGACTCCTCGAGGAGGTCGCGGGTCCTGCTCGCGTCGAGCGGGATGCCCGGACCCATCGTCGTGGTCATCGTCGCCTTCGAGATGTACCGGCCCTTCGAGGCGGCCGGCTTCAGCCGGAGGACCTCGTCGAGCGCGGCGGCGTAGTTCTCCACCAGGGCCTTCTCGTCGAAGGAGGCCTTGCCGATGATGAAGTGGAGGTTCGAGTGCTTGTCGACCCGGAACTCGATCTTGCCGCCCTTGATGTCGGAGACCGCTTTGGCGGTGTCCATCGTGACCGTGCCGGTCTTCGGGTTCGGCATCAGGCCCCGCGGACCGAGGACCTTGCCGAGCCGGCCGACCTTGCCCATGAGGTCGGGCGTCGCGACGACGGCGTCGAAGTCGAGCCAACCGCCCTGGACCTTCTCGAGCAGGTCGTCGGACCCGACGAAGTCGGCACCCGCGGCCGTGGCGGCCTCGGCCTTGTCGCCGTTGGCGAAGACGAGGACCCGGGCGGTCTTGCCCGTGCCGTGCGGCAGGTTGACGGTGCCGCGGACCATCTGGTCGGCCTTGCGGGGGTCGACGCCGAGACGGAACGCGACCTCGACGGTCTCGTCGTACTTCGCCGACGCGCCGGACTTGGCGAGGCGAACCGCCTCGAGCGGGCTGTAGAGGCGGGACGCGTCGATCTTCTCGGCGGCGGCCCGGTAGGCCTTGCTGCGCTTCATGTGCTGCTCCTGTGTTCGGGATGGAGTCGTGGTCGACGGGCCAGCGCGGGCCCTGCCACTGGGGGTGCGACCGGGCTCAGAGCTCGGTCTCGATGCCCATCTGCCGGGCGGTGCCGGCGATGATCTTCATCGCTGCCTCGACGTCGTTGGCGTTGAGGTCGGGCATCTTGGTCTCCGCGATCTCGCGGAGCTGGTCCTTGGTGAGCTTGCCCGCCTTGGTCTTGTGCGGCTCGCCCGAGCCCTTCGGGACACCGGCGGCCTTCTTGATGAGCTCCGAGGCCGGCGGGGTCTTGGTGATGAAGGTGAACGAGCGGTCTTCGTACACCGTGATGACCACGGGGATGATGTTGCCGCGCTGGTGCTCGGTGGCGGCGTTGTACGCCTTGACGAACTCCATGATGTTGACGCCGTGCTGACCGAGCGCGGGGCCGACCGGGGGCGCGGGGGTCGCGGCACCGGCCTGGATCTGCAGGTTGATGTACCCGGAGACCTTCTTCTTGGGGGGCATGTCTGTCCTTCTTCGGTGGTGGTGGGCCGACGCCGTGGGCGATGACCCCTTTGCAGTGGCGGGCTGGACCCGCGTGGTGGTGCTGTTGAGTTGTCGGGGGTGCACGGGGGCGGAGCCCCCGTGTGTCAGATCTTGGCGACCTGGCTGAAGGAGAGCTCGACCGGGGTCTCCCGGCCGAAGATCGAGACGAGCACCTTGAGCTTCTGGGTGTCGGGGTTGATCTCGGAGATCGTCGCCGGGAGGGTCTCGAACGGACCGTCCATGACGGTGACGGACTCGCCGACCTCGAAGTCCACGACCGTGGTCTCGGAGGTGGCGCCGGAGCCCGCGGCCTGGCCGGCGCTCGCGGCGGCGGGGGCCGGGGACTCGAGGTCGGCGGGCTTGAGCATGCCGAACACCTCGTCGAGGGTCAGCGGCACCGGCTGGTGGGCGTTGCCGACGAAGCCGGTGACACCCGGGGTGTGCCGCACGGCGCCCCACGACTCGTCGGTGAGGTCCATGCGGACGAGCACGTACCCGGGCATCCGGACCCGGCGCACCAGCTTGCGCTGGCCGCTCTTGATCTCGGTGACCTCCTCCATGGGGACCTGCACCTCGAAGATGTAGTCCTCCATGTTGAGGGACTGGATGCGGTTCTCGAGGTTGGCCTTGACCCGGTTCTCGTAGCCGGCGTAGGAGTGCACGACGAACCAGTCGCCGAAGCGGGCCGCGAGGTCGTCCTTGAAGGCCTGGACCGGGTCGACCCCCTCGAGGGAGTCGCCGTCGGCGTCCTCGAGCGGGGCCGCGTCGGCGGCATCGTCGGTGGCCTCCGCCTCGGCCTCGGCCTCGGCCTCGACAGGAGCGGTGCTCTCGTCGGCGACCTCGGCCTCATCCGCTCCGACCTCGTCGGTCGCGTCCACCTCGTCGGTCGCGGTGTGCGTCGTCTCGTCGGCCGCGGTGTCCGTCGACTCGTCGGAGGCGGCGGGCTCATCGGCGGGAGCGTCGGTGACGACCGGCTCCGGGTCCGCGACGGGCTCGCCGAGCGCGTCGGCGGAGTCGACCTCCTGGACGGGAGTGTCGTCTACCGGGGCGTCGGCGGCGTCCACGGACGTGACGTCCGCGTTCTCGGTCCACTGATCGGACACGGGTGACCTCTTCCTTCTGGTGCGGTGCCGGCTGGCGGGCTCGCGCGCTCGCGCGGGTCAGGCCCCGAAGACCAGGCCGACGAGCTTGGTGAATCCGTAGTCGAGTCCGGACACGATCGCCATCATCACCGTGACGAAGACGATGACGACGAGGGTGTAGTTCCACAGCTCGGAGCGTGTGGGCCGGACGACCTTTCGGAGCTCGTCGAGGATCTGGCTGACGAACAGCTGGAGACGGCGGAACCACCGGGACACGGGGTTGCCGCCTCGCTCCCTGCCCTTGGCCGGGCGGGAGGGAGTCCTGGTCTGACCCACGTCAGTCACGGTGCCTCTTCTGGTCGAGCTGCTTGTCCGGTGCCTGCCGCGCGGCACGTCCGCGACGGCAGCCCGGGTCAGCGGGCCGCAGTTCGTGGACGTACCACACGTGCGACGCAGGGCAGGAGGGACTCGAACCCCCAACCGCCGGTTTTGGAGACCGGTGCTCTACCAATTGAGCCACTGCCCTGTGGAGCCCTGTCGGGACGGGCTCCGGGCGGTGCGACCTCCGTACCGGCACGCCGGTGGCGGTGGCGGCCACACCGAAGCGTCAGCATACGTGACGGCCCGTGCCCGACGCGAACCCGCCGGCCTTCCACGGCTCGGGCAGGGCAGGTCGCCGCGGCCGGTCCTCTGCCACGATGGAGGGGTGAGCACCGCCGAGCCCGCACCCGACCGCACGCCGTTGGCCGAGCGCTCCCCCGAGGAGCTCGGGGCCTACCTCGCCGAGCAGCGCGAGGCCTACGCCGCCCTCCGAAAGCGTGGCCTCAAGCTGGACCTGACGCGCGGCAAGCCGAGCGCCGAGCAGCTCGACCTCTCCGCGCCCCTCCTCGATCTGCCCGACGGGTTCCGCGACGCCGACGGCGTGGACACCCGCAACTACGGCGGCCTCACCGGGCTGCGCGAGCTGCGCGAGATCTTCGCCGAGCTGCTCGGGGTCGACGTCGACCAGCTCGTCGCGGGCGGCAACGCCAGCCTGACCCTCATGCACGACGTCCTCGTCTACCACCTCATGCACGGTGGGGTGGACTCGCCGCGGCCGTGGAAGGACGAGGAGAAGGTCACCTTCGTCTGCCCGGTGCCCGGGTACGACCGGCACTTCACGATGCTGGCCTCGTACGGCATCGAGATGGTGACGGTGCCGATGCGGGACGACGGACCCGACGTCGCGACCGTCGAGGCGCTGGTCCGGGACGACCCGAGCGTCAAGGGGATGTGGATCGTCCCCACCTACGCCAACCCCGCGGGCTCGGTGACCACCCAGGAGGTCGCCGCGCGACTGGCGGCGATGCCGACGGCGGCGCCCGACTTCCGGATCTTCTGGGACAACGCGTACGCGTTCCACCACCTGACCGAGGACGAGGCGAAGTCGGCCGACATCCTCTCGCTGGCCTCCGCGGCGGGGAACCCGCACCGCCCGGTGATGTTCGCGTCGACGAGCAAGATCACCTTCGCCGGAGCCGGGGTGTCCTTCCTCGCGGCGTCGCGGGAGAACATCGCCTGGTACCTGGGTCACCTGCAGTTCGCGTCGATCGGGCCCGACAAGGTCAACCACCTGCGCCACGTGCACTTCTTCGGGTCGCCCCAGGGGGTCCGCGACCACATGGACCGGCACCGGGCCGTCCTCGCTCCCAAGTTCGCGGCCGTCGACGCTGCGCTCCACGCCGAGCTCGACGGGCTGGGGGTGGCGGAGTGGAGCACGCCCAGGGGCGGGTACTTCGTGAACCTCGACGTGCTCGACGGCTGCGCGTCCCGGGTGGTCGCGCTGGCGAAGGAGGCGGGGATCGCACTGACCCCCGCAGGGGCGTCGTTCCCGCACGGCACGGACCCGCGTGACCGCAACATCCGGCTCGCTCCGAGCTTCCCGACGCTGGACGAGGTGGAGACGGCGATGGCCGGGGTCGCGACGTGCGTCGCACTCGCGTCCGCCGAGCACCTCGCGGGCGGTTCCGGCACGTAGGGTGGCGGGATGTCCGAGACCCCAGAGAGCAGGACCGACGACCTCGGGTCGATGAGCCTCGACGACGAGAACCAGCTGCAGCCCGAGGACACCCTCATCCAGGAGGACGTCGACGACGTCCTCGACCGCGGGTACTCCCCCGCCGAGAGGCTGCACGGGTCGATCGCCCACGGCGTGACGGTCGAGGAGCAGCAGCACGAGGAGACCATCGAGGAGCGCATCCGGCAGGAGGTCGCCGACCCGGCCTCGGCCTACGGTGCTCCCGAGAACGAGTCGGGCCTCGACGAGGACCGTGTCGGTGGTGACGACCCGGACAGCATCGCCGCCGAGGACGACTGGCTCGGGGACCGCGAGGTGGGCGATGCGCGCGCCGGCCGGTTGGTCGCCCCCGACGAGGGGCTCGCGGAGGACACCGAGTCCGACCTCATCGGGGAGGACGTCGGCATCGACGGGGCCGCCGCCTCGGCGGAGGAGGCCGCGGTGCACGTCGTGGACGAGGAGGACGGCGAGGAGTGACCGGGCCGCCGCGCTCGGTCACGGCGCTGCCCAAGGCGCACCTGCACCTGCACTTCACCGGCTCGATGCGGGTGGAGACCGTCCGCGAGATGGCGGCCGCCCACCGCATCCGGCTGCCGTCCCTGTTGACCGACGGCTACCCGCCGAGGTTCGCGGCCACCGACCAGCGGGGGTGGTTCCGCTTCCAGCGGCTCTACGACGCCGCCCGGGCGTGTGTGCGCGGCGAGGCGGACATGCGCCGGATCGTGCGCGAGGCCGCGCTGGACGACGGGGCCGAGGGGTCGCGGTGGCTGGAGATCCAGGTCGACCCGACCTCGTACGCGCCGTTCGTCGGGGGGATCACGCCGGCACTGGAGATCGTGCTCGACGAGGCCCGGGCGGTGTCGCGCGAGGACGGGGCGGCCCGGGTCGCCGTCGTGGTCGCCGCGTCCCGGATGCGGCACCCGTTGGAGGCGCGGACGCTGGCACGACTGGCCGCGCGCTACGCGGGAGAGTGGCCCGGCACCGTGGTGGGGTTCGGGTTGTCGAACGACGAGCGGCGTGGGGACACGGCCGAGTTCGGGGCCGCGTTCCGGATCGCGCGCCGCGCCGGGCTGGCCCTGGTGCCGCACGCCGGTGAGCTGCTGGGGGCCGAGGCGGTGGCGGCGACCCTCGACGCCGCCGAGGTGCCGGACCGCCTCGGGCACGGGGTGCGCTCCGTCGAGGACCCAGCCGTGCTGGAGCGGGTGCTCGAGGGGCAGGTGGCGCTCGAGGTCTGCCCCGGGTCGAACGTCTCGCTGGGCGTGTACGACACCCCGGATGCCGTGCCCCTGCGCCGGCTCGTGGACGCCGGGGCGCGGGTCGCCCTCGGGGCCGACGACCCCCTCATCTTCGGGACCCGGCTGGCGGACCAGTACGAGACCGCCCGGACGGTGCACGGCTTCTCCGACGCCGAGCTGGCCGCGCTCGCGCGGTCGTCGCTGGCGGCGAGCCGCGCGCCCGTTGACGTGCGGGCCGCCGCGGAACGGGACATCGAGACCTGGCTGGGCGGCCGGTCCGCCCCGGACCGCCCGGCGGCCTGGAGCAGGGGTCCGGCCCGTCCCGCAGCCGCCCCGGGGTAGCGCCCTCCCACCCCTCATGGATGCTTCCCCCCACGGAGCAACCAGACGAACGGAATGTTTGCTCTCCAGGGCGAAGCATGCATTCCATTCGTCCGTTTGCTCTCCAGGGCGAAGCAAGCGTTCCATTCGTCTGTTTGCTCCCCAGGGGAGAGCAACCAATAGCGGTCGAGAGGGGTTCCCCGCGGGCACGGGGCCTTGCGCGAGGAGCCCGACCGCGTGGTCCCGCTTTCCTCCACAGGGCACCGGGTCCGGGCGGCCGATCCACAGACGCCTACGCGGGGATGGCGGCCTCCCGGGCCCATCCGGAGGCTGTCGCCATGGCGCTCATCCCCCTGACATACCCGACGTTCGCGCAGGAGCTGCTCGCGGCGCGGGCGGCCCTGACCCTGGCCGACGAGGTCGGCCTGGCGGTGCGCGCGGACCGACGCCGGCTCCGTCTCAGCCAGCGCGCGTACGCGAGGCGTCGCAGGTGGCCGCTGTCCCGGGTCGTCCGGCTCGAGGCCGGAGCCGGGGGGATGAAGCTGGCCGAGGTGGTGAGCGCACTGGACAGCACCGAGTACGTGCTGGCCGTGTGCCGCAGGCCCGACGGCGGTCCCCCGCCCGACGATGCCTCGGACGGAGCCGCCGCGCTCCCCGTTCCCGTGGCCCCGCGCGAGTGGGGAAGATCGGAGCTGATTGCGCGGGTGCGCGGCGAAGGACGACGGTTCCCCGCCCACCACGACACCGAGCAGGCGGACTACCCGCCGACTTGGTGGTGGTACGCCGAGGCCACCCGCGCCGGGTCGGTCGCTCCGCACTGGTACGCACCACGGCCATGGACACGGCCCGGCGCCTGAGAACCGCGCCGTGCGCCGGCAGGCCCGTCCGTCCCACCCCCAGACCCCGGCGGGCCCGTCCGCAAGTCCCCACCGGACCCCGGGCGGGGACGGACGGACGGGCCTTCGGCACTCAGAAGTGGAAGCCCGGCGAGCTCGACTGGCTGTTGCAGAACGACGCCCCGGGGGCGAACCCGTTCGGGAAGTGGAAGCCGGGCCCGGGACCACCGGCGATGGTGACGCCACCGTTGGCGGACACGGCCGCCCCGACGACGCCACCATTGGGAGGCCAGCCCATCGTCATCCCGCCCAGACCGGTGACGTAGTCCCCGATGATGTGCTGGCCGTGGACGGCGATGCCCATGACGTCGGAGCACGTGGGCGTAGCGGCCGAGGCGGGGGCGGCTCCGAACGCGAGCCCGGCCATCGCGGCGGCGGCGAGTACCGCCGTCCGCCGCGTGGGGGGGCTCACGACCCCTCCTGCACCGGGTAGATCTCATCCGCGACGAGGCCGTGCGCCTCGCGGTGGACGGTGTTCGCCGTCTCGGCGTCCGGGGAGTCGACGAGACAGAAGATCTTCCCTGCCCCCTCGTCGACCCAGTAGCGCAGGTACTCGACCCCGTGCGACGCCTGAGTCGCGAGGTCGGCACTGTGGGCCTGGGCGACGTCCTCGACGCCGACCCCTCCCTCGATCGTGTGGATGTCCATGAACAGCGGCATCGCTGCCTCCTTCTCCGTGTGGACTGACACCGAGAAGGCTCGCGCCACCCAGGGGAGGCGGGCATCGGGGTCGGACCCCCAACTCTCCCCCGCACACCCTCATGTTCCGGGTGGCCCCAGTCGGTTGGGGACCCCGCCGCGAGCGTCGGGCCCTCCGCGGGTCAGCCGGTTGGGACCGTCGTGGCGGGGATCTCGCCGCGGCCCACGCGGGCCGCCTGGTGGCGGTCACTCACCCCCAGCTTGGCCAGCACCGCCGACACGTGGTGCTCCACGGTCTTCGGCGAGATGACGAGGTCGGCCGCGATCTGCGGGTTGCCCATGCCGCCGACGATCCGGTCCAGGACGTCCTGCTCCCGGCTGGTCAGCCCGAACGAGTTGGCCCGGGTCGAGGCCCGCGCGCCGACCGGGATCGACCGGGCACCGGCGTCGCGCAGCATCCGACGCACCAGGCGGGCCGTCCCCCGGGCACCGAGGACGTCGAGCCGCCCCAGCCCGTCCAGCAACGACGCCTCCGTGCCGGCGTCGACCGCGGCCAGTGCGGCACGGTACGGCGCACCGAGCTCGTCCCACAGGGTGACCGCGGCTGCGGGGTCGGCGAGCTGGGTGGCCCAGGGTTCCGCGACCGGCCCGGGGGGCGGGTCGATACCGAACCGCTTCAGCCAGCACGCCATCTGGCCTCGCTCGGAGGGTTCGAACTCGTCCCAGCTCGCCAGGACGTCGCCCATCTGCGCGACGGCCTCCTCGTCGTCACCCGCGAGCCACGCGGCCTCGGCGAGGGACACCCGAGCGAAGAGGATGAACTGGAGCTCGCCCGTGCTCAACGACGAGGCGATGGCTTCCTCAAGGTGGACGGCAGCATTCGCCGGGTCCCCGCGACGTGCGGCCAACAGGCCGGCCGCGCAGAGGCCCTCGATGCGGTTCTCCGGTGAGCTCGCGAGCGCGAGGAGGTCGACGAGCATCCGGTCTGCCCGCCCCCACCTGCCCGAGACGTCGAGCACCTGGGCGTAGGCCCCACGGATGCAGCGCGAATAGGTCCCGACGTCGTGCTCCTCGCTGTAGGCAAGGCCGTCGTGGGCCAGGGTGAGGGCGTCGTCGAACCGGTTCTCCGCGGTGAGGAACCCAATGAGGTTGGCGTAGCCGCGACCGGCCTGGGCATGGAGGTCGTGCTCGAGCGCCAGGTCGATGCCGTGCCGCATCGCACCCTCCCAGTCCCCACCGGTGCTGTACATCACGCATCCCTCGGTCCCCAACGTGTCCGCCAGCAGGGCTGTGAGCCCGAATCGCTCGGCCATCTCGTGGGCGCGACCGGCGACCGCGAGGGCCTCCTCGTGGCGCCACGCCGTCATGTGGTTGCCTGCCAGCTGTCCCAGAGCACGCGCCAGCTCGGGCGACGGGCCCAGCGGCTCGAGCATCGTGACCGCGCGCTCGGCCGCCTCCTGCGACTCCACGCCCCGCGCCATCCGCCAGTAGGCGCGGGTGAGCTGGGACAGGGTGTCGCCCTGGCGGCGCATGTCGCCCAACGACTCCCAGATGCCGAGCGCCTCCTCGGCCGTCGCCGTGGCCTCCATCCAGGCGTCCGTGACCCCGAGCTCCTCGGAGAGCAGGTCGAGGAGCCCGGCCAGGGTGGCCGGGTCCCCACCGCGTGCCGCTCGGACCGCCCGGCCGTACTGGACGACAGCCTCGCGGTGTGCTCCCAGCCGGGCGGCCGTCTGCGCCGCCGCCGGCGCGTGCTCGAGGACGGCTGCGGGGTCGGCCGCCCCGTCCGCGTGGTGTGCGAGGAGCGCGTCGTCGTCGCTCCCCGCGGACCGGAGCGCGGCCAGCGCCCTGCGGTGGATGTCGGCGGCGCGGTGGGCCGCGACCGACTGGGCGACGGCGAGCTGGGCGATCTCGTGACGGAACCACGCCTCGGAGCCGTCGGCCCGGACGAGGCCGTGCCCGACGAGGGCGTCGAGCTGGTCGACCGCGCCGTCGTGGACCGCCGCGAGGAGGTACAACGGCGTCCGCGGACCGAGGAGGGCGAGCACCTCCAGGGTGCGCGCGGCGGGTGCCTCGAGCTCCGCGACGCGGCTGAGCACGGCGTCGCTCGCGGTCCGCGGGACGTGCTCGGCGATGGCTCCGAGCGCCTCGGTGAGGAAGAAGGGGTTGCCACCGGTGAGCCGGTACAGATCCTCAGCACCGAGCCCGCTGGACCGGGTCATCTCCTCGACGCCGTCCCGGGTCAGGGCGGGCACGGTGATGCGGCGGGTGGTGCCGTGGGCCCCGAGGTCACCGAGGGTGCGTCGCAGGTCCGGTGGGAGCGACCCGCCCTCGTCGCGGTACGTGATGACGAGTAGCGCCGGCCAGGCGCGGACGCGGCGGCCGAGGAAGTGGAGGAGGTCGAGGGTGGCGCGGTCGGCCCAGTGCACGTCCTCGACGACGAGCACCACCGGGTGCTGCCCCCCGGCCAGCTCGCGCTCCAACCCGGCGAAGAGCTGCTCCCGAGCGACCCCGGGGGTGCGGCTCAGCTCCTCGAGGTTCCCGCCGACCCTGGCTGCGACGTCCATGAGCGGAGCCAGCGGCCGGGGGGTGAAGATCCCGTCGCAGGCACCCTCGAGCCACCGCAGGTCGCGGTGCCCGGCGCGGAAGGCCTCGAGCAGTGCGGTCTTGCCGACACCGGCCTCACCGGAGACGAGGACCAGCCGGCCCTGGCCCCGGCGGACGTCCGCCAGGTACTCGCGCAGGGAGCTGAGCTGTGGTTCGCGCTCCAGAAGAGGCATGGGGGGATTGTGCTCGCGGGACGACACCGGTGTCTGTGGCCCGGATGGGCCCCCCGGCGGTCCGGTCAGAGCGTGTCCCCGAGCACGACCGGCTCGTTGACCAGCGCGACCCCGAAGGCCTCTCGGACGCCGTCGCGCACCTCCCGGGCGAGGGCCAGGACGTCCGCGGCCCGGGCGTCGCCGCGGTTCGTGACGGCGAGGGTGTGCTTGGTCGAGAGCGTCGCCGGTCCCGGCGCCCCGTACCCCTTGCCGAACCCGGCCCGTTCGATGAGCCATGCGGCGCTGGTCTTCACCCGGCCGGCGGCGTCCGGGAACCGGGGCAGGGGGGGCGCCTCCGGGCCGAGCCGGTCGGCCACCCGCCCCTCGAGCACCGCGAACTCCTCCGACGACAGCACCGGGTTGGTGAAGAACGACCCGCAGCTCCAGGTGTCGTGGTCGTCGGCATCGAGGACCATGCCCCGACGCCCGCGTTGGGCCAGCACGGCCTCGCGGGCGTCGGCGAGCGGCACCCGCTCGCCGACCGGCACCCCGAGCTGCGTCGCCAGGTCCGCGTACGCGACCGGCCTGGAGAGGGTCGCGAGCACGAGCTGGAACATCACGTCGATGACGACGTACCGGTCCGTGCCCTTGAACAGGGAGTGCCGGTAGGTGAACCGGCAGTCGGTGTTCGTCATCGTCCGCACGCGCTGCTCGGCGCGGTCCCACACCCGGACCCGAGCCACGGTCTGCGCGACCTCCTGGCCGTACGCGCCGACGTTCTGGATCGGCGTGGCGCCGGTGGAGCCGGGGATACCGGACAGCGCCTCGACGCCCGACCAGTCATCCGCCACCGCCCGCGCGACGAGGTCGTCCCAGGGCTCACCGGCGGCCACGACGACGTTTGCGCCACCGCACGAGTCGGCCGAGTCGACGGTGACACCTCGCGTGGCGACCTTGACCACGGTGCCCTCGACCCCGGCATCCGGCAGGACGAGGTTCGACCCGCCGCCGAGCACGAGCAGCGGCTCGTCGGCGTCGTCGACCTCCCGGACCGCGTCGACCAGCTCGTCGGCGGTCTCCGCGACCACCATCCGTGCGGCCGAGCCGCCGACCCGCATCGTGGTGTGCCCCGCGAGGGGCTCGTCGACCAGCTCCTGCATCAGTCGAGGCGCACGACGGCCACGCAGCGGCCGAGCACCTTCTCGCCGCCGGCCGTCGTGGTGAGGTCGACGCTCACCCGTCCGGTGTCGCGGTCCACCGCCTTGACGACCCCCTCGACGACGATCTCGGCGCCCGAGGACGGCACGACGACCGGCTTGGTGAAGCGGGTGCCGAACTCGACGACCCGTCCCGCGTCGCCGGCCCACTCCGACACCACGGTGCCGGTGGCGCCCATCGTCCACATCCCGTGGGCGATGACGTCGGGGAGCCCGACCGACCGCGCGAACTCCTCGTCCTGGTGGATGGGGTTCTGGTCGCCCGAGGCGTCGGCGTAGGCGAGCAGCGTCTGGCGCTCGACGGGCACCGTCACCGGGCCCAGGATGTCACCGACGGAGACCTCCGACAGTGGACGAGCGGCCACGTCACTCACCCCCACGGACGACGATGGTGGAGGTGGACGTCGCGAGCGCCTCTCCCCCGGTGGTGGCGAGCTCGGTTCGGGTCGTGATCATCGAGTGCCCCCCGGCCGAGCGGATCGCGTCGACCGTGAGGGTGCCCATCACCTCGTCACCCGCGGCGATCGGACGGTGGTGGACGAACCGCTGCTCGCCGTGCACGACCCGGCTGTAGTCGATCCCGGCCTCGGGGTCGGCGACGTACGCGCGGTCGGTCTGCTGGGCGAACCGGACCGCCATCGTCGGCGGGGCGATGACATCGGCGTGACCTGCAGCCCGCGCGGCCTCGGGGTCGGTGTGCACGGGGTCCTCGGAGCCCACGGCCGCGGCGAAGGCGGCGATGAGGTCGGCGTCGACGGCGAACGGCCCGCTCGGGGGGTAGGTGCGCCCGACGAAGTCTGGGTTCACGGCCATGGCTCCCACTCTAGGACCCCCGCCCGCATGCGAGAGGCCGCCGGCACCGTCGGGGTGCGGGCGGCCTCTCGCGGGTGCCGACGACGAGGCGTCAGCGGGTCTCGCGGTGCGCGGTGTGCTTCTTGCAGCGCGGGCAGTACTTCGCCAGCTCGAGCCGGTCCGGGTCGTTCCGGCGGTTCTTCTTGGTGATGTAGTTGCGCTCCTTGCACTCCGTGCACGCCAGAGTGATCTTCGGGCGGACGTCGGCGCTCTTCGTGGCCACGGGGCAACCTGCTCTCGGAAACGATGGTGGATCTCGGGGTGCGCGGCGGGGTGGGTTTCCCCACGCGCGACCAGCACAACAGGGTACGCGACCTCCGTGTTCCCACGGAAATCGCGACCGATGCGTAGCGGGAGCGGGGCTCGATCCCGCGACCTCACGATTATGAGTCGTGCGCTCTAACCAGCTGAGCTATCCCGCCTCGGACCCGACCGTCCCGGGGGACCGGCTCGACCGGGGCAGAGCCCCCTGTCGGAATCGAACCGACGACCTTTTCCTTACCATGGAAACGCTCTGCCGACTGAGCTAAGGGGGCGGGCGCGACCGGCGGTGGACCGCCCTGAAGCGCGACGGCGAGACTACACGGTCAGCCTCTGTCGAGCGAAATCCGGGCGCCTACCAGAGCGGGCCCGTACCAGGTGATCAGGCGCCCCGAGACCAGCCGCGTCGGCAGGCGGGTGAAGGCCTCCGGCCCGTCGTCCGCGGTGAACTCGTAGGGCTCGTCGGGCAGCAGCACGACGTCGGCCACGCCGGGGTCGTCGACGTCGCTCACCTCCACCTGCGGGTAGCGGCCGTCGGCCCCCCCGGTGACCACGTCGTACCCGGAACGGGCGAGCAGGTCGGCGGTGAACGTCGGCCTGCCCACGACCATCCAGGGGTCGCGCCAGATGGGGACCACGGCCCGCTGCGAGGGCTCGGGCAGGGGGCCGCACCACGCGTCCTGCGCCTCCCGCAGCCACCCGGGCTCGGGGAGCCCGAGGCCGACCGTGAACAGCCGCCGCATCGAGGCCACCGCCTGCGGGACGGTCTCGATGTCGGTCACCCACACCGCGACGCCGCGCTCGCGCAGCCGGCGCACGTCGAGCTCGCGGTTCTCCTCCTTGTTGGCCACGACGAGGTCCGGCCCGAGGGCGACCACCGCGGTGAGGTCGGGGTTCTTGGTGCCCCGCACCCTGGGGACGTCGAGCCCCGCGGGGTGCGTGCACCAGTCGGTGGCCCCCACGAGGCGGTCGGGGCAGGAGAGCGCCAGCGCCTCGGTCAGCGAGGGCACGAGCGAGACGACGCGGCGCGCCGGGCCCTCGAGGGGCACCGGCGCGCCGAGGTCGTCGCGGGGCACGGTCAGCGCGGGGCCATCCGCAGGGCGCCGTCCATCCGGATGACCTCCCCGTTGAGGTAGTCGTGGTCGACGATCGCCAGAGCGAGCTTCGCGTACTCCTCCGGCCGTGCCAGCCGCTTCGGGAACGGCACGCCGGCCGCCAGGCCGGCCCGGAACTCGTCCGAGACGGTGGCGAGCATCGGGGTCTCGACGATGCCCGGGGCGATCGTGACGACCCGGATGCCGTACTGGGCCAGGTCGCGGGCGGCGGGAAGGGTCAGCCCGACGATGCCGCCCTTGGACGAGGCGTACGCCGCCTGCCCGACCTGCCCGTCGTAGGCGGCGATGCTGGCGGTGTTGACGACGACGCCACGCTGGCCCTCCTCGAGGGGCTCGGTGTCGGCCATCGCCTCGGCCGCCACGGCGAGGACGAGGAAGGTGCCCACGAGGTTGACCTCGAGCACCTGGCGGTAGAGACCGATGTCGTGGACGCCCTGCTTGCCGAGGATGCGCGCGCTCCACCCGACGCCGGCGCAGTTGACGACGACCCGCAGCGGCCGGTCCTCGTCGTCGGCCGCCCGGACGACGGCGGCCCGCACCTGCTCCTCGTCGGTGACGTCGGTCGGCTGGTAGAGGACCCCCGGAACGTCGGGGCCGTTCTCGCAGGCCGGCGGCAGGTCGACGGCGATGACGCGGGCGCCTCGTCCGGCCAGGGCGGCGGCGGTGGCCGCGCCGAGGCCGGAGGCGCCGCCGGTGACGATGGCGGTGGTGTCGGCGATCTCCATGGCCCCATCCTGCCGTGTGGGGCACGGAACGCCGACCCGGGCGTCGGGACCGGGTCGTACCGTGGCGGTCATGGACCTGCGCATCGGAGGACACGTCGACCAGGAGGACCCCGTCGCCGAGGCGGCCGTGCGAGGGGCGGGCCTGAGCCAGATCTTCCTCGGCGATCCCCAGAGCTACAAGGGTCCCGTCGTCCGGTACGAGGGGGGCGCTGCGGGCCTCAGGGCGGCCGCGGAGGCCGCCGACGTGCACCTGTACGTCCACGCGCCGTACCCGATCAACGTGGCCGCCACGAACAACCGGGTCCGCATACCCGGCCGCAAGCTGCTCCAGCAGCACCTGACGGCGGCCGCCGAGATCGGAGCCCGGGGCGTCGTCGTGCACGGCGGGCACCTCGGGGTCGACGAGGACTCCGACGTCGGGTTCGACAACTGGCGCAAGTGCGTCGACGGGCTCGACATGCCGGTCCCCCTGCTCATCGAGAACACCGCCGGGGGTGACAACGCCATGGCCCGCCGGCTCGAGGCGATCGAGCGGCTCTGGGAGGCCATCGGCCGCGCCGACGGGGGCGACACGGTCGGCTTCTGCCTCGACACCTGCCATGCCCACGCCGGTGGCGCCGACCTCGGCAGCGTCGTCGAGAAGGTCCGCGCTGTCACCGGACGGATCGACCTCGTGCACTGCAACGACAGCCGCGACGTCTTCGACAGCGGGGCCGACCGGCACACGAACCTCGGGTCCGGGCACATCGACGGCGCCGACCTCGTCGACGTCGTCCGGTCGGCGGGTGCCCCGGTCGTCGTCGAGACCCCCGGCGGCGCCGACGGCCAGGCGGCCGACATCGCCTGGCTCCGCGACCGCCTCGGCTGAGCGCTCACGCTCCGGGCGCGAGCAGCCGCGGCGCCGTCTAGGGTCGCGGTGTGCCCGAGTTCACGTGGCGACCCGCCAATGAGGCCACGACCGCGGACGTCGAGGCGGTGTTCGACACCGGCGGCGCCCGGAAGTGCCGCTGCCAGGCGCTGAAGGTCCCGGGCTGGATCTGGCGCGACACCACCCAGGACGAGCGGGACGCGGCGCTCCTCGAGCAGGCCGGCTGCGGCACCGACGGACCGACGTCCGGACTCGTCGGGTACGTCCACGGCGAGCCGGCCGGCTGGGTCGCGGTGGAGCCGCGTGAGAACTACCCGAGGATCTGGGCCCGACAGAAGTCGTGGATGCGGATGGACCCCGAGCTCGAGGGAGTCTGGTCGGTCACCTGCTTCGTGGTGCGCAAGGGCTTCCGGCGGCAGGGGCTGATGTACGAGCTGGCCGCCGCCACCGTCGAGTACGGCCGGCAGGTCGGCGCCCGCGTCCTCGAGGGCTACCCCACCGAGCCCTCGCCCGGGACGACCGTCATCTGGGACGAGGCGTCGGTCGGGCTGCTGCAGGTCTTCCTCGACGCCGGCTACGAGGTGGAGGCGTCCCCCACGCTGCGCCGGAGGGTGGTGCGCCACCGGCTGGGCGCCTCGTCCTGACTCCCCGGCACGATGGTCCACCGAGATCCGGGGGTGGAGGCATCCTCCTGGGTGAAGTCGCCGTCCGCGCCCAGTCCGCCGTCGTGCGCGGGCGCCCACGCGGCCAGCTCGGCCCAGCCGATCCCGCCGTCCGTGACGCCGCGGACCCCGAAGATTCCGTCCTCGAGCACGATGTCGTACACCGGCGCCTCGAGCATCCGGGCCGCCACGTGGCGGGCCCTGTCGCGGACCTCCTCGGCCGCCAGGCGGACAGCGTTGCCGCCGATCTGCAGCGACCGCGAGCCCACCGTGCCCTGACCGGAGGGGACCAGGCCGGTGTCGGGCTGGGCCAACGTGATGTCCTGGAGCGGGATCGCGAGCCGGTCCGCGACGATCATCGCGAAGGTGGTCGCGTGCCCCTGACCGTTACTGCACGTGCCGGCCGAGATGGTCGCGGTCCCGTCGGGTCGGACCTGCACGGAGGCGGACTCCGAGCTCCCGAAGCCGGTGACCTCCACGTACAGCGCAACTCCGATTCCGAGATGCCGCGACGCACCGACCTCGCGGCGGTTCCGCTGGTCGGCGCGGGCGCCGTCGACCTGTCGGCGATCCGCAGCGCCTCACGCAGCGGCAGGTCGAAGTCGGCCACGTCGTAGGTCACGCCGGTACGGGTCGTGTAGGGAAACGCTCCGGGCGGGATCAGGTTGCGCCTGCGGATCTCCTCAGGGGCGAGGCCGAGCTCGTGGGCGGCCACGTCGACGAGACGCTCGAGGAGGGCGCTGGCCTCGGGCCGTCCCGCGCCCGGAACATCCCCACCGGACTGGTGTTGGTGAGTGCGGCGATCGCGTCGAAGCGGAGCTGGGGCAACTCGTACGGGCCCTGCGCCATCATGTAGTTCGGGCCGAGCGCCAGGTTCCCGTTGAAGCCGGCGTAGGCGCCGCAGTCGGCGACCACCCGCACCCGCAGCCCGGTGAACCGGCCGTCGCGGTCGAGGCCGAGCTCCCCGTACTGCACCTGCTTCTCGAGCCCGGTGTAGCCCGCGAGCAGGTCCCGCGCCACGTGCGGCTGCTGGGTGCTCACGTGGACCACGACGCCGTCCTCCGTCGGCTGGGCCAGGATCGCGTTGCCCTCGATCGGGGAGTTGGCCACCCGCTGGTTCTCCATCCGCAGCCGGACCACGTGGGTGGAACCGTCCAGCGGCTCGCCGGCCTCGGAGTCCGCCCGGCTGGCAGCGATGTTCCCGGCGATGTCGTCGAACTGCAGCGGCGCCCCCTCCGCCAGCGCGGGCCAGCGCGGTCCGGACCGCGTGCTGGTTCGACTGGCCACGGGTCGGTGCCGGGCCGTCACCGAGCGTGTCCCCGGTGAGGACCGCGAGCAGCCCCGGACCCTGCTCCGCCTCGGTCGTGTCCACGCGGAGGATGCGGGCGTGCGCGAGTGGGCTGCGGACGAAGACCGCATGGGCCACACCGTCGACCCGCTGGTTGCCCACGAAGGTGCCGCGTCCACGCAGCAGGTCGGGGTCCTCCACCCGCAGGACCCGGTTGCCCATCAACGAACCGGTCACGCGGTCCACCCCCCGAACGTGAGCCGCGGCCGGATCAGGACCCGCTGCGCTCCCCCACCCCGGACACTCCACCGCCCACGCTCCCACGCCGGCCGAGACCTGCATCTCGCCCGGTTGCCGTCGATCTCATGACGAGCCTCGAAAGTGGTGAGGAGTGTCGGACTCCTTCACCGTGCCAGAGTCGCACGCCGCTGCCAACCGGAAAACTCGTCGCGACCCGGGGGCCGGCGTTCGTCGAGACGGCCGCCGTCAGACGTTGCGGCGGTACTGGCCGCCGACCTCGAAGAAGGCTTCCGTCACCTGCTGCAGCGAGCAGACCCGCGCCGCGTCCATGAGCACGGCGAAGACGTTCTCGCCACTCGTCGCCGCGCTCTTCAGCCGGGCCAGGGCCTGCTCGGCCTCCTCGCGGTGGGCGTCACGGAAGGCCTGGACCCGCTCGAGCTGGGCCTCCTTCTCGGTCTCGGTGGCCCGGGCCAGCTCGACCTCGTGCGGCGATACCTCGGCATCCGGACGGACGAAGGTGTTGACACCGACGATCGGCAGCGAGCCGTCGTGCTTGCGGTGCTCGTAGACCAGCGACTCGTCCTGGATCTTCCCGCGCTGGTAGCCGGTCTCCATCGCGCCGAGGACGCCACCCCGCTCGGAGATGCGGTCGAACTCGGCCAGCACGGCCTCCTCGACGAGGTCGGTGAGCTCGTCGACGACGAAGGACCCCTGGAGCGGGTTCTCGTTCATCGCCAGGCCCCACTCCTTGCCGATGACGAGCTGGATCGCGAGCGCCCGCCGCACGGACTCGGCCGACGGCGTCGTGACGGCCTCGTCGTAGGCGTTGGTGTGCAGGCTGTTGGCGTTGTCGTAGATCGCGCACAGGGCCTGGAGGGTGGTGCGGATGTCGTTGAACGCCATCTCCTGGGCGTGCAGCGAACGGCCCGAGGTCTGCACGTGGTACTTGAGCTTCTGGCTGCGCTCGTTGGCGCCGTACTTCTCGCGCATGGCGACGGCCCAGATGCGGCGGGCGACCCGGCCGATGACGGTGTACTCGGGGTCCATGCCGTTGGAGAAGAAGAAGGACAGGTTCGGCGCGAAGGCGTCGATGTCCATCCCGCGCGCGAGGTAGGCCTCGACGTACGTGAACCCGTTGGCGAGGGTGAACGCGAGCTGGCTGATGGGGTTCGCCCCGGCCTCGGCGATGTGGTAGCCGCTGATCGACACCGAGTAGAAGTTGCGCACCCCGTTGTCGATGAACCACTCCTGGATGTCGGCCATCATCCGCAGGCTGAACTCCGTGGAGAACAGGCAGGTGTTCTGGCCCTGGTCCTCCTTGAGGATGTCGGCCTGCACGGTGCCGCGCACGCTGGCCAGCGCGGCGGCGCGGATGCGGTCGCACTCGGAGTCGTCGGGCTCGCGACCGTGCTCGTCCGCCCACTTCTCCACCTCGCGCTCCATCACGGTGTTGAGGAAGAACGCGAGCACGGTGGGGGCCGGTCCGTTGATGGTCATCGACACGCTCGTCGTCGGCGAGGTGAGGTCGAAACCGTCGTACAGCGCCATCATGTCGTCGAGCGTCGCCACCGAGACCCCGGAGGTGCCGACCTTGCCGTACACGTCGGGGCGCCGGTCGGGGTCACGGCCGTAGAGGGTCACCGAGTCGAAGGCGGTCGACAGCCGGGTGGCGGGCTGACCCTCGCTGAGCAGCTTGAAGCGGCGGTTCGTGCGGAAGGGGTCGCCCTCGCCGGCGAACATGCGTGCCGGGTCCTCGGTGTCGCGCTTGAACGGGAAGACGCCGGCCGTGAACGGGAAGTGCCCCGGCAGGTTCTCGCGTCGCAGGAACGACAGCAGGTCGCCGTCGTCGGCGTACTGCGGCAGACTGACCCGCCGGATCCGACTGCCGGACAACGACTCCCTGACGAGCGCGGTGTGCAGCTCCTTGTCGCGGACCGTCACCACCTGCTCCTCGCCCGAGTAGGCCTCGACCACCGACGACCAGCCGGCCAGCTGGCGGGCGACGTCGGTGGGCAGGTCGTCCTGAGCCTCGGAGAGCAGCGCGTCGACGTCGGCGTGGTCCTTGCCGGCGCGCCCGAGGGCGTCGCGGACCTCGGCCAGGCGCTGGACCCGCCGTGCGGCGTCGGCCCACCGCTCGGTGTCGTCGTGATAGCCGCGAACCGTCTCGGAGATCTCGGAGAGGTACCGGACGCGCTGGGGCGGCACGACCTGGCGGAGCACCGTGGAGTGGCGTACGTCGACCGGGCTGAGGGTTCCCTCACCCATCGGCAGCCCCCGCTCGGCCAGCACCCCACGCAGGGCCTGGTAGAGGGCGGTGACGCCGTCGTCGTCGAAGGTCGCGGCGCTCGTGCCGAAGACCGGCATGTCCTCGGGCTTCGAGCCGAACGCCCCACGGTTGCGCACCATCTGCCGGCCGACGTCGCGCAGCGCGTCCATCGCCCCGCGGCGCTCGAACTTGTTGATGGCGACGACGTCGGCGAAGTCGAGCATGTCGATCTTCTCGAGCTGGCTGGCCGCGCCGAACTCCGGTGTCATGACGTACAGGTTGACGTCGGCGAAATCGGTGATGGCGGCGTCGCCCTGCCCGATGCCCGGGGTCTCCACCACGACGAGGTCGAAGGCGGCGGCACGCAGGATGGTGAGGACGTCCTCGAGCGCCTCCGGCACCTCGCGGCCACCCCGGGTCGCCAGCGAGCGGTAGTAGACGCGGTCGCCGTCCAGGCTGTTCATCCGGATGCGGTCGCCCAGTAGGGCGCCGCCCCCCCTGCGCCGCGTGGGGTCGATGGCGACACAGGCGATGCGCAGCTTGTCCTGCTGGTCGACGCGCAGGCGGCGGACCAGCTCGTCGGTGAGGCTGGACTTGCCGGAGCCGCCCGTTCCGGTGATGCCGAGCACGGGGGCGGGGTGCGCCTCGGCCGCGCGGCGCAGGTCGGCGCGCATCGTGTCGTCGAGGTGGCCCGTCTCGGCGGCCGTGATCGCCCGGGCGACGGCCGAGCGGTCACCGGAGAGGACGGCGTCGACGGTGGTCGGGTGCTCCTCCCAGAGGTCGGTGTCGCAGGCCAGGATGACCTGGTTGACCATGCCCGGCAGGCCGAGTCGCTGGCCGTCCTCCGGGCTGAAGATGGTGACGCCGGCGTCGCGCAGCCGCTCGATCTCTGCCGGGACGATGACCCCTCCCCCGCCGCCGACGACCCGGACGTGTCCGGCGCCGGCCTCGCGCAGCAGCTCGACCAGGTACTCGAAGTACTCGACGTGCCCACCCTGGTACGAGCTCACCGCCACGCCCTGCACGTCCTCCTCGACGGCGGCGTCGACGACCTCCTGCACCGACCGGTTGTGGCCGAGGTGGACGACCTCGGCGCCCTGGCTCTGCATGATCCGCCGCATGATGTTGATCGAGGCGTCGTGGCCGTCGAACAGGCTGGACGCGGTGACGATGCGGACGGGGTGCTCGGGGGCGTGGAGACCGGAGTCGGTGGGCTGGGCGGTCACGGGAGTCCCTTCGGTGGTGTTCCAGGAATACTAGGACGTCCTACTACCTACCGGGAAGTCACGAGCGCTTGACCTCGGGTGCGGTGGAGGCCCCACCCTGAGCCCATGGACCCCACCACCCGCGACGCCTACCTCGCTCGGATCGGCGTGGCCGCGCCGTCCACCCCCGACGCGCAGGGCCTGCACGCGCTCGTCACCGCCCACCTGGCCACCGTCCCGTTCGAGAACCTGTCGATCCACCTGGGGGAGCCGGTGCCCCTCGACGAGGACGCCCTGGTGGACAAGGTCGTCCGGCGACGGCGTGGCGGGTTCTGCTACGAGCTCGGAGGCGCCTTCGCGCTCCTCCTCGAGTCGCTCGGGTTCCGCGTGGTGCGGCTGGCGGCCCGCGTCATCGGGGGCGACGGCGTGCCCGGGCTCCCGTACGACCACCTGGCGCTGCGCGTCGACCTCGCGGACGGACCGTGGCTGGCCGACGTCGGCTTCGGGCGCTTCCTCGCCGGGCCGGTGCCGTTCGCGGCCGCGGGCCCGGTCGCGGACGCCGCCGGCACGGTGACTTGGCGGGAGTGGTCTGACGGTGACCTCGACGTGGTCCTCGACGGCGTTCCGCAGTACCGCCTCGAGACCAGGCCCCGCGACCTTCGCGACTTCGAGCTCGGATGCTGGTGGCACACGACGTCCCCGCTGTCCCACTTCACCAGCGGCCCCGTCTGCTCGCTGCCCACGGCGGACGGGGGGCGGGTCTCGCTCACCGGTCGCACGATGGTGACGACGGCGGCTGACGGCACCCGCACGGAACGGTCGCTCGGCTCCGACGACGAGGTCCTCGCGACCTACCGGGAGTGCTTCGGCATCGCCCTGGACCGACTGCCCGCCGACCCCGCCTGACCGGACAAGGTCGTGAGGGGGTGGGGCACCCGGGTCCGGGAGCGACGCGGCGTGTGGGCGTCAGTCGCGGTAGTCGTCGGTGCGGTAGGAGTTGCACCCACCGGCGGGGGCGGGCAACGAGGCCACGGCGGCGGCCGCCCGGGACCGGCCGAGGTTCCACGAGAGCCAGTCGTCCGTGAGCCCCGACGGGCCGCCCTCGGCACCGGCCGCGACGCAGGCCGCCATGTCGGGCGGCAGGCGGTCGACCAGCACCGGCACGGCGTCCGCCGAGAGGCTGGCGAGGTAGGCGGTGTCGATGCGCCCGGTCGCCTCGTAGCGGTCGATGTTGCGGTCGGCGACCCAGGCCTCGGGGTTCATGGCGGCGAAGCCGAGCGTGAACACGGCACCGGAGACGAGCACCGCGCGCGGCACCCACGACGCCGAGAGCCGGACGAGCGCGACGAGGAGCATCGCGACGAGCAGCCCGAACCACAGCTCGAGGCCGTCGACGAAGACCCGGAGCACCGTGTACCCGTAGGCGTCCTGGTACAGCGACATCCGGTAGAGCGCGGAGGCGACGACCGCGAGCGTGAACACCCCGAGCAGGCCGAGGAGCACCCGCACCAGCACCCGGTCGCGGACGGTCGCCCGCGAGGCCACGCGCATCGTCAGCGCCACGACACCGATGGTGAGGAGGGTGGCCACGGTCAGCTGCCCGAAGCCCTGGTGCACCGAGTCGGCATAGCTGGTGCCGGTCCGGCGCAGGTAGGCCAGGCCTCCCCACATCTCGCTGGCCTGGGCCAGGAGGAACATCGCGAACAGCGCGTTGACGACGCCGACCGGCACCGCCCACTCCCAGGCCCGGCGGATGCGCCGTCCTTCCGGCAGCCGCACGTCGTCGAGCACGGGCGGGTTGAGCGCGAGGTAGGCACCGGTCAGTGCGACCCCCGCGACGAGCACGAGCACGAAGCCGCGCAGGACGATCGTGTCCCACCCCAGGTCGGGGACGAGGGCGGTGGCCCACTCCCCGAAGAGCTCGTCGGCCGTGGCGAACAGGCCGCCGAAGACGACGAGGGCGAGCACGGTGACGGCCGCCGTCCGCAGCACCGGCCACAGCAGCTGGCGGCGGCTCGTGGCCGAGAGGGTACGACCCAGCAGGGGCAGGCCGCGCAGCGCGGAGAGCGGCCACGCGGCACACGCCGCGACCATCGCCAACAGGCCGGCGGCACGGGTCAGTCCCACGGCCGCCACCACCACTCCCGCCAGCACCGACAGGACCACGGCCGCGCCCGCGGAGCGCACGGAGACGACGCAGACGAGGACCGCGGACAGGACGGCGCAGGCCACCGTCCACGGGTCACGGCGGTAGCGCGCGACGACGTACATGAGCGCCCCAGCGGCGAGCATGGTGAGCGTCGTCTCGAGGCCGACCTCGCGGTAGGGCCAGGTGACGGCCGCGAAGGCCCCGATGCCCAGGGCCGCGAGCACGACCCCCACCCGGGGCCCGAGGCCCCGGTCGGGCCAGAACCGGTCCAGCAGAGTGGGGCTACCCGGCGGACGGGGGCCGTACGGGGCCACCGGCTCGACGGGCGGGGCCGGGGCCGGTGGCGCAACGACGGCCGTGGCGGCCGGCGCGGGCGTCCCGGCGGACCCGGACGAGGGCGGGGTCGGGCCCCCGGCCGACGGGGTGGGCGTCATCGTCTGCTCCCTCAGGTGGCTGGGTCGGTCGGTGGACGGGTGGGTCGGAAGGGTGGTGCGCAGGCGCGCACCCCGCGCACCGGGCGGGGTGGGCACGACCTCGACGCTCCCGCCGTGCAGCTCGGCGACCCAGCGCGCGATGGCCAGGCCCAGGCCGGTGCCGCCCCCACCGTCCCCTCCGGAGCCGAAGCGCTCGAAGACGCGCTCGGCCCGGTCCGCCGCGATGCCGGGCCCGTCGTCGGAGACCTCGAGCACCCAGCGCCCCGGGGTGCCGACGGTGGCGTCGAGCCGCACCTCGCCGCCGGTGGGACTGTGCCGCACGGCGTTGCCGACGAGGTTGGCGAACAGCTGAGCGAGCCGGGCGGGGTCGGCACCGACGGTGAGGTCCGGCGGGGTCACGGTGCGTCGGACACGCACCGACCGGCCGTCGAGGGCCACCTCGGCGGCGGCGCGCGCCAGCAGGTCGCCGACCCGGACGTCCACGACGTCGAGCGGCGCGGCCCCGGCGTCGATGCGGGAGAGGTCCAGCAGGTCGCCGACGAGGTCGCTGAGCCGCTCGGCCTGCGCGAGCGCCCCCGCGAGAGCGGCGTCGTCGGGCCGGACGACGCCGTCGACGAGGTTCTCGAGGAGGGCCCGCTGCGCGGTGAGGGGGGTCCGGAGCTCGTGCGAGACGGTGGCGACGAGCCGGCGTCGCTCGAGGTCGGCACCGGCGAGGTCCGCGGCCATCGCGTTGAAGGCCCGGGCCAGCTCGCCCACCTCGTCCGATGACGTCGCCGTCACCCGCTGCCCGTAGTCGCCGCCCGCCATCCGGCGGACCGCGGCGGTCATCTCGCGCAGCGGCGAGGTCATGCCGCGAGCGAGCCACCAGGTCAGGCCCAGGGCGACGGCCAGGGTGACCGGCGCGCTCACCCACCCGGCGATGCCGGTGACGTCGCCGACAGCTGCCACCAGCAGGGCACCGAGCACGCTCGTGCCGACGAGCACGGCGAGCTTGACCTTGAGCGAGGTGATGGCGTCGAGCGGCCGGTCGGGGTTCACCGGTCCACCTCGAGGGCGTAGCCGACCCCGTGCACGGTGCGCAGCCGGTCGGCACCGAGCTTGGCCCGCAGCGCCTTGACGTGGCTGTCGAGCGTGCGGGTGCCCGAGGCGTCGCCCCAGCCCCACACCTCGCGCATCAACGCCTCGCGCGAGCGCACCGAGCCGGGCTCGCCTGCCAGCGCGCAGAGCAGGTCGAACTCCAGCGGAGTCAGGTGCACCTCCCGGCCGTCGACGCTGACCCGCCGGGTGGCGGGGTCCACGACGAGGCCGGCGAGGTCGAGCCGCCCGGTCGTGCGGGCCAGCTGCTCGGCACGCTCCACCCGGCGCAGCAGCACCCGGACCCGCGCCACGACCTCGCGCATGGAGAACGGCTTGGTGACGTAGTCGTCGGCGCCCACGCCGAGGCCGACGAGCACGTCGGTCTCGTCGTCACGGGCGGTGAGCATGAGGACGGGGACCGGCCGCACGGCCTGGATGCGGCGGCACACCTCGAGCCCGTCGTACCCCGGCAGCATGACGTCGAGGACCACGAGGTCGACCTCGTTCTCGGCGAACGACTCCACCGCGCCCGGCCCGTCGTGGGCCTGGTGGACGGTGAAGCCCTCGGCCCGCAGCCGGTCCGTCACCGCCTGGTTGATGACCGGCTCGTCCTCGACGACGAGCACCCGGCCGGCCGTCCCTCCCTCGTCCATGGGCACGAGCGTAGGAGCAGGCGCCTGCCGCCCGCTGGGCCGACGTGTGGAGATCCTGTGAAGGATGCCCGACGTGACGAGGCGACCCGCATCCCCCCTCTCGGGGTGCGGGCCGCCTCGGCCGCGCCGGTGTGGCGCGTCCTCAGCCGCGGCCGATGAGCCAGCCGATGAGGACCCCCACGGCACCGACGGCGACGTACGGGCCGTAGGTCTTCAGCAGCACGGGTAGGACGGTGGACCCGAGGTCGATCGAGTCGTCCGTGGCGGCCGCGGGCCGACGCGGTGCCGGCGACGGTGACGCGGCGTGAGCGGTGGTGGCCATGACGGGAGCAGTGCCGGTGGTCGCCGGTGCGGCCGGTGGCGCGGAGCCATCGGTCGTCGTGCCCGACGGGGCGGCGTCGGGGGTGCCGCTCTCGCCGGCCCCGGTTCCGGCGCCGGCGGGTGCCGTCCCCGTCCCCGCGGCCGGACCGTCCCCGCTCGCCGTGAGCTCTCCCTCGATGCAGCCGATGAACTGCTGGAGCAGCTTGTCCGACACGTCCTGCATGACACCGCGCCCGAACTGGGCCGGCTTGCCGGTGACCGAGAGCTCGGTGGTGACGTCGACCCGGGTGCCCTCGTCGGCCGGCGCCAGCTGGATCCGCACGGTGGCGCCGGCCGTGCCGTTGCCCCGCTTGTCCTTGCCCTTGGCCTCGATGACGGCGTGCTTGGCGTCGTCGTCGCGTTCGACGAACGAGCCCGACCCGGCGTACTGGAGCGCGATCGGACCGAGCTTGACCTTCACGGTGCCCGAGAAGGCGTCGTCGGAGACCTCGGTGACGGTGGCGCCCGGGAAGCACCCCCGACCCGCTCGAGGTCCATGAACGTCTGCCAGGTGACCTCGGGCGGGGCGGGGACGGTGAAGTCGTGCGTCAGCTGCATCGGCCATCAGCCCCCGAGGGCCTTCTCGACGGCCCGCCGGGCGAGCACCGTGGCCAGGTGGCGGCGGTAGTCGGCGTCGCCGTTCAGGTCGCTCGGCGGGTTGGTGCCGTCGGCGGCCGTCGCGCAGGCCTGGGCGACGGCGTCGACCGACGCGCCCGTGAGCGCCTGCTCGACCGACGTGGCCCGCAGCGGCGTCGTCCCCATGTTCGTCAGCCCGATGCGGGCCTGCGAGATGGTGCCGCCCTCGGCCTTCACGGTGGCGGCCACCGCGACGATCGACCACTGGTGCGAGACCCGCACGAACTTCTCGTAGGCGCTGCCCCAGCCGGTGTGCTTCGGGATGCGGATCTCGGTGAGCAGCTCACCCTCGCCCACGGCGGTCTCGAAGAGGTCCCGGAAGAACTCCGAGGCCTCGACGGTGCGCTCGCCGCCGGCCCCGACGACGACCATCGTCGCGTCGAGCGCGAGCACGGGCGCCCCGACGTCACCCGCCGGGTCGGCGTGCACGAGCGCACCTCCGACGGTGCCACGGTGGCGGATCTGCGGGTCGGCGACGGTCTCCACCGCCGCCGCGAGCAGCCCGGCGTGCTCCCGGACGAGGTCGCTGGTGACGATGTCGCTGTACGGGGTCATCGCGCCGATGGCCAGGTGGTCCCCGCCGTCGCGGATGCCCCGGATCGCCTCGATCCGCCCGAGGTCGACCACCGTCTCGGGAGCGTTCAGCCTCATCCGCAGGATCGGCAGCAGCGACTGGCCGCCGGCGAGGACCTTGGCGTCGTCCCCGGCCTCGGCGAGTGCGGACAGCGCCTCGTCGATGGTGGTCGGGGCCAGGTAGTCGAAGGATGCGGGGATCACTGCGCTGCTCCGTCCGTCGCGCCGGCCGAGGGATCCTGGTTGGACGCTCCCTCGTCGAAGTGGGCCTGGGCCGCACTGGTGACACCGGCATCCGCACCGGCGCCCTGGATGGCCTTCCACACCCGCTCGGGTGTGCAAGGCATCTCGATGTCGTTGACGCCCCGCGAGCGCACCGCGTCGACGATCGCGTTGACGACCGCGGGCGTCGAGGCGATGGTGCCCGCCTCGCCCACGCCCTTGGTGCCGAGGGTGTTCGTCGTCGACGGTGAGGTGGTGTGTCCGGTGACGAAGCTGATCGTGTCAGCCGCGGTGGGCAGGGTGTAGTCGACGAACGAGCCGGTGACCAGCGTCCCCTGCTCGTCGTACTCCGCACCCTCCCAGAGCGCCTGGGCGATGCCCTGCACCAGACCTCCGTGCACCTGGCCCTCGACGATGAGCGGGTTGACGATGACGCCGATGTCGTCGACGCAGACGTACTTGCGCATCCGCGTCGCGCCGGTCTCGGTGTCGACCTCCATCGCGCACAGGTGGGTCCCGTGCGGGAACGAGAAGCTCACCGGGTCGTAGGTGGCGTCACCGTCCAGGGTCGGCTCGAAGCCGTCGGCCAGGTTGTGACCGGTCCACGTGGCCAGTGCGACCTCCTTGATGGTGACGCCCTTGTCCGTGCCCCTGACCGTGAACGTGCCGGCCTCGAACTCGAGGTCGTCGGCGCTGGCCTCCAACATGTAGGCCGCGTGCTGCCGGGCCTTCTCGATGACCCGGTCGGCGGCCATGACCAGCGCCTCGCCCCCGACGACGAGGGAGCGCGAGCCGTACGAGTCGAGGCCGCGGGGAGCGACCTGGGTGTCGCCGTGGAGCACCTCGATGTCCTCGAACGGCACCCCGAGGCGGTCGGCGACGATCTGGCTCCACGCCGTCTCGTGGCCCTGGCCGTGGGGTGAGGTCCCGGTGACCACCTCGACGGTCCCGGTACTGAGCATCCTGATGCTGGCGCTCTCCCAGCCACCGGCGCCGTAGCTCAGCGCGCCCAGGACGCGCGACGGCGCCAGCCCGCACATCTCGGTGAAGGTCGAGACGCCGATGCCGAGCTGGACCGGGTCGTTCTCGTCGCGGCGACGCCTCTGCTCGGCGCGGAGCTCGTCGTAGCCGAACAGCTCCTTGGCCTTCGCGGTGGCAGCCTCGTAGTTGCCGGAGTCGTAGGTCATCCCGGCGACCGAGTCGAACGGGAACTCGTCGTGGGTGATCCAGTTCTTCTCACGGATCTCGAGGGGGTCCACACCCACCTCCGCCGCGAGCTCGTCCATGAGCCGCTCGATGGCGTACGTGGCCTCCGGGCGGCCGGCGCCGCGGTAGGCGTCCACCCACGTCTTGTTCGTGTAGTAGTTCGTGCAGTTGAACTGGTAGGCGCCGAACTTGTAGATGGCGTTGTACATCCACGCGCCGAGCACCGGCACGCCGCCGCCCACGAGTGCGGCGTAGGCGCCGAGGTCGCAGGTCAGGTCGACCTTGAGCCCGGTGACGGTGCCGTCCTTCTCGGCTGCGAGGGTCAGCTTCTGCCACTGGTCGCGTCCGTGGTGGCCGGACACCATCGTCTCCGAGCGCGTCTCGGTGTACTTGCACGGATGGCCGAGCTTGCGCGCCACGGCGAGGGTGACGAACTCCTCGGGGGTCGACTGCAGCTTGCCGCCGAAGCCCCCGCCCACGTCGGGCGCGATGACCCGGATCTTGGCCTCGGGCAGCCCGGTGGTGGCGGCGATGCAGAACCGCAGGATGTGCGGGATCTGGGTCGCCGACCACATGACCACCTGGTCGCCGGTCGGGTCGACGACCGTGGACCGCGGCTCCATGAACGCAGGGATGAGCCGCTGCTGGCGGTACTCGCGCTCGATGAGGATGCCGCCCTCGCGGGCCTTGCTGATGGCCTCCTCGATGTCGCCGCCGGTGCCACCCGCCTTGGAGTCCAGCTGCCAGAAGGCGCTCTTGTTCGTGCCGAGCGACGGGTGCGCGAGCACGGCGTCGGTGACCGCTTCCCGGACGTCGAGGACGGCGGGGAGCTCTTCGTAGTCGACGTCGACGAGCTCGGCGGCGTCACGGGCCGCGGCGGCGCTCCGGGCGACGACGACCGCCACGATCTCGCCGGCGTGGGCGACGTGCTCGAGCGCCATCGGCAGGTGGTCGGGGGACTTCTGGTCGGCGCTGATCGGCCAGGCCGTGATGTTGACGCCCTGGATGTCGGAGATGTCGGCGCCGGTCATGACCGCGACGACGTTCGGCGACGCCTTGGCGTCCGCCGTGTCGATGGCGGTGATGTTCGCGTGCGCGAAGGGGCTCCGCACCATCGCGAGGTGCAGCATCCCGGGGAGCCGGATGTTGTCGGTCCACTTGGAGCGGCCGGTGATGAGGCGCTGGTCCTCCTTGCGGAGCCGGGCGTTGCCGACCTCTGCGGTGGGGCGGTCGTCGACGGCGGTCATCAGGCCTCGCTCCTCTGGCCCGAGCCGGCCACGGCGGCAACGGCCTTGACGATGTTGTGGTAGCCGGTGCAGCGACAGAGGTTGCCCTCGAGGCCGACGCGGATCTCCTCCTCGGAGGGGTTCGGGTTCTCGTTCAGCAGGTCGACGGCCTGCATGATCATTCCCGGTGTGCAGTAGCCGCACTGGAGGGCGTGGTTCTCGTGGAACGCGGTCTGCATGGGATGCAGCTCACCGTTCGTCGCCAGCCCTTCGATGGTCGTCACCTCGTGGCCGTCGGCCTGGACCGCGAGGACGTTGCAGGACTTGACACTGCGGCCGTCCAGGTGGACGGTGCAGGCGCCGCAGTTGCTGGTGTCGCACCCGACGACCGTGCCCACCTTGCCGATGGTCTCCCGGAGGTAGTGCACGAGCAGCGTCCGCGGCTCGACGTCGTCGGTGTAGCTGGCGCCGTCGACGGTGACGGTGATGCGAGTCATCCTTGACTCCTTTGCGAGGGGATCCGTGACGTATCTGTGATCTTGCTCATCCCCTCGTGCGCAAATCAAGAGCGCTGTCGAACCCGCCCTCAGCGTCGGCACACCCCGTGAGGTATCGGGGTTGCGCACGGCTGTTGGGCACTTTCCCGTCCGGAAACCCTCGGACCGCGCGAGGACGGGCCACGCGACGCGGGCGACCCGGTGGCGGGTCGCCCGCGTGCGGACGGGGCTGAGGCGGTCAGGCCCCGACGGCCCGGGCCGCGCGCGCGGGAGCCGGCGCGCGCACGGCCGCGCAGAGGACCTCCTCGACCGACGCGCGGTCGCGCGGGTCGGCCGAGATGAGGGGGGCGCCGCGCACCCAGCGGTCGACGACGGGCCGGTAGTCGGCGAGCGCAGGGCGGTCACCCGGCACCTCGAGGCGGGTCACGGCGACGGTGAGGGGGCTCTCCTGGAGCTCGGGCGAGAGGTAGGCCAGCCACTCCTCCGCCTCCTCCAGGGCGTCGGGGGTGTGGCCGTAGAGCCAGAGGACCGTGCGCGTCGGCGGCACCAGTCCGGCCGACCCGATGGCGCGGAACCGCAGCTGGCCGGCGACCGAGACCACGGTCAGCGGGCCGTCGGGTCCACCCGCCCACTCGCCCCGCTCGCTGCTGCAGGCGGCGGCATGGAGGGCGGCGCGGGTTCCGGGGGCGCTGGGGACGACGGTGGGGTCGGGGACCACCTCGACGTCGGACACGACGCGGACGGCGGTGGACTTGCCCACCCCGTACGGGCCGACGAAGGCCACCTGGGGTGTCGCGGAGCGGGCGAAGAGCTCGAGCAGGGCCATGGCAACCTCCGGCCCGCGGAACCACGCGCGGGCGGCCATCCCTGCTCCACCCCGGGACGGCCGTCCCGGTCCGAACGACGGTACGCCCCCGCCCGTTCGGCGCGCAGCCCTCTCCGGACAGCCACCGGCCGAAATGGCCGAACGGCCAGCACGGCCCCAAGATCCTGCGGTGCGGCTCGCGGCTCTGCTAGCGCACCTCGGCGGGCTGGCCGTGGTGGTGGATGGGTCCCGCCGTCTCCTGGAGCCGCGCCCCGCCACCGCCCCACTGGAGCGCCACGACCTCGGCCGCGATGGAGACGGCGGTCTCCTCCGGGGTTCGCGCCCCGAGGTCGAGCCCGATCGGTGAGGAGAGCCGGGCCAGCTGCTCCTCGGGGACGCCGGCCTCGCGCAACCGCTCGAGCCGGTCCTCGTGCGTGCGGCGCGACCCCATCGCCCCGACGTAGGCGACCTCGGGCAGGGACAGCGCGGTCTCGAGCACGGGCACGTCGAACTTCGGGTCGTGGGTGAGGACGCAGACCACCGTGCGGCCGTCTATGCGGCCCGCCTCGACCTCCGCCCCGAGGTACTTGTGCGGCCACTCGACGACGACCTCGTCCGCCGCGGGGAACCGGGTCGCGGTGGCGAACACCGGGCGCGCGTCGCACACCGTGACGCGGTAGCCGAGGAAGGAGCCGACGTGGGCCACGGCAGCCGCGAAGTCGATGGCGCCGAAGACGAGCATCCGCGGTCGTGGTGCGTAGGCCGCGACGAACACGCGCATCCCCTCACCGCGCCGCTCGCCGTCAGGGCCGTACGTGAGCGTCTCGGTGCGCCCGGCGGCCAGCAGCCCGCGGGCGTCGTCGGTGACGGCACCGTCGACCCGGGGCGAGCCGATGCTGCCGGCGGCGCCGGTGGCGCCGGAGCCCTCGGGGCGGACCACGAGCCGGCGGCCGAGCCAGGCGGGGTCGGGGTGCTCGATGACGGTGGCCACCGCCACCGGGCGGCCGGCGGCGATGTCCTCGGCGACCTCGCCGAGCTCGGGGAAGGTCTCCCGCGACACCTTCTCGACGTAGACGTCGAGGATGCCGCCGCAGGTCAGGCCCACGGCGAAGGCGTCGTCGTCGGACACCCCGTACCGCTGGAGCACCGGGGTGCCGTCGGCCACGACCTCCTGGCCGAGCTCGTAGACCGCGCCCTCGACGCAGCCGCCGGAGACCGAGCCCACCGCCTCTCCGCCCGGGCCCACGAGCATCGACGCCCCGGCCGGGCGGGGGGCGGAGCGGAAGGTCGCCACGACCGTCCCGACGCCCACGGTCTCCCCGGCGCGCCACCACTCCATCAGCTCGTCCAGCACGTCACGCATGCGCGACCACCTCCGTCAGCTCCTCGAACGCCGCCATCGAGTGCCCGGCGACGAAGTCGTCGACATGCGGCAGCACCGCCATGATGCCGCCCTGGACCGGCTCGTACCCCGGTCGGCCCCGGTGGGGGTTCGACCAGACCACGCGGTGGGCCACGGCGGCGAGCCGGCGCACCTGCTCCCCCAGCGCCTCGGGACGGTCGCGCTCCCACCCGTCGCTGAAGATGACGACGACCGCGCCGCGGGCCATCCCCCGCCTCCCCCACCGGTCGAGGAAGGCCTTGAGCCCGTCGGCGAGGCGGGTGCCCCCCGACCAGTCCGGGATTGCCTGCCCGGCCGCGACGATGGCGCGGTCGGGGTCGCGCTGGTGCAGGGCCCGCGAGACGTGCGTCAGCCGGGTGCCCAGCGTGAACACCTCGACCGGGACGTCCGACACGCAGTAGGTGTGGGCGAGGCGGATGAGCGAGTCGGCGTAGGCACTCATCGAGCCGGAGACGTCCACAAGCAGGACGACCCGCCGGGGCCGAGTGCCTCGGCGGCGCCACTGCACCTCTCCGGGCTCACCCATCCGCCGCAGCATCGCGCGCAGCGTGCGCCGGGCGTCGACCTCGCCACGCGGCGACCTCGCGTACCGGTGGGCCCGGCGGCGGGGGGCTCGAGGGCGCAGCGCCCCGAAGAGCCGGGCCAGCTCCTCGCGCTCGCCCCGGCTCAGGGTCGACACGTCACGGTGGCGGAGCACCTCGGTGGCCGAGGCGCGGGCGTGGACGTCGTCGTCACCCACCGCCGCCGACCCCGTGACACCCTCCTCGAGCGCCGCCTGCGGGGTGTTCTGCCGTGAGGTCTGCGCCTTGGTGCCGGCCCGCGTGCCGCCGAACCACTCGGTGAACACCAGGTCGTGCCGCTCGAGGTCGGCGGGCGAGGAGCACAGCGTGGCCCGGCCGGCGAGGTACACGCCGCCCGGGTCGTCGAGCCCCACGGCGGCGACCGCCTCGAGGTAGGTCCGCTCGCGGTCCGCCGTCACGTTCACCCCCGCCGCGCGCAGGCAGCGCGCGAAGCCGAGGAGCAGCTCCTCGGGCGGGCGCGGGACGGCACCCATGCGGTCAGGCCGTGAGCATGACGTCGAGGGCCTTCTTGACCCGCTCGGCGTCCTCGCGGTACTTCACGGCGACCCCCAGGGTGGCGGCCGCGGTCTCGGTGTCCAGCTCGCGGGTGCCGAGCTCGTGGAGCGCGCGGGCCCAGTCCAGGGTCTCGGCGACGCCGGGCGGCTTGAGCATCTCGGCGTCCGCCCGGATGGCGTGGACGACACGGACCACCTGCTGGGCGAGCGCCGCGGGCACCTCCGGCGCGCGCGCGGCGAGGATCTGGACCTCACGCTCGATCCCCGGGTGCTCGAGCCAGTGGTAGAGGCAGCGGCGCTTCAGGGCGTCGTGGAGCTCGCGGGTGCGGTTGGAGGTCAGCACCACCACCGGTGGGGTGGCGGCGGACACCGGGCCGAGCTCGGGGATCGTCACCTGCCAGGTGGAGAGGACCTCGAGGAGGAAGGCCTCGAACTCGTCGTCGGCCCGGTCCACCTCGTCGACGAGGAGCACCGCCGGCGACTCCCGCAGGGCTCGCAGCACCGGACGCGCGAGGAGGAAGCGCTCGTCGAAGAGACCCTCCTCGAGCTCGCGGACGTCCGTGGCCCCGCCCTCGACGGCCTCGAGGGCCCGCACGTGGAGGATCTGGCGCGGGAAGTCCCAGTCGTAGAGCGCCTGGCTGGCGTCGATGCCCTCGTAGCACTGGAGCCGGATCAGGGGAAGGTCCATGGTCTCGGCCAGCGCCTCCGCGAGCGCGGTCTTGCCGGTGCCGGGCTCGCCCTCCATGAGCAGCGGACGACCGAGGCGAAGCGCCAGCCACGCGACCGTCGCGAGGGCGTCGTCCGCGAGGTAGCCGGAGCCCCCGAGGGCACTCCCGAGGGCGGAGGCCGAGGCGAAGGTCGTCCGGGGGTCCATGGGCCCAGCATCACCCACCGGGGACGGCTACGGAAGGAGAGCGTCCATGAGACGCACCACGGCAGAGGCCGTGACCCCGGCCGCCAGCAGCCCGACGGTGAGCATCGTCGCCGCGGGCAGGTGACCGCCGGAGAGGACCGAGAAGATCGGCTCTCCCGGGTGGTCGCGGGCCAGCCGCCGCTCCCGGAGGGCCGTCGCGAGGATCCACAACGCGATCGACGCGGCCACCACCGTCGGGACCACCACGGACCAGCCGAGGGTGTCGAGGGTGAGCCGACCGATGGTCAGGGAGCCGATGAGGAGGGAGAGCCCGGTGCGGCGCCAGGCGAGGGTCGTGCGCTCCTGCTGCATCCCGGGATCGCGCTCGACCTGCGGGGTCACGAGGTGAAGCTCCGCACCAGGCTGCTCACTGCGAGCACGCCACCGGTGAGGGCGACGGCGCCGAGAACGACCAGCATCGCCGGGTTGGCCGGGAGCGCCGTGTTCTCGCGCATGGCGCGCTCGGTGCGCACCCAACCGGTCCAGGCCATCACCGCGACCGCGAGGGCGCCGACGGCGACGACGGACGCGAGGAGGTACTGGATCGTGTCGTCGAGCGGGAGATCGAGGGCGTCGAGGGCAGCAGCACCGGCGAGCAGCGCCAGGCCCGTGCGGATCCACGCGAGGAAGGTGCGCTCGTTGGCGAGCGAGAACCGCGGGTCGGGGTCTTCGCCGTACTCGAAGACCGACCGGGGCCACCGGGGGCGCGGTTCGTGGTGCTCGCTCATCCCCCCATTGTGTCCGACGCCTCCGGGCCGCCCGGGCGCCCCCGCAGGTCGAGCGCCTCAGGGGTATCGGCGTCGTACCCCGTGGCGAGGTCGGAGCAGTCGACTTCCCGCACAGCGTGGATGGCGAGGTGACGCCGCGCCCCGCGGTCGCCGTGGGCGCTCTCGATGACACCGGCCCAGTGGTCGCGTCCGAGCAGCACGGGGTGCCCGGGGCGGCCGCCGTAGGTCGCGCGCACGAGCGCCCGCGCCGGCTCGGGGCCGGCGGCCCCGAGCACGCGGCGGTGCACGTCCGGCCCCACGTCGGGCAGGTCGACGAGCGTGACGAGCGCCGCGTCGGCCTCCGGCGCCGCACGAGCGAGGTGCTCCAGCCCTGCGCGGAGCGAGGCCCCCATCCCCTCCTCCCAGCCCTCCGCGCGGACGACGTCCGCGCCCGCGGCCCCCGCAAGAGGCTCCGTGTCGTCGGCCGCCGCCCCGACGACGACGACGACCCGGTCGAGACCGGCGGCGCGCAGTCGGTCGACGGCGGTCTCGAGGAGGGTGGGCCCGCCGGCCGCGGGCCGCATGAGGGCCTTGGGGCCACCCATCCGGCGGCCGGCCCCGGCGGCCAGGAGCAGCCCCACGGTGGTCACGGCGCCAGCCTGTCACGCCGGGGCACGGGTACCTGGCGACGCACCGCCCGCACACTGCGTACTAGCGTCCTGCCATGCCGCTGGAGCTGTCCCGTCGCGACGCCCGCCGGGTCGCCGTGCGTGCCCAGCTGCTCGCCGCGGACCGACCCACCGAGGCCCTCGACGTGGTCCGGCACCTCACCTGCCTCCAGATGGACCTCACCGCGCACGTCGCCCCCAATGCCGACCTCGTCCTGTGGGGCCGGCTCGGTGACCGCTACGCCACCGACGACCTCGACCGCCTGCTCGACGAACGCGCCCTCGTGGAGGTCGCGGGGTTCCTGCGCCCCGCCGAGGACGTCGCGCTGTACCGGGCGGAGATGGCGCTGTGGCCCGGACGCGAGCCGCTCACGGAGTGGGAACGCGAGCTCGAGGGGTGGGTGGCCCTGAACCACGCGTGCCACGAGGACATCCTCACGAGGCTGCGCGCCGAGGGGCCGCTGCCGGCCCACGAGATCCCCGACACCTGCGCCGTGCCGTGGCGGTCCTCGGGGTGGACCCATCACAAGAACGTCCAGCGGATGCTGGACCTCCTCGAGCGGCGCGGCGAGGTCGCGGTCTCCTCCCGGGAGAACAGGGTGCGCAACTGGGACCTCGCCGAGCGGGCGTACCCGGAGGTGGCGACGGTGCCGGTCGAGGAGGCCGCGGCCGAACGCGACCGCCGCCGCCTGACGGCCCTCGGCATCGCCCGTGCCCGCGTGACCATCCCTCCCGGCGAGCCCAACCACGTGGGTGCTGCCGGTGTCGAGGCGGTGGTCGAGGGCGTCCGCGGGCGCTGGCGGGTGGACCCGGCGCTGCTCGACGGTCCGTTCCGTCGCCGCACCGCCCTGCTCTCCCCGCTCGACCGGCTCCTGGTCGACCGCAAGCGGATGGCCGAGCTCTTCGAGTTCGACTACCAGCTCGAGATGTACAAGCCCGCGGCGTCCCGGCGGTGGGGCTACTTCGCCCTGCCGGTGCTCCATGGCGACCGGCTCGTCGGCAAGGTCGACGCCACCACCGACCAGGACCGTGGCGTCCTGCGCGTCGACGCCGTGCACTGGGACGAAACCCCCGCGGGCGCCCAGCGCGACGGGGTGGCCCGCGAGCTGCGCTCCCTCGCCCGGATGACCGGGGTCGAGCCCGGCGGCGACGGGTTCGACCGCCTGACCTCGTCGGGGTGAGCCCGGCGGGGAGGAGGCGTGACCCCGCGTCGTCGCCGGGCTCAGGCCTGGACGGGCGGCTGCCAGAGCTGACGGGCGCCGATGCCGGCGAGCACGCCACCGCCGAGGCAGAGGACCAGGCCGGGACCCGGCATCCAGCCGGCGAAGCCGACCAGCGAGTACAGGTGGACCACCTGCCACACCGGGAGCACGACGGCCACCGCGGCCAGGACGAAGCCCTGGACGGCGGCGAGGCGCCGCAGGGGGATGATGGCGCCGGCCAGGCCGAGCATCGACGCGTAGGCGACCCACAGCCCCGCGCCGCGGAACCCGTTGATGTTGCCCAGCTCGGTCATCAGCCACGGCATGAACCCACCGACCAGGGCCATGAGGGAGGCCCACATCAGCCGCTTACGCCCCTGGTCCATCCGGCGGCGGACGCGGGGGGCGGCGGTGGTGGTGGTGCTCTGGCTCATGCCCCCGGATGGTAGGGGCGCCGGTGGCGGCGCGTCAGCCACCCACGCCGGGACCGCACGCCCAGCGGTGCAGGCGGCACGACGAGCGGTAGGAGTCGACCGGTCCGGGCGCTGAACTGCCCGTTCGTCCCCGATGGACGCCAGTCGCGGCGCCCGTGCGACCGTTCGGCAACCTGCGCGCGTCAGCGGCCTCCTCAGGGCTTGGCAGGCCACCCCGTGACCGGTTTCATGTGCGGGCAAACCGGGCCGGACAGGGGCGCGGTGGATTCGCAAGGAGGCGAAGTCCGATGGATGACAGTCAGCGCCGGGCGTACTGGCGCAGAAACCTCAGGCTGATGAGCGTCCTGCTCGTGGTCTGGGCCCTGGTGTCGTTCGGCGCCGGGATCCTGTTCGTGGACGCCCTGAACAACATCAGCTTCATCGGGTACCCGCTCGGGTTCTGGTTCGCGCAGCAGGGCTCGATCATCGTGTTCGTCATCCTCATCGGCATCTACGTGTGGAGGATGGACAAGCTCGACGCCGAGTACGGGATCGACGAGTACGAGGGTGAGGTGCACCACTCGTGAGCGAGATCCAGCTGTGGACCCTGATCTTCGCGGTCCTCACCTTCGGCCTCTACATCGTCGTCGCCTACCGGAGCCGGGTCTCCGACACCGCCGGCTTCTACGTCGCGGGTGGCGGCATCCCGGCCCCCGCCAACGGCGCCGCGATCGCCGCCGACTGGATGAGCGCGGCGTCGTTCATCTCGCTGGCCGGCATCGTCGCGTTCGCGGGCAACGGCTACGGCGGCTCGGTCTACCTCATGGGGTGGACCGGCGGCTACGTGCTGCTCGCCCTGCTGCTGGCCCCTTACTTGCGCAAGTTCGGCAAGTACACGATCCCCGACTTCGTCGGTGACCGGTACAACGAGACCGCGCGCATGGTTGCGGTCCTCGCCGCGATCGTCATCTCGTTCGTCTACGTCGCGGGCCAGATGGCCGGCGTCGGTGTCGTCTTCACCCGCTTCCTCGGGGTGAGCACCACGTGGGGCGTCATCATCGGCATGGCGATCGTCTTCTTCTACGCCGTGCTCGGCGGCATGAAGGGCATCACCTGGACCCAGGTGACGCAGTACACGGTCCTGATCGTGGCCTACCTCATCCCGGCCGTCGCGGTGTCCTCGAAGGTCACCGGGATCGCCCTGCCGCAGATCGGGTTCGGCAAGATTCTCGACGAGCTCAACGGGCTCCAGGCCGACCTCGGGCTGGCGTCGTACACGGAGGCGTTCACCAAGACGTCGATGGCGAACATGTTCCTCATCACCGCGGCGCTGATGTTCGGCACCGCGGGCCTCCCGCACGTCATCGTCCGCTTCTACACGGCGAAGTCGGTGCGGGCGGCGCGCTTCTCCGCGCTGTGGGCGCTCTTCTTCATCGCGCTGCTCTACACCACGGCGCCCTCGGTCGCGGCGTTCACCAAGCTCAACATCATCAACGAGCTCGGTGGCACCCAGGGCATCCCGCTCGCGGACGTCCCGTCGTGGTTCACCACGTGGGCGGACGTCGGCCTCATCACCCAGGCGGGCGAGGCTGCGGCGCCCATCTCCCAGCTCCCGCCCGACGCCACGATCACGTTCACCGACGTCGCGATCAACAACGACATCATCGTGCTCGCCAGCCCGGAGATCGGTGGCCTGCCGGCCCCGGTCGTGGGTCTCGTCGCGGCCGGCGCCCTCGCGGCGGCGCTGTCGACGGCCTCCGGACTGCTGCTCGTGATCTCGTCCTCGGTCGCGAACGACGTGTACTACAAGAAGATCAACCCGCAGGCCACCGAGGCGCGTCAGCTCCTCGTCGGCCGGATCGCCATGGGCGGGGCCATCCTCGTCGCCGGCTACCTCGGCATCAACCCTCCCGGGTTCGTGGCACAAGTCGTGGCACTCGCGTTCGGGTTGGCGGCGGCCAGCTTCTTCCCGGTCCTTGTGCTCGGGATCTTCTGGAAGGGCTGTACGGCCAAGGGAGCAATGTGGGGCATGATCGTCGGCCTCGTGCTGACCTTCTCCTACATGATCTGGACCATCCCCATCTACGGCGGCTCCGAGGGGATCCTCGACATCCCGCCGACCGGCATCGGCACGATCGGCATGGTCATCAACTTCATCGTGACGTTCGCGGTGTCGAAGGTGACCGAGAAGCCGTCCGAGGCGATGCAGGAGCTCGTCGAGGAGATCCGCTACCCCGGCAAGACCGAGCTCGTGGAGGCCCACCTCCACGGCGAGGACCTGCACTGACCGGACCTCCCCCATGACCCAGTGGGCCGGCGACCGAACAGGCCGCCGGCCCACTGGCCGTTCTGGAGGCGGCGCCCTCCGGTGAGCCGACAGGGCGCCGCTCGCGAGTGGTCAGGACCGGGAGAGCTCGCGCTCCAGTGCTTCGACGATGCGCGGCCGCAGCTCGGCCGCCGGGATGACGGCGTCGACGGACCCCACCCGCACCGCGCGGTGGATGTCGTGGACCCGGTCGAACTCGGCGGCCACCGCTCCGAGGGTCTCGGCGCGCACCGCCGTACGCACCTGGGCCAGCTCCGCTCCGAGCACCGCGCGCTCGGACGGGTCGGCCTCGGCGATCCGGGCCTCGAGGTCGGCGACCCGGCGATCCGCCGCCGTCCGCGCGTCGACGTCGCGGGCGAACACGACGGCCGCCGCCGGGGCGCCACCGATGACCGAGGCGTAGGAGCCCTCGACGGCCAGCACCGTCATCCGGGGGTTCAGTGCCTTGGAGAAGACGACGAACGCGCCGCCGTGGTAGCGGCTCACCACGACGAAGACGATCGGCCCGTCGAAGTTGACGACCGCGCGCCCGATCTCCGCGCCGTACTCGAGCTGCAGGCTGCGCATCGACTCGGGTGACCCGTCGAAGCCCGACAGGTTCGCGAGGACGACCAGCGGCCGGTTGCCGCTCGCGGCGTTGATCGCCCGCGCCGCCTTCTTCGACGATCGCGGGAAGAGCGTCCCCGCGGTGTACGTGTCGGGGCCGTCGGTGGGCGGGTACCCGCGCCGGGGCACCGAGCGCGACTCGATACCGAGCAGGCACACCGAGATGCCGCCGATGCGGGCGTCGAGGACCACGGCGGTCTCGGCGTCGGCCATGCCCGCCCACCGCTCGAGGACCAGGTGGTCCTGGTCGGCGACGGCCCGCATGACGGTGCGGATGTCGAAGGCGCGCTTGCGGTCGGGGTTGGTCTCGGCCGAGAAGATGTCGCCGATGGTCGAGAAGTCGCTGCCGACCACCGAGTGCGGTGAGGTGGTGACGTCGCGGTCCACCGGGTCGGCGGTGTCGACCCGCCGCGGCCAGGATCCCGCGGGGGCCCAGGTGGCGTCGTAGTGGGCGAGCAGGATCCCGTACGCGTCTGCGAGGTCCTTGGCCCAGTACTGGGCCTGCCCGTTCGGGCCCATGACCCGGTCGTAGCCACCGATCCCGTGGTTGTCCTCGGCGCTGACGCCACCGGAGAAGTCCAGTGACTGCTTGCCGGTGAGCACCATCGCGGAGTCGGGCGTCATGACGAGGATGCCCCGGGTGTGCATGAGCATCGTCGCCTCGGCGTTCCAGTAGGGCTGCGCTCCGACGTTGATGCCCGCGACGACGACGTTGATCTCGCCCCCGGCCTGGGTGAACTCGACGATGCGCTTGAGCGCCTTGGCGACCCAGTCCATGTTCTCGGTGCCCGAGTCCATCGAGATCCGTGCGCCCGCGGAGAGCGCGAACCACTCGACCGGGAGCCCCCGCTCCTCGGCCAGGTCGAGGGCGGCGATGACGCGCCGGCACTCCGGCTCGGCCACGGCGCCGAGGGAGCGCAGCGGGTCGCCGCAGAGGAGCACCCGGGTGACGCCGTCGGGGTGGGCGGGGGTGGGGGTCGTGACCACGCCGCAGATGAGGCCGGCGGTGTTCTCGCCGTACGGCCGGTCGACGGGCACGAGCCGCCCCGACTCGTCGAGGTCGTACTCGGTGGCCTCGCCGCCGCTCCCCGACACCATCGAGACCAGCTCGTAGGGGTAGACGACGCCACGGCGGCGGGCGCGGACGACCTTCTCGGCATAGGCGTCGAGCGGCGCGAGGCGAGTGGTGGGCGGCGGCTCGACCGTGTACGTGACGCCGGATCCCGGCTGGTAGGTGAACCGCGCGCAGATGGGGACCTCGTGGCCGTTCTGGCCGGCGATCGACCCCTCGACCAGCACCTCCTCGATTCCGGCGCCTGCCGTCATCGGCGCCACCTTGCCCTGGAGGGCGGTCAGCTGGTCGAGGTCGGCCTCGACCGGCGGCCAGATGTGCAGCCACACGTGGTTCATGTCGAGACGCGATCCACCACCGAGCGAGCTGCGGGCGCGGCGCACCGCCTCGAGGCAGTTGGCGATGGCCCGCTCGACGTGCGGCAGGGCCACCACGTGCCCGTCGTCCGCTCGCACCACCGCGAGCTGGCGCACCTGAGCCGTGGCGACGAGGCGCTGGTCGTGCGGGTTCTCCCGCGACACCGCATGGAGCAGCATGACGTCGGTCGGCGCGTCGAGCCGGGTGAGGTCGAAGTCGCGCAGCCGCCAGAGGCTGAGCCGGCGCCCGACCATCGGGTGCACATCGCGGACCGGGCGGTCCTCGGCCATCGTGCCGTCGGGCTGGGGGCGGAAGGTGAAGTAGCCGACCTCCCGGTCGGGGTCCTCGTGCACGGCCGCGACCGCCACCCGGCGGCACTCCCGCGCGAACGGCAACGCAGCGAGGCGCTCCGCGAGGACCGCGGAGGCCTCGTCCCCGTCGTCGGGCACGTGGGGCCACGCCAGGTAGAGGTCGACGACCGGCTGGAACCCGTCGGGCCGGTCGCCGACGTAGCGGCCGAGGGACTCCGACAGGGCGCTGCCGGGCACCAGCTCGTCGATCGTGCCGATGGTCGACACCAGGTGCGAGTCGCGGTCGTCGAGGCGGTAGTCGGCGACGGCGATGGCGCGCCCGTCGACGACCTCCTCGCGCAGGCCGGTGAGCTCGTGCCCCCGGTAGTGCCGCTTGATGAGCACCTCGAGCATCGGCTCGCGCTCCTGGATCCCGTCACGCAGCCGAGCCGCCAGGAAGTGGACGATGCGCTCGGGGATCGCGGCCAGGGCGTCGATGCGGCGCGTCCGCTCCTCCCCCGGCGGCAGCACGTCGATCTGCTCGAGCTCGCTGTCGACGGCGCCGAGCACCGAGGCGCGGTCGGCGTCGACGAGCGGCTGGTCGAACCAGCGGAAGCGCACGCTGCGGGCGAGGTCGCCGATGGCGGGGAAGCGCAGCTGCGTGGCCGCGACGAGCCGGTCGAGCAGCTCCCGGGCGGCGACGTCGTCCGGCGCCCCGGGCACCGGCTCGACGAGCCAGCGCTGCAGGATGGCCGTGGCCATGGCCACCTCGGGCGCCGAGCGCTGCTGGGCGAGGAAGATGCGGAAGACCGCGGCCTCCAGCTCGGGGGTGCGCTCGGTGCCGGCGACCCCGTAGTGCTGCAGCACGCGCTCCAGCCGGCCGACGAAGTCGCCGGGCAGACCGCCGCGCTCCGGGTCGAGGGTCTGGAGGAAGGTGTGGAAGTGCTCGCGGGGGCTGTGGACCCGGTTCTCGACGTGGGTCTCCTGCCCCATCGGCCGGTTGCGACTCAGCTCGGCGAAGTCGGCGAAGGCGGTCAGCAGGGGGATCTCGTCGCAGACCGGTGACGCCCCGAGGCCGGCGAGCTCGTCGCGGGCGGCGAGGTAGCCGACCAGCGTCCGCTGTTCGTGGTCCGGCGGCAGGTCGTACCCCAGCAGCATCGCCGAGAGCCCGGCGCGGGCGCTCTCGGCCCGGTCCGACGGGTCACCGCCGGGCTCGGCCGGCGGAAGCTCCAGGTCGGGCGCCTCGCCGGCGTCGGGTGGCTCCTCCTCGGCGTCGCCGGTGGGCTCGAGACGGACCAGGGCTGAACCGGTCTCGACCTGGCTGCCGGTGGCGACGAGCAGCTCCTTGACCTTGGCGGCGAAGGGCGCCGGGAGCACCGTCTCCATCTTCATCGACTCGAGCACGAGCACCGGCGCGCCGGCGGCGACCTCCTGGCCGACCGGCACCGGGGTAGCGACGACGAGAGCCGGTGCGGGAGAACGCAGCACGCCTCCCTCGTCGCGGGTGACCCGGTGCGCCACACCGTCGACCTCGACCAGCTGGACCGGTCCGTGCGTGGCGGTGACCACCCGGTGGTTCCGCCCACCGATCCGCACCCGGCTCGCGTACGGACCCACCCGCTCGACGTCCGCCTCCACCGACTCCGACGGCGCCGACGCCGGGGCGACGTCGACGCGGAAGCGCGACGGCCCGGTGCGCAGCACCGTCACCTTGTACAAGACGCCGCGCAGCTTGAGGTCGCTGGCCCGGCCGACATCGTGCTGCACCTGGGGCCGGCCGCCGCGTGCGGTCTCGAGCAGGCGGCTGCGCTCGATGGCCTCGGCCTCGAGATAGGCCCCGATGCCGGCGACGACGAGCGCCACCCCGGAGTGCTCGTGGGCGACGAGGCGACCCTCGGCCCGCACCCGGTCGATCCACCCGGTGTCGGCCGACCCGTCGATCACCTCCGGCTGGGCGAGAAGGTCGAGGATGAAGGACTTGTTCGTCGCCCCGCCCTCGATGACGACCGTCGTCTCACGCATCGCGCGGCGCAGCCGGGCCAGCGCCTCGCCGCGGTCGGCGCCGTGGGCGATGACCTTGGCGATCATCGAGTCGAAGTCGGCTGGGATCGAGTCGCCCTCGGCGACACCGGTGTCGACGCGGATGCCCGGCCCCGCCGGCAGCTCGAGGTGGACGATGCGGCCCGGTGCCGGAGCGAAGTCACGGTCGGGGTCCTCGGCGTTGAGGCGGGCCTCGACGGCGTGGCCGAGCTCCGCGGGGCGCTCGCCCTCGAGGCGCCCGCCGGCCGCCACGTGCAGCTGGAGGCGGACCAGGTCGGTGCGGGTGACGACCTCCGTGATGGGGTGCTCGACCTGCAGGCGCGTGTTGACCTCGAGGAAGGCGAAGAACTGCTCCCCCGGGTGGTAGAGGAACTCGACGGTGCCGGCGCCGGCGTAGCCGACGGCCAGCGCGAGCCGCTCGGCGGCGGCCTTGAGCTCGTCGGCCTGCTCGGCTCCGAGGACCGGCGAGGCCGACTCCTCGATCACCTTCTGGTTGCGGCGTTGAACCGAGCAGTCGCGGACCCCCACCGCCCAGGCCGTGCCCTGCCCGTCCGCTATCACCTGGACCTCGACGTGGCGGGCGCCCGTGACGAGCTTCTCGAGGAAGACCACGCCCGAGCCGAAGGCGCGCTCGGCCTCCTCGCGGGTGCGCTGGTACGCGTCCTCGAGGTCGGCGTCGGAGGTGACCTTGCGGATACCGCGCCCACCACCACCGGCGGTGGCCTTGAGCATGAGGGGGTAGCCGATCCGGGCCGCTGCCTGTTTGGCCTCGTCGAGGGTCCCGACGCCGCCGCCGCTCCACGGGGCGACGGGCACACCCACCTCCTCGGCGATGAGCTTCGAGCCGATCTTGTCCCCGAGCTTGCGCATCGCCTCGGGGCTGGGGCCGATGAAGGTGACCCCGATCCGCCGGCAGAGCTCCGCGAACTCGGGATCCTCGGCGACGAAGCCCCAGCCGACCCAGACGGCGTCCGCGCGTGTGGCTCGCAGCGCCCGCTCCAGCTTGGCGTGGTCGAGGTAGGGCCGCTCGGAGGCCGGCCCGAGGTCGTAGGCGTCGTCGGCCTCGCGCACGAACATCGCGGTCCGTTCCGCCTCGGTGTGCAGGGCCACGACCTCGGCCCGCGGGTCGTCTCGTCCGGCCGCGGCGTTGTGGTCGCGGACGGCGTGGACGAGCCGCATCGCGGCCTCTCCCCGGTTGACGACGGCGATCCGCGAGAACATGCGCCGAAGCCTGCCACCGACTCGCAGTGACGCGCGAGTAATCCGCAGGGCATCGCGCCCCGCAGTGCACACTGTGACCGTGCGCGGGCGAGCGGTGGACGACCTGATCGTCCAGGGCAGGGCCCGGGTCGAGGTGCTGCTGGAGCGGGCCGACCGGCGGCCGGTCCTCGGCGTGACCCTCCGGTGCGTCCGCGACCTCGTGAGCGTCGACGTCCGGGACCGGATCTTCGGGATGACCGGCCAGTCCTTCCTCGCCCTCGTCCCGCTCATGATCCTCTTCGCCTCGGTGCTCACCCTGGGCAGTGCCGACCTCGCCGAGATCATCAACGACAGGCTCCGGCTCGACCCCACCACCGCGCAGACGGTGACGAACATCTTCGCCTCCCACCCGGCCGTCGCGACGGGCGCGCCGACGCTCAGCGCGGTCATCCTCTTCTTCTCCGTCAACAGCTACACCCGCACGATGCGCCGCAGCATCGAGCGGCCGTGGCAGCTGCCGAAGTCGGGGTGGAGGGGGCAGATGCTCGGCCTGCTCGCCGTCTGCCTCTTCCTCGTCATGCACTTTGCGGCTGCCCTGCTGGCCAATGCGTGGCGTGGCGGCCCGATGGCAACTGCCGTGCCCGAGGTGGTGGTGCAGACCCTGGTCGCCCTGGCGTTCTGGTGGCTGATCTCCTACCTCCTGGCGGCCCGACGGATCCGATGGCTGCACCTGCTCCCGGGGGCCACCGCCGGCGCGGTGGCGCAGACGTTCGCCGGGTTCTGGACCGTGGCCTTCCTCCCGTCGATCCTCGAGAAGGACGTCAGCCGCTACGGCGCTATCGGGGTGGCGCTTGCGATCGTGACGTGGCTGCTCGTCGCCAGCGGCATCACCGTCGGCGTCGGGATCGTCGGATCGCAGGTCGCGCGGGCAGCCGGATGGCTCCCGGCGACGGCCTCCGGTCCGGCGCAGGTCAGTCCTCCAGCGTTGCCGTGACGGCCCCTCGACCAGGGGCCTCACACGGTGTCGTCCCCGGGGACGAGAGCGCCCTCCCGGGGTGGCGCGACGTCGTGGTCCGCCTCGGCGGTGTCCCGGGTCTCGCCGTCTTCGCTGCGCGGGTCCACGAGCGCCGCGACGCGCTCCTCGGTGGCAGGGGTGAGCTCGTACCGACGCTTGTAGATCTCGAGCATCGCCATGACGGTCGCGGCGACGGGCACACCGAGCAACGCACCGGAGAGTCCGAAGAGCCGGGCTCCCAGGAGGGCGGCGCCGAAGGACACCGCAGGGTGGAGGTCGACCGCGCGGGCCGAGATCCGGGGCTCGATCGTGAGGTTCTCGACCTGCTGGTAGGCGATGCCCCAGATGAGCACGTAGACCCCGAGCAGCCAGTTGCCCGACGTGAGTCCGACGAGCACCGGCAGGGCGATCGAGATGTAGGTACCGATGTTCGGGACGAACTGGGCGACCAGGCCGGTCCACAGGGCCAGCGGCAGCCAGTAGGGGAGCCCGATGAGCACGAAGACGACGGCGGAGCACGCGGAGTTGATCGCGGCCAGGACGATCCGGGCCGCGATGTAGCCACCGACCTTGATCTTCGTGAGGTCCCACGCGGCGAGGAACGGCACCTGGAGCTCGGGCTTCATCCGCTGGGCGAGCCAGGTGCGCAACCGCGGCATCCCCGCCGAGATGTAGAAGACGAAGAAGACGAGGACGAAGATGCCGAAGGCGCTCGACAGGAGCCCCGCGACGAGGCCCACGAGGTAGAGGGCGACACCTTGTGCGTAGCCCGCGAGGTCGGCCGTCGAGATCCCGACCTGGTCGAGCAGGTTGTCGAACGTCAGGTTGGAACCGGTGACCCGGTTGATCCACTCCAACGCGTCCGCGGCGATACCGGGGAGCGCCTTGGCGAACTCGACGAGCTGGGTGACGAAGAGGGCGCCGAACGCGACGACGAAGGCCGCGAGCGCGATGCCCGCGACGATCAGGACGACGCCGGTCGCGAGGCCGCGCTTCATCCGGGTCGCGAGCCGGGCGACGGCCGGCTCCATCGCCAGCGCCACGAACCACGCCATGACGACGTAGAAGAAGGTGGTGCTGCCCTTCCAGACGACGAACGCGGAGAAGAGGGTGAGCACGATCACGCCGACGACGATCCACGTGCGGTGCCAGAAGGGCCGGTCCTCGGGGGGGATGCCCGCGGACGCCGTCGCGCTCGCCTCCATGGCGCAACAGTAGGGGTGCGGCAGCCCGGGAGGCCGGACCTCGCGCTGCGCGGAGGCCATCGGCGGCCGTGAACCGGGTCAGACCGAGGAAGGCGTCGGCCGGGGCGTGAACGTTGGACCGACGCCACGGTCCTGCCGGACGACACGGCTCTCGGCGCCCGCTCCGGCGTACGTGAAGTCGTGTACCTCGTCCGCCCGGATCGTGGTCGTCAATGGAGGTGACACGCGGCGATCGTGAATAGTCTTCGCGGTGTCCGGATCGTGATCCTGTGCGGGAACCGCCGCGGGACGACGACATCGCCCGCGGTTCGTCGCCCGTCACCGGTGAGGGACGGGCGAAGGTCGCGGCCGGAGATCAGGAGACGACGATGGAGATGACCACCGCGATCCCCGAGGGGATCGCCACGCCCGACGAGCTGCACACCCGGATCGGGACGCTCCGCCTCCACGACGGCGTGCCGGACGTGGAGACGACCCGGCTCGTCTACGACAACCTGGACTTCCAGCGAGCGGTGCAGGCCTACCTGTCGACCATCCAGATCGCGTCGATGCACTCGATGCGTGAGGGCATCCTGGCCGTCGGGCCGGCGAACACGACGATCGTGGCGTTCGAGACGATGATGGACTCCCGGGCGCTGTTCCTCACGCCGAACACGAGCAGCGTGTACATGACGACGTGGCTCGACCTCTCCGACGGTCCGATGGTCATCGAGACGCCACCGAACGTCCTCGGGATCATCGACGACAGCTGGTTCCACTACGTCGCCGACTTCGGCAACGCCGGCCCCGACCGCGGGCAGGGCGGCCGCTTCCTCGTCCTCCCGCCGGGCTACGACGGCGAGGTCCCCGACGGGTACCACGTCGCACGCACCGACACATTCGGCAACTGGGTCATCTGGCGAGGATTCCAGGTCGACGGGGACCCGGTTCCTGCGGTGCAGACCACCCGGGAGCGGTTCCGCATCCACCCTCTCGGCGCCGATCCGGTCGAGATGACGCTGGTCAACGTCTCCGGACAGGAGATGAACACCATCCATCGGATGGATGCCGCGCTGTTCGACGAGATCGACGCCGTCGTCCAGGCCGAGCCTCCGGACGGCCAGGACCCCGAGATCCTCGGCCTGCTGGCCTCCATCGGAATCCGCAAGGGAGTTCCGTTCGCCCCCGACGAGCGGATGCGGCGCATCCTCGCCGAGGCCGCCGACGTCGGCGCGGCCACCGCGCGTGCGCTCGCCGCCCGCCCGCGGGACGAGGAGCACTACCTCTACCCGGGCGAGGGGGTCTGGCAGATCCCGTTCGTCGGCGGGAGCTACGAGTTCCTCCGCGATGGCGTTCGCCTGCTCGACGCACGCACGTACATGCACTTCTACGCCACGGGCATCACCCCGGCCATGAGCCTGGAGATGGTGGGCAGGGGCTCCCAGTACGCCGTGGCGTACCTCGGCGCCGACGGCGAACCGCTCGACGGGTCACGCACGTACGTCGTGCACCTGCCGCCGGACGTGCCGGCCAAGGACTTCTGGTCGTTCGTCGTCTACGACAACCAGACCCGCTCGATGCTGCAGACCGACCAGCAGTTCCCCAGCATCAGCAGTGCCCGGGCGGCCGAGCAGAATCCGGACGGCTCGTTCGACGTGTACTTCGGCCCCGAGCCGCCGGAGAACGGCTCCACGAACTGGATCCAGACCATTCCGGGCCGCGGGTGGAACATGCTGTTCCGCCTGTACGGCCCCCTCGAGACCTGGTTCGACCACACGTGGCGCCCAGGGGACCCCACCCCGGTGGGGTAGATCGGGGCTGGGAGACCGGACGGAGGAACCGGTGATCCAGGCCGGGGCTGCGGTACCGCGGTCCGGCCCGGCGAGGGGTGTCGGTCACGGAATGGTGACGGTGGGTACGCCTCGGGCCTAGGGTGAAGTCGGCGAAAGGGACGCTGGATGACCGACACCACACTTCGCGCTGCACAGCGCCTCGAACCGCCTCCTGTGCCCCGCGGGCTCCTGCCGCGCGCTCGTGTCCTACGCGCCATCGACGATGCCGACGATGCCGTCGTCGTGTGCCTCCAGGCGCCCGGGGGCTACGGGAAGACCACCGCCGTGGCGCAGTGGGTGGCCCATGACCCGCGACCGTGCGTCTGGCTGAGCGTGCGCCCGTCCGCCGCCGACCCGTACTGGCTCGCGCGGACCCTGCTCGAGGGGCTGCACGACGCCGGGCTCCTCCCGGATCCGGTCTCGCTCCCCGGGCACGTCGACACCCTCACGTGGCACCTCAACACCCTGCCGGCGGTCGAGGCCGCCCTGTCGTCGGTCGGGGAGCCCGTGATCGTCGTCATCGACGACGCCGGCGCCATGTCCGGTTCGCCGTGGGAGTGCCTGGTGGAGTCCCTTGCCGTCTCGCTGGGCGAGGGCTCGACCCTGGCGATGACGACGCGAGAGGCCGTCCCCGCGACCCTCTGGCGACTGAACGCCCGGGGCCTGGTGCGCGTGCTCGGTCCCGACGTCCTCGCGTTCGACGACGACGAGGCGGAGCAGCTCATGGGGGTCGTCGGTGCCGCCATCCCGGTCACCCGGATCCGAGACATCGTCCGCGAGACCGAGGGGTGGCCGGTCGCCCTGTACCTCGTGGGCCAGAGCGCCGCCGCCCGGTCCCCCGGGGAGCCCTTCTCCACCACCGACGTGGCCGGCCTCGACGAGTACCTGCGGACCGACATCCTCGACCGGCTGACACCGGCCGACGCCCGGTTCCTCGAGCAGGTGGCCGTGCTGTCCTCCCTCGACGAGGAGGCGTGCGACGCGCTGACGAACGCGACGGGCTCCCTCGCCCGCCTGCGCCGGCTCGCCTCTGCGAACCACCTCCTCGCCCCGCAGGACGACACCTTCGCCCGGTTCCGGATGCACCCACTGCTCGCGCGCTTCCTGGTCGACCACCTCCACGAACGCGACCCGCAGGGCTGGCGTTCCGCCCAGGACACCGCCGGCCGTGTCGAGGAGGCGCGCGGCGATATCGATGGGGCCGTGCACCACGCGAAGCTCGCCGCCGACGACGACCGACTCGGCACCCTCGTGTGGTCGCACACCGCCCAGCAGCTCGGGTTCGGGCAGTGGGCGGCGGTGCAGCGATGGCTCGCGGGGCTGGATCCGCACCGGGTCCAGGCCCACTGCGGCCTCGCGCTGAGCGCGGCCTGGGTGGCGATCCAGTCCGGGGACATCCCGACGATGAACCGCCTCGCCCTGGCAGCGGCAGAGCGCGCCGCACACGGTGAGCCGACGTACCGACCCGATGTGGACCTCCTCGAGGCGGCCATCGGCGCGGGGGGCCTCGAGGCCATCGAGTCGGCGACCCGCTCCTTCATCCGCACCAGACCCGGCGACGACAGGTGGCAGTCACTCGCGCACTACCTGCTGGGGATCTCGCTCGTGCTGCGCGACGGGGTCGACGAGGGAGTCGCGGCACTGACCGAGGGGTACCGCCGGGCCGAGGCACTCGACGTGCCCATCATCCGCGCGCACTGCCTGGCCGGCCTGGTCGACGCCTCGGTGTCGCGCGGGGAGGAGGACCGGGCCATCACGTACGTCCGCGAACTGCGAGCCCTCAGCTCGACCCACCGGCTCGACGCCGTCGTGACGGCGGCTCCCATGTTCACGGCGTCCACGGTCGGATACATGCTCGAAGGACGCTACGCCGACGCCCGGCACGAGGCCGCGCGCGCGCTGCGGCTCACCGCACTGATGCGTGGCGTCGCCCCCTGGCACGCCGTCCAGGCACGACTCGCCCTGGCGCGGGTCAACCTCACCCTCGGCGACCCCGAGAGGGCCAAGGTGCTGCTCGAGGAGGCCCGCATCGTCCGAGGCCCCGCCAGCGCCTCACCCGTGCTCGGCCGGTTGTTCGAGGAGACCGAGGAGGCGCTCTCGCGGGTCACGACGGGTCTGGTCGGGGCGTCCACGCTCACCACCGCGGAGGTCCGGGTCCTCCAGTACCTCCCGACGCACCTGTCCTTCCCGCAGATCGCCGAGGAGCTGGTCGTGTCGCGGCACACCGTGAAGACCCAGGCCATGTCGTCCTACCGGAAGCTCGGCGTCCACACCCGCACCCAGGCGATCGAGCGGGCCCGCCGAGCAGGTCTGCTGCCCCCCGACTGACCACCGGGCGTCAGCCGTCCCGACCGGCTCGGACCGAGTTCACCCTGTGAGGGTGACGACGCCGGAGACGTCGCGCGCGCTACTTGGGGTCATGACGCACCACGAGGCCCCGATCCCCTCGGTCCAGGACGACGCCGGCACGAGGACTGCGCGAACGCGGGGACGCGCGGCCCGCGCCACGGTTCCGCGTGGCACACACGCCGAGTGGGAGACCAGGGGCCAGGAGGCCCGTGACCCGGTGGAGATCCTCGACGCGCAGGCCGCGACGCGCGTCCAGGAGCTCGTCCCGATCCGCTACGGACGGATGCTGGCGTCCGCGTTCGCCTTCTACCGCGGGGCGGCGGCGCTGATGGCCGCCGACCTCGCCACCGTCCCCGCCACCGGTCTGACCGTGCAGCTGTGCGGAGACGCCCACCTTGCCAACTTCGGGGGCTACTCCGCACCCGACCGGCGGATGGTCTTCGACATCAACGACTTCGACGAGACGCTGCCCGGCCCCTTCGAGTGGGACGTCAAGAGGCTGGTCGCGAGCTTCGCGGTGGCGGCGCGCGACCGGGGCTTCCCCGCCAAGGTCGAGGCGGCCCTGACCCGTTCGGCGGCCCGCAGCTATCGGACGAGCATCGCGACGTTCGCCGAGATGGGCCGCCTCGACGTCTGGTACTCGCGGTTGGACGCAGAGGAGATGGAGCGGCGCTGGGGAAAGGCCGCCGGCACCGCCACCATGGCGAGGTTCCGCAAGACCCTGCGCAAGGCCCGCCGCAAGACCGGCGCACGCGCGTTCTCGCGGTACACCGTCGTCGGACCCGACGGACGCCTGCAGCCGCTGAGCGACCCCCCGCTGGTGGTGCCGCTCGAGGAGCTGCTCGACGAGGGGAGCCTTGCCCGCACCCGGGAGGTGATCGGGGGCGCCTTCGAGGGCTACCAGACCACGCTCTCCGACGACCGGCGGCACCTGCTGTCCGCGTACCGCATCGCGGGTTTCGCGCGCAAGGTCGTCGGTGTCGGCAGCGTCGGCACCCGCTGCTGGATCCTCCTCCTCGTCGGCAGGGACGACTCCCTCGACGACCTCGTGCTCCAGGTCAAGGAGGCCGGCCCGTCGGTGTTGGAGCCCTACCTCGGGGCGAGCCGGTACGACAACCACGGACGGAGGGTCGTCGAGGGGCAGCGCCTGCTCCAGGCCGCCTCCGACGTGCTCCTCGGCTGGAATCGCGCGACCAACGTCGACGGCGAGACCCATGACTTCTACGTCCGCCAGATGTGGGACGGGAAGGTCTCGGCGGACCTGGCGCTCATGGACCTCAGCGGCTTCCGCGCCTACGCCGAGATCTGCGGCTGGACGCTGGCCCGTTCCCACGCCCGCTCCGGCGATGCCCCGGGGATCGCGGGCTACCTCGGGTCGGGCGACCGGTTCGACCGGGCCATGGCGGCCTTCGCGAGCGCGTACGCCGACCAGAACGAGGCCGACTTCCGACTCCTCCGTGACGCCGCGGACACCGGACGCATCGTCGCCGTGGACGGCTGAGGCGCGCTCAGGGCCCGGGCGCCCCGCCGTCGGGTTCAGCCCCCTTGTCCCGGCGAGAGAACAGCACCGTCACCAGGAAGGCCACGACCGAGGCCAGGAGCGCGAGCGAGGTCGCCTCCACGGCGGAGCTGCCGCCGAGCACGACGGCGAGCAGGACGGCACTGAGGGGCAGCCTGAGCGCCGCGGACGTCGCCGCCGCCATTCCTGCCACCACCCCGGCGGTCGGGGAGACCGACGGCACCAGCGTCGAGAGCAGGATGCCGGTGGCGACACCGAGGAAGAGCGCGGGGAAGACCGGACCACCACGGAACAGGCTCCCCAGCGACACCGCGTAGGCCAGGCCCTTGAACAGCAGGAGAGCCACCAGGGTGGCCGCTCCCCACGAGGCGCCGCTCGCGGCGACGGTCGCGGCACTCGTCTCGCCGGAGAACAGGGTGAGGTCGGGCGGCTGCCCCGTACTCGCTGTGAACGCCACAGCCGTGGCACCGACGAGCAACCCCGCAGCGGGGGCGGCGATGCCCGGGCGGCTCGTGGTGAACCGGTGGACGGCCGTCGCCCCGATGTGCACCAGCCGTATCGCGAGCGCCAGCCCCACGCCGAGCAGGACGGCCCAGACGAGGTCACCGATGTGCACCGTGGCGTACGCCGGCAGGTCGAGCACGGGAAACGCGGACACCTGCAGGCCGGACCAGGACTGCAGGCCGGTGATCAGCACGTAGCCGCTGGCCGCCGCCAGCATGCCCGGCAGCACCACGGCGACGAGCGGTACGCCCGACGCCCCCATCCCCACCGCTTCGACCACGAGCAGGGCCGCCGGGAGCGGGTTCTCGAACAACGCCGAGATGGAGGCGAAGAGCCCGGCCGCGGCCGCCATGGGTGCAACGCGGGCGTCCAGACGCGCGATCCGGGCGAACCAGAGCCCCATGGCGCTGCCGAGGGCCACCAGGGGAGCCTCCGGGCCGAGGACGGCACCGAAGGCCAGGCTCGCAAGGGCGGCGAGGACGACCCCAGGAATGGCACTCGGCTGGACGGGGTCCGAGCTGAACCCCTTGATCGGCTCGTGACCGCCACGCCCGGGCAGCCGCCACACGGCGAGCGCCGCCAGGACTCCGCCGACCGTCGGGACGAGCAGGACCCACCACCAGTCCGTACCGGAGAAGCCGAGCGCGTCGGGCAGCGTCTGCCACAGCGCCGTCTGGAGGGCCCGGGACGCCGCGAGGAATGCGAAGGCGGCGGCGGCGACCGGGAGGCCGACGCCGAGGGCGACGACGAGGCTGCGACGGAGAGCGCGCGGCGACGGGGGCGCCGCCGGACCGTCGGCGGCGCCCGCGTCCTGTGGGCCGTCCGGCACCGGGACGGCTGTCACGGCGAGGTCCCCGATGTCGGGCACGGGCGGGCCGCGGCGTCCGGGGCCTCCTGCGCCATCGATGCTGCGGTCTGGTCGATGAGCTCCGGGGAGACCCGGCCGGGTCCCACGGCGAACGGGCTGTTCAAGGCAAGGACGAGCAGGACCAGCACCGCGGTGAACGTACCGGCCAGCCCCACCAGCACGGCCTGCGCACGCGGCGTGGCCGGGAGCGTCACCGCGAAGATCAGCACGAGCACGAGCAGCCCCCCGCCCAGCACCAGTCCCCACATGAGCACCGGAAGGCCCGTGGCGGCCGCGACGAGTCGGGTCTCCCGGGCTGTGGAGATGGAGCCGACCTGGACGAGGATGTTCGTGGCCACCGCGGGCTCGAAGGTCCCCTGCGGCGGCGGCCCGGCCTGCCCCAGCGACTCCACGAGATCGGTGTACGCGCCGTCGACCTCCGGGGCAGAGGTGCCCTCGCGCATCGCCGGCCAGTCGTACGCCGAGGCCGCTGTGGCGTAGCAGAGCAGCGCGTGCTGGACGTCCGGCGCGGCGTCGTCGAACAGCCGCACCTCCTCGAAGGCCGTGCCGATCGACGTCGCCTCGTCACCCACCGCGCTCCGGGCGTCGGCGAAGGCACCGAAGAGGTAGAGGATGGAGAACCCGATCACCACCCCGTAGGCGGTCGCGACGTAGGACAGGGTCGCCGACCAGGGGGCCGGGTCCACCGAGGCGAGCTGCGGTCTCGTTCGACGCAGCAGCAGGGTGATCCCCGCCGCGACGAGGCCGACCGCGACCACGATGCCGGCCGACGTGACCGGGTTCCACGACATGGCCTCAGGTCCTCTCGTCGTGAACTCGCGCGCCGCCTCGGCCGATCGCGAGGCCTCACCTCCACTGCACCGCCCCATGCTGGTGGGGCCACGGATCGGGGTCTTCACCCCAGCGGGATGATGTGTGTCCGGCCCCGCTGTCCCACTGTGAGGGTCATGGCCCTTCACTCGTCCGAGTTCACGGAGTTCGAGCGGCTGGCGGTCGCGCCCCTCTATGCGCGTCCGAGAGCTGTCGCCGGCATGCCCTCGCAGTCCATCCCGGAGGACGGGATGGACCCGCCAGTCGCCTACAACCTGATCCACGACGAGCTGATGCTCGACGGCAACTCGCGCCAGAACCTGGCCACGTTCGTGACGACGTACATGGACAACGAGGCCCGGCTGCTGTTCGCCGAGACGGCCGACAAGAACATGATCGACAAGGATGAGTACCCGCAGACCGCGGCGATCGAGGGCCGCTGTGTGCGGATGATCGCGCAGCTGTGGAACGCCCCGGAGGGCGAGAACGCCACGGGGACGTCCACGACGGGCTCGAGCGAGGCCGTGATGCTCGGTGGGCTCGCCCTGAAGTGGCGGTGGCGCCAGCGCCGTGAGGCCGCGGGCCTGCCCACCGACCGCCCCAACCTCGTCATGGGGATCAACGTCCAGGTCGTCTGGGAGAAGTTCTGCCGGTACTGGGACGTCGAGCCGCGGTACGCACCGATCGAGGAGGGCCGGCTCCAGCTCAACGCCGAGGAGGCCGTCAAGCTCTGCGACGAGAACACCATCGGCGTCGTCGCCATCCTCGGGTCGACCTTCGACGGGTCGTACGAGCCGGTCGAGGAGATCGCCGGCGCGCTCGACGACCTGGCCGCCTCCGGGGGACCGGACGTGCCGGTCCACGTGGACGCGGCGTCCGGAGGCTTCGTCGCGCCGTTCATCGACCCGGACCTGCACTGGGACTTCCGCGTCCCGCGGGTGCGCTCCATCAACGCCTCGGGGCACAAGTACGGTCTGGTGTACCCGGGGGTCGGCTGGGTCATCTGGCGCACGCCGGAGGACCTCCCCGAGGACCTTGTCTTCCACGTGAACTACCTCGGTGGCGACATGCCGACCTTCGCCCTGAACTTCTCCCGACCCGGTGCGCAGGTCATCGCCCAGTACTACAACTTCATCCGGCTGGGGCGAGAGGGATACCGAGAGATCCAGCAGGCGGCGAGGGACACGGCGACCTTCCTGGCTCGCTCGATCGCGGAGCTCGGACCCTACGAGCTGCTCTCCGACGGCTCCGAGCTCCCGGTGTTCTTCTTCCGGCTCAAGCCGGAGGTGGAGAACTACACGGTGTACGACGTCTCGGCGAAGATGCGCGAGCGCGGATGGCAGGTGCCGGCGTACTCGCTCCCCGACAACCTCACCGACGTGTCCGGCCTTCGGGTCGTCGTGCGCAACGGCCTGTCGCGCGACATGGCCGAGCTCTTCCTCGCCGACCTCGCCCGCGCCACCGAGTTCCTCGAGAGCCTGTCGACCACGCTTCCCCACGACCCGAGCCACACCGAGTCGTTCAGGCATTGACCGACAGCCACCTGCACCCCTCGGCCCGGGTCCCGAGCGGGGCCACGGACGTCACCCGCTCGGGTCCTCGTCCGTTCGTCACCGCTGTGGCCTACACCCTCCCGGACGGGCGCCGGGTGGAATGGACCGCACGCCCCCACCGTAAGGGCGTCGGCCGTGGGCGCGGCCTGACCTGGGTCATCGGGATGCTGTTCGTCGTCGGGTCGGCGTGCTTCGTGGCGGGCCCGATCCCCCTCTACGCCAGCGCCGTCGGGAGCACCGCAACGGCCGTCACGTTCTTCGTCGGGTCGCTGTTCTTCACCACTGCGGCGTACCTGTCCTACCTCCAGGTGGTCCGCGACGGCGGACACCGGTGGTTCGCCTGGGCCCCGCACGACATGGGCTTCTGGGCCGTCCTCGTCCAGCTGGTCGGGACGCTCTACTTCAACGTCACCACGCTCGCGGCCCTCTTCGACGTGCCCGCCGACGCGGTGAACCGGGTGATCTGGCGACCCGACGCGACCGGGTCGGTGTGCTTCCTCGTCGCCTCGGTGATCGCCTTCGCCGAGGCCGGCCACCGCTGGTGGTCCTGGCGCCCGGGTGAGCGGGACTGGCACATCACGGCCCTCAACCTCTGGGGCTCGGTGTTCTTCGGCATCTCCGCCGTCGGCGCCTGGGTCACGCCCAGCGGAGACCTGTGGAACGCGGCCTGGGCGAACGGCGGGACGTTCCTCGGGGCGGTCTGCTTCCTCGCCGGGTCACTGCTCATGGTGTCGGAGGGCCGGGCCGCACCTGCCGCCGTGGGCGGTCCCGTCCCTGCGGACGGAGGTGGGTCGGTCCGGCGACCGGACTGAGACCCGGACGACATCTCCCGAGGTGGTTCGCGTCAGCCGTCGAGCTCCTCGGCAACGAACGCGTCCGCGATGTCCTGGAGGGGGATGTGGCCGATCGCGACGAGCTGCCCGCCACAGCGGCGCGCGACCGAGGCGAAGGGCCGGGCCCAGAGGTTCTCCCAGACGACGACCCCGGCGACGCTCCCCGGATCGAGGGCCGTGGCCAACCGCGTCACGTCCTCGCCGGCGAGCAGGTCGGCCAGGTCGGCCCCCAGCACCCGGATGTCCTCGAGCTCGAGGTCCTCGACCTCGAACCCCTCGACGGACCCGTCGGCCGCCTTCTGGATCACCAGCAGGTCGAGCACCCGGATCAGTCCCTCGAAGGACAGCCGGGACAGCTCGGCCGCGAGCTCTCTGTCGAAGGTGCTGCGGCCACGGGGGAACTCCACCACGAGGAAGTCGATCGGACCCATCTCGTCGACGGCGTCACTCATGTCGCCTCCTCGCGTGCGTGGCGGTCGACGACGAGTGTCGGCCCCCCACCGGCCGGCGTCATCGCCCGATGCGCGTGAAGGTGGGCGACGGTCGCGGCCGGCACGAGCCGTCACCGCGCCCCTGGGGACTTCCCGGGCGGGCGCCGGCAGACATCGTCCTTCTGGCATGACGTCCGCAGCCGCGCGCCGGGCCATGCTCGAGGGGCGGGCGTCCGGCCCGCCCACCAGGAGGTCCAATTTCATGGTCCAGACCGCCGGAGAGATCGAGGACCTCCGCCGGGAGGTGGAGGCGCTGCACGGTCAGCTCGCCACCGAGCGCGCAGCACGGACCGCGCGTCGACGGCGCGTGGCCGGTCACTCGCTGACCGTGCTGGCCGCAGTGGCGACGACGCTGGCCCTCCTCGGGGTGTGGACCTTCCGCACCCTGACGGACACGGACCTGTTCGTCGCGAGGGTGGGGCCGGTGATCGAGCGACCGGAGGTGGCTGCCGCCGTCGGGCAGGCGGCCGCCGCGGAGCTCGTCGACGCCCTGCAGCTCGAGCAGCACCTGCGCAGCACCCTGCCGCCCCAGGTCGCAGCTGCCGCCGCACCGATCACCAACGCCGCGGAGGACTACCTCGCCAAGGGCGCCACGAAGCTGATGCAGACCGAGCAGTTCCAGGCCGCCTGGAACGCCGCACTGTCCACCGGGCACCGGATCAGCATCGCGATCCTGTCCGGGCAGGGCACCGACGCAGTCCAGACCAGCGGCGGTGTCGTCGTGCTGGACCTCACCCCGGTGATCAACCAGCTGCTGACCGACGGGGCGCAGATGGTCTCCGACCTCCTCGGACGCCAGATCAGCGCCCCGACCGTCACGTCCGACACGGTGGACAGCGCCGTGAAGGCCCTCGAGGAGCGCCTCGGGGTCGACCTGCCGGCCGACTTCGGTCGGGTCACCCTCTTCGCCTCCGACGACCTCGCCGCCGCCCAGAACGCCTACCAGACGATCAAGGTCTCCGTCTGGCTGGCGCCACTCGTCGCCCTCGTCCTCGCCGGGCTGGCGATCGTGGTCGCGCCCCGCCGACTCCGCACGGCGCTGAGCATCGTGGTGGGCACGGGGCTGCTGCTGCTTCTGGTGGGGCTGTCGATGCAGCCCCTCCAGTCCTCGATCGCCGGCGCCGTCGAGGACCAGGGCCTGTCGGGGGCCGTCACCGCCGGTTTCGACACGGTCCTCAGCACGCTGCGCACCGGCATCCTGGTTGTTCTCGCCCTGGCGGTCGTGGCGGCCGGCGCGCTCTACCTGTCCGGTCAGGGGCGCGGTGCCACCTCGGCGCGCCGGCTCGCCGGCCGGACACCCGGGCTGGCCGCGACACACCGCGAATGGTTCCTCGGCGGAGGCGCCGTGGCCGCGCTCGTGGTCCTCGCCGTGATCCCGGGTAGGTCCTGGGGGCAGCTGTTGTGGGTGTTGCTGGTCTACGCCGCATACGCCCTCGCCGTCCTGCTCGCCCCGTCGCGGGACGAACCTGTCGACGGGACCCCACCCGAGCACGACGCAGACGGGGCACCCGACGCGGCGGCCACGGCCCCCGGAGCATCGTGACGACGGCACCGCGCGGCCCGGTTCCCGCAGGGCCCGACCTGACGCTCCGGCGCATCCACCCGCCGGACGAGGGCCGCCGGGCGCAGTGAGCACCCTGGCAGCCGAGGGCGTCCCGACCGGTGACGCGGGGGTCGGGCGAGCCTTCCACGTCATGGCGAAGCCGACGGGTGCGGTGTGCAACCTCGACTGCGACTACTGCTTCTTCCTCTCCAAGGAGCAGCTCTACCCCGGAGGGACGTTCCGGATGTCGCCGGAGGTCCACGCGTCGTACCTGGCGCAGCTCTTCGCCGCCCACGGACCCGACGACGAGGTGGTCGTCGCCTACCAGGGCGGGGAGCCCACGCTGATGGGCCTGGCCTTCTTCGAGGAGTCCGTCGCCCTCGCCGAGCGCCTGCGCGGGCCCCGCCAGCGCGTCCTGCACTCCATCCAGACCAACGGGACCCTCCTCGACGACGGGTGGGGGGCCTTCTTCGCCGAGCACCGCTTCCTCGTGGGACTGTCCGTCGACGGTCCGCGCGCCCTGCACGACGCGTACCGGGTCGACAAGGGAGGCAAGCCGACCTTCGACCGGGTGATGGCCGGGTGGGAGGTGCTGCGGCGGCACGACGTGGACTGGAACGCCCTCACCACCGTCCACGCCGCCAACGCCGACCACGGCCTCGCCGTGTACCGGTTCCTACGGGACGAGCTCGGGGCGTCGTTCATCCAGTTCATCCCCGTCGTCGAGCGGGTGACGCCGGACCTGCTGACCCGGGCCGACGCCGGGTGGGGTGCGCGCGCCAAGGACCGCCCGCTCTACCGCCAGCAGGGATCCGAGGTGACGCACCGGAGCGTCACCGGCCCGCAGTACGGGCGCTTCCTCATCGACGTGTTCGAGGAGTGGGCCCGCCACGACGTCGGTGACGTCTTCGTGCAGATGTTCGACACGGCGCTGGCGCACTGGCTCGGCCTGCACGACGTCGGCCTCTGCGTCCACACGCCCACCTGTGGATCGGCCGTCGCGCTCGAGCACACCGGTGACCTGTACTCGTGCGACCACTACGTCGAGGAGGAGTACCTGTTGGGCTCCATCACCGGGGGCCGCACCCTCGAGGAGCTCGTCGGGAGCCCCGCCCAGCGTGCCTTCGGCGACGCCAAGCGTGACACCCTCCCGCGGTACTGCCTCGAGTGCGACGTGCGGTTCGCGTGCCACGGGGGCTGCCCGAAGGACCGCTTCGCGACGACGCCCGACGGTGAGCCGGGGCTGCACGTCCTGTGCGCCGGGTACCAGGACTTCTTCCACCACGTCGACTCCCCGATGCGGTTCGTCGCCGACGAGATCCGCGCCGGGCGCGACGCGACGAGCCTGCGCGGCCGATACGCCACCGCCGACGCCCGGCGAGGCCCCGAGGACCCCTGTCCTTGCGGCAGCGGCACCCCGTGGGCGCGCTGCCACGGCACCCCCGGCGGGCTGGCGCCCACCTGACCCGCCGTCATTTCGACCCATCGGGGTGACGCGGTTCCCGTCGGGGCGCGCCACGCTGGCAGATCACGGACCGAGAACCCGCTACCAGGAGGCGACATGGGCGACACCACTGCCGAGATCGACGGGATGGGCCGGGTGGACCATCTCGTCGTCCAGTTCCCAGGTGGTTCGGCGTCGCACGGACGGAGGTACGGCAATGGTCGATGACCTGGCTGCACGACGAGGCGTGCTTCCGATTCCGGATCGGCGGCATCTGGGCCTGCTCACCTACGACGCGAAGGACCCGGACACCTCGTTCCCGCCGATCGAGCCTTTGCTTCCGCCGACCGGTTCGCCCAACGTGTTGGTGGTCCTCCTCGACGACGTCGGGTTCGGCGCCTCGAGCGCCTTCGGTGGCCCGGTGCAGATGCCGACCGCCGAACGGTTGCAGCGCGACGGGCTGACCTACAGCCGGTTCCACACCACGGCACTGTGCGCGCCCACGCGGGCCGCGCTGCTGACCGGCCGCAACCACCACTCCGTCGGGATGGGCATGATCACCGAGACCGCGACCTCGGCGCCCGGTTCGAGCGGCGTGCGGCCGAACACGAAGGCCCCCCTGGCGACCACGTTGAAGCTCAACGGCTACTCGACCTCGCAGTTCGGCAAGTGCCACGAGGTCCCGCCCTGGCAGACCTCCCCGATCGGGCCGTTCGACGCGTGGCCGTCCGGTGGCGGCGGTTTCGAGTACTTCTACGGCTTCATCGGGGGCGAGAACAACCAGTACTACCCCGCTCTGTACGAGGGGACCTCCCCGATCGAGCCCGACCGGACGCCCGAGGAGGGCTACCACCTGACCGAGGACCTCGCCGACAAGGCGATCGGATGGGTCAAGACGCAGAAGGCGCTCGGTCCCGACAAGCCCTTCTTCATGTACTTCGCCCCGGGCGCGACGCATGCACCCCACCACGTCCCGCTGGAGTGGGCGGACAAGTACGCCGGAGCGTTCTCCGGGGGCTGGGACGCCCTGCGTGAGGCGACCTTCGAGCGCCAGCGGCAGTCGGGTGTCGTCGCCGCGGATTCCGACCTCACGGCCCGGCCGGACGCCATCCCGGCCTGGGACGACATGGACGACGCGCTCAAGGCCGTGCTCGAGCGCCAGATGGAGGTCTACGCGGGTTTCCTCGAGCACACCGACCACCACGTCGGGCGGTTGGTGGACGCCCTCGACGAGATCGGCGCCCTCGAGAACACCCTCGTCTACTACATCATCGGCGACAACGGCGCCTCGGCCGAGGGCACCGTCAACGGTGCCTTCAACGAGATGGCCAACTTCAACGGCCTGGCAGCCATCGAGACTCCCGAGTTCATGGCCGCCATGAAGGACAGGCTGGGGACGGTCGACGCCTACAACCACTACTCGGTCGGCTGGGCCTGGGCGATGTGCGCGCCGTACCAGTGGACCAAGCAGGTCGCCTCTCACTGGGGTGGCACCCGCAACGGCACCATCGTTCACTGGCCGGCGGGCATCGAGAGCCGGGGCGAGGTCAGGTCGCAGTTCAGCCACGTCATCGACGTGGCGCCGACGGTGCTCGAGGCGGCGGGGCTGCCGGAGCCGACGTTCGTCAACGGGGTACAGCAGGAGCCGATCGAGGGCACCAGCATGCTCTACAGCTTCGACGAGGCCGAGGCCCCCGAGCGACACGACCTGCAGTACTTCGAGATGGCAGGCAACCGGGGCATCTACTTCAAGGGCTGGAGCGCCGTCACCCGGCACAGCACACCGTGGCTACCCAACGAGGTGCTCCCGGCCCTCGACGACGACGTCTGGGAGCTCTACGACGGCAGCACCGACTGGACCCAGGCGCACGACCTGGCTGCCGAGGATCCCGACCGGCTCGCCGCGCTCCAGCGGCTCTGGCTCATCGAGGCGGTGAAGTACAACGTCCTCCCGATCGACGACCGTCGCTTCGAACGGCTGAACGCGACCATCGCGGGGCGCCCCCAGCTCATCACAGGCACCACCCAGGTGCTGTTCCCGGGGATGAAGCGGCTCAGCGAGAACAGCGTCCTCGACGTCAAGAACCGCTCGTTCAGCGTCACTGCCGCCGTCGAGACGCCCGCCGGGAGCAGCACGAACGGCGTCCTGATCGCGCAGGGTGGCCGCTTCGGCGGCTGGGCGCTCTACGTCAAGGACGGGCACGCCAAGTTCGTCTACAACGTGCTCGGCATGACGGAGTTCGTCACCGCGGCCGACGAGCCGCTCGGCACCGGAAGCCACCAGGTCCGGGTCGAGTTCGCCTACGACGGCAGCGGCCTGGCCAAGGGCGGCGGCGTCACGCTCTACTACGACGGTCGCAGCGTCGGAACCGGTCGAGTCGAGCAGACCCAACCCCTGGTCTTCTCCGCGGACGAGACCACCGACATCGGCGACGACTACGGGATGCCGGTCAGCGCCGACTACGCGGGCGCCAGCAGGTTCAACGGACGCATCGACGTCGTCCAGATCGACGTCGGCGACGACGACCAGTCCCACCTCATCGACCCCGAGGACGTCGCCAGGATCGCCACCGCCCGCCAGTGATCACCGGCCGGGCGAACGTCGGGACGAGGAAGGAATCTTCGTCCCGACGGGCTGATGCCGCCCACGGCCAACATGGCAAGAGTGACAGCAGACTCAGGAGGCCCTGAGCCCTTGTCTCCGCAGAAGGGAGTCTGCAGATGTCATCGACACAGGCAACACCAATGGGCGTGGAGACCAACGCCCACAGCGCCACTGCGGTCGGTTTCACGGTCTTCGCCGCCGTCATGATGATCATGGCCGGGCTCTTCCAGGTGATCGCCGGAATCGTGGCACTCGTCAACGACCAGTTCTACGTCGTCGGGACGGAGTGGATCTTCCAGTTCGACACCACGACCTGGGGCTGGATCCACCTGACGCTCGGCATTCTCGTCGGGCTGGCCGGCGCCGCGCTCTTCAGCGGCGCGGTGTGGGCACGCACCGTCGGTGTCGTGATCGCCGCCCTGGCCGGCGTGGCGGCCTTCGCCTGGCTGCCCTGGTACCCGATCTGGGCGATCGTCCTGATCACCGCCGCCGTCGTCGTCGTCTGGGCGCTGACCGTGCACGGACGAGACATCGCCACCTGACCCACCTCTGGCGGCACCAGACAGGCCGGGGTCGGGAGTTTCGACCCATCGGGGTGAGGCCCCCGACCCCCTCGGGCGACACGCTGGCCTGACCCAGCGATACCTACGACAAGGAGACGACATGAGCGAGACAATCGCCGACGTCGACGAGATGGGTCCCGTGGACTACCTCGTCATCGAGTTCCCCGCGGGACAGAGCACCTTCAACGGCGAGATGGCCGAGGAGCTGAGCCGGCTCGCGCACGAGGGGGTCATCCGCATCCTTGATCTCCTGGTCCTCCAGAAGGCCGAGGACGGATCGGTGGAGGGCTTCGAGATCGACGACTTCGAGATGGACGCGATGCGAGCGCTCGAGACCGAGATCGCCGAGATCCTCGCCGCCGAGGACGTGGAGAACCTCGCCGCAGCGATGGAACCGGGCAGCGTCGCCGGCGTCGTCGTGTGGGAGAACATGTGGGCCGCTCCCTTTGCGTCCGCTGCCCGACGGGCCGGCGGCCAGCTCGTCGCCACCGGGCGGATCCCGATCCAGGCCATCGCCGCGTCGCTCGACGCGGAGACAGAAGAGGAGAACTGACATGCCACTGCGTCCTGCTCGAGCCGCACGGCGAGGCGTCGTCCGCGCGCCCGTCGCCCGGACCGCCGCCACGGTAGGCACCGCCGCCGTCGTCGCACACGGCGTGAACCGTCGCCACGACCGCCGCGAGGACCGTCGCCGCTGAAGGTTCTGAAGCCGCCGCGGTTCTGACCGCGACACACGAGACGGGCCGGTCCGGGTTCTACCCGGACCGGCCCGTTGTCGTGCCACGGCGATCAGCCGGCGAGGATCTTGGCCTTCTGCGCGGCGAACTCCTCGTCGGTGAGCACACCCGCGTCCCGCAGCTGGCCGAGCTTCTCCAGCTGGGCGAGCATGTCGTCAGCGCCCTCGGCGGCCGGGGCAGGGGCTGCCGGCGGCGCGGCGTAGTACTGCGGGGGTGGCTCGGCGTACTGCGGGGGCGGCTGCTCGGCCGCCGCCTGGTTCTGCCACCGGTTCGCCTGTCGGCGGGAGACACGGTTCGACACGGCGGTGGCGGTGCCGGCGATGGCCGCCGTCCGCGCCACGCCACGGATCAGTCCAGGCATGTCAGCTCTCCTCGGATCGGGGTCGGGTCGGGGTCACTCGTCGTCCTCGGCGTCAACCGCCGCGAGGAGGGCGTTGATGGGGATGCGACCGTAGGCGACCAGCTCGCCACCGCTGCGACGCATAGCCGCGGCGAACGGGGCTGCCCACGTGTTCTCGTACACGATCACGCCGGCCGAGCATCCCGGCTCGACGGCGTTGGCCGCCTCGGTCAGGTCGTCGTCCCCCAGCAGACCCGAGCTCACGCCCTCGAAGACGGTCAGCTCGGCGCCCTCGTCACCGAGGTCCTGGAGGCTGAGTCCGACCACCGAGCCGTCCTCGTCCTTGCGGATGAAGCCCAGGTCCAGAATGCGGATGAGGCCGCGGTCGACGAGGTCCACGAGGATGGGCCAGCCCTCACCGGTCATCCGGTTGCCGGGGAACTCGATGACGAGATAGTCGATGGGACCCATCTCGACGTCGCTGCTGCTCGGTGCCGTCTCGAGCTCACTCATGTCGGGCTCCTGTCGGGCGCGCGGTCGGTCATCTGCACCACCTCCTGTCCTCGTCGTGAGCAGGCCCGGTCGACCAGGGCCCGCCGTCCGATCGTTCTGCACGGCGTCGGCACGCACATCACCCCGATGGCACGAAGGAACCAGGAGCACAGGTGGCGACGACACCATCCCTACAGCGTGCCGTGATCATCCACAAGGGGTGACGACGTCCCGCGCGCGCCGACCTACGGTCGAGGTGTGGTCGCCGAGGGCCGTCCCCTCGCCCGTCGTGTCGCTCTCGTGAGCCGACGGACGATGAGGACCCCTCGCCGAAACGGCCCCGAACCGGGTGCCCGACCTCTCGACAAGGAGTGACCAGAGATGGGCAACGAGACACAGATGCTGATAGTGGCCGCGTTCCAGGACCCGGAGCTGGCTCAGCGTGACTTCGACAGGTTGGTCGAGAAGGTCGCGGCGAAGGAGGTCTCGACACAGGGGATGATCCTCGTCGCCAAGGACGCGGACGGCCGGGTCACGGTGGCCGACACCGGAAACCACCTCGGGCGCAAGGGCGCCGGGTGGGGCGGTGGGGTCGGGGTCCTCGTGGGGCTCTTCGCGCCGCCCCTGCTCGGGGCGGTCGCGCTCGGAGGGGCCGCCGGCGGCATCATCGGACACTTCACGGGCCACAAGATCACCCGGAGCATCCAGGAGAAGGTCACCGAGTCCTTGAAGCCCGGCACCGCGGTCGTCATCGGCGTGCACCCCGCGGACCAGCGGCTGGCCGTCGAGCAGTCGCTGTCCGGCTCGCTGGTGAAGTCGGTCGTCGAGTCCGACGAGAAGGGCATCGACGAGCTCAAGCGCGCCCTCGGGGAGGCCATGGGCAAGTTCGAGCCCGACCGCACCGTGCTGCCGATCCCGGACACGAAGTTCGGGGGCACGTTCGGCCGCACGATCGAGCAATCGGTGGGCGACTGGTCCATCGTGGCCGGGCCACGCCCTCCGGAGAACGCACCCAACGTCCTCCTCGTCCTCATCGACGACGCCGGGTTCGGCGGGCCGGACACCTTCGGCGGGGGCATCAGGACGCCCAACCTCACCCGCGTGCAGCAGCGGGGCGTCACGTACAACCGCTTCCACGTGACCGCTGTGTGCTCCCCCACCCGGGCCGCGCTGCTCACGGGGCGCAACCACCACCGCGTCGGCATGGGGGGCATCGCGGAGTTCCCCTCGCCGTTCCCGGGCTACACCGGCGTCCGTCCACAGTCGTGCACCGCCCTGCCCCGAATCCTCAGTGAGAACGGGTACATCACCGGCGGGTTCGGCAAGTGGCACATGACGCCCGGCCGTGAGATGGGGGCCGCGGGACCGTTCGACCACTGGCCCACGGGGTGGGGCTTCGACCACTGGTGGGGGTTCCTCACCGGGGCGGCCGGGCAGTACGACCCCATCATCACCCAGGACAACTCCACACTCGGCGTCCCGGAGGGTGAGGACGGCGAGCTCTACTACTTCCCCGACGACATCACGGACAAGGCCGTCGAGTGGCTGCACGCGGTGCGCGCCCAGGACGCCGACAAGCCGTGGTTCGTCTACTACTCCACCGGCGCCACCCACGCCCCCCACCACGTGGCCAAGGAGTGGGCCGACCGGTACAAGGGCCAGTTCGACGACGGGTGGGACGTCTACCGCGAGAAGACGCTCGAGCGTCAGAAGCGGCTCGGGATCGTGCCCGACGACACCCGGCTCACCGAGCGGCCCGAGGCGTACCCCGCATGGGACGGGCTGTCCGAGGCCGAGCGCCGGCTGTACGCCCGGCAGATGGAGGTCTTCGCGGGGTTCTCCGAGAACGCCGACTGGAACGTCGGCCGCCTGCTCGACGAGGTCGAGGCGATGGGCGAGCTCGACGACACCCTGGTCATCTACATCTGGGGCGACAACGGCGCGTCGATGGAGGGCACGCTCACCGGGTCCTTCAACGAGACGACCTTCTTCAACGGCCTCGTCCTCGACGCCGACGAGCAGCTGGCGCTCATCGAGAAGTACGGCGGGATCGAGGAGCTCGGGGGCTTCCACTCCGCGCCGCACTTCGCGGCCGCCTGGGCACACGCCAACAACGCGCCCTTCCAGTGGGGCAAGCAGATGGCCAGCCACCTCGGCGGAACGCGCGACCCGATGGTCGTGTCGTGGCCGAGCAGGATCGCCCCGGACAGCACGATCCGCAGCCAGTTCACCCACTGCACCGACATCGTGCCCACGGTTCTCGACGTCGTGGGCATCCCGGTGCCGAGGGTCGTCGACGGCATCGAGCAGGAGCCGGTCGACGGCACCAGCTTCGCGCACACCCTCGACGACGCCGACGGCGAGGAGCGCCACACCGTCCAGTACTTCGAGATGTACGGGAGCCGGGCCATCTACAAGGACGGGTGGTGGGCCTGCACCAAGCTGGACAAGCTCCCCTGGGACTTCTCACCGCCGACGCTCGCCCGGTTCGCGCCCGGTGGGGAGTGGTCGCCGGAGGACGACGTGTGGGAGCTCTACTACCTCCCGGACGACTTCTCACAGGCGCACGACCTCGCGGCGGAGAACCCCGAGAAGGTGGCCGATCTCGTCGAGCTGTTCTGGCAGGAGGCCGAGCGCAACAGGGTGCTGCCGCTGCTCGGCGGGTTCGCGGTCTTCTTCGGGATCCTGCCACCGATGCCCACCCGGACCCGCTTCACCTTCCACGGCGACGTGCAGAACATCCAGACCTCGATGATCCCGCGCATCATCGGCCGCTCCTACGCGATCGAGGCGCACGCGCACGTCCCGGAGGGCGGCGCCGAGGGAGTGCTCGTCGCCTTCGCCGACTTCATCGGGGGCTTCGCCCTCTGGGTCGACGGGGACGGGATCCTGCACCACACGTACCAGTACCTCGGGGTGGACACCTACCGTCAGTCCTCGACCGAACCCGTCCCGTCGGGCGACGTGACGCTGACGATGCACTTCGAGGCGGACGACGCCACGCCCGGTTCAGGGGGTGAGGTCACGCTGCTCGCCGACGGCAAGGTCATCGGGGGCGGCCGCATCCCGAGGACCATCTCGCTGATCTTCTCGACCTACGCGGGCATGGACATCGGCCGTGACAACGGCGGCGTCGTCGACCTCGACTACGAGGACCGGGCGCCGTACGCGTTCACCGGCACGGTCGACAGGGTCGTCTTCGACCTCAAGCCCGAGCCGGTCGAGGACGAGACCGAGCTGCACGCGGCCACCGCCCAGGTGGCGCTGGCCCACGGCGCGGCCGGTTGACCGGCCCCGTGTCGACACGGCCGGAGCCTTCACTCCGGGGGGATGATGCGCGCCGCGACGGCGGCGGGCACCGTGGGTGGAGGCCGCCGGTCGACAGGGCCGACGGGTCGCACCGGGCTGTTGCCGGCCCCGGTGCCCGCCAGCACCGGAGAAGGAGCGATCACCATGGGTCTTCCAGACCGCAGGGAGAGTCGGCGCGAGGAACCGGCCGACCCGGTGGTGTACCGGATGAAGGCGAAGCTGATGGACCTCCGGAACGACTACTGGGTCGAGACCAGCGACGGGCGCACGGTGTACCAGGTCGACGGCAAGGCCGTGCGGTTTCGGGAGGCCTTCACCATCCGGGATGCCGGCGGGGTGGTCGTGGCGAGGATGGCGGAGCAGGTCGCCCACGTCCGCGACACCATCACGATCGACCGTCCCGGCCGGCCGTCGGCGACCATCCGGAAGGCGATGGTCGCGCCGATGCGTGAGCGGTTCGTCGTCGAGGCCGATGACGTGGGCACGATCGACGTCCGGGGCGACGTCGTCCACCACGAGTACACGTTCGAACGCGACGGGCAGCCGATCGCCGAGGTGTCCAGGCGCTGGATGACGGGCCTGGACACCTTCGGGGTGCAGGTGCAGCCGGGAGCAGACCCCGTGCTCGTGCTCGCCGCCACCGCCGCCATCGACGCCATGGGGGACTGAGGACGTGGCCCCGTCCGCACCCCGCCACCACGTGGCGCGGATCGCCCGCTCGTTGGCGCGACCCAGGTGGGCTGACGTCGTCCGAGGTCTCCTGGCGCTCGTCGCCGCGGCGCTGGGGCTGGCCCTCGCCGACCGCGTGCTGCCCGACCTGACCATCGACGGACCGGTCCCGCTGCTGTTCGTCGCCCTGGCGCTGGCCGTCCTCGGCGCTCTCCTGCGACCTGCTCTGGTCGCCCTCGCGACGCTGCTCGGCTGGCCGGGGGCGGTGCTGCTCGCGCTGTTCGGCCAGGCCGTGGTCGTCGCGGCGGCGATCGGCGTGGTCCCGGGTGCGTCGGCCACCTTCTGGGGGGCCTTCTGGGGCGCGTGGATCGTCGCAGTCGTGACGACACTCGTCGGGTGGGTGAGCACGGCCGGCACGAGCGACGCCCTGTTGGCGCACCTGGTGCGTCGGGCCCGCCGGACGGCCTCGGTCCCGGACCCGGAGGTCCCCGGCGTCCTCTTCGTGCAGCTCGACGGGGTCCCGTACCCGGTGCTGGAGTGGGGGGTCCTCGCCGGGACCCTCCCCACCCTGGCCCGCTGGGTCCGCAGCGGCCGGTACCGGATGCGGGAGTGGACCCCGATGCTGCCGGCGACCACCCCGGCCAGCCAGATGGGCATCCTGCACGGCACGATCGAGGGCATCCCCGCCTTCCGCTGGGTGGACCGCGCGTCCGGGCGGGTCTTCGTGGCCAACAAGCCCAAGGACGCGGCGGACATCGAGGCGATGCACTCCGACGGCAAGGGGCTGCTCGTCGACGACGGGGTGTCGGTCAGCAACCTGTTCAGCGGTGACGCGCCGGTGGCCTACGCCACGATGAGCTCCCTCGGGAACGCGGCCGCGGACGCCGCCGGACGGCGCACCGTCAACGACTTCCTCGCGCGGCCGCAGGGCCTGGCGCGGGGCCTGGTGCGGACGGTCAGCGAGATCGTGCGTGAGTGGTTCCAGGCCCGGCGCCAGATCCGCCTGGACATCCGACCCCGCGTGCACCGGGGGTGGGGGTTCGCCGGGGAGCGGGCCGCGCTCAACGGCGTCCTGCGTGACTTCAACACCCTCACCGTCGCCGACGCGATGCTCCGCGGAGCCCACAGCATCTACGTCGACTACGTCGACTACGACGCCGTCGCGCACCACGCCGGCATCATGCGCTCGGAGTCGCTCGACGCCCTCGTGGGCCTCGACTCGGTGCTCTCCCAGCTCGAGCAGGTGGCCGCCCTCGCACCGCGCCCCTACCGCATCATCGTGCTGTCGGACCACGGCCAGTCCCAGGGGGAGGTGTTCGCCGACCGCTTCGGGGAAGACCTCGGGGAGGTCGTCTCCCGCCTGGCGGACCGCGCCGTCGCCGGGGCCGCCGTCAACACCGAGGGAGCGGCACGGGTGCACGCCCTCTCCGACGACGCGCCGGCCGGTGTCTCCCGCGCGCTCGGCGCCGGGTCGTCGGATGCCCGGGAGCGGGCCGACGCGGAGGTCGAGACCGCGCAGGCGGCCCTCACCGGCGCCACTCCCGCCGACGCGGAGGCGCCGCTGCTCGTCTTCGGGTCGGGCAACCTCGGTCTGGTCTACGTCGCGGGAGAGCGACACCGGCTGACGCTCGACGAGCTCGACGAGCGGTTCCCTGCCCTGGTGCCGGGCCTGGTCGCCCACGAGGGCGTCTCGTTCGTGGTGGTGGACACCGCGGACGGGCCGGTCGCGCTCGGCGCGGATGGTCGTCACCGGCTCCGCGACGGGGCGGTGACGGGTACCGACCCGCTCGCGCGCTTCGGACCGGAAGCACCCGCGTTCGTGCTCCGGGCGTCGTCGATGCCCGAGTCGCCCGACATCGCCGTCAACAGCCTGCTCGACGAGGCCACGGGTGAGGTCGCGGCCTTCGAGGGCCTCGTCGGCTGCCACGGCGGGCTCGGGGGCTGGCAGGACCGAGCGATGCTGGTGTGGCCCTCCGATCTGCCCCCACCCCCGGATCGCCTCGTCGGCGCCGACGCGGTGCACCGGCTGCTCGTGGCCTGGCTCGAGCACCTGGGTCATCGTGGTGGGGTGCCGCCCGCGACGGACGGCCCGTCCCGCACCGCGTGACAGCAGCGGATCGCCACGTGGGTTACCGGCTCGGCCGGGGCCCCACGTGGCGATCTCGAGGTCAGGCGGTCAGGCGTTCAGCGTCTGGCTCTTCAGGTTGTCGAACTCCTGCTGGGTGATGGCACCGGAGTCGAGCAGCTCCTTGGCCTGTGCCAGCCGGGCGACCGGGTCGGCCGACCCACCGGCGACGGAGCGGATGTACTCGGCCTGCTGGTCCTGGAACTGCTGCGCGTCGCGCATCGAGCGCTCGGCCATGCCGGAACCGCGGGCGATGAGGTACACGAGCGACCCGAAGAGGGGCAGGAAGATGAGGAAGACCACCCAGAAGGCCTTCGCCCAACCGCTCATGGATTCGTCTCGGAACATGTCCGTGACGATGTGGAAGAGGACCATCAGGTAGGCGACGAAGAGGAACGACACCACGACGATCCAGAAGAAGTCCCAGAAGGAGTTCATAACAGCCTCATTCAGCATCGGGTTGAACTGACACTGCAGAGCCTCCCGGACGCCGCTGCCGCCGGCATCGCCCGAAGGGGATCACATTCTCCCGACGACAAGGCCCCCCACCCTGCGTTTCCCGAGGTCAGGGCCCGGCGACCTGAGGCTCGGCGCAGTGTCCTGCCGGGCACGACGGTCGGGCGGGGCCGACGACAGAGCCCCTGGGGCCGCGGCCCTGGCGCCGGCGCTCGCCCTGCGGGTGGGTGGCGGGCGACTGGCGCCGCGCCGCCTCCGCCCAGCCTGCTCCCCTCGATGACGAGCGGCAGCAGGAGCGCGAGACCGATGGCCCCGAGCCACTGCCCGCCGGTCAGGGAGACGGTGAAGAGCGCGGACTGCAGCAGCGGTGCGCGAAACCGGTCGGGGCGAAGGACAGCTTGAGGGTGTTGATCGGCCCCAGGAGCCGGAGGTCCGCGAAGGTAACCCTCGGGCCCACGTCCAACAGCACTCTCGCCGCCGCCGGCGTGGGGCGGGTTCACCCCGCCCGGGGGTGGGGCGCCCTTCAGTGCAGGGCGGCCTTGAGGACCGCCACGAGCAATCCCAGCCCACAGCCCGCGGCGGCGCACACGACGCTGCCGCGCGGCCCGAGGCCACCCCGCCGTCCGGCGAGGTAGCTGTAGACCGTGAGCAGGGCCACGGTGGCGCCCAACGCGATCCACGAGGCGACCTCGACATCGGCGCCGACCATCTCCGCCAGGAGCAGGACCGCGAGCGGGAGCAGCGACGCGGCGGCCACCGTCCACGTGTGCAGCGCCCCCGCCCGGAGCGCCGCGAGCGGGTGCATGCCGTCACGCACCCCCGCACCGATCGTGGCCGCGTGCAGGTGGGCCAGCCAGTACACGAACGTCGTCCCGGCGATGGCGACGGACAGCTGGGCCGTGGAGTTCACGTGACCGGCGGTGGCCGCGAGGACCGCCGCAGACACGACCGTGCCGGTCATCAGCCCCTCGCCGCCACGCAACAGACCCCACCGGTCCGCGGTCACGCGCTCGGACGGTCCGGTTCCCATGCGACCACCCCTCTCCCGATCGTTCGGCTCCGGATCTCGTCGACCGCGGCCACGCCGAGGTCGACGTCGCGGCTCTCCGGGCCGGCCGTGGCCCCGAGGAGGACCACGAGCCCGGCGACCGCGACGATTACGGCCGGCGCGACGTGGGGCGGCACCACCAGGCCGAGTCCGGCGAGGCAGAAGGCGTAGAAGCCGGGCACCACGAGGGCGAGACTGTAGCCCACCCCGAAGCCCGAGGCACGCACCTCGGTCGGGAACCGCTCGGACAGGTACGCGGCGCGGCTTCCAGGCTCGGATCGACACGCGGCCCCACGACAAGGCCCCCTGACCCAGCGTTTCCGCAGGTCAGGGGGCCTGTAGCACGGGTGGCGGGTGAAGGATTCGAACCTTCGAAGCTTTCGCGACGGATTTACAGTCCGCTCCCATTGGCCGCTCGGGCAACCCGCCCGGTGCGCATGGAAGGATAGCAAGCCGCATCCGCACCGCCGAATCGACGACAGGGAGGTCCCTCGATGGCCGACAGCAGCTTCGACGTCGTGAGCGAGTACGACAAGCAGGAGGTCGCTAACGCGGTCAACAACGCGGCCAAGGAGATCTCCAACCGGTACGACTTCAAGGGCGTCGGCGCCCGGGTGGAGCTCGCCGGCGAGGTGATCAAGATGGAGGCCGAGACCGAGGAGCGGTGCACCGCCGTCCTCGACGTCGTCCAGACCTGGCTGGTCCGCCGCAAGGTCTCGCTCAAGCACCTGGACGTGCCGGAGGGAGGCCCGCGGGTGTCGGGCAAGGAGTACAAGCTCGACGTGGCGCTGAAGCAGGGCATCTCGAGCGAGAACGCCAAGAAGCTCACCAAGGTGATCCGCGACGAGGGCCCGAAGTCGGTCAAGACGCAGATCCAGGGCGACGAGGTGCGCGTCACGAGCAAGTCGCGTGACGACCTCCAGGCGGTCCAGCGACTGCTCAAGGAGCAGGACCTCGACATCGCGCTCAGCTTCACCAACTACCGCTGAACCGACGCCCGTCGCCGATCTCCCGTCCCCCGCCACCCTCCGCGCGCCGGCTCTGGTCGTTCCCGCGCGATGGCGGTGCTGCAGCACCATGACCCGGCGAGAAGGACCAGAGCCGGGACGAGCGACCAGAGCACGGACCAGCGACCAGAGCCGGGACGAGCGACCAGAGCACGGACCTCGACATCGCGCTCAACGTCACCAACCGCCGCTGACCCGCCGGCTCGCTGACGCCTCCCCTCCCCGACCACGACTCCCCCATCCGGCGGAGTCAGGAGGACTTCGTCCACTCAGGGTGCAGCCGCTTCCTGACTCGGCGGGGTCCTCCTGACTCCTACGCCCGGGGACTTACCACCGGGGAGATCTCCGCGCACTTCGCCGAGGTGTACGGGGCGGAGGTCTCGAAGGACACCGTCTCGCGGATCACCGACAAGGTCATCGAGGACATGCAGGCCTGGTCCTCCCGGCCGCTGCAGGCGGTGTACGCGGCGATCTTCATCGACGCGATCATGGTCAAGGTCCGCGACGGGCAGGTCGGCAACCAGCCGTTCTACGCCGCGATCGGGGTCGACCTGGCCGGCCGCCGCGACGTCCTGGGCCTGTGGGCCGGCACCGGTGGTGGCGGGGAGTCCGCGAAGTTCTGGATGAACGTGCTCACCGACATCAAGAACCGCGGCGTGGCGGACGTGTTCTTCGTCGTCTGCGACGGCCTGAAGGGCCTGCCGGACTCGGTCGCGGCGGTGTTCCCGGCGGCGATTGTTCAGACCTGCATCATCCACCTGATCCGCGGCACCTTCCGGTACGCCTCCAAGCGGTACTGGGACCAGCTCGCGCGCGACCTGCGCCCGATCTACACCGCGCCTTCCGCGGACGCCGCCTGGGCGGCGTTCGAAGAACTCGAGGAGAAGTGGGGCAAGCCCTACCCGGCCATCCCCAAGCTCTGGCGGGCGGCGTGGGAGGAGTTCATCCCGTTCCTGGACTACCCCGTCGAGATCCGCCGCGTGCTCTGCTCCACCAACGCGATCGAGTCCCTCAACGCCCGCTACCGGCGCGCCGTGACCGCCCGGGGACACTTCCCCACCGAGCAGGCCGCCCTGAAGACGCTGTACCTGGTCACCCGGTCCCTGGACCCCAAGGGGCTCGGGCAGGGACGATGGGTCACCCGGTGGAAGCCCGCCCTGAACGCGTTCGCCGTCACCTTCGCCGACCGCATGCCAGCGGCCGAGACCCTGTAACCCGAATGCCAGTTACACCGGGAATCGGACAGACCCTGACTCCGCGGTGGGGAGGGCGGCGGCTGGGCGGTGGGGAGGGCGGCGGCTGGGCGGTGGGGAGGGCGGCGGCTGGGCGGTGGGGAGGGCGGCGGCTGGGCGGTGGGGAGGGCGGCGGCTGGGCGGTGGGGAGGGCGGCGGCCGGGTCCGGCTGGGCGGTGGGGAGGGCGGCGGCTGGGCGGTGGGGAGGGCGGCGGCCGGGTCCGGCTGGGCGGCGGCGGGGCGGCCGGGGGGCTGGGTGGCCGGGGCGGCAGCAGAGGGGTCGAGGGTTGGACAGAGCAGTCCGAGACCGCGCCTTCCTGACGTAGCGTGAGGAGATGAGCGACCCCACGGTCCCCGCGACCACCACGCCGCGAACCAGCCCACCCGCCATCGCCACCGTCGCGGAGCTGCGGGCCTCCGGCCACGAGGCGCACGGTGTCCACGCCGAGATCCGCGCCAACCTCCTCGCGGCGCTGGCCGACGGACGCGACCCCTGGCCGGGCCTGCACGGCTTCGGCGCGACCGTCATCCCCCAGCTCGAGCGCGCCCTCATCGCCGGCCACGACGTCGTCCTCCTCGGCGAGCGCGGCCAGGGCAAGACCCGTCTGCTGCGCAGCCTCGTCGGTCTGCTCGACGAGTGGACCCCCGTGATCGAGGGCTCCGAGCTCGGCGAGCACCCCTACGAGCCGATCACTGTCGAGTCCCGCCGCCGCGCGGCCGAGCTCGGGGACGCGCTCCCCGTGATGTGGCGGCACCGCGACGAGCGGTACTCCGAGAAGCTCGCGACCCCTGACACCAGCGTCGCCGACCTCATCGGCGACGTCGACCCGATGCGGGTCGCCGAGGGCCGCCGCCTCGGTGACCCCGAGACGATCCACTTCGGCCTCATCCCGCGCAGCCACCGGGGCATCGTCGCCATCAACGAGCTGCCCGACCTCGCCGAGCGCATCCAGGTGTCGATGCTCAATGTCATGGAGGAGCGCGACATACAGATCCGCGGGTACGTGCTGCGGCTGCCCCTCGACGTGCTCGTCGTCGCCTCCGCCAACCCCGAGGACTACACCAACCGCGGGCGCATCATCACCCCGCTCAAGGACCGGTTCGGCGCTGAGATCCGCACCCACTACCCGCGCGAGCTCGACGACGAGGTGGCCGTCATCCGGCAGGAGGCCCACCTCGTGGCCACCGTGCCCGACGCCCTCGTCGAGATCGTGGCGCGGTTCACCCGCGGCCTGCGCGGCTCGAGCTCGGTCGACCAGCGCTCCGGCGTGTCGGCCCGCTTCGCCATCGCGGCGGCCGAGACCGTGGCGGCGGCGGCCCTGCACCGGGCCACGACCCAGGGCGAGACCGATGCCGTGGCGCGGGTGGTCGACCTCGAGGGAGCGGTCGACGTGCTCCGCGGGAAGGTCGAGCTCGAGACGGGCGAGGAGGGCCGGGAGCGGGAGGTGCTCGGGCACCTCCTGCGCACGGCCACGGCAGAGACCGCCCGCCGGCACCTCGGCGGCATCGACATGGGCCTGCTCGTGGCGGCGATCGAGGACGGCGCCCTCGTGACCACGGGCGAGAACGTCGGCGCGGCCGAGTTCCTCCAGGGGCTGCCCGTGCTGGGCGAGTCCGACCTGTACGACGAGGTGGCCGAGCGGTTCGGTGCCGCCAACGACGGTGAGCGTGCCAGCGCGATCGAGCTGGCGCTCGAGGGCCTCTACCTCGCCCGCCGGATCAGCAAGGACAGCGGCGACGGTGAGACGGTGTACGGGTGAGCACAACCCCGGACGGCACCTCGCGCCGGCGCCCCGAGCAGCACCGCGCCGCGTACTCGAGGTACGCCGGCGGCGACCCGCTCGCGCCGCCCGTCGACCTGCGCGAGGCGCTCGACGCCATCGGCGAGGACGTCATGGCCGGGTACTCCCCCGAACGGGCGATGCAGGAGCTGCTGCGGCAGGGCACGCGGGACCGCTCGGGGCTCGACGACCTGGCGCGTCGGGTGGCCGAGCGACGGCGCGAGCTGCTGCGGCAGCACTCCCTCGGCGGCACGCTCGAGGAGGTTCGGCGGTTGCTGGACGAGGCGGTGCTGGCCGAGCGCAAGCAGCTGGCCCGCGACCTCGACGACGACGCGCGCTTCGCCGAGATGCGCATCGAGAACCTTCCCCCCTCACCGGCCGCCGCCGTCACCGAGCTCTCGGACTACGACTGGCGGAGCAGCGAGGGCCGGGAGAAGTACGAGCAGATCAAGGACCTCCTCGGCCGCGAGATGCTCGACCAGCGCTTCGCCGGCATGAAGCAGGCCCTGGAGAACGCCACCGACGAGGACCGGGCCCGTGTCGAGAAGATGCTCGGTGACCTCACCGACCTCCTCGACGCGCACGCGCGCGGGGAGGACACCCCCGAGGACTTCCAGCGCTTCATGGACGAGCACGGCGACTTCTTCCCGGAGGACCCCGCGGACGTCGAGGAGCTCGTCGACGCACTGGCGGCGCGGGCCGCCGCCGCGCAGCGGATGCTCCAGTCGATGAGCCCCGAGCAGCGAGCCGAGCTCGCCGAGCTGGCCCAGCAGGCGTTCGGCTCGGCAGGTCTCGACCAGCAGCTCGACCGGCTCGACGACCTGCTGCGCTCGCTGCGCCCGGGTGAGGACTGGGACGGGTCGGAGCAGTTCCGCGGCGAGCAGGGGCTCGGCCTGGGGGACGGCACCGGTGTCCTGCAGGACATCGCCGAGCTCGACGGTCTCTCCGAGCAGCTGTCGCAGTCGCACCCCGGGGCCCGGATGGACGACGTCGACCTCGACGCCCTCGCCCGCCAGCTGGGCGAGGAGTCGGCCGTCGACGCCCGCGGCCTCGCCGACCTCGAGCGCGCCCTGCGCGACAGCGGCTACCTCACCCGCACTCCCGACGGGTCACTCCGCCTCTCCCCGAAGGCCATGCGCGAGCTCGGCAAGTCCCTCCTGCGCGACGTCGCGGGCCGCCTGTCCAACCGCGGAGGGCAGCGCGACACCCGCACGGCGGGCGCCGCCGGCGAGCAGAGCGGTGCGACGCGCCCGTGGGAGTTCGGCGACACCGAGCCGTGGGACACCACGCGCACCATGACCAACGCCATCACCCGGGTCGTCGGGGAGGGCGGCGACCCGCGCGACGGCATGCGACTGGACATCCGCGACGTCGAGGTCACCGAGACCGAGGCGCGCACCCGGGCCTGTGTGGCCCTGCTCGTCGACACCTCGTTCTCGATGGCCATGGACGGGCGCTGGGTGCCGATGAAGCGCACCGCACTCGCCCTCCACCAGCTAATCTCGACCCGGTTCCGCGGCGACCACCTCGAGGTCGTGTCCTTCGCCCGGCACGCCGAGGTCATGCCCATAGAGCAGCTCACCGCGCTGGACGCGGTGTGGGACAAGGGGACCAACCTCCACCACGCGCTCCTGCTCGCCAACCGGCACTTCCGGCGCCACCCGAACGAGCAGCCGGTGCTCCTCGTCGTCACCGACGGCGAGCCCACCTCGCACCTCGAGCCGGGGGGTGCGGTGTTCTTCGACTACCCGCCGCACCCGAGGACACTGGCCCTGGCCGTCAGCGAGCTCGACGTCGCGACCCGGCTCGGGGCGCAGACCACGTTCTTCCGGCTCGGCGAGGACCCCGGTCTCGCACGGTTCGTCGACTCGATGGCACGTCGGGCCGGGGGCCGGGTCGTCGCTCCCGAGCTGGGTGACCTCGGTGCCGCCGTGGTCGGCTCGTACCTCGGCGGGCGGGCTCCCGGGATGCCGGCCTCCTACCGGGACATGTTCGGCGAGCGGGGCTTCTGGGCCGGCTGACCGTCCTGCCGTCCACCCACCATCCCTCGGGCGAACGTGTGTGAAAGGCGCCGCTTCTGCCGTGTGATTTGAAGGGACCTTCTGAACAGTGATGTGAAGGGAGTCTCTGAACACTCGGGGGTGCTTGGTCGAGCGGTCGATTGTTGGCTGCATGAGCGAGCGGAGTGTGTCGATGGAGGCACGGCTGGCGTTGGCGGCCCACGCGGTGCTGGAGGGCTCGGGCCTGTCGGTGACGGCGGTGTGCCGCCAGTTCGGGGTGAGCCGGGGCTCGTACTACACGTACAAGGCGAGGCTGGAGGCGGAGGGGCTGCAGGGGCTGCTGCCGCGCTCGAGCCGCCCGGGATCTTCTCCGAACCGGACCGGGGCGGGGATGGTCGAGACGTTGTGCCTGAAGCATGACGAGTTGCTCGCGGCGGGCTGGGACGCCGGCGCGCGGTCGGTGCATGACTGGCTGGTCCGCGCCGGCGTGGAGCAGGTGCCGTCGGCGCGCACGATCCACAAGATCCTGCTCGCGCACGGGCGGGCGACGCCGACCCCGGCCAAGCGGCCCCGTCGCTCGTACCGGCGGTTCGAGGCGATGGCACCGAACGGGATGTGGCAGCTGGACGGGCACGAGACACCGTTGGCCGACGGGACCAAGGCGGTGGTGCTGCGGTTCCTGGACGACCACTCCCGGATGGTGGTCGCCTCGCGGGCCGCGCCCGGGGAGAACGGGCAGGACACCTGGCAGTGCATGGTCACGGCGATGAACCGGTACGGCAAGCCCGCGGTGGTGCTGTGCGACAACGGCACCGCGTTCACCGCGCGGTTCCAGCGTGGCGGCGGGTACTCCGAGTTCGAGGTCCGCCTGGCCCTGATCGGGGTCTCGATGAGCAACTCCAGCCCGGGCCACCCCCAGACCTGCGGGAAGAAGGAACGCGAGTGGCAGACCCTGGAGAGGTGGCTCGCCGCCCGTGCCCGGCCCGAGACCCTCGATGACCTCCAGGTTCTGCTCGACACCTACGACGCCCTGTACAACACCCAACGTCCCCACCAGGCCCTGGGCGGCGCGACCCCGCAAGAACGCTACGACGCCTCCGACAAGGCCGTCCCCGACCCCACCACCGTCCGCAGCCGGATCACCCTGCACCACCGCAAGCTCTCCGACACCGGCGGAGTCGACCTTCCCGGCGTACGGGTCAGCTTCGGCCGCCGCTGGGCAGGGGTCACAATCAGCTACCTGATCGACCTCCGCCACGCCGTGTTCTTCCTCGACGGCGAACCCCTCGGACACGTCGACCTCGACCGAGCCCGCTACATCGGGCTACCGAGGATCCCGCTGACCTACCATCGGATCACGGTGGAGCGCACCCACGACTGTTCAGAACCTCCCTTCACCGACTGTTCAGAACGTCCCTTCACATGACAGCGCCGCTTTAGGGGTCAGCGCGGGTCGAAACGCCGACGGCCGGCGAGGGCCTCGCGCAGGACGTGGTCCTGGTCGAGGAGGGCCCGGTGGACTCCCGGCGAGATGCCGTCGCGCGACACGAGCGCCACCGACGCGGCCAGCGTCTCCTCCTCGACGACCCACTTGGGGTGCAGGAGCGTCGCCACGCGCGAGAGGGCGTCCTCGCCCATCCGCCGGTCCATGACCCGAGTCGTGCCAATTTAGTGTGTCCCGGGCTCGTGGCTGGTGGCCGTGAGGATGTCCCTGGCGGTGTCGGTGAGTGGGTCGGCTGCGGTGTGGGGGTGCCCGCCGATGGTGAGGGTGATCTGCTGGATCGGGCGGAGCGCGCGCACGACCTTCTTGATGCTCATGCGGGTCTGGTCCTGCAGGTGCCGGGAGATCGCTAGCGCCGCGAACACGATGGTCAGGTGGGCCTCGATCGCGTCCCTGGTGTGGTGGAAGATCGGTCGGGCGCGTAGGTCGGTCTTGGACATCCGGAACGACGCCTCGACCTGCCACAGGTCGTGGTAGGAGCCGATGACCTCACCGGCCGGCATGACCTCGGCGGGGATGTTCGTGACGTACCCCTTCAGGCCCTCGAGCCGGCGGGCCCGGTCCAGCGAGGCATGATCCAGGGTCACTGCCCCATTGGTGGTCTTGACGAACCTGGGTGTGCGGGGAGCCTTCTCCCCGGCGACGACGGCCTTGGCGCGGTTCTCCTGCAAGGTCAGGGTCCGGGAGTCCCTTGCGGCGCGCTTGGCGGAGTACGCCCATACCGCCCGCCAAGACCCCTCATGCCCGCCGGGCTCCCACACCGGTTCGGCCCGCAGCGCGGGGTCGTTGTCGGTGTTGCGCCCCCGTCTCGGGGTGAGGGTGTCGATGACCTGCCCGTCGGTGAATGCGTCCCCGTGCCATCTGAAGTGCGAGGCTAGGTCGTTCGGGGCCTTGGTCACCCGGGAGCCGACGATGAACCGCAGCCCGGCCTGGTCGAGCTCGCGCAGGTTGTTCGCGGACAGCATCCCGGCGTCGGCGACCACCACCATCCCTTCGATGCTGTGGCGGTCCTGGAAGGCCTCGACCACCGGCAGGATTGTCGCGGTCTCGGCCTTGTTGCCCTCGAAGCAGCCGACCTGCAGCGGGAAGCCAGCGCGGTCCACCAGGAGCCCGACCACGATTTGTGGGTCGACCCGGCGTTCCTTGGAGTAGCCGACCTTGCGCAGGTCGTCCTCGTACTCGGCCTCGAAGTACAGCGTCGTCACGTCATACAACACCAGCGACAGGTCCCCAGCGGTCGAGGCGTGCTCGTAGCAGGCAGCTGCGAGGGTGTCGCGGTACCCGCGGTCCTGGCAGCGCTTCAGCGACCGGAACATCGTGCGCAGCGACGCGTGCTCGACACCGACCTCCTCCAGCACCCGCAGCGAGTCCGCCTTCGAAGTCGGCTCGATGATCCGGGCCAGCACCATCTGCTCGAACGCGTCATCACCCACAGCGTGAAACCCCAGGTCGCGGTAACCGGCGGTGAGCACCTGCCACAACAGCGCGCACCGCTTGCCGGTGATCACCCCACGGCCACCCGTGCCGGCGGGCAGGGACAGCTCCAGCTCGCCCTGCCCTGGATGCATCCGGGCCCGCGCGACCTCCAGCAGGGCGGCCAGCTCAGCGGGCGTGCGAGCCGAGCCGATGTGCTCAATTACGCTGTCGCGGTCCCCAACCCGCTCAGCGATCTGTACCGCCGTGGCCCCCGAAGCGGTCGGAACCTTCCGCACGAACACCACGAGCAACGACCCTACCGGCCCCGTTAGTGTGTCGATCCCGAGGTACTCAACCCGCTGACCAGCACAAACACCCGGCACGATCCAAAATCACGCCAAGGTGGCACGAGTCAGGCCGAGGGGTCAGCGCGGGTCGAAACGCCGACGGCCGGCGAGGGCCTCGCGCAGGACGTGGTCCTGGTCGAGGAGGGCCCGGTGGACTCCCGGCGAGATGCCGTCGCGCGACACGAGCGCCACCGACGCGGCCAGCGTCTCCTCCTCGACGACCCACTTGGGGTGCAGGAGCGTCGCCACGCGCGAGAGGGCGTCCTCGCCCATCCGCCGGTCCATGACGGCGAGGAGGTCGCCGACCTGTGCGACCCAAGGTCGCACGAGCGCCGGGTCGGGCGCGGACCAGAAGCCGCGGGCCAGCTCGAGGGCGCCGTAGTTCGAGAGGTCCTCGTCGTCGCGCAGCCGCGACCAGGCCCACTCCTTGGCCGCGGTCGTGGGCCGCGACGCGCGCACCCCGAGCGCCGCGAGCCGGCCGGCGAGCGAGCGGTCCGCCGCCTCGGCGGCCTCCAGCTCGGCCTCGGGCAGGGCATCGAGCACGGCGAGCCGGCGCCGGACCACCCAGCCGAAGTCGTCGTCCCCGGCGAGCGCTGCCGGCAGGTCGAGGCCGGCGGCCCACCGGTGCAGCCGGTCGGGGTCGGACCCGCTCGCGGCCCACACGCGCGCGGCGGCGACCCGGGTCCACGACTCGTCGCCCCCAGCCGGCACGTCGCGGTCGGCGAGCCGGTCCGCTGCGGCGGCGACGCGGGCGAGCGCGTCCGCGCGCTCGGCCGGCGGCAGGTGCAGGCGGACCACGTCGGAGGTCATCCGCAGGGCGACCCGCTCCAGCAGCGAGGCGTCGGTCTCCTCCGGCCAGGCCCGGTCGAAGACCTCGAGCACGTGCCGGGGGTCGACCTCGGCCCGCGCGACGGAGCCCAGCAGCGAGGTCCAGACCACCGAGCGCGCCAGGGGCGAGGGTACGGAGGCCAGTGACTCCGGCAGCGCGGCCAGCGTGCGGTCGTCGAGGACGATCTCGGCCCAGGTGAGGTCGCCGGCGTTCGGCACCAGCACGGCCCCCGCATCGAGGGCCGCGACGGCCGGGAGGGTCGCGCCGGCGGCACCGAGCACCACGTCCTCGTGGAGCACCTGCTCGCCGCCCTCGAAGGCGGCGACGTCCAGGGTGTGCGACCGGTCGGCCGGGTGGGCAGCGGGGGCGGTACGTGTCAGCACCCCGTCGCGCCCCACCCGCAGCCGGTCCGCGCCCGCGGTGCGCAGCCATCCGTCCGCCCACTCCTCGAGGTCGAGTCCCGACGCCTCGGACATCGCGGCCAGGAACTCCTCGAGGTCCCCGTTGCCGAACGCGTTCGCGCGCAGGTGCTCGGTCACCCCGGCGAGGAAGGCGTCGTCGCCGATGTGGGCGATGAGCTGGCGCAGCACCGAGGCGCCCTTGGCGTACGAGATGCCGTCGAAGTTCTGCAGCGCCGAGATGGCGTCCGGCGCGGGCGCCCCCGCCACCGGGTGGGTGCTCGGCGAGCGCTCCGCCGCGTACCCCCACAGCTTGCGCGCGATGCCGAAGTCGACCCACACCTCGTCGGCGCCGAGCGCGCTGACGACCACCCGGTGGGCCATGTACTCCGCGAAGGACTCGTTGAGCCAGAGGTCGTCCCACCAGTGCATCGTCACGAGGTCGCCGAACCACATGTGCGCCATCTCGTGTGCGATCGTGCTGTCCACCTGGAGCACCTGGTCGGGTGTCGCCGCCCCGCGGAAGACGTAGGTGTCGCGGAAGGTCACACAGCCGGGGTTCTCCATGGCCCCCGCGTTGAACTCGGGGACGAACACCTGGTGGTACTCACCGAAGGGGTACCGGATGGCGAAGAGCCGGTGGTACTCGTCGAGGCAGGCCCTGGTCGTCTGGAGCAGGTGCGGCGCCTGCGCGCGCAGGTGCGGCTCCAGAGAGGCCCGCGCGTGCACGCCGAGCGGGATGCCGTCGTGCTCGTCGCGGACGGACACGTACGGCCCGGCGCAGACGGTGACGAAGTACGTCGCCAGGGGTGGGGTGGTGGCGAGCTCCCACCGGCCCGGGGCGATCTGCTCGGCAGCCCCGTTGCCGATCACCGTCCAGGCCTCCGGAGCGGTGACCCGCACGGTGTACGGGGCCTTGAGGTCGGGCTGGTCGACGCAGGGGAAGACGCGCGGGGCGGCGTCGAGGAACAGGTGCCCGTAGACGTAGTCCTCACCGTCGGCCGGGTCGGTGCTGCGGTGCAGGCCCTGCCCGTCGTGACCGTAGGCCATCGTCGCCTCGACCTCGAGCACGTTGTCGGCGGCCAGCCCCGTCACGGGGAGGCGGCCGTCGACGAGCGTGGCCGGGTCGAGCCGCTCGCCGTTGAGACGGGCGGTGTGCAGGGTGCGCGGCCGCAGGTCGACGAACGAGGACGCCCCGGGGGCGCTGCACGTGAAGCGGATGGTGGTGCGGCTGCCGAACTCCTGCGGCCCCCGGTCGAGGTCGAGGTCGACCTCCATGGCGTCGACGGTGAGCAGGGCGGCGCGGGTGCGCGCCTCGTCGCGGGTCAGTGACGGCATCCGGACATTCCACCATCCCCGGCCGGCGTAGGTGGCTCCGGCTCGCGTGCGGCCGCCCCCGCGACCACGTGGCGCGGGCGCCGGACGGAAGGCCGGAGGTCACGATCTCGTCACGGGAGTTGCGCATCGGTTAGTTAGTAAAGTTTACTAACCAACATGCTCAGCTCGACGCCGCGCCGTGTCCGCCCCTCCGCGGCGGTCCTGCCCGCTGACGGCCGACGGCAGAACCTCTCCCTCGTCCTGCAGACGCTGCGCCGTCTCGGTCCCACCAGCCGCGCCCAGCTCGCCCGCGAGGTCGGGGTCACCAAGGTGACGATGTCCGGGCTGGTCGCCGAGCTCGTGGCGGAGGGCCGGGTGCGCGACATCGGCCCCGCCGAGCAGGCCGGGCCCGGCAAGCCGGCCACCCTCGTCGACCTCGACCGCGACGGCCTGCTCACCGTCGCCGTCGACCTGTCGGTGCCGGCTCGGCTGCGGGCCGCCGTCGTCGACATCGGCGGCGAGATCCTCCTCCTCGAGGAGCGCGCCGCCGCCGTCGACCCCGACTCGGGCCGCGGCGTCGACCCCGGAGACGTCGTCGACCTCGTCCGCTCGGTCGTCGAGGCGGCGGCCCACCCCGTGATCGGCATCGGCATCGGCACCCCGGGCGTCGTCGACCGCGAGGGCCGCGTGCTGACCGCCCCCAACCTCGGCTGGTCGGACGTCGCCCTGCGTGACCTCGTCCACGAGGCGACTGGTCTCCCCGTCGTCGTCACCAACGACTCCGACGCCGCGACGCAGGCCGAGCTGAGCGCCTCCCCCGGCAGCGAGGACATGGTCCTCGTCCAGGTCGGACGTGGCGTCGGCTGCGGCATCGTCAGCGGCGGCCGCCGCGTCGTCGGCGCCCACCACGCCGCGGGGGAGATCGGGCACGTCACCGTCGGCACCGACGTCGGCGAGCCGTGCTCATGCGGCCGGCGCGGCTGCCTCGAGACCTGGCTCTCGCTGCCGCGCCTGCGTGCCGCCCTCGACGCTCGTGCGGCGGCGGCGGACCCCGCGGACGCCGCCGACGCCGTCGAGGTCGGTGGGCAGCGCCTGGCCGTGGCCCTCGCCCCCGTCGTGGCCGCCCTCGACCTCTCCGAGGTCGTCCTCGCCGGCCCCGCCGAGCTCCTGGCACCGGTGGCCGCCGTCGTCGAGAGCACCCTTGCCGAGCGGCTGCTCCCGGGCCCCGGCTCACCCCCCATCGTCCGCCTCGCCATGTCACCGGAGGACAACGTCCTCCACGGCGCGGCGGCCCTGGTCCTCTGGGACCGCCTCGGGGTCGTCTGACCCTCCCCCCGCTCCGTCCGGAGCATCCGAGGGCCGCCCGGCCCGACACCCACCGAAAGGAACGACCGAGATGATGCGGCGCCTTCCCATCGTCGCGCTGACGACCGCGGCTCTCGCGCTCAGCGCCTGCTCGAGCGGCAACTCCGCCGCCGAGCCGGCAGCGACGGACACCGGCTCCAACGCCGACAAGACGATCACCCTGTGGCTCGCGGGTGGTGACACCCCCGACGAGCTGAGGACCTACCTCAAGGACACCTTCACCGCGAAGACCGGTGCCACGCTCGCCATCGAGGAGCAGTCCTGGGGCGATCTCGTCACCAAGCTGACGACCGCCCTCCCGGACGCCGCCAACACCCCCGACGTCGTCGAGCTCGGCAACACGCAGAGCCCGACCTTCACCAACGTCGGTGCCTTCCTCGACGTCTCCGACATGTACGACGAGCTCGGCGGCGACAAGCTGCTCAACTCCTTCGTCGAGGCCGGCTCGGTCGACGGCAAGGAGTACGCGCTGCCCTACTACTTCGGCTCCCGCTACATGTTCGTCCGCAAGGACCTGTGGAAGGAGGCCGGCGTCGAGCAGCCGACCACCCTCGACGAGTTCAACGCCGCGGTGGCCACCATCGCGCAGAAGAACCCGCGCAAGATCAAGGACTTCTCCGGCTTCTTCATCGGCGGCCAGGACTGGCGCAACGGCATCTCCTGGATCTTCGCCAACGGCGGTGACCTGGCGAAGAAGGAGAACGGGCAGTGGGTCTCGACCCTCGCCGACCCGAACAGCATCAAGGGTCTCGAGCAGCTCCAGCAGATCTACCGCGAGGCCAGCAAGGCTCCGTCGGACGCCAAGGACCAGTCGCCCTGGCTCTACATCAACGACACCGACACGATCACCGACGAGAACGGTGACGCCACGGGCAAGACGTCCCTCGCCGCCGCGACGATCATGGCCCCGGGCTGGGCGCACTGGTCGATCGGTGACCTGAAGAAGAAGGACGGCAAGCCGGTTCGCGAGTGGAACGACAAGACCTTCGGCGTCTTCGCGCTCCCGGGCAACGACGGCCAGCCGGCCCCCGTCTTCGCGGGTGGCTCGAACATCGGCATCTCGGCCAAGAGCCAGAACCCCGAGCTGGCCAAGGAGCTGATGGGGATCATCTTCTCCCCCGAGTACCAGAAGATGCTCGGCGGTGCCGGCCTCGGCCCGGCGAACTCCGACTACGTCTCCTCCCTCGGTGACGACGAGTTCGCCCAGGCGCTCATCGCCTCGGCCTCCAACTCCAAGCTGACCCCGGCCGCACCCGGCTGGGCCGGTGTTGAGTCGGCCCAGGTGCTCGAGGAGTTCTTCGGCAAGATCCGTGACGCCGACGACCTCACCGCCCTGGCGGAGGAGTACGACGCCAAGATCACGCCGATGCTCAACCTCAAGTAGGTCGGCGACCCACGACCCTCCCGGCACCGACACCCCGCCCCGGTGCCGGGAGGGCACCCATCCGCCCAGCGCACGGCCCGCTGCCGCTGCGCCGCTCCACCCCTCCCCATCTAGGACCTCTGCCATGACCCCGCGGACCACCGCGCACCCCGCGCCGGACGCGCCCACGGCCACACCGGCCGCCCGCCGCAGCAGCAGCAGACCAGCCGCGTCCCGGCCGCCGCGCCGGCGGCGCCGCTCTCGGCTCCCCTACCTGCTGGTCCTCCCGGCCGTCGTCGTGCTCCTCGCCGCCCTCGGCTACCCCGTGGGCTGGCAGCTCGTCACGAGCTTGCGCGAGTACGGCCTGCTCCAGCAGTTCGGCGCCGAGCCCTCCTGGGTCGGCCTCGACAACTACACCGCCCTCGTCACCGACCCCGAGCTCTGGGCCGTCGTGGTCCGGTCCGTGGTGTTCTGCGTCGTCACCGCCTTCGTCACCGTCGCGATCGGGGGCGGGCTCGGCCTGTTGATGAGCGCGCTCGACCGCTGGGTGCGCGTGGTCCTCCAGGTGGCGCTGCTGCTCGCCTGGGCGATGCCGATCGTCGCGGCGATGACCGTGTGGATCTGGATCGTCGACTGGCGCCGCGGGCTGCTCAACTGGGCGCTGGTCTCCCTCGGGGTCGAGGGCGCCCAGGGCCACAACTGGCTCGCCGAGCCGCTCTCGTTCCTCGTCATCGCCTCGGTGATCGTCACGTGGATGAGCGTGCCGTTCGTCGCCCTCAGCATCTACGCCGGGCTGACCCAGGTGAGCCCCGAGGTGCTCGAGGCCGCCACCATCGACGGCGCCGGGTGGTGGAAGCGGCTGCGCTTCATCGTGCTCCCGCTCGTCGCACCCGTCGTCTCGATCGTCCTGCTGCTCCAGCTCATCTGGGACCTGAGGGTGTTCACCCAGATCAAGCTGCTCCAGGACGCCGGCTCGGTGGCCAGCGAGACCGACCTGCTCGGCACCTACGTCTACCGCCTCGGCACCGGCCAGGGCGACTTCGGCACGGCGAGCGCGGTGAGCGTGCTCATCCTCGTCCTGACCGTCGCCCTGAGCTGGTACTACGTCCGCTCCCTGATGAGAGAGGAGGCGTGATGCGCCGCTCCCGCACCAGCCGGGTCCTGCTCACCGTCCTCGGCCTGGCCCTCGCCCTCGTGTGGGCGTTCCCCGTCTACTGGATGCTGAACTCGGCGTTCCTGCCGAACGTCGTCCTCCAGCAGACCACCCCCACCTTCCTGCCCTTCGGCGGGTCCCTGGACAACCTCCGCGCGGTGGCCACCGACGCCGGGTTCATCCAGGCCCTCGCCACCTCGCTCGTCGTCACCCTGACCACCGTGGTCGCCGCGCTTCTCGTGGCGTTCCTCGGCGCCCTGGCCATCAGCCGGTTCCGGTTCCGGGGGCGGGCCTCCTTCGTCCTCGCCCTGCTCCTCATCCAGATGCTGCCCGCCGAGGGCCTGTTCATCGCGCAGTACAAGATGATGTCCTCGCTCGGCCTGCTCAACCAGGCGCTGGGGCTCGCCGTCCTCTACACGGCGGCTGTCGTGCCGTTCACCATCTGGATGCTGCGCGGGTTCGTCGCCGGCGTCCCCGCTGACCTCGAGGAGGCCGCCATGGTCGATGGCCTCTCGCGCACCCAGGCGTTCCTCCGCATCACCTTCCCGCTGCTCGCGCCCGGCCTCGTGGCCTCCGGTGTCTACGCCTTCCTCCAGGCGTGGAACGAGTTCACCGTCGCCCTCGTGATCATGACCGAGGAGCAGTCGCGCACCCTCCCGCTCTGGCTGCGCGGGTTCGTACAGGCCAGCGCCAGCCGCGAGACCGACTGGGGGCAGGTCATGGCCGCGTCCACGCTCGTCGCGGTCCCGGTCATCGTGTTCTTCCTCGTCGTCCAGGGACGGATGAGCAGCGGCCTGGTCGGTGGGGCGGTGAAGGGATGAGCCTGACCGCCGACGTCGCGGCGACCCTGCTGCCGGGGTTCCGCGGGACGACGGTCCCGTCGTGGCTGGTGGGCGCGTACGCCGACGGCCTGGTGGCGGTGTGCCTCTACGGCGACAACGCCTCGCCGGAGGGCGGACTCGCCCCCGTGTGCGCCGAGCTCCACGACCGGCTGCCCGGCGTCCTGCTCGCGGTCGACGAGGAGGGCGGCGACGTGACCCGCGTGCACTACCCGCTGGGCTCGCCGGCGGTGGGCAACGCGGTACTCGGGCGGATCGACGACGAGGGCCTCACGGCACGCTCGGCCGCGATGATCGGCGCGGAGCTCGCCGGCCTGGGCATCGGGCTCGACCTCGCCCCCGTGGTCGACGTCAACTCCTCGGCGGAGAACCCGGTGATCGGGGTCCGCAGCCTCGGCGCCGACCCCTCTCTGGTGGCACGGCACGGCTCCGCCTGGGTCGAGGGCCTCCAGTCCCGCGGCGTGGCCGCCTGCGCCAAGCACTTCCCCGGCCACGGCGACACGGTCGTCGACTCCCACCACGGGCTGCCGCGCGTCGACGCCCCGCTCGAGGTGCTCCGTGACCGCGAGCTCGTGCCGTTCGCACACGCCGTCGAGGCGGGGGTCGCGTGCGTGATGACCTCGCACGTCGTCGTCGCCGCCCTCGACGACGAGCGACCTGCCACCTTCTCGCCCACCGTCACCGCGGTCCTGCGTGGCGAGCTGGGCTTCACCGGGGTGCTCGTCAGCGACGCCCTCGACATGGCCGGCGCCAGCGCCGTGACCGGCATCCCCGAGGCGGCGGTCCGGGCGTTGGCCGCGGGCGTCGACCTGCTCTGCCTCGGGTCCGTCACCACCGACAAGCGGTACGCCGAGGTGCACGCCGCGGTGGTGGAGGCGGTGCGCTCCGGGCGGCTCCCGCACGAGCGCGTGGCCGAGGCGGCCTCCCGCGTGCGGGGCCTGGCCCGGGACCGGACGGTGACGCCAGGATCGTCCGCCGCCTCGAACGGCCCCCGGGAGGCCACGCTCTCGGACGTGGTCGTCGCCCGGTCGTTCGCCACCTCGACGGCCGTTGCGGACTTCGTCGCCGACCCGGCGCCGCTCGCCGTCGTGCAGGTGGCCTCCGGCGCGAACCTCGCCGTCGGGGCGGTGTCGTGGGGTCCGTCGGCGCTTGGCGTCACGACCGCGGAGGGCGACGTGGTCGCCGGCTCCAAGGTCGCCGTCGTGGGCCGCGCGGTGGGCCCGGCGCACCAGGCCCACGACGTCGTCCACCGGATGCGCGCCGCCGGGCACCGGGTCGTGCTCGTCGAGTGCGGCTGGCCGCGGGGCGGTGCGGACGTCGAGACGTACGGCGGGTCGCCGGCCGTCGCCCGCCCGCTGCTCGCCCTCCTGCGCGGCGAGGTGGCACCGTGAGCCCCCTTCCCCGCTCCGGCCCCGTGTGCGGCCCTGGAGCCGTCGAGGTCGCACGACATGCCGAGCGTGGTGCCACTTCGTCGGCATGTCCTGCAACGTCGAGGCGCGGGAGGTGGGCGCAGTGAGGCTCGGCATCGACATCGGGGGCACCAAGACGGCGGCGCTCGTGCTCGACGACGACGCCACCGTCGTGGCCCGGGCGGCCTCGCCCTCCGGGTGGGGCAACACCAGCACCCTGGCCACCGCCGTGGCCGTGGCCGACGAGGCGGTCGCCGCGGCCGGCGGGTGGGACGTGGTCGACCACGTGGGTGCCTGCATGCCCGGGCTCGTCGACCCCGAGACCGGGACGGCACGCCACGCGGTGAACCTCGGGGTGCAGCTGCTCGACCTCGCCGGCGGCATCGAGGCCGCCACCGGACGACGGCCGAGCATCGACAACGACGTCAAGGCTGCCGCCCTCGGCGCCCACCACATCGTGCAGCCCATGGTGAGCGGCGGCACGACCGCCTACCTGAACGTCGGCACCGGCCTCGCCGCCGCCATCGTGCACCGCGGTGCCGTCGTGCGGGGCGTCGGTGGTGCGGCCGGCGAGATCGGCCACCTGCCTGTGGGCTCTGGCGTGCCGTGCTCGTGCGGCCAGGTGGGCTGCCTCGAGACCATCGCGTCCGGGACCGCACTGGCCAGGATGTGGCCCGGCCCCGCGGCCGACCTCTTCCCGGCGGCCGCCGCGGGGGACGAGCAGGCCACCACGGTGGTCCGCACCCTCGCCCACGGCATCGCGCTCGCCGTCCAGGTGCTCGTCACCACCGGTGCCGAGCTCGTCGTGATCGGCGGTGGGCTGGCCCGCGACCGTGCGGACCTCGAGACGGCGGTGCTCGACGACATAGCGGACCGGTCCGCGGGCTCGGCGTTCCTGCGTCGCCTCGGTCTGGGCACCTGCTTCCGCATCCTCGACGGTGACGAGCCGGTGGCGGCGATCGGCGCGGCGCTGCTGCCCGGTGCCGCGGACCTCGAGACGGTGGCCGGCTGATGGAGGTCCTGGTCTGCGGTGACGCCGAGCAGACCGCGCACCTGGCGGCCGCCGCGGTGCTCGACGGCCTCTCCGGGGTGAGCGGGCGCGACCCGGTGCTCGGGCTGGCCACGGGATCCTCCCCCCTCGGGCTCTACCGGGAGCTGGGACGGGCGGTGACCGAGGGGCGAGCCGACTTCTCGGAAGTGCACGGTTTCGCCCTCGACGAGTACGTCGGCCTGCCGCCCGGCCACCCCGAGGGCTACCGGCAGGTGCTGCTCCGCGAGGTGTGCGGCGTCATCGGCATGTCCGCCGACCGGTTGGCGGTGCCCGACGGCTCGGGCTCCGACCTGCCCACCCTGACGTCGGCGGCCGAGGCCTACGAGCGTCGCATCCGGGAGGTGGGCGGCGTCGACGTCCAGGTTCTCGGCATCGGCGCGAACGGGCACCTCGGCTTCAACGAGCCGGGGTCGGCGATGGCCTCACGCACGCGGGTGAAGCGACTCTCGGCCCGGACCCGCCGCGACAACGCGCGGTTCTTCACCGACGTGTCCGACGTGCCGACGCACTGCGTCACCCAGGGCCTGGGCACCATCCTCGACGCCCGCCGCCTCGTCCTCGTCGCCACCGGTGACGGCAAGGCCGATGCCGTGGCCCAGGCCCTCGAGGGCCCCCTCACCGCCTCGGTGCCGGCGTCGGTGCTGCAGTGGCACCCCGACACCGTCGTCTGCCTCGACGAGTCGGCCGCGGCCGGCCTGCGGAACCGCCAGTACTACGACGACGCCGCCGACGGTCTGCCGCCCTCCGCGTGACGTGTGGGGGGCGGGGGCCAGACGCGATCAGGGGGTGACGACGACCTTGCCGCGGGCCTGCCCGGACCCGACCACGGCCAGCGCCTCCGGTGTCTTCTCGAGCGGGAACGTCCGCTCGATGTGGATGCTGACCTCGCCGGCCAGGCAGCGCTCCACCATCGGGGCGAAGTGCTCGGGGCCCTCCCGGACCACCAGCATGCCGATCGAACGGCCGGAAACTGCGCCGAGGAGGCTTCCGGCCGTGAGCACACGAAGCAGGGTGCGGGCGGTGCCGCCGACGCACCGGTAGCGACCACCCGGGGCCAGGGCGCGCCGGTAGGCCCACACCGAGCGCTGCGCGACGAGGTCCAGGACCAGGTCGAACGGCCCCCGGCGGGTCCAGTCCCGGACGCGGTAGTCGACGACCTCGTCGCACCCGAGCCCACGCATCCAGCCCTGCTTCCCCGCGTTGTCGACCCCCGTGACGTGGGCACCGGCAGCCTTCGCGAGCTGGATGGCGAACGCCCCGGAGCCGCCCCCGGCGCCGTTGATGCACATCCGCGTCCCCTCGCCCGCCCACCGGGTGCCCTGGTGCGCGATGACCGACGACTGCGGGAGGGCCGACGCCTCGACGAACGACAGGCCGGCCGGCTTCGGCGCCAGGACGCCGACCGGGGCGACGCAGTACTCGGCGAAGCCGCCCTTGAGCCTGAGGTTGTCGCCGAGCACCTCGTCGCCGGGAGCGAACGCGGTGACGTCGGGTCCGACGGCCTCGACGACACCCGCGACGTCGGAGCCCAGCACCGGGCGGGCCGGACGACGCGGGCCCTCGATTCGGGAGTAGGCAGGCCACCCGGTCAGGGTCTCCCAGTCCGAGAGGTTCACCGACGTCGCCCGCACCCGCACGAGCACCTGGTCCGGCCCCGGTTCAGGCACCGGCACCTCGACGAGCCGGAGCACCTGCGGCGACCCGTATCGGTCGTACACGACAGCTCTCATGACTGGTCCTCTCCGGCGCCGATGACGCCCGGGTCGTCGGCCACACGCACCATGAAGTCGGCGAGGGCGGCGGTGAGCAGCCGCGCCAGCCGGAGGTCGACGTGGTCGAGGGTGTCGCACGCCTGGTGGTAACAGGCATCCGCCGGCTCGCCGGCCGTGGCTCCCGACGCCGCCGCCTGCTCGCCCGTGACCGCCTCCACCGCCCCGGAGAACACCCCGGCCGTGCGGACTCCCGCCGACGTGAAGGGGAAGTGGTCGGAGCTGCCGTGGATGTCCACGGGGACGGGGGTGCCGCCGGCCCGCTCCACCGCCGCGCGCAGCAGGTCGCGGGCCTCGTCCGACCCGGGGGCCGCACCCGGCTCGTCGTACACCCCGGCGTACCCGTTGGGAGAGCCGACCATGTCGGCGTTGGCGTAGACGACGAGGGCCTGCCGCTCGTCCGCGGGGAGGCCCGCGACGTACCGCGACGAGCCCAGCAGGCCGACCTCCTCCCCGGTCCAGAAGGCGACGCGCACCGTCGCACGGCGAGGCGTGTCGCCGAGCGACCGGACGACCTCGAGCACCGCCGCGACACCGGAGCCGTCGTCGTTCGCGCCCGGACCGTCGAGCACGGAGTCGAGGTGGGCGCCGAGCATGACGACCGCGCTGCTCGCCCCCGGAAGCTCACCGACGACGGACCGCGTCGGGCGCTGCTCGGTGCGGGCCGTCACCACGAGCCGGGCGCCCTGCCCCGTGCCGGCCGCCTTCCCGAGAGCCGCCGCCGCCGCTCCGGAGACCCACGCCCCCGGGATGGTGAGTCCCTCCGCCTGCGCCAGGGTCGGCCGGAGGACGACGTCGTCGGGCACCCCCGGGGAGTACGTCACGAAGGCCGCGGCACCGGCCTGCTGGGCTGCCAGCAGCTGGTCGCGACGGAAGCAGCCGCCGGGTGGGACGAGCACCACGGCGCCGGCGGGCAGGTCCCCGTAGTCGCCGGCCGAGCACCCGGCGCCGGCCCGCTCCGGCGGTCCCGGCGCTCCGTTCAGGGCCACGACCGGCCCCGTCACGGCCCCGGTCGGGGAGAGGAGCAGGGGGCGCAGGTCGTCCGCGCCGAAGCGCTGACCACCCACCAAGAGGAGCGAGCGGCCGTCGTCGACGACGGCGGCCGCCTCGAACGGGTCCGCCCGCACCGACCAGCCCGCGTCGCGCAGCCCCTGTTCCACGAGGGCCGCGGCCCGGTCGTAGCCCTCCGTCCCGACCGAGCGGTACCCGTCGGAGCCCGACGTCGCCTCCACCAGCTCCTCGAGCCGGGCCCGCAGCCCGGACTCGGTGATGCCGGCGACGACCTCGGCGGGCGACGGCGCACCGACCGGGACGGCGGCGGACGGCGACGGCTCCTCGGAGGCGCTGCACCCGCCGGCGAGCAGCACGGCGGCCAGGCCGGCCGCGGCGACCGACCGCGCCCGGGTGGGGGCACGTCGGTGCCGCGCTCCCGCGGGGCTGTTCGCCATCGCCTCAGCCTACGGACGCGTCGGGCGGGCCGTCCTCCCCCCGCCCCAGTAGCGAGGGCCGATCGGTGAAGCCCGGGCTCCATGCGCCACAGCGCACGGAGCCCGGGCTTCACGGGCCGGTTCTCGGTGGACGACGGTCAGGTGGTGCCGCGGTAGCCGTAGGCCATCTGCTCGAGCCGGGCGATCCGCTCGGCCATGGGCGGGTGGGTCGACATCATCCGGGAGACGTCCTGGGCCCGGAACGGGTTGGCGATCATCATGTGGCTGGCGTTGACGACCTGCTGGCTGGGGGCCAACGGCGCCCGGGCCACGCCGGCCTCGAGCTTGCGCAGCGCGGAGGCCAGCGCGAGGGGGTCGCCGGTGAGGTTGGCACCGTCCTCGTCGGCGTCGTACTCCCGGGTGCGCGAGATGGCCATCTGGACGAACATCGCCCCGATCGGCGCGAGGATGGCCAGCGCGAGGCCGGCGACCGGGTTGCGGTTCTCGTCGCTGCCGCCGCCACCGAAGATCATCCCGAACGACAGGAACTGCCCGACCGTCGCGATGATGCCGGCGATCGCGCCGGCGATCGACGCGGTGAGGATGTCGCGGTTGTACACGTGCATGAGCTCGTGGCCCAGCACCCCGCGCAGCTCCCGCTCGTCGAGCAGGCCGAGGATGCCCTCGGTGCAGCAGACGGCGGCGTTCTCGGGGTTACGACCCGTCGCGAAGGCGTTGGGGGCCTGGGTCGGCGACACGTAGAGGCGCGGCATCGGCTGGCCGGCGCGCGTCGACAGCTCCCGGACGATGCGGTACATCGCGGGGGCCTCGGCCTCGCTGACCGGCCGCGCGTGCATCGCCTTGATGGCGAGCTTGTCGGAGTTCCAGTACCCGTAGGCCGAGGCGGCGAGGCCGAACAGGGCGAAGCCCACCAGGAACAGGCTCGAGCCGAAGTACGTGGCCAGGAACCAGCCGATGACGAGCAGGATGCCCCACATCGCGCCGAACAGGGCGGCGGTCTTCAGGCCGTTGTGGTGCTTGTGCATGCCTGCTGAACGTCCGTCGGTGGCGGCCGGGTTCCGCGGGCCGCCGGCGGACCCGGCGGACAGGTCACCGCGCGGCGAGCGGGGGCCCCGAGCAGCCCCGCGCGGCCCCAGGGTGACGTGGCACCATGCAAAGGTGACCCCGAGTCCCTTCGCCGACGAGGCCCGCGAGCTGCTGCTCGCCCACGTCGACCGGACGCTGAGCGGGGTGCTCGAGGACCCGGCCGAGGTCGCAGCGGTGGTCGGCGTGGAGCGGCTCGTCGTCGTGACCGGCTCCACCGACCCCGACGTGCTGCGCGGGGCCGTCGACGCGATCCATGGCGACGTCGGCGAGGTGAGCGTCGAGGTGCGCGCCTCGGTGGCCGAAGGGCTCGAGCGACGCCAGGGCGGCGAACCGGCGGACGCCGGGGTCGTCAACGCCGACGCCGGCCGGCACGAGATCACCACCGATGCCACCCTGCTGCGTGCCGGGGTGCGGGCCTCGCAGCGCTCGTACGACGCGACGCCGTACTACCGGCTGCGGTACGGCGGCCGCGGCGCCCGCTTCGCGAGCACCGACACGGCGTGGCTCGTCTCGCTGGCCGACCACGACGAGGCGCACACCGTCCGGCAGGTGCAGTGGCTCTCGCGGGTGCTGGCGACGCGGGGGATGCCGTCGTGGCTGCTCGAGACCCACCTCGCAGAGCTCGTCACCGAGCTGCGCGAGGCGGTGGACGACGGCGCCGCCGGTGCGCTCCCGGCAGCCCGCGACGCCCTGGCCGCAGCCCGGCGGGCCCACGTCGACGACGAGCTGCTCGTCCGCTCGGACGGCTGGGTCGCCGAGGCACTGGGGCCGGACCTGCCGTTCGAGGGCACCGGCGTGCTGCTCGCCGCCGCGGTCGCCGACGAGCTCTCGGGGGTCGCGACGGACGACGGGCCGTACGTCGGGTGGTTGACCTACTCCGAGCGGCTGCACCCCGACGCCGCCGACGCGGTCATCGAGGTGCGCGACCGCATCCACGAAGCCGCCCGCTGACGGGTGCTCCCGACCCTCACCCGAGGTCGGCGAGGTCCCTGAACCAGGTGTCCGGTGGGTTGGCGCCCACGTCCCCGCCCAGCGACTCGATGCCGGCCGTGACCTCCGCCGAGCTCCACGACAGCCACGTGGCGGGAGTGAGCTCGATCGTCGTGTCCTCGTGGGCCGCGAGAAGGCGTCCGATCGTGTCCATGCCGGAGTCGGTGAGCAGGCGCCGGCGGATGGCCGCGTTGGCCGCGGCCGCCTCCTCCCCTGTCCTGACCCTCGCCGCGCCGGTGCACGACACCCAACCGCCATCACGCAGGGAGACGAAGAAGGTCGCGACCGGTCGGGCCCTGACGTTGGCCACCTTCCGGGTGGAGTGCGGTGTCGGGACGAGCACGTGGTCGTCGGCGTCGAGGGAGAAGAGCACCTCGGTGAGGTGGGGGGCACCGTCGGGGTTCACGGTCGCGAGGACGCAGTTCCCCTCGGCCGCAAGCCGTCGGCGCAGCTCCTCGGACAGTCCCGAGGGTGTTCGGTAGACGGGCGGGATCTGGGGCATCCTCCGACCGTACCCACGACCAGCCGGGCGTGCCCGCCGGCGGCCCTCAGGAGAGCAGACCGAGGAGAGCGTGCGGCAGGGCGCTCGTGACGACGAGGACCACGCTGCCGGTCACGAGCACCACCCGCGTCGACCGCATGGTCGGCGCGGCGACGGGGGCGTCCAGAGCCTCCTCCGCGGCTGCGGCCGGACCCGGCCTGCCGATGAGGAGGGCGAGCCAGCGCAGGTAGACGGCGACACCCAGCACGACCGCCACCACCGCGACCCCGACGAGCGGCCACACCTGCGCGTCGACGGCGGGGCGGAGTGCGACCACCTTGGCCACCAGGCCCACCACACCCGGCGGCAGACCTGCGAGCACGAGCAGGGCGAGCACCAGCGCACCGCCGGTGAGGGCGTCGCGGCGCAGCAGCCCGCGGAAGCCGTCGAGCGTGGGGGACCCCACGCGGGAGACCGCGGCGAAGGCCACGACGGTGGCGGTCGCGTAGACGAGCACGTAGGCAGCGGTCGCACGGACGCCGTCCTCGTTGGCGGCGCTGAGCGGCAGCACCACCCAGCCGGCCTGCGCGACCGTCGACCACGCGAGCAGCCGGGTCGGGTCCTGCTGGCGCAGGGCCACGACGTTGCCGAGCAGCATCGAGGCGCCCGCCACGACGGCGAGCGGGAGCAGCACCTGCGGCCCGGCAGCGGAGAGCGCGCGGACGACGACGAGGAGCGCGGCCGCGGCGGCCACCTTGGACGCGGTCGCGAGGAAGGCGGCCGTCCCGACGTCGGCCGTCGAGTACGCCTGCGGGGTCCAGGCGTGGAAGGGGACGAGCGAGAGCTTGAACCCGACGCCGGCCACCAGGACCGTGGCGGCGAGCACGAGCACCGGCCGGGTCGCCGGGTCCTCCCAGGCGCTCCGGGCGCCCTCGGCGAGGAACGCGGCGTCGCCGGTGGCCGTGACCCAGAGGGCCGCCCCGAGCACGAGCAGCGCGAACGACGCCAGTGACGTGACGAGCAGGGTGAGGGCACCGTGCGCCGCCCGCGCGGTGCCGCGAAGGGCCACGAGCGCGACGAGGGGCACGGTGGCGAGCTCGAGGGCCACGAGCCAGGCGCCGAGGTCACGGGCCGCCGCCACGGCGACGCCGCCGGAGGATGCAGCGAGCACGAGCATCGTGGTGACCACGTGGTCGCGAGGGGGGCCCGCGGTGTCGTGGAGCACGGCGAGCGCCGCAGCCGCCGCCAGCAGGACCCCTGCCTGGAGTGTCGACTCGGTGGCCCCCGCCGTCCACAGGCAGGCACCGTCGGGCGCGGGCAGGCACAGCGTGCGCAGCGGCTCGCCGGCACCGGCGAACGAGCCCCGCACCGACACGGCGGCCCCGCCGACCAGCAGCACCGCACCCAGCGGCGGCGCCCATCCGGCACGGCGCACCCGACCCGGCAGCACGGCGTCGAGGAGCAGGACGAGCACGGCCCCTGCGGCCGGCACCAGCGCCGGGGCGAGGACGAGCCAGTCGATCGAGACGAGCGCGGTCACGGCGCCCCCACCAGCCCGGCGACCGCCCCGGACGTCACCGACAGCACCGTCATCGGCAGCACCCCGAGGACGACGACCGCCAGGCCCAGCACCCCGAGCACGGCGCGCTCCACCCCGACGGTGTCGGGGGTGACGGCGGCGTCGGGCTCGGCACGGTCGCCGACCCAGACGAGCCGGGCCACCCGCAGCGCGTAGGCGGCGGCGATCGCCGCCCCGACCGCGGCGACCACGGCACAGCCGACGAACAGCCCCCGCGGCCGGTCGTCGGCCGGCGCCCAGGCCGCGTAGACGGCGAGGAACTCGCCCCAGAACCCGGCGAGGCCCGGCAGACCGAGACTGGCGGCCAGCCCGAGGACGAGGACGAACCCGAGCCGTGGGGAGGTCTCGCGCAGCGCCGGCCGCGGCACCGACAGGTCAGCGCTCCCCCACCGCTGCTTCAGGCCGCCGACGAGCACGAAGAGCAACGCCGAGACCACGCCGTGGGCGATGTTGCCGAACAGCGCCGCCTGCAGCCCGGTGTCGGAGCCCGCCGCCAGCGCGAGGACCACGAAGCCCATGTGCCCGACAGAGGAGTACGCGATCAGCCGTTTGAGGTCGCGCTCGACCAGGCACACCAGGCCGCCCCACACGATGCCGACCACGCCGAGCACCGCGAGCACGGGAGCGAGCCGCGCGAAGGCGTCGGGGACGGTCGACACCGGCAGTCGGACGAGTCCGTAGGTGCCCATCTTGAGGAGCACGGCCGCCAGCAGCACCGACCCCGCCGTCGGGGCGGTGGTGTGGGCCGGCGGCAGCCACGTGTGCAGGGGGAACACCGGCACCTTGACGGCCAGACCCGCGACGAGCAGCACCGCCACGAGCAGCTGGGTGCCGGCCGGCAGGGTCGACCCCGCGCTCACGAGCTCGCGCAGGTCGGATGTGCCGGCCGCGCCGACGAGGACGAGGATCCCGACGAGCATCAGCGTCGAGCCGACCGCGGTGTAGAGGATGAAGCGCTGACCGGCCTCGGTGCGCGCACGGGCGTCGTGGCGGTCGCCGTACCGGGTGATGAGCACCCACATCGGCACGAGCACGAGCTCGAAGGCGACGAAGAACAGCACCGCGTCGCGGGCGGTGAACGTGGCGAGCGCGCCGGCCTCGACGAGCAGGATGCAGCCGAGGAAGGTGGCCGGGGTGCCGCCCTCGGGCACGTCGACCCACGCGTGGGCGGCGAGGAGGACGCCGACGAGAGCCGTGAGCACCACGAGGGGCACCGAGATGCCGTCGGCACCGAACGACCAGCGCACACCGAGCTCCGGAAGCCAGGCACGGTCGACGTCACCGCCGAGGACGGCCAGGGCCACGGCCAGCCCCAGCGTGAGGACCGCGGCGACCGCCGTGACGACGCGCGCCCGAGCCACGGACAGCATCCGACCGCCGGTGACCAGCCACAGCCCGACCGCGGCGGGCACCAGGAGGAGCAGGCTCACGACCACGCCGCCACCCCCGCCACCCCGAGGGCGCCGAGCAGCACCACCGCACCGAGGACGAGCCCGACCGCGGCGCTGGGCCGCTCGCCGCGGTGCAGACGCCCCCCGGTCCACCCGGCGAAGCGGGCGGCGACGGCCGCCCCGCGCACGTAGGCGTCGACCACCTCGGTGTCGAGGTAGGCCACCACCCGCGCCAGTGCCACGACGGGGCGGGCGACAAGACGCCGGTAGAGCGCATCGACGCCGAGGCCACGGTCGGCGTGCGGGATGAGCCGCCGGGCCAGGACCTCGGCGGGGTCGCGGTCGAAGCCACCGCTCAGTGCCACCGCCGCGCCGACGGCGATCGCGAGAACGGTGAGGAGGAGCCACCACAGCGAGACCGGCTCGACCGCGAACGCACCGGTGAGCAGGACCAGCCCACCGACGACGCTGCCGGCGACGAGCACGCCGAGGGTCGCCAGCACCCACGGGGGCACCGGGCCCGACCGCGGGCGCGACCGGACGTGGGCGGTGAGCACGAGGTAGGCGCGGGTGGCGTACGCGGCGGTGACCGCCGAGGTGAGCACGAGGGCAGCGAGGACGACCACGCCGGGGCCGCCGTCCTCGGCCACGGCGCCGTCCCACGCCGTCGCCACGACGTGCTCCTTGGACAGGCCGCCGACGACGAGCGGCACACCGGCCAGGGAGAGCAGACCGAACGAGAACGCGGTGCGCAGCACCGGGGCCGCGGTACCGCTCCCCCGCAGGGTCGACGCCAGCGTGCCGCCCGCGACGAGGCCCGCCCACCCCATCGCGAGGAACAACAGCGACTTGAACAGGGCGTGCGACCACAGGTGGAACAGGCCCGCACCCGGCCCGGCGTCGATCGGCGCCGCGGCCAGGGCGCCGAGCATGATCGCGACCTGGCTCACCGTGGACCACGCGAGCATCCGCTTGAGGTCGCTCTGCGCGAAGGCGAGGACTGCCGCGAGCAGCATCGTCACGGCCGCGGCGACCCCGAGGAACCAGCGCGCGCTCGGGCTCACCGCGAGCAGCGGGAAGAGTCCGGCGAGCACCACCGTGCCCGCCGCCACCATCGTCGCGGCGTGGATGAGCGCGCTCGCCGGCGTCGGGCCCTCCATCGCGTCGGGCAGCCAGTCCTGGAACGGCACCTGCGCCGACTTGCCGAGCACCCCGACGATGACGAGGGCGAGCAGGAGGGAGCGCAGCGCCTCGGACGGGGCCGAGCACGCGGAGAGGGCCTCCCCGACCGTCATCCCGACGTACGTGGCCTCGTCGATGCACTCGGTGGGTCGCGCCCAGGCCCCCAGCACGGCCTCGAGCCGGGTGGAGCCGGCCCCCGCCACGAGACCGACGACCCCGAGGACGAAGCCGATGTCGGCGACCCGGGTCACGAGGAAGGCCTTGTGGGCGGCCCGGCGTGCACTGGGCCGCCGCGACCAGTGGCCGATGAGCAGGTACGAGCACCAGCCCATGACCTCCCAGCCGACGACGGTGAGCACGAGGTCGCCGGAGTGGACCACGAGCAGCATCGCCGCCGAGAACAGCGAGACCGTCGCGGCGAACTGGCCGTAGCGGTCGTCGGTCTCGAGGTACCAGGTCGAGTAGACCTGCACTGCGAGCGCGACGAGGGCGACCACGAAGGCGATGGCGGCGCGGGTGGGGCCGGTGAGCAGCTCGAGCGGCACCTGGAGGGCGCCGGCGTCGAGTGCCGGGCCGGGCACGGCGAGCACGTCGGGGGTGGTGGCCCACGCGACGGTCGCGGCGAGCAGGGTGAAGGACCCGGCCACGAGGGCGGTGGCCCGCGCCAGCCGGTCGTCGTCGCGCACGAGCAGCCCGAGGGCCGCGGCGGCCGCCGGGACGAGAACGATCACCCAGGGGATCACGGGGCCTCACCGCTGCGCTCGTCGAGGTCGATGCTGCGCCGCAGGCGGAACGCGGCGAGCACCACCGCGAGCGCGACCACCACCTCGGCGGCCGCGATGGTGATGACGAAGAGGGGCAGGATGCTGCCCGACGCCCACCGGTCGCCTCCTGTGGCCTGGGTGGCGACGAGGAGGACGAGGCCACCCGAGAGGACGAGCTCGACACCGACGAGGAGCAGGACGGCGTTGCGCCGCACCGTGACCCCGACGACCCCGACGCCGACGAGCAGGGCGGCGAGCACGTACGGGCCCGCCACGTGGATCATCCGGCCACCTCCCCGGGCGAGGGGGTCGCGCGCGCCACGCGCGAGACGGCCAGGGCGGCGACGAGGGCGGCGAGGAGCAGGACGCTGAGCAGCTCGAAGGGCCAGACCCACGTGCCGAACAGCTGCCCGGCGACCTGCGTCGAGGAGACGTCGGACCGCTGCACCGCGTCGGTGCCGGCCAGCGGCAGGAGCACCGACAGCAGGAGGGCGGTGACCGCGGCGCCGAGCAGCCCGGCGCCGACCGACCGCCACCGCGACACCGCATGGCCCTCGTCCGGGCCGATCGGCGCCCGCGTCAGCATGAGGGCGAAGAGGACGAGGACGACGACGGCGCCGACGTACACCAGCACCAGCACGAGCGCCACGAGCTCGGCACCCAGCACGAGCAGCGCGCCCGCGGTCCCGAGGAGGGAGACCACGAGCCAGAGGGCGGCGTGCACGACCTGGCGGGTCGTCACCGCGAGGAGACCCCCGACGAGGGCCACCACGCCGCAGGCGGCGAAGGCCGTGTCGAGCGCGGTCACGTGGCGTCCTCGGGGGGAGCCGGCTGCTCCGGGGTGACGGTCTCCGTCCCGTCACCTGCCGGGGGCGCGCCGGCCGGGCCGCTCACCGGCTTCGGGCGCACCGTGCGTGGCGTGCGTGTCGCTCGGCCGCCGGCGACCAGTCCGCTGCCGCGGGCCGGCCGGGCCGCGGCGGCCACCTCGGCGGGCTCGGCCGACCGCTCGTCGAGGGCCGGCGGCGGGGGCACGGTCGCCATCCAGTCGCCGAGCCGGTCCTTCTCGTGGAGCAGGTCGCGGATGTCGGTCTCGGCGTACTCGAACTGCGGGCTCCAGAACAGCGCGTCGAAGGGGCACACCTCGATGCAGATGCCGCAGTACATGCACAGCGAGAAGTCGATGGCGAACCGGTCGAGGACGTTGCGCTGCCGGTCGCGGCCGCCCTCCGTCGTCGCCGGGACGGTCTCCTTGTGGCTGTCGATGTAGATGCACCAGTCGGGGCACTCGCGCGCACACAGCATGCACGAGGTGCAGTTCTCCTCGAGCAGCGCGATGACGCCGCGGCTGCGCGGCGGCAGCGAGGGCGGCACGTCGGGGTACTCGGCCGTGTGCGTGGGGCGCAGCGCCGTACGCGCGGTGGTGGCCAGACCCTTGAGGACCCCGGGCAGCCCACCGCGCCCGCGGCGATCACGCTGGGGGGTGGCCTCCCGTGGTGGGCTCTGCGGTTGCGGCGCCGTGCCCTGCGGCGGCGGCGCGACCTGCTCATCCTGTGGCTGCTGTGGCACCTGTGGCATCTGCTGCTCCTCGTTCACCAGCCCACCACCACCCCGACGGCAGTGAGGACGAGCTGGAGCACCGCGAGCGGCACCAGCCAGAGCCACGCCAACCGCTGGAGCTGGTCCTCGCGCAGCCGGGGCCACGAGACACGGACCCAGATGACGCCGACGGCGACGACGAGGGCCTTGAGCGCCGTCCACAGCCAGCCGAGCGCCTCGGGCGCGGGGCCGTGCCAGCCGCCGAGCCAGAGGACGGCGAAGAGCAGCGAGACGACGACGATGCCGGCGTACTCGGCGAGGAGGAAGAACGCGAACCTCAGCCCGGAGTACTCCGTCCAGGCCCCGAGGACGAGCTCGGCGTCGGCGATCGGCATGTCGAAGGGCGGCCGCTGCAGCTCGGCCACGGCCGCGACGAGGAAGACGACCGCCCCCGGCAGCTGCCAGAGCAGCCACCACGGGGTCCACCGGTCGGCGAGCACGACGAGCGAGAGCGAGCCACCGGCGAGCGCCACGGACGCCACGGCGAGGACGAGCGGGAGCTCGTAGGACACGAGCTGGGCGGCCGCACGCAGGCCACCGAGCAGGGAGTACTTGTTGCCGCTCGACCACCCGGCCATGAGCGTGCCCAGCGCGCCGACCGAGGTGACCGCGAGGAAGAGGATCACCGAACCGGGCACGTCCACGGCCGCGAAACCGGGGTGCACCGGCACCAGGGCCAGCGCGACGAGGTACGGGACGAGGGCCACGGCCGGTGCGAGGCGGAACACGCGCCGGTCGGCGGCCCGCGGCGTGATGTCCTCCTTCTGGACGAACTTCACGCCGTCGGCGACGAGCTGGGCCCAGCCGTGGAAGCCGCCGGCGTACATCGGGCCCAGTCGGCCCTGCATGTGGGCCATCACCTTGTGCTCGACCTGGCCGACGAGCAGCGGCAGGACGAGGAACGCGGCCAGCACCGCGGCGGCCCGGAGCACGAGGTCGAGCACGGTCATCGCGGCCCCCACTCCGGCGGTGGCACCCCGGGCGCCTGCACGCGACGCCGCCCGGGGGCCCGCGCCGAGTCGTGGCCCTCCCCCGGCTCCTTGCCGCCGGGCCACGGCTTGGACGCCCGGGCGGCGAGCTGGAAGGACTTTCGCAGGGGCGTGCCCTCGAAGCCTTCGGGCAGGAGGAGAGGGCGCAGGCCGAGCCCGGTGCCGTCGTCGAACCCGTCGAAGACGATGCCGAACATCTCGAAGGTCTCGCGTTCGTGCCAGGCGGCACCCGCGAACACGTCGGTGAGGGACGCGACCGGCTCGCCGTCCGCCAACCGGGTGGTGAGGAGCAGGCCGCGCAGCGCGCCGGGCACAGAGACGTCGTAGAGGTGGCAGACGACGTCGAAGCCCGGGGACTCCTCGTCGTAGGTGCGGTCGACGGCGCTCAGCCAGTCGAGGAAGGCGAATCCCTCGTCGCGCGCCGCGACGACGGCGCCCCGCCAGCCGCCGGGCTCGACCACCCGAGTCTCGTCCGCCACGCGCCGCACACTACCGAGAACTGCCCCGCTGCCGCCCCGACCGCGGATCCTGCGCGGGCGCCGACGTGCGGTGGGGTCCAGGGCGGACACCCCGGGCGTGAACTTTCCCTCCGGACGCCGGAACCTTCACCGAGCGACGGGAACCGAAGGCGTCGGTCGGTGAAGGTTCCCGTGCCCCGGACGGAGAGGGGGAACGATGACGATCACGGCGAGCTCTCAGGCTTGGCCTTCTGCGGGTGGATCGTCTCGTGGCGGGCCAGCATGGCGACGTACTCGCTGATCTTCCGCTCGCGGGTCTGCGCTCGCTTGACCGCATTCACACGGTAGATGAGCGCGAACCGGTTGGTCTTGGTGAGGACGTCGAACATGGCCTGGGCGGCCGGGTCAGCGGCAATGGCGGCGAGAAGGTCGGCCGGCACCTCGGCTTCCGAGGTCGGGGCGTAGGCGGCGGCCCACCGCCCGTCCGCCTTCGCCGCGTCAACCGCGGCCCGGCCCGCGGGCCGCATGCGCCCCTGCGCTTCCAGCCGGGCCACGTGCGCGACGTTGCGTCGTGACCACACACTTCGGGGACGTCGCGGGGTCAACCGGATCCAGGAGGCCTCCTGATCCCGCGCGCGGGCCTGCCCGTCGATCCAGCCGCAGCACAGAGCCTCGTCGACGGCCTGCTGCCAGGTCAGCGTGGTGACGGTGCCGCCCTTCCTGGTCAGGGCCAGCCAGACGCCGGGAGACGTGTTGTGGTTGGCCGACAACCACGCACGCAGCGCGGCGGCGTCCGCGACGATCAGCTCCTCCAGCTCGGCGCTCCCCACGACGTCAGGTTATCGGTGCGCGGTGGCACGAGCCGCTGCCCGGCGCCCGACCCGGGCCGAGCCGATCCGGGGGTCGGGTACTCAGCGCCTGGTCTCGTACCTGGTCAGGACCACGCCATCGGGAAAGGTCCGGGTCTCCACCAGGCTCAGGTTCACCCAGGCGTCCAGGGCCGTGAAGAACGGCGTGCCACCGCCCACCAGCACCGGGTGGGTGACCAGCGCGTACTCGTCGATCAGCCCGGCCCGCATGGCCGCCGCGGCGAGGGTGGCGCCGCCGAGGTCCATGGGACCGCCATCCTCGCTCTTGAGCCGGGTGATCTCGGTGACAGCGTCGCCGGTGACCAGGCGAGCGTTCCAGGCGACCGTCGTGGCCGTCGAGGAGAACACCACCTTGGGCATGTCCCGCCAGCGGCGGGCGAACTCGATGTGCGCCGGTGTGGCGCCCGGTTGCTGGTCGGCGGTCGGCCAGTGGGAGCTCATCGTCTGCCACAGCTTTCGCCCGTAGAGCGCCAGCCCCGTCGCCCCCACCCGGTCGGACCACCACTGGAACAGCTCGTCGCTCGGCACGCTCCAGCCGAGGTCGTCACCGGGGGCGGCGATGTAGCCGTCCAGGCTCAGGTTCATGCCGAAGGTCAGTTTCCGCATCGCGTCAGCCTCTCGTGAATGGGTGTCCGGCGTACAGACCAGGACGGCGCGGAGAACCCGTCGGTCGGGCCGCGCCGAGCGCCGGTTGAGCACCACGCCGAACAGCGCGAATCCCGGCCGCGCCCCCTACCGCCTCCCAGCACCCGGAGGGCTCCGCTCCGCACCCTCCGCGCAGGCAGGTGGGTCCTGCACCCACGATTGCCCGTGGCCACACCGCGCACGTCGTGCGGCCATGTCACGACGGGGCTAGTACGTGGCGGTCGTCAGGCCGTTCTCCGCCGCGATCCGTGCCGCCTCCGCCCGGGTGTGGATGCCGAGCTTGTCGAATTCGTTGGACAGGTGTCGGCTCGCGGTCTTCTCGCTGATGAACAGCAGCTCACCGATCTCGCGGTTGGTCCGTCCGGCGGCCACCGGGTCGCGGGTGAACAGCGCCGGGTCGAGGTCGTCCAGATCCATGATCTGGACGAAGGCCGCGACCGACCCGCGGAGTTCCTGGCCACGGAGAAGGACCGCGGATGATGCGTCCACCAGTCGGTGAGCGCCGCGGCAGCGGCGGGCGTCTCGTGCCGCGATGCGATCTCCAGGATGACCGACCGGTCGCGCGGGCCGGCCGGTTCGACCCAGTGGCTGGGGCGCGTGGTCGGGGAGCAGGCATCCCGCAACACCGGGGTTCTCGATCAGGTACATCAGGTCTGCGATGTACTGCCACGGGTCCACACGCCCGTCCTGGGCGCGGCTCGCGAGTTGGCGCACCGCGCGGCACCGGTGGACGTGGCGCCGATCGGGGTCGCGCACCAACAGGTCCTGGTTGACCGTGTCGCGGACCACGGCGTGCACCAACAGGCCGTCCCCGACCGCCTCGGCCTCCGCGTGGACACCGGAGCGGATTCGCGCACGGGGGAATCCCAAGCGCCTGAGCGCGACCCCGACCCTCGTCACGCCGACAGGCGTCGTCACCGGCACCGGTGCCGGCCTCAGCCCTCGCGGACCACGCAGCGGAAGCCGATGTGCGTCGTCGCACTGTCCTCGGACTGCGGCGACCTCGCCGACGGCCGGTAGCGCAGGCAGTACTCCGGGGCGCACAGGTGCGACCCACCCTTGAGCACCCGGCGGGGGTGCCGCTCACCGGGAGCCCGCGAGGACGCCGCGAGGTCACCGGCCTCCGGATCGGAGACGACGTCGGTCCGCTGGGGCGCGCAGCAGCTGTGCGTCGGCTGGCCGGCGGCCGGGGCGACGTCCGCGGTGGTCCCGTCGCGAGCCTGTGCGTCGGCGGTCGCCCGGTCGGCGCCCGTGAGGTACAGGGTGCTCGTCCACTCCCACACGTTGCCGATGAGGTCGACGAGTCCGTACCCGTTGGCCGGGAAGCTCCCCACGGGCGAGGTGCCCGTCCATCCGTCGGCGCCCGTGTTCAGGTACGGAAAGCGCCCCTGCCACGTGTTGGCCATGAGATGGCCCTCGGGCCGTGCCTCAGCGCCCCACGCGTACGTGGTCGGGCCGCCCCCGCCGCGGGCTGCGTACTCGTGCTCGACCTCGGTGGGCAGCGCCCGACCCGCCCAGTCGGCGTAGGAGCGGGCGTCGTCGTAGGCGACGAGGACGACGGGGTGCGCGTCCCGCCCGACCAGGTCGGTCCCCGGACCCCCGGGGTTCCGCCAGCTCGCCCCGGGCTGCCAGCGCCACCACCGGCTCCAGTCCGAGAGTGGCACGGGCCCGGGGGTCGGGGTGAACACGAGTCCGCCGGGCACGAGGAGGGCGGGGTCGGCCCCGGGGAAGTCGGCCGGGTCCGGAGCCAGCTCGGCGACGGTGACGTGCCCGGTGTCGGCGACGAACGCGGCGAACTGCCGGTTCGTGACCGGGTGGCGTTCCATCCGGAAGCCGGCGACCTCGAGCTCACGAACCGGCCCCTCCTCAGGGTAGAAGGCGTCGGACCCGGATGTGAACCGACCGGCGGGCACGGCGACGAGCTCGGTGAGGTCGTGCTCCCGAGACCCGCCGCCCGCCGATGCCACGCGCCCCACCGTAGCCACCCCGGGGGCCGGAGCGCGCGCGACGTTGACCACAGCGAACCGTTCACCGCACGGCGGAGCCCGCGCCGTGGTCCGGGTCTCAATCGTCTTTCATGGCCACCGCACCGGACCTGGACCGCTCCCGCCTGCCGATCGCCGACCCGCCGTTCACCGGCACGGTCGGCCGGACCTACCAGGAGTCGGAAGAGGCCTGGCCCCAGCTGCCCGCGGCACCGATGGAGCACCCAACGTGGTCCTCATCGTCCTCGATGACGTCGGGTTCGGTCAGGTCAGCACGTTCGGCGGCCCAGTACCCACTCCGGCCCTCGACAGGCTCGCGGGGGAAGGGCTGCGGTACAACCGTTTCACACGACCGCGATCTGCGGGCCGTCGCGGGCAGCACTGCTCACCGGGCGCAACCACCACAGCTGCGGCTCGGGGTTCCTCGCCGAATGGGCCACCCGGGTACCCGAGCTGCACGACCATGATCCCGCGGTCGACGGCGACCGTGGGCCGGATCCTCAAGGAGAACGGCTACAACACCGCCTGGTTCGGCAAGAACCACAACACCCCCGACTGGGAGTCCAGCGTCGTCGGATCGGCTACCTGCTCAAGGACCGGATCCTCGACCCGGCTGAGCTGGTCGATGCCATCACCCGCGTGGCAGCGGGTGGCTCCGCCATCGACCCGGTGGTGATCGAGCGGCTGCTGCGTCGGTCCCAGGCCTCGGCCGACCTCTCCGCCCTCACGGAGCGGGAGCTGGAGGTGCTCGCCGGCATGGCGGAGGGGCGGTCCAACAGCGCGATAGGACGGCAGCTGTTCATCAGCGACAAGACGGTGGAGGCCTGCACGAGCCGCATCATCACCAAGCTCGGTCCGGAGCCGAGCCCCGAGGACCACCGGCGGGTCAAGGCCGTGATCACCTACCTGGAGCAGGTTCAGCGCCCTCGGTGACTGCCCGGCTGCTGGCCACGACCTCGTCACGGGATCGAGCCACGACCGTGGCCGGGCACCGGTCGCCGTGCGCGGGTCGACGGCGACGGACGTCAGCGGCGCGGCCGGACGGCGAGGTACACCGTGTTGGCCGACTCGCCGCCGGTGAGCGGGTTGGGAAACGCGACGACGTGGGCACCGGCGTGCTCGAACGCCTCGCCGAGCCGCCGCACGACCTCCGGCTCGGGCGGCTCGTCCGACCACAGCGCGAAGGCGCCGCCTGGCGTCAGCATCGTCGCGAGCCGCCCGAAGCCCTCCGCCGTGTACAGGTCGCCGTGGTCGTCGCGCAGCAGCCAGTCGGGCGCGTGGTCGATGTCGAGCAGCACCGCGTCCACGCCCCGGTCCGCCCGGCCGGTGCGGACCAGGTCGAAGAAGTCGTCGTGCACGAGGCGCACGCGAGGGTCGGCGGCCAGACCCTTCGTGTCGGGCAGGAGGTCGCGCCGGTGCCACGAGATGACCTGCTCCAGCGCTTCGACCACGGTGAGCTCCACGACCCTGTCGTCCTCGAGCGCCGTGGCCGCGGTGTAGCCGAGCCCGAGGCCCCCCACGAGCACCCGGAGCGAGTCGCCGGCCACCGCGGCCAGCCCCATCCTCGCCAGCTCGCGCTCACCGACCGTGAACTGGCTCGACATGAGGAAGTCGTCGTCGAGCTTGACCTCGTACACGTCGCGCCCGGTGACGCCGTCCCACCGCCGGCGGAGGCTCACCAGCCCCCAGGGCGTGGTGGCCCAGTCGAGCTCCTCGATCCTCATCGGGCGACCCTAGCGGGCCCCCCGACGGCGCGCCGCGGGCTCAGTCAGGGACGCCGAGGCGCAGTGGGCGGACCCCGCCGCCGTCGACGAGCACAACCTCGGACCCGACCAAGCCGGCCCGGACGACCTCGGCTGACACGCCCCCGGGAAGGTCCGCACCGAGCCCGGCACCGCGGCCGACGACCACGGCGTCGGCCCCACGCAGCAGAACGGCCGGCAGCGCCGCGGAGTCCGGTGCGGCGACGACGAACGCCCGGCCCCGCGACCGCGTGCGCCCGTTCGGACCGGTCACCGCCCGGGCGCCGTCGAGGACCACGACACCATCGCGCGCCGCCACCGGGTCGTCCGGCGAGACCACCTCGAGAGCGCCCTCGGGGAGGTCGCGCGCCAGCGCCCCCCACGGGGCGGCCCGGTCGGCCACCACCGTGACCGCCACGCCCGACGCCACGAGAGCGACCACGACCGACGTCGTCAGGCGACCGTCGCCGAGGACCACGAGCCGTCCGCCACCCTCGGGCGCCAGGCGCACGGGCGAGCCGTCGAGGAGGACGCCGAGCCCCGGTCCCTGCGCACCGGTGGGGGACACCACCTCGAGCGCGGTCGGTGGGATCGACACCCACCCGCCACCCAGCGGCTCCAGTGGCCCGTCGCCACCGAGCCCCCCCCCCGCCTCGGCCAGGGCCTCACGGTGCCGCCCCCCGAGGGCGTGCAGCCGCAGCGGTGACGCGGCCCGGGTCAGCTCGCGGGTGGCGCGGGAGAGCCCGCCGGCACCCCGGTCGGTGACCGCGACGAGCACGCGCACATGGACGCGGCCCGGCGACTCGGCCCGCACGCGCACGACGAGCCGTGCCGCACCGGGCGGGCGGACGCCCATCCGGTCGACGTCGAACCCGGGCCCGAGGCGGGTCGCCCGGAGGACCCGGTGCACCGCTGACCCGGTGATGACCTCGGTCCAGCGCTCACTCCACCGGGCGTCGGCGTCGCCGACCTCGGCCGCGACCGCCCGGCCCAGCTCCTCCGGGTCGAGCGGGTGGGCCTCGAGCCCCGCGAAACGCACGGCGGACGAGACCACGGAGACCAGCGCGGCGAGGACGGCATCCACCCCCGCGACGCCGCCACCGCGCACCGCGACGGCGTCGCGTGCGCGCAGGGGGTCGACCCGGACGACGAGGACGGGGTCGACGCGGCGCGACAGGTCGTGGACGAGTGTCACGGAGTCGTGCGGCACGTCCGCGGCCGCCAGCCGCTCGGCGACCGTGCCCAGCGGCAGCCGCGGCACCGTCCCGACCCGGACCAGGCCCTGGCGGCGGGGACGGACGACGAGGGCGGCGGACGCGAGCGGTGGCCGGTCGAGGACGCCGAGCGGCGCACCGGTGGCGGTCCGGGCCGGACGCACCGTGCCGGGTTCGACATCGGCCGCCCGCGCCCGGGCGGCGAACCCCGCGCGGCGGGCCATGACCACCCCGAGCGGAACCCCCCGTAGCGGGATCGCCCAGAGCAGGCCGCCCACGACGAGGGCACCCGCCAGCACCCGTGCGGCGGAGGAGGTGGTGGCGAGCAGCAGCACGACCCCGACCGCCGCGAGCTCGAGGCCGACGACGACGGCGAGCGGTACCGGTCCGAGCATCCGGCGCGACGGACGTCCCCGCAGCGCCACCCGCCGGACCCGGGTCTCCGGCGGCGCCGCGGCATCGGCCAGCGCCCGCCGCTCCGCGCGCGTCGCCGGCGCCTGGTCGGTGCTCACCTGGTGTCCCCCTGGCTGGTCCTCGGGCACCGGCAGTCTAGGGAGTGAGGGAGATGCCGGGTCGTTAGGATGGCGCGCGCCGCCCGCGGTGGGCGGTGCGGAGGACGATCACCCGGGGGGCACCAGCGCGTGGCCGGCCAGCGGAGCACCAAGCAGCAGGTGCAGGCGTACCGCTTCGGGGTGCGCCGGGTGGTCAGCGCGGTCGCCACGGGCTCCTCCGTCCCCCCAGCACAGGACGGCCCCCGGGCCTGGGTCGCCCTCGTCGTCGGGGCGGTGCTGGCCGGGATCGTGCTCGCCGGGTCAGCATCCGGCAGACCACGCAGGCCTACCTGCGCGCGACGGCCGACGGCCGCGAGCCGGTGGGCGACGAGGCGAGCCTCGCGGCGGCCGTCCGGCGGGCCGTCCGGCTGGGCAGCGACGTCGTCAACATCTCGAGCGTGCACTGCAGCAGCGACATCGCGGACAGCAGCCCGGACCTCGAGGCGGCGGTGCGGGCGGCCATCGCCTCCGACGTCGTCGTCGTGGCAGCGGCCGGCAACCTCGGCGACGAGTGCGCCGAGCAGAACACCCCGGCCGACCCGACGCGCACCGTCGCCACCCCCGCCGACATCGACGGTGTCCTCACCGTGGGGTCGGTGGCCGCCGACGGCACCCCGTCCGACTTCTCGCTCGCCGGGGAGTGGGTCGACCTCGCCGCACCGGGCGAGGCACTCGTGTCGCTCGACCCCCAGCCGGGGCGGGGCGGCGAGGTCGGAGGCATCACGACGACGCGGGGCCGCAGCCCGATCAACGGCACGAGCTTCGCCGCCTCGATCGTCAGCGGCCTGGTCGCGCTCGTTCGCGCCCGCTTCCCCCAGCTCACCGCCGAGCAGGTTGTCGACAGGGTCACGGCCACCGCGAGCCGGCCGTCGGCCCCCGGCGGCCGTGACCTCGCGGTCGGGCACGGGGTCGTCAACCCGCGGCTGGCGCTCACCGCGGTCATCCCGGCTGAGGGGTCGGCGGGTCGCCCCGTCACTCCGTCGTCGCGGGCCGACGCCATGCCTGCCATGTCGGGCGCCCCGGACGACGGCGACGCCCGGCTCGTCGCCTACGCCGGGTCGAGCGGCCTGCTCGGGCTGCTCGTCGTCGTGCTGGCGTGGCGGGCCGTGCGACGTCGCCCGGCCGGCTGAGCCACGGGCCGGCGCCTCAGGGGGCCGACCGAGCCCCTTCGTGCAGCACTGTCTGCGCCGCCACGACGGCGAGGCCGGCCACCCCCACGAACCACCCCCACGAACCACCCCCACCAGGTCCACCCCGCGAGGACGAGGCCGATGGCCGCACCCGTGCACAGCAGGAGCGCGAGCACCGTCCTCGGCACCGGACCGAGCCGGCGGCGCCCGCGTGGCGCCATGAACAGCCCCCAGAGGACGACGACCAGCGCCGTGGCGGCCGCGGCCGCGAACCAGGCCCCGGCGCCACCCCCGACCGCGGCGAACGCGATCGCGCCGACCCCGCCGAACAGGGCCAGCTCGGTGACGAACGCGACCACCGCGAGGAGCAGCAGCGCCGGGGTGGTGAACACCGCCGCGTCGTGTGCGGGCCCCGGCCGTTCCTCGCTCACGGCTTGGCGACGAGGGCGCGGGTCACTTCGCCGGCAGCGGCGGTTCGGTGTCCTGCGTAGCGTCCCGGCTGCCGGGCCGCGATGCCGGCGCCCGACACCTTCTCGGCCGCGATCTTCTCCTGGAGCGTGATGATCCCCTGGAGCAGCGCCTCGGGCCGCGGCGGGCAGCCGGGCACGTAGACGTCGACGGGGATGAGCTGGTCGACGCCCTTGGTCACCGAGTACGAGTCCCAGTACGGGCCGCCGGAGTTCGAGCAGGCCCCGAACGAGATGACGTACTTCGGCTCCGGCATCTGGTCGTAGAGCCGGCGGATGGCCGGCGCCATCTTGTCGGTCACCGTCCCGGACACCACCATCAGGTCGGCCTGCCGTGGCCCGGGGGCGAAGGGGATGACGCCCAGCCGGATGAAGTCGTGACGCCCCATCGACGTGGCGATGAACTCGATCGCACAGCACGCGAGGCCGAAGTTGAACACCCAGAGCGAGTAGCGCCGCCCCCAGTTGAGCACCACGCGCAACGGCTTCGGGGCGTGCTCGGCGACCGGCCCGACCCGGGGCGTCGGCAGGTCGACGCTCACGTGAGGTCCCACCGGAGCAGGCCGCGACGAGCGGCGTGGGCGAGCCCGAGGAGCACGACGGCGGCGAAGATGCCGACCTCGACGAGCGAGGCGACGCCCAGGTCGGCGTCGCGCAGCACGAGGGCCCACGGGAAGAGGTACACGGCGTCGACCGCGATGACGACGTAGAGGAAGGCGAAGGACACGTACCGCACCTGGTGCTGGGCCCACCCGGTGCCGACGGGGTCCACGCCGGACTCGTAGGTGCGGCGGCCCGCTTCGGTGACGGCCCGTGGGGCCACGAGACGCCGAACGGCCATCGCGGCGGCGACTAGGAGCACCCCGGCCAGCGCAACGGCCGCGACGACGAGGTAGCCCTCCATGTCGGCGAGCCTAGCGGGCGGCTAGGCTCGCCGCGTGGGGCAGCAACCGGTGGCGCCGATCCCGCTGCGCCCGTACCGATCCGCCGCGGGCTGGGCCGTCCTCGTCGCCCTCCTCATCGTCTGGCCGGTCCTGGCCGTCGGCACCTGGATCACCCAGGGGTTCCAGCCGGTGGTCGTGGTCGGTGCCAGCCTCGCCTTCCTCCTCTTCGCCTACCTGTTCCTCACCCAGGACGTCGACCTCGTGCCGGGCACCGGCGGTGCTCCCGCGGAGCTGGTGCGGCACCGGCTCGGCATCGCCCCCACGCGAGTACCGCTCGACCCGGGGGCCTCGGTGGCCCTCGAGCGGTCGGGCGGCGGCATCCACCTCGTCGCCCGGCACGGGTCGCGCGCGGTGCGGGCACCCCTCGCCTGGGCCTCGGTGTACGTCCGGCACAGCCGGGACGCCGGGGTGCTGCGAGCCGTCGCCGACGTCGTCGAACCGTCGGGTGCCGACGGCGCCGGCGCGGTGGCGAGCACGCTCCGCGCCCAGGCGAACCACGTCGAGCGCGGCGGAGCGGTCGACGACTCGCCGCTCGCCACCCGGGTCACCCGGGCCTGAGCCGGTCCCGATCCGCTCAGGCGATCCGGTGCGCTCCGACTCCCTCTCAGGGGGCACCGGTCGCTGCTAGCGTTCCCGCATGGGGGAGTACCTGGAGGCGGACCTGTCCGTCATGCGCTCGGCCGCGTCGTTGGTCGACGCGGCCGCGGAGGCCACCGCCGACGCCGACGCCGCCGGACCGCTCGCGAGCGTGGTCACCGCGCTGCCCGGCTCGTACACCGCCCCGCGGGCGGCGGACTGCGCCTTCCGCCTGTCCGCCGCCGCGGCGGTCTGGGCGGGCCACCTCGCCGACCACGCCGACGGGGTGACGGCCAGTGCCGCCGACTACGCCGCCAGCGACGACCGGGGGTCCGACCGGCTCCGCTCGGCGATGGGGTCGGAGCCGTGACCGCCCTCGCCGACGTGCTGGCCTGGCAACCGCAGCAGGTGGGCGCGGCCGCCACGTCGCTCTCCGAGGCCGCCGACGCCATGACCACCCGCCTGCGCGACCTCGACACCGCGGCCGACAGGCTCGGCTCCGGCTGGAACGGCGTGGCCGCCGACGCCGCGCTCTCGCGGCTGGCCCGCGAGCGCAGCACGGGCGGCCGGCTCGTCTCCGCCCTCGACGCCGCGGCGGAGGCCCTGTCCCGGGGGGCCGCGGAGCTCGAGGCGGCGCGGTCGGGGCTGACGGCCACCTGCTCGGACGCCACCGCCCGGGGCTACACGGTGGGTGCCGACGGCTCGGTCGTCGGCCCGCCCGTGCCTGCGGTGATGACCTCGCCCGACGACCTCTCCCGGGCGACCGACGAGCGTGACGCCCGCGTCCGCGCCGTGGCGGCCGAGGCCCAGCGGATCGCCGAGGACGTCGCCCGGGGCGTCGACGACGCCGCCGCCGCAGACCGCACCCTCGGGTCCGCGCTCGACGGCGTCGAGGTGCCCCGCAGCCTCGCCGGGACGGTCGAGGAGATCCGCCGGCGCCACGAGGCCGGGGAGGGCACGGACGACATCCTCGGCTCCCTCGGGTTCCTCGGGGGCGCCGTCATCACGGCCAGGGCCCTGATGACCTCGTGGAAGGCGGTGAGCAAGGCCCGCGCCCTCGGGCAGTTCCTCGCCAGCAGCGGCCGGGCCGCGCTCGAGGCCGGTCCTGCGCTGCGGTGGCTCGTCTCCGGCACCGGCGACGCCGCGGCCTGGGCCCGCGCCGTGCAGGCGATGGAGCGGGCGGAGGGCGCCCTCGGCGCCTTCCGCCTGGGCACCACGCCGGCGTGGATGGCGCGGCTGCCCGCGTGGGTCACGGGCGCCAAGAGCCTGGCGGGCCGCGCGTTCCTGCCGCTGACCGTCGCCACCGGGCTGGTCGATGCCTGGACCGGTGGCGGCTACGACGGCGGCCGGGGGAACGCCACCCGCGTCGCCGGCGTGGCCGGAGCCGCGGGCGCCGGCGTCCTGCTCGCGTCCAGCGCCGGGCTGATCGCGCTCGGACCGGTCGGTCTCGGCATAGCCGGAGCGGCGGTCGTCGGCTACGCCGCCTGGACCGCCGGCAACTTCGTGTACGACCACTGGGACGACATCACCGGTGCCGTCGGCACCGCTGCCTCGTGGGTCGGGGACCGTGCGGGGGACGTCGCCGACGCGGCCGGAGCCGCCGCCGACTGGGCCGGTGACCGCCTCTCCGACGCCGGGGACGCGGTCGGCGACGTCGTGGGCGGGGTCGCCGGCGGCCTCAAGGCCCTCGGCGGCGGGCTCAGCATCTTCTGACCACCACCGCGGGGCACCGGACCCCGCCCGACCCGGGACGGCGATGACCACCGACCACCACGAGACGCTGACCATCGGTGCCCTCACCGACGAGGAGCTGGCGGCGCTGGCGACCACCGACGGGCTGTCGGTGTTCCCGGTCCTCGGCGCCATGCCCGAGGAGCACCGCGACATCGCGGTGCGCACGGCCTACCGCTCCCTCGTCGCGCGCGGCGTCATCGAGGCCCCCACCCCCGAGGAGGAGGCCGAGGCCGTGGCGCGTGCCGGCGACGGCGCGCTGCTCGAGCTGCCCGTGCGGATGCCCGAGTCGCTGCGCCACGTCCTCGCCCTGCGCGCCGGCGCCCGGCACGTGGTGGCCGTATCCCGGGCCACGGCGCTCGGCGAGGAGTACCGCTACGCGTACGCAGTCGAGGATGTCGTCCTCGAGGAGCACGTGACGGCCACCGGCCTGCACACCTTCCTCGTGGCAGCCGCCGACGGGCTGGTGGACACCCTCGCGGGCTGGGCCCTCCACCCCGAGGCCACCGACGGCAGCGGCGAGCCGGCAGCCATCGACCCCACCCGCCCGAGCCCCCGCCCGAGCTGCTCGACGCCCTCGGCGAGGCCCTGTTGCGGGCCGACGTCGTCGTGCGCTCCGCCGGCGACGAGGCGCCCGAGCTCCGCGGGGTGTTCAGCGGACCCGGCGGCACCTGGCTGGCCACGGCTGCGCTCGGCTCCGGCGAGCCCGTCCTCGCCCGGCCGGTCACCGTGGCCGAGGTCCGCGCGGACCTCGCCGGCGCCCTCACCGACCTCGGCTTTCCCGCCTGATGCGGCGAACCCCGGGGTCGCCTCGGAACCCTTCCGGGGGGATGCCGGGGATTCCGGTGTCGTGACCCCGTCGTGACACTGGCGCGGGTGCGCTTGACGCAGGATGGGAAGCCGACCACAACGTCCACCGCACGGACGTACGATGGTCAGCGCTGCGTCCGCGGCATCCCGCGAACGCGATGACAGCCAGCCGACCGCCATTGGACCCCCCGTGACCAGCACCGTCCAGACCCTCGACCGGGTCGTCATCCGCTTTGCCGGCGACTCCGGCGACGGGATGCAGCTGACCGGCGACCGCTTCACGTCCGACACCGCGGCCATGGGCAACGACCTGTCGACGCTGCCGAACTTCCCGGCCGAGATCCGCGCCCCGCAGGGCACCCTCCCGGGCGTCTCCAGCTTCCAGCTCCACTTCGCCGACCACGACGTGCTCACCCCGGGCGACGCCCCCGACGTGCTGGTCGCTATGAACCCGGCCGCCCTCCGGGCCAACCTCGCCGACGTCCCCCGCGGCGCGAGCATCATCGTCGACGCCGACATGTTCACCACCCGGAACCTGGCCAAGGTGGGCTACGCGGCGAACCCCCTCGAGGACGGCAGCCTCGACTCCTGGCAGGTCCACCGGGTGGCGCTGACCTCCATCACGGTCGAGGCCCTCTCCTCGTTCGAGGGGCTGAGCCGCAAGGAGAAGGAGCGGGCGAAGAACATGTTCGCCCTCGGCCTCCTCTCGTGGATGTACACCCGCCCCACGACCGGCACCGAGGCCTTCCTCCAGAAGAAGTTCGGCGCCCGTCCCGAGATCCTCGAGGCCAACCTCACCGCCCTGCGCGCGGGTTGGAACTACGGAGAGACCACCGAGGAGTTCGCGTCCTCGTACGTCGTCGCCCCCGCCGCCATGCCGCCGGGCACGTACCGCAACGTCACCGGCAACACCGCGCTGGCACTCGGCCTCGCCGCAGCCGCGCACCGCGCCGGCCGGCCGCTCGTGCTGGGCTCGTACCCGATCACCCCGGCCTCCGACGTCCTGCACGCCCTCGCCGCGCTCAAGCGGCACGGCGTCACCACCATCCAGGCCGAGGACGAGATCGCCGGCATCGGTATCGCCCTGGGGGCCTCCTACGGCGGCGCCGTCGGGGTCACCACGACCTCCGGTCCGGGCCTGGCGCTGAAGTCCGAGACCGTCGGGCTGGCCGTCTCGCTCGAGCTACCGCTCGTCGTCGTCGACATCCAGCGCGGCGGTCCCTCCACCGGCCTGCCGACCAAGACCGAACAGGCCGACCTGCTCCAGGCGATGTTCGGGCGCAACGGTGAGTCGCCGGTGCCGGTGATCGCGCCGTGCACACCGGCCGACTGCTTCGCGGCCGCGATGGACGCGGTGCGCATCGCCACCCGGTACCGCACGCCGGTGATGCTCCTCTCCGATGGGTACCTGGCGAACGGCTCCGAGCCGTGGGCGGTGCCGTTGGTCGCGGACCTTCCCGACCTGCACGTCGACCTCGCCACCGACCCGAACGACACCGACGACGCCGGTGAGCCGGTCTTCCACCCCTACCTGCGCGACCCGGAGACATTGGCACGGCCGTGGGCGGTACCCGGCACCCCCGGGCTCGAGCACCGCATCGGCGGTATCGAGAAGGCCGACGTCACCGGCACCATCTCGTACGACCCCGACAACCACGACCGGATGGTGCGCCTGCGCCAGGCGAAGATCGCCGGCATCGAGGTCCCCGACCTCGAGGTCGACGACCCGAGCGGCACCGCCCGGGTGCTCGTCCTCGGCTGGGGCTCCACCTACGGCCCGGTGGCCGCCGCCACCCGGGTCGTGCGCAACGCCGGCCGCGACGTCGCCCGCGCCCACCTGCGCCACCTGAACCCCTTCCCGGCGAACCTCGGCGACGTCCTGCGCCGTTACGAGCGAGTGGTCGTCCCCGAGATGAACCTCGGCCAGCTGGCGCTGCTGCTGCGGGCCGAGTTCCTCGTGGACATCCGCTCGCACACCGCGGTGCGCGGGCTGCCGTTCACCACCGTCGAGCTCGCCGACGTCATCTCCCACACCCTCGAGGAGCTCTCGTGACCGCCGTCGACCACCCCCGGGAGGTCGTCCACCTCGGGATGCCGGGCGGCGGCCTGGAGCACGTGCCGCACCTGGCGCCCGACGACGCCGCCCAGTCGAAGAAGGACTTCACCTCCGACCAGGAGGTGCGGTGGTGCCCCGGTTGTGGCGACTACGTCATCCTCGCTGCGGTCCAGTCGTTCCTGCCCGAGCTCGGCCTGCGCCGCGAGAACATCGTCTTCGTCTCGGGCATCGGCTGCTCCTCGCGCTTCCCCTACTACCTCGACACCTACGGGCTGCACTCGATCCACGGACGCGCGCCGGCCATCGCCACCGGACTGGCGACCTCGCGACCCGACCTGTCGGTGTGGGTCGTCACGGGTGACGGCGATGCCCTCTCCATCGGCGGCAACCACCTGATCCACGCGCTGCGCCGGAACGTCAACCTGACGATCCTGCTCTTCAACAACCAGATCTACGGGCTCACCAAGGGCCAGTACTCCCCCACCTCGCAGCCGGGATCGGTCACGAAGTCCACCCCGCTCGGGTCGGTCGACACCCCGTTCAACCCGGTGTCGCTGGCCCTCGGCGCCGAGGCCAGCTTCGTCGCGCGGGTCATGGAGTCCGACCGCACCGAGCTCAAGGAGGTGCTGCGGGCCGCCGCCGAGCACCGGGGCGCCGCGCTCGTCGAGATCTACCAGAACTGCCCGATCTTCAACGACGGCGCCTTCGAGGTGCTCAAGGACCGCTCGCAGCAGGAGGCCCGCATCGTGCGGCTGCGCACCGGGGAGGCGATCACGGTCGGACCCGAGGGAGACCGGAAGGTCCTCGTGCGCAAGGGGTCCGGTGTCATGAAGTTCATCGCCGAGGACGAGGCTGCCTCCGGCGAGTCCGGCGCCGTCGTCGTGCACGACCCGTCGCTCGAGGACCCCTCACAGGCCTTCCAGCTCTCCCGGCTCGACACCCCCGAGATGACGCACGTCCCGATGGGGGTCTTCCGCAACATCACCCGGCCCACCTACGACGACGTCGTGCGGGCCCAGGTCTCGGGGGCCGTCGACGCCGCCGGAGGCCCCGCCACCGACGACGACCTCGCCGAGCTGCTGCGGGGCCGTGACACGTGGACCGTGGGGTGACGGGCGCACCGCGCGCACCAGCACCGACCGACGACAGCACCGAGCTCCGGCGCGGCACCGTCTACGGCTTCCTCGCCTACGGCATCTGGGGCCTGTTCCCCCTCTACTTCGCCGCTCTCGCACCGTCCGGGGCGTTCGAGGTGCTGGCCCACCGCATCCTGTGGACTCTCGCCGTCTGCGCGCTCGTGCTCCTCGTGCGCCGCGACCTGCGCTGGGTGCGGCCCTTCCTCGCCCGCCCCCGGCTCGTCGCCGGCGTCGCCGTGGCCGGTCTGCTCATCGCGACCAACTGGACCATCTACGTGCTCGCCGTGCTCACCGGCCGCACCTACGAGGCGGCGCTCGGGTACTTCCTCAACCCCATCGTCACCGTCGCCCTCGGGGTCGTGGTGCTGCGTGAGCGGCTGCGCCCCGGCCAGTGGGTGGCGGTCGGCATCGGCTTCACGGCCGCCGTCTACCTCACCGTGGCGGGTGGGGTGGTGCCCTGGATCCCGCTGGCCCTGGCCTTCTCCTTCGGGTTGTACGGGCTGACCAAGAAGCGGGTGGGCGCCAGCCTCGAGGCCATGCACTCGTTGGCGTCCGAGACGGCCCTCCTCGCCCCCGTGGCGGTGTTGGTGCTCGTGGTGCTCGGCAGCCGGGGGGACACGACGTTCACCGGGCACGGTGCCTGGCACACCACGCTTCTCGTCATGGCCGGCGTGGTCACCGCCGTCCCCCTGCTCTTCTTCGCCGCGGCGGCGCGGCGGATCCCGCTGGTGACGGTGGGCCTCATCCAGTTCATCACCCCGATGCTCCAGCTGCTGGTCGGCGTGCTCGTGCTCGGCGAGCACGTCTCGGGCCGGCTCTGGATCGGTTTCGGCATCGTCTGGGTCGCCCTCGCCGTCCTCACGTGGGACTCCCTGCGCGCCGCGCGTGGTGCCCGGGCCGACCGTCGCGCCGCCGCCGCCCAGCTCGTCAGCGACCGTGCCGAGGCCGCCGAGCCCTGCCCCTGACCCGGGCGGGGCACGATGGGGCGATGGACGACGTCGACGTGAGCGCACTGGCCATCAACGTGTCGGTGCCGGAGGACCTCCAGTGGACCGACTCGCGGCGCGGCGAGGAGTTCCGGCTGACCACCCTCAACGTCCGGATGCTGCCCGACGGGCACCTCGCCGTGAAGGCCTACGGCCGTCCCACCGCCGGGGGCAGAGGGGCCTACACCTCGTTCCGGGTACCCGCCGACCGGGCGGTATCGGCCCTCGTCGAGGCGGCGGCGACCCGGGCCGGCGAGCTCTGGGCCGCCCACCGCGGCCTGGGATGAGGTCCGCCACCCGGGTCGGTCGACTCCTCGCGGCGCGGCGGTAGCCGGGCACCGAGATGGGCCGCGGGAGACCGGTCCGGCTCCCTCAGTCGCCGAGGACGTGGCGCAGGTGGTCGTTGGTGAACCGGCGCCCCGGGTCGAGGCGGTCACGCACGGCCCGGAAGTCCTCGAAGCGCGGGTAGAGCTCACGGAGCCGGTCGGCTCCGAGGGTGTGCATCTTCCCCCAGTGCGGCCGGCCCGCGTGCTCGGCCACCATGGCCTCGAAGGCCGCGAAGTAGGCGCGGTGGTCCATCCGGTGGTACTGGTGCACGGCGACGTAGGCGTTGTCGCGCTCGTACGCGGTGGAGAGCCAGATGTCGTCGGCGCCGACGAAGCGCACCTCCACGGGGAAGGGCAGCGGCTCGCGGTGGCGGTCGACCCAGGCCCGCACCTCGCGCAGGACGTCGCCGACCGCGTCCCGCGGGACCGCGTACTCGCTCTCGACGAAGCGCACGTCGCGGGTGGCGCAGAAGACCCGCCAGGAGTCGTCGACGTACTCGCGGCCGCCCAGCGCCCGCGCGGTCAGCCGGTTGGCGCGCGGGACGGCCCCCGGTGCCACGGCGAGCGCGCGGTTGACCACCTCGAACACGCGGTTGGAGAGGAGGTCGTCGTCGAGGCGCCGCCGCCATCCGGGCAGCGGCCGCTTGTCCACCCCCGGCGCGACCCGGTCGTTGCGCTTCACGAGCACCCGGTCGGTGTGCGGGAACCAGTGGAGGTCGAGGTGGTCGTGGGTGTCGGCCTCCTCCTGGATGGTCTCGAGCAGCGCCGAGAAGGACTCGCCCGACTCCCGGGCGCGCAGGAGGAAGGCGGGCACGCACTGCAGCTCGAGCTCGACGACCACCCCGAGGGCGCCGAGGCCCACCCGTGCCGCCTGGAACACCTCCGGCTCGTGATCCTCGGAGCACTCCAGCAGGCTCCCGTCGGCTAGCACGAGGGTGATGCCCCGGACGGCGTCGGCGATGCCCCGCAGCCGGGTGCCGGTGCCGTGAGTCCCCGTCGCCACCGCCCCGCTGATCGTCTGCCGGTCGATGTCGCCGAGGTTGGGCAGCGCGAGGCCGTGCGCCTGCAGCGCGGGACTGAGCTCGTGCAGGGGCGTGCCGGCGAGGACGCGCGCCCGCCCCCTGGACCGGTCGACCGAGACGACACCGCTCAGCCCGTCGAGCCGGAGGAGCAGTCCGTCGGTGGCGACGAGCGGGGTGAAGGAGTGCCCGGCGCCGGCCACCCGCACCGTCGCGCCACGTCCCGCCGCAGCCCGTACCGCCGCACGCACGCCGTCCACCGTCGACACCTGCGACACCGCCGACGGCCGCGCGGTGACGTTGCCGGCCCAGTTCGACCATCCCGCGCTCATCCGAAGCACCGTCCCTCGCCGCGGTAGGTGGGCACCGCGGCCACGGCGGTCTCGCCCGCGATTACGTGCACCGTGTCGAAGTGTTCAAGCAGCTCACCGGCCTTGGCCCCCCGCATCCACACCCGGTCCCCGAGCCGCAGGGCGTCGACGCCATCGCCGCGCACGGGCGTCTGCACCTCTCCGGCGGCCTCGGAGCGCAGCAGCGACCACCCCGACCGGACGGGGGCGGGCACGCGCGACCACCCCGGCTCGCCGCTCGCGACGTGACCACCACCGAACGCGGTGACCACCCCGCGGACAGGCCGCCGGACGACCGCCACGGCAAACGCCATCGCCGGCCGGGGGGCGAAGTCGTCGTAGCGGTCGAAGAGGGTCGGGGCATACAGACCTGACCCGGCGGCGAGCTCGGTCACGGCATGGTCGTCACCGAAACGGTGCAGGCTTCCGGTGCCGCCTGCGTTGACGAAGGCGAGATCGGCCACCCCACGGACGGCAGCCACGATCGCGGCACGACGCTCCACGAGCTCGGCCACCGAACGACGCTTGAGCAGCCGCAGGTGCGGGCCGCTGTCCGGCAGCCCTGCCACCTGGGCGTCGTAGAACATCAGCCCGCGCACCTCGAGCCCAGCCCGCTGGGCGGCGCCGACCACCGCCAGCGCCTCCTCGGGCGTGCGCGTCGGTGAGCGGCGGACACCGAGGTGGAGGCGCCCGACGCGCAGCGACGCGTCGACGTCGACCGCCACTGCCAGCCCGCTGTCGGCCCGACCCAGCACCGACCGCAGGAACGCGACGTGCTCGGCGGAGTCGACGGTCACCGTCACCTCCCGGCGGAGCAGGTCGTCGCCGGCGACCTCGCGCAGCGCCTCCTCGTCGACCGACGGGTAGGCGACGAAGACGTCACGCACCCCCGAGCGGACCAGCCACACCGCCTCCGGCAGCGAGTACGCCATCACCCCGCGAAAGCCCGGCCGTCCGAGCACCCGCTCGAGCACCCAGCGGCAGCGCACCGACTTCGAGGCCACCCGCACGGGCCGGCCACCCGCCCGGCGGACGAGGTCGTCGGCATTGGCGTCGAGGGCGTCCCTGTCCAGCAGGACGAACGGCGCGGCAACTCCCGGCGTCGCAGCGTCCCAGCGCGCGACCACCTCGTCAGGAACCGACACCACGTCCGCGACTGTAGTGCGAGGAGCCCACGCGCCGACGGCCGCCTCCCCGACGGGTCATGACACCGCAAACCCGTGGGTCGCACCGGAAAGGTTCCGAGGCTACGTCGAGGCTCCTGGCACCCGGCGGGAATCCTGGGGTCAGCCGGCGCGGGTGACGACCCCGGTGGCGAGCGCGTACAGCGCGTCCCGGGCATCGCTCGGCGGGAGCGGCGCGAGCACCTGCTGGGCCTGCCGGGCCACCGCCTCCGTGTGGGCGCGCGCCCCTTCCATCGCCGGGTGGTCCCGGAGCAGCCGGAGCGCCTCGGCGAGCCGCTCGTCGTCGGAGAGGTCGCCGGTGAGCAGCTCCTGGAGCCGGGTGTCCGCCGGGTCCGTGGACGCCAGGGCATGGAGCACCGGCAGGGTCCGCTTCCCCTCGCGCAGGTCCGTCCCCGGGGTCTTGCCGGTCTCGTCGGCGTCGGAGGCGATGTCGATGAGGTCGTCGGCGAGCTGGAAGGCGACGCCCAGTCGCTCGCCGAACTCGCGCATCGTCTCGACGACCTCGGGCGGGCACCCGGAGAACATCGCTCCGTAGCGCGCCGCGGTGGCGATCAGCACCCCGGTCTTGTCCGCGAGGACCTCCAGGTAGTACTGGACCGGGTCCTGTCCCGGCGGGCACGGCCGGTCGTCGCGGATCTGGCCCGCGCACAGCCGCACGAAGGTCTGCGCCTGGATCTTCACCGCGTCGGGCCCGAGGTCGGCGACGATGTCGGACGCCGTGCCGAACAGCAGGTCCCCGACGAGGATGGCGGTGGAGTTGTCGTACAGCGCGTTGGCGCTCGGGGCCCCCCGGCGCACGTCCGCCTCGTCCATGACGTCGTCGTGGTAGAGCGAGGCCAGGTGGGTCAGCTCCACCCCGGCCGCCGCCGCGACCACCCGCTCGTCGGCACCTGCACCCAGCTCGGCCACGAGCAGGGTGAGCAGCGGCCGGAACCGCTTGCCCCCCGCCGCCACGAGGTGTGCGCTGGCCCCGGCGATGAAGTCGTCGTCGTGGTCGAGCCGCACCTCGATGAGCTCGTTGACGGCCGCCAGCCCCGCGCCGAGACGCTCCCTCAGCTCCTCGCTCGCCCCGGGGAGGGCGAGCACCGACGGCGTCCCGCGCGACCCGGTGGTGGCCGCCGCGCTCACAACAGGAAGTGCGAGGCCGAGCTCGCGAGGTCGAGCAGGTACGCCGGGACGATGCCGGCGACCACGGTGGCGAGCACACCCACGGTGATGGCGATCGTCGACGGCACCGACGGGGTGAGGGCGACGACGCCGTCGACCGGCTCGGTGAAGTACATGAGCACGATGAGCCGGACGTAGACGAACGCGGTGATCGCCGAGGCCAGGACACCGACGACGACCATGACGGTGCCCGAGGTGCCCGATGCCACGGCGGGGGCGAAGGCCGCGTACTTCGCGGTGAACCCCGAGGTCAGCGGGATGCCGGCGAAGGCGAGGAGCAGGAACGAGAAGGTCCCGGCCACCACGGGGTGACGTCGGCCGAGGCCGGCCCACTGCGAGAGGTGCGAGGCCTCGGAGCCGTCCTGGCGCACCATCGCGACGATCGCGAAGGCGGCGATGGTCATCGCGCCGTAGGCGACGAGGTAGAACATCACCCCGCCGATGGCGGCCTGCGAGAACGCGAGCACCCCGACGAGGATGAACCCGGCGTGCGCGATGGAGGAGTACGCGAGCAGGCGCTTGACGTCGGTCTGGGTGACCGACAGCACGGCGCCGACGACCATCGTGAGGATCGCGATGAGCACGACGCCCAGCTGCCAGTCCCAGCGGTTGGGGGCGATGCCGACGTAGGCCAGGCGCAGGATGGCGCCGAAGGCGGCGACCTTCGTGCAGGCAGCCATGAAGCCGGTGACCGGGGTGGGGGCGCCCTGGTAGGCGTCGGGGGTCCACGAGTGGAACGGCACGGCGCCGACCTTGAAGAGCAGGCCGACGAGCACGAGCACGACACCGGGCAGCAGGAGGCCGTCGAGGTCACCCGAGTTGGCCGAGATGGAGCGCGAGAGCTCCTTGAGGTCGCCCGAGCCGGCGTAGCCGTAGAGCAGCGCGGCCCCGAACAGGAAGAACGCGCTGGAGAACGCCCCGAGCAGGAAGTACTTCAGCGCCGCCTCCTGCGAGAGCAGGCGCCGGCGGCGGGCCAGGCCGGTCATGATGTACAGGGGCAGCGAGAGGACCTCGAGACCGATGAACATCGTGATGAGGTCGTTGGCGGAGACGAAGATCATCATGCCGAACACGGCGAAGAGCGTGAGCGGGAAGACCTCGCTCGTGGCGTAGCCGGCCCGGGTGGCGACGTCCTCCTGGGGCGAGCCCGGGGTCGACGCACCCATCGGGGTGAACGCGTCCGAGCCGACACCACCGAATCGCTCGGCCATGACGAGCACGGCGATGAGGGAGAGGACGAGCAGCGAGCCCTGGAGGAACAGGGCGACACCGTCGACGGCGACCGAGCCACCGAGGGTGATGGTCATCGCGTCGCGCGACCAGAGGAGCAGCGCGGCCAGGGCCGCGAGCAGCACGATCACGGTGAGCCACACCTGCGTGCCGTGCCGGCTGGCCCGCGGGACGAAGGCCTCGACGAGCACGCCGAGGAGGGCGCCGGCGACCACGACGAGCATCGGCGCGACGGCCGCGTAGCTGACCTGGACGGCCTCGAAGGCGGCGGGCATCACTGGTTGCTCCCGGTGGCGGTGGTGGTCGGCGTGGGGTCGGTGACACCGATGATCTGCATCGTCGTCTCGACGGCCGGGTTGACAAGGTCGAGGACCGGCTTCGGGAAGAACCCGAGCAGGAGGAACGAGGCGATGATCGGGGCCACGACCCACTTCTCACGGGTGGACAGGTCCGCGGGCGCCTCGCCCTCCGGGAACTCCGGCTTCGGGCCGGTCATCAGGCGCTGGTACATGAGCAGGATGTAGAGGGCCGCGAGGACGATGCCGAGCGCGGCGATGACCGCGACGGCCTTGTACCGCATGAACGTGCCCTGGAGCACGAGGAACTCGGACACGAAGGACGACAGCCCGGGCAACGCCAGCGAGGAGAGCCCGGCGACGAGGAACGTGCCCGCGAGCACCGGCGTCACGCGTTGCCAGCCGCCGTAGTCCGGGATGCGCTTGCTCCCGTGCCGGGTCACGAGGAAGCCGGCCAGCAGGAACAGCCCGGCGGTCGAGAAGCCGTGGTTGACCATGTAGAGCGTCGCGCCCGCTCCCCCGACGCTCGTCATCGCGAAGATTCCGAGGACGATGAAGCCGAAGTGGCTGATCGAGGTGAAGGCGATCAGCCGCATCATGTCGGTCTGGCCGATGGCGAGCAGCGCGCCGTAGACGACCGAGACCACGGCGAGGGTCAGCACGACCGGCGTGGCCCACTGCGAGGCCTCCGGGAAGAGCTGGAGGCAGAACCGGATCATCCCGTAGGTGCCGACCTTGTCGAGCACGCCCACGAGCAGCACCGCTGTCGCGGGCCGTGCCTCGGTGGCGGCGTCCGGCAGCCAGGTGTGCACCGGCCACATCGGCGCCTTGACCGCGAAGGCGATGAAGAAGCCGACGAAGATCCAGCGGAGCGTGTCGACCGAGACGCCGTCCAGCCCGCCGATGAGGTTCTGCACGAGGAAGCCCTCCTCGCCGCCCGGTCCCGCGACGTACACCGCGATGACCGACACGAGCATCACGAGCCCGCCGGCGAGGGAGAAGAGCAGGAACTTCATGGCGGCGTACTGCCGGCGCGGACCGCCGTACAACCCGATGAGGAAGTACACCGGGATGAGCATCGCCTCGAAGAAGACGTAGAAGAGGAAGACGTCGGTGGCCGCGAAGACGCCGACCATGAACGCCTCGAGCACGAGCATGAGCGCGAAGTACCGCTGGACCCGGCCGGGCTCGGCCTCGTCGACGTCGTTCCACGCCGCGAGGAGGACGACCGGGGTGAGGATCGCCGCCATCACGATGAGCGAGAGCGCGATGCCGTCGACGCCGAGGGCGTAGGAGACGCCGAACTGCGGGATCCAGGGGTGGGTCTCGGTGAGCTGGAACTGCTCGCTGGAGGCGTTGTCGAAGCGCAGCCAGGCGAGGATCGCGAGGGCGAGCGTCACCAGCGACGTTCCCAGGGCCAGCGGCCGGGCCAGCCGAGCCGCGCCGCCCGGGAGGAGGGCGACGACCAGCGCGCCGACGGCTGGCACGGCCAGCATCAGCGTGAGGACGGGCAGGCTGTTCACTGGATCACCCACAGAGCACCGAGGACGACGACGACGCCGGAGAGCATCGTCAGGGCATACGAGCGCACGTATCCGTTCTGGATGCGTCGCAACCGGGACGACAACCCACCGATCAGCGCGGCGGTGCCGCCCACGGCGCCGTCGATCCCCCGCGCGTCGACGAAGACCAGGGCCCGGGTCAGGTGGACCCCGGGGCGCATGAACAGGCCCTCGTTGACGGCGTCCTGGTAGAGGTCGACCCGGGCCGCGCGGGTGAGCGCCCGGCCTCGGGGCGCGACCTCGGGCACGATGTCGGCGCCGTACATCCGCCAGGCGTAGAACGCGCCGATGGCGACCAGAACCAGGGTGAGCACCATGATCACCGTCACGGGCAGCACCGGGTGCTCCTCCGAGGTCTCACCGACGACCGGCGCGAGCCAGCTGGTGATGATGCCGGTGGGGCCGAGGATCAGGCCGAGGAAGGCCGAGCCGAACGCCAGCACCATCATCGGGATGGTCATGGTCAGTGGCGACTCGTGCGGGTGCTGGTCGTCCTCCCAGCGCTTCTCGCCGTTGAAGGTCATGAAGAACAGCCGCGACATGTAGAAGGCGGTGATCCCGGCCGCGAGCATCGCGGTGCCACCGAGCACCCAGGGCTGCCAGCCCTCGCCGACGAAGGCCGACTCGATGATCTTGTCCTTGGACCAGAACCCGGAGAACGGTGGGACGCCGATGATCGCCAGCCAGCCCAGGCCGAAGGTGACCCAGGTGATCTTCATGACCAGGGCCAGCGCGCCGTAGCGCCTCATGTTCACCCGGTCCCTCATGCCGTGCATCACCGACCCGGCCCCGAGGAACATCCCGGCCTTGAAGAAGCCGTGGGTGAGCAGGTGGAAGATCGCGAAGGCGTAGCCGATCGGCCCGAGGCCGGCGGCCAGCATCATGTAGCCGATCTGGCTCATCGTCGAGGCGGCCAGCGCCTTCTTGATGTCGTCCTTGGCGCAGCCGATGACCGCCCCGAAGACCAGCGTGAACGCACCGACCAGGGCCACGGCGAGCCGGGCGTCGGGCGCGGCCGTGAAGATGACGTCGGAGCGCACGATGAGGTAGACGCCGGCGGTCACCATGGTCGCCGCGTGGATCAGCGCCGACACGGGTGTCGGGCCGGCCATGGCGTCACCCAGCCACGACTGCAGCGGGAACTGTGCCGACTTGCCGCAGGCACCCACGAGGAGCAGCAGGCCGAGCGCGGTGAGCGCACCCTGGTTGGCCGTGGCCACACCCGCGTCGACCGTCGCGTAGTCGACGCCGCCGAAGGTGACGAACATCAGCATGATCGCGATGGCCAGACCGAGGTCGCCGACGCGGTTGACGAAGAACGCCTTGTTGGCCGCGGTCGCGTAGGCCGGGTTCCAGTTCCAGAAGCCGATGAGCAGGTAGGAGGCCAGGCCAACGCCCTCCCAGCCGACGAAGAGCAGCAGGTAGGAGTCGGCGAGCACGAGCAGGAGCATCGACGCGACGAACAGGTTGAGGTAGGCGAAGAAGCGCCGCTTGTCCGGGTCGTGCTCCATGTAGCCGAGGGAGTACACGTGGATGAGCGATCCGACGAACGTGACGAGCATGACGAACGCCATGGACAACGGGTCGACGAGCAGCCCGGCATCGAGCTGGAAGGAGCCCGCGGGGATCCAGTTCCACATGGTCAGCTGCATGGCCCGGTCGTCGGCCGCGAGGCCGACGAGCTGCACCATGACCACGAGGGCGACGACGAAGGAGGCCCACGACATCCCGACGGCGAGGAGCGGTCCGAACCGGTCGGTGCGCCGGCCGCCGAGCAGGAGGATCGCGGCACCGAGCAGCGGCAGCGCGATGAGCAGCCACGCGTAGGCGGAGGCTCCGCTCGCGTCGGCTACCACCTCATAGGAAAGGGAGGTCACTGGTGCTCCTTACAGCTTCAGCAGGTTCGCGTCGTCGACCGAGGCCGAGCGTCGCGAACGGAAGATCGCCATGATGATCGCGAGGCCGACGACGACCTCCGCCGCAGCCACCACCATGACGAAGAGTGCGAGGACCTGGCCGTCGAGGTTGCCGTGCATCCGGGCGAACGTGACGAAGACGAGGTTCGCCGCGTTGAGCATCAGCTCGACGCCCATGAAGGCGATGATGGCGTTGCGCCTCGTCAGAACGACCACCCCGCCGATGACGAAGAGGATCGACGCCAGGTAGACGTAGTTGACCAGGCTCACCGGTCGCCTCCTTCGCGCACGTCGCGCTCGATCTGCGCCTCGCCCTCCGTGTAGACCTGCGGGGAGACGTTCTGGTCACGCGCGGTGAGCACGCGCGAGACGGAGAGCTCGGACGGTGTGCCGTCGGGGAGCAGGGCCGGGGTGTCGACGGCGTTGTGGCGGGCGTAGACCCCGGGGGCGGGCAGGCCGGCAAGGTGCTCGCCGGAGCGGAACCGCCGACGACTCCACTCACGCTGGTCAGGGCCACGGCCGAGGCGCTCGCGGTGGGCCAGGACCATCGCGCCGAGCGCCGCGGTGATGAGGAGGGCGCTCGTGCACTCGAAGGCCCAGACGTAGCGGCCGAAGATGAGCTGCGCGATCCCGCTCACGTTGCCGTTCTGCGCGTTGAGGTCGGCCACGCCGACGGGAGCACCCCAGACGACGTGCCCGATCGAGAAGACGAGGACGCCGGCGAGGCCGAGGCTCAGCAGCCCGGCGATCCAGCGCTGGCCGGTGAGGGTCTCCACGACACTGTCGCTGCTGTCGACGCCCACGAGCATGAGCACGAAGAGGAAGAGCATGACGACCGCGCCGGTGTACACGAAGATCTGGATGACGCCGAGGAAGTCTGCGTCCTGCGCGATGTAGAACATGCCGAGGATGATCATCGTCAGGGCCATGCCGAGGGCGGCATGGACCGCCTTGCGGGCGAAGACGAGCCCGAGAGCGCCGAGGACGCTGATCGGGCCGAGGATCCAGAACATCACCTCCTCACCGGTGCCGGTCACGAGGTCACCTCCGCGTCGTCGGTGCTGTTGGTGCGCTCCTTGACGTACTCCCGCTGGCCGTCGGTGGCCGAGGACACCTTGCCGAGGTAGTAGTCGCGCTCCTCCATGCCCTCGGCCATCGGGAACGGCGGACGGAGCATCCCGGGCTGCAGCGGGGCCAGCAGCTGGTCCTTGGTGTAGATGAGGTCGGCGCGGTTGTCGTCGGCCAGCTCGTAGAAGTTCGTCATGGTCAGCGCCCGGGTGGGGCAGGCCTCGATGCACAGGCCGCAGAAGATGCAGCGCAGGTAGTTGATCTGGTAGACGCGGCCGAACCGCTCGCCGGGGCTGAACCGCCCGGTGCCACCCTCGGAGTCGTCGTTGTCCGCACCCTCGACGAAGATGGCGTCCGCCGGGCAGGCCCAGGCGCACAGCTCGCAGCCGACGCACTTCTCCAGGCCGTCGGGGTGCCGGTTGAGCTGGTGGCGCCCGTGGAAGCGCGGCTGGGTGGGGCGCTTCTCCTCCGGGTACTCCTCGGTGGCCACCTTCCGGAACATCGTCGAGAAGGTGACGCCGAACCCGGCGACGGGGGCGAACAGGTCGGAGAAGAAGCCGGACTTCCTCTGCTCGTCAGCCACGAGCGGCCTCCTTGTCATCGGCGGCGGCAGTCAGTTCGGGGGCGGCCGACGGCTCGCGCAGCCGCTGGCCGGGCAGGGGCGGCACGGGGTGGCCGCCGGCGTACGGGTCGATCTCCTGCGGCACCTCGGGGTGGGCGGCGAGCTCGCGGCGCTCGGCCCGGGCGTCCCACATCCAGCCCACGACGAGGGCCAGGACGGCGATGACGCCGACGAGGAAGAGCGAGGTGACCGGGAAGCTGCGGCCCGCGACGTCGACGGTCCCACCGAGCCAGCCCTGCTGGCCGGCGCGGAAGACGGCGACGAGGACAACCCAGCCGAGCGTGGCCGGGATGAGGAACTTCCACCCGAACCGCATGAACTGGTCGTACCGGACTCGCGGCAGGGAGCCGCGGAGCCAGACGAACACGAACATGAACATCCAGAGCTTCACGGTGAACCAGAGCAGGCCCCACCAGCCCTCGTTGAACATCCCGCCGTTGATCGCGGAGATCCCCGGAGGCGCCATGTAGCCGCCGAGGAACATCGTGGTGGCCAGGGCGGCGACGGTGAACATGTTGATGTACTCACCGAGGAAGAACATCGCGAAGCGCATCGAGCCGTACTCGGTGTGGAACCCGCCGGTGAGCTCGCCCTCACCCTCGGCGAGGTCGAAGGGCAGGCGGTTGGTCTCGCCGACCATCGTGATGACGTAGACGACGAAGCTGAAGATCCCGGGGATGACGAACCACAGGTCGCTCTGCGCGGCCACGATCTGCGACGTCGAGGCCGAGCCGGCGAAGAGGAAGACCGCGACGAGCGAGAGGCCCATGGCGATCTCGTAGGAGATCATCTGCGCGGACGAGCGCAGCCCGCCCATCAGCGGGTACGTCGAGCCCGAGGACCACCCGGCGAGGATGACGCCGTAGATGCCCACGCCCGCGACGGCGAGCACGAGCAGCACGGCCACGGGGGTGTCCGTGAGCTGGAAGGGGGTCGTGTACCCGAACATCGAGACGGTGCCCGCCATCGGGATGATCGAGAACGCGATGAAGCAGGTCGTGGCCGTGATCAGCGGCGCGAGGGTGAAGACGAACGCGTCCGCGGCCTTGGGCCGCACGTCCTCCTTCAGCATCGACTTCATGCCGTCGGCGAGCGTCTGGAGCAGGCCGAAGGGGCCGTTGCGGTTCGGGCCCGGCCGCTGCTGCATCCGCCCGATGACGCGACGCTCGAACCAGATGACGAGCAGGGTCGATACGAGCAGGTAGACGAAGACGATCAGCGCCTTGACCACCGTGAGCCACAGCGGGGTGTCGCTGAAGTCGGCCGCCGGGTTGTCCTGGCTGGCGAGCCCGGCGAGTGCGGGCAGCGCGGTCACGGCGGCCATCACTTCGCCTCCTTCGTGACGGTGACGAGGGCGCCGGGGGCTCCGGCGAGCGTGGACCGCAGGTCGCAGTCCGTCGAGTTCGTGGGCAGCCACACGACGTGGTCGGCCATCTCGCCGACGACGACGGGGGCCGTCACGACCACCTCCCCCGCGCGCACGGTGAGGGCGTCGCCGTCGGTGACGCCCAGGTCGGCGGCGGTGCGGGCCGAGACGCGGGCCACGGGTGCCGGGGCGGTGCCGGCGAGGTACGGCTCGCCGTCCTGGAGGCTCCCGGCGTCGAGCAGGTGGCGCCACGTCGCGAGGACGAGCGTGCCCTCCTCGAGGTGGGGCACGTGGCCCGGCTCGGTGGCCGGTGCCGACGCCCGGGCGCCGCCCCACGGGCCGAGTGCGGCCATCTCGGCGCGCACCTCCCGCAGCGAGCGGGTGCCCAGGAACTCGCCGAGCTCGTCGGCCACCATGTCGAGGGCGCGGTAGTCGCTGACGTGGCCGGTGTCCAGCGCCGCCTCGAAGGCCCGGACACGGCCCTCCCAGTCGACGAAGGTGCCGCCCTTCTCCGCGTGGGCCGCCACGGGGAGCACGACGTCGGCGACCTCGGTGACCCCCGACGGCCGGATCTCGAGGGAGACGACGAACGGGCGCTCCATCGCCTCCACGGCACCGGCGAAGCCGATGTCGTCCGGGTCGACGCCACCGACGACGAGCGCACCGAGCTCACCGGTGGCGGCGGCAGCGAGGATGCCCGCGGTGTCGCGGCCGGGCTCGGCGGGCAGAGAGGGCACCTGCCACGCCGCGGCGACCTCGTCGCGGGCGGCGGCATCGGAGACGGGGCGACCACCGGGCAGGAGCGTGGGGAACGCACCGCCCTCGAGGGCGCCGCGCTCACCCGCACGCCGGGGGACCCAGGCGACGCGGGCACCGCTGGACTCCGCCAGGGTCAGGACCGCGGTGAGCGCTCCGGGCACCATCGCCAGCCGTTCGCCGACGAGCACGACCGAGCCCTCGCCGAGCGTCTCGGCGGCGGCGGTGACCAGGTCGGACCCCTTGCCCTTCGAGAGGGCCCGGAGCACCTCGGGCTCGGTACCCGGTGCGGTGGGGATGAGGGTGCCGCCCATCTTGGCCAGCCCGCGGGTGGCGACCGGCGACACAGCGAAGACGCGGGTGCGATTGCGGCGGAACGCCTTCCGGAGGCGGAGGAAGACGATCGGGCTCTCGTCCTCGGGCTCGAGCCCGACGAGGAGAACCGAGGGCGCGGCCTCGAGGTCGCGGTACGAGACCCCGACGCCGGGTGCGTCGTCGGCGTCGTCGACACCGGTGCCCACGACGTGCGCGGCGAGGAACTCGGCCTCCTCCTCGGAGTGCGGCCGGGCCCGGAAGTCGACGTCGTTGGTGCCGAGCACGGTGCGGGCGAACTTGCCGTAGGCGTAGGCGTCCTCGGCGCTCACCCGACCGCCGACGAGGACACCCGCGGCCTGACCGCGCAGGCCTTCGGCCACGGCCTCGAGCGCCATTCGCCACGACACGACCCGCAGCTCACCGGAGTCGTCACGGACCATCGGCAACTGCAGCCGGTCGCCGACCCCCGTGTAGGCGAAGGCCCAGCGGCCCTTGTCGCAGTTCCACTCCTCGTTCACCGCCGGCTCGTTGCGAGCCAGCCGGCGCAGCACGGTGCCATGGCGGTGGTCGGTGCGCTGGGCACAGCCACTCGCGCAGTGCTCGCACACGCTCGGCGTCGAGACGAGGTCGAACGGGCGCGACCTGAACCGGTAGGCCGCACCGGTGAGCGCCCCCACCGGGCAGATCTGGACGGTGTTGCCGGAGAAGTACGACTCGAACGGCTTCTCCTCGTAGATGCCGACCTGCTGGAGGGCACCCCGCTCGACGAGGGCGATGAACGGGTCACCGGCGACCTGGTCGGAGAAGCGGGTACAACGGGCACACAGGACGCAGCGCTCGCGGTCGAGGAGCACCTGGCTGCTGATGTTGATCGGCTTGGGGTAGGTGCGCTTGACGTCCTCGAAGCGCGAGGTGCCGCGCCCGTTGGCCATCGCCTGGTTCTGCAGGGGGCACTCGCCACCCTTGTCGCACACGGGGCAGTCGAGCGGGTGGTTGATGAGCAGCAGCTCCATGACGCCCTGCTGCGCCTTGGCGGCGCCCTCGGACGTGTACTGGGTCTTGACGATCATCCCCGGGGCGACGGTCATCGTGCAGGAGGCCTGGGGCTTCATCCGCCCGGGAGGGCCCTGCATCTGGGTCGGCTCGCCGGGCTCGCCGTCCGGGCCGGGCCGACCCGGCATCCACACCTCGACGAGGCACTGGCGGCAGGCGCCGACGGGGTCGAGGCCCGGGTGGTCGCAGAAGCGCGGGATCTCGATGCCGGCCACCTCGGCGGCTCGGATGATGAGGGTCCCCTTGGGCACCGACACCTCGATGCCGTCGATGGTCAGCGTGACCAGGTCGGCCGCCTCGGGGGCCTTCCGCTGCGTCGTCGTCGTCATGCGGTGACGGTCTCCTTGCTCGTGCTCGCGCCGCCGTCCCTGGCCCAGACCGTGGAGGCGCGCGGGTCGAACGGGCACCCCCGGTTCTCGAGGTGGGCGAGGTACTCGTCGCGGAAGTACTCGATCGAGCTCGTGATCGGGCTGGTCGCGCCGTCCCCGAGCGCGCAGAAGCTGCGGCCGAGGATGTTGTCACTGATGTCCAGGAGCTTGTCGATGTCCTCCTCGGTGCCATCGCCGTGCTCGAGCCGCCCGAGGATCTGCTTGAGCCACCACGTGCCCTCACGGCACGGGGTGCACTTGCCGCAGGACTCGTGCTTGTAGAAGTCGGTCCAGCGGTCCACGGCCCGTACGACGCACACGGTGTCGTCGAACACCTGCAGCGCCCGGGTGCCGAGCATGGACCCGGCCGCCCCGACCGACTCGAAGTCGAGCGGCACATCGAGGTGCTCGGCCGTGAACAGGGGGGTCGAGGATCCGCCCGGGGTCCAGAACTTCAGCTCGTGGTCGGGGTCGCGCATGCCGCCGGCGAGCTCGAGCAGCTCGCGCATCGTGATGCCGAGCGGGGCCTCGAACTGGCCCGGGTTCCGCACGTGGCCGGAGAGGCTGAAGATCCCGAACCCGGTGGACTTCTCCGTGCCCATCGACGTGAACCAGTCGACGCCCTCCTGGATGATCCCCGGGACGGACGCGATGGACTCGACGTTGTTGACCGACGTGGGACGGGCGTAAAGGCCCGCGGCGCCGGGGAACGGCGGCTTGCTGCGGGGCTGGCCGCGGCGGCCCTCGAGGCTGTCGAGGAGCGCGGTCTCCTCGCCGCAGATGTAGGCGCCGGCGCCGGCGTGCACGGTGATCTCGACGTCGACCCCGCTGCCGTTGACGTCACGGCCGACCAGGCCTGCCGCCCGGGCCTCCTCGACCGCGGCCAGGAGCCGGCGGTAGACGTGGACGACCTCGCCGCGCAGGTAGATGAAGGCGTGCTCGCAGCCGATCGCGTACGAGGAGATGACGACGCCCTCGATGAGCACGTGCGGGTTGGCCATCATGAGCGGCACGTCCTTGCACGTGCCCGGCTCGGACTCGTCGGCGTTGACGACGAGGTAGCGCGGTCCGCCGTCCGGTGGCGCCATGAACGACCACTTCAGCCCGGTGGGGAAGCCGGCGCCGCCACGGCCGCGCAGGCTGGAGTCCTTGACCGCCTGGAGCACGTCACCGGGCTCCATCGCGAGCGCGGTCTCGAGCGCGCGGTAGCCGCCGCCGTCCCGGTAGGTCTTCAGGGTCCAGGAGCGCTCGGCGTCCCAGCCACGGCTGAGGACCGGCGTCAGGGTGCTCGCCATCACTCGTCCTTCCCGTCGGTGCCCTGATCGGGTGCGTCGTCCCCGGCGTCGGCGTCGCGCTCGGCGGCTGCCGCCGCGCCGGCATCGTGGCCGACCGGGACCGAGGCGCTCTGGGCCGAGACGTTGGCGGCCCGGCCCAGCCGGCCGGGCGTGGCCTCCTGTGGCGGCGCGACGTCGACGACGTCGGCCGGGATCTCGGTGGGGTTGGCGACCCCGCTGACCCCGTCGCCCGTGGAGACCACCGGCGGCCCGCTCTCCTCGGCCGAGTCCTTCGCCTCGCCCTTGGTCTCGCCGTCGGCGTCGCCCTCGTGCTTCTCGCCGGGGGCGTCGTCGGCCTCGTCGCGCTCGGCGGCGGGCTCGGCCTTGTCGGCCTTCGCCTCGTCGTGGCCCGGTGTCACCTCGGTGTTGCCCGGCGCGTCGGCGGCGCCGTCGGACCCGGGTGCACCGCCGCCCTCGGGCGCGGTCCAGCCGTTCTCGCGGGCGATGCGCAGCCCGAGCAGACTCGGCTCGCCGGCACCCACGCCCTCGTCGGCACGGCCGTCGTCGAACCCGGCGAGCACCCGGCTGACGTGTTTGAAGGAGCAGACCTTGGCCGCACCACGCGTGGGGGCGACGTCCTCGCCGGCGCGGAGCCGGTCGACGAGCTCGACGGTGGACTCGGGCGTCTGGTTGTCGAAGAACTCCCAGTTGGCCATCACCACGGGCGCGTAGTCGCAGGCGGCGTTGCACTCGACCCGCTCGAGGGTGACCATCCCGTCGTCGGTGGTCTCGTCGTGGCCGATGCCGAGGTGCTCGGAGACGGTCTCCCAGATCTCGTCACCACCCATGACCGCGCACAGCGTGTTCGTGCAGACCCCCACCGTGTACTCGCCGTTGGGGTGGCGCTTGTACTGCGTGTAGAACGTCGCGACACCGGAGACCTCGGCGGTGCTGAGGTCGAGCAGCTCGGCGCACAGGTCGATGCCTCGCCCGGTGACGTACCCGTCGACCGACTGCACGAGGTGGAGCAGCGGCAGCAGCGCGGACCGCTTCTGCGGGTAGCGGGCGACCACCTCGGCGGCGTCGCGCCGCAACTGCGCCTCGACGTCGGCGGGGTACGGGTTCTTGGACTCCTGGGGCACCTCGAGGTGCCCGGAGGCGGTCTGCAGGCCGAAGTCTCCAGCCATCAGCGGTCGACACCTCCCATGACGGGGTCGATGGAGGCCACCGCGACGATGACGTCGGCGACCTGGCCGCCCTCGCACATCGCGGCCACGGCCTGGAGGTTGTTGAAGCTCGGGTCGCGGAAGTGCGCCCGGTACGGACGGGTGCCGCCGTCGGACACGGCGTGGCAGCCGAGCTCGCCCTTGGCCGACTCGACGGCGACGTACGCCTGGCCCGGGGGCACCCGGAAGCCCTCGGTGACGAGCTTGAAGTGGTGGATCAGGGCCTCCATCGAGGTACCCATGATCTCGCGGATGTGGTCGAGGCTGTTGCCCTGGCCGTCGCCACCGATGGCGAGCTGGGCCGGCCAGGCGATCTTCTTGTCCTCGATCATCACCGGCTCGCCCTCGGTGCGCTGGAGGCGGTGGAGGGTCTGCTCGACGATCTTCAGCGACTCGTACATCTCGTCGATCCGGACGCGGAGCCGGTCGTAGGCGTCACTCCCGGTGCGGGTGATGACGTCGAAGTCGTAGGTCTCGTAGCCGCAGTAGGGAGCGCTCTTGCGCAGGTCGTGCGGCAGCCCGGTGGAGCGCAGGACCGGCCCGGTGATCCCGAGCGCCACGCAGCCGGTGAGGTCGAGGTAGCCGACGCCCACGGTGCGGCCCTTGAGGATCGGGTTCTCGTTGAGGAGCTTCTCGAGCTCGCCGATCCCGCGCCGCAGCTCGCGGACCACCTCGCGGATCATGTCGACGGCGCCGTGGGGCACGTCCTGGGCGACGCCGCCCGGCCGGATGTAGGCGTTGTTCATGCGCAGCCCGGTGATGGCCTCGATGACACGCAGGATGCGCTCGCGCTCACGGAAGCCCACGGTCATCACCGTGGTGGCCCCGAGCTCCATGCCTCCGGTGCCCAGGCAGATGAGGTGCGAGCTGACCCGGGTGAGCTCCATCATCATCACGCGGATGACCGAGGCCCGCTCGGGGATCTGGTGGGTGACACCGAGCAGCCGCTCGGTGGCGAGGCAGTAGGCCGCCTCCTGGAACATCGGGGTGAGGTAGTCCATCCGCGTGCAGAACGTGACGCCCTGCGTCCAGGTGCGGAACTCCATGTTCTTCTCGATGCCGGTGTGCAGGTAGCCGATCCCGGCCCGCGCCTCGGTGACGGTCTCGCCGTCCATCTCGAGGATGAGGCGGAGCACACCGTGCGTCGAGGGGTGCTGCGGCCCCATGTTGACGACGATCCGCTCCTCGTGGAGGGCAGTGGCCTCGTCGACGAGGTCGTTCCAGTCCCCCCCTCCCGAGACGGTGAAGACCGCCGCGCCCTCGGTGTCGTCGTCGACGGCCGCGCCGTACGCGTCGCCGGGCAGCGAGGGGTCCAGCCCGGGGCTCGGGGCGGAGTCGTCGTAGATGGTGTCGTGCTCGTGGGTCGTCATCAGCTGTACGCCCTCCGCTCGTCGGGCGGCGGCACGGTGCCGCCCTTGTACTCGACGGGGATGCCGCCGAGCGGGTAGTCCTTGCGCTGCGGGTGGCCCGGCCAGTCGTCGGGCATCAGGATGCGGGTCAGCGCCGGGTGTCCGTCGAAGACGATGCCGAACATGTCCCAGGTCTCGCGCTCGTGCCAGTCGACACCGGGCCAGACGGAGACGACCGACGGCACGTGCGGGTCGTCGTCGGGGCAGGTGACCTCGAGCCGCACCCGGCGGCTGCCGTGCGTGATCGAGAGCAGGTGGTAGACGGCGTGCAGCTCACGGGCGGCCTCGCCGGGGAAGTGCACGCCGGACACGCTCGTGCACATCTCGAAGCGCAGCGCCGGGTCGTCGCGCAGGACGCGGGCCACGGCGAGCAGGTGCTCGCGGGCGACGAAGAGGGTCATCTCACCGCGGTCGACGACGACGCGCTCGACGGCGTCGTGGTAGCCGACGGTCTCGGTCAGCCCGGTGCCCAGCGTGTCGGCGACCTCGTCGAAGTAGGAGCCGTAGGGACGGGGGCTGGCGCCGGGGAACAGCGTCGGCGTGACCAGCCCGCCGTAGCCGGAGGTGTCCTGGCCCCGGGTGGCCCCGAACATGCCCCGGCGCTCGCCGACCCGGACCGGCTCGAGGTCGGCCTCGTCGAGGTCCTGCCAGCGGGCGATGTTCGCGCTGTGCGCGGCGTCGAGGTCGCCGGGGGCGTCGTCGGTGCGGGTCTCCTCGGTGTCGACGTCCTTGTCGGGGACGGGCTGGACGTCGCTGTCCTCGAGGTGCTTCTCGTCGCTCATGCGAGCAGGTTCTTCCCGGTGGGCGCCGCGAGGTGCGCGAGGTGGTCGTGCGTGGCGGGCATCTGCGACGTCGGTGTGGCGCGCAGCGCGGCCTCCTCGGCGGCCCGGGCGGCGGCGACCCGGTTGACGCCGAGCTTGCTGCCCTGAATCTGCTCGTGGAGCGCGATGATGGCGTTGAGCAGCATCTCGGGGCGAGGCGGGCAGCCGGGGAGGTAGATGTCGACGGGGATGATGTGGTCGACGCCCTGGACGATCGCGTAGTTGTTGAACATGCCGCCCGAGCTCGCGCAGACCCCCATCGAGATGACCCACTTGGGGTTGGGCATCTGGTCGTAGACCTGCCGCACGACCGGGGCCATCTTCTGCGAGACGCGGCCGGCGACGATCATCAGGTCGGCCTGGCGAGGGGTGGCGGCGAACCGTTCCATCCCGAAGCGCGCGATGTCGTAGTCGGGGGTGCCGACGGCCATCATCTCGATGGCGCAGCAGGCGAGCCCGAAGGTCGCAGGCCAGATCGACGCCTTGCGCATGTAGCCGACGACGTTCTCGAGCGTCGTGAGGGCGAACCCGGCGGGCAGCTTCTCCTCGAGTCCCATCAGGCCTCCTCAGGTATGGGGACGGACGTGGTGGCGGGGGTCAGTCCCACTCGAGGCCTCCCCGCTTCCAGACGTAGACGTACGCGACGAACACGGTCAGCACGAACAGGACGATCTCGATCAGGGCGAACAACCCGAGCTGGTCGAAGGCCACGGCGAAGGGGTACAGGAAGATCGCCTCGACGTCGAAGATGATGAAGAGCATCGCCGTGAGGAAGTACTTCACCGGCACGCGGCCGCCACCCTCGGCCCGCGGGGTGGGCTGGATGCCGCACTCGTAGGCCTCCATCTTGGCGCGGTTGTAGCGCTTGGGACCGACGACGAGGCTCGTGCCCACCGACAGCGCCGCGAACCCGAAGCCGAGCGCCGTGAGGATGAGGACGGGGACGTAGGGGTTGCTCATCGCAGGACAACTCCCCTTTCGCTGCTCGTGGTCGGCCGCTGGGCGTCAGACACCGCGCGCTCGCGGCACGTTGTCGCCATCCTAGGGGGAGTGACGTACGCCTCAACCCGCGCGGTGGTGCCGCTGACGGGCACCCACGCCGGACGCTGCCTGGTGGTCACTCGGGCCTCGGTGGGTTTGTGAACGTCTTCACGAATGGTCGGAAGTCTAGGCGCCGCCTCCGGCACCTCGCACTTAGGCGGGCCTAACCCTCGACGGGTGCGCTGTCACCGGTCCCGGGCCGGGTCGCCCGGTGGAGCGCCACGATGCCGCCGGAGAGGTCGCGCCACTCGACTCCGGCCCAGCCGGCGGCGGCCACCCGCTGCGCGAGCTCGCGCTGGCCGGGCCACTCGGCGATGGACTCGGCGAGGTAGACGTAGGACTCGGGATCGGAGCTGACCCGCCGCGCGATGGCCGGCAGGCTGCCCATGAGGTACCGCGAGTACACGGTGCGGAAGGCGCCGTTCGAGGGATGGCTGAACTCGCAGACGACGAGCCGGCCACCCGGCTTCGTGACCCGGAGGAACTCGCGCAACGCGGCGTCGGGGTCCGAGACGTTGCGCAGGCCGAAGCTCATCGTCACGACGTCGAACGAGGCGTCGGCGAACGGCAGCCGGGTCGCGTCGGCGGCGGTGAACCCGAGGTCGCTGCGGCGGCGGTGGCCGACGCGCAGCATCCCCAGGGAGAAGTCCGCGGGGACGACGTCGACGCCGCTGTCGGCGAACGGCTCGCTGCTCGTGCCGGTGCCGGCGGCGATGTCGAGGACCCGCTGGCCGGGCCGCGCACCGCAGGCCTCGACCACGGCCCTCCGCCAGCGGCGGTCCTGGCCGAGCGAGAGGATGTCGTTGGTGACGTCGTACCGGTGCGCGACGTCGTCGAACATCGCCGCGACGTCGCGCGGGTCCTTGTCGAGGGAGGCACGAGACATGGGGGCCATCCTCGCACCGGGCCGCGGCCGACGCGCACCCGGCGCTCGCCGTCCTCTCTCTCCCCCCGAGGGCACCGCGACCTGGGGACACCGGGCCGGTCGGGGCGCCGTATCGTTCTGTCCCGATGACCTCGCTGCCCGCGGGGCGCCCGGACCAGCCGGTACCGGCAGCCCCTCTCGTCGCCCGGACCGTGCCACTGGACCCCGAGCTGGCCGCCGACCTGCTGGCCCTCGTGCCACCCGGCGGCGCCCGTGACGCCTGCTCGTGGGTGCGCCGTGGCGAGGGGCTCGTCGGGTGGGGGCGCGCCGCGGAGCACACGGCCACCGGCCCCGACCGCTTCGCCGCCCTCGAGCGGTGGTGGCAGCACCTCTCCCGCTCCGCGGTGGTCCGTGACGAGGTCGACCTGCCGGGCACGGGCCCGGTGGCCTTCGGGTCGGTGGCGTACGCGGACTCGTCCGCCGCGGGGGGCTCGCTCGTCGTCCCCGAGGTCGTCGTCGGCCGCCGCCAAGGCATCGCCTGGCTCACGACCGTGTCGGCGGAGCGTGCGGTCGCCGCGGTGCCCGGGCAGGCCCGGGTCGAGGTGCAGCCGTCCCCGGAGGCGCCCCGGAACGTGGCCTTCGCCGACGGCGCGCTGCCCCCCGGCCAGTGGGCCGGCGCGGTGGCCGAGGCGGTCGCCCGCATCACCGAGGGCCGGCTCGACAAGGTCGTCCTCGCCCGTGACCTCGAGGTGAGCACGAGCGCACCGGTCGACGTGCGCTGGCTGCTGCAGCGGCTGGCCGAGCGCTACGAGACGACCTGGGTGTTCGCGGTCGACGGCCTCGTGGGGGCGACCCCCGAGCTGCTCGTGCGCCGCGAGAAGGGCCTGGTCACCTCCCGGGTGCTAGCGGGCACCATCCGCCGCACCGGCGACGACACCCACGACCTCGCCCTCGCCGGCTCGTTGGCCCGCTCGTCGAAGGACCTCGAGGAGCACGAGTACGCGGTGCGGTCGGTGGCCGACGCGCTGGCGCCGCACTGCTCGTCGATGAACGTCCCCGAGGCGCCCTTCGTGCTGCACCTCTCCAACGTCATGCACCTCGCCACCGACGTGGCCGGGGTGCTCGCCGACGACGCGTCGTCGCTGGGGCTGGCCGACGCGCTGCACCCCTCGGCCGCCGTCTGCGGCACCCCGCGGGAGGCCGCCGACACGCTCATCGCCGAGCTCGAGCAGATGGACCGCGGCCGCTACGCGGGTCCGGTGGGGTGGATCGACACCGACGGTGACGGCGAGTGGGGCATCGCGCTGCGCTGCGGGCTCGTGGAGCCCTCGGACCCCACGCGGCTGCGGCTGTTCGCGGGGTGCGGGATCGTCGCGGGGTCGGACCCCGCCGACGAGCTCGCCGAGTCGTCGGCGAAGCTGGTGCCGATGCGCGACGCCCTCACCGCGGACGCCTGAGCATCCCCTCCGGTCGGCGCAGGTCGATCCCCCGGCTCCGGTCGACTCGCCGGCTCTGGTCCATCCCCCCGGGTCTGGTCCATCCCCCCGGCTCTGGTCCATCCCCCCGGGTCATGGCGCTGCAACACCATGACCCGGGGAGAGGGACCAGAGCCCGCATGAGGGACCAGAGCCGGCGGGGGCGGGCGGCGGACCCGAGGTGGGTCCGGTGGGACTGGGGGGTCAGCAGAAGGGCGGGCGGGCGTCAACGGTCATCGACCGCCGGCCGGCCCAGCGCCACACCCGGGCAGCCCGGTCGCGGTCCTCGTCGGTGACGAGGTTGCCCATCCAGCGCAGTGCGAGCGTCATCAGCCAGTCACTGCGCATGCCGATCGGCCCGAGCGCGGACAGCACCCGTGGCACGGTGAACACCCCGGCCAGGCGGCGGGCGATGGAGAACGCCTCGCCGTAGTGGTCGCGCAGCAGCGCCGGCCAGGTGACCGACAGGTCGTGGTCGAGGTGCGCCGCCACGAGGCGGCCGGTCTCGAGGCCGTAGTCGATGCCCTCGCCGTTGAGCGGGTTCACGCAGGCCGCGGCGTCACCGACCAGCGCCCAGTTGCGCCCGGCGACGTTGCTCACCGCGCCGCCCATCGGCAGCAGCGCGCTCGTGGGCAGCCGCTGCTCCCCGACGAGGCCGAAGTCCTCGCGTCGGAGGTCGGCGTACCGGCGCATCAGCGGCTTGACGGCGATGTCGGCCGGACGCGCGGTCGTCGCCAGCGTGCCGACACCGACGTTCACCTGCCCGTCACCGAGGGGGAAGATCCAGCCGTACCCGGGCAGTGCCTCGCCGTGCTCGCCACGCAGCTCGAGGTGGCTGCTGATCCACGGGTCGTCGGACCGCTCGGAGTTGACGTAGCTGCGACCCGCGACGGCGAAGACCGTGTCCCGGTGCCACTCACGGCCCAGCACCTTGCCGAGGCCGGAGCGCACGCCGTCGGCCACGACCAGCCGCTCACAGCCGATGTCGAAGGTCTCGTCGCCCCGGCGGAAGGTGACCGAGCGCACCCGCCCGCCCTCCACCGTGGCGTCGACGGCCTTGGCCCCCTCGACCCCCGTGGCCCCAGCCTTGAGCGCCGAAGTGCGGATGCCGTCGTCGAGCTCGGTGCGGGGCACGGCCGAGCCGTGGTCGGGCAGGGAGCCCCCGGGCCACGGGAGGTGGAGGACCTGGCCGAAGCCATGGGCGCGCAGCCCGTGGTTGACGGTGTGCGCCCGCACCCACTCGCCGAGGTCGAGGAGGTCCAGCTCGGCGATGGCGCGCGGGGTCAGGCCGTCGCCGCAGGTCTTGTCGCGGGGGAAGGTGGCGGCATCGGCGAGGACCACGTCGCGGCCGTCGCGGGCCGCCCACGCGGCGGCTGCCGACCCGGCGGGACCGGCACCGACGACGAGCACGTCCGTGTGGAGGGGGGTGGTGGCCACGCGGCGATTCTCGCAAGCAGGACGCCCAGGTACCCAATCGACCTCGACGGACCCCTACCCGGACAGCGCCCGCGCGGCGAGGGCACGCAGGTCGGCGTGCGCCCGCCGGTGGCCGTGCCGGTCCACCCGGACCTCGACGACGCCGAGCCCGGCAGGGGTCCGGGCGACGAGGTCGCGCAGCTCCTCGCGCGAGCCGGCCAGGTCGTGCCGGACGCCATGCGCTCGGCAGAGCGCGGCGAGGTCGGTGCTCGTCGGGGTGCCGAAGACCCGCTCGAAGAACCCGGCCCGCCCGGGTTCCCCCTGCTCGAGGGTGGTGAAGATGCCGCCGCCGTCGTCGTTGACGACCACGACGGTGAGGTCGGGCCGCGGCTCGTCGGGACCGATGAGGAGGCCGTTGGCGTCGTGGAGGAAGGTCAGGTCGCCGAGGAGGGCGTGGGTGGGGCGACCCGTCCCCAACCCCACCCCGAGCGCGGTCGAGACCATCCCGTCGATGCCGGCCAGGCCGCGGTTGGCGAACACCCGGACCCCGCCCTCGGGGTCGCGGCGTCCGGTGGTGGCGAGGTCGAGGTCGCGGACCGGGTTGGAGGACCCGACGACCAGCACCCCGTCGGCGGGCAGCGCATCGTGGACGGTCGCGGCTACCGCCAGGCCGCTCGCCCACGGAAGGCCCTCGGCGGCAACGGCTTCGGCGACGCGCTGACCGGCCTCGTCCCAGGCACGCGCCCACGCACCGCGCTCTCCTACCCCCTGTCGCGTGACCGGGTCGCACTCGACGGCGGACCACGGATGGACGGTGCCGGCGACGTGTGCCGGGTCCGGCCACGTCGTGGTGCAGGTGACCACCTCGACCCGCATCCCCGGCCGGCGGAGCAGCCCGGCCACCGGGCGGGCGAGGGTCGCCCGGCCGACCACGACGACCCGCTCGGGCAGGTGCTCGTCCAGCCAGTCGGTGACCGTGAGCAGCAGAGGACCGTGCGGGAGCGCCCGGGCGCGGGCGCTCGGGCCCGCGAACGGCTCGGCGACCACGGGGTAGCCCCTCGCCGCGGCCCATTCGACGGCCACCCGGCCACTGACGGTGCCGCGGCTCTCGCCGACGACGACGAGGGTGCGCTCGACCTCCTCGACGAGCCCGTCCACCCCCTCGGCCGGGGCGGCGGTGCGGGGCCGTGGCCGGACGTCGACCCACGGGGCACCGCCCTCCCTCCCGCGGAGGTGCGCCGGTAGGGGGGCGTCGTCGGGACCGGGGACGAGCGGCTCGCGGAAGGCGACGTCGAGGTGCACCGGGCCGGGGTCGCCCCCCAGCACACCGCGCGCACCGGCGAGCGCGCGGCACACGGTGCTGCGCCACCCTGCGGGCCGCACGTCCCCGACCGCAGGCAGGGCGTCGGCGGCAGGCAGGTCCGCCTCGAAGCGGGTGGCGCCCGCGAAGAGGCCCGGCTGGGTGGTGGTCTGGTTCGCCCCGGTCCCGCGCAGCTCGTGCGGCCGGTCCGCGCTGACGACGAGGAGGGGGATGTGGGCGTGGTGGGCCTCGAGGACCGCCGGGTGCAGGTTGGCCACGGCGGTGCCGGAGGTCGTGACGACCGCCACCGCCCGCCCGCCCGAGCCCCTGGCGAGCCCGAGGGCGAGGAACCCGGCCGACCGCTCGTCGACGCGGACGTGCAGCCGGAGCCGCCCCGCCGCGTCGGCGGCCGCGAGGGCGTAGGCGAGAGGGGCCGACCGCGAGCCGGGCGCCAGCACCATCTCGCGCACGCCACCGCGGACGAGCTCGTCGACGAGCACCGTCGCCAGGGCGGTGGACGGGGTCACGGGCGTGGATTCTGCCACCGGGCCCGGTGGCACGCCCCCTACGCCCGCGATCGCCCGACGGATGGGTCATCCCCGGCGCACCTCCACCTCGGTCACCGACCGCACGGCGGCGCGGAGGAAGTCGCCGGCCGAGGCGGCCCACGCCTCCAGCCCCTCGTCGCACTCGCCGGCAGGACGGGGGCCATAGGCGCCTCCGTGCCGGCCTCCGCCGCCCGACGCACTGCGGAGCGCGTCGACGTACCCGCCGAACGCGTGCTGGCGCACGTCGACCGGCAGCCCCTCGCCCACGCACAGTGTGGTCCAGCCGGGCCGGCTCGGGTTGGGGGTGAGATCGAGGCCGGGGACGGGATCGCCCGCCTGCTCGACGGAGAGCACCCTGACCGCATCCGGGACGGGGAACAGCCCCACCGGCGCCCCGGTGGTCAGGACGTGGGTGACCCGGTGTCCCCGGGCGAACCCCGGGTCGCTCGCCAGAGCCGCCGCGAGGATGCCGCCCTGGCTGTGCCCGACGAGGATGACCGGGTCGTCGGCTGCGGCGTGCGCCGACCCCGCCCGCGCCCGGTCGAGCGCTGCCGCAGCCCCGGCGGCGGCCACCGTGACCCCGCCGGCCCCGGCGGTGACCGCGCGGACGTCGGTGGTGAGGTCGAACGGGTTGGCGCCCGCCTCGGGTGACCAGTGCTGGGTGCCCGGCACCACGACCACCCAGGCGGACCCACCCTCGGGAGCGGCGAGCTCCACGACGCGCACCCGACCGCCGTCCAGACCTGCCCCGGCGGCAACCAGGTCGGCAGGTCCGTCGATCCGACGACCCGGCCAGGTCGAGGGCACGTCGGTGAGCACCGGTACCCCGGGACGATCCGAGAACCACCCGACACCGCCACCGAGGTCGGCACCCCGGGCGACCGACCGCATCACGAGGGCGACCCCCCGCTCGACCTCCTCGTAGGCCCGGGCCACCATCCGCAGTCGCCCCGCCAGTACCTCCAGCCCGACAGAGGCTCCGAGCAGGCCGCCGGGACCCGCCGCCGAGAGGACCTGCCCCTCCAGCCCCACCCACCTCACCGCCAGCTCCACGTCGCCCGTCCCCGGGACCGGTGGCGGCCGGCACCGGGCGGCCGCGAGCAGCCCGCCGGCGGCGTGGCGGACCTCCTCCGCCGCGAGGTCCGCCGCCGACGCCGCCGCGTGGAGCGCCTCCGAACGGACCCCTACCCGGCTCACCCAGCCGCCCACGTCACGCCGCGACACCGAGGCCGCGCAGGAGGCGCTGCTCCGCCCGGACCAGCTCGGCGAGGGCGGCAGCCGACTCGGCGAGCACACCGAGGTCGACGGCGCACTCCGCGAGCGCGGCCCGACGCTCCTCGACGTACTCCCAGTACCGCTCGGCCGCGTCCCCGTTCCACCACACGAGCGCCGAGCGGCCGAGAACCTCCCGCTGCGCCTGGGCCACCCCGCGTGCCCGGACCGCCCACTCCGCGAGCCGGTCCAGCTCGACCGCCGACGTCTCCATGGCTCCCCCCTCCACCGACCCCTCCATCCGACCGCGGGCACGGAGCGGACGGTAGGGACCACCGCCGGCCTGTGGACGACGACGCGGCGCCCTCGGGGCTGGGGATGCGCACCTCCGACGGCCTGACGGTCGACGCGACCACCAGTCCCCTCCCGCGCGGACCCCCCACCTACGCTGGCACCCATGCCCCACCACGACCTCCTCATCGTCGGCAGCGGCTCGGGCAACTCCCTGCTGACCCGTGAGATCCACGGTCTCGACATCGCCATCGTCGAGAAGGGCACGTTCGGGGGCACCTGCCTGAACGTCGGCTGCATCCCGACGAAGATGTTCGTGCTCCCGGCCGACCGGGTCGTCGAGGCGCGCGACGCGGCGAGGCTCGGCGTCCGCTTCGACGCTCCCGAGGTCGACTGGCCCGCCATCCGCGACCGCATCTTCGGCCGCATCGACCCGCTCGCGCGCCGTGGGGAGGCCTACCGCCGCCGGCAGGACGACGTCACGCTCTACCGCACCACGGCCCGGTTCACCGGGGAGCGGCGCCTCGCCCTCGACACCGGCGAGGAGGTCACCGCCGACCGGATGGTGATCGCGGCGGGCAGCAGGGCGCTCGGGCTGGACGTCGAGGGCCTCACCGGCGCCGACCCGGAGCGCGGCGTGCACACCTCAGACACGGTGATGCGGATGGACGCGCTGCCGGCACGGATGGCCATCGTCGGCGGGGGCTTCGTGGCCTGCGAGATGGCGCACGTCTTCGACGCACTCGGTGTGCACGTCACCCAGGTGCAGCGCTCCGGCGCCCTGCTCGTGCACGAGGAGGTCGAGGTCTCGAAGCGGGTCACCGACGTGGCACGGCACCGGTACGACCTGCGGCTCTCGACCACGGTCCGCGCCGCCGAGCACGTCTCCGGTGTCTGGCGGCTCGGACTCGACGGTCCCGGGGGGCCAAGCCACGTGGAGGCCGAGGCGGTGCTGCTGGCCGTCGGTCGCCGCCCGAACTCCGACCTGCTCGACGCCGAGGCCGGTGGCATCGCCACCCACGACGACGGCCGGGTCGTCGTCGACGCGCAGAAGCGGACGAGCGTCCCCGGCGTGTGGGCGCTCGGTGACGTGTCGAGCGAGTTCCAGCTCAAGCACGTCGCGAACGGGGAGGCCCGCCTCGTCGCGCACAACGTGGCGGTCGACCTCGGCCGTACCGAGGGCTCGCCGTGGTGCGACGACGACCGACCGGTGCCGCACGCCGTCTTCGGCCACCCGCAGGTGGCGTCGTTCGGCCCCACCGCCGCGCAACTCGACGAGGCGGGCACGCCGTACGTCAGCGCGGTGCAGTCCTTCGCCGACGTCGCGTACGGTTGGGCGCTGGAGGACCCGGTGGGCCTGCTCACCGTGCACGCCTCACCCGACGGGCGCGTGCTGGCAGCGCACTGCGTCGGCTACCAGGCCTCGACGCTCATCCAGCCGCTCATCCAGGCGGCCACCTTCGGGCAGCACGCGCACGACGTAGCCCGCGGCCAGTACTGGATCCACCCGGCGCTGGCGGAGGTCGTCGAGAACGCCCTGCTCGGGCTCGACCTCGACTGATCCTCAGGTCGGGATGAGGACGTTGGCGAAGATCTGCCACGCGAGCACGGACTTGGCGACCAGGCTGAGGATGACGTACTGCCGCTCGCCGAAGAGGTAGTCACGCCAGCGACCGACCTGTCGGTACTGGAGCCACTGGTTGACCGCGAAGGTGTTGAAGAGCACGAAGAGGCTGGCGATGATGCCCCACACGAACCCCGGGGGGCCCTCACCGTCGAGCACCGCGATCGTGACGACGAGGTAGGCCGCGATGGCGACCCACGGGCCGATCCCGGCCACGCAGCCGAACCAGAAGGGCGTCCACCACGCCCGGGTCCCGCGGGCCGAGGACTCGTCCCGGCCGTGCATCAGCCCGTTGTTCGCCACCTCCATGAGCCACCCGAAGAGGATCATCGCGATGTTCGCGAAGGCCAGCCCCACGAGTGCCGCGAGGTCGGTGATCCCGGTGACGAGGGCGATGAGCACGATCATCAGCGTCGACGACAGCGCGTACTCGACCCAGCGGAACCTGTTGCGGCCGCGCTCGAGCTCGGCGACGTACCGGGGGAACCCCCACGGCGACACCACGAGGAGGTGGAAGAAGGCCGACAGGAACAGGAAGCTCGCCGTGGCCGCGGCGAGCGGCACGTCGAGGACCCCGGACAGCGTGCCCTGCTCCAGCGGCGTGCCCGGCGGCCCCCCGAGGGCGAAGGTCGACACGGGCAGGGTGAAGTCGGTGGCGAGGGCGAGCATCACGAACCCCGACACGAGGTGCAGCAGGCCCATCACGCCGTTGAACGTGCGCAACCGGCGTGCCGCACGGTCGGGAACGGTCACCGAACGGGTCTGGAGCTCCAGAGGAGGTGCGGACATGCCCCTACTTCCGCCGGCGACCGGCCCGTGGATGCACCCGTCCACGGGCCGCCGGGCTCACGCAGGCGGGGGCGGCTGCGGGCTGCGGTCGGTGAGGCAGTAGACGCGGCCCACGGGGTCGAGCATCACCGTCCAGAACGCGTTCTCCCGCACGACCGTGGCCCCGGCCTCGACGTGCCGGGCGACGTCGGCCGCGCGGTCGGCGCAGGCGAGGTCGACGTGGCCGCGCACCGGGCCGTCCTCCTCGTCGAGCCGCTGGAACAGCACCCGCAGCGGGATGTGCGGCGGGCGCACCAGGGAGGAGAAGCCGGGCTCGTCGGATGTGCGCAGCTCCCACCCGGTGAGCGCGGACCAGAACGCGGTCTCGTCGGCCCAGCGCGAGCGGGGGACGTCGAGGCATGCCTGGTCGAGGATGCTCGAGAGCCCCTCGCGCACCTGTCCCTCCTGCCCGTGCCACGTCGTGAGGCAGAACGGGAAGCCGCCCGGCGAGCGCATCAGCACGACGGTGCCGCCGATCGCTCCCACCCGCTCCGCACCCAGGCCCTCGGCGCGCACGGCGGCCACGTGGACGTCGTCGACGTCGAGGTCGAGGTGGACGCCCCCGCCGTCCCCGACCGCCTGCAGCTTGACCCACGGCTCGCCCTGCCGCGGCAGCAGCGTCGAGAACTCCCCGTCGGCGCCCCGCTCGGGGGCCAGCCGGCTGCCGGAGACGTGGGCCCAGAAGCGCCAGGAGGTGTCCGCGTCCGAACGGGGGGTGTCGAGGAACACCCACACCCGCCGGACCACGGGCGCACCGCGGTCGTGCCCGTTCATCTCGCTGCTCCCTCCTCGAGGACCGCGTGGCAGGCTGCCACCCGGCTGTGCCACCACGCCACTCGCTCCGCCGGCGCCTCCCAGCGGTCGAGCAGCCCCGGATCCGCGTCGACGCGGCGGACCGGGAGCCGGCCGTCGTCGGGGAGCAGCGACGGTGTCGCGACGTCGCCGCCCAGCAGGGCGACGGTACCCAGCCCGCAGGCGTGGTCGAGGGCCGGCAGCGCGGCGGCCAGTGCGACGCCGGCGGCCGTCCCGACGCTGGTGTCGACGGCGGACGACACCACGGCGGGGAGGCCGCACTCCTCGACGACCTCCAGCGCCCGGCGAACACCCCCGAGGGGCGCGACCTTGACGACGACGAGGTCCGCCGCTTCCAGGTCACGGACGCGCAGCGGGTCCTCGGCCTTGCGGACGGACTCGTCCGCGGCCACCGCGACGTCGACCCCCCGCCGGGCGAGCAGCACGCGCAGGTCGCGCAGCTCCTCCACGGTGGCGCACGGCTGCTCGGCGTACTCCAGGTCGGATGCCGACAGCCGGCCGATGACGTCCGCGGCCTCCTCCACACCCCAGGCGCCGTTGGCGTCGACCCGGATGCGGCCACCCGCCCCCAGGGCGTCGCGCACGGCCGCCACCCGGTCGACGTCGTCCTGCGGCCGCTGGCCCCGCTCGGCGACCTTGACCTTCGCCGTCCTGCAGCCGGGGAACCGGGCCAGGACGCCGGGGACCTCGGCCGGATCCACGGCCGGGACGGTGGCGTTGACCGGCACGAACGCGCGCACCGGCTCGGGCCACTCGGCCCACGCCGACTCGACCGCCGCCGCGAGCCACCTCGACGCCTCGACCGGCCCGTACTCCGGGAAGGGTGCGAACTCCCCCCACCCGCTCGGGCCCCTGACGAGTGCCGCCTCGCGGACCTCCAACCCCCTGAACCGGACCCGCATCGGCAGCGCCACGACCCGCACCGTCCCGAGGAGGTCCCCGAGCTCAGGTAGGTCCATGGGGGCAGCCTAGGCAGCGCGCTCGCTCGACCCGGCCGGAGTCGTGGCCCGTCCACCGGCCACCGAGGCCGGGGCCGGGTCCCCGACGGCCCGGCTAGCCTTGCGGCCGTGAGCACGATCGAGGGAGTCAGCGAGACGTTCGACCCGTCGGCCTGGGCGGTGGTGGCGGGGTTCGAGGACCTCACCGACGTCACCTACCACCGCGCCGTCGGGCTGGGCTGTGTCCGGGTGGCGTTCGACCGCCCCGACGTCCTCAACGCCTTCCGACCGCACACCGTCGACGAGCTGTTCCGCGTCCTCGACCACGCCCGCCGCACTCCCGACGTCGGTGTCGTCCTCCTCACCGGCAACGGCCCCACCTCGCGCGAGGGCCGCTCGGCGCGGACGCACGGCTGGGCCTTCTGCACCGGCGGTGACCAGCGCATCCGAGGCCGCTCGGGCTACCAGTACGCCGACGGCGAGACGGCCGACAGCGTCGACGACCTGCGCACGAGGGCCGAGGGCGGCCGGCTGCACATCCTCGAGGTGCAGCGCCTCATCCGCACCATGCCCAAGGTCGTCGTCGCGGTGGTGAACGGCTGGGCGGCCGGGGGCGGCCACAGCCTCCACGTCGTCTGCGACCTCACCATCGCATCGCGCGAGAACGCCCGGTTCAAGCAGACCGACGCCGACGTCGGCTCCTTCGACGGCGGCTACGGCTCGGCCTACCTGGCGCGGATGGTCGGGCAGAAGTTCGCCCGCGAGATCTTCTTCCTCGGCCGCGAGTACACCGCCGAGGACATGCACCGGATGGGCGCCGTGAACATCGTCGCCGACCACGCCGACCTCGAGGCCACGGCCCTCGAGGTGGCCGCCGAGGTCATGGGCAAGAGCCCGCAGGCGCAGCGCATGCTCAAGTTCGCCTTCAACCTCGTCGACGACGGGCTCATGGGCCAGCAGGTGTTCGCCGGGGAGGCCACCCGCCTGGCGTACATGACGGACGAGGCGGTCGAGGGGCGCGACCAGTTCCTCGAGAAGCGCGACCCGGACTGGTCGCCCTTCCCCTGGCACTTCTGAGCCCTAGGCCACTGCCGGCGGTGCGGGCTCGAGCACGAAGATCCGCAGCCGGCGCCCGCTGATCCGCTCCTGGTACCTGCGGTACCCGACGTACAGCTCCTCGGCCCGGGACAGGATCCCGGTGTGCTCCTCGGGGGTCGCGGGCCGGGCCCGCACCGGCACGGTGCGGTCGCGGTAGGAGAGCGTCGCCGACGGCTCGGCTTCGAGGTTGAGCACCCAGGCCGGGGTCGACGTCTGCCCGAAGTTGGTGCCGAGGAGGGTGAGCGAGGCCCGGTACGGGATCGCCAGCAGGTAGGAGGACCGTGGGGCGCCGGTGCGACGCCCTGTGGTGGTGAGCTCGACGACCGGGAGGCCGGCCAGGATCCCGGGCATCGTGTGCCGGCGACGCGTGGCCCGCTGCACCCACCCGTCCATGATCCGCAGGGTGTGCGCGAAGAACCACGCCCCCGGCCTAGACGCCCCGAACGCCTGGATCCCGCGCTGTGCCACGTTCGGCGGTCGGAAACGGTAGCCGAGCTCGTCGGCGATCGACATCCGTGCAGACTAGCCGCAGGCGGCACGGCGGCCAAGGACTGCCGCCCGCCCGGCGGCCTCCGGGGTGCCCGCGGCCGGCATCCACCCGTGGGACGGCTCCGGTGCGTCTGTAGGGGTGGAGGATGTCGCCCGGGGCGTCCCACGAGCGGACGGAAGGAGAGGGATGGCCGACCGCCGAGCCTTCGAGGCCTACGTCCGGGAGCGCTGGGAACCGCTGCTGCGGACCGCCACCCTGCTCACCGGTGACGCCCACGCCGCCGAGGACCTCGTGCAGGAGTCCCTGGTACGGGCCGCCCGGCACTGGCACCGGGTCGACCCCGGGGCGGTCGACGCCTACGTCCGCAAGGTCATGTACACCCGCTCGGTCGACGCCTGGCGGTGGCGCCGACGCCAGCCCGACCCGGTCGACACCTCGCGCCTCGAGGCCGGCCAGTCCACCGACGGCACCGATGCCGCGGCGACCCGCCTGACCCTCCTGGCCGCGCTGGCCCGGCTCACGCCGCGCCAGCGTGCCGTGCTCGTGGCGCGGTTCTACGAGGACCGCACCGAGGTCGACACAGCCGACGTCCTCGGCTGCTCGGTGAGCACCGTGAAGTCACAGACCCGCCACGCGCTGCAACGGCTGCGGGTGCTCGCTCCCGAGCTCGCAGCGACCTTCGGCCGGGAGGAGGCACCCCGATGACCACCCCCACCGACGACCTGTCCCGGCTGCTGCGGGCCGCGGCCGACGTCGCCACCGAGGCCGGCCCCCCCGCCGTCCCCGATGCCCCCGTGCTCTGGTCCCGTGGTCGACGTGCCACCTGGCTGGGCCGGGCGGTGGCCGGCGCGCTGGCCGTGGCCCTCGTCGTCCTGGTCGTGGCGACGACGGCCGTGATGCGGGCCGTCCCCACCGCCGTGCCCGCCGAGGGACCGGGCGCCACCTACCCGACGCAGGTCTCCGCGCTCTTCCCCGGCAGCTACCACGCCGGGGGCGGGCCGGTGTTCGGGGTCGTCCGGGTCGGCGCCGACGACGACGGCGCCAACCCGTACGCCAGCCCCGGCGCCCTCTACGTCATCGACCGCGACGGACTGCTCGCCACCCTGCCGAACTGGGTGGGCATCACCAGCGGCGTGACGACGGACCCGGGCGACGCCGACCCGTCCGTCGCCCCCGACGGCCTGCGGATGCTGTCCCAGGACGGCATCGTCGACGTCCGCGACGGGTCGACCGTCGTCCCGCCGTGGTCTGATGACGTCATGGCCGCCGGTCTGGGGACCCGCGGCACGTGGAGTCCTGACTCCCGCCTCGTCGCCGTCCCGACCAGCTCGGGAGCGGCCGTCCTCGACCCGGCTCGACTGCGGGTCCTCGATCCCGTCCCGGGTGACGCCACGGTGCTCGTCGCGGGATGGCGTGACGACACCACCCTCCTCGGGCTGCGCCGCAGTGCCGGGCCGGGCGGCTTCGAGGTCGTGGGCCGGTCGCTCGACGACACGGCCTGGTCGGTGGTGACGGCCCTGCCCGCATCAACCCTGGCCGTCCCCGCCGCCCCTGACGGCCGGCTGACCCCCACCATCGCCTACGCCTCCCCCGACGGTGCGCGGCTGCTGCTCGTCGACCGCCCCGCCGCACGTGCCGGCGGCCTCGCGGTCCTCGTCGACGCCGCAACGGGGCGCCGTGTGGACTTCGCGGGGAGGCAGGGGACGGCCGAGGACGCGGCCTGGGACGGCTGCGACCCGGTGTGGCGGGACGGCCAGCCGTTGCGTGCCTCGGGCGGCCTCACCCGTCCCGCGGACGGCGCGGCGGTGATGTCGTTCGGTGGACGCACCGACGTGGGGTGTGTCGCCCTCGCCGGGGCGGAGCTGACCGGCGACGCCGACCTGCACACCGCCGGGGCGGTCCGAGAGCAGGTGTGGCGCGTGGCCCTGCCCCTCGGCGGGGCATTGGCCCTCGTCGGTCTGGTGTGGATGGTCGTGGCGCTGCGTCGCAGCCGCCGGGGCGGCGAGCACTTCCTGCCGATGATCGTCGGCCGTTTGTTCTGAGGTCGGTCGAGAGCGGGTCAGCCCGACCCGCCGAGGTCGACCCCCCACGCCTCGTGGAACAGGTCGTTACCGCGCCGACGGTGACGCACCACGCGCTCGAGAAGTGCGGCGGCCGCCGCGCGGTGCCCCGAGACGGCGTCGTCGTCCTCGAGCCCCACGTCGCGCTGACCGAGCAGTCGTTCGACCTCGACCAGCAGCTCGGCGTGCTCCGCCAGCTGGGCGTCGAGCCGGGCGCCCAGCCGGGGCGCCGTCTCTCGCAGCCCGGCGTAGAACCCCTCCGCCGACTCGCTGAGCTCCGCATGCGCACGAAGGTCCGAGGCCAGCTCGGTGAGCGCGGCCCGCAGCCGCCGCCGCGTGACGTTGCGGTCGGCGCCCTCGTCCGCCAGGGCGTCCGCGAGCGCCGCCATCGACTCGCGCAGCTCTGCCCGCTGGGCCCGAACCCGGTCCACGTAGTCGGCGAACGGTGCTTCCATGGCGGTCCTCCTGCGCAGGGGGACCCCAATCGTCCCGCGGATGCCGGGATCTGGCGACCCCTCGTGTGCCGTGGGTGCCCTCCTAGAGTGGGGACCATGCAGCTCGAGCCGCTCGCGGTGCCGGTCGGCCCCGACGTGCTCGGGGTGCTGCCCCGCCTCGCGCAGGCGCTGGAGGGAGGCCACCCCGTCCTCCCCCACAGCGCCACCGTGCCCCCGCCGGTCGTGGCCACGCGGAGCCCGCGGCCGCTGCCTCGCGACCTCGCCGTGGCCATCGGCACCTCCGGCTCCACGGGCACCCCGAAGCTCGCCCTGCTCGGCAGCGCCGCGCTCATCGCGAGCGCCTACGGGACGCACGAGCGCCTCGGCGGTACGGGCCGCTGGCTGCTCTCCCTGCCGGCGCACCACGTCGCGGGCCTGCAGGTGCTCGTCCGCTCCCTCGTCGCGGGCACCGAACCCGTGGTCGTCGACACCGCGCGCGGCTTCCACCCCCGGGCCTTCGCCGAGGCCGCGGCCGTGCTCGGCGACGCTCATCCCCGCTACGGGGCGGTCGTCCCCACCCAGCTGGTCCGCCTGCTCGACGACCCCGCCGGCACCGACGGCCTCCGGTGCCTGGACGCGGTGCTCGTGGGCGGTGCCGCGCTCGACCCGGCGCTGCGGGCCCGCGCGGAGCGGGCCGGCGTCACCGTCGTCACGACCTACGGGATGAGCGAGTCGGCCGGAGGATGCGTCTACGACGGCAGGGCGCTGCCGAGCACGTCCATCGCCTTCGACGACGAGCTGCGCATCCACCTCGGGGGCGCGACGATCGCCCACGGCTACCTGGCCCGCCCGGACCTGACCCGCGACTCCTTCGGCACCGACGAGGACGGGGTGCGGTGGTTCCGCACCGACGACGTCGGGCACATCGACGAGCACGCCCGGCTGCGGGTCGACGGCCGCGTCGACGACCTCGTCAACACCGGCGGGCTCAAGGTGGCGCCGCGGGTCGTCGAGGAGGCGCTCCTCGAGCACGTGGCGGGCGTTCGCGAGGTCGTCGTCGTCGGGACGCCCCATCCCGAGTGGGGCCACGCGGTGAGCGCCCTCGTCGTGCTCGAGCCCGGTGCCGTCATCCGGTCGCTGACCGCCGAGGATGTGCGCTCCCGGCTGCGCGGCATCCTGCCCGACCACGCTCTGCCGCAGCGGGTCCTGGTGGCCCCGGAGGTGCCACTCGCCGGGCCGGGCAAACCCGACAGGCGGGCGATCGCCGCCCTCTTCGACGTGCGAGGATGAGAGCCGTGATCCGGTACCTGCCCTACCTCGTCGAGCTCGCGTTGCTGGTGTACTGCCTCATCGACGCGATCCAGACCGACGAGGCCCTCGTGCGCAACCTGCCGAAGACGGCCTGGATCCTCATCATCATCCTCATCCCGATCGTCGGGCCGGTCGCGTGGCTGGTCCTCGGGCGGCCCAACCGCGACAGCCGGACGCGGTACCAGACCCAACAGCAGCGCTGGGAGTCCATCGGGCGCGGGGGGCGGAGGCAGAAGCACGAGTCGCCCCGCGGCCCCGACGACGACCCCGACTTCCTCAAGGGCATCTGAGCGGTCCATGGCCTCGTTCGCCCAGTGGGTCGAGGGCGCCCGGCCTCGCACGCTGCCCGCGGCCGTGGCACCCGTCGTCGTCGGGACCGCTGCCGCCCTGCTCGTCGACGCGGCCGACCTCCTCCACGCCCTGCTGGCGCTCATCGTGGCGCTGGCCCTCCAGGTCGGGGTCAACTACGCCAACGACTACTCCGACGGCATCCGGGGAACCGACGAGGTGCGGGCCGGGCCCGTGCGCCTGGTCGGGCAGCGCCTCGCCGAGCCGGCGCGCGTCAAGGCTGCGGCGGTGGCGTCGTTCGCCGTGGCCGCGGTTGCCGGCGTGGTGCTGGTCGTCCTGGCCCAGGCGTGGCTGATGCTGCCCGTGGGCGCGCTCGCGGTGCTCGCCGCCTGGCGCTACACCGGCGGCGACAACCCGTACGGCTACCGCGGACTCGGTGAGGTGTACGTCTTCGTCTTCTTCGGGCTGGTGGCCACGCTCGGGACCGAGTACACCCAGTCCGGGGCGGTCTCGTGGTTCGGGCTGGCCGGCGCCGTCGGGGTGGGCTCGGTCGCGTCGGCGATCCTCGTCGCGAACAACCTGCGCGACATCCCCACCGACACCGAGCACGGCAAGCGCACTCTCGCGGTCCGGCTCGGCGACGACCGGACGCGACAGCTCTACACCGAGCTGCTCGGGGCGTCTGTGGTGGCCCTGGCCGTGATGGCGATCTGGCAGCCGTGGGTGCTGCTGGCCGTGCTCGCCCTGCCGATGGCGTCGCGGGCGCTGCAGGTCGTGCGGGCCGGTACCAGCGGCCCCGGGCTGGTCCCCGTGCTGGCCGCGACGGGGCTCTACGAGGTGGCGTACGCGGCGCTCGTGCTCGTCGGTGTCGCCGCCGGCGCCTGACCCCCTCCCCCGCTTTCCCGCGCGCCCCGGCTTTCCCGCCCGGTGCCACTTCCCCGGGGATCGCTTCGGAACCCTTCCGAGGCGATGGCGGGAGTTCTGGCACCCGGCGGGAAACCTGACGTCAGCGGAAGTCGCCGTCGCCGTCGCCCTCGGCCTCGGGGGCGGCGCCGGTGGGCGGACCGGCCGCGGGGGCGGCACCGCGCTGCTCCACCTCGGCGTCCTCGATCGCCTCGTCCCCGGACACCTCGGGCGCACGCGCCCGCCGGGCCTCGGCCCGCTGCTCGAGCCGCTCGGCGATCTGGGCGGAGGTGTCCTCGCGGAAGCGGCGCAGGACCACGAACGACACGACGGCCGAGAGCAGCGCGGCGCCGACGACGAGGAGCAGCAGGTCCTCGCGGCCACGCAGCCCCAGCAGCCAGAGCACCGCGAGCGCGGCGAAGAAGACGAGGACGCGCAGGATGGTGTACCGCAGCATCTACAACCCCGAGTACGAGTGCTGGCCGACGAAGAAGACGTTGACGACGGCGAAGTTGACGATGAGGCAGGCGTAGCCCGCGAGCGCGATCCACGTGGCGTTCTGGCGCCTCCACCCGGTGGTGGCGCGCGCGTGCAGGTAGGCCGCGTAGACGACCCAGATGACGAAGCTCCACACCTCCTTGGGGTCCCAGTTCCAGTAGGACCCCCACGCCTGCCGGGCCCAGATGGCGCCCGCGATCACGGTGAAGGTCCACAGGGGGAAGGCGACGATGTGCACCCCGTACGCGAGCCGTTCCAGCGAGCGGGCCCGCGGCAGCCGCGCCATGAAGGTGGCGGTCCGCCCGGAGGCCTCCAGCCGGTCCTGGACGAGGTAGAGGATGCCGAGGGAGAAGCCGATGGTGAACACGGCCACCGAGAGCGTCGCGACGGTGACGTGGATGGCCAGCCACACCGACCGCAGGGAGGGCATCAGCTCGGAGGCGTCGGTGTACCAGACGGTGATGGCCAGCCCGAGGTTGAGCAGCACGGGCAGCACGACGAAGAGGCCGAGCCAGCGCAGGTCGCGGCGGGTCGACCACACGGTGTAGGTGATGAGCACGAACATCGAGCCGACGATCGCGAACTCGTACATGTTGCCCAGCGGCCACCGGTGCACCTCGGCGGCACGCAGCACCACCCCGGCGACGACGAGGAGGGTGCCGAGCACGGTGAGCGCGTACCCGATGCCGGCGGCCTTGCGGGCGGCCACCGGCTCGGCTCCGGGGCCGGGCGAGCGGCCGCTCGTGCCAGGAGCCGCGGCGTCCGGCGACGTCGCGTCGGGTCCGGCCGCACCGGCCGTGACGAGCTCGGGGGCGCGCTCGGCCTCAGCCGCCGCATCCTCCCGCGCCGGGACGAGCCGCGCGAGGTGCAGGGCGTAGGCGAGCATCGCGAGGGTCAGGACGACCATCGCGGAGTAGATCGCCGTGTTCGACAGCTGCGCGAGCGTCGTGTCGGTCATCGGTGTCCTTCCAGTGCCTCGAGGACGGCGGCGACCTCGTCGTCCATGCCCTCGTCGTCGTCCTTCGCCAGGCCGCCGACGGAGACCACGGTACGTGCAGCCTCCTCGGCGGGGCCAACCCGCACGAACACCCGCCGCCGCCGCACGACCAGGCTCGCCACGAGCCCGGCGAGCGCGAGCAGCGCCGAGACCAGGGTGAGGCCCTTGCCCGGGTCGGTGCGGATGGAGAACCCGGCGAACCGGTCGACGCCGTCGAAGGTCACCGACCCCCGCCCGTCGGGCAGCTCGGCCGTCTCGCCCGGGCTCAGCCGGATGCGCAGCTGGTCGGCACCGTCCGGGCTCTTCAGGGGGGTCAGCTCCGAGGTGTCGAGCGTGTAGACGGACTGCGGTGCGCCCCCGGGGAAGAGCTCGCCCGCGTACCCGGTGAGCACCAGCTGCGGGTCGAGCAGGTCGGGGAAGACCGAGTGCGGGCCCTGGTCGTCGATCACCCCGGTGGGCAGGAAGAACCCGGCGAACCCCAGCTGGTCGGGCTCGGCCCCCGGTACCTTGACCGCCCCGACCGAGGTGTAGTTGTTGTCCTGCGCGAGGAAGGGCGTGGCGTCGGAGTAGACCACCGTGCCGTCGCCGTCCCGCACGGTGATGTGCGGTGCGTACCCGTTGCCGAGGAGGAAGACGGTGCCCGCGCCGGTCTCCAAGGGGTGGTTGACCGAGATCTCGCGCTTCTCGGGCGCTCCGCCGGCCGGGGTGAACGTCGTGTGCGCGGTGAAGTCGCGCGGTGCCCCGAACTGGCCCTTCCCGGTGTCCTCGGTCTCGAAGGTGGCGTCGAGGCGGTCGAGGGTGACCGTGAACGGCTCGAGGTCGGTGGGGTCCACCCAGGGCCCGGCGTTCAGGGGGGTGTCGTAGCGGGAGAGCGTGTTGGCGAAGGTCTTCCCCACCGGGAGGATGACGTCGCCCTTCCACCCCAGCAGGTGTCCCCACGCCACCCCGACGAGCACCCCGATGAGGGCCACGTGGAAGACGAGGTTGCCGCTCTCGCGCAGGTACCCCTTCTCGGCCGAGAGGGTCGCGTCGTCGTGGGCGTGCACGCGGTAGCGCCGGCCTCGCAACGCGGCACGGAGCCGGTCGTGGACCTCGACGGGGTCACCGTCGACCGTCACCTCTGCGTGGGCACCGAGGCGCTCGAGGCGCCGGGGCGGCCTCGGCGGCGTCGCCCGCAGCTGGTGGGCGTGGACGCGCAGCCGCGGCACCACGCAGCCGATGAGCGAGACGAAGAGCAGCAGGTAGATGGCCGCGAACCACGGCGAGGCGTAGACCTCGAAGAAGCCGAGCCGGTCCAGCAGTGGTCCGGCGGTGGGGTGGTCCGAGATCCACTGGGCGGTGCGGGCCGCGTCGATGGAGCGCTGCGGGAACGTCGAGCCCGGCACGGCGGCGACGGCGAGGAGCAGCAGGAGGAACAACGCCGTGCGCATGCTCGTCAGCGACCGCCAGGTCCACCGGGCCCAACCGGCGGCGCCGAGCCGCGGCTGGGTGACGGGCGGGCCCGACGGCGGTCCGGACGGGGGACGCGTCCGTTCGGTGGTGCTCACACCGGCACCTCGAACCCGGAGACCAGCTCGGACTGCACCCACCGGTTGAGGTCCTCCCAGACCCCGGTGAGCAGCAGCAGCCCGACCACGACGAGCAGCGCCCCACCGAACCGCTGCACGGCCGGCTGGTGCCGGCGCAGCCACCCGGAGGCGCGGCCGGCCCGGTCCAGCCCGGCCGCGATGAGCAGGAACGGCAGGCCGAGGCCGAGGCCGTATGCCACGGCGAGGAGGGCACCACGCGCGAGCTGCGGGTCGACCGTGGCCGTGGCCATGACGGTGACCGCGGCCAGCGTCGGCCCGATGCACGGCGACCAGCCGAGGGCGAACACCGCGCCGAGGAGGGGGGCCCCGAGCAGCCCGGCCCGCGGGCGCCAGTGCACCCGAGCCTCCCACCGGTTGCCCAGACCGAGGAACACCAGCCCCATGAGGACGACGACGGCGCCGCCGACCCGCTCCAGCAGCACCCGGTTCTCGACGAGGGCGCGGCCGGCCCCGGCGACGAACAGCGAGACGAGGACGAAGACGGCAGTGAAGCCGGCGACGAACAGCAGGGCGCCGAGAACGGTGCGTCCCCGCGAGGCACCGCCGTCGGCCGGGCTCGGGCTCGACCCACCGGGCTGTCCACCCATCGCCGAGACGTAGCCGAGGAAGCCGGGCACGAGCGGCAGCACGCACGGGCTCGCGAACGAGACGAGGCCGGCGAAGAGGGCGACCGCGACGGCGAGCGGGAGGGCCCCCGACGTCACGGCGTCACCGGCGGCGCCCGCCAGGCTCGTCACGACTCCGCGGCCACGTCGTCGACCAGGCCCGTCAGGGTGCTCGCGTCGACCGAGCCGCTGACCCGTGCGCCGATCCGGCCCTGCGCGTCCAGCACCAGGGTGGTCGGCACCGTCGCCGCCTTGCCCTGGAGCTGGACGATGAGCAGGCCGGACTCGTCGGACAGGCTGGGGTAGGTCAGGCCGGCCTTCCTCATGAAGGCGGCGCCGCGGGCGGGGTCCTCGCGGAAGTCGATGCCCACCATCGCCGCTCCGGTGTCGCCGGACCCGATCTCCTCCCAGGCCTGCTGGAGGTCGGGCGCCTCGGCTACGCACGGGGCGCACCACGAGCCCCACACGTTGATGACGAGCGGGGCACCGCGGGTCGACGCGATGTCCCAGGACGACCCGTCGAGCAGGCTGCCCTCGAGGGTCACCGGCTCGCCGCGGTCGGCCGGGGCGATCGACTCCACGCTGCCGTCGCCGGAGACGTATCCTTTCCGGTCGCCCGCCTTCGCCTGGGCGGCGACCGAGTCGGGGTCCTGCGACAGGCTCGCCACCGCCACCGTGCCCGCCCCCACGAGCAGCGCCGCGGCGAGCGCACCGACCGCGAGGTGGCGCAGCGCGGGCACCCTCATGCGCCGGCCCCGGACTGCGCCTCGGGGAGCAGCGAGGCGGCCGGCTCGCTGTACGACAGCGACAGGAGCTCGTCGCCCAGGAAGGCGAAGGAGGTGAGCGAGGCCAGGCTGCACTCCCGGTGCGCGGGGTTGTGGACGAGCGAGCGCCCCTCGGTGGCCAGGCGGATCATCCAGATGGGGGCCTGGTGGCTGATGACGACGGCCTCGTGGCCGCGGGCGGCGGTCCGGGCGTCGACGATGGCGTCGCGCATCCGCTCCACGACCTGCCCGTAGGGCTCGCCCCACGACGGGCGGAGCGGGTTGAGCAGCTTCGGCCACAGACGCGGGTGGCGCAGCAGGCCCTGTCCCCCTGCCACCGGCAGGCCCTCGAAGGCGTTGCCGGACTCGACGACCCGCTCGTCGACGTGCACGTCGAGCCCGTGCGAGTCCCCCACCGGTTCGGCCGTCTCGCGGGCGCGCTCGAGCGGGCTGGAGACGAGGTGCACGATGTCGTGGCCCGCGAGGTGCTCGGCGGCGAGCACCGCCATCCTCCGGCCCAGCCCGGAGAGGTGGTACCCGGGCAGGCGCCCGTAGAGGATCCGGCGCGGGTTGTGCACCTCCCCGTGCCGCAGCAGGTGCACCACGGTGCGCTGCGGGTCGGCGGGCACGGACCCGCCGGCGGACGTCGTCATGCGGGCGATTGTCGCAAACCCGGCTGGGTGCTCAGAAGGGCGTCCCGCCACGCCGGTCGGCGGCGGCCGCCGCGGCGGCCGGGAGCGCCGCCAGCACCTGTTCCACGGCGGCGTCGTCGTGCGCCCCGGAGACGAACCAGCACTCGAACGCGCTCGGCGGCAGGTAGACACCGGCGCCGAGCATCGCGTGGAAGAAGCGCCCGAACGCCGCCGTGTCCTGGTCGCGGGCGTCGTCGTAGTCGCGCACCTCACCGTCGCGGAAGAAGACCGAGAACATCGACGACGCGTGCTGGACGCGATGCGGCACACCGGCCGCTGACAGGGCGTCCGCCGCGCCGGCCGCGATCGTCCGTGAGACCTCGTCGAGGCGGGCGTAGAGGGCGGCGTCGCAGTGCTGGAGGGTGGCCAGACCGGCGGCGGTGGCCACCGGGTTCCCTGACAGGGTGCCGGCCTGGTAGACCGGGCCGTCCGGGGCGAGCAGGGCCATGACGTCGGCGCGGCCGCCGAACGCGGCGGCCGGGAAGCCCCCGCCCATCACCTTGCCGAAGGTCATGAGGTCCGGGGCGACCTCGACCGCCTCGTGGCCCCACCACCCGGCCCGGCTGCACCGGAACCCGGTCATCACCTCGTCGCTCACGAGGAGGGCGCCGTTCTCGGCGGTGACCCGGCGCATCGCCTGGGTGAAGCCCGCGTCGGGGGGGACGACGCCCATGTTGCCCGCGGCTGCCTCGGTGATCAGGCAGGCCACCTGGTCGCCGCGCGCGGCGAAGACCGCCTCGAGCGCCTCGACGTCGTTGTAGGGGACGACGACGGTCTCGGCGGCCAGGTCGGCAGGGACACCGGCCGAGTCAGGGAGCGCCAGGGTGGCGACCCCCGAGCCCGCCGAGACGAGCAGGGAGTCGACGTGCCCGTGGTAGTGCCCGGCGAACTTCACGACCAGCGGCCGGCCGGTGAACCCGCGGGCGAGGCGGATGGCGCTCATCGTCGCCTCGGTGCCGCTGCTGACGAGACGGACCTGTTCGACCGGGGCGACGCGCCGGACGATCTCCTCCGCGAGCAGGACCTCGTTCTCGGACGGGGTGCCGAAGGAGGTGCCCCGGGCGGCGGTGCGCTGCACGGCGTCCAGGACGGCCGGATGGGCGTGGCCGAGGATCATCGGCCCCCAGCTCCCGACGAGGTCGACGTACTCGGTGCCGTCGACGTCGGTGAGCCTGGGGCCGAGCCCGCTCGCCATGAAGCGGGGGGTCCCACCCACCGATCGGAAGGCCCTGACCGGCGAGTTCACGCCTCCCGGGGTCACGGCGCGGGCCCGGTCGAGGAGCGCGGCGGAGGCCGGGGCTGCGAGGTGCGTGGGGTGGGGTGTCGCGGGGTCGGTCACCCGGCCATTGTCGGTCAGGCGCTCAGGTCGGGGGTCGTCGGGTCGGTGGCGTAGGCGTCGCGGATGGCCTGCATGGCCTCGCCGAGGGCGGCGAACTGCGTCGCGGTGAGGATGTCGACCAGGTGCCGGCGCACGCTGCGCACGTGAACGCGGGCGAAGCGCTCGATGGCCTCAAGCCCGTCGGCGGTGAGCTCGAGGAGGACACCGCGGCCGTCATCCGGTGCCGGGGTGCGACGCACCCAGCCCCGGCGCTCGAGGCGGGCGGCGGTGTGCGTGACCCGGCTGCGGGACTGCACGATGAGCGCGGCGAGGGCCGACATCCGCAGGCGCTGGTCCGGCGCCTCCGAGAGCATGGAGAGCAGCTCGTACTCCGTCAGGCTCACGCCCACGGCCTGGAGGTCACGGTCGAGGGCGACGTCGAGCTCACGGTTCGCCCGGAGGTAGGCGCGCCAGGACGCCTGTTCGTCGGCGCTCAGCCAGCGCACGTCGTCGTCTCCGGGCACGGGCACATGGTCGCACGTCAGCGTGCTGACCCCGCCGAGCCCGGGCAGCCATTCGGACCCCGGTGGGCGCCTCCCGTCCAGATGTCGAGACGGCGCGCAGAGGGCGGGGAATGTTCGTCGTGGAGATTTAGTTGAATCGTCAACTAACCGCACCATCATCCTCGAAGGAGTACACCATGACCGCCACCGCCGTTCTCACGGGACTGACCACCGGCACCTGGACCATCGACCCCACGCACACCGAGGTCGGCTTCGTCGCCCGTCACCTCATGGTGAGCAAGGTGCGCGGCACCTTCACCGACGTGTCCGGCACCGTCACCGTCGGCGAGGAGCTCTCCGACTCGCACGCCGACGTCACCATCGCCACCGCGTCGGTCTCCACGGGTACCCCCGACCGCGACGCCCACCTGCGCAGCGGCGACTTCTTCGACGCCGAGGTCTACCCGGAGATCACCTTCGTCTCGACCTCGTACGACGGTGAGACCCTCGTCGGCGACCTCACCATCAAGGGCGTCACCAAGCCGGTCACCCTCGACGTCGACTTCGGCGGCGTCGCCACCGACCCCTGGGGAAACGAGAAGGCCGCCTTCGAGGCAACCACCGAGATCGACCGCACCGAGTGGGGCCTGACCTGGAACGCAGCACTCGAGAAGGGCGGCGTGCTCGTCTCCGACAAGGTCAGGATCGTCATCGACGTCCAGCTCGCCAAGCAGGCCTGAGGCACCCGACCTCGGTCCGGCACCGCTCCGGTCCCTCCTCCGGAGCCCGCCCGCGCCGCCGCCACCCCACTGGGTGGCGGCGGCGTCGTCGTCCCCCGGGCGGGGAGGTGGCCGGTCACTACCCGCGGCTACGGTGGGCGGGTGCCGGAGTGGAGCGAGGTCCTGGACGCGGTGGGAGTCGCCCTCACCGGGGACCGAGACGAGGGCAGGCGACGGCTCTTCGGGTGCTGGGAGGCGACGGACACGCGGGACGCGGCGAAGCGCTGCGTCCTGGCGCACTACCTCGCGGACCTCGAGCCCCAGCTCGCCGACGAGGTCGCATGGGACCAGCGAGCCCTCGAGGCCTTCGAGGATGTCGGCGACGACGACCTGGCGCCGATCGGTATCCCCGACGCCGCCGCGATGGAGCCCAGCCTGCGGCTGAACCTCGCCGACGGCTACCGGCGCCAGGGGCGGACGGCCGAGGCCAGAGCCCACCTCGAGGCGGGACTGGGGGCCGGCCACCTGCTGCCGGGCGACGGCTACGGGTCGATGGTGCGCGGCGGCCTCGAGCGGCTGCGCCGCCGGCTCGACGGGGCCGAGGGCGTCGGCGGCTGACCGCCGCCGGCCGGGCCCGCACAGAGGTTGCAGGACACGCCGAGCCGGGAAGCGGCGGATTCCATCGGTGAACGCAACCGGGGTGTTCAGGATACTTCGGCCAGTGCTTGGGCTGGGGTGCGCCAGCCAAGGGTCATCCGGGGTCGGGCGTTGAGGCCGTCGGCGACGTCCTCGAGGTCTTGTTGGGTGTGGACCGAGAGGTCGGTGCCTTTGGGGAAGTACTGGCGGAGCAGGCCGTTGGTGTTCTCGTTGGTGCCGCGTTGCCAGGGTGAACCGGGGTCGCAGAACCAGATGGTCAGGCCGGTCTCGGCGCGCAGGCGTTCGTGGGAGCCGACGAGCTCGGTGCCTTGGTCCCAGGTCAGGGAGCGGGCCAGGTGCTCGGGCAGCCGGGTGATCTGCTGTGCGATGGCGTCGGCGACGGCTTCGGCGTCGTGCCGGTCGGGCAGGTGCAGCAGGATCACGAACCGGGTGCTGCGCTCGACCAGGGTGCCGATCGCGGAGGCGCCGTTCTTGCCGATGACCAGGTCGCCCTCCCAGTGCCCGGGCACGGTGCGGGCGTCGATGTCCTTGGGCCGGTTGGCGATGAGCAGCTCCCCGGGGACCCGGGGCCGTTTCGCGGCTCGGCGTGGGGCGCGGCGGGCCCGGCCGGTGCGCAGCGCGCTGTGCAGGTCCTCGCGCAGCGTCCCGCGGCCTTGGACGTACAGCTCTTGGTAGAGCGTCTCGTGGCTGACCCGCATCGAGTCATCATCGGGGAAGTCCACCTTGAGCCGGTTGCTGACCTGGTGCGGACTCATCCGCTGCGGCCCGCCGATCCACGCCTGCACGGTCGCGGCGAGCACGCGGTGCTCGGAGAGCTTGGTCGGTTTCGGGCGGCGGGCGTTGCCCTCGGCCTTCAGCTGCGCCACCCGCGCCGCGTAGTCCCGCACCCTCGACCGCCCCGAGGGCAGCGTGCCCGAGGTGCGGCTGTTGCGGGCGACCTCCCGGCAGATCGTCGAGCGGGCCCGGCCGGTGGCCCGGGCGATCTCGGCACGGGTATGCCCACGGGCGAGCATCTCCTCGATCAGCTCCCGCTCCTCGAACGAGAGCCGATGGCCGGAGTCCGCGACGCGCATCCTGATCACCCCGCCACTCTCGCGGACCCAGCGGCGGCCCATGTGGCTTCCCACGCCGGCCGCCGCCGCCGCTCGTTCCACGTTCCCGTCCCGGCGGTACTCCCGCCAGAACGCGTCCTCGAACCGACGAGCCAACTTCAACGTCACAACACGCAGCCACAGGTCGTGTTGCGTTCACCCCCTGAGGAAGCCCCGTGCCGTGACGGCGTGTCCTGCAGGGTCGACGCCCCGCCGGGGTCCGCGGTGCGCGTCAGAGCCGCGCGGCGGCCTCCAGTGCGTAGTACGTGAGGATGATGCCCGCCCCGGCGCGCCGGATGTCCAGCAGCGACTCCATCATGACCCGGTCGCGGTCGACCCAACCACGCTCGGCCGCCGCCTCGATCTGGGAGTACTCACCCGAGATCTGGTACGCCGCAACGGGAACGGGCGACACCGCGGCCGCCGCGGCCACGACGTCGAGGTGCGGCCCGGCGGGCTTGACCATGACGACGTCGGCCCCCTCGGCGACGTCGAGGGCGATCTCCCGCAGGGCCTCCCGCCCGTTCGCGGGGTCCTGCTGGTAGGTGGCGCGATCCCCGACGAGCGAGGACTGCACCGCCTCGCGGAACGGCCCATAGAGGCCGGAGGTGTATTTGGCCGCGTACGCGAGGATCGCGGTGTCTGAGAACCCGGCGGCGTCGAGCGCGGACCGCACGTGGCCGACCTGCCCGTCCATCATCCCGGAGAGCCCGAGCACGTGGGCCCCCGCGCGGGCCTGGGCCAGCGCCATCGACGCGTACCGGTCGAGGGTGGCGTCGTTGTCGACCGTGCCGTCGTCGGCGAGCACGCCGCAGTGGCCGTGGTCGGTGAACTCGTCGAGGCACAGGTCGGCCATGACGACGAGGTCGTCACCGACCGCCTCGACCACTCGCCGCAGCGCGACGTTGAGGATGCCGTCGGGGTCGTCGGCCCCGGAGCCACGACCGTCCTTGGCCTGCGGCACCCCGAAGAGCATGATCCCGCCGAGCCCGGCGTCCACGCAGTGGCGGGCCTGGTCGACGAGCGTGTCCACCGTGTGCTGGACCACCCCCGGCATCGCCGAGATCGGCACGGGCCGGTCGATGCCCTCGCGGACGAAGACCGGCAGCACGAGCTCGGCCGGGTGCAGCCGGGTCTCGGCGACCAGCCGCCGCAGGGCGGGGGTGCGCCGCAGCCGCCGCGGTCGGCCGACCGGGAACGGCGCCGGGGTGAACGTCACGTACCGCGCTTCCGGGACCCCGGCCGCCGCTGGCTCGGCCGGAGCACCGTCGCGCCGGCCTCGTCGGCGGCCAGCGCGAGCGAGCGGCCGTGGTCGGCGAGGGCGTCGACGAGCGCCTCGGCGCGCGGCTCGGGGGCCAGGACGTCGACCCGCAGGCCGTGCTCCTCGGCGGTCTTCGCCGTCGCCGGGCCAATGCAGGCGATGACGGTGCCCGCGTGCGGCTTGCCGGCTATGCCCACGAGGTTGCGCACCGTCGAGCTCGAGGTGAACACGACGGCGTCGAAGGCACCGCTCTTGATGGCGTCGCGGGTCTCGACCGCCGGCGGCGCGGCCCGGACGGTGCGGTAGGCCGTGACGTCGTCGACCTCCCAGCCCATCTCCTGGAGACCGGCCACGAGGGTCTCGGTGGCGATGTCGGCGCGCGGCAGGAACACCCGGTTGATCGGGTCGAGGTCGGCGTCGTAGGGCGGCCACTCCTCGAGCAGCCCCTTGGCCGACTGCTCGCCGTCGGGCACGAGGTCGGGCGTGATGCCCCACTCGCGCAGGGCGTCGGCGGTGACCCCGCCGACTGCTGCCACCTTCAGCCCGGCGAAGGAGCGGGCGTCGAGGCCGAACTCGTCGAACTTCTCGCGGATGGCGCGCACGGCGTTCGCCGAGGTGAAGCCGACCCAGTCGTAGCGACCGGTGACCATGCCCTTGACGGCCCGCTCGAGCTGCTGCGGAGTGCGTGGCGGCTCGACCGAGATGGTCGGTACGACCTCGGCGTGGGCACCGTGGTGCTCCAGCCGGGAGATCATCGACGCGGACTGCTCCTTGGTACGGGGCACGAGCACCCGCCAGCCGTACAGGGCCTTGGTCTCGAACCACGACAGCTGCTCGCGCAGCTCCACGGTGCGCCCGACCACGGCGAGCACGGGGAAGCGGCCCGCCCCGACGACCCGGGGCGCCTCGGCGAGGGTGGTCACCGTCGTGCGCTGCTCGGTGGTGGTGCCGCGCTCGGTGACCGCCACCGGCGTCTCGGGGTCGCGCCCCGCGGCGGCGAGCGCCTCGAGCACCTCGCCGGCCCTCTCGGGCGCACCGAGAACGACGACGGTGGTGCCGGGGTCGACCCCGCCGGCGACGTCGGGGGTGCCGGCACCGGCCACGACGAGGTGCACGCCGGTCGAGCCCTTGGCGGTGAGCGGGACGCCGGCGTAGGCCGGTACCGCGCTGGCCGAGCTGACGCCCGGGCAGACCTCGATGGCCAGGCCGGCCTTGACACAGGCCAGGGCCTCCTCGGCGAGGCCGTTGAAGACGGCGGGGTCGCCGTCCATCAGCCGCACGACGAGGCCGCCGGGGTGCGCCTTGGCCGTCTTCACGACGAGCTTGGCGCGGGACGCCTGGGTCAGCGGCTCGCCGTGGTCGCCGTGGCCGGCGTCGACGATGTCGACGTCGGGGCGGGCGTGGCGCAGTGCCAGCTGCTCCCGGGCCACCTGGTCGATGACGACGGCGTCGGCGCCGGCCAGCAGCTCGGCGGCGCGGACGGTGAGGAGCCCGGGGTCGCCGGGCCCGCCGCCGACGAAGGCGACGCGCGCGGGGACGCGGGGGCTGGTGGACGTGGTCGAGCGCGAGGGGCTCACTGGGCACGCTCCGTGAGGGGTGTTGCGGTGGACGTGGGAATGAGGGTGCTGTCGTCGGTGGGCATGAGGTCGGCGGCGCCGTCCTCGAGGAGGATGCGGGCGAGCCTGCGGCCGAGGCCGTCGGCGTCGTCGGGGTCGCCGGTGAGCGATCGGCGCAGCTCGGCCGAGCCGTCCGGGGCGGCGACGACGGCGCGCAGCGAGAGCTCGGCACCGTCCATCCCCTCCACGACCTCGGCCAGCGCGCCCACGGGGGCGGCGCAGCCGGCCTCGAGCTCGGCGAGGAGGGCGCGCTCGGCGGTGACGCAGGCGCGGGCGTCGGGATCGTCGAGGGACGCGACGGTGGCGTGGGTGCCGTGGTCGCCGGCGCGGACCTCGACCGCCAGTGCCCCCTGGCCGGGCGCGGGCAGCATCTGCAGGGGGTCGATCAGCTCGGTGGCCTCACCCACTCGGGCCAGGCGGCGCAGCCCGGCGGCGGCGAGGACGACGGCGTCCAGCCTGCCCTCGGCGACGGTGCGCATCCTGGTGTCGACGTTGCCGCGCACGTCGACCACGTCGAGCCCGAGCCCGAGCGCCTCCAGCTGGGCCCGGCGTCGCGGCGACCCGGTGCCTACTCGGGCCCCGGCCGGGAGGCCACCGAGGGTCAGGCCGTCGCGGGCGACCAGGGCGTCACGGGGGTCCTCGCGAACCGGCACCGCGGCGACGACGGTGCGCGGGTCCCCGGTAGTGGGCAGGTCCTTCAGCGAGTGGACGGCGAGGTCGACCCGGCCGTCGGCGAGCGCCTCGCGCAGCGCCGAGACGAAGACACCGGTGCCGCCGAGGGTGGCGAGCGGGGTGGTGCGGTCGCGGTCGCCCTCCGTGGCGACCTCGACGAGCTCGACGTCGACGCCGAGGTCGCGCAGCCGGTCGGCCACCCAGGCGGCCTGGGTGGTCGCGAGGGCGGAGCGGCGGGTGCCGAGGCGCAGCGCGGTCATCGCTCCTCCCCCGGCAGGGTGGGAGGGGCGGACACGAGCGAGACGTCGCGCGGGTCGAGGTCGAACAGCTCGGACAGGGCCCGGGCGTAGTCGCCGCCCTGGCCGTCGCGGGCCAGCTCCTTGACCCGCACGGTGGGGGTGTGGAGGAGCTTGTCGACCACCCGCTGGACGGCCCGGTGGACCTCCTCGCGGTCGGCCGGCCCCATGTCGGGCGTGCGCCGCTCCAGCCGGGCCAGCTCCTCGGCCACGAGGTCGTGGGCCCGGGCACGCAGGGCGGCGACCGTGGGCGCCACCGCCTCGGCCGAGCGGGCCATGAGGAACGCGGCGACCTCGCCGGTCACGAGCTCGCGGGCGGCGGCCACCTGAGGTGCCGAACCCGCCAGCGCGAGGTCGTCACCGAGCTCGGCCAGGCCGACCCGGGTGACGCCGTCGAGGTCGGCGACACCGAGCTCGACGTCGTGCGGGAGGGCGAGGTCGACGTAGACCTGCGGACGACCGGCCCGGGCGCCCAGGGCCGCGGCGACGGCGTCGACCGTCACCACCTGCCCTCGGGCCCCGGTGGAGGAGATGACGAGGTCGGCGGCGGCGAGGGCGTCGGGGAGCTCGGCGAGGGGCCGCGCCGTGCCGCCGGCGCGGTGGGCGAGCGAGCGCGCCCGGCCGGCGTCGCGGTTGGCCACGACCACCTCACGGGCGCCGAGCCGCGACACGGTGGCGGCGGCCAGCGCCCCCATCCCCCCGGCGCCGACCACGAGCACGGACTGGCCGCCGAGCCCACCGAGGACGGCCTCGGCGCGGGTCAGGCCGGCCTGGACAAGCGAGCCGCTGACCAGGTCGATCTCGGTCTCCGCGTGCACGCGCTTGCCCACCCGGAGTGCCTGCTGGAAGAGAGTGTTGAGTGCCGGCCCGACGTGCCCGTGGTCCTGGGCGTCGACGAGGGCCCGGCGGACCTGGCCGAGGATCTGGGCCTCCCCGACGGCCATCGAGTCCAGACCCGAGGCGACGGTGAAGGCGTGCGCGATGCCGCGGTCCTCGTAGTGCACGTAGAGGTGCGGCTGAAGGTCGGCGCGGTCCACCCGGCAGGCCCGCGCGAGGGCCGAGGTGACGTCGACGAGGGCACCGTGGAAGGTCAGGCTCTCGGCATAGACCTCGGTGCGGTTGCACGTCGAGAGGACCACGACCTCGGTGACGTGCTCGGAGCGCAGCACCGCGACCTCGAGGTCCGCCCGGGCGTCGTCGTCGAGGGCGACCGCCTCGAGGAGCGGCAGCGGGGCGCCGTGGTGGGAGAGGCCGAGGACGACGAGGCTCATCGGGCCACCGCCTCGGCCACGGCCTCGCGCTGCCCGTGGAAGGCGAGGATCTGCAGCTCGGTCGACAGGTCGACCCGGCGGACCGTGACGTCGTCCGGCACCGCGAGGACCACCGGCGCGAAGTTGAGCACGGAGCGGACGCCGGCGGCGACGAGTGAGTCGCAGGCGTCTTGGGCGCCGACGCCCGAGGTGGCGATGACCCCGATGGCCAGGCCCTCCTCGGCGACGAGGGCCGGCAGGTCCGCCATCCGCCGGACGACGCGGCCGGCGACGTCCTCGCCGACGACCCGCGGGTCGCCGTCGAGCAGCGCGATCACGCGGAAGCCCCGCTCGGCGAACCCGCTGTAGGCGGCGAGCGCCCGTCCGAGGTTGCCCATGCCAACGATGGCGACCGGCCAGTCCTGGGTGAGGCCGAGGACGGCCGTGATCTCGGAGGCGAGCCGCTCGACGTCGTAGCCCACGCCTCGGACGCCGTACGAGCCGAGGTGCGAGAGGTCCTTGCGGAGCATGGCTGAGGTGACCCCGGCCGCGGCCGCGAGCTCCTCCGAGCTCACCGAGGCGATGCCGTCGCGTGAGTGCGCGGTGAGTGCGCGCAGGTACCCCGGGAGCCGGGCCACCGTGGCCGCGGGGACGTCCCGACGGGCGGCTGCTGCGGTGGACACGCGGGTCACCGGCTCCTTTCGCGGGGCGGTCGGCAGGGGCGGTCGGCACCCGTGCACGAGGTCAAGTACTCAGCGTACGGTTTTGTGAAGCCACGCACAAAGTCGCGTCGTACCCCCGTGACGGCCGCCACGGCGCCGTGTGCTAGGTGAGCGGGGCGCGCGTCAGGCGGGGGGCGCCGGTCGAGCGAGGGCGGCCCGCAGCCGCGCCTCGTCGACCCGCCAGAAGTCGTGCTGCCGGCCGTCGACGAGGGTGACCGGAACCTCGTCGGACCACCGGGCCCTCAGCTCGGCGTCGGAGTCGACGTCGACCTCGTCCCACCCCACCCCGAGGTCGCCCGCGACCCGTTCGACGACCTCGCGGGCGGTCTCGCAGAGGTGGCAGCCGTCGCGGACGACGAGGGTGACCCGCACCGGCCGGTCGGCCATCAGAAGAAGACCGAGCGGCGCTGCATGAGCAGCGTGTACAGCGTCTGCTGGATGGTCTCGCGGACCTGGTCGGTGATGTCGAAGACGAGCATGGGGTCGTCGGCTCCACCCGGCTCGTGCCTGTCGGTGGGGATGGGCTCACCGAACTCGATGATCCACTTGCTCGGGAGCGGCACCATGCCGAGCGGGCCGAGCCACGGCCAGGTCGGCGTGACCGGCGCGTATGGCACCCCGAGCAGCCGGGCGAGCGTGTTCATGTTGCCGATGATGGGCGCGATCTCCTCGGCACCGACGACCGAGCACGGGATGATCGGCACGCCGGCGCGCAGGGCGGAGGAGACGAAGCCGCCCCGGCCGAACCGCTGCAGCTTGTACCGCTCGCTGAACGGCTTGCCGATGCCCTTGAACCCCTCGGGGAAGACCCCGACGAGCTCACCGGCCGCGAGGAGCCGTTCGGCGTCGGACCCGGTGGCCAGGGTGGAGCCGGAGCGCCGGGCGATGGTGCCGAGGAAGGGCGTCTGGAACAGGAAGTCGGCGCCGAGCGCCCGCATCACCCGCCCTCGCGGGTGCTCGTCATGGACGGCGAGCTGGATCATCAGCGAGTCGTAGGCGACGGTGCCGGAGTGGTTGGACACCAGGAGGGCCCCGCCGGTGTCCGGGATGTTCTCGATGCCGCGGACCTCGACGCGGAACCAGTGCCGGTACAGCGGACGCAGCAACGGGTAGAAGACGTTGGTCGTGAAGTCCTCGTCGTACCCGAAGTCGTCGACGGAGTAGTCGCCGTCGACCCTGCGGCGCAGGTAGGCGAGGAGCTGGGCGATCCGCTGCTCCACCTCCTCGGGGGCGACGCCGGCGGCACCGGCTGCGACGCGCAGGGCGGTGACCAGTGCCTCGACCATCTCCGCGGCGTCGGGCAGGGGCAGGCCGCTGCGGGAGGGCGCGTCGGAGACGGTGGGGTCGAGGGGCGGGGGCTCGGCCAGGCGGAGGTGCGGACGCGGCGTGGCGGCGTCGCGCAGCGCCTTCTCGCGCGGGGACGTGCGCGGCCGGCGGGTGCGCTCACCCGAGACGGTGGCGACCTTGCGCGAGGGCTTCGAGGTGACCTTGGGCGCGGGCCGGTGGGGACGCCTCGCCCGCGGGGTCACGGCCGGCGGCTCGGCGGCCTCGGCGGGGCTCGGCGCCGGTCGCGAGGCGGCGGCCTTGCCCGCCGCGGCCTTCGACGCCGGGGCCTTGGCCGCCTTCGGGGCGGCCTTCTTCCGGGGCGCGGACGTGGCGTCGTCGCGCGTCGGGCTCGTCGGGCCGGACCCCTTCGGCGACGCGGTCTTCCCGGCGGCCCGGCCGGTCGTCCTCGTGCCGCTGGCGGCTTTCGGCCGCTTCGCGGTGCGGCCGGCCGCCGAGCGGCCAGGCGTCGCAACCTCCTCGGCGGTGTCATCGGCGACGGTCACCGGTTCGGCCCCGATGAGCGGGGTCGAGCGACGGCGGGCCCGCTCGCCCGAGGCGCGCTCGGCGCCCGCTGCGAGGGCTCCACGGCGGGCCATCAGCGCCCGCCTCCGGCGCCGAGGGCCCGCAGGACGGTCTGGCTGGCCGAACCGGCGACCCCGCTGACGACGTCGCCCACCACGGACGCCGCCGGGAGCGCCGGACCGAGGGAGGCGGCGAGGTCCTCGAAGGCCTCCCGCGAGGTGTACTTCGGCGCGAAACCGAGCACGGTACGCATCCGAGTCGTGTCCAGCCCCCGCCCGAATGCGAGCAGCGACATCTGGTCGGGGGAGAAGTCCAGCAGCCGCATGCGTCGCGTGATCCCGCCGACGATGCCCGCGGCCTGGAGCGGCATCGGGGCCACGGGACGGCGGGCGATGGCGGCGGCCTGCATCACCGTGACGACGCCGTCGCCGGCGATGTTGACGACCCCGGTGGCGTGACCGGTGGCCGCCAGCGTGAGCGCCTCGATCGCGTCGTCCTCGTGGACGAACTGCAGGCGCGGGTCGTAGCCGAGCGGCACGGGGACGACCGGCAGGTTGAAGTAGTCGGTGATCGAGGTCCGGATGCCCGGGCCGATCACGTTCGCAAAGCGGAGCATGAGGATCTCGGTGTCGGGGCGCCGCCGGGCGAACCCGCGCACGTAGCCCTCGACCTCGATCGAGTCCTTGCCGAAGCCGCCGGACGGCGTGCGCCGGGCGCCCATGTCCTCGGTGAAGAGGGCCGGGTCACGCGGGGTGGAGCCGTAGACGGCGGCCGACGACTTCACGACCAGCCGCTGCACGCTCTCCGCCTTCTGGCAGGCCGCGAGCAGCTGCATCGTCCCGATGACGTTGATCTCCTTCTGCGGGGTCCGCCCCCCGACGAAGGTCGGAGTCGCGATCACGTTCATGTGGACGACCGTGTCGACCGCGGCGGTCTCTATGACCCGGCTGATCATCGGGTTGCGGATGTCGGCCCGGACGAACTCCACGGTGCCGATGTCGTGCGGTGGCGGGATGACGTCGACGCCCACGACGTGCTCGACCCCGGGCTCGGCGGCCAGCCGCCGGGCCAGCAGACCACCGAGGTACCGCGACACCCCGGTGACGAGCACGACCTTGGCCAAGGCTCCTCCTCCACGCTCGAACGGGTCCGACACTACCGAGTGCCCGCCCCGGCGGCACCGGCAGGTCCCCTCGGCGTCCCGGGCCGGCACACGACAAAGGCCCCCGGGAGAACCGGGGACCTTCGGCGTTCAGCCGTGACGCGCGGTCACTTCTTGTTGCGACGCTGGTGACGCGTCTTGCGCAGCAGCTTGCGGTGCTTCTTCTTGGCCATCCGCTTGCGCCGCTTCTTGATGACAGAGCCCATGGGACGTCCTCAGTTCTCGGTGCTTGGAGTGCGGCCGCCCAGCCTACCCGGACCGGACGGGAGGGGCCCAATCGGACCCGGGGCCCGGACGAGGCACGGCGAGGGGCACCCACCGTGGGGTGCCCCTCGCCGTGGTGATCGCGTGTGGATCAGGCGGTGTCGACGAACGAGCTGCGCAGGTACGCGTGCACCTCGTCCTCCGGGACCCGGAAGGACCGGCCGACGCGGATCGCCGGCAGCTCGCCGTTGTGGACCATGCGATACACGGTCATCTTCGAGACGCGCATGATCGTCGCGACCTCGGCGACGGTGAGGAAACGCACCTCTCCGAGCTGACGCTCCGTGGACATCGTGACCTCGACTTCTCGCTCGGACGCAGTGCCGGGTGTACCCGGCTGGCTCCCTCCGCCCGTGCTGCAGCAACCATAGGGGCAGTTGTGACGACTGGGGAAGGGACCCCGGCAAAAAGCCGCCGAATGTCCAGTCGACACGCCGAACAACCGATCTGTTCCGTCCTTCGGCCGATGTCCGGCCGCTCCCCCGACGGGCCCACGTCAGTCGAACCAGGGGTCCAGCCCGTGCAGCGGGAAGGTGGCCTGGCGAGTGGCGAGGATGCTGCGGTCCACCGGGGCGTCGGGGTTGTGTCCCATGCTCCAGGGCTGCACCCAGATGGGCAGCCGGTCCACCGGCAGGTCACCCATCCGCGACGGGCCGGGGCGGCCGGTGAGCTGGGCCACGTGAGCCCGCCACTCCTCCGGGACCGGGGTGTCCGGCGGCACCGGCCGGTGGGCCGCGACGGCCGTCAGGTGGGTCCACGAGCGGGGGACGACGTCGACGAGCGAGTAGCCACCACCGCCGAGCGCCACCCAGCGGCCCTCGCAGACGTCGTGGGCCAGGTCGTGCAGCTCCTCGTGGGCGCGGCGCTGGGCGTCCACGGTGATGGCGAGGTGGGCGAGCGGGTCCTCGAGGTGGGTGTCGCAGCCGTGCTGGGTCACGAGCACCTGCGGCTGGAAGGCGCGCACGAGGGGTGGTGCCACCGAGTCGATGGCACGCAGCCACGCCGCGTCGCCGGTGCCCGGTGGCAGCGCCACGTTGGCCACCGACCCCCGGGCGTCCGGTCCGCCGACGTCGGCCGGCCAGCCGGTGCCGGGGAACAGGTGCTGGCCGTTCTCGTGGATCGACACGGTGAGCACGCGTGGGTCGTTCCAGAAGATGCGTTCCACCCCGTCGCCGTGGTGGACGTCGATGTCGACGTAGGCCACCCGCTCGACACCGTGGTCGAGCAGCCACTGGATGCCGACGGCGATGTCGTTGTAGATGCAGAAGCCACTGGCGTGCGTGCGCATCGCGTGGTGCAGTCCGCCGCAGTAGTTGACCCCGTGGTCGGTCTCGCCCTCCCACACCCTCCGGCAGACCTCGACGGTCCCCTGGACGACGCGGGCGGACGCCTCGTGCATGCCGCGGAAGGCCGGGTCGTCGTCGGTGCCGAGGCCGCGGTGGACGTCGGCTGCGGCGGGGTCGGCCGAGGCGCGCTTGACCGCCTCGACGTACTCGGGCTCGTGGACCGTCGCGAGGAGCGCGTCGTCCGCCGCATCGGGGCTCACGATGTCGACGCCCTCGAGCACTCCGAGAGAGCGGGCGAGCCTGGTGGTGAGGTCGAGCCGCACCGGCCCCATGGGATGGTCGGGCCCGAAGTCGTACGCCGTGAAACCGTCGTCCCAGATGAGGGTCGTCCGGTGCGCCATGCCAGCAACCTACTCCGGGGGGCAGTGCGTGGCAGGCTACGACGTGACCCGTGTCCACCGACGGAAGGACCCTGATGGCCAGGAGCCACGGCAGCGACGACGAGGTGCTCGTCATCGGCCTGGGGCGATTCGGGGCCGCCGCGGCCCTCGAGCTGCGCCGGCTCGGCCACAAGGTCACCGCGATCGAGAAGGACGGCTTCCTCGCGGAGAAGTTCCTCGGGCGGCTGAGCCACGTCATCCACGGCGACGCCAGCGACGTCTCGGTCATCCGGGACGCCAAGGTGGGCCGCTTCCGCATCGCCGTGGTCGCCATCGGCTCGTCGGTGGAGGCCTCGGTGCTGGCCGCGGCCAACCTCGTCGACGCGGGTGTCTCGGACATCTGGGCCAAGGCGCTCTCCCCCGAGCACGCCCGCATCCTCGACCGCATCGGGGTGGGGCACATCGTCCGCCCCGAGGCCGACACGGGTCGCCGGGTCGCCCACCTCGTCGGTGGCCGGATGCAGGACTACATCGAGTTCGACGACGGCTTCGCGATCGTCAAGATGCGCCCGCCCACGGAGACGATCGGCTTCACCCTCGAGCAGAGCCAGGTGCGCAGCAAGTACGGCGTCACCGTCGTCGGCGTGAAGTCGCCGGGCGAGGACTTCACCTACGCCGTGCCGGGCACCAAGGTGTCGGCGCACGACCTGCTCATCGTCAGCGGACCCACGACGCTCATCGAGCGGCTGGCCTCGCGCCCCTGACCGCGCCGTTCAGTACTGGGCGATGCCGCCCCGGTCACCGGCGAGCGGGAGGGTGAAGGCGATCTCCTCCTCGCCGTCGTCCTCCGAGACCACGCGCATCGGGCGTCTGTTGCCGGTGGGACGGAAGCCGAAGCCGCTGGCGAAGGCCACGGCTCGCCCGTTGTCGGTGCCGACCCAGTAGAGGAGCTGACCCTTGCCCCGCTCCGCGGCCACCCGGGCCCCGGCGTGGACGAGCGCGGCCGCGACGCCCGAGCCGCGGGCCTCGGGGCGAACCCAGAGACCGAACAGCTGGGCCGAGTTGCCGTTGTCGCCGGGGCCGACGCTGGCGATGCCGAGCGCCTCCCCCTCACGCTCGGCGAGGAGGCGGTCCGAGCGTTCCATCCGCGCGCGCCAGAAGTCGTCGGGCTCTGCCGCCTCGTCGTCGTGTGTCGCGACGAAGGCCTCCGGGGACTCCTGCAACGCCCTGAGCCGCATCGAGCGGTACTGGTCCCACTCGTCCAGCCCCAGGGTGCGCACCGTGATGTCGCTCATGGCACGTCACTCTCCCACGGCCCACCCGTGATGAGGCAAGCGGGGCGGTGAACTTCAGGGGGCGAGGGTGCGGACCATCCGCTCCTCGACGCAGGACGGGTCCCACGGCATGGTGCCGGTCTCACCGGTCGGGACGAAGCCCATGCGCCGGTAGAACGCCGCGGCGCGGACGTTCTCGAGCGCGACGTCGAGCACCACTCTGGCCCACCCGTGTTCGCGCGCGTGCTCGAGGGCGACAGTGACCAGCGCAGCGGCTGCCCCGCTCCCTCGGGCCGCGCTCGCGACCCACATCCCGACGAGGTGGACCTCGTCGTCCGGCTGCTCGTCGGCGTGCCAGAGCGCGACCGTGCCCACGGGGCGGTCACCGTCCCACCCCAGCCACACCGACGGCCCGGACGCGACGAAGGCGCGCCAGTCGTCGTCGGAGCGGGCCGCCCCCTCGGCCCACGTCGTCCAGAAGGCGCGCGGGCTGTCGATGAGGCTGGCCTGGCGCACGTCACGGTAGGCCCGCCACTGCTCGTCGGTGACGCGCTCGACCCGCAGCGGCGGGGTGCCGGTGCCCGCTCGGGGTCGCTCGGCGGCGGCGGCCGGCAGGGGGGACCGGTGCCTGTCAGCCACCGGCGAGCTCCCGGGAGCGGGTCGCGGCGGCCTCCATCGCGCTGATGAAGGCGGCACGCACCTTGTGGTCGTCCATGACCCGCAGGGCCGCGGCCGTGGTACCGCCCGGCGAGGTGACCTGCTCGCGCAGGACGGTGGGGTGCTGGCCGGTCTCGCGGATCATCGTCGCGGCGCCGTAGAGGGTCTGGACCACGAGGTCGGTGGCGGTGGCGCGCGGCATCCCGAGCACGACACCGGCCTCGATCATGGCCTCGACGACGTAGAAGATGTACGCCGGGCCGCTGCCGGAGATGGCGGTGACGGCGTCCTGCATCGTCTCCGGGACCTCGACGACCTTCCCGGTGGCGGCCAGGAGCTGCTCGGCCTCACGCAGCTGGTCGGCGCTGCAGTGCGCGCCGCCGGAGACGGCGGCCATCCCCTGGTCGACGAGCGCGGGCGTGTTCGGCATCACCCGCACGACCGCGCGCCCCTCGGGCAGCCGGGTCTCGAGGAACGAGGTGGTGATGCCGGCGGCCAGGCTGACGACGAGGTTGGCCGGCTGCACGTGCGGTGCGATCTCCTGGAGGAGCGCGGCCATGTCCTGCGGCTTGACGACGAGCACGAGGGTGTCGGCCACCGCGGCGGCCGCGGTGTTGTCGAGAGCCCGGACGCCGTAGCGCTCCTCGAGCTCGGCGGCGCGCTCGGGACGTCGCTCGGTGATGACGAGCTCGCCGGCTGGGCGTCCGGCCCGCAGCAGCCCCGAGAGGAGCGTCTCGCCCATGACGCCGGCACCGAAGATCGCGACCGTTCCCATGGGAGGCGAGTATGCCGGTCCTCCCCCCACCGCGCTCGGAGCGCCACCGCAGCGGACCCCGGCCGGCCCGGTCAGCCGTTGCCGACGAGCGAGCGGAGGAAGAACTGCAGGTTGGCCGGACGCTCGGCCATCCGCCGGACGAGGTAGCCGTACCAGTCCGAGCCGTAGGGCACGTAGACGCGCATCTGGTGGCCGCGGTCGGCGATCCGCTTCTGCTCCGTGGACCGGACACCGAGCAGCATCTGGAACTCGTAGGAGTCCGGGCTGCGGCCGTGGTGGTTGGCCAGTGCCTGGGCGATCTCGACCAGCCGTGGGTCGTGGCTGGCCACCATCGGGTAGCCGTCCCCACCCATGAGCACCTTGAGACAGCGGACGTAGGAGAGGTCGACGTCGTCGCCGTCCTGGTACGCCACCGACTCAGGCTCCTTGTAGGCGCCCTTGCACAGCCGCACGCGGCTGCCCTCGTGGGCGAGGTCGCGGCAGTCCGCCTCGGTGCGACGCAGGTACGACTGCAGGACAGCTCCGACCCACGGGAAGTCCTCGCGCAGCGCGCGGAGCGTCTCGAGGGTGCGGTCGGTGGTCGTGTGGTCCTCCATGTCGAGGGTCACGGTGGTGCCGACACGGTCGGCGGCCTCGCAGATCGCGCGGGCGTTCTCGAGGGCGATCGCGTCGCCGTCGTCTCCGAGCGCCTGCCCGACCGCGCTCAGCTTGACCGACACCTCGGCGGCACCGAAGCGGGCCAGGTCCTGGTCGGCGAGCGCGTCGAGGAGCCGCACGTAGGTGTCACGCGTGGCCTCCGCCTGGGCCCGGTCGGTGACGTCCTCGCCGAGGTGGTCGATGGTGGCCAGCCGGTTCGTCGTGCGGAGCTCGGCCACCACCGCGACGGCGTCCTCGTTCTCGTCGCCGGCGACGTAGCGCGCCACCACGCCGCGGCTCAGGGGCGTGGAGACGACGGCGCCACGCACCATCTCGGACTCGGAGACCTGGAGGAGGGCTCCACGGAGCAGGTCGCTGGCATCCACCTGCGACAGGCTAGCCGGGCCTCACTCCGTGCGGCGGCGGAGGGTGAGGCTACCGAGAACGAGCGCCCCGGCGACCCACAGCAGCATGATCCCCAGCGACGGCAGGACGTCGGCGAGCGGGTCGGCCTGGGTCGTGACGTCCTGCATCGCGTCCACCGCGTACGACAGCGGCAGGACGTTCGAGATGGCCTCGAGGACCGGCGGCATCTGGTCGCGGGGCATCAGCAGCCCGCAGAGGAGGAACTGCGGGAGGATGAAGGCCGGCATGAACTGCACCGCCTGGAACTCGGTGCGCGCGAAGCCGCTGGCGAGCAGCCCGAGGGCGGTGCCGAGCACGGCGTCGACGACGGCGATGAGCACGAGCACCCACACCGGCCCGGTGACGTCCAGCCCGCACACCCAGATGGCGAAGGCGCTGGCGACCACCGCCTGGAGCACGGCCATCACCCCGAAGGCCAGGGCGTACCCGAGCATGAGGTCGCCCTTGCCCAAGGGGGTCGTGAGCAGCCGCTCGAGGGTGCCCGAGGTCCGCTCGCGCAGGGTGGCGATGCTGGTGACGATGAACATGACGACGAGCGGGAACACCCCGAGCAGCGCCGGCCCGATGCTGTCGAAGACATCGCCCGGGGCGTCGGAGTAGACCCACGCGAGGAGGCCGAGGAGCACACAGGGGACGACGATCATCAGGCCCACCGTGCGGTGGTCGCCTCGGAGCTGGCGCAGGATGCGTCCCGCTGTCACGAGGGTGATGCGCGGGTTCACGACCGCTCCTCCCCCTCGCCCGGGACGTGGCGGCCCTGGTACCCGCTGCCCCCGTCACCGGCGCCCGGCGGGTCCGTCGGTGTGGCGCCGTCGGCCTCGTCGATCAGGGTGAGGAACGCCTGCTCGGCGTCCTCGGTGCCGGTGCGCTCGAGCAGCTCGGGGAGCGTGGAGTCACTGAGGATGCGGCCCGCCCGGATGAGGACGAGCCGGTCGCAGCGGGTCGCCTCGTCCATGACGTGGCTCGAGACGAGGAGGGTGCGGCCCTGCTCGGACAGGTCCCGGAACAGGTTCCAGAGCTCGCGCCGCAGCACCGGGTCGAGCCCCACCGTGGGCTCGTCGAGGACGAGCACCTCGGGGTCGCCGACCAGCGTGCAGGCCAGGCTGGCGCGGGAGAGCTGGCCACCGGAGAGGTTCTCGACCCGGGCACCGGCGTGGTCGTTCAGGTGCACCTGCTCGATGGCGTGGTCCGCGGCGTCCGCCCCCATCCCGAGCACCGAGGCGAAGTAGCGAACGTTGTCGCGCACGCTGAGGTCGGCGTACACGCTCGGCGCCTGGGTGAGGTAGCCGACCCGGCGCCGTAGCGCGGGAGATCCGGCGGGCTCCCCGAGGACGGTGACGGTCCCCCCCTCGACCACCTGCACACCGACCACGGATCGCATGAGGGTGGACTTGCCACCACCGCTCGGGCCGAGCAGCCCCACCACCTGCCCGGTGGGGACCCTGACCGAGAGTCCGGGCAGGACCTCACGACCGCGGCGCACCACCCGGAGGTCGTCGACGACGATGGCGTCGCCCGCGGAATTCGTCATGCCCGGAATACTGGCAGCCCGCTCGACCCGTGTCACCCGACCCGCCACAGAGACCGTCGGGCCGACCCGGTTCCGCGTCAACCGTCGGCGACGGGGGGTGGCGCCGCCGCGAGGTGCAGCCGGGCGAAGGCGAGCGACTCGGCGAGGTCGAGCTCGCGCTGGGCCTCGGCCACCTTGCGGGTCGACACCTCGACGACGACGTGGCCGTCGAAGCCCGCGGCCGCCAGGCTGCCGAGCACCTCCGCGCAGGGCTGGCCACCGCGACCGGGCACCAGGTGCTCGTCGCGTGCCGAGCCGCTGCCGTCGGCGAGGTGGAGGTGGGTCAACCGCGGCCCGAGCCCGCGCACCATCGCCCGGGCGTCCGAGCCGGCGGTCGCGGTGTGCGAGAGGTCGAGGGTGACGTTGTCGTAGGGCTGCGGGACGGGATCCCAGTGCGGAAGGTAGGCCTCCAGCTCGCGCGAGCGCGGGCCTCGCCAGGGGTACATGTTCTCGACGGCGAGCCGGATGCCGGAGTCGTGCTCCCGCCGGGCGACCCCGTCGACGAACCGGCGGGCGTAGTCGCGTTGCCACCGGAAAGGCGGGTGGAGCACCACGGTGTCGGCACCGACCTCGTGGGCCAGCTCGATGGAACGGTCGACCTTCTCCCAGGGATCGGTTCCCCACACCCGCTGGGTCACGAGGAGGGTCGGGGCGTGCACCGAGAGCACCGGTACGCCGTGGTGCTCGGCGAGGGTGCGCAGGGCGCCCGCCTCGCGGGTCAGCGGGTCGGTCCACACCATGACCTCGACCCCGTCGTAGCCGAGACGGTCGGCGAGCGAGAAGGCCGACGCCACACCCTCGGGGTACGCGCTCGCCGTCGACAGGCCGACCCGCACGCTCAGCCCATCCGGTCGAGGTGGCGGAGGATGACGCCCTCGCGCAGCGCCCACGGGCAGATCTCGAGGCGGTCGAGGCCGAGCAGGTCCATCGTGGCCTCGGCGACCAGGCCGCCGGCCAGGAGCTGGCGTGAGCGGGCACGGGACACGCCCGGGAGGTCGGTACGCTCCTCGGCCGTCATGCCCGCGATCTCGGGGAGCTTCTCGGACAGCGCATCACGCGGCAGGAACCGTTCGGCGTACATCCCCTCCGAGCTCGGTGCGGCCCCGCAGATCCGCGACAGCGACCGCATCGTCTTGCTCGTGCCGACGGCGAGGTCTGGGTTGCCGGCCTTGGCCAGCGGGCGGAGATCGGCGGCGATGGTGGCACGTACCCGGCGACGGGCGTCGCGGACGTCGTCGAGGTCGGGCGGGTCGCCGGGGAGGAGGTCGCGGGTGACACGGCCGGCGCCGAGGGGCAGCGACACCGCGACGTCGGGGTCCTCGTCGAGCCCCTGGGCGAGCTCGAGCGACCCGCCGCCGATGTCGGCGACGAGCAGCGTCCCCGCGGACCAGCCGAACCACCGGCGGACGGCGAGGAAGGTGAGTCGGGCCTCCTCCTCGCCGGTGAGGACGTCCAGCCGGATTCCGGTGCGCTCGGCGACGTGGGCGAGGACCGCCTCGCCGTTGGGCGCCTCGCGGATCGCGCTGGTGACGAAGCCGCGCAGGTCCTCGACACCCTGGTCCTCGGCGACCTGCTGGCACTCGGCCACGAAGTCGGCGAGCCGGTCACGGCCCTCGTCGGCGACCATCCCGTCGTCGGTGACGTGCTCGGAGAGCCGCAGCTCGATCTTGTGCTTCGACGCGGGGAGCGGCTGTGCTCCCGGGTGGGCGTCGACGACGAGGAGGTGCACGGTGTTGGAGCCGACGTCGATCACACCGAGGCGCATGCGCCAAACGTAGTCGGTGGTGGGGGGCCGCACGCATAGGGTGGGCGGGTGCCGGAGACGCCCCTCGACATCCCCCGCACGTGGGCGGAGTTCACGGATCCCTCGAACCCGGAGCAGCGCTACCGGGTCGACCTCACGTGGCTCACGTCCAGCTGGACGTGCATCTTCGGGGCGGGGTGTCACGGGATCTATGCGGAGCGGCCCGACGACGGTTGCTGCACGCTCGGAGCGCACTTCACCGACGACGACGACGTCGAGCGGGTCAGGGCGGTGGTCGCCGAGCTCGGCGAGGACGAGTGGGAGCTGCACCCCGGCTACGGCAAGCGCGGCCGTAGGGACCCCTCCCGGCTCTCTGCATGGACCGAGGTGGGGGAGGACGGCGCGAGGTCGACCAAGGTCGTCGACGGCGCCTGCATCATGCTCAACCGCCCCGGTTTCCCGGCCGGGGCCGGGTGTGCGCTGCACCAGCACGCGGTGCTCACCGGCCGGCCGCCGCACGAGGCCAAGCCGGACGTCTGCTGGCAGCTGCCGATCCGGCGGAGCTACCGGACGGTGGAGCTGCCCGACGACACGTCGTACCTCGAGGTCACGATCACCGAGTACGACCGGCGCGGGTGGGGACCCGGGGGCCACGACCTCGACTGGTTCTGCTCGGCCAGCACCGAGGCCCACGTCGGGCGCGAACCGGTCTACCGCGGCAGCCGCGACGAGCTCGTGGCCCTCATGGGCGAGGACGCGTACGCCGAGCTGGTCCTGCGGTGCGAGGCGCACCTGAGCACCGTCCGCCGCGCCCGCTCCGCGGGAGCGAGGGAGCTCATCCCCCTCCTGGTCCACCCGGCGACCGTCGAGGCCGGGACGGTGGGGGGTCGGCGCGGGCGGGCGCGGCGAGGCGCGGGGTCGCCCGCCGGTGGCAACGAGCCGGCCCACCCCGTGGCCCGCGGTGCCCGGACGGGCGCGTCGAGGTCGACCGGGGCGGCGGGGGCCGACGCCGCCGCGCCGGGCACGGCCTCCGGGAAGGACGCCGTGACCTCCGGTGCGAAGGGAAAGAGCAGTTCCGGCTCGAAGGGCAAGGGCGGCTCCGGCAAGCCCGCTGGGAAGGGTGCGAGCACCTCCGGCGCGAAGGGCACCGACGGGTCCGGGCGGGGCCGGCGCGACTCGAAGTGATCCGCAGCCCCAACATCTGGGACACCCCCGAGGTCTACGAGATCGAGAACCTCGCCTCGGACCGCGCCGGAGTGATCGACACGGCCATCGCCGCCCTGCATCCCCTCGCCGGAGCGACGCTGCTCGACATCGGCTGCGGCACCGGCTTCCACCTCCCCCGGTTCGCCGAGCGTGCTGCACACGTGCTCGGCGTGGAGCCGCATGCCCCCCTCCTGCGCCGGGCGGCTGACCGGCTGCGGGCGCAGGTGTCGCGGGCACGCGTCGTCAGCGGTGACGCGGAGGCGCTGCCCCTCGCGGACGACAGCATCGACGTCGCGCACGCCCGTTGGGCGTACTTCTTGGGCGCCGGGTGCGAGCCCGGGCTCGCCGAGCTCGAGCGCGTCGTCCGCCCCGGAGGGATCGCCTGCCTGGTCGACAACGACGCCACCCGGTCGACCTTCGGACGGTGGTTCGCTCGGGCATACCCGGGGTACGACCCGGCTGCGGTGCAACGCTTCTGGGACCGACAGGGCTTCACGACGGAGCGGCTCACCATTCACTGGACGTTCGATCGGCGCGAGGACCTGGCGGCCGTCGTCGGCATCGAGCTGCCACCAATACCAGCCGACGCTGCCCTCGCCGAGCACTCCGGGCTGGTCGTCGACTACGCGGTGGCCCTGCGCTGGCGGCGCTACTGACCGCCCCGGCCCCCGCTTCCCGTCGGGGAGCGGCCGGGCGGACTCGGGCGTCAGCCCGCGGGTGCCCCCAGCCAGGTGCCGTCCCGCATCAGCGTGCGGCCGGGAAGCTCGTTGCTCTCGCGCCACGCCTGCACCCGGGACGGCGCGAGGAGGTACGCGGCGTAGCGGGGGCCTTCGTCCCGGGGGTCCCAGCCGGTCCGCGCCGAGTACTCCTCCCAGCGGCCGGCCGGGACGGCGTCCATCTCGACCTCCTCAGCCGTGACGTCGGCGACCACGACGTCCCGCAGCGTGCCGAGCGCCACCCGGCCACGACCGGTGGTGCGCAGGTTGGTGCCGGCAGGGCTGGTTCGCGGCGTGGCCACGAGGAGGGTGGAGCCGTCCCAGTGGAACGACAGCGGCACGAGCCCCGGTTCGCCGCCGTTCGGGGAGGCCGTGGCCAGCCAGAGGTCCTCGTCGTGCTCCAGGCGGTGGCGGGTGTCGGCCACGCGCGTGGCACGGTCCCGCGCCGGGGGTGGGGTCACCGTCGTCCTCCGTCGGGTCGGGCAGGTGGGGCGAGCACCATGATGGCGTGCGCCGCCCGGCCGGGCCGGCGCGGGCGGTCCCGACGTCACCGGGATCCGGCCGGAGCGCTCAGTCGGACGACGTGGACGGAGAGAGCCGTGTGGACCCGGTGTGCCCCATCGCGGTCCGGATCCGCTCGGCGTGCAGGTGGTCCATCGGCGGGAGACCGTCGAGCGGGAACCAGCCCACGTCCGAGGACTCGTCGTCGGCCACGTGCGCCCGGCCGCCGAGGTAGCGGCACCGGAACGTGTGGTCGACGTACTGGCTCCGGTCGCCGTTCGGATACTCGATGACGCCGGTGACGTCGACCCACGCCAGGCCCTCGACCTGGCACCGCACCCCGGTCTCCTCGAGCACCTCCCGCACGGCGGTGTCGGCGGGGTGCTCACCGGGGTCGCAGATGCCCGTGACGGGGGTCCATTCGCCGGTGTCCGCGCGGCGCACGAGCAGCACGCGTGCGCCGTCGACGACCACCGCGGTGATCCCGGGAAGCCAGAGCAGGGCCGTCCCCACCTTCTCGCGCAGGGCGAGGATGAACTCCGGCGTGGCCATCGCGCCACCCTAGGCCGCCGCCACCACCGCCCTTGCCGTCACCGGGCGCGATCCCGACACTGGGGCGATGCTCACCCGCTTCGTCCCCACCGTCTTCTACGCGGACCTCTCCGTCGGACTCGACCTCTTCCGCGGCGGTCTCGCGATGACGGTGGTCCACGAGGACGGTGGGCTCCTCGTCCTCGAGCGGGAGGGCGCAAAGATCCAGCTGTCCGAGAACGCCGTTGCCGCCGCGAACTCCGAGCGGCCCGAGCTGGGGCTCGAGACCGACGACGTGGAGTCGGTCTTCGCCGATGTCGCCGCGCGGCGCCCCGACCTGCTGCACCCGAACCTGCCGACCGTCCGGATGCGACCGTGGGGCGCGCGGGAGTTCGCCGTGCTCGACGCCACCACGGTGTGCGTCGTCGTGCGCGAGTGGCCGGTCCCGGCCGGCTGAGGCGGACGGCCTCAGCCTCGCGCCTCCAGCAGCGCCTTGAGGGCGTCGAGGTCCTTGCGGTTGGCCCGCTCCATCGACCGGCGCATCATCGGCGCCGCCACCGACCCGAACCCGCTGGGCTCACCGTGGTTGCGCAGCGTGACGATCGTTCGTCCGAACCCGGCGTCGGTGAACCCGTACTCCGTCGCCATCGGGAACGGCCCCTCCGACGTCGACATCACCAACCGCTCCCCCGGCACGAGGTCCACCACCTCGTACGTGTACTCCAGCCGGCGTCCGAGGAAGGTGGCGACGAACCGCATCCGGCTGCCCACCACGACCGGCTCCTCCCCCAGCAGCTGCACCGACCGGATGTTCGCGTACCACTCCGGTGCGTTCCGCGGGTCGCAGGTGTACGCCGCCACGACGTCCGCCGGGCGGTCCACGACGACCTCGGTCGTCACGTCCACGCTCATCGGGCGCCCTCCGGGTCCAGGTCCAGGGCGATGTCGACGATGGGTGAGGAGTGGGTGAGGCCGCCCACCGACAGGTAGTCGACCCCGGTCTCGGCGTACTCGCGGACCACGTCGAGCGTCAGCCCGCCGGTGGCCTCGACCTCGACCGCCTCGCCGGTGGCACGCACCGCCTCCACCGTCTCCCGCAGCAGCGCGGGAGTCATGTTGTCGCACAGGAGGAACCGGGCACCCGCGGCCACCGACTCGAGCGCCTCCTCCGTCGTCGTCACCTCCACCTGGACGTCGACCTCGGGGAACCGGGACCGGATGGCGTCGTACGCCCGGGCCAGCCCGCCGGCCGCCAGCTTGTGGTTGTCCTTGACCATCGCGATGTCGTAGAGACCCATCCGCTTGTTGGTGCCGCCGCCACACCGCACCGCGTACTTCTCGAGCGCCCGCATACCCGGTGTCGTCTTCCGGGTGTCGAGCACCATCGCTCCGGTGCCCTCGAGCCGGTCCGCCCACCGGCGGGTGTGGGTGGCCACCCCGGACGCCCGGCAGAGCACGTTCAGCGCGGTCCGCTCGGCGATGAGGGTGGTCCGCGTGGAGCCGCGCAACGTGGCGAGGCGGTCCCCGCGGAGGACCCGTTCGCCGTCGGCGACGTGCTCCTCGACGGCGACGGCGCCCGTGTGCAGCCGGGCGTGCACGGCGTCGAGCACGAGGCGCACCACCGGCAGGCCGGCCAGCACTCCGTCGGCGCGGGCGACGACGTGGGCGACCGACACCTGGCCGGCGGGGATGGTGGCGACCGTCGTCACGTCCGTGCCCGAGTCGAGGTCCTCGTCGAGCGCCCCCTCCACCACCCGACGGGCCTCGATCTCCGGGAACCCGACGTCGCTCACCGCGCCACCTCCCCGGCGCCCACGGCCGGCTCGCCGACGGCCCGCTCGCCCACCTCGAGGACCGCACCCGCCCCGCGGGTCACCACCTGGTGGGTCAGCCAGCGGTCGTCGTCGCGCTCAGGGAAGTCCGACCGCACGTGCCCGCCCCGCGTCTCCTCGCGGCGGTTCGCGGTGGCGCTCAGGGCCAGGCCGAGGTGTAGCAGATTCGTGGTCTCCCAGGCCGCCGGGCCCGGCTCGGCGTCCTCCGCCGGACCGGTCACCAGGCCACCGAGCACCGCGAGTGCCTGCGCGGTCGATGTCGCCGACCGCACGGGGCCGGACCCGGTGCTCATCGTCCGCTGCACCTCGATCCGCCGTTCGGCCGCGAGCAGCGCACCGGGCTCGGTGTACGAGGCCGCCTCGCGCCGTGGCAGCTCACCGGCCGACAGCCGGGCGCTCACGTCGTCGGCGATGCGGGCCGCGAACACCAGGCCCTCGAGCAGTGAGTTCGACGCCAGCCGGTTGGCCCCGTGCACGCCGGTGCACGAGCACTCGCCGCAGGCGTAGAGCCCCTCGAGCGAGGACCGGCCGAGCAGGTCGGTCTCGACCCCGCCGGACGCGTAGTGCTGCGCCGGGGCCACGGGCAACAGCTCGGTGGCCGGGTCGATGCCGAGCTCGCGGCAGCGCGAAACGATCGAGGGGAACCGCGCCTCGAGGAACGGCCCCCCGAGGTGCCGGGCATCGAGCCAGACGTGGTCGAGCCCCCGCTCGGCCATGACGTCGAGGATGGCGCGGGCCACCACGTCGCGCGGCGCGAGGTCGGCGAGCTCGTGACGGCCCTGCATGAAGCGGCGGCCGGTGTCGTCGACGAGGTGGGCGCCCTCCCCCCGCACCGCCTCCGAGATGAGCGGCTGCTGACCCGTGGAGCCCTCCCCGAGGAAGAGCACCGTGGGGTGGAACTGGACGAACTCGAGGTCGGTCACCCGAGCGCCGGCCCGCAGCGCGGCGGCCATCCCGTCGCCGGTGGCCACCGGGGGGTTGGTCGTCGACGCGTAGATCTGGCCCAGGCCACCGGTGGCCAGCACGACAGCCCGGCCGAAGGCCGCTCCCACGCCGTCGACCTGCCCCTCGCCGATGACGTGGAGTGTCACGCCGCAGACGGCACCGTCGCCGGCGGTGAGGAGGTCGACGACGAGGGCGTGCTCGATGACCTCGATGCCCGGGTCGTCCTGCACGGCGTGCAGCGCCGCGATGAGGGCACGGGAGATCTCGGCGCCCGTCGCGTCCCCGCCCGCGTGGGCGATCCGGTCGCGGTGGTGCCCACCCTCGCGGGTCAGCTTGATGCCCCCGCCGTCGTCGAGGTCGAAGTGCGCCCCGAGCGCCACGAGCTCACGGACCCGCTCGGGACCCTCCGTGACGAGCGCACGGACGGCGTCGGCGTCGCAGAGCCCGACGCCCGCGACGAGGGTGTCCTCGAGGTGCTCCTCCGGGGTGTCCTCGGGGTCGAGAGCGGCGGCGATCCCGCCCTGCGCCCACTGGGTGGACCCGGCCGAGAGCACCGTCTTGGTCACGAGCAGCACCCGGTCGGCCCGCTCGCGCAGCCGCAGCGCCGCCGTCAGCCCGGCGATCCCGGAGCCGACGACGATGACGTCGGCCTCGGTGGTCCAGCCCGGCGGCGGCGCGGCCAGCCGGCGCGGCAGCGGCGGCAGGCCTGGCAGGTCGGGCGCGGTCATCGTCGGCCTCAGACGACCTGCGCCGCGTCGGAGAACACGTCGATGGCGCCGCCGCCCGGCCCCACGACCACCGGGGTGTTGTCGATGAGCCGCGTCGTCCCGATCCGCGCGGCCACGGCGAGCAGCGCCTCGCCGCGGTACCACTCGGGAACATCGGCGAGCGTCTCGGGATGCACGAGGACCAGGTAGTCGACGAGTGCCAGCGGCTCCTCGACGAGCACCTCGCGGGCCGCACGCCGGATGGCCGAGGGGCCGAGGGATGCGGCGCCGCCACCGGCGCGCAGGGCCCGGCTCAGGCACAGCGCCACCTCACGGTCGCTGTGGGTGAGGTAGGTGTTGCGGCTGCTCATCGCCAGGCCGTCGGGCTCGCGGACCGTGGGGACCGAGACGACCTCCACGGGGAAGTCGAGGTCGCGCACCATCCGGCGGATGAGCAGCAGCTGTTGGGCGTCCTTCTGGCCGAAGTAGGCGCTGCGCGCCCCGGTGAGGTGCAGGAGCTTGCCGACCACCGTGACGACGCCGTCGAAGTGACCCGGACGCGACGCGCCCTCGAGCACCGCGCCGAGCGGGCCCGCCGAGATCCGGACCCCGGGGTCGCCGTCGGGGTAGACGACGTCCGGGGTGGGGGCGAACACGACGTCGACACCGGAGCTGCGGCAGATGGCCATGTCGTCGTCGAAGGTCCGCGGGTACCGGGAGAGGTCCTCCTTGGGCCCGAACTGGAGCGGGTTGAGGAAGAGCGTCACGATGATGTGGTCGTGCTTCTCGCGCGCGGTCCGGATGAGGTGCGCGTGCCCCTCGTGGAGCGCGCCCATCGTCATGACGGCGGCGACGTCGCGGCTCGGCAGGGCCCGGCGGGCGGCGCTGAGGTCCTCGCGGGTCATGGCCACGGTGGGCGCGGGACGTGTGCCGAGCGACTGCGACGTCATCCCCGCATCCTTGCGCACGAGGAGGGCCGGTGTCCTACCGGTCCTTTCGTGCCGTCAGGAGACGAAGCGGAGGTAGAGCCAGCGCGAGTGCGCCTTGGCGTTCCTCCTGTCGCCGTCCCACAGGACCCGCACGCGCACGCGATCCCTCGGCCGCCACGACGAGTCGAACCGGATGTAGGTCCTGCTGTGGACGCCCAGCCGCGCGCACGGCGTCGGCTGGTTGTAGGCCCACGTGCCCGAGCGGGGCTGCTGGATCCGGAACCGGACGCACTGGCCGACGTGGTACGGCCGGACCGTGCCGTAGAGGCGGGCTGCTGACCGCGCCCGGACGGGCCGGTACGCCCCGTAGGTCCCGACGACCCTGGTCGCCTTCACGGTCACGCTCGCACGGACGGCGAGGTCCCACCCTCCGGGGTCGCGCGGCCCCGGACCATCGCGCCCGCCCGCGCGGACGGCCCTTCCCCTCGAGCTCGGACGGCCCACCGACCGTCCGCGGGATGCCGACCCGCGGACTCGGAGGGCGCGGCCGAACCGGGCGATTCCTCCGCACCCACGTCAGTGGGCGACCCGACCGGTCAGGAGACGAACCTCAGGTACAGCCAGGACGAGGTGGCCTTGGCGTTCTTCGTGTCGCCGCCCCAGATCACTCGTGCGCGCACGCGGTCCTTCGGCTTCCACGACGAGTCGAACCAGATGTAGTTCTTGCTGTAGGAGTTCAGCCGGATGCAGCCCGAGGTCTGGGTGTAGCGCCAGCCACTCGAGCTGGGCTGCTGGATCTGGAACTTGACGCACTGGCCCACGTGGTACGGCCGAACGGTGCCGTAGACGCGCGGGGCCGACCCGGAGCGAACCAGCTTGTAGGACCCCGACGTGCCCACGACCTTGGTGGCGCTGGCGGTCACCGACGCCCGAACCGCGACCGTCGTCGCCCGGCTCACCGGGTCGTGGTCCGCGTCACCGGCGTAGTACACGGAGAAGGTCGTGCGGACCTTCACCGGGGTGGTGACGACGAGGTTGCCCTTGGCGTCCACGGCGGCGGTCTTCAGCAGCTTCCTCGTGCCGCCGTACGGCGTCGTGTACACCTTCACCGACCCGCCCGGGACGGAGAGGTGCACGGTCACCTTGGCCGTCGCCCCGTACTTGTACACGGTGCTGCCGCGGGTGAGGGTCATCGACGACGCCAGGCGCGGGGTGATCCGCTGGAACGTCCACGAGGCGTCCGAGCCCCATGGTTCGGTGACGACGTAGAGGTCTGTCTCGCCGAACTCGAGGCCGCGTCCGACCAGCTGGTTGGAGGTGTCACCGGTCTCGTAGGAACGGAACAGCTTCCCGTTCCCCTCGGGGTAGAGGTACACGTCGTGGTCGTAGATGCCGAGGATGCCGGCCGCGACGAGACCGTCCCCGCGCACCGCCACCGAGTTCGGGTAGGCGTCGCTGGGGTAGATCGTGCGCTCGAGCATGGTCTGCGTCGAGAAGCCGACGTGGCGGTACGGGCTGTAGTCGGTCGAGACCACCTCGAGTCCGTCGGGAGTGATGCGGAAGTCCCGGGCATCCGTCGCGACGCCCGGACCGGCGCCAGCCGCGGCCGCGGGGCCCGCCGACACGTCGAGCACGGTGAGGGTGTTGGAGCCGCGGGCCACGAGACGGTCGGCCAGGCCGGGGGAGCTCTCGACGCGGTCAGGGTGCACCCCGGCCGGCGTGAGCCCGAGGGTCACGGTGTCGTCGGAGAGCTGGACCGACCCCAGCTCACCGGTCCCGTACGCACAGTCGGTGTAGGTGAACCAGAGGTTCCCGCCCTCCTCGGCGACCGAGGTGGGGCAGACGTCGGCGCCGAGGGGGATCGTCGTGACGTCGGTGACGTCGGCGGCGTCGACGACCCCGATCGCCCTCTGCGACTGCAGGCTCAGGTAGAAGGCCGATCCGTCGGTCGAGAGGTGGACGTCCTGCGCACCCGCCATCGTGCCCAACCCCGTCCTGGGCGTGCCGTCGAGGCCGAGCACGACGACGGTCGAGGACGTCGACCCCTGGGTGATGAGGACGTTGCCGTGGGCCTCGTCGACCGCCATGTCGGTGTAGCCGTTCAGGTCGATCGTCACCGGAGCGGCGCCGGCCGGCGCGGCAGTGGCGGTCAAGGCCCCGGCGACGACCGCGAGGGTGCTGAGGACGGAGATCATGGAGCGGCGCACGTCGGGCCTTCCCCTCGAGAACCAGACGATCACCATGACCGCGGCGTGAGCATAGGACCTCCGCCCGCGGGCTCGGAAGCATTTCTGCGAAACCCGCAGGGTCACGTCCGCAAGCAGCCGTCCCGGTCGCGCCCCGGGGTCACCGTTCGCCCAGGACCCCCAGCAGCGGCTCGGCGACACCCGGCGAGAGCCGGCCGCTGTCGAGCGCGCGCAGCGCGGTGGCGCGGGCCAGCGCGACGTACGTGGACCGGACGTCGGGGGCCAGGCGCTCGAGGGCCGCGAGGTGGTCCTCCACCGTCCCGACGTCCCCACGGGCGACCGGCCCGGTGAGCGCGGCGTCACCCATCCGCAGGGCGTTGTCGAGGGCGGCGTTCATCAGGGGACCGAGCACCCGGTGCGGTGACTCGACGCCGGCTCGCGTGAGCACCTCCATCGCCTCACTCACGAGGGTCACCACGTGGTTCGCCCCGTGCGCGAGCGCGCAGTGGTAGGCCACCCGGTCCTCCTCGGCGACCCAGACCGGGGTGCCACCCATCTCGAGAACCAGCGCCTCGGCAACGGGTCGCAGCTCGGGGTCGGCCGTGACCCCGAACGCGCACTCGGAGAGGCGGTCGAGGTCCATCGCGGTCCCGGTGAACGTCATCGCCGGGTGCAGGGCCAGGGGCAGCGCGCGCTGGGCCCGCGCCGGGTCGAGCACGGACACCCCGTGCCGACCGCTGGTGTGGACCACGATCTGCCCCGCCTGCCACGCACCGGTCGCGGCCAGGCCGGCAACGAGGTCGGCGAGGGAGTCGTCCGGGACCGCGAGCAGCACGAGCTCGGCACCGGCCACGACGGCGGGGACGTCACCGACCGGGACGCCGGGCAGCAGCGTCTCGGCGCGCTCCCTGCTGGCGGCCGAGACCGCGTACGCCCCGGTGACGCGGTGGCCGGACCGGGCCAGGGCCGCGCCGAGCACGGCACCGACCCGTCCGGCACCCACGACGCCCACGGTCAGGCGGGCCGGGTGCTCGATGCCGTCCACGAGCCAGCACGCTACCCGCCCCCGCGAACAGGGTGACAGGGCGGACCGCTTGCGTCGGGCCCGGAGGGACGCAGGGGTGGAGATGGTGCTCGATGACAAGGTGACTTGACATAGGACAAGCACCCTTGACATGCTGCCGGCATGACGACGACTCGACCGACCAGCCGGTCCAGCCGGGTCCACCCCGGGGCTGTCGGACCGGGCGTCGCGCTGCGACGCGCCTGAGCCGTGGACAACGACGTCCGACGCCTCCGCGCCGAGCTCGGGCTCTCGCAGGCCGCGCTCGGCGCCGCCCTCGGGGTCTCCAGGCAGACCGTCAACTCCATCGAGTCCGGCCGGTACGACCCCTCGCTGCCTCTCGCGATCGCCCTGGCGCGCCACTTCGGCACCACGGTCGAGGAGCTCTTCCACCTTCCCGAGGCCGGGGAGGTCGGGGGTGGCTGACCGCAGGGTGCCGTGGCGGGTGGCGTGGCGCGAGGCGCTGTACGGCCCCGGTGGCGCGTACCGCTCCCCGGCCGGACCTGCCGGACACTTCACGACCGCGACGCACGGACCGCTGGGGGCCGTCCTCGCCGAGGCGCTGGCACTGCTGGCGGACCGCGAGGGCGCCGCCCACGTGGTCGACGTGGGGGCGGGCCGCGGTGAGCTGCTGACGGCCCTGCACGGCATCCGGCCCGACCTGCGGCTCACCGGACTCGACGTCGTGGAGCGCCCTCCGGGCCTGCCCGCCCCGGTCGTCTGGCTGGTCTCCCCCGGCGGCGCCGGGCTCCCCGTGGGCCTGGCCGATCTCGAGGACGTCCTCGTGGTGGCCCACGAGTGGCTCGACGTCGTGCCGTGCACGGTCGCGGAGGTCGTGGCGCCGGGGCTGCTCGCGGTGGTGGAGGTGGACCCCGAGACCGGTGACGAGGCCCTCGGCGAGGGTCTCGACGCCGAGGACCTCGCGTGGTGCCGGCGATACTGGCCCCCGGACGGCCTCCCGGTCGGCGCCCGCGTGGAGGTGGGCCGGGCGCGGGACGACGCGTGGGCGGCCCTCGTCGCCCGGGTGCGCACCGGCACGCTCCTCGCCGTCGACTACGGGCACACGACGGAGGAGCGCCCCCACCACGGCACGCTCACGGGCTACCGGGAGGGTTCGCTCGTCGTCCCGGTGCCCGACGGCACGATGGACGTCACGGCGCACGTGGCCGTCGACTCGCTCGACGCCGACTCGACCACCACCCAGCGCAGCGCACTCCACGACCTCGGGCTCCGCGCCGGAGCACCTCCCCACGGGCTCTCGGGCACGCACCCGGCCGCCTACCTCGCGGCGCTCTCGCGGTCGTCCGCCCTCGCCGCCCTCACCGACCCGGGCGGCCTGGGGGCGTTCTCGTGGGTGCTGCGCCGCGTCCGCCGAATGTGACGTCGGCGCGCCCCTCGTGGCACCGTGGAGTCGTGACAACCACCCCCCGCACCAGGTCCCGCGCGGCCGCGACGACCGCGGCCGGCGCCCTCGTCGCCACGGTCCTTGCCGGGTGCGGCGGGGGCGAGGCGGCCCCGGGCGAGGTCGTCGTCACCGTCACCGCGAGCGCCTCGGGCTCCGCAACCAAGGGCCCCTCGGTGAGTCCGTCGACCTCCACGAAGCCGGCACCGGCCCAGACGCTGAAGAGCGACGACGTCGCTCGCAGGTACGACTTCGGCGTGGTGAAGTCCGTGAAGACCGAGGACGGGACGCTGGTGTTCGCGTTCGACCGCTGGACCGACCCGAAGGTCGACGACGCCGAGCTGGCGCAGAAGGGCCTGGACGTCGAGCCCTACGACCGGTCGAAGCCCCCGTACGACAACGTCAACACGACGAACACCTTCCGGGTGCCCGTCCGCGACGGCGCGTCGTTCCTCCTCCACCACTGCGTGGCGAAGGGCGAGCCGGTCACGAGCAAGTCGGTGAGCGCCAAGGAGCTCGCCGCGGCCGACCCGGCGGACGCGCTCGTCCTGCTCGAGATCGACCCGAAGACCGGGTACGCGACCGGTGGCGAGACCCTCGCCGGCTGCTGACCCGCCGCCGGTGCGGCAGGATGGCGCCCGTGAGCACCCCGAGCGCCCCGCGGACACTGGACGTCGGTGTCGGCGCCGGTGCGCTCGCCACGGCCGACATGGTGCTCAACATCGGCCCTCAGCACCCGGCCACCCACGGCGTGCTCCGGCTGCGCGTCGTCCTCGACGGCGAGCGGATCACGAGCGCGGAGCCGGTCATCGGCTACATGCACCGCGGCGCCGAGAAGCTCTTCGAGGTGCGCGACTACCGGCAGATCACCGTCCTCGCGAACCGGCACGACTGGCTGTCGGCCTTCTCCAACGAGCTGGGGGTGGTGCTCGGCGTCGAGGCGATGCTCGGCATGGAGGTGCCCGAGCGGGCCGTGTGGATCCGCACCCTCCTCGCCGAGCTCAACCGGGTGCTGTCGCACCTGATGTTCCTCGGCTCCTACCCGCTCGAGCTCGGCGCCATCACCCCCGTCTTCTATGCGTTCCGTGAGCGCGAAGAGCTGCAGGCCGTCATGGAGGAGGTCTCCGGCGGCCGGATGCACTACATGTTCAACCGGGTCGGGGGGCTCAAGGAGGACGTCCCCGCGGGGTGGCTCGGTCGGGTGGACGCGGCGCTGGCGTCGGTGCGGCGGCGGCTCCCGGAACTGGAGCGGCTGCTCGTCGGCAACGAGATCCTGCTCGCCCGCACCCGGGGCGTCGGCGTCCTCGACCCCGCCACCTGTCTCGACCACGGTGTCTCCGGCCCGATCGCCCGAGCCAGCGGAGTGGACCTCGACCTGCGCCGCGACGACCCGTACCTCGCCTACGCCGAGCTGTTCGCCCCCGGCGGTCCGGGCCGCGTCGTCACCAGGACCGAGGGCGACTGCCTGGCCCGGCTGGAGGTGCTGCTCGAGCAGGTGCACGTGAGCCTCGGCCTTGCCGACGCGTGCGTCGACCGGCTGCGCTCACTGCCGCCCGGGCCGGTCAACCAGCGGCTCCCCAAGGTGCTCAAGGTGCCCGAGGGCGAGCGCTACACCGCCACCGAGAACCCCCTGGGGCTCAACGGCTACCACCTGGTCTCGCGGGGGGAGAAGACACCCTGGCGGCTCAAGCTGCGGTCGGCGTCGTTCTCGAACGTCCAGGTGCTCTCGCAGGTGCTGCCCGGGTGCCTCGTCCCCGACATGGTCGCCGTGCTCGGCTCGATGTTCTTCGTCGTCGGCGACGTCGACAAGTAGCAGGCCCTCCACCCCACCGGACCTGCACCGTTGCGACTTCCCGCAGCGGGAGCCACGCAGGGTTCACCGCGGAGTACATTGCGTGCCGTCCGGCAACGGTCGGCCACTCGCGGCCGCGTGCCGCCCTCGGAGGATCCACTATGCGCACAGCACTCGCTCGTCCCCTCGCCGCCGCCGTGGGGTTCGCCGCCGTCGGGCTCGCGCTCACGGGGGGACCGGCCGCCGCGCAGTCAGCAGAGATCGCGTACACCTGCGACTGGTACTACGGCCTGGACGGCGGCCCAACCGGCACTGCCGACAGCAGCGGCCGGTTCGACACCGCCATCACGGACGGAGCCACCGTCGCACCCGGCGACCCGATCAACTTCGACCCGTCCAGCGGTAGCTTCGTCCTCCCCGAGCCCTTCGTCGACGCCCTGCGCGCCCGCGGCATCACCGAGTTCTTCGGCTACGCCTCGGTGGACGCGCCGTGGGACGTGGTCGGGGACCGGCAGGGGATCGGCTTCGACGTCCCAGCCGTCGCCGTCCCCGCGAGCGGCCCGATGACCATCCAGCTCTCCGGGGCGCGCAACCGCAGCCGGTCCCTGGACGAGCCCGGGACGTACACCCTCGTGGCCGGTCAGTTCGGGCTGGTCTCGGACGACGACTTCAGCGGCATGGTCTGCCGGGTGCAGCCCGACGTCCCGCAGGCCGACCGTGCCATCGACACCATCACCGTCGTCGAGGCCACGTCCACGCCGACGACGAGCGCGTCGAGCACGCCCACCCCGGCCACCACCTCACCGTCGGCGACCCGGCCGGCGCTGGTCCAGACCGACGCGGCCCCGCCCACGGGTCCGTCGAGCGCCGCCCTGGCCGGCCTCGCCCTCGTCGCGGCGTCCGGATTCCTCGCCGTCACCCTCTTCGTCCGGCGACGCACCGCCGGCCGCCGCCACTGACGGCCACCTCGAGAAAGCGAACAGGTGCTGACACCCGTGCCGGGCCACTGCGACGTACGGCACAGGCAGCCGGGACGACGGGGACCGGGCTGTACGTTGAGAAGGGCCGGGAGGCCCGCGGTCGCCTCGTCCGTGGGTGCCGGCACCGGAGGACCGCGATGAACCGCCACAGCACACTCTCCAGGATCCTCACCGCGACGGCGGCCTGCGTCCTGGGCGCCGGCTTGGCCGCCGCCCCCGCGACCGCGGTGTCGCCGCCGATCCCCTACTCCTGCCAGTGGACGGTCGGCGACACGGAGGGCGCCGGTGGCGCCACCGCCACGTGGGACTCCGGAGTGCCTGACGACTTCACCGTCCCGAAGAACGTCTCGTTCTCCCTCGCCCCGTTCACGGGCACCGTCGTGGTCCCGGACACCTTCGTCCAGCAACTGCGCGACCTGGGTGTGGCCGAGCTGGCCGGAACCGGGCAGCTCCAGATCATCTGGGACGCGGCCGGCGGCTACGGCGAGGACGTGATCGGCCTCTCGTTCGCGGCGACGCCGGTGCCTCCGTCGGGGCCGATGACCCTCGACCTCACCGGCGTCAGCGGGCTGACCACGTTCCTGAACGAGGAGGAGCCCTGGTCGATGGTGGCGTGGGACTTCTCGCTCACCGCCGAGAGCGGAACCAGCACGCTCACCTGCCACCCGGACACCGCCGCGACGATCGACACCGTGAACACGATGGTGCTTCCCGCCACCACCACCCCGGCGAGCACATCGGCTACCCCCACCTCGTCGACCGACACCGCGGCCCCGTCCCCCTCCGCCACCCGTCCGGCTCTCGTCCAGACCGACCGGGCGCCGGCCGGGGCCGGGGGGCTGCCGGTCCTCGGACTCGGGCTGGGAGGCGTCCTCCTGCTCGTCGGGGGTTCGCTCGGGGCACGCGCCGGACGCGTACGGCGTCACTGAGCATGCGCTGCCCGAGGCGGCGCGCCGACCACGGCCGACTGGCGGTGGTGGTCGCGTCGCTCCTCGTCCTCGGAGGCTGCGCGAGCGAGCCGCCCGTACCGGCCGCGGCACCGACCCCGACCCGCGCCGCCGGGGTGACCGGGGCCCCGACGCCCAGCCCCGAGCCGAGCGCCCCCTTGGTGACCCCCCGCGCTCCGGCCGCCGACGAGTCCGGCGGCCCCGCACGGGTCGTCGTGACGGCGGCGTCGGGTCAGGTCCTCGTGGACGCCGCCGTCCGGCCCCAGGGGCTGGACGCCCAGGGCGTGCTCGCGCCGCCGTCCGGGGTGGTGGGCTGGTACGACGAGCCCGGATGGCCCCGCCCGGGCGAGCCCGGCGCCGCCATCCTGGCGGGCCACGTCGGGACGCCTGCGACCGGCTCGGACGCGTTCACCGACCTCCCCGAGGCCCGCCCCGGCGACCACGTCACCGTGAGCTATCCCTCCGGCCGGTCGGTGCGCTTCGTCGTCGTCCGTTCGGCGGGGGTGCCCAAGGAGCAGACACCGAAGGACGACTCGATCTGGGACGCCGGCAACCCGCGGCCCCTGCTGCGGCTCATCACGTGCGACCCGACGACACCGCTGCGCAGCGGCCACTACCTCGGCAACTGGGTCCTCTGGGCCGAACCCGCCTGAGCCGGGTCAGGCTCCCCCGGGCTCCTCCCTCGACGGGCTGTCGCGCTCGTCGGGCGGCTCGATGCGGCACCAGTGCTGCGCGACCATCCCGGCCACGGCCAGAGCGAGCGCCGCGAGGAACAGCACCGCGAACGGCAGGATGCGCGACTGGTTGGCGATGAGCGAGAGGTCGCCGACCACCACCGCGAGCTGGCCGAGGAACCACCCGGCGGCCGCTGCGCCGGTGAGCGCCGCCGCCTGCGCGAGCACGACCGTGCGGGCGGCGACGATGGGGTCGAGCGGCACGGTGGCGCGTCCCTGCAGGTACCGCCGCACCGGACGCGCGGCCCAGAGCACGAGCCCGGCCATGACGACGAGGAGCACCCCGGCGAACCACGGCGGCCGCGGCAGGAGCGACCCGTCGGCGGTGATGCCGAGCCCGATGAGGTAGCTACCGGCGGTCGTGAGCACGCCGACGAGGGTGAGGATGGGCGCCCGGACGCCGTCGCGCATCACGACGGCTGCTCCCCGAGCCGCCGGACGCCGCCGGAGCCGAGGGCGGCCACGAGGCCGGGCACGGGCACGACCTCGCCGCCCACGCGCAGGACCGCCTCCGGGTCGAGGTCGGCCCACGGGACGAGCACGAAGCCCCGCTCGTGGGCCCGGGGATGCGGCAGCGTCAGGGCCGGGTCGTCCGACCGGACGTCGGTGCCGGCGGCGGGGTCGCCGTACTGAACGAGGTCGAGGTCGAGCGTGCGGGCACCCCACCGGACCTCGCGGGTCCGGTCGAAGGACTCCTCGACGAGGTGTAGCGCGTCGAGCAGCTCTCGCGGCGACAGCACGGTGCTGCCGAGCACGACGGCGTTGACGTAGGCGGGCTGGTCGGGAGGGCCACCGACCGGGTCGGTCTCGAAGAGTGCCGACACCCGGACGTCGTCGAGTGGTCCGAACAGCCCGAGCCCCTCGGAGGCGTCGGCTACGGTGGCGCGCGCCGGGACGTCTCCTCGAGGCAGGTTGGCCCCGACCGCGATGACCACCGGGACAGGTGGCCGTGGTCGCGTCACCGTCACGGCCACGTCGTCGAAGGGCACCGGCACCGGGGCCTGCGGCTTGTGCACCGTGACCCGCACCTCGTCGACCCTCAGGTCGCGCAGGACGTCGTCGGCGATGACCGCCGCCAGCCGCTCGACGAGGTCGTACGGCTCACCCTCGATGCGGGCGACCACCGCGGTCGCCAGCTTCCCGTAGTCGTAGGTGTCCGCCAGCTCGTCGCTCCCCCCGGCCCGCGACAGGTCGAGTGAGAGCTCGACGTCGACGACGAACTCCTGACCGTCGCGGCGCTCGTGCTCGAAGACGCCGTGGTACCCCGTGGCCCGCACCCCGCGCAGCATGATCCGGTCGGCGCTCACCGAGCCCTCCCGTCCAGGGCCGCCGCGACGTCCAGGGCGTCGACCGTGGCGACGACGTCGTGGACGCGCACGCACCACACTCCCGCCCGGGCGGCGTGCACGGTGGTGACCGCGGTGGTCACCTCGCGCTCCAGCGGCGCACGCTCGTGCCCGGGCTCGCGGCCCACCCGGCCGAGGAAGGTCTTGCGCGAGGTCGCCACGAGCACCGGCCGGCCGAGGGCCACCACCTGGTCGAGGCGCCGGAGCAGCTCCCAGTTGTGCTCGGCCTTCTTGGCGAACCCGAACCCGGGGTCGACCGCGAGGCGGTCCTCGGCCACCCCCGCCGCGGTCAGGGCCTCGACCCGCTGCGCGAGCTCACGACACACCTCGGCCACCACGTCGTCGTACTCGGCGCGGGCGTACATGTCGGAGCTGTGGCCGCGCCAGTGCATGGCGATGACCGGCACGTCACGCTCGGCGAGGAGCGGGATCATGTGGGGGTCGGCCTGCCCACCGCTGACGTCGTTCACACCCGTCGCGCCGGCGTCCAGGGCCGCGGCCGCGACCTCGGCGCGCATCGTGTCGATGGTCATCGGGGCCGCGCCGGCGAGGCCCTGGACGACCGGCAGCACCCGGCGCAGCTCCTCCGCAGGGCTGGGCCGCTCGGCACCGGGCCGGGTCGACTCCCCACCGACGTCGAGCACGTCGGCGCCGTCGGCCACGAGCCGGCGTCCGTGTGCGATCGCCGCCGCCGGGTCGAACCACTCGCCGCCGTCGCTGAACGAGTCGGGCGTGACGTTGACGACGCCCATGACCAGGGGACGACCCGAGGCGGCCCCGGGCAGGCCGCGGACGTTCACGCCGGCCTCACCGCGAGCCGCTGAGCAGCAGCGACATCGCCTCCGCGCGGGTGGCCGGGTCGCGCATCTGGCCACGGACCGCGGAGGTGATGGTGCGCGAGCCCGGTTTCTGCACCCCGCGCATCGACATGCACAGGTGCTCTGCCTCCACGACGACGATGACACCCTGCACCCCGAGGTGCTGGACGAGCGCGTCGGCCACCTGCGTGGTGATCTGCTCCTGGACCTGCGGCCTCCGGGCATAGACCTCGACGAGCCGGCCCAGCTTGGACAGGCCGGTGACCCGGCCGTCGTCGCCGGGGATGTACCCGATGTGCGCGACACCGTGGAACGGCAGGAGGTGGTGCTCGCAGGTCGAGTACATCGGGATGTCGCGAACGATGATCAGCTCTTCGTGCTCGATCGGGAACGTCTTGGAGAGGATGTCCGCAGGGTCCTGCCACAGTCCGGAGTAGAGCTCGTGCGCGGCCTTCGCGACCCGGGTCGGGGTCTCGACCAGCCCGTCGCGGTCGGGATCCTCACCGATGGCCAACAGGAACTCGCGGACCGCCGCCTCCGCACGCGGGACGTCCACCGGGGGTCGTGGCACCGGATCTGGGTCCGGGGCCTCCGGGTCAGGGTTCGACACGGCCGCCCTCGGGCACGGGAGCCGTCTCGGTCGGGGGGTGCTCCTCGGCGTGGGGGTCGGCACCCGCGTGGGCGCGGGCGTCGATCGCTGCCTCGGTGCCGGGGTCACCCGGGTTCACGGTGGCACCCACCGGCGCGCCGGACCCGTTGCGCCCGGCGAGCGCCGCCTCCTCGGCCGGAGTGAGGACCGGCGGGATGTCGGAGATCGTGCGGTGCTCGCTCGAGAGCCAGGTGGGGCGCCGCGGCCGCTTGACGATGTCGGAGAAGATGGCAGCGAGCTCCTGGGCGTTCAGCGTCTCCTTCTCGAGCAGCTCGAGCACGAGGTGGTCCAGGATGTCGCGGTTGTCGTTGACGACGTGCCAGGCCTCGTCGTGCGCGGCGTCGATGAGCTTGCGCACCTCCTCGTCGACGACCGCGGCAACCTGCTCCGAGTAGTCGCGCTGGTGGCCCATGTCGCGGCCGAGGAACGGCTCGCCCTGGGTCTGCCCGAGCTTGATGGCCCCGACGCGCTCGCTCATGCCGAACTCGGTGACCATCTTGCGGGCCATCGCACTGGCCTTCTCGATGTCGTTCGCGGCGCCGGTGGTGGGGTCGTGGAAGATGATCTCCTCCGCGACCCGGCCGCCGAGCGCGTACGCCAGCTGGTCGAGGATCTCGTTGCGGGTGGTCGAGTACTTGTCGTCGAGCGGCATCACCATCGTGTAGCCGAGTGCGCGGCCGCGCGGCAGGATCGTCACCTTGGTCACCGGGTCGAGGTGGTTCATCCCGGCGGCGACGAGGGCGTGGCCACCCTCGTGGTACGCGGTCATCTTCCGCTCCATCGCCGACATGATCCGGGTGCGCTTCTGCGGGCCGGCGATGACCCGGTCGATGGCCTCGTCGAGCATGGCGTCGTCGATGAGCTTCTTGTCGCCGCGCGCGGTGAGGAGCGCGGCCTCGTTGAGCACGTTGGCGAGGTCGGCACCGGTCATCCCCGGGGTGCGCCGGGCGACGGCGAGGAGGTCGACCTCCGCCGCCATCGGCTTGCCCTGCGAGTGCACCTGGAGGATCCGGTGGCGCCCGATCATGTCGGGGTTCTCGACCGCGATCTGGCGGTCGAACCGGCCCGGGCGCAGCAGCGCGGGGTCGAGGATGTCGGGGCGGTTCGTGGCGGCGATGAGGATGACGTTGGTCTTGACGTCGAAGCCGTCCATCTCGACGAGCAGCTGGTTGAGCGTCTGCTCGCGCTCGTCGTGGCCGCCGCCGAGGCCCGCACCGCGGTGCCGGCCCACGGCGTCGATCTCGTCGACGAAGACGATCGCCGGCGCGTTGGCCTTGGCCTGCTCGAAGAGGTCACGGACACGGCTGGCGCCGACACCGACGAACATCTCGACGAAGTCCGAGCCGGAGATCGAGTAGAACGGGACACCGGCCTCGCCGGCGACCGCGCGGGCCAGGAGGGTCTTGCCGGTACCGGGCTGGCCGTAGAGCAGGACGCCCTTGGGGATCTTGGCGCCGACGGCGAGGAACTTGGCCGGCTCGCGGAGGAACTCGACGATCTCCTGGAGCTCCTCGACGGCCTCGTCGGCCCCGGCGACGTCGGCGAAGGTGACCTTGGGGGCCTCCTTCGAGGCCAGCTTGGCCTTGGACTTGCCGAACTGCATGACCCGCGAGCCGCCGCCCTGGGCCTGGGTCATGAGGAACCAGAAGAGCCCGACGAGCAGGAGCACGGGGAAGAAGCTGATGAAGATGGTCCAGAAGGCGCTGTCGCCCTCGACCTTGTCGTCGTAGCCGTCGGGGACGTTGGCCTTGAGCTCCTGGATCAGCTCGGGGGCCCGGTCGTCGACGTACTCGGCGCGCACCTGCGTGGCGTCCTTGAGGCCGGTGGCGTCGTCGGAGAAGGTCTGCCCCTGCTTGAGGTCGAGGCGGATGACGTTGTCGGTGGTCATCACCGCCGTGTCGACCTTCTTGTCGGTGATCAGCTTCTCGGCCTGCGCGGTGGTGATCGTGGCGTAGCCACCGCTGTTGCCGAGGGTGAAGAAGAGCAGCATCATCGACAGGGCGACCAGCACCCAGAACAGCGGCGCGCGCAGCAGTCGTTTGGCGTTCATGTGGCTGCGGGGCCCTCGCCCCGGTCCTCCTGGTCGTCGTCACGTCGCCCGATCCACGTCGGCGCGGGCCGGGACGGGTACACGCTAGCAACGAGCCCGTGCTCGTCCGTGTTCCGACCGAGGCTCGGCCGTGTGGAGGGTCAGCTGTAGACGTGTGGCGCCAGGGTGCCCACGCACCGAAGTCCGCGGTAGCGCTCGGCGTAGTCGAGGCCGTAGCCGACCACGAACTCGTTGGGGATGTCGAACCCGACCCACGTGACGTCGACGTCGACCTTCGCGGCGTCCGGCTTCCGGAGCAGGGTGCAGATCTCGACCGACGCCGGGCTGCGCGACTCCAGGTTGGACTTGATCCACGAGAGGGTCAGGCCCGAGTCGATGATGTCCTCGACGATGAGCACGTGCCGCCCGGTGATGTCGGTGTCGAGGTCCTTGAGGATGCGCACGACCCCGCTGGACTTGGTGCCGGACCCGTACGACGAGACTGCCATCCAGTCGACGGGGACGCTGACCGGCAGCGCCCTCATCAGGTCGGCCATGACCATGACGGCGCCCTTGAGCACCCCGACGAGGAGCAGGTCCTGGCCCGCGTACCGCTGCGCGATCAGCTGCGCGAGCTCGTCGAGCTTGGCGCGGATCTCGTCCTCGCTGATGAGGACCCGCTCGAGGTCGGATCCCATGTGCGACGCGTCCACGTCTGCTCCTGACGTTCTGGGGGTGGCGGCCTTCGCCTATTCAACCCGAGCCGCCGGGGCGATGGACAGGAACGCCCCGGTTCTCGTGACGCGCAGGCCGCCGGGTACGTGCACCGCCCCCTGTCCACGCCACCCGGTGACAAGCCGGTCGCACGCCACCACGTGGCGGTGCGACACCCGCCCCGCCGGGGCTCCGGCCGAGACGAGCAGCCGCCGCCACACCCGGGTCCGCACGGCCTCGGGTAGCCCGACGAGGGCACCGGCCTCCCACGGCCCTGCGCCCAGGGCGGCGGTGGCCTCGGCGGCGAGTGCGTCGAGCAGGTCGGCATCTGCGCGCAGCTGGTGGGCGGTGCGGGCGAGAGCGGCGACGACGCCGGGCCCGAGGGCGCGCTCGAGATCGGCCACCGCCCGGCGGGCCCGCACCCGGGCGAAGGCGGGGTCCTCGTTCATCGGGTCCTGCCAGTGGTCCAGCCCCTCGGCGGCGCAGGCGGCCGTGGTCTGTTCTCGCGTGACCCCCAGCAGAGGGCGCCGGTACCGGCCGCGCTCGGCCGGCATCCCAGCGAGCGAGCGAGCGCCCGAGCCGCGGGCCAGGCCGAGCAGCACCTGCTCGGCCTGGTCTTCCAGGGTGTGGCCGAGGAGGACGAGGCGGGCACCCAGCCGTGCGGCCGCGATGTCGAGCGCCTCGTACCGGCGCTCGCGGGCCGCCGCCTCGAGGCCGTCGCCGTCGGCGGCCACCGTCACGGCGACCACGTCGACCGGGGACAGGCCGCGAGCGCGAAGCCACTCCCCCACCCCCGCAGCGACCGCGGCCGACCCCTGCTGCAGCCCGTGGTCTACCACCACCGCACCGACCCGCAGGGCGGTCCGGTCGCCCTCGAACCGCGCGGCGTCGGCGAGCGCGGTGGAGTCCGGCCCGCCGCTGCACGCGACGAGGACGAGGTCGCCCCGCTCGCACTCGGCGAGGGCGGCGCGGACGGCCGAGCGCACGGCGGCGACGGCGGGGTGCGGCCGCCCCCATCGGCGTGGGCCGGTGCTCATCGATCAGCCGTGGACGCGGCGCACCCAGGCCTGGGGGTCGGTGATCTCCTGCGGCAGCGGCAGGGTCTCGGGCGAGCTCCACACGGCGTTGAAGCCGTCGACGCCCACCGACTCCTGGGCCCCGCAAACGAACTGGGCGCCGTCGGAGTACTGGCGCATCTTCGCCTCGAGCCCGAGCAGGCGGCGCAGCAGCCGGTCGGGAGCGCCGGCCCCCTTGCGCCGTGCGGTGAACCGTCGCCGGATCTCCTCGACGCTGGGCACGTGGGCCGGACCGACATCGTCCATGACGACGTCGGCGTGACCCTCGAGGAGCGACATGATGGCGGTGATCCGCGCCAGCTGCTCGCGCTGCTCGGGCGTGGTGAACAGCTCGGCGAGGCCGGTGCTGCCCTCCTGGAACAGCTCGGGGAGGCGCTCGGTGAGCCGACTGGCGAGCTCATGGAGGCGCTCCTGGTCGGGGGCGAGGTCGATGGCCAGCGTGCGCGTCTCGCGGATCATGTGCTCGCGCAGCCACGGGTTGGCGGTGAACTGCACCCGGTGGGTCTCCTCGTGCATGCAGACCCAGGCACGGAAGTCGGCGCGGTCGACGCCGAGCTCGGTGGCCACGGACATGAGGTTCGGCGCGACGAGGAGGAGGGCGGGGGTGCCGCCCGGAGCGATGTCGTACTGGCCGAGCACCTTGGTCGCCATGAAGGCGAGCAGGCCGCCGGCCTCGGCCCCGGTGACCTTGCCGCCCACAGCCTGGGCGGTGGCGCCCGGGGTGATGCCGCGCTTCTCGACGATCGAGCTGATGGCCGGGTCGAGCAGCGCCGACATCGAGTCGGCGTTGACCGCGATCCACGTGGCCCGGTCGACGACGAGCGCGTCGGGCGCGTCCGGGGGTGTCTGCATCCTCGCGGTCTCGGCCACCGGCTGCCGTGCGGCCACGGCGGCGGCGCGGATGGCCTGGACCTCCGCCCTGGCCTCCGCAGGGGTCACGGACGGCCCGGCAGGCACGAGGGCCCGGCCGGTGGACTTGGCGAAATCCCAGTCGACGTACTGCACGGGGCCCACCCTCTCATTCCGCGCCGCAGCCACAGCGGGTCAGGCCGGCGACGATCCGGTCGAGGGCCTCCCGGGCGCGCACGATGCCGTCGTAGGTCTCCGGGAAGCCGTCGGCCAGGACCACGAACGTGAGCAGACGCCCGTCCGCGTCCACCGTGGTCCCGGCCAGTCCGGAGCCCGCTGCGAGCGTCCCGGTCTTGGCTCGGGGCACTCCGGCGACACCCTTGGTGGCGGCGTCGTGGAAGCGGTGGGCCAACGTGCCGTCGAGGCCCGAGACGGGCAGGGCGGCGACGGCGGCCCGCAGCTGCGGCACCTCGTCGGTGGTGGCGAGGGCGAGCACCGCCGCCATGGTGCGGGGGGTGGCGCGCTGGCCGGGGCTCAGCCCGGAGGCGTCGGTGATCCGCAGGCCGGCCGTCGGCACGGCGTGCGCCTCGAGCCGCGAACGGATGTACTGCGCGTTGGCGTCGACCGGCTGCGTCGGCCGGCCGACGGTGGCCACCGACTGGCGCACGAGGTTCTCGATGAGGGTGTTGTCGCTGGTGTCGAGGGTGTGGTCGAGGACCTCGCCGTACGTCGCCGACTCGACGGCGCCGAGCTCCTCGGCGTCCTGCGGCGCCGGCCGGGTCCACGTCGACGGCGGCCGCAGCGTGACCGCCATCCCCCTCGCGCGGAGCCGCTTCTGCAGCGCGGCCGCCACCTGCTGCTCGGGGTCGGTGGCGGGTGTGCTGCTCTCGTCACCCAGCTGCGTCGCGAGCCCGGTCATGACGACGGGCCGGGCGTAGAACTGACCGAGGTCCCCGCCCTGCCAGGTCGCCGGGTAGCGCGGGCCGGGGGCCCACGAGAGGTCGAGCCGCAGGCGGTAGCGGCCGGTGGTTCCCGGACCGAGGGTCTCCACCACCTGGGCGGCCAGGTCGTCCAGCCCCGCGTGGCCGAGCACGGCGTCCGGCGCCCCCTTCCCGGGCGCGAGGAGCACGTCACCGCGCGCGACGAGGACCAGGTCTCGCGAGTCCGGGACAGCGACCACGGACGTCGTCATCCGCGCGCCGAGGTCGAGGGTGTCGGCCACCGCGAGTGCCGAGAGGAGCTTGAGTGTCGAGGCCGGGACGCGGGGCGTCCCGCCGTCCAGGGCCCACAGCTCCTCCCCGGTCGTGCCGTCGCCGACGGCGATGCCGACCCCCGCGGCGAGGTCGGGGTCGTCGGAGGCCCGGGTGAGCGCCCTCCGAAGCCCCGCCGCCGTCGGCTCTGGCGCGTCCTCGCCGGCTCCCGTGAGCAACGCGTCGTCGCCGGTCGGACCGGGAGTGGGGAGCAGCACCGGCGCCGGGGTCCCCGAGACGGTGGGGGTGGGCAGCGGTCGGGGCCGGTCGAGGGTGAGGACACCGGGGGCGAGGTCATAGACGTCGGCGGCCACGTACCCACCGGCCGCCAGGAGGGCGCCGGTCGTGAGGAAGGCGGTGAGCATGACCCGTCTCACGCCCACTCCCTTCGTGCCCCGGGGGCCGCATGCGCCAGACTGAGGGGCCACAGCCTAGGTCACGCGTCCGAGGGAGCCAGCCACCGTGGAGTTCGACGTCACCATCGAGATCCCCAAGGGTCACCGCAACAAGTACGAGGTCGACCACGAGACCGGGCGCATCCGCCTCGACCGGATGCTCTTCACGGCCATGTCCTACCCGTCGGACTACGGCTACATCGAGGACTCCCTGGGCGAGGACGGCGACCCGCTCGACGCCCTCGTCCTGCTCGACGAGCCGACCTGGCCGGGCTGCCTGGTCCGCGCGCGGCCCATCGGGATGTTCCACATGCGCGACGAGGCCGGCGGCGACGACAAGATCCTCTGCATCCCGGCGGGCGACCCGCGCAAGAACCACATCGTCGAGCTCGAGGACATCACCGAGTTCGACCGGCTGGAGATCCAGCACTTCTTCGAGACCTACAAGGACCTCGAGCCGGGAAAGTCGGTCGAGGGCGCCCACTGGGCCGGCCGCGAGGACGCCGAGCGCTGCATCGTGGAGGCCTGGGACCGGGCCAAGGCCGCCGGGCTGACGACGGCCCGGTGGCGGATGCCCGTGCACGAGGTCCCGTCGGCGGAGGTGGTCGACGCGGTGACGTCGGCGCACACGCTCGAGGAGATCGAGAAGGCGGCGGAGAAGGCGCGCGCCGAGCTCGCGACCAAGGACAAGCCGCTCAGCGACGACTGACCCCCCCTCCCCCGGATTTCCCGCCTCATGCCGGAAACCCGGGGTCGCGCCCGAAAGGTTCCGAGGCGATGTCGGGGTTCGTCGCACCCGGCGGGAAACCTGTCACCAGCCCCAGGTGCCGGGGCCGCCCTTGAAGGGGCCGACGACGCGTGAGGTGACCCACCCCCCGTAGAAGCCGCCCTCCTGCGGCTGGACCACCTCGCCGTCGACGGTGCACTGATCCACCGCGGCAGGCATCACGGCCACGTACCCGCGCAACGACTCGAACCCCCGCGTCGGCGAGGGGTAGGTCCAGGCCGCGCGTGCCGCGACCGTCTCGCCGGCGACGAGGTCGTAGTAGGCGGCCGTCCCTTTGAACTCGCAGTACGTCTGCCCGTCGACCGGGCGCAGCGCGCCGTCCTCGAACGCCTCCACCGGCAGGTAGTACGTGGGCGGGTGGCTCGTCTCGAGCACCCGCAGGCTGCGGTCGGTGCGTGCGACGCGGCGACCAGCGAGCCGGACCTCGACGACCTCGTCCGAGGGCTCCACCCGCGGCGGGCGGGGGTAGTCCCACACGGACTCCTGGCCGGGCCCGGGAGGGTCGGGACGCGGGTGCCTCACGCGGTGCCGTCCGTGGCGAGCGCTGCCGTGAGCGATCGCCCGAAGGCCTCGACCGAGCCCCCCGCCGCAGCGATGCCGGTGGGTCCGAGCAGTGCGGTCAGCGACCCGTCGCGCCGGATGCCCAGCACGGCCGGCAGACCGGAGAGAACGAGCGCCTCACGCTCCCGGCCCGAGGTCTCGTTGCGATGGACGAGGCGGACCGGCACCGGCATCCGCGCCACCATCTCGTCCCACTCGGGGCGACGCCGTACTCCCTTGTGCGAGATCGCGCAGAGGGAGCAGCTGGCGCTGCCGAACAAGTGCTTCACGGCGTACACCGTCTCACCGACGATCCCGCCGTCGGCGTCGTATACGGCGACGACCTCGGTGACCGGTTCTGCCATGACAGCAGCGTATCCCCGCAGGTCAGTCCCGCTCGACCCAACGGTCGACGGCCCACACGAGGGCGAGCGCCGCAGCAGGTGCGACGCCGTCGGCGATGTCGATGACGTACTGGTCGCGGATCTGCACCCACCTCTGGGTGATCTGCACGACGTGGCGGCCGTTGCTGTCGTTGACGCTGTAGTTCTTCTCGACGATGTTGCCCTCGAGCAGCCACTCCCCGCCCGTGGCCAGGGTGACGTCGATCTTGTCCTTGATGAACTTGAAGGCCTGGGCGTGCAGGTGGGCGAACTCCGAGCCGGAGGCGTCGGTCACGTCCATCCGCTTGGGGATCCCGAGGAGCTTGCCGCGCACCTCGTAGAGGACGTTGCCCTCCATGTCCTTGATGTCGGCCTTCGGACGGGTGCCGATCTTGCCGTCGACGAAGAAGAGCTCCTCCTCGGTGCCGGGGTCGAGGACGCGGAAGTCGCGGCCGGCGCCGAACTTGCTCTTCATGAGAAGGCGGGTATAGCCCGCAGGCGCGGGCGGAATGGCCATGGCGGGGGACCTCCGGGTCGGGGTGACGTCGGGCCCACGGTACTGGCGCGCCGTCGGGACGAGGTCCGTGGGGGGACCGTGGAGTCCTCACCCCGGGCTCCCGCTGAGGTCACCCTGCGTCGCGGTTCCCTGCGACCCGACGGGAGGGGCCACGCGTGCGATGGAACAAGAGTGCAGTGGCAGCGACGGCCGTCCTCGTGGTGACGATGGTCCTGATGGTCGTCGGCATCACCGTGGGGTTCGAGTCGTTCAACGGCAAGGGCTTCATCGCCCGGATCGTCCTCTACCCGGTGCTCATGCTCGCGCTGCCCGCCGCGTACTGGTGGCGCCGGCAGAGCACCGACCAGCCCCTCCCGTGGGGCGCCTTCACGCTCGTCATGATCCCCTTCCTCATCGACGTCCTCGGGAACTTCTTCGACCTCTACGACTCGATCGAGGTCTGGGACGACCTCAACCACCTCGTCAACTGGTTCCTGCTCCTGTGGGGCATCGGGCTGCTCGTGTTCCCGTCGGCCGCGTCGGTGCGTGAGCGGCCGGTGCTCGTGGTGTTCACGGTCGGGGCCCTCGGGGCGCTGCTCGCCGTGGGGTGGGAGGTCGGCGAGTGGTACGTCTTCCTCAAGGGCGGTGTCGAGGACGTCGGGCTCTACCAGGACACGATCGGCGACGAGGTTCTCGGCACGACCGGGGCCTTCGCGGCCGGCCTGATCGTCCTGTGGTGGCGGCGGCGGGCCTCCTCCACCGAGCCGGACCCGGGCGCCGCCTGAGCGGCCTCCCGCATCGCCGGCACGACCACGCGGGCCGACCGGATCGTCTGCGCAGTTCCCCCGATGGCATGACCTCCCTGCCGCCGGAGAATGGGCTCGACGCAACGGCCGCGGCGGGGGCCGGGGTCGGCGGAACCACGAAGGGTGGGACGGGACGATGGGACGTGACACACGAAGTGGTCATGCCGGAGCCACCGGGCCCCGGCGGCGGTGGCAGGTCGGGTTCGTGGCAGCGGCGATGCTGGCGACCGTCGCCTCGGCCCCGCCCGCGTGGGCATCGCACGACGGCGGAGCGGTGTCGCCGGGCTGCCAGATCCTCATCGACCAGCGCGGCACCCCCCTGGAGGTCGCCGACGGGACCGGCTACGGCTTCCGCCTCGAAGAGACACCCTTCCACGACGGCGACACCCTCGTGGTCAGCCCCTTCTCCGAGTGGACCGGCCCGGATGGCTGGCCGGTCAGCGTCATCACCAGGCCGACCGTTGCGGAGACCATCGTCCTCGCCGAGGGCACGATCGAGTCCGGGGTGAGCTACGTGTTCTCGGCCACGCCGACATCGGGCTTGCTGGGGATGTTCGTCGCGGCGGCTGACGGGGGGAGGTATGACGGCACCTTCACCATGGACTGTGTCCCGGCCGCGCCCCCGGACGGCGACGCGGACGGCGTCATCGACGGCCAAGGCCTGTGCCCCGGCACCGTCCTTCCGGACCGCGCGGCCCGGAGGCTGCTGCCGAACCGGTACGAGACGAACGCCGCCGGCGAGTTCGTGGACGCCGACGGCACGGTGGCAGCGACCAATGCCGACACCGGAGGCTGCTCGGCTAGACAGATCGGCGCCGCCGCCGGCCTTGGGGCGGGCGAGGTGCGCTTCGGGCTGACCGCTGCCGCGCTCCGGTCGTGGATCGCCTCGCTCTGACGGCTCGAGGGACGGGCCGTCCCCGGAGGCGCCGCTCACCGGACGCCGTCCTGGGCCGCGTCACGGCCAGCTCGACGGGTCCCCCCCGGCGGCATCTGGCTGTCGGGAGCGACGTCTCTGCCGCGCCGGCGGGCACGCGCTGGCGGGGTGGGTGGGCGGTGTGGCGACCTGAGGCGTGGCACACGGTTGCACGGCGATGGCGCGCGCCCCTTCCCGGCGCACCGAGAGCAGCGGAAGGCCTCCTCGACCGGTGTCGAGGGGGCCTTTTGTGCATCGTTGCGCGGAGCTGCCTAAGGGAATCGAACCCTTGACCTATTCATTTCGAGAGCGTTCCTGCCCGTTCGCCACTGACCTCGTCGCCGAGAACCCCGCGTGCGGTGGCGACTCAGTGAGGGTGCTCGGGGGTCGTTGCTCCGCGAGCGGGGGCACCACGGGGGCACGGAGGGTGCGGGCACACTCTTGGCCGCCGACCCGATGGCGGAGCAGGACGCACCCGACGGAGCGGTCGGGTCAGGGGTGGCCGGAGGCCATCGCGCAGCGATGCGCAGCGCCCTTGACGCGGCCCGAGTCGGGCGCACGATGGTGCTCCGGTGTTGGCGGGCGAGTTGACTGACCGCCGAGGACGGCACGCCAGCGCCGCCCTCAGGCGGTCGCCGGCGCAGCCGGCGCCTTGATCTATATAGAGGCGTACTCAGCAACGGAATCGAACCCTTGACCTATTCATCACGAGGTACACGAGTCGTGGGGGAACATATGGTTGCATTCCGTTGCAAGACAGGCAGATCGCCGAATCACATTGGCGCATCCCCGACCACGCCGGACCGCAAGAGCGCACTCAATCGTGTCGCAAACATGTCGCTTCCCGTCGCAAGGAGGCTGTGCTCCTGGACCACCGAGCGGTCGCCAGAACTTCGGGCGGATCCAGCGGCCTTCGCGGCAGGGTTACACCTCGCACCACGGGTGGGCTCGTCGCTCCGCTGTACACCACAACGGTACGCCGGTCTTGATCACCGAAGGCGCAAAGGTCGCCTACGTGGATCATCCAGCCGAGCATCCGATCGGCCGGCGAGCGGAAGGTTCGACGACATGGCGCAGCAGGGAAACTCGACCCCCCTTCCGACGTTCGCAGACGATCCGCTGCTCACTCCCGAGGAGGTCTCCGCCATGCTGGGCGGCATCCCGACCGCAACCCTGAAGCGCTGGCGCAGCCAGCGCTCGGGTCCCTTGGTGATGCATGTCGGTCGCCATGTCCGCTACCGGCGGTCCGCGGTCGAGTTCTGGCTGAGCGAGAAGGACCGTGAAGCTGCGGACTGGATGGTGTCGTAGTAGTGGTGCAGCATCGCATACCCCGGGGCGCCCACGGCCAGATCACGGTTCGACGGCAGCCTGCGGGAACCTGGCTGGCCCGAACCCAGGTGCGAGACATCGATGGCCGAGTCCGTTCGGTCCGCTACTCAGCCGCGACCAAGAGCGCGGCTGCACGTGGACTCGAGGCCACGCTGAGTGTTCGGACCGACCCAAGTGTCGCGGGCATCACCGGCAGCACCACTATGGAGGCCCTCGCGAGCAAGTGGCTCCAGCACCGGCGCGACCACGGGCAGGTACGCCAGAAGGGGCCCCTTGCCCCACAGACACTCGCGACCTACCACTCTGAGATCGACAACGTCATCGTCCCCGCGATCGGGCAGGTTCAGATCCGCGAGGCGAACGTGCCCTTCCTCGACCGCTTGTTCGCGGACGTCGAACATGGGCGTAGCCACGGTAGCTACCCTGGCCGGACGGGTGGCCGGTCCACCCGTCAACTGCGCGTGGTTCTGGGTGGAATGCTCGGCCTGGCAGTCGCGCATGGGGCTCTCTCCGCGAATCCGATGCGCGACGCGGCCACATCAGCTCGTACATTCCGGAGGGAAGTGCAGTTCCTGACGGTCGAGCAGGCCGTGTTGTTGCGAAGGGAGGTTCGCCGGGATTCAATCCGCATCGAGGGACGTCGCATGCCCAACACGGATCTTGAGCAGCTGATCGATCTTCTTCTCGGGACCGGCTGCCGCGAAGGAGAGGCGCTCGCGATTCGGCCCAGGGATCTCGAGGATCTCGACGGGGTCACGCCCACACTGCATGTATGTGCCACGTTGGTCGAACCCCGCCGAGGCTACGTGGAGAAGCTGCACCGGCAGGACACGACGAAGACCCGACAGGACCGCCGGTTGATCCTCCCCACTGCCGTGGTGGAGATGCTTCAGGAGCGAATGGAGCGGCGCCCGCCGCCCAGCGCCGACGCGCCCATCTTCGCTACTGGGAAGGGGAACTGGATCGCTCCGTCGAACATGCGCACCCGGCTCCGCAGCGCCATCGCACGAGCCACGGAACGCGGCCCACGCGAAGCCCGGGAGGTGCAGGGGGTCACTCTGCACACTCTGCGTCGAACCGTCGGGACGCTACTCACGCACGAGGTTTCGCTCGACGCGGCTCGCGACCAGCTCGGACACCGCGATCCCTCCGTCACTTACCAGCACTACGTCGGCAGGCGTGCGACGGCGCCCGATGTGAGATCCACGCTGGACAAGCTTCTCGTGCCACTTCCGGACCACCTCGAGGCGTAACGCCGAGCCGTCGACCGCGAGCACAGGCCGTGGTTGGGGATCCGCCTCCGGCGATTCCCGACACCTCTTCAGCGCTCGCAGCCGATCGCGGGAGCTGCGTGACCTGTCGGGGGCAAGGCACGGTCCTGGTGTTGGCGTCCGCTGGTGATGGCGGGCTGGCCGGCGGTCATGGTGCCGCGGGGTTCATTTAGTGCGCTGGTGGCCGAGTCGACCACCCGGGCCGCGAGGATGGCGCGGTCGGTGTGGGCGAAGAGCGCGGCGCGTAGCGGTTGTGGGAGAGCGACTTCGCGGTGGTTCGCGATGTCGGCGGGGTTGACCCAGGGGGTGTCTGGGTCGGGTCCGAGGAGCTCGGTGGCGATCGAGTGCACGCCTCGCGCGTTGCCGGCGAGCCCTGGGTCGTGGAGGGTGTCGCGGACGGCTTGGGCGAGGTCGCCGGATGCGGCGACGGAGTGGTGCAGGATCCGCGTGACTGCCGTGAGGTCGCTGCGGGCGGCCATGGCGTGTGGGGTGGCCAGCCCGTTGTGCTGATGGGTGATCTCACGCAGGGCGGCATGGAGCTCGTTGCCGGCGTGGATGAGCTGGGGGTCGCGGCGTCGGTCCTGTCCGAGCATCTGGTGCAGCTCCTTGTCGAGGCGGGCCCAGGTGCGTTCGAGACGGGTGGTGGCGGGTTCGATCCGCTGCTCGTGGGTGCGGTGGTCAAGGGCACCGGTCCGGGCGGCGGCGGCGTCGACGATCTTGGCGGCGACGACGATGCCCGCTTGGCCGCGCACCACGGTGGCGACGTTGGCCATGCTCGGCTGGTGGGCCAGGACTCGATGCGCAGCCAGGTCCCACCGAGCGCAAGCGACCTCGAGCCGTGAGGTCACGGGCCGGTCCCGGTGTTCGCCTTCGACCGCGGTGGGCCACCGGTTCTCCAGATAGCCGCCGGCGAGGCGCTCGATGAGGGTGGCGCGGTCACGGGCGGCGCGGGCACGTACGAGGGACTCCCCGGCGGGGATGCTCCGTCCGGCCTCCAGGCGGCGCTGTAGGTCGCGCACGTGATGTCCCAGGGAGAGAGCGACCGCGTGGGAGGCGGCGTAGATCGTGTGCATGAGCCGGGTCCGCGCGGCCGCCGCGTCGGCTGCCCCCTCGGGCGTCAGGGGTGGGACCCGCAGCCGCCGCTCCTGGACGAGCATCGCGGCGTGGCGGATGGAGTCGGCGGCGGACTGCAGGATCGGGTCGCTCGGTCCGGCGCCGGGCCATGCCGCGTCCGAGTGGATGGTTCGCGCTGGCCGGGTGATGCGGTCCATGACCGGATCGCGGTCCTGGTCGGGGATGGCGTCCCACAGTTGCCAGGCAGCGTCGAGAAGGGACCCCCAGGCGCGTACCCGTGCTTTGGCCTGGTCCGGGTTGGGATCCCATAGGGCGGCTCTCGCGGTGACGTCCGCGTCCCGGAGGAGCTCTCCGACGCTGCGTGCGTCACCGGGCAGAGCTCGCGCGGGCGCGGTCACTGCTCGACCTCGCTGGCGAGGGCGGTCAGCTCGGCGATGACGATCGGCGCATGGGCGGGTAGCTGGTCGCTCGGGATGGCCAGCGCGGCCTCGTGCGCGGCCTGCACTATTGCCGCGAATCCCAGCTCGAGTAGGTGGTCCGACAGCGTGACTTGGTTGACCGCGTGGACGTGCTCGGGTGGCAGCAGCTGCACGGCCGCGGCGGCGACCAGATCGGCCCACCAGGCCGTCGAGTGCAGGGCCGGGTCGATCTCGGCCGCTTCGACGCCGATGTCGGCGGCTCTGTTCAGGAGGGCGACCACCTCCCCCCACGACTGCATCCACGTGCCGGTCGAGATGTGAGCCTGCATGTCCTGCTCCTTCTTCTCTGGCCCCTCCATCACGCCCTGCCAGATCCGGTCGTCCACCGGCACGGTCGCGATCTGTGGATAACCGGGTGTGGTGTCGGTGCCCGTGTGGACACTGGGATTCCCACAGTCCGCAAGCAGGACCTGGACGCGCGGGGGTCACCATGCGCCGGTTGTGCTTCTTCTCGGGCTAGGCTGATTGGATGCGGTGAGGAGGTGGGTCGTCGTGCCGCGATGGGTGTCGAAGGCGTTGGCGGTCGGCCCTGGGCTGCTGGTCAGCACCGTCCTGACGTGGATGGTCGGCGCCCTGCTGCCGCCCGCGGCGGGGTTGACCCTCTTCGTCGGAGGGCTCGCGATGATCGTGCTGCTGCTGTGCGGCCGCGGCGAGTCCGCCGTCGCTCGAGTCTTGTACCGGGCTCACCCGTTGACCCAGTCCGAGCGTGCGATGCTCGCCCCGGCTGTGACGCTGCTGTGCCGCAACGCCCTTGGCCCGCCCCTGGTGTGCTTGTGGATCGGCAGCGGCGACACCCGTATCGCCGCGCAACCGGCGGGCCGCCACACTGTGCTCATCGCCCAGGGGGTGCTGGACGCGGTTGAAGACGGCCAGCTGACCCAGGGCCAGGCCGTCGCCATCATCGGACACCCCGCCGCCTTGGTGCGTGACGGATGGACTCGCAACGACCTGGCCATCACGTTCTGGTCCCTGCCATGGCTGGCGCTCAAAGCCCTGGCCGGCGGGGTAGCCCAGGGGTTCGGTCGGCTGCCGTTCGTGGCTCTGGGATGGCGGCTGCGGCTCGTGGTCGCCGCCGTCGCCGTCGTCCAGGCAGTTCAACAAGGCGTGCCGTGGATTGCAGTCTTCCTGGCAGCTCTTGCGGCGCTCACGTACCTAATCCCCATGTGGGAACGGCGATGGCAGACAGTCGAACTGCTAGCCGGAGACCGCGCCCTGGTCGAGGCCGACCTCGGTGCAGAGTGGGCGAGCGTGCTTAACACGCACGCACCGAGCCCACTGACACGGCGACGGTTGTCCGCCCTGTCCACGCGACAGCCTCATCCGTTGCGACTCGACGCGGTCAAACGCCATTCTTAGGATCTCCGCAACGCGCTCGAGCCGGTCAGTAGGTCACTCGCCTACTCGGGCCGTTTCCCGACCCGGCTGGACGCGGCAGTCGGGCATCTGGAGGGATGTGCAGTTGCGAGCATCGCCCGGCCTGTTCGGGGAGGCTGGCGCAGTGTTTTGACTACGCCAGCACTAATTGACCTGCCCGTGACCGCTCCGGATCGACTTCGGGGAAGGGCCAATCAACCAAGATGGTGCCGGCCAGGGAGATGACATACCGAGGGTCGTGGGATTCGGTCTTCATCAGTGCCAGCGGCGGGCCGGACGCGCTGGCGCCCGTGCGAAAGGACCGTAGCCGCTGGGCGTGAGGGCCGGCGACCACGTGCTTGCGCGAGCGAGCTTGTACTACGTCGAGTAACTCTTGCCGGATCTCGCGCACCGACGGGAGGTCCGGGACGCCGCCGAGATGAAGTGCGGCGGCCAGGTAGGCGCTCTTGAGCATCCCGTTGAGCCGCTGGGCCGGCGCGTGGTCGCGCACGTCCATCACGACCTGCTTGCCTGAGCGCATCAGCTGTGAAAGCGCGTCGGGCGCAGGACCAGTCGCCTGGTTCATCAGGATGACCTCCCCCGCCTCGTTTCTGAGGTATATGACGCGGCCGGAGGCCACCGGCCGCGGGTTGCCCTCGCTGCGGTACACCACGCGAATGGCTCGGTCGAACCAGTCGAGCATCGCCTCCTCGGTCCGGGAGCCGAAGGTGCTGTTGCAGCGCTTGCAGGTGTAGGTCATTACCTGGCCGCCGAACCCTTTCGGAGGTAGGTGTTCCTTCGTCAGCGGGCCCTCACCGAGGCATATTGGGCACACCAGGAAGCGCAGCGGGTGTATCTCGCAGATTGCCGTGGCACGGTCACGTCGCACGGTCGGTCCGACCGGCAGGCTTGTGCCGGCGACGACGGTGCCGTCCGGGTTCTCGAGCTCGATCTCGGCGACCGCCGGGAGTCCTCGCCCGACGCCGTTCGAGCTCCGGCCGACGACGTGACGGATTGCCGCTCGGTAGTCGTCTCGGTCCGGGTGGTCCTGTGCCACGAAGACAGCCTCGCACCCGGGCATGACAGCGGGGGATGGCCCGGTGTCGGCGAGTCGCCCTTGGCATCGGCGGGGACGGCCATCGGGGTGATCTCGGAGCACGTCACTGCTGATCGTCGGCTCGGAAACGACGCCCGGGCGGCCAAGCACGCCGACATCGCACGCTGAGATGCCGTACTTCGCGTGCTGCTGCGAGGCGGAGGTCGCCCTCTCGCGCCGATGAGGTGAGGATGGGACATGGCCACCATCGCGGGATCTGTTGACGTTGCCCGGCTGCTTGGCCACCTCGCGCGACAACGCCCCGTGTTTCACTCAGAAGCCGACTTCCAGCATGCCTTCGCCTGGGAAGCGCACCAGCTCGACAGCGCGCTCAAAGTTCGCCTGGAGACGCATCCGGAGCCAAACGTTCGACTGGACTTGCTGATCAGCCGCCCTGACCTGGGGGCATTCACCGCCGTCGAGCTGAAGTACTTGACCGCCGGGTGGAGCGGCGACGTCAACGGCGAGCTCTTCGCGCTCAAGAACCAAGGCGCCCAGGATGTCCGCGCCTACGACGTCGTGAAGGACATCGGAAGGCTCGAGCGATTCGTGTCCGCGCACTCTGCTTGGAACGGCATGTTCGTCGCACTCACTAACGAGCCCTCGTTCTGGCGGCCGGTCACACACGGACGGGCCACGAACGCGGATGCATTCCGGATCTACGAAGGAGTCACCCTCGAGGGGACGCGGGAGTGGGGGCCGCTCACCGGTCCAGGCACGATGAAGAGCCGCGAGGCGCCCATCGCTCTCTCAGGTCGCCACCACGTGCGTTGGCAGGACTACTCGCGAGTGGACAACGGCCCCCGAGGGCTCTTTCGAGCACTTGTCCTCGAGGTCAGCCAGTGACCGAGTAGCCGATCCCATGCCCTGGCATCGCCCA
>CAVSQS010000003.1:0-375302 GCA_963730165.1 uncultured Actinomycetota bacterium
TCTCGTCGAGGCGCTCGGTGGGCGTCATGAGGTTGGGATCGAGGGCGTTCGGCATGTCTGCAATGGAATGAAGCTGAGGCTGTTCACCTGCCCCCCTAAATTAGCAGATGAACAGAACAAATCCAGAGGTGACAAGTGCTTGAAACAAAGCGAAAACAAAAGTAGTTCTAATTGTTAGTTCGTACTTGTAGGCTGTGTAGCCGTTGTCCGCGTTACCTCTCCACCCCATCGCCGGACCGATCCTCGCTTGCCCGACGACGGCAGCCTTCAGAGAATGTCAATCGCTGCCGGCACCGTGCTGCAGGGGCTGTCCGCCATCCGCGCTCGGTCGGATCGCATACTCACTGCTGCACCTCCCTAATCGGCTGTTTCGTACCGAGCCACTCCTTGAGCTTCGACCAGCGCCGTGGCCGCGCGATTCCCACCGCCCTGCGCTGGCCGACGACGACTACGAGCCGCCTGCCCCGGGTAGCAATTGGTTCTGTTCGTCTACCTTGACGCGTACGTATTGCTGGGCGCACTCGGCGGTTTCGTGATCCCACCCGTGATCGGGGTCGTCACCGGAGCCGTCGGAGGCACCACCGGCTATGCCCGCGGGTTCCTCCCCGTCGCGGTGCTGGTGCTGATCGCCTTCCCCGTCGTGGTGTGGCTGCAACAGGTGGACCTCTCGATCCGCCGAAGGCTGATCACCCCACCCGGCACCGTCCCTGGAACGGCCGGACATCACCCGTGGCGTGACCGCACTGCACTCCCCCGTCCGGCAGCGCAGGTGAAACTCAACCCCGCTGGAGGAGGGTGTCGGCGCCGACCGGCCCGAAGTGGGCGGCCCGGCTACGCCAAGCCTCAAGATCAGCCCGCCGACAAGTGCAAACTCCAGGCGGGTCACGGCAGTGACAGGCCAGACCTCAGGGGTGTCGAGCCGACTCGAAACTCAAAGTACTTCCCGTAGCGGCCCCACAGGCACCTGCGGCCTGACCCCACAGCCCGATCGAGACCGTGCCCTCGCCGCCGGCCTCGGTCGCCAGGGCTAGGCCGAACATCATCTCAACCCGCCACGCTCCACCCTCGGACAATCCTAGGTGTAGCCCTTTCCGCCGCCAGTCGGGCGCAAGTCCAGGCTGTTACTCGGCGTCGGTGGTTTCGCTGATGACCTGGGCGCCCGTCGGTCGAGAGTGACGCTTCGACGGGGTCCGGATGCCGCCGCGGTCAGCGCGGTCAGTGTCGGTGTCGCGCGTAGTAGGGAGGCCGCTTCCTCTGGGTCGAGTGCGGGTAGGGCCAGGGTGCCGTCGTCGGCGACTGTCGCCAGCAGGGCTCCGTCGGCCACCGTCCCGTAGAGCTGCGGGTTGTAGCTGAACACTGGCGACCTGTTGAGGAAGAGCACGCTCCGCCCCAACCTCCGCAGGTCATCGGCCACCCCCGACGGGTCGATGTCGGGGCCGAAGGCCAGACCGACTTGAACGCGCTCAGCACTGTTCACGGCGCCGCTGATCACCTCGTCCACGACAAAGGTCGCCTCGACCGTCTTCCACGTGGCATCGGCAGCGTCGAAGTCAGCGGGTTGCCCGTCCGGGGCGTCCCCGCCGGCGACGCCGAAGGCGCCTCCCGGGCCGGCCGACTCGAAGCGGCCCACGACCACGGCGACCGTCAACGGTTCCGGTCGGCCGACGCTCCACTGGTACTCGACGTTGCTCAGCAGGTCATCGAGAGAGTCGTACGGTCGGGTACTGCCGCCACCGGATCCCCGCTCGCGAAGGGCGTCCAGCGTGCCGGGCCCGGCGGTGCAGGAACTCAGCAGCACGCAGGCGAGGGCATTGCTCCCCAACGCGCATAGCGCAAGTCGCCCTCCTCCCCGAGGTGACGGCGGCCCCAATCGCGACCGCGCGATGCTCACTGTGACACCCAGCAGGCGACTCCGTCGACAGCTGCGTGGGCCCGGGCTCGTTGGCCGGCCGGCAAGAGTGCCGCGCAGCCTCGCCGCGACTCTCTGGATGCGCCCACTTCGCCGCGTAAAGGGCGCCTCAGTACGAGCGTTGGGCAGACCGTGGGGAGCCGGAGTTCTCGACCTCTCGCTTCACCTCGTCGAGGCATGCGGCCAAGTCCATGGTTCGGGGAAAGCTCCGGCGCAGCAAGGCGGTGCGCGCGTGTGCGGGGCGGTGGCGTCTCACCTTCACAACGAACTTCCGGCTGAACATGTCGACCAGGGTCGAGTAGGGCAGCCAGATCAGGAAGTCCGCGACTCCGTTCTCTGGGTTGCCCCCACTCCACAGCGGCAGTCCCTGGGGCGCGCCGGCGATCGAATAGCGCTGAGCGCCGACCTCGAACTCGCCCCACATGACATCGCGGTTCGCGTGCCAGTTGCTCTGGGTGCGTCCGCTCGTGCCCACGGCGTCATCGTCGCACCGCAGAGCCTCTGGCGCGGCTCGATGACTACACCTCCTGAGGGGGACTGCCCCTCTTCGCCGCCTGTCGACTGCGCGCCCGGCGACCGATCGCGGTCTACCCGGGAATTGGGACGGTCGTGTACTGCCGTCCTGATCGTCGCATACGCCGCCCCGGAAGACTGCTAGCCCGGTGAGCGGCGCGCTTGGGCGAGCGTGTCGAGGTCGCGCACGGCGTAGCGGTGGTGCTCCCATTCCTCCTCCAGGATGGTGCGCAGGCACGAGAGCACCGTCTCGGGGTAGTCGGGGGCGTGGGGGTTCTTCCGCGGGGATGCGAGGTCCTCGACGGTGACGTTGGCGATGTAGTGGCGCACCATGGCCTGCCGGTCCGCTCGAGCCTCGAGGACCTCGGGGAACGGTGGCGGCTCGGCGGAGAAGTCCGACGCATCGAAGGCGGGGCTGTCGTCGTCGTTGGGCAGGCCGGCCGGGTGGTAGGGCCGGCTTCGTTCAAGGATCGCCTTGCCCAGCCAGGTGTCCGTGGTCATGACGAGGTGGCGCAAGGTCTGCGTGAAGGACCATTCGTTGTCGACGGACGCCTCGAGCGTGCCCGGTGGCATCGCCAGAGCTCGGTCGAGGGTGCCCTGCCAGGTCCGCTCGACGGCCGCCCAGGCCGCCGAGAGACCTTCTGGGGTCTCGGCGTCGCGCAGCGCCCGTCCGGGAAACCGGCGATTCAGCTCGGCATCGACCATCGGTACGACGTCGACCCCGTTGACCACCAGTCCGCTGTCACCTTCCATCAGCCACGGGGACTCGATCTCCATGCCCGCGACCTCGCTGCCGCGCACGACAGCGCCACCGAAGTCGCACCCGATGAACCGAGACCTGCGCAGGCTCCGGTTCCGGAACGTCCTGTCTCGCATGCTGTCAGGCTGGCGCTCAGTCACCGATCGACCTTGGCACAGGGCGCCGACACCCGCCAGTGACCCAAACCCGGACCTCGTGCCGCGTCCGACTGGCCAATGCCCGAAAGCCACACCCGCCCTCTGCACGACGCTCGCCTTGGAGTGCCCCACTCCGCCGCCTGCGGACGCAGCGCTGTCAAGCCCGTTTGCATGGGACTCCGGGCACTGGTTGTGATCAGCTGGTCGGTCTCAAGGTGACTCCCCAGCTTCCGGCCGACCATGTGGGATCCGTTCATCCATGCAGCCGTCGGGGGTGCTGGTGGCCTCCCAGGTTCTTCGTCGCCCCTTGGGTGCTGTTCTGCCCTGTCGTCCCGGCCACGTCGGTGGGAGCCTGACTGCATGCACCGCCGTGTGTGGCCGGGAAGTCACGTCCCCCTCGGGGCGACGCCCGATGGTGAGCGGCACCAACTTCGCCCTTTCCTCCCAGGTGGCGCACGGGGTGGTCCTGTGCCTGTTCGACGAGGAGGGCCACGAGGAGCAGGTGACGCTCCGCGAGTACGACAGCGGTGTCTGGCACGGCTACCTGCCTGGATCGGTGTCGGGCAGCGGTACGGGTACCGGGTGCACGGCGCCTATGACCGCAGCCGGGGACTGCGGTGCAACCCCGCCAAGCTGCTCATGGACCCCTACGCCCGGGCCTTCGACGGCGGGGTCCGTTGGGGTCCCGAGGTCTTCGACTACGACTGGGACGCACCGGACACGATCTCCGCCCTGGACTCGGCGGCCCACATGCCGAAGTCCCTGGTCGTGGACCCGACCTTCGACTGGGCCGGTGACGTGGCTCCGCGGACCACCTACGCGGACTCCGTGATCTACGAGGTGCACGTGAAGGGGTTCACGGCCACCCACCCGGAGGTACCCCCGGAACTGCGCGGGACCTACGCCGGTATGGCCCACCCCGCGGCCGTGGAGCACCTGACGTCGCTCGGGGTGACGGCCGTGGAGCTGCTGCCCGTCCACGAGTTCATCACCGCTAGCGCGCAGGCGCGCTCGGGACTGTCCAACTACTGGGGCTACAACACGATCGGCTTCTTCGCCCCCCACCAGCGGTACTCGGCCGCGTTCCGGGCGGGGTGGGTCGGTGGCCAGGTGCGGGAGTTCCAGCAGATGGTCCTGGCTCTGCACGCCGCGGGGATCGAGGTGATCCTCGACGTGGTGTACAACCACACGGCCGAGGGTGACCAGTTGGGCCCGACCCTGTGCTTCCGCGGGATCGACAACCACGCCTACTACCGGGTGGATCCACTCGACCCGTCGCGGTACCTGGACACGACCGGCACGGGCAACTCCTACAACGTCGACGACCACACGTGCCTGCGGCTGATCATGGACTCGCTGCGGTACTGGGTCACCGAGATGCACGTCGACGGGTTCCGTTTCGACCTGGCGACAGCGTTGGCGCGCGAGGGCGGCGGGTTCGAGCGGCTCTCGTCCTTCTTCGCCCTCGTCGACCAGGATCCCGTGGTCAGCAGGGTGAAGTTGATCGCCGAGCCGTGGGACGTCGGGCAGTGGGACAGCTACAGCGTGGGGGCGTTCCCGGACACCTGGAGCGAGTGGAACGGGCGCTACCGCGACACGGTTCGGGGGTTCTGGTCGGGGCGCCCGGGAATGCTCTCGGAGCTGGCCACCCGGGTCGCCGGCTCGTCGGACATCTACGGGCCAACCCGGAGGCGCCCGCACGCCTCGATCAACTTCGTGACCTGCCACGACGGCTTCACCCTGCGCGACCTCGTCTCTTTCGCGCGCAAGCACAACGAGGCCAACGGCGAGGAGAACCGGGACGGGACGAACGACAACATCTCGTGGAACCACGGCGTCGAGGGCCCCACCGACGACGCAGCCGTGCAGTCCGCCCGGAACCGGGACGTCCGGGCGCTGCTGATGACCCTGTTCCTGTCCCGCGGGGTCCCGATGCTGCTCGGCGGCGACGAGCTCGGTCGCACGCAGCGGGGGAACAACAACGCGTACTGCCAGGACAACGAGATCTCCTGGTTCGACTGGCAGCACGTCGATGAGGACCTGCGGGCCTTCGTCCGGCGCGTCATCGCGATGCGGCGGGCGCACCCCGTGCTGCGCCGACGGCGGTACCTGGCCGACCCCGGGTACTCCGTGTGGTTCGCACCGGACGGCCGGGCGATGTCCGAGGCGATGTGGCAGGACCCGGCCCGGCGCAGTGTGGCGGTCTTCGTGGACGGGTCCGTGGCCCCCGACAACGACCGCTGGGGAGAACCGCTGCTCGACCGCAACCTGCTCGTCCTCGTCAACGGCGAGACGGACCCGGTGGAGTTCCGCATCCCGGACACCTCACCCACCGGTCGGCCGGCTGACCGGTGGCGCCTGGAGCTGGACACCTCGCTCCCCGAGCCCGGGCCCGCGTTCACCACGATCGTGACAGCGGGGGAGACCGTGCTGGCCCCGGGCCGCAGCCTGCTCGTGCACTGGTCGGCGTCCGACCCCATGCCCTGACGGCCCACAGCACAGGACGCCCTCGCCCGACGCCGCAGGGCCGACTCCGGCAGTGCGGCGGGCCCGAGGCCCCTCGCTGCTGCTCGGCGGAAGGTGCGTCACTTCGCCGCCAGTCGACGTATGCGCTGTCGTGTTCATGCGAGCAGGTCGAGAGGGGTCTTCGGCGCGCACACGACAACCCCTAGGGGTGCGAGGAATTGTCGGTGTGCGCTGACAGACTCGGTGAGTGTCCAAGCCATCGCGCATCGAGCCATCCGGTGACGTAGTCGCCAGGGTCGCGGACACGGCCTTGGCGCTGCCCGAGGCCTACGAGGAGGACGCCTGGACCGGCGTGAGGTGGCGGGTCCGGAACAGGACCTTCGCCCACGTTCTCGTTTCCCAGGAGGGTTACACGTCCGCGTACCGCGACCTGACCGGGGTGACCCGACCCACTACGGTGCTGACCTTCCGGTCATCCGGTGACGAGCTGCACGCCCTAGCCCATATGGGGCCACCGTTCTATCAGCCGCCATGGTCGCCCACCGTCGTCGGAATGGTGCTCGACGACGACACCGACTGGGAAGAGGTCGCCGAGCTCGTGACCGAGAGCTACCGGTGTTGCGCACCACGGAAGCTGGCGCTCCGACTGGATCGATAAGGTCGCGCCGTCCGGAGGTACGAGAACCCCGGTCTGTTGCGCGATACGTTGGTGATGCCGCACAGCCTCTGGTTGCCAGATCTACTGCACGCATCCCGGAGTGGGACTGCCCGGCCGAGGTGACCCACTTCGCCGCGAAGCGCGCGGTCGCGCCTCCCGCGTCGCGTCATGACGCCCAGATGGGGCTGCTCAGTCTGCGGTCCCGGAACGACGGTGTAGGGGCCGGTCAGCGCCGTTGTTCTCTAGGTCCAGCCGAGGGGAACGTCCGATGCTGCCGTCCGAGATCCCCGCTCGGATGAATCGGCCGATGCTCTAGAGAGGCCCGAGTCAGCGAAGCAGCAGGTCGTTGCTGGCCGCTGTCATCCATTCCTCGATGCGGTCGAGCGACCAGCCGTAGCTCTGACGCAGCATCAAGGCGAACCGCAAATCGGTGATCGCCGCAAGCGTCTCCGCCGTCGCGGTGGCGTCCGTCGGGCGTGCGAGCGCCTCCATGTCTTGAAGAATTCGAATGACCGCGCCGGATCCCTCGACGTGCCGACGGTGCCCCTCGTCGAGCACGGTCTGGATCTCGGGTTCGGCGGCCGCCCCGGTCACCAGTGCTTGGATGATGTCGGTGCAGTTCTCCAGCATCGAGCGCGTGATCCGTGCGGGCAGCGCGGCCACCCGCTGCGGATCTCCGGAAGCCATAGCTGTCTCGACGAGGGCGGCGGTGCTCGCCTCGGCGTCGACCAGGTCGTTGAGCCGGGCGACCAACGCATGCTTCGAGCCGACGCTGTCGTACACCGTCTGGGCCGAGACTCCCGCCGCCCGTGCGATGTCGCGCACGCTGGTGCGGGTGAAGCCGCGCTCGGCGAACAAGCGGCGTGCGGCCAGGAGTATCTCGTTCCTGGTCAGCTCCGCCCGCCGCTCGCGCAACGTTGGCTGCTCCGGAGACATGGCTCCCTTCTATCACTTGACAACAGTCCTGTGTACCGGAATATAGTTCCAGTAACTGGATCAAGACTCAAGTTAATGGGAGTCTCAACATGTCTGAAGCCATCCACGTTGACGTCGGCGTCGAGACCCGCACGTCCTCCACCCGTCGGGCGTCGGCCGCCGACGTTAGCGCGCGAGCGGCCGGCTGGGGAGCGTTGACCTTCGCCGCCGTGGTGATCGCCCAGAACCTCGTCCGCGGGGCTTCGGCGCCCGGCAACGGTGCCTCTGCGAACCAGGTGTTGTCGCACTACTCCGGAGACGGGGTGATCGCCCTGGTCCTTGCCGCGACCTACGTGGTGAGCGGCGTCGCCCTGGCCGTCTTCCTCGGCGGCGTCACCCGACACCTTCTCGCCTCAAGCCGACCCGGCTGGGCGCTCACCGGGCTCGTCGGTGCTCTCGGCGTCGTGATGATATTCACGCTCGTCGTGGCTGCCGAGCAGGCGCTGACCGTCGCAGCGGGGATGGACCGTCCCGATCTCGGAGCCATCCAGGCGCTGTGGGCGCTGCACAACAGCATCTTCACGGTCCTCGATCTGTCCATCGCGATCGCGCTGCTGGGGCTGTCACGCGCATCGGTCGCCGCCGGGATGACTCCCAAGGCATTCACCTGGCTAGCCCCGGTCGGTGCGGCCCTGCTGGTCATCGGCACCGTCGCCGGACCCGCGATCGCGGCAGGTCACACCGTGGTGCTGTTCGGAGTGGCCGGATTGGGCTTCCTCACCTGGCTGGCGTTTCTGGTCGTGACCGGGGTCCGGCTGGTCCGAACAGGAGGAGACGTCTGACGATCCTTCAGCTGGTTGCCGTTCCAGCGTCGGTCGCGCGTCGAGCCCCCCCGCGTCTTGGGGCGATCGCCCAGAGGTGGCTATCTCGTGCGCAGTCTCCGCGTCACCACCGTGACGACGCGGTCGTCCGGTCAAGGCGCAGAAGTCTCAGCGTCTGCCTCGACCGTCCGCGCCGTCGCTGTGACGATGGGGACCCTCGGGCGGGTCGTGGCCCCTACCGCCGCGAAGCTGCCTCACTTGCGAGGATCCCCGTAGGACGCCACAATTGTGGCCATGAGCGTCGAGCCGTTGCGCGAGGTGCGCGATCACTTCAGCGAAGTCGTTGACCGCGTCGAGCGCGAGCACGAGCGGGTGACCGTCACGCGCAACGGGCGCGCCGCCGCGGTGATCATCAGCCCGGAGGATCTCGCCGAGCTGGAGGAGACCCTCGCGGTCCTCAGCGACGCCGCGGCCCTGGCGGACATCCGCGAGGCGGACAAGGCGTATGCCGCCGGTGACGTCGTCCGGGGGGTCGACGCCGTCCGGGCCCTGCGTCCGTGAGGACTTCTGCGGACGAGCTGGTCCTGACCCCACCGGCGGTCCGCGCGGTCCGCACCGGACTACCGGAGCCGGTCGCCGCGGCCGTCATCGAGTTCCTCACCGGCGCCTTGACCGAGGACCCCCGCCGGGTCGCCAAGAGGCTCCCGGGAGACCTGGCGGGGATCTACTCCGCTCGACGCGGCACCTACCGCGTTCTGTACCGCATCAACGACGAGCGGAAAGAGGTGGTCGTGCTGCGTATCGGCCACCGCAGCGACGCCTACCGTCCGCTCTGAGTTGGCGCCGTTGGCTTCGCCGGCGATGCGCCCCACACCGCCGAGAAGCGCCCGGCTTGGCCGCGGCCGTTTGGCAGACTTCGGGCTTCGCGGCCTGTCTGCGTCGGTCGGCCGCTCCACTCGTGTCGGCGCAGCACCGCTCCGTTGCTGAGGTGCGGCTCCTTGTATCGCCGCCCCCCGAGGCGACGAGGCACTTCGACCTCGGATGACTGGGGATCGGCGTAGCCATCGAGCATGGCCAGCTGGTCTGCGAGAGTCTCTTGGCCTTCGTCGGCTAGTGCGTTGAACTCAGCCCATGTGTAGCCGCCCGGAAGGTCCAAGAGGAACGTCTCACCGTTCAGCGAGAGCCTGACGTCGTGGTCCCGCGCGGGCAGGGACACCTGGAACACCACGTAGCCGTACTCGTCGGTTCCGAGAGAAGTCACCTGGTAGCCGCGACGCCGACAGTGCTCTTCGACCCGCGCCGCCAGTTCGGTCAGTAGAGCGGGCTGCTCGGGAGTCGCGGACGGGCAGCGCCCGGTCACGGCCCTGGCGACATCTGCCCACGGTTCAGGTCCAGCTGTGCATTGAACCGCCAACGCAATGTGCCGACGACCGCCCCGTTCGGAACACGACTCCCCAACTCCCGGGCTCGACCGCGACGACGTCAGTGGTCTGAAGGGTGAGCGCACCCATGGATTGACGATTCGCACGGATGGTGGGTCTACGACGATTCGCGACCTTAGGGCTGCGTACACCGCCACCGCGGACACCACGATCACGACCGCCAGCCATGGAAGCTCGAACGAGGGTGTGCCGTTCGTCCAGTTAGGGTTGAGGGCCCGCGGGTACAACAGGGTCGACGCCAGAATCAGCGGGACCATGACGGCGACGCAGCGGACCCACTATGGAGGTCGCCACCCATGGCGGGCTTCAGGGGTCACCCGGCAGCGGTCCGGCCGATCATCGCGCCCGGCGCGCGCCAAATGAGGCCACTGGAGACATGCGCGGCGCAAACGCACGGCCACCGCTGGGATGAGGAAGAGTCACAGTCCGGCGATTGTGCGGAGCGCGCCCAGATGGCGGGCGTAGGCCGCTTGCCCGGCCTTGGTCAGGGCCAGCCAGGTCCGCGCCCGGCGGCCGACCCGTCGCTTTGTGACGTCGACGTAGCCGGCCGCCTCGAGTAGCGAGACCTGCTTGGACAGCATCGAGTCGCTGATCTCCACGGCGTCTCGAACCAACGCGAACTCGGCCTTGGTCACCCCGGACAGCGCCGCGACGACAGACAGCCGGACGGGGTGGTTGAGCAGGGCGTCCAGGTCGTGGCGGGGGTGCTGGGCCTCGGTCATATCCGATGCTCGCGGGCCGCTCCAATCAGCAGTGGCAGCGTCACGACAACACCCGCTGGCACCCAGTACGCCGGGACCTTGCCCACGTAGCTCAGCCCGGTCGCCAGCACGAGACCGTTGAGCAGAATGGTCAGCACCCACCACCGACCCATCCGGTCCGCGGCGGCTCGGTCCGTGGCGCGCTGACGTGAGGACCACCCAACCATCACGCCGGTGAACGCTGCCCATACGGCGACCATGGCGCCCAGCGCCCAGGTCGTGTTGCCGACCAGTCCCGTCAGGACGGTGAGGAGGCCGAAGCCGACGCCGAACGCAGTCATGTATCTCCCCGTCCAGCGCCCCTGCGCCCGGACCCGCGCACCGGATGCCTCGGCGGCAGCCAACGCACGACGCGCCTCGTCAGGAGTCGGGGGGGCGGGGTGGGCGGGCACCGCACCATCGTCCCCTGCACTTGCCAATTCGGCAAGTCGATACCCTGGCGGAACCGGACGGAGCTGCCCGACTCGTCGTACGCGCGGAAGCAGCGTCTATCCGCCGCGAGTCGACCGCCTTCCGGGTGCTGATTTCTGGCTAGAGGAGACGGATGATGTGCTCCCAGGCGAGGGGTCCGAGCCTGCGGTCGGCTTCCTCGTCGCCGCCACGGTGCATCGCCAGTCCGCCCGCGGCGGCGTGTTCGGCGGGCAGGATCGTGCGGTGACCGGCCGTGGGGTCGGTGACCACGGTCGTGTCGAGGCCGTGTGCGGATCGGCTCGCCCGGATCGCTTCCGCGTGCGTGACAGACGGCCACACCTGGTCGTCTCCTCCCGCGACGAGGATCAGGTCCTTGATCCGTTCGACGGGGATCCGAGCTGCGTCGAGCTGGGCCGTGAACCGCTCCCGCGATCGTAGGTAGAGCGAGCGGAACGCCGGCGGGTCCGACTCCGGTTCCCAGTCGTCGACGAACGGCACGAACGGCACGGGTCGGCCAGCGATGGTCCAGTGCGACGTGACCCGCCCACCTGGTGCGACACCGGACCACACCACGTCGGACGGCGCGAACGCCACCACCGCATCGACCCGGTCCGACAGCGATCCGGCCATGAGCGCCGCCTCGGCGCCGAACGAGGTTCCCACGACCATGACCTTGTCCGCGCGGGTGGCCAAGTCCGTGACCCGGTCAAGGAACGTCTCGACCGGGATCTCCCAGACCCCGGGATGCTGGTCCTCACCCCCGAACCAGCGGATCGATTCGGCGACCACCCCACGCTCGGCAAGCAGCCTGGCCCGGGCAGCGTCCACCCGGCCGCTCGACCCCGCCACCACCAGCGCCGCCCATCCCGTCGGATCCTCCGGGAGGAACCGCACCCCCTCGATCCCCTCCGTCGCGGTCTCGAACACCCTCCGACACTCTCACGAGCGGGGTCTCGCTGGATGCGAGCACGTCGCCATGGCACCGCTTGGGACGCGATCGGGACGAGCGCGTCACTGCGCCGCCTATAGCCGCCACTCGCGATCTCGCGGGTGGCGGGTACAGGAGTGGATCTACTACCCCGCGCTGGCCGGGTTCTTGGGTGGCGGGTCTTCTGAGTAGGGGCGGCCGTCGCACCCCATGAGTGGGCTGGGGGCCATGGCCGACCTCCTAGCGGGGCAGGGGGAGGGTTGGTGGCAGGTCGAACTCGTCGTTCGGCATCCGGAGGAGCGCTCTGCTCACGCCGAGGAGGCCGGCGGCGGCGACGAGCAGGCCGATGCCCTGGCCGACGCGAGCTCGGGATGAAGGGGTGGGTCGCTCCGCCGAGAAGGACGGCAATGGCGGCCCAGGTCGGAACGGCGCGGCTTCGCTTCAGGGCGCCTCCGAGCAGTCCGAGCCCGAACACGACGCCGGTGATGAAGAGCCCGGAGGCGATGCCGAGGAGGGCTTCTTGGTGCATGGCGACTGTCGAGGTCGCCCATGACCGCGGGGTCGAGGTCGTGTTGCACGGTCACCAGCGCCGGGGTCTCGACGCCGCCGAGCAGCCCGAAGCCGGCGAGGAAGCCGGTGAGGGCGAGGGTGGCACCGGCCGCGGTCAGGCGTGGCGAGCCGCGCCGGGCGACCCAGGCGGCGGCCACGGTGGCCGGGATGAGGGTCAGGACGAAGACGGCGTCGAGCCATTTCATGAGCTCGATCAGGGTCGGGTGCGCGGCGAACGCGGTGACGGTCGCCGCGTAGGTCGCGTCTCCCGGGACGGGGCTGAGGAGGTAGAAGATGCCCTTGGCGAGCATCGGTAGCGGGGCGACGACGGCGAGCAGGACCCGCCAGTAGCCCCGGAGGTCGCGCGCGGCGACGCTCGGCCGGACCGCGGCCGTGGGTGTCGTGGTCATGGTTCAGGCCGCCGCCGGGTCGCGGGGTACCGCCGGCCAGTGCTCCGAGGACGACGCCGAGCCCCCCGACCGCGAGGCCGATGACGGCGCCCTCCTGGCCGGTGACGAGGGCGGCGGTCGAGGCGGCGACGTTGAGCGCCCCGACGCCGACGACGGCTGCTCGGCCCCAGGACCATCCGGCGGCGAGACCGACGGCAGCCGCTGCACCAGCGACGGCCAGGACCGCGGCGATCACCCGGTAGGGCGTGCCGATGCCGGGCTCGACGACGGCGCCGGCGTTCATCAGGACGAACAGGGCAGTGGCCGCGACGGCGGCCCAGGTGAGGATCTTCATGGCTGTTCCTTCCGGCGGATGCGGACCTCACCGAACCTCCTCCTTGCGGACTCCCGCGCCCAGAGACCGGTCTCACGGAACCGGCCTCGCCGCTCCCGAGTGGGCGGGAACCGGTTCCCGCCCACTCGGGACTCACGGCCGATTGCCGGGGCTCGGCGAGCAGGGGCATGCTCGACCCACTGTGGTCGCCATGCTCCGAGACGCCGCCGCCCGCCACGCCCCGACCGTGGCGGTGGTCGGTCGGCGTGCTCAGCGTCGTCGGCACGGCCGGGGCCCTGCTGGCCGCCCGCTTCCTGGACGCTGCCGCGCGGGTCGACCCGGGCGACCTGGTCTACGTGGCATGCCAGATCCTGCCCTACGGGCTGGTCGGCGCGGTCCTGCTGGCTCGGACGCCCTGACCTGCCCTTCGGATGGTTGCTGTCCCTGAGCGCGGTCTGCCTGACGGTGATGCTGGCGATCTCCGGAGCATCCGTCGTGGCGTTGGAGAGCGGCCACGGCGGGCGGGCTGGCGGTGTGGGGGTTGACCGCGGGTCCCTGCTGTTCGTTCCGGCCGCCGTCGAGGGGCTGGTCAACGTCGGTTCCCTTCGGGGTCACCGGGCGGCCGATGGGGGCGCATCCTCGAGCGGGGCCTGGTCGTCGGCATCGCCGTCGGCGTGCTGAGCGGGGTCCTCGGCGACACGGGCGTGCGGGCGATCTACCCGCAGGGCCCACCCGGCGGGCGTCGCGCGGGTCGTCGACGGCACACCGCTCACCGATCTCGGCGAACCTCGCGACCGCCGCGGTCCCACTGGTGATTCTCCTCGGCGTGCTCGCGGGCATCGGCGTCGTCGTGCGGTTCCTTCGCTCCGAGGGCGTGGAGCGGCTGCAGCTGAGGTGGCGTGCGGTCGGGGTGGTCGGCGCGCTGCTGATGTTCCCCTTCGCGGTGACCGAGACGCTTCCCGCCGCCGTGTCCGACGCTGGCGCCGCTTCTCTTCGTCGCCACGCTCGTGGTCCCGGTGCTGCGCTACGACCTCTGGACGATCGACTCGATCATCCGGCGCTCGGCCGTGCACACCTTCGCCTCGCCCGCCACCGTCGTGGAGAACCTCGTGCGGGCGACCGGCGAGATGCTGCGCTTGCCCTACGTCGCCGTGCGACGTGGCGACCGGGTGCTGGCCTCGTACGGCGCACCGGCCGACCATGTCGAGACGTGGCCGCTCGTCCAGGACGGGGAGTTCGTCGGCGACCTGGACGTCGCGCCGCCGTCACGGTGTCGAGGCCGATCGCCGAGGAGGACCGGCAGATCCTCGCCACGCTCGCCCACATGGTCGCAGGGTCCGTCCGTGCCGAGGCACTGACCGCCGACCTGCTCGACGCCACGGCATCGGCTGGTCGACGACGCGCGAGGAGGAGCGGCGCCGGCTCCGCCGCGACCTGCACGACGGGCTCGGACCCCTGCTGACCGGCCTGGGGCTCAACCTCGACGCGGCCATCGTGCGGCTGGAGCACGGACCCGAAGACGACGAGGTACCTCGGCAACGCCAAGGCGGCCTCATCGCAGGTCATCACCAGCCTGCGCGACCTCGTCGACGGTCTGCGCCCGCCCGCGCTCGACGAGCTCGGTCTGGCCGGCGCACTCAAGCTCCACCTCGACGGTCTCACCACCGACGCCGGCCTGAGCCTGGACCTGTCCGTCCCCGACGACGCTGCGCTGCCCGCGGCGGTCGAGGTCGCGACCTTCCGCACGGCCGTGGAGGCGGTCACGAACGTCGCCAGGCACGGTGGGCGAGAAAGGTGTGGGTCGAGGTGGCCTGCGAGGACGCCGGCAGCTCGAGGTGACGGTTCGTGACGACGGCCGATCGGGCGAGCGCCGTGGACGCCCGGGATCGGTCTGACCGGCATGCGCGAGCGGCGCCGAGGAGCTCGGTGGCACCTTCAGCTGCCGGCCCAACCCCGGCCGGGGGACGGGTCCGCGCGACCTACCCCTCGGAACCGCGGCCATGACGACCATCGTCCTCGCCGACGACCACCCGGTGGTGCGCCAAGGGTTACGCGCCGTCCTCGACGGGACCGAGGACATCGAGGTGGTCGGCGAGACCGAGACCGGCACCGGGTGCGGTACAGGCTGTGCGTCGAACTGCGACCCGACGTCGTCCTCATGGACCTGCAGATGCCGGGCATGCACGGCATCGACGCCACCGAGAGGTCCGCCGGACCTCACCCGAGACCGCGGTGCTGGTGCTGACCATGTTCGACGACGACCAGTCCGTCTTCGCCGCAGTCGCGGCCGGAGCCGCGGGCTACCTCCTCAAGGGGTCCGACGGCGCGGACATCGTCGCGGCCGTCCGGGCAGCCGCGGCGGGACACGCGGTGCTTCGGCGCCGCCCTCGCCAAGCGGCTGCAGGCCTGGTTCGGGCGGCCACCCGTCGACACGGGAACAGCCATTCCCCGATGCTGACCGATCGCGAGCGCGACATCCTCGACGGCATCGCGGCCGGTCGCAGCAACGCCGAGATCGGAGCCACCCTCTTCCTCTCCCCCAAGACCGTCGCGAACAACGTCACCTCGATCCTCACCAAACTCCAGGTCGCCCACCGCGCCGAGGCGATCGTGCGAGCCCGCGAAGCTGGACTCGGCCACACAGACTGACGGCAGACAGCTGCTCCTCGAGCCATCCGTGTAAGACATGCGGCACTTCGCGATGAGGGCGACTGCTCAGGTACTGACCGCAGTGGGGCGAGTGGCCTACCAGCGCATGCTGGGGTTCTGTACCAGGGCGGTGAGGGTACCAACGTCGACGGGGTGGGGGTTGGGCACTTTTTGGGCGGCTGGTGTGTCCATGACCCAGGTCGTGATGCTCACGACCGTGGAGCCTGAGTCGAAGACCGCCTGTGTGACGGCTGTTTGTAGCGGGTCCTTGTGGGCGTCTCGTGGGGCAGTGGGAGTCGAGGAGGCGTCGACCGTGGTCAACACGCCTCCGGGAACTGCCGTCGTGGTGCACCGGTCCGCCGGGGGTTGCGCGAGGAGGCCGCTTCGGTCGCCGCCCAGCAGAGCGCAATGATCAGGGCTGGGCGTGGCAGCACCGTCGCGGTGGGTGACCAGCACAGTCACGCCCGCGCCGAGCCCGGCCAGGTAGCCATTAGCGGCAAGTTGGTCTCCACTGCCGCTCCACCTCAGGATCGTCAGTGTCTGCATGCCCTCGGCGCCCAGCGCCGCCTGCACATCGGCGAAGTATCGAGGGTCAGGGGTGGAGTTCAGGTCCATCTCGGCCAGCGCCGTCTTGGCCATCTCGACCGTCCACTGCGTCGGGCCCGTCGATGGGGCCAGTGTGCCCGTAGCGGGCAGCGCGTCCGGGTTGCCCGTTTCGAGCCCGCTCACGGCGAACACCGCTGCCGCAGCGAGTGCGATGAGCACCGATCCGCCCGCCGCGAAACGACGGAGTCTCCGGCGGCGACCACCGGCCAGGACAGCAGCCGGGTCGATGGACATGCATGGGGTCTGGGCCTCGTGGAACAAGGTCGTGATGTCGTCAGCCATGGTGCTCTCCCTGCGCGGTTAGGGCCTCGCGGAGTTTGGCCAGCCCCCGAGAGGCACTGCTCTTCACGGTGCCGACGCCGATCCCCAAGATCGCGGCGACTTCCTGCTCCGAGGCGTCGGAGTAGTACCGCAGGACCACGACCTGCCTCTCGCGGGGCGCCAGCTCGGCAAGGGCCCGGACGAGATAGGCGGTGTCCTGATTGCTCGATCCCGCCGAAGGCCGGTCGGGCACGTCGGCGGTGAGGACCTCGCGAGAGCGCCGTCGACGGGTGTCGATGTGCTGGTTGAGCAGCACCTTTCGGGCATAGGCAGTGGCCGCTCCGCGGTCGATCCGGCGCCACCGCAGGTACACCTTCTCCAGCGCGGCCTGCACCAGCTCCTCCGCCTGCACCGGGTCGCCGCAGACGAACCAAGCCGTCCGGAGGAGCCGGGGCGAGGCGTCACGCACGAACGCGACGAATTCCAAGTCAGACGCTGACGTCATAGCCTCTCCGTCCGTGCGTGGCCCTTTCTCTACACCCTTCACGGATGAAGGGCCCAGGAGGTTGTCAACCGCAGCATCACGGCGTACTGCTCATCACCCCGGGAACCACTCATGATCACGCGCAGGTCGCCGCTACCGCGGCATTTGCGCTGTACCTCAGCGCGTCCCAGCGCCCGGGAGGTCACCCCGACCAGGTGAGCGCACGCTGGATCGTCGCGGCCTGCGCATCGAGGACTGACCTCTGCAGCTCCTGCCGCTGCGCGCCGATCGTGAACCCATTGCCGGCGTACCTCGGGGGATCACATGCAGATGGAAGTGGAAGACCTCCTGAAACGCCATCTCACCGTCGGCGAGGAAGAGATTGATCCCCTCGCCGCGCAACCCGGAGCGTCGCAGCGCTCGAGCCATCTCATGCCCGATCGACCAAGCGCGCGCGCTGGTTGACACATCGAGATCCTCCAGCCCGACAGCGTGCTTGCGCGGCGCCACGAGAAGGTGCCCCGGCGTCACCGGGTTAAGGTCCATGAAGACAACCACCGTCTCGTCCTCGTGGACGACGCTGGCTTCCACCTCCCGCGCCGCGATCGCACAGAAGACGCACGCGGCGGTCGCCGTCAAGACCTCGCTCATGCACGGATGGTGCCAGCGCAGTGAGCCACCTGCGAGCGCGTTCCTCAGTTGGATCCGCCCACAACTCGTCGGAACCAGCGGACGGGTCGACTGCGTCTACCCGCCGCGAGTCCCATCGAATGCCACGCGCGACGCGACGCCTCCAACGGGTGAGCTTGGGTCCTGGCTGTTGCTCTTCTCCGGGTGGGCGACAATCCTTGATCCAGATGGGAAGGCCATGAATGACGTTGATCCGGTCAGTGACGAGTACATGCAACGGGTGCGCTTGGAGCCCCTGATCCCGCACGACGACACGATCACGTTGGTGGACTCGGACCCGAACTGGCCGGTGCTCTTCGACCGGGAGGCCGTCCGCGTCCGCGGCGCACTGGGCGCGGCGGTTGTGCAGCTGGAGCACGTGGGGTCCACCTCCGTGCCGGGCCTGGTCGCCAAGCCCATCATCGACATCCTCCTCGTGGTTCGAGACTCGGCCGACGAGCCCAGCTACGTACCGGCCTTGACTGGGGTCGGCTACCGGCTGGTGATCCGCGAGCCCGACTGGCTCGAGCACCGCCTGTTCAAGGGCCCCGACACCGACATCAACATGCACGTCTTCACCGCGGGCGCGGGCGAGGTCGAGCGCATGCTCCGCTTCCGTGACTGGTTACGAACCGACGCGGGTGACCGGGAGCTGTACGCCCGCACCAAACGGACGCTGGCCCAACAGCGCTGGAGGCACGTCCAGCACTACGCGCAGGCCAAGTCCGAGGTAGTGGAACAGATACTCCAACGTGCCTGAGTCTGGGCGTAACGGAATGCCAGTCCTCTCCCGTCCACGCCGTGCCGGGCTGCCTCAGAGGTCAAGTCGTCCCCGTGCTGTGCCAGGGCCGACAGACGCGCTAGGGCCGAAGTCGAGCCGCGTCACAACGCCGCGAGCTGGTCCACTCAGAAATGGTCCCACCGAGCCGGTGGCCCATCTTCCGTAGACCCATCCCAGGTCTGCTCCTCGGCGGAGGGCCCAGGGGGTGCCGTGCCGGTCGAGTGCGCGAGCCGGTTGCGGTCGGCAAGCGGTGTGTTCAGTCCTGGGGTGGGAGTAGCGCGGCGACGAGTGCGTCCCTCACCCACTTCCGGTACTGCTCCACCGCCCACCCGCGGGCCGAGACGAGCAGCTCGTAGAGCTCGGGCGAGGTGTAGGCCCGAGGATGTCCCGGGCCTTGTCGACGGGGACGTCGGGGGCGAGATGACCACCATCTGCGAGATGGGCCGCGATAAGGCCCATGCCGGTGAGGCGCTCGGTGCACATCTGCTCCCAGACGTCGCGCATCGCACCGTCTACTTCCGCCGCCGACCGCACGACGAGCTGCAGCGGGGCCGCCCTGGCCAGGGTGCCCATGAGCCCTTCGGTGTAGATGTCGAGCTTCCGCACCGGATCGGGCTCGGCCAGGATCCGCGCGGCGCGCTCCCGCTGGGGATGGGCGTCGGAGCGTCGTCACCGGCCACCACATAGTCGAACGTCGCCTTGACCATCGACGGCTTGTTGCCGAACACCTTGTAGGCCGTGGGCGTCGAGAGCCCCGCATTCTCGGCAACCGCTGCGAGGCTGGTCCCGGCGTACCCGTCCCGCACGAGCAGCTCCAGCGCGGCATCGAGCATCGACCGACGGTTGGCCTGCGCCGCGGCCCGTCGCCCGGTCGCGTCGTACTGGCGCTTGACATCAGCCACGTGTGGTCCGATCCTCATATTGAGTATGAAGCATCATAATGAAATCGGGTGGCACCGATGGCGAGGGTACTGCTGGCAAGCACGCCGGTCCCCGGGCACGTGACGCCGATGGGGGTGTTGGCTCGTGCGCTGGTCGAGCGTGGTCACGAGGTCGGCTGGTACACCGGAGCCGGCTTCGCCGACGCGGTCACGGCGACCGGAGCCCACCACTTTCCCATCCAGCATGAGTTCGACTGGAGTCTTCGCCACGTCCACGACGCGGTGCCCGAGCTGCGCGAAGTCACCGGCGTGGCGCAGGTCCGGCTCGCGTTCACCCGCATGATCGATGGGGCCTCGAGCACGCTCGCGGACCTGGAGAGGATCGTGGCGGACTTCCCCGCCGAGGTCGTCGTCGCGAACACACTCGTGATTGCGGACAACTGGCTGCGCGAGCGTGGCGGTCCGGTGAACGCGCGTGTGTCGACGACCATGCTCGGCATCTACAGCCGCGACACCGCCCCCGTCGGGCTCGCCAAGCCACCGAGCGCAACCCCGCTGGGGCACGTGCGCAACCGAGTCATGAACGCCGCTCACCGCCGGATCGTGTTCGGCCCGGTCAGTCGGCACCTCGACGACGTCCGCGAGTCAATCGGGCTGCCCCGTCAGCGTCGCGCGATCGTCGACGCCTTCGTCTCCCCCTATCTGTGGCTCCAGGACACGGTGCCCTCGTTCGAGTACCCCCGCAGTGACCTGCCGCCGCAGGTGCACTTCATCGGCCCGCTGCTGCCGCAGGTTCCGGCCGACTTCGTCGAGCCCGAGTGGTGGAACGAGGTCACCGGAACGCGTCCGGTCGTGCTCGTCACTCAGGGCACCCTGCGCAACGAGGACGCGGCGCTGATCGGCCCGGCGATCGAGGCGCTGGCGGGAATGGACGTCCAGGTCGTCGTCGCGACCGGCGGCGGCACGGTGAATCTGCCGGATTCTCTGCCCCCGCGGGTGAGGGTCGTTGACCACGTCCCCTTCGCCGCACTCATGTCCCGCGTCTCGGTCTACTTGACCAACGGGGGGTACGGGGGCGTGCAGATGGCACTTGCCCACGGCGTACCCATGGTCGTGGCGGGTGCCACTGAGGACAAGCCCGAGGTCGGTGCCCGAGTGGCCTGGTCCGGTGCCGGCATCCGAATCGCCGGCGAACCGACCGCCCGCTCCATCGGTGACTCGGTGAGCAGGGTCCTCGAGGACCCCACATACCGGACGAACGCCACTCGCATCGCCGCCGAGATCGCCACCTACGACGCCGGTGACCTCGGTGCATCCCTCGTAGAAGAGCTCGCCCGGACGCAACGCCCGGTGCTCCGAGGACATGGCGCGATGCCGGAGACCCAGCCACGCCCGTGAAGGGCGCCGCGCCCCCGACCGGGGGCGCCCTGCCACGAGATCACCCTGAGGTAGAAGATTGGCCCCCGCCAACGGAGCCTGCCCTCGTCTCGCGCGCCGGGCGATCATGACCGCGCGCGGGCAGATGCGTCACTTCGCCGCGAGTCGACCGCCCAACCTGTGCCCCTCTGCTTGGTGCTCGAAGGGTCTCGGCGTGTCCTGGAACCGCTATGGGGTCAGGTCCACCCCTCGCTCGGCGGCCAGGGCCTGGATCTTCTCGGCGTCGTCGACCTGGATGCAGACGCAGGCCTGGAGCCCGGCATCGTCCTGCCGCAGGATGTAGTAGGCGGTGCTGTCAGTGAGTTTCGTTCCCTCGGAGTCGAAGAAGTGCCAGCGCACGTGGACGAGCGTGATCTTCTCGGTGAGGTCGGTGACGTCGAGGCATTCGTGGGTGACGGACGCCAGGCCAAGTTTGCGGTACGTGGGGTACGACTGCTCGAGGCCCTGGGCCATCGTCTCCCGGTCATTGAGAACGCCCGCGAAGTCCTGGTCGATGATCATGCCCGGCATTGCCCACAGGTCGGCGGCTCCCTGGCGTTGAAACCCGTCAAGGCGGCTGCGTAGTGGCCCAGGAACGCGTCGATCTCGTTGCCATGGCTCATGTCGCCCACCCTAGAAGCAACAAGCACAGAGCCGCCGGTGCCGGCGTGCTCGGTGGCGCGTCAGCCTCCGACTGCGTCATTGCGCCGCGAGTCGACCGCCTTCCGGGTGCTGATTTCTGGCTAGAGGAGACGGATGATGTGCTCCCAGGCGAGGCGTCCGAGCCTGCGGTCGGCTTCCTCGTCGCCGCCACGGTGCATCGCCAGTCCGCCCGCGGCGGCGTGTTCGGCGGGCAGGATCGTGCGGTGACCGGCCGTGGGGTCGGTGACCACGGTCGTGTCGAGGCCGTGCGCGGATCGGCTCGCCCGGATCGCTTCCGCGTGCGTGACCGACGGCCACACCTGGTCGTCTCCTCCCGCGACGAGGATCAGGTCCTTGATCCGTTCGACGGGGATCCGAGCTGCGTCGAGCTGGGCCGTGAACCGCTCCCGCGATCGTAGGTAGAGCGAGCGGAACGCCGGCGGGTCCGACTCCGGTTCCCAGTCGTCGACGAACGGCACGAACGGCACGGGTCGGCCAGCGATGGTCCAGTGCGACGTGACCCGCCCACCGGGTGCGACACCGGACCACACCACGTCGGACGGCGCGAACGCGACCACAGCATCGACCCGGTCCGACAGCGATCCGGCCATGAGCGCCGCCTCGGCGCCGAACGAGGTTCCCACGACCATGACCTTGTCCGCGCGGGTGGCCAAGTCCGTGACCCGGTCAAGGAACGTCTCGACCGGGATCTCCCAGACCCCGGGATGCTGGTCCTCACCCCCGAACCAGCGGATCGATTCGGCGACTACACCACGCTCGGCAAGCAGCCTGGCCCGCGCAGCGTCCACCCGGCCGCTCGACCCCGCCACCACCAGCGCCGCCCATCCCGTCGGATCCTCCGGGAGGAACCGCACCCCCTCGATCCCCTCCGTCGCGGTCTCGATCACCCTCCGACACTCTCACGAGCGGGGTCTCGCTGGATGCGACCACGTCGTCATGGCACCGCTTGGGACGCGATCGGGACGAGTGCGTCACTGCGCCGCGTATTCGCGCTGGACCGCGCCGTCACCAGTCAGTCGCTCGGGATGGAGCTGAACCGCGACGCGGGGACCTGCTGTTCTTCCAGACCGACGGCCCCGTCGGGGCCGTGCGGACAAGGCTTGGCCCCGACGTCATGACGCTGAGCCTGAGGGTCGACGCCGCCCTGGATCACCTTGGCATCCTCACATCCCGCGGTGATCGCCTGAGTCCTCGACAACCGTGCGCTGTCGAGGCAGGCTGAGGTTGCGCACCGGCGTCGGTGCCGGAGAGGGGGGCATCGTGCCCACGCCGTTCGGAATCGTCGTCCTCGGCCTCATCGCACTGCTCATCGTCGTCGGACTCGCTTACTGGGTCCGCTCCGCGGTGCGGCGCACCGATCGTGCGCCCGAGCGCACCGCGTCCCAGCACCCCGAGGCGCCCTGGAGCGCCGAGCAGTCCTCCACATTTCACAACCGCGGTGGCGGGGGGAGCCAAGGGGGCTTTGGCGGCTGAGAACCATGCACCTCCGAATAGCGGTGTGGTCCCGAGGGTTTGAGAATCGGAGCGCGCCGTAGTCAGGGACCGGAGAGGAAGCGTTCAGCGGCGCACGTAGACCGGAGCGCGTCACTTCGCCGCCAGTCGGTCAAGTTCATCGCGCGCCATGATCTTGCTCCCCTTCCCGCATGCTCCCCGGAGGTTCACCTCCGAATGGCCGCGTGCGGCTTGCTCGGAGCCGCACCTGGTGTTCGAGCGCCATGGGTACGGTGGATTGATGGAGGTGGGTCATGGACTCGACGTCGCTGCAGTCGGTGGCTGACGAGGAGCTCCACACGGCCCGCACCGCCTCGGGCCGGCGGTCATCGCGGACGATTCATGGTGGGCACGAGGGCTCGTTGCGCGAGACCGTGATGCCCTGGTGGCGGGGCAGGTGCTCGGTGAGCACGAGAGCCCGGGGGAGGCCACCTTGCAGGTGCTTCGGGGCCGGGTGCGGCTGACATGTGATGAGGGGGCGTGGGAGTCGGCGGCGGGTGGTCAGGTGGTCATCCACGTTGGCCGACACGCCCTCGCTGCGCTCAAGGGCTCGGTGGCCCTTCTCGCGGTCGTCAAGCCGGTGCCATGAAGGGCTCGGCGGGCTGGTCCGAGGACGTGCATCGCCTCTCGCGATGGGAGGACGTGCATCGCCTCTCGCGATGGGAGGGCGCGGGCGGCCTCTGGGAGGTTGTCGCCAGAGGTACCCGAGGCGTGACGGTCTCCCTGTGCCGATGTGACGGGGGGGAGGAGGTAGACCGGTTCACGTCCGCGGACCAGTGGCTGCTCGCATACGTGGCAGGTCGCGACCGCTCCGACGAGTGACGTGAACTCCGCGGTCAGCGGGGCCCGTCGCCGATTGCGGGTGCTCCGACCTCGCATCTACCGTCGTGTGCGAGATGAGCGGGGAATGATCAGCGGCAACTCCGAGCGCCACCGCGAGGGCCAGGCTCGCCGCAGCGACGACGACCTGCACCATGGGCAAGGTGCTGGCGGACGGTCGTGGGTGGGGCACCGGGGCGGCCGCTCGCGGGAGAGACCCATCAGCGACGCCCTCGAGAAGAACGCGTCGTGCGGCCACCGCGGCTCGGACACCGCCGAGGAGGAGGGGCACGAACGCGATGAGGCCGGCGACGACGAGCACGGCGACGGCCAGCCGGACGCCGGTCGGAACGGATGCGACGCAGATCAGCAGGCCGCCGTTGACGACGAGCAGCCGCCACAGCCAGGCACGCTCGAGCCAGACGGTGGCGGCGCGGACGACGGACGGTCCGCCGCCGAGGACCACGGGGATGAGGTAGGTGAGCGCACCGATGAGCAGCTGGGCTGCCGAAGCCGACGGCGATGACGGCGCCGATGAGGTCGTACCGGTCGTCGATGGCCCCCCAGCTCGGTGCCGTGGCGAGCCACCACCCGAGCATGCCGATCGCCGCGCTGCCCCACGCGAGCGCGGCCACGACGGACACCGTGGCGAACGAGCGCGGCGGGGCGTGCCGGGCCGGCGCGAGCAGCGCCCGGCCCCACCAGCCCAGCCCGGCTGCGTACCCGGCGAGCCCGGCCAGTGCCACGACCCGGTACCCCGCCAGTGCGCCCGGAGGCCAGGACGAGGAGGGCCACGACGAGCACGGGCAGCGCCTGCCGGGCGAGCCGCTCAGCGCGGTGGTCCATTCGGGTGCGAAGCATGGTGGGCCAGAGCGTGACGAGGGTGCCGGTGACGGTGAGGCCGGTCCAGCCGAGGACCATGACCATCGAGTGCGCGACGACCACCCGGCCCATCGGGTCCCCCTCGAGGCCGTGGGCGAGCCACACGCCGAGTGTCGCCCCCACCGGTACCGCCGCGGCCGCCGTGAGGTAGTAGTGGACCGACACCCGGAAGCGGCCGGGCAGGGCGTGGCGCAGCCGCCGCCAGAGCGCCCATCCGTGCCACGTGACGGCCGCGGTGACCGCGGTGGCCCCGGCGATCGTCAGCGGCCACCACTCCCCGGGAACACCGACGAGGACCGCTGCGGCCCCGACCTGCAGGAGCAGGATCCGCCGGTTCTGCACCGACCGGTCGTCGAGGGACTCGGGGGTCTTCAGGAGTGCCTGGGCGAAGTGCGTGCTCCACACCATCGCGGAGTGCGTGAGCGCTCCGAGGAGCACGAGGTGGACCAGGAGCCAGTCCGCTTCCGGCACGAAGGGGTGGGCCAGGGCCACGACCGCCGCCAGGCCCAGCCAGACGATGGTCGGCCGGTCACGGAGGGCGAACCTGGCTCGGCTGCCACGGGTGGATGCGGGGGCGGTCATGCCGCCGGGACCGACGTGGGAGCGGGGGGTGTCAGCGTGGAGACCCGTTCCCACTCGGGGCCCGCGAACGCGATGGCCGCGGCGGGGAACAGCCCGTTCTCCTCCCGGTCGATGTGGGCGCGCAGGGCCCGCTCGAAGCCGGGCATCACCTCGTGGTGCCCGGAGCGGATCCGGGCCAGCATCTCGTCGAGGATCACGTGCTCGCCGCAGAGGCCCTCGATGTGCTCGGTGAACTCGGGGTCCTCGGCGAGCACCGTGAACAGCCCGGCCTCCTCGGCGCTCGTGTGGGGACGGAGGAGGCCCGCCAGGTGGTCGGCGGCCCGGGTCACGTCCGTGCCGTCGCCGGCACAGGCGCGCCGCAGGACGCCACAGGCGTTGACCACCTCGACGTGCTCGGCCATGAACCGGCCGACCACGTCGACGCTCTCGCATCCGCAGTACGAGCACACGAGGGGGTCTCCTCCGTCCGCCTCAGGCGCGGGTGATCCGCAGCCGCCAGGCCTCGGGCCCCTCGTCGAGGTAGGTCACCGTGACCGGAGCCTCTCGCTCGGCGATCTGGGCGAGCAGCGGCTTCGGGTCGTGCGGCGCGACGAGGACGAGGGAGCCCCCGGCGGGGATCGCCGTCAGGGCGCCGAAGACGGTGGCGTGCCGGATGGCGTGCGGGATCGCCCTGACGTCGAGCTCCGGGTCGCCGTGGCTGTGCTCGCCGCACCCACATCCTGCGGAGGTCGCGGTGAACGGGATGTCCGTGTGGTGAGTCATGGGTGGTCTCCGCCCTCAACATTTTCTACAATGACATTGTGAAAACTACTCCTGCGCTCGGGCCGGCACCAAATCGACTGGACGCCGGCGAGGCTGCTCGGCTCGACCCGGCTCGCGCGCGGGTGCTCGCGGCAGTACGGGAGGCATCGACCGCGGGCGAGTCGACCGTCGACACGCTCGCGGACGCGGTCGGCGGCCACGCCAACACCATCCGGCACCACCTCGCCGCAGCCACGAGGGAGGGGCTCGTCGAGCGAGTTCCCGCGGCCGCGGCCACCGGTCCTGGTCGCCCCGCCGCGCGCTACCGGCTCACCGCACGGGGAGAGGAGGCGCTGGGCGGTTCGTCGGGCTCGGCGCAGGAGTACCTGGCCTTGGCGGAGGCGTTCGCCGACCGGCTGGCCGAGCAGGGTGGCGATCCGGGCGTCGACGCCAGGGGAGTCGGACGGGCCTGGGGGCGGGCCCTGTCGGCAGGTGGCGGAGGGCGGCAGCGGCACGTCCCGCCGGCCATGCTCGTCGTCGAGCTCCTCCAGCGGCTGGGCTTCTCCCCCGAGAGGGCGCCCGGCGACGTCGAGGGCCCCGGCACCGTGCTGCTGCGCAGCTGCCCGTTGCTCGATGCCGCACGGCGGCACCCTGAGGTGGTGTGCCAGGTCCACGGTGGTCTCGTCGAGGGCGCCCTGAGCGACGAGGGCGGAACCGCCGAGGTGCAGCTTCAGGCCTTCGCCCGTCCGGGTGCCTGCATCCTCGTGCTTCCGCCGGGGGCGGCACCGGGCGGCTGACTCCCAGGAATGCCGGGCGTGCGGGACCGGGCGCCGCAACGGGCGAGCTCCGGCCCGCACGGCGGGGCCGCGGCTCGGAACGCTCCGGGATCAGCTGGGCCGAGGCGCCCCCGGGCGGGCGTACCGCCACCACGTCACGCCGATGCACAGGACCCCGTAGGCGATGCCGATGGCGTAGAACGCGGTGGGGCTCATGATCGTCAGGCCGACGCCGAAGATGAACGGCCCGAAGGCGGCCAGGGCCGCGGTCCAGCCGAGGACCCCGCCGGCCTGTCGCCGTTCGAAGATCATCGGCATCTGCTTGAAGGTGGAGGCGTTGCCGATGCCGGAGAAGAGGAAGATCGCGAGCATCCCCCAGAGGAAGCGGGTGAAGCCGGACTGCAGGGCCTCCGCGGAGGAGGTGTCGGGCACGAGCGCTGTCATCGTGAAGGCGATGGAGCCGACGAGCCCGATGCCGGAGACCAGCGTCCAGATGGCCCCGCCCATCCGGTCGGTGAGGGGGGAGAAGAGCACGCGGGCCCCCGCGCCGACGAGGGCGCCGAGGAAGACGTAGCTGACGGGGTCGGGGACGGAGTACCCGGCGACGAGGATCGTGGCGTGCGCGCCGGTGCCCTGGACGATGTCGGCGTTGCCGGAGCCGTAGAGGTTCTGCAGGAGGAGGCCGAACTGGGCTGCGAGACCGGAGAACGTGCCGAAGGTCATGATGTAGAGCAGCGTCATCCACCAGGTGTCCTGGTTCCGGAAGATGTCGAACTGCTGCTTGATGTTGGCCTTGACCGGCACCGACCGCAGGAAGGCCCAGGCGATGACGGCTCCGAGGATCATCAGCGGGATCCACGTGAAGGCGGCGTTCTGGTACCAGACCTCCCGGGCAGGTTTGCCGGGCAGCTGCATCTGCTGGCTGCCACCGAGGAAGCCGAGCATGCCGAACCCGATGAGCCACGGGGTGAGCAGCTGGACGAGGGAGACGCCGAAGTTGCCGATGCCCGCCTGGATGCCGAGGGCCGTTCCCTGCCTGGCGCGCGGGAAGAAGTAGGAGGTGCTCGGCATGAACCCTGAGAAGGCACCGCCACCGACACCAGCGAGGAAGGCAAGGGTGAGCAGCTCCCAGTAGGGCGCGGTGGGGCTCTGCACGCGGACGCCCCATCCGAGGGTCGGGAAGACGAGCAGCAGCGTCGTGAGGGTGACCATCTTCCGCGTGCCCATGATCGGTGGCAGGACCATCCACACGAGGCGGAGGAGCCCGCCGGCCAGGCCGGGCATCGCGGCGAGCCAGTACAGCTGGTTCTTCGTGAAGTCGTAGCCGATCGCGTTGAGCTTGGGCACGATCGCGCTGGGCAGGAACCAGGCGACGAAGCAGAGGGTGAGGCTGAACGTGGTGATCCACAGGGTTCGCCACGCGAGCGCCTTGTCCCAGGACCTCTCGTCCTCGGGGTCCCAGTGCTGCAGCCAGTCACCCTTCAGTTCGCGGGTGGTCGCGGTCATGTCAGAGCTCCTCGTGTGGTGGCGAACGTCGCCTCGGTCGTCGGCCCAGGCCGCGGCTGCCTATTTGATGGATGAATATCCTCTAAATTGGACATGGGGGACGCTACACCCACGTGTCCGAGTTGACAACTACGGCGTGTAGTTGAGGGTGCAACCACACTCCACCAGCGGTTTCGATACCCGCGGGGGTGTCTGCACCCTTCCGGAGCCGCTCAGGGTGTGGTTATATAGCGGAGCGAGTTCCACTAAAACCGGGTCGGAGGCGGGGATGGCGACGGAGCAGGAGTACGACGCCGCGGCGCTCTTGGCCTCCCCGGTCCGTCGCTCTCTCGTCGAGATGCTCGAGCGGACGGGGCACGGAGCCGCCGGTGCGTCGGGAATGACCGCTGCCGAGCTCGCTCCGCTCGTGGGTCTGCACGTCACCACGGTGCGCTTCCACCTCGACCAGCTGGTCGCCGCTGGGGTGCTCCGATCGGAGTTCCGGCGGCAGGAGTCCGCCGGCCGCCCGCGGAAGGTCTACCTCCCGGGGGACCACGCGCCGGGGCAGGCCGGCCACGAACCACTCCGCCTCCTGACCCAGCTCCTCGCCGAGGCGATGACCGCCACGGTGCGGGGCGAGTCCCTCACCCCGTTCGAGGCCGGACGTCGGTGGGCACGTGAGCACCTGCCGGCACACCAGGACCGTTCTCCCGCCGAGACGGCCGGCACGTGGATCGCCAGGGTCGGCGAGATGATCGACGTCCTCGAGGAGTGGGGGTACAAGCCCGAGCTGTCGACCTCCGAGGGCGGCCGCGCCGCCCGGGTCGAGCTCTCGGACTGCCCCTTCCTCGAGCTCGCCCGCGAGAACGAGGCGGTCGTCTGCGGGGTCCACCGGGGGCTGATCGCCGAGTCGATGCGCCAGTTCGGTGAGAGCCAGACCGAGGTCGCGCTCGAGCCCTTCGTCACCGAGAACCGCTGCCGGGCCCACCTGAGGACCAGCGCCGCCTTCCGATCCGCGTAGACCACCACCGCTCGAGGAGACCCATGAGCACCGCAGGGCTGGACGGACCACTGACCGATGCGCTCGTCGGCACCCGACGATTCTTCACCTCGGGTGAGGTGTCACGGGACCGACGAGCCATCTACCGGGAGGGTGGCCGGGCTGGCGACTCCTTCTACCGGGACCGTTGGTCCCACGACAAGGTCGTCCGCAGCACCCACGGGGTGAACTGCACCGGCTCGTGCTCGTGGAAGGTGTACGTCAAGGACGGCATCATCACCTGGGAGGCGCAGCAGACCGACTACCCCTCCACCGGTGCCGACCGCCCCGAGTACGAGCCGCGCGGCTGCCCGCGCGGGGCCGCGTTCAGCTGGTACACCTACTCCCCGACCCGGGTCCGCTACCCCTACGTCCGCGGCGTCCTGCTCGAGATGTTCCGTGAGGCCAAACGGGCCGTGGGCGGGGACCCCGTCGTCGCCTGGGCCTCCCTCGTCCAGGACCCGGAGAGGGCGCGGCGCTACAAGTCGGCCCGTGGCAAGGGCGGTCTGGTCCGCGCGACCTGGGACGAGGTCGTCGAGATCGTGGCCGCCGCTCACGTCTACACCGTCAAGCGGTGGGGGCCGGACCGGATCGCCGGCTTCTCGCCGATTCCCGCCATGTCACCGGTGTCGTACGCCTCGGGGGCGCGCTTCCTCGAGCTCGTCGGCGCCCCGATGCTCTCGTTCTACGACTGGTACGCCGACCTGCCCAACGCCTCTCCGCAGATGTTCGGCGACCAGACCGACGTGCCCGAGTCCGGCGACTGGTGGGATGCCGGCTACCTCGTCATGTGGGGCTCCAACGTCCCGATGACCCGCACCCCGGACGCCCACTGGATGACCGAGGCGCGATACCGCGGCCAGAAGGTCGTCGCCGTGGCGCCCGGACTACGCCGAGAACGTCAAGTTCGCCGACGAGTGGGTCCCGGCCCAGCCGGGCACCGACGGGGCCTTGGCCCTCGCCCTCGGGCACGTCATCCTCAAGGAGTACTTCGTCGACCGCCAGGTGCCCTTCTTCACCGAGTACAACCAGCGGTACACCGACCTGCCGTTCCTCGTCGCCCTCGACGAGGACCCGGCCGGCGACTCCGAGGACGGGCCGACCTACCGGCCCGGAAAGTACGTCGTCGCCGGCGACCTCGACCTCCCGGAGTCCCACTCGGAGAACGCGATGTGGAAGCCGGTCCTCCTCGACGGGCGCACCGGTGAGGTCGCCGTCCCGAACGGCTCGCTCGGCTTCCGGTACGGCGAGGAGGGCTGGGGGAAGTGGAACCTCGACCTCGACGGCATCGAGCCGGTCCTCAGCCTGCACGGTGAGCACTCCGAGGCGGTCGCCGTCGCGTTGCCGCGGTTCGACACCTCGGACGGGCGCGTCGAGCACGTGGTCCGCGGCGTCCCGGTCCGACGGGTGGGGGGCCGCCTCGTCACCACCGTCCTCGACCTCATGCTCGCCCAGTACGGCGTGCACCGAGCCGGCCTGCCCGGCTCCTGGCCGGCGGGCTACGACGACCCCTCGGCCCCGGCGACCCCGGCCTGGCAGGAGGAGATCACGAGCGTCCCGGCGCAGCAGGTGATCCGGCTGGCCCGGGAGTGGGCCCAGAACGCGATCGACACCGAGGGGCGCGGCATGATCCTCCTCGGCGCCGGGACCAACCACTGGTTCCACTCCGACCAGATCTACCGCGCGATCCTCGTCCTCACCTCGATCACCGGGTGCCAGGGCCGCAACGGTGGCGGCTGGGCCCACTACGTCGGGCAGGAGAAGATCCGCCCGCTCATGGGCTTCCAGCACATGGCCTTCGCCCTCGACTGGCACCGTCCCCCGCGGCACATGAACCAGACCGCCTACTGGTACGTCCACACCAGCCAGTACCGCTACGACACCTTCACCGCCGACGAGATCGACGCGGGCACCGGCGTCTTCGCCGGCAAGGGAGTCATGGACCTGCTGGCACAGTCGGTCCGGCTGGGGTGGACCCCGAGCTACCCCACCTTCAACCGCAGCAGCCTCGCCCTCGCCGACGACGCCGAGGCAGCCGGCCTGGCGCCGGCGGACTACGTCGTGCAGCAGCTGAAGTCCGGTGACCTGAAGTTCGCCATCGAGGACCCCGAGGCCGAGGAGAACCACCCCCGGGTCCTCAGCCTGTGGCGCGCCAACCTCCTCGGCTCCAGCGCCAAGGGCAACGAGTACTTCCTCAGGCACCTCCTCGGCACCGACAGTGCGGTTACCGCGACGGAGGCGCCCCCGGAGAAGCGGCCGACCGGCATCGAGTGGCCGGAGCAGATCCCCGAGGGCAAGCTCGACCTGCTGATGACCATCGACTTCCGGATGACGAGCAGCACGCTGTTCTCCGACGTCGTCCTGCCCGCCGCCACGTGGTACGAGAAGCACGACCTCAACACCACCGACATGCACCCGTTCATCCACTCCTTCAACCCGGCGATCGCGCCCCCGTGGCAGTCCAGGACCGACTGGGAGGCGTGGAAGGCCATCGCGAAGCGGTTCTCCGAGCTCGCCGTCGACCACCTGGGGACCCGGCGCGACGTGGTGGCCAAGCCGTTGTGGCACGACACCCCCGAGGCCATGGCGACTCCCCACGGTGTGGTGCACGACTGGCGCAGTGGCGAGGTCGAGCCGGTGCCGGGGAAGACCCTCCCGGTGCTCGCCGTGGCCGAACGCGACTACACGGCGGTGTACGACAAGATGACCTCGATCGGGCCGCTCCTGGAGAAGGCCGGGATGGTCACCAAGGGGGTCGCGTACGACGCCACCCGCGAGGTCGGCATCCTCCGGCAGCGCAACGGCGTCACTCGAGGTGGTCCCGGCGACGGCCAACCCCGGCTCGAGACGGACGTCCACGTCGCCGACGCGATGCTGCACCTCTCCGGGGTCTCCAACGGACACCTGTCGACCCAGGGTTTCCGGAACCTCGAGAAGCGCACGGGGACGACGCTGCACGACCTGTCCGCCGAGCACGAGGGCAAGCAGATCACCTTCGCCGACACCCAGGTCGCCCCGGTCCCCGTGATCACCTCACCGGAGTGGTCGGGCTCGGAGTCCGGGGGACGTCGGTACAGCCCGTTCACCATCAACATCGAACGGCTCAAGCCCTTCCACACCCTCACCGGCCGGCAGCAGTTCTACCTCGACCACGACTGGGTGCTCGGGATGGGCGAGGCCCTGCCGGTCTACCGCCCGCCTCTGAACATGACCCGGCTGTTCGGTGAGAGCCCCCTCGGTCAGCAGGACGAGCTGGGGGTCTCGGTGCGCTACCTCACCCCGCACAACAAGTGGTCGATCCACTCCGAGTACCAGGACAACCTCTTCATGCTCAGCCTCTCCCGTGGTGGTCAGACGATCTGGCTGTCCGACCGGGACGCGGAGAAGATCGGCGTCCGCGACAACGAGTGGATCGAGGCGGTCAACCGCAACGGCGTCGTCGCCGCCCGAGCCATCGTCTCCCACCGGATGCCCGAGGGCACGGTGTACATGCACCACGCCCAGGACCGGCTCATCGACGTGCCGCTCACCGAGCGCGACGGCAAGCGCGGGGGGATCCACAACTCCCTCACCCGGATCCTCATCAAGCCGAGCCACATCATCGGCGGCTACGCGCAGCTCGCGTACTTCTTCAACTACATCGGGCCGACCGGCAACAACCGCGACGAGGTGACGACGATCCGCCGCCGGACGAACCAGAAGGTGGAGTACTGACATGCGCGTCATGGCCCAGATGGCGATGGTCATGAACCTCGACAAGTGCATCGGCTGCCACACCTGCTCGGTCACGTGTAAGCAGGCCTGGACCAACCGGGCCGGCACCGAGTACGTGTGGTTCAACAACGTCGAGACCCGCCCCGGCCTCGGGTACCCGCGCCGCTACGAGGACCAGGACGAGTGGCAGGGCGGGTGGGTGCTGAACAGCGGCCGCCTGCGGCTGCGGGCCGGGGGCCGGCTGAAGAAGCTCGCCACGATCTTCAGCAACCCGAAGATGCCCTCGATCCAGGACTACTACGAGCCCTGGACCTACGACTACGAGACCCTCCTCAACGCACCGGTGCAGAAGAACTTCCCCGTCGCCCGGCCGTACTCCCTCATCTCCGGCAAGCCGCTCAACATCTCCTGGAGCGCCAACTGGGACGACGACCTCGGCGGCTCCCGTGAGCACGCCGCGAAGGACCCGGCGCTGAAAGGCATCGAGGACAAGGTCACACTCGAGTTCGAGCAGACCTTCATGTTCTACCTGCCACGGATCTGCGAGCACTGCCTCAACCCCTCGTGCGCGGCCTCCTGCCCCAGCGGCGCCATCTACAAGCGCAGCGAGGACGGCATCGTCCTCGTCGACCAGGACCGGTGCCGCGGCTGGCGCATGTGCATCACCGGCTGCCCGTACAAGAAGGTCTACTTCAACCACAAGACCGGCAAGGCCGAGAAGTGCACCTTCTGCTACCCGCGGGTCGAGGTCGGCATCCCGACCGTCTGCTCGGAGACCTGCGTCGGCCGGCTGCGATACATCGGCCTGGTCCTCTACGACGCCGACAAGGTCCTCGAGGCCGCCTCTGCCGGGGACGAGACCGACCTCTACGAGGCCCAGCTCGGCGTGTTCCTCGACCCGGACGATCCCGAGGTGCAGCGCGAGGCCGAGCGCGCGGGCATCCCCGGCGACTGGATGGAGGCCGCCCGCCGCAGCCCGGTCAAGCGGCTGATCATGGACTACAAGGTCGCGTTGCCGCTGCACCCGGAGTACCGGACGATGCCGATGGTCTGGTACATCCCGCCGCTCTCGCCGGTCGTCGACGCGATCAAGGACTCCGGCGGCGACGCCGAGGACCGCGACAACCTCTTCGGTGCCATCGACGCCCTGCGAATCCCCGTCGAGTACCTCGCCAACCTCTTCACGGCCGGCGACGTCGCCCCGGTCGACCGCGTCCTGCGGACTCTCGCGGCGATGCGCTCGTACATGCGCGACATCAACCTCGGCCGCGACCCCCGCGACGAGATCCCCGCCTCGGTCGGCATGGAGGGGGAGCAGATGTACGAGATGTTCCGGCTCCTGGCCCTGGCCAAGTACGGCGAGCGGTACGTCATCCCCACCGCCCACGCCGAACAGGCGCACGCCCTGGAGGAGCTCGCCACCGACTGCCCCGTCGGTTCGTACGACGACCAACAGGATCAGGCGTTCGGGGAGGGCTCCGGGCGGCCCGTTCCGGTCGCCGTCGAGAACTTCCAGCTGCTGCGCAACCGCCAGGAGGCCGACAGCCTCGGCAACCGGCTCATCGGCGGCGGGAGCGCCCAGGGCCGGGTGAACCTCCTCAACTGGGACGGGATCGGCATCCCCGAAGGGATGTTCCCCGACACCGACACGGCGCCCTCCGACACCGCGGAGGAGCAGCGATGAAGTGGCGACGGCACCGCGACGCGACGCCCGCGCTCGACGAGCCGGCCCTGGCCGCGACCTGGCAGGTCGTCTCCCTCCTGCTCGACTACCCCGACGACGTCCTCCTCGAACGGACGGAGATGCTGCGGCACGTCGCCGGCGCCCTTCCGACCGGGCCCCGCGAACCCTTGCTTGCCGCCATCGAGACGTTCAGCTCGAGCGACCTCGGAGCGCTCCAGCCCGAGTACGTCGACACCTTCGACGTCACCCGGCGCTGCTCCCTCCACCTCACCTACGCCACCCACGGCGACACGCGGCGCCGCGGCGTCGCCCTCGTCGAGTTCAAGCAGGCCTACCGCCGCGGCGGCGCCGAGCTGGACACCGACACCGAGCTGCCCGACCACCTCTGCGTCGTCCTGGAGTTCGGCGCCTCCCAGGACCTCGCGACCGCGTGGGAGCTGCTCACCCGCCACCGGGTGTCCATCGAGCTGCTCCGCGCCGCCCTTCAACGCCGCGACTCGTCCTGGCTGCCCGTCGTGGAGGCACTCCGGGCGACGCTCCCGCCACTCGACGGCGACGACGAGGAGGCGTTGCTCCGTCTCGTCGCCGAGGGCCCGCCGCAGGAGGACGTCGGTCTCGAGCCGTACGCGCTCGACCCCCGCCTCAACCCCCGACCCGAGCCGGTCGACACCAGCGCACTGCTCGGCCCGACCATCCCGGTAGGAGCTCCCCGATGACCACGTTCCTGTGGGTGATCGTCCCCTACGTCTGTCTCGCCGTTTTCGTCGTCGGCCACGTCTGGCGCTACCGCTACGACAAGTTCGGCTGGACCACTCGCTCCAGCCAGCTCTACGAGGACCGGCTCCTGCGCATCGGCAGCCCCCTGTTCCACTTCGGGATGCTCGGCGTCGTCGCCGGTCACGTCATCGGCCTCGTCATCCCCCAGATGTGGACCAACGCGCTCGGGCTCAGCCCGCATGCGTACCACGTCATCGCCCTGGCCGGCGGGATCCCCGCAGGCCTCGCCGCCGTGGCGGGCCTGGCCATCCTCGTCTACCGGCGCCGCACGACCGGCCCTGTCTTCACCGCGACGACGGTCAACGACAAGGTGATGTACGCCGTCCTCGGCGCCGTCATCCTCCTCGGCATGTGGAACACCGTCGCGGGGAGCCTGCTGCAGTTCGGCGGCGAGTACAACTACCGCGAGGGCGTCAGCCCCTGGTTCCGCAGCATCTTCGTCTTCCAGCCCCGACCGGAACTCATGGCGCAGGCGCCGCTCGGCTTCCAGATCCACGCGCTGCTCGCGTTCCTGCTCTTCGCGATGTGGCCGTTCACGCGGCTCGTCCACGTGTTCTCCGCCCCCATCGGCTACCTCACCCGCCCCTACCTCGTCTACCGGTCACGCGACGACCAGCTCGGGGCCCGCCCCGGTCGCCGCGGCTGGGAGCGAGTGGGCTCCTGAACCACCGGCGGCCACAGAGCCACCGACACCACTGAGAAGAGGTCTGGAACATGTCCACCCCGACTCGACCCGAGGTGACTGCGCTCGTCCGGGGCACCCGCTCCCAGGCGCTCTGGATGGCGACATTCGGATTCTTCGGCGGCTTCGCCGGGGTCTCCATCTTCGGGCCCCTCGTCCCGAAGTTCACCGACCTGCTCGGCCTCTCGCCGTTCGCCGCCGGCATCCTCGCCGCGATCCCGGCGCTCACCGGGTCGCTGCTGCGGATCCCCTTCGGGGCCGCTGTCGACCGAGTCGGGGGCAAGCGCCCGTTCCTCACCCTGCTCGCCGTGACCAACGTCGGCGTCGTCGCCCTGCTCGTGCTGCTCGCGACCCGCTACCCCGACCAGATGGCAGGGACCTACCCGCTCCTGCTCCTCATCGGTGTCCTCATCGGCTGCGGCATCGCGACCTTCTCCGTCGGCATCGGCCAGGTGTCCTACTGGTACCCGGACAAGGACCAGGGCGGCGCGCTCGGCATCTATGCCGGTCTGGGCAACACGAGTCCCGGTCTGTCGACGATGCTCCTCCCGATCGCGGTCGGTTCGCTCGGCGTCCTCGGCGCCTACAGCATCTGGTTCGCCGTCCTACTCCTCATCACCATCGCGTACGCCGTCTTCGTCAAGGACGCCCCGTGGTTCCAGCTCCGCAGGCACGGGATCGACCTCCCCGCCGAGGAGCTGCTCCCGCTCGGTGGCGGTGAGCGCCGGCCCAGTGGGTCCGCCGTCGAGGGGCTCAAGCACGCTGCCACCATCCCTGCCACCTGGGTCCTGGTCTTCTTCTACTTCCTCTCCTTCGGTGGGTTCCTCGCCTTCACCTCGTGGCTACCGACCTACTGGCACGGGATGTACGGCTCGACGCTGCGGGAGGCCGGGATGCTCACCGCGACCTTCTCTCTGCTGTCAGCGCTCATCCGGGTCCCGGGCGGGCTGCTGTCGGACCGGATCTCGATCAAGTACGCCCTGCACGGGAACTTCCTGCTGATGCTGGTCGGCATCCTCGGACTGTCCTTCTCGCAGACGTTCTCGCTGTCCCTGGTCTCCTCCATCGCCGTGGCCCTGGGCATGGGCCTGCAGAACGCCATCGTCTTCAAGCTCCTCCCGCGCTACGTCCCGGACGCCGTCGGCGGCGCCTCCGGGTGGATCGGGGGGCTGGGCGCACTCGGCGGTTTCGTGATCCCACCCGTGATCGGGGTCGTCACCGGAGCCGTCGGAGGCACCACCGGCTATGCCCGCGGGTTCCTCCCCGTCGCGGTGCTGGTGCTGATCGCCTTCCCCGTCGTGGTGTGGCTGCAACGGTGGACCTCTCGATCCGCCGAAGGCTGATCACCCACCCGGCACCGTCCCTGGAACGGCCGGACATCACCCGTGGCGTGACCGCACTGCACTCCCCCGTCCGGCAGCACGAGGTGAAACTCAACCCCGCTGGAGGAGGGTGTCGGCGCCGACCGGCCCGAAGTGGGCGGCCCGGCCACGCCAAGCCTCAAGATCAGCCCCCGCCGACAAGTGCAAACTCCAGGCGGGTCACGGCAGTGACAGGCCAGACCTCAGGGGTGTCGAGCCAACTCGAGACTCAAGTACTTCCCGTAGCGGCCCCACAGGCACCTGCGGCCTGACCCACAGCCCGATCGAGACCGTGCCCTCGCCGCCGGCCTCGGTCGCCAGGGCTAGGCCGAACATCATCTCAACCCGCCACGGTCCACCCTCGGACAATCCTAGGTGTAGCCCTTTCCGCCGCCTGACGACCCGGGTCTACGACACGCGTGTGGATGCTTACTCGGCCGCGGTTCGCCCAGTGATGGCGCCCGGTGTGCCCCTGTGGGCGAACAGGTTCACGGCGAGCAGGAGGTAGCCGAGCGGAGGCACCAGGAACAACAGCAGGAACCACCACACGGGCTTCAGGCTGATCCACGGCCGCATGAAGCCGCCGGACACGTGCGCACCGTAGAGCGCGATGGCCAACGCCGGGACGAAGAAGAACGGCACGCTGAGCCAGTTGATATAGAAGCTGACCCCAACGTCCATGGGCGAAGGCTAAAGGTCCCCGGTCTGGACGGCAGCGGAACGTCGGGAGCCGCGCGCAGCGATGTGCCCCACATCGCCGCGTATTCGCGAAGTTTCCTGCCAGAGAGCTTCGAGAGTAGGTTGCGGGCATGGGCGGGGCGGATGAGCATTTCTCGAGGGGATGGCCGGCTGAGCATCCTGTAGCGACGTGCGCCGTGGTCTCCGGGGTCAGCCTCGCGGGCCAGGTCGCGTTGACGGACTTCGGCGGTAGCAACGGGCCGAGGGTTTTCTGGCTCTTGGTCGGGGTGCTGATGCTGTGGCTGGTCGTGTGGCGGCGGAGCCGATTGGCTAGGGCGTTCGTCGTCTTCAGCTCGTCACTCGGCGGGATCATCTATGCCTTGCTGCTGTTGGCCCACCCCGGTGGGCCGGTACATGCGGCCGCGCTGAGTGCCCTGTTCTTCGGGCAGGCGCTGCCGCTCATGACGCGATCGGTCCGCGACCACGTCCGCCGCCGTGACCGGGCCGACCTGGCTTTCACCCAAGAGGCCGAGGCTCCCGGCCGGGTGCGGTGACCAGTCTCTCTCCGCGTCTCTCCGCCACCTGTCGACTCGGCACGAACCATGTTCGCGCGGAGGCGAGGCAAGACATACTTCGATCATGGTGGCGAGGTCGGCTTCGCACTGTGGTCGATCGATCGTTTGGCGAACACGCCAGGACGCTGCTGGCCCATGATGGCGAACTCTGACGGGGACGACAGCCAACAGTCCGGGCGCACGGCCGAAGAACGCCCCGTGATCGAGGCACCCGACGAGTTGCACCGGCGCCTGCGGTGGGCCGGTCCGGACGGCAGGACAATCGAGGTGCTCGCCGCCCGGCGCGGAGTGGCGATGCGCCCAGGAAGTAGCGCGGTCGCCGGCGGCGGAGGTGATCTGAACCCCGTGGGGCTTATCGTCGACTTCGTCGCCAGTCTCGTCCTCTCGGTAGTGCTCAGCGCCGTCATCGATGGAGCCGCCGAGAACCGACCGTGGAAGATCAAGGCCTACCGCCTCCACGGGCCGCTCGCTAGGCGCATCCATTCGGAAGTGCTGCCATCCGGAACGGAACCTGAGGGCCGGATGCATGAAGTGCTCGCCGAGCTGACTGGCTGACCCCGAGGCCGACATTCACTGACGCCCGGCAGGCTTCGCCGGCACCTGCGTCATTGCGCCGCGAGACGACCTACCTCATCGCGGCAGATCCGGTAGCGCGTCACGCTGATGAGCGGTCGTCCACTGTGGCTCGGCACACGGACGATGAATACATCGTGTTGCGGCCGATCGCCGCACTGGTCGAGGAGCCGGAAGGCGTCGTCCGAGGCGTCGAGGTCGCCGGTGCCGCTGCCCACCACGGCTCGCAACGCGTCGGACTCCGGATCGCACGGTGGGGAGACGCGTGCAACGTCCGGGCCGACCTCGAGACGGTGGAGCGCAAGACCGCGGTGCTGCGTCGGCACTGCCTCGACGTCGGCCGGTCGCCCGAGGAGGTGGACGTCACGGTCCTCGACGTCGCGGTCGTCGGGACGGACCGCGACGACACGTGGTCGCGGGTCGAGCGACATCGGGGCCGGACCAAGGCCTCCGTGTACGCCGCCCGTCACCATGCCGGTGAGGTGCAGTCGCACCGGGAGCGCCACGACCGGCTCCTCGACGCCGGGGTGAGCCAGGTCTTCCTGGCGCTTCCCGACCTCGAGAGGCCCGAGGACGTCGAGCGGGTGGCTGCTCTCGCCGGTCGGTGACGACGGGGCTCGCGAAGGGCGCCGGCTTCGTGGTCAACCCGGCGGTCGCCGAGTCGGTACTGCGTCGCTCCCCTCGCCGTCCGCGCGGCCGCCGCGCCGTCGGAACCCCGGGGCTCCCGCACGCCGACGTGCTCTGATGGACACCGTGGCCACGACCTACGCCATCGCCGTGCAGGGACACCTCGACGACCACTGGGCGGCGTGGCTCGACGAGGTCGACCTGGCCCGCCACGACGACGGCACCACCACCGTGACCGTCACCGTCGCCGACCCGGCGCAGCTCCACGGCATCCTCGCCCGCCTGTGCGACACCGGCGTCGTGCTCACCGAGCTCCGGACCTTCCGGGCCCCGGAACCGACCCTCCGACCGGCGCTGGCGCGCCCGCTGCGCACGGTGCGTCTCACCCTCAGGCCGGCCACCCCGGCCGACGCCGACCCGACCTGGGAGTACCGCCGGCTCGACTCGGTCAACGAGTGGCTCACCGGCGCTCCTGCCGACCGCCGCGCGTACCGCGAGCTGTTCACGCGGGCGGACCGCCTCGCGAGTACGGTCGTCATCGCCCGCGGCGACGACCCCGCTGGGCCGGTGATCGGCGACTTCATGCTACGCCGCGACGACGCCTGGGCGCAGGCCGAGGTCGAGGGCCGGGCCCGCGACACCCAGGCCGAGCTCGGCTGGGTGCTCGACCCGGCCCACACCGGCCACGGCTACGCCACCGAGGCCGTGCGCGAGCTCCTCCGTCACTGCTTCCAGGACCTCGGGCTGCGCCGGGTCACGGCGAACTGCTTCCTCGACAACGAGACCTCGTGGCGCCTCATGGAGCGGGTCGGCATGCGCCGGGAGCTGCACGCCGTCCGCGACTCGCTGCACCGGTCCGGCCGGTGGCTGGACTCGGTCGGGTACGCCATCCTCGCCGAGGAGTGGTTGGCGACCTGAGGGCCTCGGTGGCCCTCCTCGCGGACACCCGGTCCCCGTCACCTCCAGGAGTCTTGTCAGCGTTGCCGGTGGGGAGTATCAAGGGAGCCAGTGCTGCTCACCGCTGTCGGGGGAGGTCGTCATCGCCACCGTACGTCGCCGTTTCTGGGTCGAGGCCGGGTCAGCCCTAGTCACGACGTCCCTGCTGGTGTTGACACTGCTGCTGCCGGACTGGATCGAGATCGTGTTCGGTGTCGATCCCGACTCCGGGAGCGGGTTGTTGGAGTGGACGCTGGTCGGCCTGCTCGCCGCGGTCACGGCCGCCCTCGGCGTAGCGGCCCGTGTCGAGTGGGTGCGCGCCCGACTCGACCCCACCTGAGATCGTGCGGCGACGCCGGCGGTGTCGGACGTCGCCCCCCGGCCGCCCGACCGCGGGTCGCGCACTGGCGCTCAGGCTCTGAACTCGGTGAGGGTCGGCTCGACGTTCCGGCGGTCACTCCCTCCCTGGAGGGTGAACCCGGTTGCCAGCCACGACATGCGTCGTGTCGGATGAGGCCGGCAGGTCAGGTGGTCTCCCCAACGGCCCTGCGTCGGGGGATGGGTCGAGCGGGCGACCTCGACGACCGACCATGACGGCGACGCGTCCGCCTCGTCGAGCGTCCCGACCACGTGGGCCGGGTGATGGGGGCCGCCGAAGAAGGCGGCCAGGCCGACGTCACCTCGCCGGTTCGCCGCCAGCGCGGGGTAGGCGTACGCGCCGTGGTCGCTGGACAGGTCGGGTTCGTCGACGAGGTCGAGCGTGCCCTCGTCGAAGCGTGCGACCCGCACGAAGGGATGCGGGCGCCCGGGCTCGTCGGCGGCCGTCCAGGCGACGCCGAGTGTCCCCCGGGACCGCCAGGCGCCGGTGATCCGCCCGTCGAGGCGCTGCAGCCAGCTGCCGCCGTCCGGCAAGGTCGACTCGTAGCCGCGGTCGTTCCACGGGCGAACCGGCAGAGTCCACGACGACACCGTCGTGTCGGTGTCGGGCCACGAGTGGAGGAGAACGGCGGTGTTGTCGCGCCGGTGGCCGGCGAAGAGCATCTCGTCGCCGGCGCCCTCGACGAATCGGAGGGAGCCGGTCTCGGTCGTGGTCCAGGCCGAGCGCCTCAGCGGCCCCAGCACCGCGAGGTCGTCGAGCGGAAAGCGCATGACGGCTGCCCGGGCCCAGGTGCCCGCGGCGGTGAACAGGTTGAACGAGACCCACAGGTGTCCGTCGGTGGCCCCGAGGTGCGGGTAGTCGAACCACAGGTCGCCGAGGGCCGGGTCCAGGTCGGCGGGCGCGAGGTCCCATGTGGTCCACGTGCCCGGGGCGGCGGTGCGGCTCGTTGCCAGTCGGAAGATGTTGCTGCCCGCGACCGGGCCGTACTGGAGGAGCCACACCCACCGCCGGCGCCGCGGGACGTAGAGCACCAGCTGGTCCGTGCAGGCACCGTTGCCTGCCGGCGCGAACGCCGTGAGCGGGTCCTCGAAGCGCCATGTCGCCCCGCCATCGGTCGTGCGGGTCGCGAAGAAGTTGCCGACGACGACGATCCGGCGGCCGGACGTGGCGAAGCAGGGCTCGTTCACCGTCGCGGTCTGTGTGCCGGTTGCCGCATCACCGAGGGTGACCGTGTCGAGGATCCGCACCATCGCTAGGTCGGTTCCGGCTCGGGGTCGGTCGGGGCCGGCCCGGCGTCGGGCGGTCGGTCGGCGGCGCGGAGTCGGGCTCCGGGTCCGGACGCCTTCCGCTCGGGCGACTTCCGGGACTCGAGGGCGTCGAGGTCGGGCACCTCCACCGCGCCGGGGGTCGTGGCGTCCACGGGGGCCACCGGTTCGTTTCGGGTGGCCTCCTCACGTCGGCGAGGCTCTGGTCTGGCCACTACCCACCCCCGGACGGTGATCGTGCGTGGCCCCCGCCTCCCGTGCCGGAGGGGACCGGCGGGCCGAGAACCACGCTCATGGGATGTTGACCGGAGCGACCAGGCGGACGCGCCGGCAGGCCGCCCCGGGAACGGACGCCACGACCTGGTCGACGCTGCGCGGCGGTGACCCGAGCCGCTGGTCAGCGGCAGTGACCGCGGTGAACAGCAGCACCTCGTCCCCGGCGTTGAAGCCGAGCGCCTGGAAGTCCACGGTCCAGCGCAGGACCGCCGGCTCCCGGCCGGTCATGGGCAGCGGGTTCGTGGCGTACGGGACCGGCGTGACGGCGAACCGCCAGACGGCCGGGGGTGGGGAGCCCAACCACCCGGTGGCGTCGCGATTGTCGACCCGCGTCGCCCAGTCAGCCGGCAGCTGGGGAGGAGCGGCGGCGTCCGCGACCAGGAGGATCCCGGACACCTCGCCCACCGCCTGGGGGTTGTGCACCCCCCGCATCGAGACCTGGACGAACACCTCGTTCGTACCGGTCGCGTCGGCGAGGAGCGTGCCCGTGGCCTGGTCGACGTCCTCCTGCACGTCGGCGACGAAGCGGCGGTGGTCGAGGGTTGCCGGCAGCGCCGGGTCGGTGACGGTCGCGGCCCAGGTGACCGGACCCACCGTGCCGTCGGCGAGCAGCCCGAGGCGCCGCTGAACCTCGCGGCAGGCGTCCCGGCTCTGGCGGTCGTAGGTGCCGTTGACGGCGATCGTGACGCCGCGACGGGCGACGAAGCTCTGCCAGCGGGTGATGATGGCCGCCGTCGACAGCCCACCGGCCGGCATCCGGGGGGTCCGCAGTCGCAGGGCCGGAGTCACGTAGGCCGGGCCCGGGTCGCGGGTCCACAGCGACCGGCGCAGCCTGACGTCGGGGCTGCTGTCGAAGGCCCGTACCGGGTCACGGTTCGCTGCGGGCACGACGCCCTGGACGGTGTTGGCCCGGCGCCGTCCGTCGTCCGCGCCGCTGGCCCGCAGGTAGATCCCTGGGTCGGGGTCCACGGCACCCAGGTCCACCTCCCAGAGCCCACGTCCGTGCAGGCCGGCCCGGAGCAGGCGGGACGGCTGGTGCATCTTGAGCTCGAGCACGGTGGACTCCGGGAGCCCGGGGCTGAACAGGTTCCACACGAACGGCTGGCCCGCGGCCGGTCGGACGCCGTGCCAGACGCCAGTGTCGGTCCCGACGTACAGGTCGTTGCCGGTCGACGGGTCGGCCACCACGGCGGTGCAGGCGTTGGTGAAGCCCCGGGCGGCAAGCCCGGCGTTGCTCCATGCCCCACCCGCGTAGCGCTGCACCGGATCGGGAGCGGGCCCCGCTCCGCCGAGGGTCACGAAGACTTCGTCGAGGGCCGCTGTGGCACCGGGAACGACCGCGAGGTCGGTGATCACGCGTCGCGGCGGTCTGGGGTTCGGCGCCACGCGGGGGGCCCGCGGCGCGTCGGGGCGCAGTCGGGTGCGGGTCCAGCGCAGCCGGTGGTTGGGAGCGGTACCCGTGACGGTCCCGTCGTAGCGGAACAACCGGCGGTCGTCGACGACGTAGAACCGGTTGAACGCGGCGAAGGCCACCGACCGCACGTGTCGACCGTTCACGCCCGAGGCCGTCATCGAGAACCACGTGCGCCCGAAGTTGCGACTCACCCAGAGCCGGTGCGAGGGGTACACCACGGTGGGGGGGATGCCGGCCATCGGGCCGGCGGCGGGCGCCGGCGGCGACGACGTGATCGCGGCGTAGAAGGGCGGCTCGCCGCTGGGGATCGCGTTCGTGGTGTAGCGCCATGGCCCGAAGGGGCCGCTGGTCGAGCGCCAGGCGTTGTCCTGGAACCCCTGACCGATCAACTGCTGCGGGTTGGCCGGGTTGATCGCCACCCCGCCGCCGTCCCCCGACGGGAAGGCCTGCCGGAACGCAGCCTCGCCATGGCTGTAGGCCAGCGAGTTGTCCTGGAAGCCGGAGAACACCTCGTGGGGGTTCGTCGGATGGTGGTCGAAGTAGCTGATCTGGAGGGTGGCCAGACCCGTGTTGAGGTTGGCGAAGGTGGCGCCACCGTCGGTCGACTCCCACACCCCGCCGTCGCAGCCGACCCACACCCGGTTGGCATCCGCGGTTCGAGCGGCGGTGAGGCCGTGCCGGATCCGGTGGCCGTCGGCGTGGATGCCACCGCCCCGCCACAGCGGGCTGTTCTGGCTGCGCCGCTCGTGCTGGTGGGCGTTGGCCACACCGAACCGCCACCGTCCACCGGTGAAGGTGAGGGTGGCCTGCCACAAGGACAGGTCGTAGGGGCCGTCGGTGCCGCGGTTGGCGTAGTCGCCCACCACCCAGACCGTGTTGGCGTTGGTCGGATCCACGGCCACGTCGAGGTCGTAGTAGCCCTGGCTGCCGGGCAGCAGGGCCGCGCGCCGGGGCGTGGTGAGGACCTGGGTGAAGCTGTTGTTGTGGATCCGGTGCAGCCTGGCCTGCTCGTCGAGCGAGTACAGGACGGCCGGGTCGGACGGTGCGACGGCGAGGCAGATCCGGCCCCGGGAGGTGGCCGAGCCCATGCCGGGGATCGCCGCCCAGGCCGCGGTGGGGCGGCCCTCGTCCGTGAGTCGGTAGACCCGTTGACGCCAGATGGCGGCGAACACGGCACGGGCGCCGTTGAAGGTCCCGATCGCGACGTCGGTGCAGTGGAAAGGCCGTGCTGCCGGCAGACCGGTGCGGGTCAGGAGGGTCCATGCCCCGGAGCCGACAGCGGCGGTGTCGCGCCGGAAGAGGCCGGCGGTGGTCGCGGCCCAGACGACGCCGGCCGTCGCCGGGTCGGCGAGCAGCCGGTACACCGCCTGACCCGCGAGCTGGGCAGCGGCCTCGACCTGCCAGGTGAGGCCGCCGTCGGCGGAGACCCTGATCCCGATTCCGTTGAACGCGGGGGCGGTCTGGGTGACCTCCGGGGTCGGCCGGAGCTCGGGGATCGGCTCGCCCGTGCCGACCAGGATCACGTCCTGGGACCCGTCGGCCGCCGCACCGAAGGTCACCTGCATCGCCCCGCACGCGAGCGCGTTGGCGTCCGTGAGGGGCGCGGCCGACTGCGTGAAGTCGCCGAGTGGCTCCCATCGCTCGAACCCGGGGACGCCGGCGTCGCGCGTGAACCGCCACACTCCGCCGTCGGCCGTGGCCGCGTACCCCCGGGTGCCCCCCGGTCCCGGTGCGAGGTCGCGTACCCGGCCACTGAGCACGGTGCCGTAGCCGGGATTGGTGACGATCGCGGACGGTCCGAGCGGCACCCAGTTGCGGGTTCCCGCGGCGCCGGGTGCTGCCAGCGGCCGTGGCCCGGACTCGGCCAGCCGCCGGGCCTCGGCCGCCTCGAGGCGGTCCATGTCCTCGACGCGGACGGCGCCGCGCTTGTCGGCGAGCCAGGCCAGCCGGTAGGGAGCGCCGGGACCGCGCTCCTCGACGCCCGGGCTCTCGACGCTGGACCGGGTCACGTCGGCTCCTCGGCGATACGGGCGTGCACCCACCCCTCCCGGGCGATGGCCGGCCGGTCGGGAAGCCGAGCCGTGCCAGTCGCCGCCACGATCGGGTCGTCGCGCCACGAGGTCGGCGTGTCACGAGACGCCCACCCCTGGGCGCTCGGCAGCGCCGAGACCCGCGGCAGCCGGATGGTCTCGGGGTCGACGAGCACCGGGCCGAACCGGAAGGAGGGCACGATCCGGGTCAGCGGCTCGGTGATCCACGCCCGGCTGAGCTCGAGCCGCTTGCGCGGCACGAGACCCGACGTGGCATGCACCCCGAGCCCGGGCTGCATCAGCAGCGTCAGCCTGACCGCTGTCGACGGCCGCAGGTCGAGCAGGTCGGCGTCGGTGACGTAGGACTGGGTGATCGGACGCCGGTCGAGCGTGCCGGCGAAGTCCCGGGCCGACTCGACGTCGGCGAGGAACCCACGGTGCGGGCCGCCCTCTGCGGCGGCGCTCCTGACCGCCACGTCGACGGGGTGGAACAGCGAGAAGTCGTCGCCCACGAAGTACCCGATCAGTCCGTCGTCGAAGCGGGTGAGGGATCCGAGGCGGACCCGGAACGCCCGGTCGGCCTGCTCGCGGAACCGGGCGCGGCGGGCCGCGACCTCGGCGGGCTCGAGGCCGTAGTCGTCGCTGTCGTCGTACAGGTCGAGCTCGACCCGGGCCCGCACCACGGCGATGGGTCGGCCGATCAGCTCGGAGAGATGCTCCACCCCGGTCGCGCCGAACGGGTCGGTGGTCCACGTCGTCGTGTCGATCACCCGGAGCAGGGCGGCCAGCGGGGTCTCGTCCGGGTCGTCATCGGGCAGTGACCGCTCGATCGCGTCCCGCTCCGCGATGGCGGCTGCGATCCTGCCGAGCGTGGGCCCCCCCGGAGGTGACGCCGGCGGACCGGTGCCGGCCGGTTCCTCACGGCCGGGGGCCGACTCCCACGTCACCTCCCGGCGGTACGAGCGGTGGAAGAGCTGCCCGACCGGCTCGCCGGTGGCGTCGAAGAACTCCAGGGCGTCGTCGGCGTGGTCCGGCAGCAGCCACCCCGCGACGGGGTTGCCGTCGAGCAGCGGTGTCGACTCGTCGACGAACGCCTCCCGGGACTCGTTCGAGGCGTCGAGGAGCCGGAACTGCAGCCGGGCCGGGGTGGTGAGCCGGGGAGCGAGGTGGATCGGGGCCTGGTCCGCGCGAGTCGACGGGCCGCCCCCTCGGTCGTCGACGCGGGGGTCGACGAAGGGATCGGCGACCTGGGTGAGTGGGATCCGGTCGTCCAGGTCGAGGGTGCGTCCGAAGGCGTCGACGACCCTGACCCGCTGGAGGCGCACGAACCCGGCCCGCACGAGCTGGGGCAGCCGGGCCGGCTTGGGATCGCTGTGCGGCGCGCCCTCGGCGACGTACTCGACGTCGGTGTCGAAGCCGAGCAGATGGTCCGTGAGGCCGTCGAGGGTGCCGGTGAGCAGGTCGGCCCAGCGGGCGTCGGCGGCCAGGGCGTCGAGCGCCTCCTGGTCGGAGGCGCTGAGGACGCCGGTGCCGGCCGCGTCGAGACGCTCCTCCTCGTCGAGGAATCGGTCGATGGCGTCGCTGAACGCCTTCGCTCCCGACGACGCGAGCAGCGAGCGGCCTCTCAGGGCCAGCCCGGTGAGCTCGGGGAGCTCCTCGTCCGGCTCGAGGTCGAGCTCGCCGAGCGTCCACGCCCGCCCGGGGCGGTCGGTGAGCTCGGCGACGAGGTCCCACTCGACGTAGAGCGGTACCCACGCCTGACGCCAGTAGGTCACCGCGACCGGTGACGGCGGCGTGCCGTCGCGCAGCGAGCTCGACAGCAGTCGGGCGACGTCACCGGTGCGAGCCTGCAGGTGCTTGTCGAGGAGCACCTCGGCCTCGATCCTGGCTTCGACCTGCTGCGTGGTGATGCCGCTGCGGGGCGGCACCAGTCGGGCGGTGTGCCACGTGTAGCCCGGGTCCAGCAGGGCGGCCTCGCGGACCAGGTCCGCCACCTCGGGGGGGAGGCCTCCGTGGGAGACCGGATCGACCAGTCTGGAGCCCTCGATCAGCCCGCCGAAGCAGGTGCTCCACTGGCCCGAGACGCGGCACCCGAGTCGTTCGTCCGCCTCGAAGCGGCCGTCGTACCCGTGCCGGAGCGACCGGTTCAGCCCCCGGATGGTCAGCGCCGGGTCGATCGCGAGGTGGTAGCGCGGCAGCGGGCGGGTGACCGTCGTGAACGGTGTCGCCCGGGTGAGGTCGGTCACCACACCCGACAGGGCCGCCGTGAGGCCGACACTCGACGCCGTGGGGAAGCGCCGGTCGCCGAAGCCGAGGACGACCGGTCCGAGCCCACCCTCGCCGATCGAGTACCCCCCGGCGCTCGGCGTGGTCGACGTCGCACCGCTGGGGATCGCCTCGGGCCGGACGGGGTCGGCAGTGCGGATGATCTCGGTGGTGCTGCCGGCGTCGCGCGACCGGAAGCCGTCGCGATGGATGGCGGTGTCGACCTCGCTGAGCCCGTCGGGTGTGGCGTACTCCTCGACCACGCCGTGCCCGAACGCGGCGAGCAGCCGCTCGTGGTCCTCGCGGTCGGCCGCGCTCGACCCGGACGCGACCATCCGGCTGAGGCTGTCGGTGCTGGTCGGTCCGACCGCGATCGCCGTTGCGGTGGACCGAGGCCGCGGGTCGGGCCCGACGGCATCGCCTCGAACGCCGTAGACGGTGCCGTGGTAGAGGCTCTGGCGGGCCCGGGTCGGGCGGTCCGGTCGCACGACGGTGACGCCGTCGCGAAGCTGGAGGTCGCCCATCCCCAGGATGGCGTCCCGGGCGCTCGCCGGGACCTCGCCGATACCCTCCATCTCGATCATCGCCTCGTGGGCCAGGGCCTTGACGTCGTCGATCCGTCCCCGCAGCCCGGCGGCCAGGCGGTCGAAGTCCGTATCGTCGACCTGCCAGCCGAGCTCGTCGAGCGCGGTCCGCAGGCCCGACCGCGTCGAGGCGGGGTGGAGCGGGTCGAGGTCGGGACGGGAGTACCACCCGGCCACGACGTACGTGTGTGGGCCGCGGCGGTCGGCTGCGGTGGTCACGTCGTCGAGCGGGTCGTGGAAGGCGAACCGGTTGCGGACGTTGTCGTACACCGCCGCCCACCCGAGATCGCCGCCCGCCACGGCGGTCAGCGCCGACGGGTCGAGGGCACGCCCGGTGCGGGGCCGGTCGCTGCGCCAGCCGGTCAGGTCGAACGACTCGCCCCGCTCGCTCTCGACCACCCACGCGCGGACCGGTCGCCGTGCGGTTCCCGTGGCCCGGCCGATGCGCACCACCACCCAGCGGTTGGGCAGGGGCCGCATCCGCAGGTCACCGTCCTCGACGTCGGGATCGTCAGGGTCGGGCGGCGTGGCCGCGGTCAGCCCGTCGGGCAGCGCCCAGTGCAGGTGTACGCCGGCGGGTAGGCCCTCGGCGTCCGTGAACGGGTCGGGGAGCCGCTCGTCCGGGTTCTCGTCGAGGGCCCGCGACCGCACGTCGCCCCGGGTGCCCGCACCTCGCGGGCCGACGACCAGCGCCTGCACGTCGACCGGGACCAGCAGCCGGGGCTCGCGCGGGAGGTGGAGGTCCAGCGTCGACACCATCTCGGGCGTCAGCTCGGGACGGAGCACCCCCCAGCCCGGGTCGAAGACCTCGGAGCTGCCCTCGATGAAGAAGCTGCTCACGGTCCCTCCCCCGGTCGGCGGTCCATGTACTGGAAGAGCTGCTCCTCGCCGAAGGTCGCGGTCATGACGTCGCCGAGCCGCACCGGCCCTGCGCCGAAGCGCTGCCGGTACGGGTACTGGAGCATCTGGAGTGCGAGCTCGGCGGAGTCGATCCGTGCGCCCAGCAGGCCCTCGGTGGAGCCGGGAGCGGCCAGCGCCTCGCCCGCAACCACCAGCCGCCGGCGGAGCTCGGTCATGTGGATCACCCCGGCCGATCCCTTCCGGAACGGCACGGCGACGACCCGACCGGCGTTCTCGCCGTCCGCGGGGTCCCGGACGTCGAGCATCCACGATCCGGTCGGCTCGCCCGGCTGCCGACTGCGGACGCCGAACTGGATGCCCTGCCGAGGCTCCTCGATCTCGAGCCGGTCCGGGATGTCGGCGAACATCGCCAGCATGACCGCGGGCGACAGGCGCTCCATCCGCATGACGTCGAGCTGGTGCTCGGTGCCGCGCACGGTGCGGAACGCCCGGATGTGCATGCCAGGCCAGCCGGACACCGCCCGCGACCGGAGCAGGAATCCGGTGACGTTCGCCGCCTCGCCTCGGGCCGGTGGGCTCACCCACTGGGAGCGCTCGGCGTCGTCGACCCTGGCTCGGAGTGCCTCGTGGACCTCGGCCACGTTGGTGCGGTCCCGGGTGCCGTAGGTGCCCGCGCCGATCGCGCCGTCGACGAGGGCGTCGGTCCAGTTGCGATCGAGGTGGAAGAACCGGATCGTCTCCGGGCGCAGCAGCCCGTCGTCGGGCACGAGGTACTCGAACGGCACACCGTGCAGCAGCCGCAGCCGCCCGAGCCAGTCGATGACGTGCTCGGCGGCGACCGGGTCGCTGGTGGGGGTGACGCCGACGCCTGGCTGTGCGCCGAGGACGCTGTTCTGGAGCACCTGCTCGGCGCTGATGTGGACCTTCATGACCGCCCCCGTTCGATGAGCCCGCGGAGCGCGTCGGCATCGGTCGCGTCGACGATGCGCCCCAGCTCGGTCACGTGCTCCCGACCCGCCGCGACCTCGTCGTCGAGGACGGCGTCGAGATCGCCGAGATCGACCCGACCGGCCAGGACGTCGCCGAAGCCGTGGTCGGGGCGGGCGCCGATCCCCGCGTCGACCGGCGACGTCGTGAGCTCGGCGCCGAGGACGTTCCGGACGAGGTCTCGGTCGAGTCCGAGCCCGGCGGCGAGCACGTCCACGTCGCCGGGTTGGACCAGGGCGGCCGCCTCGTGGATCTGGATCAGCGGGCCGAGTTCGTCGAGTGGGTCGCCCCCGATCCCGCCGGGCTCCAGCGTGGCGAGCACGAGCTCCCGGTCGAGGAAGGGGCGGCCGGCCAGGGTCGGGGCGAAGCCGGCGATCACCGGCGTCCGGACGTGGAGGTCGCGGGCCAGGGCGAAGCGCTCACGGGCCCATGCGCGAAGGGACCGCAGGAACTGGGTGTCGGACATCGCGAGGAGCCGCCCGATCTCGAACGCCGACGACAGGCTGATGTCGAGACGTCGCTCCGCGGTGGCCTTGGCCGCCTGGTCGGCGACGTGGAACACGATCTCGCCCGGTCCGCGGGTGACCTTGGCCGGAGCGAGCGGGCCGCGGTACCAGCTGCGGCTGGCGCGACCCCGTCGGTCCACGTGATCGAGGCCGACGTGGCCGGTTGGCGTGGTCTCGGGGACCGGTGCCCGCTTGTCTGCGGGGTCGGTGGTCGAGGTTCCCATCAGGCCGACGTCGAGGTTGACCATGTAGCCCCGGAAGTCGCCCGACTCCTCGGAGCACTCGAAGCTCCAGTGGGCGAGGACCGGGAAGCGGAACTTCGGTGCCGCGGTGGCCAACCCGAGCAGGTGCTCGATGGCGCGCAGGTCGACGTCGTGGCGCACGAAGCCCTGCGAGAGCCCGACGGTGGCCGAGTTGCCGCCGGCCGCCTCGGTGACGGGGGCCGAGCCGAGCACCGTGCCGGCCGAGTCGAGGGTGACCGGTCGGGCGTCGCCGGAGTCGACGCCCGCGACCACCCGGGCCGCCCCGGCGCCGGTCTCGATGAGGTCGCCGACCCGGGTCGGACCGGCCCGGCCGGCGAACACGAGCCGGGGCACCTCGGCAGGCGAGTCGAACAGGTCGGCCCACACGAACGGGAGGTCGACCACGGGGGCGACGTCGCCGGCCTCGGGAAGAGCGTCTGACTGGCCCTCGAGCGAGACGAGGTAGGCGCCGTACTTCGTGCCCGGAAGAGGCAGCCGGTTGGAGAGCACGACCGCGACGAAGCCGTCCTCGTCGGCGTACTCGCTGGCGCTGGTGTCCACCTCGCGAACGTGGGCGAGCACCTCGAGCTCCTCGAGTGACGGAAAGGCCCGGTCGATCACGGTCTGGTTGACCTCGATGCAGTCGGCGACGGCGCCCGGGGGCAGGCTGGAGGGGGCCTTGCCGGTGGTGTACGCGAGGGGGGCGTCGACGTTCGACAGGAACGTGGCCTCGGCCTCGGCGAGCACGACGAGCGCGAGCCATGGCGACGCGGACCCGCCGGACCGCTCCCACGGCAGGGTCCGCCGCTTGAGCACGATCTGCGCGAGGCGGGCCGCGAACGGGCCGGACGAGTTGGGGGGCGGGAACACGCCGAACACCTCGGTCCCGGGCATGGCGAACCGGGGCCCGGTGACGTCGAGGTGGAAGTCGCGAGACGGGAGCGACCCGATGGCGGGGGGCGGCGGGAGGCTGGTGTCCGACGAGCTCGACGTCGGGTCGTCCTCCACCTCCTGGTCGACCTGCAGCACGTAGTGGTCGGGACCGAGCCGCGGCGTGAACCGGGGCCACAGCTTCATCGTCTTGTCAGCCACGGTCGGCCGCCTCCCAACGCACGCGGGTCGACGCGCCCGAACGGGCGGTGAGCGGCCCGGGGTCGATCGCCGCCAGGCCGCCGGCGACGACCCGCGCTGCCAGCTCCTCGGCGGATCGTGTGGTGCCGACGACACCCACGAGCTGCTGGTCGGTGCCGACGCCGACGCGGATCTCCGGCCGCATCTCGCCCTCGGGCTCGAGCGGCACGACCATGACGGTGTGGTCCGGGGTCCGGACGACGGTCGGCCCGAGCGGGCGCCGTCCGCGCATCGGCGTGCGAGCGCCCCGGACGGCGAACTCGGGCGGAATGCCCTCGGCGACGCCGTCGAGGACGACGGCGACCGCCGTGGTGCCCGGCGCGAGGACAGTGTCGGCGACCCGGCTCCGGCCGAGCGAGTCGGCCGCCCGGACGACGGCCGCGTCGACCACGCCGGCCCGACGGCGGGTGGGCGGCGCGCCGGCCCGCACCACGGCCCCGGGGGTCAGCCACGCCCCGGACGAGAGCTGGACCACCTGGGTGGCCGCGAGCCAGCCGCTGTCCGTCCCGGCGCCGGCCGGCGTGAGCACGAGCCGGGTGGCCCGGACCGGGATCTCGACCGAGCCGTCGGTGACCGTGCGGTCCGCGACGATGACGTCACCCTCGTCGAGGGCGACCACCCGGACAGGCGTCCCCCGGCTCACGTGGACGGTGTCGGTTCCGCCGGTGAGCTGCCCGGGGTCGACACCGACGACGAGGACGTCGCCGGGCGGGACCGGGTGGCCGGATCCGACGAGAGCGCGTTCGACCGTCGCGGCGGTGGACCGCAGGCCCCGGTCGAGTCCGGGACGCCGGCGGCGCTCGCGCACCGGGGCGGCCGCTGCGGCCCCCGGCGCCGTGCCGACCGCGACCACGGTCGAGGCCGCTCCTCGGACCTCACCCGTCGTGGCGAGCAGCCGGGCGCCGAGGGCTGCCCCGCTGCCCTGCTGCACGGCGGCCACGGTGGGGGCGGGCACGCGGGCGGTTCGGGCGGCGCCGACCGACGTCCGTCCGAGGACGTCAGTGGCACGGCCGTCGCCGAGGGTGAGGACGGCGTCGAGCCGGGGCGGGCGCCGGGTGTGGTCCACGGTGAGGGTCGGCGGCTCGACGATGACCTCCGTGGCGACGACGCGGGAGCGGGAGCGGTCCGCGAGCCCGTCGGACAGCGACCCGATCCGGGGCGGTGCCGCCCGGTCGGCGAGGAGCGTGGACGCCACCACAGCCTCCTTCGCGTGTGCCTCGCCCTCGGTGAGCAGACCCGCCGCGACGGTGATCCGCTCTCCCGTGACCGCCCCGACGAACCCGATCGCCGCATCGCGCAGGCGGCCGTACAGGCCACGGCTCAGGCTCGCGGTGTGCTCGGCGGTCAGGGGGAGGGGATGGACGACCGTGCCCTCGTCGACCTTCTCGATCTCGACCGCGATCGACGGGCCGACCGCGGTGGCCGGGGCGTCGAACGCGACGCCGATGACGCTCGGGAGCACGTTGGCCGACGGCTGGGCCTTGTCGCAGCGGATGATCCGCCACATCGCCTCGGGGACCTGGCCCGTCATGACCTCGGCGTCGAGGCGGCCGGTCCGGTCGGCCCCGCTCGCCGTGCCCCGCCGCACGCGGACCCGCAGCGTGGAGTCCACGCCGAACGCGCCCATCGGGCCCAGGTCGAGTCGCTGCATGGCGATGGCCGAGGGCACGGTGGTGCCGGGCACGTCGACGACGTTGGTCGCCGCCCGGGTCTGGACCGTGAAGCCGAACTCCGGCTCGACCTGCCACGGTCTGGACGCCGACCCGTCGGGGGCGTCGTCGGGGTCGGAGCCCGACTCCGACGCGAGCTGACCTCGGGCGATCGACGCCGACGTCACGTGACGGGTCGCTGCGGCACCGGGTGTCTCGGGCGGCGCGAGCACGTACTTGTCGGCGAAGGCGTTCCAGTCGATGAACCGGCACTGGTTGGTGTCACCGCTCGGTCCGAACCGGACCGTCACCGTGATGACGTCGAGGTCGAGGGTGGCCGTGCCCCTCAGCTTGGGGCCGAGGATGTGGACGCGTACCCCGAAGGAGAAGCTGAGCTTGACCGTGCCGCACACGAAGAAGCAGACCCGGAACTTGACGCCGGCCGAGATCTCGACGAACACCTCGATGTCGTAGTGGAACGGGTCCCAGCTGATGAGGAAGTGGGCGCCGAGGGCGAGCCGGGCCCACACGATGCCACTGCGGTAGGCGACCTCGAGCTGACCGCCGGCCATCACCGCCGATGACGTCAGCGCGAAGTAGCAGCCGCCCTTGATCACCACACCGCCACCCGGCTCCCACGCGAAGCCGAGGCGGGGCACGTCAGGGAACGCCGACGGCTTGTCGAACCGGGGGTGGTAGCCGCCGAGGGTGAGCACGAACTGGCCGGCGTTGGAGCCCTTGAACCAGGTCACGAAGGCGAACCCGCCGGTGAGTCGGCACTGCTCGTTGATGACCCACGAGTTGTCGGTGAGCTGCGCCAGGATCGAGAAGACACCTTCCCTGGTCGAGAAGCGGGCCTGGAGGGCCAGCTCGACCTGCACCATCGGCGTCGCGGGGGAGGGGAGGGTCATCCGGGAGATGCCGAGCAGGTTGATCTCGAGGCCGCCGCCCACCTCGACGGTGAGGACGGCCGTGGAGCGGACGAGCGCGAAGCTGGTGAACTCGAGCCCGGCGGCGAACCACAGTGAGCCCCGCTCGGGCGGGAAGAAGGCGCCCATCCGCTGGAGGGCACCCATCGGGTCCGAGGCGATGTCGCTGCCCGAGTCGAGGGCCTCGACCAGCGGATAGGTCGGGACGTCCGTGATGCTGGCCGGCGGGAGGACGCGACGGTTGATGCCCATGCCGCCGCCGAGCCCGGTGACGAAGAACTGGGGCGGACCCCCGATGGGAGCGTTGACGGCTGCGAAGAGGAAGAACGACGGGTAGGTCCCCCCCGATCCGTCGGGGAACTCTCCGTAGGCGCCGATGGCGGTGGCTCCGTAGACGCTGAACCGCACGGTGGCCAGGCCCCGGTACTCGACGGAACCGGACACCGGGAACCTCGAGAACCCGCCGGCGACGGTGACCCCCCCACCCTGGTAGCCGACGGCCATCCCGGCCAGGTCGACCTTCCACGTCGAGAGCCGGCTGGCCGTCTGCCACGGGATGGTCAACGACAGGTCGTCGACCTGCACGGTGAGCCCGGCGAGCGAGGCGCCTCCGTCGAGGAGGAACGAGATGTCGACCAGCTCGCGCCCGGCGCCGGTGTCGGCCATCGTGCGGTCGATGCCGACCTGGTCGACGTAGAGCGGGCCGAAGCCGCGCTGGATGGGCAGCCACCACGGCCCGTCACCGTCGCCGGCCCGGAACACGACGGTCACCTCGGAGTCCTCGCCGACGATCCCGAAGCTCGGGCTGAACGCGGGGGCGAGCTGCTCGGCGTCGCCGGAGTCGTCGCCCGACAGCAGCCCCGACGCGATGGGGTTCGACCCGTCCCCCTGGGTCCCGAGCGGCAGGGCGAACCGCTCGAGCTTGATCTGCCCGCCACCCCGGGTGCGTCCTCCGGGCCGGGCATCGATCTCGAAGAGGCCGTGCAGCCCGACGGCGCCGATCGTGACCACCGAGTCGAGGAGCTTGTCGTTGCCCGACCCACCGATGCGCAGGCCGAGGCCTCGGATCCGGAAGAGCGGATCCACCTCGATCCGCCCGGAGACCTCGTGGAACATGAACAGCTCGATGCCGCCGGTGTCGGGCACCTCGGGCTGGCCGTCGACCTCGTAGATCCACGTGTCGTCGACCTCGAGCGTGAGCGCGACCTCGCCGTCGAGGAGGACGAGCTCCTTGTCGTCGGGCACGGTGATCCGCAGGCCCAGGCGGTCGTCGCCCGAGCCGGGGGATGCCACCGCGACCGTGACCGGGGACAGGCCGGGGATCTCGAAGCCGATGCTGAGCCGGCCGAGGGCGTGGAAGAACGTCCGGAGCGCCCGCAGCCCGAGTCCCTCCAGGTCGTCGGGGTCGATGAGGTTGCGGGCCAGCCGGTAGCGGCTGGGGCCGGTCTCGTGGACGAGCAGCGCCTCGGCCTCGTCGGCGGGGGCGCGGGCGACGAGCGACCCCACGGTCGGGCCGCCGCCGATCGACATGTCGAGGAGGGTCTTCACCTCGTCCACGGACAGGACGAGGTGCATCGCCAGCGGCAGGAGGTACGTCGCCATGAGGTCCAGTGCGCAGCGGGCTGGGTCCGCGATGTCCGTCGTGCCCGCACCCCGGACCTGGCGGCACCGCACGGTGACCGAGTCGCCGACCGGGGCGACCACGACGAGGCCGTCGCGGTCGCCGGCGGACCGGGGCTCGAACCACAGGCCGGTGTCGAACCGGCCGTCCGGTGTCGAGGTGTCGGCGCCGATGGCGAACGAGGCGAACGGCAGCATCGGCACCGGGCCGGCCGCGAGCAGGGTGGTCTCGGTCACCTCGACGTCGATGCTCAGCGCCCGCAGGGTGGTCCCGACCGTGACCGACCCGCCGACGGCCAGCCCGGAGATCGGCTCCACGCCCTCGGCGGTGAGCGTCACGACCGGCGTGGTGCCGCCCACGTCGACGGTGACCGTCAGGGTCGGGGTCGACGGGCCGGGGATGAGGTCGATCGTCGTGACCGTCCCCACGGTGGCGACCGTGCCCGGCAGGAACGGGTCGACGAGGTCGCCCAGGGCCGCGGCCAGACCGGAGGCGGCTCCGGCGAGGCCGGCCACCGGGTCGTCAGCGAAGGCGCGCAGTGCCGCCTCGTCGAACCGACCGGCGGGGAAGGTCGTCGTGCGCAGGCCGAGGGCGTCCCCGATCCGACCGACGAACTGGCCGATCTGCACCGATCCGGCCTGGATGGTGGTGACGGCGTCGAGCGTGTAGCGCAGAGCCATTGCCGCACCGGCGCCGGCGAGGGCGCCGAAGTTGCCGGGCGTGGGAAGGAGCGCGATGGTCGGACCGGCCCCGACACGGACGCCGACGTCGGTTGTTGAGCCCAGCGAGGTGTCCAGCCCGCCGAGCACCGAGCCCGACGTGGGGTCGAGGAAGTCGACGGTGCTGGAGACCGACGGTCGAAGGGGGCCGCCGCCCGCCGTCGGGGCCAGGCCGACCGCTCCAGAGAAGCGCACCGGGCCGGCCGTGATCGGGGTCGGCCAGGCCAGCTGCAGCCGGACGTCCCCTCCGGCCGCGCTGACGGTCAGCTCGAGTCCCCACGGGAGGGTGACCCCGCCGGAGGGGTGGGTGCCGGGGAGGAAGCCGGCGATTCCGGTGAGCAGGGCGCGGAGGCGGTCCGGGTCGGGCCTCCCGTCGGTGCCACCGAGAACGGTGTCGTCGAGGAGCCAGGCGACGGGGTCCGCCAGCAGCCCGGCCGGCAGGCGCACCGGTCCGGTGACGGGGCCGAGGCCGAGGGCGTCGAGGAACGGGCCGAGGAGCGGCTCCTCGTCGCGGGCTGCGGAGAGGGCGATCCGCAGGATCTCGGCCGGGACGACCGTCGTCGCCAGCGTGGTCAGGCCAGACAGGTCGAGGGTCGGGAACACCTCGACCGACACGGGGAGCCGGCCACCGCCGCCGCGGCGGACGAGGTGGAGGTCGACCGGCGTCGACGCGTGGGGGTCGATCATGAGCCGCACGCCGGGGCGACCGATCGGGCCGTCGCCGCCCAGCACCTCGATGGAGGCGCCGACGGCACCCGAGGACGCGGTGATCGACAGGTCGAGTGCGATGCCACCCATCGAGCGGCAGCCCGGTCCCGGCCGTCTCGAGCGTGAGCGACAGGCCGGTCACGAGATCCGTCGTCAGGGACACCGGCCCGGTGGTCGCCGACACGGCGTCGCCAGTGACCGTGCCCCCGACGAGCTCCGCGAGGCCTGCGGCGACGGCCCGCCGGGCTGCGGTCGACGACAGGGCCGGCGCGAGTGCCGCCCTCGCATCGACGAGCAGGGACTCGATCGGGTCGACGAGCAGCTCGAGCGCTCCGGCGGTACGGCGGCCCAGGCCCAGAGCGACCACGATGTCGGCGAGGCCCCGGAGCGGTCCCGATGAGGGGAGCGTGCCGATGCCGGAGGCCAGGATCCCGAGCAGCGTGCGCTCCTCTGGGCGCAGCGTGCGTCCTCCGGTGGTGTCGGGCAGCGCCAGTCGCCACAGGGGCCGGTCGATGCCGTGGACCGCGGCGTCGATCAGGTCGATCTCCACGTCGGTGTCGCCGGTGAGCAGGTCGATGCCGATGCCGATCTCCGCGGCCCGTACCCGGGGGTCACCTGGGAGACGGCCGGGCGTGCCGGGTCCACCGGCCAGCCAGCCCTGATTCCGGTCCATCATCACCGTGATGCCGAGCCGGGGCCCGGACACGGCGAGCGCCGGCTCCTCGCCCTCGCTGAGATCGACGGCCACCCGGCTCGCGTCGAGCCGCAGCGAGGCGCCGACCCGGACCAGCCCGGGGCCCCCGGTCGGCAGCACGGCGTCGACGGCCACGCCGACCGCGAGCTGGGGGTCGTCGTCGATCGGGACGTCGACGCCGGGGACGCCGGTCGGGCAGCCGCGGACGGCGGCGGCGACGAGCTCGGCGAGCGCCAGGTCCACGCTGTCGGCCGACAGCTCGCCAGCCACGGCTACGGTGGTGAGTCCGGCCCGAGCGGCGCCGAGCGGTCCCGCCGGTGCCAAGTCGGGGGTCGGGACACCGGGCCGGTCGAGCGAGCCGCTGGCCGAAGGCGGTGCGCCGTCGGCGACCAGCCCGAGCACGTGCAGCACTTGGTCGGCGTACGGCAGGTCGCCATCCGGCTCGGTGGCGAGGCGGCGCAGCGACTGGCACAGGCGCAGCGCCTCGCCCACGGTCGCGTCCTCCGTCCACGCCGTCGAGGCCCCGCCGTGCGGAGTCCCGACGGTGACGAGGTGGGTGACGGCCGTCCGGGCGGCCGCGACCTGCCGGGCGACGTGTCCGGCTGTTCCGTGCGCCACCAGCGCGAGGCCCGCGCCCGCGGGTCGGAGCACGGCGATCCGCGCCACGAGGCGGTCGAGCCGGTCGTTGAGGTCGGCCCGGGCCGCGGCGCCGGTGAGACCCGTGCTCGTCGATGCCGGGAGGGTGGCGAACCAGGGCCCGGTGGCGTCGACGCCGGTGAGGTCCAGGGCGTCGCCGCCCGGGCCGGTCAGGTCGACCGTGATGCCGACGCCGGCATTCCAGTCGACCAGACCCGTGACCTCGGTGCGGACGAAGAGCGTCGCCGCCTCGCCGGGGCCGCCGGGCAGCTGGGTGGCAAGGTCGACACGGCCCGGCAGGTCCAGGTGGGTGGCGAGCCCGACCGTGTGGGTGGTGGCCCCGAAGGTGTGGGCGCTCGTACGCGCCACGAGCCCGTCGGTGCCGGCGACCTGGGTGCGCAGGGCGGCGAACAGGCGGGCCGGGTCGCGGCCGGCGAGGGCCCGGCGCAGCGGCAGGAACCGGGGGGCGACGTCGGACAGCAGGCCGGCCAGTTCGTCGAGGTCGACGAGCTCGGCGTCCTCGTCGTCGACGGCCGCGCTGAGGTACCCGGGCACGAGGCGGGGACGGAGCCGGTCGACCGGAGCACCGACCCGGCCGATGTCGGCGACGACGGCGAGGCGGCCGTCTGCGGTGAGCGGGGCCCGCCAGGGGTCGTCGATCGTGCCGGCTCCCGTGACCTCGGAGTCGACGGCGGCGCCCAGGGCGAGATCGCTGAGCCAGCCGAGCACGTGGTCGGCCCAAGCCCGACCCTCCGGGCCGGTCAGGAGCGGGAGCAGCCAGCGCCCGAGCGCCGGCAACGGGTCGGCGACCAGGTCGGCGAGCGGCAGCGAGGGGTTCCCCCCGACGCCACTGCCGGCGCCCGGTCCTCGGCCCCGGACCGGTCCGGCGCCGGCCCAACCCAGAATCGCCGCGAGCTCGCCGGCGGCGTCGTTGGTCATGGCCGAGAGCGTCTGCACGAGAAGGTGTTCGACGGCGTCCCACGGCATCTCGCCGGGGAACGCGAACGACGCGGTGGCGGGGTCCCAGGTGGGGACGGGGACCGCCGCGGTGGTCCCGCCGATCTCCACCGTCGCGTCGCGGATGTCGAGGGTGGGCTCGAGACCGGTGTCTCGATCCCAGCGGAGCCCGGCCTCGACCCGGGTCGCGGTGAGGGCCAGCTCGTCGAGCTCGACGAGGATGTCGTTGCCCAGTCGGAGCGCGCAGGTGACCGAGCCCAGCGCGACGGGGTCGGGCGGTGTTGGCCCACCACCGAGGGCGTCGATGCGCACCGAGATGGCGTCGATGCCGAGCCGGATGCTGAGGCCGAGCCCGGCGTCGATCTCGAGCTCGGCCGGTGCCACGGCCAGGCCGAGATGGAGGCGGGTGCCGTCGGGGCCCGCGGTGGACCACGCCGTGAGCCCGACGTCGCCGAGCGCCGCGTCGGCGAAGACCCGCACGGTCCACGGAACGGCCTCGGTGCCCGACCCGGTGGTGGTGAGCGACCCGGTGGTGCCGAGGAGGCGGGCCAGCTCCTCGGCGAGCCGGTCCCACTGGCCGGCGGAGAGCACGGCGACGTGGAAGCGCCGCAGCGCATCGAGCGGGTCGGTGAACAGCTCGGTGACCGACACCTCGTGCGGCCAGGCCGCCGCCGTGGTCCCGTCGGGGCGGCGCAGCCCGGCGAGGACGAACATGGCGCGCACCGGCCGCGAGTCGCCGAGCGCGGTGACGACCGAGTCGACGAGGCCCGAGACGCCGGCCCCGACGGCCGACGTGATCGCGTCGGTACTGGTCAGGTCGAGCCGGGCGAAGGGCTCCCCGGCGATGGTGACGTCGACGGCCTCGACGACGAGCTCGACTCCCGGGTTTGACGTGGTGAGGTCGACGGCGATGCCCGCCCTGAGGACCTGCACCTCGACGGTGCCGACCGGCGCCACCGTCGTCGACGCGAGGGCAGCCGTCCCCGACGGGTCGCCCATGGTGACCAGGGCAGAGAGGGCGGAGGCAGGTGTCGCCGAAGGGGTCGTTCCGAGACGGATCCGGGCGAGGACGGCGGTGAGGTCAGCCCGACCGGGTACCGGCGCGCCGGCAGGTGCCGCGACGCTGACGGCGAGCGAGGGGACGAGGGTAGGAATGCCGTCCGTCCGGTCGATGGTGAGTCGGAGGCAGGCCTGAGCCGGTCCGATCGTGAGGCACAGCGACGCCGGGTCGGCCGGAGTCGCGGCACCGGACACCGTGCCGGTGCCGAGCAGGTCGCGCAGGTGGCCGAGCCATGCGGCCACGGCCGACGCGGTGCCGGCGAGCTCGCGGATCCAGTCCCAGACCGCGGCCGCGCCTCGGGACGCGACGTCGTCCAGCGACAGGTCCGGAACCGCGGTGTCGGAACCGAGCCCGAGCATGTCGAGCACGTGCCCGAGCCGGACGGCGGCGTCGGCGCTGGCCGAGTGCGTGGCGGCGACGACGAGGCCGGTGAGCAGCTCGAGGACGTCGGCACCGAGGTCGCCGTCGGACGTGTCGAGCGTGACGTCGCCTGCCGAACCACCGGGGGGTAGCTCGAGAGTGACCTTCAGCGAGGGGTCGCTGCCGTCGGTGGGGACGGCGAGTGCAACCCGGACCGCCTCGACGGGGAAGGGCGTGGACGCGAGCGACGTGCCGAGGTCGAGGCCGAAGTCGACGGTGATCGTGCCCCGGGGCCGGGAGACGGCCACCTCGATCGGGCCGCTGCTCTGGACCTCGATCAGCGGTATCAGGATGCGCAGATCGAGGGGGGGCGAGTCGTTGGTCCGAAGCAGCCCTCCCACGCCGACCACGACGACGTCGGTGGCGGTTTCGACGACCAGGTAGATGCCCGAGTCGCCGCGGTCGGGCGTGGCCAGGGGCACCCATCGACGGCCCTCGGAGTCGGCCTCGGCGCCGTTCTGCCCGTCGATGACAGAGTCGAGGAGTCTGAGCACGGCGTCGCGCTGGGTGGTGTTGCGCAGCATCCCGCCGATGGCGGCGCCGGGGTCCGTGAACCAGTCACCGTTCAGAGACCCGTCGGGGTTGGTGATGCCGACGGCGAGGCCGAGGTCGGCCAGCTCCGCGGGCAGCTCGGTGTCGGTCAGCGCCATCCCGGCCCCGCTGAGCGACGACGTTGCAGCAGCGTGGTGGCCCGGGCGACGACGGTCAGGCCGGCGTCGGTGGCCCGGAGCGCCGCGGGCCGCAACGGTTCACCGAGTCGGTCGTTTCCCAGGCCGGCGGCGACGGTGGTGGCGACGTCGAGCAGCGCTCGCCACGCCGTTGCGGCGACGGCCTCGCCCCACAGCTGGGCCAGCCGGAGGTTCCCTTGGGGAAGTAGCGACACCGCCGCGACCAGACCGGCCTCGGACCGGCCGTCACCGACCCGAAGCGGAACCGTCAGCTCGGCAGCACCGGTCTCCTCAGACTCCAAGGTGATGCCGACGGCCACGACGCCATCCCCTGTTCCGGCGCGGGTCCTGTTGAGCAGTGCCAGCACCTCGCCGCCGGGCCCGGTCCACACGACCCGCCCGCCCGGGGCCGACGCAGCGCGGCGCACCAGGGCGCTGAGGCGCCGGGGCTCGATCGTGATCGGCGGAAGCACCGTGCCCGGCTCGATCTTCCATGCGTCGGGCCGATGTCGGTCGACGATCGGCCCGACGCGCTCCATCAGCGCTGGATCGGCGACGACGTCCAGCGGGGAGCGGTCGAAGGGCGGCCGTGCCGGGGGGGCGATCCGGTCGAGCCGCCAGGCCACGCCCGGGTCGACCTCGACCGGATCGTGAGCCCCAGCGCGGGATGGGCGGGGCAGGCGGTTTGGCGACATGCGCTCCCCCTCCCTGGGGACCGTCCGGGGCGAGCCCGCGGCCACGATGCCGAATGACGACTCCCGCCACGATAGGAGAGCCGACGGCCTCCGTCCACCGGAGGGCGGTGGCCGGGGGCGACTCCCTTTCGCGACGTGGTTTCGCGGCTGCTGCTGCGTCGGTCGAGCCCGGGGGGCCTCGCGCCGCGGCGGGTCAGGGCCCGTCGATCGTCAGGCGCACTCCGGTCTCGCGCTCGGACACCGACCACAGCGTCGCGATCGCCTCGTCGTTCCCGCGACGCAGGACCGGCAGGCGTACCGCCGGGCCGTTGTTCCCGAAGCGGGGCCTGTAGAACTCCCCGCCCCTGGCGCGGGGGTCGGTGGCGGCCCGGATCTGCGGCATGGCGCCGCGGTCGACCTCCATCCCCGTGTGCGCCGCCAGCCAGGCGAAGAAGGGACCCAATCCACCCACCACCGCCCTCGGCGACCGTCGTGGTCTGCAGGTCGCTGTGCGACAGGCCGGGGTGCGCGACGAGGCTCTGCGCCGCCACCCCCGCCCGCTCGAACTCCTGCTGAAGGCCGAGTCCGAAGTGGTAGTTGGCCAGCTTGGACTGGCCGTAGGCGCGCCACGGGTCGTAGCCGGCCGTGCAGGTGCGGGTTGCCCGGGTCCAGGGGCCGGCCGAAGTGGTGGGCGGTGGACGTAACGCTGACGACCCGGGCCGACGAGGCGGCGAGCAGCGCCGGCATGAGGAGGGCGGCTGCAGCTCGAACTGGGGTGAGCGTTCGGACGCTGCGTCGTCGAATCGCAGAGGGGCAGCTGCGCGCCTACCGCAGCGGTTCTCGCATCATCAGACTTGACCCCAAGGACGTCGACGGGCTCTTGGTGCCCATGGTCACGGTCGCCACCGTCGGCCGTGTCGATCGGCCGTGATGGGGCCCCCGGTCCGCCCCTCAAAGCTTCAGCGGCGTGTGTCATCCCCATGTCGATGACGGCACTCACCAAGGCGCCGCGGGAGCTAGAGGATCTACGAGTCCTGGGGTCACGCGCCCTCCCCGCGATCCTCGACAGATCCGGCCGGTCGAGCCTGCGTCGCGCAGGGTGCCCGGCAGGCGCATGGCTGGTGGGCCATCAGGGGGCGCCCAGTGGGCTTCAGAACGCATCAGGAGGGCCTCGATCGGCGTGACGACACTCGGCCCAGCGACCGTGCTGCAACCTGTCACAGGACTGACACACGTCCAGCGGCCGATTCAAAGAGGCAGGTCAGAGACCTGTAGGCGAGATTACTGCCACCTCCACCACCATGGTTCGCTCCCACGCTGTTCAGTCCACAGAACACGCCTGACCTGCACAGATCAGCAGGTCAGGCGTTTCTTGTGAAGCGGATGCTCGTGGCCATCCTGGACTCGTGATGCCAGGCCACCCCCGCTCGGTGGGGCGGGTGATCGCCGCGATCGTCCGCGACCTCGACGCCCTGCACGGCATCAACGCCCGGCCCGCCACCGGCGCCGACCTCAGCTTCACCCGGCATGAGACGACCACGGCCAAGACGATCGACCCAGTACTGGCCGGCGGGCTCCGCCGCGAGTCCGAGCAGGCCAAGGACCAGCCCCACTCCGCCGAACACCCGGACGTCGACCGAACCGGGACACGGTGTACTCGGTACGGCTCAGCGCTGAGAAGGAGGCCGAGGTCCAGCGCGTCGCCGCCGCCAGACGCATCCCCGCCTCAACGCTCGTCGGCTCCTGGATCCTCGAACGACTCGCCCACGAACGCTCCGCCTGACCCAGCCCCGTCCACCGCCCGTTCCCGGCCCCCGTCGACACCGGCGGACCCCGCGCACCGTCGTGGGCTGGTTGGATGCACCAATGGATCCCGTCGTGCGTGTCACCGGTGGCCTGGTCCGCGGCTCGAGCCGAGAGAGCGTCAGCTCCTTCCTCGGTATCCCCTATGCCGGACCCGCCGTCGGGGAGGACCGGTACCGATTGCCGCAGCCTGTGGTGCCGTGGGATGGAGAGCGGGACGCGAGCGCCCCGGGGCCGACCGCGGCCCAGGCGCCCTACCCGCCGCCCATGGACACCGTGCTTCCCAGCTCGGTGGCTCCGGGTGACGACTACCTGAACGTGAGCGTCTGGGCCCCGGCCGAGGGCAGCGGCCACCCGGTCATGGTGTGGCTCCCCGGGGGCGCCTTCGTGCGGGGCGCGAATTCCGTGCCCATCTATGACGGGTCGTCGTTCGCCCGCGACGGCATCGTGATCGTGGCGGTCAACTACCGGCTCGGCGTCCCCGGGTTCGCCGTCCTCGACGGCGCTCCGACCAACCTCGGTCTCCGCGACCAGATCACGGCCCTGGAATGGGTCCACGAGAACGTGGCCGCATTCGGCGGCGATCCCGGACGACGTCACCCTGTTCGGCGAGTCCGCGGGCGGGATGAGCGTCGCGACGCTGATGGCCTGCCCCGCAGCGGAGGGACTCTTCCACCGTGCCGTCATCCAGAGCGGAGGCGGGACGGCCGTCTGTGCGCTGGAGGACGCCCGCCGGGTGGGTGCCGAGGTCGCGGCCCACCTCGGCGTGCCGGCGACGGCCGAAGCCCTCGCCGCCCTCGATCCCGAGGTGGTCACCGCGGCACAGTCCGCCGTGGCCCTGGCGGTCCAGGCCGACCCCGACCCGCAGCGCTGGGGCGCAACCGTCCTCGAGGGCGGGCTGGGCATCATGACCCTCTTCCCCGTCATCGACGGCGAGCTGGTCCCTGACGTCCCCCTGGCGCGCATCGCACAGGGGGCGGCCGCGGCGGTGCCGCTCCTCATCGGCACGACGCGGGAGGAGTTCCGGCTCTTCCTCGTGCCCACCGGCGTCGCCGCCTCGGTGACCTCGCAGGCGCTGCCGTTGTTGGCCGCTCGCTACGGCTGGCCGGCCAGCGCCGTGGAGACCTACGCCGCCAACCGTCCGGGCGCCTCACCGGGAGACATCGCCTGTGCCATCCTCACGGACGCTGCGTTCCGGGCGCCGTCGGCGCGCCTGGCCGCCGCCCAGCACGCCGCGGGCGGCACGGTGCATGCCTACGAGTTCGCCTGGCCGACGCCCGTCCAAGCCCTGGGGGCCTGCCATGCCCTCGAGCTCGCCTTCGTGTTCGACACCCTCGCCGAGGCTACGGCCATGGTCGGCGAGACCGCCCCGCAGCACCTCGCCGACGAGGTGCACCGGGCCTGGGTCGCCTTCGCACGGGACGGCGAGCCGGGGTGGCGCGCCTGGACGCCGGATGAGCGGTCCGTCATGGTCTTCGACACCACGTCCGAGCTGACGAACGCACCCCGCGACGCCGAGCTGGCGATCTGGGACTGAGCCCTCCACGACCGACGGTTGCCGAAGGTCTGCCCACGTCTGGCGCATCGTCTGCGAACACCGTCGGGTCCGCGTGACGCGGTCGGCGGCGTTGCCCGCCATCGGACCGCGCGGGTCGGCAGATGGCCTCACCCGCTGCGATGATCGACCGATGAGCCCGGAGAGTGAGTCCACGGACCCGGCCGCCGCCCGTCGCCGCCAGGCGCGGACGAACGCCGAGTACCACCGCGCGGCCGCAGCGCGGGCCGCAGCGGCCGAGGCGCGGCGGACGGCCCCGATGGTGGCGGGCTTCGCCGAGGCGATGCGGTCGGCGGGGGTCGAGCCCACCCGGCTGCGGGCACGCCCCTACAGCGGCGGCGGGAGCCTGCGCACCGACGTCGTCGGCTGGTACGTGCGGCGGGACCGTCGCGTTGCCGTCGGCACGGACGGCCGCTGGTACGTCCTCGTCGTGGCGCCCAGCCTGCGCGGACGGTTGGCCGGCGTCCACGTGGAGCCCAGTGACGCCCCCCTCCAGGTCGGAGCGGGTGGCCGGGACGGTGACTCGGTGGCCCTGGACGTCCTGCTCCGGCTGCGGCTGGAGGCCGGGGCGGACTTCCCGTCCTGACGGCCACCACCTGCCGTCGAGCGCGTCTGTACGCCGAAAGCGAAGGTGACGCAGCGTCGGGTTCAGTGACGTTGCCGGCCTGACGATCGATTCGCCGCCACCGCCGGGTGCTCGGCCTTCAGGTCAGCTGCGAGATCTCGAAGAGGTGACCGTCCGGGTCACGGAAGAACGCCCGGATCTCACCACCACGGTCGACAGGTGCGGCCAGGAACTGGGCGCCCCGTTCGCTGAGCAGCTCGTGGGTCCGTCGACAGTCATCGACCCGGAAGATGATCTGACCGCTGACCCGATCGGGACCATCGGTCACGGCCAACGTGACGCTCGGCTTGTCCGGGCTCGGTCCGCCCCCGGTCACCAGCAGCAGCCAGTCCCGAGCAGATCCAGCACCACCGATGTCCGCCCGTACTCGCCGTGGACCGAGGCATCCAGCACATCGACGTACCAGTCACGGCTGACTGCCGCATCGGCCACGACCAGCATGTGGGTCATCGCCCGCGCTTCGAAGCGGTCCACGCCCGCGCTTCGAAGCGGTCCACGCCAGGCAGCGTATCCGCGCGCTCAATCCGGGTGAGGGCCGAGATCGCTTGGGGAGCGTTCGGAGGGCTCCGCTCGCCCGGATGACGGAACGCATCGTGGGCGTGGGGCTACCGGCCCCCTCGAGCGCAGCGGAGGCCGTCCCATCGATCGGCTACACGGTGGAGCACTTCTCGGCGTCTTCCCAACTGGGGTACGTGCGGTTTGTGCCATCGGACAGGGGGCCAGATGCCACGCAGACCGTCTGGGGCGTGAAGTGGACGCCATCTCTCGCAGGGCGGCCGCACCCTGATGCACGGCACCCAGCCGGCTCCGGGGCCTCGCCGTCCACGGGTTGTGCCATCCCGACCACCCCAGTGCGGTGAGCGGAGCGAGGAGCAGCTGTTCGGTGCCGTCTGCCAGCAGGCGTGGTTGGGCGATGAGGAGCAGGTCTCGAAGCCCGGGGCCTCCGCGGCCGAGGGCGACCAGCTGCGCCGGCCCTTCCTCGAGGTCTCCGGCGCGCAGCAGGTGCTACGTCACGACAGCGGCAACCCCGCCCAGTTGGCGGCCGACCTACGTGAGCTCGTCGAGAGCGGGGTTGCCGCGAGCCCCACCGACTCCGGGCGGCTGACGTGCCGGGCCTGGTGGAACCGCTCACCGAGCGAGACCTGGCGTGTTGTCCTACCTTCCCCCGGCGGATCAAGCGGCGAGACATCGCCGCTGAGCTCCCCATCACGTTGAACACCCTGAAGACCCACCTCGCCAGCATCTACCGCAAGCTCGGTGTCTCCGACCGTGACGAGGCCGCCGCCCGGGCTGCCGGACTGGGCCTCATCTGGTCGGGCGCGACGGTACCCGGAACGCGACCAGGGATTCCGCAAGGCTTGGTTCCGCAACGATCTGACCGGGCGGCCGACCACCGACTGGAGCGCCGATGAGCTGCAGAAACACCGAGGATGAGGTCGCGATGGAGTGTTCTGCGGCGCGTGTCCGCGGGCCTTGCGAACCGCCGCGGATCAGAAGGTCGGTGTTCGAATCCCTTCGGGCGTGCTCCCTCGTTGAGACAGAGGAACGACCCCCGACCAGGTGGGAGGGGGAGTGGGCCGCAGATCCCGGCGCGCTCCAGTCGCCGTCACGACGCCTCGCGTCGTGACCGTGGTGCCAACCGTCGCACCACTGACCTGCCTGCGGAGAACGACCCGACAAGCCGGTTCAGAGCCACCTGGGGGAAGTTCCCGCAACTCCACCACGTGCTCACTCCCACGACGTCCGCCCCGGCCCGGTCCGCACCACCCCGCGAGCCGGGCCGGGGTGTTTGAATGCTCACGATGCCCTCTCCCGACCGCCACCCCGGGCCCGCTCGCTCTGCCCCGCGGCGCGACGAGGAGCACATCGGGGGCCGTGATCTCGGGGACTGGCCGACCCGCGCGGGGCGGGCGCTCGTCGCGGGCGTCGCTCGGCTCGCGACGCCGCTCTCGCGCGCGGCGGGCTGGAGCCGGGACAACCTCGCCCTCGTCGTCACCGTCCTGCTCGGCGGTGCCGTGGTGCTGTCGGTCGACCTGCTCGCGGCTCGGGTCTACGACGCCGTCTCCGAGCAGGAGGGCCTGCAGACTCTCGACCGGCCGGTCCTCGACGCCGCCGTCGGCCTGCGCACCCCCACGCGCGACGCCCTCGTCAACGCGTTCACCCAGCTCGGCGGCATCGTCGGCATGAGCGTCCTGGCGCTGGTGCTCACCCTCGTGCTCGCCGTGGCCCGCCGGTCGTGGACTCCCGTGCTCCTCATGTCGGTCGCCGCCGCGGGCTCGGTGCTCATGACGGTGGCCGGCAAGGACCTCATCGGGCGTTCGCGCCCGCCGAGCACGCTCGCCGTGCCGCCGCTGGAGACCTCGCCGTCCTTCCCCTCCGGGCACACCCTCAACGCGACGGTGCTCGTCGGCATGCTCGCCTACCTCGCGCTGCTCGGTACGGCCCGCGTCTGGCTCCGGTGGTGCGTCGTGGTCGGCGCGGTCCTCTTCGTCCTCGCGATGGGGCTCTCCCGCGTCTACCTCGGCCACCACTGGCTGACCGATGTCATCGCCGGCTGGCTGCTCGGGCTCGGCTGGCTCGCGACCGTGGTCACCGGCCACCGGGTCCGCACGACGATGCGCCGGTCGCCGGGGTGACGCCGCGACGGGGTGGCCGTCCCGGCGGCCACCCCGTCGCGGCGTGCGTCGAGGTCAGTCGACGTCCAGCGCGGCGCGACCGGCCTCGAGACGGGCCACGGGGACGCGGAAGGGCGAGCAGGAGACGTAGTCGAGGCCCGACCGGTGGAAGAAGTGGATCGACTCGGGGTCACCGCCGTGCTCACCGCAGACCCCGAGCTTGAGCTCGGGGCGGGTCTCCCGGCCCTCCCACGACGCGATCTGGACGAGGCGGCCGACCCCGCCCTGGTCGAGCGTCTCGAACGGGGAGACCCCGAAGATCCCGCGGTCGAGGTACTGGGAGAAGAACGCCCCCTCGACGTCGTCGCGGCTGAAGCCCCACGTGGTCTGGGTCAGGTCGTTGGTGCCGAACGAGAAGAAGTCGGCCGCCCCGGCGATGTCGCCGGCGGTGAGGGCGGCCCGAGGCAGCTCGATCATCGTCCCGACCTTGACGTCGAGGTGCACGGAGTGGGCCACCCGCACCTCGTGGGCGGCCGCGTCGATCTCCTCGCGGATGGCCGTCAGCTCCTGCACGGCTCCGACGAGCGGCACCATGATCTCCGGGTGGGCCTCGCCGCCGCCCTCGATGATCGTCGCCGCCGCCTCGAGGATGGCCCGCGACTGCATCGCGAACAGGCCGGGGATCGCCAGGCCGAGGCGGACGCCACGCAGACCGAGCATCGGGTTCTGCTCGTGCAGTCGCAGGACGGCGTGGAGCAGCTGGGAGTCGCGGTCGGAGTGCTGGCCCCGCTCGTCCTCGAGGGCCACCAGCACCGACAGCTCGGTGAGGTCCGGCAGGAACTCGTGCAGCGGCGGGTCGAGGAGGCGCACGGTCACCGGTCGGCCCTCCATCGCCTCGAAGAGGTCGATGAAGTCCTGCTTCTGCAGGGGGAGCAGCTCGTCGAAGACGGCCTGTCGCTGATCGTCGTTCTCCGCGAGGATCAGGTGCTCGACCATCGCCCGGCGCTCCTCGCCGAGGAACATGTGCTCGGTGCGGGCCAGGCCGATGCCCTCGGCGCCGAACCGGCTCGCCCGGGCGGCGTCCGGCCCGTTGTCGGCGTTGGCGCGCACGCCGAGCCGACGGACACGGTCGGCGGCCTGCATGAGCCGGTGCACGGAGCGCACGACCGGGGCCACGTCGGCCGCCTCGGGGTCGATCTCGCCCTCGAAGTACCGGACGACGGGGGAGGGGCGCACGGGGATCTCGCCGAGGAAGATCTCACCCGTCGAGCCGTCGATGGAGATCGTGTCGCCCTGGCTGACGACGGTTCCGTCGGGCGTGGTGAAGCACGCCGCCTTGGTGTCGACCTCGAGGGCCTCGGCACCGCAGACGCAGGTGCGCCCCATTCCGCGGGCGACGACCGCCGCGTGCGAGGTCTTGCCGCCGCGACTGGTGAGGATGCCGCGCGCCGCGACCATGCCGTGCAGGTCATCGGGGTTGGTCTCGCGCCGGACGAGGATGACCGGGGTGCCCTCCTCCGCGAGCCGCACCGCGGTGTCGGAGTCGAAGACGGCCCGGCCGACGGCGGCGCCGGGCGAGGCGCTCATGCCGAGGGCGAGCGGCTCGGGGTTCCCCTCCTGCTCGAAGTGGGGGAACATCAGCTGCGCCAGCTGGTCGCCGGTGACGCGCTGGAGCGCCTCCTCCTCGGAGATGACCCCGTCGTCGAGCAGGTCGGTCGCGATGCGGAAGGCGGCCTCGGCCGTGCGCTTGCCGACGCGGGTCTGCAGCATCCAGAGCTTGCCGCGCTCGATGGTGAACTCGATGTCGCACATGTCGCGGTAGTGCCCCTCGAGGCGGGCCATGATGTCGAGCAGCTGGTCGTAGCTGGTCTTGTCGAGGCCCTCGAGGTCGGCGAGCGCCAGCGTGTTGCGCACGCCCGCGACGACGTCCTCGCCCTGGGCGTCGGGGAGGTAGTCGCCGTACACGCCCTGCGCCCCGGTCGCCGGGTCGCGGGTGAACGCGACGCCCGACCCGGAGTCCGAGCCCCGGTTGCCGAAGGCCATCGCCTGGACGTTGACCGCCGTGCCGAGGTCGGCCGGGATCCGCTCGCGGCGGCGGTAGAGGACGGCGCGCGGAGCGTTCCACGAGTCGAACACCGCGACGACCGCAGCGCGGAGCTGGTCGCGCGGTTCCTGCGGGAACGGGGCTCCTGACCCGTCCTCGATGACCTTCTTGAACGTCGCGACGAGGTCGCGAAGGTCCTCGGTGTCGAGGTCGACGTCGGCCGTGACGCCCTTGGCCTTCTTGGCGGACTCGATGGCGTCCTCGAAGAGGTCGCCGTCGAGGTCGAGGACGGTCTTGCCGAACATCTGGAGGAGACGGCGGTAGGAGTCCCAGGCGAAGCGCGGGTTGCCGGTCTGACGGGCCAGCCCCGCGACCGAGTCGTCGCCGAGGCCGATGTTGAGGACGGTCTCCATCATCCCGGGCATGGAGAACTTCGCTCCCGAGCGCACCGAGACGAGGAGGGGGTCGTCGGCGTCGCCGAGCCGTCGGTCCATCCGCTCCTCGAGGGACTCGAGGTGGGACTCCACCTCGACCCAGAGCGCCTCCGGCGCCGTGCCGGCCTCGAGGTAGGCCCGGCACGCCTCGGTCGTGATGGTGAACCCGGGAGGCACCGGGATGCCGAGGTTGGTCATCTCGGCGAGGTTCGCGCCCTTCCCGCCGAGGAGGTCCTTCATGTCCTTGTTGCCACTCTCGAAGTCGTGGACGAGCTGGGCCATGGGACTGCCTCCTCGGGTCGCGGATCCTGTACTACATACCGTAGTACAGGATCGTACCCCCGCCCGTATGCGGTGGGTGGACCGGCCCCGGCCGAGGGGGTCCTGCTCAGCCGAGCTCGAGGGCGTAGCGGTCCTCGGCCGGCGCGAAGCCGACCGCCGCGTAGTACGGCTCGACCATGCCGGGCGGTGTGAGGATGCGGCGGAAACCCTTGTCGCGGAACAGTCCCGAGCGGCGGAACACAAACTCACCCACCCGGAAGTCGCGGAAGCGCGCGGTGACGTAGTCGAGCTCGACCTGGGCGGTGCCCTCCCCGGCGTCCCTGACGAGAATCACACCGGCCGTCTCGTCACCGTGCTGGACGACGAAGGCCGTGCGGCCCGAGCCGTCGCGGAACCGGGGGAAGAACCGCGCGATGTCGCGGCCGTGCACGGTGAGGAAGTGCTGGAGGTAGGCGTCGTCCTCGGGCACCTCGAGGACGGTGTAGGCCCGCTCGTCGTGCCGTTCGCGCAGCAGCCTGGTGATGAAGAAGAGGTTGATGGCGGCGAGCGCGACGTTCATCGCCACCATCGGCCACACCCCGAGGATCGCGTTGAAGACGGTGAGGATGACGCACGCCACGGTGTTGAGGACCCGCAGGCGCAGGATCCGCGCCTGGAGCAGCGAGAAGACGAGCAGCGCAGACCCGAACCAGCCGAGCGCGTCGACCCAGCTCACGAGTCGGCCCCGAGGACGAAGCGCACGGTGACGGCGGCGTGCACCTGCGACTCGCCGGCGGCCACCGGCATGGAGCTCATCGCCTCCGCCATCGCCCGTCCACGAGGGAGAGGGGCCGGGCCCTCGTCGGCCTCGACCACCCGCAGCACCGGACCGAGGGCGCGCCCGGCGAGGGCGGCGTACTGCTGCGCGCGGGCCCGGGCATCGGCGAACGCCGCCGCCCGCGCCTGCACGCGCAGCGGCTCGGGGTCCTCGACCTCGAAGCCGATGTCGTCGACGCCGAAGGCGTCGCCCGCGGCCGCGGCCAGCGCGTCGAGCAGGTCGCCCACCACCCCCGTGTCCCGGACCCGGACCCGCACCCGCTGGTGGGCGACGTAGCCGGCGACGGTGCGACCCTCGGTGTCCCAGTGCGTCCGCAGGCCCAGGTCGGTCGTGCGCAGGTCGCGCTCGCCGACCCCGAGTCCGCGGGCGGCGACGAGGAGGGCGGTGGCGGCCTCGGCGGCGCGGTCGAGGGCCCGGGAGACCTCGGGCTCCTCGACCTGGACCCGTACCCCGAGGACGACGATGTCGGGGACGGCGCCGGCACTTCCTCGGCCGGTGACGACGACGTGGTCGGACATGCCGGACACTGTAGGGCCCGGGGGCGTGCCCCGCCGGGAGCGTTTCGGGATACCTGCCGGTACGGGGTTGAATCAGCGCATGCCGCCCGCGCCGTCGATCGCCAACTCCGTCACCGTCCGCCTCATCCTCCCGGCCCGTCCCACGGTCGTGAGCGAGATGACGAGCCTCATCGAGGCGGCGGGCGGCGTCGTCACCGGGCTAGACGTCACGGGGTCCGGGCACGCCCGGATGCGTGTCGACCTCACGATGCTGACGCGTGACCCCGACCACGCCGAGGAGATCGTCGACCGGATGCGCGGGGTCGAGGGGGTCGAGATCGGCAAGGTCTCCGACCGGACCTTCCTCATGCACCTCGGCGGGAAGCTCACGGTGGAGTCGAAGGTGCCGATCCGCACCCGCGACGACCTCTCGCTCATCTACACGCCGGGTGTGGCCCGCGTCTGCACGGCCATCGCCCAGAACCCCGAGGACGCCCGGCGCCTGACGATCAAGCGCAACACGGTCGCCGTCGTCACCGACGGCACCGCCGTGCTCGGGCTCGGCGACATCGGGCCGCTGGCCGCGCTCCCGGTCATGGAGGGCAAGGCGGCGCTCTTCAAGCGGTTCGCCGACATCGACGCCTTCCCCATCTGCCTCGACACGACCGACACCGAGGAGATCATCCGCACCGTCAAGGCCATCGCGCCGGGCTTCGCCGGCATCAACCTCGAGGACATCTCGGCACCGCGCTGCTTCGAGGTCGAGGCGCGGTTGCGGGAGGAGCTCGACATCCCGGTGTTCCACGACGACCAGCACGGTACGGCCATCGTCGCCCTGGCCGCCCTCCGCAACGCGTTGCGGGTCGTCGGCAAGGAGCTCGAGGACGTGCGCCTCGTCATGAGCGGTGCGGGTGCGGCGGGCACGGCCATCCTCAAGCTGCTGCTCCACGCGGGGGCGCGCCACGTCGTCGTCGCCGACGTCGACGGGGTGATCCACCGGGAGCGTCCCGACGTGGTGTCGGGCCGGCACCCCAACCACGCCTGGATCGCGGCCCACACCAACCCCGAGGGGGTCACCGGGAGCCTCAGCGACGCCGTCCGCGGCGCCGACGTCTTCCTCGGGGTCTCGGCACCGAACATCCTCAGCGAGGAGGCGGTCGCGTCGATGGCCGACGACAGCGTCGTCTTCGCGATGGCCAACCCCGTCCCGGAGATCGACCCCGACATCGCCGCGCGGCACGCCACCGTCGTCGCCACGGGTCGCTCGGACTTCGCCAACCAGATCAACAACGTCCTCGTCTTCCCCGGTGTCTTCCGAGGACTCATCGACGCCGGGGTCCGCCAGGTCACCATCGACGTCCTCCTCGCCGCGGCCGACGCGCTCGCCGGCGTCGTCTCCGACGACGAGCTCAACGCGACGTACATCGTCCCCAGCGTCTTCCACCCGGACGTCAGCACCGTCGTCGCGGACGCGGTGCAGGCCGCGGCCGAACAGGCCGACCACGAGTGGGCCGAGGCGGAGGACCGCCGCGCGTGAACGGCACCGCCCGCGGCCCGCGTGGCGGGCCGGTCCGCGGCCTGGTGGGTGGCGCGGCCGGCCTGGCCGTGCTCGTCCAGCTCGTCGTCCTCTACCTGCCGACGGCGCCGGGCGCTGCGAGCCTGCCCGGCGCGGACAAGGTGGTGCACCTGCTCGTCTTTGCCGTCCCCGTCCTCCTGCTCCTCCTCGTCCGGGCGCCGGTGCCGATGGTCCTCGGGGCCTTCGCCGCCCACGCCGTCGTCAGCGAGGCGGTCCAGTCCGCCTGGCTCCCGGAGCGCTCCGGTGACGTCACCGACGTGGTCGCCGACCTGGCCGGGGTGGCACTGGGCTGGGCCGCGTGGCGGCTGCTGCGGCACCGGGCACCCTCCTCCCGCTGGTAGACTGGGGACCTTCCCCGAGGTGCCCGGGCGCATGGCTGCGCCCCCTGGGCCGCAGGTCGCGGCTCCGCCGAACCCCACCCCGAGGCGCCGGTGACACCCCCCGTCGATCCGGCCACCCAGGACCACAGCTGGTCCGGAGACCCGTTGATCTCGCTGCTTCGCCACCGGCCGACGACGTGTCTGTCGCACGCCACCCATGACGAAGCACAGGTGAACACTCCATGCCCAAGAAGGCATCCGGGCCGAAGGCCCGTTGGACCGCCGCCCAGAAGGCGGCGGCCCGTTCCGCCCCCAAGAAGGCCCACCGCGGCCAGGGCGATTCCCGCCCGGCCACGAAGCGCTCGCCGCGCTCGGCCGGTGACGAGGCCCCCCGGACACCGCGACCCCGCACCGAGCGCCCTGCCCGCCGGGACCGAGAGGACCGTCGTCGGGAGGACGGTCGGAGTCAGGACCGTCCGCGTGAGGACCGTCGCCGCGACGACCGTCGCCGGGAGGACCGGGCTGAGCGGCCCCGGGCGCGGGACGAGCGCCGCCGTGAGGACCGCCCCCCGCACCGGCCGCACGAGCCCAGGCCCCGTCGCGAGCGGGGCGACCGCCCGGTCCGTGACCGCAGCCCCCGCGTCGCCGACCCGGCCCGTCGGGACCGCCACGAGGGCCGTCACGCCGAGCACGTCGTGGGCTTCGTGGCGGCCGAGGCGGCGCGCGCGGAGGCCGACACCTGGACCCGGTACTCCTCGACCGCGGGCGGCCCCAAGGAGGTCACCGCCGACAACGGCTTCGCCGCCCTCGGGGTGCCCGAGCGACTCGTCGAGCGACTGGCGCGCGACGGCATCACCGCCCCGTTCCCGATCCAGGCTGCAGCCATCCCCGACGCGCTGGCGGGCCGGGACGTCCTCGGCCGGGGACGCACCGGCTCGGGCAAGACGCTGGCGTTCGGGCTCCCGACCGTCGCGCGGCTCGCCGGCCGTGACCGGCCGGCGAGCCGCCGGCCGCGGGCGCTCGTGCTCGTCCCGACCCGTGAGCTCGCGATGCAGGTCAGCGACGCCCTCGAGCCCTTCGTCCACGTCACCGGCCTGCGTCACCGACTCGTCGCCGGTGGGCTCTCGTACGAGCCGCAGATCTCCTCCCTCGCCAAGGGCGTGGACCTGCTCGTCGCCACCCCCGGCCGGCTCACCGATCTCATGGAGCGTGGTGCGGTCGAGCTCGGCGACGTCGAGGTCGCGGTGCTCGACGAGGCCGACCACATGGCCGACATGGGCTTCCTCCCGGAGGTGACCGCCATCCTCGACGCGCTGCCCCCGGGGGGGCAGCGACTGCTCTTCTCGGCAACCCTCGACCGGGGTGTCGACGCCCTCGTCGAGCGCTACCTCGTCGACCCGGTGACGCACTCGACCGACGAGGCGCAGGCCGCGGTGACGACGATGAGCCACCACGTCATGCTCATCGACCCCCAGGACAAGAAGGCGCTGACGGCCGAGCTCGCCGGGCGCGAGGGACGCGTCATCGTCTTCGCGCGCACGCAGCTGGGTGCCGACCGCATCGCCGGCGAGCTGCGCGCCAAGGGCGTGCTCGCCGCAGCCCTGCACGGCGGGCTCTCCCAGGCCGTCCGCAACCGCGTCCTCGGCGCGTTCCGGGACGGCCGGATGCCGGTGCTCGTCGCCACGGACGTCGCGGCGCGCGGCATCCACGTCGACGACGTCGCGCTCGTCGTGCAGGTCGACCCGCCGCGCGACCACAAGGACTACCTCCACCGCGCCGGGCGGACCGCGCGGGCCGGCGAGCAGGGCGCGGTCGTCATGCTGGCGCTGCCCCACCAGCGCCGGATGGTGACCCGCATCATCGAGGGTGCCGGCGCCGACGCCACGACCTCCAGGGTCGCCCCGGGAGACGCCACGATCGCGGCGCTCGGCGGCCGGGCTCCGAGCGGTGTACCGGTGCCCGACGAGGTCTGGCGTCCGGTGCTCGAGGGCCGACGGTCCGAGCGCCGGGGTGGTGGAGGCCGCGGAGGCCCGCGGCACCCGGGGCGTCGTCCGAACGGAAAGGGCGGACCTCGTCGAGGTGCCGGACGCGGCGGGCATGACGGGGGCAGAATGGGCGCGTGAGCGCGACCTTCACCACTGGTCAGCTCCTCGTGGCGACCCCGCAGATCGAGGAGGGCGTCTTCCGCCGCAGCGTCGTGCTCGTCCTCCACCACGGCGACGACGGCGCCCAGGGGCTCGTCCTCAACCGCCCGATCGACGCCGACATCGACGCAGTGCTGCCCGGGTGGGAGGAGCACGCGAGCCGACCCGCCAAGGTGTTCCAGGGCGGACCGGTCCAGCTCGACTCCGCGCTCGGCCTCGTCGCCGTCCCCGGTGACACCCCGGAGCCGACCGGGGTCCGGCGGCTGTTCGGCTCGGTCGCCCTCGTGGACCTCGACACCCCGCCCGTGCTCGTCGTCCCGGAGGTCGCCGGGCTGAGGATCTTCGCCGGCTACGCCGGCTGGTCGCCCGGTCAGCTCGAGGAGGAGATCAGCACCGGGTCGTGGTTCGTCGTCGACACCGAGAGCCACGACGCGTTCACCGACGACCCCGAGGACCTCTGGCGCCGGGTGCTGCGTCGCCAGCCCGAGCCGTTGCGGTGGGTCGCGTGGTTCCCGCCCGACCCCGACCTGAACTGAGCCGCCGGAGGTCGTCTCCCGTGGGGGCGGAGCCGTGGCCGAAGGACGTGTCGAGTCGTAGGCTCGACCCATGAGCGAGACGACGCCGCCGCTGGACGACCCGAACGGCCCCGGTCAGCCGCAGACGCAGACGGCCGTGCTCGAGCGCACCGAGACCGTGCCCGAAGTCGCCGAGCCCGGGGACCACGAGCGGTTCGCGCACTACGTGCGCAAGGAGAAGATCCTCGAGAGTGCGCTGTCGGGCGAGCCCGTCACCGCGCTGTGCGGCAAGGTCTGGGTGCCGGGGCGAGACCCCGATCGCTTCCCGGTCTGCCCCACGTGCAAGGAGATCTACGACGGTCTCCGTCCGCCGGAGGACGGCGGGGAGTAGCGGCGTACGACCGCGGAGCCGTCCGCGGCTGCCGCCGGGCGGGTGCCCACCGATGCCCTACAGGGTATGGTTTCCACGACATCCGTCGCAGCGGTCCGCTGCTGGGCGTCCGGGTCGACGACGACCGCACGGCCTCGTCGTCGCGGGGGCTCCGCAGCGGTGCACGCCGCGTCGCGCGACGGGCGACAGACAGGAGAGCCACCGTGACGGTTTCAGTCGACGAGGTCCGCGGCATCCGCCGGGTGTCCCTCAGCGGGCGTCTGGACGCCGACGGCCTGGCGTCGGTCGAGGACGACTTCCACGCCGCGGCCACCGCCGAGCCGAACGTCATCGTCGATCTCACCGCGGTCGACTTCCTCGCGTCGATGGGCATCCGCATGCTCGTTGCCGCCTCGCAGGACCAGGCGGAGCTCGGCGGGAAGCTCGTCCTCGCCGGTCCAGACGCGATGACGATGCGGATCCTCAAGACCACGGGCATCGACCAGCTCGTGCCGGTGCACCCGACGTCCGACGACGCGGCCGCGGCGTTCTGACGCCCGCCACGGAGCACGGGCCGACGAGCGCGGTGACCGGGTCACGTCCCGGACGGGGGTGCCCGCCGTGATCCAGCGCCGAGTCCTCGGAGGGCTGCCGGGCCCGGAGCTGGTCTCCGCCGCCGGCCGCTGGTGCCGGGCCCTCGGAGCCGACCTGGGCCTCGGCGACGCGGACCGCTACCGGGTCGAGGTCTGTGTCGAGGAGCTGACGACCAACCTCGCCAAGTACGGCGCCGGGTCGTGCGCCCGGCTGCCGGTGCATCTGTCGGTCGAGGTGGACCAGGACCGCCTGGTCCTCGAGGCGGTCGACTCGTGCGCACCCTTCGACCCCCTGTCGCACGCCGTCGCGCCCCTCCCCGACACCGTGGCCGCGCTCCAGCCCGGTGGGCGCGGCCTGCAGCTGCTCCGCGCCCTGAGCGACGACCGACGCTACGCGTACCGCGACGGCCGGAACCGGCTCACCCTGGACTTCGTGCTCGAGCAGGGAGCCCGGGTACCGGCCTGGCCGGGCGGGCTCGCCGGGGTCGCCGTCCTTAGCGAGGTGCCGCCGGCCGAGGTCGACGCCGCCCTCGGGCCACTGACCCTCTACGAGCTCGCGGCCGACCTGGCCCTCCTCGAGCGCGCAGAGCCGAACCGCTCGGTCTTCTTCGTGCTCGAGGGAACCCTGCGGGTCTACCTGGACCGTCCCGAGGGAGAGGACTTCCTCGAGGTCCCGGCCGGCGAGTGCGTCGGCGAGATGTCCGTCATCGACGACCTGCCCGTGTCGGCCCACGTCCGGGGGACGGCCGGGACGCAGCTCCTCGTCGTCGACGCCGACACGTTCCTCGACCGGCTGCTCGCGGTTCCCCGCGTCGCCCGCAACCTGCTGTCGGCCCAGGCGGCGCGAACCCGCCGCAACGACCAGGTCACCATCGCGCGGACCCGGCGGCTCATGGCGATGGAACAGGCGCAGCGCGAGATGGACTTCGCCCGCACCATCCAGGCGAACCTGCTCCCCCCGGAGCCGCTCCTCGCCGATGACGAGCGCCTCGACTGCGCCGGCCGGATGCGCCCGGCCCGCGAGGTCGGGGGCGACTTCTACGACGCCTTCCTGATCGACTCGCGACACCTGCTCTTCGTCGTCGCCGACGTCTGCGGGAAGGGTCTGCCGGCAGCCCTGTTCATGGTCCGCGCCATCGCCGGGCTGCGCGCCGCTCCGCGGGGGGCAGCGCCCGGAGAGGAGCACCTGGCCGAGCTCGTCGCGAGCCTGAACGCGCAGCTGTGCGAGCGCAACCCGGCCCGCCAGTACCTCACCGCGTTCTGCGGGCTGCTCGACCTGGAGACCCGCCGCCTGCGGTACGTCAACGCGGGCCACACCCCCCCGCTGGTTGCCGTGGGCGCCGCTCCCTTCGACTACCTCGCGGAGCCGGTGAACCCACCCGTAGGCATGGTGCCCGGCCTGCGCTACCGCACCGGGGAGGTGAACCTCGACCCCGGGAGCCGACTGCTCCTCTACACCGACGGCGTCACCGAAGCCGAGAACGACAGCGGCGACATGCTCGGTGAGGATCGGCTGGTCGCCCGCTGCCGCGCGCTCCCCATCGGGTCCTCCGCCGTGCTCGCCGACGAGGTTCTCGGCCTCGTGGAGCAGTTCGCCGACGGTGCGCGGCAGTCCGACGACATCACGGTGCTGGCCGTCGCGTGCACCCCGGACGCCGTCGGGCCGCGTTGACGGAATCTTTGCCGGAACCCGACCCGCGCGTGACCCTCCGCGCCCTAGCCTTCCCGCAGCCGGGCCGGAGGGGCACGGCCCATCAGTTCGGAGGGTCCACGTCATGCATCCACGCCCACTGTCGGCCGTCGCCGCTCTCGTCCTCGGCGCCGCCGTCGTCGCCGTCCCCGTCACCTCGGCCTCGGCCCGCCCGCTGGCCGGCACCGACTCCACCGCGACTGCCTGCGTCACCCGCACCGACGCCACGTCCGGCCGCCACGCCGGGGCACGGTTCGACCCGCACGAGCTGAGCGACGCCCGCGCGGCCGCCATGGACGCCGCGCTCCGGGCGGCGATGAAGGCCAAGGGAGTCACCGTCGACGCCCGGGGTGCGGTCCAGACCAAGGGCAAGCCGGGCGGGGGTGGGGGCGGCGGGGGCGGAGGCGGGGGCACCTTCACCGGGGCGACGGTGAACGTCTACTGGCACGTCATCACCGACGGCGCCCAGGGCGCGCTGTCGTCGACGATGCTCGACCGCCAGATCTCGGTGCTCAACGCGGCCTACCAGTCCAGCGGCTTCCGGTTCTCCGTCGCCGGCACCGAGTACGTCGACAACCCCAGCTGGTACAACGGGCTCACGAACGGCTCGACCGCGGAGCGGCAGATGAAGAACGCGCTGCACCAGGGGGGTACCGCCGACCTGAACCTCTACACGGCCGACCTCGGCGGCGGCCTGCTCGGCTGGGCCACCTTCCCCGCGTCCACGGTGGACCCGATGGACGGCGTGGTCATGCTCGACCAGAGCCTCCCGGGTGGCACCGCCTCCCCCTACGACGAGGGCGACACCGCCACCCACGAGGTCGGCCACTGGCTCGGGCTCTACCACACCTTCCAGGGCGGCTGTAACGGCTCCGGCGACTACGTGAGCGACACCGCGGCCGAGAGGTCCCCGGCGTACGGCTGCCCCGCCGGTCGGGACAGCTGCGTCCGTCAGAGCGGCGTGGACCCGATCCACAACTTCATGGACTACACGGACGACGCCTGCATGGACCACTTCACCCCCGGCCAGACCACCAGGATGCAGTCGGTGTGGGTGACCTACCGCGCCCCGTGAGCGGCGCGGTGCGCTAGCACATCCCGAGGGCCCCGGCCGGTTGGCCCGGGGCCCTCGGCATGTCGTCACGGGGCCGGTTAGGGTGGCGCCCGCCCATGAGTACCTCTGCTGCCGGACACCTCTCACCCGCCTACCCCGAACGTGCCGCCTGGGGTACCGCGGCGAAGCTGCGCGCGTGGCAGGAGGAGGCCCTCGCGGCCTACCTCGAGCAGGGCCGTCGCGACTTCCTCGCTGTCGCGACCCCCGGTGCCGGGAAGACCACGTACGCGCTGCGGATCGCCACCGAGCTGCTCGACCGCGGCGAGGTGCGGGCGGTCACCGTGGTCGCTCCGACCGAGCACCTGAAGACCCAGTGGGCCGACGCGGCGGGCAAGGTCGGCATCCAGCTCAACCCGTCCTTCTCGAACTCCGCCGGCGTGCAGTCCAGCGAGTACGACGGGGTGGCGGTGACCTACGCCCAGGTCGCGGCCAGCCCGGGACTGCACCGGCGGCGCACCGAGTCCGAGCCCACGCTCGTCATCCTCGACGAGATCCACCACGGCGGCGACGCCCGCTCGTGGGGGGACGGTATCCGCGAGGCGTTCACCCCCGCACTGCGCCGGCTCGCCCTGACCGGGACGCCGTTCCGGTCCGACACCAATCCCATCCCGTTCGTCCGGTACGAGATGGGCGAGGACGGCATCCTGCGCTCCGCGTCGGACTACACCTACGGGTACGCCTCGGCGCTGCGCGACGGCGTCGTTCGTCCCGTCCTCTTCCTCGCCTACGGCGGGGCGATGCGCTGGCGCACGAAGGCGGGGGACGAGGTCGCCGCCCGGCTCGGCGAGCCGCTGACGAGGGACCAGACCGCCCAGGCGTGGCGCACCGCCCTCGACCCGAAAGGGGAGTGGATCCCCTCGGTCCTCGCCGCCGCCGACCGACGCCTCAGCGAGGTCCGGCGGCACGTGCCCGACGCCGGCGGGCTCGTCATCGCCTCGAACCGGACGGCGGCTCGTGCCTACGCGCGCCGGCTGCACGCCATCACCGGAGAGGACGCCACCGTCGTCCTCTCCGACGACGCCGGCGCGAGCGCGCGCATCGAGGAGTACGCCGCCGGTGACTCCCGGTGGATGGTCGCGGTCCGCATGGTCTCGGAGGGGGTCGACGTGCCCCGGCTCGCGGTCGGCGTCTACGCGACCTCGACGTCGACCCCGCTCTTCTTCGCCCAGGCCGTCGGCCGCTTCGTCCGCGCCCGCAAGCGCGGTGAGACCGCATCGGTATTCCTCCCCTCGGTGCCGGTGATCCTCGCGCACGCGGCCTCGATGGAGGAGGAGCGCGACCACGCGCTCGACCGGCCCGGCACCGACCAGTCAGAGGCCTCGATCTGGGCGGAGGAGGAGGGGATGCTCGCCGCGGCGAACCGCACCGAGCGGACGCTCGGGATCGAGGACGACTCCCGCTTCGAGGCGCTGGAGTCCGACGCTCACTTCGACCACGTCCTCTTCGACTCTCGCCAGTTCGGGCTCCACGCCGCCGTCGGCTCCGAGGAGGAGCAGGACTACCTCGGCCTCCCGGGCCTGCTGGAACCCGACCAGGTCGCGGCGCTGCTGCACGAGCGGCAGGCGCGGCAGGCCCGTACCGGCGGGGCCGGACGACCGAGCGGCCCCTCACCGGTTTCGGCCCACCGGGCCCTGGCGGCGCAGCGCAAGGAGCTCAACAAGCTCGTCGCCGCGTACTCGAGCAAGACCGGTACGCCGCACGCGACGGTCCACCTCGACCTGCGCCGCGCCTGCGGGGGCCCCGAGCTGGCCGCGGCCACGGGGGACCAGGTCCAGGAGCGGATCGCACGGATCCGGCGCTGGTTCGTCGGCCGCCGCTGACGCCGGACCCGGCGATGTCGCCGCGTGTTCCGCGCCGGGCAGCGCTCGACGCGCGCTCGACGCCGCTCAGGACTAGGGTCGCGCGACGTGAACAACGACACCCACACCACCGCCTCCCGCCGTCAGCTCCTCGCCATGGCCGTCGTCGGCGGCGCCGGCCTCTTCAGCGCCCCTGCCGCAGTGGCGGGCACCGTCCCCCCGAAGGGCGGCAACCCGTTCCGCGTCACCGTGCTGGGGACGACCGACCTCCACGGCAACGTCTACAACTGGGACTACTTCCGCAACACCGGGTACACGGACCGCAACGGCAACGACATCGGCGTCGCCAAGGCCGCCACCCTCATCCGCCTGATGCGGGAAGAGCGGGGTGCCGACCGCTGCATCACGCTCGACGCGGGCGACACCATCCAGGGCACTCCCCTCGCGTACTACTTCGCGAAGATCGACCCGATCACCGAGGGCGCGACGCACCCGATGGCCACCGCGATGAACGCGATCGGGTACGACGCCGCGGCGCTCGGAAACCACGAGTACAACTACGGCCTCGACACGCTGCGTGCCTTCGAGGACCAGTGCAACCACCCGCTCCTGTCGGCCAACTCGGTCGACTGGGACACCGGGAAGCCGGTGTTCACCCCCTACGTCCTCAAGCGGATCAACCTGCCGAGTGGCCCGGTGACCGTCGGCATCCTCGGCCTCGTGACCCCCGGCGTCGCCATCTGGGACAAGGCCAACGTCGAGGGCAAGGTCCGTTTCCCCGGCATCGTCGAGCAGGCGGAAGTCATGGTGCCGCGGATGAAGGCCGCCGGCGCGGACGTCGTCATCGTCTCGTGCCACTCCGGCGCGACGACCTCCTCCAGCTACGGGGACGCGCTGCCCTACCCCGAGAACGCCAGCAGCCTGCTCGCGCAGAAGGTCCCGGACATCGACGCCGTCCTCGTGGGGCACGCGCACCTGGAGGTGCCCGAGCTCAAGGTGACGAACGAGGTCACCGGCAAGGAGGTCCTCCTCAGTGAGCCGCTGTACTGGGGCATGCGCGTCACCGTCATGGACCTCGACCTCGTGCGCGCCGGACGTGGGTGGCGGGTGCTCCGTTCCCGGTCGACGCTGCTCAACGCCAACACCGTCCCGGAAGACCCCGAGGTCGCCGCGCTCATCCGCCCAGCGCACGAGAAGGTCCTCGCCTACGTCAACGGCGTCATCGGGACCTGCACCGAGCCCATGTCGGCGGCGACGTCGCGCTACCAGGACACGGCGGCGATGGACTTCATCAACCTCGTCCAGGCCCAGGCGGTCAAGGACGCTCTCGCCGGGACATCCCAGGAGGGCACGCCCGTCCTCTCGATCGCAGCGCCCTTCAACTCGAATGCTGCCATCCCGCAGGGAGATGTCACCGTCCGCGACGTCGCGGGGCTCTACATCTATGACAACACCCTCCTCGGCATCGAGCTGACCGGTGCCCAGGTGAAGGACTACCTCGAGAAGTCGGCGACCTACTTCCAGCAGGTCTCCTCGGCCGGGCCGTTCGCGCCGGAGGACGTGACGAGAGCCAAGACCCCGACCGCGCCGAACGGGACGCCGGACTACAACTACGACATCATGGGCGGGCTCGACGCGGACCTCACCTACGACATCGACATCGCCCGGGCGCCCGGCTCGCGGATCGTGGGCCTCGCGTACGGCGGCGTGCCCGTGGAGGCGGGCGACACCTTCGTCGTCGCGATCAACAACTACCGGCAGTCCGGGGGCGGCGGTTTCCCGCACGTCACGACGGCGCCGGTCGTCTACAACCGTCAGCAGGAGATCCGCCAGATGCTCATCGACTGGGTGAGCGCCGAGGGGCGGATCGACCCACCGGCGTTCTTCTCTCAGGACTGGAAGCTCGTCGCCGACGGGGTCGACGTCGTCATCCAGCCCTGAGCCGCTCGACCGGGCGACCAGGACGCGCCGCGCACCCCTCCGGGCGCCCGGCGCGTCCTCGTCATCCGACCTGCTCCTCGTTGGTCGCGGCGCGGTCCACGAGCGGCCCGGTGCGGTGGTCGAGGTGGGTCACGAGGCAGATGGCGGTGTTGGCCCGCAGCACGTGGACGTCGTCGATGATCTCGTCGATGACCCGGCCGAGGTCGGCGTTGTCGCGGGCCGCGACGCGCACGACGAGGTCACCGACCCCCGTGATCGAGTGGATCTCGAGCACCTCGGGGATGGCGGAGAGATGGGCGACGACCGGTGCGTGTCCCTGGCGCTGGCGGATCTCGAGCGTGCAGAACGCGGTGACCGGGTACCCGAGCGCCGCCGGGTCGACGTGCGGCGCGAAGGAGCGGATGACCCCCCGTCGCTGCAGCCGGTCGAGCCGGGCCTGCACCGTGCCGCGCGCGACGCCGAGGGCCCGCGAGGCACCGAGCACGCCGACGTGCGGGTCGTCCGTGAACAGGGCGATGATCCGGGCGTCGAGGTGGTCGACTCCATGCTCTCTGGCCATGAGCACATTGTCCGGGAGTGCCCGGCTGCGGGGCAACACCATGCGCACGATGACCACCGTGTCGTGGTGAGGTTGCACATGGTGACCTGCCGGGTGACAGTTGCCGGATGACTGACACGACAACGACGTCCGGCAGCCACGTCGACCTCACCGAGCAGGAGCGCCAGGCCGACCTCGACCTCGAGCAGCTCAAGCAGCTCGTCGGTCTCGTCGACTACGACGAGAGCACCGACCCCTTCCCGGTCACCGGCTGGGACGCCGTCGTCTTCGTCGTGGGGAACGCCACCCAGGCGGCCCACTACTACCAGAGCGCGTGGGGGATGGAGCTGGTCGCCTACGCCGGCCCCGAGAACGGCAGCCGCGACCACAAGGCCTTCGTCCTGAAGTCCGGTTCGATCCGGTTCGTCCTCAAGGGAGCGGTGACCCCCGACAGCCCGCTCATCGCCCACCACGCGCGGCACGGCGACGGCGTCGTCGACATCTCCCTCGAGGTCCCCGACGTCGACAAGTGCATCGAGCAGGCGCGTCGGGCCGGCGCCCGGGTCGTCCAGGAGCCGACGACGGTGTCCGACGAGTACGGCTCGGTGCGGGTCGCCGCGATCGGGACGTACGGCGAGACCGTGCACAGCCTCGTGCAGCGCGAGGTCGACGGCGTCGTCTACTCCGGTCCGTACCTGCCGGGCTTCCAGCCGGCGGAGTCGACCTTCGAGAAGCGTGAGGGTGCCCCGAAGCGGCTCTTCCAGGCGCTCGACCACGTCGTCGGCAACGTCGAGCTCGGCCGGATGGACGAGTGGGTCGCCTTCTACAACCGGGTCATGGGCTTCGTGAACATGGCCGAGTTCGTCGGTGACGACATCGCCACCGAGTACTCGGCGCTGATGTCCAAGGTCGTGGCCAACGGCAACCACCGGGTGAAGTTCCCGCTCAACGAGCCGGCGGTCGCGAAGAAGAAGAGCCAGATCGACGAGTACCTCGAGTTCTACAACGGCCCGGGTGCCCAGCACCTGGCCCTCGCGACCACTGACATCCTCCGCACCGTCGACGAGCTGCGGAAGGAGGGCGTGGAGTTCCTCTCCACCCCGGACGCGTACTACGAGGACCCCGAGCTGCGTGCACGCATCGGCGAGGTCCGCGTCCCGATCGAGGAGCTGCAGGCCCGGGGCATCCTCGTCGACCGTGACGAGGACGGCTACCTGCTGCAGATCTTCACCCGCCCGCTCGGCGACCGGCCCACGGTCTTCTTCGAGATCATCGAGCGGCACGGCTCGCTCGGCTTCGGCAAGGGCAACTTCAAGGCCCTCTTCGAGTCGATCGAGCGTGAGCAGGAGCGCCGCGGCAACCTCTGAGCGGCGGGGTGGGTGGCCGTGCCCGGGTCTCACGGCCGCGGTGCTGTCCCGACTCGCCACCTGGCTGCCTCGCTGCGCGGGTCCCCATGGGATGCTGCCTGCATGAGCACGCCGACCGCGCCAGGCTGGTACGAGGACCCCGAGGACCCTGCCCAGCTGCGGTACTTCGACGGCATCATCTGGTCGTCTCACACGACGCCGCGCACCCCGCCGACGCCGGCGCCGGGTCCGGCCCACGGCCAGCCCCCGGCCGCTCCCGGGGCATCCGGGGGCTGGCCGAGCGCGGAACAGGGGTGGGGTCAGCCCGGGGGCCAGAACCCGTGGGCGGCGCCGCCCGTGCCCGGCGCCGGAACCACCGGTACCACGTGGCAGTTCCGTAGCGACCTCCTGCCCGACGGCGCCGTTCTCGCCGAGTGGTGGCGCAGGCTCCTCGCTCGCATCATCGACTCACTGATCGCGGGCCTGCTGACGACGATCCTCGCGTGGCCGTTCCTCCAGGACGTCGTCGCGGCCTTCGACACGTACTTCCAGGACGTCCTGCGGCAGGCGGAGCAGGGAGTGACGACCGCTCCCGACACGACCGCCTTCGACGACGCGCTCACCGGCGCGCTGCTGCCCATCAGCCTCATCGCCCTCGTCGTGAGCCTGGTCTACGAGGTGGTGTTCCTCGTCTGGAGGGCCGCGACCCCGGGGAAGATGGTCCTCGGGACGATCGTGCGCCCGGTGGAGCACCGCGGCGGCGTCTCACTGGTCGTCGCCCTGCGGCGACAGGTGCTCACCGTCGTCGCCAACCTCCTCTCCCTCGTCCCCGTGGTCGGGCTGCTCGGGACCTTGCTCAGCGTCGTCGACCCCGCGTGGCTGCTCTGGGACCCCAAGCGACAGGCGCTGCACGACAAGGTCGCCGACACGGTCGTCGTCATGAAGCGCTCCTGACCAGACCCCGCCGGCGCGGCGCGGTCCGGGTCGCCGGTCGCAGCCCCCTGAGGGTCAGCAGCGGGCCGGCCGGACCGTCCCCGTGCACTCCCCGAAGCCCACGACCGCGCCGTCCGCGCCGGGGGCGCCGGCCCGCAGGACCACGGTGTCGCCGTCCTCGAGGAACGTGCGCACGGCCCCGTCGCCGAGCGTGACCGGCTCCTGGCCACTCCACGTCAGCTCGAGGAAGCTGCCGCGGGTGTGAGGGTCGGCACCGCTGATCGTGCCCGAGCCGAAGAGGTCGCCGGGGCGCACCGTGGCTCCGTTGACCGTCATGTGGGCGAGCATCTGCGCCGGTGACCAGTACATGTCCCGGTACTCGGGGCGGGAGACGACGGTGCCGTTCCACTCGACCTCGACGTGGATGTCGAGGCCGTAGGCCGCACCGGGCGCGCCGTCAGGGCCACCGCGCAGGTACGGCAGCGGCTCGGGGTCCTGCCCGGGGAGCGGCACCCGCGCCGTTCTCAGCGCGTCGGTCGTGACGACCCAGGGGGAGATGCTCGTCGCGAACGACTTCCCGAGGAACGGCCCGAGTGGCACGTACTCCCAGGCCTGCAGGTCCCGGGCCGACCAGTCGTTGAGGAGGACGACCCCGAAGAGGTGCTCGTCGGCATCCGCGAGTGAGACCGGCTCGCCGAGCCGGGTGGCGCCACCGACGACGAAGCCGAGCTCGGCCTCGATGTCGAGGCGGCGGCTGGGCCCGAACGTCGGTACGGGCTCGCCCGGTGCCTTCCGCTGCCCGCACGGGCGCACGATGTCGGTCCCGGACACGAGGACCGTCCCGGAGCGGCCGTGGTAGCCGATCGGGAGGTGCTTCCAGTTGGGTGTGAGGGGCGCGGAGTCCGGACGGAAGATGCGGCCCACGTTCGTCGCGTGGTGCTCGCTGGCATAGAAGTCGACGTAGTCGGCCACGTCGAAGGGCAGGTGCATCCGGACGTCGGCGACGGGGGTGAGGTGGTCCCGGACCTCGGAGCCGTGTGCCTCGCTCGTCAGCTGCTCGATGAGCCACTCGCGCGCGGCACTCCAGGCGGCACGCGGTTCGGCGAGGAACGCCGTGAGGGAGCCGGTGCGCCAGACGGCCGCGGACTCCATCCCCAGCCGCTGCGCGAGTGCAGCGACGTCGAGCACGTCGTCGCCCACCCGCACGCCTACCCGGCGCGGGCCGTCATCGGTCGAGAAGACGCCGTAGGGGAGGTTGTGGATGCCGAACGGATGGTCGGCGGGCAGGTCGAGCCAGGTCATGGCGGTCCTCTCCGTCGTGGCCCGGTCGGGCCGGGGGTCAGGGGGCGGTGATCAGGCCGAGCCCGGTGAGCTCGCCGAGGGGGTCGGTGACGGTACAGCACCCGTAGGCGGTGAAGGCGGAGCGCACGCGCCGGTCGGTGTGGTGCGACCAGGTGCCGACCGCGGACACGAGCGCGGAGGTGTCGCGGTCGGCGAGGATGGCGGCCACCTCCTCGCGCGGGGCGTGGTCGAGGGCCGCCGCCGTGGCGAGGAGGATGTTGAGCAGACCGTGGTTCTCCTCGGGCACGCCGTCCACCTCGTAGCGACCGCGGACCGCGTGGTGGAGGCCACCGGTGAGCCGGAACGGCACCGGTGCACCGATGGCCCCGGTGAGGAAGCGAGCCAGCTCGTCCTCGTCGGGCCAGGGCCACGTCGGGGTGGGGCCGGTTCGGAACTTGGCGACGACGGCGTCGCCCTCGGCCACCGAGAGGCGGATGTCGGCGAGGGCCTCGGACTGCTCCTCCTCGCCGCGTGGCACCTCGAGGGCCAGGGGCAGCTCGCCCGGGACTCCGAGACGGCGCCAGTCGTCGGTCCAGCCGAGCTCAACCGCGACGAGGTCGACGCGGGGGTCCGCCGCGAGCACCGCGAGGGCCTCGGCGAGGGCCGCAGGGTCGGTGCCGGGTCGGGCGACGACCGTGGTGTCGAGGGTGCCGGGGCCGGGCCACCCTCCGCCGTCGAGCACGGCGAGCAGATCTGTGGCCGATCCGGCGGGCACGAGGAGCGGACCGACGCAGGCGCCGTACCAGGCCCCACGGTGACCGGCGTGGTGGGCCACTGCCTGCGGGAGCGGGCTGTTGCCGGGTGGGAAGACGGCAGCGTCGTCGACGAGGGCCCCGAAGAGCTCCGGGATGGTCGCCGACATGCCGCCAACCTACCGCGGTCCCGAGCGCCGATCCGCAGCCGAGCAGCGTGCGGTCGATCGAGTACCGGACGCCGGCGCAGGCACGATCGGCGATCCCCGAAGGGCAGACTGTCGACCCCCATGGGCAGACCGGGCCGGGTCCAGGACCGTCACCCGGACGGCTCGCGTGGTGTGGTCGCCGGTGTGCTCGGCAGGACCAGCCCGGCGACGACGAGCAGTGCACCGGTCACCCAGCCGGCGGCGACCCCGGCCCCGGGCGCCAGGTACAGCACGGCGGCGGCGCCCGCGACGAGCACCCCGCCGAGGGCGCCGAAGGCCGGCATCCCGTAGAGGAACACGAAGGGCAGGTAGTGGGCGCCGACCACGACCATGGCCGCCGGGAAGAAGAGCAGCGGGTGCTCGGGCGTCAGGACGATGACGACGAGGACGCCGAGCGGCACCGTCATCGCCACCTGGACCGCCAGGCCGTTCATCGGATGACCCCTCGGGAGGGACACCGGCCCTCCGAGCAGGCGCAGACCCACCGTGGTGAGCGGGAAGATGACGGCCCCTCCCACGAACAACACCGCCGCAGCGGCGCCGACCGACAGGACGGTGCCTGCCGCTGCGGCGGCGAGCCACACCAGGCCTGAGGCGACCTGCCCCACCGATCCGGACCGGTACACCCGGCGGACGTCCGCCTGGGCCTGTCCGATCTCCACGTGGCCAGCCTGCCAGAGCCCGGACGGGTCGTCAGGTGCCCCTCGCCGGCCTGGCCGCCTCGACCGGGTGCCCGGCTCAGACGCGGCCGCGCACCGGGCTTCGGTCGACGTCGCCGTGGCCCTCCGGCATCTCCATCTCGGCCCGGACCCCGAGCAGGCGTACCTCGCGCCCCTCGTCGAGGTGGTCGGCGAGCAGGCGCTGCACGGCGTCGTGCACGGCGGAGCCGTCGTGCGTGGGGGCGGGGAGCCTGCGGCTGCGGTTCACGGTGAAGAACGGGGCGTAGCGGATCTTCAGGCCGATGCGCCACATCGCGCGCCCCTCGGCCCGGACGTCCTCGAGGACCTGGTCGGTGAGCGCGCGGACCGCCTCGCGGACCTGCTCGCTGCTCGTGAGGTTCTCCTGGTAGGTCCTCTCGCGACCGTGGCTGCGCGCGACCCACGGGGCGTCGTCGACGGTGGCGCCACCCTCCCCGCGCCCCAGGGAGCGGTACCAGGCGCCCATCCGTGGCCCGAACTCGGCGACGAGCGGTGCAGTGTCCGCCGTCGCGAGCTCCTCGACGGTGCGGATGCCGAGCCGCTCCAGCCGCGAGGAGACCCGAGGGCCGACACCCCACAGCGCGGCCGTCGGGCGAGCACCCATGACCTGCGTCCAGTTCTCGGTGCTGAGCCGGTACACCCCCTGCGGCTTGCCGAACTCGGTGGCGATCTTGGCCCGGACCCGGTTGTCGCCGATGCCGACGGAGCAGTGCAGCCCGGTACGGTCGAGGACGGCGGCCTGGATGGTGCGTGCCAGGCCCTCGGGGTCGTCGCGGTCGCCACCGACGAACATCTCGTCCCAGCCGAGGACCTCGACGACCAGCCCGAGCGCCCGCACCGCCTCGACCACCTCGGTGGACGCCGCGAGGTAGTGCGGTGCGTCGACCGGGAGGAACACCGCGTCGGGTGCCCGCCGTGCGGCGACCCGCAGCGGCATCCCCGAGCGGACACCGTGCTCGCGGGCCTCGTAGCTGGCCGTCGAGACGACCGCCCGCTCGGTGGGGTCACCGCGGCCGCCGACGACGACCTCGCGCCCGGCCAGCTCGGGGCGGCGCAGCACCTCGACCGCGGCGATGAACTGGTCGAGGTCGACGTGGAGGACGTGCGGGAAGGCGCGCGCGACCATCCCCCATGATGGCCCCGCGCACCGGCGCTGCCGCTCGATCACGGCACCGGAATCCCGGGGTCGCACCACGGGGGTTCCTCCGCGAGGGCCGGCTGCGCCCCCCGGGGCGGGAAAGGCCAGGCCGGGGGGTGGGCAGGTTGTCGGGTCATCAGGCGTCCGTGCTGAGCAGTCGTGACCACTGTGACGGGTGAACGGGGTGCAGGGATGCCAACGACCGGCCCGACCGCCTACCCTGACGGGACCCCCCCGACGACCGACCACAGCGAGGTGGACGACCAACCGTGGCGCACTACCAGGCGATGGGAAGCATCCCCCCGAAGCGGCACACCCAGCACCGTCGGCCCGCCGGGCGCGGGCGGGGAAAGGTCGGTGAGCTGTACTACGAGGAGCTGATGGGGGAGGAGGGGTTCAGCTCCGACTCCAGCCTGCTCTACCACCGGAACATCCCCTCGACCGTCGCCGAGTACCGCGAGTGGACCGTCGGTGACCTGTCGACGACGGCGAACCACCCGCTCCTGCCGCGGCACCTGACGCCGCACGCGCTCTTCCCCGACAAGGTGGTCAAGGACACCGACGTCGTGACCGGTCGACGTCTCCTGCTCGGCAACGGCGACGTCCGCCTCTCCTACGCCGTGGCCGGCGCGCCGAGCCCGTGGTACCGCAACGGGATCGGCGACGAGCTCGTCTACGTCGAGCGCGGCGGCGCCCGTGTCGAGACCGTCTTCGGTGCCTTCGACGTCGCCGAGGGCGACTACCTCCTCATCCCGCGCGCGACGACGCACCGCTGGCTCCCGGTCCGCTCGCGGAAGGACCCGCTGCGTACGATCTGCATCGAGGCGAGCAGCCACATCGCCCCGCCGAAGCGGTACCTCAGCAAGTACGGCCAGTTCCTCGAGCACAGCCCCTACTGCGAACGCGACCTGCGCGGGCCGCAGGGTCCGCTCCTCGCGGAGGACGTCGGCGAGAAGCCCGGCGCCGAGACCGAGGTCTACATCAAGCACCGCGGGAGCGGGCCGAACAGCAGCGGCGGCATCGTCGGGTCGGTCCACGTCCTGCCGTTCCACCCCCTCGACGTCGTCGGGTGGGACGGCTGCCTCTACCCGTACGTCTTCAACGTCCGGGACTACGAGCCGATCACCGGCCGGATCCACCAGCCGCCGCCTGCCCACCAGGTCTTCGAGGGCTGGAACTTCGTCGTCTGCAACTTCGTGCCCCGCAAGGTCGACTACCACCCGCTCGCGATCCCGGTGCCCTACTACCACTCCAACGTCGACTCCGACGAGGTGATGTTCTACGTCGACGGTGACTACGAGGCGCGCAAGGGCTCGGGCATCAGCCGCGGGTCGATCACCCTCCACCCGGGCGGGCACGCCCACGGCCCCCAGCCGGGGGCGGCGGAGGCGAGCCTCGGCAAGGAGTACTTCGACGAGCTCGCCGTCATGGTCGACACGTTCCGGCCGCTGGAGCTCGGCGAGGCCGGCCGGGCCTGCGACGACGGCGTGTACGCCGGGTCGTGGAACCGCCCCCGCCGGTGACCCGGGCCCCCGGACGGCCGACCCGGAGCCTCGGTGAGGGGGCCTCGCGCCAACCGTCCTGACGCCCGGGAGGAAGGGCGCCCGGCGCACTCCTATCCTTGGGGGCGTGTCACTCGCGCCCACCACCGAGGAGGTCGTCACCCCCGAGGGTGACGTCTCGCCGGACGTCCCGTGGGTGACGATCGTCTGGAACGACCCGGTGAACCTCATGTCCTACGTCACGTACGTGCTCCAGTCGCACTTCGGGTACTCCCGCGCCAAGGCGGAGAAGCTGATGATGCGCGTGCACACCGAGGGCCGGGCGGTCGTTGCGAACGGTCCGCGCGAGGCGATGGAGGCCGACACCGAGGCCCTCCACGGGTACGGGCTGTGGGCGACCTTCCAGAAGGACGCCTGATGGCCCGCGCCTTCCGGCGGCGCGGGTCGCACGACGAGGTCCGCTTCGTCGCCGAGCTCGACGCGGACGAGCGGGAGGTCGTCGCCTCGCTCATGGAGCAGGTCCGGGCCCTGCTCGAAGCGCCCGAGAGCGGCGACCACGGCGACGACGAGTTCGCCGGCATCATCGCCGGGATCGGGATCGGCCGCGGCGACCCGAGGACCGCCCACCGCGGCCGCAGAGAGACAGGAGAGGACGGGGAGGACGGGGAGGACCTGGCGCCGTCCGAGCGCGACCCGGCCCTCGACCGGCTGCTGCCCACCGGCAACCGCGAGGACGACGAGGCGGCAGCGGAGTTCCGCCGGCTCACCGAGACCGGACTGCGGCAGCGCAAGGCGGTCGCCCTCGACACCGCCGTCCGCGCGCTGCACGGGGACGACCGGGTCCGGCTCGACGAGGCCGGTGCGCGTGCGTTCCTCACGGCGCTCACCGACGTGCGGCTCGTCCTCGGCGAGCGACTCCAGCTGCGCACCGACGAGGACCTCGACCTCCTCGAGAACCTCGCTCGCTCCCTCGACCCCGAGGACCCGGTCGTCCACGTGGTGGCCCTCTACGACTTCCTCACGTGGCTGCAGGAGTCCCTCGCCTCGGCGCTCCTCGGGGACTGAGCGGTGGACCGCCGCGTCGGAACGGTGCTCGCGGTGGTCCTCGCCATCGCCCTCGGTGCGCTCCTGCTCTGGCCCGACGGCTGGATGGTCAACCGGCTTGTCGTGCGCGTCTACGTCGTGCTCCTCGACCTCGGGGTGCCGCCGTCCGTGCGACCGGAGCACTACGCGGCGGCGCTCAACGTCCTCGTCTTCGTCCCGCTCGGGTGGCTCGGTGTGAGCGCGCTGCGGCGGCCCGCGTGGCTCGTCGTGGCCGTGCTGGCCGGAGCCAGCGCCGTCGTGGAGACGGTCCAGCTGTGGCCGGGGCTGGGCCGTGAGGCGAGCCTGTTCGACGTCGCCTGCAACACCCTCGGCGCAGGCCTCGGGGCCCTGGCCGCGTCAGCCGCGGCCCGCAGGCGGCCCGGCGACGAGCACGCCGGCGGCGACGAGGCCCTCGACGAACGCCGTCACCCCGGGCGCGACGAGCTCGGGTGACTCGCCGGCCCGTGCGGCGACCCGCTCGACGACCTCACCGATCGATCCCCCCTCGACGAGCTCGAGCCAGACCTGCGCCCCCGACCCGTCGAGCACCAGCGGGGGTCCGTCCGGCAGCGCGGCGGCGTAGACGGTGCCGTCCCGCTCCACCCAGGCGCAACGGTCGGCGACCTGCAGCACGGAGCTCATGACCGCCGCACCCGCCGACCCAGCTCGCGACCGGCCCGGCCGAACCGGCGCACGAACTCGCGGGCGACGTCCCCCCGGGTCGGCTCGCGTCCCAGGCGCAGGCGGAGGTAGTACTCGTTGACCAGGAGAGAGCGCAGCGCGACCGACGCCTTGGCCCGGGGACCGCGGGCGGCCCGGAACCGGGCCTGCCACTCCTCGAGGCGACCGCTGGGGCGGGTGAAGACGCCCCAGAGCGCTGCGTCCGGCTCGTCGGTGTGCTCGGCCAGGGTGCCCGTCGCGGCCGCCAGGCCGACCGTGGCCCCGGTCTCGGTGGCGAGAGCGCGGATGGCCGACCGGTCGGCCTCCGGACGGTCGGTCCAGTTGGGCGCCACGTCGGGGTGGGGGCCGTTGCCGTGCGGAGTGCGGGCGGCGTGCAGCAGGAGGACGAGTGACTGGGCGACGGGGTCGGGGACCGCGCACCGGACGTGGCCCAGCTCGATCCACTCGCGGCGCCGCCAGAGCACGTCAAACGCGTGGCCGGGGTCGCGCTCCATCCCCGGGTAGTGCCGGTGGACGTCGAGCAGCCCCCAGCTGGGGTGGTAGAGGTTGGCGGCGTGGTCGAAGGCCGAGCCGGCCTCGAAGCTCGTCTCGACCCGCCAGCCGTGGCGGTCGAGCTCGGCCATGAGCCGGGTCACCGCGTCCGGGCGGACGATGACGTCGACGTCCGACGACGCGCTTCCGCGGACGCGAAGGCCCGGGGCGACGGTCGGACCCTTGATGTGGAGCAGGTCCACCCCACAACCGCGGGCCAGCCACTCGACGGCCGCGTGGGCGAGCTCCACCCGCACGGGGAGCGGGATCGCGGGGCCCTCGGACACGCGCCCACTGTAGGGGCGCGGCGCCCGGGGCAGCGCCGGATCCGGCACCCGCCCGGAGGGGGCTCCACCGGCGAGGCACCGCGTGCTCACGCGGTTCAGTAGGCGCCGCGTCCGGAGAAGACCGCGCTCAGCGTCTTGGCCAGGATCGCGACGTCCTGGACGAGCGACCAGTTGTCGACGTAGTAGAGGTCGAGGCGCACGGAGTCGTCCCACGAGAGGTCGGAACGGCCGGACACCTGCCAGAGGCCGGTCACCCCCGGCCGGACGGCGAGCCGCTGGCGCACGTCCTCGGTGTAGCGCGCGACCTCGGAGGGCAGGGACGGGCGCGGCCCGACGAGGCTCATGTCGCCGCGGAGCACGTTGAAGAACTGGGGCATCTCGTCGATCGAGTACCGGCGCAGGACGCGGCCCGGCCGCGTGACCCGGGGGTCCTCCCGGGACTTGAAGAGCACGTGGTCCCCGCCGTGCATGTTCGCGACGCCGTCGACGAGCGAGGGTGCGTCGATGACCATCGACCGGAACTTCAGGCAGGCGAAGGTCTCGCCGTCGCGGCCGACCCGCTCCTGCCGGAACAGGACCGGCCCTCCGTCGCTGCGCCTGACCGCGATCGCGGCAGCGGCCAGGACGGGGCTGAGGACGACCACGAGGGCGCCGGCCCCGACGAGGTCGAAGAGCCGTTTCCCCACCCGACTGGCGCGGTGCGCCCTCGGCCCCTCGAGCTCCATGAGCTGAAGGCCGGCGGCCGGCCGGACCCGGACCCGGTCGCTGGAGACGTCGGTGAGGCTCGGGACGAGCATGATCTGGACGTCGGAGCCGTTCAGCTCCCACGCCGTGCGTCGCATCTGCTGGGCCGAGTCCACGCCACCTCCGGCGAAGAGCACGATGTCGCACCCGCTGCCCTCGACGACCGCGGCCGTGTGGGCGGTGGTCCCGAGCACCGGGACACCTCCCGGTGTCTCCGCGGCGGCCTCCGACGCGGGGACGACGGCGCCGACGACCTCGTACCCGAGCCATCGCTCACGCCCGAGGACCCGCGCGACCTCGTCGACCTGGGCCGAGGCCCCGGCGACGAGCACCCGCTGCGAGAGATGGCCCTTGCTGCGGCGACGGTGCAGCGCCCGCCGCAGGAGCAGGCGGCCGAGGAGGAGCATCGGGATGCCGAGGATGATGAGGAGGAAGAAGAAGCCGCGGGAGAACTGGAAGCGGGCCAGATACGCGACGATGCCGGTCACCCCGGCGCCGACGAGCGTGGCCCGGACCACGATCTTGTACTCCTGGACGCCCGCGCCCATGATGTGCAGGGCGTACCCACCGTGGAGCGCGATGAGGGCGATCCAGCCGACGACGATCGGCACGCCGACGATGCTCACGAGGTTGTCGACGTCGCCGGCGCGGGTGAAGACGGGCAGCCAGGCCCGTCCCAGCGCGGAGAGCGCGACGACGAGCGTGACGAGGACGAGGTCGACGACGACGGCGGCGAGCGCGGGCACCAGGTGGCTGCGGCGCACGGCGCGCGGGCGCCGGACTGCCGTGGTCGTCTCCTCGTTGACGATCATGCGGTGTCCCCTGCTCAGGCGGTCGGTCTACCGGCCTCCGGGAGGGCCGGGCGATCCAGTATGGACCGTGGTGGGGCTGCGTCACCGGCGGCTCCGCGGGATCCGGCCGATCGGACGAGTGCGCCGCCCTCCACTCGGCTCAGCGGCCGAGGTCGTGGAGCACGGCGCGGATTCGCTCTCCGAAGCGCCGCTCGGAGAACTCCTCGGCGTGCCGCCGGATGACACCGCGGTCCCATTGGTGCGCGTGGGCGGCGGCGATACCGACCCGGAAGTCGTGGGGATCCGGCGCCTCGACCTGCAGCCCCGTCACCCCCTCCTCCACCGTGTCGAGGTACCCGCCGGCGCGCAGCGACACCGCCGGTACCCCGAAGGCCGCCGCCTCGAGCGGGGTGAGCCCGTAGTCCTCGATGCTGGGGGCGAGCAGCAGCCGGGCGTTCGCGTAGACCCAGCGGAGCTCGGCGTCCGTGAGGCCACTGAGGAACCGGACGTTCTCGGGGGCGGAGCCGACGAGCCGGTCGTGCTCGGGACCGGCACCGACGACGACGAGCCGGTCGTCGGTGCCGCGCACCGCCTCGATGAGCACGTCGACGTTCTTGTAGGGGAGCAGCCTCGAGACGGCGAGGAGGTAGCCGCCGTCGTCGGCCCAGGCCGCGAGGGCGGGGACCGACGTGCGCGGGGCCGCCGGGTCCATCGTGTGCGGCGGGTGCACGACCTCGGCGTCGATGCCGTACGCCTCCCGGATCCGGTCGCGGACGACGCGCGAGTTGGCGAGGTAGCGGACCGGGCGCCGGGCGGCCCGCCGGTCCCATCGGCGCAGGCCCGGCCGCAGGATGCCGAGGCCGATGCCCTTCGCCGAGCGCCACAGCGGCCTGCCGAGGTAGGCCTCGCTCTGGTAGAGCCACCGGGCCGGGGCATGGCAGTACGCGACGAGGTCACCCGTCGCGTGGAAGTCGTGGGCCCAGCCGCTGGTCGACGCGATGACGACGTCCTCGTCGGGGCGCAGTGACGCGGTCGCGAGCGGGAGGACGGGCAGCGCCGCGCGGTGGGACCGCCTCAGCGGGCCGACGCGGTTGAGGGCCGAGACGCGCACGTCGAGGGCCTCGAACTCGGGGTAGGTGCCGTCCGGGTCGTAGAGCGTCGTGTGCACGGCAGCTCCGGGGAACGCCCGGGCCAGGGCGAGGACGACCCGCTCCGCTCCGCCGCGCTGGGTCACGTAGTCGTGGGCGATCCCGAGGGATCGGCCGTCGTCGAGCCGGTGGGTCACGGGGGCCCCCCGATGCCCAGCTGCTCGAGGAGCGCCGCCACCCGGCGGCGGCCCGCCGCCGGGGAGAAGTGCTCCGACCACCGCTCGTGGGCCCGGTCGGTCGCGGCGGCCCGGTCCACCGCCGAGGAGTGCGCCCAGGCGGAGAGGACCGCGGCCAGGTCCGCGGCGTCGCCTGCGCGGGCGACCCAGGGGTGCCCGGGCCCCACCACCTCGGGGAGGGCTCCGGCGTCGCTGACGACAACGGGCGTGCCGGCACTCATCGCCTCCGTGACGACGAGCCCGAAGGGCTCGGCCCACGTCGAGGGGAACACGGCCACGTCGACGCCGCGGAAGAAGTCGCCACGCTCGCACCAGCCGAGGCGGTCGGTGAGGGCCTCGATCTCCGTCAGCGCGGCGGCAACGCCCGCGCGCTGGTCGGCCCGCACGAACCGGTCGTCACCGGCGAGCACGAGGCGCCACCCGCCGGGCTGCTCGCGGGCCAGGGACGCCACGGCACGGGCGAGCACGTCGAGCCCCTTGTCCGTGGAGTGCCGCCCGATGAAGCCGATGCGCACCGGCCGGCCGCCGTCCCGGTGCGGCGCGTCGGTGGGCGCCCGGTCCACCGGCTCGGACCAGTTCCACAGCACCTCTGCGCGAGGAACGGCGGCGGCCGTCGACCGGCTCGGGACGAGGGTGACCGCGGCTCCGATCCGGGCGACTCGCGCCGCGGGGCGTTGCCGGGGAGTGGGGGTCTGGTGCAGGTGGACGATGCGGCGGCGGCGGGCCGTGGTCCCGAGCGCAGGCACGAGGCCGTGGCACCAGAGCCACTCCCCGCGCCGGGGGCGTCGCGCGGCGAGCTGGCCGAGGTAGCGCCGACGGTCGGCGGCGAGGCGCGTGACGTCGAGGTCGACGGCCGTCGCCGCGTCGAGCACGCCACCCGGGACGTCCGGGCCCACGACGTGGGCCTCGTGACCGAGCTCTCGCAGGACCCGCGCCGTCTGCAAGAGCATCACCTCGCCCCCTCCGATGTCACCGTTGTTGGCGGCGAGCACGATACGCGTCATCGCGCCGCCCCCAGCGCTTCCGCATAGACCTCGGCGATTCCGGCGGCCATCCGGGCCCGGGTGGGCCACCCGTCCGGGAGGCGCGGCCGCAGCGCGGGGTCGAGCCCCTGGGCCGCCACCGCCGCCGCGACGCCCAGGTGGTCGTCGTGGCGCAGGAGCGCGTCCGGCGGAAGGATCTCCGGGTTGCCGCCGACCCGCGTGGCGACCGCCCCCGCACCGTGCGCCAGCGCGTCGAGGAGGGAGTAGGAGCAGTTCTCCCACACCGAGAGCTGGACGAGCACGTCGGCGTCCTCGAGCAGGGGAACCGGGTCGAGGTGGCCGACGAACGCGGCCGCACCGGCGATGCCCAGGTCCCCCGCGAGGCGTCGCAGCGACGCCTCCTCGGGCCCGGTACCGGCCACGGTCATCCGTGCGGAGGGGTGACGGGCGCGGAGGACGGCGAACGCGCGCAGCGCGTGGTCGACCCGCTTCTCCGGGGCCAGCCGGGCCAGCGAGACGACGTGCAGCCCGGGGGCGCGGGCCGGCGGGGGGTCGGGGAGGTCGACGCCGTTGTGCAGGACGCGGAGGGGGGTGGACCGGGACGGGTGCCACTTGGCCCGGATGCTGCGTTCGGTGGCCTCCGCGACCGCGATGACGGCGTCGGCACGGCGCAGCCGGGCGGTGTGCGCAAGCCCGCGCAGCCGCGACCGCCACCGGGTGCCGTGGTAGACGAGGTCGTCGTCGGCGATGCCGTGCTCGGTCGTGACGAGGGCGACGGGTCGGCCCACCGTGGCCGCGGCGGTGGTGACGTCGGCCCACGACAGGTGCGAGTGGACCACGGCGGGTCGAAGCCTCCGCACCGCGTGGCGCACGGCCGCGACCGAGGCCGGCAGACCGTCGGCGGGCGCGACGGTGCTGGCGACGACGGCGGCCCCGCCGTCGCGCAGACGGTCGGCGAGTGGCCCGTCCGGGCAGAGCACCACGAGGCGCCACCCGGGAATCCCGACCGCGGCGACGTCGAGCACGTGGCGCGCGACTCCGGCGAGGTCGGACACGGGTACCACCCACAGGGCCGTGGGGGGAGCGGAGCCGTCGCCCGTCCCCGGGGTGGTGCCGGCGGGACCGCTGCTCAGAACCACTGCTCGAGCCGCTCCAGGGCGGTCCAGAAGCCCTCGCCGTCGTTGACGTGGCCCTGCCAGATCTCCGGGATGAACGACACCCCGGGGGCGAGCCGGTCGAGCTGCTCGGCGAGCACCGGCCAGTCGATCTCGCCCTCGCCGATCTGCGGGCCCTCCCCGTCGACGCCCATCCCGTCGACGAGGTGGAGGTGCAGCGTCAGCGGAGCGAGCAGCTCGGTGACCTCGGCGAACGAGCGTCCGAGGAAGTTGGCGGCGAGCTTGGTGTGCGACGTGTCGAACGTCAGCGGCACACCGGTCGAGCGTGACCACTGCGCGGTGTCCTCGGGGTCGAGGAAGAGGTTGTGGAAGTGCTGGCCCCCGATGAGCCACGGGTACGGCGGCAGGGTCTGGGCGGTGAGGCGCACGCCGCCGTGGTCGACCCTGGCCAGGGCCGCCGCGACCCGCTCGTAGCGCCGGGGCCGTTCGGCCGGGTCCAGGTGTCGGTCGGAGGTGAAGCCGCCCATCGTCGCGACGAGGACCGGGTCCTCCTCGAGGGTGAACCAGCGGGTCAGGGCCCGCGTGGCGTCGATGGTCCGTTGGAGCTCGCCGATCGAGCGCTCCCAGACCGCGTCGTCCAGGGAGGCGAGGTCGACGATGAAGTCGCCGGCGAACAGGTCCGGGAGGTGCGCGGTGAACGTCATCGCGAGCTGCCGGCCGTCCTCGGTGCAGTGGGGCGGGAGGTCGGCGAAGAACGGGGCGGGGTCGAGGTCGAGGTCCTTGTACGAGAAGTGGAACTCGAGGAAGTCGGGGACGGTGTCGGTGACGAGGCGGGACCAGTCGTGGTAACGGACCGGCACGCCCCAGGGCCGCCGGAACCGGTAGGCCCGGCCCTTGGGGGCGGTGTCGGTGAGGTCCGCGGCGTAGAAGAAGTCGCCCGCGGCGACCGCCCGGTTCGCCGTGCGCCCGACGAGCCGGTCGAGGGCGTTGGGCTGGAGGCCACGACCGGGACTCTTGACGTCGACCGCCTCGCGGGCGATGACCTCACCGGGGGCGATGTCGCGCGCGGCGACGAGGCTCTTGGCCAGGTTGACGCGGTTCATCATCTCGCCGGTCGAGACCACCCGCGGCTCCTCCGACCCGAGGGCCTGCTCGAGCTCGCGGACCCGGTCGACCATCTCCGCGAACTCCTCGGGCAGGAGGGAGACCTTGTGGTCGTTGCCCTCCATCGAGCGGTCGACCGTGAAGTGCTTCTCGATGATCGTCGCCCCGAGCGAGACGGCGGCCAACGGCACGTGGTAGCCGCGCTCGTGACCGGAGTAGCCGACCGGACAGTCACCGATCTCGGCGAGGCGCGTCAGGTAGCGCAGGTTGACGTCCTTGAAGGGGGCCGGGTACGTCGACTGCGCGTGCAGGAGCGCGTACGGGGTGCCTGTGGACCGCAGCAGGGCCACCGTCTCGCGGATCTCGCTCTCGGTCGACATCCCCGTCGACACCACGAGCGGGGTGCCCGAGGCCGCCGCGTGCCGCAGGAGGGTGTGGTTGGTCAGGTCGGCCGAGGCGATCTTCAGCGCCGGAACACCCCACCCGACGAGGGCGTCGACGCTCGGCGGGTCCCACGGGGTGCACATGACGTCGATGTCGACGTCGCGGGCGTGCTCGAAGACCTCGAGCAGGCGGTCAGCCGTCAGGTTGACGCGCGCCAGCAGGTCGAGCGTGTACTGCGGGCCGAGGTCCTCACCGGCGCTGCCCGTCCCGGCGCGGTAGAGCGCCGCCATGTCGCGCAGCTGGAACTTCACCGCGTCGGCGCCGGCCCCCTTCGCCCGGTCGACGAGCTCCTTGGCCAGCTCGACCGAGCCGTTGTGGTTGTTGCCGATCTCGGCGACGAGGAAGGTCGGGTTGCCCCGGCCGACGTCCCGGCGGCCGACCCGGAAGGCGTCGTTGCGGTTGACCGCCACCGCCGCGAGGTGGCCACGCTCGTCGAGCAGGGGGACGTGGTCGACGGCGCCCGCGAAGAGGCGACGGATCTCCGACGGCGGGGCGGTGACCGGGGCCGATCGGGCGGCGGTGTTGGCGGCCTCGACGCACGGCCGGGTCAGGTCGACCTCGTCGGTGGCCGCGATCCACCGCCGGACGTCGCCGTCGGTGAGTGAGCCGATGAGGTGGCCGTGCTCGCTGACGCAGAAGACGATGCGGGCCTTGTTCGCCGTGATCTTCTCCAGGGCCCGCAGCAGGGGGTCCTCGGCGTAGACGACGTAGGGAGCGACCGAGCGCTCGATGATCACGAGGTGCCTCCCGGGGTGGGGGCTACCTGCCCGAGCAGGAGGCGCTCGGCGACGAGCAGGTCGAGCTCGGTGTCGATGTCGGTGCCCTCGACCTCGTCCATGACGAAGAGGCCGACGCGGCCACCGATCCGGTTGTCGTGCTCGTCGTAGATCCGGGAGCGGGTCAGGTACAGCGAGCCCGTCTCGCGGTAGCGGAGCATCTCGGGGGTGAGGTCCTGCCGGCGCGGCCGGGCGGCCACGTCGTAGGCGGCGCTGGGGCGGTCGCCGGCGGTCCAGAGGAAGGGGGCCTGGGGCACGACACCGACGAGGGTGTCGACCCCCGTGGAGGCGAACTGCGCGATGGCACGGTCGATGGTGCCGGGCAGGCGCACCGGTGAGGTCGCCTGGAGGAGCATCACGACGTCGGGGGCCGCGCCCGCGGCTCGGGCCGCGTCGAGCGCGTGGCGGACGACGGGCTCGGTGGGCGTGGTGTCCTGGGCGAGCTCGTGGGGGCGCAGGAAGGGCACGCGCGCCCCGGCCGCCCGGGCGACCTGTGCGATCTCGGGGTCCTCGGTGGAGACGACCACGTCCATCGCCGGACGGGCGGCGAGGGCCTGCTCGAGCGTCCAGACGAGGAGCGGTTTGCCGGCGACCTCGCGCAGGTTCTTGCGCGGGACGCCCTTCGAGCCCCCCCTCGCGGGGACGACGCAGAGGATCCTCACCCCGCCATCATCCCCCGCACCGCCGCGGCGACGGCGACGGACGGCTCGGTGGCGGGCCGTTCGGGGGATGGTGTGGGGGCGCCGCCCCACGGCTTGAGTCGGTATCGCGACCAGAACTCGCGAACCCACCTCGGCGGGTCGGGGAGGTACACCCACGCCGGCATCCCCGCCGCGGCGGCCTCGAGGACGCCGGTCGAGAAGACGCTGACGACGGGCCGGCCGAGGTCCCGCACCGGCGTGGGGGAGCGGTCGACCTGGATGCCCTCGGCCTCCCACCGGCGGTGGGTCGCGCGCGAACGGCGGTCCACCTCGGCGGGGTGCGGCCGGTACGTCGCACCGGTCCGGCGGCAGAACTGCTCGGCGGCGTCGGCGAGAGCGGCCCGCGGCAGCTCGGCGCCGTGGAGCTGGCCGAGGAAGACGGGCGAGGCTCCCTCGGTGACCTCTCGGGCCGGGGCCTGTGCGGCGTCCCAGAGGAGCTGCGACCCGACGACCCGGGTCGTCACGTCGTCGCGGCCGGACCGCCAGAACCGCGCGTCCGCCTCGCTCCAGGCCAGCAGCGTCGTCCCGGGAGCGAGCGGCGGGGCGTGCGGCGTCAGCAGCCCGTGCTGGACGGTGACGAACCGCGCCCCGGAACGGTGGGCCGCCGCGTGGGCGGCGGCGCCGAGCGTCAGGTAGGAGCCGAGAGCGATGAGGACGCTGCCGTCGTCGACGACGGCGTCGAGCAGCCCCTCCGGGGTGCCGACCACCGTGGACCAGTGCCCCGGGAGCAGGGCGTCCACCGGCGCGCGGGAGAGGACGGCGACGTCCGCCGGCGGGAGGTGCGACACCGGACGGAGCAGGGCCTGAAGGGCGGTGGGCGTCGTGGCGTCCAGGGCCACGACGACGCGCGGTCGCCGACCGCCACGGGAGAGCACGGCCGGCTCGTCTCCCCCCGCCTGCGGACGCGTTCGGCGGCGGCCCGCACCCGGCGGGTCCAGGGCTGTCGGTCGCGCTGCCAGCGACGCCAGGCGTCCAGGTCGGCGGGGTGGTTCAGTCCCACAGCTGCTCCAGCCGCGCGAGACGGTGGTTCATCGTGTGCTCGGCGAGGGTCCGGCGGCGGCCGGCCTCCCCGATGCGACGGGCCCAGGCGCGGTCGGTGAGGGCACGCGATGCGAGGTCGGCGGCGTCGTCGGCATCGGCGAACACGAGCACCTCGCTCCCCGGGTCGTACAGCTCACAGACGTCGGCCCGGTCGACGAGCTGCACACCGCCGGTGCCGGGGATCTCGAAGGTGCGCATCGTGAACCCGTCCTGGTCGTGGTGCACGTTGAGCGCGGCCGCCGCACCGGCCATCAGTCCGTAGCTCACGGAGCGAGACACCTCGCGAGCGCCGGGGACGTCCGGGCGCCTGGGGTCCCACGTCCTCACGCGGTCCCACGGGTGGGTGGACCAGTCGCGTCCCACCGCCCGCACCGGGACCCCGCGCCCGGCGAGGTCGAGGAGGAGACGCTCGCGGTTCGGGTAGCGCGCACCGACGAAGACGACCTCGCCGGCCGGTCGGGAGACCCAGGGGAGCCGGGTGTCGAAGCCGTTCGCGACGTGGGTGGCAGGCAGTCCGCGCGCCGCGAGCGCACGGCTGTCGTCGGCCGAGTAGGACGTCAGGACGTCGACCGCCTCCAGGACGTCGGGGTCGACCCGCATGCGTCGCAGCTCGTCGTAGAGCCACAGGTGGGTCCGGGCCCCAGCGCGGTTGGCCTCCGACCAGAAGTCCGCGGTGAGCACGTCCGCCTTGATGGCGAGGACGACGTCCGCCTGGACGGCGTGCAGCGCGGCGACGGCCGCCTCGGTGGCCCTGCTGCGCGTCGTCTCCCACGTCGAGTGACCGACCAGCTCGGGGAGCTCCTCGAACAGCTTGGCCCTCGCCTTGCGGTGCACCCCGCGACGCTCGTCGTAGAGGTGCGTCGTGACCCGGTGCCCGCGCGCGCGGAGGGTGTCGGCGATCGACTCGGTGTAACCGTGGAAGACCGGGCCGACGAGCAGGATGGACCGGGAGCGCGTCATCGGGGCCGGAGCTCGTCCCTCGTCGCGCGCCGCGACGCGGTCCGGATCAGGGCGAGCTCCTGGCGTGCGATGGCCACGGGCTTGACGTCGCGGCCCAACGCCCAGCGGACGGCATTCGCGGCCGCATTGACGGCCGTGGCTGTCGTGAGTCCGGCCGCCAGCCGACGGCGCCCACCCCATCGCGCGGCATACCGCATCCGCGAGTCGACCAGCCACTGCCGACGATGGCCGGGGTCCGACGAGCCACCGCCCAGATGGGTCAGTGGAACCGTGCCCACGAACACCGACGGGACACCGCGCGCGCGCAGCCGACGCTGTAGGTCGACCTCCTCGGAGTTCATGAAGTACCCCTCGTCGAACCCGCCGACCGCCCGGAACTGGCTCGTCGGGAGCAGGAGTGCTGCCCCGACGAGCCAGTCGACGGGGAGCACCGCCCCGGGGACCGCGCGGGTGTCGTGACCGACCGCCTCGTGGAGTGTTCCGTGGTGCCGGAAGCGGGCCAGCGGCGTGAGCCACTCGACCACCTGGTGGCGGGTTCGAGGGAAGTGGCGGGCACTCCACTCCGGAGTGCCGTCGGGACGGTGCACGTACGGGCCCACGACGGCAGGTTGCCAGACCCGGGATGCCCGGATCAGGTCTTGCACGAACGTCGGATCCAACTGGGTGTCGCTGTTGAGGATGAGCAGCCAAGGGAGCCGGGCTCGTGCTGCTCCGCTGTTGACCGCCGCGCCGAAGCCGCCGTTCATCTCCCGGCGTACGACCTCCACTCCTTCGGTGTCCGGGAAGGGGGTGGGGGAGCAGTCATCGACGACGATGACCTGGAGTTCGAGACCTTCCTGCGCCAGCAGAGAGGTGAGCATGGCCAACGTGGGCAGCGCGTCCCCGTGGTGCGGGACGACCACAGAGACGCCGGTCAGAGGGTTCATCAGGGGGTCATCCTCGCACCGCCGTCGTGCACTGCTGCCCAGTGATCTCCCCAACCGCCACTTGCGGTGACCACCGATGCCGCGGAGATCTTCCTTGTTACGATCGCCCGACGGTGGGTGCCCGTCCGCCGACGTTCGGGTCGCGGCCCTGGCGTGAACCGGAGGCAACGGTGGTGAGAGGTCTGGCCGACCGCGACTCGTGGGGACGTGAGTCGTGAACCTCGTCGACCGGTTGCTCAGACTCCCGCGGAGGTTGTTGCCCCCAGGGTCCGGTGTGCTCTTCCCGCCGGCCGTCCGGCGCCGATACCTGGCGGTGCTCGTGGGGTCCTTCGTCCTGGCGAGCTTGGAGCTGCTCGGGATGGCGCTCCTCCTCCTCCTGATTCAGGAGCTGACCAGCATCGGGCCCCGAAGCGCCGCCACTGCCTGGATCCGGGACGTGCTCGGCTACCCCTCGCCGCAGACGGTCCTCGTGGTGCTGGCAGTAGGGGTCCTGGTGGCCTTCGTCGGAAAGGCGGCGTTCGGGATTCTGTTCCGCCGGTGGCTGTTGCACTTCACCGCACGCCAGGAGGTGGCCACGGCGCATCGTCTCCTCGTCGGCTATCTGCGAGGTCCGTACTGGAAGGTGCTTCGGCGGAACCCCGGCGACCTGGTGGCGCGGTTGTTCGACTACACGACGTCGCTCTACGGGAATGTGGTCGTGTCGATCACCAGCATCGTGGCCGAGGCCTTCACCATCACTGCGATTCTCGTCTTCGTCGCGGTCCAGATGCCGGTCCCCACGATTGCGGCGGTCGTGTTCTTCTCGTTGGCCTTCGTCGTCGTCGACCGATTCGTCAAGCCCCGCAGTCGCCGGTTGGGCACGCAGCTGACCGAGACCGGCGCCCGAGCGTTCAGGGCAACCCTGCAGTCCCTGTCCGGACTGAAGGAGATCCGGATCAGGCAGACCCAGGATCGATTCATCGACGACTACGTCCACGCGCGCCGAGACTGGGCTTGGGCCAAAGCGGAGTCGGGGTTCCTCGGTGAGCTGCCGCGGTACGTGCTCGAGGTGCTGTTCATCATCGGGGTGCTGCTCGTGGTCGGTCTCGTGAGCCTGACCTCGGACCCCGGCCAGACCCTCCCGTTGATCGCGCTGTTCGTCGCAGCAGGGGTGCGGCTCTTGCCGAGCGTGAACCGACTCCTCGCCTCCTCGAGCGCAGTCCGAGTCGGGCTCCCGCAGATGGATGCCGTGGTCGGCGACCTGCTCGACGACTTGCACGTCGCCGAGGCCTATCTTGCGGAGGCGCCGTCGGCGGGTCCGAAACGAATCCGCCCGCTGACTCGTGACCTCGAGCTCGACGACGTGCACTTCCGGTACCGGGACAGTGATCGAGAGGTCGTCGACGGCGTCAGCTTGAGAATCCCGGCCGGGCAGTCGATCGCATTCGTCGGCGCCAGTGGGGCAGGCAAGACGACGCTCGTCGACATCATCCTGGGACTGCACGAGCCGCAGCGTGGCCAGGTGCTGGTCGACGGTCGATCGATCCACGACGACATCGCTGCGTGGCAGCGCACGATTGGGCTCGTCCCGCAAGAGGTCTTCGTGATGGACGCGTCGCTGCGCGAGAACATCGCCCTCGGTCTGGACGTCGAGGAGGACGACGAACGGCTCCGCCACGCCATTCGCCGGGCCCAGCTGTCGGACGTCGTCGATGAGCTGCCCGATGGTGTCGACACGTCGCTCGGCGACAGGGGGAGCCGTTTGTCCGGGGGGCAGCGGCAACGGATCGGCATCGCGAGGGCTCTCTACGCGCAGCCCTCGTTGCTGGTGCTCGATGAGGCGACCTCGGCACTGGACAACGAGACCGAGCGGAGGATCACCGAGACCATCAGAGGCCTGCAGGGCGCGGTGACCACACTCGTCGTCGCGCATCGCCTCTCGACCGTGCGTCACTGTGACCGAGTCGTCTACCTCGATGCGGGTCGCGTCGCTGCCAGCGGGACATTCGACGAGGTCGTGTCCGAGAACCCTGCCTTCGCACACCTCGTGTCCCTGGGACGCCTCTGACCGGTCATGCGTAGCCCTGACCCTGACAAGCGCACAGTGTTGTCCTGAGTGCTCGGCCCCGGCCTGGGCCTCGAGGCCGAGCACTCAGCCGTTCGGCCTCGCCCCCCCGGACCCCGCTGGATGCCTCGTCCGGGGTGCAGGCCGGTCGCCTCGGAGCGTGCTGAGAATCGGGCGAAGGCGCGCCTTCAGCCGTTCCAGCCGTCCGTAACTCTGACGGAACTGCGCCAGGAGGAGCCGTTGAGCTGCGAGCTCCTCCATGAGGAACAACGGCTGGCCTGCATAGAGCTCGACGTTCTCCCGCATGACGAAGTTCTGGGCACGCGCGATAGCAGTCGGCCGGATGCTCCGAATCGACTGACGCGACCAGATCCGGTACTCGAGGACCTCGTCGGGAACGACGGCGACTGTCCGCCCCAGGGACAGGATGCGCATCCAGAAGGCCCAGTCCTCGCCGAAGCTCAGCTCCTCGGGATATCCGCCCACCTGCTGCCAGTCCCGACGCCGAAAGAGCGCCGTGTTGTAGATCGTGGACCCGGCGAGCATGGTCTCGATTCCCGCGTAGCAACACGGCTCGACGCGCTCCTCGTCGCCGAAGAAGCGCACTGCGCCGGCGACGATCCCGACGTCGGGGTGTCCGTGCGCCCGCGAGCACAGCAGCGCGAGTGTTCCCGGCGGAATCCGGTCATCGGCATCGAGCGGAAGGATGAACTCACCGCGCGCCCGTGCGATTCCCGCGTTCCGAGCCGCGGAGGGGCCGCGGTTCGCTTGGCAGAGCACCGGCACGCCGGCCGCCCGGAGTCGCTGCAGGGCCTCCAGCGTCTGAGGCTCCGTGGAACCGTCGTCGACGACGATCACCTCCACGGAGACCCCGTCCTGTGTCAACGCGCTGCTGACAGCGTCCTCCACGAAGTCGCCGCTGTTGTAGCACGGCACGACAACCGAGACCTCGACCACGGAACCACACGATAGGACTCTCGCCCAACAGTTCGCTGCCGGTGTCAGCATGCCGACGTCGGGGACCGCTCAGGCGGCGACCCACGGCATCACCCCGACTCCGGTAGCGCGTGAGAGGAGCTGTCTGCGCGGTTCGCCCACGCTGCAGCGGACCCACCCGGTCGGGCCGATTCGCCACTCGACCGCGTGATCGGTAAGGGGTCACATCCCGTCCGCCGGTGAGCGGACTGCCTCGACCCGATCCCGGAGTCGACGCAGTTCGATCTCGAGGGTGCTCGTCCTGGACCAGCCGAGGCTGTCGGCGAGAGAAGCGAACCGATGTCTCCAGTCGAGGCGTTCCAGCGACAGGAGGTGGTTTCGCCGGGCGATGTGGCGATTCCAGCGCTCGGCGTCGGCGGCCAGCTCGCGAACTCCCGACTGCAGGTCCGTGGGAGATATCTCCAAGGTCGCTCCGGGCCACAGGAGCGCCTCGCTGGCCTCGCACACAGGGGCAGCCCCGGCCACGACGGCACCGCTCGCCAGCGCGTCCAGCCAGCGAGCGGTGAGGTACTGACGCGTGGGGTGTGTGTAGGCCGCTGGTGCGGCTACGTTGTTGAAGGACAGGGTGTACCGGCTCCGCGCCATGGCGTCCATCAGCGTCTGCTGGTTCTCCCGAGGGTCGGCTCGGTCGGGCACCCTTCCCCGGAAACGGAGGCCGTGGTCCGAACACGCGGCCCTCGAAGCCGCGTCATCGCTCCAGGCGACTGGCTGCCGGCCGACGCGAAGCACATCGGTGGGGCGGTCGCCTCCGTGACTGCCCATGTCGAGCGCATCCGTCCCAAAAGGCAGGAAGGTCGTCGGAGTGTGGGTCCGCGCGGCCCAGTCACCCACGAGCTCGCCGTCGGTGACGAAGAGGTGGTCGAATGCGCCACGCCGCGCGACATGGGGTATTCGCTCGGTCCAGAAGGAGTCGATGACCCATGCCGATAGCCGTCCGTACTGCGGGCGCCTCCGCCCATCGCCGAGGGCCCACTGCAGGTGACCCGGTTGGCACGCAATGAGCAGCACGTCGGCGTCTCGCCGACGGAGGCGTGGAAGGAAGGCAGCGAGCTTGGCATGCAGGCTCGGTTCCCTGGTCCATGTCAGCTGAACGAGCCGGGCCTCCATGAGACGGGCCAGGAGGCTCGCCATGAGCGTCACCGGGTCCCAGCCCCGACCGCCGTTGTGGACGAAGACCACCACGCGGTGTCCGCACTCGGCGACGTCGTCCAACGCAACTCCGTCCGGTCGTGGCGCGTGCAATGTCAAGGGCGTCTCGATGCTAGCCGCGCTCGCCGGCCGCCGGCTCCGAGGCAGCCGTGTCGCCACTGCACGCGAAGGACCGAGCGGGTCCCGCAAGGGGGCCCAAGCCAGCACGGCAACCCATCTGCGTGGCCCCTGTGGGTCGTCCCAGTACCATTGCGCAGTGCCTGAACCGGGGTCGATCAGCCAAGGTGTCGAGGTCTCGGTGATCATCCCCGCGTACAACGCCTCGGCTACGGTGATCGAGCAGCTGGAAGCACTGGCCCGGCAGCGTGGCTGTCCTCCGTTCGAGGTGATCGTCGCCGACAACGGCAGCGCCGACTCGACCGCCGCGCTCGTGGCGACGTTCGCGGCATCCGTCGACGTGCGCTTGGTCCGCGCTCACGGCCGCCGGGGTGCTTCGCACGCGCGGAACGTCGGGGCCAAGGAGGCGCGCGGGGCGACGCTGGCATTCTGTGATGCCGACGACGTGGTCGCTGGTGACTGGCTGGGCCACCTTGTCCAGTCCCATCGGGAGTCAGGTGGCGCCATCGTCGCCGGCCGCCTCGTGACGCAGAACAACGCCGACGTCGTCCGGGCCAGCTACGGCGTCAGCGACGTCGGGTCGCAGGACTCCCAGGCAGGCGCTGCGGTCACCCCGTTCGCGGGCTTCCTGCCCACGGTGGGCTCCGGCAACTTCGCGGTCTCTCGCGAGGTGTTCCTCGACGTTGGTGGAATGGATGAGTCGTACCGCGGGGGTAGCGAAGACACGGACTTTGCGTGGCGTGCTCAGTTGGCTGGCTCCTCAGTCGTCTCCTCACCGCAGGCACGGGTCTACTACCGGCTCCGGTCGACAGGCCGCGGTGTCTTCCAGCAGCAGCGGCGATACCAGCGCGAGCGGATTCTGTTGTGGGTCCGGTTCCGAGACAGGGGAATGGATGGTCCGAGCCTGCGATTCTCGCTCTTCGGACTTCTCCGCGGGTTGATGACCTGTCCCGCCTGGGTGTGGACGCCCACACGGAGGCTGCCCGCCTTGTGGCTTCTCGGCGGGCACGTCGGCGCGGTCGAGGGGATGGTCCGATATCGCTGGCCGGGCCGGCCCCCCGCCAGACGACTCTTGACGGAGTGCGACCGCGCGGACAGGGACCAAGAAGGTCCGCCGCCGTGATCGAACGTGGCCCTGGCGGCCTCGGGGAGTGACGCAGATGACCTCCGCAGGGCACGCCGCAGTCGGTGTGCTGGCCTACCGTGGTCCGGTGACCGACTCTCCGATCGGGGTCTTCGACTCCGGCTACGGCGGCCTGACCGTCATGCGGGCCATCCTCGACCAGCTACCCCACGAGTCGGTCGCCTACTTCGGTGACACTGCCCGCGCCCCCTACGGCCCCCGCCCGATCGCCGAGACACGCGAGTTCGCCCTCCAGTGCCTCGACCGGCTCGTCGACCACGGCGTCAAGCTGCTCGTCATCGCGTGCAACACGGCCAGTGCGGCGGTCCTCCACGACGCTCGGGAGCGCTACGACGTGCCGGTCGTCGAGGTCATCCGACCGGCTGTGCGGCGGGCCGCGGCCGCCACCCGCAACCACAGGGTCGCCGTCATCTCGACGACGGGCACCCACCAGTCGGGGGCCTACCTCGATGCCTTCGCTGCCGCGCCGCACCTGGACGTCACGAGCACGCCGTGTCCTCGGTTCGTCGAGTTCGTCGAGGCGGGCGTCACGGGCGGTCCCGAGCTCGTCGGTGTGGCCCACGAGTACCTGGACCCCCTGCGGGACCGCGACGTCGACACCGTCGTCCTCGGGTGCACGCACTACCCGCTCCTCACCGGTGTCATCTCCTACGTCATGGGGGAGGAGGTCACCCTCGTCTCCTCGGCCGAGGAGACGGCCAAGGACGTCTACCGGGTGCTGGCAGACCGCGGGCTGCTCCGACCGGACGACCTGCCACCTCCCGCGCACGGCTTCACGACCACCGGCGACCCCGAGGAGTTCCGCCGACTCGCCTCTCGGTTCCTCGGCGTCGGCTCGCACGTCGGCCCGGTCTTCCCGGCGCCCCCGATGGCCATCACGGGGGTGATGGCGTGAAGCTCACCGTCGTCGGCTGCTCCGGCTCGTTCTCGGGCCCGGACTCGCCCGCGTCGAGCTACCTCGTCCGCACCCACCACGCGGGTCGCACGTGGTCGATCCTCCTCGACCTCGGGAGCGGGGCGCTCGGCGCCCTGCAGCGCCACCTCGACCCGGTCCGGGACCTCGACGCAGTCTTCCTCAGCCACCTCCACCCCGACCACTGCGTGGACATGCTCGGGCTCTACGTGATGCGCCGCTACCGGCCGGACGACCCCCCCGAGCGGCGACTCGCGGTCCACGGGCCGGAGGGGACGCTGGCCCGCCTGGAGCTGATGTACCACGGTCTCGAGGACGGAGGGATGGGGCGCGAGTACGACGTGCACGCCGTGCGCGACGCCGTCCCCGTCCGGGTCGGCCCCTTCACCGTCACGCCGCACGCCGTGAACCACCCCGTCGAGGCCTTCGGCTACCGCGTCGAGGCGGACGACGAGGTCCTCGCCTTCACCGGTGACACCGACGACTGTCCCGGGCTCGACGCCCTCCTCGCGGGCGCCGACATCGCGCTGACGGACAGCGCGTTCGTCGACGGGAGGGACACCACTCGCGGCATCCACCTCACCGCCTCGAGAGCGGCGGCTGCGGCGGTCCGTGCCGGGGACGTGCGACGGCTGCTGCTCACCCACCTGCCGTCGTGGAACGACCCCGAGACCTGCCGTGCCCAGGCGGCCCAGGTGTGGCCGGGCGAGGTCGAGGTCGCCGTCGCGGGCCGGACCTACGAGGTCGGGGACCTGCCCGGCGTCGGGGGTGTCGACGTCGACGTCGCGGCGGGCCGTCAGATGTGGCGCGACTACCTCGCCGCCAACCCGGGCCTCCCCCCGGAGGGTGACCCGATGGTGGAGCACTTCGGCGACAGCCCACAGCTCGCCGACGAGCTGATCGCCTTCGTCGTCGACGGGCCGAAGCGGGCAACCGCTGGACTCGTCGCCACCTATGCGACCCAGGGAGAGCCGCTTCCACGGGTCGGCGGTCACTGGGTCGCGTGCGACGGAGCAGGCAAGCCACGAGTGGTGCTGCGGACGACCGAGCTGCGGGTCGGGCCACTCTCCAGCGTGGACGAACGGTTCGCCTGGGACGAGGGGGAGTACGACCGGACCCTGGAGACCTGGCTGGCCGGCCACCGGCGCTACTTCCGGAGGGAGTGCGAAGGACTCGGCATCGAGTTCTCCGACGACCTCGAGGTCTGCTTCGAGCGGTTCCGCGTCGTGTGGCCCACGGAGCTCGCCGACGAGTGACCCCTTAGCCTTGCGGCCATGCCCGAGATGACCACACGCCATGACGGACGAGCTCCCGACCAGCTGCGCGAGGTCCGGCTGACCCGTAACTGGCTCGACCACGCCGAGGGCAGCGTCCTCGTCGAGTTCGGCCGGACCCGGGTGCTCTGTGCCGCCTCCTTCACCGAGGGGGTGCCCCGCTGGCTCAAGGGGAAGGGCACCGGGTGGGTCACGGCCGAGTACGAGATGCTTCCCCGGTCGACCAACACGCGCAGCGACCGTGAGTCCCGTCGCGGGAAGGTCGGCGGCCGAACCCACGAGATCTCCCGCCTCGTCGGGCGCAGCCTGCGGGCCGTCATCGACACGAAGGCGCTCGGCGAGAACACCGTCGTCCTCGACTGCGACGTCCTGCAGGCCGACGGCGGCACCCGCACGGCGGCCATCACCGGCGCGTGGGTGGCCCTCGCCGACGCGGTCTCCGACGCGAAGGAGCGGGGCCTGCTCCCCCCCGGAGCAGAACCCCTCAGGGGCTCTGTCGCGGCCGTGAGCGTCGGGGTCGTGGCCGGCGTGCCGGTGCTCGACCTCGACTACCCCGAGGACTCGACCGCCGAGACCGACATGAACGTCGTCATGACCGGCGACGGTCGGTTCGTCGAGGTCCAGGGCACCGCAGAGGGCGAGCCCTTCGACCGTGACCTCCTCGGCTCCCTCCTCGACCTGGCGACAGCAGGCTGCGCCGAGCTGACGAGCATGCAGCGGGCCGCCCTCGACGCGCCCGCCCGGGAGCGGCTGCGGTGACCCGACGACTCGTCCTCGCCACCCGGAACGAGCACAAGGTCCACGAGCTGCGCCAGATCCTCGCCGACCTCGTCGACGAGCTCGGCCTCGACGTGGTCGGGGCCGCGGACGTGGAGGGTGCCCCCGAGGTCCCGGAGACCGAGGTGACGTTCGTGGGGAACGCGACGCTCAAGGCGGTGGCGCTCGCCCGGGCCACCGGACTGCCGTCGGTCGCCGACGACTCCGGGTTGGCGGTCGAGGTCCTCGGCGGGTCCCCGGGGGTGTTCTCGGCGATGTGGTCGGGCTCGTGCGCCGGCCCCGGAGCGAGCCGCGCCGACGTCGACCGGGCCAACCTCAGGCTGCTGCTGGAGCAGGTCGCCGACGTGCCCGACGAGCACCGGCGCGCCGCATTCGTGTGCGCCGCCGTGCTCGCAATGCCGGACGGTCGGGTCGAGGCCGTGGAGGGACGGGTCAGCGGCCGCCTCACCCGCGAGCCGCGAGGCAGCAACGGCTTCGGCTACGACCCGGTGTTCGTCCCCGACGGCGGGACGCGGACCCTCGCCGAGCACAGCGACGAGGAGAAGAACGCGATCTCCCACCGCGGGAACGCATTCCGTGCCCTCTCGCCCGTGGTCATGCGACTTCTGGCGTGAACCCGCGGACGGAACGACTCCCCTAGGCTGGGCACACGCGCAAGTGGCGGAACTGGCAGACGCGCCAGGTTTAGGTCCTGGTGCCTTCGGGTGTGCGGGTTCGAGTCCCGCCTTGCGCACGAGAAGCCGCGTGGGACCTCCTGCTGCTTGCGGCCGCGGCACTCACGGTAGGTTTGCGGCCAGTACCGCCACAACGAGGAGGATGCCGTGGCTGACCGGCTCGAGCCGGGCGACACCGCCCCCGACTTCACGCTGCCCGACGACACCGGCACGCAGGTCACCCTGAGCGACCTGCGTGGCCGGAAGGTGATCGTCTACTTCTATCCCGCCGCCATGACGCCGGGGTGCACGACACAGGCGTGCGACTTCAGCGAGTCCCTCGAGTCCCTCGAGCGCGACGGCTTCGCGGTGCTGGGCATCTCCCCGGACCCACCCGCCAAGCTCGCGAAGTTCCGCGAACGCGACCACCTGACCATCCCGCTGCTCTCGGACGCCGACAAGGCGGTCATGACCGCATGGGGCGCCTTCGGCGAGAAGAAGCTGTACGGCAAGACGGTCCAGGGCGTCATCCGCAGCACGGTCGTCGTCGACGAGGGGGGCACGGTGACCCACGCGTGGTACAACGTCAAGGCGACCGGGCACGTCGCGAAGCTCCGCCGAGACCTCGGACTCGAGTGAGGACCCCATGAGCCAGACCAGCTCCGCCCCCACCCCGCCTCCGTCGATCCACGCCCTCGACGCCGAGCTCACCGCCCGTCGCGAGCGCCTCGCCTCCACCATCGACGAGCTCGTCGAGCGGGCCAGCCCCAAGGCGATCCTCCAGCGCCAGACCGAGGCGGCCAGGACGCGGTTCGCCGACGTCGCGACGACCCCGGAGGGCGAGCTGCGGGTCGAGCGGCTCGCGGCGGTCGTCGCGGTGGTCGCCGTCGTCGGGGGCGTCCTGCTCTACCGGCGCCTGCGCCGCGGTTGACGTGCCGGGGGGCTCCAGGGAGACACGCAGCCGGCTCCCGATCCGGATGCTGCACGACCGCGTGCTCGTGAGCCTGGAGGGGGAGCAGGGCGAACGGCGCTCGGGCGGCGGCATCGTCATCCCGGCGACCGCCAGCGTCGGCAAGCGGCTCTCCTGGGGCGGTGTCGTCGCGACCGGCCCCTCCGTGCGTCAGGTCGAGGTCGGCGACCGCGTGCTGTTCGACCCCGAGGACCGTGCCGAGGTCGAGATCGGCGCCAAGGACTACGTGCTGCTGCGCGAACGCGACATCCACGCCGTCGCCGCCTCGCGGGTGCAGGAAGGCAGCACCGGCCTCTACCTCTGAGTGGGGCCGGCCTCAGACCGCCGTGTCGTCCGAGACCGCCGAGATCCGTCGACCCGCCACGTGCCCGGACTCGACGAGGAGGGCGACCGCCTGACGCGCGACGGTGTGCGGCAGGTGGTCCAGCGAGCGGTCGACGAGTCCCGACACGCGGCTGAGTGAGGGCTCGTCGAGGAGGCGCCCCGCAGTGCGAACTGCCAGCCCCCACGCACCCCGCGGCCGGTCCGACGGCAGGACGTCGGGCCCGAACTTGTCGTCGAAGAGCCGTTTGGCGGCCCCGCTGTAGAAGGCGCGTGCCGTTCGCGACCGGGTCGTGGTCGCGCCCAGTCTGTGGGTCGTCTCGAGGGCGGGGTCGAGGACCACGCCTCGGCCGCTTCGATGCAGTCGGTAGCCCCAGTCGACGTCCTCCCACCCGTAGGCGCGGTAGCGCGTGTCGTAGGGGCCGACCTCGTCGTACACCTCTCGCGTCACCGAGGCGTTCCCGGCCCAGTAGCGCCACCACGTCGCCGGGTCGTCAGCGTAGGCCTGCTCGCGAAAGAGCCGGTCCGCCCGGCGCCCGTAGGCACCGGCATAGGCCGTGTCGGGGAAGACGTTGCGGTAGAGGCCCACCACGCCCACGTCACGGCCCCGGTGGGCGGCCAGGTGGTTCGCGACGAACTGCGGCCCGGGCTCGAGGTCGTCGTCGCACCGGATGAGGACCTCCCCGGTGGCCCGGCCGAAGCCGGCATTCAGGGCAGCCGACCGTCCGCGGTTCTCGGGTAGCACCTCGAGGACGAGGCGTGGACCGCCGCCGGCGCGCGTCGTGAGCAGCTCTGCGGAGCCGTCGACGTCACCGTCGACGACGACGACGACCTCGATCCCCGGCTCCGTCTGGGCCTGGAGAAGGTCGAGCACGCGGGGGAGGCGTCGGGCTCCCCCTCGGGAGGGCACGACGACGGAGGCGCGAGGCCGCGGTTGCTCCATGGTCCCCTCCGCGCAACGGTCCGGATACGGGAGAGGCTCCCCGGTGCGGGGAGCCTCGTGCTGGGTGAGCGGTGGTGCGCCATCAGGGACTCGAACCCCGAACCCGCTGATTAAGAGTCAGCTGCTCTGCCAATTGAGCTAATGGCGCGCGGAGGGAGACGTTAGCAGCCCCACGGGCCCGCCGTGAAATCGGCGGGACCCTACTCCGAGGGCTCGTCGTCGGGCGACCGGCGCGGGCGTGCGAGGAGGATTCCGCCGGCGAGCAGGACGAGCACGACGAGCCCGATGAGGGTGGGCACCAGCCACCCGGGCGTCCCCTCCGACGAGGTCGCCGTCGGCTCGATCGACGGGCTCGGTGACGGGGTGGAGACGGCGGGGGGACTGGTCGATGTCGCCTCTGCCGAGGGAGTGGCCGGCGTACTGGCCGACGGCGACGGCGAGCCACTCGGCCCCTGCGTCGTCGTGAAGGAGAACGTGCCCGACACCGGGTGCCCGTCGACACTGACGACGCGGTAGACCACGGTGTGCTCACCCGCGGGGAGGTCGGCGGCGAGCGGCTGGGTCACGGTCCCCCGGTCGACCTCCACCGGGCCGTCGGTCTCGTCCCCCTGCGGCCCCTCCACCGTGACCTGGACGAACTGCTGGTTGACGTCCTCGCTGAAGGTCAGGGTCACCTGCTCGAGCGTGTCGAGGGTGGCGCCGTCCGCGGGATCGGTCGAGACCAGCTGCGCGTGGGCGGCCAGGCCGCTCGTCGAGGCCGCCGCCGGCACCGACCACGACACGACGCCGACGAGGCAGGCAAGAACGGCGAGGGCGGCGCGAAGGGGTCGCATGCGCCCCATCGTTTCAGACGTGCGGTGCTCCCCGGGCGGCCCCCCGTCGGCCGGTTCCCGACGCAGCACTCCCCGGACGGGAGGGCCCGGGGAGTGCTCGACGGGGTGTGGGGTGAGTGACGGGACTTGAACCCGCGGCCCCCTGGACCACAACCAGGTGCTCTACCAGCTGAGCTACACCCACCACGGCGGGCGCATGCCATCACGAGGATGCCGTGCGCCCGCAGCGCGGACCATCGTACCCGCTACGAGGGGGTGCTTCCGACCGCCTCCCCGTCGCCGTCTGCTCCGCCCCCCTCCTCCCCGGGACGCTCGCCGGGGTGGTCGACGACGTGCCGGGCCGCGATCGTGCGAAGCTCCTCGCTCGAGCGTCCGGGGCGGTCGACGAAGACCGCCTCCCGGTAGTAGCGGAGCTCGGCGATGGACTCGCGGATGTCGGCGAGCGCCCGGTGCCCGCCGTTCTTGGTGGGAGCGGCGAAGTAGGCGCGCGGGTACCACCGGCGCGAGAGCTCCTTGATCGACGAGACGTCGATGATCCGGTAGTGCAGGTGCGCCTCGAGCGTGGGCATGTCTCGGGCGAGGAACGCGCGGTCGGTGGCGACGGTGTTGCCGCCCAACGGCGCCTTCCCGGGCTCGGGCACCCACGCGCGGACGTACTCCATCACCCGCTCCTGGGCCTCCTCGAGGCTGACGCCTCCGGCGAGCTCCTCGAGCAGCCCGGACGTCGTGTGCATGTCACGCACGAAGTCGCTCATCTGCTCGAGCGCGTCCGCCGGCGGCCGGATGACGACGTCGACGCCCTCCCCGAGGACGGTCAGCTCGAAGTCCGTGACGAGGGCGGCGACCTCAACCAGCGCATCGTGCTCGAGCGAGAGCCCGGTCATCTCGCAGTCGATCCACACGATGCGGTCGTTGAGGGCGCGGTCGCTGGGGGCACTGGGCATGGCCGCCATGCTAGGCGGGCCCACCGTGAGGCGGCTCCGCTTCCGGCACGTGCGACTAGGGTCACCGGGCATGACCGGGGACCTGCACGCGTCTCCCGACAGGCCGGTCGTCCACGACCCGGTGACCCGCCCCGCCATCCGCCGCTGGCTCCTCGCAGGCGTCGTGTCGGGAGTCTTCCTCGTCACCGCTCTGGGCGTCTCGCTCTACTTCGGGGCGACCTTCGGCGTGCAGACGGCGCTCCTCGCGCTCGCCGCCGCGGTCCTGCCGCTCGGTGTCGTCATCCCGACCTTCATCTGGCTCGACCGCTTCGAGTCCGAGCCGACGCGCTACCTCGTGACGGCCTTCCTCTGGGGGTCGCTCGTCGCCGCGGTCGTGTCAGCGGTCGTCAACACCGGCGCCATCGCCGTGCTCGAGGCCACGTCCGGACCTGATGCCGCCGCGACCGCGACGGCCGTGGTGGTGGCCCCGCTCGTCGAGGAGGCCACCAAGGGCCTGCTCGTCCTCCTCGTGTGGTGGTTCATGCGGCACGAGTTCGACGGCGTCACCGACGGCATGGTCTACGCGGGCGTCTGTGCCGCCGGCTTCGCGTTCACCGAGAACATCCAGTACCTCGCCCAGGCGTACACCGAGGGCGGCGGTGAGGCGCTCACCGCGACCTTCGTCGGGCGGGGCCTGCTCTCGCCCTTCGCCCACCCCATGTTCACCGTGCTCACCGGCGTCGGGGTGGGGATCGCCGCCACCGCCCGCTCGTGGGGTCCGCGGCTGCTGGCGCCGGTGATCGGTTACATCCTCGCCGTGCTCGCCCACGCGCTGTGGAACCTCGCGGCGGTCGCCAGCGGCACCGGGCTCGTCACCGTGTACCTCGTCGTGGAGGTGCCGGTCTTCCTCGCCTTCGTCGGGTTCGTCGTCTGGGCCCGGGGGCGGGAGGGGCGGCTCGTCGGGCAGTTCCTGCGGCCGTACGCGGACGCCGGGTGGTTCTCCCGCCCGGAGGTCTTGATGCTCTCGTCCATGGCCCGTCGCCGTGAGGCGCGGCAGCGGGCGCGCGACACCCGCGGGCCGAATGGCCTGACGGCGATGCGCGCGTTCCAGGACGCGGCCTCCGAGCTCGCGATGCTGGCGCGCCGGATACACCACGGCGTCGCTGACACCGGCGCCGTCGCCCAGGAGCGCGCGCTGCTCGACGCGGTGGCCCGCCGGCGGGAGCAGCTCGCGGGGGTCCCGGTGCGGTGAGCGTCGGCCGGGTCGCGCCTGCGAGGATCCGCGCATGACCTCCACCGTCGCCGTCGCCCACCGGATCGGGTCCGAGCTCGTGGCGCTGCGCCGGCGCCTCCACCGCGCTCCCGAGATCGGCCTCGACCTCCCCGGGACCCAGGGCGCGGTCCTCGCGGCGCTGGCGGGGCTCGACCTCGAGGTCCACACCGGTGAGGGCCTCAGCTCGGTCGTCGCCGTCCTCCGCGGCCGGGCGGCGGTCGACGGCGAGCGGACCGTCGTGCTGCTCCGGGGTGACATGGACGCACTGCCGGTCCACGAGGAGGTCGACGTCGACTACGCATCACGCCGGCCGGGGCTCATGCACGCGTGCGGGCACGACCTCCACGTCGCATCGCTCGTCGGCGCGGCCCGGGTGCTCGCCGAGCTGCGTGACGAGCTCGCGGGAGACGTCGTCCTGATGTTCCAGCCGGGCGAGGAGGGCCCGGGGGGCGCGGAGCCGATGCTGCGGGAGGGCCTGCTCGAGATCGCCGGCCGACGCGTCGACGCCGCGTACGCCGTGCACGTCTCCTCCTCCGAGCGGCCGTTCGGGGTCTGGTGGGGGCGGCCCGGCCCGATCATGGCCTCGGCCGACGAGGTGCGGGTCACCGTCCGTGGCTCCGGGGGCCACGGGTCGGCTCCGCACCGGACCCGGGACCCGGTGCCGGTGGCGTGCGAGATCGTCCTCGCGCTCCAGGCCGCCGTCACCCGGCGCTTCGACGTCTTCGACCCCGTCGTGGTCACCGCCGGACGCATCGCCGCCGGGACGAAGAACAACATCATCCCCGACGAGGCGGTCCTCGAGCTCACCGTCCGCGCCTTGTCGCCCGAGCACCGGGCCCTGGCGCAGCACGTCGTGCGCCAGGTCGCGGACGGCATCGCCTCGGCCCACGGGATGGGTGCGGAGGTCGAGGTCGACCACGGCTACCCGGTGACCGTCAACGACGAGGCCGAGTTCGAGGTGGCCCGCGCAGTGGTCGTCGACCTGTTCGGTGCCGGACGGTGGACGGCCATGCCCCACCCCGAGATGGGCTCGGAGGACATGTCCTACGTCCTCGATGAGGTGCCCGGCGCCTACCTCTTCGTCGGGGCGTGCGCGTCGGAGGACCACGTCGCCGCGGAGGACAACCACTCGCCCCGGGCCGCCTTCGACGACGCGGTCGTGCCGGACGTCGCCGCTGCCCTCGCCGAGATCGCGCTGCGTCGCTGCCGATCGGGACGCGGCGGCTGACGGGCAACTCCTAGACTGGCCGCCGGCGTCGTGGCGCCCGGCCCCCGTAGCTCAGCTGGATAGAGCAAGAGCCTTCTAATCTCGAGGTCGCAGGTTCGAGTCCTGCCGGGGGCGCGTGATGAACCTCCTGCGGCGCACCGCCTCGCTGCCGGGCCTTCGGGCGGTCCTCCTGCGGCCCGGCGTCAGACGCCGGCTGGCGTCCCTGCTGGCGCTTCGCTTCCTGGTCGCGGCCCTGCGGACGAACGCTCCACTCTCTGTGGTGGTCGGCGAGGTCTTCCGTCGCGGCGAGACCCGCTACTACCGGATGCGTGGTTCGGGTCAGGTGGTGGCGGTGGTCCACGGCCGTGACCTCGAGGCCTTGTACGAGGTCTTCTGGCGTCGGGACTACGAGCCCCCCGCTGTCCTGGAGCATCGCACCGGGCCCGACCGGATCCGCTGTGTCCTCGACCTGGGAGCCAATGTCGGGATGTTCACCGCCTGGGCCCGCGGGCGGTGGCCGGAGGCCGAGGTCGTCAGTGTCGAGCCGTCGCCACTCAACCTGGACACCCTGCGGCGGGTCGTTGCGGGCGACGAGCAGGTGGAACTGATCACGGCCGCCGTCGGTGACCACGACGGGCAGGTCGAGTTCGTCGACGGCCTGGGCGCCGGGTCCCACGTGGGGGCTGGCTACGACGAAACCGGTGGTCAACCCGTCGACCTGGTCGACTTCGCCCCACTGTTCGCGCGAGCGGACCTGGTCAAGATGGACATCGAGGGAGGGGAGTGGCCCATCCTGCGGGACCCGCGCCTCGCCGGCGGAGGCCCACTCGTCCTCGTCATGGAGTACCACCGGGTCGGCGCGCCCTACCTGCCGGCCCTCGAGGCCGCGCGAGACCTGCTCGAGGCGGCGGGCTTCCAGGTCGGTCACGAGCAGACCAACTTCTGGGGGCACGGCACCCTCTGGGCATGGCGTGGCTGACCCGTCAGGGAGTGAGCGCCCACCTGGCCAGCACCTCGTAGCGGGGCCGGTGGCCGCGCCCGCGCGGTAGGTGCGACTCGACGAGCACCACCTCGTCGGCGGTCCACTCCGGTCCCGAGTACGCCCCGACCACGCGGACCCAACGGGTGGCCTCGACCGGCCGACCGAAGCGGGCGATGGTCAGGTGCGGCCGGAACGGGCCACCGTCCGGTGACGCGCCGGCGACGGACGCCGCCGAGCGGGTCGCGCGTGCGAGCGGCTCCAGCGCCTCGCCGCCACGGACCCCGCACCAGAGCACCCGGGCTCGGGAGACGTCCGGGAAGCACCCGCCCCCCGCGAGCGCGAGCCGCGCCGGCGACGCCGACGCGACCGCCTCCGCGAGGCGGGCGGTCAGGTCGTCGAGGACCCGCTCGCGCGCCGCGGGCATGAACGCCAGGGTCAGGTGCCACTGGTCCGGCCTCGTCCACCGCGGTCCCTCCACGTCACGACGTGGCTCGAGGAACGTGTCGAGGTCCTCGAGACACCCGGGTGGCGGGACGACGGCGGCGAAGAGGCGCACCATCCCATCATCGGTGGTGACACCGGGTGGCGTGCACGGCGCAACGGCTCATGGTCGTTAGGCTTACGGCGTGGTGGCCGATCGTGACGTGGGGTCCCTCGTCGCCGCCGTCGAGAGGCTCCGCGACGAGGTCGGCGCCGCCGTGCTTCCCCTGGCCGTCCCCGGCCGTGACGACGCCGAGACCTCACGGGAGCAGCTGCTCCACCAGCTCGACGACTACGTCCTGCCCCGACTGCGGTCTCTCGACGCCCCCCTGCTTGCCGTCATCGGCGGCTCGACCGGGGCGGGCAAGTCCACCCTCGTCAACAGCGTCGTCGGCGCCGACGTCAGCCGTGCCGGCGTACTGCGCCCGACGACCACCTCACCGGTTCTCGTCCACCACCCCGAGGACACCCACTGGTTCGAGGACGACCGGATCCTGCCGGGCCTGGCCCGGGTCACCGGCCGTCGCACGGAGGAGGAGCAGCCCGGCACGGTCCGCCTCGTCCCGTCGGAGGCCCTCCCGGCCGGGCTCGCCCTGCTCGACGCACCCGACATCGACTCGGTCGTCTCGGCCAACCGCCTGCTCGCCGCACAGCTGCTGTCGGCGGCGGACCTCTGGCTCTTCGTCACCACCGCGGCCCGGTACGCCGACGCCGTGCCCTGGGACCTGTTGCGCACGGCCGCCGACCGGGGGACCGCCGTCGCCATCGTCCTCGACCGGATCACCCGGGACGCCGTCGAGGAGATCCGCCCGCACCTGGCATCGATGCTGCGGGAGCAGGGACTGCCGACCGCGCCGATCTTCACCGTCCGGGAGGCCGCCCTCGACGACGAGGGGCGCCTGCCCGCCGACGCGTTCCCCCGCCTGCGGGCATGGCTCGAGGCGCTTGCCGGGGACGCCGGGGCCCGCGACATCGTCGTGACCCAGACGCTGAGGGGGGCCGTCGACTCGCTCTCCGACCGGACCGCCGAGCTCGTCGCGGCCAGCCGGGCCCAGGAGGAGGCGCGGGATGCGTTGCTGGCGGCGGCACGGGAGTCCTTCGACGTGGCGCACCGCCGGGTCGACGACGGGATGACCGACGGCTCGCTCCTGCGCGGGGAGGTTCTCGCCCGGTGGCAGGAGTTCGTCGGTACCGGCGAGTTCTTCCGGCAGGTCGAGTCGACGATCGGCCGCTGGCGCGACCGGGTCACCGCCGCGTTGCGGGGCACGCCGCCGCCGCCCCGCACCCTCGGGGAGGCCCTGCACACCGGGGTGGCAGCCCTGCTCGTGGCCAACCTCGAGGCCGCCACCTCGGACACCGCGCGCGCGTGGCGCCGGCTGCCCGGCGGCCCCGAGCTGGTCGCGGCCGACCCCGGACTGGCCAAGCCGTCGGGGAGGGCCGAGGACCGGGTCGAGCGGCTGGTGCGCGACTGGCAGGGCGAGGTGCTCGAGCTCGTGCGGACCGAGGGTGAGGGCCGCCGGGCGAACGCGCGGATCGCCGCGTACGGGGTCAACGGCGTCGGCCTGTTTCTCATGCTCGTCGCCTTCGCTCACACCGGGGGCCTCGTCGGGGCCGAGGTCGGCATCGCCGGGGGAACGGCCGTGCTCGCCCAGCGGGTGCTCGAGGCGATCTTCGGTGACCAGGCGGTCCGCCAGATGGCCGCGACGGCGCGCCGCCGGCTCCTCGACCTGACCGACGAGCTCTATGCCGAGGAGCGGGCGCGCTACCTCGAGGTGCTCGAGACGCTGACGCCCCCCGACGGCCAGGCCGACCGCCTGCACGAGGTCGCCACCGAGCTGCGGAGGGCGGCGCGATGAGCCCGCTGCGGATGGGGAGCGCTCGAGGCTCGGTGGTCTCGCTCGACGAGCTCACCGCCGCGGCCACCGCGCTCGAGGCCGCGGTCGAGGCCGGGGGTGGGGAGCTGCCGCGGGGCGAGCGCAGCCGCGCCACCGCGGTCGTCGACAAGGTCGGCCAGCGGACGGCGCTGGTCGGCGGACGCACCGTCGTCGCCCTCGCAGGCGCGACCGGCAGCGGCAAGTCCTCCCTCTTCAACGCACTCGTCGGGTCCGACGTGGCGAAAGTCGGGGTCCGCCGCCCGACGACCTCGACGCCGACGGCCGCGGTGTGGGGCGACGAGCCGGCGGGCGAGCTCCTCGACTGGCTCGGCGTCGGGGCACGCCACGTCGTCGACGACGACCCGGCGGCCGGCGCCCAGCTCGGCACCCTCGACGGGCTGGTCCTGCTCGACCTGCCCGACCTGGACTCCCGCGAGATGGCCAACCGGGCCGAGGCGGTCCGCGTCCTCGAGCTCGTCGACCTCTTCGTCTGGGTGACCGACCCCCAGAAGTACGCCGACGCCCGGCTCCACGACGACCACGTCCGGACCCTCGCGACCCACGAGGCGGTGACCATGGTCGTCCTCAACCAGGCCGACCGGCTCGCGCCGGACGAGGTCGACACCTGCCGCTCCGACCTCGTCCGGCTCGTGGAGCGCGACGGCGTACCGGGAGCCACCGTGCTCGCGACGTCCGCGACCAGCGGCGTGGGGGTCGACGAGCTGAGGCAGCGTCTGGCCAACGCCGTGGCCGGACGCAACCTCGCCCGCGCCCGGCTGGCGGCCGACGTGCGCGCGGCTGCGGCTGCCCTCTCCGCGCACGTGGCGCCGGACGAGGCGGAGCTCGACGCGGCGACCCGCGACGAGCTCGTCGACGCCCTCGCCCGCAGCGCCGGCGTCCCCACCGTCGTCGACGCCGTGGAGCGCGACTCGCGGATGGAGGCCGCCTCGCACACGGGGTGGCCGTTCACCCGCTGGGTCCACCGGCTGCGATCTCGCCCGCTGCGCCGCCTCAGGCTCGGTGACCGCGACGTCGAGGTGACCCGGTCCGATGTGCGCTCGGTGCTCGGCCGCTCGTCGCTGCCGCCGCCGAGCCCCGCCGCCCGGGCCGCGGTGTCGCTCGCCAGCAGGCGGGTGGCCGACCGCTCCGCGCGCGACCTCCCGACGCCGTGGGCGGATGCCGTGGAGCGCGCCGCCGCGCCCACGGAGGCCGACCTCGGCGACGCGCTCGACCGTGCCGTCGTGGGGACCCCGCTGCACCTGCCGGCACCGTTGTGGTGGCGGGTCGTCGGCGTGACCCAGCTCCTGCTCGCCCTCGCGGCCGTCCTGGGAGTGCTCTGGCTGGCCCTCTACGCGGTGCTGGGCTGGCTGCAGCTCGACACGGTCGTCCCCGGCCCGCCGACCCTGGGCGTCCTGCCGATCCCCTTCGTCCTCCTCGCCGGTGGACTCCTGCTCGGGTTGCTCCTCGCCCTGGTGTCGGCCTGGCTCGCGGGCATCGGTGCCCGCCGGCGCGGGCGTCTGGTCGGGGAGCGGCTGCGAGAGGCCATCACGGTCGTCGCCGACGAGGAGGTCCTCGGCCCTGTTCGCCGCGTGCTCGAGCGACACGCCGCGACGCGGGCGGCGCTGGCGCGTGCGGCGACCGTCTAGCCGCCACCCCGACACGCCCTCCGTTCGGCTGATTTCGTCCGCCGAACGGCTGATGCCCGTGCTGAGGTCCGTGTGACGAATGGTGCGTCTCGTAACGTCATCCGTGGGCCTGGCCCGGGAACCCCTGCACCCGGGCCGGCCCCCATTCTTTGTCTCCAGGTGGTCCCGGGGCAGCGGTGACGTCGTCCACAGGGACCGAGGGGGGAGCGGCTCGTCCACAGGGCCTCCGTCCGACCCTGGTACGGCCGCGGCCGTGGCGGCGAGGGTGTGTCCGGGCGCCGAGGTCCGGCGCCGCGGAGGGGAGCACCGATGTACGAGACACACGTGACCATCCAGGGCCGCCTCGTGGCCGACCCGGTCGTGAAGCGCGCCCGCGACGGTGCACCGTTCACCGTGCTTCGGGTCGCGCAGTCCGAACGGCGCCCGGTCCGGGGCGAGCCCGGCCAGTGGGCCGACTCCGAGCCCAGCTACTACGACGTCTCCGTCTTCCGCGGGACGGGGGCCAACGCAGCCCGGTCGCTGCGCAAGGGGCACCCGGTGCTCGTCCACGGGAAGCAGCGGGTCCGGGTCTTCGCGCGGGCCGACGGATCGACGGGCGCGAGGGCCGAGATCGAGGCCTACGCGCTCGGCCACGACCTGCGCTGGGGATGCACGACGTTCACGCGCAACGGCGACCTCGTGCCGGCAGCGCCGGCGGCTGGTGGCGGCGCCACCCCGCCGATCGGGGACGCCGAGCGCGACCCCTACGTCCTGGCCGATCCGCCGCCCGGGCACGAGCGCTCCACCGCCGACGACTCTCCCGCCGCCGGGCGGGTTGCGCATGCCGGCGACGATGCCGTCGACACGGGTCCACTCCTGCGACCCGACGGCGAGCCGAGCGCCGCCTGACCCACCGGGGTGCGCACCCCCGCGGATTCGGGTCCGAGCGGGGTCGCTGGATAGCCTTGGGGACATGCCCGAGTTCATCTACGTGATGTCGCGTGCCCGCAAGGCGCACGGCGACAAGGTCATCCTCGACGACGTCACGCTCTCGTTCCTGCCCGGCGCCAAGATCGGCGTCGTGGGACCGAACGGGGCGGGGAAGTCGTCGGTGCTGAAGATCATGGCCGGGCTCGACCAGCCGTCCAACGGCGAGGCCCGCCTGTCGCCGGGCTACTCGGTCGGCATCCTCATGCAGGAGCCCGAGCTCGACGAGAGCAAGACCGTCCTCGGCAACGTCGAGGAGGGGGCCGGCGAGATCAAGGCCAAGCTCGACCGCTACAACGAGATCTCGGCCCTCATGGCCGAGCCCGACGCCGACTTCGAGTCCCTGATGGCCGAGATGGGCCACCTCCAGGAGGCCATCGACGCCGCGGACGCCTGGGACCTCGACTCCCAGCTGGAACAGGCCATGGACGCGCTCCGTTGCCCCCCGCCCGACGCCGACGTCAGCGTCCTGTCCGGCGGTGAGCGTCGCCGCGTCGCCCTCTGCAAGCTGCTCCTGCAGAAGCCGGACCTGCTCCTCCTCGACGAGCCGACGAACCACCTGGACGCCGAGTCGGTGCTCTGGCTCGAGCAGCACCTCGCGAGCTACGCGGGCGCCGTCGTCGCCGTCACGCACGACCGGTACTTCATGGACAACGTGGCCGGCTGGATCCTCGAGCTCGACCGCGGCCGCGCCTACCCCTACGAGGGGAACTACTCGACCTACCTCGAGAAGAAGCAGGCCCGCCTCGAGGTGCAGGGCAGGAAGGACGCCAAGCTCGCCAAGCGGCTCGCCGACGAGCTCGCCTGGGTCCGTAGCAACGCCAAGGCCAAGCAGACCAAGTCCAAGGCCCGCCTCCAGCGCTACGAGGAGATGGCGGCGGAGGCCGATCGCACCCGGAAGCTCGACTTCGAGGAGATCCAGATCCCGCCCGGTCCGCGTCTCGGCAGCAAGGTCATCGAGGTCCGGGGCCTGCGCAAGGGCTTCGGCGACCGGATCCTCATCGACGACCTGTCCTTCACCCTTCCCCGGAACGGCATCGTCGGGGTCATCGGTCCGAACGGGGTCGGCAAGACGACCCTGTTCAAGACGATCGTCGGCCTCGAGGAGGCGGACGCCGGCACGGTCGACATCGGCGAGACGGTGAAGATCTCCTACGTCGACCAGAGCCGGGGAGGCCTTGACCCCTCGAAGAACCTCTGGGAGACCGTGTCCGGTGGTCACGACTACATCCAGGTCGGTCACGTCGAGATCCCGTCGCGCGCCTACGTCAGCCAGTTCGGGTTCAAGGGTCCGGACCAGCAGAAGAAGGCCGGGGTGCTCTCCGGGGGCGAACGGAACCGGCTCAACCTCGCGCTCACCCTCAAGGAGGGTGGCAACCTGCTGCTGCTCGACGAGCCGACGAACGACCTCGACGTCGAGACCCTCGGTTCCCTCGAGAACGCCCTCCTGGACTTCCCCGGCTGCGCCGTCGTCATCAGCCACGACCGGTGGTTCCTCGACCGCGTGGTGACGCACATCCTCGCCTACGAGGGGGACGAGGAGAACCCGGCCAAGTGGTACTGGTTCGAGGGCAACTTCGAGGCCTACGAGAAGAACAAGGTCGAGCGGCTCGGCGAGGAGGCGGCCCGCCCGCACCGCGTCACGTACCGCAAGCTGACCCGCGACTGAACCGGCCCGTCCCCGGCTAGGGTGTCGGCCGTGGAGACCGAGCCCGACCAGACGCACCTCGTCTCCGTCGTCGTCCCCGTCTACCAGGGGGCGGCGACGCTGCCCGGGCTCGTCTCGGAGATCTCCGAGTGGACGGCTCCGCACGTCACCCCGGGCGGCCGCCCCTTCCGGGTCACCGAGGTCCTCCTCGTCGACGACGGTGGCCCGGACGCCTCCGACGAGGTCATCCGGGCCCTGGCCGTGGAGCACGACTGGGTGCGCCCGGTGTGGCTGAGCCGCAACTTCGGCCAGCACGCAGCGACGCTCGCGGGGATCGCCGCCTCCGGGGGTGAGTGGGTCGTGACGATGGACGAGGACGGTCAGCACGACCCGGCCGCCATCGGCGTCCTGCTCGATGCGGCCCTCGACGACCAGGCCGATGTCGTGTACGCGAGGCCGACGAACGAGCCGCCGCACGGGGTGCTGCGCAACATCGCGTCGCGCGGGGCCAAATGGCTCGTCGAGAAGGTGGCCCGCGGCGCCGCGGCTGCGGACTTCAACAGCTACCGTCTCCTCCTCGGCGAGGTGGCACGCTCGGTCGCGGCCTACGCAGGCCCGGGCATCTACCTCGACGTCGCCATCTCGTGGGTGGCCCGCCGGACCACGACCGCGCCGGTCGCGATGCGGTCCGAGGGTGCCCGACCCTCGGGGTACAACCTGCGCCGGTTGCTCTCGCACTTCTGGCGGCTCGTGCTCTCGAGCGGGACGACGCCGCTGCGCTGGGTCAGCGTGGCGGGTGCGAGCGCGTTGCTGCTCGCCCCGGTCGTCGCGATCGTGCTCGCCGTGGGTCGGGCGACGAAGACCTGGGACGCCCCCGGGTGGACCTCGACGATGATCCTGCTCATGGTGACGACCGGTGCCATCCTCTTCGCGCTGGGCGTCATCGCGGAGTACGTGGGCATGGCGGTCAACATGGCCATGGGCAAGCCGCTCTACCTGCCGGTGCGCGACCGGGCGGAGGGCCCGCTCGGCCGGCACCGCACGTGAGCCACGCGGCGCCGGTCGCCTGGGTCGTCGGCGCGGGGGGCCTCGTGGGGCGCCATGTCTGCGCCGAGCTGGCGCGCGCCGGGTGGGAGGTCGTGACCGCCGCCGTCCCGTGGGAGGACGAGGCCGCCTCCCTCGCCTCCCTCGCCGCCGCCGCCGAGGACTTCTCCGGGGTGCGCGCCGGGCGTCCGTGGGCCGTGGTGTGGTGTGCCGGTGCCGGGGTCGTCGCGACGGGGGAGGAGGCCCTCGCCGCGGAGGAGCGGGTGTTCGCCCGCACGATGGAGCACCTCGGGTCGACGGTGCGGCCGGACGAGGACGGTGTCCTGTTCCTCGCCTCCTCCGCCGGCGGCCTCTACGCGGGCTCCTCCGGTGCGCCGTTCACCGAGGACACCGCGCCACGGCCGCTCGTCCCCTACGGGCGGGTGAAGCTGGCGATGGAGGAACAGGTGCGAGTGCTGGCCGCCGGGACCGGGGTCCGGGCGGTGCTGGCCCGCCTCGCCAACGTGTACGGGCCCGGGCAGCGGCTCGGCAAGCCGCAGGGCCTGCTCTCCCAGCTCTGTCTGGCCGACGCGCGGGGAACGCCCCTCCCGGTGTTCGTCTCGATGGACACCATCCGCGACTACGTCCACGTGCGTGACGTCGCCCGGATGGCCCGTCGCAGCCTCGAGCTCGTGCGTGAGGAGCCCCCCGGTGCCGTCGTCGTCAAGGTGGTGGCCTCGGGAACACCGGTGACGGTGGGCCACCTCATCGGTGAGGCCAGGCGGGTCTTCCACCGGCCGCTGCGCACCATCCCCGTCGCCGGTGCCCGCGGACAGGTGCTCGACCTGCGGGTGCGTTCGGTCCGCTGGCCGGAAGTCGACGCGCTGGCGAGGACGACGCTCGCCGCGGGCCTCGCGGAGACCGCCGCCGACGTGAGGTCGCGGGTCGTCTCCGGGGGACGCCTCGACCAGTGAGGTCAGCTCCCGCGCGTCGCGGCGACGAACACCGATGACCCGAACGGCAGGTCGGCCCGTCGCAGGAGCGAGGCGTCGACGCGCGAGAGCTGGGTCAGCGCCGCGTTGAGCAGCGGCGGCACCCGCGGGACGTCGACGACGTCGTGCGGCCCGTCGGTACGACGACGCATCGCCTTGCGCGCCATCCGCTCGGCGACGAAGAGGGGAAAGACGGTGGCGAAGCCGTAGGTGGCCCGGTCGATCCGGAAGCCGGCCCGCTGGAGCGCCTCGGCCGCCCGACGCCGGGTGTAGCGGCGGTGGTGACCGTTCGCGACGTCGAAGTCGCTCCACGCCCACTGGTAGGCCGGAACCGACATGAGGAACCGCCCGCCGGGACGGAGCACCCGGTGCACCTCGCGGAGGGCCTCGCCCTCGGGGTCGCAGTGCTCGATGACGTCGAACGCGGCCACCGCGTCGAAGGTCGCGTCGGCGAAGGGGAGCGCGAGCGCGGAGCCGCAGACCCCGTCGCTGCCCAGTCCCCGGGGGTCGATGTCCACGGCGACGGTTCGGCCGGTGGCCTCCCGGAACCAGCCGGCGCTCGGGCCGTCGGCGCTGCCGAGGTCGAGGGCCAGTGCAGCGTCCTCGACCCGGTCGCGGAGGGCGACCTCGAGGAGCTCGCTGCGGGCCACGTACCACCAGTAGTCCGGTGCGGCGATCGAGGGGGACCCTCCGTGTCCCGGGGCGGAAGTCACCGCGACAGGCTACCCACGGTCGCTCGTCACCCCGGCCCCCGGGGCCGGTCGGGTCGTGGGCACCCCTGGCACCGGGACGGCCGGGACGCGCTCCCGGTCGTCGCGCCCCTGCCGGCCGGGGACGGCGCGGTGGGCGACGTGCGCGAGCAGCCCCGCAGCCAGGGCGGTCATCGCCGCCGTCGTGCCGAAGACCTCGCCGAGGCGCAGGGCGCACACGAGCACGACGACGTTGGCCGCCTCGGCGCCGACGGCCCAGTCCGCCACCGGGCTGCCACTGCGGAAGATGCCGACCCCGATGACGACCGTGGCGAGGAGGTAGGCGGTGAGGAGGATCCAGCCCCCCTCGACCAGGGCTGACCAGTAGGAGTTGTGGAAGAAGAAGAACTGCCCCTGGAGCGGGACGAAGGCATCCCCGAGTCCGGTCCCGAACCACGGGGCCGCGTTCGTCTTGATGAGCGAGGCCGCGTCGATCCGGGCCCGGAGCGCGTCGGTGCCCTCCCGGTCGGCGAAGACCCCGACGCGGGCGAAGTCCACCTCGAGCAGCCGCACGGCGAAGGCGAGTGCGGCCGCGAGGAGCAGGCGGCCGAGGATCCCGAGCCGCGGCCGGAGGAGCAGCCAGACCATGCCGCACCCGAGCGCGGCCAGCGACGTCCGGGACCCCGTCGTCCAGACCACGGCGGTCACGCCGACGAGGACGAGGGCCCGCGACCGGGAGCCGGCGACGAGCCCGGCGAAGAGGAGCCCGACGGCCGCGACGGCGAACCCGGCGACGTTCTTGTCGAGCAGGTACCCCGACAGGTAGTCGCCGTACGGCCGTGGCGCGACGCCGACGTAGAAGAGGACCGCGTTCACGGCCAGGCCCGCCGCCATCCCGCGGACCAGGGACGGGTAGTGCAGGCGCCCCGACACGATGACGAGGAGGTAGAGGACGACGAGGACCAGCCGCGCCGCCCGTCTCGGCCACCCGTAGAGGGAGGTGTCCGGGGTGAGGGCGGACAGGGCGACGAGGAAGAAGAGCCCTCCCGCCAGCACGGGCACCAGCCACGGCACCCTCGAGAGACCGAGCGTGGGGCGGCGCGTGCTCGCCAGGACGACGATGAGCGCCGTGGCCACCAGCCCGAGCGAGAGGAACCCGGGCGCCCCGGGTGGGCTCCACTCGACGAGGACCAGCGCGCCGAGGAGGAAGTCGAGCCGTCGGGTGCGCTCGCTCGCCAGGGACCGGAACCGCTGGACGAGGTCGACGGTGCGGGTCGCGTCGGGGGCACGGGGGTCGAGCAGGCCGGGGCCGGGGTGGGTCCCGGTCGTCGAGTCCATGGTCCCCTCGCCGTGAATGCCAGGTCGGTCGCGCCGACCGCGACGGCGCTCATGCTAACAACGACGGCGGGGGCCCGAGGGCGCGTTCGGGGGTGTGACGGCCCGGCCGGCCGGGTGGGGCGAACGCCCTCGGCCGGCCTCAGGCGGTGGTGACCAGGCGCACCGCGAGCTCGCCGTAGAGGTGCTCGATGTCCGCCGGGGCCCGCCGGATGCCCGGCGTGTACCAGCGGGAGACGTCCACAGCCATCGACAGCAGGGCGAGCGCGGTGCCGGGGACGTCCTCGACGACGAAGTCGCCGGCCGCGACACCGTCGGCGATGACGCCGGCCACGACCTGGTCGATCTCCTTGCGCAGGCCGATCACCGCGTCACGGTGCTCGGGGGAGAGGTGACGGAACTCGAACTGCACGATGCGCCCGAGCTGGTGGTGCTCGGCGTGCCACCGGGAGAACCCGCCGACGATCGACCGGAGCGCCTCGGTCGGGCTCCCGGCCGCCCGGGCGGCGTCGACGAGCAGGTCGCGTGCCCGTGCGTGCCCGCGGCGGCTCAGCTCGAAGAGGAGGACCTCCTTGGAGGCGAAGTGCACGTAGACGCCGGCGGGGGACAGGCCGGCGCGCGAGGCGATGTCGCGGGTCGTGGTGGCCGGGAAGCCGTGCTCCGCGAACGCCTCCGCCGCGGCCAGCATGATCCGGACGGAGGTGTCGGTCGCCGCCCCGACGTCACCGCGCCGTCCGCCATCGGGCAGCAGCGCGTCGAGGACGTCGCGCTCGGTCGGCGGGGTCGCGGGCACGGTTGACAGCATGCCGCACAGGGGCGAGACTAAGCAAGCGCTTAGTAATTCGTCGTCGCCGACCGTGGTCGCGTCGACCCGACGCCCGAGGAGCACCATGCCCCGCAATCTCTACGACGCCGAGCACGAGGACTTCCGCGCCTCCGTCCAGGAGTTCGTCGAGCGCACGCTCAAGCCGCGCGCCGAGCAGATGCTCGAGGTGAAGTCGATCGACCGCGACATCTGGAAGGAGGCCGGCAAGCAGGGTCTCTTCGGCCTCGACATCCCGGAGGAGTTCGGCGGCATGGGTGCCGAGGACTACCGGTTCAACGCGATCTCGGCCGAGGTCATCGCGGGCTTCAACTTCGCGGTCTCCTCGTGCTTCGGGATCCACTCCGACGTCTGCCCTCCGTACATCGTCGACCTCGGCACCGACGAGCAGAAGCAGCGCTGGCTCCCGGGCATGGCCAGTGGCGACCTCATCGCCGCGATCGCGATGACCGAGCCGTCCGGCGGGTCCGACCTCGCCGCCCTGAAGACCACGGCCGTGCGCGACGGCGAGCACTGGGTGCTCAACGGGTCCAAGACCTTCATCACCAACGGCTACCAGGCCGACCTGATCATCGTCGCGGCCCGCACCGACCCGAGCAAGGGCGCCAAGGGCATCACCCTCTTCGTCGTCGAGGAGGGCATGGAGGGCTTCAGCCGCGGCCGCAAGCTCGACAAGGTGGGGCAGGAGGAGGCCGACACCTCCGAGCTGTTCTTCGAGGACGTCCGGGTGCCGGACGCGAACCGGCTCGGTCCGGAGGGCATGGGCTTCATCGCGATGATGGAGCGGCTGCCGCAGGAGCGGATCGGAGCGGCCGTGGCCAACACCGCCCACGCGTTCCAGATCTTCCGGGAGACGGTCGAGTACACCAAGGAGCGCAAGGCGTTCGGGCAGCCCGTCGGCTCCTTCCAGCACAACAAGTTCAAGATGGCCGAGCTGCTCACCGAGCTCGAGGTCGTCGAGGCGTACGTCGACGACTGCGTCGCCGCGCACGCCGAGGGCAGGCTCACGGCCGTCGACGCCGCCAAGGCCAAGTGGTTCTCCGCCCAGGTCCAGAACCACGTGCTCGACGAGTGCGTGCAGCTGCACGGGGGCTACGGCTTCATGAACGAGTACCGCGTGGCCCGCGCCTGGCGGGACGCCCGTGTCTCGAAGATCTGGGCCGGCTCGAACGAGATCATGAAGGAGCTCATCGGGCGCGATCTCGGCCTCTGAGGGCGCGCGGAGGCCGCCGGCGTACCATCCGCGGCTGCCGACCCGACGGCCCCGGTCCGGCCCAGCCCGCCACCACGCGCACCCTCGTGGTTGCATGAGGGCATGGCCGGGATCCGCTTCGAGGACCTTCCGGGTTGGCTGCGGTGGACCTTCCGCGCACCGAACCGGCTCTACGACGCCGGTCTCGGCCGCCTCCTCGGCGGCCGGTTCCTGCGCCTGACGCACACCGGGCGTCGCTCGGGCCGGGTCTTCCACACCGTGCTCGAGGTCGTCGACCACGACCGGGCCACGGGCGCGGTGACGGTGGTCTCGGGGTTCGGGCGCGGCTCGGACTGGTACCGCAACGTCCGGGCCGGCGGCCCCGTCGAGGTGGACCTCGGTCGCGGTCCGCGCCGGGCCGTCCCCGAGGAGCTCCCGGTCGAGGAGGCCGAGCGGGTCATCGCCGGGTACGAGCGGCGCAACCGGGTCGCGACGCCGGTGCTCAGGCGGGCGCTGTCGGCCATGCTCGGCTGGCGCTACGCGGGGACCCCCGAGCAGCGCCGGCGGCTGGTCGAGCAGCTCCCCCTGGTCCGGTTCCGACCCGCCCCCTGACGGTGGGGCACTCGTCGGCTCAGTCGAGCGGGCCGCCGGCGACGTAGATCACCTGGCCGGAGACGAACCCGGCCTCCTCCGACACGAGGAAGGCGATGGTGGCCGCGATGTCCTCCGGCTGGCCGACGCGCCCGACGGGGATCTGGGCTGCGGAGTGTGCGATGAAGTCCTCGAACGAGACCCGCATCCGCTCGGCGGTGGCACGGGTCATGTCGGTCTGGATGAACCCCGGGGCCACGGCGTTCGCGGTGACCCCGAACTTCCCCAGCTCGATGGCCAGGGTCTTCGTGAACCCCTGGAGCCCGGCCTTGGCAGCGGAGTAGTTGGCCTGGCCGCGGTTGCCCTGCGCGGACGACGAGGAGAGGTTGACGATTCGCCCGTACCGTTGCTCGGTCATGTGCGTCTGGCAGGCGCGCGTCATGAGGAAGGCCCCCTTGAGGTGGACTCCCATGACCGCGTCCCAGTCCTCCTCGGTCATCTTGAAGAGGAGGTTGTCCCGGATGATCCCGGCGTTGTTGACGAGCACCACGGGCGGTCCGAGCTCGTCGGCCACGCGGGCGACACCGCCGGCCACCTGGTCGGCGTCGGTGACGTCGACCCCGACCCCGAGTGCGGAGCCCCCGGCGTCCCGGATGCGGCCCGCGACCTGATCGCAGGCGGACTCGTCGAGGTCGAGGACCCCGACGGCGAACCCGTCGCGGGCCAGGCGCTCGGCGGTGGCGGCGCCGATGCCGCGGGCGGCTCCGGTGACGATGGCGACGCGTGCGGTCATGACGGCCTTCCTCGGGGGCGCCTCGGGGCGGGCGCCGGACGAGTCGACCCTAGTGGCTCGTCACCGACACCACACCCGCGCCTCGCGCTCCCGAGCCGACCACGGTCCTGGCCGCGGCCCTCAGGTCGGCCGGCGGCCTGCCACCCGGCTGCGACATCCCGCCCCGGTGCCGTGTGCGCACGGAGGAGCGCGGGCGGGTACGTTTAGCAGTCCACCGCGCGGTGTCCCACGCAGGGCCGCGCGTGCCGGCACGGCCGCCGGCCCGCGGTGACACACACGGAAGGCAACCAGTGGAGATCTGGCCTGGAACGGCGTACCCCCTCGGCGCCACCTACGACGGGACGGGGGTGAACTTCGCCCTGTTCAGCGAGGTGGCCGAGCGGGTCGAGCTGTGCCTCGTCGATGACGACGGCGCCGAGACGCGCCTGGACCTCCCGGAGGTCGACGGCTTCGTCTGGCACGGCTATGTGCCCGCGGTCCAGCCCGGTCAGCGCTACGGCTACCGCGTCCACGGGCCGTACGACCCGGAGAACGGGCACCGCTGCGACCCGAGCAAGCTGCTGCTCGACCCCTACGCCAAGGCCTTCGAGGGCCAGGTGAGCAACGACCAGGCGCTGTTCTCCTACGACTTCGACGACCCGACCACACGGAACACCGAGGACAGCCTCGGGAAGACGATGCTCGGCATCGTCATCAACCCGTACTTCGACTGGGGGCACGACCGCCCGCCGCGGCACGAGTACCACGACACCGTCATCTACGAGGCCCACGTCAAGGGCCTGACAATGACCCACCCCGACATCCCCGAGGAGATCCGCGGCACCTACTCCGCGATCGCGCATCCGGCGATCATCGAGCACCTGAGCACCCTCGGGGTGAACGCGATCGAGCTCATGCCGGTGCACCAGTACGTCCAGGACACCTCGCTGCAGGCCAAGGGGCTGTCGAACTACTGGGGCTACAACACGATCGGCTTCCTCGCCCCGCACAACGGGTACGCACGCTCCGACCGAGGTGAGCAGGTCACCGAGTTCAAGGCGATGGTCAAGGCGCTGCACGAGGCGCACATCGAGGTCATCCTCGACGTCGTCTACAACCACACGGCGGAGGGCAACGAGAAGGGCCCGACGATCTGCTTCCGTGGCATCGACAACGCGTCGTACTACCGCCTCGTCGACGACGCCAAGGAGCACTACTACGACACGACGGGCACCGGCAACAGCCTGCTGATGCGCAGCCCCCACGTGCTCCAGCTCATCATGGACAGCCTGCGGTACTGGGTCACCGAGATGCACGTCGACGGGTTCCGGTTCGACCTGGCGGCCACCCTGGCACGGCAGTTCCACGAGGTCGACAAGCTCTCGGCGTTCTTCGACCTCATCCAGCAGGACCCGGTGATCTCACAGGTCAAGCTCATCGCCGAGCCGTGGGACGTCGGCGACGGTGGCTACCAGGTCGGGGGGTTCCCCCCGCTGTGGACCGAGTGGAACGGCCAGTACCGCGACACCGTGCGCGACTTCTGGCGGGGGGTCCCGAGGACCCTCGGCGAGTTCGCCTCGCGGATCACCGGCTCCAGTGACCTCTACGAGCACAACGGCCGCAAGCCCATCGCGTCGATCAACTTCGTCACGGCCCACGACGGCTTCACCCTGCGCGACCTGGTGTCCTACGACGAGAAGCACAACGAGGCCAACGGAGAGGAGGGCCGCGACGGCGAGTCGCACAACCGCTCGTGGAACTGCGGGGTCGAGGGGCCCACCGACGACCCGGAGGTCAACGCGCTGCGCCTGCGCCAGCAGCGCAACTTCCTCGCCACCCTCCTGCTCAGCCAGGGCGTGCCGATGATCGCGCACGGCGACGAGATCGGCCGCACCCAGAACGGCAACAACAACGTCTACTGCCAGGACAACGAGACCGCCTGGGTCGACTGGGGGCTCAGCGAGGACCAGGTCCGGCTCTACACGTTCACCGCCGCGGTCGCGAGGATCCGGGCCGACCATCCGGTCTTCCGGCGGCGCCGGTTCTTCGCCGGGAGCGCCGACCACGGCGGCCAGTCGGACAACGGCGACATCGAGTGGTTCCAACCCTCGGGCCAGCGGATGGAGGAGCAGGACTGGTACGACGGGGCGGCCCGGATGATGACCGTCTACCTCAATGGACAGGCGCTCCCGAGCCCGGACAGCCGCGGTCGCCGCCTCGTCGACGACGACTTCCTCCTGCTCTTCAACGCCGACGCCGAGCCCCACACCTTCCGCCTGCCGGGGCCCGACTACGGCCAGCGCTGGATGGTCGAGATCGACACGGCGCTCGACGTGCTCGACGACGTCTGGCACGAGGCCTCCGCCGACGTGCGCGTCGAGTCGCGCTCGCTGGTCCTGCTCCGCCACCTTCGTGACGCCTCGACCGTCCCTGCCGGAGCAACGAGCGCGGCGGCTCTGCGAAGGTAGTGCCGGTGAGCACCCACCGACCCGACCCCGGCCGCGTCGTCCCCGGCGCGACCTACCGGCTCCAGGTCCACGGGGGCTTCGGTTTCGACGCGGCCGCCGAGCTCGTCCCGTACCTGGCCGACCTCGGCGTCACGCACGTCTACCTCTCGCCGGTCCTCCAGCCGGCCCCGGGGTCGACGCACGGCTACGACGTGCTCGACCACACGCGGATCAACCAGGAGGCGGGGGGGCGGCGTGCCTTCGACCGGCTCGCCCGGGCCTGCCGCGAGCACGGACTGGGCGTCGTCGTCGACGTCGTCCCCAACCACATGGCCGTGCCGGCGCCGGAGTACCTCAACTCACCGTTCTGGTGGCTGCTGCGCGACGGCCGGCGCTCCCCGTACGCAGGATGGTTCGACGTCGACTGGGTCGCCGAGGAGGACCGCATCCTCATGCCGGTGCTCGGCGGCCCGGTCGAGCAGGTCCTGGCCCGCGGTGAGCTCGTCGTGGCCGACGACGGTGGACCCTCCGGCAGCGACCACGTGCTGCGGTACTACGATCACGAGTTCCCCGTCGCCCCGGGCACCGAGGACCTGCCCCTGGCGGAGCTCGTCGACGCCCAGGCCTACCGGCTCTCGAGCTGGCGCGAGGCGGGGGACGCGCTCAACTACCGGCGCTTCTTCGACGTGACCTCGCTCGTCGCCGTCCGGGTCGAGGACCCGGTCGTCTTCATGGGGACGCACGCGCTCCTGCTGGCGCTCCAGGGCCACGGCACGGTCGACGGCTTCCGCATCGACCACCCCGACGGCCTCGCCGACCCCGGCGGCTACCTCGAGCGGCTCGCCGAGGCGACCGGAGGGGCGTGGGTCGTGGTCGAGAAGATCCTCGAGGGCAACGAGACGCTTCCCGACGGGTGGCGGTGCGCGGGCACCACCGGCTACGACGCGATGCTGCGGGTCCAGCAGGTCCTGACCCCGGTCGACGGCGAGGGGACGCTCGACCGGCTGTGGGCGCAGGTCGCCCCCGAGCCCGGTTCGCTCGAGGCGGTCGTGACCGAGAGCAAGCGGCTCGTCGTCGACGACGTCCAGGCCGCGGAGGTCGACCGTCTGATGCGTCTGGTCAGGCGCATCCTGCCCGACGACGACGCGGGAGCGCTGCGCCGGGCCCTGGAGGCACTGCTCGTCTCGATGGACCGCTACCGTGCGTACGTCGTCCCGGGGCGCGGGGTGGACCCCGAGCAGGCGGCCGTCGTCGACCAGGCGGCGGAGCGGGCCCGCGCCCACGTCGCCCCGAGCGAGGCCGACGCGCTCGACCTCGTCGTCGCCCTCGTCCTCGACCGTGAGCTGCCCCGCGCCGCGCTCGACACCGGGGCACTCGCCGACGACTTCCGCGTCCGGTTCCAGCAGACGTGCGGCCCGGTCATGGCCAAGGGCATCGAGGACACCGCCTTCTACCGGTGGTTCCGCCTCGCGGGCGCCAACGAGGTGGGCGGCGACCCCGAGCACCTCTCGATCGACGTCGAGACCTTCCATGCCTGGTGCGGCCGCGTGCAGCGGGAGTGGCCGCTGTCGATGACCACACTCACCACGCACGACACGAAGCGCTCGGAGGACACCCGCGCCCGGCTCATGGTGCTCGCCGAGGACGCCGAGGGGTGGGAGCGCTGGCTCGCGAAGGCGCGCGAGCTGGCGGCGCGCCACCGTACCCCCCGCGTCGACCCGGTGACCGAGTACCTCGTCTGGCAGACCCTGGTGGGCACCTGGCCGATCACCGGTGGCCGCCTCGAGCAGTACCTCCTCAAGGCGGTTCGCGAGGCGAAGGTGCACACCGCGTGGGTCGACGGGGACGCCGCGTACGAGGACGAGATCGTCGCGTTCGCGCGAGCCGTCGTCCGGGACCTCGACGTGCACGCCCACCTCGAGGCCTGGACCGTGCCGCACGAGCCGTCGGTACGGGCCAACATCCTCGGCCAGAAGCTCGTCCAGCTGACGATGCCCGGTGTGCCCGATGTCTTCCAGGGGTGCGAGATCGGGCGTCTCGCCCTGGTGGACCCCGACAACCGGCGACCGGTCGACTGGGCCGACCGTGCCCTGCGGCTCTCCCGTGTCCTCGACGACGAGCCCTCCTTCGACCTCGACGACGACAAGATGCGGGTGACCGCGCTGGCCCTGCGGACCCGCCGGGAGCACTCGGCGGCGTTCACCGGGCCGGACGCCACATACACAGGACTCCGCGCGTCGAGCGAGCACGTCCTGGCCTTCACCCGTGGGGATGCCGACGGGCCGCGGACGGTCACGGTCGTCACGCGGGGGGCGGGCCGGCTGGCCGGCGAGGGCGGGTTCGGCCACGCCATGGTGGCGGTGCCGCCGGGGGAGTGGCTCGACGTCCTGGCCCGTCGCACCCACTCGGTCGGCGACGGCGGGTTGCTGCTGGCCGACCTCCTCGCCGAGTGGCCGGTGGCCCTGCTCGTCCGGGAGGGATCCTCGTGACCGCCGTGATGCCACCGCCGGCCACGCCGGACGAGGTCTGGGTCTGGGCGCCGAACCCGGAGCGTGTCGAGCTCGAGTGGGCGCCGGTCGACGAGGGCGGCCGGGTGCGCGCGAGCAGCCGACGGCGGGACCCGATGGTCCCCACCGGTCACGGGTGGTGGCGCTGGACCGGCGGCGGCGCGGGCGCAGCCATCGACTACGCCTTCGTCCTCGACGGTGAGGACCCGCCGCTGCCCGACCCCCGCAGCGCGTGGCAGCCGTACGGTGTCCACGGCCCGAGCCGCACCGTCGACACCGCGACCTTCCCGTGGACGGACGCGGGATGGCCCGGCACGCGAGGGGGCTCCGGCGTGCTCGGCGCGGTCGTCTACGAGCTGCACGTCGGGACGTTCACGCGGCAGGGCACCTTCGACGCCGCCGTGGAGCGCCTCGACCACCTGGTCTCCCTCGGCGTCGACGTCGTCGAGCTGATGCCGGTGGCCGCCTTCCCGACCGACCGCGGCTGGGGCTACGACGGGGTGGGGCTCTACGCGGTCCAGGACGGCTACGGCGGCCCCGCCGGCCTGGCCCGGTTCGTCGACGCCTGCCACGCCCGCGGCCTGGCCGTCGCGCTCGACGTGGTCCACAACCACCTCGGCGCGAGTGGCAACTACCTCGCCCGGTTCGCGCCCTACTTCACCTCCGCCCACGAGACCCCGTGGGGCCCGGCCGTGAACCTCGACCACCACGGGTGCGACGAGGTGCGGGCCTTCCTCGTCGAGGCCACTCGCCGCTGGTTCCGCGAGTACCACCTGGACGCCCTCCGACTCGATGCCGTGCACGAGCTCAAGGACGACTCGCCGCGGCACTACCTCGCCGAGCTGTCCGACGAGGTCGCGGCGCTGGCCGTCGACCTCGGCCGTCCGTGCGACCTCGTCGCCGAGAGCGACCTCAACGACACCGTCATGGTCACCCCGACCTCCGCGGGCGGGCGGGGGATGACGGCCCAGTGGGACGACGACCTGCACCACGCCCTCCACGTCGCACTGACCGGTGAGACGCAGGGCTACTACGCCGACTTCTCGGGCCACTGCGAGGCCATGCCCGACGGCGGCCCGCTCGCGGTCCTCGGCAAGGTGTTGACCCGCGGCTTCCTCCACGACGGGGCCGTCTCCAGCTTCCGAGGAACGGCATGGGGTCGACCCGTCGACACCGAGAGACTCGACGCCCGCCGCCTGCTCGGCTACCTCCAGACCCACGACCAGGTGGGCAACCGCGCCACCGGGGAGCGCATCTCGGCACTCGTCGCCGACCCCGGTCTCCAGGCGGCCGGCGCCGCGCTCTACCTCCTCGCACCCACGACCCCGATGCTCTTCATGGGGGAGGAGTGGGCCGCCTCGACCCCGTGGCAGTTCTTCACGAGCTTCGAGGAGGACTGGCTCGTCGATGCCGTCCGCGGCGGGCGCCGCGCCGAGTTCGGCAGCCACGGGTGGGCGGCCGAGGAGGTCCCCGACCCGCAGGACCCCGCGACCCGGGACCGCTCCGTCCTGGACTGGTCCGAGGTGGACGCCGAGCCGCACGCGCGGATGCTGCGCTGGTACGCCGCCTGCACGGCCCTCCGTCGCGAGCGCGTCGGGCCGGGCGCCACGCGGTTCGCCGACACGACCGCCGCCTTCGACGAGGACGAGCGCTGGTTCGTCCTGGTGCGGCGCCCCCACGAGGGTGCGTCCGTGGCGGTCGTCGCCAACCTCGGGGACACGGTGCGGACCGTGCCGGTCGAGCGGGCCGCCGGGCTGCTCCTCGCGTGGTCGCGCGGCGGGACCGACGTGGTGGCGGACGGCGTGCGACTCCCGGGGCGCTCGGCTGCCGTCGTCGCCCTCCGCGACCGCTGACGGAGGGGGTGGCGGCGGGCGCTAGGGTGGCCCGGTCCAGCCACCGGGCGAGAGGAAACGAGGGATGGGGCTCGCGCGCCTGTTGCGCCGGCGCCTGCGCACCCACCCCGTCGCCGTGGCGGCCATCGTCACGTCGGTGCTCATGTCGCTCCTCGTCGTCACGGCGCTGCGCCTGCTGTCCGCCGACATCGCCGACGCCGGCGTCCGCTCGGCCCTCGAGGTGCCGCCCGGGGGCCGCTCGGTCGCCGTCTCGTCCTCGCTGCGACCGGGGGAGCTCTCCTCCGCCGACACGGGAGTCCGAGGGGCTCTGGCCCCACTCGGGGACGTCCGGCTGACGCGGGTCGGGACGACGACCTCCCGCGGCATCGCCGGCCGGGCCGACACCGACCGCGCCGTCCTCGCCGACGTCCCGGACCTGGCCGCGTCCGCCCGGCTCGTCGACGGGGTCTGGCCGCAGGCGCCGCGGGGCGCGGCGGCCCGGCCGGGGGGCGGCGTCGTCGACGTGGTGCTCCCGCAGACGGCGGCCAGGGCCCTCGGGGTCGGGGTCGGCGACGATCTGGCGCTCGTCGACCTCGTCGTGGCCGATGCCCCGCGCCAGGTCGTGCGGGTGAGCGGCACCTTCCAGCCGACCGACCCGCAGGACCCGCTGTGGGTCGACCTGCCCCTCGCCCTCACCGGGGTGGCGGAGTCCGACTTCACCTCGTACGGCCCGCTCGTCCTCGGACCGGGTGCCTTCGACACCCCGCTGGTGGGGTCCTCGACCGTCACCTGGCGTGCGGTCCCCCCGCTCACCGGCCTCACCGCCGGGGACCTCCCGGCGGCGCGCGAGCGTGCGCAGGAGGCCGCGAGGGCGCTCGACCTGCTCGACCTGCGCAGCATCCGCGTCCAGGACCCCGTGCCCGGGCTCCTCGACCGGGCCGGACTCGTCGCCGAGCGCATCCGCGTGGCGCTCCTCGTGCCCTCCGTCCTGCTCGCCGTGCTCGGCACCGTCTCGCTCGTCGTCGCCGCCTCGCTCCTCGCCGGCCTGCGCGACGGCGAGACCCGGCTGCTGCGGACCCGGGGGGCATCGACGGCCCAGCTCGGGCTGCTGGCGCTCGGTGAGGCGCTGCTCGTGGCCCTCCTCGGGCTCCTGGGGACCGTCCTCGTGGCGCCGCCGCTCGCCCGGTTCGTCGCGGGCTCCTTCGTCGCCGGTGCCGGTACCGAGGAGGCCGGACGGGTCTGGTCGACCGCCCTGCCGCTCGCCGCGCTCGCCGTCGCCGTCTCGGTCGTGACGACGCTCTGGGTGGGGCGTGCCCCCGGCTCGGCGTCGGGGCAGGGGCGTGGACGGCTGCTGCGCGTCGCCGTGGGCTCGGGCGTCGACGTGGTCCTCGTCGGGCTCGCGGTCCTCGCCGCCGTGCAGCTGCGTCGCTACGACGTGGCGGCGGCGACCGGCGTCGATCCGTTGACCACCGCCGCTCCGGTCCTCGTGGTGGCCGGGCTCGCCGTCCTCAGCCTCCGGCTCATCCCGCTTCTCGCGCGGGCTGTGGCGCGGCTGGCCGCACCGCGGCGCGGGCTCGGTCTCGCGTGGGGGTCGTGGCAGTTCTCCCGGCGGGTCGCCGGGCAGGCCGGCACGCTCCTGCTCGTGCTGCTCGCCGTCGGCATGGGCACGGTCGCGCTCGGCCACTCGGCCACCGCAGGGCAGGCCGTCGCGGACCAGTCCGCGTTCGACAGCGGCGCCGCGGTCAGGGTGGTCCGCGCCAACGCGGCGGCGAGCAGCACCACGCTCGACGGGATCACGGAGCGGGCCGCAGGGGGCCCGGAGCGGGTCATGCCCGCGTACCGCACCAGCGTCCGGCTCGGTGACCTCGACGACGTCACCGTGCTCGCCGTCGACGCGGCGACCGCCGGGCGGGTCATGGACCCCCGCCCGGACACGGTGCGCGGTGTCGCCTGGCCGGATGCCGTGGCCCGGCTGCTCGACGAGCGCGACCTCGGAGGGGGCGTCCGGATACCGCCGGGGTCCGAGCGCCTCGCCGTGAGCGCCCGACTGCTGGCCCCCGGCACGACGCGCCCGCTGGTCTTCCCGGCCAGCCTGCACGTGCGGGACGCCCGGGGCCTCGTCGCGGCACTGCCACTCGGTACGGTCTCGACCGAGCCGTCGACGCTGCTCGTCGACCTCGCCGGCGCCGGGCTCACCGAACCGCTCAGTGTCGTCGGCATCCAGGTACCCCTGCCCGACTGGATCCACTTCGTCGCTCCCGCTTCCGCGGTCGGGCTGGTGGTGACCGACCTCGAGGCCGACGGCACCCGTCTGGACGACTCGGGCCTTCGCACGCACCGGACCACGTCCGGGCTCTGGTGGGCCGCACCCCCGGCGGGTCTGCAGAGCGTGCCGGCGCTGGTCACCGCCGAGGTGGCCGAGGGGATCGACGCGGCGGGGGGAGGGCCGCTCGTCCTCCAGGTCGGGCCGGTGGCGGTGCCGATCACCGTCGCAGGCGTCCTCGACGTGCTCCCCACCGCCGAGACCCCCACCCGGGGGGTCCTCGTCGACCTCCCGACCGTCCAGGCGGTCTCCCAGCAGGGGGTGCGACCCTCGAGCACCATCTCGCCCGGGGAGTTCTGGGCCGACCCCGGCGACCCGACGGCCGCCGCGGCCGCCGTGCGCGCGCAGGTGCCGCACGGGACGACGGTCATCGTGCGGTCCGAGGTGGAGGAGCAGCGCTCGACCAACCCGGTCAACGCCGGGATGCGGGCCGCGATGGTCCTCGTGACGCTGGCCGCGGTGCTCCTCGCCGCCGTCGGCTTCGCCGCGACGACGGCCGCCCTCGGGCGCACCCGACGCCACGAGAACTCGGTGCTGCTCGCGCTCGGCACGCCGCCGGGCACCATCCGCACCGTCCTGCTCCTCGAACGGGTCCTCGTCACCGTCGTCACCGTGCTCGTCGGAGTCGCTCTCGGTGTCGTCGCGGCCCTCACGGTCGTCCCCCTCCTCGTCGGCGGCGACGGCCACCCGCAGGTGCCCGACGTGCTCGTCGTCGTCCCCGGGGGTCCGGTCGTGCTGCTCGCCGCCGTCGTCACCGGCGTGCTCTCGCTCGTCGGCCTGCTCGTCCTGCGCAGCTCGGTCGGTGACCTGGGTCGCGAGCTGCGCCGGGGGGACGAGTCATGACGTGGTTCGGGCTGCTGCGGCGCTCCCTCGGACGGGGTCGCCTCGTCGCCGTGCTGCTCGCGGTCGTCGCCGGCCTCGCCGCCGCCTACGTCGTCGCGGTGCCGCGGCACGCCTCGGTGGCCGTCGACGAGGCCCTCGGAGACGAGGTGGCGGCCGCCACGGTGCAGGCCCGCGAGGTGGGGCTCGCCATCACGCCCCGGCCCATCGGGGCCCCCACCCTGCAGGAGGATCCGGGTCGGGGGTCGACGCCGCCGTTCGAGCAGGTCGACGCCGCGGTGCGAGCCGTGATGGGGCCGGATGTCGAGTCGCTCTTCGGTGACCCCTCGTGGGCGGCCCAGAGCGACCCGCTGCTCATCACGCGGTCCTCCGGCGAGCCGGTGAGCACCGACCGGCTCCAGGTGCTCCTGCGGGTCCAGTCCGGCCTCGACCAGCGCGTCCGCTGGGTCTCCGGGTCGGCCCCCGGCGACGCGGAGGAGGAGCGGACCCTGGAGACCGCCGCGGGTCCCCGGACCGTGCGGGTCGTCCCCGTGGCCGTGGCCGACCGGACGGCCCGCCGGTGGGGGCTCGCGGTCGGCGACCGTCTCGACCTCACGCCCGAGGGGGCGAGCCCGACGGCCGCCGTCGTCGTGACCGGTACCTACGAGCCCCTCGACACCGCCGACGGCTTCTGGCAGGTCGAGCCGCGCCTGACCGGGGTCGCCGCGATACCGCTCGCACTGGGCGGGGTGATCCAGCAGGGGGCACTCGTCGCCGCACCGGAGTCCTACCGGGCCGTGAGCGACGCCCTGTGGCGGGTGCGACCGGGCACCGACGACGGATCCGGCTCACCGGCGCTCGCCCACTCGTGGCGTTACCCCCTCGATCCCGACCGCCTCACAGCCGCCGATGTGACCCCGCTGCGCGCCTTCCTCGTCCGGCTCGACGGCGACGCGCGCATCCGTGACGCCCTGACGCAACCGGTGCGGATCACGACCGGCATCGCTGCCATCCTCGACCGTTACGAGGCGGCCGTCCGCACCACCTCCGTGATGACGTCGTTCGCCACCGCCGGAGTGGCCGCCCTGGCCATCCTCGTCCTCGCCCTGACCGCGGTCGTCGGCGTGACCCGGCGCACCGCGGAGGTCCGGATGCTGCGCACACGAGGGGCGTCCGCGGGACTCGTCGCCGCCCTGTTGGCCGTCGAGGTGGCGCTCGTCGTCGTGCCGGTCTCGGTCGTCGGGGTGCTGCTCGTGCACCTCCTCGTCCCCGGGTCCACGCCCGGCGCGGGGTGGATGGAGGCGGGGGTCGTCGTCGCCGTGCCGGTCGCGACCGTCGTGCTCGGCGGGGTGCTGAGGGTGCGGGCGCTCGACCGCCCGGTCGCCGCCGACGCGGAGACCACGATCCTCGTGCGGCGGGCCCGCCGTGCGGTGCTCGAGCTCGCGACCATCGCCGTGGCGGTGCTCGCCGTCACGACGGTCCGCAGCCGCGGCACCCAGATCGCCGCCGGCACCACGGACTGGTACGCAGCCCTGGCGCCCACGCTCGTGGCGCTCGCGGTGTCGGTGCTCGTCGTCCGGGCCGTGCCCCCAGGGCTGCGGTGGCTCGCGGGTCGCGCCTCCCGCCGCCGGGGACTCGTCGCGTTCGTCGGCCTGGCGCGTGCGGCGCGGACCGGTGCCAGTGCCGTCCTGCCCGTCCTCACCGTCGTCGTCGGGGCCACGGTGCTGGGGCTGCTCGCGGCGACTTCCTCGACGGTCGCGGTCCAGCGCGAGCTCGCGGCCTACCGTGCCGTCGGGGCCGACGTGCGCGTCGACGCCGCGCGCCTGGACCCCGCTGACGTCGAGGCGCTCGCAGCCACCCCCGGCGTGCGCGCGGTGGTGCCCGCCTTCAGCGACCCGGGCGCCACCGTCCGCACCGAGGACGGCACGCGCCAGGTCCTCCTGCTCGGCGTCGACCCGCAGGCCTATGCCGAGGTGCTCCGCGGGACCCCGATCCAGTCCGGCCTCTCGCTCGGCGACGGCACGGACGGAGCGCTGCCGGCCCTGGTGAGCCCGGACCTCCGTGCCGGTACCGGAGCGGTGCTCGTCGTGAGGAGGGCAGAGGTGCCGCTCGAGCCCGTCCGGGCCGTCCCCGGGCTGGAGCGGGTGGCCCTCGGTCGGGCCACGCCGGTCGTCGTCGTGCCGCTCGAGGCCCTCCAGGGGGTGGTCCCCTCCGCCCAGCCGAACGTCGCCTTCGTCGCGGCCGACCCCTCCGCCGCCCAGGCGTTGGCCACGGCCCCCCTCGACGAGGTGACCGAGGGCAGCCTCGTCACGGGTGTCTCCTCCGCGCGCGACGTCGCCGAGGCGGTGACCCGCCTCGCGCTCCCCGCGCTCGTCACCACCACCTACCTCGTCGCGGCGGTCCTCGCGGCGCTGCTGACCCTCCTCGCCGTCCTGCTCGTCCTCGCGGCGACGCACGACGAGCGCTCGACCCTCATCGCGCGTCTGCGCACGCTCGGCCTCCCGCACGGGGACGAGCGTGCCCTGGCCTGGACGGAGGTCCTCCCGGTCGTCACCGTGGCGGCACTCGCCGGGGGCGTCGTCGGTTCGCTGGCGCCATGGCTCGTGGCCGCCGCCCTCGACCTCGGGCCGTTCACGGGGGCCGTCAGCCGCCTCACCGTCGACCCACGACCCGCCACCGCCCTGCTGGCCGCCGGGGCCGTCGTCGTCCTCGGCGGCCTCGCCCTCCTGCTCGACGCCCTGGCTGCGCGCCGGGGCCCCCTTGCCGACCACCTGCGCAGAGGAGCAACGGCATGACCGTCACCGACACCACTCCGCTCCGGGACCCCGGCGCGTTCGAGCCCGACATCCTCTGTGACAACCTCGTGCGGATCTTCCGCGCGGAGGGGATCGAGGTCGTCGCGCTCCAGGGGCTCGACCTCGAGGTGGCTCCCGGCGAGCTCGTCGCTCTCGTCGGGGCCTCCGGGTCGGGCAAGTCCACCCTCCTCGGGATCCTCTCCGGGCTCGACGCGCCCAGTGCCGGGACGGCTCGCGTGGCGGGGCAGGATCTCGGCGCGATGAGCGCTCGCGACCGGCTGGCCTACCGGCGCTCCACCGTCGGGTTCCTCTTCCAGCAGGCCACCGCCAACCTGCTGCCCTACCTCACCGCCGTCGAGAACGTCGAGCTGCCCATGGTCCTGGCCCGCGTGCCTCGCGCGGAACGGACCTCGCGAGCCAGGGAGACCCTCGAGGTGCTCGGCATCCCGGAGTGCGCCGACCGGCGGCTCTCAGAGCTCTCCGGGGGTCAGCAGCAGCGGGTGGCCCTCGGGGTCGCCGTCGCCAACCGGCCGCGGGTCCTGCTCGCCGACGAGCCCACGGGTGAGCTCGACACCCGCAGCAGCGACGAGGTCTTCACCGCGATCCGGGGAGCCAACCGGGAGCTGGGGACGACAGTGCTGGTCGTCACGCACGACCCCCTCGTCAGCGAGCACGTGGCACGCACCGTCGGCATCCGCGACGGCCGGACCTCCTCGGAGGTGCTGCGGCGCGAGGGGGAGGGGGGCGAGGGCGGCCTCGTCGCGGAGGAGTACGCGGTCCTCGACCGGGCCGGCCGCCTCCAGCTGCCGCGGACGTTCACGACGGCCCTCGACCTGCGTGACCGCGTCCGCCTCGACCTGGAGACCGATCACATCGGGGTGTGGCCGGCGCGGGCGGGCGAGCCCGACGCCGACGGGGCGACCGGTGAGGAGGAGCGATGAGCCACCACCTCGAGGTGCGTGAGGTCCACCGCACGTTCGGCTCCGGGGCGCACGCCGTGCACGCGCTGCGCGGGGTGTCCCTGGTCGCCGAGCCCGGTGAGGTCGTCGCGGTCCGCGGCCGGTCCGGCTCGGGCAAGACGAGCCTGCTCAACGTCATCGGCGGGCTCGACCGACCCGACTCCGGCACCGTCCTGCTCGGCGACCGCGACGTCACCGCGATGGACGACGCCGAGCTGCTCGAGCTGCGCCGTACCCACGTGTCCTACGTGTTCCAGTCCTTCGGGCTCATCCCGATCCTCACGGCCCGCGAGAACGTCGGCGTGCCCCTGCGCCTGCGCGAGGTCGACTCCGCCGAGCGCGAGCGCCGGGTCGCCGAGGCGCTGGAGCACGTCGGCCTCGGCAGCCACGGGGCGCACCGCCCCGACGAGCTGTCCGGGGGTCAGCAGCAGCGGGTCGGGCTGGCCCGGGCGCTCGTCGCCGGCCCCGACCTGCTCCTCGCCGACGAGCCGACCGGCCAGCTCGACTCCGAGACCGGCCGCGAGATCATGCGCCTCATCGCCCGGCTGTCGAAGGAGGAGACGATGACCTGTGTCGTCACGACCCACGACCCGGCGCTGCTCGCCGCCGCCGACCGGGTGCTGGAGCTGACCGACGGCGAGCTGACCGGCTGACGCGCCGCCGGGACGCCGCTCGTCCCGCCGCCGCTCACGCGTCGGGGAGGCGGATCATCCCCTCCTGCGCCACGGACGCGACGAGCGTCCCGTCGGCCCCGAACATGCGCCCGATGCCGAGCCCGCGACCGCCCTGGGCCGACGGCGAGCGCTGTGCGTAGAGGACCCACTGGTCGGCGCGGGCCGGCCGGTGGAACCACATGGCGTGGTCGAGGCTCGCGGCGCGCAGCCCCCGGTCGGTCCAGGCACGACCGTGCCGGCGCAGGATCGGCTCGAGGAGGGAGTAGTCGGACGCGTAGGCGAGGACGGCCTCGTGGACGAGCGGGTCGTCCGGCAGGTCCCCGACGGCGCGCAGCCAGACCAGCTGCTCCGCCACCGGGTCCTGTCCCGGCCCGCTGAAGAGGTTGCCCTGCACGTGGCGCAGCTCGATGGCCCGACGGGCCAGGTGCTGTGCGCGCGGGTCGTCGACCTCTCCGAAGACGTCGCTGAGCGACGGCACCGTGGCCGGGTCCGGGGCCTCGGGCATCTCGTCCTGGTGGTCGAGGCCGCCGTCGGGTGCCTGGAACGAGGCGCTCATCGACAGGATCGGCTTGCCGTGCTGGATGGCGTGGACGCGACGGGTCGAGAAGCTGCGGCCGTCGCGCATCCGTTCGACGCTGAAGGTGATGGGCTGGGTGTCGTCGCCGGGACGCATGAAGTAGGCGTGGATGCTGTGCAGCCGGCGGGGCTCACCGGGCAGGTCACGCACACTGCGTCCTGACGCGACGACGCCCTGGGCGAGCACCTGCCCCCCGAAGACCCGGCCGTGCGGCTGCTTCTGGCTGCGTCCGCGGAAGAGGGTCATGTCCTCGGCGAAGGTCTCCGGCAGGCGCAGGTCGGGGTGGGTCGCGGTCGTGTGCGGTTGGACGCTGACCTGCGCCGAGCCGAGCTCCTCGAGGTCGAGGGTCTGCAGGAGGTCGACGAGGGGATCGGGGTGCGCGCTGGTCACGGGCAAACCCTAGCCACGCCACACCGGTAGGCCTCGGGTGTGCCCCGGTGCGGCGTCCTCGGCTGGGCTCAGGACGCGCTGATCACCGAGACGTGGACGTCGGTGTTCCCGAACTTCGGGTCGCACACCAGCGGGGGCGCGGGCTTGGTCGACGGGTCCGAGGGGTCCTGGGTGCCGGCATCCGGCCGACGCGTGTCACGGGCGTTCTCACGCTCCTCGTTCTCGGCCAGGCCGTTGGCGGACAGGTAGTCCTGGTAGGCGTCGACCGCGGCGCAGCCGACCCCGTTGCGGGAGTCGGTGTAGATGAACCACGCCGTGTCGGCGGTCGAGACCAGGGTGTTGTAGTCGCCCCAGAACTGGCGCTGGAGGTTGTTCTGCGCGCTGACGGCCGGGTCGCTCGAGACGGCCGACACCTTGACCGGCGCCGACCACGAGGTGCCGGCGTCGGAGGAGACGTACCAGGCCTCGATCGCGGCGTTGCCGGTGCCGAAGGTCGTGGGGTCGACCGCGGTCAGGGCCTGGAAGGCGAGGTCGACCCGCCCGTCCGGTGCGACGTCGAGCCCGGGGAAGAAGGCGTAGCCCTGCGCCGCACCGCTCACGGTCACCGCATCGCTCCACGTGCGCCCTCGGTCGGTGGAGGTCGTGACGACCGCGCGGCCGCCGTCGGGGGTGAGGGTGGTCCACGTGGCGTACACGGTGGTGCTCCCGACCCGGGGGTCGGCGGCGATCACGGGGAAGCTGTCGGTGCGGAAGTTGGCGCCCGGGATCGGGTCCTCGATGTCGGTGACCGGTCCGATCGTCATCGGCCGGGACCAGCGCTGACCGCCGTCCCGGGAGACGACGACGACCTGCGAGGAGCCCTGCTCGAAGGCGATGTACGCGGTGCCGTCCGGACCGGTGGTGCTCGAGGTGCCCTGACGGCCGTTGCCCGTGAGGTTGTTGCCGGCCGGGGACAGCTGCTTCCGGATGCCGAAGGAGTCGCCGCCGTCGGTGCTCACCGACACCATGACCGGCTCGTTGCCGAACCCGGTGAAGGTCGCCGACCGGAACGCCGTCCACGACAGGTACACCCGGCCGAAGTACGGGCTCGCGGGGTTGTCGTCGACGGTGATCCAGTTCTTGTCGTTGAACTGGGCGGCATTGGTCTTCGTCGAGCCGATGACGGGCGCCGACCAGGTCCGGCCGTCGTCGTCGGAGTAGGAGACGACGATGTACTCGAAGCCCTTGACGCCCCGGACGGTGGCGAGCGTGGAGTAGTAGGCGCGGACGCCGTCGGCGTAGGTGAAGCCGCCGTCGCCGTCGGGCTTGGGTCCGTAGGCGATGACCGGGTCACCGTCGCTGATCACCCCGGTGCCCGCCCAGGCACCCTGGTCGTCGAGGAGCCCGATGTTCTCCCAGCTCTGGCCGCCGTCGGAGGATAGGTAGATGCCCGAGCTGCCGACGCCGGGGAAGAACGAGCAGTCCGACTCGGGTACGTCCCCGCGCGTCGGATCCGGTCCGCACGGCGGCTGACGCTGCTCGTCGTTCGAGCCGGCGATCAGGTGGTTGGGGTCGACCGGGTTGACGGCGATCGTCGGCTCGTTCTGCTTGTTCGTCGGGAAGACGGCCTGGGTGTCGGACGACGGGTCGCCCTGGACCTGGGGGTGGTTCGCCTGGACGTCGTAGGCGGTGCCGGGCGCCCCGACGGCCGCCGTGGGTACCGCGAGCGCGGCCGCGGCGAGCGCCGCGACGATCATCGGCCGTCTCATGGGTGCCTCCCGGTCGGTCCGGTGGCGCGGCTGCGTCACCCTGGCCGCAGGCTACGTCGTGAGCCGCGTGCTGTGAACGGCCCCTTCGGGCCACTTCTCGCTCGCGTGCTCAGCAAGCACTCAGGCCACGAGCGGCCGGGGGCGACGTTTGGTGCCCGACCGTCCCGCGGGCCGGCCACCCCCGGCGCGCACGGTCGCGGCGGCGCGGGCGAGGCGGGTCAGCGCCTCGGCCATCATGGTCGGTGGGAGGACGTGCGGGATGCGTAGCCAGCGCTCGAGGCCGCCGTCCACGGCGAAGCGGGGCCCCGCTGCCACGAGCAGCCCCTCGTCCTCGGCGGCGACGGCCAGGGTGCTCGCGACGAGGTCCTGGGGCAGCTCGCACCACAGCGACAGGCCGCCGCGGGCCATCCGGAACCGCACGTCGGGGAGGTGCTCGGCGAGGGCGGACGCCGTCACGTCGCGGGAGGCGACGAGATCCGCGCGGCGCTCGGCGGTCAGCCCGGGAGCAGCGCGCATCAGCTCGAGCAGCACCAGCTGCTCGAGCACGGGTGCGCCGAGGTCGCTCGCTGCCCGCGACTCCACCAGGGCGCCGACGTGGGCGTGGGGTGCACGCACCCACCCCGTCCGAAGTCCGCCCCAGTGTGACTTGGAGGCGCTCCCCACGGTCACCGTCGTCGGGGCGTGGGCGGCGAAGGGGAGCGGCATCGGGCCGCCCTCGAGGTCGATCTCGACGATCGTCTCGTCGACGACGGCCACGGTCCCGGCGCTGCGCAGAGCCGCCGCCAGCCGGTCGCGGTCCTCGTCGCCCATCAGCGCACCCGTGGGGTTCTGGAAGTCGGGGACGAGCACCGCGGCGCCCGCCCCGGCCGACCGCACCGAGCGGACGGCGCTCTCGACGTCCCACCCGTCGGGGTCCATCGGCAGCGGGGTCGGCCGAGCACCCGACCTGCGCAGCGACTCGATGGTGTTGGGGTAGCCGGGGTTCTCGACGAGGACGCGGTCCCCGTGTCCGACCAGGGCCCGCACGACGACGTTGAGCCCGGCCACGGCGCCGGACGTCACGAGCACGTCCTCGGGGTCGGTCGGCAGGCCGCGTTCGGTGTACCGGGCGGCGATCGCCTCGCGCAGCTCGGGCACGCCGAGGGTGAGGTAGCCGGCACCTGCGAGGTGGCGGGGCAGGACGGCGACGGCGCGCTCGTAGGCCTCGATGACGCCGGCCGGCGCTCGCGTCGCCGCGCAGGTCAGGTCGATGACGCCCTCCGCCGGGTCCGCGGGGTAGAGCGACGACGTCCCGGTACGCCGCCGCGCGGTCGCGGGGAGCGTGGTGACCGATCCCGATCCGCGCCGCGAGACGAGGTAGCCGTTCTCGCGGAGCAGCTCGTACGCGCGGCTGACCGTCGTCCGGCTCAGCCGCAGGGCCGAGGTCAGCTCGCGCTCGCTCGGCAGGCGGGTTCCCACCGCGATGCGTCCGTCGGCCACCGCGATCCGCAGGGCGTCGGCGAGGGCGCGGTAGGCGGGCCGGGCGGTGGAGAGGTCCCCGACGATCCGGGCGGCCCGGGTCGCCCGCAGGGTGGGCGGCGTCGTCGACATGGGGGCCACTCTGTCACGATTGGCCCTCGAATCACAGACCACTTGTCGTGATGATGGGGTCATGTCCCCCATCCAGCTCGTCCGGCGTGGACTGGGTCGCCGCGTCGACCTCGTCCCGATGACCCCCCTGCAGCAGCTGCGCGCCGGCCGGCTGCCGCACCGCGTCCTCCAGCTGCTCGCCGGGCTCCTCCTCTTCGGGGCGACCATGGCCCTGATGGTCCGGGCCGGGCTCGGGCTGGAGCCCTGGGGGGTGTTCACCTTCGGCCTGATCCAGCACGTCCCGATGAGCTACGGGGCCATGGTCATCGCGAGCTCCTTCCTCATCCTCCTGCTCTGGGTGCCTCTGCGGCAGTGGCCGGGCCTCGGCACGCTCCTCAACGCCGTCGTCATCGGGCTCGCCACCGACGCGACGCTCACGGCCGTGCCCCCGGTGCACGGGCTCGGCGCCCAGGTCCTCGTCCTCCTCGTGGCGGTCGTCGGCAACGGGATCGCGGGCGCGCTCTACATCGGCAGCCAGCTGGGACCGGGCCCCCGCGACGGGCTGATGACCGGGCTCTCTCGCCGCACGGGGCGGTCGGTGCGGCTGGTGCGGACCGGGCTCGAGGTCACCGTCGTTGCCATCGGCTGGGCCCTCGGCGGTGTCCTGGGTCTCGGCACGGTGGTCTACGCGCTGCTCATCGGACCCGTCGTCCAGCTCTTCCTGCCCCTGGTCACGGTGCGGGTCCGGCCGCCGGACCAGACCACGCCCGACTACGTGGAGAACGGTGGGTCGTGGCGCCACGACCACACCGCCGCGCCGAGCGCGGTGGCGAGGAGCAGCAGGGAGGTGCCGAGCGCCCACCTCAACGCGCTGCCGGGCTGCGAGGTCTGAGACAGTGCGAGCTGGTAGGCGGTCATGACCAGGGCCGCCCCGATCGCGGCGCCGATGCGCTGACCGGTCTGGAGTGCGCCGCCGGCGGCGCCGCCCATCCGGGTCGGCACCTCGTTGAGGGAGAGGGTGATGTTCGGCGAGACGACCGCGCCGCCACCGAGACCCGCGACGAGCAGCGCCGGGGCGAGCGCCATCCAGAGCCGGTCGCTGCCCTCCATGACGGGCACGGCGACGGCGACGCCGAGCAGCCCGGCCATCATGACGAGGAGCGCCATGACGGTGAGCGGCCGGCCCACCCGGGGCACGATCCGCCCGGCGAGCGGCGCGGCCACCGCGGAGCCGACCGCGAAGGGGGTGAGCAGCAGCCCGGCGTGCAGCGGCGAGAAGCCGAGGCCGTCCTGGAGGAAGACCGACAGGACGAGGAAGACGCCGGTGAACCCGGTGAAGTACAGCGTTCCGATGAGGATGCCGGTGGCGTAGCCGGGCACGCTGCGCAGCAGGCCGAGGTCGAGCAGCGGGGCACCGCCACGCCGTACGACCCGACGCTCCCAGCGGACGAAGGTGACGCCGAGGACCGGGACGAGAGCCAGCCCGAGCAGCGGCAGGGCCTGGCCCCGTTCGAGGCTCACCACCGGGAAGAGCAGGGCGAGCACGGTCGCGCCGAGGAGCAGCGCTCCGGGGAGGTCGAGGCGGGTGTCGCCGTCGGAGTCGGCCGTGCGCCCGGGGACGAGGCGCGCGATGGCGACGAGGAGGACGAGGCCGATCGGCACGTTGACGAGGAAGATCCACCGCCATCCGTTGGCCTCTCCGAAGGCGGTGATGAGCAGGCCGCCGAGGACCGGCCCGATGGCCGAGGAGACCGACACCGTGAAGCCGAAGATCCCGAAGGCCATGCCGCGCTCCGCCCCCCGGAAGAGGCTCTGGATCAGTCCCGAGCTCTGCGGGGTGAGCAGGCCGGCCGAGAAGCCCTGGACGAGGCGGGCCGCGATGAGCACGCCGATGTGCGGCGCCAGTCCGGCGGCGGCGCTCGAGGCGATGAAGCCGCCGAGCCCGAGGAGCATCATCGCCCGGCGGCCGTGGGCGTCACCGAGCCGGCCGCCGGTGACGAGCGTGAGCCCCAGGGCCAGCGCGTACCCGGAGACGACCCACTGGATCGTGCCCGGACCGGTGCCCAGCCCGGCCTGCATCGAGGGGATGGCGACGTTCACGATCGTGACGTCGAGGAGGACCATGAAGCCGACGGTGAGGGTGACACCGAGGATCCGCCAGCGCCGGGGGTCGGGGTGGTGCTGGGCGGACCCCGTCCGCTCGTCGGTCTCCTGGCTCACCCGTCCACGCTAGGCGCTCGGGGCGGACCCGCGCCGGGAAGCCCCTCGCCGGCCGCCGACTGCCGAGGGTTCGCCGGGGTGCGGCGGCTCACCCCGGACCGGCCTCGAGGGCCCGGGAGAGGGTGAACAACCGGGGTGTCGCCGGGGCCGTGGGCGGGTGGACATGGGGGGTCCGAACGTCGGTGAGCCCGCGCTTCAGCCGTCGACGGCGAGGGCGAACGGCAGGACCTCGGCGGCGCCGGCGAGACGGAGCGCGCGGCCGGCGACCGTCAGGGTCCAGCGCGAGGACACGACGTCGTCGACGAGCAGGACCGGCCCCCGCCCGGCGGCGAGCGCCGACGCCAGGTCGGGGCCGACGGCGAGGCGCTCCCACACCCCGGCGAGGCGGTAGGCGCTGTTGCCGCCCATCTCGCCCGTCGGCCCCCCGTTCGCGACCTCGAGCCCACCGAGCAGGGGGAGGCGTCCGATCTCGGCGAGGCCGGCGGCCAGGGAGCCCACGAGCTGCGGGTGAGAGCGCGACGGCATCGCGACGATGCCGACCGGTCGCTCGGCCCATCCCCACTCGGCGAGCACCGGCACGCAGGCCCGGAGCAGGTCGGGCGCGGCGGGGGCGTCCTCACGGAGGACGTCGCGGAGCCGCTGCCCCCAGCCCAGGTCCGAGAGTCGCGCCAGTGCGCGCCCCGGCAGGAGGGACTCCTCTGCGGGGATGCGACCCTTCACCGGGACCCCGACGCGGTCCATGCCCGTGGGCCACTGGGCGCGGGGGTCGAGGGTGACCCCCACCCTGTCCAGCCGCTCCCGGGCCGCCCCGACGACGCGGTCGGGGACCTCCGTGGGGTACCAGGGCCCCGCACACCCGTCGCAGCGCCCGCACGGCCGCGCGGACGCGTCGTCGAGGGTCTCCTGGAGGAACGCCATGCGGCAGCCGTCGGTCCGCTCGTACTCGACCATGAGCTGCTGCTCGGCCGCGCGGGCCGCCGCGACTCGGTCGTAGCGCTCGGCGTCGTACTCCCACGGGACGCCGGTCGAGACCCACCCGCCGGACACCCGCTGGACGGCACCGTCGACGTCGAGCACCTTGAGCAGCAGCTCGAGCCGCGTGCGGCGCACGTCGACGGCCGTCTCGAGCGCGGCCGTCGACAAGGGACGCCCGGCCTCGGCCAGCGCTCGCAGCACGGTGCCGGCCTGCTCCTCGCGGGGCATCGAGACGGAGGCGAAGTACCGCCAGATGTCGCGGTCCTCGGGCCCGGGCAGCAGCAGCACGTCGGCCCGCTCGGTGGCGCGACCGGCACGGCCGACCTGCTGGTAGTACGCCACCGGACTGCTCGGCGCGCCGAGGTGCACGACGAAACCGAGGTCGGGCTTGTCGAAGCCCATGCCGAGCGCGGAGGTGGCGACGAGCGCCTTGACCTCATTGCGGCGCAGCCCCTGCTCGAGCCGCTCGCGGTCGGCCGGGTCGGTGCGTCCGGTGTACGACGCGACGGCGTGCCCGGCGTCGGCGAGGGCCGCGGCGACGTCCTCGGCCGCGGCGACGGTGAGCGTGTAGACGATGCCGGAGCCGGGCAGCGAGTCGAGGTGGGCGACGAGCCAGCCGAGGCGCTGCTCCGGAGACATCGAGCGCAGCACGCCGAGCCGGAGGGAGTCCCGGGCCAGCCCGCCCCGCACCGTGAGCACCGGCCGGCCCCCGACGGCGAGCTGCTCCTCGACGTCGTGGACGACCCGGGCGTTCGCGGTCGCCGTCGTCGCGAGCACCGGGACGTCGGGCGCCAGCCCCGCCAGCAGGTCGCGGATGCGGCGGTAGTCGGGTCGGAAGTCGTGGCCCCAGTCGCTGACGCAGTGCGCCTCGTCGACGACGAGCAGCCCGCAGCGCCGCGCGAGGTCGGGCAGCTGCTCGTCGCGGAAGCGCGGGTTGTTGAGCCGTTCGGGGCTGACGAGGAGCACGTCGACGGCGTCCTGCGCCAACGCGGCACGCACGTCGTCCCACTCCTGGGCGTTCGCCGAGTTCATCGTCACGGCACGGATGCCGGCCCGCTCGGCCGCGGCGATCTGGTCACGCATCAGCGCGAGCAACGGGCTGATGATGACGCTCGGTCCGGCCCCCTCGGCACGACGCAGCGCAGTGGCCACGAAGTACACCGCGGACTTGCCCCACCCGGTGCGCTGCACGACGAGCACGCGGGAGCGCTCGGCGACCAGCGCCGAGATCGCCTCCAGCTGGCCGTCGCGGAAGTCGGCGTCCTCCCGGCCGACCAGACGTCCCAGGGCCGAGCGAGCCGCGTGCGCGAGCGCAGGCGGAGGAGGAGCAGGTACGGCATCGGTCGGTGTCGTCATGGTCGTCCCACCGTAGGCTGCCGCGGGGACACCTCCGGGCCCGGGCCGGTGCGGCCGCTGGCCCAGGTGAGGACGACCGGGGCCCTCCCGCAGGTGGATCCCGACCTCACCCCGAGGTCCACCCGCCCGGATCCACCCCGCCCGGCACGTCGCCCTCGGGGTCGTACGGGCTGCGGGTGAAGCGGAACGAGGCCAGGTCGAGGTGGGAGACCGAGCCGTCGGCCCGGCGGACGACCCGCAGCGGCTCACCGGTGTGGTACCCGTCGAGCCCCACCCACTCGTCGGCGCCGACCCGCTGGAAGCGAGACCCCCGCGCCGTCCCCGGCTCTCCGAGGACCAGGTGCTCGCCGCGCACGGTGGCCGTCGACGTCGAGGGCCCCCAGTGCCAGGTCCCGACGAGCTCGAGCAGCCCGGCGTCCCCGGCGGCCGACCAGGGCTCGACCGGCGCGGGCTCGGCCCGGGCGAGGGAGCGGAGCAGGTCCTGGGCCAGCCCACGCATCACCGTGGTCGAGGTCGTGTTGGCCATCGTCACGACACCGTCGCCGGCGGCCGCCCCGGGGAGGGAGTCGTCGCCCTCGCTCAGCCGCACCCGCAGCCCCGCGAGGAAGCCCGGCATCGACCCGCCGTGTCCGGCGAACCGGGCGCCGTCGACGTTCCACACCTGCCACCCGAGGCCGTGCGCCCCCGTCCACGCCTGCCCGGGCTCGTCGACGACGTGGTGCGGCTCGACCATCTCGGCGAGCGTCCCGGGAGTGAGCAGCCCCGCGGTGTCGCCGCCGAGGAAGGCCGCCCAGCGGGAGAGGTCGGGGACGGTGCTCCAGAGCTGACCGGCCGGGGCCATCGCGCCGGCATCGTGCTCGGGCTCGGGCAGGAGGAGGTCGGCGAACGGATGGACCGCGAGCCCCGGTGCGGCACGCCCCTCCGGCCGCGTCGTCGTGCGGGTCATCCCCAGCGGCTTGAGCAGGTCCTCGTGGACCACGTCGAACCAGCTGCGGCCGTGGTGCACCTCGAGCAGCCGCCCGAGGGCCCCGTAGCCGACGTTGGAGTAGTGGAAACGGCGGCCGGCCCGGAACCGCTGGCCCACGGGGGAGCCGGCGAGCGTCGCCCAGTCGCCGCCGGGGGTCCGCTCCCACCACGGACCGCCCGTCTCGGCCTGGACTCCCGCGGCGTGCGAGAGCAGCTGCTCGATCGTCACGGCGTCCAGGGCCGACCCGGGCACGTGCTCGCCGAACCGGTCGGTGAGCTCGAGCCGCCCGGCGTCGCGCAGCCGGAGGACGCACACCGCGACGAAGGTCTTGGTGATCGACCCCATCCGGTACTGCGTGTCGTCGTCGGTGGGGCGGCCGCCGCTGCGCCCGTCGACGGTCCCCGCCGCACCGCTCCAGACGAGCCGGCCGCCACGGACGAGCCCGGCGACGAGCGAGGGGACCCGGCCCTCCCGCTGGGCACGGGCCAGGGCGTGGTCGAGGCGGACGGCGGTCTCGGGCAGCACGGTCACGGCCTCACCCTAGGGCCGTGCCGTGCGATCGGGCCCGGCCCCGCCGGGCGTGCGGACCACGCCGCAGTGGACGCGGTGATCACGACGCCTGCTGCGGCGTGGCCGGGTCTCGGGCGGCCCTCCCGCGAGAGCACGCGGGCGGCTGGGAGGATGGGCGGCATGACCCGCCCCTACGTCGTCGAGGTCCCGCTGCGCTGGTCCGACATGGACGCCTACGGCCACGTCAACAACGTCCAGTTCCTCCGGCTCCTCGAGGATGCCCGGGTCGTCGGGTTGCGGGAGTGGATGGTCGACGGGCCCTCGATGCTCGAGGAGGGGATCGTCGTGACCCGGCACGCCATCGAGTACCGCGCCCCGCTGACCTACCGCCCCGCGCCGGTCGAGGTCGACATGTGGGTCACCCGGCTCCACGGCGCCGGCTTCGACCTCGGCTACGTCGTCCGTGACCCGGCGGGGGTGGGCGAACGGGTCTACGCGGTCGCCGAGACGGGGCTCGCGCTGTACGACTTCGTGACCGCCCGCCCGCGACGGCTCGAGCCGGGGGCGCGCGCCGCCCTCGAGCCGCACCGGGGCGAGGCGGTCGGCTTCCGGTGGGCCGGTCGGTGAGCGCGCCACCGGTGTCCGTGCTGCGGCTCGCCGACGCCGCGGCCCTCTCGGACCTGGGGCGCTTCGCGGCCCGGGCCAGGTCGCTCGACGCCGACGGGGCGATGCGGCTGCAGGCGGCCGGGGGAGTCCTCGCGGCCTGGGTCGGGGTGCTCCCGGGGCAGGGCATCCTCGGGAAGGGGACCGTGCTCGGGCTGCGCACCTTCGCCCTGGCGGAGGCGGCCGAGTGCGACGTCGTCGTCCCGCTCGGCGCGGTGACCGACCGGACGGCGCGCCCGACGGGGACCGGGGACCTGCGCGTGCCCCCGACCCGAGCGCTCGCGACGTGGTCGGCGATCACCCCACCCCGCTCGGACTGGGATCCGGTCGGCGAGGTGGCGGCCGACTCCCTCGCCGCCGCGGCACGCCAGGGCATCGAGCAGATCGCCGGGGCCGTCCGTGAGCGGGGAGCGGCCGCCGGGTTCGTCCGCGACCGGGTGTGGCAGCAGGAGCTCGCACCGCACGTGCGGGCCGGCGGGGCCTTCGCCGCGCACTCCCTCGGGTTTCTCCGCCCGGGTTCGGTCGTCGCGGTGCTGCGGTCGGGCAGCTGGACCCGGCTCACCGCGGTCGGCGGTCACGTCGTGATGCGCTGAGCCTGCCCGGCCTCGACGGTCCGGCGGCCCATGATGCGCTGGCCGGCGGGGACGGCCACCGCGGCGACCACGGCCAGGCCGAGGAAGATCCGGCCGAACAACGGGTTGTCCCGGCCCGGCTGGTGGAAGGCCGCGAACACGGCCGTCGTCGCGGCGATGCCGAGCACGCTGCCGAGGACGTCGGAGAGCTGCAGCGCCGACGAGGCCTCGCCGTGCTGCTCCATCGGGCTGAGCTCGAGGGCGAGCACCGTCGTCGTCGTGACGCCGGTACCCATCGCCAACCCGGCGAGCAGCATCGCGAAGACGCTCAGCCAGCCGGGCACGTTGAGCCACGCGATGAGGGAGAGGGCGAGCAGGCCGGTCGTGAGGAGGACCGCGCCCACCTCGATGAGGCGGTGGCGGGGCAGGTGCAGGCGGTCGGTGCCCTGGTACCACGCGCCGGCCGCCCACCCGATCGCGCCGACGGCCAGGACGAGGCCGGCCACCTGGAGGCCCGCGTGGCGCTGCCCGACGAGGAAGAGGGGGACGTAGGTGATGCCCCCATAGAAGGCGGCGCAGAACAGGGCCCGGGCGAGGACCACCGAGGGCAGGCCGGGCGCCATGACCCACGTGCCGCGCGGGACGAGCAGCGGCGCGACGGCGACGACGCCGACGAGCCCGACCACGGCGACCACCGTCTTCGGTGACCAGGTGAGCACGAGCTCGTGCGTGCCGTACTGCAGCGCGCCCGCGGCGAGCGCGATCCCGACCCCGGCCCAGGCCGCGCGGACGTGGGCTGCGTGGTCGCGGAGACCGGCGGCCACCCGCAGGTGTGAGGTGTCGACCCGGCGCTGCGCGTGGAGGAGCACGCCCATCGTGGAGACGACGGGCACGACGACGACCCAGAACACCCATCGCCACGAGGCGTGCTGGGTCAGGGCGGCGGAGATCGGCGGGCCGAGCAGCGAGGGGAGCACCCAGGCCGCCGAGATGTAGGTGAACAGCCTCGGTCGCACCGCCTCCGGGTAGACCCGGCCGGCGATGACGTAGAGCATGACGACGAGGAGCCCGCCACCGAGCCCGGTGAGCGCCCGTCCGACGAGGAACACCCCGAGGCTGTTCGCGAAGCCGCACGTCGCCGCGCCGCCGGCGAGGAGCAGCTGCCCGACGACGGTCCCCGGGAGCGGCCCGGAGCGGTCGGTCCAGACGCCGGCGAGGACGATGCCGAGCAGCTGGGCGGTGAGCATGACGGAGAAGGCGAAGCCGTAGGAGCGCACGGCGTCGAGGTCGCGAGCGACCGCCGGCATCGCCGTCGAGACCGCCATCGACTCGAACGCGACGATGGTGACGAGCGCGAGGATGGCGAGCGTCACCTCGAGGTACGGCCGGCTGAGCGGTCCCCCCGTGGGCGTCGTCGTCGTGTCGTCGGGCATCCGCACCACTCTAGGACGCCGGGGCCCCCGGGAGGGGCGTCCCCCGGTCGGCGAGGACGTCGCGCAGGACGTCGATGCGGTCGGTGACGATCCCGTCCGCCCCGAGCTCGAGCAGGCGCTCCATCTCCGTGGCGTCCTCCCGGGACCACGCGTGGAACCACACGTGGACGTGCTTCCCCAGGCCGTGCGCGCGCTCGACCAGCCCGGGCGTGACGAGCGTGATCGTCCGCCCCGCGACCCGGTGGCGGGCCGGGATCTGCAGGACCGGGGCGGGGGTGTGGAGCAGCCGGCTCAGGGCGGTCGGGGTGAATCGCAGCAGCGCCGTCCCGACCTGACCGGCAGCCGTCGCGACCCCCGGCCCGAGGGCCTGGCGGGCAGCGCGCAGCCGCCGTTCCGAGAAGGAGCCGATGCACACGCGGTCGGCCGCACCCAGCCGGGCGATCTCGCGGATGGTCGGCTCGAGCGCGCTGTCGGCCTTGATGTCGATGTTGACGCGGACGTCGGGCCACTCCTCGAGGACGTCGGAGAGGAGGGGCACCGACTCACCGCCCCCGACCCGCGCCTCCCGCACGACGGCCCACGGCAGGGCGGCGATCGGCCCGCGGACGTCGGTGACTCGGTCGAGGACGGCGTCGTGGAAGGCGACGACCCGGCCGTCACGGGTGGCGTGGACGTCGGTCTCGAGGTAGCGGTAGCCCATCTCGACCGCCCGCCGGAAGGCGGCCATGGTGTTCTCCAGGCCGAGGTTCGGGGCGTACGCGGCCCCACCCCGGTGGGCGAGCGCGAGCGGCGTCGGGTCGGAGAGGTAGGCGAAGTCTCCCGCTCGCACGTCAGGCGTCCGTCGCCACCGGGAGCCGGACCCAGGCCGTCGTGTCCTGCGGCACGGCACCGTCGGCCGTGAGCGGTCCGGAGGCGATGACGACCTCGCCCCCGGGCAGGGGTACGGGGTCCGGGCCGGTGTTCGTGACCACGAGCAGGGTCCGGGCCCCGTCGCCGGCGAGGTTGCGGTAGGCGAGCACGGAGTCCGAGCACCGCTCGTCCCAGGCGAGGCCACCGTGGCCGAAGCGGTGGCGCCGGCGGTACTCGAGGAGGGTCCGGTAGAGCTCCAGCGTCGACCCCTCGACACCCGCCTGCTGGTCCACCGCGAGGTCTCCGTAGGCCTCCGGCTGCGGCAGCCAGGGCTCCCCGCCGGGGCCGAACCCGAAAGCGGGTGCGTCCTTGACCCATGGCATCGGCACCCGGCAGCCGTCGCGGCCGGTGACGGTGCCGTCGGTCCGGTGGAAGGTCGGGTCCTGGCGGCACCGGTCCGGCATCGTCGTGTGCTCGGGCAGGCCGAGCTCCTCGCCGTAGTACACGTAGGCACCGCCGGGGAGGCCGAGCATCATCGCCGTCGCGGCCCGCGCGCGCTTGAGCCCGAGCGCAGCATCGGGCTGGGGATCCTCGGACCGGATGCCGTTGGGGCGTGGGCGGGACTGGTCGAGCCCGAGCCGGGAGGCGTGCCGGACGACGTCGTGGTTGGAGAGAACCCACGTGGTCGGAGCCCCGACCTCGTCGTTGGTCCGCAGGGACGCCTCGACGACCGAGCGCAGCCGCGGGGCGTCCCAGTGGCAGTCGAGGAACTCGAAGTTGAACGCCTGGTGCATCTCGTCGCGGCGCACGTAGCGGGCGAGCCGGTCGAGCGGGTGGACCCAGGCCTCGGCGCAGAGGATGCGGTCGGGCTCCCCGTAGGAGTCCAGGACCTCGCGCCAGCCTCGGTAGATCTCGTGCACGCCCTCCTGGTCCCACATCGGCGAGGCGCCGGTCGCGTTGTGGTCGAGGAGGGTGGGGTGCTGTGACCCGCCGTCCGCGAGCTCGCCGACCCGGGCGGCGTCGCTGCCCACGCCCGTCGTGCCGTGGTCGGCGTCCACCTGGTCGTAGAGACCGACAGGTCCGTGCCAGTCGGGCAGGTCCGGCTTCTTGACCAGCCCGTGGGCGACGTCGACCCGGAACCCGTCCACGCCGCGGTCGACCCAGAACCGCAGGATCGAGTGGAACTCCTCGCGGACGTCGGCGTTGCGCCAGTTGAGGTCGGGCTGGGTGACGTCGAAGAGGTGGAGGTACCACTGCCCGGGCCGCCCGTCCGCCTCGGTGACCCGGGTCCACCCGCGGCCCCCGAACACCGAGGGCCAGTTGTTCGGGGGCTCGGACCCGTCCGTGCCCCTGCCGTCCCGGAAGATGTAGCGGTCGCGGGCCGGACTGCCCGGTGGCGAGGCGAGCGCCTCCTTGAACCAGCGGTGCTCACTGCTCGTGTGGTTGGGGACGATGTCGACGACCACCTTGAGCCCGAGCTCGTGGGCCGAGGCGATCATCGCGTCGGCGTCCGCCAGCGAGCCGAACAGGGGGTCGACGTCGCGGTAGGCGGCGACGTCGTAGCCCGCGTCGTTCATCGGGGAGACGTAGAAGGGGCTCAGCCAGATGGCGTCGACACCGAGGTCGCGCAGGTAGGGCAGGCGGGCGGTGACCCCCGGCAGGTCTCCGACGCCGTCGCCGTCGGAGTCGGCCCAGGAGCGGGGGTACACCTGGTAGATGACGGCGTCGCGCCACCACGGCGCGTCGGGGGAGTCGGGCAGGTGCACGGGCGTGCCGGGCTCGGTCGCTGTCGTCAGGGCGCTCACCGGCCTCATGTTTCCGCACGGACCGCGCCATGACGAAACCCGCCTCGCATCGCGGTCGACCGGCGTTTGGTCGCACCCCTCAGGGGCGGGCCACGGGCGGCTCGTCCACCGCGTTGACCATCATGTGCGCCGCGCGCCCGAAGTAGTCGCGCATCGCCTCGGCGTGGGCCTCCGGCAGCTCGAGGGTCTCCATCGCGTGGATCATGTGCCGCAACCAGCGGTCGCGCATGTCCAGGGTCACCGGGAACGGAGCGTGGCGCATCCGCAGCCGGGGGTGGCCGCGCTCCTCCTGGTAGGCCTTGGGCCCGCCGAAGTACTGCTCGAGGAACATCCGCAGCCGCCGCTCCGCCGGTGCGAGGTCCTCCTCGGGGTAGAGCGCCCGCAGCTCGGGATCCGCGGCCACGCCGACGTAGAACGCGTGGACGAGCCGCTCGAACGTCGGGGCGCCCCCCACCTCCTCGTAGAAGCTCACGGCTGACCTCCCTGGAGCGGCGGCAGCGGCGGGCCCTGGATGTCGTTGGCGTCGAAGGCCGCCTTGATGCGGGCGCGCAGCTCGCGCTGGACGCCGAAGTTCTCGCCGGCGAGGCACTTGGCGAGGATCTTCACCGTGACGGTCTGGCCGGCGATGGAGTCGACGCCGAGCACGGTCGGCGGCTCGATGAGCTTCGGCTTCCACTCCTCGTCCTCGGCGAACTCGTCGCACACCCGGCGGGTGACCGAGAGGACCTGCTGGATGTCCTCCCGGTACGAGACCGGCATGTCGACCCAGGCCGCGCCGTACCCCTGGGACCGGTTCCCGATCCGGACGATCTCGCCGTTGCGCACGTACCAGACGGTGCCGTCGAAGTCGCGCAAGCGGGTGATCCGCAGCGAGACCTCCTCGATGGTGCCGATGGCCTCCCCGGTGTCGACGACGTCACCGACGCCGTACTGGTCCTCGAAGATCATGAAGATCCCGGAGAGGAAGTCCTTGACGAGGCTCTGCGCGCCGAAGCCGAGCGCGACGCCACCCACGCCCGCGGAGGCGAGCAGCGGTGCGAGCGGGATGCCGACGAGGTCCATGACCGTGAGGCCGGCGATGAGCCCCACGGCGAACGTCGAGACGCTGCGCAGCAGCGAGCCGATCGTCTGGACCCGGGCCTGCTGGCGCTCGCCCGAGAGCCCCGTCGTCGTCGCGAGGATGCCGCCGCGCCGGTCGGTCTCCTGGGCCCGCTGGGTCGTCCGCGCGGTCATCGTCGCGACGGTCCGGTCGATGGCCCGGTGCAGGGCCCAGCGGGCGAACAACGCGAGGACGACGGTGATGAGGATGAGCACGCCCTGGTCGAGCAGCCACGCCTGGACCTTCTTCAGCGCATCCTCGACCTCCGGGGCGATGGCGAACAGCTCGGTCACGGCGCTCCCCTCAGCCACGGGCATCACGCTCCTGGGCCGCCAGGCCCCTCACCACCGGGTCCCGGTTCTCCTGGACCAGGCGGCGCAGGGCGGCCGGGGCGTCGGTGTTCGCGTCCAGCCAGGCCTGGGTGGCCTCGACGAGCGCCGCATCGGCGAGCGAGCGGGGGTAGAACCCCAGCACGATGGCCTCGACGAGCGCGTGCGACCGCTCCCGCGAGATCGGCACGAGTGCCTCGTGGTAGCGCGCGACGTAGGGCCGGAGCAGCTCGGGAGGTGTCCCCGCGCGCGTGAAGCCGGCGGCCATCGCCTCGACCACGGCGTTGGGGAGCGTGTCGGACTCCACGGCCGCGTGCCACGCCTCCGCCTTGGCCTCCGCGGTCGGCCGCGCGGCCCGGGCCCGGGCCGCGCGTTCGCGGCCGGTGGCGGTGTCCTCTCGGGCGCGCTCGGCGTCGATCTCGTCGACGTCGGCGGCGCCGGCCGCGGCCAGGGCGGTGAGCAGGGTCCAGCGCATCTCGAAGTCGACGGCGAGGCCGGGGAGCGTCTCGGTCCCCTCGAGGAGGGCACGGACCGGGGCCGGGTCGTCGTCGACGGTCGTGAAGCCGGCCCAGGCCGACACGAGCTGGAGCTGGGCGTCGCTGCCCGGCTCGGCCGCCGTCGCCACCCGCCACAACCGGGCCCGCGCCCGCCGTCGCGTCGCCTCGCGGGTGTCGGGGTGCGAGAACCGGAAGACCGCGACCTGCAGGTGCGAGATGAGGGTGCGCAGCAGCGTGGAGTCGCTCTCGCCCGGGAGGACCCCCAGGACGAGGTCGACGAACGAGCGTGGTGCCATCTCGGCCTCGCGCATCATGTCCCAGGCCGAGCCCAGCACCAGGGCGCGCGGCAGCGAGTGGGAGAAGCCGCGTGCATGCGTCAGCGCCGTCGCCAGCGACCGCTCGTCGAGGCGCAGCTTGGCGTAGGTGAGGTCGTCGTCGTTGACGAGCAGCAGGTCGGGCTGCTCGCGTCCGACGAGCTCGGGCACCTCGGTGCGCTCGCCGGCCACGTCGAGCTCCAGCCGGTCGGTGCGCTCGAGCGAATCGCCCCGGACCTCGTAGAGCCCGACAGCCAGCCGGTGGGGCCGGAGCGTCCCTCGGGTCTGCTCGATCGCGGCGCTCGTGATGCGTCCGCGGTCGTCGACCTCGACGAGGGGACGCAGCACGTTGGCCCCGGAGGTCTCGAGCCAGGACTTCGACCAGGTCCGCAGGTCCCGCCCCGAGGTGGCCTCGAGCTCGCTGAGCAGGTCGTCGAGGGTGGTGTTGCCCCAGGCATGGCGCGCGAAGTAGGCGCGCAGCCCGTCGCGGAAGGCCTCCCGGCCGACGTAGGCCACCAGCTGCTTGAGGACCGAGGCGCCCTTGGCGTAGGTGATGCCGTCGAAGTTGACCTCGACGTCCTCGAGGTCGCGGATCTCGGCGACGATCGGGTGGGTCGTGCTCAGCTCGTCCTGGGTGTAGGCCCAGTCCTTCTCGTAGGTGCCGAAGGTCGTCCACGCGTCGGTCCACTGCGTCGCCTCCGCCTGGGCGGTCGTGGAGGCCCACTCGGCGAAGGACTCGTTGAGCCAGAGGTCGTTCCACCAGCGCATCGTCACGAGGTTGCCGAACCACATGTGGGCGAGCTCGTGCAGCACCGTGAGGGCGCGTCGCTCGACGAGCGCCTCGGTCACCTTGGAGCGGAAGACGTAGATCTCGTTGATGGTGACGCAGCCGGCGTTCTCCATCGCGCCCATGTTGTACTCGGGCGTGAAGAGCTGGTCGTACTTCTCGAAGGGGTACTCGCAGTCGAACTCCTCCTCGAAGAACGCGAAACCGCGCTTGGTGAGGTCGAGGAGGTTGTCGGCGTCGAGGTAGGGGCGCAGGCTCTTGCGGCAGAAGAGGCCGAGCGGCACCTCGCCGCGCCGGCTGGCCACCGAGTCGCGGACGACCTCGTACGGCCCCGCGACGAGCGCCGTGATGTAGCTGGAGATGCGGGGGGTGGGTGCGAAGCGCCACGTGGCGGTGCCCCCGCCGGACGGCTCGGGCTGCGGGGTCGGGCTGTTCGAGACGACCTGCCAGTGCTCCGGGGCGGTGACCGTGAAGGCGAAGCTCGCCTTGAGGTCGGGCTGCTCGAACACCGGGAACATCCGGCGGCTGTCGGGCACCTCGAACTGGGTGTAGAGGTACACCTCGTCGTCGACGGGGTCGACGAATCGGTGCAGCCCCTCCCCGCTGTTGGTGAAACGGCCGGTCGCCCGGACGGTCACGACGTTGTCGTGGGAGAGGCCGGTGAGGAGCACGCGGTGGTCGGAGTAGTGGGTCGCCGGGTCGAGGCCGGTGCCGTTGACGGTGATCGACTCCACCGACTCGCCGACGAAGTCGAGGAAGGTCTCGGCCCCGGGGCGGGTGCAGGTGAAGGTGATGGTGCTCGTCGTCGCGAACGTGCGGTCGCTCGTCGTGACGTCGAGCTCGACCTCGTGGCGGTCGACCGTGACGAGGGCGGACCGGGTCGCGGCCTCCTCGCGGGTCAGGTTCGTGCCGGGCACGTGCTCTCCTCGCAGTGTGATGTGGGTCCGGGTGGGCGCAGGAAGGCGCCCGGCCATCCTCGCACGGGCGTGCTCCGGGCCGACGGCGCTCCGGCGGCTGGCACGATGGGCGCGTGGCCGCGCGGACCGATGACCCCGCCGGACCGAGCCCCGCCGCCGCCCCGTGGCCCGTGGGCGACACCGTCTACCCGGAGGACTGACCCATGGCACGCGTCCACATCGGCGGCGACCACGCCGCCTACGAGCTGCTCGTCGACCTCGTCGCGTTCCTCGAGGCCGAGGGACACGACGTCACCAACCACGGAGCCCACGCCTACGACGCTCTCGACGACTACCCCGTCTTCTGCCTGCGTGCGGCCGAGGCGGTCGCTGCCGACCCGGGCTCCTTCGGCATCGTGCTGGGCGGCTCCGGCAACGGCGAGCAGATGGCCGCGAACAAGGTGGCCGGCATCCGGGCCGCCCTGTGCTACGACGACGAGCTCGCGCGGCTGGCCCGTGAGCACAACGACGCCCAGGTGATCTCGATCGGTGCCCGGATGTGCACACCGGAGCAGGCCCGCTCGATGGTCCGTACCTTCGTCGGCACCCCCTTCAGCGGCGACGAGAGGCACGCGCGCCGGATCGCCATGATGCAGCGGTACGAGGCCGACGGGACCCTGCCGCCGCTGCCGTGACGCCAGGTCCGGGCGATCTCCGGCGGCGTTCGCCCCGGGTGGGGGTCGACCGTTCCGCCGCAGGTCGGACGGGCGCCGGTGAACCTGTGGCGGCGGGCACGCATGACCATTACTGTGTGCCGCGGCCCGACCGACGCAGGGAGTGACCATGGCCATCGACGCCGAGCGGCGCCGGGGGGCGCCCGACGGCGCCGCGGAACCCCGCCGTCGGGTGTTCACCAACCGGTTCGCGGGCCTGGACGTCGAGCGCGTGGTCGCCGCAGGACTGCTCCTCGTCGTCGCGCTGGTCGCCCTCGGCGTCGTCTACCTCCCCGACTACACGCCGATCTCGCTGCTCTTTCCGATCGTCGTCGCCGCCGGCATCGTCCTGCGGCCCCGGCAGTTCGACGTGGTGCTCGCCGCGGTCGGCCTGCTGGCGTTCTTCTGGACACCCCGGTCCGGGATCGCGCCCGAGCGGGCGCTCGGGGTGCTCGCCTCCCTCCTGCTGGTCATGGGCATGTCGCTGGTGCTGGTCCGCTCGAGGGCGCGGGTGGGCACCCGCGGGTTCAGCGGAGACCGGATGTTCGCCGAGCTGCGCGACCGGATCGCCACGGTTGGTCGGGTTCCGGACCTCCCGGAGGGGTGGCAGGCGACGACCTGCATCCTCTCGGCCCACGGCGACCGCTTCGCCGGGGACTTCGTCGTGGTGCACCTCAGCCCCTCGGGCCACCGGCTCGAGGTCGCGCTCGTCGACGTCAGCGGCAAGGGGACCGGCGCGGGCACCCGCTCGCTGCTGCTGTCCGGCGCCCTCGGGGGGCTGCTCGGCGCCGTGCCCCCGGCCGACTTCCTCCGCGCCGCGAACGACTACCTCATCCGTCAGGGGTGGGACGAGGGCTTCGCGACCGCGGTACACGTCGACGTCGATCTGCGCACGGGTGACTACTCCGTGGCCAACGCCGGCCACCCGTCGCCGGCCCGCTTCACCTCGGGCCGGGGACGCTGGACGGTGCTCGACGCCGGGCGCGGGCCGCTCCTCGGCGTCCTCCCGGACGTCTCGTTCCCGCGCCAGAGCGGGAGGCTCGGCTCCGGGGACGCGCTGCTGATCTACTCGGACGGGGTCATCGAGGCTCGCGACCGGGACCTCTCCGACGGCATCGACCGGATGCTCGGTATCGCCGCACTGTCGGTCCTTCGGGGTGGCGACGTCGCACGCGACGTGTGCGAGTCGGCCCGTTCGGGAGAGGATGACGACCGGGCGGCGCTCCACGTGCGGCGCCTCTGACCGTCCGACCCCGACCCCGGAGGACCCGCCGTGGCCACCCGCCCGGTGCTCGACCACGCCCCCCGTGACGGCGTGCGCACCTTCACCCCCCGCTGGCGCAACAGTCCGCTCACCGACGCCCGGATGGAGCAGCTGCTGCCCCGGCGCGCGCTGCCCGACGGCCGCATCGACTGGGTGTCCCTCACGGGGCGTGACGGTCCGGTCGTCCTCGAGATCGGCTCCGGGCACGGCGCCGCCGCCATCGCCTACGCGGCTTCCCACCCCGAGGCCGACGTCGTCGCGGTCGACGTGCACGTCCCCGGCATCGCCCGGATGCTGGCCGCGGCCGACAGTGCTGGGGTGGGCAACCTGTGGGCGCACCCGGGCGACGTGATGCCCCTGCTCACCGAGCGTGTGCCGACAGCATCGCTCGCCGCCGTGCACCTGTTCTTCCCCGACCCGTGGCCGAAGTCGCGCCATGCGAAGCGGCGGTTCGTCCAGCAGCACAGCCTGGAGCTGCTGGCCTCCCGGTTGGTCCCCGGAGGGGTTCTCCTCATCGCGACCGACATCGATTCCTACGCCGAGCACTGTCGCCACCAGCTCGCCCACCACGGGCGCTGGGACCTCATCGAGGGGGAGCGACCGCCGTGGCGGCCCGACGACGGCTTCGAGGCCAAGGGTCGCCGTGCCGGGCGGACGGTCACCGAGCTGCGCTGCACCCTGCGCTGACCGAGGATCGATCGTCGGGGTTCGGGGTAGCCGGACCCCGCCGTCGCCGGTCCCCTCGTCGTGTCGGGGTAGCCGGATTTGAACCGGCGGCCTTCCGCTCCCAAAGCGGACGCGCTACCAACCTGCGCCATACCCCGCGGCACGCCGGAGCCGTCTCATGACGCGTTGATTTCGGTTCCCGCGAGCGCGCCCCATAGGCTAGCGCTGCCCTCGCGGTGCACGCCGACGAGGTGCGCGGGCGTAGCTCAATGGTAGAGCCCCAGTCTTCCAAACTGGCTACGCGGGTTCGATTCCCGTCGCCCGCTCCAGACCCCGCCGCGCGGCTCTTCCTCGGTGGGTGACCCGCAGACCGTCACGCGCTCCTGCCATGCTGGGCCGGTGACCTCGGTGAGCCGACGCCCCGCGAGCCTGCGCAGGCGCCGTTTCCGTCACCCCGCCCAGATCGTCGTCACCGCCTTCGGCACCGCCGTCCTCGTCGGCACCCTCCTCCTGCTCCTGCCGGTCTGCCAGGTCGAGGGCCACCGCACCGACGTGCTCACCGCCCTGTTCACCGCGACGAGCGCCGTCTGCGTCACCGGGCTGACCGTCGTCGACACCGAGCGCTACTGGAGCACCGAGGGTCAGGTCGTCATCCTCGGCCTGATCCAGGTCGGGGGCTTCGGGATCATGACCCTCGCCTCGCTGCTCGCCCTCTTCGTCTCCCGGCGCCTCGGGTTGCGGACCCGGATCACGGCGGCGGCAGAGACCAAGAGCGTCGGCATCGGGGACATCCGGGCCGTGCTCAAGGGGGTCTTCCTCATCACCGTCGTCGTCGAGGGGCTCACCGCCACGGTGCTCACGGGCCGCTTCCTCGTCGACGGCCAGCCTCCGGGGCGGGCGATGTGGCTCGGGGTCTTCCACGCGATCTCCGCGTTCAACAACGCGGGCTTCTCGCTGTGGGGCGACAACCTGACCCGCTTCCTCACCGACGGATGGGTGCTCGTGCCGGTCTCGCTCGCGGTCATCGTCGGCGGCATCGGCTTTCCGGTGATCCTCGAGCTCAGCCGGCGCGTCCGGCCGCGTCGCTGGAGCCTGCACACCAAGCTCACCCTGACGATGACGGCCGTGCTGCTCGTCGGCGGCACCGTCTTCGTGGCCGTCAGCGAGTGGGACAACGCCGCGACGATCGGCACCCTCGACCCGGCGCACAAGGTGCTCGCGGGCTTCTTCGGTGCCGTCCAGCCGCGCACCGCCGGCTTCAACGCGTGGGACTACAGCCAGGTCACCCAGGAGACCAAGCTCGGGACGATCCTGTTGATGTTCGTCGGCGGCGGCTCGGCCGGCACGGCCGGAGGGCTGAAGGTGACGACCTTCATCCTCCTGCTCTTCGTCATCCTCGCCGAGGTCCGCGGCGAGCCGCAGGTCACCGCCTTCGACCGCCGGATCGAACCACGCGTCATCCGGCAGGCGCTCACGGTCGCCCTGCTCGGGGTGGCCGCGGTCGTGGGCTCGACGATGCTGCTCACCGAGCTCACCGACTTCTCGATACCCGACGTGATGTTCGAGGCGACGTCCGCGTTCGCGACCGTCGGGCTCTCGACCGGCCTGACCCCCAACATGGGGATACCCGGGAAGCTCGTGCTCATCGCCCTGATGTTCGTCGGGCGGCTCGGGCCGATCACGCTCGTCTCGGCCCTCGCGCTGCGCGAGCGGACCCGTCGTTACTCCCTCCCGGAAGGAGCCCCCCTCATTGGCTAAGAACATCGCGGACGCGGGCGGTGTCGTCGTCCTGGGCCTCGGTCGGTTCGGGAAGTCCCTCGCCCTCGAGCTCGAACGCGACGGCAGCGAGGTGCTCGGCATCGAGCGCGACGCCAAGCGGGTCCAGGACCTGGCCGGGCGGCTGACCCACGTGGTCCAGGCCGACAGCACCGACGTGGAGGCGATGCGACAGCTGAGCGTCGGGGAGTTCGGCCGGGCCGTCATCGGCATCGGCAGCGACCTCGAGGCGAGCGTGCTCACGGCCTTCGTGCTGCGCACGCTCGGCGTGCCCAACATCTGGGCCAAGGCGGTCACCGAGTCCCAGGGCAAGATCCTCGAGCAGGTCGGCGTGGACCACGTCATCCGGCCCGAGCACGACATGGGACGACGCGTCGCCCACCTCGTGCGGGGCAAGATGATCGACTACATCGAGTTCGACGACGGGTACGCCATCGTCAAGACCACGCCGCCCCGCAGCATCCTCGGCAAGACCCTGGCCGAGGCCGGTGTGCGCTCCCAGCACGGCGTGACCATCGTCGGGATCAAGACCCGCGGCAAGGACTTCACCTACGCGGTGCCCGAGTCGGTCGCCCACGAGGGCGACCTCATCATCGTCTCGGGGGACCGGGCCCGGGTCGAGCGCTTCAGCAACCTCGACTAGGCCCATCCTCCGACGAGGGGCCGGCTCTGTCCGGGCACGAACCGCGGAGCGTATCCATGGTGGAGCGGGGACGAAGGGCTCCGACCTCCCGCAGCCGCCCCGCCGATTCGGCCCGTCCCGACACGGGCGCTAGCATGGTCCTTTGGTGCCGAACCGGATGCCGCGGCAGTGCGCGCGCCGGACCCGCCGGACCTCCGGCCCGTGGCCCACCGTCGACCCCGACCCCCACCCCAGCGGAGTGCCTGAAGTGAAGAGTGCCGTCGAGACCCTCAGCCCGACCCGGGTCAAGCTGATCGTCGAGGTCCCGTTCGAGGAGCTGAGGCCGATGCTCGAGCAGGCCTACAAGACGATCGGCTCCCAGATCCAGGTCCCGGGCTTCCGCCGGGGCAAGGTGCCGAGCCGGATCATCGACCAGCGGATCGGCCGCGGGGCGGTCGTCCAGGAGGCGGTCAACGAGGCGCTGCCGAAGTTCTTCGCCGAGGCCGTCGAGGCCGAGGACGTCCGGGCCATCGGCCAGCCCCAGGTCGACGTCACCGCCGTTCCGCTCGAGGACGGCCAGGCCCTCGAGTTCACCGTCGAGACCGACGTCCGGCCCGAGATCGACCTGCCCGACCTCGAGGGCATCGCCGTCGAGGTCGACACCGTCGAGGTCACCGACGAGGACGTCGAGGAGCGGCTCACCGCGCTGCGCGAGCGGTTCGGCACGCTCGTCGGTGTCGAGCGTGCCGTCGAGGACGGCGACCACGTCTCCATCGACCTGTCCGCCGAGATCGACGGCGAGGAGATCGACAACGTCTCCGGCGTCTCCTACGAGGTGGGGTCCGCCAACATGCTCGACGGCATGGACGAGGCGCTCGTCGGGATGGCCGTCGGCGAGACCAAGCAGTTCACCGCGCCGCTCGCCGGTGGTGACCGGGAGGGCCAGGAGGCCGAGTGCACCGTCACCGTGCAGTCGGTCAAGGTCCGTGAGCTCCCCGAGCTCGACGACGAGTTCGCGCAGCTGGCCTCCCAGTTCGACACGCTGGAGGAGCTGCGCGCCGACGTCGTCGGCCAGGCCGAGCAGGCCAAGCGCTACGAGCAGGGCATCCAGGCGCGGGACCGGCTGCTCGAGAAGCTGCTCGAGATGGTCGACGTCGCCGTGCCCGACGGCGTCGTCGAGGCCGAGGTGCACAGTCACCTCGAGGGCGAGAACCGCCTCGAGGACGACGAGCACCGCGCCGAGGTCGACGAGTCCACCCGCCGCGCGCTGCGCGCCCAGTTCCTCCTCGACGCCATCGCCGAGAAGCTGGAGGTCCGCGTCGAGCAGCCGGAGCTCATCGAGTACCTCGTCATGAGCGCCCAGCAGTACGGGATGGACCCGAACCAGTTCGCCCAGGCCATCGACCAGCAGGGGCAGATCCCGGCCATGGTCCAGGAGGTCGCCCGTCGGAAGGCGCTGGCGGCAGTGCTCGACGACGCCAAGGTCACCGACACCACCGGGGCCGATGTCGACCTCGACTCCCTCGTCCCCGAGACCGAGGACGTGGAGGAGACCGTCGAGGAGGCGGTGGAGGCCGCCGAGGAGCCGGTCGAGACCGCCGCCGACGCGGCCGAGGCCGACGCGAAGGCCTGATCGCCGGACCACGACACGTGGCGCGCCCCGGAGCTCCGGGGCGCGCCACGTCCGCGTCGGGGCCCGGAGCCCAGGGCTAGGTTCCCTGGCCGGCCGGTGGTGCCGTCGTCGTGCCGATGCGCAGGCTCACCGGGAAGGGCTCGTCGCGGATGCTCTCGCCCGCGAGAGCCCGGCGCACCAGGCGACCGAGGCGCCGGCCCTTCTCGGCCCCGGGCTGCAGCACGGTCGTCAGCGTGTGGTCGAGCCAGGGCAGGTCGACGCCGTCGACGCCGGTGACGGACAGGTCCTCGGGGACCCGCAGGCCGAGAGACACGGCAGCACGCACCACCCCAGCCGCGAGCAGGTCGGCCTGGGCGACGACGGCGGTCGGTCGGCGGTCCGCGGGGACCTCGAGGAGCAGGCGACCGGCCCGCTCGCCGGCGCCGACGCTCAGCTCGTCGGCCTCGACCGCGACCGCGTCGTCCCCCGCGCCGGCGAAGAAGCCGCGCAGCCGCCCACCGGCATCCGGGTAGACCGCGGTATCGGCGTCCTCCGGCCCGAGCCGTCGCCGCGCGGCCCCGGGCGAGAGGTGCATCGAGACGTGGGCGACGCGGGTGTGCCCGAGCCCGAGGACGTGCCCGGTCGTCAGCGCGATGGCAGCCGCCTCGTCGGTCAGGACGTGGTGGACGCGGGGGTCGACCGGTGACCCGCTGCCGACCATGGGGACGCCGCGTCCCGCGAGGTGCTCCACCAGCGGGTTCTCCGCCGCGCCGCAGAGCGGGAAGACGGCGGCGTCCACGCCCTGCGTGGCGAGCTGGGCGACGGCGCGCCCGGGGTCGTCGGTCGGCTGCGCGACGAGCAGCATGGTCCGACCGAGGGCATCGAGCTCCTCGGCGAGGCCGTCGAGGACAGCGAGGGCGAAGGGGTCGCGGAAGGCCAGGCGCAGGGGACCGTCGACGACCACCGCGACCGTGCCGACCCGGCCCTGTCGGAGGGACGACGCGAGCGGGTCCGGTCCGGTGAACCCGAGCGCGTCGGCCGCGCCGCGCACCCGCCCGGCCGTGGCCGGTGCGACGGGTCCCTTCCCGCTGAAGACGAGGGAGGCCGTCGACGTGGAGACCCCGGCCCGCTGTGCGACGTCGCGCAGGGTCGGCCGGCGTCCGGTCCTGGCTTGACGCCCCTCATCCACGGCTGACACGATATCGAATCGATTCGATCGAATCGATTCGAACCGTAGGATCCTCCCAACCGTCCCCGCGAGAGAGCCCGTGACCCCGACGATGACCCGGTCGATCACCCTGAGCCGGGAGCGCCTGACGAGCGCCCGCGCCGCGGTCTTCGTCGTCTTCGCCCTCGCCGGGCTCGTCTTCGCCTCGTGGGCCTCGCGAATCGCCGACACCAAGGCGGCCCTCGGGCTGACGCCGGGAGAGCTCGGCACGACCCTGCTCGCCGCCAGCATCGGCTCGCTCACCGGCCTGCCGCTCGCCGGGCGGGTCAGTGACCGCCTCGGGGCGGCCCGCACCGTCGCGCTCGGCATGGCGGTCGCGCTCACCGGGATCGTCGCCGTCGGCGTCGTCGTCGACCTGCGCGGCTCGCGCATCGTCGTCGCGGCAGGGCTCTTCCTGATCGGCCTCGGGGTCGGCGTCTGGGACGTCGCGATGAACCTCGAGGGCGCCGCGGTCGAGCACGCCCTCGACGTCTCGGTGATGCCGCACTTCCATGCCGCCTTCAGCGCCGGGACGGTCGTCTCCGCCCTCGTGGGGTCGGCGATGTCGTGGGCACGGGTGCCGCTCACCGTCCACTTCGCCGGTGCCGCCGCCCTCAGCGGTGGGCTGGCCGTCTGGGCACTGCGCCGGTTCCTGCCCCGCGGCGTCGAGGAGGCGACGACAGGCCCGGAGGAGGACCGGCCGCGCGCGCCGCGCGCGGGGCGCACGGCGTGGCTCGAACCGCGCACCCTGCTCATCGGGGTCGTCGTCTTCGCGGCGGCGTTCACCGAGGGCACCGCCAACGACTGGCTCGCCGTGGCCTTCGTCGACGGTCACGCCGTCCCCGAGTGGATGGGGGTGCTCGGGTTCGCCACCTTCCTCACCTTCATGACCCTCGGACGGATCGCCGGCACCGGGCTGCTCGACCGCCACGGCCGGGTGCCGGTGCTGCGGGTGAGCTTCGCGCTGGCCGTCGTCGGCGCCGTCCTCGTCGTCGTCGGCGGCACCGTCGCGGCCTTCGTCGGCGCGGCGGTCTGGGGTCTGGGGGCGGCGCTGGGGTTCCCCGTGGGGATGAGCGCGTCGGCCGACGACCCGGCGCGCGCCGCGGCCAGGATGTCGGTCGTCGCGACGATCGGCTACGGCGCCTTCCTCGCCGGCCCGCCGCTGCTCGGCTTCCTCGGCGACCACGTCGGCGTGCTCCACTCGCTGCTCGTCGTCGGAGCGCTCGCCCTGTTCGCCCTCACCGTCGTGCCCTCGGTCCGCGAGCCCGGGGGCCGGCCACGCGCTGCCTCGCGAGCCACGGCGGGGTGAGCGGCACCTCGGACGGCCGCGGGCGGCTCACCCGGGGACCCGGACGTCCATCCCGGAACCCTTCCCGGGTGGACGTCCGCTTTCTCGGGTGACCCGATAAAGCGGGGGCGGGCGGGGGGTGGGGCGGCGCAGCGCGGGCTCGTTGTGCTCAGGGCGAACAGACCACGGGCGGGGGAGTGGGGTGTGGGGGCCGCGCGTTAGGGTCACTGACAGCACCATCCCGACACGGCAGGAGCGACCCCAGCGTGACCAGCAGCGAGATCGTCGCCGCGGGCGAGGGCCAGAAGGCCGGCCTCGACGACACCATCTACAACCGGCTCCTCAAGGAGCGGATCATCTTCCTCGGCTCCGACGTGCGCGACGACAACGCGAACGCGATCTGCGCGCAGATGCTCCTCCTTGCCGCGGAGGACCCCGAGAAGGACATCTGGCTCTACATCAACTCCCCGGGTGGCTCGGTCACCGCGGGCATGGCGATCTTCGACACCATGCAGTGGGTCCCCAACGACGTCGCCACCGTCGCCATGGGCATGGCCGCCTCGATGGGGCAGTTCCTCCTGTCGGCGGGCACCCCGGGCAAGCGCTACGCCACGCCGCACGCGCGGGTGATGATGCACCAGCCGTCCGGCGGCATCGGCGGCACCGCGTCCGACATCAAGATCCAGGCCGAGCAGCTCATCCACATCAAGAAGCAGATGGCCGGGCTCATCGCCGAGCACACGGGACAGACCGAAGAGCAGATCGAGAAGGACTCCGACCGCGACCGGTGGTTCACCGCCGCGGAGGCCAAGGAGTACGGCTTCGTCGACCACGTCATCACGAAGGCCGACATGGCCGGTCACCGCAGTGACAACCCGGTGACCTCGGACTGACCCCCGAGACGACCCGAGAGAGACATGAACGCTGACATGACCGGGCGGCTGCACCAGCCTGCCCCGAGCAGCCGCTACATCATGCCGCAGTTCGAGGAGCGCACCTCGTACGGCATGAAGCGGCTCGACCCGTACACCAAGCTCTTCGAGGACCGGATCATCTTCCTCGGCGTGCAGGTCGACGACGCGTCCGCCGACGACGTCATCGCCCAGCTCATCGTGCTGGAGTCGCAGGACCCCGACCGCGACATCCTCATGTACATCAACAGCCCGGGCGGTTCGTTCACGGCGATGACGGCGATCTACGACACGATGCAGTACGTCCGACCCGACGTGCAGACCTACTGCATCGGCCAGGCCGCCTCGGCCGCCGCGGTGCTCCTCGGGGCCGGCGCCGCGGGCAAGCGCTTCGCGCTCCCCAACGCGCGGGTGCTCATCCACCAGCCGGCCATCGAGGGAACCGGTGGGATGGCCTCCGACCTGGAGATCCACGCGAACGAGATCATCCGGATGCGCGAGTGGCTCGAGGAGACGATCGCCAAGCACAGCAAGCGCACGATCGAGGAGGTCCGCAAGGACATCGAGCGCGACAAGATCCTCTCCGCCGACGGGGCCAGGGAGTACGGCCTCATCGACGAGGTGCTGGCCTCGCGCAAGGCCTCCGTCTCCTGACGCCGGCGGCCCGTGCCGCGCGTGACGACACCGCCCCGCCTCGAGGCCGGGCGGTGTCGTCACGCCGTGCGGCAGGTGCTCGACGGGGCCCGTTGCGCTGACAGCGGACAGGCGCGACTCGCCACGCCACGGCGGGCTTCAATGGGTGCAGCCGACCCCGCCGGAAGGTAGCGTCGGGGGCGTTGCCCGAGCCGAGGGAAGGACGTGTCAGTGGCACGCGTGGGAGAGACCAGCGACCTGCTGAAGTGCTCCTTCTGCGGCAAGTCGCAGAAGCAGGTCAAGAAGCTCATCGCCGGCCCCGGCGTCTACATCTGTGACGAGTGCATCGACCTGTGCAACGAGATCATCGAGGAGGAGCTCGCCGAGTCCGGTGAGCTCGGCTTCGACGAGCTGCCCAAGCCACGCGAGATCTTCGACTTCCTCGAGCAGTACGTCGTCGGGCAGGACGTGGCGAAGAAGGCGCTCGCCGTCGCGGTCTACAACCACTACAAGCGGATCCAGGCGGGCGAGTCCGCCACCGGCCGCAAGGACCCCGACCACGTCGACATCGCGAAGTCGAACATCCTGCTCATCGGACCGACCGGGTGCGGCAAGACCTACCTCGCCCAGACGCTGGCGAAGATGCTCAACGTGCCCTTCGCGATCGCCGACGCGACCGCCCTGACCGAGGCCGGATACGTCGGCGAGGACGTCGAGAACATCCTCCTCAAGCTGATCCAGGCCGCCGACTACGACGTCAAGAAGGCCGAGACCGGCATCATCTACATCGACGAGGTCGACAAGATCGCCCGCAAGAGCGAGAACCCGTCGATCACCCGCGACGTCTCCGGGGAGGGCGTCCAGCAGGCGCTCCTGAAGATCCTCGAGGGCACCACGGCCTCGGTGCCGCCCCAGGGCGGGCGCAAGCACCCGCACCAGGAGTTCATCCAGATCGACACGACGAACGTGCTGTTCATCGTCGGGGGTGCGTTCGCCGGGCTCGAGAAGCTCATCGAGTCCCGCAACGGCAAGAAGGGCCTGGGCTTCGGCTCCGAGCTGCACACCCCCAAGGACCTCGCCCAGTCCATCGTCGAGGTCATGCCCGAGGACCTCATGAAGTTCGGGCTCATCCCCGAGTTCATCGGCCGCCTGCCCGTCATCACCACGGTCAGCCCCCTCGACGTCGCGGCGCTCGTCCAGATCCTCACCGAGCCGCGCAACGCCCTCGTCAAGCAGTACCAGAAGATGTTCGAGATCGACGGCGTCGACCTCGAGTTCTCCGAGGACGCCGTGGAGGCCGTCGCCGAGCAGGCACTGGCCCGCGGCACCGGCGCCCGAGGCCTGCGGGCGATCATGGAGGAGGTCCTCCTCCCGGTGATGTTCGACGTGCCGAGCGACGAGGAGATCGCCAGGGTCGTCGTCACCCGCGACGTGGTCCTCAAGAACGTCAACCCGACGATCGTTCGCCACGACGCCCAGACCGGCCGCAAGCGGGCTCCGCGCAAGCGCTCCGCCTGACCTACCGACCCGCCCGCGCGCCGGGCCGCCCCGGTGGTCCTAGCGGCCCACCCGCGGCCGGTAGGCGTCACGGAGCGCCCAGAGCAGGAGGGCGAGCCCGATGACGGCCAGGGGGACCAGCCACGCGGCCCACGAGTCGGGCGTGGACTGCACGAGGGCGGCGACGATCCCACCCGCCGCCGTGAGCGCCCCCAGTGAGCCGAAGGCCGTCGCCGTCCGGGCCGCGGTGGTCCTGGGCAGCGGCGCCCGGGGCGGCCACGCCGCGAGCAGCGCCAGGGCCAGGTGCGTCGCGAGCACGCAGAGACCGGTGAGCACGGCCACGACCCACTCGAGGCCCGACGCCGGCGCCGTGACCGCCATCGCGTAGGAGCCCAGCTGGGTCAGGACGAGCAGGTGCGGCGCCCAGCCCTCCGGCGCGAAGGAGGCCCGGGCCGTGAACGCGAGGAGGAGGGGCACGACGAGGACGAGGATGTCGGGGCTGGCCAACGCCACGACGAGTGCGACGACGAGGTCGGCGACGAGCACCGCGGTCAGGGCGAGGGTGCGCCAGCGCCGGGACGGGATCACCGGGCCACCGCCCTCGGGCTGCGACCACGGCGGCCCAGCGCCCGGAGCACGGCGTCGAGTGAGCCGGGGCCCACCCAGCGGACGACGGGGACTCCTGCCGCCTCGCACCGGCGACGCTCGACCGCCCGCTCGGCCAGACGCATCCGCCACGCGATCCGCGCGGTCGCCGGGTCGAGCCGGGGCGCGAGGGCCGCGAGCAGCTCGGGAGACGGGTCGTGGTCGAGCAGCGCCGCGGGGAGGGTGTCGATGACGATGACGTGGTGGCCCGTCCGGGAGAGGTGGATGGCGTGTCCGAGCACGTCACCCTCGAGGATGGGGGAGAGCACGATGACGACGGCGCCGGGCCGGAGCGCACGAGCCAGGCGGGCCCGAAGGGACCGGACCCTCCGGACCGTCCCGATCCCCGGCTCGGTGAGGGCCAACGCGGCGAGCAGCCGGTGGAGGTGCTGCTGCCCCCCGAGTGCAGGCACCTCGTGGGCCCGGGCGCCGTGGATGCTCAGGCCGACCCGGTCGCCCGCGCGCAGGTAGTGCGCCGCGACGGCTCCGGCGATGGCCACGCCGAGGTCGATGCTGCCGCGCACCGCGCCGTCGGCGTCGCCCGGTCCGGTGGCGTCGGAGGAGGCGTCGAGGAGCAGCCGGACCTCGGTGTCGTTGTCGGCGTAGGTCGTCGTCACGTGGAGGGAGCCGGTGCGCAGGGACACCGGCCAGTGGATGCGGCGCAGGCGGTCCCCCGTCTGGAAGGGGCGGATGTCCGCGAGCTCGCTGCCCTCGCCGGGGCGGGTCGAGCGGTGGCTCCCGACGAGGCCGACGGGGTGCGGCAGGGGAGCGGAGGACGAGAACGTGTCGGGCTCGGGCAGGGCCGCCACGGTGCACGCCAGGCGGTCCTCGGGCTGCCACAGCCAGGCCGCGAGGTCACCGTAGGCGGCCACCTGTGCCGGCCCGAGCTGCCGTGGGCCCCACCGGTCGAGCGTGCCCTCCACGGCGATCGACACCACCGGGTTCCCGGGCACGGGGTCGGCGGCGACGTGTCCGTGCGCGGGAACGCTCGTGACGTGCTCGTCGGTCGTCAGGATGCCGACGACCGCTCGCAGCCCGGGGGTCGCGTCGACGTCCACCTGCCACCTCACCCGGGACCCCACGGGCGCGACCGGGGTCGGTACCCGCATCGAGATCCGGGGTCGGCCCGTCGGGCGGGTCAGGGCGGCCCAGACGGCGGCGGCCAGCAGCGGCAGCGCCACGAGCGCCAGCCCGCCGTTGCCGGCGACGACGGCGTAGACTCCCGCCGCGACGCCGAGGACCACCGCCCGGGTCAGCGAGGCCGTCGGCTGCCAGGGACCGCTCACCGGCCGGACGCCACCGTGCGTGGCGTGGGGACGGTGCGCAGCAGGTCGCTGACGACGGACGCCGAGGTGACGTCGCTCATCCAGAGCTCGGGACGCACGATGACCCGGTGCTCGAGGACGGCCGACGCGACCGCCTTGATGTCGTCGGGGGCCAGGAAGTCGCGGCCCTTGATGGCGGCGTAGGCGCGGCCGACGAGGAGCAGCGCGAGCGAGCCGCGCGGCGAGGCGCCGAGCAGAACCTGCTCGTGGGCCCGGGTCGCGGCCACGAGGGCGACGCAGTACCGGCCGACCTCGGGGTCGACGGCCACGTCCTCGATGGCGTCCTGCATCGCGAGCAGGCCCTCGGCGTCCACGACGCGCGGGATCTCCTGCTCCTCGCGCCGGCGCGACATCCGTCGCCGCAGCACCTCCCACTCGTCGAGCTCGGTCGGGTACCCGAACGCGACGCGGACGAGGAAGCGGTCGAGCTGGGCCTCGGGAAGCGGGTAGGTCCCTTCGTACTCGACGGGGTTGGCCGTCGCGAGCACGTGGAAGGGCCGCTCGAGGGGGAAGGTCTGGCCCTCGACGGTGACCTGTCGCTCCTGCATCGCCTCGAGGAGGGCGGACTGGGTCTTGGGCGGGGTGCGGTTGATCTCGTCGGCGAGCAGCAGCCCCGTGAAGACCGGGCCGCGGCGGAACTCGAAGCTCGCGCTGCCCTGGTCGTAGACGAAGGACCCGGTGAGGTCGGCCGGCAGCAGGTCGGGCGTGAACTGGGCCCGGGCGAAGTCGAGCCCGAGGGCCTGGGCGAAGCTGCGGGCGGCGAGGGTCTTGCCGAGACCGGGGAAGTCCTCCATGAGGACGTGGCCGCCGGCCAGCACGCCGGCGAGCACCACCTCGGTCGCGCTGCGCTTGCCGACGACCACGGCGTCGACGGCGTCGAGCACGCGGGTCGCGAGCTCGTGGGTGGTCTCCAGGTCCATGGCTCAGGTCCCTCTCCGGTCAGCTCTGGTCGAGGTCGGTGAGCAGCTGGTCCACCTCGTGGGGGCTCAGCCGCCGGGGCGGTCCCGCGAGGTAGCTCGCGAGCGGTGACGGTGCCGGGTCGCCGGCACCCGATCCGTGGCGTCGACCGGCGACCTCACGGAACCAGCGCTGCAGGCGGGCAGGGCTGTCCGGGTCGCGGCCGGCGGGGTCGACGAGAGCGGCGAGCGCGCCGAGGCGGCCCTCGTACTCGACGGCCGAGTGATCGCCCCGGCCCCACGCCCAGTCGGCGCGGGACGGGCGGACGGTGTCGACGACGCGCCAGGCGAGCACGGCGAGGACGACGGCGCTCGCGGCCGCGAGGACGACGGGGCCCCGCACGAGGGTGAGGACGACGACGAGGGCGGCACCGACGCCGAGGAGGACCCGCCGTCGCCGGGGGTCACCCATCGACGCCCTCGAGGTCGAGCACGAGCCCGAGCCGCTGCTCGAGCTCGTGGTCGACGCGGCGGTGGGCCCGCTCGGCGCGCTGCCGGTCGGCCTCGGTGAGCGCGTGCGGGCTGTAGCGGGCCTCGCGGAAGAGCGCGGCCAGCTCCTCGAGGGTCTCCGCCGAGACGTCGTGGCTGCGCAGCGTCGCGAGGACGACCTCGGTGGACGTCCGGGACGCGGTGAGCGGCACGCCGGCGATGGCGATGCTCGCCTCGAGACGCGCCCACGACGCGATGATCCCCTCCCGGGGCGTGCCGCTGCCGAGCGCCGCGAGCCGTTCCGCCTGGTCGGCGAGCACCTGCGCCGGGACGACGTCGGCGGCGCGCGCGTCCTCGGTCGGGGGACGGCGACGGTTCGCCCACGCCCGCACGGCCGCCCGCACGATGATGAACGCCAGGAGCGCCGCCGCGGCTGCGGCGACGAGGACCAGTCCCCAGCCGAGCACGGCGGCGAGGCGGTCGTCGATCCACTTCTGCTCGTACGTGATGTCCCAGCCGAGGACCTGGACCGGGTGGTTGACCACACCCTCGTCGGGAGGTGAGACGACGAGGTCGACGCCGTCGTGGACCCCCGGCAGCGTGACGGGGGGGCGCGGAGCGGCCGCGGCCCAGACGAGCAGCACCCCGGCCAGGGCGGCGCTCGCGAGCACCAGCGTGCGTCCGCGGGGGGCCGTCAACGCTCGGGGTCGGGTGGACACGGGGATTACCCAAGCAGATGAGGGCTGGTCTCGGGAGCCCGGGGTGGTAACGATTGGTTCGTGACGACCGCGTTCCGACTCCGCGCCGGGGACACCGGCCCCGTGCAGCAGTCACCGGTCACGTGCGGGTCGGCCTGCCTGACCGTCGCGCGGATGCTCGTGGACCCCCTGTTCGCGTCGTGGGTCCGCACCGGTCGGCCGCACCCGCCGGGGGCACCGGCAGGCGACTCCCCCGACGAGCGGTTCGCCGCCTACGAGCGGCTCGTCATGCGCCGGACCAACGGTCTCCTCGCCGGTGGACGGCGACTCAACGGCCCGTGGCCGCGCCGTCTCGGCACCCCGCCGTGGGGGGCCAAGCACGAGCTCGAGTTCGGCGCCGCCCGCCGGGGTACGCGATACACCGTCGACGTGTGGCGTCACGAGTCGGCAACCGGCCTCGTCGAGGACTTCGACACCCTCGTCGACGTCGTCGCCGAGGGCGAGCCGGGGCTGCTCTACATCGGGAACGCCGTGGCACCCCGTCACGTCGTGCTCGTGCTGCCGGGCGACGGCGACCGCAACCTCGACGTCTACGACCCGGGGTCGGGCCGCGTGGACCACCTGCGCCGCGACACGGTCGTGGAGCGGCGGGTGCGGCTGTCGGGCTGGGACGTGCCGTGGATGGCGGTGCGCCCGACCGGGCTGCGCACCGTTCGGGACCTCTCGTACGTCCCGTCCGCGGGTCCCGCTCCCGCCTGACCTCGCGCCCGGTCACCCCCGAGGGGCGTCGTCCTCGAGGTAGGCGAGCACGGCGAGCACCCGTCGGTGGGCGTCGTCGTCGGGGACGAGCTCGAGCTTGGCGAGGATGCTGCTGACGTGGGTCTCGACGGTCCGTTCGGTGAGCCACAGCCGACGGCTGATGCCGAGGTTGGTGCGGCCCTCGGCCATGAGCCGGAGGACGTCGAGCTCCCGTGGCGTCAGCGCCCCGAGCGCCGAACCGGACCGGGCCGCCACGAGGCGGCCGACGACCTCGGGGTCGAGCGCAGATCCCCCTGCTGCGACCCGTTCGATCGTGGCGAGGAAGTCCTCGACGTCGAGGACCCGGTCCTTGAGCAGGTACCCGAAGGCACCCTGGGACACGAGGGTGAGCGAGTGCCGTGTCTCGACGTGTGCCGACAGGAGGATCACCGGGAGCCCCGGGTGGGAGCCACGGATGCGCGCCGCCGCCCGCGCCCCGTCGTCGGTGCGGTCCGGCGGCATCCTGATGTCGATGACGGCGATGTCGGGCACGACCCGGTCGACGAGGGCGACGAGGCTGTCCGCGTCCCCCGCGGTGCCGACCACCTCGTAGCCGCTCGAGGTCAGCAGCGCGGCCACCCCCTCGCGGAAGAGGGCGGAGTCCTCGCCGATCACGACGCGCACGGGAGCCTCGCCTCCACCACGGTGCCGGCACCGGGCGGGCTGGTGAGCAGCATCCTCCCGCCCACCGCCCCGACCCGGTCGGCGAGGCCGGCCAGGCCCGCTCCCGGGAGCACCCGTGCCCCGCCACGCCCGTCGTCGGACACCCGCAGGACGACGTCCCGTCCCTCCCGGCGGAGTCGGACGACGATGGCGCCGGCCTCCGCGTACCTCACCGCGTTCGCCACCGCTTCGGCGACGACGAAGTAGGCCGTCGTCGCGACGGCGTCAGGGAGCGCCGAGCCCCGCCCGGGGTCGACCCCGTCGTCGAGGTCGAGACGGAGCGGCACGGGCGTGGTGCGGGAGAGCTGGGCGAGGGCGACGCCCAACCCGTCGTCGAGGCTGCTCGGTCGGATGCCGTGGGCGAGTCGCCGCAGCTCGGCGACCGTGGTGGACACCTGGGCGACCGCCGCGTCGAGCTCTCCGGCGACGTCCGCCTCGTCCGGACCCAGCGAGCGCTGCAGGAGACGGAGCCGGACGCCGAGCGACACGAGCCGCTGCTGGGCGCCGTCGTGGAGGTCACGCTCCAGCCTGCGGCGCTCCTCGTACCCGGCGACGAGGAGGCGTTCCCGGCTCTCCTCTGCCGCACGCAGCGCGGCCGACAGGTCGGCTCGCAGTCGCACCGTCTCGAGGAGCAGCGCTGCGGCGTCCGCGACCTCACGCGGTGGTTCTCGGGGCGCTGACTCCCCGGCGTGCAGGTGGGCGACCAGGGTTCCGCCCAGTGCCGCCGGGGTTCCCGAGCCGTCGTCGTCGGGCGCGCCCGCCCAGGTGACCCTGAGGCCCGGGTCGCGCAAGGCCCCCCGCAGGACCTCGAGCACCTCCTCGGGCACCGAGCGACCCTCGCGGACCCGCACGAGGAGGTCGGTCAGCCCCCGGAGCGCGCGTTCACGGGCCGGGAACACCACCCGGGCCACGCCCGACTCGACCCGCTCGCGCACCGACCCCAGGCCGAAGGCCACGACGGCGGTGATCGCGACGGCGACGACGGTCGAGGACCCGCCGAGGACGAGCCCGGTCACTGCCGACACCACGAGGAAGGCGAGGAGGAGGGCACCGGCCATCGCCGAGTAGGCGACGGTGGCCACGAGGGCGCGGTCGACGTCGTAGAGCCGGTGCCGCAGCACGGCCACGGCCGTGGCGACGGGCAGGGCGGCGTACAGCGCGGCGAAGGCGACGACGAGCACGACGTCGGAGCCGCCCGCGGCGACGTACGACAGCCAGCCGAGCAGCAGCGTGAGCGGCAGTCCCCACCCCACGAGCGCCAGCCATCGCGTCTGCGCGCGGAGCGTACGGTCGCCGTGCCGGTAGCGCAGCACGAGGGAGGCTGCGGCCGCCACGAGGAGCCCGAGGAGGAGTGGCAGCAGGGCCACTGCCACGGCTCCCGCGACGGGCGAGTCCGACGACGCCGCGAGGAGCTGGAAGCACCCGGCGGTCACCGGCAGCCCGATGACGGCGACCCGGCCGGTCCGGCCTGCCGGCCTGCCGTCCGGGAAGATCGCGAGGAGCAGGCCGACCGGGACGTAGAACCACATCCACGAGCCCTCGAGGAACGCGGTGAGGCCGGCGGGCGGAGGGTCGACCGGGGCCGGGACGGAGACGGCGCCGAAGAGCACGGCCTCGGCGCCGAGCGACCCGAGCACCGGGCCGACCCAGTTGTCCGGCTCCTGGTTGCTGACGACGATCGCGGCCCCCGCCGCGACGGCAGCGACGACCCCGAAGAGGCCGACCACGAGCACGACCTGGCCGATCGGGACCTCGAGGTGCGGGCGGAACCGCACGGTGAAGGCGATCTCCACCGCGACGAGCAGCCCGGTGAGGCCGACGGCTGCCAGCGTCGCCACGCGGGCCCAGCGCATGCGCCGAGGATAGGCCGCGCCGTCCTCGTGCGCCTCGGTGCTGCCACGGAGGGGAGTTCCCGCGGTGGCGACGATGCGGACCCTCCCCTCGTGCGGCGACCGTGGTGAGCGCACCGACCGGTGGCCCACCGTGGCCCACCGACCCACCGTCACCGCCAGGAGGTCACCATGTCCCGTACCCGTCGCGTCCTCACCGGGGCCACCACCGCCGGCCTCGTCCTCGGGGCCTTCGCCGGGCTCGGCCCGGCCGCGAGCGCGGACCCGGTCAACGCCCACTCGAGCACGGCCTCGGTGTCGTGCTCGGACGGTTCCACCTACGTCGTCACCGTGCCGGACCAGAGCGCCCAGTTCGCCTCGGCCCACGACCTCGGGAGCACCGCCACGCTCATCCCGCTCGCCTGGGGCCTCGCCCACATCGAGCTGCACAGCATCGACGACGGCTCGCTCCTCGCCGCGTTCGACGAGGACTGGGGTGGCACCAAGGGTCGGTCGGCCCGTCAACCCGGTGCGACCGAGTGCACGGTCTCGATCGCGGGCCCAGAGGACATCCCCGACCTCGGCGCGGTGTTCGTCACCGTCGACATCCCGGTGACGCTGGTCGTCACTCCGCGCTGACCAGGTTCCGGGGCATCCCGGGCGAGCCGCCCTGCCGCGAGCGACGGGGCGGCTCGACCGTCCGGTCCCCGCGGGGACGCGACGACGGTCAGCGAGCGGGCTTGGCGACCGGCACGAGCTCGACGTCGCGGGCGGACACCTCGTCTCCCTCGGCGAGCTCGAGGGTGCCGGTGAGCCGTCCGGCGGCTCGCAGGTCGTCCTCGCCCACCCGGACCCGGGCGAGCACGTCGGCGGGGCCGACGAGGGTCGCCGAGGGCACCTCGGCGCGCATCCCGACCTTGGCCTCCGACTTCGCCTTGCGGATCACCGCGAGGGCTGAGCCGACCGCGGCCAGCACGGCGGGGTCGCCGCCGGCAGGCACCTCGTCGGTCGACGGCCACGAGGCCCGGTGCGCCGACCCGTCGTGGGTCCAGGACCAGACCTCCTCGGTGACGTAGGGCAGCATCGGCGCGAAGAGGCGCAGGACGACGTCGAGGACGATGCGCAGGGTGGCTCGCGCCGAGGCGGCCGCCTCCTCGCCCCGTGATCCGTACGCCCGGTCCTTGACGAGCTCGAGGTAGTCGTCGCAGAAGGTCCAGAAGAAGGACTCGGTCGCCTCGAGGGCACGGGTGTGGTCCCACGCCTCGAAGCCGGCCGTCGCCTTCTCGACGACCTCGCGCAGCGTGGCGAGCACCGACAGGTCGAGCGGCTCGGTGACCTGGCTGCGCAGGTCCCCCTCGACGTCGCCGAAGGAGAGCGCGAACTTGCTCGCGTTCAGGATCTTGATGGCGAGTCGGCGCCCCACCTTGATCTGGCCGACGTCGTAGGCCGCGTCGGTGCCGAGGCGGCCGCTGGCGGACCAGTAGCGCACGGCATCCGCCGAGTGCTCGCGCAGCAGGTCCTCGGGGGTGACGACGTTGCCGCGCGACTTGCTCATCTTCTTCCGGTCGGGGTCGAGGATCCAGCCGGAGATGGCGGCATCGGTCCACGGCACCGTGCCGTGCTCGAAGTGCGCGCGCACGACGGTGGAGAACAGCCAGGTGCGGATGATGTCGTGCCCCTGCGGGCGGAGGTCCATCGGGAAGACCTTCTCGAAGAGCGGGTCGCTGCCGCTCCCGTCCGCGTTGCGCCAGCCCCCGGCGATGTGCGGGCTCAGCGACGACGTGGCCCAGGTGTCGAGGATGTCGGAGTCGCCGACGAAGCCACCGGGCACGCCCCGCTGGTCCTCGGCGTACCCGGCGGGCGGGTTGGCCGCCGGGTCGACGGGCAGGTCGGACTCCTCGGGGAGGATCGGGTGGTCGTAGTCGGGCTCGCCGTCCTCGCGCACGGGGTACCAGACCGGGATCGGCACGCCGAAGAACCGCTGCCGCGAGACGAGCCAGTCGCCGTTGAGGCCCCGCACCCAGTTGGCGTACCGGCTGCGCATGAACGGCGGGTGGAAGTCGATCTCCTCCCCGCGTGCGACGAGCGCCGCGTTGAGGTCGGCCTCACGGCCGCCGTTGCGGATGTACCACTGTCGCGTCGTGACGATCTCGAGGGGCTTCTCGCCGCGCTCGTAGAAGTTGGCCTTCCGCTGGGTCGGGGTGGGCTCGCCGTCCAGGTCCCCGGACTCCCGGAGTGCCGTGACCACCGCCTCACGGGCGCCGAACGCGCTCCTGCCCGCGATCTCGTCCTCGTAGAGCCGCTTGCCGGGCAGGTGCTCGAGCCACTCCGGGACCTCGGCCTGGAGGCGACCGCTGCGGGTGATGAGCGAGCGGGTGGGGAGCTGCAGCTCGCGCCACCAGAGCACGTCGGTGAGGTCGCCGAAGGTGCAGCACATCGCGATGCCCGCGCCCTTGTCCATCTCGGCCGCCGGGTGGGCGAGCACCGGCACCTCGACGTCGAACAGGGGGGTGCGCACGGTGGACCCGAAGAGCGGCCGGTAGCGCTCGTCGTCGGGGTGGGCGATGAGGGCGACGCAGCTGGGGATGAGCTCGGGACGGGTGGTCTCGATGTGGACCGGACCCTCGGGGCCGTGGAAGGCGACCCGGTGGTAGTGGCCGGGGTAGTCACGGGCCTCGAGCTCGGCCTGGGCCACCGCGGTCTGGAAGGTGACGTCCCAGAGCCCCGGCGCCTCGGACTGGTAGGCCTCCCCGCGGCGGATGTTGCGGAGGAACGCCTGCTGCGAGGTCGCCCGGGAGTGGTCGTCGATCGTCCGGTAGCTGATCGACCAGTCGTAGCTGTGCCCGAGCCGGCGGAAGAGCGACTCGAAGGCCTCCTCGTCCCTGACGGTGAGCTCGTCGCAGAGCTCGATGAAGTTCTGCCGGGAGATCGGCAGCTCGTCGGCGGCCCTGGTGCTCCTGGCGTCGCCCCGGTGCGGGGGGACGAAGTCCGGGTCGTAGTGGAGCGAGGCGTCCCCGCGGACGCCGTAGAAGTTCTGCACCCGCTTCTCGGTCGGCAGGCCGTTGTCGTCCCAGCCGATCGGGTAGAAGACGTTGAACCCGGCCATCCGCTTGTACCGGGCCATGCAGTCGGTGTGCGTGTAGCTGAAGACGTGGCCCATGTGCAGCGACCCGCTCGCCGTCGGCGGCGGCGTGTCGATGGCGAACACCTGCGAGCGGTCACCGGCCAGGGCCGCCGTACGGTCGAAGGCGTAGGTGTCCTGCTCCTGCCATACCGCGCCCCACTTCTCCTCGAGGCCGTCCAGGGACGGCCGGTCCGGGATCGAGGCAGCGCGGGAGGCGGAGGGGTGCTCGGTCATGGCGGTCATTCTCACAGACCACCGGCCTCCGCCTCATCCGGGTTCGGGGAGGCGGCTCCCTCGGCGTGACTGGCCGTAGGGTGACCCCCATGGAGCCGCTGTACCGGACGGTCATCGGAGTCGCGCGCACCCTGTTCTTCGCGCAGGGCACCCGGTTCACGCTGCTCGGCGAGGAGAACGTCCCACGCGAGGGCGGCGCCGTCATGGCGATCAACCACACCTCCTACCTCGACTTCACCTACGCCGGGCTCCCCGCGCGGCGGCACCGCCGGTACGTGCGGTTCATGGCCAAGCAGTCGATCTTCCGGCACCGCGTCGCCGGCCCGCTGATGCGCGGGATGCACCACATCCCGGTCGACCGTCACCGCGGCGGCGCCGCCTTCGGCGACGCGGTCCGGGCGCTCAAGGCGGGCCAGATCGTCGGGGTCTTCCCCGAGGCGACGGTCTCGCGCTCGTTCGAGCTCAAGGAGTTCAAGCCGGGTGCCGTGAAGATGGCCCAGGTCGCCGGGGTGCCGATCCTCCCGACGACGATCTGGGGCGGGCACCGGGTCTGGACCAAGGACCTGCCGCGACGGATGGGGCGTCACAACATCCCCGTCCACGTCACCGTGGGTGAGCCGATCTGGGTCGACCGGCACGAGGACGTCGAGGCGGCCACGGCCAGGGTCAAGGCGGCGATGCAGCAGCAGCTGGAGGCGCAGCAGGCGGCCTACCCCGAGCTGACCGGAGACGAGCGACGGTGGCTGCCGGCGCGGCTCGGCGGACTCGCCCCGACGCCCGAGGAGGCGTACGCGTCCGAGCACCGCGACATGAACCGCCGCACCGACCGTTTCGGGTGACCTCGCCGGCGAGGTCACCGGTCGGTCCGGTGGCTCGAACGAGCCTCAGACCGAGTGGCCGAGGTGGGCGAGGGCCTGCCGCAGCAGTACCCCGTGGCCTCGGTCCATCTCGGCCTGGACGGCCGGGTCGAGGGCCTGCGCGGGGCTGAGCCAGGTGAGGTCGAGGGCGTCGTTCTGGGGCGCGCAGTCGCCGGCCACGGGGACGATGAACGCCAGGGAGACCGCGTGCTGGCGCGGGTCGTGGAAGGGCGTGACGCCCGGGGTGGGGAAGTACTCGGCGACCGTGAACGGCTGGGGACTGACCGGGATGCGCGGCAGGGCCATGGGGCCGAGGTCCTTCTCGAGGTGGCGCAGCAGCGCGTCGCGGACCCGCTCGTGGTGCAGGACGCGCCCCGAGACCAGCTCGCGGCAGACCTTGCCCTCGCCGTCGAGCCGGAGCAGCACCCCGAGCGCTCTCACCTCACCGCGGTCGTCGACACGGACCGGCACGGCGTCGACGTAGAGGATCGGCAGCTTCTCGCGGGCCGCGTCGAGGTCCTCGCGGCTCAGCCAGGCAGGGTCGCGGTCCAGCTCGAGCGGGTTCATGGGGCGATTGTGCCAACCCGACCCGAGACCCCCTCACCGGACTCGCGAGCAGGACCCGTCACCGTGGTCCTCGATCAGCCCGACGAGTGCACCTCGGCACGGGTCGTGGCGCCCACCGCCGGCGCCGGGCCGAAGCGTGCCGGGGACTCGAACGCGGCCCGGCGGGCCGCCCGGCGCAGCGCCCCGAGGACGGGCCGGCCGGTGACGACGACGAGCGCCGCGGTGGTCAGCGCCCTCCCGAGGTCCCAGCCGAGGCTGGTCGCCAGGCTGAAGACGAGGAAGCGGTGGAGGTTCTCGCCGACGGGCGCGCCGGGGACGAAGGACAGGTCCCCGCCGAGCCCGGTCGCGAAGGGCCAGAACGACAGGTTCAGGAGGATGCCGTAGGCCAGGCTCGCCAGGGCGCCGTAGCCGGCGAGCAGGGCGACCTCGCGCCGGCCCCGTGCCGGGGGCAGCAGGCCCGCCCCCCACCCGACCCAGGCGGCCCCGAGCATCTGGAAGGGCAGCCACGGTCCGACCCCTCCGGTGACGAGGGCGGACGCGAAGAGGGTCACCGCGCCCTGGACGAACCCGAAGCCGGGCCCGAAGACCCGTCCCCCGAGCACGAGCAGGAAGAAGACGGTCTCCAGCCCGGCGGTGCCCGCGCCGAGCGGGCGCAGGGCGGCGCCCACGGCGGAGAGGACCCCGAGCATCGCGACGGCCTTGACGTCCATCCCACCCTCGGAGAGCTCCGCGAGGACGACGGCGAGGAGCAGGGGGAGCACGAGCGCGAAGACCAAGGGTGCGTCGGTGCCGTGCGCGAGCCCGGAGCCGGGGCTGACGAGGAGTGGCCAGCAGAACGCGACGAGTCCGGAGACGCCGACGAGCGCGACCGCGGCGGTCGAGCGCGGACGCATCCGGACCGCCCGGAGGCGGCCGCGGGGGGTGTTCGAGGGGGCGGTCACGGCGCGACCTCCTCGAGGGCGGCCCGCACGTCGGCGACGGTGAGCCACGGGCCGGGCGAGAGGACCTTGGCGACCTGGGGGGCGAAGGCGGGGGAGGAGACGACGACCTCGGCCGTCCCACCGTCCGCGACGACCTCGCCCGCGGCCATGACGACGACCCGGTCGGCGCACTCGGCGACGAACTCGACGTCGTGTGTCGCGACGACGACCGCACGGCCCTGGGTGGCGAGTGACCGCAGGACGTCGGCCAGCGCGGCCTTCGCGCCCGGGTCGAGACCACGGGTCGGCTCGTCGAGGAGGAGGACGGGAGGGTCGGCGCTCAGCTGCACGGCGATGACGAGCGCCAGACGCTGTCCTTCGGAGAGGTCGCGGGGGTGCCGGTCCGGGGGGACGCCCGGGGCGAGACGGCAGAGCAGTGCGGCACAGGTCCCGGGCTCGGCGCCGCTCTCGGTGTCGGCCTGCGTGCACTCGGCGGCGACCGTGTCGAGGTAGAGCAGGTCGGCGGCCGTCTGCGGGACGAGCCCGACCCGGGCCCGTCGCTCGCGGGGCGCGAGCTCGCGCGTGCCGACCGACCGCCCGTCGGCAGCGTGCACCTCGGCGCGCCCACCGGCGAGGGGTCCGCTGCCCTGCAGTGCCCACAGGAGGGAGGACTTCCCGGAACCGTTGCGGCCCATGAGCGCGGTCACCTCGCCGGAGTGCAGGTCGAGGTCGACGCCGGCGACGGCGATGACGTCGCCCGGGTGCCGCACGACGAGGCCGCGGGCCCGCAGGGTGGGGAGCCCGGTCTCGCCGTCGTCCCGAGCGCCGTCGCGGACGTGGTGGACCGACGACCCTGCCGACCCCGACCCGGCGGACTCCCGCCGTGCTCGACCGGTGTCCGGACGGCAGGAGAGGGGCGCGGCCTCGGCGAGGCGGTGGCGCAGGTCGCCGGCCGCGCGACGGGCGTCCCTCACCGACAGCGGCAACGGCTGCCACCCGGCCCACCGTCCGAGCTCGACGACGGGCGAGGCGATGTCGCTCGTCGCCATCGCCGCCGCCGGCGTGCGCGCGGTGACGATCCCCTCCGGCCCGACGTGCACCACCCGGTCGGCGTAGTGGAGGACTCGCTCGACACGGTGCTCGGCGACGACGACGGTCACGGCGAGGTCGTGGACCAGCCGCGTGATCGTCGCGAGCACCTCCTCGGCGCCGGTGGGGTCCAGGGCCGAGGTGGGCTCGTCGAGCAGGATGACGTCCGGGTGCGCCGTGAGCACCGACCCGATGGCCACCCGCTGCTGCTGCCCGCCGGAGAGCTCGCGCAGCGGCACCCCTCGGAGCTCGGCGATGCCGAGGAGGTCGAGCGTCTCCTCGACCCGCTTGCGCATCGTCCCGGGCGCCAGCCCCAGCTGCTCCATGCCGTAGGCGAGCTCCTCCTCGACGGTGTCGGTGACGAAACCGGCGAGCGGGTCCTGCCCGACGACCCCGACGACGTCGGCGAGGTCGCGGGGCCGGTGACGACGGGTGTCTCGGCCGCGGACCACGACGCGCCCGGCAAGGGTGCCCCCGGTGAAGTGGGGGACCCGACCGCACATGGTGCCGAGCAGGGTCGACTTCCCGCTGCCCGTGCGACCGACGACGAGCGCGAGCTCGCCCTCCTCGACGGCGAGGGACACCTCCCGCAGGACCGGACCGCCTCCGTCGGGCAGGGTGACCGTCACGCAGTCGAGGACGATGGCGGGCTCAGCCACGGCCGACCACCTCCCGTGCGCCCCGGACCGGCCGGCGCGACACCGGGGGCGGCGGGGGAGGCGTGAGGACGGCGGGCAGTGCCGCGAGGAGGAGGCCGGCGACCGCGCTCGGGGGCAGCGCCGGCACCCCGAGCGGGGCGAGGGGCATCGTCACGGCGTCGGGGGAGGTGCGCGAGAGCGCGACGAACGCGGCCGCGGCGGCCGCCCCGCAGGAGAGGGTGAGCCACTCGGGCCACCGCCACGGGTCGGGGCGGTACGTCGTGCGATGGACCCGCCGCCCACCGAGCCACAGGCCGGCCGAGCTGAGCGCCAGGCCCGCCACCAGCGCTGGGGATCCCAGGAGGGCCGGCGTCGAGGTGTCGAGGACCCCGTAGAGCCCCACGGCGGTCGCCAGCAGGCCCACGAGCGTGAGGGCGCCGGTGGCCCGACGCTGCGGGGCCGGGACCCGGGCCGCGCGGCCGTAGCCCCGGGAGTCCATCGCTGCCGCGAGGGCGAGCGAGCGCTCGAGCGTGTCCTCGAGCACGGGCAGCGCGACCGATGGCACCGCGCGCAGCCCCCGGGTCGCGTCACCGCGCAGGCGGCGGGCCCGGCGCACCCGCTGGACCGACTCGGCGAGCTGCGGGGCCACCGAGACGGAGACGACCACGGCCGCGCCGACCTCGTGGAGGGCACCCGGCAGGCTGCGGAGCAGCCGCTTGGGGTTGGCGAGGGCGTTCGCCGCTCCGATGCAGGCGATGATGACGGCCAGCCGTAGGCCCTGGACGGCGGCCCCGAGCAGGCCCTCGAGGTAGACGGTCCCGCCGAGCTGGATGCCGGCGGCCCACGGCGGCAGGGTCACCTCGGGGAGGGGCAGGACGACGACGGTGCCGTACTTGAGCCCGACGAGGACGTGCAGGACGAGTCGGAGCACGATGATCGCCGCCCCGAGCCAGAGGTAGAGGCGGAAGGCGCGGGCCCAGGGCGAGGAGCCCCTCCGGGCGGCGACGACGAGGGCGGAGACGGCGAGGGTGAGGAGCAGGAGCAGCGGGTTGGTCGTCGTCCCCGCGGCCACGGCGAGCCCGACGGCCCATCCCCACCAGGCGGCGGGGTGGAGGTCGCGGGGGACGGGCTGGCTCACCGGCTGCTCACCCGGCCGACCTGCGCCTGCGGGCGATCCAGGCGGCCAGTCCACCGACGAGCACGAGGAGCGCGCCCGCGACCACGAGGGTGCCGACGCCGCCCGATGACGACGCCTGCGGCTCGGAGGCGAGCGCGCCCTCGACCGGGGAGGGGCCCCCCGAGGGGGTCGGTGGCGCCGTGGCGGTCGGCGCGGGCGAGGTCGTCGGGCTCGGTGTCGCGGTGACCGTGCGGCTCGGTGTGGAGGCGGGGGGCGTGGCCGCGACGCCGCCGCTCGTGCGGTCCGTGGTCGGGGCGGGGCGGTTCGTCGACCGGGTGGTGGGCGTGGGCGAGCGCGCGGCCGTGGTCGTCGCCGGGGTGGACGTCGATGCCGGGGCAGGTGGCGCCGTGCGGGGAGCCGAGCCGGCGCCGAAGGCGAAGCCGATGACGCTGCCCGCTGCCGGGGCGTAGCTGCCCGCGCCCTGGCTGCTGTAGGTCCACGAGCCGCCCCGCTCGGCGTGGAAGAAGGCCCAGTAGGCGGTGGCCGGCGGCGTCCGCACGCACGGGTCCGACGCCGGGAACCCGTCGATCCGGCACACGAACCCCGGTTGGGTCTGGACCTGCTCGACCGAGGCGACGGCCGCGAGGGCGGTCAGCGCGCTCCCCGACGGGCCGGACGCGCACCGCGTGCTCACCGACGTGCCCGTGTCGACGACGACGGTGACCCCGGTCGACCCCGCGCACGCCGAGGCCGCGGCGGGCCCGGCGGTGACAGCCAGCCCGGCGACTGCCAGCCCCGCCGCCGCGGCGAGGCCGGTGACCCGCGGGAGGAGCCGGCGCATCAGGCGTGCGCCCCCCGGCGCCGTGATCCCCACACCGCGGCGGCGCCGATGACGAGGAGGGTGAGCCCGGCGAGGACCAGCACGACGAGGTCGGACCCGGTCTGGGCCAGGCTGCCGGTGCCGGAGGCGGGTGCCGGGGCCCTCGCGGGCGTCGACGGCGCGGCCCCGGACCCTGCCGTGGCCCCAGCAGTGGCGGGCCCCGTGCTCGTCGGGACGGGCGGAGCAGACGTCGTCGCCGGTGGCGAGGTCGACCACGAGGGCTCGGCCGGGCAGACCTCCGGGGGCAGGGGCGCCTCGGCCCCGGGGGCGAGGACGTCGAGGAGGGAGCCTCCGGCGAGGGCGAGCGCGGACTGGGACGTGGCCCTGAGGTCGGAGTCGGTGGGCGTCGTGGTCGAGCGGGTCGCGTCACTGAACGCGATGCCGCCGGCGAGCGCGGGCGGCGCACCGGCGCCGTACTGGAGCGAGGCGAGGAAACGGGCGGCGCTCGCCGCGGCAGCCGGCCGGCCACCGGCGAGGAACGCCTGGGCGCTCACCGCGGTGGTGTTGGCGTTGGGGATGCCGTCACTGCTCGCCACCGATCCGTCGGCGCCCTGCCGTGACGCGAGGAGGTCGAGCGCCGCGGCGGCCCCCGCAGCGGCCCCGGAGCGGGTGCCCTCCACGTCTCCCCAGCACACGAGCGCGCCGGAGACCGCGAGGAGCGCCTGTGCGGCGAAGGCGGTCGCGTCGGGGTCGGTCGTGCAGGAGGTACCGCCCAGGTCGCTGCGGAAGCCGCCGTCCGCGCACTGCTGGTCGAGCAGGAACTGCACCGAACGGCTGGAGACCGGCTCCCCGGCCCGTGCCAGGGCGAGGACGGCAAGAGCCTGGGTGATGGTGATCGTGTAGTCGCCGGCGGCGGCGTCGCTGAACCGTCCGGCCGCGGTCTCGAGTCCGCGCAGGTCGGCGACGAGGTCGGCGCCACCGACGGCGCGGGGGTCCCGGCCGCCGGCCACGAGCCCGATGACGCTCTTGGCCGTCGAGCCGACGTAGAGCTCGCCCCAGGCCGCGCCCGTGTAGTCGCCGACGTGAGCCGTCAGGTCCTCGAGCGTGGCCTGGAGCTGGGCGGGCTGCGACCCCGTGGCGGCGAGGGCGAGGATCCCGTCGATGGTGTTCCCGTAGTCGGGGTAGTTCGCCGGGTCCAGGCCCCCGGACGCGTCGGGATAGACGTAGTGGTCGCCGAACTCGGCGAGCGTGCGCGCGATGAAGTCCGCGGCAGCCAGGGCCTCCGGGTCGCCCGGCGCCAGGAGCGGGGCCGCGGGCGCCAAGGTGTCCGGCGCGCCAGGTGCGGAGGTGCTCGGAGCGGGGCTCGTCGTGGCGGCCGACGGCGTCGAGGACGGGCTCGCGCTCGGTGTGGTCGTGGTCGTCGGTGCCGGGGTGGTGGCGGTGCTCGGCGTGGTCGTGGTGGTCGACGGGTCGGGGGTGGCCCCCAGGGCAGTGGTCACCGGACCCGTGGCCAGCGCGAGGCCGACGACCAGCCCGGTGGTGGTCCGGGCGAACAGCCCCGAACGGGTGGCGGACATGGGTCCCTCTCAGCGGTTCGCGACGAAGGTGGTCCCGAACCGCCGGGGAGCCCGGCGCACTCGGGCTCCGTCCCGCGTTCCTCGACGGTGTGGTGGAGCCGCTCGCACCCGTCGGGCATTCCGACTTGCCACCCGGTTGCAGGTGGCCCACGGCTGCGGGACAGTGCCGGACTCCGACCGGCTTCCCCCGACAGGTGCGTGTGGAGCCGCCCTCTCGGGCGACGCGGCGACTCTACTCCCTCGGGAACTCGGTCGGAACCACGTGCCGGACGCCGTTATCATCGTCACCACAGGCGCTCGAGCCGTCATCAGCGGCGAGCCTCCGGAAGAACGGGATGCCGCGGCCTCCTCACTAGAACCGGACGTCGGGGTCACGTCACGACCTGGTGCAAGAGCGGTCGCCCCCGGGCGGCAAGCGAGGTGGTACCGCGGTGGTGCCCCGGCCACGGGCCGGGAGCCGTCGTCCTCGTGGACACGAGTCGACGACCCGCAGGAGAGCCCGAGATGACCTACCCGAAGGTGTCCACGACCGGTGAGCACGCCGGCGCGGCGTTCGGTGTCCCCGCGAGCCCGCGCTTCCCGCAGATCGAGGAGGCCGTTCTCGCGCACTGGGCGGCCGACGACACCTTCCGGGCCTCGATCGAGGACCGGCCGGAGGGGGAGCACGGCGCGAACGAGTTCGTCTTCTACGACGGACCACCCTTCGCGAACGGGCTCCCGCACTACGGGCACCTGCTGACCGGCTACGTCAAGGACGTCGTCCCCCGCTACGAGACGATGCGCGGGCGCCGCGTCGACCGCCGCTTCGGGTGGGACACCCACGGTCTGCCGGCCGAGCTGGAGGCGATGAGCCAGCTCGGCATCAAGACCAAGGAGGAGATCCTCGAGCTGGGGATCGAGACCTTCAACGCCAAGTGCCGTGACTCGGTGATGAAGTACACCGACGAGTGGCGCGACTACGTGACCCGTCAGGCTCGCTGGGTCGACTTCGACAACGACTACAAGACCCTCAACAGCACGTTCATGGAGTCGGTCCTCTGGGCGTTCAAGACCCTCCACGACAAGGGCCTGGTCTACGAGGGCTTCCGCTGCCTGCCGTACTGCTGGAACGACCAGACCCCGCTCTCCAACCACGAGCTGCGCATGGACGAGGAGGTCTACCGCAACCGCCAGGACCCGGCCGTCACGGTCGGCTACCGGCTGAAGTCGGGTGAGCTCGCGCTGGTCTGGACGACGACCCCGTGGACCCTGCCGAGCAACCTCGCGATGGCGGTGCGTGAGGACATCGACTACGTCGTCGTCGAGTCGGACGGCCCCACCGGCAGCACCGAGCGCTACGTCGTGGCCGAGGCGCGGCTGGCGGCCTACGCCCGCGAGCTCGGTGCGGACGCGGCGGACCACGTCGTCGCCCGGATGAAGGGATCCGAGCTCGTCGGGCGCCGCTACACCCCGCCGTTCTCGTACTACGTCGGGCACCCGAACTCGCACGTCGTGCTGTCCGCCGACTACGTGACGACCGAGGACGGCACGGGCATCGTCCACATCGCCCCCGCCTTCGGTGAGGAGGACAAGCAGCTCACCGACCGGTACGACATCCGCCCGGTCGTCCCGGTGGGGGCCGACGGCCGCTTCACCTTCCCCGTCGCCGACTACGAGGGCCTGCACGTCTTCGAGGCCAACCCCCTGGTCATCGACCACCTCAAGGCGGCGACGCGCGGCGAGGGCGACAAGGGGTCGGTCTCGGAGGGCACCGTGCTGGTGCGCCGCGAGACCTACGACCACAGCTACCCGCACTGCTGGCGGTGCCGGGAGCCGCTCATCTACATGGCCGTGTCGTCGTGGTTCGTCGAGGTGACCCGGTTCAAGGACCGGATGGTCGAGCTGAACCAGCAGATCACCTGGGTGCCCGAGCACGTCAAGGACGGCCAGTTCGGGAAGTGGCTCGAGAACGCGCGCGACTGGTCGATCTCGCGGAACCGCTTCTGGGGCAGCCCGATCCCGGTGTGGAAGTCCGACGACCCCGAGTACCCGCGGATCGATGTCTACGGCTCGTTCGAGGAGATCGAGAGGGACTTCGGGCGCCTCCCGCGCAACGAGAAGGGGGAGCCCGACCTCCACCGGCCGTTCGTCGACCACCTCACCCGGCCCAACCCGGACGACCCGACGGGCAACTCGACGATGCGCCGGGTCGAGGACGTCCTCGACGTCTGGTTCGACTCCGGCTCGATGAGCTTCGCCCAGGTGCACTACCCGTTCGAGAACCACGACTGGTTCGAGCACCACTTCCCGGGTGACTTCATCGTCGAGTACATCGGCCAGACGCGGGGCTGGTTCTACACCCTGCACATCCTCGCGACCGCGCTCTTCGACCGGCCGGCGTTCAGCTCGTGCGTGAGCCACGGCATCGTCCTCGGCAACGACGGGCAGAAGATGTCGAAGTCGCTGCGCAACTACCCCGACGTCACGGAGGTCTTCGACCGTGACGGTGCCGACGCGATGCGTTGGTTCCTCATGTCGAGCCCGATCCTGCGAGGCGGCAACCTCGTCGTCACCGAGGAGGGCATCCGCGAAGGGGTCCGGCAGGTCATCATCCCGCTGTGGAACAGCTGGTACTTCTTCAGCCTGTACGCCAACGCCGCGAACGGAGGTGCCGGCCACGACGCCACGTGGTCGACGGCGTCCACCGACCCGCTCGACCGCTACCTGCTCGCCAAGCTGCGCGACCTCGTCGTCACGGTCACCGAGCAGATGGACGCCTACGACATCCCCGGGGCCGGCGAGTCCGTCCGCGGGTTCGTCGACGTGCTCACCAACTGGTACATCCGGCGTTCGCGGGAGCGGTTCTGGGACACCGGTTCCGACGGTGGAGTGGCGTCGGGGGCCGCATTCGACACCCTGTACACCGCGCTCGAGGTGCTGACCCGTGTCTGCGCCCCGCTCCTCCCGCTCGTCACCGAGGAGATCTGGCGCGGCCTGACCGGCGGCCGCTCGGTGCACCTCGCCGACTGGCCCTCGCCCGAGGACCTGCCCGCCGACGACGGGCTCGTCGCCGCGATGGACCAGGTCCGCGCGGTGTGCTCCGCCGGGTCGTCGCTGCGCAAGGGGGAGGGGCTGCGCGTGCGGCTCCCGCTCACCGAGCTCACCGTCGTCACCGCCGACCCCGAGGGGCTGCGGCCGTTCGCGTCCATCGTCGCGGACGAGCTGAACGTCAAGCAGGTGACCGTGCTCGACGTCGCGCAGGCCCACCAGTCCGACTTCGGCATCACCCAGCGGCTCAGCGTCAACGCCCGGGCCGCCGGACCCCGTCTCGGTCGTGAGGTGCAGACAGCGATCCGGGGGTCGAAGACCGGTGACTGGGCGGTGGCCGAGGACGGGAGCGTGATCTCCGGGGGCCACCCGCTGCTCGAGGGCGAGTACACGCTGGAGACGGTGGTCGACGAGGTCGACGGTGGGTCCCACGCCACCGCGATGCTGACCGGCGGTGGGTTCGTCGTGCTCGACACGGCCACCACCCCCGAGCTCGAGCGCGAGGGCCTGGCCCGGGACCTCGTGCGGGCGGTCCAGCAGGCCCGCAAGGACGCGGGTCTCGAGGTGTCGGACCGGATCGTCCTCGAGGTGGGCGGCGACCCGGACGTGCTCGACGCCCTCGGAGCCCACCGGGGTCTCGTGGCCGGTGAGACGCTCGCCACCGAGGTCGTCGAGCTCGACGGCGGCCCGGACGAGGTCGTGGCGACCGTGTCGGTCGGCGCGGGACACACGGCCCGGGTGCGCGTCACCCGCGCCTGAGCGCCGGACGTGCGACCTGCGCGCCGCGGAGAATCCGGTGGCGACGGGGCAGGGCGACGCGAGACGGTGGACGCATGGACGTCCACCGCGTCGACGCCGACGACCGTGAGACGGTCGCGGCCTGGGTGGAGGTCCACAACGCCGCCGAGGCCCTCGACGCCCCGTGGCAGCCGCCGCTGACCGTGCACCGCGCCGAGGGGGACTTCCGGTTCGGCTGGGACGGTGAGCCCGACACCCCCTTCCTCGGGTGCGTCGACGGGGAGCCGGTGGCCGCCGGCTGGGCCTCGGCGAGCGACCACGACAACCTCGACGCCGCGTGGCTCGGGGTCCTGGTCCGGCCGGACCGTCGCCGCCGCGGGTTCGGCACGATGATGCTCGGCGTGATCGAGCGCCACGTCCGCGACCTCGGCCGGAGCGTGGTCGGAACCATCGGATGGGTCGGGTCCCCCGCCGAATCCTTCGTGGCCGCCCACGGGTTCGAGGCCCGCGGCAGGGACGCGCGGCGCCGGCAGGTGCTCGCCGCCGTGGACTGGGCGCGCATCGAGGCCCTCCACGCCGAAGCCCTCCTGGGAGCGGGCGACTACGAGCTGGTCCGCCGGGTCGGACGGTCTCCGGCGACCGAGCTGCCGGCGCTGGCCGCGCTCACGGCGGCGATCAACGATGCCCCCACCGACGACCTGGTCTGGGAGGACGAGGTGTACCCGCCGGAGCGGATCGCCTCCTACGAGCGCGTGCAGGAGGCCCGCGGGGACGTCCTGCACCGGGTCCTCGCACGGCACCGGAGGACCGGCGAGCTCGCCGGGCACACCGTGCTCGCCGTCGACGGCGAACGGCCCTGGCTCGGCGACCAGCACGACACCGCGGTCGCTCCCGCCCACCGCGGACGCCGGCTCGGCCTGCTGCTCAAGACGGAGATGAACCTCTGGCTGCGCGAGGAGCGGCCCCTCCTGGTCCACGTCGACACGTGGAACGCCGAGTCGAACCAGCACATGCTCGCGGTGAACGACGCCCTCGGTTACCGCGTCGTCGGTCGGCACGTGGTGTACCAGCGCACGTGAGTACCGCGCCGTGCCCGCGGTCGGGGGATGCCCGGCCGGCGTGGACAATGGCCCGGTGAGCCCTGCACCCGACGCCAACCAGCGCGAGGCCGCCCGTCGGCTGGAGGTCCGCACGCGGATGCGGCAGGTCGAGGAGTCGATCCTCTCCCGCGCCCCCGAGCACGACCTCCAGCCCTCCCTCGACCGGATCCGGGCGGTGATGGAGCTGCTCGGTGACCCCCAGCGCTCCTTCCCGGTCATCCACGTCACCGGGACGAACGGCAAGACGAGCACGGCCCACATCATCGAGTCGGTGCTGCGGGAGCTGGGGCTGACCACGGGTCGGTTCACCAGCCCGCACCTGCACTCGATGCTCGAGCGGATCGCCGTCGGCGGACGCCCCATCGAGGCCGACCGCTTCCTCGCGGCGTACGACGAGGTCATCCCCTTCGTCGAGATGGTCGACGCGCAGTCGATCACCGCTGGCGGGCCGGCGATGACGTACTTCGAGGTGCTCGTCGCCGTCGCGTACGCAGCATTCGCCGACGTGCCGGTCGACGTGGCCGTCGTCGAGGTGGGGATGGGCGGTGCCTGGGACGCGACGAACGTCGTCGACGCGGCGGTCTCGGTCATCACGCCGATCGACGTCGACCACCAGCGGTTCCTCGGCTCCTCGCCGGAGGAGATCGCCGAGGAGAAGGCCGGCATCATCAAGCCCGACGCCATCGCCGTGAGCGGCGTCCAGCCCGATCGTGACGCCGCCGAGGTGCTCCTCGAGCGCGCGGAGCAGGTGGGCGCTCGGATCGTGTTCGAGGCCAACGACTTCGGTGTCACGGCTCGTGACGTGGCGGTCGGGGGCCAACAGCTGTCGCTGCGCGGTCTCGCCGGTGACTATCCCGACCTGTTCCTCCCGCTGCACGGTGGCCACCAGGCGCAGAACGCGGCCGTCGCCGTGGCTGCCGTCGAGGCGTTCCTCGGCGGCGGAGAGCGGGCGCTCGACCTCGACGTGCTGCGCGCCGGCCTCGCGGCCGCCGAGTCGCCCGGTCGTCTCGAGGTGGTGCGCCGCAGCCCGACGGTGGTCGTCGACGCCGCCCACAACCCCGCCGGCGCGCGAGCCCTGCGCGAGGCGCTCTCGGACGCGTTCGCCTTCGTCAAGCTCGTCGGCGTCGTCGCGGTGATGCGGGACAAGGAGGCTGCCGAGATGATGGAGGCCCTCGAGCCGGCACTCGACGAAGTCGTCGTGACGCGCAACAGCTCGCCGCGCTCGATGTCGCCGCGCGAGCTGGGCGGGATCGCCGCCGACGTCTTCGGCGAGCACCGGGTCACGGTGGTCGAGGACCTCCCGGAGGCCCTCGACCGCGCCGCGGGGCTCGCGGACGAGGCGGGGGTGGGATCGGGAGTGCTCGTGACCGGGTCGGTCGTCACCGCGGCCGACGTGCGGATGCTCCTCGGGGTCACCGACACCTGAGCCCGGGTGGGCGCGTCAGAGCCAGCCGGCCTCGAGGGCGATCCGCACCGCGTCGGCGCGGTTGCGGGCGGTGGTCTTGCCGATGACCGAGCTGAGGTGGTTGCGCACCGTGCCCTCCGAGAGGCCCAGCGTCGCCGCGAGCTGCGCGACGGTGGCCCCGGTGGCCGCCGCCCGGAGCACCTCGGTCTCGCGCACGGTCAGCGGCGAGTCACCGAGCACTGCCGAGTCGGCCGCGAGTGCCGGGTCGACGACGCGCAGCCCGGCGTGGACCCGCCGCACCGCGTCGGCGAGCGCGTGCGCGGGGGTGTCCTTGACGACGAAGCCGGACGCCCCGGCCCGCAAAGCACGGCGCAGGTACCCGGGCCGGCCGAAGGTCGTGACGACGAGGACACGCGCGGAGGGGTGTCGTTCGCGCAGCACGCGGGTGGCCTCGATGCCGTCGGTCCCGGGCATCTCGACGTCGACGAGCACGACGTCGGGCGCGGTGACGTCGACGACCCGCAGGAGCTGCTCGCCGTCCTCCGCCTGCCCCACGACCTCGAGGTCCGGCTCCAGGTCGAGGAGCGCGGCCAGGGCCCCGCGCACGAGGGCCTGGTCGTCGGCGAGGACGAGCCGGATGCTCACGAGCCGTTCACCTCTCCAGGTGCTGCCGCGAGGACGAGCTCGAAGCCGCTCGGCTCGAGACGACGCGCGCTCAGGGTGGCCCCGGCGGCGTGGGCGCGCTCGGCCAGCCCTTGCAGCCCGTGCCCGGCGGGTCGCGCGCCGGGCGCGGGGGCGGCCACCCGACCGTCGTCCCGGAGCCGCAGGCCGTCCTCGTCGATGGTCACCGAGCAGACCCGGGCCCCGCTGTGCCGGATGACGTTGGTGACCCCTTCGCGGACCGCCCACGCGTACAGCTCGCGCAGCCCGGGGTCGACGGTGTCGACCCGCCGCGGGAGCCGCGCCTCGATCCCGGCGGCGGTCAGGGCCTCCCGGGCCCGGGCGAGCTCGCCGGAGAGCGAGATCTCCCGGAAGCCCTCGACGGCACCGCGGACGTCGGCCAGCGCCTCCCGGGCCAGAGCCTCGACCTGCTCGACCTCGGCCCGGGCCCGTTCCGGGTCGATCTCCAGCAGGCGCGCCGCGAGCTCCGCCTTGACCGTGATGACCGTGAGCGAGTGGCCGAGGATGTCGTGCACGTCGCGGGCCACCCGGTTGCGCTCCTCCTCGACGGCGAGCCTGGCGTTCTCGCGGCGCGCCGCGGCGAGGTCGCTGGAGCGGCGGGTGGCGAGCATCAGCCCGGTCACGGCGAGGACGGCAAGGCCCAGGGCGATGCCGAGGCTGTCGTCGCGCTGCCACGTCTCCAGCCGCCGGGCGAGGACCTCGTAGAGGCCGATGAGACCGGCCGCGATGCCGTAGGGCAGTGCGCCGCGGAAGGTCCACAGCCCCGACATCGCGAGGAAGACCCAGGTGACCGCCCCGGACTGGCCGAGCAGGACGGTGGCCAGGACGGTGAGGGCGACGAGGCCGGCGTAGCGCAGCAGGACCGGCCACGGCGCGCGCGGGCCGTCGTAGCCCTCGATCCACGCCAGGCGCAGCGGACGGCTCGCGACGAGGTGCCACACGTAGAGCGCAGTGAAGACGATGACGGCGGCGAGCCCCAGGGCCCCGTGCACCGTGTCCCGCGCCTGCCACCCGGCGAGCCAGGCGCGGGCGAGGTAGACGAGGGAGAGCAGGTTGAGCAGCCGCTCGAGCACGAAGACGTCGGAGGGACGCGCGACCAGGTCGTGGTCCTCGGCGGCGGTGCGCCGCATCCAGCTCGGCACGGACGACAGCGTCTCAGACCAACCCGGCTCGTGGTCCCGGAGGGACCGGAACGGCGGCACGGTGCACCTGCCAGATCCCCGGACGGCGGTGTCGGACCCTGACGTCGGTCGAGTGGGTCGCCGGCCGCGGCCCGGGCGGCGAGCCGCGGCGCTGCTCGCGTTCGGCACGGCGTCCGGGCCCACCGGCTGCATCTGGCCACGCTTAGGCTTGGGACATGAGCCCGCTGTTCAAGATCGTCCTCCTCCTCGCGGCCGCCGCCGTCGTGTGGTGGGTGGTCACGTCGTACCGGGCTGCGCAGGGGAGCACCGGCGTGCGCTTCACCCCCGTGGAGGACCTCTCTCCGGCGGTCCGCGACACCATCGACGCCGCGCTCTCCCGCGGTGAGCTGCTCCGCGCCATCGAGCACTACCGCGCGGCGACGGGGGCCGGGCTGAAGGAGGCGAAGGCGGCCGTCGAGACCCGCCGGTGGAAGACGACGGGGGAGCCCACGTGAGCGCGTCGCTCGTCGTCGGGCGACAGGGGAGGTTCACCTACCGGCTGCTCGCGATCGCTCTGCTCGGCCAGGCGGTCATCCTCTCGTTCTTCGCCCTCGTGGCCCGGGCGAACGCGATCGCCGACGGCCGTCCCGACGACGGTCGGAACCTCCTGTGGATCGGCATGGGCCTCGCCGTGCTCGCCCTCGTCGGTGCCGGCCTCATGCGCGGGCCCGTCGGCATCACCGTCGGCTGGCTCGTCCAGGTGCTCACCTGGGTCAGCGGCGTCGTCGTCCCGGTGATGCTCGGCGTCGCGGTGGTCTTCACCGCGCTGTGGGTGCTCCTGCTCGTCCAGGGCCGCAAGGTCGACCGGCTCGTCGAGGAGCGGGAGGCCGCGGCCGGGGCGGGGCAGCCGGCGGCCGCCGACTAGGGTGGAGCGGTGACCACCGAACGCTCGCTCGTCCTCGTCAAGCCCGACGGCTTCGCCCGCGGCCTCACCGGTGAGGTGCTGCGGCGCATCGAGGCCAAGGGGTACCGGCTCGTCGCGCTGCGGGTGCTGACGGCCGACACCGACATGCTCCACCGGCACTACGCCGAGCACGAGGGCAAGCCGTTCTTCGAGCCGCTCGTGGACTTCATGTCGTCGGGTCCGGTGGCCGCGGTCGTCATCGAGGGGGAGCGCTGCATCGAGGGCTTCCGGGCGCTCGCCGGCGCCACCGACCCGACGGCGGCGGCGCCGGGCAGCATCCGCGGCGACCTCGGCCGCGACTGGGGCGAGAAGGTGCAGAAGAACATCGTCCACGGCTCGGACTCGCCGGAGTCCGCGGCACGCGAGATCGGCATCTGGTTCCCCGAGCTCTGACCGCGACCCTGCCCCCCGCGGTGTGAGGCCGGCCACGCCGCAGTAGTGGTCGTGATCGCGGCACCTACGGCGTCGTGGGCCGCGGCGCCAGTGGGATGAGGTGGCCCCAGGGGTCCCGTCTGTCCCATCCGTCACATCGGTCACTACCGGGCTCGATGTGTCCCCGAGTCGTCGGCGTTGCCTCCCCGGCCCTCCGACGAGCCCGACCTAGCCTCGGGGCATGCGTCGGTGGTGGCTCGGCTGGCTGAGGGGTCGTGACCTCGCGATCGACCTCGGCACGGCCAACACCGTCGTCTACGAGCGCGGCCGAGGCGTGGTCCTCGACGAGCCCTCCGTCGTCGCGGTGCGCGCCGGCACCGGCCAGCTCGTCGCCGCCGGCTCGCGGGCGAAGGAGATGCTCGGGCGCACTCCGGAGTCGGTGCGCGCGGTCCGGCCGCTGCGCGACGGCGTCATCTCCGACGCCGACGTCACCGAGCGGATGATCCGCTGGTTCGTCGACCGGGTCTCGCCCTCGCGTGTGGTCCGGCCGCGCGTCGTCGTCTGCGTGCCCAGCGACATCACGAGCGTGGAGCGCCGGGCCCTCGAGGACGCCACCCTGCGCTCGGGCGCGCGCCGCGTCTACGTCATCGAGGAGACCATGGCCGCGGCGATCGGCGCGGGGCTGCCGGTGGAGGAGACCGAGGCCTCGATGGTCGTCGACGTCGGCGGCGGCACGACCGACGTGGCGGTGCTCAGCCACGGGGGTGTCGTGACCTCGCGCACGGTCCGCATCGGTGGCGACGAGATCGACGAGGCGATCCTCGCGCACGTCAAGACCGAGTACGGCCTCCTCCTCGGTGAGAGCAGCGCCGAGCGGCTCAAGATCGGCGCCGGCTCCGCCTTTCCGCTCGCGGAGGAGCTCGCGGAGCGGGTGCGCGGACGTGACCTGGTCACCGGCCTGCCCAAGACGGTGACGATCGGCTCGGCCGAGCTCCGCCGGGCGATCGAGACCCCCGTGGCGAACATCGTCGAGCTCGTCCGGACGGTCCTCGACGTCTGCCCGCCCGAGCTCGCCGGTGACGTCGTCGACCGGGGAATCGCGCTGACCGGCGGCGGCGCGCTGCTGCGCGGCCTCGACGAGCGGCTCAGCCACGAGCTCGGGGTACCGGTCCGGGCGGCGGAGGAGCCGCTGCACGCCGTCGCCCGCGGTGCCGGACGTTGCGTCGAGGAGTTCGCCACCCTCTCGCGCGTCCTCGTCGACAACCGGCGGGCATGACCCGGCGGCTCGTCCTCGGGGCGGTGGTCCTCACCGCCCTGGCCCTCCTGCTCGACCTCTCCGGTGTCGTCGACCTCACGCGGGTTCGTGGCACGGCGGCCGCCGCGCTCGGTCCGCTCGAGCGCGTCGTCGGACCGCGCGAGGACGAGGTCTCGCGGCTGCGGGCCGCGCAGACCCGGACCGAGGCCGAGCTGGCCGCCGCGAGGCGCCGCTTGTCGGAGTCCACCGCCGCGGCCGCCCTCCTCGCCGACTCCACGCTCGCCGGACGCCCGCTCGTCCTCGCCCGCGTCGTCGCCGTGGGGCCGTCGGGACCGTCCGGGCCCGAGCGCGTGACGATCGACGCCGGCTCACGCGACGGGGTCGAGGTCGACCGCACCGTCGTGGCGGCCGAAGGTCTCGTCGGCCGTGTCGTCAGCGTCGCGCCGTGGACGAGCGACGTTCTCCTCGTCGGAGCCCCGGACCTCGCGGTCGGCGTGCGCGTGGGTGCGCGCGGCGTCCTCGGCGAGGCCGCGGGCTCGGCGGCTCCGGGGACGGCGGCCCCCCGGCCGGGGAGCCTGTCCCTCGCCCTCGTCGAGCGAGGGACGATGTCGCGGGGAGACCTCGTCACGACCCTCGGCAGCATCGGCGGCCGGCCCTTCGTCGCCGGGGTCCGGGTGGGTCGGGTGCAGGCGGTCGAGCGCTCCGCGGGACGGCTCGTCGAGAGCGGTACGGTCACCCCGGCCGTCGATACGACATCGCTCGACGTCGTCGCCGTCGTCCTCGACCCGGCGCGCAGCGCCCCCCGTCCGGCCGTCACCCCGTCCGGTGATGCCGGATGACGCGGCTGGCACCGCTCGTGCGCGCCGCCGCCCTCGTCGCCGCGGTCGTGCTCGTCGTCGCCCTCGCCGCCCGCCACGTCGCCCCCGTTCCCGACCTCGTGCTCGTCCTCGTCGTGGGATGGGCGCTGCTGCGCGGCCCGGTGGCCGGTGCGCTCGCGGGCCTCGCCGGTGGGTGGCTGCTCGACCTCGTTCCTCCGGGGTCGTCGGTCCTCGGCACACAGGCCCTCGTCTACGCCGCCGCCGGCCTGCTCGCCGGCCGCTTCCACGCCGAGGGGCCGGTCACCGCCGCCCGCGTCGCCGCGGTGGCCCTGGCGTCCTCCCTGGTCGTCGGGGGGGTCGGAGCGCTGCGCGCCCTGGTCGTCTCCGCGCCCGTGGACCTCGCTCTCGTCGGCCTGCGGTGCCTCGTCACCGCCACCCTCGCCGCGGTGCTCGTCCCGCTCGTCGTCCGGGCCGAGCGGGCCGTCCTCCGACGGCGGTTCGGATGAGACCGCCCACGGCCCACCACGGCCGGCTGCTCGCCCTCGCCCTCGTCGTCGCACTGGCCTTCGCCGGCCTCCTCGGGCGACTCGGCCAGGTGCAGCTCGTCGGCGTCACGGACTTCGAGCCCGTGGCTGGTGCCCTCGACACCCGCACCATCACCGTCCCGGCCCTGCGTGGGCGCATCCTCGACCGCCGGGGCCGACCACTCGCCGACAACCGCAGCGCGACGGTCGTCACGATCGAGCGTCGGGTGGTGGTCGACAGCCCGGACCGCGCCGCCGCGGAGGTGCGCGCGGTCGCCGAGGTGCTCGGCCTGCCCGCCGATGACCTCCTCGCCCGGACCTGGCTCTGCGGGGAGGACGGTGCCCCCGCCGCGCCGGCCTGCTGGGCAGGCTCCCCTCAGGTCCCGGTGCCCCTCGCGGAGGACGTCGACCCGACGAAGGCCCTCACCCTGGTCGAGCAGCCCGACCGCTTCCCGGGCATCGCAGTGGGCTCGCGCCCGGTGCGGGTCTACCCCCGCCCGGAGGGTGCCGGCGCGGCCCACGTCATCGGTTACCTCGGCCAGGTGACCGAGGACGAGGTGGCCTCGTCCGCGACGCTCGTCGCCGACGACCTCGTCGGACGCGCCGGTCTGGAGCTGCAGTACGACGAGGTGCTCCGGGGGGCCCCGGGCCGGACGGTGGTGTCGGTCGACGCCCGCGGACTGGTCACCGGGGTCGTCAGCCGCACCGACGCGGTGCCGGGCCGCGACCTGGTCACCTCCCTCGACGCCGGCGTCCAGGCGGCCGCCGAGAAGGCGCTCGTGACCCAGATGCGCCTCGCGCGGCGCACCAAGGAGAAGTGGCCGGCGGACTCCGGCGCCGTCGTCGTCCTCGATGCCCGCACGGGAGCAGTCCTCGCCCTCGCCAGCGCCCCCGGCTACGACCCGAACGTCTGGACGGGGGGCATCTCGGCCGAGGACTACGCCGCCCTCACCGACCCCCGCGCGGGCACCCCGCTGCTCTCCCGGGCGACGGCTGTCGGGTTCGCCCCGGCGAGCACCCTCAAGCCCTCCTCGGTCGTCGGGGCGGTCCGGGCCGGGAACTCCGTCGAGGGCCGGTACGACTGCCCGGCCGTCACGATGGTCGGGGACCGCGCGTTCCACAACTACGAGACGAGCTCGCGAGGGCTGATCAGCCTGCGCCGGGCCGTCGAGATCTCGTGCGACACCGTGTTCTACCGGCTCGCCTACGACGCGTGGCGGGCCGGTGGCGGGGTCACGGCGCGCACCCGCGCCCCCGACCCGTTCGCGGACGCGGCGAAGGGTTTCGGGCTCGGCCGGGCCACGGGCATCGACCTGCCCGGCGAGAACCCCGGACGCGTGCCCGACCGGGAGTGGAAGCGGCAGACCTGGGAGTCGACCCGCGACGCGCTGTGCTCCCGCGCGAAGCGGGGCTACCCCGAGGTCAAGGACAAGGAGCAGCGCACGTACCTCAGGGAGGTCGCGACGGAGAACTGCGCCTCCGGGTGGCAGCTTCGGGCGGGCGACGCCGCGAACTTCGCGATCGGCCAGGGCGACGTGCTCGCCACGCCCCTCCAGATGGCGGTGATGTACGCGGCGATCGGGAACGGCGGCACCGTGGTGACGCCCAGGGTCGGCGCCGAGGTCGTCGACCCGGCGTCGGGGGAGAAGGAGCCCCTTCCGGCGGGTCCGCGACGCAGGGCGCCCCTCGGCCCAGCCCTGGACCGCTACCTGCGGGGTGCGCTGCGGGGGGTCGTCACCTCCGGCACCGGCGCGTCGGTCTTCCGCTCCATGCCGCGTGACTGGCCGGTGGCCGGCAAGACCGGGACCGGTGAGGCGGTCGGGAAGCGCGACACGTCGTGGTTCGTCTCCTACGCGCCCGCGGACCACCCGCAGTACGTCGTGGCGGTCGTCGTCGGCCAGGGCGGCCACGGCAGCGACAGCGCCGCCCCGGTCGCCAAGGCGGTCCACCTCGCCCTGCGCGACCTTCACGGAGCGTGAGGGCAGGGTCACCGACGCCGTGCACGGACCACCCGGGACTCGACACGCGCGGCGGGGTGGGGCTCGGCCCAGGGGCTGAGGGAGACCCAGCGCAGGTACAGGGTGGTCACCGCGAACCAGGTGACGACGACCGCGACGAAGGAACGCTGGGCGACGCCGATCTCCGCCTGCGGCGCGCCGAGGAAGACGACGAGGACCACGACGAAGACGGCCGTGAACATCCGCTGGATGCCGGCGAGGGGGCGCCACCGGGGGTCGCGCCGGTACGCCCCACCGAGCACGACGAGGATGCTGACGACGACGAGGAGCGAGAGCAACCCGCCGGTCTCGTGCACGACCTGGTGCCACCCGGGCTCGCCGGTCGTGGGGTCGGTCCACAGCAGCGAGGGGAACACCCCGCTCAGCACCGTCTCCACGCCGACCGCGACGAGGGCCCAGGACGCGTAGGCCCGGCTCCGGCTGGGCGCCAGGGAGCGGCGCAGGCCCAGGCCGAGGGCGATGTGGGCCGCCGCGAGGGCGAGGAACCCCGCGGTCAGCAGCAGCCCGCCCCGACCCAGGGCGTAGTCGCTGACGAAGTCGGCCGAGGTCGACAGGTCCGGCTCGAGGAGCGCCACGGTGAGCACCGTGACGGGGAAGGCGAGGGCGCCGACGAGCCCGACGACGGCCAACGACCGTGTGCTCGCGGCGCGGACGCCGTCGGCGGCGCTGGCCGCCGGGTCCACGGGGTCGGCGGTGCGCCGACGCATCCACGAGCCGAGGACCGCGAACCACAGCAGCAGCACGACGAGGAACGCTCGCTGGGAGACCCCGACCACCTCTGCGGAGCTCGCGAGGACGAGGACGAGCAGGGCGGCGATGGCGAGCCCGAAGAGGCCGGCGACCCCGGCCATGGGCTGCCACGGCGCCGAGCGGCGGAAGACGCCGCGCAGCACGAAGGCGGCGCTGATGGTCCCGAGGAAGGCCACGATGCCGGAGAGGTCGTGGAGCATGCTGTGCCAGGACGGGTCGGCTCCGGCGACGACGGACTCGATGGGGTCGGTGTCGAACACTGCGCCGGCCGCGTAGCCGCCCGCCGCGACCATCAGGAGGATCCACCCCCACCGGACCCGGCGACCCGGGGCGAAGGCCGCCCGGAGGCCGAGCCCGAGGCAGAGCACGCCGGAGGCGAGGAGGAGGAACGCCGCCTTCATCAGCGGACCGCTCCCGGTGATCGAGTACTCGCTGACGAAGTGGTCGTGGGGCGTCATCCCGGGCTCGAGGTAGTGCAGGGCGACGACCGCGGCGCCGAAGAGCGCGGCTCCGGCGACACCGAGGCCGCCGAGCCAGCGCACGCGCGCGTCGAAGGCCCACGGTCGGTCGGCGGGCGGGATGCCCTGGGATGCGGTCGTGGCCGTCGTGGTCTGGGTGCTGGTCATCGTGTGAGCCTCCTCGGGCTGTCGTCCTACAGGCCGGGCCGCGGGCCCGGGGTCGGGGACGGGACGGGCGGCGCCGGTCCCTCGCGGACCGGGACGGACCCACCGGGCTGCGTGGGGTAGGGCCCGGTCGTGGCGCCCGACAGCCCGCCGACGTACCCCGCGAGGAGCGACACCAGGGCCGCCGCGACCACCGCGAGCGCCACGCGCTCCCGATGGCTCGGGGCGGCTGGGGCTTCGGTGACGGTGGCCATCGCTGACACCTCCGGGGGACGTCGTCCGACCCCACGACGCTCCCGCAGGCCGTGCGCCCGGGGGAACCGTGCGAACCCCCTCGGGCCGGGGGTGTGCTGGCACGGTGGAGGAGGGTCGGTCAGCCGACCTCGCTGAGCCAGGTCACGACCGCGAGGACGCGCTTGTGGACCGACTCCTCCTCGGCGATCCCGAGCTTGGCGAAGATCGCGTTGATGTGCTTCTCGACCGAGCGCACCCCGATGCCGAGGTCCTGGGCGATGGCGGCGTTGTTCATCCCGCGGGCCATGTCCTCGAGCACGTCGCGCTCGCGGTCGGTGAGGGTCGCAACCGGTGAGGCCGGCTCGGCCCGGGCGGCGACGAGCCGCTCGACGACCTGGGGGTCGATGACGGAGCCGCCGCCGGCGACGGCGCGGACGGCGCCCGCGAGCTGCTCGACGTCGGACATCTTCTCCTTGAGCAGGTAGGCGCGGCGGGCCGAGCCTCCCTCCAGCAGGGCCAGGACGTACTCGGGCTCGTCGAACTGGCTGAGCACGACGACGCCTGTCTCCGGGTGCTCCTCGGCGACGTGCCCGGCGAGCCGGATGCCTTCGTCCCGCATCGTCGGCGGCATCCGGACGTCGGTGACGACGACGTCCGGTGTGGTCGACTCGACCGCGGCGAGCACGGCGTCGAGGTCGCCCCCGGTGCCGACGACCTCGATGTCGTCCTGCGTCGCGAGGATCCGCTCGACGCCCTGGCGGACGAGGAAGTCGTCCTCCCCGACGACGACGCGCACGGTCATCGGCGCGGGCTCCGTGCTGGCACGGTCGGGCCTTCGGCGGACGGCACGGTGGACCGGTCGCGGCGACGGCGCGAGGATGTTGGCCTCATGGTCTCGCTGAGTCTACGCACGACGGACCGGCCGGCCGGTGGGCTACGACCCACCTCGGGCGGCCGGGTCGTGGTCCTGCTCGCCACCGTCGCCGCCGCGTGGATCGTGCTCGCGGTCATCGTCCTCGGCGGTCGGGCCGTGCTCGGACCCGGTGCGTCGACGACGGGGCTCGTCGTCGCCGCGGCGGTGCTCTCGGTCCTCGTCCTCGAGCCCGTCCGCCGCCGCGCCGAGACCCTGGTGGCGGGACGGGCGGAACCCGACCCCTGGACCGTCGTCGACGGGCTCGCCGCCGAGCTGCAGGGTGGGCTCGATCCCGAGCGAACCCTGCAGCGCGTCGCCGAGGTGGTCGCCGAGGGGACGGGGGCCGAGCACGTCACGGTCCGCGTCGACGCCGGTGACGGGTTGGGTGTGGACGAGGCCCTCGTCGTCGAGCGCGGTGCCGGGACGGCCGTCGGACCGGTCGCCCTCGAGGTGCCGCTGCGCTCCCAGTCCGCCGTCGTGGGCTCGGTGACGCTCCGCCTTCCCGAGGGAACCGGCCTCCGCCCGGCGGAGGAGCGGCTCGTGCGCGACATCGCCGCCGGAGCCGGTCCGGTGGCCGGCGCGGTGCGGCTGCGGGCCGGCCTGCGCCGCCGGGTCGACCTGGCCCGGGCCCGGCAGGAAGAGCTGCGGCGGTCCCGGGCCCGCGTCGTCGCGGCGCACGCCGCCGAGCGCCGCCGCGTGGCGGCCGACATCCACGACTCGTGCCAGCAGCGGGCAGCGGTCCTCGCGGGCAAGCTCGGCCTCGCCGTCGCCCTCGCCGGCGGGCGCGGGACGGACGAGGACCTGCGCGCGCTCGACGCGGAGGTCCGGGAGGACGTCGGCCGGCTCGCGACATCGCTCGACAACGTCACCTCGGACCCGGGAGAGTGGCTGACCGCGGCCGGAGGGCTCGCCGCGGCCTTGCGCGAGGACGTCGCGGGGCTCGGTGCGCAGGTCCTCGTCGACGACGACGGCCGACGCGCGGACCCCGCCGCAGAGGCGGCGGCCTACCACGCGTGCCTCGAGGCAGTCCAGAACGCCATCCGGCACGGAGCGGCGGCGACGGTCCGGGTGGTGCTGCGGCTCGATGAGGAGGTCCTGTCCTTCTCCGTCGCCGACGACGGCACCGGCCTCGACGCCACCGCCGCTGCCAGCGGGTCGGGACCATCGAGCGGGTCGGGCCTGCCAGGGATGCGCGCGCGGGTCGAGCGGCTCGGAGGCGCCCTCGCGGTCCGCAGCGGGCCGTCCGGGACGACGGTGACGGGGAGCGTGCCGGCGGTGGCGGGGGAGTCGTCATGACGACACCTGCCCGTCCGACGGTCCGGGTCGCCCCGGTGGTCACCTGGCTCGTCCTCGCCCTGGCCGCGGTCGTCGTGGCCGTGACCGGTTACCTCGCCCTGGCCCGGCCCGGGTTGTGGGCCGTGCACGAGGTCGTCACCCGCTTCTACTTCCTGCCCGTGCAGGTCGCCTTCGGACTCGTCGGTGCTGCGGTCCTCGGACGCGTGCCGGGCCACCCGGTCGGCTGGCTCTTCGCCGCGATCAGCCTCGTCGCGGGGCTCAGCGGCCTGGCCGCGCCCTTGGGCGCGATGCGCCTTCCCGGGACGGCGCTGGTCGAGGGCGTCGCGGCGCTGACGGCGGCCGCGACCCTCGGGCTGCTGGCGCTCTCGCTGCTCCTGTTCCCGACCGGGCGACCGGTGTCGCCGGGCTGGCGGTGGGCCGTGCGGATCGTGGCCCTCCAGATGGTGCTCGCGGCGTCGGCGACGCTGCTCGACCCGGTCCCCGGATGGGCCCAGCCGCTCGACAGCGTCGGCTCCTTCGTCGTCGGCATCCTGCTGCTGGGCGTCGGCGTGGCCTCGCTCGTCGTCCGCTGGCGCCGGGCCGCGGGGGTGGAGCGTCAGCAGCTCACGTGGCTCGTGCTCGCCGGGCTCCTCTTCGGCCTCGAGGTGCTCCTCGGGCTCGTGACGACCGCCCTCGACGACCGGACGACGAGCCCCGTCGGGGAGTACGTCGGCAACGCGATCTTCAGCCTCACCCTGCTCTCGATCCCGGTCGCCATGGGCCTGGCCATCACGCGGTACCGGCTCTTCGACGTCGACCGGGTCGTCAGCCGCGCGCTGACCTACGGCGCGCTCGCCATCGGGGTGGTCGCCCTCTACGCCGCCGGGCTCGCCGTGGTCGCCGGCACGGTCGTCGGGGGCTCGCCGGCTGCCACCGCGGTGGGCCTGGCAGCCGCCGCCCTCGCGGCCGGGCTCTTCGCCCCCCTCCGGACCTGGCTGCTCGAGCGGAGCGAGCGGTGGGTCTACGGGGCCCGGGCCGACCGCTACGACACGATGCGCGCCCTCGCGACGGACCTCGCCGCGACGGCCACCCCCGACGCCGTGCTCACGCGCATCGCGCAGGCCGCCACCAGCGCCACCCGCGGCCAGGGGGCCCGCGTGACCCTCGCGCCACCGGACCTGGAGACGCAGGAGGCCACCTGGGGCCGCCCGCCGAACCCGGACCACGCGGCCGCCGCCGGATCCGCGGTGGAGCTCGTCGTCGACGGTCAGGTGGTCGGACGACTCGTCGTCGCCGACTCCTCCGGACGCCCGACCGACGACCGGCTGCTCCGTGACGTCGTGGACCTCGCCGTGCCGGCCCTGCACAACCTCGTGGCCGTCGGGCGGCTCGACGCCCTCGGCGAGGCCCTGACCCGCCAGAACGCCGAGCTCGAGCAGTCGCGCGCCCTGCTCGCCGGTGCCGCCCGCGACGAGCGGGCCGCGCTGCGGCAGGTGGTCACCCGAGACCTGCGCCCGCGGCTGGAGGAGCTCACGGCGGGGCTTCCCGCCCTGCCCGCGACGAACCGTGCGGCGGTGCAGGCGCAGTACGAGCACCTCGCCGGTCGCAGCCGGGAGCTGGCCGCCGACGTCCGGGCCCTGGCGCACGCCGTCCTGCCGCCGCTGCTCGTCGACCGCGGACTCGTCCCCGCGCTGCGGGCCCTCGCGCGCGAGACCGCCGCCGACATCCGCCTCGACGCCGGCACGGTGTCCGAGGGTGAGCGGCTCCCCGCCGACGTCGAGACCACGGTCTACCTCGCCTGCCGGGACGCGCTCCGGACGCTGTCCTCCGGCGTCGTCCTGACCCTCGAGCGCACCGCCGGACACCTCGAGTTCGTCCTCTCCGGGGGGCGGAGCGACACCGGCGACGGGCGTGTCCCCGCCTCCCTCGGCCGGGTCGACGCCCTGGGGGGCCGCACCGAGGTCCGCGACGACGGTTCGTCACGACGGGTCACGGCGACGGTGCCGTTGCTCGCTCCGGGCTGACCGGCCACGGAGCGGGACCGTGGGGGCGGGGCCGCCGGGGTGGTCCCGATAGGGTGACAGCCATGGCTGACTTCGACGTCGTGGTGCTCGGTGCAGGTCCTGGTGGTTACGTCTCGGCGATCCGGGCGGCCCAGCTCGGCAAGAAGGTCGCCGTCGTCGAGAAGAAGTACTGGGGCGGGGTCTGTCTCAACGTCGGCTGCATCCCGAGCAAGGCGCTCATCAAGAACGCCGAGCTCGCCCACACCCTCCAGCACGACAAGGAGCTGTTCGGGATCGAGGGCGACGCGACGATGTCGTACGGCGCCACGCACCAGCGCTCCCGCGAGGTCTCCGCGCGCATCGTCAAGGGCGTCCACTTCCTCATGAAGAAGAACACGATCGAGGAGATCGACGGCTGGGGGACGCTGACGAGCGCCACGTCGATGGACGTCGAGCTGGGCGACGGCGAGACGCGGTCGATCTCCTTCGAGCACCTGATCATCGCCACCGGCGCCACGACGCGGATGCTGCCCGGCGTGGAGGTCTCACAGAACGTCGTCACGTACGAGGAGCAGATCCTCGACGAGAACCTCCCCGGCTCGATCATCATCGCCGGGTCCGGTGCCATCGGGGTCGAGTTCGCCTATGTCATGAAGAACTTCGGGGTGGACGTGACGATCGTCGAGTTCCTCGACCGGATGGTGCCCACCGAGGACGAGGAGATCTCCAAGGAGCTCCTCAAGCACTACAAGAAGCTCGGCGTGACGGTGATGCTCGGCACCAAGGTCGAGGGCGTCGAGGACACCGGCTCCGGAGTCCGGGTGACGGTGTCACCGGCGAACGGCGGTGACCAGCAGGTGCTCGAGGCCGACAAGCTGCTCTCGGCCATCGGCTTCGCACCGCGGGTCGAGGGGTTCGGTCTGGAGAGCACCGGGGTCGAGCTCACCGAGCGCGGCGCCGTCGCCATCGACGAGTACTGCCGCACCAACGTCGAGAACGTCTACGCCATCGGCGACTGCACGGCCAAGCTGATGCTCGCGCACGTCGCCGAGGCCCAGGGCGTCGTCGCGGCGGAGCACCTGTCGGGGGCCGAGACGATGCCGGTCGAGTACGACTTCGTCCCGCGGGCCACGTACTGCCACCCGCAGATCGGCTCGTTCGGCTACTCGGAGGCCCAGGCGAAGGAGAAGGGTTACGAGGTGAAGACGGCGAAGTTCCCGTTCAGCGCGAACGGCAAGGCCATGGGCCTCGGGGACGGCGTGGGCTTCGTCAAGGTGGTGGCCGATGCCGAGCACAACGAGATCATCGGCGCCCACATGATCGGCCCCGACGTCACCGAGCTGCTCCCGGTGCTGACCCTCGCCCAGAAGTGGGACCTCACCGCCGATGAGGTCTCGCGCAACGTCTTCGCCCACCCGACCCTGTCCGAGGCGGTCAAGGAGGCCGTCGAGGGCATCGCCGGGCACATGATCAACCTCTGAGCGGGGCCGACCCGACCCGCAGCGCCGGGGGGCCCGGCGCCCTCGGCAGAATGTGCCGCATGACGCCCGAGGAGTTCCGCACCGCCGGCCACGCGCTCATCGACTGGATCGCGGACCACCGGGAGCGGGTCGCCGAGCTGCCCGTCGCCGCCCGTGTGCGACCCGGCGAGGTGCGTTCCGCCCTCCCCGCGCACGCTCCGGCCAGCCCCGAGCCCTTCGCTCAGGTGCTCGCCGACCTCGACAGGGTCGTCGTCCCCGGGGTCACCCAAACCCAGCACCCCGGCTTCTTCGGCTGGTTCCCGAGCAACGCCTCGCTCGCGTCCGTGCTCGGCGACATCGCCTCCGGTGGCGTCGGCGCGCTCGGCATCACGTGGCAGTCGGCGCCCGCACTCACCGAGGTCGAGCAGGTGGTGACGGACTGGCTGCGCGAGCTGTGCGGCCTCTCTCCGGAGTGGAGGGGCGCCATCCAGGACACCGCGTCGACCGCCTGCCTCGTCGCGATGCTCGCTGCGCGCGAGCGGGCCAGCGACGGCTCGGAGCACCGGGGCGGACTGCAGTCCCTGGCGGCCCCGCTCGTCGCCTACACCTCGCCGCACGCGCACAGCTCGGTGCCCAAGGCCGTGCTGCTCGCCGGGTACGGCGCCGACAACCTCCGCCACGTCGAGGTCGACCCGGTCACCTACGCGATGGACCCCGAGGCACTGCGCCGCGCCATGGCCGAGGACGCGGCCGCCGGGCGCGTGCCGGCCGTCGTCGTCGCCGCCGTGGGGACCACCGGCACGACGGCGATGGATCCGGTGCGTGCGATCGTCGAGGTGGCCCGCGAGCACGGGGCGTGGGTCCACGTCGACGCGGCGATGGCCGGCTCGGCGATGCTGCTGCCGGAGATGCGGCACCTGTTCGACGGGGTCGACGGGGCGGACTCGCTCGCGTGGAACCCGCACAAGTGGATGGGCACCATCCTCGACACCTCGCTCCTCTACGTCCGCGACGTCGACCACCTCGTCTCGGTGATGTCGACGACGCCGAGCTACCTGCGCTCGAGCGCCGACGACGAGGTCGTCCAGTACAAGGACTGGGGGATCCCCCTCGGGCGACGCTTCCGCGCGCTCAAGCTGTGGTTCCACCTCCGGCTCGACGGCGTCGAGGCCATCCGGGGACGGCTGCGGCGCGACCTCGAGAACGCACGATGGCTCGCCGACCAGGTGGCGGCGGAGCCGGGCTGGCGCGTGCTGGCCCCGGTCGCACTGCAGACGGTCTGCATCCGGCACGAGCCCGAGGGTCTCGACGGTGATGCGCTCGATGCACACACCCTCGGGTGGGTGGAGGCGGTCAACGCCGGCGGACGGGCCTTCCTCGGCGCGAGCCAGCTCGACGGACGGTGGATGGTGCGCGTCTCGGTCGGCGCCGAGGCCACCGAACGTCACGACGTCGCGGCGCTGTGGGACCTGCTGCGCGACGTCGCGCAGCAGGTCGCGCCGAGCTGACGCGGTCGGGTCAGCGGACCTGCTCGACGACGAACACCCTGATCTGCCGACCGGTGATCCGCTTCTGGTACTCGCGGTACCCGACGTAGAGCGACTCGGCCCGGTCCAGCACCGCGGCCCGCTCGGTGGGGTCCGCGGGCCGCGCGCGCACGTCGACGGTTCGCCCGCGGAAGGCGAGGACAGCATCGGGCTCGGCCTCGAGGTTGAGCACCCAGGCAGGGGTCCGCGGCTGCCCGAAGTTGGTCCCGAGGAGGGCAAGGTCGTCGGCGAGGGGGATGGCGATGAGGTGGGTGGTCCGTGGTGCTCCGCTGCGACGGCCGGTGGTGGTGAGGTCCAGGACCGGGAGCCCCATGACGAGGTGGGGCAGGGTGTGGCGTCCACCGGTCAGCCGCTGCGCCACGGTGTCGAGCGGGGAGAGCAGGCGTGCCGTCAGCCAGGCGAGCGGACGCGTCGCGGCGGCGCGGTGCAGGATGCGGCGTACCGGGCCGACCGGCGCAAACCGGTACCCGAGCTGCTCCGCGACTCCCATGGCCCGCCACCTCTCCCACCCGGCACCCACGGCACCGGTGGCGACAGTGTCGTCGCTGCCCGGGCGGGGGTCAACGACGCCGGTCCCGGCGGTACCGCGGTGCGACGCACCGGCGCCGATGGGTGCTCGCTCGGCGCCGATGCGTCGACGCTGACATGCTGGTCGGCATGGCCGACCCGCAGCTAACCGTCCACGTCGACCCGACCCGGGACTCCTTGGCGGCCCTGGCGGGGCTCCCGGACGACGGGGCCCTGCTCATGCTGAACCTGCTCCGCTTCCGGGACCAGGCGGCCTACCCCGAGGGCTCCCCCCACGGGGCCTGCACCGGGCGCGAGGCGTACGCCCGGTACGGCGGGGCCGCGATGCCCCACCTCCGGTCCGTCGGTGCCGGGGTGGAGCTCGACGCTCCGGCCGAGCTCAGCGTCATCGGTCCGGCGGCCGAGTGGGACGAGGTGCTGCTCGTCCGGTACCCCTCCCTTGCGGCGTTCCTGCGGATGCTCGCCGACCCGGGCTACCGCGCCGCGACGGTCCACCGGACCGCTGCGCTCGCCGACTCGCGCCTCGTCGCGCTCCGGGCCCGAGCGCTGGCATCCTGAGGGGCATGGGCCCCGACGTCGTCGACATCGCCGAGAAGCTCTCGCTGGTCAGCGAGCTGTGGTCGCCGAAGGCGGTGGCCGACCTGGGCGACTACGAGGTCAAGGTGGTCAAGGTCAGAGGTGACTTCGTCTGGCACACGCACGAGGACGCGGACGAGCTGTTCCTCGTCGTCGCCGGTGAGCTGACGATCCGGCTGCGCGACCGTGACGTCGTCCTCGGTCCCGGACAGCTGTTCGTCGTGCCCCGTGGGCTCGAGCACTGCCCGAGGGCCGACGACGAGGTGCACGCGCTGCTCATCGAACCGCGGGGGGTCGTCAACACCGGCGACGCGGGCGGGCCGCTCACCGCGGCCGTGGAGCGGATCTGATGATCGCGCGGGTCCTCGAGGTCGACGTGGCCCCCGAGCGGATGGACGCCCTCGTCGCGGCCTACCGCGAGGTCGTCCGACCGGTCCACGCCGAGGCGGCCGGTCTGCTGCGGCACTACGTGCTCCTCGACCGCGACACCGGGTGCGTGCGGATCATCGGTGTCTGGGCCTCCGAGGAGGCCCTGGCAGAGGTCGCCCCCCGGCTCGACCATGCGCGGGACCGGCTCTGGGCGACCTTCGAGTCCGAGCCGCGCCTGGGCCGCTTCGAGGTCGCCGACGTCGTCGAGCACCCACTCGACGACGACGGGCCCTGACCTGCGCGATGCAGAGCACAGGTCCGGGTCTCGCCACGACTCCCCGCCATGGCACCAACGTCCTGCCCACCCCCCGTGGTCAGCCGCTGAGCTCCGCGGGGAGCGGCTCGGCGTGGACGACGGTGAGCTCGGAGACGGCGCGGGTCAGGACGACGTAGAGCCGGCGCAGCCCGGTCCGCTCGTCGGGTTCGGCGGCGGTGATGGCCGCCGGCTCGACGACGACCACCCGGTCGAACTCGAGGCCCTTGGCGATGCTCGACGGCACGAGCTCGACCTGGCGGTCCTCGTCGTCGCCGTGGTCGGCGTCGAGCCGGCCGTGCGGGATGCCGGCACGGGTGAGGGCCTCGCCGAGACCCGGCAGGTCGGCGTCGGCGGCGATGACGCCGACCGACCCCGGCTCGATCGTCGCAGCGGCCACCGCCTCGAGGACCGCGCCCGACCGGGTCGCGGCGTCGACGGGGACCACCTCGAGGCGGCCCGGGTCGTCACGCACGGACCGCGGTGCACCGAGCCCCGGCGCCATGGCCGGGAGCAGCCGCGCGGCGAAGTCGATGACCAGCCCGGGCACCCGGAAGCCCCGGTCGAGGACGACCTGTTCGCGGTCGGGCCGCCCGAGGTGGCCCATCGCGTCGTCCCACGACGACGTCGCCCACGGCGTCGTGCCCTGGGCGATGTCCCCGAGCACGGTGAGGGAGCCGGTGGAGGCGCGTCGCCCGACGGCCCGCAGCTGCATGGCGGAGAGGTCCTGCGCCTCGTCGAGCACGACGTGCCCGAGGCTCGGGGTGCGCTCGAGCAGGTCGGCGAGCTCGTCGAGGAGGGCCATGTCGGGGCGGGACCACCGCGCGGCCCCCTTGGTCCGCGGCGGACTCGCCCACAGCAGCATCCGCTGTTCCTCCTCGGTGAGCACACCGTCAGCCGCCTCGGCGAGGGCCGCGGCGTCGGAGAGGAGGGAGAACAGCACACCGGCGGGGTCGAGCTCCGGCCACAGGTCCTTGACGTACGCGCGGACGGGCGCCGAGCGCGCCACGGCGTCCTGGACCCGGTCGTCGGGCGAGTCGCCGGTCCGCTCCATCTGCACGAGGACGTGGTGGGCCAGTCGCTGCGGGAGCAGCGCCCGCGCGGCCGAGTAGCGCACGCCGCGGGTCGTCAGCTCGTCGAGGACATCCTGCACCTCGTAGGCGGGCACCCGCCACTTCCGGGCGCCCCGGGGTACGACCAGCGCCTCCCGCGGCCGCCGCACCCGCGACCACACGGCCCGGCGGAGCACCTCGGCGAGACGAGCGTCGCCCTTGAGGACACCGACGTCCGGGGGGTCGGCCGCGCGTACCCGCCCGTGGTCGAGCAGGTCGTCGATCGTCGTGTGCCGGACGCGGACCTCGCCGAGGGAGGGAAGGACGGCGCCGATGTGGTCGAGGAACGCACGGTTCGGACCGATGACGAGCACGCCGGAGCGGTCCAGGTGCGCCCGGAAGGAGTAGAGCAGCCACGCCGCCCGGTGGAGGCCGACCGCGGTCTTCCCGGTGCCCGGAGCCCCCTGGACGCAGACGCTCCTGCCGAGGTCGGAGCGGACGATCTCGTCCTGTTCCGGCTGGATCGTGGAGACGATGTCGCGCATCGGCCCCGAGCGGGGCCGTTCGATCTCGGCGGCCAGGATCTCGCTGCGCGAGTCCTCCCCCCCGGGCCGGACCGGGCCGGTGTCGAGCCGCTCGTCCTCGTACGCGGTGAGGTGTCCCCGGTCGACCCCGAAGCGACGACGCAGGTGGACGCCCATCGGCGCGGCGGGGGAGGCGCGGTAGAAGGCCGTCGAGACCGGAGCGCGCCAGTCGACGACGACGGGGTCCCCGCTCTCGTCGCTGACGTGCCGACGGCCGATGTGGAAGGTCTCCTCGCCGAGCTCGGTCGTGCAGTCGATGCGCCCGAAGAACAGCGTCGTGTGCGGGTCGTCCCGGAGCGAGGCCACCCGGCGCGCCAGCACGTGGCTGAGGAGGGCGGCGTTGAGCGGGTCGCTGGCCGTGACGGCGTCGAGGCCGCCGGTGCTCTCCCGCATCCGGCGGAGCTGGTCGCGAGCGTGCTCGAGGTGCCGCTGCTCGGCGGCGAGGACGGGGTCGACGGGGCGGGCGGAGTGCTCGGCGGTCTGCGTGGACACGACGGGACCGCCTCCGGTTTCTCGTGGGGATGCCATACCGGCGAACCGACGATGGTACACCCGGGAGGGGGAGGTGTGCCCCGGCTCCGAACGGGTACGAGGCACCCATGAGCCGACGCGAGCGCGAGGTGGTCCGCGATCTGCTCGAGGAGCACGGCCGGACGTTCGCGGCGGAGGCGAGCATCACCCTGCGCGACAAGCCCGCACCGCTCTTCCGGCTCCTCGTGCTGAGCCTTCTCTCCTCGACCCGCATCTCCGCCGACATCGCCGTGTCCACCGCTCGCGAGCTGTGGGCGGCAGGCTGGCGAACACCGCGGCGGATGGCGCAGAGCTCGTGGCAGGAGCGCGTGGACGCCCTCGGCAGGGGCGGGTACCGACGGTACGACGAGAGCACGGCGACCCGCCTCGAGGACCTGGCCCGGCGGGTCCTCGACGAGCACCGGGGAGATCTCCGCAGGCTCCGGCCGGACTCGGCGGCGCACGTCGGCGCGTGCCGGGAGGAGGTCACGCGGTTCACCGGCATCGGGCCCGCCGGGGCGGACATCTTCTGCCGGGAGGTGCAGGCGGTGTGGCCCGTGCTCGTCCCGTACTTCGACTCCCGGTCGCTCGCCGGGGCCCGCGCCCTGGGTCTGCCCGAGGACCCGGGGCGGCTCGGTGACCTCGCCCCGGAGGGGCGGGTCGCCGAGCTCGCGGCGGCGCTGGTCCGGACGACCTGACGCTGCGGTCAGGACGATCGGGCGAGCGACGCCGTTCGGCGCTCGGGGAGGTGGGCGAATCCGAGGTGGCGGACCACGACAGCCGCGAGCACCACCTCGATCGCGGTGAGCAGGGCGAAGGCTGCCACGCTCGTGGTGACCGGGAGGACCGCCACGTTCACGGTGTTGAAGACGACGTGGAACGCCACCGCGACGAGCACGCTCCCGCGGCTGTGGTTGACGAGCCAGGTCAGCTGGAAGGTGAGCGCGACGACGAAGACGTAGTCGATGGCCAGGTATCCCCACCCGAAGTCGTCGAGCACGCCCTGGAGGAGCCAGTAGGGCAGGTGCCAGGTGGCGGTGACGACTCCGAGCACGACGCTCGCTCGGACCGCGCCGACCCGCTCCTGCAGGGCGGGGAGGGCCAGACCTCGCCACCCGACCTCCTCGCCGGTGGCGGCGAGCAGGAGGAAGACGACCTGGGTGGCGAGCGACCCCAGCCCGAGACCGGCGACCGGCGACACCGGCTCACCCCCGGCCGCGGCGAACAGGACGGCCGTGGTGACCAGGAGGAGCGGTTGGAGCAGCAGGGCGGCGGCCCACCACCGACCGACCCGCCAGACGAGCAGCAGTCCCCACAGGGCGCGCAGTCCGCCCCGCCCACCGGCCCGGGCGGCCAGCGCACTGGCCGCGACCGCCGGCACGAGGACCCCGGGCAGCGCCAGGGCCACCAGCGAGCCATCCGGGACCACGGGTGACAGCACGCCGAGGTGGACGAGCAGGAGCGGGACCCAGACGGCCCACGACAGCGTGAGCGTGGTCGCGAAGAACGCACGTGGCGACACGGAGGAGCGGTGCCCTTCCACAGGGCCATTGGAGCAGCCGCAGGTCCCGGTGTCCGCGAGGTGCGACGTACGCCACGTGCCTCGAGCAGAGTTGCACCCTCAGGCCGGCCGGTACCAGTCGCCGCAGTCGAGCCGCCGCACGGGCACGACCGCCACGAGGGCGGCGAGTGCCGCCGCGACGAACACCGGACCGTAGCCGAGGGCGGCCACGAGGACGCCGGTGACCAGGGGGAGGAGCGCCGAGGCCAGGTTGGCGGCTCCGAAGATCCCGGCGTACAGGGCGCGGCGGCCGTCGGGCGAGATCTGGACGAGGGCCCCGTCGATGCTGATGCGGTGCGCGGACACGATCGCCCCGGTGAGGAGGTAGAGGGCGCCGAACGCCTCCACGGGCATGGTCGACGAGAGCACGAGTGCGAGCGGGAAGAGCACCGCGCTGAGCCCGAGCTCGACGGTGAGGAGCAGCCGGTAGCCGCCGCGCCGGATCACGCGTGTCCACAGCGGGGCGGCGAGCAGCATCCCGACGATCTGGACGAGGACGAAGGTGCCGACGGTCGCGGACGTCAGCTCGTAGCGGCGCACGGCCAGGGCCGTGACCAGGGGGATCGAGGTGAAGCCCAGGGCGACGAGGTTCATCGCGTAGACGAGGACGCGCAGGTTGCGGTCGCCGCGGAGGATGCCGGGTGCCTGCCGCAGCGCGGCGAGCATCCCCTGGCGGGGACCGGAACCCGACCCCGGGTCGGGGGGCCGAGCCGGTTCGCGAAGGGCCCAGAAGCCGACCGACGCGACGAGCAGCACCCCCGCGGCGAGGCCGAAGAGGATGGCGTACCCGCGGGGGAACTGCGTGGCGCCGAGGAGGAACCGCGTGACGAGCGCGGAGACGAGGAGCCCGAGTGTGGTGACGACCTGACGGCGCACGAAGAACGCGCTGCGCTGGTCGCCCCGGACGAGGCTGCCGAGGAACTCGGTGTAGGAGACACCCGCGAAGGCGCCGCTCACCGCGAACAGGGTCATCGCGACGAGGACCGCGGGGATGATGCCCGCGCTCGTCCCCAACACGGCGATCGCGGTGGCCGCCCCGGCGAGGGCGAGGACGCGCAGGTTGATGGCGAGGAGGAGGAAGGGCTTCTTGCGCTCGCGGGTGTGCAGGAACCCCGCGAAGAGGAGCTGGGTGACCAGCGGCAGGCCCAACATGATCGCGGTGAGGACCCCCACGGTCACCGCCGTCCCGCCGGCCTCCAGGACCAATGCCGGCATGACCGTGTTGACCTCGGTGAAGCTCGTCGTCACGGCGAGGAAGAAGGCGTGCCAGTAGAAGGCGTGGCGTGGGTCCACCCGCACGCCACCACGCTACTGGCGGGTGGTTCGGGGCCCCGGAGAGGGGGTCGTGTCGACCCGCCGTCCGGACCGGTCAGACCTTCCGGGGCACCTTCCCGGTCCACGTGAACAGGTGGCACATCAGGTGGTGCCCGCCGTCGCCCTCGGGGTGGAACATGAGGGGGCAGCCGCCGTCGATGACGGTCATCCCGTGCTCGCGACCCCAGGCCGCGGCGTCGGGTGATACCGACCCCTTGCCGACCGATCGGTGCATCCAGACCTCGTGGATGCCGAGCTCGGCGGCCTGCTCCATCGTCGACTGGGCGTGCTCGGGCGCGGTGGCGATCACGACCGCCTCGACGCCTCCGGGGATGGCGTGCAGGTCCGGGTAGGCGACGTCGCCCTCCACCTCCTCGGCGTTCGGGTTGACGGCGAACACCTCGTAGCCGTGGTCGCGCATCCACGTGTACACGGTGTTGCTGCCGTGCCCCTTCGGTGCGTGGGACACACCGGTCACGGCGATGCGGTGGTGGTCGAGGAACGTCCTCGCGGCGTCCTTGGTGGCGGTCATGCCGCACCTCCTTTCCTCCGCCGTCGATGCTTCCACGGCCGGCGCCGTCGGGCTGTTCCGCGGGTCACAGGGTGTGGATGACCGATGGGTCGGCCGTGGTGCGCGCCGGTGCCGGGGGGTACGGTCGAGGGGTCGGAGTGACCGAGGCGCCCGAGGAGGAACGACATGGCAGCGAGCCCATCCACCGGAATCGACGAGCCCGTGCGTCCCGAGGACGTGGCGGTCGAGGAGGCCCTCGCCGAGGTCGACGGGGACGAGGACGTCCCGGCCCCGCACCCGGTCGGCCTTCCCGACGAGGCGAACGAGGCCGACGTCCTCGAGCAGCGCGAGGAGGTCCCGGCCGACGAGGACGACGAGCTGCGCGGAGACTGACCGGGAGGCGCCGCAGGGGCACCGGCCTGCGATGCTGGGAGCGTGCGTGCACCCGTCGACAGGATCACCTGGCCCGTGCGGACCGAGCGCCTGCTGCTGCGGCCGGCGACGCCGGCCGACGCCGAGGCGATGTGGCGCTACCGCCGCCTGCCGGAGGTCCAGGAGTGGATCACCCGGGCCTCCAGGTCACTCGAGGACTTCCGCGCGCACGGGTTGACGCCGGAGCGACTGACCCGGACCCTCGCGATCGAGCTCGACGGCGCGCTCGTCGGTGATCTCGTCGTCGGGGTCGAGGACGGGTGGGCGCAGGACGAGGTGGCCGACCGGGCGCGCGGCGTCCAGGCCGAGGTGGGCTGGGTGCTCGCCCCCGACCACCAGGGGCAGGGGTACGCCACCGAGGCCGTCGGCGAGCTGCTGCGCCTGTGCTTCGAGGATCTCGGGCTGCGCCGGGTCACCGCCGGTTGCTTCGCCGACAACGAGGCGTCGTGGCGGCTCATGGAGCGGCTCGGGATGCGCCGCGAGACCCACGCCGTCAAGGAGTCGCTGCACCGTTCCGGGCAGTGGCTCGACGGCTTCCTCTACGCGCTCCTCGCCGAGGAGTGGCGCGCCCGTCGCGGCTGAGCGGGTGCGACGGCCGTGGGCCGCACCCTCATCGCACCGTGTGGAGGTCCTCCTCGCGCAGCGACCGCGCGGCCTCCGCGAGCAGGGCGTCGACGCGGGTGTCGCCGGTATCCACGTAGGCGAGGAGCTCACGCCGCATCCGCGGCTCCCAGAACTTGCGGATGTGGGTGGCGATCTCGACGGTGGCCCGCTCGTGGGGCAGGACCTCGAAGTTGCGGACGAGGTCGTGACCGAGCCGGAGGACCGCCGGGACGGCCTCGCTCACCGCTGCCTCACCGCCGACCCGGCCGGGACCGAGGCACCCTCGGGTGCCTGCCCGGCAGCGGCCCGGGTCGCCTCGGTCGCGACCGTCACCTGCACGGCCGTCACCTTGTACTCGGGGCAGTTCGTCGCCCAGTCGGAGTTCTCGGTCGTCACGACGTTGGCCCCGGTCACCGGGTGGTGGAAGGTCGTGTAGACCACGCCGGCAGGCATCCGCTCCGAGACCACGGCCGTGAGCGTCGTCGTCCCGACGCGCGAGGAGAGCTCGACCACGTCCCCGGTCGAGATGCCCCGCAGCTCGGCGTCGGACGGGTGGATCTCGAGCACGTCCTCGGGGTGCCACGTCTCGTTGGGTGTCCGGCGCGTCTGGGCCCCGACGTTGTACTGGGTGAGGATGCGCCCCGTGGTGAGGACCAGGGGGTACCGCCGGTTGGCCCGCTCGGTCGTCGGCACGTACACCGTCGGGGTCAGCTGGCCCAGCCCACGCACGAAGGTGCCGACGTGCATCGTCGGGGTCCCGTTCGGGGCGGCGTCGGTCACCGGCCACTGCATCGACCCCTCGGTGTCGAGGCGGTCGAAGGTGACTCCCGCGAACGTCGGCGTCGTCGCGGCGATCTCGTCCATGATCTCGGCCGGTGAGTCGTAGGCCATCGGGTAGCCCATCGCCGTGGCGATGTCGCAGACGACCTCCCACTCGTCCTTGCCGACGCGCGTGGGCATGACCGGGCGCACCCGGTTGAGGCGGCGCTCGGCGTTGGTGAACGTGCCGTCCTTCTCGAGGAAGGAGGTCCCGGGCAGGAACACGTGGGCGAACCGCGCGGTCTCGTTGAGGAAGAGGTCCTGGACGACGACGAGGTCCATCGCCCGCAGGGCCGCCTCGACGTGCTGGGTGTTGGGGTCGGACTGCGCGATGTCCTCGCCCTGCACGTAGAGCCCCCGGAACGACCCGCCGATCGCGGAGTCGAACATGTTGGGGATGCGCAGTCCCGGCTCGGGCTGTATCGCCACTCCCCATCGCGACTCGAAGATCGCCCGCACCTCGGGCCGCGAGACGTGCCGGTACCCGGGCAGCTCGTGGGGGAAGGAGCCCATGTCGCACGACCCCTGCACGTTGTTCTGGCCGCGCAGAGGGTTGACGCCGACCCCCTCACGGCCGAGGTTGCCGGTGATCATCGCGAGGTTGGCCATCCCCATGACCATCGTCGAGCCCTGGCTGTGCTCGGTGACACCGAGGCCGTAGTAGATCGCCGAGTTGGGGCCGGTGGCGTAGAGCCGGGCGGCCGCGCGCAGGTCGGCGGCCGGGATCCCGGTCACCTCCTCGGTGGCCTCGGGGGAGTGCTCCGGGTGGGCGATGAACTCGAGGAAGGCCTCGGCACCCTCGGTGCGCGTGCGGACGAACTCCTCGTCCATGAGTCCCTCCGTGACGATGACGTGGCACATCGCGTTGACGAACGCGACGTTGGTGCCCGGCTGCACCGGCAGGTGGTGCGCGGCCTCGACGTGCGGGCTGCGGACGAGGTCGATGCGCCGGGGGTCGGCGACGATGATCTGCGCGCCCTCGCGCAGCCGCCGCTTCATCCGGGACGCGAAGACCGGGTGCGCGTCGGTGGGGTTCGCCCCGATGACGAGGATGACGTCGGCCTGCTCGACGGACTTGAAGTCCTGGGTACCGGCCGAGGTGCCGAACGCGTGGTTGAGGCCGTAGCCGGTGGGGGAGTGGCAGACCCGTGCGCAGGTGTCGACGTTGTTGTTGCCGAAGGCGGCCCGCACCATCTTCTGGACGACGTAGACCTCCTCGTTGGTGCACCGCGACGAGGAGATGCCGCCGATGGCGCCGATCCCGTGCCGTTCCTGGATGTCGCGGAAGCCCTCGGCGACGCGGGCGATCGCCTCCTCCCACGAGACGACGCGCCACGGCTCGTCGATGCTGTCGCGGACCATCGGCTCCAGCTGCCGGTCCTCGTGGTTCGCGTAGCCGTACGCGAACCGGCCCTTGACGCACGAGTGCCCCTCGTTGGCGCCGCCGTCCTTCCACGGGATCATGCGCACCACACGGGTGTCGTCGCCCTCGCCCTGCACCTCGGCCCTGAAGGAGCAGCCGACGCCGCAGTACGCGCACGTCGTGAGCACCGACCGGGTCGGCATCCCGAGCTCGACGACCGAGCGCTCGGTGAGGGCGTCGGTGGGGCAGGCCTGCACGCATGCGCCGCACGAGACACACTCGGAATGGAGGAAGTCGGGCCCGCCGGTGGTGATCCGCGAGTCGAAGCCGCGGCCCTCGACGGTGAGCGCGAAGGTGCCCTGGGTCTCGCTGCAGGCCCGCACGCACCGCGAGCAGACGATGCACGCAGCGGGGTCGTAGTCGAAGTACGGGTTCGACCGGTCGGGCGCCTCCTCGAGGTGGCTGGCCCCGCCGAGCCCGTAGCGGACCTCGGCCACGCCGGTCTCGCGAGCCAGCTGCTGCATCTCGCAGCTGCCGCGCGCGCAGCCGTCGCAGTCCTCGGGGTGGTCGGAGAGGTAGAGCTCCATCACGTTGCGCCGCAGGTCGCGGACCTGCTCGGTGCGCGTGTCGACGACCATCCCCTCGCTGCAGGGCGTCGTGCACGAGGCGGGGGTGCCCTTGCCACCCTCCACCTCCACGAGGCAGAGCCGGCAGCTGCCGAAGGCGGCGAGCGAGTCGGTGGCGCACAGCCTCGGGATGCGGATGCCCGCCTGGGCGGCCGCGCGCATCACCGACGTGCCCGCGGGCACGGTCACCTCCCGACCGTCGACGGTGACCGTGACGGTCTCGTCCGCGGTGACCGGTGGGGTGCCGTAGTCGGTCTCGTCGGTGATCGTCATGGCCGGGCTCCTCGGTCGGCACTCGTGGGGGACTCGGGAAGGCCGTCCGCGGCGGCGCGGCCGGCTCCGACGCCGAAGTCGGCAGGGAAGTGCTCGAGGGCGCTGCGGACGGGCAGCGGGGTCAGACCCCCCATGGCGCAGAGCGACCCCTTGGTCATCGTGGCACAGAGGTCCTCGAGGAGGACGAGGTTCGCCTCCCGGTCGGTGCCGGCGCGGATCCGGTCGATGACCTCGACCCCGCGGGTCGAGCCGACCCGGCACGGCGTGCACTTGCCGCACGACTCCTTGGCGCAGAACTCCATCGCGAAGCGCGCCATCGCGCCGGCGTCCATCGTGTCGTCGAAGACGACGATGCCGCCGTGGCCCACCATGGCACCGGCCTCGGCGAACGCCTCGTAGTCCATCGGCAGGTCGAAGCGTGAGGGGGGCAGGTACGCCCCGAGGGGACCGCCCACCTGGACGGCCTTGACGGGGCGACCGGAGGCCGTGCCGCCGCCGTAGTCCTCGACGAGCTCGCGCAGCGAGAGCCCGAACCCCGCCTCGACGACCCCGCCGCGGGCGACGTTGCCGGCGAGCTGGAAGACCTGGGTGCCGCGCGAGCGGCCGGTGCCCAGGGCGGCGTACGCCTCGCCACCGTCGGCGAGCACCATGGGGACCGCGGCCAGGGTGAGGACGTTGTTGACGACGGTCGGACGCCCGAACAACCCGTGCAGGGCGGGGATCGGCGGCTTGGCGCGCACCTCCCCGCGTCTGCCCTCGAGCGAGTCGAGCATCGAGGTCTCCTCGCCGCAGATGTACGCACCGGCGCCGACCCGCACGTCGAGGTCGAACCGTCGGCCGCTCCCGAGGACCGAATCCCCGAGCACCCCGTGGGCATAGGCGATGTCGATGGCACGGCGGAGCGTTCGGATCGCGTGCGGGTACTCGCTGCGCAGGTAGACGAAGCCCTCGGTGGCGCCGGTGGCGACGGCCGCCACCGCCATCCCCTCGAGCAGGGTGAACGGGTCGCCCTCGATGAGCATCCGGTCGGCGAACGTGCCGGAGTCGCCCTCGTCGGCGTTGCAGACGACGAACTTCGTGTCGGCGTCCGCGGTGCGGACCGTCTCCCACTTGATGCCGGCGGGGAAGCCGGCGCCGCCGCGACCGCGCAGTCCCGAGGTGGTGACCTCGCGGACGACGTCGGCCGGGTCGAGGGCGAGTGCCCGCTCGAGCCCGGCGAGGCCCCCGTGGGCCCGGTAGGCGGCCAGGTCGGTCGGCTCGATGACCCCGACGCGCCGGAAGGAGACCCGCTGCTGGCGGGCCAACCACGGGTGCTCGTCGACCGGGCCGATGGCGCGCTCGGTGCCGTCGAGGTCGCCCGCCAGCAGGGCGCCGACCTGGCTGGGCTCGATCGCGGTGTATCCGTGCCGGGTGCCGTCCGCGTCCTCGACCTCGACGAGCGGTTCGAGCCAGAGCATCCCTCGGGAGCCGTTGCGGCGGACGGTCGCCCCGGCGGCCTCGAGGGCGGCGGCGACCTCGTCGGCGCCGACGGAGACCGCGGCGGCGTCGCAGGGCACCCACGCGGTCGTCATCGCGGCCACCCCTCGGTGAGCACAGCGAGCCGCTCCGGGGTGAGCCGGGCCCGGAGTGCGCCGTCGAGCGTCCCGGCGGGTCCGAGCGCGCAGTTGCCGAGGCAGAAGACCTCGCCGACCTCGACGTCGGGCGACCCGCCCATCGGTCGGCGGCCGCGGCCCAGGTCGCCTCGGCTCCCCGCGCCTGGCAGGCCTCCGCGCGGCACAGGGTGACCCGGTGCGAGGCCGGGGGGGTGCGTCGGAAGTCGTGGTAGAAGCTGACCACCCCGAGGACGTCGGCTCGGCTGAGGTTGAGGACGTCGGCGATGACCGGCAGATCGTCGTCGTGCACGAACCCGTGGGTGGCGACGACCTCGTGCAGCACCGGCATCAGGGGGCCGCGCGTCCCGGCCAGGCCCTCGGCGATGGCGCGCACCGACGCCGCGCGCTGCGGGTCGGCCGGGGCGGGTACGGGTGACGGGCCGGGACTGCGTTGACGCACGTCGGGATCCTCTCCGCGGTGAGTGGGGCCGTTCCGCCGACTGTACGCCCGGCACCCGGGAGATCCACCGCTTCGGTGGGGGATCCCCGCGCGGCCCCGCACCCGGCCGGGGACGGCCGGCGGCTCAGAGGCGGACGGGGTAGACCGTCTCCGGCACCTCGGGGCGGATCCGTTCCTCGATGAAGATGCCGTGCCAGATGAGGACGACGAGCAGCGTCCAGACCTTCCGTGAGTAGTCGTGCGGCCCGGCGCGGTGCGCCTCGAGGAGGCGCAGCACGGCGTCCTTGTCGACGAGGGCGTCGGCCTGTGAGTCGGTGATGACGGCGCGGGCCCACTCGTACATCTCGTCCTTGAGCCAGTGCCGGATGGGGACGGGGAAGCCGAGCTTGGGCCGGTTCAGGACGTGCGGCGGCACGATGAGCTCCATCGCCCGCCTGAGTGCGTACTTCGTCGTCTCCCTGGTGACCTTCTGGTCGACGGGGATTCCGGCGGCGACCTCGAAGACGGTCGTGTCGAGGAACGGCACCCGCAGCTCGAGGCTGTTGGCCATGGTCATCTTGTCGGCCTTGACGAGGATGTCGCCGCGCAGCCACGTGAAGAGGTCGACGTACTGCATCCGGGTGGAGTCCTCGAGGTGCCGCGTGGCGGCATAGAGCTCTCGGGTGACGTCCGTGTGGCTCACGGTCGGGTCGAACCCCCGCAGGAAGCCCATCTCGTCGGGCCGGAAGATGCGGGCGTTGCCGTAGTAGCGCTCCTCGATGCCGATCGAGCCGCGTCGCAGCAGGTCCTTGCCGCGCGTGCCCTCGGGGATCCGCTCCGAGACCTTGCCGAGGCCGCGGCGCAGCGGGCCGGGCACCTTCTCGAAGGCGGCGAGCGAGAGCGGCTCCCGGTAGATGGCGTACCCGCCGAACAGCTCGTCGGCGCCCTCGCCGGAGAGGACGACCTTGACGTGCTTGCGGGCCTCACGGGCGATGAAGTAGAGCGGCACGAGGGCGGGGTCGGCGACCGGGTCGTCGAGGTACCAGACGATGAGGGGGAGGGCCTGCATCATCTCCTCGGGCGAGACGACCTTGGTGATGTGCTCGACCCCGATCGCCCGGGCCGACTCGGCTGCGACGTCGATCTCGGAGTAGCCCTCGCGCTCGAACCCGGTCGTGAAGGTCAGCAGGCCGGGGTTGTGGCGCTTGGCGAGGGCGGCGATCGCGGTCGAGTCGATGCCGCCGGAGAGGAAGGACCCGACGGTGACGTCGGCCCGCATGTGCTTCTCCACCGAGTCCTCGAGGGCGGCCGCGATGTCGCGGTAGAGCCGGTCCGGGTCGTGCACCGGCCGCGGGGTGAAGTCGGGGTGGAAGTACCGGTGCAGCCGCAGGGGCTCGCCGGGCCGCATCGTGAAGTAGGTGCCCGACTCGACCCGGCGGATGTTCGCGTGCAGCGTCGCCGGCTCCGGGACGTACTGCAGGGTGAGGTAGTGCTGGAGCGCGCGTTCGTCGACCGCGCCGGGGTCGGTGGCCACGTCGAGGAGGGACTTCTTCTCGCTCGCGAAGAACGTGCCCCTCTCGTCGGTCATCGTGAAGAGCGGCTTGATGCCGAACCAGTCCCGGGCGCCGAAGAGCACCCGCTCCCGCGAGTCCCAGACGAGGAAGGCGAACATCCCGCGCAGCTCGCGGACCACCTCGGTGCCGAGGTAGTGGTAGCCGGCGACGATCGTCTCGCTGTCGCCCTCGGTCTCGAAGGTCGCGCCGAAGTCGCGGGTCAGCCGTTCGCGCAGCTCGACGTAGTTGTAGATCTCGCCGTTGAAGATGAGGTGGTAGCGGCCGTCCATCCACGGCAGGGGCTGGTGGCTGTGCTCGATGTCGATGATCGACAGGCGGCGGAACCCGATGACGACGTCGTCGTCCGACCACGTCCCGCTCTCGTCGGGGCCGCGGTGGCGCATGTCGGCGAGCGAGTCGTCTACCGCGTCGCGCAGGACGGGCGCGGTGCCGTCGGCCGAGAGGAATCCGATGAGTCCACACACGTCGGCCATCATGTCAGGGGCGTCGGACCACCGGCGGGGTCGGCTACCCTCCGGGGATGGCCGCCGTGGCGTTGCGCATCGGTGAGGTCGCGCGCCGCGCGGGGCTGTCGGTGCGGGCGTTGCGTCACTACGACGACCTCGGCCTGCTCGTCCCGAGCGCCCGGTCGCAGGGCGCGCAACGACTGTACGCGCCGGAGGACGTGCGCCGGCTGCTCACCATCCAGCACCTCAAGGCACTCGGCCTCAGCCTGGCGGAGGTGCGGGCGGCTCTCGACGACCCCGGCTTCGACGCCGGCAGGGCGCTGTCGGACCACATCGCTGCCGTCGAGGCCCGTCGGTCCGAGCTCGCCGACCTGCTGAGACGGCTGCGGGCCCTGCAGGCGGTGGCGGACGCCGGCTGGGAGGAGGTGCTCGCCGTCATCGCCCTCGTCGAGCGGCTGGAGCACCCCGACTCCGGTGTCCGGGTCCGGGCGGCGCTCGACGGAGGGGCCGACGTACCCCTCGACACCCTCCTGGACCGCTTGGGCGAGGAACCGGACGACCAGGTGGCCGAGACCGTCACCTGGGCCGTCGCTCGGCACGGCCCCGCGGCCGTGGGTCCGGCGATCGAGCGCCTGGCCGCCCCCGACCCGCGATGCCGGCTGCGGATGGCGCAGGTCCTGGCCAAGCTCGGGGATCCCGCCGCCGTCCCGGGCCTCGTCGCGACCCTCACCGACCGGGATCCTGCCGTCCGCCTCGCCGCCGCGCACGCCCTGGGCCGGATGCGCGGCACCGCGGCAGACGCTGCGGTCCGCCTCGCCGCCGGGTCCGACGACCCGAGGGTCAGAGCGGTGGCGCTCCGCCATGCGGCGCAGTCGTGATCAGGTGGTGGCCGGAGCGTCGAGTCGGGCGAAGCCGGTGATCCGGACCCCCGTCCCGTAGAGGAGGTCCTTCACGAGGACGGTGGGCTCGGCCACGCTGACCTGCTCGAGCAGCACCGTGTCGTGGACGTACTGCTCGACCCGTCCGGCGGCGACCCGCGCCGCGGCGGACTCGGACCTCCCCTCCCGCCGGGCCCGCCCGTGGGCCTGCTCCCTGACCGAGGCCAGGTCGGAGGCCGGCACGTCGTCGCGCGAGAGGTACCGGGGGCGACCCACCCGCACCTGGAGGGCGAGCGCGGGCACCAGCTCGTCGGCGACCGGACCGCCCGAGCACGTGACGAGGGGCTCGAACCGCGGGCCGGTCGGCCGTCGTTCGGTCAACCTCGCGCCGAGGAGCCGGACCGCGGGGTCGGGGGCTCGCGACGCCTCATCGACGACCCACCAGGCGGACGGCACCTCCAGCTGCCCGAGGGCGTTGAGGGCGGCGAGGCGGACCTCGCGCTCCGGGTCGCGCACCGCCTCGGCCAGCGCGGGGACGGCCCGGTCGGCAGCCGGCGACGCGACCAGGCCCAGGGTGTCCGCGGCGTGCCGCCGGACCGCCGGCGCGCGATGCCCGAGCGCCGCGACGAGGGCGGGAACCGCGTCCCGACCGAAGGTGGCAAGCGCCGCCGTCAGCGCGTTGCGGTGGGTCGAGTCGCCGCGGGACAGCTCGGCGACGAGGGCGGGGACCGTGACGGGGTTGCCCGTCCGCGCCGCCGCCCCGTAGGCGCGCGCCGCGACGGCGTCGACCGGGTCGCCGACGAGAGCCGAGAGGGTGGGGCCGTCGTCGAACCGGCCCAGCTTGCTCAACGTGTGGACCGCCTGCAGGCGAGCCAGCCAGCGCGGGTCGTGGAGCAGCCCGAGGACGAGCGGCAGGCTCTCGCCCTCGGTGCGCAGCGCCGACCAGGTCAGCGCCTCGCGGATCTGGAAGTCCCGCTCGAGCCCGAACCTCGCGACCAGGGCAGGGGCGACGGCGCGCCGCCGGGACTCGCCGACCTCGAGGGCCGCGCGCAGCCGCACCCCGGGGTCGGCGTCGCCGAGCAGGTCCTCGAGCTCGGTGTCGCCCACCCTCACCCTCGGTACGGTCATCGTGCCCACCTCCTGGGTCGACCGTAGGACCTCACGCGGCGAGAGGTTCAAGCCGCGGCGCCGCTCGCATCGCGGTGGCGCTCCCGGGCGATTAGGCCGGGGGTACCCCCGCTGGTAACCTCGGGGACTGCCGTCCGATCGGCCGCGGATCCACAGTGCCCCGGTGAACCAGCCCGGGAGCGCCGCGCAGCAACACATCGAAGGAGAGTCGTCGCCCCATGCCGCTGAGCACCGACGTCAAGCAGCAGATCATCACCGAGTACGGAACGTCCGAGGGCGACACCGGCTCCCCCGAGGTGCAGGTCGCGCTGCTCACCCAGCGCATCAAGGACCTCACCGAGCACGCCCGTGAGCACAAGCACGACCACCACAGCCGTCGTGGCCTGCTCCTCCTGGTCGGCCGCCGCCGCCGGCTCCTGCGCTACCTCGAGAGCATCGACGTCGAGCGCTACCGCTCGCTCATCAAGCGCCTCGGTCTGCGCCGTTGAGACTTCCGTCGAGGGGCGGTCCTCACACCTCGTGAGGACCGCCCCTCGACGCATGACCGGGCTCGGTCCCGGTCAGTGAAGAACCCACAACTGAACATCGGTACGACGTGCCGCCCCGTCCGGGGCCGCGCGTGAAGGACGCCCGTGCACAACGACGATGTGCGGCGCGCACGTGAAGAGAAAAGGAGGGCCCATGGAGGGTCCCGAGATCACCGCAACCGAGGCCGTCATCGACAACGGCAGCTTCGGTACCCGAAAGGTCCGGTTCGAGACCGGACGCCTGGCCAGGCAGGCCGGTGGCGCCGTCGCCGCCTACCTGGACGAGGACACGATGCTCCTCTCCACCACCACCGCGGGAAAGCACCCGCGCGAGGGGTTCGACTTCTTCCCCCTGACCGTCGACGTCGAGGAGCGGATGTACGCCGCGGGCAAGATCCCCGGCTCGTTCTTCCGCCGCGAGGGCCGGCCGTCCACGGACGCCATCCTCACCTGCCGGCTCATCGACCGCCCGCTGCGCCCGACCTTCACCAAGGGCCTGCGCAACGAGGTCCAGGTCGTCATCACGGTCCTGTCGCTGAACCCCGACCACCAGTACGACGTGCTCGCCATCAACGCCGCGAGCGCCTCCACGCAGATCTCCGGCCTGCCGTTCTCCGGCCCGGTCGGTGCCGTCCGGGTCAGCCTCATCGACGGCCAGTGGGTCGCCTTCCCGAACTTCAGCGACAGCGAGCGCTCGACGTTCGACATGGTCGTCGCGGGCCGTGTCGCCGGTGACGACGTCGCGATCATGATGGTCGAGGCCGAGGCCACCGATGCCACATGGGACCTCGTCAACAGCGAGGGCAAGCAGGCCCCGACCGAGGAGGTCGTGGCCGAGGGCCTCGAGGCGAGCAAGACGTTCATCCGGGTCCTCTGCGAGGCCCAGTCCGAGCTCGCCACGACCGCTGCCAAGCCGGTGGAGGAGTTCCCCGTCTTCCTCGACTACGAGGACGACGCGTACGAGGCCGTCGAGGCCGAGACCTCCGCCGACCTCACCGCCGCGCTGCAGATCGCCGGCAAGCAGGAGCGCGAGGAGCGCATCGACGAGATCAAGGAGGCCATGAAGGCCTCCCTCGCCGAGCGCTTCGAGGGTCGCGAGAAGGAGCTGTCGGCCGCGTACCGCAGCGTGCAGAAGGCCTTGGTCCGCCAGCGCATCCTGCGTGAGAAGGTCCGCATCGACGGTCGCGGCCTCGCCGACATCCGGGCGCTGTCCGCCGAGGTCGAGGTGCTCCCGCGCACGCACGGCTCGGCGCTGTTCGAGCGTGGCGAGACCCAGATCATGGGGGTGACGACGCTCAACATGCTCCGGATGGAGCAGCAGCTCGACACCCTCTCGCCGGTGTCGCGCAAGCGCTACATGCACAACTACAACTTCCCCCCCTACTCGACCGGTGAGACCGGCCGTGTCGGGTCGCCGAAGCGCCGCGAGATCGGCCACGGTGCGCTCGCGGAGCGCGCCCTGATGCCGGTCCTGCCGACCCGCGAGGAGTTCCCCTACGCGATCCGGCAGGTGTCCGAGGCGCTGGGCTCGAACGGGTCGACGTCGATGGGCTCGGTCTGTGCGTCCACCCTGTCGCTGCTCAACGCCGGCGTGCCGCTGCGCGCGCCGGTCGCCGGCATCGCGATGGGCCTGGTCTCCGCGGAGGTCGACGGGCAGACGCAGTACGCGGCGCTCACCGACATCCTCGGTGCCGAGGACGCCTTCGGCGACATGGACTTCAAGGTCGCCGGCACCCGGGAGTTCGTCACGGCCATCCAGCTCGACACCAAGCTCGACGGCATCCCCGCCGACGTGCTGGCCGGCGCGCTGACCCAGGCCCGTGACGCCCGCCTGCACATCCTCGACGTCATGAACGAGGCCATCGACTCCCCGGACGAGATGTCCCCGTACGCCCCGCGCGTCATCTCGGTGAAGGTGCCGGTCGACAAGATCGGCGAGGTCATCGGCCCGAAGGGCAAGATGATCAACCAGATCCAGGAGGACACCGGCGCCGACATCTCGATCGAGGACGACGGCACGGTCTACATCGGCGCCACCGACGGCCCCTCGGCCGAGGCGGCCCGAGCTGCGGTCAACGCGATCGCCAACCCGCAGATGCCGGAGATCGGCGAGCGCTTCCTCGGGACCGTCGTCAAGACGACGACCTTCGGGGCGTTCATCTCCCTCCTGCCGGGCAAGGACGGCCTGCTGCACATCTCCGAGGTGCGCAAGCTCGTCGGCGGCAAGCGGATCGACGCCGTCGAGGACGTCCTGGCCGTCGGCCAGAAGATCCAGGTCGAGCTCAAGGAGATCGACCCGCGCGGGAAGCTCAGCCTCGCCGCGGTCATCGCCGAGGACGCCGCCGGTACGCAGCCCGAGGGCTCGGACGAGCCCGTCGGCTCCTCCGACGAGGACGAGGACGACTCGGACTCCGGTGAGCAGGACGGCGAGCGTGGCGAGCGCCGCAACCGGCGCCGTCGTCGGGGCGGCCGGGGTCGGGGCGAGCGCTCCGACGACGGCGCGAGCGCCGACGCCTGACCGACCTCAGGGCACGCGACGGGGCCCGCACCACCTCGGTGGTGCGGGCCCCGTCCTCGTCCTGTTCGGCCTCAGGCGGCGGTGCGCCTGCGCAGCGTGACCGGCGCGCTCCAGCGCATCTCCATCCGGGTGCGACCGTCGGCGGAGACGACCGGGACCCAACGGACGGCCAGACCGGTGTCGGTGGTGCGGGTGGCGGCCTTCTTCATCGCTGGCCCCCTTTCGTTCCGTGGTTGTTCATCTTCCGTTCACCTTCATCCTACGTCATCCGACGCCGAACGGTGAACATCCGGTGAACAGGGGTGGCCGAACGTCCGATCACCCCTCCACTCCAGCCGCGTCCCGGGCGAGGGGCTCCGGCGCTCGCTAGGGTGGCGCCATGAGCACCAGGGTGGCCGTCATCGGTGCGGCGGGACGGATGGGGAGGACCGTCTGCCGGGCCGTCGAGGAGGCCGACGGGCTCGAGCTCGTCGGGCGCTTCGACGCCGGGGACGAGCTCGGCGACCTCGGCGGGGCAGAGGTCGCCGTCGAGTTCAGCGTTCCGGACGCCTCGCCTGGCAACGTGGCGCACTGCGTCGAGCGGGGCGTGCACGTCGTCGTGGGGACCACCGGATGGACCGACGAGCGCCTCGAGGCGGTGCGCGGACAGCTCGGCGACCGCCCCGGGGTCGGGGTGCTCGTCGCCCCGAACTTCGCGATCGGGGCCGTGCTCATGATGTCCTTCGCCCGGCAGGCCGCCCGCTTCTACGAGTCGGTCGAGGTCGTCGAGCTCCACCACCCGGACAAGGTCGACGCCCCCTCCGGGACCGCGACCAGGACCGCCGAGCTCGTCGGGGCGGCCCGCGAGGAGGCCGGCCTCGGGCCGGTCCCGGACGCCACGGCGCACGACCCGGGGGGCGCGCGGGGGGCGCGCGTTCACGGCGTGCCGGTCCACTCGGTGCGGCTGCGGGGTCTCGTCGCGCACCAGGAGGTGCTGCTCGGGGGGCCGGGGGAGATGCTGACGGTCCGGCACGACTCCTTCGACCGGGTCTCCTTCATGTCCGGGGTCCTCCGCGCGGTACGGACGGTGCCGCAGCACCCCGGGCTCACGGTCGGCCTCGAGGGCTACCTCGGCCTCGCCGACTGACGGGGACGCTCAGGCCCAGCCGAGCGCCCGCAGGGTTCCGGCCACGACAGCGGCGCCGACGACGACGACGATGAAGTTGGCCCGCAGGAGGAGGAGGGCCACCGCCGCGCCGAGCGCTGCGGCGCGGGCGTCGAGCACGAGCCCGCCGTCGGCCCCGACGACCGTCTGCACGGCGACGAGCGCGGCGAGCAGGGCCACCGGCAGCAGCGTGGTGACCCGGGATCGGCGCTCGCCCTCGCCCCAGCCCTCGGGGACGAGGTAGCCCGCGAGCTTGAGGAGGTACGCGAGCGCGCACGCGAGCAGGACGGTGACCCAGGTGCTCACGGGACGGGGTCCGATCCGGGCAGCTCGCCGTCCTCACCCTCGAGGGCGTGCTCGTGGCGACCCGGACGGCGCACGCCGACGAGGAGGGCGGCGAGCGCTGCGAGGATGACCGGCACGCCGGCGGGCAGGAGCGGGCTGGTCACGAGTGCGACGAACACGGCGAGGACCGCGGTGGCAGCGGCATCGCCGCTGCGCAGCCGGGGCCAGAGCAGCGCGGCGAAGGCGGCGGCCGCGGCGGCGTCCAGCCCCCACCGGCGGGGGTCGCCCACCGCGTTCCCGACGAGCGCGCCGGCCAGGGTCATCAGGTTCCAGCCGAGGAAGACCGCGACGCCCGTGAGCCAGAACCCCAGCCGCTTCGCCGCCGGCTCCGGTTGGGCGATGCCGACCGCGGTCGACTCGTCGATCGTGAGCTGGGCGGCCGCGAGACGGCGGATGCCCGCCACCCCGAGAAAGCGCGAGGTCTGCAACGCGTAGAGGCCGTTGCGCACGCCGAGCAGCGTCGAGGTCGCCACGGCCGCGGCGCCCCCGCCGCCCGCGCCGAGGATGCCGACCAGCGCGAACTGCGAGCCACCGCTGAAGAGCAGCAGGCTCAGGGCCTGGGTCTGCCAGAGGTCCAGCCCCGAGGCGACCGAGAGCGCACCGAACGAGATGCCGTAGGCACCGGTGGCGGCCCCGACGGAGAGGGCCTGCCGCACGACCTCGCGTCGGCGATCGGCGGACAGGTCCCGGGGGACGGCACCCGCCGCGCCGCTCATCCGTCCTCGGGCGGGGCGATGGCGGCGGTCAGCCGCACCTCGCGCAGGGTCGCGCCGTCGGGGGAGACCACCCGGTCGCGGAAGGCGCCGTCGGGCCCGAACCCGGACGCCACGAGGAAGGCTCGCGCCGCCTCGTCGTCCGCGAGCAGCCACGTCGCCACGACCTCGGCACCGGCCTCGCGGAGCACGTCGACGCTCGCGTTGAGCAGGCGGGAGCCGTGCCCCTGGCGCCGGGCCTGCGGATGCACGGCGAGCAGGGTCACCTCGCCGGTGGCCGGGCCCGCGTCGGGGTCCTGGCTCGGGCCCAGGGCCGCTGCCCCGACGACCTGCTCCCCGGCACACGCCACGAGCAGGCGGTGCACCCCCTCGGGCGGGGAGCCCAGGCTCTCCCGCCATGCCCGCGCGAACGGCTCGGGCTCGAACATCGCGATGACCTCGGACGGGATCCGCCCGGCGTAGACCTCGCGGAAGACGTCGGCCTGCACCCGGCCGACGGCGGGGGCGTCGTTGACCCGGGCCTGCCGGACGCTCGCGTCGGCGAGCGGCCCGGGGGAGTGCCCGTGCCCGTGGTGCTCGTGGTCGTGGGGGTGCTCGCCCATCAGTGCCCCCGGAAGACCGGCTCGCGGCGCTCGCGGAACGCGGCCCGGCCCTCGGTGAGGTCGTCGCTGCGCCAGGCGCGCGCGAAGGCCGCCTCGTAGCGCGCGACCTCGGCGTGGTTGTCGTGGTGGGCGTCGAAGCCGGTCTTGGATCCCGCCTGGCTCAGCGGGGCGAGTGCTCCTGCGCGGGTGGCGAGCGCCACGGCCTCCTCGAGCCCGCCCCTGACCTGCGAGAAACCGAGCCGCCACGCGTCGTCGGCGTCGAGGACGGCGGCGGTGAGCACGAGGTGGCGGGCGGCACCCTCGCCCCAGAACCGGGCGAGCCGGTCGATCGTCCAGTGGTCGACCATGAGGCCGAGCCGGGCGACCGGCACGGCGAACCGTGCGGTGTCGGCGACGACCCGGACGTCGCAGGCGAGGGCGAGCTGCATCCCGAGGCCCATGCACGAGCCCTCGATCGCGGCGACGGTCGTCACCGGAGCCGCCGCGAGGTGCTCGAGCACCTCCGCGAGGCGTTGGGTGAACGAGACGTCCTCGAGCTCGGTCAGGTCGGCGCCCGAGCAGAAGTGTCCGCCGGCGCCGGTGACGACGAGGGCACGGACGCCGCCGTCGAGCGCGGCGCACACGGCGGCGTGCAGCTCGTCGAGGGCGTCCAGGGTCAGGGCGTTGCGTCGCTCCGGGCGGTCGACGGTGACGACGGCGACGTCGCCGGAGCGGGACGAGTGGATCGGCACGGCCCCGACCCTAACCGAGCGGCGCCCGATCGGTCCGAGGTGGCCGGGTGCCCGACCCCCGAACCGGGGTGGCATCGGCGAGGATGAGGCGTGACCTACTCCATCGTGGCCCGCTGTCCCGACACCGGCCTGCTCGGCATCGGCATCGCGACGTGCCTGCCCGCCGTCGGCCGGATCGCCCGCTTCCTCGAGCCCGAGGTGGGCGTCGTCGCGTCCCAGGCGCAGCTGCTCCCCGTCCACGGCACGCGGGTTCTCGACGGGATGCGCGCGGGGGCGGACCCCGACGAGGCTCTGACCGCCTCGCTCCGGCTCGACGACGGGTCGACCCACCGCCAGGTGGGGGTCGTCGGCGCCGATGGCCGGGCGGCGGCCCACACCGGCGCCGAGTGCATCCCGTTCGCCGCCCACGTCACCGGGGACGGCTTCGCGACGCAGGCGAACATGATGGCCTCGCCCGGGGTGCCCGAGGCGATGGCCGAGGCGTTCACGGCTGGGCGTGGTGGACACCTCGCGATGCGGATCCTCGGGGCCCTCGACGCCGCCGAGCGCCTCGGGGGAGACATCCGGGGCCGGCAGTCCGCGGCGCTGCACGTCCAGCGGCCCGAGGCCACGGGAGACCTGCTCGTCGACGTCGTCGTCGACGCCCGGGTCGACGACGACCCCGAGCCGCTCGTCCCGCTGCGGCGGCTGGTCGGGCTCGCCCTCGGGTACGACGCGGCCTCCCGGGCGGACGACCTGCTGTCGAGCGGTGACCTCGTGGCGTCGCGGGCCGACTACCTCGCCGCGGCCTCGCTCGCGCCCCAGGACCCCCAGGTGCCCTTCTGGCGCGCCGTCGCGCTCGCCGGCGCCGGCCACACCGACGAGGCCCGCGCGGCCTGGGACGACCTCGTGGCCCGCAGCGACCCGGCCCGCTGGTCCGCGCTGATCGACCGCCTCGTGGCCGGGCGCCTGGTCCCCGCCGAGGTGCGTGAGGTGCTGCCCGCCGAGTGAGCCGGTGCCTCGCGGTGGCCGGCACACCTCGGTCGAGACCCTCGCGACCGAGACCCTGCGCCGCCGGATCCGGCCACCGACGACCCGGGCCGGTCGGGTCTCAGGCCCGTTCGTAGACCACGCGGGTCCACCCGTCGTGGGCCTCGCGGGACTCCTCGAGCCACCGGCTGCGGTCCCACTCGGGGAAGGAGGTGTCGCCCTCGGGCTCGTCCTCGACCTCGGTGAGGACGAGCCGGTGTGCATAGGGCATCGCCTCGGCGTAGACCTCGGCCCCACCGACGACGAACACCTCATCGGCCGGTCCGGCGAGGGCAACCGCCTCCGCGAAGGAGTGCGCGACCTCGACGTCGGGGTGGCGCCACCCGGGGTCGCGGGTCAGGACGATGGTGCGCCGCCCCGGCAGCACCCGGCCGATGCCGTCGAACGTACGTCGCCCCATGACGAGGGTGTGCCCCATCGTCGTCGCCTTGAAGTACCGCAGCTCCTCGGGCAGGTGCCACGGCATGCCGCCGTCCCGGCCGATGATCCCGTTGCGGGCCACCGCCGCGATGATGCTGATCCTCGTCATACGGCGATCGGGGCCTTGATGGAGGGGTGGGGGTCGTAGCCCACGAGCTCGAAGTCCTCGAGCTCGTAGGCGTCGATGGACCCGCGCGGGCGGACGTGCATCGTCGGCAGCGGGCGCGGTTCGCGGGTCAGCTGGAGCCGCGCCTGCTCGAGGTGGTTGGAGTACAGGTGGGCGTCGCCGAGCGTGTGGACGAACTCGCCCGCCCGCAGCCCGGTCTGCTGCGCCACCATCATGGTGAGGAGCGCGTAGCTCGCGATGTTGAAGGGCACACCGAGGAAGACGTCGGCACTGCGCTGGTAGAGCTGGCAGTCGAGGAAGGCGCCGTCGGCCGCGGGCCTGACGTAGAACTGGAACATCGTGTGGCACGGCGGCAGGGCCATGTGGTCGACGTCGGCGACGTTCCACGCCGAGACGATGTGCCGGCGCGAGTCGGGAGTGGTGCGGATCGACTCGATGACCCGGGCGATCTGGTCGACATGCCCACCGTCCGGCGTGGGCCACGAGCGCCACTGGTGCCCGTACACCGGGCCGAGGTCCCCGTCCTCGTCGGCCCACTCGTCCCAGATCGTGATGCCGCGGTCCCGGAGCCAGCGCACGTTGGTGTCGCCGCGGAGGAACCACAGGAGCTCGCCGATGATCGAGCGCAGGTGCAGCTTCTTCGTCGTGAGGACCGGGAATCCCTCGGTGAGGTCGAAGCGCATCTGGTGACCGAAGACGCTGCGGGTCCCCGTGCCCGTGCGGTCGGGCTTGTCGACGCCGTGCGTCATGACGTGGTCGAGCAGGTCGAGGTACTGGCGCACGCCGCGAGCCTACTCGGGCCCGGTCGTCGCGCTCTCGCGTGCCGCACCCCCTCCGGGCCCGACTACGCTGGCCCGCATGACGACCTCTCCCTTCGGCCGTGTCCTCACCGCGATGGTGACCCCCATGTCCCCCGGTGGAGAGGTCGACGAGAAGGGCGTCGACGCGCTCGTCGACCACCTCCTCGACCTCGGTCACGACGGCCTCGTCGTCAACGGCACCACCGGAGAGTCCGCGACGCTGAGCGACGAGGAGTCCATCGAGACGGTGCGGCGGGTCAGCGAGCGCGCAGCAGGGCGTGCCAAGGTCGTCGCAGGGGTGGGCTCGAACGACACTGCGCACTCGGTCGAGATGGCGGTGCGGGCTCGGGACGTCGGCGCCGACGGGCTGCTCCTCGTCTCGCCGTACTACAACAAGCCCACCCAGCGCGGCCTCGTCGCGCACTGTCGTGCGGTCGCCGACACCACCGACCTGCCGGTCATGCTCTACGACATCCCGGGGCGGACCGGAATCCCCTTCGAGACCGAGACGCTGCTCGAGCTCGCCGAGCACCCGAACATCCGTGCCGTCAAGGACGCCAAGGGAGACCCGTGGGCCGCGACGAAGGTCATGGCCGCGACCGACCTGTTGTGGTTCAGCGGTGACGACGCCGCCAACCTCCACCTGCTGGCCCTCGGGGCCGTGGGTGTCGTCTCCGTCGTCGGGCACGTGGCCGGCGACCGGTACCGCGCGATGGTCGAGGCCGTCGACCGCGGCGACCTCGAGGAGGCGCGCCGCATCCACGTCGCCCTCATCCCCGTCGTCGAGGCGATCATGAAGCCCTCGCAGGGAGCCATCATGGCCAAGGCGGCGGTCGCCGAGCTCGGGGTCATCGCCTCGGCCCACGTACGCCTGCCCCTCGTGGAGTCGCCACCGGAGCACCTCGAGGCGCTCCGATCCGCCCTCGCGACGCTCACCACCCGATGAGCCACCCGCACCCGGACCTGGCCGCACCGGCTCCCCTTGCGCGGGGCGGGGTCCGCGTCGTCCCGCTCGGCGGCCTCGGGGAGATCGGCCGCAACATGACAGTGGTCGAACACGACGGACAGCTGCTCGTCATCGACTGCGGCGTGCTCTTCCCCGACGACCACCACCCCGGGATCGACCTGATCCTCCCCGACTTCACCTACATCGAGGACCGGCTCGACGACATCCAGGCCCTCGTGCTCACCCACGGCCACGAGGACCACATCGGCGCGGTCCCGTACCTGCTGCGGCTGAAGCCGGACCTCCCCGTCGTCGGCTCGCAGCTGACCCTCGCGCTCGTCGAGGCCAAGCTCAAGGAGCACCGGATCACCCCGTACACGCTCGGCGTGCGCGAGGGCGACCGGGAGCGGCTCGGGGTCTTCGACTGCGAGTTCGTGGCCGTCAACCACTCCATCCCCGACGCCCTCGCCGTGTGCGTCCGCACCCCCGGCGGCACGCTGCTGCACACCGGTGACTTCAAGATGGACCAGCTGCCCCTCGACGGCCGGCTCACCGACCTGCGCGCCTTCGCTCGGCTCGGCGAGGAAGGGGTCGACCTGTTCCTCGTCGACTCCACCAACGCCGAGGTGCCGGGGTTCACCACACCCGAGCGCGACATCTCCTCGGCGATCGACAAGGTCTTCCGGCACGCCGAGCGGCGGATCATCGTCGCCTGCTTCTCCTCGCACGTCCACCGCGTCCAGCAGGTGCTCGACGCCGCGGACAAGGCGGGGCGCAAGGTCGCGATGATCGGTCGCTCGATGGTCCGCAACATGGGGATCGCCGCCGATCTCGGCTACCTGCACGTCCCCGACGGTGTCCTCGTCGACGTCAAGGCCCTCGACGACCTCCCCGACGACAAGGTCGTGCTCATCTCCACCGGCTCGCAGGGCGAGCCCATGGCCGCGCTCTCGAGGATGGCCAGCCGGGACCACCGCATCGAGGTCGGCACCGGTGACACGGTGCTCCTCGCGTCCTCGCTCATCCCGGGCAACGAGAACGCCGTCTACCGCGTCATCAACGGGCTCATGCGGCTCGGGGCGCACGTCGTCCACAAGGGCAACGCCAAGGTGCACGTCTCCGGCCACGCCAGCGCCGGCGAGCTGCTCTACGCCTACAACATCGTCAAGCCCCGCAACGTCATGCCCGTGCACGGCGAGTGGCGGCACCTCGTCGCCAACGCCGAGCTCGCGGTGCGGACGGGGGTGCACCACCGCGGCGTCGTCGTCGTCGAGGACGGGGTTGCGGTCGACCTGCTCGACGGGCGGGTCTCGGTCGCGGGCGCCGTCGAGTGCGGCTACGTCTACGTCGACGGCTCCTCCGTCGGAGAGGCCGACGAGACACTGCTGAAGGATCGGCGGATCCTGCGCGACGAGGGCTTCATCTCCGTCATCGTCGTCGTCGACTCGATGACGGGAAAGGTCGTCGCCGGGCCGGAGATCACCGCACGTGGCTTCGTCGAGGACGACGAGGTCTTCGACGAGGTGCGTCCCCAGCTCGAGCGCGCCCTCGACGACGCCACCGCCCAGGGCATCACCGACTCCTTCCAGCTCCAGCAGGTGATCCGGCGCACCGTCGGCGGCTGGGTGGGCCGCAAGATCCGGCGCCGGCCGATGATCATCCCGACCGTCATCGAGGCCTGACCCGGGAGAGCCCCCGCCACCGGCGCACCACCCACCTGCACGGCCGGACTCGTTTCCCTTGGGCCGCGTGTGACACGTGAGTCTCGTGTGACTCTCGCGTAGCCTGCGACCATGGCGACTCGCACGTCCTCGACGTCCCGCGCGCGCGGCGGGTCCTCCCGGCCGGCCAACCGCAAGGGCACGACGCGTCCGCGCCCCCACCGTACGGGGGCGCGCTCCGGCGGTCTCCCACTGCCACTGCGTGCCGCTCGCACCACGTGGATGGGACTGGCCCACGCGACCGGCGCCGTCGCCCGCAAGGTCGGCGACACCGGCCGCGACCTCGAGCCGGAGCACCGCCGCGACGGCCTCGGCCTGCTCCTGCTCGCCCTGGCCGTCGTCGTCGCCGCCCGCGAGTGGTGGGGCATGCCGGGCGCCGTCGGCGTCATCGTCCACGCCGTCGTCGCGGGCACGGTCGGCAAGGTCGGGTACGCCGTGCCGATCGTCCTCCTCCTCTTCGGGCTGCGCGTCCTGCGGGCACCGCAGGAGGACTCGGCCACCTCGCGCATGGCGGTGGGCACCACCGCGCTCACCTTCTCCGCCTGCGGGCTGGTCCACGTCGCCGCCGGTATCCCGACCCCCCCGATGGGCGCCGAGGTGATGCGGGAGGCCGGGGGCATCATCGGCTTCCTCGCCGCCAGCCCGCTCGAGGCCGCGGTGTCGGTCTACGGCACGGTGCCCCTCCTCGTGCTCCTGGGGCTCTTCGGCGTCCTCGTCCTCACGGCCACCCCCGTGCACCAGGTACCGACCCGCGTGCGCCGGCTCGTCGACCGGCTCACCGGCCACACGCCCGAGCCCACCCCCGAGCCGGAGACCACCGGCGGTCGGCGCCGCCGGCGGACCCCCGAGCCGGACGGTCCGATGGTGGGCGACGAGGCCTTCGAGCAGGCTGCGCTCGTCGACCCCCGGACCGGCAAGCGGCTCCGGCCCGGCCAGAAGCGGCCCACCGGTCCCACTCCCGGCTCCGCCGAGCAGTCCCCGGTCGTGCAGAAGGGGGAGGCCGGTGCGGCGGGACCGAGCGCGAAGCAGCCCCTCGAGGCGCCTCCCACCTCGGTGCTCCCGCAGCGCGTCGAGCAGCTGTCCCTCGCGGGCGACGTCACGTACACGCTGCCCGACGCGGCGGTCCTCGAGCCCGGCAGCCCGCACAAGACCCGCAGCGCCGCCAACGACCGGGTCGTCGAGGCACTCACCCAGGTGCTCGACCAGTTCGACATCGACGCCCAGGTCACCGGCTTCACCCGGGGCCCGACGGTCACCCGCTACGAGGTCGAGCTCGGCCCCGGGATCAAGGTCGAGCGCGTCACGGCGCTGTCGAAGAACATCGCCTACGCGGTCGCGAGCGCCGACGTGCGGATCCTCTCGCCGATCCCCGGGAAGTCGGCGATCGGCATCGAGATCCCCAACCTCGACCGCGAGAAGGTCAGCCTGGGCGACGTCCTGCGCAGCCAGGTCGCCCGGGGCACGGACCACCCGATGGTCATGGGGGTCGGCAAGGACGTCGAGGGCGGCTACGTCATCGCCAACCTCGCGAAGATGCCGCACCTGCTCGTCGCGGGGGCGACGGGCTCCGGCAAGTCGAGCTTCGTCAACTCGATGATCACCTCGATCCTCATGCGCGCCACCCCCGAGGAGGTCCGCCTCGTCCTCGTCGACCCCAAGCGCGTCGAGCTGACGGCGTACGAGGGCATCCCGCATCTCATCACGCCGATCATCACGAGCCCGAAGAAGGCCGCCGAGGCCCTCCAGTGGGTCGTGCGGGAGATGGACACCCGCTACGACGACCTGGCGCAGTACGGCTTCAAGCACCTCGACGACTTCAACAAGGCCGTCAAGGCCGGCAAGGTCACCCCGCTGCCGGGGTCCGAGCGCGTCCTCGCCCCCTACCCGTACCTGCTCGTCGTCGTCGACGAGCTCGCCGACCTCATGATGGTGGCCCCGCGCGACGTCGAGGAGTCGATCGTCCGCATCACCCAGCTCGCCCGGGCAGCCGGCATCCACCTGGTCCTCGCGACCCAGCGCCCGAGCGTCGACGTCGTCACGGGCCTGATCAAGGCCAACGTGCCCTCCCGGATGGCCTTCGCGACCTCCTCGCTCTCCGACTCCCGGGTGGTCCTCGATCAGCCCGGTGCCGAGAAGCTCATCGGGCAGGGCGACGCGCTCTTCCTGCCCATGGGGGCGAGCAAGACGATGCGCGTCCAGGGCGCCTGGGTCACCGAGTCCGAGATCCACGCGGTCGTCGCCCACGTCACCAGCCAGCTGAAGCCGAGCTACCGCGAGGACGTCGTCCAGGCCCAGCCGAAGAAGCAGGTCGACGACGACATCGGCGACGACCTCGACCTCCTGCTCCAGGCGGCCGAGCTCGTCGTCACGACCCAGTTCGGCTCGACGTCGATGCTCCAGCGCAAGCTGCGGGTCGGGTTCGCCAAGGCCGGGCGGCTCATGGACCTCCTCGAGTCCCGCGGTGTCGTGGGCCCGTCCGAGGGCTCGAAGGCCCGTGACGTGCTCGTCAAGCCCGACGACCTGCCGACGACACTCGCCCTGATGCGCGGTGATGAGATCCCGGACGTCGACGAGCCGTTCGACGGGCAGCCGCTCGACGGTGACGCGCACGCGCTCGAGCAGGCTGCCGGGGCAGGTGCCGCCGCGGTCGACGACACCGCGGAGGTGCCGGTCGTGCGCTACGGGCAGGACGCCGTCGCCGAGGACCTCGACCGCTACCCGGTGGCCAGGAGCTGGGACGACGAGGACGAGCCCGGCGAGGACGCCTGGGAGCTCACCGGTCGTCGCTGACCGTCTCGAGCGCGGCCTCCGGCGCCTCGGCGTCCACCGCGCCGGCCTCGCGCAGGTGCTGATGGACCTCGGCGACGAAGTCGCGCACGGTTTGCTCACCGGCGACCGGGCCGCCCGCGAGGTAGCCGTCCGTGCCGAGCAGGACCGCTCCCGGGGTCGACACGCCGAACGTCTCCCGGGTGATGCCGAACTCGTCGAACCAGGCGCCCTCGAGGTACGGCAGGGCGGCGACGACGGCGGGGGAGCCGGCGACGACAGGCTGGAGGACCACCGGGGCCAGGCCCTCGCGCCAGCCCGCGAGGTCGGGGCCGATGCTCTGGCACGGCCCACATCCCGGGCTGAGGAAGACGAGCAGGTGCGCCGCTCGGCGGGCCTGCTCGGTGACGAGGAGCAGCCGGCCGTCCTCGGTGAGGACCTGGGTGCGGGGGATGGGGGTGCGCACGTACTCGCCGTCGTCGTCGACGCCGGGGTCGCCGTGCGGCCCGGAGCCCTCCCGGGCCTGCGCGGGCCGCCACGTGACGAGGACCGCCACCGTGGCCGCGAGCGCGGAGGCGACGAGCCAGGCCCAGACCCCCTCGAGCCGCAGGTCGGACAGCACGGAGACGTCGCGGAAGCCGGCCACGACGGCGAGGAGTGCGGCGAGGACGAGCAGGACGTTGCGCCACACCGTCACGGCGGTGACGCGCGAGTCGCCGACCGCCCCGAAGCAGCCGCAGTCGGCCGGGGCCGCCGCCCGCACGGCGCGCGCGACCAAGCCGAGGTAGGCGAGGAAGAGGACGAGCACGAGGAAGGCGACGAGCACGAGCGCCCCCCCGGCGGCGAGCAGCACCCAGACCCCGAGACCGAGCTCGACCCACGGCAGGACGCGCCGCGCCCACGGCGCGTCCAGGGGCGCGGGCACCCGCATCGACGCGAAGGCGGCATCCACCCCGGCGGGGTCACGCAGCTTGCCGACCGCGCTGACGAGCAGGACGACGGAGCAGGTGAGGAGGGGGAGGAGCAGGGCGCTCGGCATCCCCGTATTGTCCACGAGGCCCGGCTACCGTGTGGCCATGTCGACGATCTGGGAGGACATCCGCGAGCCCCCCTCGGCGTGGGAGCGCTGGAAGGCCACCCTGCGCAAGCAGCCGTCCGCCTTCCTCCTCGCCGTGCAGATCCTCGTCATCCTGCTGCTGCCGTTTCTCACCGGGCCCGGCAGCCCGGGCTGGGGACGGGTGATCATCTCGCTGCTGAGCCTCTCGGCGGTCATCACCGCCGTCTTCACCGTGCGCAGCACCCCCGCCCTCACCTGGCTCTCGGCCACGCTCGCGCTCCCGGCCGCGGTGTTCGAGGTCTGGAGCCTCGTCGACGAGCGATCGGTGATCCTCGTCCTCGCGCACCTCGCCCTCGCGGTCTTCTACTTCTACACGGCGTACGCGCTGATCTCGTACATGTTCGAGGACTACTGGGTCACCAAGGACGAGCTCTTCGCGGTGGGGGCGGCCTTCACCGTGCTCGTCTTCGCCTTCGCGTACATCTACCTCGCTGTCCAGGAGCTGTGGCCGGCCTCGTTCACCTCGTTCGACGGGCCGGGTCAACGCACCTTCCTCGAGCTGCTGTACTTCTCGGGCGCCAACCTCACCAGCGTCGGGCTCTCCGACGTCGGCCCGATCCTCCCGCAGGCGCGGGCGATCGTCACGGTCGAGCAGCTCGGGGGAGTCCTCTACGTGGCGATGGTCATCTCGCGGCTCGTCGCGCTGACCGTGATGCGGGCCCGGCAGTGACCGGGGGTCGTCAGGTGGTGCCGTCGAGGTCCTCGAGGCGGGCCAGGCTCGGCCCGCGCACCGCGGCGATCTCCCGGGCACGCTCCTCGGCCGCCCCCAGCACGCGAAGCGCGTTGCCGCCGGCGAGGGCCGCGAGGTCGCCGTCACTCCAGCCGCGGTCCGCCAGGGCGGCGAGGAGGTGCGGGTAGCCGCTGACGTCCTCGAGCCCCTCCGGCTGGACGTCGACACCGTCGTAGTCCCCGCCGAGGCCGATGTGCTCGATGCCGGCCACCTCTCTGACGTGCTCGCAGTGGGCGACGACGTCCGCCACCGTGGCGACCGGCGCGGGGTGGGTACGGCGGCGCTCGGCGGTGAACGCGGCGTAGCTCGGGTAGTCCGAGGAGGAGATGCCCAGGTCCGCGGCGGCCTCCGCCGCCTCGAGGTCCCAGTCGCGCGCCGCCGGCGAGACGAACTTCGGCACGAACGTCACCATGCAGATGCCGCCGTTGGCGGGCAGCCGACGCAGCACGTCGTCGGGCACGTTGCGGGGGTGGTCGCACACGGCCCGCGCCGAGGAGTGGGAGAAGACGACCGGCGCCTCCGCGACGTCGAGCGCGTCCCGCATCGTGTCGGCCGAGACGTGGGAGAGGTCGACGAGCATGCCGAGCCGGTTCATCTCCCGCACGACCTCACGCCCGAACGGGCTGAGCCCCCCGAGGTCCGGCTCGTCGGTGGCCGAGTCCGCCCACGGCACGTTGTGGTTGTGGGTGAGGGTCAGGTAGCGGACGCCGAGTGCGAAGAGCATCCGCAGGGTCCCGAGCGAGGAGTCGATGCTGTGGCCACCCTCGGCACCCATGAGTGAGGCGATCCGGCCCCGCGACCGGGCCTGCTCGACGTCCGCCCGGGAGGTGGCGAGGGCGAGGTCCGCGGGGTACCGGCGAACCAGCTCGTGGACCGCGTCGACCTGCTCGAGCGTGGCGGCGACCGCGCCGTCACCCTGGAGCTCGGCCGGGACGAAGACCGACCAGAACTGCGCCCCCACCCCGCCCGTCCGCAGGCGGGGGATGTCGGTGTGCGTCGGCGTGCCGCCCCGACCCACGTCGAGGCAGCCCCAGTCGTAAGAGGTGAGCTCGCGCGCCGCGTACGGGAGGTCGTTGTGCCCGTCGACGACGGGATGTTCGGTGAGGAGGGCGCGCACGTGCTCCAGCGAGGTGGGCGGCATGCGGCGACCCTACCGCCGGGCCGGAGCGCGCCCCGGCGCAACTAGAGTGACGCCATGACGACGAGTGCGGCCCGGGGCAGCGTCGCCCTCGTGACGCTGGGCTGCACCCGCAACGAGGTGGACTCGGAGGAGCTCGCCGGCCGCCTCGCCGCGGACGGATGGGCGCTCGTCGACGACGCCGCGGACGCCGACGTGGCGCTCGTCAACACGTGCGGGTTCGTCGAGCAGGCCAAGAAGGACTCGATCGACACGCTGCTCGAGGCCGCCGACCTGAAGTCCACCGGCCGGACCCGGGCCGTCGTGGCGGTCGGGTGTCTTGCCGAGCGCTACGGCCGGTTGCTCGCCGACGAGCTGCCCGACGCCGACGCCGTCCTCGGCTTCGACTCCTACCCGGAGATGTCCGCGCACCTGCGCGCCGTGCTCGACGGCCGGCGGCCCCAGTCCCACGCGCCCTCCGACCGCCGGCTGCTGCTGCCGCTCTCGCCCGTCTCGCGACCTGCGGTGGCCGACGAGGTGGCCCTGCCCGGGCACCTGGCCCAGGTGGTGCGGACCCGTCTCGACGACCGCCCCTGGGCGCCGCTGAAGATCGCGAGCGGCTGCGACCGGCGGTGCGCCTTCTGCGCGATCCCCACCTTCCGGGGCTCTTTCGTCTCCCGTCGCCCCGCCGACGTGCTCGCCGAGGCCCGCTGGCTCGCCGAGCGAGGGGTCCGCGAGCTCGTCCTCGTCAGCGAGAACTCCACGTCGTACGGCAAGGACCTCGGTGACCTGGCGCTCCTCGAGGCACTGCTCCCCGAGCTGGCGGCCGTCGAGGGCGTCGAGCGGGTTCGCGTGTCCTACCTGCAGCCGGCCGAGGTGCGGCCGGGACTCCTCGAGGCGATGGCGGTCACCCCCGGTGTCTCGCCCTGGTACGACCTGTCCTTCCAGCACGCCGCCCCGGGGCTGCTGCGCCGGATGCGCCGCTTCGGTGGCACCGAGCCGTTCCTCGACCTGCTCGAGCGGGTCCGGGCCCGACAGCCGCTCGCCGGAGCCCGCAGCAACGTCATCGTCGGCTTCCCCGGGGAGAGCGAGGCCGACGTCGAGGAGCTCGAGCGCTTCCTCACCGCCGCGCGCCTCGACGTCGTCGGGGTCTTCGGCTACTCCGACGAGGACGGCACCGAGGCCGAGGGCCTCGACGGCCACCTGCCCGGGCACGTGGTCGCCGAGCGGGTGGAGCGGGTCACTGCGCTCGTCGAGGAGCTGACCGCCCAGCGGGCCGGGGAGCGCGTGGGGGAGCAGGTGCAGGTGCTCGTCGAGGAGCTCGACGTCGACGAGCCCGGGGTCCTCGTCGGGCGGGCCGACCACCAGGGTCCGGACGTCGACGGGGTGTGTCTCGTCCGCACCTCCGGGCGGGACCTGCCGACCGTCGGGACCATCGTCGACGGTGTCGTCGTCGCCACGGAGGGGGTCGACCTCGTCGTGGAGCCCCGGGGCGGGAGCGGCCGGTGAACGAGCAGCACCCCACCCGCCCAGTGCGTCCCGGCCCGCTCGCGGAGGGTCGGGCCACCGACCCCTACCGCGAGGGGCTCGACCCCGCGAGCCCGCTCGTGCCCGGCTCGCCCGGCCCGAGCGCGTGGAACATCGCGAACTACCTCACCGTCCTACGGCTGCTCCTCGTGCCGGTGTTCGGCTGGCTGCTGCTCGTCGACTCCGGGGAGAACGCCACCTACCGGTGGGCGTCCTTCGGGGTCTTCGCCATCGCGATGATCACCGACCGGATCGACGGGGACCTGGCCCGCAGCCGCGGGCTCGTGACGAACTTCGGGAAGGTCGTCGACCCGATCGCCGACAAGGCCCTGGTGACGATGGCGCTCGTCGGCCTGTCCGAGATCGGCGAGGTGCCGTGGTGGGTGACGGCCGTGGTCCTCGTCCGGGAGTGGGGGATCACCCTGGTCCGGCTGCGGGTCATCCGGCACGGTGTCATGGCGGCGGGGCGCGGGGGGAAGCTGAAGACCCTGTTGCAGACCTTCGGCATCGGTTTCCTGCTCTGGCCACGGTGGACCCTGCCCGCTCCCACCTTCTGGGACGTCCTCGCGTGGACGATCCTCGGCGCCGCGGTGGTCGTCACCGTCGTCACCGGCATCGACTACCTGGTCCAGGCCCACCGGCTGCGTCAGACGAGCGAGCGAACCGCGCGCAAGCGAGCGGTCCGCGCCGAGCGGGAGGCCGCCCGCCGGCGGCGGGAAGCCCGGTGAGCACGATGGCGTTGACCTCTGCCACCACCTGCCGCCCGCGCAACCTCCGCGACGCCGCGACCCGGTCGGAGTACGGTGGTGCCACGCACGACGACGCACGAGGAGAGGAGGCGACGTGATCCTGTTCAGATCCGAGCTCGGTGAGGTCCTGCGCGAGGTCCGTCAGGGCCAGGGCCGCACGCTGCGCGACGTCGCCGCCGCGTCCTCGGTCTCGCTCGGCTACCTCAGCGAGCTCGAGCGGGGGACCAAGGAGGCCTCGTCCGAGCTGCTCTCCGCCGTGTGCCAGGGGCTCGGGATGACGCTCTCGGAGCTCCTCGGGCTCGTGCGCGACCGCGTCGAGCACGTCGAGACCCTGACGATGCCGGTCACGCTGCCGGTCGCCACGGCGAGCCGGTCGACCGTCTCCGCGTCCGCGGCCTGAGCGCCACCCCGCCGGCCCGTACCGCCGCCGGGGGCTAGGGGGTGCCGCGCGGCCCCGGAGTGCTTCCCAGCGGTCGCTGGGGTCGGCCGTCGTCGCTGGGCGCGAGCCCGCCCTGGCAGGTGGGGCACGAGAAGATCGTCCGCTCGCGTGGGGGCCGGCCGGCCATGGCGACGCGCACGGTGTCCCCGCACCGACGGCAGGACCGCCCGGAGCGGGCGTGCACGTAGGCCTCTTCACCCGGTCGGTGGATGCCGGTGCTCGCCTGCCATCCGCTCCGTTCCGCGGCGCGCATCAGCCGGTGGGTGCGATCGAGCAGGTGCGCCAGTCGCTCGGGAGGGGTCACCGCCGCGGGGGCCCAGGGGTGCAGGCGCTCGAGGAAGAGGATCTCGCTCGCCCAGAACGTGCCGACCCCCGCGAGAACCCGCTGGTCGAGCAGCGCCTCGACGAGGGCACCGGGGTGGTCGAGGACGCGGGTGGTCGCCACCTCGAGGTCCCAGTCGGGCCCGAGGACGTCGGGGCCGAGGTGTCCGACGAGGTCGGACTCGCGGGGAGTGGGGACGAGGTCGAGCATGCCGAGGCGGAGTCCGAGCGCCGACCACCGGTCGGTCAGCACGACCGCCCGCACGTCCGGGCGCCGCAGGGCGCGCTCGGTGCGCGGACCCGGGTGCTCGACGCGCCACTGGCCCTCCATCCGCAGATGGGTGTGCAGGGTCGAGCCGGTGTCGAACCGGTGGAGCAGGTGTTTTCCGCGGGCCAGGACCTCGAGGGTCCGCGCGCCGCGCAGGTCGACGTCGGGCGCCGAGGGCCAGCGCAGCTCGGCCCGGGTGACCTCCGACCCTCGGAGCGCGGCGTCGAGCCGGGCTGCGGTGCGGTGGACGGTGTCACCCTCGGGCATCGACGCTCACCGGCGGATCCGCAGCCCGCGGGGGGTGAGGTGGAACCCGGCGGCCTCGAGGGCTGCCACCACCGGGTGACCCGAGCCGAGCAGTCGGTCGCCGTCGGCCTTCTCGACCGTGATCCGGCCGAGGTGTCCACGTCGCACGGCTTCCGCGAGGGAGCGCGCCGCCGTGGTGAGCTGGTCGGGGTCGTCGGTGTACGTGAGGAGGGTCCGGCCACCCCGCTCCACGTAGAGGGCCAGCCCCCCGTCGACGAGCACGACGACCGCACCCGCCTTGCGGCCGGGCTGGTGGCGGCGGCGCCGGTCGCGGGGAGCGCCTCCGCCCTCGTCGCTCGGGTCCACGGCGCGGTCGGGCCAGGCGAGCGCGCCACCGTAGGGGTTCGCCGGATCGCTCGCCGCGAGGACGACCGGTGCCGGCGCGCCCTGGAGGTGCCCGCCCGCGCCCGCCCGGAGCCGGTCGACGGCGCCGCCCGTGCCGAACTGTGAGGCCCCCAGGCCCTCGACGAAGTAGCCGCGCCGCACGCGGCCGCTCTCCTCGGCGCGTCCGAGGACCCGGTAGACGGCGGCGAATCCGCCGGGCACGTCCTCCGCGGCCACGGCGCCGCGGGTGAGGACCCCGTGCCGGTCGAGGAGGAGCTCGGCGCCGGCCAGTGCCCTCAGGGTGGGGTCCTGCTCGGCCCGTGGCAGGAGCGACCACCGTCCGGTGGCCCGCGCCGGCCCGCTGCGCGCGGGCAGCGTGGGCCGGGAGGGGGCCGAGCCGAGCGCCCCGAGCGGGCCACGACGACCGCCGTAGCGGGTGCGGCGCGGCCCGGGGGCCGCGCGGCGGTGCGCCGTGCGGCCCCCGGCGAGCAGTGCCCGCACGGGCGCGAAGGTGTCGCCGGTGACCCGGCCACCCCAGACGAGCTCCCAGAGCGTGGTCGTGAGCGCCTCGTCGTCGGTGCTGCCCACCTGGTCGGACAGCCCGCGGAAGAAGTGGGCTCCACCCCCGGCGAGGGCGTCGAGGAGGGCGGTGCCCCGCTCGTCGGGGATCCGGTCGGCGTCGGGGCCGGGGAGGGTGAGGTGGGCCGACTCCGCGAGGTGGAGCGAGATCCAGCCGTCGTCCCCGGGCAACGGCCCGTGGCCGCACCAGAGGACGTCGCCCGAGGCCATGAGCTCGTCGAGCAGGGCCGGGGTGTAGTCGGCGACCCGGGCGGGCAGGACGAGGGACTCCACGGCGCTCGCCGGCAACACGGCGCCGCTCAGCTGCTCGACGGCACGCAGCACGCCCTCGCGACCGCGCAGCCGGCCCCCCACGCCCTGCCAGTCGGCGAGGAAGCGCGCGAACACCTCCGGGGTGACCGGCTCGACGTCGGCGCGGAGCGCAGCCAGGGAGCGCCGGCGCAGCATCCGGAGCACCTCGGCGTCGCAGAACTCGGTGGACCCGCCGCCCGTCGGCAGCAGCTCGCCCTCGACGACCCGACCCGAGGAGACCAACCGCGCCAGCGCCGTGCCCGCGACCGCGACCCCGATGCCGTACGCCCGGGCGACCTCGGCCGCGTGGAACGGTGCGTGCGTGCGGGCATAGCGGGACACGAGGTCTCCGAGCGGGTCGTCGACCGGCTCGAGGAAGGCCTGCGGCACTCCCGGGGGCAGGCTCACCCCCAGGGCGTCGCGTAGCCGCGAGGCGTCCTCGATCGCCGTCCAGCGGTCCTCACCGGCCACCCGCACGGGAATGACCTGTCGCGCGCTCTCGAGGGCGCGGAGCCAGCCCTCGACGTCGGTGCCGCTCGTGCCCTCACGGCACCGGGCCAGGACCGCCTCCGTCGTCAGCGGGCCGAGTCCTCGCAGCAGGTCGAGGACGTCGTCGGCGTCTCGAGCCGCACGCTCGGGGGTGAGCCGCTGCAGCTCGGCCTCCGTGCGGGCCACCTGCTCGGCGTCCAGGAGGTCGCGCAGGGCCAGGCCCTCGGCACCGCCGAGCAGCTCGGCGAGGAGCGAGGGGTCGAGGGCGAGGGCGGCGGCCCGCCGCTCGGCGAGCGGGCTGTCGCCCTCGTAGAGGAACTGGGCGACGTAGCCGAACAGGAGCGACTTGGCGAAGGGCGACGGCGTGCTCGTCTCGACCTCGACGACGGCGACCCGGCGTCCGCGCACGTCGCGCATGAGCTCGGCGAGGCCGGGCACGTCGAAGACGTCCTGGACGCACTCGCGCACCGCCTCGAGGACGATGGGGAAGGTGGGATACCGGCTCGCCACCTCGAGCAGCTGCGACGCGCGCTGCCGCTGCTGCCACAGCGGCTGGCGGCGGTCGGGCCGCCGACGCGGCAGGAGCAGGGCCCGCGCCGCGCACTCGCGGAAGCGGGCCGCGAACAGCGCCGAACCGCCGATCTCGTCGGTGACGAGGGCGCGCACGTCGTCGGGGTCGAGGGTCACGAGCTCGAGCAGCTCGCGGCCCACCCCTGAACGCTCGATGCCCTCGACGTCGTCCCACTCGAGGTCGGGCAGGCGCAGCACGATGCCGTCGTCTCCGTGCATGGCCTGGACGTCGACGCCGAACCGGTCGCGCATGCGCGCGCTGACGGCGAGCGCCCACGGCGCGTGGACCTGGGCGCCGAAGGGGGAGTGGACGGCGATGCGCCAGTCGCCGAGCTCGTCGCGGAACCGTTCCACGACGATGGTGCGGTCGTCGGGGACGTGGCCGGTGGCCTCGCGCTGCTCGCGGAGGTAGGTGAGCAGGTTGTCGGCGGCCCAGTCGTCGAGTCCCGCGGCCCGGACCCGCTGGCGGGCGGTCTCCCCGGGCAGGGACTCCACCTCGCGGACGAACTCGCCGACCGCTCGCCCGAGCTCCGCGGGCCGGCCGAGCGAGTCGCCCTTCCAGAACGGCAGCCGCCCCGGCAGGCCCGGTGCGGGCGTGACGAGCACGCGGTCGTGGGTGATGTCCTCGATCCGCCACGTGCTCGTGCCGAGCGTGAACAGGTCGCCGACCCGCGACTCGTACACCATCTCCTCGTCGAGCTCGCCGACCCGTCGCCCCGGGCCCTCGCCCGTCGCGAGGAAGACGGCGTAGAGCCCGCGATCGGGGATCGTGCCGCCCGAGGTGACGGCGAGCCGCTGCGCGCCTCGCCGGCCGGTGAGGGTGTCGGAGAGCCGGTCCCAGGTGATTCGTGCACGCAGCTCGGCGAAGTCCTCGCTGGGGTACCGGCCCGCGAGCATGTCGAGCACCGACTCGAGGACCGGGCGGGTCAGCGTGGCGAACGGGGCCGAGCGTCGCGCCAGGGCGAGGACGTCGTCGACGGTCCACTCGTCGAGTGCGCAGAGGGCGACGACCTGCTGGGCGAGGACGTCGAGCGGGTTCGCCGGGACGTGCAGTGCCTCGATCCGGCCGGCCAGCATCCGCTCGGCGACGACGGCGGTCTGGACCAGGTCACCGCGGAACTTGGGGAAGAGCACGCCCCGGGACACGGCCCCGACCTGGTGGCCGGCCCGTCCGACCCGCTGGAGACCGGACGCCACGGAGGGGGGCGACTCGACCTGGACGACGAGGTCGACGGCGCCCATGTCGATGCCGAGCTCGAGGCTGCTCGTCGCGACGACGGCCGGAAGCCGCCCGGACTTCAGCTCCTCCTCGATGGCGGCACGCTGCTCCTTGCTCACCGACCCGTGGTGGGCCCGCGCGAGCACCGGGGGAGCGCCGGCGGACTGCCCCGACTGGGCCATCACCTGGGCGGGTGGGCGGGTCAGGGTCGCCGCGCGGGTCCCCGCGCCGGGCGCCGGCACGGTGTCGGCACCGTCGGCGGCTTCGACGCGCTCCTCCCAGATCTCGTTCAGCCGGGTCGTGAGGCGCTCGGCGAGGCGACGGCTGTTGCTGAAGACGAGGGTGGAGGTGTGCTGGGCGACGAGGTCGACGATCCGTTCCTCGACGTGGGGCCAGATGCTGGCCCGCTGCTCCTGCCCCGACGCCGGGCCGGAGAGGTCCCCGGTGGGCTGGCCGAGCTCGGACATGTCGGGCACCGGGACGACGACGCGCAGGTCCCAGGCTTTCTCCGACGGCGGCTGCACGATCTCGACCGGTCGTCCTCCGGCGAGGAAACGGGCGACCTCCTCGACGGGGCGCACGGTGGCGGAGAGGCCGATGCGCTGGGCGGGTCGCTCGAGGAGGGCGTCGAGGCGCTCGAGGGAGAGGGCCAGGTGGGCACCCCGCTTGGTGCCCGCCACCGCGTGCACCTCGTCGAGGATGACGGTCTCGACGCCGGCGAGGGCCTCGTGAGCGGCCGAGGTGAGCAGGAGGAAGAGCGACTCGGGTGTCGTGATGAGGACGTCGGTGGGCGTGCGGGCGAAGGCGCGTCGCTCGTCCTGCGGGGTGTCGCCGGAGCGGACCGCGACGCTGACGTCGGGCTCGGGCAGGCCGAGCCGGTCGGCCGCGTGCCGGATGCCGACGAGGGGGCTGCGCAGGTTGCGCTCGACGTCGACGGCGAGGGCCTTCATCGGCGAGACGTAGAGGACGCGGCAGCGCCGCATGCGGTCGGCGGGAGGCGGCTGCGAGGCGAGCCGGTCGAGGGCCCAGAGGAACGCCGAGAGCGTCTTGCCGGAGCCGGTCGGGGCGACGACGAGGGCGTGGTGGCCGCTGCTCACGGCCTCCCAGGCGCCGGACTGCGCGGGCGTGGGCGCGCTGAAGCTCCCGCGGAACCAGGCGGCCGTGGCGGGGGAGAAGCGGTCGAGGACGTCGCCGGACATGCTGGCGACAGCCTCTCACCCCCCGCCGACAGCGGGGACGCCTCGTGGCTAGGCTCGACACACGGCGGGGTCCACCCCCCGGGTCGAGGCGAAGGGACCGGCATGCACCAGCGATCGCTCGGACGTACCAGCCGCGAGGTCTCGGTCATCGGCCTCGGGACGTGGCAGCTCGGGGGCGACTGGGGCCGGGTCGGCGAGGCCGACGCGGAGGCCGTGCTCGAGGCGGCCGTCGACGGCGGGGTCACCCTCCTCGACACGGCGGACGTCTACGGCGACGGCCGCAGCGAGTCCCTCATCGGGGCCTTCCTGGCGCGTCGTCCGGGCCACGGCATCACCGTCGCGACGAAGATGGGCCGGCGCCTGGAACAGCATCCCGCCAACTACGCGATGGCCAACTTCCGGGCCTGGACCGACCGCTCGCGCCGCAACCTCGGGGTCGAGACGCTCGACCTGGTCCAGCTGCACTGCCCCCCGACTGCGGTCATCGAGGACGACTCGACGTACGTCGACCTCGACGCCCTCGTCGACGAGGGCGTGGTCTCCGCCTACGGTGTCTCGGTCGAGACGTGCGAGCAGGCGCTCGCGGCCATCGCGCGACCGCGCGTGACGAACATCCAGATCATCCTCAACCCGTTCCGGCTCAAGCCGCTCGACGACGTGCTCCCCGCCGCGCGCGACGCCGGGGTCGCCGTCCTCGCCAGGGTCCCCCTCGCCTCCGGCCTGCTGTCCGGGCGGTACACGACGAGCACCACGTTCGCCGCCGACGACCACCGCACGTACAACCGGCACGGTGAGGCCTTCGACCGCGGAGAGACGTTCTCCGGCGTCGACTTCGAGGTCGGCCTCGAGGCCGCCTCCCGGCTCGCCGACGCGCTGCCCCCCGGCGTGTCGCTCCCGGCCGCGACCCTGGCCTGGGTCGCGTCGCGCCCAGGGGTCACCTCGGTGATCCCGGGCGCCCGGAACGTCGAGCAGGCGACCGCCAACGTCGCGGCCGCCGACCTGCTCGACGACGGGTTCGACGTCGAGGCGTTCGACCGCGTCGTCCGCGAGGTCTACGACGAGCTGCTCCGGGAGTCCGTGCACCCGCAGTGGTGAGCGGCGCCGCGCCACGCGGCTCGAGCGGGCCGGCCCAGCCGTCGACGGTGGCCGGCGGGTCAGCCGGATGCCGGCTGCTGCTGGGTGATGCAGTGGATGCCGCCGCCGCGGTCGAAGAGCGGACGGGCGTCGACGGGCACGAGCGTACGTCCCGGGTAGGCACGCTCGAGGACGGCCAACGACCCGGCGTCCCGCTCGTCCTCGAAGGCGCAGGCCACGACCCCGCCGTTGACGACGAGGTGGTTGATGTAGGACCAGTCGACCCAGCCCTCCCCGTCCTCGAGGGTGCGCGGCGCCGGGACCCGTACCACCTCCAGGTGCCCGCCCCGGGCGTCGTGGGCCGAGGACAGCAGCCGCTCCAGCTCGACCGAGACCGCGTGGTCGGGGTGTGCCGGGTCGTCCTGCCAGTGCAGCAGGACCACGCCCGGGGAGGCGAAGGTGGCGACGATGTCGACATGGCCGCGGGTGCCGAACTCGTCGTAGTCCCGGGTGAGCCCCCGGGGCAGCCAGAGGCACCGGGTGGCGCCGATGGTGCGTGCCATCTCCGCCTCGACGTCCGCGCGCGTGAGGAGGGGGTTGCGGCCGGGGTCGAGCTGCACGGTCTCGGTGAGCAGGACCGTGCCGAGGCCGTCGACGTGGATGCCGCCGCCCTCGTTGACGAGCGGGGAGCCGATCCGCTTCGCGCCGGCCCAGTCGGCCACCTCGGAGGCGACGAGGGCGTCGTCGTCCCAGGCCGCCCACTCCTGAGCGCCCCAGCCGTTGAAGACCCAGTCGACCGCCCCGAGCCGCCCCACCTCGTCGAGGACGAAGGTGGGCCCGATGTCACGCATCCACGCGTCGTCGAGGGCGAGCTCGGCGACCTCGATGCCGTGCGCGGTCGGTCCGTCGCGTCCCACCCACGCCCGCGCGAGGTCGACCGAGGACGGGTCGGCGACGAGCACGACCGGCTCGAAACCGGCGACGGCCCGGGCGACGGACGACCACGTGCGGCGGGCCACGTCGGCCTCGGCCTCGGTGTCACCGAGGGTGTAGCCCGACGACGGCCACGCCATCCAGGTTCGCTCGTGCGGCGCCCACTCCGGCGGCATCCGCCAGGTCCCGACGTCCGGCATCGGCTCAGGCCTCGCGCCGGTGCTCGGGGCGGACCGGCTCGGCGAGGACGCCGTAGGAGTCGGGGCGACGGGTGGCGAGGAAGGGGAAGAGCTCGAGCCAGTCGCCGCGCTGGGCGAGGTCGAGGTCGGCGACGAGGGCGGCCTCCTCGTCGCGGGGTGCCCGCACGAGCACCCGGCCGTAGGGGTCGGCGACGAACGAGGAGCCGTAGAAGGTGATCAGCCCCTCCGTGCCGTACCGGTTGGGCGCCACGACGAACAACCCGCTCGCGATGGCGTGGCCGACGATCGTGTGCTCCCACAACGGCTGGGTGTCGAAGTCCGGGTGGTCGGGCTCGGAACCGATGGCCGTCGGGTACGCGAGCACCTCGGCGCCGTGGATGCTGTAGGCGCGGGCGACCTCGGGGAACCACTCGTCCCAGCAGGTCGGCAGCCCCACCCGCATCCGGACCCCAGCGTCGGTGAGGTCGTACACGGGGTAGGCGCCGTCGGGGGGCCCCGGCCGGAAGTACCTGTCCTCGTAGTAGCCGGCGGTGACGGGGATGTGCGTCTTGCGGGTGCGGCCGAGGAGCCGCCCGTCGGGGGCCACGAGCACCGCGGTGTTGTAGCCCAGCCCGTCGTCGCCGTCCGGGCCCGCGGCCCGCTCGAACAGGCTCGCGTGGACGAGCACCCCGGTGTCGGCCGCGGCCGCCCTGGCGAACTCGAGGGTGGGTCCGTCCTCGAGGCTCTCGGCCGTGGCGTCGGGGCGGCCCTCGGGCAGCGTGTCGGCGGGGTAGCGCGACAGGGTGAGCTCGGGGAGGAAGACGACACGGGCCCCGGCGCCTGCGGCCGTCCGCACCCCGTCGAGGATCGTGGCCCGCAGCCGGTCGGGGTCGGCGTCCCACGCGTGCTGGACCAGGCCGACCCGGACCGGGGCCTCGGACGGCTCGTGGACGCGGGCGAGCGACGGCGGGACCCCGTCGGCGGTGATGAGGCGCATGGCGTCAGTATGCCGTCGTCCCGGCACCGCGTCCGACCGCCGTCGGCGCGGACCTGTAGCGTCCCCGGGGTGCGTCACTCGAGGTTCTGGGAGCTCATGGCCGGCGAGTTCGGCGCCGCGTACGCCGAGTCCCTGGCCCGCTCGCACGTGATGTCGGCCCTCGGGGGCCGGACGGCCCTGGAGGCCCTCGACGCCGGGGTGCCGCCGCGGGAGGTGTGGCTCGCCCTCTGCGACGACATGGACGTCCCCTCGCAGCGGCGCCACGGCCGGGATCGGCCCCCGACGGGCTGAGGCACGGCCGGCCGTCGGCGCGGGCCCACCGATATCGGGTGGGCCGGCGTCGGTGGGGTCGTCTACCCTCGCCGGGTGGGCGACGACGTGCTGCTCCGGGCCAGGGGGTTGACCAAGCGGTTCGGCGACTTCACCGCCGTCGACGGCATCGACGTCGAGGTGCGCCGTGGGGAGGCCTTCGGGTTCCTCGGGCCGAACGGCGCCGGGAAGTCCTCGACGATGAAGATGGTCGGCTGCGTCTCGCCCGTCACCTCCGGTGAGCTGCGCATCCTCGGCATGGACCCGGCGACCGACGGCCCGGCCATCCGGGCGCGCCTCGGGGTCTGCCCGCAGCAGGACATGCTCGACGTCGACCTCTCGGTCGAGGAGAACCTCTGGGTCTACGGCCGCTTCTTCGGGCTCTCCCGCCGCGAGGTCCGCGAGCGCGCCGACGAGCTGCTCGAGTTCGCCCAGCTCTCCGACCGTCGCACGGACCAGGTCGAGCCCCTGTCCGGTGGGATGAAGCGCCGCCTCACGATCGCCCGGGCGCTCATCAACGCGCCCGAGGTGCTGCTGCTCGACGAGCCGACGACCGGGCTGGACCCCCAGGCACGGCACGTGCTGTGGGACCGGCTCTACCGGCTCAAGCGCGAGGGCGTCACCCTCATCATCACGACGCACTACATGGACGAGGCCGAGCAGCTCTGCGACCGGCTCGTCGTCATGGACAAGGGCCGGATCGTCGCCGAGGGAAGCCCCCGCGAGCTCATCGAGGCCCACTCCACCCGCGAGGTCGTCGAGCTGCGCTTCCCCGTCGACGAGCAGGAGCACCACCTCCCGCTGCTCGAGGGGGTCGGGTCGCGGCTCGAGGTGCTGCCCGACCGCCTCCTCGTCTACACCGGCGACGGCGACGCCGCACTGGCCGAGATGCATGCCCGGGGTGTGCACCCGCTCTCCTCGCTGGTCCGCCGCTCGACCCTCGAGGACGTCTTCCTCCACCTCACCGGCCGGACGCTGGTCGACTGATGGCCGTCGAGACCCCACCGCGGACAGCGCTCGACGAGAGTGGGCGGCTGCGCCCGGGTCCGCGGCCGCCGATGTCGGTGGGCGAGCGCGTCGCGTCGGTCGTCGAGCACCACCTCGTCGTCTACCGGCGCACCTGGCGGGGCTCGGTCATCAGCCGGTTCCTCATGCCGCTGTTCTTCCTCCTCGCGATGGGCCTGGGTCTCGGCACCCTCGTCGACGACCGCGCCGGGGGTGTCGACGGGCTGCCCTACCTGCGCTTCGTCGTGCCGGGCATCCTCGCGATGCAGGCGATGATGACGGCCTTCGGCCTCTCGACGTACGCCGTCATGGGGTACTTCAAGTGGAACCGGATGTACGCCGCCACCGCGGCCACGCCGGCACGCCCGGCCGAGGTCCTCGGTGGCCACCTCGTCGTCGTCGGCCTGCAGCTGGCCATGGCCTCGGCGATCTTCGTGCTCGTCGCCGCACCCTTCGGGTCCTTCGGGTCGTGGTGGGTCCTCCTCGCGGTGCCGACCGCCGTGCTGACCGGCCTGGCGTTCGCGGTCCCGGTCTTCGCGCTCTCGGCGACGATCGAGAACGACAACGGCTTCAGCATCCTGTTCCGGTTCGTCATGACGCCGCTCATGCTCTTCTCCGGGACCTTCTTCCCCATCGACCAGCTGCCACTGTGGATGCAGCCGGTCGCGTGGGTGACGCCGCTCTGGCACGGGGTGACCCTCTGCCGGGCAGCCGCCGAGGGGGCCTGGCCCGGGGCCGCCGGGTTCGGCCACCTGGCCGTCCTCGTCGGCTACGTCGTCGTCGGCTGGTTCCTCGCCCGTCGCGCGTTCGAACGGAGGCTGACCTCGTGAGCGTCGCCGAGGCCGCGGCTCGAGCCTCCCGCAGCATGCCCTTCCCGGCGGGGCTGGGCCTCGCGCGGTTCGTCGTCGCGCGCAACGTCACCGCCTTCCGACGCGCGTGGGTCCTGCTGCTCAGCGGGTTCGCCGAGCCGGTCTTCTACCTCTTCTCCATCGGCGTGGGCCTCGGCGCGCTCGTGGGGGAGGTGACGACCGACGGGGGCAGCACCGTCTCCTACGCGGTCTTCGTCGCGCCGGCCCTCCTGGCGTCCTCGGCGATGAACGGCGCGATCGCCGACAGCACGTACAACGTCTTCTTCAAGCTGAAGTACCAGCGCCTCTACGACGCGATGCTCGCGACGCCCGTCGGTCCGCGCGACGTGGCCGTCGGCGAGATCACGTGGTCCCTGATGCGCGGGGGGCTCTACTCGGGCCTGTTCCTCGTCGTCGCCGCCCTGGCGGGCCTGGTGCACTCGTGGTGGGCACTGCTCGCCCTGCCGGCCGCGATGCTCATCGGACTGGCGTTCGGGGCACTCGGCATGCTCGCGACGACGTACATGTCCAGCTGGCAGCACTTCGACTTCGTCACCCTCGCGATCCAGCCGATGTTCCTCTTCTCCGCGACGTTCTTCCCGGTCTCCACGTACCCGCCGGCACTCCAGTGGCTCGTCGGCGTGACGCCGCTGTACCAGGGTGTCGCGCTCGAGCGTTCGCTCATGCTCGGCGAGGTCGGCTGGGGGCTCCTCGGACACGTCGCCTACCTCCTGGCCCTCGGAGCCGTCGGGATCGTCGGCACCTCCCGTCGCATCCGCACCCTGCTCCTCACCTGACCCACCGCTGAGCAGGGGGAGGCCGGCCGGGCCGTCCCGAGCCCGTGGCTCACCGCGGCGTCCGGCACCGCCTCGCAGGGCGCCCGGCCCGGACCCTCGACGCCGTACGTCGATGACGTCGAGGCACGGGACCCCTCCGCGATGGCGCGCTCGGCCGGCCTCAGGGGTAGGACCTCGCGCCGCTGACCTCCGGGGGCCCGTCGCCGCGGCCGCGGAACGCGGCGACGGCCGTCGGGAGGGTCGGGAAGACCATGTCCCGTCCGACGCGCTCGAGGACACCGCTCGCCTCGAGCTCGACGAGCAGGTCCTGCTTGACGCGGGCGAGCCCCAGGGCGATACCGCGTGCCTCGAGGTCGACGCGCAGGCGGTCGAGGGCCTCGAGGCTGGTCAGGTCGACCTCGACGTTGGCCTCGGCGTTGACGACGACCCACCGCACCGGTGCCGGCGCGTCCTCCACCGCCGCCATGGCGCGGTGGCGGAAGTCCTCGGCATTGGCGAAGAACAGCGGTGAGTCGTAGCGGAAGACGACCAGGCCCGGGACCTGCTCGGCGTCGGGGTAGTCGTCGATGTCGTGCATGCCTGCGAGGCCCGGCACGAAGCCGAGGACGGCGTCGTGGCCCCGGGCCACGCGGCGCAGGAGGTCTCCGAGGGAGAGCCCGACGGCGAGGAGCACGCCGTAGAGGGCCCCGAGGAGGAAGACCCCGAGCGTCGTCGCGACGAGCAGGACGAGCTCGCTGCGGCGGAACCGGGCCACCGATCGGATCCCCGCGACGTCGACGAGGCGGGTCGCGGCGTAGACGACGAGGGCACCGAGCGCGGCCTGCGGGAACGCCGAGATGACGGGTGCGAGCGCGAGCACGGCGACGACGACGGTGGCGAGGGTGGCCAACGAGGCCAGCTGCGTGCGGCTACCGGCCGCGTCGCCGATGGCGGTGCGGCTGCCGCTGCTGCTCACGGGGAAGCCCGAGAGCAGGCCCCCGAGGACGTTGGCACCGCCGAGGGCGAGGAACTCCTGGTTGGCCTCGACCCGCTCGCCGCGACGTGCTGCGAACGCCCGTCCGGTGAGGACGTTGTCGGAGTAGGCCACGACCGCGATGCCGAGCGCCGGTCCGAGCATCCGCCCCACCTCCGCGAGGTCGAGCGGTGGCAGTGAGGGGCGCGGGAGGGTGTCGGGGAGCGGGCCGACCGTCTCGACACCGAGGTCACCGAGGTGGAGGAGAGCGACGACCGCGGCCCCCACGAGCACGGCGACCAGGGGCCCCGGGACCCCTGGCGCGAAGCGGGCGAGGGCGAAGAGCAGGACGAGCAGCGCGGCGGCGAGGGCGGTCGTGGGGCGGTGCACCTCGCCGAGCTGACCGAGGGCGCTCCACAGCTGGGACGGGAGGGAGTCCCCCTCGACCGGGATGCCGGTGAGCGTGTCGATCTGGCTGACGATCATGAGCACCGCCACCCCGGCGAGGTAGCCGATGAGCACGGGCCGCGACAGCAGGTCGGCGAGGAACCCGAGTCCGAAGAGCCACCCGACGACGCAGAGCACCCCGCAGACGACCGCGAGGGCGGCGGCCAGCGCCATCCGGTCGGCCACCGCCGACGCGCCGAGGGCGGCCAGGGCCGTGGCCGTCATCAGGGCCGTCGTCGACTCCGGACCGACGGACAGCTGCCGGGAGGTGCCGAGCACCGCGTAGGCGAGGGTCGGGCCGACGACGGCGACGAGCCCGGCCGCCGGGGGGAGCCCCGCGACCTGGGCGTAGGCCATGACCTGTGGGATGAGGTAGGCGGCGACGGTGACCCCCGCCACGAGGTCGCCCCGCAGCCAGCCCCGCCGGTAGTGGCGCAGCACGACCAGGCCCGGGAACACCGTCGCGAGCGTCACCGGGCCCCGGTGGGAGAGCGGGCGGTGCCGCCCCGGGGTGGCCACAGCCGATTCGACCACACCCGTCGGCGTGTCGTCGCGGGTTACCGGGCGTCGAACACGTGTTCGGCTAGGGTCGTCCACAGGTGGTCGCCCCGGCGGCACCGGTCCACAGGCCACACGGCGGCCTGTGACCGCTGTCGGTGCCTCCGCCTAGCGTCTGACCAGACCTCGCGACGAGACCGACAGCGGGTGCTGGTCGCCGGTGGACGCGCTCGACACGATGCACGAAGGACAGGTGTGACATGGCTGGACCCAACGGCGCTCGCGGTGCCGTCCTCAACCCCCCGTCGACGAGCGGGGCGGGTGACGAGAAGACCAAGGCACTCACCTCGGTGATGGCCCAGATCGAGAAGCAGCACGGCAAGGGCGCGGTCATGCGCCTCGGCGACGACGTCCGTCCTCCCATCGCCGTCATCCCGACCGGCTCGATCGCCCTCGACGTCGCGCTCGGCATCGGTGGGCTGCCCCGTGGCCGTGTCGTCGAGATCTACGGGCCGGAGTCCTCCGGGAAGACCACGGTCGCCCTCCACGCGGTGGCCAACGCGCAGAAGGCCGGTGGCATCGCGGCGTTCATCGACGCCGAGCACGCCCTCGACCCCGAGTACGCGAAGAAGCTCGGCGTCGACACCGACGCGCTCCTGGTGTCCCAGCCCGACACGGGGGAGCAGGCCCTCGAGATCGCCGACATGCTCATCCGCTCGGGCGCCCTCGACATCATCGTCATCGACTCGGTCGCGGCCCTCGTGCCTCGGGCCGAGATCGAGGGCGAGATGGGTGACAGCCACGTCGGCCTCCAGGCCCGCCTCATGTCGCAGGCGCTGCGGAAGATCACCGGGGCCCTCAACACCACGGGAACCACGGCGATCTTCATCAACCAGCTCCGCGAGAAGATCGGCGTGATGTTCGGCTCGCCGGAGACCACCACCGGCGGCAAGGCGCTGAAGTTCTACGCCTCGGTCCGCCTCGACGTCCGACGGATCGAGACCCTCAAGGACGGCAGCGACCCCGTCGGCAACCGCACCCGCTGCAAGGTCGTGAAGAACAAGGTCTCCCCGCCGTTCAAGCAGGCCGAGTTCGACATCCTCTACGGCCAGGGCATCTCCCGTGAGGGCGGCCTGATCGACATGGGCGTCGACCACGGCTTCGTCCGCAAGGCCGGGGCCTGGTACACCTACGACGGAGACCAGCTCGGGCAGGGCAAGGAGAACGCCCGGCAGTTCCTCAAGGACAACCCCGAGCTGGCCGACGAGCTCGAGCGGAAGATCAAGGACAAGCTCGGCGTCGGCGCCGTGCGCCCGGACGAGGTCTCCGGGCCCGACGTCCCCGTCGACTTCTGAGGCTCGTGGCCCTCGACGACGGCGCGGCCCCGCCCCCCGCGTGGGCGGTGGGGCCGCCGCCGGTGGACCCGCAGGCCGACCCCCGAACCCGCGGGGAGGAGCCCGACCCGCACGACTGGGCGCGCCAGATCGTCCTTCGCCAGCTCACCGCCGCCCCGCGCAGCCGGGCACAGCTCGAGCAGGCCCTGCGGCGCAAGAACTGCCCCGACGACGTCGCGGCCGCGGTCCTGGACCGGATGGCCGAGGTCGGGCTCGTCGACGACGAGGCGTATGCGGGGATGCTCGTGCGCTCGCAGCAGGCCGGCCGTGGCCTGGCCACCCGCGCACTGCGCCAGGAGCTGCGCCGGAAGGGCGTCCACGACGACACCGCCGCTGCCGCGCTGGCCGAGGTCGACCCACACCAAGAGGAGGAACGAGCCCGCGAGCTGGTCGCGAGACGGCTGCGGACCATGCACGGGCTGGAGCCGCACGTGCAGACCCGCCGACTCGCCGGCATGCTCGCCCGCAAGGGCTATGACGCCGAGGTGGCGATGCGCGTCGTCCGGGAGGCCGTCCGCGACGCGCCGGAGCACCAGCGCGACTGACCGGCACCGACGGGCCGGGGCTGAGGGCCCGGCCGGTCAGATCGAGTGAAGGGGTTGCGTCCCGGGCGGGAGCGAGTCGCGGGGCACGATCTGCTTCCCGTAGGGGACCAGCGAGATCGGGATCATCTTGAGGTTGGCGATCGCCAGCGGAATGCCGATGATGGTCACCGCCTGGGCGACCGCGGTGGTCAGGTGCGCGAGGGCGAGCCACCATCCGGCGAGGATGATCCACACGATGTTGAGGAGCACCGAGCCGGCTCCGGCACCCTCCTTGGCGACGACGGCCCGCCCGAAGGGCCACAGCGCATAGCTCGCCATCCGGAAGGACGCGACGCCGAGGGGGATCGTCACGATGAGGACGCAGAGCACGATGCCCGCGAGGGCGTAGCCCAGGGCGAGCCAGAGGCCGCCGAAGACGAGCCAGATGAGGTTGAGCAGTGCGCGCATCGGCAGCCTCCCGGTCGGTGTGACGGGACCAGCGTGTCACGCAGGGTGGGCCGGGGGCGCGGCGGCCCCGAAACATCCCGGTGACTCGGTCGTGATGACATGGTCACCGATTCGGCCTAGGTTCGTGCAGGTGAGCCAGCCGACGGCCGAGGACGGGGCCGGCAGCCTCTTCGAGGGCTACCGGCTCGGCCGGGCGTGGGACGAGATGCTTGCCGACTCGGAGCATCCGAGGACGCCGTACCGGGCGGTCTTCCACACGCTGCGCGCCATGCAGGCCGGGACGCTGCGCGAACGGGCCGACATCCTCGCCCGCTCCTACCTCGACCAGGGCGTGACATTCGACTACGCGGGGGAGGAGCGTCCCTTCCCACTCGACGCGGTGCCGCGGGTGCTCTCGGCCCACGAGTGGCAGGTCATCGAGTCCGGTGTCGTCCAGCGGGTGACGGCGCTGGAGTCCTTCCTCGACGACATCTACTCGCGCGAGGGCGAGATCCCCCGGGCCGTCCACGAGGGCATCGTCCCGTGGCGCCTCATCGCCAGCTCGAAGCACTACCACCGGGCGGTCATGGGCATCCGTCCGGCGAACGGCGTCCGCGTCCACGTCTCGGGGGTCGACCTCATCCGCGACGAGCACGGTACCTTCCGCGTCCTCGAGGACAACGTGCGCGTCCCCTCCGGGGTCAGCTACGTCATCGCCAACCGCCGGGCGATGGCCAACGTCTTCCCGGAGGCGTTCGCGACGATGCGGATCCGGCCGGTGCACGACTACCCCCGCATGCTCCTCTCCGCGCTGCGCGCCGCGGCCCCGGACGGTGCGAGCGACCCGACTGTCGTCGTGCTCACGCCGGGGGTGTTCAACTCGGCCTACTTCGAGCACGCCCTGCTCGCCCGGATGATGGGTGTCGAGCTCGTCGAGGGGCGCGACCTGGTCTGCGTCGGCGGTCAGGTCCGGATGCGGACGACGACCGGCGACCAGCCGGTCGACGTCATCTACCGCCGGGTCGACGACGAGTTCATCGACCCGGTCCACTTCCGGGGCGACTCCGTGCTCGGCGTCGCCGGTCTCACCTCGGCGATGCGGGCCGGTCGGGTCACGGTGGCGAACGCGGTCGGCAACGGGGTCGCCGACGACAAGCTCATCTACAGCTACCTGCCGGACCTCGTCCGCTTCTACCTCGACGAGGACCCGATCCTGCCGAACGTCGACACCTTCCGGTGCGCCGAGCCGGGCGCCCTCGACCACGTCCTGGCTCACGTCGACGAGATGGTCGTCAAGCCGGTCGACGGCTCCGGTGGCAAGGGCCTGGTCGTCGGACCGGACGCCGACGGTCCGACCCTCGACCGCCTCCGGGCGAGCCTGCGCGCCGACCCCCGCGGCTGGATCGCCCAGCCGGTCGTCCAGCTCTCGACGGTGCCGACCTTCATCGACGGCCGCCTCGCCCCCCGCCACGTCGACCTCCGTCCGTTCGCGGTCAACGACGGAGAGCGTGTGAGCGTCCTGCCCGGTGGTCTGACCCGGGTGGCGCTGCCCGAGGGCCAGCTCGTCGTCAACTCCAGCCAGGGCGGGGGGAGCAAGGACACCTGGGTGCTGTCGGACCGTCGCGCGTCGGTCCCCGCCCAGGCGAGCAACCCCGACAACCGCGAGGTGGTCGTCATGAGCGCCCCGACGGCCTCCCACGAGGACAGCATGCGCGCCCAGCAGCAACAGCAGCAGCAGGACCGGCGCCGCGCCCTTACCCGTGAGCGAGGTGGGGCCGAGTGCTGAGCCGGATCGCGGAGTCGCTGTTCTGGATCGGGCGGTACACCGAGCGCGCCGACGGCACCGCGCGGATCGTCGACGTCCTGCGCCTCCAGCTCCTCGAGGACCCCGGCGCCGACGAGGCCCTCGCCTCGCGCACCGTGCTGTCGGTCATCATGGGGCTGCCGTGGGAGGGCGAGGTCGGCTTCGCCGACGTCGGCTCGGCGTTGGTCTTCGACCGGGGCAACCCGAGCTCGATCACGGGGGCCTGGTTCTCCGCCCGGGAGAACGCCCGGCGCGCCCGCGAGACGCTCTCGACCGAGCTGTGGGAGGGCATCAACACGACGTGGCACCGCTGGAACGGTTTCGGTCGGGGGACGGTCACCGACCGACACCTGTCCTGGGTCCGCGAGCGCGCGGCGCTCGTCTCCGGCATCGCCGACTCGACGATGAGCCACGACGAGGCGTGGGACTTCCTCGTCCTCGGCCGCAGCCTCGAGCGGGCCGACATGACCGCGCGGCTCGTCGCCACCGGGGGGCTGCCGGGCAGCGGCGCGCCGTGGTCGGTCGTCCTCTCCAGCTGCGGCGCGCAGCAGGCCTTCATGCGCAGCCAGCGGGGACTCCTCACCGACGAGCGTGCGGCTGCCTTCCTCGTCCTCGACCGCGAGTTCCCGCGCTCGGTGCTCTTCGCCCTCTCCGAGGCCGAGCGGCGGCTCTCGGCCCTGTCGGCGCCGCAGACCGAGCGGATCGGGGTGTCCGACGAGGCGCGGCGCCAGCTGGGCCGCATCCGGACCTCGCTCGAATACCGCGCCACCCCCGACGTCATCGCCGACCTGCCGGCCCAGATGCGGCGGGTGCAGTCTGCGGTCACGGCGGCGTCGCAGGCGATCGCCGGCCGCTACTTCCAGTCCGGACCCCTGACGACGTGGACGAGGGACGGGATCTGACGTGCGTCGCTACCGCATCGTCCACACGACCTCCCTCGCCTACGGCGGGCCGGTCCGGGCCGCCCACAACGAGCTGCGGATGACCCCGGTCAACGAGCCAGGCCAGACCACCCTCGAGAACCGCATCCGGATCCGCCCGATGACGTGGAGCCACGTCTACCGCGACCACTGGGGCACGCACGTCATGGCGATGGAGTCCCTCGCCGAGCACGACCGGCTCGACATCGAGGCCATCTCGACGGTCGAGCGGACCGAGGTCGAGGTCCCACCGGCCTCGCTCGACTGGGCCGCGGTGCACGATCCGGCGGTCCAGGACCGCAGCTACGAGTGGCTCATGCTCTCGCCGCGCACCCGGCCCGGGGACGGGGTCACCCGGCTCGCCGAGACTGTGCGGGGGCTGCCGACGCCGCGGGCCGCCGCCGACGAGCTGTGCCGGCTGGTCCGTGCGGAGATGCGCTTCGACACCGGCACGACCGGGGTGCACACGAGCGGTGAGGACGCCTGGGGCGAGCGGGCCGGTGTGTGCCAGGACTTCGCCCACGTGACGATCGGGGCCCTGCGCACCCTCGGACTGCCGGCCCGCTACGTGTCGGGCTACCTCGTGCCCCGGCGTGACCTCGGTGTCGCCGAGTCCGCGACCGGGGAGTCGCACGCCTGGGTCGAGTTCTGGGACGGCGGCTGGGTCCCGGTCGACCCGACGAACGGGGTCGAGGTGGGGGTGGAGCACGTCGTCGTCGCCCGGGGACGTGACTACGACGACGTGCCCCCGTTCAAGGGGATCTACTCGGGTCGGGCGACGGCGACGCTCGAGGTCGCCGTCACGGTGACCCGCCTGGCCTGACCCCGGAGCCGGAGTCGGCACCCCGTCGTACCCCTCGCGGTCCGCTGCGCGGATTCCCGGCCCCGGCGCGTGGCCACGTACCCTTGACGGGCCATGACCGGACCCAAGACCTACGACGTGCGCACCCACGGGTGCCAGATGAACGTGCACGACTCCGAGCGACTGGCCGGGCTCCTCGAGACCGCGGGCTACGTCGACCTCGCGAGCGTGCCCGAGCAGGACCGCCCCGAGGTGGCCGACGTCGTCGTGTTCAACACGTGCGCCGTGCGGGAGAACGCCGACAACAAGCTCTACGGCAACCTCGGGCAGCTGCGCCCCGCGAAGCAGCGCAACCCAGACCTCCAGATCGCCGTGGGCGGCTGCATGGCCCAGAAGGACCGTGCGGCCATCGTGCGGCGCGCGCCCTGGGTCGATGTCGTCTTCGGCACCCACAACATCGGCAGCCTCCCCGCGCTGCTCGACCGGGCCCGGCACAACCAGCGCGCAGAGGTGGAGATCCTCGAGTCCCTCGAGACCTTCCCGTCGACCCTGCCCACGCGCCGCGACTCCGCATTCGCCGGCTGGGTCTCGATCTCGGTCGGCTGCAACAACACGTGCACCTTCTGCATCGTCCCCAGCCTGCGCGGCAAGGAGCAGGACCGACGGCCCGGTGACGTGCTCGCGGAGGTCGAGGCCCTGGTGGCCCAGGGGGTCCTCGAGGTGACCCTGCTCGGCCAGAACGTCAACACCTACGGCGTCGAGTTCGGCGACCGGCTCGCCTTCGGCAAGCTGCTGCGTGCGTGTGGCGAGGTCGACGGGCTCGAGCGGGTCCGTTTCACCAGCCCGCACCCCGCCGCGTTCACCGACGACGTCATCGCCGCGATGGCCGAGACGCCCAACGTCATGCCGAGCCTCCACATGCCGCTGCAGTCGGGCTCGGACCGGGTCCTGCGGGCGATGCGCCGCAGCTACCGCAGCGACCGCTTCCTCGGCATCCTCGAGAAGGTCCGCGCCGCCATCCCGGACGCGGCGATCACGACGGACGTCATCGTCGGCTTCCCGGGGGAGACCGAGGAGGACTTCGCCGAGACGCTGCGCGTCGTCGAGGCCGCGCGGTTCTCCAGCGCCTTCACGTTCCAGTACTCGGTGCGGCCCGGCACCCCCGCCGCCACGATGGAGCGGCAGGTCCCCAAGGAGGTGGTCCAGGAGCGGTTCGAGCGTCTCGTCGCGCTCCAGGAGGAGATGTCGTGGGCGGGCAACCGGGCCCTCGAGGGGCGCGAGGTGGAGGTGCTCGTCGCACCGGGAGAGGGGCGCAAGGACGGGGAGACCTCACGGGTGTCCGGACGGGCCCGCGACAACCGGCTCGTCCATGTCGCGGTGCCGGAGGGGGCCGAGCGGCCCCGGCCGGGCGACGTCGTGACGGCGGGGGTCACCTACGGGGCCCCGCACCACCTCGTCGCCGACGCAGCTCTCGCAGGGGGTGCGTACGCGGTGCGCCGCACCCGGGGAGGCGATGCGTGGGAGGCCCTCCAGGGGGCGCCGGTGCCGGGGAAGCCCGCCGTCTCCCTCGGGATGCCGGGCATCGGCGCGCCGGCGCCGGTCACGGTGCCCACCTGCTCCGCCTGAGGGGCCGGGCTGCGGCTGGGGCGGCGGCTCAGCCCAGGAGGAAGAGGACGCCGGCGACGGTCGCGGCGATCACGGTGAGGATGCCTGCCCCCACGAAGGGGAGCATCCGACGGCGGCGCTCGACCTCGACGCGGTGCTGGGCCTGGGTCGTCTCCGCGGCGTCCCAGAGAGGGGTGGGGTCGAACGGCTGGATGTCGAGTTTCGGGAGGCCAGATGTCCAGTGAGACACGGTCGCGTTCCTTCCTCGTGCGGTGGGATCGGCTCAAGGCTAGGGACAGCCACCCCCCCGGCACCGGGAAATCGGGCCCCGCGACACGAACCGTGGCCGAACGGCATCATCGGCACCGGCCGAACGGAGGAGACCCCCGGCCCTCGGGGGCGGCTCTGCCACAATCGGGCCCATGACCATCCGTCCCGTCGTCATCACCGGTGACCCGGTGCTCCACACCCGCGCTCGCCCCGTCGAGGTCATCGACGACGAGATCCGCGACCTCGTCGCCGACATGTACGAGACGATGGATGCCGCCCGCGGGGTCGGCCTGGCCGCGCCCCAGATCGGGGTCGGGCTGCGGATCTTCACGTGGGCGCTTCGCAACGACGACGGCCTCCCGCCCCGCGGGGTCGTCATCAACCCCTACGTGGTCGCCAGCAAGCCTGCCGCCGGCGACCCGGATCCGCAGGAGGAGGCCGAGGGGTGCCTGTCGGTTCCGGGCGAGTCCTTCCCGCTGCGTCGCGGCGAATCGGCCGTCCTGACCGGTCAGGACCTCGACGGACGTGAGATCCGGTACGAGGGCACCGGGTGGTTCGCCCGGATGCTCCAGCACGAGTACGACCACCTCAACGGGTTCCTCTACGTCGACCGGCTCTCGGGCAAGTGGGCTCGGCGCGCCAAGAAGGCCGTCAAGGCCAACGGGTGGGGCGAACCGGGTCACACGTGGATGCCGGGTGTCGACCGCGACCCGTTCGGCCACGACGACACCGACGACCTCGACGAGGACCCGGTCCCCTGACCGGGCCGGTGGCCGGTCCGGTCGTCGCGGTCGTCGGACCCACGGCGACGGGCAAGTCCGACCTCGGCGTCGAGCTCGCACTCCGGCTCGGCGGCGAGGTCGTCTCCGCGGACGCCTCGCAGCTGTACCGGGGGATGGACGTCGGCACCGCGAAGCTGACCGTGACCGAGCGGCGTGGGGTGCCGCACCACCAGCTCGACGTCCTCGAGGTCACCGAGGAGGCGAGCGTCGCCGCCTACCAGCGGCACGCCCGCGCCGACGTCGAGGCCGTGCTCGCCCGCGGCCGCCTCCCGATCGTCGTCGGGGGCTCCGGCCTCTACGTCCGGGCGGTCCTCGACCGACTGGACATCCCCCCGACCGATCCCGCCGTCCGCCGCGGCCTCGAGGACCGGGCCGCCCGCGAGGGGACGACCGCCCTGCTCGCGCAGCTGCGGCGGCTGGACCCCGACGCCGCTGCCGCGATCGAGCCGACCAACACCCGCCGGATCGTCCGCGCCCTCGAGGTCGTCGAGCTCACCGGACGTCCGTTCAGTGCCTCGATGCCGACCCGCGAGCTCGTCCGGCCCACCCTCATCATCGGGCTGCGCGTCGGCCGCGTCCTCCTCGACCGCCGCGTCGAGGAGCGGGCCCGCCGCATGTTCGACGGGGGGCTGCTCGAGGAGACTCGCGAGCTCGTGCGGCTCGGGTTGCGTGAGGGGCGGACGGCGAGCCGCGCGGTCGGCTACGCCCAGGCCCTCGCCGTGCTCGACGGCACGATGTCGACGCAGGACGCGGTCGACGAGACCGCTCGGCGCACGCGTCGTCTCGTGCGGCGTCAGGAGTCGTGGTTCGGTGCGGACCCTCGGGTGCGTTGGCTGGACGCGCTCGCCCCCGACCTGCTCGACCGGGCGCTCGCCCACCTCGACACGGCGTAGTCCGGCTCAGCGGAGGCCCTCCCGGGCGGCGCGCGACCGCCGCAGCCCGGGTCGGCTCCCCGAGACGGGTGAGGATGTTCGCGACGTGCCGGTGGACCGTGTGCTCGCTGACGACGAGCGAAGCGTGCGATGGCGGCGTTGCTCCGGCCGGCCGGGGTCTCCACCGTCTCCGCGATCTCCGCGAGCTCCTCCGCCTCGGCGCCCCGACGCTGGCGGCGGCGCAGGTCACCGGGCACGACGGCATCGGTGCGGGTCGACCGCTGCAATCCCTGCATCCGGTCGAGGGCCGCGAGCAGCGCGTCCTCGGCCGCGGCGAGGGCTGTGTCGGGCTCCGCGACCGGCACCGAGCAGTCAGCGGGTGGATGGGTGGCGGAGGACACCGCCCAAGAGTGGCCCCACCGGGGCCTCGAGGACTAGACCGGGGCCCCGGCCTGGGGGGCGCGGACGTCACCTGTCGTCAGCGCATTCCCGGCGATGCCCCAGTCGCCCTCCGGTCCGGTGGGCCGTCCGGGCCAGTCGTGCCTTGCCGCGGCGCGGTGGACCCCGCGGCTGGGATGATGACGGCATGGCAGACCGGCTCGCGTTCACCAAGGGTCATGGGACGGAGAACGACTTCGTCCTCGTCCCCGACCTCGATGGTGCCCTGGAGCTGAGCCCCGAGCGCGCCGCGGCGCTCGCGGACCGCCGGGCGGGGGTCGGTGGCGACGGTGTCATCCGTGTCGTGCCGACCGAGCTCGCCGACGAGCCCTCCGTGCGGGACCTCGCCGACCGGGCGCCGTGGTTCATGGACTACCGCAACGCCGACGGCAGCCTCGCCGAGATGTGCGGCAACGGGACCCGCGTGTTCGCCGCGTTCCTCCGGCGCGAGGGGCTCGAGACGGGTGAGGAGTTCCTCATCGCGACCCGGGCCGGGGCCAAGAAGGTCCGCGCCGAGGGCCTCGAGTGGGCCGTCGACCTCGGACCGTGGCGGCTCACCGACCCCGACACCGCCGGGCGCGACGGCTTCGACGCCCTCGTCCACCTCGACGCCGGCGACCCGTACTCCGCGTTGTCGGTCGACGTGGGCAACCCCCACAGCGTCGTGGCCCTCCCCGAGACGGTGGACCTGGCCGCAGTCGACCTCCTCCGCGCCCCGCTCGTGCGGCCGCAGCCCCCCAACGGCACGAACGTCGAGGTCGTCCGGGTAGCGGCGCCGGGGCACCTCGTCATGCGGGTTCACGAGCGCGGCGTCGGGGAGACCCGCTCCTGCGGCAGCGGCGCGTGCGCGGCCGCGGTCGCGACGAGCTTCTGGGCCGGCTCGCTCGACGCCACCCCGACGTGGCGGGTCGACGTGCCGGGCGGGCGGCTGACCGTCCGCCTCCTCCCCGACCACGGCGTCGAGCTGGCGGGGCCGGCCGTGCTCGTCGCCGACGGCACGGTCGACCTCGGCCCGCTCCCGGTCTGACCGCCCGGAGCCGGCCCCTGCTCACCGGGCCAGGGCGGCCCGGACGTCCTCCCCGACGAAGCGGACGAATCCTTCGAGGTCCGGCTCGTCCTCGGTCGGCTGGAAGACCACCGTCGTCGCACCCAGCGCCGCGTGCCGTCGCACCTCGTCGGCCACCTGGTCGGCGTCACCGGCCACGGCGCGCCCTGCGGCCCGGTCGCGGTGGCCCCACCGTCGGAGTTCGTCGTCGAGGCGCGCGCAGGCGCCGGGGCCGGTCGCCGCGATGAGGTGCGTCACGAGCGTGAGGGGTTCGCCCGCCGCCCCCCGGTTGGTGCGCCACCCACGGCCGGCGGCCATCGCCGCGGTTCGGATCTCCTCCTCGGACAGCGCCGACCCGAGGATCACCCCGTCCCCGCGGCGCCCGGCGAGCTCGAGCGTCTTCGGTCCACCGCCACCCAGCAGCAGCGGCGTGCCGGTGGCGGGCGGCCAGTCCAGCCGTACTCGGTCCAGGCGGACGTACCGGCCGCCGACCGTCACCTCCGCGCCGTCGAGCAGCCCGCGGAGCGCCGCGGCGTACTCGTCGAGCAGCGTCAACGGGGATGCCGGACGTGCGCCGACCTGACCCATCCACTCCTGGACCCCGTGACCGACCCCCGGAAGCAGTCGGCCCGGGAAGAGCCGGTGCAGCGTCGCGAGCTCCATCGCGAGCAGCGCCACGTTGCGCAGGGGAGCCGGCGCGATCCCGATCCCCACGCTGACCCGCTCGGTCCAGGCCAGGGCGGCGGCGGCTGCGGCCACCGAGGACTCCTTGAAGCAGTCCTCCCAGACCCACAGGTCGTCCAGGTGGGCGTCGGCGCACGCCGAGAGCGGGCGCAGCACCTCGGGCGGGAGGGTGGGCACGAGGACGACGCCGAGCCGGGGGGTCACCTCGCTGATCCTCGCAGGTTCCGTGCGCGCCTCGCGCACGGTGGCGGGACCCCGGCAACGTCCCGGGCCACGACCACGTGGTCGACCCGCCCGGGGCGCCCGACGGGAACGTCGCCCAGGAGATCCACCTCGGGACCGCCGTCGACTGCTCCGTCGTCTCGGCGGCGGTCAACGCGAGGGGCGCCCCGGTTGCCGCACGCACGCGGTTCACCGTGGCTGTCGCACCTCCAGGACGCGGAAGCCCTTGCTCGACGCCTGCCGCGTGCACGGCATCCCGAGCTCGGACCCCACCCAGCGCTGCAGGGAGTCCGAACCGAGGTTCTTCTGCACGACGAGGTGGGCCGCGCCCCCCGGTGCGAGCCGCGGCAGCCAGGTCCGCAGGAGGCCATGGAGGACGGCCTTGCCGACCCGGATCGGCGGGTTGGACCAGATGAGGTCGAAGCGCACGTCATCCGGGATTGCGTCCGCCGTCACCGCGCGCACGCGGCTGAGGTCGAGCCGCTCGGCGTTGCGTCGGCACAGGTCCAGGGCGCGCTCGTTGACGTCGACCGCCCAGACCGTGGCCTCCGGCGAGAGCAGGCCCAACGTCAGCGCGATCGGCCCCCAGCCGCACCCGAGGTCGAGGAACGTGCCGTGGGCCGGCGGTGGTGGCGCCTCCTCGAGGAGCACGGCCGTCCCCTTGTCGAGGCCCCCGGGGGAGAAGACGCCGCGTGCCACCTCGACCTCGAGGTCGCGACCGGCGAGGTGGACGCGCAGCGGGCGACGGTCGGCATCCGTGGCCGGTCGCGCGGTGAAGTAGTGCTCGTGCTCGCCCATCGGGACCGAAGGGTAGTGCCCACGGAAGAAACGGCTCGCGACCGGGCGTTCCCCGGTGAGAACCTAGGGAGAACATGACTCCACGACACACCCTCTCCGGGCGGGCCGAAGCGCTCGCCGACCAGACCTCTGCCGACGACCCCGTCGCCGTGCGACCACGCCGGACGCGGAAGCCCGACGACGAGCGGGTCGACTACGACGGCGAGCAGTACGACCGCGAGGAACGCGCCGCGCTCCGGCGCGTGTCCGGGCTGTCCACCGAGCTCGAGGACATCACCGAGGTCGAGTACCGCCAGCTGCGGCTCGAACGAGTCGTCCTCGCATCGGTCTGGTCGGAGGGAACGTTCGAGGACGCCGAGAACTCGCTGCGCGAGCTCGCGGCCCTCGCGGAGACCGCGGGTTCGGAGGTGCTCGCCGGTGTCGTCCAGCGCCGTGACCACCCCGACCCGGCGACCTACCTCGGCAAGGGCAAGGCCGAGGAGCTGCGCGACGTCGTCATCGAGGAGGGGGCCGACACCGTGGTGTGCGACACCGAGCTGGCGCCGAGCCAGCGTCGCGCGCTCGAGGACGTCGTCAAGGTCAAGGTCATCGACCGCACCGCGCTCATCCTCGACATCTTCGCCCAGCACGCCAAGAGCAGGGAGGGCAAGGCCCAGGTCGAGCTGGCCCAGCTGCAGTACCTGCTCCCTCGACTGCGCGGCTGGGGCGAGTCGATGTCGCGTCAGGCGGGCGGACAGGCCGCCGGTGGCCAGGGCATGGGCTCCCGCGGACCCGGTGAGACGAAGATCGAGCTCGACCGGCGGCGCATCAACTCGCGGATCGCCAGGCTGCGTCGCGAGATCAAGGACATGAAGACGGTGCGCGACACCAAACGTGGCGGCCGGCGAGCGAACCGGGTGCCGAGCGTCGCGATCGCCGGCTACACCAACGCGGGCAAGTCCAGTCTCCTCAACCGCCTCACCGGGGCCGGCGTCCTCGTCGAGAACCAGCTCTTCGCGACGCTCGACCCGACCGTCCGGCGCGCCGAGACACCGGACGGCCGGGTCTACACGCTGGCCGACACCGTCGGTTTCGTCCGGCAGCTGCCGCACCAGCTCGTCGAGGCGTTCCGCTCCACCCTCGAGGAGGTCGGTGGGGCCGACCTGCTGCTCCACGTGGTCGACGGCTCCCACCCCGACCCCGAGGGCCAGATCTCGGCGGTCCGCGCCGTGCTCGCCGACGTCGAGGCCCACGACGTCAAGGAGGTGGTCGTCGTCAACAAGGCCGACATCGCCGACCCCGAGGTGCTCGACCGCATCCGCCGCCACGAGAGGCACTCGATCGCCGTGTCGGCCCGCACCGGCGCCGGTCTCACCGGGCTCCGGGAGCTCATCGCGGCTGAGCTGCCCCAGCCCGACGTCGACGTCGACGTGCTCGTCCCGTACGACCGAGGGGACCTCGTCAGCCGCATCCACGAGATCGGGGAGGTGCTCACGAGCGAGCACCTCCCCGAAGGCACCCGCATCAGCGCACGCGTGGACGCCGACCTCGCCGGTGACCTGCGGGAGTACGCCCGCTGATTCCCCGGCCGCATCGGCCTACCGGCGGCTGCGGACGGGTAGCCTCCCGTGGGTGCAGGAGGCGCCTCGGGAGATCTCGACCAACCGCCTGACGCTGCGCCCCCCGGTCCTGGCCGACCGCGGGCACTGGGTGCGGATGCAGCGTGACCCCGCGCTCTACGGCGAGGCGTCATGGGCCATGCCACCCTCTGACGAGGCGGCCTCCCGGGCCTTCGACGAGTGCGTTGCCCGGTGGTCCTCGGGCGGCGCGGACTACGGAATCGTCGAGGAGACCTCGCGGCGCGCGCGGGTGGGTCTCGGTGGCCTGAGCCGCACCCTGGTGGCGGGGGACGACGTCCTCGACCTGCTCTGTGCGCTCCTCCCCGAGGTCCAGGGGCGCGGCCTGGGTCGGGAGGCGGCCCGGGCCTGGACGGCTCACGCCCTCGAGTGGTTGCCGGACCTTCCGGTCGTGGCCGTGGTCGACCCGGCGAACGCGCGCTCGCGGCACACCGCCCTGGCCGCCGGTCTCGAACCGGCCGGTGAGGTGGAGGTGGGCCCACCCGGGACCCCGCCGTCGGTCCTCCTCCGGGCACCCCGGGTGGAGGCCCGCGAGTGGTTCGACGACCACACCCGGGAGCAGGTGCTCGACCTCTGGTGCGCGGTCAACGACGACGGCGGCGCCGTCGGCTTCCTCCCGGGTGCCGAGCGCCACCGGGTCGCCGCGGCCCTGGCCGCGCACGAGGAGGAGATGGCCGACGGGCTGACGACGGCGGTGCTGCTGCGCTCCGCCGGCGGGTCGGTCGTCGGGCTGGGGTTCTGGGTCGCCGACCGCAACCCGCTGCTCGGCCACTCCCGCACCGCCTTCCGGATCATGACCGACCCGACGCGGCGCGGGCGCAACCTCGGCCGGTTGCTGCTGGCCGCGATGCACCGGGTCGCGAGGCGCGACGGGGTCGAGCTCGCGACCCTCGTCGTGCGCAGCGGTACCGGCGCCACGCGCTTCTACGAGCACGCCGGCTACGTCGAGGTGGGTCGGGTCCCCGGCAACGTCCGGGTCGCGGCCGGCGACGACCGGGACAGCGTGTACATGGCCCGCCGGCTCGATCACCGGGCGATGGTGGCCGACGGTCGGGCCTGACCTCGGGACGACCCGGGGCCGGGGTCAGCTGAGACCGGTGATCCGGCCCTCCTCGTCGATGTCGATGTGCTCGGCGGCGGGCACCCGGGGCAGCCCCGGCATCGTCATCACGCTGCCGGTCACCATGACGACGAACCCGGCTCCCGCGGACAGGCGCACCTCACGGACGTCGACGGTGTGCCCGGTAGGGGCACCCCGCAGCGAGGGGTCGGTCGAGAACGACGACTGGGTCTTGGCCATGCAGACCGGCAGGCGGCCGTGCCCCTCGGCCTCCATGCGGTCCAGCGCCTTGCGCGCCGCCGGGGTGAAGGTGACGGCCTCGGCCCCGTAGACCGAGCGCGCCACGGCCTCGGCCTTCTCGGCCAGGGCGAGGTCGTCGTCGTAGACGAAGCGCATCTCTCCGGATGCCCCGTGAATGGCCTCGAGGACCCCACGGGCGAGGTCCCTGGCCCCCGTGGCGCCGTCGGCGTAGTGGGTCGACTCGTAGGCGCGGAAGCCCTCGGCCTCGACGAGGCGCAGCGCCTCGGTGACCTCCGCGTCGGAGTCGGTCGGGAAGCGGTTGAGCGCCACGACGGCGGGCAGCCCGTAGACGTCGCGGACGTTGTGGAGGTGGCGGCGCAGGTTCGCCATCCCGCGAGTCACCGCCGCCACGTCCTCCGGGCCGAGGTCGGCGGTGGCGACGCCACCGTGGTACTTCAGCGCCCGGATGGTGGCGACGACGACGGCGGCCGAGGGACGCAGCCCGCTGGTGCGGCACTTGATGTCGATGAACTTCTCCGCCCCGAGGTCGGCCCCGAAACCGGCCTCGGTGATGACGTAGTCGGCCAGGCGCAGCGCGGTGTGCGTGGCCATCACCGAGTTGCAGCCGTGGGCGATGTTGGCGAAGGGACCCCCGTGGATCATCGCGGGGGTGTGCTCGAGGGTCTGGACGAGGTTCGGGGCCAGGGCGTCCCGGAGGATGACCGTCATCGCACCGTGCGCGTGCAGGTCGCGCGCGGTCACCGGGGCCTTGCCGCGCGTGTAGCCGACCTGGATGTCGCCGAGGCGCTCGCGCAGGTCGGCCAGCGACGTCGCGAGACACAGGATGGCCATGACCTCCGAGGCGACGACGATGTCGAAGCCGTCCTCGCGCGGCACACCGTCGGTGACACCGCCGAGCCCGACGACGACGTGGCGCAGCGCCCTGTCGTTGAGGTCGACGACCCTCTTCCACGTCACCGTGCGGGGGTCGATGTCGAGCGCATTCCCCTGGTGGATGTGGTTGTCGATCATCGCCGCAAGGAGGTTGTTGGCCGCCGCGATGGCGGCGAAGTCCCCGGTGAAGTTGAGGTTGATGTCGGTCATGGGCACGACCTGGGCGTACCCGCCGCCCGCCGCGCCGCCCTTGATGCCGAAGACCGGACCCATCGACGGTTCGCGCAGCGCGACCATCGCGTTCTCCCCGAGCGCGGCGAGGGCGTCGGCGAGGCCGACCGACGTCGTCGTCTTCCCCTCACCGGCCGGCGTGGGCGAGATGGCGGTGACGAGGACCAGTCGGCCCTCGGTGCGCCCCGACAGGCTACGGATGTAGTCGAGCGAGATCTTGGCCTTCGTGTGGCCATAGGGGACGAGCGCCTCGGCGGGGATGCCGAGGCGCTCGCGGGCGAGGTCGGCGATGGGGCGCAGGTTGGCGGCTTCGGCGATCTCGATGTCGGGGGGTACGGGGCGCGAGTTGGTCGTCGTCACGACGGCCATGGTGACACCGGGTGGGGCGCGGGACAAGCGAACCGGGTGCACGTCGCGCAACCGGGTGCGACATGCGCAACAAGGTGGTCCGGTGGACAGCCTCGGCGGTGCCGGGACGCCCAGCGCCTAGGCTGCTCGGGTGCCCACTCTCGACGACCTGCTCCACGCGGCGGTGACCGGGGTCGGCGGGACCGAGCGGCCCGGCCAGGTCGAGATGGCGCACGCGGTCGCCGGCGCCGTCGAGTCCGGGGAGCACCTGCTCGTCCAGGCGGGCACGGGCACGGGGAAGTCCCTCGGCTACCTCGTCCCGGCGGTCCGTCACGCCGTCGCCACCGGGCGCACCGCGGTGGTTGCCACCGCCACCCTGGCGTTGCAGGCGCAGATCGTCGACCGCGACATGCCCCGCCTCGCCGAGTCGCTCGAGCCGGTGCTCGGCCGTCGCCCGACGTACGCCCTCGTCAAGGGACGACGCAACTACGTGTGTGTCCACAAGCTCGAGGGTGGGTTCCCCGACGACGACGAGGGCAGCCTGTTGGCGGTCGGCGACGTCGACCGGCAGGCATCCCGCCTCGGTGAGGAGATCCTCCGGCTCCGGCAGTGGGCGCAGGTGACGGAGTCCGGGGACCGCGACGAGCTGGTCCCCGGCGTGTCCGAGCGGGCCTGGCGGCAGGTCTCGGTCAGTGCCGAGGAGTGCCTCGGCCAGCGCTGCCCGATGGTGGGGGAGTGCTTCGTCGAGCGGTCCCGCGAGGCCGCCCGCGACGTCGACGTCGTCGTGACGAACCACTCGTTCATGGCGATCGACGCCTTCGAGGGCCGGCAGATGCTGCCCGAGCACGACGTGCTCGTCATCGACGAGGGGCACGAGCTCGTCGACCGCGTCACGTCGACCATCACCGACGAGCTGACCCCGGGGTCGGTGCGCGCGGCCGCGAAGCGGGCCGGCCGAGCGGCGGACGCCTCGGACAGCCTCGACGACGCGGGGACACTGCTCGAGTCCGTGCTCGAGCCGATGAGCGAGGGTCGGCTCACCGGCATCCCCGATGCGCTCGCCCTGGCGCTGGCCCGGGTCCGGGACACCGCCCGGGCGGTGCAGTCCGAGCTCAAGGGCCCGCCGGGGGAGGAGCCCGACGGCGCCAAGCAGGTTGCCCGGGCCGCGGTCGACGAGGTGCACGAGACGGCGTGCCGGGTCCTCGAGGAGCGCGAGCTCGACGTCGCGTGGGTGGCCAAGGACCCCCGGCGTGGTCCGGTCCTGCGGGTGGCCCCGATGAGCGTCGCGGTGCTCGTCCGCGAGAAGGTCTTCGACGAGCGGACCGTCGTCATCACCTCGGCGACCCTCGAGCTCGGGGGCACCTTCGACGCGGTCGCCGGGACGATCGGCCTCCGCGGGGAGGGGGCGCCGGCATGGCGCGGCCTCGACGTCGGCAGCCCGTTCGACTACCCGCGCCAGGGCATCGCCTACGTCGCCCGGCACCTGCCCGCACCCGGACGCGACGGCACGGCGCCGCAGACCCTCGACGAGCTCGAGGCGCTCGTCCGCGCCGCCGGCGGGCGCACGCTCGGCCTCTTCTCCTCGATGCGGGCCGCCCGCGAGGCCACCGAGGCGATGCGCGAGCGTCTCGACGACACCGACATCGTGGTCCTGTGCCAGGGAGAGGACCAGATCGCCACGCTCGTGCGCGACTTCGCCCGCGAGCCACGGACCTGCTTGTTCGGGACCCTCTCGTTGTGGCAGGGCGTCGACGTCCCCGGCTCCTCCTGTCACCTCGTCGTCATCGACCGCATCCCGTTCCCGCGGCCGGACGACCCGCTGGCGTCGGCCCGCTCCCGGGCGATCGCGTCGATGGGAGGCAACGGGTTCATGGCGGTCTCGGCGACCCACGCCGCGCTGAGGCTGGCCCAGGGCGCGGGACGCCTCATCCGACGTGCGGACGACCGCGGGGTCGTCGCGTTCCTCGACTCGCGGATGATGACGGCGCGTTACGCCGGGTTCCTCCAGCGCTCACTGCCGCCGTTCTGGCCGACCGCCGACCGCGAGCTGGTCCTCGCGGCGCTGCGTCGCCTCGACGAGACCGCTGACCCGCCGCTGCCCGTGGCGGACCCCGCGCTGCGCGGTCTCACCGGCGCGGTCCTGGGGTCCTCGATGGCCGCGGCCACGCCGGTGGCCGAGGACCGGCCAGTTGCGGGGTCGCCGCCGCCGCCGGACTCGGCTCGCACCGCCGTGACCCGCGGTCACGCCTGGAGCGACCAGGAGGACGAGGAGCTGCGTGACGGTGTCGAGCTCGGCCTCACCGCCGAGGAGCTCGCCGAGTCGATGGAGCTCCCCGTCGAGGTCGTCCTGGCCCGGCTCGACGGGCTCGGCCTCGAGGCCGGGCGGGCTCCTGCCCTCGGCGTGGACTGACCCCGGGCCGAGCCCTCAGGCGGCCTCGGCGCCACCGGGTCGGCTGTCGTCGGCGGGCGATGGCACGATGGCGGGCATGACGGAGCAGGTGGCGGTCCGGCACCGGGTGCCTCCGTACGTGCTCGTGACCGGGCCCGAAGGGCTCCTCGCCGAACGCGGCGTCGACCAGACCGTCGCGGACCTGCGGGTCACCGAGCCCGACCTCGAGGTGATCCGGCTCCACGCCGCGACCTACGAGCCCGGCGAGCTCGTCCTCCACGCGAGCCCGTCGCTCTTCGGTGGAGCCAAGTGCATCGTCGTCCACGACCTCGACGAGGCGGGCGAGGAGCTCCAGGGCGACCTCGTCGCCGCGCTCGCGGGGGAGCCCCCGCCCGACGTCACGCTCGTCGTGCTCCACAAGGGCGGCCAGCGCGGCAAGAAGGTCCTCGACACGATGCGGGGCTGCGGGGCGCGGGTCATCGAGGCCCCGGCGGTCAGGTCGGACCGCGACAAGGCCGACTTCGCCGCCCACGAGTTCCGCCGGGCCCGGCGCAAGGCGACCCACGAGGCCGTCCACGCGCTCGTCGAGGCCGTCGGCAAGGACGTCCGCGAGCTCGCGGCAGCCTGCCAACAGCTCGTCGACGACACGACCGGCATCATCGACGAACGCGTCGTCCTCACCTACCACGGGGGCAAGGTCGAGGCGACCGGCTTCCGGGTCGCGGACGCCGCCCTCGCGGGTGACACCGCCGAGGCGATGCGACTGCTCCGGCACGCGATCGCCGTGGGGGTCGACCCGGTGCCCATCGTTGCCGTCCTCGCCCAGCAGGTGCGCCAGCTGATCCGGGTCGGGTCCGCGGGTCGTGGGCGCTCCGCCGACGTGGCGCGCGACCTGGGGATGGCCCCATGGCAGGTCGACAAGGCGCGGCGCGTCCTGGGCGGGTGGACCGCCGAGGCGCTCGGGGAGTGCGTCCGGTCACTCGCCGCCGCCGACGCCGAGGTCAAGGGCGGGGGCCGCGACCCCGTCTACGCGGTCGAACGGGTGGTGCTCGCCATCACGATCCGGCACGCCCGGAACGATCCCGACCGTTGAGCCCGCCGCCCGTTTTGGCCCGCCCCCGGGAGCGCTGGTAGATTTGTCCGTTGCGTGCGCGTGTGGTCGCGCGCGCACGAGCACCACCCAGTGCTGGTCAACCACGGGTACCCCCCACACCCGGTCCCGACCCGCGTCTGCTGCCCTCTAACGGCAACCACCCCCGACCGAAAGACTGACAACACCGTGGCGAACATCAAGTCCCAGCTGAAGCGGATCAAGACCAACCGCAAGGCCACCGAGCGCAACAAGGCCGTCAAGAGCGAGTTCAAGACGGCCATCCGCCGCTTCCGCGAGGCCGCGGACGCCGGCAACAAGGACGAGGCGGCCGCGGCACTGCAGACCGCCTCCGTCAAGCTCGACAAGGCCGTGAGCAAGGGCGTCATCCACAAGAACCAGGCCGCGAACAAGAAGTCCGCGATGGCCAGGCGGGCCGCTCAGCTCTGAGCCGAGCCGCCCCGCGCGCGAGGGCCCGTCACCGCTGCTGGTGACGGGCCCTCGCGGCGTCCGCTCAGCGGTGCACGTCGTGGACGGCCGCCGCCACGAGGTCGAACCGGTCGCGCGGGAGCACGGCGCCCTCGCGGCGCACGGCGGCCGGGTCGACCCGGACGACCCGGTCGACGCGGACCTCGCTCGGGCGCCGCTGTGGGTCCCAGGCGCCGCACCCGATGTCCACCCAGCGCGGCCCGCCCTTCCACCGGGGGTGGCCGTCGTGGTCCTTGCTCGTCAGCTGGAGGGCCAGCAGCCACGGCCCGTCGCGCCCGACGAGGAGCACCGGCCGGTCCTTGCCCCGGGAGTGGTCCTCCTCGAAGGGCACCCACGTCCAGACGATCTCACCGGGGTCCGGCCGGCCGTCGGGATGCGGTGCGTACTGCGGCTGCAGGGGCCCCCTGAAGTCACCGGGGTAGGCCGGGGCCGCCGCACGGGGCGGCCGGGACGGCCGGAGCAGGTCGAGGATCCGCCGGAGCAGGCCGGGACGGGGCGAGGAGGATGCGGGCACGGGCCGAGGGTAGCGACCGTCCGCGCCGGATCGCCCACCTCACGGTTCGGGCAGCGCCAGCGGACGTGGGAGACTTGAGGCCAGTGCCCTGACCGCCCGACCCCGAGGAAACCCCGCACCCGTGTCTCCCCGCGCCCGCACCGTGCTGCCGCCGCACGCCACGCCGCCGGAGGCGATCCGCAACTTCTGCATCATCGCCCACATCGACCACGGCAAGTCGACCCTCGCGGACCGGATGCTGCAGATCACCGGCGTCGTCGACGACCGTGCCATGCGCGCGCAGTACCTCGACCGGATGGACATCGAGCGCGAGCGAGGCATCACGATCAAGTCCCAGGCCGTGCGGATGCCCTGGGAGGTCGACGGGGCCCCGTACGTCCTCAACATGATCGACACACCGGGGCACGTCGACTTCACCTACGAGGTCTCCCGCAGCCTGGCTGCGTGCGAGGGTGCGGTGCTCCTCGTCGACGCGGCCCAGGGCATCGAGGCCCAGACCCTCGCGAACCTCTACCTCGCGATGGAGAACGACCTGACGATCATCCCGGTGCTCAACAAGATCGACCTGCCGGCGGCCCAGCCGGACAAGTACGCCGAGGAGCTGGCCGGTCTCATCGGCTGCGAACCCGAGGACTGCTTCCGGGTGTCCGGCAAGACCGGCGAGGGGGTCGAGCCGCTCCTCGACACGATCGTCGCGCAGTTCCCGCACCCGGTGGGCCATGCCGATGCCCCGGCCCGGGCGATGATCTTCGACTCGGTCTACGACACCTACCGCGGCGTGGTCACGTACGTGCGAGTCGTCGATGGCAACCTCAACCCCCGCGAGCGGATCGCGATGATGTCGACCAAGGCCACCCACGAGCTCCTCGAGATCGGTGTCATCAGCCCGGAGCCGTCGCCCGGGAAGGGCCTCGGCGTCGGCGAGGTGGGCTACCTCATCACCGGGGTGAAGGACGTGCGCCAGTCGCGTGTCGGTGACACGGTGACGAACGCCGCGAAGCCGGCACGGACCGCCCTGGGTGGGTACCGCGACCCCAAGCCGATGGTCTTCTCCGGCCTCTACCCGATCGACGGCTCCGACTACCCCGACCTGCGCGACGCCCTCGACAAGCTGAAGCTCAACGACGCCGCGCTCGTCTACGAGCCGGAGACCTCGGCCGCGCTCGGCTTCGGCTTCCGCTGCGGCTTCCTCGGCCTGCTCCACCTCGAGATCGTCCGCGAGCGGCTCGAGCGCGAGTTCGGCCTCGACCTCATCAGCACCCAGCCGAACGTCGTCTACGACGTGACGATGGAGGACGGCACCGAGGTCGTCGTCACCAACCCCAGTGAGTTCCCCGGCGGCAAGGTGGCCGAGGTGCGGGAGCCGGTCGTGCGGGCCACCATCCTCGCGCCGAGCGACTTCATCGGTGCGATCATGGAGCTCTGCCAGGGCAAGCGTGGCTCGCTGCTCGGCATGGACTACCTCTCGGAGGACCGGGTCGAGATGCGGTACACGCTGCCGCTCGCCGAGATCGTCTTCGACTTCTTCGACGCGCTGAAGTCGCGCACCCGTGGGTACGCCAGCCTCGACTACGAGCCCGCGGGCGACCAGGTCGCCGACCTCGTCAAGGTCGACATCCTGCTGCAGGGCGAGCAGGTCGACGCCTTCTCGGCGATCGTCCACAAGGACCGGGCGTACTCCTACGGCGTCATGATGGCCGGCAAGCTCAAGGAGCTCATCCCGAGGCAGCAGTTCGAGGTGCCGATCCAGGCGGCCGTCGGCTCGCGGGTCATCGCCCGCGAGAACATCCGCGCCATCCGCAAGGACGTCCTCGCCAAGTGCTACGGCGGCGACATCTCCCGTAAGCGCAAGCTGCTCGAGAAGCAGAAGGAGGGCAAGAAGCGGATGAAGATGGTCGGCCGCGTCGAGGTGCCCCAGGAGGCCTTCATCGCCGCACTCACCTCCGACGGCGCCGGTGCCACGGCGCCGAAGAAGTGAGCGGCACCGCAGCGACAACGACGTCCTCGGCTCCCGCCACCGCGACCGCCCCCCAGCGCACCCGCCTGCTCGTCCCGGGCGCCGCCCTGCTCTGGGGCACCCAGTTCGCGTTCCTCAACCCGGCGATCGGCATCATCCTCGCCACCCTCTACGGCGCGAGCCCGGGTGAGGTCGGCCTCGCGCTCGCGGCGTACAACGTCAGCGGGTTCGTCTCGACCCTCGTCGTCCCGAGCCGCGCCGACCGCTCCGGCGACTACCTCCGGCCGCTGCTCTGGTGCGGCGGGTTCACGATCGCCCTCACCACCGCGCTGGCCCTCGCCACGACGCTGCCGCTCGCCGTGCTCGCCCTCGTCGCCCTCGGCGGGCCGGCCGGCATCGCCATCGGCCTGATCTTCGCCTACCAACGGCACACCGGCGCCACCGTGCAGCAGATCATGCGTACCCGCGCCGTCTTCTCGTTCGCGTGGGTGGGGGGTCCGCCGCTCGCGGCGTTCCTCATGGGCTTCCTCGGCAACCGCTCGGTGCTCTGGGCGGTGGCGGGCATGGGGGTGCTCGGTCTCGCTCTGACGCGGGTGATGATCCGCGAGCACGCCCGTTCGCCGTACGCCGGGACGGCCCCCGCGACAGGAGACCGGATGGCGGTGGCCCTGCGCCGACCCGACGTCCTCATCCTCCTCGCGACGTTCGTGTCGTTCGGGGCCGCGCTGAGCGCCGCCGTCTCGGTGACGCCGCTGTTCGTCACCCGTGGGCTCGGCCTCGACATCGAGTGGAGCGGCGTGGTGCTCGGTACCTGCGCCGCCCTGGAGATCCCCGTGCTCGTGGGGCTCGGCCGGCTCACCGGACGGTTCGGGCCGCGCCGGGTCGTCGCGGTCGGGTCGGTCGCCGGCATCACGTACTACGCGCTGATGACGGTGGCGAGCGACCCCGCGGTCCTCGTGGGGGCGCAGGTGCTCAACGCCGCCTTCATCGCGACGATGTCGGGCGTCGGTCTCACCCTCTTCCAGGACGTCCTCGGCCGTCCCGGGCTCGCGTCCTCCCTCTTCATGAACACCACGCGTGTCGGGGCCGTCGTCGCCGGCCCGGTCATCGCCCTCGGCGGAGGCTCCGTGCTCGGGTACGCCGGCGTCTTCGCCGCGTGTGGTGCGCTCGTGCTCGTCGGGCTAGGGCTGCTCCTCGCGGGGGTGTGGCGCAGGCGACGGTCAGCGCAGGTGCGCCACGTCGGGCATGCTCACCCCGTACGCGAGGTCGGTGCCGTCGAAGCCCAGTGAACGGTAGAGCCGGCCGGCGGGGTTGTCCTCCTCGGTGACGATGACGAGCTGCTCGCAGCCGCCCTCGCGCAGCCAGCTGGCGGCCCGTCCGACGAGGTGCCCGGCGAGGCCGCGGCCGCGGTGCTCGGCATGGGTGAGCACCGACTGGTAGCGGCCCACCGACCCGCAGCGGACGGCGCCGAGGTGGGCGACGAGCCGGTCACCCTCGAACGCGCCGAGGAACCTGGCGACCCCCGCGGCGCACATCCGGGCCCGTCCTTCGACCTGCCGCTCGGTGAACTCGCGGTAGGCCTCGGGGGTGGCCGGTCCGTCGTGGTGAGCGACGTACAGCTGGACGACGTCCTCCCACGGTGCGTCCTCGCCGAGGACCCGCACCGAGTAGCCGGGTACGCCGGGGCGCTCGTCGACGGGACCGTCGGCGAGCAGGGTGATGACCACCTCGGGGGAGAACCCCCGCTCGAGCCACGCGTCGGCGACCGGCCCCGGGAGGCCGAAGGTCCGGTGTCGTGCGTCCGGGAGGGCGGCCTCGAACCGCGCCAGCCAGAGGTCGACGTCCGCGGCGCGCGCGGGGTCGAGGACGTCGAGGTAGTTGCCCCACCAGAAGGTCGGGTTCCCCGGCGTCACGACGCGCAGGTGGTCCCCCTCGTCGACGATGTCGGCGCCACCGAGGTGGGCCACGACGAGGTCGGTCCACACGCCGGGGCCGACCAGCGACGCCCAGCGGGGCTCGTGCTCGATGAGGTCCACGGGCCCACCCTGTCAGGCGGCCCGTGCCACCGCGACGGAGTTCGGGCAGCGCGCGGGCCGGGCCCACGAGGTGGCAGGTGTCCGCCATCGCCCGGAGGCGGGGGTCAGGCGGGGACGCTGGACTCCTCGACGTCGGCCCCCCGCACCGGGCCGTCGCGCCACCGTTCGGGGCTCGCGGCGAGCGCGAGCACCGCGTCGAGGTCGCGAGGCCAGACGTCGTCGGTGGTGGCAGCCAGGGCCTCCGGCGTCCACCAGCGCAGCTCGACGACGGTGAGCTGCTCCTCCTCGGTGTGGCCCGAGGTGTCGACCTCGAACGGTTCGACCCGCACGAGGTAGAACACCTCGGTCTGGTCGACGACCTTGTCGCTGTAGCCGTGCACCGCGGTGCGCTCGAGCAGCGGGCCGACGAGGTCGGCCCCGGTGACGACGAGCCCGGTCTCCTCGATCAGCTCCCGGACGACGGCCTCGGCGTCGCTCTCACCGGGGTCGACCCCTCCTCCTGGGGTCACCCACCAGTGCACGACCGGGTCCAGGCCGAGGTCGGAGTCCTGGAGCAGTAGCAGGCGACCGTCGTCGTCGAGCAGGAGCACACGGACGGCCCGACGCCTGGAGCGAGGGCGGTCCGACGGGTGGGGGGCGACGAAACCGGGCCGGCCGGGCAGCGGTGCGGGCACCCCGTCACGGTAACCCGGCGGGCCTCGGGTCAGTCGGGCTCGCCCGTGCGGATCATGAAGACGAGGTCGCCGCCCTCCTGGGACTGCGAGACGACCTCGTGGCCGTTCGCCTCCGCCCAGGCGGGGATGTCGCTGAGGGCGCCCTTGTCGGTCGCCATGACCTTCATGAGCTGGCCGGGCTCCATCCGGCGGGCCGCCTTGGTGGCGGCCATGACGGGCATCGGGCACATGAGCTCACGGGCGTCGACGAGGACGTCCTCGGTGGTCTCGCTCATCGGCTTCTCCTTTGATCGGGGTGGGTCGGGACCGGGCGGTCAGATGAACAGGGTGAGGTTGGACTTGCGGGCGTCGGCCATGAACGCGGCGGCGCCACCGAACTCGACGCCCTCCTGGAAGTCGCTCTGCTCGTAGCCGAAGACGTCGACCGTCATCTGGCAGGCGATGAGACGTACGTCCATCTCGCGGCACGTCTCGAGGAGCTCACCGATGGTCGACACGTTCTTGTCGGCGAACTTCTTCTTCATCATCTTCGAGGCCACCGTGACCATGCCCGGCATGGCGGTGACGAGGTCGGGCATCGGCACCGGCATCGGCATCGCCGGGTTGCCGACCGCGTCGACCTTGAGCTTCTTCTCGAAGTCCTTGTGGATGATGTTGAGTCCGTAGAAGGTGAAGAAGATCCCCACCTGCATGCCGACGGCCGCGGCGGCGCTGGCGAGGATGAGCGGCGGGTAGGCCCAGTCCAGGGTGCCCTTCGACGCGACGATCGCGCCGGTGCGCATGCCCGGGTCCTTCTTCAGGGCGGTGCCGATCTCCTCCTTGACGATGCGGCGGACGTCGTCCTCGGTGATCGGTGTCTGGTCGGTCGTCATCGGCTCAGCGGACATGGGTGGGTACCCCTTCGGTGACGTGCCGCCGCGCGCGGCAGGAACTGGTGGTCTGTGTTGCGCGGTCGGCCCAGAAGGCCGCGATGGGGCCGAGCGCCCCCACGTCGGAACGGTGCTCCGCCGCCCAGGCCTCGGCGTGGTCGGCCACCCAGCCCAAGGTGGTGGTCGGGTCCTGCTCGAGCATGGCGGCGAGGGTGAAGGCACGCTCACCGATGCGCAGTCCCAGGCCCTCGGCCCGCGCGGCGCGGGCCAGGTCGGAGCGGGTGAGGACGATGCCGGTGCGCACCGGCGTGAGCAGCGCCGCGGCGAGCCCGCGGGAGCCGTCGGGCTCCTCGGGCAGGCCGGGAGCCACGCGCAGCGCCACGGGCAGCTCCTCGGGCTCGGGCAGCTCGGCGGCCTCGGCGAGGAGGACCTCGACGAGGAGGGCGGCCCACGCCGCGTAGACCTCGGTGCCGGTACCGGCGACCGCCCGGGCGAACATCGGCACCCAGGTGAGCAGGTGCTCCCGGAGCAGCACGGTGCGGGCCCGTCGCCGGAGGACGGCTCGGGCCGGGTCCTCCTCGGTGGCCTCGGCCTCGGTCAGCGTCGCGAGCAGGCCGAGCAGCGCGGCGAGGTGGTCCGGCTCGGCCGGTGGGACGTACCCGAGTGCCCGCCAGAAGCCCGCCACGCGGTCGGCGGCCTCGCCTCCGAGCATCCCCTCGGGACCGAGGTAGACCGACGCGTACGGCACCGCCCCGAGCGTGAGGGCCTGGGTGTGCTCCGCCGCGGTCGGCGCGCCGCCGAGGTCCAGCGCGGCTGCCACACGGGCGTGGGACGGGTGGGGGGACTCGCTGAGGACGGCGAGGGCCCGCAGCACCTCGGCGGTACCGCCGGCGCGGTCGGTGGCCACGCTCACGCGCCGTCCTCGGGGATGCGGAAGACCTCGGGCCCCGGCTTGAGCGGGCGCATCAGCCAGTACGGGCGGCGGGTGCCGTCGGGGGAGACCTCGCGTGCCGAGCGCGTCCGGGTGAGCCACTCACGGTAGACCGCGCGGGACCTGTCGGTGTCGACGCTGATGTCGCCGTAGCTGTCGCCGGGCTCGGCCCTGGCGACCCGGACCGCCTGGTGCCAGCAGTGCATACCCGAGATCGGGTCGGGGTGCACCGGGAAGGTCATGTTCTGGTGCACGCCCACGTCGCTCCACCAGATGCGAGCGGTGTCGGGGTCGCTCGACTCGTAGGGCCCGACCCCGCGCAGTCGCTTCATCGTCCACGTCGACCCCTCGCGGACCAGGTCGACGGTCGCAGCGGTCTGGCCGCCGTTGCGCTCGGGCTGCTCCTTCGGCACCCAGCGCCCCATGTGGTGGCTGCAGGCGACGACACCCGGCCGGATGCCCTCGGTGACCCATGCCTTGACGACGAAGTAGCCGATGTCGGTGGAGACCCGGACGAGGTCGCCGGTGCGGACCCCGAGCGGGGCGGCGTCCTGCGGGTGCAGCCAGAGCGGGTTGGTCTGGGCGAGCTCGTTGAGCCACTTGGCGTTGGCGCTGCGGGTGTGGATCTGGGTGGGCAGCCGGAAGGTCGAGATGAGCACCTTCTGGTCCTCGGCGAGGTTCTCGCGGTGGATGTGGCTCTTGATGTACGTCGGGATGCCGTACTCGGGCCATCCCCACTCCGCAACGGTGGGCGAGTAGAACTCGAGGAGCCCGCTCGGGGTCGGGAAGCCCCGCTTGACGTCCCCGTCGACCTCGACGCCGACGGGGTTGCGGCCCTGCTCGTCGGGCTGGGGCGCGCCGGTGGGGGCGAGGTTCTCCGCCGGTGGCTTGGGCGCCGTCGAGTAGACGCGGCCGAGGTCGGTGACGTGCTTGCCCGTCAGCTGCGTGGGGTCGACGTCGCGCTCGAAGACCTGGCCGACGTGGCTGCTCACCTCGAAGGCCCCGTAGCGGCGCATGAACTGCAGCGGCGTCAGGCCCTCCTCGGCCGCCTTCTCGGGCAGGCCGGGTACGGAGTTCTCGAAGATCCAGCCGTAGTAGTCGTCGACGGACATCCGCTGGTCGGGGTCCTTGGGCGACTCGTAGTACTTCCGGATGCCGAGCGATCCGTCGGGGTCGATGCGCCAGGAGAGCTCCATCCAGAACTCGTTCTCCTCCCACACCTCCCCGGGGTTGGCCTGCCGGGTGTCGGTGATGGTCTCGCCCATCCGCTCGCGGGCCGCGCGCAGGACCGGCTGCCGGAAGCCGATCCACTGCCCGTCGTACTGCTCGTAGGAGTGCAGGTCGTGCCGCTCGGAGGCCAGGCCCATCGGGAGGACGTAGTCGGCGAGGTAGGCCGTCTCGTTCCACGTCGGGGTCAGCGCCACGTGGCAGCCGATCATCGCCTCGTCGCGGAGCACCTCGGTCCACACCATGCCGTCGGGGTTGGTCCACACCGGGTTGTAGACCCGGCTGAAGTAGACGTCGAGCGTCCCGCGGCCGTCCTGCATCAGGTGCGGGAGGATGAAGGAGAGCTCGTTCATCGCGAGCGGGTACTCGATCGGCCAGGTCAGCTCGTTCCACTGGTGCGGGTGGCCCGGCACGTGCATCGGCTTGGGGACGAACTTGTTCCACGCGTTCAGGTGGGTCCCGCCCGGCGACGCGACCGCACCGAGCAGCGCGGCGACGAGGAAGAGCGTGCGCGAGACTTGCCAGCCGCCGAGGTTGCCCGCGGCCGCCGAGCGCCAGTTGTGCGTCGACAGGGCCGTGCCGGCGCTCGCGACGAGCTCGGTGATCTCGCGGATGACCTCGGCGTCGACGCCCGACTCGGCCGCGGCGTACTCCGGGGTGAAGTCGGTGTAGAGGGTCGTGAGGACCTCCTCGAAGGCCTCGAAGGTCTCCGGCCGGTCGGGGTGGACCGCGCGCAGGTACTCCTTCCAGTTCCACCAGCGCCGCACGAAGTCGCGGTTGTAGCGCCGCGTCTCGATGAGGTTCTGGGCGACGGCGAGCATGATGGCTGCCTCGGTACCCGGGTAGGGCGAGATCCAGTGGTCGGCGTGGGTCGCGGTGTTCGACAGGCGGGTGTCGAGGACGATGAGCTTGGCGCCCTTCTGCTTGGCCTCGATGATCCGCTGCGCGTGCGGGTTGAAGTAGTGGCCGGTCTCGAGGTGGCTCGAGATGAGCAGCATGACCCGCGCGTTCGCGTGGTCGGGGCTGGGCCGGTCGATGCCCGTCCAGTAGTGGTAGCCCGAGCGCGCCCCGCTGGAGCACACGTTGGTGTGCGAGTTGTGCCCGTCGACGCCCCACGAGGCCATCACCCGCTCGGTGAAGCCGTCCTCGCCGGGCCGGCCCACGTGGTACATCACCCGGTTGGGGGTGTCGTTCTCGAGGGCAGTGCGGATGCGGGCCGCGATGTCGTCGAGGGCGGTGTCCCAGTCGACCTGCTCCCAGCGGCCCTCGCCGCGGCCGCCGACGCGGCGCATCGGGTGGAGGATGCGGTCGGGGTCGGTGACCTGGTTGTACGTCGCCGGCCCCTTGGCGCAGTTGCGGCCGCGCGACCCGGGGTGCTCGGGGTTGCCCTCGAACTTGCGGACCTGCAGCGTCTCCTTGTCGACGTAGGCGAGAAGGCCACACGCGGACTCGCAGTTGAAGCACGTCGTCGGGACGAGCATCGAGCGCTTCTCGACGCGCTGGGGCCACGACCGGGAGTCGAGCTCGACCCAGTCGTCCCAGCGCTCCTTGGGCGGGAAGGCGGCGAGGTGGATCCGGCTCGGCCCCGGGTAGAACGTCTCGCCGCGTCCGGTGACCTCGTCGCGGGCGGCACTGACCCGCTCGCCGAGGCGCTCGACGGGAGAACGGTCTGTCGTCGTCATGGCAGGGAGGCTCCTCAGGCGAGCGGGACGGACTGGCCGGACTGGACGTAGGCGTGCTCGTGGGCGAGCAGGCCGAGCAGGGCCGGCAGCGCCAGCCAGGCCGTGCCGGGCACGGCGACCGGGGCGAGCAGGCCGACGGCGACGAGGACGACACCGGCCCAGAAGAAGCGGGCGTACCGTCCGTGCGTCATCGTGTGCGCGGCCAGCTTCGCGTGAGCGGTGGGGTGGGCCACCGTCGCCTCGCCCGCGACGAGCAGCAGGTGCACCGCGGCGGCGCCGGCGACCGTCCACGCGAGCGGATCGACAGCGTCCGGGGACCACGCGACCGCGAACGGCACGAGGGCAGCCGACCCGGCGAGCACCGCCTGGACCACGAGGTGCGGGGCCAGGAGCGGGCTCTGCCAGAGGTCACGGGCCTTGGCCTGGGCGAAGAGGTAGGCGGTGTAGACGGCCGTCCCGACGGCCAGGGGCAGGCCCGGGAACGCGGCCACGGTGCGCAGGGCGTCCCAGCCGAAGAGGCTGGCGGCGACATGCACGGCGAGGACGGCCGCGTAGCCGGAGAGGATGATGCCGCCGCGCACGAGCCAGGACCGCCACTGCGGGCGGGTGAGGATGTAGATGAAGCGCTCGGGGTGCTCGAGGTCGAGGATGAGCACCCCCGCGGTGATCGCGAGGAAGACGGCCGACACGAGCGGCGCGACCCACGTCCACAGCACGTCGTCGCCGGGAAGCTGGCCGGTCATCAGGAGCAGGAGCGCGACGAGGTACCCGCCCGCGCCGATGCCCTTGGTCCACGTGTAGAGGCTCACCCGCCAGTCCCACGGCGCCGTGTGCTTGACGTCGTAGTTGAGGATGGCCGCGGCGCTGCTGTTCGTCCCGTCCGGACTCGGGTTCCCCGCCTCCACGACGTGGGAGCCGCGCGGCTTCTCGGCCCACGCGTAGGTGTCTCCGGGGGGTGCGGCCGCGGCGAGCGGGTCGAGGGTGGCCTGGGTGGCTCCCTTGTAGAACAGCTTGGGACGGGTGGCCTTCTCGGGCCGCCGGACGGCCACCGGCTGCCGGTTGATGATCTTGGCGACCTCGCTCTCGGGGTCGTCGGCGTCGCCGACCATGATCGCGCCGGTCGGGCAGACCGTGACGCACGCCGGCTCGAGGCCGACGTCGAGGCGGTGCGCGCAGAAGTTGCACTTCTCCGCGCAGTGGTCGTCCGGGTTGATGAAGATCGCGTCGTAGGGGCAGGCGGCCATGCACGCCTTGCAGCCGATGCACGAGCCCTTGTCGAAGTCGACGATGCCGTCGGGGCGGATGTGCATCGCCGCCGTGGGGCAGGCGGCGACGCACGGAGCGTCGACGCACTGGTTGCACCGCGTCACCTGGAAGGCGCGCCGGGCCTGGGGGAAGGTCCCGACGTCGACGCTCTTGACGTACGTGCGCGTGACACCCAGCGGCACGTCGTTCTCCGACTTGCAGGCGGTCGTGCACGCGTGACAGCCGATGCACTTGGTCTGGTCGATGACCTTGACCATCCGCGGGTTCGGCCCGTCCCCGTCCCGGACTCGCGGGGTGGGCAGGTTGACAGCGGTCATGCAGCAGCCTCCATCAGCTCGCGTGGGCGTCGGTCAGGGGGGACGCGGGGTCCTCGGTGGGCACCTCGGGAGCGATGTCGAGGCTGGCGCAGACGATGTCGCAGAGCTGGCCGACCGCCGGCTCGGTGATCCGGTACACCACGGTCCGCCCCACCTTGTGACGGGAGACGACACCGCCGCCGGCGAGGCGCACGAGGTGCTGGGAGGCGTTGGCGACGGAGACGTCGGCGGCCTCGGCGAGTGCGCTGACCGTGGACTCGCCCGCGTCGTGCAGCTCCTTGAGGACCCGCAGTCGCGTCGGGTCGCTGAGGAGGGCGAAGCGTCTCGCGACGTCCTCGAGGGCCTCCATCGGCACTCTCACCATGGCCAGAACCTTAGGTGATGTGGTTCACTCATTCAATTGAACGAGTGAATGTTTTTTTCGCTCGGTCGATCCCCAACGGCGGCGGGTCGACGTCGCCACCGGGCGGCGGCCCGCCGGGTACCAGCGGCGAGCAAAGGAGCTCCTCCACATGGACATCGAGGTATTCGTCACCCCCGGCCTCGGGGACAACAGCTTCCTCCTGACCTCCGGCGACGAGGCGGTGATCGTGGATCCGCAGCGCGACGCGTGGCGGTTCCTCGACGCGGCCGACAAGCGCGGCGCCAGGGTGCGGGCCGTGCTCGAGACGCACGTGCACAACGACTACATCTCCGGCGCCCATGAGGTCCGCGACGCCCACGGCGCCCGCCTCTATCTGCCCGCCGACGGGGGCTACGAGTTCGACCACGTCGGCTCCCGCGAGGGCGAGGAGCTGACGGTCGGCGACCTGCGGCTCGTGGCCATCGACACGCCGGGGCACACCTTCGAGCACATCGCCTGGCTCGTCTACGAGGGCGGGTCCGACCAGCCCTCCGCCGTGTTCAGCGGAGGCTCGCTCCTGGTCGGCAGCGCCGGCCGCACCGACCTGCTCGGCCCGGACCACACCGCCGCGCTCACCAAGCACCAGTACGAGACGGTGCAGCGGCTCAAGGGCCTGCCCGAGGGCGTGCAGCTGCTCCCGACGCACGGCGCGGGGAGCTTCTGCGTCTCGTCGATGCCGTCGACCTCGCGGACGAGCACCCTCGGTGCGGAGTTCAGGACCAACGACATGGTCCTCGCGACCTCGCCGGAGGAGTTCGAGGGCGAGCTGACCGGCGAGCTCATGGCCTACCCGGCGTACTACCCCTACATGGCCCCGATCAACCGCACCGGTGTCCCCGTGCTCCGCGGCACCCCGCAGATCCCGGTCGTGTCCGCCGACGACGTGGCCGCGGCGGTCGAGCGCGGCGTCACCGTCGTCGACGCCCGCGGCCGTGACGAGTTCGCCGCGTCGCACATCCCGGGTTCGCTCAACATCGAGCTCAACTCCGGGTTCGGCAGCTACGTCGGCTGGGTCCTGCCGTTCGGGTCCGCGACGGTGCTCGTCCTCCCCGAGGACGAGGGTGCCGCCGCCGAGGCCGCGACCCAGCTGCTCCGCATCGGCTGGCCGATGCCCGACGGCGTCCTCGACGGTGGTGTCGAGGCGTGGGCCGCCTCCGGCCGCCCCACCGGCTCCTACGCGACGGCGTCGCCCCAGGAGCTCTGCGACGCGTTGTCGGGTGAGGAGCCGCCGCACGTCCTCGACGTCCGCCAGCCGCTGGAGTGGAAGTGGGGCACCATCCCCGGCAGCCAGACGCTCTTCGCCTCCGACCTGCCCGGCCGTGAGGACGAGGTGCCCACCGACCGCCCGGTCTACATCGTCTGCTCCAACGGCCACCGGGCCGCCATCGCCGCGAGCCTGCTCGACGGCAAGGGTCCCGAGCCGGTGCTCGTCGGCGACGGCGGGGTCGGCGAGGTGCTCCGGATGTGCCGGGAGCGGCAGGCGGTCGACGCCTGACCTGCCCGGGGCGGCGGCTACCGGCCGGTAGCCTGCAGGGCGTGGACACCTACGCCCTCTACCGCCGGCTCGCCGCCGCCCCCGGGGGGCGCCGCGTGTTCTCCGTGCTCTTCGCCCGGAAGGCGCCGTACTTCCGCACCGTGCGCCCGCACGTGCGCGACGTCCGGCCGCACCGGGCCGAGGTCGTGGTGCCCAAGCGCCGCTCGGTCGAGAACCACATCGGCACGGTGCACGCCATCGCCGTGTGCAACGGCCTCGAGGCCGCGATGGGCCTGCTCGCCGAGGCGACCACCCCGCGGGGACACCGCTGGATCCCCAAGGGCATGGAGGTCGCCTACCTCGCGAAGTCGACGACGGACCTGCTCTGCGTCGCCGCGACCGACCCGTAGGACTGGCAGGCGGCCCCGCGGGCGACGTGCCGGTGCGGGTGAGTGCGCTGCGCACCGACGGCGTCGTCGTCGTCGAGGGCAGTCATCACGATCTACGTCAGCGAGCGACCGGCGCGCTGAGGGCGTCGCTCAGGGCCGACGGTGAGGCGCGCGCGGAGGCGGCCGACCTCGTCGGCATCACCAGCCCTGGGCGCGCAGCCAGCCCGCCGCACCTCCCCAGTGACTCGGCGAGCGCGTCGAGCACGCGGACGACGACGTCTCGGCCCGCGGCGTCTGGTCGTCGACGTGCTCCTCGCGCAGCACCGGGCCGTAGGCGTCGCGGGGGAGGAGCCGACCCGATGATCGCCTCGATCCGATCGGCGCTGAGCACGTAGTCGGCGACGATCTCCTCCCGCGGAACGCCCGCGACCTCGAGCGCGAGAGCGACCACCGTCCCGGTGCGGTCCTTGCCGGCCGCGCAGTGGACGACGACCGCACCTCGGGCCTCGGCCACGATCGCGCAGTGCCGCCGAGACCGAGTCGGGCCGCTTGTCGAGGTAGCCGAGGTAGTGCTCGGCCCAGAAGGCGTGGTCCTTGGGTGCACGGTTGCCGGCCTCGCGCACGAGGAGCGCGCGGCGGGCGACCTCCTCGGCGGAGCGGGCCCGGTGCTCGGTGGCCAGCGAGTGGTGGTGGTGGGCCAGCGACTCCACGCGCCGCAGCGGGCCGGGACCCTCGAGGTGCACCTCGGTCTCGGAGCGCAGGTCGACGATGTCGGTGACACCGAGCTCGTCGACGAGGCGGGCGACGTCGGCGTCGCTGAGGTCCTGGAGGTTGTCGGACCGGATGAGGCGACCGCTCACGGTCCGGCCGCCGCCGCGGGTGGGCAGGCCGCCGACGTCACGCATGTTGACGAGGCCGTCGAGGTCGATCCAGCGGTCGGTCACCGGGTCATCGTAGGTCGGGTGGATGGCCGCCGATGAACCGGCGGGTGACACCATGGCGACGTGCCACGACTGCCCGACGGCGACCCCGCCCCCGATTCCGGGGCGCTGCCCGAGGAGGCGGTGGCCTCGCTCGGGTCGGTCCCTTTCGGCATCTACCTGCACGTGCCCTTCTGCACGGTGCGCTGCGGCTACTGCGACTTCAACACCTACACGCTGACCGAGCTCGGGCCCGGGGCCTCGACCCGGGACTTCGCCGCGACGGCCCTTCGTGAGCTCGACCTCGCGGCCGCAGTGCTGGGCGACCGGGTGCCCGAGGTTGCGAGCGTGTTCGTCGGTGGGGGGACGCCGACCCTGCTCCCGGCCGCCGACCTCCTGCGTCTCCTCGACGGCGTCCGCAGCCGCTTCGGCCTCGTGACCGGAGCGGAGGTGACGACCGAGGCCAACCCCGACTCGGTGACGCCGGCATCGCTCGACGAGCTCGCCGCCGGAGGGGTCACCAGGGTCAGCATCGGCATGCAGTCGGCCGTGCCCCACGTGCTCGCGACCCTCGACCGCACCCACGACCGGGCACGGGTCGGTGCGGCGGTCGCGGCGGCGAGGGCCGCCGGGCTCGGGACGAGCGTCGACCTCATCTACGGCACGCCGGGGGAGTCACTCGAGGACTGGCGCACCAGCCTCGAGGCGGTCGTCGACCTCGGCCCCGACCACGTGTCCGCGTATGCGCTCGTCGTCGAGGAGGGCACCCGCATGGCGGGGCAGGTGCGGCGCGGCGAGCTGCCCGCGCCCGACCCGGACGACGAGGCCGACAAGTACGAGCTGGCCGAGCAGGTCCTCTCCGCGGCCGGCTACGCCTGGTACGAGGTGAGCAACTGGGCCCGCTCGCCCCGGGACCGCTGCCGGCACAACGAGGGCTACTGGCGTGGGGACGACTGGTGGGGGGTCGGGCCCGGCGCACACAGCCACGTGGGCGGCGTGCGCTGGTGGAACGTCAAGCACCCCCGGGCCTATGCGGGGCGGCTCGGCGCGGGCCGCTCGCCGGCCGCCGGGCGCGAGCGGCTCACCCCGGAGCAGCAGCACGACGAGGCCGTCCTCCTCGGCGTCCGGCTCCGCGAGGGACTCGACCTGGCGGTCCTCGACGACGCCGGGCGAGCCGCCGTGGCCGGACTGGTCGCCGACGGCCTGCTCGACGCGGCGGCAGTCGCCGGTGACCGTCGGGCCGTGCTCACCCTGCGTGGGCGCCTGCTCGCCGACACGGCCGTGCGCCGGCTGCTCGGCCTCTGAGGGCGGGCGGCCGGCGCACGAGCGACGGTGTCAGCTGACGAACTTCGGGGTCAGCGGCGGGTCGTACCACTCACCGTTGTTCGCCTTGATCATCCCGATGACGTGGACGACCACGGCGAACACCCAGGCGGCGGCGAAGGTGACGAAGCCGATGAGCACGAACATCAGCGGGAACGAGATGAGGAAGACGATCCCGACGATGATCTGGATGTTGAGGGCGTTGGCCGTGTGCGCCCGCACGAAGGGGCCGCGGTCCTTGAAGACCAGGTACATGATCAGGGCAGCGACGAAGCTGAGCAGCCCCGCGCTGATCACGGTCGCCGCGAGCGCGACGCCGTGCGCGGCCATGCCGGTCGTCCGCTCGTCCTGCGGTGACATCGGCGGGCCCCCGGCCGGCCCGTAGCCGGTCGCGGTGGGCGCCGGGTACTGCTGCGGTGCGGCGGGCTGCTGGACGGGGTACTGCGCCTCGGGCGCGGCGTACGACGGGTCCGAGGGCGGCGGGGGCGGGGGGGCCTCCTGCGTGGGCTGGGCGGGCGGTGCGGGAGCGGTCGGCTCGTCGACGGGGGCGTCGGCGGTGGTGGGCTCGTCCGGGGTGCCGGCGACGCTGGTCTCGTCGCGGGGCTCCTCGGGGCGGGGAGTGGTGTCACTCATGGGGTATCCCTCCTGTGGTCTTCCCCCATCAAACACCCCGCCGCGGTGTGCGCACAGCCGGTTCCGGGGTGGTTCCGGGTCGGCGTCGGGGTCCGCTCAGGGTCGACCCCGAGCGGATGTCGGTGTGGTCCCGGCCGGTGGGCCGGCGGCGGGTCACGCCGGGGCGGTGACGAAGTCGATGAGCTCCTCGACGCGGCCGAGCAGCTCCGGCTCGAGGTCGGTCCACGACTCCACGCGCGAGAGCACCCGCCGCCACGCCCGGGCGAGGTCGGCCTGGGTGGCGTGCGGCCACCCGAGGTGCTCGCACACCCCCTCCTTCCACGGGGTCCCCCGGGGCACCACGGGCCACGCGGCCATCCCGAGCCGCTGCGGTTTCACCGACTGCCAGACGTCGACGTAGGGATGGCCGACGACGAGGACGTGCTCGGCCCACGGGCGCAGCGCCCGCACCTCCTGCACGACCCGGGTCTCCTTCGACCCCGGCACGAGGTGGTCGACGAGCACCCCCATCCGACGGCCGGGGCCCGGCGCGAAGTCGCGGACGGCAGCGGCGAGGTCGTCGACGCCGCCGAGCATCTCGACGACGACTCCCTCGACCCGCAGGTCGGCGCCCCAGACCTTCTCGACGAGCTCGGCGTCGTGCCGGCCCTCGACGACGATCCGCGAGCCCCGGGCCGTCCTGGCCCGCCGGCCGTGGACGGCCCGAGACCCGCTCGCGGTCCGCGACGCCGCGGCCCTCGAGGCGGCGAGGCGAGCGGCCTCGGCGGCGCGTGGGGGGACGAGGGTGACCGGCGAGCCGTCGACGAGGAAGCCGGGCCCGAGCCGGAAGCCCCGGGTTCGGCCGCGTCGGTCCTCGAGGTGGACCACGTGCACGCCACCGGCCTTCTCGACCCGCACGACCGCGCCGCACCACCCGGACTCGACGTCCTCGACGACGGTTCCGGGCTCCGCCGGCAGCTCGGTCGAGCGGCCTCGCGGCGGCCTGCGCCAGTCCCCGCCGAGGACGTCCGCTCCATACCTGTCGACCACGGCGGCGAGGCTAGCCCGCGCCGACCCGGCGGGGTGGGTGGCGCGCCGCCGGCGACCGACGGGCGGCGAGGAGTCCGCCACCGGCGGGGTCGAGGCCCCCGTGTCGCTACGGGCCCGAGACCCCCGGGGAGGTCCGATCGGGCGGGCTCGGGTCTGCGCCGGCGATCGCGTAGAATTGGCACTCGGAGCGCGTGAGTGCCAGCAGATCGGCCCCCGCTCGTGCTGCCCGCGCCCGCGACCCCGTCCCGCCCGAGCCGACGACCGGAGGTGACCCGTACCGATGAGTGAGGACCGTCGCCTGCGCGTGCTGCGCGCCATCGTCCAGGACTACGTGGAGACCTCGGAACCGGTCGGCTCCAAGGCACTGCTGGAGCGCCACCAGCTCGGGGTGTCGGCCGCGACCGTCCGCAACGACATGGCCGCCCTCGAGGAGGAGGGGCTCATCGCCGCCCCCCACACGAGCGCCGGACGGGTCCCCACCGACGCCGGCTACCGCCTGTTCGTCGACCGGCTCTCCCAGATCAAGCCGATGACGGGCGCCGAGCAGCGCGCCATCCGGCAGTTCCTCGAGACCGCGGTCGACCTCGACGACGTCGTCGACCGCACCGTCCGGCTGCTCGCCTCCCTGACCCACCAGGTCGCCGTCGTCCAGTACCCGTCCCTGTCCCGGTCGTCGGTCCGCCACGTCGAGCTCGTCCCGATCGGCGGCAACCGTCTGCTCGTCGTCCTCATCACGACGACCGGCCGGGTCGAGCAGCGTGTCGTCGACGTCGGTGCCGACCTGCTCACCGACGAGGGCGAGAAGGCACTGGCCCGGGTCCGCGGCGAGCTCAACACGGCGACGTCGGGCCGCACCCTCGCCGACGCCTCGGCCGAGCTCGACTCGGTGCCCGACCGGCTCGACCCCTCACTGCGCGACCTCGTCCGCTCGGTGTCCGCGGCGCTCGCCGACTGCCTCGTCGAGGAGCGCGAGGAGCGGGTCGTCCTGGCCGGCACCGCGAACCTGGCCCGGAACGCCGACTTCACCACGAGCATCGGTCCGGTGCTCGAGGCCCTCGAGGAGCACGTCGTGCTGCTCAAGCTGCTCGGTACCGTGGCCGAGCAGGACGCCGGCGTCGCGGTCCGGATCGGCCACGAGAACCCCTACGCGGGCCTGCGGTCGACCTCGATGGTGACGACCGGCTACGGCGCCGGCGACGACCTCGTCGCCGGGCTCGGGGTCGTCGGCCCGACCCGTATGGACTACCCGACGACGATGGCCGCGGTGCGTGCCGTCGCCACGTACGTCTCCCGCATCCTCGCCGACTGACGGCGACCGACTCCCACCTGCCGGAGGACCCACCGACCGTGAACGACTACTACGCCGACCTCGGCATCGCCCGCGACGCCTCCGCGGAGGAGGTCAAGAAGGCCTACCGCCGCGCCGCCCGGCGCCTGCACCCGGACGTCAACCCGGGGCCCGAGGCCGAGGAGCAGTTCAAGAAGGTCTCCCAGGCCTACGACGTCCTCTCCGACCCCGACAAGCGCCGCAACTACGACATGGGCGCCGACCCGTACGCCGACGGCGCCGCGGGCTTCGGGCAGGGATTCTCCTTCAGCGACATCATGGACGCCTTCTTCGGTGCCGGCGCCGCGGGTGCCGCCCGGGGGCCCCGTTCGAGGCGCACCCGCGGGCAGGACGCGCTCGTCCGTCTCGACGTCGACCTCGGCGACGCCGTCTTCGGGGCGCAGAAGGAGCTGACGATCGACACCGCCGTCGCGTGCGGGACGTGCCACGGCGACGGCATGCAGCCCGGGACGTCGATGCGCACGTGTGACGTCTGCGGCGGCCGCGGCGAGGTCCAGCAGGTCCAGCGCAGCTTCCTCGGCCAGGTCATGACGACCCGGCCCTGCATGACGTGCCAGGGCTTCGGCCAGATCATCACCAACCCCTGCTACGAGTGCTCGGGCGACGGGCGGGTCCGTACGCGTCGCACCCTGACCCTCAAGGTCCCGGCGGGCGTCGACACCGGGACCCGGATCCAGCTCGCGGGGGAGGGGGAGGTCGGCCACGGGGCCGGTCCGGCCGGTGACCTCTACGTCGAGGTGGCGGTCAACCGCCACCCGGTCTTCCAGCGTCGCGGCGACGACCTCCACGCGACGGTCGAGGTGCCCATGACGGCGGCCGCCCTCGGCGCCACTCTGGCGATGGACACCTTCGACGGCCCGCAGGAGCTCGACCTGCGGCGCGGCACCCAGTCGGGCGACACGATCACCCTGCGGGGTCTCGGCGTCACCCACCTGCGCGGGCAGGGCCGCGGAGACGTCGTCGTCCACGCCCTGGTCCAGACCCCGACCAGGCTGGACCCCGAGCAGGAGGAGCTCCTCCGCCAGCTCGCCAAGGTCCGCGGCGAGGAGCGCCCCGAGGGTCGCGTCGCGAGCCCGGGTGAGGGGTCGCTCTTCGGCAAGCTCCGCGACGCCTTCAAGGCCCGCTGACCGGCGCGGCGGATGACGCTCCCGCTCTACCTCGTCGCCCCCGACCTGCTCGCCGCCGCGGACCGGGGCACGGTGCTCGTCCTCGACGGCTCGGAGGGGCGGCACGCGGCGACGGTCCGCCGCACCCGCGTGGGGGAGTGGCTCGAGCTGGCCGACGGTGCCGGCACCCGTGCCCGCGTCGAGGTGCTCGGGGTCGGTCAGGGCACGCTCGACCTGCGTGTCGACGCGGTGTCGCACGAGCCCGGGCCCGACCCGCGCCTGGTCCTGGTCCAGGCCCTCGCCAAGGGCGAGCGTGACGAGCAGGCCGTCGAGGCCGCGACGGAGTGCGGGGTCGACGAGGTGCTGCCGTGGCAGGCCGCCCGCTGCGTCGTCCAGTGGCGCGGCGAGCGCGGCGAGCGGTCACGCCGCAAGTGGGACGCGGTGCTCCTCGCGGCGACGAAGCAGTCCCGCCGCGCCCGCCGCCCGGTGCTCGGGCCCACCGTGAGCACGTCCGACCTGGTGCGGCGGTGCGCACAGGCCGCGGCGGTCTTCGTCCTCCACGAGGACGCCGCCACCCCGCTGGCGTCGGTGGACCTCCCGGAGCGGGGTGACCTCCTCCTCGTCGTCGGGCCGGAGGGTGGCATCGCCCCGGACGAGGTCGAGCAGCTCGCCGCCGCCGGCGCGGTGCCCGTGCGGCTCGGGCCGACCGTCCTGCGGTCCTCGAGCGCCGGCCCCGCGGCCCTGGCGGTCGTCAGCGCCCGGACCCGGTGGCGCTGAGCCGCCCCGACGACCAGAGGGGCTCGGTGTCGGCGCCACCGTCGCGGTGCAGCTCTTCGTCGACGTCCGAAGAGCGGCGGTGGCTAGGGTCGGGTCATGAGCGAGACGCCCCACGACTGCCTGTTCTGCCGCCTCCTCGCCGGCGAGGTCCCCGCCGACGTCGTCGCCGAGACCGGTCACTCGGTCGCCTTCCGCGACATCAACCCCCAGGCGCCGACCCACGTCCTGGTCATCCCGCGGCGGCACGTCGAGAACGTGGCGCAGCTGGGCGCCGCGTCGGCCGAGGAGCTGGCCGACGTCGTGGCCCTCGCGGCCCGGGTGGCCGACACCCAGGGGGTCGACGGCTACCGCCTCGTCGCGAACACCGGCGCCCAGGCCCACCAGACGGTCTTCCACGCGCATCTGCACGTCCTCGGCGGCCGCAGCATGACGTGGCCTCCCGGCTGATCGCCGGCCGGTGCCCGAGCGCGTCGGACCCGGCGCGCCCGTAGACTGTGAGCACGATGACAGACGCCCATACCGACCGCCCCGGACCCTCCGTCGAGGGCCCGGGCCAGCCGCACGTCCCGCACCACACCGTCACCGTCCCGCCGGACGTCGCCATGGTGACCCTTCTCGGGCCCCGCGACGAGCTGCTGCGCACGATGGAGCGCCAGTTCCCCCGGGTCGAGATCCACGTCCGCGGCAACGAGTTCCACCTCGCCGGAGCGAGCGCGGAGGTCGCGCTCGTCGAGCGCCTCGTCGACGAGCTGCTCGCCGTCATCGACGGCGGCCAGCCGTTGAACCGTGATGCCGTCGAGCGGTCCATCCAGATGCTGCGCGCCCAGACCTCCGAGCGCCCCGCCGACGTGCTGACGATGAACATCGTCTCCAACCGGGGCCGGACCATCCGGCCGAAGACGCTGGGGCAGAAGCGGTACGTCGACGCGATCGACGCCAACACGGTCGTCTTCGGAATCGGGCCCGCCGGGACGGGCAAGACCTACCTCGCCATGGCCAAGGCCGTCGCGGCCCTCCAGGCCAAGCAGGTGGACCGGATCATCCTCACGCGCCCGGCCGTCGAGGCGGGGGAGCGCCTCGGGTTCCTGCCCGGCACGCTCAACGACAAGATCGACCCGTACCTGCGCCCGCTCTACGACGCGCTCCACGACATGGTCGACCCCGACTCCATCCCCCGGCTGCTCGCCGCGGGGACGATCGAGGTCGCCCCGCTCGCCTTCATGCGTGGCCGCACGCTCAACGGCGCCTTCGTCATCCTCGACGAGGCGCAGAACACCACACCCGAGCAGATGAAGATGTTCCTCACCCGGCTCGGCTTCGGCTCCAAGATGGTCGTCACCGGCGACGTCACCCAGGTCGACCTCCCGGGCGCGAACCTCAGCGGCCTGCGCGTCGTCCGTGACATCCTCCACGACCTCGAGGACGTCCACTTCGCCGAGCTCACCGCGTTCGACGTCGTCCGGCACCGCCTCGTCGGCGAGATCGTCGACGCCTACGGACGCTGGGACGCCGGGCAGCAGCGGCCGCAGGCGCGGGCCGCCCGCGAGGGCCACGACCAGCCCCGTCGCGGCCGGACCCGCCGCGACGAGCAGGACCGGCCGGGCTCGTGAGCGTCGACGTCCTCAACGAGACCGAGGCCGAGCTCGACGAGCTCGAGCTCGTCGCCTGCGCCCGCTACGTCATGGATGCGATGCGGGTGCACCCCCAGGCCGACCTGTGCATCCGGCTCGTCGACGAGGCGGCCATGGAGACACTCCACGTCCAGTGGATGGACCTGCCCGGACCCACCGACGTCATGAGCTTCCCGATGGACGAGTTGCGCCCCGGCCGCGACGGGGTCGAGCCGGAGGAGGGCGTGCTCGGTGACGTCGTCCTGTGCCCCGGCGTCGCCGCCCGGCAGGCCCGCGAGGCCGGCCACGCCACCGAGGAAGAGCTGCTCCTCCTCACGACCCACGGCATCCTCCACCTCCTCGGGTTCGACCACGCCGAACCCGACGAGGAGAGGGAGATGTTCGAGCTGCAGCGCCAGCTCCTGCTCACCTTCCTCGCGACCCGCGGCCGTCCGGGCGCCTGAGCGGTCGGAGACCTGACGATGACCCGGCTCGTCCTCGCGGCGGTCCTCGCCACCGTGCTCGCCTTCCTCATCTCGATGGCCGAGTCCGCCGTCCAGCGGATGTCTCGCGTGCGGGCCGAGGAGCTCGCCGACGAGGGCCGCCCCGGTGCCAAGGCGCTCGTGCGCGTCGTCGGCGACACCGCGGCCTACCTCTCGGTCCTCTCCTTCCTGCGCGTCATCGCCGAGTCCACCGCCGCCGTCATGGTCACCCTGGCCGCCGTGGACCTGGTCGAGGGGACGTGGCAGCCGTTCCTCGTCGCGATCGGGGTCATGGCGCTGATCTCCTTCGCCGTCGTCGGCGTCTCGCCCGGAACGCTCGGGCGTCAGCACGCCACCGCGGTGGCGCTGGTGGCCGCGCCGGTCGCGCTGTGGCTGCGCCGCCTGCTCGGTCCGTTCTCACGGCTGCTCATCGCCCTGACCAACGCGGTCACCCCCGGGAAGGGCTACCGGGACGGCCCGTTCGAGAGCGAGTCCGAGCTGCGCGACCTCGTCGACGTCGCGCGGGACAACCGGCTCATCGAGGCCGACGAGCGCGCCATGATCCACTCGGTCTTCGAGCTCGGTGACACCCTGACCCGCGAGGTCATGGTGCCGCGCACCGACATGGTGGCCATCGACGCCGACCGGGTGAACCGGCAGGCGATGAGCCTGTTCCTCCGGTCCGGCTTCTCGCGCATCCCGGTCATCGGCGACGACCTCGACGACGTGGTGGGCGTGCTCTACCTCAAGGACGTCATGCGCCGTCTCAACGCCGACCCCGAGGCGGCCTCGCACGCGGTCACCGGCTTGATGCGGCCACCGCGCTTCGTCCCCGAGAGCAAGCCGGTCGACGACCTGCTCCGCGAGATGCAGCTCGAGCAGACCCACCTGGCCGTCGTCGTCGACGAGTACGGGGGCACGGCGGGGCTCGTGACGATCGAGGACATCCTCGAGGAGATCGTCGGCGAGATCACCGACGAGTACGACCGCGAGGCCCCCGAGGTCGAGGACCTCGGCGACGGCCGCGTGCGCGTCGCCGCGACGATGCACGTCGACGACCTCGCCGAGCTCTTCGAGGTCGACCTCGACGAGGACGAGGTCGACACCGTGGGCGGCCTGATCGGCAAGACCATCGGTAAGGTCCCCATCCTCGGCTCGAGCTGCGAGGTCGCCGGGCTGCGCCTCACCGCCGAGCGGATGCACGGACGGCGGCACCGCATCGCGACCGTCGTCGTCGAGCCGGTCGCGATGCCGGCTCCGGAGGAGCACGTGGAGGAGCGGGCCGGATGAGCGAACAGCACTACGTGGCCGGCTTCGCCTGCTTCGTCGGCCGTCCCAACGCGGGGAAGTCCACCCTGACCAACGCCCTCGTCGGCCAGAAGGTCGCGATCACCTCGAGCAAGCCGCAGACGACCCGGCACACCATCCGCGGGATCGTCACCAGCGAGCACAGCCAACTCGTCCTCGTCGACACACCCGGCCTGCACAAGCCCAGGACCCTTCTCGGCGAGCGGCTGAACGACCTGGTCCGCTCGACGCTGCTCGAGGTCGACGTCATCGGCTTCTGCCTTCCCGCCGACCAGCGCATCGGCCCGGGCGACCAGTTCATCGCCCGAGAGCTCGCGGAGGTGATGGAGGGCCGGGGCATCCCCGTCGTCGCCATCGCCACGAAGTCCGACGCCGTCGACCGCGAGCGGCTCGCCGAGCATCTCATCGCCGTCGACCGGCTGGGGGACTGGACCGAGATCGTCCCGTGCTCGGCGACGCGCGGCGACCAGGTCGACGAGGTGGCCCAGGTGCTCTCGGCCCACCTGCCGCCCTCGCCGGGACCGCTGTACCCCGACGGACAGCTCACCGACGAGCCGGAGGCGGTCATGATCGCCGAGCTGGTCCGTGAGGCCGCGCTCGAAGGCGTCCGCGACGAGCTGCCGCACAGCCTCGCCGTCGTCGTCGAGGAGATGGTGCCGCGCGAGGACCGGCCCGCGGACGACCCCCTGCTGGACGTGCGGGTCAACGTGTTCGTCGAGCGTGACAGCCAGAAGGCCATCGTCATCGGCCGGGGCGGCTCCCGCCTCCGCGAGGTGGGGACGACCGCCCGTCGGGGCATCGAGGGGCTGCTCGGGCAGCGGGTCCACCTCGACCTCCACGTCAAGGTCGCCAAGGACTGGCAGCGCGATCCCCGGCAGCTGCAGCGCCTCGGGTTCTAGGTGTACTGAGCCGGGCCGGGTCGACCCGGTGCGGGGTCAGAAGCTCCCGCCGCCGATGAGCGCTATCGCGTGGGCCCGGCTGCGCGCCCCGAGCCGGCGGACGATCTCGGCGACGTCCGCCGACACCGTCCGCTCCGAGACGTGCAGCTCCCGGGCGATCTCGCGGTCGCTCGCGCCCTCGGTGAGCAGGAAGCCGACGTCGACCATCCGCCGGGTGAAGGGCGGCGCCTCGCCGGGCGGCACGGCGGGCTCGCTCGCCGACCAGGTGGCCTCGAAGCAGCGGACCGCCTCGCCGACGACGGGGCCGTTGGTGCACGACCACACCTGGCCGACGAGCTCGTGCCCCAGCGGCGCCCCGACGTAGAGCAGTGCGTTGTCGAGCAGGAGCATCGGGGCGACGACGGGTCCGACCCGCAGGTAGGGGTGGTGGTGGCTGGAGAGCATCGGCAGGCGGGTGAGTGTCGGGCGCGTCGTCACGTACCGGACGTCGACACCGCGTCGCCGGCGATCGAGCAGCCCCCGCGCCAGCCTCACCTCGGCCCACGTGGGCATGTGCGTCATGTGCCAGATGCTGTGGCGGAGGTCCGCGCCGGCCTCGTCGGCCTGGGCGCCGAGCAGGTCCGGGACCGGTCCGGCGGGACTCAGCCGCGGGTCGCCGGCCACGGCGAGACCCTGGACCCAGCGGAAGAACGCGGGTGGGTCGCACCCGATCGGCGAGCGGCGTGAGCCCGCCATCAGCCCGCACCGACGAGGACGGCGATCGCGTGACCGCGGCTGCGCGCACCGAGCCAGCTGACGACCCGCCTGACCTCGGCGGACACGGTCCGCTCGCTGACCCCGAGCGCTTCGGCGATCTCCTTGTCGCTGGCGCCCTCGACGAGCCAGAGGGCCACCTCCCGGGCCCGCGGTGGCAACGGGGGCCGGTCGACGACCTCGGTGCTCGGGACGGCCGCGTCCCAGGCGGTCAGGTAGGTCCGAGCGCCGCGCTGGACCAGGGCGGGGTCCTCGGTGGTCCAGAAGGTGTCGAGGAGCTCGGTGCCTGGGGGGCCGGCGAGGAAGAGCGCGTCGTCGACGACGAGCATCGGCCGGGGGACCGACCCGACCCGCACCGGGTCGTCGATGCAGGTGTGCAGCGGTGAGCGGCGCAGCGCTTCGTGAGGCACGAGGAGCCGCAGGTCGGTGCCGCGGGCACGGCTGTCGGCGTTGAGGGCGGCGTACTGGCGCAGCTGGGCCGTCGAGAGGTTCTGCTGCATGTTCCACGACCGGGTCTGGGGATCCCGCTCGTACCGGGCCAGGTGGTCGATCGCAGTGTTCCGGGGGCCGAGCAGGCGCATCCTCGGGTCGCCGCCCAGCATCCGCGCCGCCACGTCGTCGAAGAAGGCGAGGACGGCGTCCGAGGCCTGCTCTCCCCGCGCCACCTCGTCGCTCCCATCTCCCGTTCTGCGAGTTCTCGCAGCGCCGCTGGTGCGTAGCGCCACTTCGACACACAGTAGTGCCGTGACCGGTCACCGCGGGGGCCGCGGTCCGGTCGCCCTTCGGGGCCTGACTGTCCGGGCGGGGAGAAACGGACGTGGCCGGGTGCGTGAACCAGGGGTGGTGAGCGCCCGGCCACGTCACCCTGCCTGCTGCCCTGCCGCGAGACCGCATGCTGGGCCGCCCGGGCGGCACGTCGGACCCTCCCTAGACTTGACCGCATGCGAGTCGGAGTGGTCGGAGCCACCGGTCAGGTCGGTGGGGTCATGCGCGCGCTGCTGCGCGAGCGCGAGGTGCCGGTGGAGGAGGTCCGCTTCTTCGCGTCCGCCCGCTCGGCAGGTGCCAACCTGCCCTGGGGGGGAACCGAGGTCGTCGTCGAGGACACCGCCACAGCCGACTTCTCGGGTCTGGACGTCGTCCTGTTCTCCGCCGGCGGGGGCACCAGCCGGGAGTGGGCTCCCCGGGTCGCCGAGACCGGAGCCGTCGTCATCGACAACTCCAGCGCCTGGCGCCGTGACCCCGACGTGCCCCTCGTCGTCTCCGAGGTCAACCCCGAGGACCTCGACCACGTCCCCGCGGGGATCGTCGCCAACCCCAACTGCACGACCATGGCGGCCATGCCGGTGCTCAAGCCGCTCCACGACCACGCCGGGCTCGTGCGGCTGCGGGTCAGCAGCTACCAGGCCGTCTCCGGGTCGGGGGGCAAGGGGCTCACCGAGCTGGACGGACAGCTGCGGGCCGGTTACGCCTCGGGCGACCCGAAGGACCTCGCCCTCGACGGGACGGCCCTCGAGCTGCCCGCCCCCGAGGTCTACGCGGTGCCCATCGGCTTCAACGTCGTCCCCCTCGCGGGCTCGCTGGTCGACGACGGGTCGCTGGAGACCGACGAGGAGCAGAAGCTGCGCCACGAGTCGCGCAAGATCCTCCACCTGCCCGAGCTGCCCGTCTCCGGCACCTGCGTCCGGGTCCCGGTGTTCACCGGCCACAGCCTCGCCGTGCACGCCGAGTTCGAGCGTGAGATCAGTCCCGAGGACGCCGTGACCATGCTCTCCGGCTCACCCGGCGTCGTCGTGAGCAACGTGCCGAACCCGCTGCAGGCGGCCGGCCGGGACGAGGTGTTCGTCGGCCGCGTCCGCCGCGACCAGGCTGCCCCCGAGGGCCGCGGCCTGAGCCTCTTCGTCGTCGGTGACAACCTGCGCAAGGGTGCGGCCCTGAACGCGGTGCAGATCCTCGAGGAGCTCGCCCGCCGCCGCTGACCCGGGCCCGGGCCGTCTCGACGCGGATCGCCCGCGACCCTAGGCTGGCGGGATGGCTGGCAACGATGCTGACTTCGAGGCCGCGGTCGCGGCCGTCCCGGGCCTGACGCAGGACCCGGGCAACGAGACCAAGCTGAGGCTCTATGCCCTCTACAAGCAGGCCACGGAGGGCGACGTGCAGGGCAAGCGCCCGGGCTTCACCAACCCCGTGGGGCGCGCCAAGTACGACGCGTGGGCCGCGGTGCAGGGGATGGACCGCACCTCCGCGCGTGCCGAGTACGTGGACGTCGTGCGGGGGCTCACCGGCTGACGCGGGGGTCCGTCCCGAGGTTCAGCCACGTCGACGTGATCTCCATCCCGACGTCGAGGTAGAGGTCGATCGCCCCGGTTCGCGAGTCGGTGGTCAGCTCGCTCGTCGTGGCGCCGTGGGCCCGGGCGTTGCCGAACCCGTCGGCGAGGAGGGCCCGGGCCAGGCCACGGCCGCGGTGCGCGCGGTCCACGGCCAGCTGTCCGACGAAACCCGAGCCCGCCGCGTCGAGGCGCGTGTAGCACGCGCCGACGACCCCCTCGGACTCGTGCTCGACCGTCCGCAGCATCCAGGGCTCGAAGTCGGTGCGGTGGACGACGCCGGGTGCCCACTCCTCGAACGTCTGGCCGCTTCGATCCGACCACTCGCCGAACGCATCGGTGACCACACGGTGCGCCGCGCGGTGCATGCGGTGTCCACGGGCCGTGACGATCCGGTAGCCGGGGGGCGGTCGCCGCTCGGGCACGGCGGCACCGGGCGGCAGCCGGAGCACCCAGGAGGTCCACGAGAGGTCGTACCCGCGAGCCTCGAGGAAGCGGTGCGGTGCCGACCCCTCGGGGACCGACTGGCCCACGCGGGAGGCGCCCCAGGTCGCCGAGCGCCGCTCGCTCCACGCCGCCAGCCACGTCCCGACGCCGCGTCCGCGTGCGCCGGGGTGGACGGTGACCTCGGCCCTGGCCCCTCGGCGGGAGACCTCGGCGAGGCCGACGAGGCGCGCCCCGTCGAGGACGCCGACGGTGTCGCGCGCTAGGTCGCTGCTCGGCCTGGACCAGTCCGCCTCGATGTCCGCGCGCTCGACGAGGACCTCGCCCGCATCCTCGAGCTCTGCCGCGCTGACCAGCGCGTACACGGCCTCGAGGTCGTCGGGGGAGAGGGGCCGGCTCGTCAGCGGCCCGTCGGTTCTCGGGTCCACGGGATGCATTGTGCGGCAGGGCCGCCGGGCGGTCATCCGGTTTTCACCGCTACGGCAGAGGGGAATTCGACGGCGTCGGCCCCTTCCCGAGGCCGCGTCGCGGTGGATAGTCTCCAGTTCCGGTCTGTGCAGGCAGAGTGCGCAGCCGCAGGGAAATCCTTGGAGGACACGTGAAGAGAGGGACGATCGCTGCAACGGCAGCGGCCGCGCTGGCGCTGGTGGGGACACCGGCGCTCGTCGGTACGGCAACCGCGGCACCGAACGAGAGTGCGTCGGCCAGTGACGCGGGCGCGAAGGTCAAGCAGGGCAAGTGGGACAGCTACGTCGTCGTGATGAAGGCCGACCCGCTCGTCAAGAGCTTCGATACCGACGAGCTGGGCTCGTCGAAGGCGAAGCAGAAGAAGGGCGAGCTCAAGGCGTCGCACAACAGCGTGCTCAAGCGCGCCGGCGTCTCCAGCTCGAAGAAGACCTACGACTACACGAACAGCCTCAACGGCTTCACCGCACGCGTGTCGTACGCGCAGGCCCAGAAGCTCGCGCGCGACCCGAGCGTCGCCCAGGTCCTCCCCGACGAGCTGCGGCAGCCGCAGTCGCTCGCGGCGGGCTCGGACCAGATCAAGCCCGCGCCGGGGCAGACCCTGCGCGAGTTCCTCGGCATCGACGGACGTGCCTCCAAGCGCAGTGCCGGGACCAACGGGTCCGTCGGCAGGGGTGACGGCGAGCTGCTCGGCGTCATCGACAGCGGCATCTGGCCGGAGCACCCGAGCTTCGCCGACGACGGCAGCTACCCGCCGCTCGGCTACGCGCTCGACGACTCCGAATACCCCACCTGCGACTTCGGGAACACCGCCGCGAACCCCGACGACGCACCGTTCACGTGCAACAACAAGCTCGTCGGCGCACGTGAGGTCCTCAAGAGCTACCGGGCCAACATCCCCCTCGCCGACGGCGAGTTCGACTCCGCCCGTGACGACGACGGCCACGGCACCCACACGGCGTCAACCGCCGCGGGCAACGCCGACGTGCGCGCCTGGATCTACGACGAGGACCGCACGCTCGACCACACCTCCGGGATCGCGCCGCGAGCCCAGATCATCGCGTACAAGGCACTCGGCACCCTCGGTGGCTTCACCTCGGACCTCGCCGCCGCCATCGACCAGGCGGTCGCGGACGGCGTCGACGTGATCAACTACTCGATCGGTGGTGGTCCGGGCCTGAACTCCGCGGACGCCATCTCGTTCCTCTTCGCGAACGACGCCGGTGTGCACGTCGCCACCTCGGCCGGCAACTCCGGCCCGGGCGAGGCCACCATCGGCGGCCCGGCCGACCTGCCCTTCGTCACCACGGTCGGCGCCAGCACCCAGCCGCGGTTCTACGGCGGCACCGTCGTCCTCGGTGACGGCCGGAAGGTCGTCGGCTCCTCGGTGACCCTCGCGAGCGAGAAGGACCTGCCGCTCGTCGACGCCACCGACATCGGCAACAAGCTGTGCCTGAGCAAGGCGGCGCTGGGCGACGACGCGGCGTTCGCGGCGTTCGAGGCGGGTGCCGACGGCAAGATGGTCATCTGCTGGCGCGGCGCGAGCGGCCGCTCGGAGAAGAGCCTCCACGTCCTCGAGGCGGGCGGCAAGGCGATGGTCCTGGCGAACCAGGACGACGTCGACAACTACTTCACCGACAACTTCCGGGTGCCCACCGTGATGGTCGACAAGAGCGAGGGCGACCTCCTCGCCGACTACTCGAGGACCGCGGGCGCGACGGCGAGCATCGTCGACACCGGGGACATCGACACCTTCACCCCGGCACCGTCGATGGCGGTCTTCTCCTCGCGGGGCCCGAACCCGTCGGCGGCGTCGATCATCAAGCCCGACATCACCGCCCCGGGCGTCCAGGTGCTCGCCGGCGCGTCGCCGATGCCGATCGGTGACGACTACGAGCCCGGCCAGCTGTTCCAGGCCATCGCGGGCACGTCGATGTCGAGCCCGATCATGGCGGGCATCTTCCTGCTCGTCGACGAGGCGCACCCCGACTGGTCCCCGGCAGCGGTCAAGTCCGCCGTGATGACGACGGCCTACCAGGACGTGGTCGACAACGACCGGACGTCCCCGGCCGACCCGTTCGACTTCGGGGCGGGCCACGTCTCGGCGCCGATCAAGGCCATCAACCCGGGCCTGGTCTACGACGCAGGGTTCCTCGACTTCCTCGGCTTCTACTGCGACGCCGACCCGTCGATCTTCAGCAACGCGGCGGCCACCTGTGGCTCGCTCGCCGACGCGGGGATCCCGACGAGCGTCGAGAACCTCAACTACCCGACGATCGGCATGTCGGCGGTCGCGGGCAGCAAGACCGTCACCCGGACGGTGACCAACGTCAGCGGTCACACGTCGAGGTACCGGGTCTCGGTGGAGAACCCGCCGGGGATGAGCATCTCGGTCTCGCCGAGCACGTTGCGGCTCAAGGCCGGTCAGAGTGCCTCGTTCGAGGTCACGGTGACCAACCGGTCGGTGCCGTTCAACACGACGTGGTCCTTCGGGTCCATCACGTGGAAGAGCAGCACCAACACCGTGCGCAGCAATGTCGCCGCCTACGCGACGGCGTTCGAGGCCCCGGAGTCCGTCTCCGGCAGCGGCGCGTCGGGGTCGGTGGCGATCCCGGTCTCCGCCGGTGACAACGGCACGTACACGGCTACCCCGAGCGGGCTCGCGGCGAACCAGCCGTTGGCCGGCACGGTCCTCCAGGACCCGGACCAGGCGTTCGACGGCTGCGGCAACGACGGTCAGGCCGGCGTGTCGGTCCAGCCGTTCACGGTCGAGGCCGACACGAGCTACCTGCGTCTGGAGCTGGTCATGCCCGGTGACGACGACATCGACCTCTTCCTCTGCAAGGGAACCGAGGAGGTGGCGACCAGCACGGCCGGTGGGACGAACGAGCTGATCGAGATGGCCGACCCGGCCGCGGGCGCCTACACGCTCTACGTCCACGGGTGGGCCGTCGTGTCCCCCGGGGCCGGGCAGGCGCTCGACTTCAGCGTCGACCGGTGGCAGCCGGTGGCCGGCGTCGGCGGCCTGACCGTCGACCCGACCACGCGGGAGGTCTCGATCGGTGACCAGTTCGACGTCACCGCGTCGTGGTCCGGAGCCTCCGCGGGCACGTCCTACGGGACGGTCGCCCACACCCTCGACGGGACGGCCTACGGCCAGACCATCGTCAAGGTGGACAACACCCCCTGAGTCGCCTCGCGACCACGGCGTGCCCGCCGGCTCCACGTGAGCCGGCGGGCACGCCCGCGTCCACGGGTGGTAGGACGGGGGCATGACCGCCCGGCCCCTCGCGCTCGTCCGTCGGCCCGGACCGCGGCTCGCGGACGGCCTCGTCACCCACCTCGAGCGCGTGCCGATCGACCTCGACCTCGCCCGTGAGCAGTGGGACCGCTACGTCGCGGCCCTGCGTGGCGCCGGGTGGGAGGTGCTCGAGGTGCCGCCCGCCGACGACTGCCCCGACGCCGTCTTCGTCGAGGACCCGCTGCTCGTCCAGGATGACCTCGCCGTCCTCACCCGACCGGGGGCCCCCGAACGCCGAGGCGAGACGGCGGGTCTCGAGCAGGCGGTCCATGACCTCGGCCTCCGGGTCGAGCGGGTGGAGGCACCGGCGACGCTCGAGGGCGGCGACGTGCTGCGGGTCGGTGAGACCGCGTACGTCGGCCTCGGCGGACGTACCAACGGCGCCGGGATCCACCGGCTCGCGGGGCTGCTGGCGCCGTACGGCCTCCGCGTCCAGGCCGTGCCCGTCACCCGGGCCCTGCACCTGAAGTCGGCGTGCACCGCCCTGCCGGACGGGACGGTGGTCGGCTGGGGCCCCGTCGTCGACGACCGCGACGCCTTCCCGGCCTACGAGGACGTCCCCGAGGAGCCGGGGGCACACGTCGTGCTCCTCGGCAGCGACCACCTCCTCATGGCGGCCAGCGCGCCGTCGACCGCTGCCGTCTTCCGGGGCCACGGGTACCGGGTGACGACCGTCGACATCGGCGAGTTCGAGAAGCTCGAGGGGTGCGTCACGTGCCTCTCGGTGCGGCTGCGGCCGTGACCGAGCCGCAGACACCGCTTGGCTGGACGGCGCGGGCGTGGCATCCTCGACCTCGTGCGTTCGGCACTTCTCCTCCTTCGCTGCCGCGGCGGGGCCTGACACGGCCGCCCCTCGTCGCGGAGTCCCTGCTGCACCCGGCCGGTCCAGCCGCAGACGAGACGAAGGCGTAGCGAGACGATGATCCACCCCCAACAGCCCTCCGGGATGCCGGCACGCAAGTACGTGCCCTTCCAGGACCAGCTCGAGGTCCACCTCCCCGACCGCACCTGGCCCGACCGCGTGATGACCAAGGCCCCGCGCTGGTGCGCGGTCGACCTGCGTGACGGCAACCAGGCGCTCATCGACCCGATGGACGCCGAGCGCAAGATGCGGATGTTCAAGCTCCTCGTGAAGATGGGCTACAAGGAGATCGAGGTCGGCTTCCCGAGCGCGAGCCAGACCGACTTCGACTTCGTCCGGGAGCTCATCGAGGGCGGTCACATCCCGGATGACGTGACGATCCAGGTCCTCACCCAGGCCCGGGACCACCTCATCGAGCGCACGTACGACGCCATCCGCGGCTCGAAGCAGGCGATCGTCCACTTCTACAACTCGACATCGGTCCTCCAGCGGCGGGTCGTCTTCGGGATGAACGAAGACGGGATCGTCGACATCGCCCTCCAGGCGGCGCGGCTGTGCCGAAAGCTCGAGGAGACGGTCCCCGAGACCACCGTGTACTACGAGTACTCCCCGGAGTCCTACACCGGCACCGAGCTCGAGTTCGCGGTCCGCATCTGCAACGAGGTCATCGAGGTCATCGACCCCACGCCCGACCACAAGATGATCGTCAACCTGCCGGCGACGGTCGAGATGGCCACGCCGAACGTCTACGCCGACTCCATCGAGTGGATGATCCGCCACCTCGACCGGCGTGAGTCGGTCGTCGTCTCGCTGCACCCGCACAACGACCGCGGCGAGGGCGTCGCGGCGGCGGAACTCGGCTACCTCGCCGGGGCCGACCGCATCGAGGGATGTCTCTTCGGCAACGGGGAGCGCACCGGGAACGTGTGCCTCGTGACGCTGGGGATGAACCTCTTCAGCCAGGGTATCGACCCGCAGATCGACTTCTCCGACATGGCCGAGATCCGTCGCACGGTGGAGTACTGCAACCAGTTGCCGGTCCACGAGCGGCACCCCTGGGGCGGCGACCTCGTGTACACCGCCTTCTCCGGGTCCCACCAGGACGCGATCAAGAAGGGGTTCGAGGACATGGAGCGGCGCTCGACGGCCGTCGGCCGCGGCATCGACGAGATCGACTGGGGGGTCCCGTACCTGCCGATCGACCCGCACGACATCGGCCGGTCCTACGAGGCGGTCGTGCGCGTCAACAGCCAGTCCGGGAAGGGCGGGGTGTCCTACCTGCTCAAGGCCGAGCACGGCCTCGACCTGCCCCGGCGCCTCCAGGTGGAGTTCAGTCACGTCGTCCAGGCCCGGACCGACGCCGAGGGCGGCGAGCTGAGCGCCGAGGAGATCTGGGGGATGTTCGCCGACGAGTACCTCCACTCGGCCGACGAGGAGCGGCGCTGGGGCCGCTTCGCCCCCGTGCGCTCGACGATCACCGGACACGATGACGGCCTCGACCACATCGAGTCGGTCATCACCGTGGACGGCAAGGAGACCGAGATCTTCGGCCGCGGCAACGGCCCCATCGCCGCCTTCCTCGACGCACTCGCTCCGCTCGGGATCGACGTCCGGGTCCTCGACTACCACGAGCACGCCCTGTCCGCCGGTGGCGACGCACGAGCCGCGGCCTACGTGGAGTGCGCCGTCGGGGAGCGGGTGCTCTGGGGCGTCGGGCTGCACGAGTCGATCGTCAAGGCCTCGCTGCGGGCCATCCTCTCGGCGCTGAACCGGGCCGAGCGCGACGCCCCGGACGTCGTCGAGGTCTGATGAGCGGGGTCGACGCCGTGAGCAACGGCACCGCGCTCGCCTGCGGCCTGTCGACGGTCGACGTCGTCCACGTCGTCGATGCCGTCCCGGGCCCCGACGAGAAGGTCGTCGCCCGCTCGACCGAGGTGGTGGCGGGAGGTCCGGCCCTCAACGCCGCGCTGACGTGCTCGCTGCTCGGGATACGGACCCGCCTGGTCAGCGCCGTCGGCGTGGGCCCGCTCGCCTCCGTCATCGCCCGCGAGTACGCCTCCTGCGGGGTCGCCCTCGTCGACGTCGCGGGCCCAGCCTTCGAGCCGCCGCTCTCGTCGGTGCTCGTCACCCGCTCGTCAGGGTCCCGGGCCGTGGTGTCGCGCAACGCCGTCGGTGCCGACGGCTACGCGGACCACTCGCCCCGACGGGTCGCCGAGTGGCTCGACGGGGTGGGCGCGGTGCTCGTCGACGGCCACCACCTCCGGGTGGCCCTCGCGGTGGCGCGGGAGGCTCGCCGCCGCGAGATTCCGGTGATCCTCGACGGCGGGTCGTGGAAGCCGGGGCTCGAGGAGCTCCTCGGGCTCGTCGACGTCGCGGTCGTCTCGGACGCCTTTGCCGTGCCCGGGTCGGGCGGACGGCACGGCGACCGGCTGACGTCGGTGCTCGAGCTCGGCCCGTGGTGGGTGGCCCGCACCGCGGGGCCGCACCCCGTGCGGTGGGCCGGCGCGGACGACACCTCGGGGGAGGTGCCGGTCCCCGAGGTGGAGGTCGCCGACACGCTCGGCGCCGGGGACGTCCTCCACGGCGCACTGCTCGCCGAGGTCGCGCGGGCGGGGACGCAGGACCTGCCCGCGGCCCTCGCGGTCGCCGTCGACGTGGCCTCCCGCTCGGTCGCGGCGGCCGGCGCGCGGGGCTGGGCGAATCGGTAGCCTCCCCCCATGGCTGCGGGCTCCGTCGAGGAGTACCTGGGACGGTTCGACGGCGAGGTCCGCCACCGCCTCGAGTCGATGCGCGAGACCGTCCGTGCGGCGGCCCCCGACGCCGTGGAGTCCATCGCGTACGGCATGCCCGCCTACAAGGTCGACGGGAAACCGCTCGTGTACTTCGCGGGGTACGAGAGGCACGTGGGGTTCTACGCGACGCCCAACGGGCACGAGGCGTTCGCCGACGAGTTCGCCGGGTACCCGCAGGGCAGGGGGTCGGTGCAGTTCCCACACACCGAGCCGCTGCCGACGGACCTCGTGCGCCGGGTCGTCGAGTTCCGCGTCGGCGTCGTCCGGGGCTGAGTCGTGGACCCGGTCGAGCCGGCAAGCTGGCACCACGGTCTCGTCGCCCGGTGGTGGGCGTACTTCGCCGACCCTGGCCCCGAGGTCGCCTACATCCGTGGGTTCGTCGAGGCGGGCCAGCCCGCGCTGGACCTGGCCTGCGGCGCCGGTCGGCTGCTCGTCCCCTACGTCGAGTCCGGTCTGGATGTCGACGGTGTGGATGCCTCCCCGGGCATGGTGGCGTGGTGCACGGAGGCCGCCCGCGGGGCCGGCGTCGAGCCGGAGGTGTCCTGCGCGGGCGATGCACGCGCTCGACCTGCCCCGCCGCTACCGCACCATCTACGTCTGCGGTGGTCTGGGGTTGGGGTCGACGCGTGCGCAGGACGCCGAGGCCCTCCGTCGGATCTTCGATCACCTCGAGCCCGGCGGGACCCCCGTGCTCGACAACGAGGTGCCGTACGTGGACCCGAGGCGATGGGGGTACTGGGCGGCGAGGCCCTCTCCGGCGCTGCCCGAGGCCGACGAGCCCCCGGAGGAACGGCAGACCGGGCCCGACGGATGTGAGTACGCGCTGCGCGCGCGGATGCTCGCCCTGGACCCGGTGGCCCAGCAGGAGGTCTGGGAGATCCGTGCACGCCAGTGGCGGGACGGTGCGCTCGTCGCCGAGGAGCGCCGTCGGCTCACGGCCAACCAGTACTTCGCGGGAGAGCTAGTCCTGATGCTCGAGGCGGCGGGCTTCACCGACGTGCGCGTGCGGGGCCCGTACAACGACCTCGAGCCCACGGCGGCGGATGATGTCCTCGTGTACCTCGCCGCCCGCCCGTGAGCCCCCGACCGTTCGGGTCGGGCATCACCGGACCCCGCGGACGCGGAACTGGATGCTGATGCGGGGCCCGACCGGCCTCGCCGTCTTGGGCACGCAGTGGTCCCACGTGCGCTGGCACGACCCACCCATGACGACGAGGTCGCCGTGGCCCGACGGGATGCGCAGCGACGAGCCGCCGTCCCGCGGGCGCAGGAGCAGGTCGCGGGGTGCCCCGACGGAGAGGATCGCCACCATCGTGTCCTGCTCGCGGCTGCGCCCGATGCGGTCGCCGTGCCAGGCGACCGAGTCCTGACCGTCGCGGTAGAGGCACAGCCCGGCCGTGACGAACGGCTCCCCGAGCTCGGCGGCGTAGTGCACCGAGAGTGCCTCGCGGCACTCCTCGAGGGCGAGGTGGGGGAGTGCCTCCCCCTCACCGTAGAAACGGAGGAGCCGCGGCACGTCGACGACCGAGTCGTACATCTGCCGTCGCTCGGCGCGCCAGGGCACGTCGCGGCGCAGTCGCTCGAAGAGGTCGTCGGCCCCGCCGACCCAGGCCGGACGGTGGTCGACCCAGGCGCCGTGCGCCAACGTCGTGCGCTGCGCGGTGCCGTCGAGTGCACGGACCTCGATCCCGTCGGCGAGGTCGAGGAGCGACCCCTGGAGCACGCCCATGCGAGGACCGTATCCTGGAATCGAACACGTGTCCACACCTTCGACCGCGGGGTGCCCGTCGTGTCGCGAGGGCGCCACGTGCGCCGTGGATGGCGTTCGGTGTCCTCATGGCGGCCCCCTCGGCCTCGAAGACGACCCAGTCCGCCGCCGACCGGGCCCTGGCAGAGGGAGCTGCGGCGTGCCGGCGTCGACGTCCTCGATGCCCGACCGCACCACACCGAGACAGGCCTGGCGAGCCACCCGCTCGCCGGGAGGCCCCACGGCTGCCTCGGGGAGCCCGCGGTCGTCGCCGAGGCGGTCCTCGACGCGGTCGAGGCAGGTCGTTCCGAGCTCGGCTCGGACGCCTTGTGCTGAGCACCTGGACGGTGGCCGACGGCCCGGCATCCCGCCGATGTCGGCGGTCGGACCGACAATGGGACGGTGCCCCTCTACCGCGACGAGGCGATCGTCCTGCGCACCCACAAGCTGGGTGAGGCCGACCGCATCGTCACCGTGCTCTCCCGCCGGCTCGGCAAGGTCCGGGTCGTCGGCAAGGGGGTGCGACGCACCAGGTCCCGCTTCGGGGCCCGGCTCGAGCCGGGGATGCACATCGACCTCCAGTGCTACGAGGGGCGCAGCCTCGACACCGTGACCCAGGTCGAGACGCTCGACCCCTGGGGTGAGGCGATCGCCCGCGACTACCGGGCCTGGACCGCCGCCACCGCGGTCCTCGAGACCTGCGACCGGCTCACCGAGGAGCGCGAGCCGGCCCTCCAGCAGTACCTCCTGCTCGCGGGCGCCCTGCGCTCCCTGGCCCACCGTGACCATGACGCCGGCCTCGTCCTCGACGCCTACCTCCTACGGGCGCTCGCCATCGGGGGGTACGCCCCGAGCTTCCACGACTGCGCGAAGTGCGGTGCCGCCGGCCCGCACCGGGCCTTCCACGTCGCGGCCGGCGGAGTCGTCTGCCCTGTGTGCCGCCCCCCCGGTTCTGCCGCTCCCGCGCCCGAGACGCTGCGCCTCCTCGCGGCTCTGCTCGCCGGTGACTGGGTGCTCGCCGACGCCTCCGAGACCCGCAGCCGTCGGGAGGGGAGCGGGCTGACCGCCGCCTTCCTCCAGTGGCACCTCGAGCGCGGTATCCGCAGCCTCCGTATGGTGGAGCGGTGAGCGCGCCGAGCCCCTACCCGCCGCCGTTCCCGCACCCCAGTGGCGCCCGGCCCCCGGCCGTCCCGGCCGAGCGGATGCCCCGCCACGTCGCCATCGTCATGGACGGCAACGGCCGCTGGGCCAACCAGCGTGGACTGCCCCGCACCAAGGGCCACGAAGCCGGGGAGGCAGCCCTGCTCGACGTCGTCGCCGGGGCGATCGAGGTGGGGCTCACCCACCTCTCGGCGTACGCGTTCTCGACCGAGAACTGGAAGCGCAGCCCGGACGAGGTGCGCTTCCTCATGGGCTTCAACCGCGACGTCATCCGTCGCCGCCGCGACCAGCTCCACGAGTGGGGCGTGCGGATGCGCTGGGTCGGCCGCCGACCCCGCCTGTGGGGCTCGGTCATCACCGAGCTCGAGACCGCCCAGCGGCTCACGGCCGGCAACACCGCGCTCACCCTCTACTTCTGCGTCAACTACGGCGGACGTGCCGAGATCGGCGACGCAGCCCGTCGCATCGCGGAGGACGTGGCGCGCGGCCGGCTCAAGGCCTCGGCGGTCGACGAGCGCACCATCGCCCGGTACCTGCCCGAGCCCGACATGCCGGACGTCGACCTCTTCGTCCGGTCTTCCGGCGAGCAACGCACGAGCAACTTCCTGCTCTGGCAGAGCGCGTACGCCGAGCTGGTGTTCCAGGACCGGCTCTGGCCCGACTACGACCGCCGCGACCTCTGGGCGGCCATCGAGACCTACGCCGACCGTGAGCGTCGCTACGGGGGAGCCGTCGACGCCCCCACCGCCGAGGACGGCGGGGGCGTCCGGCGCTGACGCGTCGGTCAGCCCTTGACCGCGCCCTGCATGACGCCGGCGACGAGCTGCCGGCCCGCGACGACGAAGAGCAGGATGAGCGGGAGGGCCGCCACGGTGACCCCGGCGAGGATCAGCGAGTAGTCCTTGAAGTAGGACGCCTGGAGCAGCTGGATGCTCACCGGGAGGGTCGGGTTCGAGGACCCCAGCACGATGAACGGCCAGCGGAACGCGGTCCAGGACCCCCTCGCCGCCTTCGAGGCCGCGGTGCACCACGCGTCGTTCACCGGGCGGGCCGGGACCTTCTTCGCCTACGGGGGGCTCGGCAGCGTCTACTGGCACATGGTCTCGAAGTACCTCGCAGCAGCCCAGGACGCGCTGCTCGCCGCCCGTGCGTCGGCGTCGGACGAGGCGGTGGTCGCCCGGCTCGAGGCGGCCGTCCAGGAGATCCGCGACGGGCTCGGCTACCGCGTGGGGCCGGAGCGCTTCGGGGCGATCGTGATCGACCCGTACTCGCACACGCCGGCCGGCCGGGGTGCCCGGCAGCCCGGGATGACCGGCCAGGTCAAGGAGGACATCCTCATCCGGTGGGCCGACCTCGGGCTGCGCGGGGAGGCCGGCGTCGTCACGTTCGACCCGCGCGTGCCGGTGCGCGAGTGGCTCACCGAGCCCGCGACCTGGCGGCCGCTCGGCGTGGACGGGTCGCCCGTCGAGGTCGACCTGCCCGCAGGATCGCTCGGGTTCACCTGGTGCGGCACGCCGGTCGTCTACCGGCGCGGTGGCGAGCCGGGCCTCGTCGTGCGGCACGACGACGGCCGCGAGCTGTCGGCCGCGGGTTGGGTACTTCCGCCGGCGGCCACAGACGCGGTCCTCCGGCGAGACGGGACGGTCGAGCGCATCACGGTGACCGGCGGCTGAGCGGCGCGGCGGAGCCCCGGGTCAGGCCGAGTCCCGGACGACGAGCTCGACGGGGAGCACGACGCCCGCCGGGGCCGGGGGGTGGCCGTCGCCGTTCGCGTGCGCACCCTCGATCTCGTCGAGGAGCTGCGCGGCCATCCGGCGACCCTGCTCGACCGTGTCCTGCCGGACCGTCGTGAGCGGGGGGAAGGACTCAGCCGCGAGGTCGATGTCGTCGTAGCCGACGACCGCCACGTCCTCCGGGACGCGTCGCCCCGAGCGCTGGAGCACGCTGATCGCGCCGAGGGCCATGAGGTCGGACGCCGCGAAGACGCCGTCGACGTCGGGCGCCCGCTCGAGCAGCTCGCGCATCGAGTCCGCGCCGCTGCGGGTCGTGAACGCGCCCGTCGCCACGAGGTCGGGGTCGAAGAGGTCGCCGAGGCCGTGTCGGAAGCCCTCCAGGCGGTCGAGCCCGGCCGACATGTCGAGCGGACCCGTGATCGTCGCGATGCGCCGTCGGCCCAGGCCCCGCAGGTGGGCGGCGGCGAGCTCCGCGCCGGCGCGGTTGTTGTGGTCGACGTAGGACACCCGGATCGTCGGGTCGAGCGGGCGGCCACCGATGACGACGGGGATGCCGGCAGCGGCGACGTCCGCGGCGAGGCGGTGGCGGCCGTGCTCGGAGATCAGGAGCATGCCGTCACAGTGGCCCCCGAGGAGGTAGCGTCCCACGTCGGTCAGCTCCTCGTCGCCCTGGACCATGAAGAGCGTGAGCTGGCGCTTGCGAGCCGCCACCTCCTGGCTGGCACCGCGGATGACGGCGCCGAAGAACGGGTCCCCGAAGACGCGCTCCTCCGGCTCGGCCGCGACGAGGGCGATGGTGTCGGTGCGGCGCGTCATCAGGCTGCGCGCTGCCTGGTTGGGGACGTAGTCGAGCTCGCGGCAGGCGGCCTCGACGCGTCGGGCGAGCTTGGGGTCGACCGTGGTGGAGCCGTTGACGACCCGGGACACCGTCGCCCGGGACACCTTGGCGAGCTTGGCCACCTCGTCGAGCGTCGAGCGGGATCCACGAGGGGGCACGCGTGCAGGATAGCCCGGGCGGCGCCACCGGGAGGGGAGCCCGGCCGTCATGGGTCAGGAGGGGCGCGAGGCGGGGGCGCACCGGGCACAGAGCCCGTCCACCTCGACGGTGTGCCGGACCTGGCTGAACCCGTGCTCGGCGGCGACGGCCTCCGCCCAGCGCTCCACGGCGTCGCCCGTCACCTCGACGGTCAGCCCGCACGAGCGGCAGACGAGGTGGTGGTGGTGTGCGTCCGTGACGCAGGCACGGTAGATCGACTCGCCGTCGGCGGTCCGGATGATGTCGACCTCGCCGTCGGCGGCCATCGCCTGGAGGTTCCGGTAGACCGTCGCGAGGCCGATCCGCTCACCGGCCGCCGTGAGCCCGGCGTGGATCTCCTGGGCGGAGCGGAACTCCTCCGCGCCCGAGAGCGCCTCGGCCAGGGCGAGGCGCTGTCGGGTCGGCCGGCGCTCCGGTGGTGCGGCGCTCACCGCGCGCCCGTCCCGGCCGCGTCGTGCTCGCCGTGCTCGTCGTAGTGGCCCTCGTGCGCGGCGTGGCGGTGCCCGTCGTGGACGTAGTCGACGTGGTCGCCGTGGGTGACCGCCTCGTGGCCGCAGCCGGGGCCGTGCTCGTGCTGGTGCAGCTCGGCACGGGCGTGCGCAGCGCGCCGCAGCTGGTCGCGCACGAGGTTCGCACCGCTGACGAGGAGGAACCCGGCGATGGCGACGAGCACGATCGTGCCCCCGGACGGGGTCTCGGCCTGGTAGGAGACGAGGACGCCGCCGACGCTCGAGACGACCCCGATGCCCACGGCCCACCAGAGGCTGGACCGGAAGCTGTGGGCGAGCAGCTGGGCGGTCGCGTTGGGGATGATCATGAGTGCCGAGATGAGCAGGAGGCCGACGGCCCGCATCGAGACGACGATCGTCACGGCCGTGAGTACGGCCAGCAGCAGGTTGTAGAGGAGCACGGGCATCCCCGCGGCCCGCGCGTACTCCTCGTCGTTGGCGACGGCGAAGAAGCGCTGGCGGAGCACCAGGGTGACGACGAGCACGACGGCCGCGAGCACCGCGAGGACGACGACGTCGCCGCTGCTCGTCGTGAGGATCGAGCCGAAGAGGTAGGCGGTGAGGTTGGCCGGCGTCGCCGCGGAGGACCGGGCGATGAGGACGACACCGAGCGCGATGCCGCCGTAGAACATGACGGCCAGGGCGATGTCACCGCTCGTCCGGCCGGAGGCGCGGATCAGCTCGATCGCGACACCGGCCCCGACCGCGGCGAGCAGGGCAGTGAAGACCGGTTGCTGACCGGTGAGGATGCCGACCGCCACCCCCGCGAGGGCGACGTGACCCATCCCGTCCCCGATGAGGGACATCCGGCGCTGGACGAGGAAGACCCCGACGAGAGGCGCCGCGAAACCGGCGAGCAGCGCGGCGAGCAGCGCCTGCCGCATGAAGTCGAGCGCGAGGATCTCACCCACGAGGGCCTCCCGGGCCGCTGCGGTCCAGGGGCGCTCCGAGCACGGGCTCGGGTGGGGCGTCGTGGGTGGGGTCGTGGTGGTGGCTCGACCCGTGGTCGTGGGCCGCGGTGTGCGCGGTGTACTCGCGGGTCGTGCCGTCGAAGTCGACGCGTCCGGACTCCATGCACACCACCCGTGTGACGACGTCGCTGAGGGCCTCGAGCTCGTGGGTGACGACGACCATCGACGTGCCCTCGGCGGCGAGGCGCTCGAGCACGACGGCCAGCGCCTCCGAGCTGGCGGCATCGACCCCGGCGGTCGGCTCGTCCATGACGAGCACGTCGGGGCGGCCCGCGAGCGCACGCGCGATGAGGACGCGCCGCTGCTGGCCGCCCGAGAGGCGGGCCACCTCCTCGTGGGCACGGTCCGCGAGGCCGACGGCCGCGATCGACTCGCGGACGACCTCCCGGTCGAGCCGGCCCTGCGGCCGCCACCACGGGCGGTGGGGGAGGCGCCCCACCTCGACGACCTCGGTGACGGTTGCCCTGACCGCAGCACTCAGCGTGTGGTGCTGGGGGACGTACCCGATCCGGGTGAAGTCGCGGAAGCGCTCGCGCGGGGTCCCGAAGAGGCGGACCTCGCCGCCCTGCTGCTCGACGAGGCCCAGGAGCCCGCGCACCAACGTCGACTTGCCGCACCCGTTGGGTCCGAGCAGCGCGAGCACCTCGCCGGGCCGGACGGCCAGGTCGACGCCGCTGACGACGCTGCGTTCTCCGTAGCCGAAGGCCGCCGAGCGCAGCTCGATGATCGGTGTCTCGTCGCCGGTCATCGGCACTGCTGTCCCTGCTCGAGCGTGGCGAGGTTGCTCCGCATCACCTCAAGGTAGTCCGTGCCCGCGGAGGTGTCGGTGAGCCCGGCGACCGGGTCGAGCACCGCCGTCGTCGCGCCCGTCTCGCGGGCGACGGTCTCCGCGAGCGCTGGGCTCGCGAGCGTCTCGGTGTAGATCGTCGTCACCCCCTGGTCGGTGACCAGGCTGCTGATCCGGCGCAAGGTGGCGGCGTCCGGCTCGACGTCGGGGTTGACCCCGGAGATGCCGACCTGGTCGAAGCCGTAGCGCTGCGCGAGGTAGGCGAACGCGGTGTGCGAGGTCACGAGGTAGCGCTGGGCGCAGTCGGCGAGACCGGACCGGTACTCGGTGTCCAACGTTCGCAGCTCACCGACGAGGCGGTCGGTGCCGGCCGCGTAGTCGGCGGCGTTCGCCGGGTCGACGGCGGCGAGCCGGTCGCCGATGGCGGTGGCGACCTTCTCGAAGCGGACGGGGTCGAGCCAGAAGTGCGGGTCCATCGCGGCGGTGTCGGTGGCGTCGGCGTGCGTCTCCTCGCCGGTGGCGGCGATCGAGAGGTCGGCGAACGGCGCGACGTCGAAGCCCGCCGTGGGGGCGACATCGGCCACGGCCTGGTCGACGGCCGGCTGGAAGCCGGAGGCGTAGACGACGAGCGTGGCATCCGCGAGCCCCCCCACCTGCTTCGGGGTCAGCTCGAGGTCGTGCGGCTCGGCTCCCGGAGGAGTCAGGCTGGTCACTGCGACGTGGGCGCCCCCGATCTGCCCGGTGGCCCAGACGAGGGGGTAGAAGGAGGCCGAGACCGCGAGGGCGCCGGAGGCGGGATCCGGGGCCGACCCCGAGGAGCATCCGCCGAGGGCGAGGGCGGCGCTGGAGGCGAGGGCGGCGAGGGCGGGCCACTTCATGACAACGATTCTCAACTGTAATGAGAACCATTGTCAAACTGATCCCAGGGCTCGCGGGCGCCGAGGTGGCCGGAGGTCAGGACCGGGGGAAGGCCTGCGTGACGACGATGGCGACGAGCATCGCGATGACCGCGAGGCGCAACAGCTTCTCCGGGACCGACAGCCGCGGCCACGCCAGCGCCAGGATCCACAGCAGGACGAGTGTGGCCACCGCGATGAGCACCCATCCCGGCGAGGGCAGGAAGATCCCCGCCACGATCAGGGCGAGGATGGCGAGGAAGGGCACGAACCGCGGCAGCCCGCTGAGGTAGCGGACCGCGGGCAGGCTCGCCCGCTCGAAGGACTCACGCAGGGTGGACACGGTGGACCAGCCTACGGGTCGCCACCCCAACCGGTTCGGCCGGACGGTCCGCCTGTGGTTAGCCTTGCGCGCATGGCAGCCCCCACCTCCGTCGTCGACACCGTCGTCTCCCTCGCCAAGCGGCGGGGGTTCGTCTTCCCGTCCGGCGAGATCTACGGAGGCACGCGGTCGGCCTGGGACTACGGCCCGCTCGGTGTCGAGCTGAAGGAGAACATCAAGCGGCAGTGGTGGAGGGCGATGGTCACCGGCCGCGAGGACATCGTCGGCCTCGACTCCTCGATCATCCTGCCCCGCCAGACGTGGGTGGCGTCCGGCCACGTCGGCGAGTTCACCGACCCCCTCATCGAGTGCCTCTCTTGCCACAAGCGCTACCGGATGGACCACCTCCAGGAAGCGCTCGCCGACAAGCGGGCGAAGAAGGGGCAGGAGGTCGAGCCCGACCACGTCACCCTCGACGAGATCGGTTGCCCGAGCTGCGGCACCCGTGGCCAGTGGACCGCGCCGCGCGAGTTCAACATGATGCTCAAGACCTACCTCGGGGTCATCGAGGACGAGTCCGGGCTGCACTACCTGCGGCCCGAGACGGCGCAGGGCATCTTCATCAACTTCCTCAACGTCATGCAGGCCTCGCGCCGCAAGCCGCCGTTCGGCATCGCCCAGACCGGCAAGAGCTTCCGCAACGAGATCACCCCCGGCAACTTCATCTTCCGCACCCGGGAGTTCGAGCAGATGGAGATGGAGTTCTTCGTCAAGCCGGGCGAGGACGAGGAGTGGCACCAGTACTGGATCGACGAGCGGACCCGCTGGTACACCGACCTCGGCATCCGTCCCGAGAACCTGCGTCACTACGAGCACCCGCAGGACAAGCTCTCCCACTACTCCAAGCGGACCGTCGACATCGAGTACCGCTTCAACTTCGCCGGCAGCGAGTGGGGCGAGCTCGAGGGCATCGCGAACCGCACCGACTTCGACCTCACGACCCACTCGAGGCACTCCGGCACCGACCTCGACTACTTCGACCAGGCGACCGGCGAGCGGTACACGCCCTACGTCATCGAGCCGGCCGCCGGGCTGTCGCGGAGTCTGATGACCTTCCTCGTCGACGCGTACACCGAGGACGAGGCACCGAACACCAAGGGTGGGGTCGACAAGCGGACCGTCCTGCGGCTCGACCCGCGGCTCGCCCCCGTCAAGGCGGCCGTCCTGCCTCTCTCGCGCAACGCCGACCTGTCGCCGAAGGCCCGCGACCTCGCGACCGCCCTGCGGCGGCACTGGAACGTCGACTTCGACGACGCCGGCGCCATCGGGCGCCGCTACCGGCGTCAGGACGAGATCGGCACGCCGTTCTGCATCACCGTCGACTTCGACACCCTCGGGGACGACGCCGTGACCGTGCGGGAACGCGATGCGATGACCCAGGAGCGGGTCGGGCTGGACCGGGTGGAGGGCTACCTGGCCCAACGCCTCGTCGGCTGCTGACCGTCGGTGATGGGCGACCTGCTGCGGGACATCGCGCTCGTCGTCGTGTTCGTCCTCGTCGGCGGCGTGTTCGCCGGGACCGAGATCGCGCTGGTCTCCCTGCGTCGCAGCCAGCTCGACCAGCTGGAGCGGCGCAGCACCCGCGGCGCCAGGGTCGCCGCGGTCGCGCGCGACCCGAACCGGTTCCTCGCGGCCGTGCAGATCGGGGTCACCCTGGCGGGCTTCCTCTCGGCGGCGGTCGGTGCCTCGACGATCGCGCCCTACCTCACGCCCGTCCTCGTCGGTTGGGGGCTCTCACCCGGCCTGGCGCAGACGGTCTCGCTCGTGGTGCTGACCCTTGCCGTGGCCTTCCTCTCCCTCGTGCTCGGCGAGCTCGTCCCGAAGCGCATCGGCCTGCAGCGCTCCTCGGCGGTGGCCCTCGCGGTGGCCCCGGCCGTCGACCGCTTCGCGACGGCGATGCGGCCGGTGATCTGGCTGCTGTCCGTCTCGACCGACGCCGTCGTCCGACTGCTCGGGGGTGACCCCGAGGCGGCTCGCGAGGAGATGTCGGAGGAGGAGCTGCGTCACCTCCTCGTCTCCCACCAGGGGATCCCGCGGGACGAGCGGGCGGTCCTGCGCGAGGTCTTCGCCGCCGCGGAGCGCACCGTCGGGGAGGTGATGCGTCCGCGTCACGACGTCGTCTTCCTCGCCGGTGACCTCACCGTCGAGGAAGCGGTGGGGACGGTCGTCGACGAGCCCTACTCGAGGTACCCGGTCACGGGTGACGGCTTCGACGACGTCCTCGGCTTCGTCCACGTCCGCGACCTCTACGAGGCGCGGGCGCGCGGTTCCGACCGGGCGCGCGTGCGCTCGCTGGTCCGCCGGATCGTCCTCCTGCCGCAGACCAACGCCCTGCTCCCGTCGCTCGCCATCCTGCGGCGGGAGCGCATCCACATCGCCGTCGTCCTCGACGAGTACGGCGGCACCGACGGGATCGTCACGCTCGAGGACCTCGTGGAGGAGCTCGTGGGGGAGATCCACGACGAGCGCGACGTCCCGGCCGTGCTGCGGGAGGTCGGGGCCCACGGCGACGTCGTCGTCGACGCCGGCCTCAACCTCGAGGACTTCCGCGAGGCCGTCGGCATCGAGCTGCCCGACGTCGGCGTCTACGAGACGGTCGGGGGGTACGTGCTCGACCGGCTCGGTCGGGTCGCCGTCGTCGGTGACGTCGTACCCGCCGGCGAGCACGAGCTGGAGGTCGTCGAGGTGGACGGCAACCACATCGAGCGGGTTCGCGTGCGCCGTCCGTCGTGACCCGCGGGACGGCCGCAGGCGGGCCTCGCGTGACACAGTGGAGGGCACCGGGCGAGCAGGAGGTGGCCCGTGGCGACGACGGGGACGGGCTGGTCCGGCGCCGAGCTCGCCGGGTTCGTCCGGCGCGAGGAGGAGCAGCTGCTCCGTGCCGCCGTCCTCGTCCGGGGTGACGTCGGGCGGGCTCGTGGTCTCGTCGAGGACGCCTTCGTCGTCGTGGGCCGGCGGTGGCCGGCGGCCGTCGAGGAGGACCCGGTGGGGACCGTCCGGCGGTCCCTGTTCCGCTCGCTGCTCGCGGACTGCCGTGGTGGAGCGGCGGCGGCCGAGGCCGCGCAGGCGCTGTGCCGCCTCCCCGACGACGAGGACGGCTGGACGGTCGGTCCGCCGTCGGTCGAGTCCGCCCGGGTGCGGGCCGAGGCGGCCCGCGCCCTCGCCGAGCTGACCCCCCGCGAACGGATGGTGCTCGTCCTGCTCGCCGTCGACGGCGTGACGGTGGGCGAGGCCGCCCGCACGCTGCGGATGCTTCCTCGCACGGTGCGGGCCGAGGCCCGGTCGGCCCTGGAACGGCTGGGTGCGGCGCTGCCGGGGCGTCACCTCGAGTCGGGACGGGCCGACAGCCTCGCCGTACGTGAGGTCCTCGAGGCCGCGCTCGGCCGGCTGCCCGCACCGGACCTCGCGGCGGCCGTCGAAGACCGGGTGCGGCAGAGACGCCGGGTCGTCCGCCGGCGTGGCCTCCTCCTCGCGACGGGGGTGCTCGGTGCGGGCGCGGTCGGGGCGCTCGGGGTGCGGCAGCTCGACGCGCCGGACGGCCCGCGGGAGCTGCGCGAGGGGGACCCACATCTCGGGTCGACCGACCTGGGCGGGGTCGTCGTCCACCCCGCGCCGGCTCCGGCCGCGGAGGCCTCGCTGCCCGAGCACCCCCGCCGTGCGGAGCTGCCGGTGCCGGACCCGATCGGGCCCGGCGACCCGTCGCTCGTGAGCCCGGTACCGCGCGGGGGTACTGACGCCCTCGTGGCGGCGGTCTACCTCGTGCGGGGAGGCGGCGGACGGTTCGTCCCCGTGGTCCGGGTGACCGGCGACCCGCCCGTGCGCTGGTCCTTCGACGCGGCCGAGGTCGTGGGCGAGGAGCGCGGCTACCCCCTCGTGACGCCCGACACCGTCACGGTGGACCGGCGCCGGGTCGTCCTCCCGACGGTCGCCAGGGTCCTCGTCCTCGACCTCCCCACGGGGCGCGTGGACGACATCGGCGTGCGCGACCCGACGCTGCGCAGTGCGGGCTGGGCGTCGGACGGCACGACAGTGGTCGTCCACGGCCGTGACGACGCGTGGCTCGTCGAGCCCGGGACGGGTGAGGTCACCCGCGCCACCGGGCCCGTGGCCCCGGGTCGCCACCAGCTCGCGTGGTCCGCCGGCGCGACGGTGGTCCGCACGGCGGCCCCCGACGGGAGGATCGAGAGCATGGAACCGGTCGCCGGCCCCCCCGTCGTGCCGTTCGGCCCGTCGGCCTCCACGCCCGACGGATGGGTCGCGGCGCCGGTGTTCCTCCCGGGCCGCTTCCAGGACGAGCTCGGTCGCGGCCAGGGAGTCGCCGTGCTGCAGATCGGTCACGGGTCACGACTGCACGTGCTCGCTGCCGAGGTGCCGGCGGGGACCGCCCTCCTGCGCTACCGGGTCCTCGGCTGGGCTCCGCCGGCCACCGTGCTCCTGGAGTCGCGGTCGCCGGCCGGGCCCGACGGCGCCCCGGTGCTGCGCGTGCTCGCCTGGGACGTGCCCGGGGCGGCGCTCTGGCAGGTCGGGACGGTCGACGGCGTCGGGGGCACCGGGAGCTGGTTCACCGGCCGCTGGGGGGTGTGACCGGCAAGCCGGAGTCGGCCCACACCTGCGCGGCCTCGGCGGAACGACCGGCCCGCTCGAGGGCCGTGGCGAGGGCCCCAGCGGCGCGGACGCGGTCCTCGGTGCGGCCCGCCGCGTCGAGCTCGGCGATGCTGCCCCGCAGCCGCGGCTCGGCGTCCGCGATCCGGTCCGCGTCCGCGAGGACGATCCCGGCCTCGGCCCGCATGACCAGCTCGTGGCCGCCACCGAGGAGCCCTTCGGCGCGGTCCAGGCGCTCGACCGCCTCGTCGGTGCGTCCGGCCCGGGCCAGGATGAGCGCTCCCTCCCGGAGCACGTCCGGCTCGAGCACCTCCGGGTCGAAGTCGGCAGCCGGTCCGGCGGGGACGACCGACGCGAGCAACGCGCCCTCCCGCAGGGCGCCGTCGAGGGCAGCCAGGCCACCGTCGACGTCGCCTCCGAGGGCGCGCAGCTCGGCCGCCCCGCGCAGGGCCTCGACGAGCACCGCCGGCGAGCCGCTGACGCGGGCGGACGCGGCGGCCTGCTCGTAGTGCTCGGCGGCGGACCCGGTGTCGTCGTCGTCCCATGCGGCGTGCCCGGCCCGCAGGTGCGCGTGCGCCGCCTCCTCCACCCGGCGGCCGCCGGTGAAGGCGGTCGCGGCGGTCGCGAAGGCGGTCCGGGCCGTCCCCCAGCGCCGGACCGCGACGCAGGCGTTGCCGAGTGCCCAGGCCGCCGGTCCGGTCAGGGCCGGGACGTGCTCGTCGATGACCGGGAGGGCCGCCTCCAGCAGCTCTGCGGCCTCCCCGGGTCGTCCGCCCTCGAGCCACGCGAGGCCGAGCAACCGCTGGCCGACCGCCAGGGCGACCGGGTCGTGCAGGCGCAGCGCGAGCGCCACCGCGTCCGCAGCCCTGGCCTCGAGCCGGTCCCACGCGCCGAGGTCGACGAGCACGTCGCAGCAGGTGAACAGCGGCCCGGCGCGCACCTCGTCGGCGAGCCCCCGCATCCCGTGCTCGGCCTCGAGGAGCTCCACGGCCCGCTCGAGGTCGCCCTCGGCGCGGGCGATGCGGGCCCGCAGGTCGAGCGCCAGGGCGCGGAGGACGAGGTTGTCGCCCGCGAGCCGCTCGCCCTCGTCGATGAGGCGGGTCGCCGCCGCATGGCCCTGCGGCACCGTGACGAGCGCGGCCTCCAGCACGCAGAGCGCGCGGCGGGCCGGCAGCCCGGCCTGCTCGTAGAGGTCGGCCGCGTGCAGGCAGACCTCCCGCGGATCCGGCGCCCAGGCGTCGTGGGCGTAGCGCCGCCACGCGGTGGCGGCCTCGTCCGGGGGCGCCCACGACTCCAGCTCGGTGAGGGCGGCGCGCGCGGCCTCGCGCGCGGTGACCACCTCCGGGGCGCTCGGCGAGTGGTGGGCCTGCCCGGCCTCGGTCGCCTCGAGGACGGCCAGGTCACAGCCCACCCGGGCCGCCCCGAGCTCGTCACCCGCGCGTGCGGCGAGCGCGAGGGCCGCGTCGAGCACGGGGCGGCGCTCGGGGTAGGGCAGGTCCTGGGCGGCGTGCCGGTCGAGGAACGCCGCCGCGGCCCACTGCTCCGGTGCGCCCAGCCGCGGGGAGACCTCGCTCCGCTGGCTCCGCCAGGCACGCACGAGTGCGCTCGCCCGTGGGTCGACGGTGTTGACGGCGACCGCGACGGCGTCCGCCAGCGCCACGACGTCGCCGGGGGAGTCCAGTGGGAAGGCCTCGGCCGGGTCGGGGCCCGGGGGGAGCCGGGTCGGCGGCAGGGTGGGCTCCTCGGCGACCACGCCCGGGGCGAGGGCGGCGGCGAGCTCGTCGGCGAGGGTCGTCGACCCGGCGCGGGCGTCGAGCGCGACCGCCTCGTCGGCGGCCACCGAGCGCAGCTCGGCGACGCGCTGCTCGGCGGTGGCGCCGTCGACCACGGGTGGGGCGAGTCCGCGCGCGACGGCGTGCTCGAGCACCCACGCGGCGGTCCCGGCCCACCACATCCGGTCGGTCGGGTGGTCGAGCGCGGGCAGCCAGCCCAGCCGGGGCAGGAGCAGGTCGACGGCACGGTCGGTGTTCCCGATGCGCACCAGCGCCCGCAGGCAGGCCGCCACCTCCGCGGCGCGCGTGGGGTCGTCCGCGACGCCGTGCCAGGCGCCGCGGAACGCGGTGGCGGCGGAGTCGACGTCACCGCGTCGCGCGTGCAGCTCTGCGACGAGGGCCAGGGAGGCCGCCGGCTGCGCCTCGCACGTGACCGCGCCGGAGAGCACCGGCTCGAGGACCTCCAGGAGCGTCTCGGGAGCGGCGCGCAGCAGCAGCGCCTGCTCGTGGGCCTCGCACGCCACGCAGGCCTCCTCGGAGTCGTCCGGCGGCTCGGCCCGCCACGCCGCGAGGGACCGGCCCAGGCCCACGGTGTCGCCGGTGGCGTGCGCGAGGCGCGCCCGGGCCGCCTGCACGGGCCGGGCGCTCCGGCCGGCGACCCGGTGACCGACCGCGAGGTCCTCCACGGCCGCCGCCCAGCGCGCCAGGGTGACCTCGGGTGATCCCTCGGCCACGTCCAGGGCCCACTCGAGCTTCCAGAGAACGGCGTCGACGTCCTCGTCGTCCAGCTCGTGGGCCCCCGTCAGCGCCGTCCGCAGCCAGGCGACGTGGGGGAGGGCGACGGTGTCGTCGTCGATGTCGAGAACGGCCGAGACCACGTCGTTGCGCGCGACGAACTCCTCCGCGAACGAGGCGTGCCCGAGGGCCAGGCGCAGGACCTCCTCGTGCGCCCGCAGCCGGTCGGCGCCGGCGGGCGTCTCGTCGGCGGCGAGGGAGGCCCGCGCGAACTCGCGCGACACGTGCTCCCACTGACGCACCCTCGTGCTCCTCCCTGTCGTCCGGGTCCGCGGCCCCGGCCCAGTCTGCCGCCCGCGCGCCAACCTTTCATCCCGACCCCGGCGTTGACACAGTGGAGCACCGTCGATCGCGTGAGGAGGTGGGTCCGGATGGACACGACCGACGGCACCTGGCCGGCGGACGCCGAGTTCGCCGAGCACGTGCGCGCCCGCCAGGGGCGGCTGCTGCGGGCGGCCTTCCTCGTGTGCGGGGACGCACGGCTCGCCGAGGACCTGCTCCAGGGCGCGCTGGTCAAGCTCGCCGGGAACTGGGCAGGGCTCCGCGACGAGCACCCCGACGCGTACGTCCGTCGCATCCACTACCGCGACGCCGTCTCGTCGTGGCGACGTCGTCGCCGTGAGGTCGTGGGGCTCGATGCGGAGCGCCCCGAGGAGCCCGCGGCGCGCCCGAGCAGGAGCGGGTGGAGCGACGTCTCGACGTCCTGCGCGCCCTCGACGTCCTGACGCCGCGGCAGCGCGCCACGGTGGTGCTGCGCTACGTCGAGGACCGCAGCGAGCGGGAGACGGCGGAGGTCCTCGGGGTCAGCGTCGGACGCGGCCGGGGTGGTGCGTGACGGCCCTGTGGTGTGGGTCATCATCCGCCGCCACGGTGGCCGCGCGGTGGGACGGTGAGGTGAGGGCCCGCCGAGGAGGTGGGGACCGTGGTGGAGCGGGGCTACGCGGACTTCGTCCGCGAGCGCCAGTCCGAGCTCCTGCGCGCAGCGGCACTGGTCTCCGGCAGCCCCGAGGCCGGCCGCGCCCTCCTCGTCGCCGCTCTCGTCGACCTAGCCCGACACTGGCCGCGGGTTCGGGAGGACCGTCCCGACGCCTACCTGCGCCGGTCGCTCTACGGCCGTGCCATCCACCCGGGTCACGGTCCTTCCGGTGCCGAGGTCGACCCGGTCGCCCCCGTGGTCGAGGCGGACCGCTGGGAGGGTGACGTCGCCGAGCAGCGTCACCGCGTGGTCCGCGCGCTCGGCGACCTGGCCCCCCTGCAGCGTGCCGTGCTCGTCGACCGGTCGCTCGAGCAACGCTCCGACGCCGAGACCGCCGAGGTGCTGGGCCTCGACCCGGCGACCGAGCGAGCGGCCCTGGACGACGCGATGCGGCGGCTCGCCCCCCTCGTCGGGGTCCGGCCGGGCGCCCCGCGGACCGGCCCCGAGCCGGGCGAGGAGATCTGGCACCTGCTCGAGCTCGCGGGGGACGACGTCGTCGAGGAGGACCTCGTCGAGGAGGCCTGGGCGATCGCCACGACCCGGAGGCGCCGGGTCGGGCGTCGCGTCGTCCTCGGGGGCATCGCCGTCGGCGCGGCGGGCGCCGGGGCCGCCCTCCTGCTCGACCGTCCGCAGCGCCGGGCGGAGGACGTGGTCGGTCGGGTCCTGCCCACGGTCGAGGTCGCCGGGATCCACGTCGCCCTCGCGCCCCGGCCCGGGGACGAGGTCCGTCTCCTGCGCTACCCCGACGCCGCGGGCCTCGGCCTGCGGCCCGGCCTGGGCCCCGGCGACCCGAGTGGCTCACCTCGCCTCGTCGGCCCGTTGACTGCGCCACTGCGCGCCGTCTACCTGGTGAGCAGCAGCGGCCGCCGTGGTCTCGATGTCGTCCTGGAGACGCCCGACGTCGAGCCCACGCACCACCTCGTGGCACCGTCTCGTGCCGACGAGGTGGTGCGTGCCCGCGACCACCTCGGCCCCCGGACCATCTCGTCCGACCGCCACCGCGTCGTGCTGCCCTCGACGGGAGGCATCGTCGTCATCGACCCGAGGATCCCGGGTGAGCGCCACCTCGCCGTACCCGACGCCACCCTGACGTGGGCGGCCTGGGCCCCCGACGAGGTCACCGCCGTCGCCGCCTCGATCCACGCCGGCTGGGCCGTCGACACCTCGACCGGGGTCGTGCGCGAGGTCGGGCTCCCCGTCTGCGGCGACCTCGCCGTGCTCGGGTCTCCCGACGAGAACCTCGAGGTGCAGGCGTGCGGACCGTCGGGTCACCCGGGGGCGCGCCGGGCGGTCGCGGCGCGAGGGCTCGTCCCGACCGTCGAGAGCGCGTTCGCAGCGAACCGCGCCGGCTGGGTCGCGGGCGAGGCGTTCCTCGGCCCCGAGCTCCAGGCGGAGACCGGACGCAGGAGCGGGCTCGTCGCGGTGCCCCCGGCCGACGCCGGCCCGCCGGTCGTGCTCGCCGCCGACGGACACATCGCGGATGCCCAGCGGTTCCGGGTGCTCGCCTGGGCCGACGAGGGGACCCTGCTCCTCGAGTCCCGATCGCAGACCGGCGCCAACGCCCACCGCGTGCTCGCGTGGGACGTGGCGGCCGACCGGCTCTGGGCCGTCGCCGAGGTCGAGCCGTTCGACGACAGGACGTGGTTCACCGGGCTCTACACGCTCTGAGACCCGTCAGCCGGGGTGCGGACCGACGGCCACCGGCCGTGAGGGGACCGTGACCCACTCGCTCCACGAGCCGATGTACGGGATCGCCGAGATCCCGGCCTCGCGCAGGGCGAGCGACATCTGCGCGGCCGTGACGCCGGACCCGCACGTCGTGCCCACGGGGGTGTCGCGGCGGATGCCGTGCGCCTCCGCCAAGCGGCGCACCTCGCTCGCGGGGAGGAACCTGCCCTCGGGGTCGAGCAGCGCGCTCATCGGGAGGTTCACCGACCCCGGGACGTGGCCCGCGACGGGGTCGATGGGCTCGCTGTCGCCCCGGTACCGCTCTGGGGCGCGGACGTCGAGGAGGACCCCGCTGCGCGCCATCGCGGCCGCTGCGTCGGCGTCGAGCACGGGCACCGAGCCGGGGTGCACCCGGATGCCACCCGTCCGCGACGCGGGTAGCTCGGTCGTCACCTCGCGGCCCGCCCGGACCCAGGCCGCCATCCCGCCGTCGAGGACCCGGACGCTCGGGTGTCCGGCCCAGCGCAGCACCCACCAGGCGCGGGCCGCGGCGAGGGAGGTGCGCTGGTCGTACACGACGACGTCGTCGCCCTCGTCGACCCCGCAGGCACGCAGCGCCGCCTCGAGGACCTCGGGGTCGGGCAGGGGGTGTCGCCCACCCGCCCCCGGTGGCCCGGCGAGCGCCGCGTCGAGATCGAGGTGGGTCGCCCCGGGCAGATGACCCAGCGCGTAGAGCTCCTCACCAGTCGGTCCGAACAGCTCGTACTGGACGTCGATGACGACCACCGAGCCGCGCTCGGCGAGGGCGGCGAGCTCGTCGGGGCCGACCAGGGCACTCATCACCCCATCCAAGCAGCCACGTCCGGGTGAGGGAGGATGCCGGGGTGCCCCAGCGCGTCCGGCTCGTCCTCGTCCACGGCTCGCAGGTCAACCGCGCGGTCTGGTCCCGCTATGCCGACCTGCTCGGACCCGACGTCGACGTCGTCGCGCCCGACCTTCCGGGCCACGGCGGGCGCCGCGAGGAGCGGTTCACCTGGGAGTCGGCGCTCGCGACGGTCTCGGACGCGGTCGGTGAGGACGACGGCACGCCCGTCGTCCTCGCCGGCCACAGCCTCGGGGGCTACCTCGCGATGGCCTGGGCGGCCGGGCATCCCCGCCGGCTCGCCGGTCTCGGCCTCCTCGGCGCCTCAGCAGTGCCGACCGGTCCGGGCGCGCTGCTCTACCGCTGGCTCGCGCGTGTCGAGCACCGGCTCGGTGCTGACCGGATGTCGCGCGCGATGGACCGGGAGTTCGACGCGCTCCTGCCGCCGGCCCTCGCGGCGGCGATCAAGGAGACCGGGTACGGCTTCGACGGCATCCCGGACGCCTGGGCGGCCGTGATGGCGACCTGCCGCCCGACGATGCTCGCCGAGGTGACCGCACCGGTGCTCCTCGTCAACGGTCAGCTCGACCAGCTCCGCGTCGACGCCCGCCGGTTCGCCGCCGCCGCCCGGTCGGCCCGGTGGGTGCGGGTGGTGACCGTCCGCCGCGGACTGCACGTCTTCCCCCTCACCCACCCGTACGACACCGCGGCCGCCCTGTGGGAGCTGGTGAGCGCGGCCCGTGCGGGTGCTCAGGGCTCCTGAGCGCCCCGACTGCCGCCGGCGGGCAGCACGGTCGTCGACTCCCCGATGCCGAGGACGTCCGTCACGGCATCGCTGCGCTCGGTGAGCAGCTCGGTGAACCGGTCGGCCGGGGCGAGGGTCCAGCCCAGCCGGCCCCGTGGCCAACCCGAGGGGTGCAGCGTGCCGTAGTGCACCGGGACGACGTGTCGAACCCCGGCCCGGGCGGCCGCCTCGGCGGCCTCGCTCGGCCCCATGTGCCCCGGGGACAGGCGCGGGCCCCAGCCGCCGATGGGCAGGAGTGCCAGGTCGACCGGAGCGCCCGCCAGGTCGGCGAGGTCCTCCATCTCGGGGTGCAGCGAGGTGTCGCCCGCGAACCAGATGACGACGCCCGCGCCCCGCACGAGCATCCCGGTCGCGGCGTTCGGCCGGTGCGGCATCGGCCGGGCGTCGTGGTCTGCCCGGACGAGCCGTACCTCGACGCCGTCGGTGGCCTCGACCCAGTCCTCGCGCGGCACCTCGGGGGCGTCGAGTCCGTGGCCGCGGGCCCAGGCGGCGTTGTCCGGGTCCGTGAGGACGGGGACGTGTCCGAGCCGGCGCAGGGAGGGCAGGTCGGCGTGGTCGTGGTGCAGGTGTGAGAGGAGCACGGTGTCGACGTCCTCGACGTGGGCGTGCAGGGGCAGGTCGTGGCGGCGTGAGAGCGGACCCAGGCGACGGCGGAGCAGCGGGTCGGTGAGGATGCGCGCCCCTCCCACCTCGAGGAGGACGCTCGCGTGGCCGAGCCAGGTGACGTGCACACCGGAGCCGCGGATGGGCTCGGCCTCCGGTCGCCGGTTCACGGCCCCAGCGTAGACACCGCAGGCTCCGTGCGTCGGCGTCCAGCGGGTCGGCCGCGCAGGATCGCGTCCTCGAGCAGGTCCTCCGCCACACCCTCGTCACAGGGCACGATGACGTCGTCGGGCGGCCGGGGCGCACCGGCCGATTCTCCGTCGGCGCGGTCCTCGGGCGAGAATGGGCGGCGCCATGACCCTCACCTCTCCCGCCCCGTCCACCGGCGCGCCCGTCCTGCCACCGCTGCGGATCGGGCGGCACGTCATCGAGTCACCGGTGGTCCTCGCGCCGATGGCGGGCATCACGAACCGGGCCTTCCGCCGGCTCTGTCGCGAGTCCGGCGCGGCCGGCCTCGAGGCGGGCCGCGCCTCGGGTGCGACGAGCCTCTACGTCGCCGAGATGGTGACCTCGCGGGCGCTCGTCGAGCGCAGCCCGGAGACCCTGCGGCTCATCTCGCACGACGCCGAGGAGCACCCCCGGTCGGTCCAGCTCTACTCGGTCGACCCCGCGACCGCGGGCCTGGCCGCACGCATGCTCGTCACCGAGGACCTCGCCGACCACATCGACCTCAACTTCGGCTGTCCCGTCCCGAAGGTGACGCGCAAGGGCGGAGGAGCGGCACTGCCGTGGAAGATCGACCTCTTCCGCGGCATCCTCGCCGCGGTGGTCCGGGAGGCGGCGCCCCGCGACGTGCCGGTGACCGTGAAGATGCGGGTCGGCATCGACGCCGACCACGTCACCTACCTCGACGCCGGGCGGGTCGCCGAGGCCGAGGGGGTGGCGGCGGTGGCCCTGCACGGGCGGACCGCGGCCCAGGCCTACTCCGGTACCGCCGACTGGGAGGCGATCGCCCGGCTCAGGGAGGCGGTCACCACGATCCCCGTGCTCGGCAACGGTGACATCTGGTCCGCCGAGGACGCGCTCGAGATGGTGCGGCGCACCGGGTGCGACGGCGTCGTCGTCGGCCGCGGCTGCCTCGGGCGTCCGTGGCTGTTCACCGACCTGGCCGCCGCGTTCGCGGGCTCCGACGCCCGGGTGCGTCCGGGCCTGGGCGAGGTCACCGCGACCCTGCGTCGACACGCCGAGTACCTCGTCGACTTCTACGACGGCGACGAGCTGCGCGGTTGCCGGGACATCCGCAAGCACATCGCGTGGTACCTCAAGGGCTTCCCGGCCGGGTCGACGGTGCGAAACCAGCTCGCTCTCGTCGACTCCCTCGCCGCGCTCGACGACCTCATCGGCACCCTCGACCTCGACCAGCCCTGGCCGGGGGCACCCGCCGAGGGCCCCCGGGGCCGGGCGGGGTCGCCTCGCGTCGTGGCCCTTCCGGAGAACTGGCTGCGCAGCCGCGAGCTCGACGAGGCCCAGCGGGACCAGGTCGCCCAGGCGGAGCTGTCGGTGTCCGGCGGCTGACCGGGCATGATGGTCGGGTGACCGAGGCCATCGGGAGTCCGGGAGGCACCCCCGCGCAACCGGCGCTCTTCTTCAGCGACGGCGCCGAGTTCGGACGGTGGCTGGCGGTGAACCACGCCAGCGCCGACGAGCTCTGGATGGGTCTGTGGAAGAAGGGCTCCGGGCGTCACGGCATCCAGTGGGGCGAGGCAGTCCGGGAGGCGCTGTGCTGGGGGTGGATCGACAGCCGCGCCGAGCGGATCGACGACCACGCCCGTCGCCAGCGGTGGACCCCGCGCCGCGCCGGGAGCACCTGGAGCCGCACCAACATCGCCGCCGTCGAGGAGCTCATCGCAGCGGGGCGGATGCAGCCGAGCGGGCTGGCCGCCTTCGAGGCGCGGCGTGCGGACCGCTCCGGCACCTACTCCTTCGAGCAGGGCGAGCTCGCCCTGACGTCGGAGCAGGAGGCGGTGCTCCGTGCCGACCCGGCCGCCGCGGCCTTCTGGGACGCCGCGACCCCGGGCTACCGGAAGGTCGTGACGCACTGGCTCGGCGAGGCCAGGCAGGAGACCACCCGCGAGCGCCGCCTCGCCCAGCTCGTCGACGACTGTGCGGGGGGCCGGCTCGTGCGGTTCCAGCGGTACGGCGCCGAGCCGGTCTGGGTCGCCCGAGCCAGGGCCGCGGCCGCCGCCGCCCGCCACCGCGACTGACCGCCCTGCACCCACCTTCCGGCCGCCGGCAGCACCCGGCAGCGGTGGGTGACTCGCACGACGTCGCAGTGAATAGGCTCACCGTGTGACGTACGCCCCCGCGGACCGCGAACGCTGGGTCGCCGAGGACCCCGCGCAGAAGCGCTCCGACCGCGACGACTTCGCCCGGGACCGGGCCCGCCTCGTCCACTCCGCGAGCCTGCGCCGCCTCTCGGCCAAGACCCAGGTCGTCGCACCGGGCACCGACGACTTCGTCCGCAACCGGCTGACGCACTCCCTCGAGGTGGCCCAGATCGGCCGCGAGCTCGGGGCCGCCCTCGGGTGCAACGCCGACGTCGTGGACACCGCCTGCCTCGCCCACGACCTCGGGCACCCGCCGTTCGGCCACAACGGCGAGTCCGCGTTGGACGCCGTCGCGGCGGGCATCGGCGGCTTCGAGGGGAACGCCCAGACCCTGCGGATCCTCACCCGTCTCGAGGCCAAGCGAGCGCACCCCGACGGTCGCTCCGCGGGCCTGAACCTCACCCGGGCCAGCCTCGACGCCGCGACCAAGTACCCGTGGCGGCGCGGGCGGTCGCCCCACCCGACGACGAAGTTCGGCGTCTACGAGGAGGACCTCGACGTCTTCGCCTGGTTCCGTGCGGGCGCCCCCGAGGGTCGGCGCTCCTTCGAGGCCGAGGTGATGGACTGGTCCGACGACGTCGCGTACTCCGTGCACGACGTCGAGGACGCCGTCGCCTCGGGGTGGCTCGACCCCCGGAGCCTGCGGGACCCCGCCGACGTCGACGCCGTCCTCGCGGTCGCCGCCGAGGTCTACGCGCCGAGCCTCGGGACGGACGCCCTGGCCGCCGCCCTGCACCGGGTGCTCGCCTCCGGGGTGGTGCCGGAACGGCACGACGGCTCGCGGGCCTCCCTCGCGGCGCTGAAGGACATGACCTCGCGGCTCATCGGGCGGTTCGCGCTCGCGGTCGAGCGGGCCACCCGCGAGCGCCACGGCGACGGACCGCTCACCCGGCACGCGGCATCCCTCGTCGTCCCCGACGAGGTGCGCGCCGAGACGGTCGTCCTCAAGGCGGTGGCGGCGCACTACGTCATGCACGCGGCGGAGCGCGTGGCGGTCTACGAGACCCAGCGGGAGGTGCTCGCCGAGCTCGTCGGCGCCTACCAGGACGACCCGACCCGTCTCGACCCCGACCTCCGGGCCGACTGGGACCTCGCCGAGGAGGACGGTGCCGCGCTGCGGGTCGTCGTCGACCAGGTCGCCTCGCTCACCGACCTGCGAGCCCTGGACCTGCACCGCCGGTGGTGCCACTGAGGAGCGGCGGGCACACGACCTAGACTCCCCGCAGACGAGGAGGGCAGCAGTGCCGGGTCGGATCAGGGCCGAGGACATCACCACGGTCAAGGAGCGCACGTCGATCGAGGACGTCGTGCGCGACCACGTGACCCTGCGCCCGGCCGGGGTCGGCTCGCTCAAGGGGCTCTGCCCGTTCCACGACGAGAAGACCCCGAGCTTCACCGTCCGCCCGTCGGTCGGCAGCTACCACTGCTTCGGCTGTGGTGAGGGTGGCGACGTCATCAGCTTCGTCCAGAAGGTGGAGCACCTCACCTTCGCCGAGGCGGTCGAGCGGCTGGCTGCCAAGGTGGGGATGGAGCTGCGCTACGAGGAGGGTGGCGGGCCGCGCGACGGCGGCACCTCCCTGGGGAGGCGCCAACGGCTGCTCGAGGCGCACCGGGTCGCCGAGGAGTTCTACACCGGCATCCTGCTCGACCTCGGTCGTGGCGATGCCCGCGCCGGGCGCGACTTCCTCCGCGAGCGGGGGTTCGACTCGGCCGCGGTCACCCGGTTCGGCGTCGGCTTCGCGCCCCAGGACGGTGAGGCGCTGACCCGGCACCTGCTCCAGCGCGGCTTCACCGACGACGAGCTGACCACCGGTGGCCTCTCCGGGCGGGGTAGCCGCGGGCTCTACGACCGGTTCCGTGGCCGGCTCGTGTGGCCGATCCGCGACACGACCGGTGACACGGTCGGCTTCGGGGCACGCCGGCTCTTCGACGAGGACCGGATCGCCGCCAAGTACCTCAACACCTCCGAGACGCCGATCTACCGGAAGAGCCAGGTGCTCTACGGCCTCGACCTGGCCAAGAAGGCGATCAGCACCGAGCGGCGCGCCGTGGTCGTCGAGGGCTACACCGACGTCATGGCAGCCCATCTGGCCGGGGTCACGACCGCGGTCGCCACGTGCGGCACCGCGTTCGGTGTCGACCACATCAAGGTGCTACGGCGGATCATGCGCGACGAGACCGACCTCTCCCCGGCCCGGGTCGTCTTCACCTTCGACGGCGACGCCGCGGGGCAGAAGGCGGCGATGAAGGCCTTCGGCGAGGACCAGCGCTGGGCGGCGCAGTCCTTCGTCGCCGTCGCCCCCGACGGGATGGACCCGTGCGAGCTGCGCCTGGCCAAGGGTGATGCCGAGGTTCGTGCCCTCGTCGACGGCGCCGTCCCGATGTTCGAGTTCGCCGTGCGGACCACGATCGCCCGCTTCGACCTGGCCACGGCCGAGGGCCGGGTCCAGGCGATGAAGGCCGTCGCCCCCATCATCGGATCCATCCGCGACGCGAGCCTGCGGCCCGAGTACACGCGCACCGTGTCGGGATGGCTCGGGGTCGAGGTCGAGCAGATGGCGACCGAGGTGCGTCGCGCCGGTCGGCTCGCGCCACCCGCCGATGCCGAGCACGCCCGCGCACCGGCGAGCACCGACGAGGTCCCGGAGCCCGCGCCCGGGGAGACCCCCGCCCTGCCGGTTCCCGACCTGCGCGACCCCGTCGTCGTCACCGAGCGGCAGCTCCTCCAGGCGCTGATCCAGTACCCGCAGCAGTTCCCGGCGGCGGTGGTCGAGTCGCTGCCCGCGGAGGCGTTCACGGCGCCCGCCCACCGCGGGGTCTTCGACGGCGTGCGGATCGCCTCGGGCAGCGCGGCGCGCAGCGGCTCGACGGCCGCGTGGGTCGCGGCCGTCGGCGAGGCCGCGCCCGTCACGGTGAGGGCCCTGGTCTCCGAGCTCTCGGTCGCGCCGCTGCCGGTCCGCTACGACCCGTCGACCGGACTGCCGCCCCGGCGATACCTCGACGCCCTCGTCGTCGGGGTCCGCGACGCCCACCTCGGCCGCCGCATCGCCGACGCGATGGCGTCGCTGCGCCGGGCCGAGAACGACCCGGCGACAGGGTCCGAGCTCGTCCACGAGTTCCGCACTGCCCTCCAGGCCCTGGAGATCGAGCGGGTGCGGCTGCGCGAGGGGGTGTCGTGAGGTGACGCCGCAGTGGTCCCGTCTGCGCCGCCCGGGTGTCCCGGCCGAGGTGGCGGCGGCCATCGGGGCCCGCCCCGGTGACCGCTTGCTCGCCTGGGCGTCCGACGAGGGCGGCCGGACCGTCGTCGCGGGCCGCCACCGCCTGCACCTGGTGGAGCCGGGTCCGGAGGGCGGGCTGGTCCATGTCGTCGACCGGCCGTGGCACCTCGTCGACTCCGGGACCTGGGGCGGGGAGGACGGTTCCCTGCGGGTCACCTGGGTGGACCGGCACCCGCCGCTGCACGTCGTCCTGCCCGAGCCGGGGCTGCTCCCGCCGACGCTGCGCGAGCGGGTCCAGGCCTCGGTCGTGCTCAGCGAGGCCGTCGACCTGGGCGGGCGGCGCTCGGCGCGGGTCGTCGTCCGGCGGGTCCTCGAGACCGACGAGCTGGTCTCCCAGGCCGTCCTGGGCCAGGGCGTGAGGATCGACGATCCGGGGGTCCGCGAGCAGGTCGCCGCGGGGGTCGCACGGGTCCGCGAGCAGGTCGGACTCGACTGACCCAGGGGCCCCGCCCCCGATTTCGCCGCCGGGCAGCGCCTTGCTATCGTTGCCGGGCTGCTGCGGCGATCCCGCGGTAGCCCTTCCTCCGTAGCTCAACTGGCAGAGCAGCCGGCTGTTAACCGGCAGGTTGTTGGTTCGAGTCCAACCGGGGGAGCGGCATGAAAGGCCCCTGACCTGCGGAAACGCAGACTCGGGGGCCTTTCTTCTTTCTCTGCATCGGCTATGCATCGTTCGTACCGGGCGACGTCGATGTCGGGGACGAAGAGACGAGCAGTCTCGCCGCTTGGTTGCGGCCGTCCGGCAGCGACTCGGGGACGCTCGCACGGGAGTCCTGGCCTTGCGCGTCTTCCTCGGATCGGAGTTGCGTCACTTCGCCCAAAAGGGGCCAAATCAAGGGCCCAGATGGGAAGCATCGCCGGTCGGCGGCGCTAGAGCAGTTTCGCGAAGGCTGCAGCTAGGGCGGCTGCGCTTGCGGCGCCGTTGACGAGCTTCAACGTCTCCGAAGCGTGAGCCGCCCCGGCAAAGTTCAGGTGCGAAGTGACAGCCCTGTGCGCGCTGCCCCCCAAGCCTGCCGGGCATCCTGCAGGTGCGTTCCGGGACTACCCAGCCCTGTCGTGGCTAGAGGGAGCCTCGGGGCGCTTCCTGCGTCGTGGTGGTCTCTTCACGTCTACTCCCGCCGCCTTGGCCCAGCCGCGCATCACCCCACCAATCTGAGTCCTTGTGGCGTCCGACCACTCAACTCCACTAGCGGCAGCGATTGCCAGGCCCAATTGTTCGGCGCTGGTAGTGGGATCATCCTCCAAGGCAGCTATCGCCGCGGCCCCACCGGCCTTTGCTTCGAGTAGCCCTCGGAGCACGTTGGGGTCGATGACTCCGGAACTATCCACCAGCCGCTCCTCGATCAGATGGACCCCCTCGTCGCTAACCCGCACTCCCTCGATAGCTCGAAGGGCGAAGACCGCCTTCTGGTATTTATCCTCTTCGGGCTCGGGGATAGAGCCGCCGGCCGAGCCGAGCATGCGCAGGACCTCGAGAGCCGGCCTGACCGTCGTCTGAGGAACCCCGGCGGGATTCCGACTTCGACGACCTCCGGACGTAAGCAGCTCGATTGCTGCGGTTGAGGATGGCTCCGTGACGGGCTGGTACTGGGCTCCGCGGCGCACGACAAGCCCCGCGTACTCCATCCACCATAGGAACGCGCGGGCGTATCCCTGCCAGGCAGTGGAAGAGACATCCACCGCAGGGAACGCTCGTGGTAGTTCCCGCGAGTAGGAGTCGAGCGTTGCGAAACCGCTACTGCGTTCTGCGAGGTCCTTCAGTGCGGAGTAGGCACGATGCTTCCGCAAGCTGGCGGCCACGATCCGCCGAAGCTCCGGTTCCCGGTTGCGGGCCTGCGCGACCTCGTCCACCAAGCGCACCCTGTTGGGCGTGTAGGTACTCACCCCAAGGAGGCGAAGTTCGCGCGAGAGGTTGAAGATCGCCCTGTCACTCGTCCCGAGCGCCGACACCAAGTCATCGATTGACGCGTCCCCGCCTCGGTCGACCACGGCTCTCAAGAGTCGACCCACGCTGGTGGGAGTCTGGCGAAGGATGTAGGACTCCTCGATCGGGACGCTCCCCGTATTCAGGAAGTCGCGGAACGTGTCCCAGTAGGTGTCCAGACGATCTCCGACCTGCACCAGGAGTCGTCTGTCGACCAATGACTGAACCGGTTCGGGACCAAACCTCTCGGTTACTTCGATCGCGGGAATTGGGGCGAAGCGAGCCACATGCTTGAGAACTGTGACTTCCATGGCTGAGAGCTCGCGGAGGTCGCTCTCGAAGAGGGCCGCGACGTTGAGGGCCTCAGCCAACAGTTCCTCTTGTGTGACCCCGCCGCGAAGTTCTCTCAGGACGTGGTCCGCGAGCTTCTTCAGCAGCCAAGGCAGGCCTTGACTGTATGCCTTCAGCTTGGCCCGCAGATCGGGAAGCAACCTCACTCCCAGCTCCTTGGCCAAACGACGCAGGATGACTTCCACTTCCTGCGATCCGAAGGGCTCAACGCGGATGAGATGCCCTGTACCTCTGATGTCGTCGCGCAACTGGAAGGGGTGGCCCTCAGTCCAGCCCACGAGGTCCGTCTTCCATGCGAAGCCGATGATGAACGGGCCCGGTACTTCTCGAATGGCAAGTGCCAGGTCTCGGAATACTCGAGTCAGCCCTACGTTGGCGAACACGTTCTCGAACTGATCGAAGATGACTACGATTGGCCGCTGCGGATCGGACCAAGTGGATTCTCTTAGTGTCGCGATAGCGCTCTCCAGGCTGCCCCAACTGGGGCCGTCGGGGAGGGACAGGATGCTGGCCTCCTGTGCCGCGAGCGCAGCGCGCCTGAGCACTTCGATCGCGTAGCGCGGGCTCTCGGCGGTCCGGGTGTCGAAGGCCAAGCCGACGCCCCGCTGTCGTTCGGCTAGGTCACGCATCTTCAGCGCCAATGATGACTTGCCCCAACCCGACTGCGCGTTCAGGACGAACACGGAGCCTGCCTTCGTCGACAGAAGGGCACTGAGGTCACGAACAGCCGTCGCTCGTCCGACGAAGAACCTCGGTGAGGCAGGCAACTGGTACTCGAAGTCGGAAGTCGAACCGGCGACCGTAGTAAGAAGTGGAGTGGAGGCGGAGGGCCCCACTTCCTCAAGCCTTGAGTCGCTTCCTTCATGTGCGCTGGTGACGGAGAGGCCGACCGCGTACTCAGAGGCCGCGAGGAGGTCGATCACGGCGTCGGGCACGCTCCCGGCAACACCCCAGACGGCGACTCCCTGCGGTGTTCGCTGAACGGGGTCCAACAAGATTGCGGCACTGTATATCCCGAGTTCTGTGATCACGATGGCGTGGTCGCTCAGGTCCGACAGGTGGCTGGGCGGCCGGCCGACTAGTCCGGCGCGCTCGAGCTGCGCGGCCAGCGTCTCGGCGTTGACGTACCGGAAGCTCGGGTCGTTGGCCTCGATGCTGCGGGCCTGCTCCTCGCCCTCTGCCGTCAGCCGCGGGAGGGTGCACATCAAGCCAAAGGTCGCGGCGTCTTCAAATCTCGCGACCGTGAGCTTGCCGTAGAAGTTGGTCAGCTCATGGGCGGCCACGTTGCGGGCGTACGCCTTGCACTCCGCCAGGGCCTTGGCGCGAGTGAGCTTGTGAGTTGCAGTCACATCCAGCTCGACGCCTTCAGCTGTAACGTTCAGGTTGCTCGTGGTCGGCTGCTCGAATCCATACTCGTCGGCCAGCAACCTCGCAATGAAGGACTCGAACAGGCCGCCCTTGGACTTGGCGTCCTGCCCCGACGGCAGCACGAGCACCCGAACGTCCTGTATCGGTATCCCACCCACGGCCAAAGACCCTATCGGGCCTGACGTCCGACCGCGTGACGATGCTCGATTGACCTGCTGCATTCCGCCGCCAGTCGTCAGGTGAGCCCGGTTGATGGCTGGCAAGCCCTGTTGAGTGGGCGACGTACGCCAGGCCACTCCTGGTAAGAGGGATGCAGTTCTATTCTGTCCGGACTGCATGTCGTGCACCTCGCAGGTCGGACCTTCCGTAACGGGATGACTTCCAACTGGTGGCTGCGGAGCGTGATCGGCGGCTCCCGAACGATTCAGGTGCTCGCGAGATCCTCTCTTGCAGTCATGGGGTGCGGACTCCCTCGAAGCGCCGGGAACTGTGGAGGCTGCGGCGCGAAGCAGGGGAGGAGTGTGCAAGGGCTCGTCGACGAGGAGGACTTGGCGGTCCCCGGTAGGACGGAGGCGCAAGGTCTAGGGGTCGATGGGACACAGACCTGTTGTCGTTGTACCGGTGTCGCGCTGGGAGTATTATCGGGATCTACTCACCAAAAGGTGAGTTGTGTGTCGAGACGGGACTTGCCTAGTCGGTAGTAAGCATCGTGAGCGAGTTGTTGCCGCGCATGAGAATGACTCTCGTGTGGTTGGCTTTACTTAGTATGGCTTCGCTCTGTTGATATCGCGCCCCGGACCTTTGTCCGGGGCGATTCGCTTAAGTTGGGCGTCAAATAGGGACCTTGAGACTTCACAAACGGTCTGAGGTCACAAGCCCAACTCAGAATCTTCACCTCACGATTCACAATCGTTGAGTTCTCGCTGCCTGCACGCTCCGGAGAGGACTGCAATGGGTGCACTGCTTGATAGTTTCGATTCGCCTGTAGCTCAGGTGATCGTCTCCTGCGGCGTCCTGGTCTTCCTAGTGCTATGGGGAGGAGCCCGCGTGATCCGAGCCATCGCGGAGTTGGTCCGAGCCCGTGGGGTGAGTCCGCATCACTCTCAGGCGGAGGACAAGGCTCAGCGACCTCCTACTGTCCCCACCGATCAGCCGTCGCGGATCGAAGCCCTAACACCAGATCCCAGTCTGCTTACGAACCCTAAAGACTCTGGCAACGAGGAGAGCGCTGCCTAGCGCCGCGTGGCGATGGGTTGCTTCCTCGAGATGCATGAGCTCGCTTCGGACCGGGCGGGCGGTGTGGCGCTCGCTGTTCGCGGCCAAGGTGATTGACGTCCGGTAGGTCGCGACTGTCGGCGGCTCGCGCGGCGACCAGCGCGCGACGGCGGCTCCCAGGTTGTCCATCAGCCTTGGCCGAGTCCCTTCGCTTGAGAACCGTCAGAGTAGAGGCGCCACCGCGGAAGCGTGGCCAGCACACGAAACTGCTGCACTTCGCCACCTGATCCCCCGTCGCGAGCGTGGTGACGTCACACCCTTGGGAAGGAATGCCAAAACAGATTGGACGAGTGCTGTGGCAACTCGCCCAGCACGCGGGAGCCGTCGCCTAGTTGGGCGACCACTGGGACCGTTGATGACCTGACGGGATCTTCAGGACCCCAACCGCCTCGGAGCGTTTGGCCTGCACGCCGAAGGTCGAACTTCCACTCCCCGCTGTCATAGCCGTCAATGCGGTGCGGTAAGTCCGGACCGGACTGCAGCGACTGTCGGTCGAGGGTGAAGGCGTGCACGACGGACGGAAAGGGCGGTGTTAGTGTCAGCCCGCGTACGGTCACGCCTCCCCTCGCCCTATTCATGATTCGCACGCTAAGAATCATGGGTCGTTCCGCTGGGAGAAGCTCCGCGACGCCGCCGTATTCGAGGTCGCACTCCAAGACCAGGTCATGTCCCCCGACCCGATGCGCCTGCTTGGACGCGCGAAGGGAAAGGACGCTCACAACGAGCGCAACTGCTGCTAGTACCAAGGAGATGGTCGTCGCTACATCGGGCACGCGGCGAGGGTATCCGCCGGCGGCGCATCCGTGGGACCGCCCCGCGCCGAAGCGCTACTGCATACCGCCGCCAGTCGACGTATGCGCTGTCGTGTTCATGCGAGCAGGTCGAGAGGGGTCTTCGGCGCGCACACGACAACCCCTTGGGTGCGAGGAATTGTCGGTGTGCGCTGACAGACTCGGTGAGTGTCCAAGCCATCGCGCATCGAGCCATCCGGTGACGTAGTCGCCAGGGTCGCGGACACGGCCTTGGCGCTGCCCGAGGCCTACGAGGAGGACGCCTGGACCGGCGTGAGGTGGCGGGTCCGGAACAGGACCTTCGCCCACGTTCTCGTTTCCCAGGAGGGTTACACGTCCGCGTACCGCGACCTGACCGGGGTGACCCGACCTACTACGGTGCTGACCTTCCGGTCATCCGGTGACGAGCTGCACGCCCTAGCCCACATGGGGCCACCGTTCTATCAGCCGCCATGGTCGCCCACCGTCGTCGGAATGGTGCTCGACGACGACACCGACTGGGAAGAGGTCGCCGAGCTCGTGACCGAGAGCTACCGGTGTTGCGCACCACGGAAGCTGGCGCTCCGACTGGATCGATAAGGTCGCGCCGTCCGGAGGTACGAGAACCCCGGTCTGTTGCGCGATACGTTGGTGATGCCGCACAGCCTCTGGTTGCCAGATCTACTGCACGCATCCCGGAGTGGGACTGCCCGGCCGAGGTGACCCACTTCGCCGCCTGTCGACCGCTTTGGCCGGCGGGTTAAGTCCGGCTTAGGGGACGTAGACGAGATGGACGGAGTACTCGAAGTCATCGCTCTGCTCGACGACGTCGACGCTCATGACAAGGTCGCTCTGTCCCTCCTCTTTGGTCCAGAGGTCGATAAGGCATTGCCAATGATCGCCTCCTCTCCACGAGCACACCGAGGTGGTCCAGGTCTCCGGCGGTAAAGGGAGGAGCGTGACGTCCCCGTAGTCCTGCACGGCCTGTAGCAGCTGCCGCGTCTGCCACGGGGTCGGTGACCGAACCCCTGGCACGTTCCAGGCAAGCACGAAGTCGCGACGGACCAGGGACGCCACGATCTCTGTCATCGTGGCGCGCCACACGTGCGGTACTGGCCCCTCGGCATCAACGCGAGTGGGCTGTACCAGCGCCCTTTCGTTCACGCGGCGAGCGTAGTCAGTGCGCTGGTCAGGTCAGGGATAGCGTGGACGATTCGAGCTTGGCGAAGCTGCGTCCTTCCGCCGCCTGTCGACCGCGGCAATCCCGCAGAGTCAGTCGCCCACTTGGTGGCGCGCCAAATGAATCCCGGGCGGCGAGGGGCGAGGGACCAAAGGCGCCTTCTCTCCGCTCAACCCGGGGCCGTTCTCGTCGTGCGGAACGATGTCCCAGCCGCCGTGGTCCCACATCCATGTGTAGGCGAAGCGGTCCACGATCGGAGTCCGGAACCAGGCGCATACCCAGCGCGGGACCCGGTCGAGTCGGGGTGTGAGGCCATGATCCGGAGGGATCCAGTTCCACGCAGGCCGAGTACCCGGCGGCGGTTGCCACGCCCCCGGGGAGCACATGATGCCGCTGTCGGCCACAGGGCCAGTGTCGCACCGGTCGAATCCCGTAGGCGCCAGCTGAGCCGCACTGAGCAGGACCCAGTGAGGCCGAGTGAGTCACACCGCCGCCTGTCGACCGTGTCGAAGGGCGTGTTGTCGGGAGCCCTACCCGGCAGCGGTGCGCCCAGTGATGGCGCCGGGAGTGCGTCTGTGAACGAACAGGTTCACCGCGAGGAGAAGGTAGCCGAGCGGTGGCAAGAGGAAGAGCAGCAGAAACCACCACAAGGGCTTGAGGCTGATCCATGGCCGCATGAATCCACCGGAGACATGCGCGGCGTAGAGCGCGATGGCCACCGCCGGGATGAGGAAGAACGGCACGCTGAGCCAGTTGATGTAGAACCTGACCCCGACGTCATCCATGGCCGAAGGCTAGATGGCTTCAATGGCGTCGGCAGTGGAACGTCGCGACCCGCGCCGATCTGCTGCGCAGGTCGCGTAGCCGCCACGCTTGGCGATGCCGCCCCACAGCGCCGCCTGCCGGCGTGGGTGAGCGAGCGTCCCGGGCAGCCGAGCTAGTGCTTGAGAAGGCCACTGACGTTGTGCCGACTCGTCGTATGGGCCCATTTCTAAGCCGCCGGCTTCCGCAGCCGAACGCGTTCGAAGTAGCCGGCCCACAGGCGCTGGCGCTCCGATATCGCGAACCCGACCCGTTCTCCGAGAGTCGCCGGTCGTCCGTGCCACCACCGGGGTTCCAAGTGGTCGACCAAGAGCAGCATCCCACCGGGCCGGATTACTCGGGGGGCCTCGGTCAGTACGGCTGCGCGGTCGCTGACGTCGCACAGCGCCAAGGTGCAGACCACGGTATCGAACGTGTTCGGGCCGAACGGGAGCCGGTGACCATCGGCGGCAATGACACGGACAGCCTGACCCATCCCGTCAGCGCGCTCCATCGCGACCTGGAGTCGCGCGCGGTCGAGATCCACGCCAACCAGCTCGACGTCGGCCGGATTCCATCGCAGGTTCAGCCCGGTCCCCACTCCCACCTCCAAAGTCCGCCCCGTTGCTTGACGGCACACCCACTCCCGGCTGTCTCGGACAGTCCACCGCTCGAAGAAGTAACCGGATCGGCGGTCCAGGCGCCGGCGGGTGCGGTCGGACCGGGGTGAACACTGCATGCGGATCGCGGCTTTCACACGCCGACCGGCGTTCTCAGTGGCCGGGGGAGGCCAGGACCGGCTCGGCATGATCGGGCCCCCGGAACCACGTGGACAGCTTGCTCACGAGGTCAGGATCACCGGCGACGGTGACGGAGCCGTCCCGCAACGCCTCGGACCAGTCGCACCGGCCTCGGGCCAGTGCCAGCAGCGCCGGCGTGGAGGCCTCTACGTACACGTAGCGGCCCTGGTCGAGCAGCGGGTCCTTGAGGCAGCCGTAGGCGTTGATGCCGCGCTCGAGCACCAGCCAGTACCTCCGGTCGTGCCGGTGATGCAGGCGGAGCTCCAGAACCACCGGCCGCGAGGGCACGCGGTCGGGGTCCACCCGCTGGGCCAGCCAGCCGAGCACCACGGCGGGGTCCCGCTCCCACATGTCGGGGTCCTCGGGCAGCCACCCCTCCGCCCAGGTGCGCAGCGCGCCGAGGGGTCCCATCAAGCCGTGACCGAGCGCGGTGAGGCGGTAGGCGGGGTGTGGGTCGCCGTGGACGGCGCGCGACACCACTCCAAGTGTCTCCAGACGGCGAAGTCGATCCGCGAGCACCGATCGCGAGATCCGCCCGGGCAGCCCGGCGACCAGGTCGTTGAACCCCTGGGGCCCGAATGTCCCGAGCTCTCGCACGATGAGCAGGCTCCATCGGTCACCCAGGTGCTCGATCGCCTTGGTGTACGAGCAGTAGCCGTTGAACTCGCTCGAGCTCACACGGTCAGTGTCCCACCAGGACGTCACGCCCTCCGGTTCGACCTTCGAACTGGCCGGCTTCGCTCGGGCTGAAGGACCGTGGAGCTGGGCGAATCCAGGTCAGGAGTCACGATGGGAACAGCAGAGAGCTCGAACCGAACGCTCGTTGGGGGGCACCCACCTGGGCTGCGCGAGCGGTACGAAGCGATGGTCCGGTCAGCCGGTGCAACTGGCCGCCTTGTCCGGATGCCGCGCGGCGGAGCCGTGCACGTGATCGAGGCCGGTGACGGCCCTGACGTCGTGCACCTGCACGGTAACAACACGTCGTCCCTGTCGCACTTGATGCTGCTCCAGCACTCCACCAGAGCGCGGTCCTTCCTCGTCGACCGGCCGGGATTCGGTCTCAGCGATCGCGAGACGTTCCCACGCAGGGAGTTTCGGCACCATGCGGTCCGCTTCGTTACTGAGGTTCTCGACGAGCTCGGGCTGGACGCCGCGGTGCTCGTGGGCGCGTCAGGCGGCGGGACCTGGGCGCTGTGGTGCGCCCTTGATCGTCCCGACCGGGTGCGCGGTCTGGTCATGTTGGGCTCGATCCCACTCCTTCCCGGAGCCCGCATTCCGCTCGGCATCAAGATCGTGGCGACCCCAGGCGTGGGCGGCCTGCTCACCCGCGCGGTGCGGCCCGGCCGCCGAATGCTGCGGCGACTGATGTCGCAGGTGGGCGAAGGTGACACCATCCTGCGCCACCCCGAGTTGTTCGAGTCACTGCTCGACGCCGCCCACGACCCGGTGGCGACGGCCACCAACGCGGCCGAGTTCCGGGCACTCCTCACGCCGTTCGGCACGCGGGCCGCGACCCGGATCCGCCCCGCCGACCTGCGCCGCCTGGCCGCACCGACCCTGATGATCTGGGGAGACCGCGATCCGGTGGTCCACGTCGCCGACGCCCGAGCAGTCGCACGGCTGATCCCGGATGCGCGCCTCGAGGTGCTCCCGGCAGGCCATGTGCCACAGCTCGGCAATCCGCAGCGTGTGGCGCAGCTCGTGGAACGGTTCGCCGCGTCCTGTGCGTGATCAAGCCGACCGGGTTGTTGCTGGAGGCCGATGTTGCGCAGGCGGTCGCTCGGGCAACACGGGAGAGCAGCCAGGCCGCTCTGACTCTCTGGTGCGGGGTCCTGGCAGGCCCATTCTCGGCAGTCGGTGCGGGCTGACGTGTGCGTCTCATCGCCGCCTGCCGGGCTACTTGTCACGCGAGTTGGCAACAGTTGCCGGACTGGGGACGGCAGCCGGCACTGCTGGATCGGTGGCCCGTGAGGGTGTAGGCAGAGGGTGGCGCGACTCCGCGCCCGTCACCGAGGAGAACCCATGGCCGCACTCGACAGCGCCCAGCTGCTCGCCGCCCTCGAACCGACGGTCGAGGAGAACCTCAACAGGCACCTCGCCGCTGCCCAGGAGTGGATGCCGCACGAGTACGTTCCGTGGTCTCTTGGACGCGACTTCGCCGACCTCGGCGGCGAGGCGTGGTCCGCGGAGCAGTCTCAGCTGTCTCCGATCGCCCGAACGGCACTGGAGGTCAACCTCCTCACCGAGGACAACCTGCCGAGCTACCACCGGGAGATCGAGCGGGCCTTCGGCCGGGACAGCGCCTGGGGGACCTGGGTGAACCGGTGGACCGCCGAGGAGGGCCGGCACGCGTTCTGCATCCGCGACTACCTCCTCGTCACCCGGGGCGTCGACCCGGACGAGCTCGAGCGGGCCCGCATGGACACGATGGAGACCGGCTACGACTCGGGCGACAAGCCGCTGCTCAACGTCTGCGCCTACGTCTCCTTCCAGGAGCTCGCCACCCGGGTATCACACCGGAACACAGGCCGGTACACCGAGGAGCCGATCGCGGAGAAGCTGCTGACGCGGGTCGCCAAGGACGAGAACCTCCACATGATCTTCTACCGCAACGTCATCCAGGCGGCGCTGGAGCTGACGCCGAGCCAGACGATGCGCGCGATCACCGACGAGGTCGTCTCCTTTCAGATGCCCGGTGCGATCATCCCGGGTTTCGGCCGCAAGGCGGTGCAGATGGCGATGGCCGGCATCTACGACCTGCGCGTCCACCACGACGACATCGTCACGCCGCTGCTGCGCCAGTGGGGCGTCTGGGAGCTGGAGGGCCTCGACGCCGAGGGCGAGCAGGCCCGAGACGAGCTCGCGGCCGCAGTCGCCGCGCTCGACACGGAGGCAGCGCGGTTCGTCGCACGCCGTGAGGAGCGGGCAGCGAAGCTGGCCGCCCGCCAGGACGCCTAGAGCACGTCTCCTAAGTGGTTGAGCCTCCGGTGCGATCAGCACGTCCGGCAGGGCTCGGTTAGCCCATGAATCGTTGCCGCCCGGAGCGGTACAGGCTCCGCCGAACCCCGTCCGCGTGACAGGGGGCCCCAGGTACCCGACCTGCGTCCAACCGCCGCGTAATTGGCACCTTTCGCCGCCTGTTGGGCGGCCGCCCGGAGTCATACGCTGATCCGATGCTCGACCTGCACGCGATCGACGTGGAGGAGATCGCGACCGCCCTCGCGGACCAGACCGACTACGAACACCGATGGCTGATCGACCCCAGTACGGGCGAGATCGCGTTCTGGACCAGCGACGCCGGCATCGACGGTGAGAACCCCGTCGAGCTCGACGAGCTGGACCTCATTCCGATCGACCCCCTTCCTCCGTACGTCTGGTACCAGGACATGGCCGACTTCGCAGACGGCATCAGCGACCGCGCCGCCGGCGATGACCTGCACCGCGCCCTGCAGGGCAAGGGCGCGTTCCGGCGTTTCAGGAACGAGCTCTACCAGCGCCATCCCGATCTGATCTCCGTTTGGCACGGTTTCAGGGATGCCCGGGCACACGCCCGAGCCGTGCGCTGGCTTGCCGAGGAGGGCGCTGATCGACGAGAGCGCCGTCCAGGAGTTCGAGCGAACGCACCCAGATCCTGAGCTGCCGTGACGACATCGAAGGCCGCCGGGCCGCGACTTCGGTTGAGCCCTCGCGTCACACCGCCCCCTGTCCACCTGCGTCATCAAGCCGGCTTGGGATGGCATTCGCCGGTTGCTGCGGCCATAGATGTCAACTACAGTTAACACATGGTCGAGGTCATCCGATCCGGAACCTTCGACCGATGGCTCAGAAAACTGAAGGACCCCCGCGCCCGTGCGCGGGTACTGGTCCGGATCAACCGACTGGCGGCCGGCAACCCCGGTGACGTCAAACCCGTCGGCCGCGGCGTCTCCGAACTGCGGATCAGCTACGGCCCCGGCTACCGCATCTACTACCTCCAGGATGGCGACCGGGTCATCCTGCTGCTCACCGGCGGTGACAAGTCCAGCCAGGACGCTGACATCCGGGCCGCGCATCAGATCGCTGACGAATGGAGAGGAAGCCGACCATGAGCAACGAGACGTTCGCCCCCTTCGACAGCGCCGACTACCTGAACAGCTTCGAGGACGTCACCGCCTACCTCGAGGCGGTCCTCGACGACGCCGACGACGACCCCAAGGTCATCGCTGCTGCCCTCGGCGCGATCGCCCGCTCCCGCAACTTCAGCCAGATCGCTCGCGAGGCGGGGATGAGTCGAGAAGGCCTGTACAAGGCACTCTCCGCGGACGGCAACCCCTCGCTGGCCACGGTCCTGAAAGTCGCCCACGCGCTCGGGCTACGGCTGCATTTCGAAGCCACCGCCTGACCCCGCCGCTGCCCAGGCGACGTAGCGCCACCCCGGGTCGTTGGCCGCTCGCCGAGGACAGTCGCAGCAGCTACTCCCAGGGTTCGAACCGGCCCCGCCACCGCACCCGCTCGGTCAGCGCGTCGCTGACCATGTCGAGCGCGTCAGCGACGCCGTCTAGGTCGTGGTCGGCGACCACAGCCCGGTCCCTGCCCCAGCTGACGGGCGAGCAGGCCCAAGTGCTCGACCCAGCCAGCCGCGTCCTCAGGGATCACGAGCACCTCCCGGTCGACCACCCGCACCGCGGCCTTCCCCGAGGCCGCGGCCCGGGATGCCTCCCACGCCCGTTGTCGACACGACGCCGAGCACCACTTCGGTACCGGCCCCCGCGCCTTCACCGTGACCTGCTGCCCGCACCACCCACACGCGAGCACCTGCCCCGCCACCCGGCGACCCGCACCCTGCGCTCGCGTGACCATCGCCGCTTCCCCCGCTCCTCGCTACGGCCCACGATAAACCTGTCACGACGAATTCCACACACCTCTTGCACCCACGGGTCGTGCTCTATCGTTGTGACGAAGAAGATCGGCGAGGACCGGCCCGGGGGAGGAGTCATGACCGACCAACCGGAGGCACCTGACACGCGGCCGGCCAGCGCCGGGAAACGGTCGTCCCCCCGCGCTCCGGGACAGGTCGTCGCCTGTGGCTGGTGCGGTCAGGACGTGCCCGTCCCGGCGCGAGGGCGGGTGCCGAAATGGTGCTCGCCCGCGTGCCGTCACCGAGCCTGGGAACAGCGCCGAGCCGCCGCCAGCGGGCTCGCCGCGGTCGAGGTCAAGGACCGCGTCGTCGAGACCGTCAGGACCGTCACCGTCGTCCAGCACCACACCACGGATGTCCCGGTCCCGGTCCTCCCCGGAAACGTCGCCGAGTTCGTCGAGACCCTGGCCGACCTCACCCGCCGCCTCGACACCGGGCGCATCTACGACCGCGACCTGTCCGCGCTCACCCCCGCCGTCGCCGAGCTGGTCGCAGCCCTGGACCGCCGCACAACGAGGCAGTGGCGACCACCCTGGGAACGCTGACTCGCGAGGCCCTCGACGACCGCGGCGCTGACCGCAGATGGGGGTCGAAGCCGGTTCAGCGTTCGCCGGCCGTTCCGAAGTCGACGGTCGCGAACGCGGCCGCGGTGAGGTCGTCCATCCGGCTCTGTGTGGCTCTGACGTAACGCTCGGCCGCCTGGGTAGAGCTGTCCCCGAGGAACACCTTGACCTCGTCGACGTGTGCCCCGCGCTGCGCCATCCGGGTGGCGCCGGTCGCTCGCAGGTCGTGGAAGTTGACCGGACGCCCCACTGCGTCGCGAACAGCGAGCCAGCCGC
>CAVSQS010000004.1:0-123123 GCA_963730165.1 uncultured Actinomycetota bacterium
GTTGCTGGACCGACCTTCGACCTGGTGGTTGCCGCAAACCGCCTCCCCGTCGACTTCGTCGTCGACGCTCGAGGCGAGGGCACCTGGCAGCGCAGTCCGGGCGGTTTGGTGTCAGCGATGGAGGGGGTGATGGAGGACCGGGATGCGGCATGGGTCGGCTGGGCCGGCGAGCCCGGGCCTGCCCCCGCACCGTTCCATCAGGGCAACCTCTTCCTGCATCCGGTGGACCTGACCTCCGGTGAGATCGAGGAGTACTACGAGGGCTTCAGCAACGACACGCTGTGGCCGATCTACCACGACGTGATCGTTCAGGCGACCTTCCATCGCCACTGGTGGGAGACCTATCGGACGGTCAACCAGCGCTTCGCCCAGGCCATCGCCGAGGCGGCCGCGCCGGGCGCCACCGTCTGGGTGCACGACTACCAGCTGCAGCTGGTGCCGGCGATGGTGCGGGCGATCCGGCCCGACCTGCGCATCGGATGGTTCAACCACATACCCTTCCCGCCGGTCGAGCTCTTCGCCCAGCTGCCATGGCGTCGGGCGCTGGTCGAGGGACTGCTGGGCGCGGACTTCCTGGGCTTCCAGCGCACCGCAGATGCCGACAACTTCCTGCGTTCCTGTCGCCGCCTCCTGAGCATGGCGACCAAGGGCGACACCGTGAGGTTCACCTCCCCTGGTGAGGATCCGGTACGACGAACCGTGCGGGTGAGCGCCATCCCGATCTCGGTGGATTTCCGGGGCCTGTCAGCGCTGGCCGGCACCCCAGAGGTCCTCGCCCGCGCGGCCGAGATCCGCGCCTCATTGGGCGACCCGGAGATCCTCATGTTGGGCGTCGACCGGCTCGACTACACCAAGGGAATCCGGCACCGGCTGAAGGCCTACGAAGAGCTCCTGCGGGACAAGACGCTGGCCCCGCCCAACGCGACGCTGATGCAGGTCGCGACGCCGAGTCGGGAGCGCGTGGACGCCTACCGCGTGCTGCGCGACGAAGTGGAGCGCACGGTCGGCCAGATCAACGGCGAGTACTCGGTCCTGGGCTCGACCGCGATCCACTACCTGCACCACTCCTATCCCCGTGAAGAGATGGCCGCGATGTTCGTGGCCGCGGACATCATGCTGGTGACGCCGCTGCGTGATGGCATGAACCTGGTGGCCAAGGAGTACGTCAGCTGCCGCAACGACCTCGGTGGCGCCCTGGTCCTGTCCGAGTTCACCGGCGCCTGGCACGAGCTGCACCAGGCCTTCATCTGCAACCCGCACGACATCGAGGGCGTCAAGCAGACGATCATGCGCGCGATCACGGCCCCCGAGGACGAGCGGCGCCGCCGGATGAAGGCGATGCGCAAGCGTGTCGCCGACCACGATGTGCAGCGGTGGGCATCCCGTTACCTCGAGGCACTCGCGTCGGCGCCGTCGAGACCGCAACGGCCGACCCGGGCCAGCGCAGAGGAGACGCTCTCCGTCGAACGTGCCAACCGGGCCAACCTGCGCGCGTCCGACAGCGCCTCAGAGCGGACCGACGGGTGAGCGAGGTGGGAGAGCTGGGCGAGGGCCTGCGTGTCGCGCTGGCCGCCTTCGCCGCCCGGCCCCGGGTCGTCGTGGCCGTCGACTTCGACGGCACGCTCGCTCCGTTCGTCACTGACCCCCTGCAGGCCAGAGCCGTGCCAGGTGGCCTCGAGGCCCTGCGCGACGCCGCAGCCCTGGGCGGAGTCACCACGGCGGTCGTGTCCGGGCGCGACCTCGCGACCCTGGAGACATTGACCGGCATCGGTCCGGACGAGGGCATCACCCTGATCGGCAGCCACGGCGCGCAGACCAACCGCAGGGACCGGGCCGGGCAGGTGTCGGCCGCCGGTGGCGCCCACCTCGACGGGGCCGCGGCGGCCCTGCTGGCGACGGTGAATGACGAGCTCGAGGCGATCAGATCCCGTTACCCCGCAGCGCGACTGGAGTACAAGCCTGCCGCTGTCGCGCTACACACCCGAGACGTCGAGCCGGGGGCCGCCGAGGCCGCCAGCACGGCCGCGCACGAGGTGGGCCGACGGCACGCGGGTGTGCATGTCATACCCGGCAAGCAGGTCGTCGAGCTGGCTGTCTCCGCGGCGGACAAAGGCAGTGCCCTGGCCGACCTCGCCCGGACGACGAGCTCGGACGCGACCCTCTACGTCGGGGACGACGAGACCGACGAGCGAGCATTCGCCGCGCTCCACCCCGTGTCGGGCGACCTGACCGTCAAGGTCGGTGCCGGCGAAACCGCCGCCGTGCAGCGGATACCAGGACCCGAGGCCGTCGTCGCGCTGCTCAAGCTGTTCGTCGACGTGCGGCGCCGGCACCGTTGACGCCGCTCCTCGAGCAGTCCGAGGGCAGTTCCGCACGCACGGGTCGGCCGAGTCAGAAGGTGAGGATCTGGTAGCCGTCGAGGATGAGCTGACGGACGCTGGCGTGGCCCTTGTAGTCCGACAGCAGTGGCCAGTGGTGCTCGACCAGGTCCGATTCCACGCCGTGGGCACGGGCGCAGTACCCCCAGGCGCCGCGCGTGTGTGGTCGCAGCTGCTCGACCAGGCGGTGGAGCGGGTGCTCGGGCGCGGAGGCGGCGGCGAGGGTGTCCACGCCGGAGCCGTCGTAGACGACGACCACGTCGTCCCCGGCGACGAGCACGGTGATGCGGGGCGCTGCTACCAGATGGCACCCGAGGCGGCGCCGGGGAACCAGCTCAGGCCCTCGCTGAGGGGTGTTGTCCCCGGGTTGGGGACGATGACGTAGTGCGCGCCGTGGCCACCGATGACCCACATGCCATGGGCGTTGTGCGTGCTGACCGAGGGGCAGATGAAGAGCTGGCTCGCGGATCCCCGGCGCCCGGACCGGGCGCCGGGGACGCCCGGCGGCGCCTCACCGTTCGTCGTGCCGGATCCTTCCGCGGGGGCCGGGCACGACGGGGCGCCCGAGAGGACGCGAGCGCCGGGCCGTCCCGTGGTGGTCAGTTCGTGGCAGCGGTGAGGAGCCGGGTGATCTCCGCCGTCTTCGGGACGCGGCCGGAGACGACGACCTTCTCGTCGACGACGAGCCCCGGGGTGGACATGACGCCGTAGCCGAGGATGGTCGGGTAGTCCTCGACCTTCTCCACCGTCGCGTCGAGGCCGAGCTGGTCGATGGCCTCCCGTGTCGCGCGCTCGAGGTTCTTGCAGTTGGCACAGCCGGGTCCGAGGATCTTGACGATCATCAGGGCCTCCTTTCGGTGGTGCTCAGGCGAGCAGGACGTTGAACAGGTAGCCCACCGCGACGATCGAGGCGCCGACGATGGAGACGTACGTGGCGAGCAACCGGGGCTTCAGGACGCGGCGGAGCAGGATCAGCTCGGGCAGCGACAGCGCGACGACGGCCATCATGAAGGCGAGGAGGGTGCCCATCGGCAGGCCCTTGTCGTGGAGTGCCTCGACCAGCGGCAGGATGCCGGCGGCGTTGGAGTACAGGGGGATGCCGAGGCCGACGGCGACGATGACACCGAAGGGGTTGTCCGGTCCGGCGTAGCTGGCGAAGAGGTCCTCGGGCGCCCAGCCGTGGATCACCGCGCCGAGCCCGATGCCGACCAACAGGTACGGCCAGATCCGCCGGAGGATGTTCCCGACCTCCTCGGCCGCCATCTGGACCCGCTGGGCGAACGTCAGCCCGGCCGTGGGGTCGACGACCTGCCCACCGAGCGTGGTCTCGAAGACGAAGGGCTCGACGTAACGTTCGAGCCGGAGCCGGCCGAGGACCCAGCCGGCGAGGACGGCGATCGAGAGGCCGGCACCGATGTAGGCCAGGGTGACCTGCCACCCGAAGAGCGTGAGCAGCAGGCCGACGGCGATCTCGTTGACGAGCGGGCTGGCGATGAGGAAGCTCAGCGTGACCCCCAACGGCACCCCGGCCGCGACGAACCCGATGAACGCGGGTACCGCGCTGCACGAGCAGAACGGGGTGACGACGCCCAGGCCCGCGGCCATGACGTTGCCGACGCCCTCCCGTCGCCCGCCGAGCAGGGCGCGGGTGCGCTCGATGCTCATGTAGGAGCGAAGGATGGTGATGACGACAATGACGCCCGAGAGCAGCAGGACGATCTTGACGGTGTCGTAGGCGAAGAAGTGGAGGGTCTCGGTGAGGCGGGCGCCCGGGTCCAGGCCCAGGACGTCGTAGAACAGGGCGTCCCAGACCCACTCGTTCAGCCAGTACGCCACGGCCCAGAGCCCCGCGAGCCCCACGACGCTCGCCCCGCGACCTGCGCGCGTGGTGGGCAGGTGTGGGGCGATGGTCATGGCGAGATCCGTGTCGTGTCCACCGGCAGCGAGGCGGCCAGGCGTTCGGCCGCGTCGGGGGCCAGCGTGTAGTCGATCCATCGACCTCGCCGGGCGCTGGTGACCAGGCCCGCCTCGCGCAGCACCTTCAGGTGGTAGCTCAGGAGGTTGCCGGCGACGGGGACCCGGTCCTGCAGATCGCACACACAGCTCGTGCCGTTCTGCTCCAGGTGGCGCAGCACGGTCCACCTCACCGGGTCGGCCACTGCGGACAGCAGGGCCAGCGAGTCCTCCGTCCGTGCGGCCTGCCGTGCCGTGATCAGCTCGAGGGCCGTTGCTTCAGCCACATTCGAATCGTAGTCCTGCTCCGAACTCGGATCGGCGCGTGTGTGTCCACAGGCACATCAGTCAGAACTGAATCATCGCTGACCGTTCCGGAGGGAGCGAGGTACGCTCCAACGTGGCGTTGTGACGCGTCGAACGACTTCGACGCGGCGGCCTTCACGCCGCCTAGGGTTGATTCATGGGCGGCCACGCTCACGAGCCCGCGCCCGGATCCTTCGCACGGCGGCGGCCCGGCCGGTGGGCGAGAGCCGGTCCACGACTCCGAGCCGGTCTCGGGTCCTCGGTCGCCGGCGCGGCCGCCCCAGACCCCAACCGGAACCCCATCGTCGTCGGGGAGGTTGACCATGTCCCACGACACCACCACTGACCACCGATCCACCGCCCGAGCCGTCGGAGTGCTCTTCATCCTCGCCTCGGTGACCGCCGTCCTCGGCGGCTCGCTCATCGCCCCGATGGCCGAGGAGGGCGCCGACCTGACTGCCCTGAAGGCCCAGGTCGTCACCGGCGTGCTGCTCGAGGCGCTCCTCGCGCTGTCCGTCATCGCCATCGCCGTGCTCCTGTTCCCGGTGCTGCGCCGTCAACACGAGGGGACCGCCCTCGGGTACGCCGCGCTGCGCACCGTCGAAGGCGGGTTCGTCCTGCTCGCCACCTCGACCGCCCTCATCGCGGTCAACACCGAGGCGGCGTCGGCCACGCTGCTCGCGACCCGTGACTGGGCCTACTTCGTCGGGACGATGTTCGTCTTCGGCGTGAGCGCGGTCGTGCTGGGCGTGCTGCTCCTGCAGTCCCGGCTGGTGCCCCGTTGGCTGTCCGGATGGGGCCTGCTCGGCGCGGTGCTGCTCCTTGCGCGCGCCGTGCTCGAGATGTACGGGGTGGAGTCCTCGCTCGGCGTCCAGTTCGTCTGGGCCGCGCCGATCGCCCTGCAGGAGATGGTCTTCGCCGTCTGGCTCCTCGTGAAGGGCTTCGACACGAGCCACCTCCGCGTGCCGACCCGGCCCGGGCAGGTCGTCCGCGACGCCGAGCCCGTCGACCGGGCCCATGACCCCGCGGTGACGTAGCGATGCGGGGCAACGTTCGGCGTGCCGCCCTCGCGGCGGCGGTGGTGGCTGCGCCGCTGGTGGTCCGTGCCCGAACCCGGGCAGCCCACTGGGGAGCCACCCGTGACGAGGTCCTCAGCCCACTACCGGGCGACGCCCTGGTCCGCGACCCCGAGCTGGTGACGACCCGGGCGATCACCATCGCGGCACCGCCCGAGGAGGTCTTCCCGTGGCTGGCACAGCTCGGGCAGGGCCGGGGCGGCTTCTACAGCTACGACTGGCTCGAGAACCGGGCCGGTCTCGACATTCGCAGCGCCGACCGCATCCTGTCCGAGCACCAGCACCTCGAGACGGGGGACCGGGTCCCGGTGGCGCCCGGTCCCGACTTCTACGGGTTCACCGTGGCGGAGGTGGCAGCCCCGGATCGACTGGTCCTGCGGATGCGAGTCCATCCGTTCACCGGGCGTCCGCCCCAGCCCGGGACGGCGGGCCCGAGCTGGCTGTTGGACGCCTCCTGGGCGTTCGAGCTGAGGCCGATCGGGCCGGCCTCGACCCGCCTGCTCACCCGAACCCGGGTCGACCTGCGACTTCCCGCCGGACTGGCGCTGCCCTACGGCCTCGCCCTCGAGGTCCTCGAGCTGGCGATGGAGCGGCGGATGCTCCTCGGTATCCGGGACCGGGCGTGCGGCGCGTCCACCAAGGGGGCCGGCGGGTGTCGTCGCTAGTGCGTCACGTGGCGGGTGCTGGAGGCGCCGGCGGAACGCCGGCCCACCACGATGTAGGTCAGGACATGGAACGCCAGCGCGAAGCCCCAGAACAGCGTGATCCAGTACGCCCACTGGATGCCGGCTTGACCGAGCATCGCATCGAGGATCCAGAAGAACGCGTTGATGATGAGGAAGGCACCGACGTGCCACATCAGGTCGGTGAGGTTCTTGGCTCGTCGTGCCTGCTCCTCGGGAGTGATCGACATCGTGACCTCCTCCTCAGGCCGCCGTGGCGTCCGACCCGACAGCCGGGCCTCTCTCCGTCCACGGCTTCCTTCGAGTGTCCTCCGTCGTCGCCACGTGCCATAGGGCGGCGGTCACACTCGCCGCACGGATCCCCGACGAACCGTCGAGGCACACCCGCATCACGTGGTGCTCGAGCCGGACATCCCTCGACGCGGCTCACCCGCGGTGGCGTCGCCTCGCCCGCAGCAGCAGGCCGAGCGCGGCGAGCCCCACGACGGCGAGCGCCGTCGTGTCGACCGCGGGGATGAAGCGGACCTCGCGGTTGTTGATCGCGTAGACCCCGATGGCCCGGACCACACCGCCAACGCCGCCGCCGCTGCCCTGCTCGTCCGGGCCGCTGCCGCCGCCCCCGCCGCCGACGGCCACGGAGACCGGCACGATGACGACACCGTCGTGCTCGATCGGCTCGCCGAACACTCGGCGGATGCTCAGCTGCTCACTTGCGCGGTGCAGTAACTCCTCGGGCGTCATGGTCTTCTCCTCGGGGGATCGATGGGCGGGGTCGGAGAGGTCCTTGGACGCGGGCTGCGCGGTCCACGGCTCGGCAGCCTCGCGCAGCACCGGCGGCCGGTGGTGGAGCGTCGCGCACAGGACTCATGATGGCGGGGCCGTCCCGGCGAGGACGGTACCGACCATGTAGTCGACGAACTCGTCGGGCTGCTCGAACAGTGGCCGGTGCCCGGAGGTGTCGAGGACGGCCAGGTCCTTGATGGGCGCCGTGATCATCGGGTACCACTCGTCGAAGACCCGGGCACGTCCGCCGGCCTCGTGGGCGCCCTGGACGAAGTACATCGGGGTCTCGAAGCGGACGGCGCTGTCGCGGAAGTCGATGTCCTGCAGCTGCGGGTAGAGAGCGGCGAAGGTGTCCATGAAGGCGCCGAGGACGTGGACCTGGTCGATGAGGGTGTACTCGGGAACGAGCAGGTTCTCCGACATCTGACCGGCGCCCTCGGAGTTGCCGCTGTGGTCGTAGGGGTAGACGTCGTCCTCGTGGGACAGCGCCGTCTCGTACGGGAACATCGTCTCGTAGGGGGGCGGCCCGGCCGCCCGCAGCTCGGAGAGGAGGGACTCGTTGCCGGTCCGTTGCGCCCAGGCGAGGGTGTCGTCGTAGAAGATCCGGTCGGTGGTGCGTTGGCTGACCATCTGGCCGGTGCCGATGAACGCCCGGTAGAGGTCGGGTCGCTGCTGGACGGCGAGGACCCCGAGCGTCGTGCCCCACGACTGCCCGAGCAGGTAGATCCGGTCCGCGTCGAACCGCTCGCGCAGGTAGCCGGTCAGCTCGATGGTGTCTGAGACGTAGCCCCCGAGGGTGACCGTGTCGGTCGGGTCCAGCTCGGGGTAGGAGGTGCCGGCTCCGCGCTGGTCCCACGTCACGACCGTGAAGTGCTCCTCGAGCTCAGGCAGGTGGCGTCGCATCGCGCCGAGCTCGGAGCCGCCCGGCCCGCCGGCCAGGAACAGCAGGACCGGGTTGTCGGCGCTGGCTCCGCGGATCATCACGCCGAGGTCGTGCCCGCCGACCCGGACGGTGGTCAGCTCGGCCACCGACCCGGGGAGTGGTTCGCCGTCCGCGCCGGTGATCGGTGCCGTCGCCGCCGGCCTCGCGAGCCCGACGGTCAGGGCGACCAGGGCCAGTCCCACGAGCGCAGCGCCCGAGCGCCGCAGCCACCTGCTGGGGCGGGGCCCCGACCCGGGGTCGGCTCGGCGGGCTCGGGCCCGAGCGACGCCCACGGCCGCGCCGAGGGCCATCGGCACCAGGGTCACCAGGCCCTGGAAGCCGCGACCGGTGACCAGGGCAATGGCCCCGTAGAAGCTGGCGTGGACGCCGTCGACCATCGGGCCGTCCACCCGCAGCCGGCTCAGTTCGAAGACCACGAGGAAGGTCACCGGCGCGAGGATGATCGCCCACCGGCTCCGTAGGAGGAGCCCGGCCGCAGCCCCCACGGCGAGACTGATGATGATCGTCAGGATCCCGGCTCCCGAGGTCAGCGGCCCCCGGGGGGTCCACCACCCGGCCGCCAGCCCCCACACCGCCGCAGCCCCGACCGCGACGACCGCGGCGACCCGGCGGTCGTCGCGGAGGACGCGCGGCCACCGGCTCCCGGCCGGACCGGCTGCGGGCGCCACCGTCGCTGCCCGGAGGTCGGAACGCTCGTCGCGCGTGGGCGTGCTCATCGTGCTCTCCTCTGTGCGGGACCCGGTCGGCGCCCGCGCGCAGGCTCATCGCCTGGATCCCGTTCACGAGGTGCCCGGTTCGCGCGGTCGGGTGCGCGAGGTCGTCGGGGACGACGTCCACCCGATGCGCCTCCCGGACACCGTCTGGGTGCCGACCACTCGGGGGCCCTGGTGCCGGGCGGGGGTGACAGCTGCTCCGTTGCTCCCTTCACCTCGACGCTAGGCACACGCGGGCGGCCCGGCGGCCGACCGTTAGCAAGGTCACCCCACGTCGACCCCGACGGCACGGCGGCTCATCGTCTCGTCCTCCCGCTCGATCGCCGGGTTCCGCTCGGTGATCGCGAAGGCGGGCTACGCTGGTCCACGGCGATGGATCCCGCCTGGGTCCCGGTGACGGGCCCGAACCGCCGAGACCGGCTGATGGTTCCTGCCCGAGCGATGACACCGGGCGGGACTCCCTGCCCACCGAGGAGAGGGAGCCACCCGTGCCGTCCCGCCAGCCGCCGCAGCCCCACCCGTCCCGGCTCACGCCGTTCGCCGGCCACCCGATCGTCGTCGGTGTGGTCCCGGGCCAGCCCGAGCTCGTCGCCCTCACCGCGGCGGCGTGGGCGGCCGCCCTCGGCGTCGAGCTGTACTTCGGGTACGCCGACCCGGGCCGGATCACGGTCGAGGAGTACCCCGACGGGACCGTCCGCCACGCCGAGGTCGACCCGGACGCCGTCGACGACTCGTGGCGGGAGCGCGACACCCAGATCCGGGCCTTCCTCGAGGAGGTCCTCGTCGACGCCGAGGTCGGGTGGCACGTCCGCTACCTCGCCGGGCGTGCCGACCGGGCGTTGACGCACCTCGCGCGCGCGGTCGACGCCTCGGCGATCGTCGTCGGGACCCACACCCCGGGGGCCTCGAGCCGGTGGCACGACTTCATGGACGGATCGGTCGCCGCGCGGCTGTCCCACCACCAGCACCGCCCCGTCCTCGTCGTGCCACTGCGCGTCGTCGACTGGCACGCGAGGACGCCGTGGCAGTGATGCCCCGCCCCCACCCACCGACCGACCCGGATGCCGTGCGCCGGCCCCTCGGCCGTCCCGCGACCCTGGTCCTCGTCGCGGTCGGGGGCGCCGTGGGGACCACGGTGCGCTGGTCCCTGGAGACCGCCCATCCCGCGGCGCCCGGGACGTGGCCGTGGACGACGTTCTGGATCAACGTGACCGGGGCGCTCGTGCTCGCCGCCCTGCTCGAGGCGCTCGCCGTCCTCGGGCCGGACGACGGGTGGCGGCGCGCGGTGCGCCTCGGTGCAGGGACCGGTCTGCTCGGCGGCTACACGACGTACAGCACGTTCGTCGTCGAGACCGCCACCCTCGGCCGCGACGACCGGTTCCTCACCGCGTTCGGATACGACGCCGCGAGCCTCTCCCTGGGTTTCCTCGCGGCCCTCGCCGGCACGGTCCTCGTGAGCCGCCTGCTGCGAGGGGTCGGGCGCCGACGGCTGGGAGCGGCCGAATGACCGTCCTCCTCCTCGCCGTCGCGGGCGGCCTCGGCGCCGCGACGCGCTTCCTCGTCGACAGCTGGGTCGCCACCCGACTGCGTGCCACGATGCCCACGGGCACGGTCGTGGTCAACGTCACCGGATCCCTCGTCCTCGGGATGCTCACCGGCTGGGCGATGCGGCACGACGGCGGCGGCGCCGTGACGACCGTGCTCGGCACCGGGTTCCTCGGCGGCTACACGACGTTCAGCACCGCCAGCGTCGAGGCGGTCCGCCTGGCACGCGGGGGCCGCGGCGGCACGGCGCTGTTCCACGCACTCCTCATGGTCGTGCTGAGCCTGGCTGCGGCGTCACTCGGCCTGTGGCTCTCCGGCCCTTGACCCGATGCCCCGTGAGCCCCGGCGAGCGCGTCGACCGGGACCCGCGCCCGGGCCGAGCAAGTGAGCCACCCATGCCCGGCGCCCCGAGGTGGTACCCGGTGACCGGGGCGACAGTGGTCGCGCGGACGCCGTCCGGCGCGGGACACGTCCCGCCCAGAACCCTCCACCGGCTCCGGCATCCCGATGCGTCGTCCGGGGGACGGTGCCCAAGGCTGCTGCGGGGAGCCGTCGGCGACGGTCGCCCACGGCGCCGGGCCCCCGTTACCGACACTCTGGTGGTGACGACACGCCACGCACGGTCTCAGTCCCGCTCGACCCAGCGGTCCACGGCCCAGACGAGGGCGAAGGCAGCCGCGGGGGGAACGCCGTCGGCCACGTCGATGATGTACTGGTCGCGGATCTGGACCCACTTCTGGGTGATCTGCACGACGTGGCGACCGTTGCTGTCGTTGACGCTGTAGTCCTTCTCGATGAGGTTGCCCTCGAGCAGCCACTCCTCGCCGGTGGCCAGGTTGACGTCGATCTTGTCCTTGACGAACTTGAAGGCCTGGGCGTGGAGGTGGGCGAACTCTGCTCCCGAGGCCTCCGTCACCTCGATCCGCTTCGGGATGCCGAGCAGCTTGCCACGCACCCGGTAGAGGATGTTGCCGTCCATGTCCTTGATGTCGGCCTTGGGCCGGGTGCCGATCTTGCCGTCGACGAAGAAGAGCTCCTCGTCGGTTCCCGGGTCGAGGACGCGGAAGTCACGGCCGGCACCGAACTTGCTCTTCATGAGGAAGCGCGTGTAGCCAGCAGGTGCGGGCGGGATGGCCATGCGTGGACCTCCTGGGCCGAGGACGACCTCGCAACCGTAGCGTGGCCCCGTCCGTGTGCCACCCCGGGTCGTCCTCCACCCCCTGCTCAGATGGGGTAACGGACTGGTCGTCAGCAACCCTCCAACGCCGGTACCGCCGCGGGCGGCACCCGCGCTCGCGATGCTGCCCGACGGCGAGGTCCGTCAGCCCCCGACGGCGCGGCGGATCAGCGTCTCGACCTCCCGCTCGATCGCCGGGTTCCACTCGGTGATCGCGTAGGCGGTCGGCCACATCGCGCCGTCGTCGAGGGCCGCCCCGTCCTGGAAGCCGAGGTGGCCGTAGCGGGTCTTGAACTTCGCGGCGAACTGCCAGAAGAACAGCACCTTCCCGTCCCGCGCATAGGCCGGGAACCCGTACCAGGTCCGCGGGGTGAGGTCGGGGGCGACCCGCGTGACGAGCGCGTGCAGGCCCTCGGCGATGGCGCGGTCGGAGCCGTCCATCGCCGCGATGGCGTCGAGGACGTCCTGCTCGGTGTTCTTGCCGGCCTTGGTCCGTCGGGTCTCGGCCACGGCCTCCTTCACGGCCGCGCGCTCGTCGGCGCTGAGCCCTCTCGCTCCCTTGGGTGATCGCTTCCGTTCGGCCACGGGTCTCTCCTGTCTCGGCAGTGCGGATGGTCTGGTCTCGTCGGAGGATGAGTTCCGGCGCGGTCCTGCCCGGTCCGTACCGGGCAGCCCTCGGGGAGCCCGGCGAACGCCTTCATGGTGGGCCTCCTCGGCTGGGATCCGGTCCGTCACTGTCCTGACGTGCGCCGCGGCTCGGATGTGACGCCCGGTCCGCGGACTGTTCCGCGGGTTCACCTCCACGTCGCCGGGTGACCGTGGAGATGACCTCGGGCGCGGCCCGGAAGACGATACGGGTGACGCGACCTCCCTGCACCGTGAAGTCGAAGGCGACCCGCGCGGCTCCCCGGTGGAACCACGCCGCCCCGGGGCGACCCTCGACGAAGACGGGCAGCGCCGCCCTCGCGGCGCCGTCGAACATCGACGCCACCGCATCGCGGCCCTCGAGGCGCTGCGGCGTGCCCGCCGTGATTGCGTGGGCGTCGGCTGTGACGACGACCTCGGGCGCCAGGAGATGGAGGAGGCGGGCGAAGTCGCCGCCCCTGGCCGCGTCGAGGAAGGCGTCGACGACGTCCCAGTCGGCCGCGGGTCCGTCAGGCAGCCGCGACCCGATCTTGGCGCGGGCACGCGAGGCGAGCTTCCGGGCGGCAGCCGGAGAGCTGTCGAGGACCTGCGCGACGGTGGCGAACTCGACACCGAAGGTGTCGTGCAGGATGAACGCGACCCGCTCGCTCGGCGACAGGTGCTCGAGGACGACGTTGAGCGCGACCCCGACGGTGTCCGCGAGGGCAACCTCCTCGAACGGGTCCACGGCGCTCCCCGACACCGCGTCCTCCGTCCCGGGTGCCGTGGGGTCGACGGGCTCCGGCGTCCGCACCCGGAGGCGGTCGAGGCACAGGCGCGTCGTCACCGTCGTCAGCCAGGCCGGGAGGACCCGGATCGCGTCCGGGTCGGCACCCTGCAGGCGCAGCCAGGCGAGCTGGACGACGTCCTCGGCCTCGTGCCGGTCACCGAGGATGCCGGCGGCGACCCGCACCAGCCGCGGCCGTTCCGCCTCGAACTGCTCGCTCAGGTCCATCCGCTCCTCTTCCTCCGCGGCGTCCGGTCGCCGGGTCGGTCCCCGGCCCGGACGCCCGTCCGTCCCGCTGTGGTTCCCACCCTGACCGACGGATGGCCGGTCCCGAGTGTGACGGACCGGGACACCCGGGACCGGGCACCTACGATCACCTCATGAGCGCCGACCTCGTCGTCAAGGACCTGGCGGGAGGCCACGCTCACCGGGCCCTCTTCGAGGCCCTCGACCTGACCGTCGCACCCGGGGATGTGGTCGGGGTCGTCGGCGCCAACGGCGCGGGGAAGACCACCCTCCTGCGCATCCTCGCCGGAGATCTCGACCCGCTCGAGGGCTCCGTGACGACGGCGCCTCGTGACGCCTTCGTCGGCTGGCTCCCGCAGGAGCACGAGCGCCTCGCGGGGGAGACCGTGGCCCACTACGTGGCCCGCCGCACCGGCGTCGCCGACGCCACCGCCGCGATGGAGCAGGCCGCGGCCGCGCTCGGTGCCGGCGACCACTCGCCGCCGGCTGAGGACGCGTACGCACACAGCCTCGACCGGTGGCAGGCCAGCGGTGCGCCCGACCTCGACGAACGGCTCCCACCGGTGCTCGCCGACCTCGGGCTCGACGTCGACCCCGACGCCCTGATGACGTCCCTCTCGGGCGGGCAGGCCGCGCGCGCCGCCCTCGCCGCGCTGCTCCTCAGCCGCTTCGACATCGTCCTGCTCGACGAGCCCACCAACGACCTGGACCTCCCCGGGCTGGAGCGCCTCGAGTCGTTCGTGCGTGGCCTGCGGGCCGGTATGGTGCTGGTCTCCCACGACCGCGAGTTCCTCTCCCGCGTCGTGACCCGGGTGGTCGAGCTCGACCTCGCCCAGGGCCGGGTCGGGGTGTACGACGGCGGCTACGACGCGTTCCTCGACGAGCGGGCCGTTGCCCGCCGGCACGCCCGGGAGGCGTACGAGGAGTTCGCCGAGACCAGGGCCGACCTCGTCCGGCGCGCCCGGGTCCAGCGCGAGTGGAGCTCCCAGGGCGTCCGCAACGCCGTCAGGAAGGCACCCGACAACGACAAGATCCGTCGCAGGGCGCAGGTGGAGTCCTCCGAGAAGCAGGCCCGGAAGGTTCGCCAGATGGAGTCGCGGATCGCCCGTCTCGAGGAGGTCGAGGAGCCGCGCAAGGAGTGGAGTCTGCGCTTCTCGATCGGCAGCGCGCCCCGGTCCAGCTCGGTGGTCGCCACCCTCGCCGAGGCCACCGCGCACCTCGGCGGGTTCACGTTCGGCCCGGCATCGCTCCAGGTCAGCGCCGGCGACCGGATCGGGGTCACCGGCCCCAACGGCGCCGGCAAGACGACCCTGCTCAGGCTGCTCACCGGGCGTCTCGCCCCCGACGCCGGGCGCGCCGGCCTCGGTGCGTCGGTGGCGGTCGGCGAGATCGACCAGGCGCGCACCGGGCTGGCGGAGGACCTCTCCCTCGGCGCCGCGTTCGAGGCAGCGATGCCGCAGATGCCGCCCGCGGACGTCCGGACCCTGCTCGCGAAGTTCGGGCTCAAGGCCGACCAGGTCACCAGCACCGTCGCCCGGCTCTCGCCGGGCGAGAGGACGCGCGCGGCGATGGCGTTGCTCCAGGCGCGGGGGGTCAACCTCCTCGTCCTCGACGAGCCCACGAACCACCTCGACCTGCCGGCCATCGAGCAGCTCGAGGCGGCCCTCGAGGCCTACGACGGGACGCTGCTGCTCGTCACGCACGACCGGCGGCTGCTCGACACCGTCCGGCTCGACCAGCGCTGGCGCGTCGAGGCCGGCCGCGTCTCCGTCGAGCACGTCGGTTCGCAGCACTGACGTCGGTCCCCGACCCCGGGCAGCCCTCGCCCTCGGGGCCCCATTCGTGGGAGACCGGTATCCGTCGGCGTGCTGGAGCGCGTACGCTGGGGCGTGCGCCTCGTCCCGTGACGAGGACGCGTCAGCGACAGGGGGCCGGGGCAGGTCCCCGGCATCGTCCGGCTCGGTCCGCGAACGGCGCTGGCGGCGCGCGTGCCGCGCCGCCCCAGGCATGGCGGATCGGGCGCCGACGTGGCTCCCTCGCCATGTCCGACTCACGAAGGATCTGTGTGGCACAGCGAACTTCGCGCCGCACCGGTGCGCCGCGCACACCGCAGCGCGACCGGGGGCGTTCCCGCGCCCGGGACGAGGGCGGGATCATCCCCGTCCTCGCCAAGGCCGCCCGGGCGGTCGAGGCCGCGGCGCAGCGGGGCAAGGTGCGCCCGCGCGACCGGACGACCTACCAGGTCGTCGCCCTCCTGGTTCGGGACGAACGCGCCCGCGTCAAGGGCGACGCGTCGGTGTCCGAGGCCGAGCGCACCGGCGTGCTGACCCGGCTCGACGGCATCGCCACGATCCTGGCCAAGACCGCGGTCCGTGACACCTCGCTGCTGAAGCTCGTGGCCGAGGACGCCGTCGTCTCCCGCGCCGCGCAGGAGCTGAAGAACGACATGCTCCGTGCGGCCGGGCGCGAGCCCGAGCCGGAACCCGAGCCCGAGCCGGAGCCCGAGCCCGAGTCCTCCCGCGCGACGCGGCGCGTCATCCCGCAGACGGTCAAGGCCCAGCAGCTGGCCAACCCGTTCCTGCCCCCGGACCTCTCGGCGGTCCGCTCCCCCCGCCCGACCACCAACCGGCTCGTCGGCTGGGAGCTGCTGACGCCCCTGTTCCGCGCCTTCGAGTACGGCGGCGACGCCACCTGCATGCCGTTGCCCGAGCCGGACGAGGTGCCGCACGGCATCCGGGGGCTCGAGCTCATGCACCACCAGGCGCAGGTCGTGGCGGCTGCGGCGGCCGGCCACCGGACCTTCCTGCTCGCGGACGAGCCGGGCCTGGGCAAGACCGCCCAGGCGCTGCTCGCCGCGGACGCGGCCGACGCCTTCCCGCTCCTCGCGGTGGTCCCGAACGTCGTCAAGGCGAACTGGGCGCACGAGGCCGAGCTGTGGACCCCGAACCGGGCGGCCACCGTGGTCCACGGTGACGGTGAGACGGTCGACGGGTTCGCCGACATCGTCGTCGTCAACTACGACATCCTCGACCGCCACGTCGGCTGGCTCGGCGACCGCGGCTTCCGCAGCATGGTCGTCGACGAGGCGCACTTCATCAAGAACAAGTCCTCGCAGCGCTCGCAGCACGTGCTGGCCCTCTCCGAGCGCATCCGCGTCCGCCGCCCGAACGCGCTCCTCATGGCGCTCACCGGCACGCCGCTGATCAACGACATCGAGGACTTCCGGGCCATCTGGCAGTTCCTCGGCTGGATCGACGACAAGGGGCCCCTGAACGCCCTCATGGCGGCCCTCGAGGAGACCGGCCTGACGCCTCCTGACCGAGGCTTCTACGCGGCGGCGCGCAAGAGCGTCATCGACCTCGGCATCGTCCGGCGTCGCAAGGTCGACGTCGCCTCCGACATCCCCGCCCGCCGCATCGCCGACCTCCCGGTCGAGCTCGACGACGAGGCCACCCGGTCGATCCGGGCTGCGGAGCAGGAGCTGGCCCGCCGCCTCGTCGCCCGCTACGAGGCCGCCCTCGCCGCGCGCAAGGACCCCACGCCGCTCGAGGGGATCGATCACGGCCTGGTCCGCCGGGTCGCCGCGTCGGAGCGCAAGAACGCCGGCTCCGCCACCGGCGGCGACAACGTGTTCGCCGTGATGCGCCGGATCGGACAGGCCAAGGCGGTGCTCGCCGCCGACTACGCGGCCCAGCTCGCGCGCAACGTCGGCAAGGTGGTGTTCTTCGCCAAGCACGTCGACGTCATGGATGCCGCGGAGCAGACCTTCGCCAAGCGAGGCCTCGGCTACGCGTCGATCCGCGGCGAGCAGACCCCGAAGGCGCGCAAGGCCAACATCGAGGCGTTCCTCACCGACCCCGAGGTCGCCGTCGTCGTGTGCTCGCTCACCGCGGCCGGGGTCGGGCTCAACCTCCAGGTCGCCTCGAACGTCGTCCTGGCGGAGCTGTCGTGGACCTCCGCGGAGCAGACCCAGGCGATCGACCGCGTGCACCGGATCGGCCAGACCGAGCCGGTCACCGCGTGGCGGGTCATCGCCACCCAGACCATCGACCCGAAGATCGCCGAGCTCATCGACGACAAGGCCGGACTCGCGGCGCGGGCCCTGGACGGCTCCGACGAGGAGATCGACTCCTCGGCCGACGTGCAGCTCGAGGCGCTCATGTCCCTCCTCGTCGAGGCGCTGGAGGCCGACCTCACCACCGCCGCAGGACCTCCCGTCGCACGATGAGCTCGCGAGCCCTCGCTCCGGCGTGGGACGGCACGGGACTGCGATCTCTCATCCCGGGACAACCTCCGGCGTCGCCGGCGACGTCCAGACCAGGGGTCTACATGTCCGCAGACATGAGGTCACTGGGGCTGCGGACCGTTGCTGTCGTCGCGTGCACCGTGGGGGCGCTCCTCGGCGGAGGGCAGGCGTGGGCGGCGAACCCCCACCCGGGCGGCGGCGGGTCCGGCGGTGGCCACGGGGGCGGCGGGGGCGGCGGCACCGCCACGCCCACCACCGGCATCGACGTCTCGTACCCCCAGTGCGGAGACACCCTTCCGACGGACGAGGCGTTCGCCGTCGTGGGCGTCAACGGTGGACTCGCCAACATCTACAACACCTGTCTCGCAGCGCAGTTCGCGTATGCAGAGGCACTTCAGGGTGGAACGAGCCAGCCGGTCGCCCAGACCTATCTCAACACTGCCGACCCCGGCAACGGCGTGGCCGACTGGCCGTCCCCTGCGCAGCCTGGCGCCTACGGTGACCGGTCGAACCCGTACGGCTACTGCGGTTACGAGTCCGGCAGCTCCGGACCGGGCGCGAACAGTCCTGCGTGCGCCTACGTCTACGGCTACGACATGGTCGCCGGGATGCCGGAGCAGGGCGTGCTGGGTGACGCTCCCTACTTCAGCCGCGTCACCGCGGGAGGCGCCCTCGCGGCGCAGCCGGTCTGGCTGGACGTCGAGACCGCCAACAGCTGGCAGAGCGACACTGCCATGAACATCGCCGACCTCAACGGCATGGTCGACGCGCTGCGCGCGACCGGCTCGGCGCCCGTCGGCATCTACTCCACCGCCTACCAGTGGGCCCAGATCACCGGTACGCCGACCGGCACCGACGCCGGCAACCTCGACGGTCTCCCGGTGTGGATCGCGGGGGCGCGCCGCCAGTCCTCCGCGGAGGCCAACTGCGCGGATGCCGCCTTCACCGGCGGGGTCATGACCCTCGCCCAGTGGTTCGGCCACCCGTACGACGAGAACGTGTCCTGCACCGGCTGACCCCCCGAGTCCGGGCGCGGGCCGTTCGGATGGTGCTTCCCGGCGGAGCCCCCTGAGGTCAGCCTGTCAGCAGCCTGTGACTTGGCTGGGATCACCGCGCCCCGAGCCGTGATGCCGTTTCCTCCCGGGGGCCTCGGGTAGTCACAGAGGGAGAGGGTGGCCGACCGCCTGACCCGGGCCGAGTCCCCGTCATCGCCCCTCCACGCACGGTGTTCCTCTCGCCGGGGGCCGACGGCACCACCCTCCTTGGTCAACCGACCGGAGAACGTCTCGTCGACATCGAGGAAGGTCTCATGACACAGCTGTTCGGTCCCGTGGCCGTCGCCGCATTCATCGCGTGCTCCGTCGAGGTCGTCGAGATGGTCATCATCGTCGTCGGCGTCGGAGCCGCCCGTGGCTGGAGGTCCACCGTCGTGGGAGCAGGATCCGGCCTTGCCGTGCTGGCGGCCATCGTGTTCGGGCTGGGTCGAGCGCTCCAGTACGTCCCGATCAACCCGCTGCGCGTCGTCATCGGGTCCCTGCTCCTCACCTTCGGTCTCCAGTGGCTGACCAAGGGAGTCCTCGGCGTCGCGGCGAAGGGCTTCACCGGCGGTGAGGAGGACGAGGAGGGTGCGGACGCCGGTGACGACGGCGACTCCACGGGCATCCTCGACTGGACCGCCTGGCTGCTCGCCTTCAAGGGCGTGCTGCTGGAGGGCCTCGAGGTCGCCTTCATCGTCATCGCCTTCGGTGCCGGTGGCGGGAACTGGTCCCAGGCCTACGTGGGGGCGGCGGCCGCCTTCGTCGTCATCGGGACGATCGGACTCCTTGCCAAGGGGTGGCTGGAGAAGGTGCCCGGGCACGCCCTGAAGTTCGGCGTCGGTGGGCTGCTCTCGACGTTCGGCACCTTCTGGGCCATGGACGGGCTCGGTGTCCAGTGGCCCGGCGAGAAGCTCAGCCTGCTGTGGCTCTACCTCGTGTTCCTCGCGACGACCGTCGCGCTCGCGTGGTGGGCGCGGCACGGGCTGGGCCAGGGGCGGGGGGGATCCGAGCAGGACGACAGCACACAGGACGAGCCGCAGGTCGACCAGCAGGTGGCGACCGGAAGGGGAGCAGGACGATGAACAAGCTCTGGCAGTGGACCATCGCCTTCGGGCGGTTCTGGTACGGATTCATCATCGGGGACGACTGGGTCGGAGCGGCCGGCGTGCTCGTCCTCGTCGGAGGCACCTGGGGGCTCGTCCAGGCGGGGATCCCGGCCATCTGGTTCGGCCCCCTGGCGATCATCGCCACCGCGGTGCTCCTCGTGTGGCGGGGTGCACAGCGCGAGCCCGCCGGCGACTGATCCCACGGCGAGGCCGCCGGTCGGGCCCGTTCCGCCGGGGCGGCCAACGCCGAGTTCGTCGTCGCGGACGCGCAGGCCCACCCATTCCCCGGGGCGGCCCACGACGTCCTGCTCGCCCAGTTCGGGCTCATGTTCTCCGATGACCCCGTCGGCGCCTTCAGCAACCTCCGCGCAGCCCTCACCCCCCCTTCTCCTGCCCGTGCTGGCGCCCCGTGCCTTCGCCCGGTACTCGCGGAAGGTCCACGACCGCCATCCCCTGACGACGCGCCCTACCCTGCCGTCGCGACGCAGAGAGGCGGCCCCGATCCTCGACCGGGGGCGTCGGTCAGTACCAGTGCGGTGAGCGGGAGTCGAACGCGGCGAGCGCCTCGCAGGGGCTGCCGTAGACGGTCCGGATGTAGCCCATGCCCCAGGCGATCTGGGTCGCCGGGTTGGTGAGCCAGTCCTCGCCCGCGCTCGCCATCTTCCAGCCGGGAAGCGCCTGGGGGATGCCGTAGGCACCCGACGACGGGTTGGTCGCGCTCCAGCTCCACCCCGACTCGTTCTGCCACAACGTCAGCAGGCAGGTGAACTCGGCGTCCTGGTCCCACCCGAAGCCGGCCATCTCGGCGAGGGCGATGCGCTGAGCGTCGCGGGGTCCGGCGCCGAGGGCGTCGGTGCCCTGGATGCCGAGGAGGTCTCCGCCGGCCGGCCCGGCGGCCGCGTCGCGCTGCACGGCGAGGCTCTCCGCCCCCTCCTCGAGGACGTCGAGCCGGGCGGACAGCTGCTCCAGCTCCTGGCTCAGTACAGCCGCCTCGGTGCTCGCACTCGCTGCCGCCGCCTCGACCGTGTCCCGTGCCTCGCGAGCCGCTCGGGCGGCGACCTCGCGGTCGCTCCTGGCGACGCGGAGCCGGTCGCGCCGCAGGGTCGCTTCCGCCTCGGCCGCTGCGGCGACATCCAGCGCGTTCCTGGCGCGGCCCGCGCGCTCCTCGAGGACCAGCGCCAGGTCGGACATGGCGGTCGGCCGCGCGAGCAGCAGCGTCGTGAGGTCCTGGAGCGAGCCGCCACCCATGTACATCTGGGCGGCCTCGCCGGCGACCGCGTCGTCCGCGGAGCGGTGGGTCGCCCGGGCGGTGGCCAGGTCGATGGCCGCAGCCCGGGCTGCGGCCTCGGCGTCGGCCAGCCGCTGTTGGGCCTCCTCGTCGGCGGTGACCGCCTGCGCCACCTGTACCTGGAGCTCCTCGAGGCGCCTCTCGGCCGCGTCGAGCCTCGTGGTCAGGCTCGCCACCTCCGCGGCGGCGCCCGCCGCGGCCGCGCGGGCCCGGGCGACCTCCGCGGCGCTCGGGCCGCTCGACCCCGGCGAGGGTGCCAGGACGGGCGGTGAGGCCGACGAGGTTGATGTGGCCGAAGGTGACGGTGTGGTGTCGGCGGCGACGGCGGAGGCGCACCCGAGGATGGCGAGCACCGTCCCCACCAGCGTGGAGAGAGCCGCCCGAACCCCCTGCGGTCCGCGCATCACGGCATCATCGCTGGTGGCGGTCCGTCGTGTCACCCCCCGGTGCCTCCCGGGCGCGAGCGGTCCTCGAGCGGGACGAGGCAGCACCGCGGTCCGTACGGTGCGCAGTCGCACGCCGTACGGACCGCCCGGGGCCCGGCCCGGCTCAGCCGACGGGCGCCTTGATGGCTGCGGTCACGACCTCACCGAGCCCGGTGACCCGCGGCTCCGGGAGGCCGGAGGACTCGCGCAGCGACCGGAACTCCTCGTCGGTGTGGAACGAGGCGAAGGTCGCCTCGTCGGGACAGGCGTCGAAGATGTCGAGGCCGCCGGGACGGACGACGACCACGTGCAGCTCGAGGTTCTCCGGCGGGATGTTGGCGGCGAGCCGGCGGTAGGCCGCCTCGAGGAGGGTGGGGTCGCCGTCGAAGGCGTAGTGGCCGAGGTACATTCGGATGCCCCTTTCGTGGGAGGTGCGTACACCTACAAGGCGTGAGATCCGACCTCACGGTGTGAGGCGCCACCTCACGGGACGCTCCGGCTCGTAGGAGCAGAGCGTCCCGGTCCGCACCGAGGCCGTGAGGTGCCGGCCGAGCTCGGGGTGGACGGTCTCGAGGCGGCGGATGCTGTCGCGGATGCGGGCGGTCACCGTGCTGCGGGCCCGCTCGACGGTGCTCCCGGTGCGCCGCGGGCGTCCGCCGAGGCCGATGGCGGCGCTCAGCTGCTCGACGAGCGCGTCACGTTCGGCGGCGACCCGCTCCGAGCGCGCCGCGTCGCCGAGGGCGTCCGCCTCGGCGGCCTCCTCCTCGAGCACCCGCAGCCGCTCGCGGTAGGCCTGCCGGGCCTGTTCGTCGATGACCTCACCGAGGTCGCCTCCGGTGTGCAGGTCATCGGGCCCCGACGGCGCGGCGGCGCCGCCCACAGGGGCACCGGCCAGCTCGACGGCCGGCACCGGCTGCCCGGGCCGGGCGAGCAGGGTCGCGAGATCCCGGAGACCCTTGCTGTCACGCATCGTCGCGCGTCGACCCCGGTAGGCCAGCGCCCACACGTCTCCCTCACGGCGGAACTCGTTGTCCGACAGCGACTCCGGTGATGGAGAAGGTCCAGGCCCGCGTTCGAGTCGCCGGGTCACGCCCATCTCTGCATAGAGCTCCCGCGCCTGCGCGAGGCGCTCCGCGTCCCCGAGGGATGTCGCCGCGTCGTAGAGGGTCCGCGCGACGAGGAGACGAGCGCCCATCCGACGGTTCGCCTCGAGGGCTCGCTCGAAGTGGCGCTCGGAGCCGGGACGGTCCCCGAGGAGCGCGGCCAGCCCGCCGAGGTGCCGCTCGACGCTGCCCCGCAGCAGCGCCCCGATGCCCTCGACGACGAAGAGGTCCGCGTGCGGTTCCAGCGCGTCGTGGAGCCAGCCGGCCACGGGGTGGCCACCGACGAGCTGGACCGTCTCGGCCGCCTGCGTCACCGCGGGCAGCCACTCGGAGTCGAGGGGGAGCTCGGGCAGGCGCGAGACGGCGGCATCCAGCGACGCCCGCGCTGCCGAGATCTCGCCGCAGACGGCGTGCATGAAGCCGCGCGCGATCGGGACCCACGGTCCCATCCGGTCGTCGAAGTCGACCCCCTCCACCGCGGCACGCATCGCCGTCGGGTCGGCCAGCTCGGCGGCTGCGGACCAGCGGTGGCTGGTGACGAGGATCCCCGCGTTGCCGCTGCCCGCCCGCCGGCCGAGCCGCTCCGCCTCGGCCGAGGCGGAGGTGGCCTCCTCGAGCTCACCGCGCGCGAAGGCCAGCGCAGCGGTCCACAGCGGCACGTACCAGGCGTAGACGGGCTGGCCGAGCGCGGTGGCGACCGTCCGGTACTCGCGCAGGTCGTCCGCGGCCCCGGCGACGTCGCCGTGTTCGAGCCGCGCGACGATCCGCTGCCGACGTCCGAGGAGCTCGAGCGAGGAGTCCCGGAGCCGTCGCGCGGTGGCGATGATCTCGGAGGTGAGCGCGAGGCGCTCCTCGACGTGGTCCGGCCCGGAGACCAGGTCGACGTAGGAGGCCAGGGCCACCGCGACGGCGGCGTCCTCGCCGCCGCGTCGCGCCAGGGAGACCGCCTCGGTGGCGAGAGCCCGGCGGCGGTCGTCGTCGTCGACGTAGGTGGATGCGGTCGCGAGCCGGGCGAGCAGGGTGGCCCGAAGCGCGGGCCGGTCGTCGCCGACGAGGGCGAGGGCGTCCTCGAGCCCGGCCACCTGCTCGCGGTCGAACAGGGGCACCTCGAAGCCGGCGGGTCCCGACCCCAGCCCGAGCGCTGCCGCGGCGGTCAGGTCGGCGTCATCGGACTCGCGGGCCGCGGCCAGCGCAGCGAGGTGGGCCTCTCGCGCCCCCGCGGCATCGCCGGACGCCAGGCGCGCGGTGCCGAGGTGGAGGCTGACCCGCCCCGGGTCCGCCGGCTCGCACTCGAGCGCCGCCGCGAACTGCGCCGCGGCCTCCTCGTAGGCGAGCACCCCGAGGCTCTCCTCACCGGCACGCACGAACCACTCGCCCGCTGCGGCGCGCACGTCCGGCCCGCCGCGGCGGTAGTGGTGGGCCGCGCCGGCCGCGTCACCGGTGGCGGCCAGCCGCTGGGCGACGACCCGGTGCCACTGGGCCCGGTGCGCCGGGGGCAGGGCCTCGTACACGGCGTCCCGGACGATCTCGTGGGCGAAGGTGACCTCGTCGGGGTGGGCGTCGAGCAGTCCGTGGGTGGTCGCCTCGTCGACGGCGGCGAGCACGTCGTCCGGCGGCTCGCCGACGACGTCGACGACGAGCCCGAACCGGGCCCGGACGCCGACGGTCGCGGCCGCCGAGAGCACGCGGCGGCAGGCCGGGCTGCGCTCGGCGACCCGGGCACCGATGACCGTGCGCACCGTGTCGGGCAGGTCGTCGACATCGCCACCCGGCGCGGCGCACCAGCGCACCAGCTCGCTGACGAACAACGCATTGCCGCCCGTGCGCTCGGTGATGCGCCGGACGAGGTCGGGGTCGGCCGAGCCCGTCGCGTCGCGGAGGAGACGTGAGACGTCGTCCTCCGTGAGCGGACCGATGCCGACGACCTCGCCCCGCCGGACCAGGTCGGCCCACACGGTGGTCCACTCGGGAAGGGCTGGCTCGAGGTCGGTGCGCGCGGTGGCGACGAGGAGCATCGGCAGGGAGCGGATGACGGTGGCGAGGTGCTGGACGAGCAGGAGCGAGGCGGCGTCGGCGTGCTGGAGGTCGTCGAGAACGACGAGCAGGGGTGCCTTCCGGGCGGCGTCCGCGACTCGGGCGGTCACGCCCTCGAACAACTCGAAGCGCGCCCGCAGGTCGCCGGCCGCCGCCTCGCCGTCGGCGCCGGGCAGGAGCGGTGCCGCCGCGGCTGTGTCGGGGTCGATGGAGCGCAGCACCTGGAGCCACGGCCAGAAGGGCGGGGCCCCCGGTCGACCCCCCGCCGCCCAGGCGACGGTGAACCCCTGCCCCCTGGCCTCGTCGGCGAGGCTGGTGGCCCGCATCGTCTTTCCCGCACCCGCGGGGCCGGTGAGCAGCACCAGCTGCCCGGATCCACCGGCGGCGGAGCGGATCGCCTCCATGGCGGCACGCTAGCCCCCCGGCCGGACGGGGCACGAGGAGCGACCGGTCGGGCTGCGCGGCTCAGGGCCTCGCCAGCACGGTGACGGTGACGTTGCCGCCCGCGGTGTGCTTCTCCTGCTCCACGGCCCACCGGGGCTCCAGCAACGCTGCGAGCCCGCCCCGCCGGACGAACGCGCGCCCGTTCCGCGCGTGCTCCGGACCGGCGGCCAGCTCGGCGAGCACCGTCACGCCGCGCATCGCGACACCGCGGGGGACCCGCAGGCCGGTGACGCCGAACTCCGTCACGAGCGCGCGCCCGTCGGGCGTCAGGACCCGGCCGACGTCCTCGAGCAGCGTCCGCGCGTCCCACTCCGAGAGCGAGTGGAGGATGAGGGAGAGGAGCACGAGGTCGGCACTCCCGTCATCGAAGGGGACCACGGGGCCCTCCGCGAGCCTGAGGTCGGCGCGGCCCCCCAGCCGCCGCCCGGCCTGCGCGAGCATCGACGGCGAGGTGTCGCAGCCGAGGGCCCGGAAGCCCTCGCCGACGTACTCGGCAAGCGCGGCGCCGGTCCCGCAGCCGACGTCGAGCACCACCGCGTGGGGCGGTGGACTGACCTGTCGTCGCGCGACGCGGCGCAGCGGCGCGTTCATCCGTTCGAGCGCCCCGTCGTACACCCGTGACTGCCAGCCGTACGCGTCGGTGCCGGCCACGACGATCGCCTCCCTGCGTCGCGTCCCCTCCTTCCTACCGCGCCGGCGGCGCCAGGGGAACACCCGCGGTCCCCTCGTCAAGCACGAGGAGGCACGGGCCCACCGGACCGACCACCACCCCACCTCGCGCGCTGGACCTCGCTGCCCGGCGGTGACAGACTCCCGCGCGATGGGACGTCCGACCGCTCCGTGCCCCGCCGAGACGCCGCGCGTGCGGGGGGTGTCCGGGTGAGGGTGGCAGTCGTCGGGGGGAACGGGAAGACCGGACGCGCGGTGCGGGCGGCGCTCGCTCGCCGCGGCGCGGAGTCGTCGTCGGTCGGCCGGGCGCAGTGGCCGGACCTCGTGGGCGCGCTGGCCGGGCACGACGCGGTCTACCTCATCGCGCCCAACCTGCACCCGGACGAGCCGGCGTACGTCGGGGAGGTCATGGGCGCGATGGCGCCCGCGGGCGTGCACCGGGTCGTGTACCACTCGGTCGCGGCACCCTACTGCCCCCGGATGCCGCACCACCTCGGGAAGGCGCGGGCCGAGGACCTGGTCCGCCGATCCGGACTGACCTGGACCATCCTCCAGCCAGGCGCCTACCTGCAGAACCTCGACCTCTCCCGGGACCTCGAGGTGCCCTACGCCCTCGACGCCGTCTTCGGCTTCGCCGACCTGACGGAGGTGGCGCAGGCCGCGGCCGCGGTCCTCACCCGGCCGGGTCACGAGGGGGCGACGTACGAGCTGGCCTCCCGGGTGGCGACTCCCGCGCAGCTCGCCGCCGAGGCGGGGCGCCGCGCCGTCCGGGTCGAGAACACCGCCGAACACCCGTGGCTGCGGGCCATGTTCGACTACTACGACGAGTACGGCCTGCCGGTGGGAACCGGGCCGCTCGACCACCTCCTGGGGCGCGACTCCTGCCCGACTCCGGGCGAGTGGGCCTGATCGCGGGTCGGTGCCGCCGACCCGGTCGGGACGCGCCCCGCTCTCGGCTCCCGGTCGGGCGGACACCGGCGCGACGCTGTCGTGTCCTGCCCTCACCGCGCGGTCCGTGACCCGCCTAGGCTCGAGGTGACGACATTCCGCGCGAAAGGACGCCGATCCGTGGCCGTCGACTCCCAGATGGTTCCCCTCGGAACCCCGATGCCTCCCTTCGAGCTGCCGGACCTCACGGGGACCGTCGTCCGCAGCGCCGACCTCGCCGGCGCCCCACTGCTCGTGGCCTTCGTCTGCAACCACTGCCCGTACGTCAAGCACGTCGAGCAGGTTCTCGGCGAGGTCGTGGCCCGGCACCCGGACGTCCACGTCGTCGGGGTGTGCCCGAACGACGTGGGGTCATCCCCGGACGACTCCCCCGAGCACCTTTCCGGGCAGGCTGCCCGGGCCGGGTGGACCTTTCCCTACCTCGTCGACGAGAGTCAGGAGGTCGGGCGCGCCTTCGGCGCCGCGTGCACACCCGACTTCTTCCTCTACGCCGCCGACGGCACCCTCGCCTTCCGCGGGGCGATGGACGGCTCGACCCCGGGTAACCACGTTCCGGTGACCGGCGAGCTCCTCGACGACGCGATGACGAGGGTGTCCCGCGGTGAGTCGGTACCGGAGCCGCACCGGCCGAGCCGCGGCTGCTCGATCAAATGGCGCCAGGAGAAGGCGGGCTTCGGCTTCGGACCCCCGAGGCGGGCCGCGGACATCACCGGGCGCCTGCCGCGCGCATGATGCGCGGCATCCCCCTCGGCCCCATGACCGCGGCGGCGGCGAACATCCCGCCCATGAACGCCCCCATGATCCCGAGCGTGCACGTGTCGGACCCCGTGAGGTAGAGCCCGGGCACCTCGGTGCGCGTCGGGGCCAGGCGCCGGCGGAGCCGCTCGGGCGTGGCCGCCACCTCCGCGTACCCACCCGAGGGATACGCAGCGAAGTCCGTCACCGTGACCGGCGTCGAGACCTCCCAGTAGTCGACGAGATCGCCGAACCCCGGGTAGCGGCGTTCGACGAGGTCGATGAGCGCGTGCCCGATCGTGTCCTTGACCTTGAGGTAGTCCTCGCCGCGGCGCATCCACTCGGTGTCGCGCCATGGGGCGAACGCCTCCTCGTCGACGAAGGTCACGACCTCGGCGGTGTGCTGGGTCGCCGCGGGGTCACGCAGCGAGGGGAAGGAGAGGAAGCCGGCCTTGGCGTACCCGCCGAGGAGGCGCTCGGTGTGGTCGGTGAGCGAGGCGTCGTGGTCCGGGTCGTCGAAGAACCAGTGGTTCTCCCCGCGGAAGCCGAGGCCCTCCGGCGAGGTGCGCAGCCCTGCGTACAGCGTCGCGAAGGCGACCCCGGCCTCGGCGTCGGCCACGGCGCTCGCCAGCCGGGGGGCGGCACCGTCGGGCAGCAGCCGCCCGGCGGTGAGACGGGCCCCGGCATCCGAGACGACGACGGGCGCGCGGAACTCGGCGTCGTACCCGCCACGCCCCTTCTTGACGTGGGCGCGCACCCCGACCGCCCGCCCGTCCTCGACGAGGATCTCCGTCACCTCGTGGTCGGGCCGTGCCCAGCCACCGGCCTGCTCGACCTGCGCGACGAACGCGTCGGTCATGGGGTCGCTGCCGCCCACCGGGTAGTAGGCACCCCAGTCGTAGTGGAGGACGAGCAGCGCGTGCATCGCGAAGCTCACCCGGCCGGGGGGCACGGCGTAGTCGCCCCACTGGGAGGTGAGCACCGCCCGCAGCAGCGGGTCGCGGAACCGGCGCTCGAGGTACTCGCCCGCGGTCATCAGCGCGAGGTCGCGTCCACGCCGGTTCGCGTGCCAGGCCGCGCCGCGCAGCGGGCCCGGAAGCACCTGCGTCGCGAACTCCCGCGTGTACCAGGCGGAGGCGGCCTTGAGGTCGGCGCGGTAGCCCTCGAGCGCCTCGCGCTCGTGCGGGAAGGCCTCGACGAGCCGGGTCAGGTAGTCGTGCGGGTTGGAGGGGACCCGCATCGTCAGCCCGGGGTAGTGGAAGACGTCGAACTCGTCGGGCAGCTGGTGCCACTCGACCGCCCCGCCGGTGGCGAGGTCCATGAGCCGGCGGTTGCGCCGGCCCGGTGCCATGCCGCCGATGTAGTGGATGCCGATGTCCCAGTGGTAGCCCTTGCGGGTGAAGGCGTGGTTGAAGCCCCCGAGCTTGAAGTGCCGTTCGAGGACGACGACCTTCAGCCCCTCGAGCCGGGCGAGCAGCGAGGCGGTGACGAGCCCGCCGATGCCGGACCCGACGACGACGACGTCGGCGTGCTCGACGCGCGGGGCATCGTCGGTCGGTCGGGTGGTCGTGGTCATCTCGGGCCCCCTCGGGCAGCGGCGTGTGTGGCGGTGGCCCCAGTCTGCCCCCCGGGGTGGCAGCCGCCCAGCCCCGAGCGACTGGAGCGGGTGAGGTCCGGGCCCGTCACCGACGGTCCACCTCGGCGATGACGTCGGTGATGGCCTGCGTCCCGGCCTGCTCGACCCGGATGCCGGTGCCGTTCACCGACTCGGTCCACTCCGTGGTCGCCACTCTCGTCATGGCTCCTCCTTCACGGGGCTGGTGCGGTCCGGCCCTCGCGTGGGATCCGGCCTCCTCCTGCGTGCGACCCGGGTCGGTGTCGAGATGTCGACGCGCAGGAAGGTCTGGATCCCCATGAGCGCGACGAGGCGACGTGTCCGCCCGAGAGCCCCGGGCAGCTCGGTCCGTGGTACGAGGACCGGGTCGACCGCGTGGTGGCGCACACCGTCGTGCTCGATGTCGCAGCAACCGGCGGCCCTGACGTTGCGCAGCCAGTCCACGTCGGTTCCGTAGGGCAGACCGACGTAGAAGGACCCGCCGACCCGGTGGGCCCAGACCGGCGTGACGTACTCCCGCCCCGACCGCCGACCCGTGTGGACGACTGCCGCGGTCGACGAGCCGGGACGACCCGCGCTCCGCAGCTCCGACCCCCGCCGGGCCCGGTGGTACCGCCGCAGGGCGTCGAGGCCCGGGCGCCACCCCGTGCGCCAGACAAGCACGTGGACGACCTGGGGCACGGCCACCGCGGCGAGCGCGCCCACACCGACGAACAGGGCGAGCCGTCGCCGGCTGTGGCGGGATCCGGCGGCCGCCGGCCGCCGGCGACGGTGTGACCCCCTCACGGACCTGCCCGCCATGGAGCGGGCCCGGCTCGTCTCCACCAACTCGACGGCCACGGGACTCTTCCTCCACCTCGACCGTAGCGCTACCGGCCGCGGCCGCCGTGACCCAGCGAGGACCGTCACACCCCGCGGGCCCCGAGCGGCGCTGTCCTGCCCTTCTCGGCCCGGACGGCATCTGGTAGACACGGGCCCATGGACCCGAGCGCCGTCGTCGCCGTCCCCCTGTTCGCGTCGGTCTCGCCGGAGGGTGCCGCCCTCGTCGCGTCCGAGGAGGTCGCCGACGTGCCGGCCGGTCAGGTGCTCGCACGCGGCGGCGACCGGGGAGAGGGCATGTTCGTCGTCCTCGAGGGCACCGTCGCGGTCGAGCGCGGCGACCTGCACCTCGAGATGGGGCCGGGCTCGTTCGTCGGAGAGCTCACCCTGCTCGTCGAGGACGCCCCTCGCGTCGCGCGCATCCGCGCGGTGACGGACGCGCGCATCCTCGCCATCGAGCGGCAGACCTTCGACCGTCTCCTCGAGACCGAGCCCGGGTTCGCGCGGGCCCTCCTCAAGGAGCTCGCCGTCCGCCTCGTCGAGGCCCGCACCGGCCACTGAGGCCGGTCCTCGACCGGCGGCGGACGCGGCCGACGCGCCTGACCCTCAGGGTCGCGTGCGTGACCCGTGGTCCGCCCGCCGGGCGTGACCGCTGATCTCCTCGACGAAGCGGGCCAGAGTGCTCTCGCCAGGTCGTGGCCCATCCCCGGGTCGGTGACGAGCCGGGCGCCCGGCACGCCCCGGGCGGTGGCCCGGGCCCCCTCGGGTGTGATCATCGGGTCCGTCTCTCCGTGGAGCACCAAGATGGGCAGCTCGAGTCGGGCGAGCCGGGCAGTGCGGTCGCCGGAGACGAGGGTGGCGGCGTACTGACGGGCCACCCCGGCGGGGTGTTCGACCGGCGGTAGACCTCCCGCGCGCGGGAGGCCAGGGTCTCCTCGTCGATCGGGTAGCCCGGCGAACCGACCACCCCGAGGGCCGTCACGGCTCGCTCGGCGGCATCGTCCTCGCTCGAGGCCGGCGGCAGCGCGAGGGCGGCCCGTGCCTCCGGCGCGCCCACGCCGATGCCCGGGGCCGGGGCCGACATCACGGACACGAGGCTCTCTGCACCCGGTCGGGTGTCGCAGCGCCGTCTCCTGCGCCACCATCCCGCCGAGCGAGGCGCCGACGAGATGCACCCGACCCAGCCCGAGCGCGTCGACAGCCCGGCGTCGCGGTTGTCGAACCGCACGACATGGAAGCCCTGGTCGGCAATGAGGCGGCACAGCTCGGCGTCCCACCCGATCATCTGGATGCCGATGCCCATGACGCGCTGGATCGTCGGGTCGTCGTGCGGGCCGAAGGGCTCGAGGGCCAGCTCGACGGCGCCGCACCCGGCAGTCCGGACGCTCTCGCTGCGCCCCCGGCCATGGACCGCCCCTTTCGTCGGCGAGGCGCGGTCGGCGCGAGTGGCTGCGGGGTCCGCACGCGACTCAGGGAGCCCTCCCCTGCCGGCGGTGGCCCGACGGCCGGGGTCGAGCCAGACTTGGCACTACTGCGTTCTCGCACTAGTATGGTAATACGAAAACGCAGTAAATTGGTCCATCGGACCGTGACTCCCGAGGAGAGGCCATGAGCACCACCACCACGACGACGACCCGGGTCCCGACGGCGGACGCGATGCCGGCGGGCGGCGTCACCGCCGCCGCCCGCCTCCTGGGCCGGCTGGCGACCGTGCGCGTGTGGGTCGTCTCGACCGTCGTCTACAGCGCCTTCGCCGGGGTGTTCTTCGCCTCGAGCGCGCCGTTCTCCATCCCCCGGGTGGAGGAGGCGTGTGGGCAGGCGCCCCCCGACCTGCGGTTCGGCCCGAGCGCCGCCGAGGTCCACGGGTTCCTCGACGCGTGTGGCCCGGTGGGACGAGAGGCCTACCGAGCGCTCCAGCTCGCCGACCTGGTCTACCCCACCGTGTTCGCGGTGTTCCTGGCGTCGTCGCTCGCCCTCGCGCTGCGGCTGCTCGCGCCCGGTCGTCCTCGGCTGCTCATCCTCGCCGCCATCCCCTTCGCCGCAGCCGCGTTCGACTACCTCGAGAACGTCGGTGCGTGGCTCGCCCTCACCGCCTATCCCCTGGACGGTGCTGCCGACGGGCTCCTCGGTCCGGCCTCGGTCGCCAAGACGAGCACGTCGTGGGTGGCCGGCGGGCTGCTCGTCGCGGTGCTGCTCGCGCTCGCCGTGGACCGGGCGCGCCGGCACCTCGCTCGACCGTCGCCGTGAGGCGTCGGGCAGGCTGGTCCCCGTGACCGAGGCCCCACCGCTCCACGACCGACTCGGCAATGTCCTCTTCGACGTCTGGCTCGTCTCCCGGGCCGCGACGGCCCGCATCAGCGAGGCGGTCCGGGAGGCCGGGCTGGACGCCGACGAGTTCGCCGTCTACTCCGTGCTGGCCTCGACCGACGGGATGACGCCGACCGACCTCGCCCACTGGATGGCGGCGCCGCCGACCACGGTGTCGAGCTACGTCAAGCGGTTCACCCGGCGCGGTCACGTCGAGCGCGTCCCGAACCCCGCCGACGGTCGCTCCTACCTGCTGCGACTCACGGACGAGGGCCGCGCGGCCCACCTGGCCGCCGGGCTGCTGTTCCGCCCCGTCCTCGAGGACGTGCTCGAGCGGCTCGGGCCGGGCGCGGACGAGACCCATGCGCGGCTGCGGGCGCTGCACGCAGCGCTGGGCGCCCGGGAGGCACCGCCCGGCACCTGACCGCCGCGCCCGGCATCCCGCATTTCCACGGTGTGGATGGTCAGTCCGGGCCATTCCGCCGTGGACCCGGGCGACCTACGCTCGGGGGCACGCCGCATCCGTCCGGGGCCGTCCCCGGCGGGCGCGACGCCGGGCTCGAGGAGCACAGCCGGAGGTCTCGAGTCGGGTATCGGCGAAGACCCCCTCTGTCGCCGATCCCCGCGGACGGCGGCACGCAGGGGCGCCGCCGCCGCGGACACGACGACGCCGGTCGAGCCCTCCCGGGCCGACCGGCGTCGTTCGCGTGTGGGCGCTGGCGCCACCGGGTTCAGGACGTCGACGTCTCGCCCTCGTCGAGGTTGGGGGTCGAGAGGTCGGCCCCTTCCGAGGTCTTCGAGGTCGCGGGCACGTCGGACGACGACGCGGTCTTCTTCGCCGGTGTCGACTTCTTCGCGGCCGTCTTCTTCGCTGCCGTCTCCTTGGCGTCCTCGGCCTTCTCGGCGGTGGTCTCCTTGGCGTCCTCGGCCTTCTCGGCGGTGGTCTCCTTGGCGTCCTCGGCCTTCTCGGTGAGGGCCTCCTTGGCCTCGCCCACCTGTGCGGCGGCGGCCTCCGTGGCCTCGTCCGCCTTCTCCTTCGCCGTGTCGATCGCGGCGTCGACCTTCTGGCCGGTGGTCCTCGGCGGCGAGTAGGAGCCCGCCGTGGCCCAGGGGTCGGGGCGCTCGTTGCTCTTGCGGTAGGCCATGACGGCAGCGCCGGCGGCGACCGCGCCGAGCAGGAGCACCCACTTGCCCTTGCCGCCCTTGGACTTGACCTCGGCCTCGCCCTTGAGCACGGCGTAGGCGTCGGGGGCGCGCTCGGCGGCCTCGGAGGCCTGCTCCTTCGCAGCCGCGGCGCTCGCGGCGATCGCGGTGAGGGCGGCCAGCACCTTGGGCAGGACGTCCTCCATGAAGGTGTCCTTGGCGTGCTCCATGCGCGGGGTGAGCTCCTCGATGGCCTCCTCGGCACGTTCGCGAACCAGCTCGGCGGCTTCGATCGCCCGCTCGCGTGCCTCCTCGACCTTCGGCGACAGGGCGTCGGCGGCCTCCGCGGCCTGCTCCTTGGCGTCGTGCGCCTTCGTCTTCATCGACTCGGCCAGCTCGGTGGCCAGCTCGGCGGTGTCCTTGGCGGTCTCGCTCATCGAGTCGGCCCCGGATGCGATGGCGTCCTTGGCCTGGTCTGTCTTCGAGCTCCGGAACACGTGCTCCTCCTCGGGTTGGACGTGGACTCTTCCGTCCATCCTGCCCTGTTTCCACTGCTCGTGACACTCCGGGGTCGAGACGATCCCCGTGTCCTCCACCACGCGCTGGCCGCGACCGGTCCCTGCGGCCCGAGGGGGCTGGCCCGCTCGCCCCCGTGAGAGGATCGAGCGCATGAAGGCAACGCTGCACACGAACCACGGCCCGGTCGTCGTCGACCTCTTTCCCAACGAGGCCCCGAAGACGGTGAAGAACTTCGTCGGTCTCGCCACCGGTGAGAAGGAGTACCGGGACGACGCCGGCCGGTCGAACCCGACGAAGTTCTACGACGGGCTGGTCTTCCACCGGATCATCCCGGGCTTCATGATCCAGGGCGGCTGCCCGCTGGGTCGTGGCACCGGTGGCCCGGGTTTCACCTTCGACGACGAGATCCACCCCGACCAGCAGTTCGACCGCCCGTACCTGCTCGCGATGGCCAACGCCGGCACCCGGGGTGGCAAGGGCACCAACGGGTCGCAGTTCTTCATCACCGTTGCCCCGACGACCTGGCTCAACGGCAAGCACACGATCTTCGGCGAGGTCGCCGACGGCGCGAGCCGCGAGGTCGTCGACAAGCTCTCGGCGGTCCCGACCGGCCCGATGGACAAGCCGGTCGACGACGTCGTCATCGAGCGCATCGAGATCGAGGACTGACGCCCGACCGGGCCGCAGGCCGGCCCGGCACCGCCGGCCGGCCCGGCACCCCGGCGCCCGCCCGGACGTTGATCCCCCAACCCCAGCCCCCGCCGACGAGGAGCAGCCGCCGTGGGTGAGTACCCGGCATCCCCGCAGGCCCAACCCCAGGTTCCGGTCTGCCCGCGCCACCCGGACCGCGAGTCCTACGTCCGCTGCCAGCGGTGCGGACGTCCGACGTGCCCGGAGTGCCAGCGTCCCGCCGCCGTCGGGATCCAGTGCGTCGACTGCGTCGCCGAGGGAAGCCGCACCGTCCGCCAGGCGCGCACCGTGTTCGGCGGCGCCGTCACCGACGGCCGCCCGCTCGCGACGATGTGGATCATCGGAGTCTGCGCGGCCGTCTTCGTCCTGCAGACCGTCGCTCCGGGCGTGACGAGCCGGATCTCGTTCGTTCCCGCCCTCGGCCAGAGCGAGCCCTGGCGGTTCCTCACCTCCGCGTTCGCCCACGGCGGGCTGCTCCACATCGCGTTCAACATGTACGCGCTGTGGATCATGGGGACCTACCTCGAGCCGATGCTGGGCCGGGTCCGGTTCGTGGCCCTCTACCTGCTCAGCGCCTTCGGCGGCTCGGTCGTGTACCTGCTGCTCTCGACGCCGCAGCCGATCGCGCTCTGCGTGCGGACCGGCGGGGCCTGGTGCACCGGCGCCGTCGGTGCGTCGGGCGCGGTCTTCGGGCTCTTCGGCGCCTTCCTCGTCCTCCAGCGGCGGCTCGGCCGGTCCGCCGCCGGGATGTACGTGCTCATCGCCATCAACGCCGTCATCGGCTTCGTCATCCCGGGCATCGCGTGGCAGGCGCACCTCGGTGGCCTGCTGACCGGTGCCGCGGGCGCGGCGGTCATCGCCTACGCGGGCGGCCGCCGGCCGCAGTCGCCCGGGTCGGTCCGCCGCGACAGCGGGCCCCTGCAGTGGGCCGGGCTCGGGGCCATCCTCGTGGTGCTCCTCGTCCTCACCCTCGTCAAGTACGCGGCCGCGTGAGGCGCGGTATTACACAGGTGTCATTCATCCCCAGTGGGGACAACTCCTGTGGACAACTCACGGCACTCCGCCCTGCGGCGCAGTAGTCGCTGTGATCACGACGCCTACTGCGGTGTAGCGGGGGGTGCAGGGGCGACGTGGGTGCCGGGACTCGGGGGTGCCGGCCCGGTACCGCGCAACGGGGATGCCGGCCCGGTGCCGGCACGGGCTGCCGGATCCGGTCCGGACGTGCGGACGCGGCGCGTCAGCGCCAGCGCGTCGTCATGAGGAAGCCGGAGAGCATGAGCGCGAAACCAACGCCGAGGTTCCAGCGTTCAAGTGCCGGGACCGGATACTGGTGCACTCCGCTGATGTAGTAGGTCACGACCCAGACCAGGCCGACGACCATGAGGCCGACCATCAGCGGGGCGAACCACCGGGGGTTCGGGCCCTGCGCCTGCTTCTGCGCCCTGCGCGGCGGGGTGTAGGCGGGCTTGGAACGACCCTTGGACTCGGGCACGGAACACTCCTTGGTCGGGACGGTCAGTGACCTAGCGTAGATGTTGGACCCGAAAGGAGCGTGAGAGGTGGCCGGGACCCACGCCGGACAGACCCGGCGACCGTCGCCGTGGCCGTGGCTCGTGCCCGTCACGGCGCTGCTCGCCGGGGCTCTCTTCGCCTCCAGCGTGCGCGCCGCCGACGGTGCCGACCTGCGCGCCGACTACACGCGCCTGCCCGACCTCATCCGCGAGCAGACCCGCGTCAACGAGGCCCGACAGGGCACCCTCGAGGAGCTCCAGAGCCAGGTCGACGCCGCGACCGCGGCCCTCGCCCCCGGCGACACCCTGACCCAGCAGCTCGAGAGCCAGGCCGCTGGCCTCGCCGGTGCCGCGGGGCGCACCGCCGTGCACGGCCCGGCCGTCAAGGTGACCCTCAACGACGCCAAGCTCGTCGGTGGCGAGGTGCCTGCTGGTCAGGACCCCGACAACTACGTCATCCACCAGCAGGACGTCCAGGCGGTCGTCAACGCGCTGTGGCTCGGCGGCGCCGAGGCGATGATGCTTCAGGACCAGCGGGTCATCTCGACGAGCGCGGTGCGCTGCGTGGGGAACACGCTCATCCTCCAGGGCCGCGTCTACTCGCCTCCGTACGTCATCACGGCCATCGGCGACCCCGACCGGATGATGGCCTCGCTCGACTCCGACCCGCAGGTCGCCATCCTCCAGCAGTGGTCGATCGCGGTCGGTCTCGGGTACCAGGTCGACGTGCTCGACGACGAGACCTTCCCGGCGTACGCCGGGTCGATCACGCCCCAGCACGCGGTGGTCCCCGCGCCGTGAACGGCTGATGCTGCGCCGCGTCGTCGGCTGGACCGGCGAGCTGCTCATCACCGTGGGGGCCCTGCTCCTCCTCTTCGCGGCCTGGCAGCTGTGGTGGACCGACGTCGTGGCCGACCGTGCCTCCGCGCAGGTGGTCGCGCAGCTGCGCGACGACTTCGCCCGCCCGACCGGTGGGCCCGGGGCCGGGACCCCCGCGGCCACCAACCTGCCCGACGGCGCCTTCGCCCTCATGTACGTGCCGCGGCTCGGTGACGACTGGGTCCGCCCGGTCCTCCAGGGCACCGACCCCACGGTGCTGGCGGCGGGCGTTGGTCACTACACCGGCAGTGCGGAGCCCGGCGAGGTCGGCAACTTCGCCGTGGCGGGCCACCGCACGACCCACGGCCGCCCCTTCCACGACATCGACCGGTTGCGCGAGGGTGACCGCGTCGTCGTCGAGACGGCCGAGCACGTCTACGTCTACGCGGTCACGGGGCACGAGATCGTCGCGCCGTCCGACGTCGGCGTCATCGCGCCGGTCCCCGACGACCCGACGGCCAGGCCCACCGTCGCGGTACTGACGATGACCTCCTGCCATCCGCGGTACAGCGCGGCGCAGCGCTACGTCGTCCACGCCCGGCTCACGCAGACGCTCGACCCGGCCGACCTCGGCCGCGCCCGGGCGGGGGTGGGCTGAGCATGTACGCCGCCTTCTGGCGTGCCCTCCCCGGACCGTCCTGGGCCAAGGTTCTCGTGTGCGCCGTCCTCCTCGCGGTGGTCGTCGTCGTGTGCTTCCAGTGGGTCTTCCCCTGGCTCGAGCCGCTGCTCCCGTTCGGCGACGTCACGGTCGGCCCGTGACCCCACCGGCACCGATGGCGAAGCCGCCACCTCGGGGCGCGGTGGGACGTCCCACGAGATGGCGGATCCGCACGACGTCGCGGGCGGGCATCATGGGCGGATGACCCGCGTCCTCGTCGTCGACAACTACGACAGCTTCGTCTTCACGATCGTGGGCTACCTCGAGCAGCTCGGCGCGGACTGCGAGGTCGTGCGCAACGACGCCGTCGCGCCCGACGACGTGGCCGACTTCGACGGCGTCCTCGTCTCACCCGGCCCCGGCACCCCGGAGGAGGCCGGCGTCTCGATGGCGATGATCGAGGCGTGCGCGGAGCGTCGGCAGCCGATGCTCGGCGTCTGCCTCGGCCACCAGGCGCTGGGCGTCGTCATGGGCGCGACCGTCGGCCGGGCCCCCGAGCTGCTCCACGGGAAGACCTCCCGGGTCACCCACGACGGCTCCGGCGTGCTCGAAGGGGTCCCGGACCCCTTCACGGCCACCCGCTACCACTCGCTGACGATCGAGCCCTCCACCCTGCCCGACGCGCTGATCGCGAACGGGCACACGTCCTCGGGGATCATCATGGCGGTCCGGCACGCCGAGCTGCCCCTCCACGGGGTCCAGTTCCACCCCGAGTCGGTGCTCACCGAGGGCGGTCACCGGATGCTCGCCAACTGGCTCCTCACCTGCGGCATGGCCGATGCCGTGGAGCGCTCGACCGGCCTGTCTCCGCTCGTCCACGACTCCGCGGGAGTGGCCCGGATGGTCGCCGCCGGCTGAGCCGGCGGCGACCGACCGGGGGGCGACCTCCTCGGTCAGGGGGACGGCGACGGGCTGGGTGAGGGACTGCTCGTCGGCGTCGGTGTGGGCGTGGGCGTCACCGTCGTCGCGGTCACCGTCGGGGCGGGAGCCTGGGCGACGACGATCTTCACGGTGCTGCCGGAGTCGACGACGTCGGCGTTCGTCGGGTCCTGCTTGATGACCGTCCCCTCCGGGGCGCTGGAGGTCTGCGTGAACGAGGACTGCACCTGCAGGCCGACCTTCGAGAGCGTGTTCTGGGCGTCGCTCTGGCTCAACCCGACGACGTTCGGCACCTCGACCTTCCCCGTGCCGACCTCGAGGTTGACCTTCGTACCGGGCGCGGCCTGGGCGCCACCGGCCGGGTCGCTCGAGATCACCTCGTCCTCGGGCACGTCGGGTGCGTTGGTCTTGGTGATCTTCCCGACGTCGAGGTCGAGGTCAGCGAGGAGTGCCCGTGCCTCGTCGAGGGACTTCCCCCGGAGGTCGGGCACGGTGACGGCCTCAGGACCCGCCGAGACGGTCAACCGCACCGTCGAGTCGGGGGCCACCTCCGTGCCGGCGCCGGGGTCCTGGGAGATGACCTCGTCCTTCGGTGCCGTGTCACTCGCCTCCTGGACGACGTCGACCTTCAGGCCCGCCTGGCCGAGCTTGACCTGAGCGGTCTGGATCGGGTCGCCGACGACCGTCGGCACCGTCACCGTCGGCGAGTCCTGGCCGCCGAAGGCCTGGTAGAGCCCGAACCCGAGCAGGGCGAGGGCGGCGAGCACCGCGAGCGTGAGCAGGACGTACATGCCGGGTCGGCGACGGTCCTCCTCGTCCTCCTCGTCGAACGGCGGGTAGCCGGCAGCGGGGGGCAGCTGGGTCTGGGTGGTGGAGCCGCCGAGGGCGGGCAGCGCCTCGGTCGCCGGCCCCGCGAGTGCGGCCGCTCCGGCCACGCCCGCCGCCGCGGCGAGCGCGGCCCGCGCCGCCGGGCTGATCGGGCGGCCCAGCCGCACGGCCATGAGGTCGGCCCGGAACTCGCCGGCGTCCTGGTAGCGCTCCTCCCTGGCCTTGGCCAGGGAGTGCAGAACCACGGCATCCAGGTCAGGGGAGACCTCCTCGGCGAAACGGGACGGCGGAGAGGGATGCTCGCCCACGTGCTGGTAGGCGATCGCGACCGGGCTCTCGCCGAGGAACGGGGGGCGGCCGGTCAGCAGCTCGAAGAGCATGCACCCGGTCGAGTAGAGGTCCGAGCGCTCGTCGACCGGCTGCCCCTGCGCCTGCTCCGGCGAGAGGTACTGCGCGGTGCCGATGACCGCCTGCGTGGCGGTGACCGTGGCCGAGGCGTCGGACATGGCCCGGGCGATGCCGAAGTCCATCACCTTGACCGAGCCGTCGTCGGCGATCATGACGTTGGCGGGCTTGATGTCGCGGTGGACGATGCCCTGCCGGTGGCTGTAGGCGAGGGCGTCGAGGACGCCCTCGGTGATGCGGACGGCCTCGGTCGGGTCGAGCTGGCCCCTCGCGGTGAGCACCTCCCGCAGGGTGCGCCCGTCGACGTACTCCATGACGATGTACGGCACGTTGACCTGCGCCCCACCGGACTCGGTGTGGACGTGGTCCTCACCGTGGTCGTAGATCGCGACGATGGAGGCGTGGTTGAGGGAGGCGGCGGACTGGGCCTCGCGCCGGAACCGGCTGAGGAAGGTGCTGTCTCGGGCCAGGTCGCTGCGCAGCAACTTGATCGCGACGTCGCGTCCGAGCCGCGAGTCGTACCCGCGGTGCACCTCGGCCATGCCACCGCGACCCAGGAGCTCGCCCACCTCGTAGCGACCCCCGAGCAGTGTCGGGACCTCAGCCATGTCGTGTGCTCCTCATTCGCTCAGCCGTGCTTCCATCATCTGCTTGGCGATGGGCGCGGCCACGATGCCGCCGCCCGCCTCGCTGCCCGCGGTGCCACCGTCCTCGACGATGACCGCGACCGCGATCGTGGGGTCGTTCGCGGGGGCGAACGAGATGAACCAGGCGTGCGCCCGGCGACCCGCGCCGTGCTCCGCGGTTCCGGTCTTGCCGGCCACGCGGACCCCCGGGATCTGCGCCCGGGTGCCCGTGCCGCGCTCGACGACCTGGACCATCATGTCGCGCACCTGCGCGGCGACGTCGGACGTGACGGCCTGCGAGAGCTCGCTCGGGCTCGCCGAGTCCAGGACCGACAGGTCGGAGCCGATGACCGACTGGACGAGGTAGGGCGCCATCACCCGGCCCTGGTTGCCGATGCCGGCCGCGACCATCGCCATCTGGAGCGGCGTCACCTGCACGTCGTACTGGCCGATACCGGACTGAGCCAGCTGCGGGGGACTCATCTGGGCGGGCACCGAGCTCGGCGCGACCCGCATCGGCACGCTGAGGCTGTCGCCGAACCCGAACTTGGCGGCCTGCTCCCGGAGCGCGTCGGCACCGAGGTCCATGGCCAGCTGGCCGAAGGCGGGGTTGCACGAGACGACGAGGGCCTCGGTGAGGGTCACCTTGCCGGAGGGGGAGCACGGCACGTTGTCGTGGTTGGGCAGGTTGACGTCGGTCTGCGGCAGGTCCAGCGAGGCGCCGCCGGGTAGCACCGAGTCGGGGGTGTACTCGCCGCTGGAGAGGGCCGCGGAGGTGGTCACCACCTTGAAGACCGACCCCGGCGGGTAGAGCTGGTTGATGGTGCGGTTGAGCAGCGGCTGGCCGGTGTCGGTGTTGAGCGCCTGATAGCGCTCGTCGACCTTGGTCAGGTCGTGCCCTGCGACCGAGTTCGGGTCGTAGGTGGGGCTGCTGTACATCGCGAGGATCGCCCCGGTCCTCGGGTCCAGGGCCACGGCCGCACCCTTGACTCCCTTCAGGCCCGCGGCGGCCGCCTCCTGGACGGCCGGGTCGAGCGTCGTCTCGAGCGTGGCCCCCTGGGGCTTGCGCCCGGTGAAGAGGTCGGAGACCCGACGGTAGAAGAGCTTGTCGCTCGAGCCGGAGAGCAGGGCGTTCTCGGCCTGCTCGAGCCCCCCGCTCGCACCGTAGAACGAGTAGAAGCCGGTGACGTGGGCGTAGAGCCGCCCCTTGGGGTACTCCCGCTGGTACTTGTACTCGTCGTCGGTCGGCTCGGAGCGGGCGATCGGTGCTTCCCCGACGAGGATGTCGCCGCGGTCGCGGGCGTACGTCGAGAGCAGGGTGCGCCGGTTGTCGGGTCGGGCGTTGAGGTCGGCTGCGAACACGTACTGGATGAGCGTCGTCGACACGAGCAGGGAGGCGAAGAGCACCCCGACGAGGACACTGAGGCGGCGCACGGGTGCGTTCACGGCATCCTCACCACCTGCGTCTGCGCCGACGCGACCGGGCTGGCCCCGACCTCGGGCAGTGGCCGGCGGGCGTGGTCGGAGATCCGCAGCAGGATGGCGACCAGGGTCCAGTTGGCCAGGAGCGAGGACCCTCCGGAGGAGAGGAAGGGCATGGTCAGGCCGGTGAGCGGGATGACTCGGGTGACGCCGCCGACAACGACGAAGCACTGGAGCGCGACGGAGAAGGCCAGACCGGCCGCGAGCAGCTTGCCGAAGCCGTCGCGGGTGCCGAGGGAGGTGCGCAGGCCGCGCTCGACGAGCAGCGCGTAGAGGACGAGGAGGGCGAAGAGGCCGACCATCCCGATCTCCTCGCCGAAGCTCGGGATGATGAAGTCGGACTCGGCGAAGTAGGTCAGGTCGGGTCGGCCTCGCCCCAGCCCGGTGCCCACCATGCCCCCGGCGGCCATGCCCATCAGCCCCTTGGCCAGCTGGTCCGACGCCGCCAGAGCCTCCGGGCTGAAGGTGTGCAGCCAGAGCAGCACGCGGATCTGGACGTGGCCGAAGATCAGGTACGCGACGTAGGCGCCGGCGACGAACAGGGTCATGCCGATGGCGATCCACGAGATGCGCTCGGTCGCGACGTAGAGCATCGCGACGAAGAGCCCGAAGAACAGCAGCGAGGAGCCGAGGTCGCGTTCGAAGACGAGCACGGCGAGGCTGGCCAGCCAGGCCACGAGGATCGGGCCGAGGTCGCGGGCCCGGGGTAGCGTCATCCCGAGCACCTTGCGGCCCGCGACCGACAGCGCGTCGCGGGTCTGCACGAGGTAGCCGGCGAAGAAGATGGCCAGGAGCAGCTTGGCGACCTCACCGGGCTGGAAGGACATCGGGCCGATCCGGATCCAGATGCGCGAGCCGAACTCGGAGGTCCCGATGACCGGGAGGAGCGGCAGCAGCAGGAGCCCGAAGCCGAGCACGCCGCAGACGTAGGTGTACCGGCGCAGGATCCGGTGGTCGCGCAGCACGATGATGACGCCGGCGGCGATCGCGACCGCGAGAGCGCTCCACATCAGCTGACGCAGCGCGACGCCCTCGGTGATCGAGCGGCCCTTGGCGACGTCGATGCGGTGGATCATCACGAGGCCGAGCCCGTTGAGCAGGGTGACGATCGGCAGCATCAGCGGGTCGGCGTAGGAGGCCCGCCACCGCAGAACGAGGTGCATCGCGACGGCGACGGCGAGGTAGCCGCCCGTGAGGGCGATGATGCCCGGCGGAACCGTTCCGCTCGTCGCCAGGCCGACGTTGAGGTAGGCCAGACCGACGATCGCCACCGCCCCGAGGAGCAGCACCAGCTCGATGTTGCGCCCCTTGCGCGGGGCGACCGAGGCGACGACGCTCATGTCGTCCTCCCCTCGGTGCGGCCCCCGGAGGGGGCGGGGAGCGCGGTCGCGTCGCCGGAGGGTGACGAGGGGAGCGGCGTGCTCGTGGGGCTCTGGGTCGAGCCGGTGGGTGAGGGGGAGGCCGCGGGCGGCGTCCACGTGGGGGGGACGGTCTGGCACACCTGCCCGGTGGCGCGCGCGTACCGGCACGCGCTCGCCTGCACCCGCAGCTCGTCGACGCGCTGGTCGGCCTCGTCGCGGCTCGCGACGGTGATGCCGGCCTCGAGGCTGCGCTGGTAGGAGTCGGGCAGGTCGCTGACGAGGATCCCGGTCTCGGTCTCGGGGGTCGACAGCGAGAACGGGCCGAGGTTCTGGTCCACCCCCCGGAAGACGGTGACCTCGCCGTCCTGGGCCGCGAGGAAGTACTGCTGCCGGGTCCACGCGTACGCCGCGTAGGAGCCGCCCGCGACGACGACCACGGCGACGAGCACCGCCGCCGCGATCCGGGCGACGGTGCCCCTTCGGGAGCGTGGACCCTCCTCGGCGAGGGTGACCTTCTCGTCCTCCTCGATGCCGGTCGCCGACTTGGTGAGGGCTGCCGCCTTGGCGGCCGGGGACAGCGGGATCGGCCGGGTGCCCCGACGTGCCGAGGCGGCGCCGACGACCTGGGGCTGGGTGGGTGGGGCCGGGGTGTGGGCGATGTCGACGAGGTCCCCGATGACGACGGTGACGTTGTCGGGGGCGCCCGCCTTGAGCGCGAGGGAGACGAGCCGGTCGGCGCACTCGGCGGGGTCGGCCGTCTCGACGAGGACCTCGTCGACGGTCTCCCGCGCGACGTAGTCGGTCAGGCCGTCGGACGCGATGAGGTAGCGGTCGCCGGCGCGACCCTGGCGCACGACGAGGTCCGGCTCGTCGTCCTCGCCGCCGGTGAGCACGCGGGTGACGAGTGAGCGCTGGGGGTGGGTGGTGGCGTCCTCGGGGCTGATCCGCCCCTCGTCGACGAGGCTCTGGACGAACGAGTGGTCCTTGGTGATCTGGGTGACCCGGCCCTCGCGGAGCATGAACGCCCGGGAGTCCCCGATGTGGGCGAGGACCATCGTGTCGCGGGCCCGCAGCATCGCGATGAGGGTGGTCCCCATGCCCTCGAGGCGTGGGTTGCCGCGCACCTGCTCGCCGAGCTCGTGGTTCGCCGCGTGGATGCGGTCGAGCAGGGCCTGGCTGGCGTCCCGCGTCGAGAGGGACTCGCCGTCGAGCTCGACGAGGGAGCCGATGACGAGCGAGCTCGCGACGTCGCCGCCTGCGTGGCCGCCCATGCCGTCGGCCATGGCGAGCAGGTGCGGGCCGGCGTAGCCCGAGTCCTCGTTGTTGGACCGGACCATGCCGACGTCGGAGCGGGCCGCGTAGTGGAAGGCGAGGGGCATCGGCTACCTCTGCAGCTCCAGGACCGTCTGCCCGATGCGCAGGACGCTGCCGGCGGTCACTTCGCGCGGCTCGGTCAGTCGGGTGGCGCCGAGGTAGGTGCCGTTGGTCGAGCGCAGGTCCTCGACCATCCACGCGCCGTCGTCGGACTGGTAGAAGCGGGCATGCCGGCCGGAGGCGTAGTCGTCGTCGAGGACGAGCGCGCACTCGGGGCTGCGGCCGATGAGGGTCCCGGCGGGGCGCAGGGGCAGCGTCGTGCCGGCGAGCGGCCCGGCGGTGACGACCAGGCGGGTGGGCCCCTTGCGGGCGGCGCGGCCCGAGCGGGCCGGCGGCCGCCGCCTCTCGGCGCGTGGAGCCGCGTCACGCTCCTCGGTCGTGGCGGCGCGGCGTCGCACGCGGGTGCCGTAGAGGTCGCCACGCAGCACGCCGACGACGGAGAAGACGAACACCCAGAGCAGGACGAGCAGCCCGAGCCGGAGCACGGTGAGGGTGAGCTCGCTCATCATCGGGCCGTCACCGCCGTCCGGCCCGGAAGGTGATCGACGTCCGTCCGACGGTGACGCGGTCGCCGTCCTCGAGGTGGGTGGTCGTGATGCGCTCGCCGTTGACGTAGGTGCCGTTCGTCGAGCCGAGGTCCCGGATCGTCGTGACGAAGTGCGGGCCGTCGGTGGTGACGCGCAGCTCGCTGTGGCGGCGGGAGATGCCGGGGTCGTCGAGGATGATGTCGGCGCTGTCGTCGCGGCCCAGGATCGTCATCGCGCCCATGAGGGGGTACCGCTCGCCGTCGACGTCGAGCCACGGCCGGTCGGCCGGGTTGACCCGCCGCGGGCGCGGCGGAGGTGCCGTCTCCTCCGGCTCGTCGTCGGGAAGCAGCCCTCCCGCTCCGGCGGCGGCGACACCGGCCGCGGCGCCCGCTGCCGGGCCCAGGTCGCGTGGCTGGCCGGAGTGGTCGCTCGGCCGGACCGCGCGGTGTTGGCCGGTCATCCCGGTGGCCCGCGGTCGCGACGCCTTGGCGGGTCGCAGGCGGAAGACGCCGGTCTCGAGGTCGTCGTGCTCCTCGAAGATGATGTCGATGGGGCCCGCCGGCTGGTAGCGCTGGCCGTCGCAGTGCTCCTCGGCGGCGGCGACGAGGTCCATCTCGACCGCCGCGAGGTCCGGGGCGAGGCGGTCGTAGTCGCTCGGGGACAGCTCGATGACGAACTGGTTCGGCACGATCGCCCGACCGGAGGAGGCGACGGCCCGGTCGTCCATGGCCCGCCGGATGTTGCTCGCGATCTCGACCGGATGGACTGCCGAGCGCAGGTGGCGGGCGAAGGTGCCCTGGACGGCGCGCTCGATGCCCGCCTCGAGGCGGTCGAACAGGCCCACCTCGCACCTCCTCCTCGGGCTCGGGCCGGAGCCGCTCCGGCGGCGCCGGGCGGATGACGTCCTCGCAAGGGTAACCGTCGAGCGTGGGCGGCCCGCGGACGCCGTGCGCGGGGGCCGGCAGCCGTGCCACGCCGCGCACCGCCTGCGGCTCCGGGGAACCAACCATCCCCCGCGCTACGACGCGGTAGACGTCGTGATCACGACGTCTACCGCGTCCGAGCGGGGGTCGCAGGAGCGGGTGTCGGCCTACCGTGGGGCGATGGACCCCTCGGTGCAGGTGCTGCGGCCGCGCTCGGTCCCCCTCGGGGGCCCGCGCTCGATGACGGTGCGGCGGACGCTGCCGGCCCGGGAGCGTTCCTTCGTCGGCGCCTGGTGCTTCGTCGACCACTACGGGCCGGACGACGTCTCGGCCACGGGCGGGATGGACGTCGCCCCGCACCCGCACTGCGGGCTGGCGACCGTCTCGTGGCTCTTCTCCGGGGAGGTGGAGCACCGCGACTCCCTCGGCACGGTGGCCCGGGTGCGGCCGGGCGAGGTCAACCTCATGACGGCCGGCAGCGGGATCGCCCACTCCGAGGTCTCGACCCCCGACACCCGCGTCCTGCACGGTGCCCAGCTGTGGGTGGTGTTGCCGACGTCGCGGGCCGCGATCCAGCCGCGGTTCGAGCACCACGCGCCGGAGGTCGTCGACGTCGCCGATGGCGTTCGCGCCCAGGTGTTCGTCGGGTCGTGGTGGGGGTCGGCCTCGCCGGTGCACGTCGAGACCCCCCTCCTCGGCGCCGAGGTGGTCCTGGCACCGCACGCGGTTGTCGACCTCCCGGCCCCCGACGGCTTCGAGGTGGGGGTCCTCGTCGACACGGGGTCGGTGACGATCGGGGAGGCCGCGCTCGCCGCCTCCGAGCTCGGGGTCCTGGACCCACCGGATGCCCGCGGAGCGCGGCTCGAGGCCGGCGCGCAGGGAGCACGGGTGCTGGTTCTCGCCGGGGCGCCCTTCGGTGAGGAGGTCGTCATGTGGTGGAACTTCGTCGCGGCCTCCCACGACGAGGTCGTCGCAGCGCGCGAGGCGTGGGAGGCCGAGGGTGGGGCTCGCGAGGGTGCCCTCCTCCGCTTCGGGGTGGTGCCCGGCTACGTCGGCGTCGCCTCGCGCATCCCTGCCCCGGCCCTGCCCGGCGTGCGGCTCCGGGCGCGGGGCAACCGCGGCGCCCGGGCGTTGCCGACGACGGAGCCGCCCGCCTGCTCGTGACCCGCCGCGCGGTCACCGACCCGCCGGACCTGCGCAGGAGCAGCGGGCCGTCACCGGGCCGCTTTGTCCGATCGGGGGTGCATCGGGCACACTGATACGGCTCACGCGAGCGTCACGCGCAAGTGGCGGAACGGCAGACGCGCTGTCTTCAGGTGGCAGTGTCCTTACGGGCGTGGGGGTTCAAATCCCCCCTTGCGCACTCGATGTGGTGTCGGTCGACACCACCGCGGCCCGGACCCCCACGGTCCGGGCCTTCTGCGTGGCCTCTCCGAACCGGGACCGATCCGGAGCGACCCCGGCTCGTGGCCCCGCGTCACCCTCGACGAGCCCTTGTCGGCGGCGAAGATCTGTGGTGGGTTGGCGCCAGGGCCTGGCCGCCGGCGAGGCACTCACAGAGAGGTGAGGAGATGGCCGCGCAGTTCGACTACGTCGTCGTGGGAGCAGGGTCGGCCGGGGCGGTCGTCGCCACCCGGCTGAGCGAGGACCCCGACGTCCGGGTGTGCCTGCTCGAGGCCGGTGGTCCACCTCCGCCCGCCGAGCTGATGCCCGCCGCGGTCGCGACCCTCCAGAACGACCCGGCCACCGACTGGATGTTCGACGGCGACCCGGGTGGGGTGGGGAAGGGACTGGTCGGGGGCCGGATGATGGTGCCGCGGGGCAGGATGCTCGGGGGCACGAGCGGCATCAACTACATGGCCTACGTGCGTGGTCACCCGGGCGACTTCGACGCGTGGGCCGCCGCCGGTGCCGAGGGGTGGTCGTACGCGGAGGTGCTGCCGTACTTCCGCAAGGCGGAGGGCTTCGTCCACGACGAGTCCCTCGTGCCCGACCCCATGGTCCACGGCACCGAGGGCCCACTCGGGGTCTCGGTGCGGCAGCCCGTCCTCGGCGCGTCCATGCAGTTCATCGAGGCCGCGCAGGCGGTCGGCTTCCACCACGGCGACTACAACGGCCGGAGCCGCATCCGCCCCGACGGGGTGGTCTCGCTGTTCCAGACCACGACCCGCGACGGCAAACGCAGCTCCACCTACCATGCCTACCTCGAACCGGCGCTCGACCGTGACAACCTCACCGTCGTCACCGGGGCGCACGTCGAGCGGATCCTCCTGGACCGGGACGGTGACCGGGTGCGGGCCACCGGTGTCGCGTACCGCACGGCCGACGGAGCCCACGAGGAGGTCGTGGCCGGGACGGAGGTCGTGCTCTCGGCCGGCGCGATCGGGTCGCCGCACCTCCTCCTGCTCTCGGGCGTGGGGCCGGCCGAGGAGCTCTCGGCGGCGGGCGTGGAGCCTGTGGTCGACCTCCCCGACGTCGGGCGCCACCTCAAGGACCACCTCCACGTCCCGTTGATGTACGCCGCCGACGGCATCGGGGAGACGATGACCGAGATCGCCCTCTCGCTCGGGCCGGACGCGCTGCGGGCCCCTGCCGGGCCGCTGCCCGCGGACCCCGCCGACGACGCCGACCTGCCCGAGGAGCTGGCGGCGGTCAAGGCGGAGGCCGAGCGTCGGCTCGCGGAGTGGTTCACGACCGGTCGCGGCCTGGCCTCCTCCTCGCTCTACGACGCGGTGGCGTTCTTCTCGACGGGGCTCGGCGACGAGCACACCCACGACGCGCAGATCGGCTTCCTGACCTGCGGCTACACACCGGCGATCTGGGAGGGTGTCTTCCGCATCCCGGCAGGGGACTTCTTCGAGGACCCCGAGGGCTTCCTCGACCCCCAGCGCGGCCAGGTCGTCGTGCTGCCCAACCCGGTCCAGCCCCACTCCGAGGGCACGGTCACCCTCGCCGGCGCCGACCCGTCCCTGCCGCCGCGCATCGACCTCAACTACCTGGCCGACGAGCACGACGTGCGCGTCATCGTCGCGGTGATGCGCAAGGCGCTCGAGCTCGCTCGGGCCTGGCCCGGCGGGGGCCTCGGCGACCCGGTGCTCCCGCCGGCCCTCGCCCGTGCCCACGGCCACGAGGCGGGCGCGGAGCCCAGCGACGCCCTGCTCGAGGACCTGGCACGGCACTACGCCCTCACCGTCTACCACGAGACCTCGACGTGCCGGATCGGTGACGTCGTCGACCCGCGGTTGCGGGTGCGCGGGGTGGATGCCCTACGGGTCGCGGACGCCAGCGTCATGCCGAACGTCGTCAGCGGGAACACCAACGCGGCGTCGATCATGATCGGGGAGAAGGCGGCCGAGATCATCGCCGCCGACCACGGCGTGCGACTCGCCGAGGTGGTCGGCCCTTCGGTCGACGCCTCCAGGACGTGACCAGTCGCAGCGTGGTCGGCCGCGCACGGACCGCCGGTTGGTGACGCCGGACCCGGTCCCGACGTCGTCACCGTCAGGTGAGCGCGCGGATCGCCTCGGCGTCGGCCGGGTCGAGCTCGGCGAACCCGAAACGCAAGCGTGACACCGGGAGGTGCTCGCGCACCTCGTCGAGCGGCAGCGGCGGGTCCAACGCACGCAGCCTGGCCCGCCGCCGGAACCCGCCGGGGATGGCGGTGCTGGCCTCGGGCGCTGCGCCCGTGACCTCCCCGACGACGCTCACCGCCCGCAGCGGTGTGCCCGCGGGGTAGGACGTGGTCGGTGAGTAGACGACGATCCCGTCGCCCGGGGACATCCGCGCCAACGGTGCCCGCTTGCCGTGGTTCGCCATGACGAAGCCGCCCTCGACCCCCCGCAGGGCGTGGTCGCGGGAGGCAACGACGAGCCAGTGCCGCTGGGCCATGCTCCGACGATAGGGGCAGCCACCGACACGGGGGAGAGCCGACCGCCGCGCCTCCACCGGGGGCGCCCGGGATGCGTGAGAATCCCGGGATGGGACGAGATCTCGAGCAGACGACCGAACCGCGCGGACGGGTGCGCCGCGCCACCCGTGCCCTGAGCAAGGTGGCCCTCGGCGCCGCCCTCGTCGGGACCGGTGTCGCGCACCTCACGGCGCTGCGCCAGGAGTTCCAGGCCCAGGTCCCCGAGTGGATGCCGTTCGACCCGGACGACGTCGTCGTCTGGTCGGGCTGGGCCGAGATCGCCCTCGGTGCGACGACGCTGCTCGTGTGGAGGCAACCCGCCCGGGCCCGGGTCGGTGCCCTCGGTGCGGCCTTCTTCCTCGCGGTCTTCCCCGGAAACATCGCCCAGTGGCTCGAGCGCACGGACGGCTTCGGCCTGGACACCGACCAGGCGCGGTTGGCGCGACTGGCCTTCCAGCCCGTGCTCATCGTGTGGGCGCTCCACGCCGGAGACACGTGGCACGAGCGTCGTCGGCGTCGTCTCGAGGCCGCCGACTGAGCCGGGGGGACACTGGCGGCGTGCGAGCGCGTCCGGTGATCCTCCACCTCGACCTCGACGCGTTCTTCACCGCCGTCGAGCAGCTGCACAAGCCGTCCCTGCGCGGCCGACCGGTCGTCGTCGGCGGGGTGGGCGGCAGGGGCGTGGTGTCGACCGCGTCGTACGAGGCGCGGGTCTACGGCGTGCACTCGGCGATGCCGACAGCGCAGGCCCGCCGGCGATGCCCGCACGCGGCCTACCTCAGCCCACGGTTCGAGGCCTACCGCGAGGCCTCCGTCGGAGTCATGGACCTCGCCCGGGAGATGACGCCCCTGCTCGAGCAGGTGTCCATCGACGAGGCCTACCTCGACCTCTCGCCGGAGCACGCGTCGGCGGGGCCCGAGCAGGTGGCCGAGGTCGCGGAGCGCCTGCGCGCCCGCATCCGGGCCCGCACCGGGCTCACCGCCTCGGTCGGCGCCGGGACGAGCAAGCTCGTCGCGAAGATCCACTCCGACCGGGCCAAGCCCGACGGCCTGCTCGTCGTCCCCCCGGGCGAGGAGGCCGAGCGGCTGTCCCCGATGCCGGTCCGCGTCCTGCCGGGGGTGGGGCCGGCGACGGCGGCACGGCTGGCCACACACGGCGTGACCACCGTCGGGGCGCTCGCCGCCCTCGACGTCGAGGAGGTCGTCACGCTGCTCGGCCGTGCGCACGGTACGCAGCTGCACGCCTTCGCCCACGGCATAGACGACCGGGAGGTCGTGACGGAGAGGACGGCGAAGTCGGTGTCGGCGGAGACGACGTTCCCGGTGGACGTCACCGACCGGGTGCGGCTGGGGTTGCAACTGCGGGACCTCGCCTCGCGGGTCGCGAGCCGGCTGACCGCTGAGGGGCTGTCCGGCCGGACCATCGTGCTCAAGGTGCGGCGGCACGACTTCACGACGCTGACGCGCTCGGTCACGCTCGAGCGACCCACCGACGACGGTGCGCTCGTCGTCCGGCACGCGGAGCGGCTCCTCGGGGCGCTCGACGTGAGCGACGGGCTGCGGTTGCTCGGTGTCGGCGTCTCCGGGCTCACCGCCTACGTGCAGGAGGACCTGCTGGACGGCATCCTCGAACCGGAAGCCACGGGGACCACGGAGGCCACGGCGGGTGCGTCCGACTCGCCGGAGGTCGGCGGCGCCGGCGAGGCATCGCCGGATGCCGGTGCGCCGCGGCCGGGTGGGGAGGAGGTGGTGGCCCCAGCGCCCACCCCCGAGCCGCCACGGCTGTGGCGGCCTGGCGCCGATGTCGAGCACGCCGAGCACGGGCGGGGCTGGGTGCAGGGCAGTGGCGTCGGACGGGTGACGGTGCGCTTCGAGGGCCCGCACACCGAGGTGGGGTGGGTCAGGACGTTCGCGGTGGACGACCCGGACCTCGAGGCCGCCGCGCCGCCGGTGTGGACGCCGCCCGACGACGCGGGGGGCGCCGCACCCGCGGGGTGAGGACGGTCCGGGTCAGCCCACCGGCCGTGTCGCGTGAACGGTGACGTGGTCGGCGAAGAGCCCGGGCCAGGCCATGACGCCGTACGGCGTACGCGCCACGACGAGGCGGCTCTCCGGCAGCACCTCGTGGAGCAGGGCAGCGGTGCTCAGCGGGTGCGTCGGGTCGTCGCTCCAGGCGAGGACGAGGGTGGGTACCGTGATGCGCCCGATCGACTCGGCATCCGGCAGATCGGTGGCGGCGGCGCCCCGGAGCACGGTGGGGAGCAACGCCTCGGCGACCTCCGGGCGGGTGTGCGGTGCCTCGGCCAGGGCCGGCACCGTCGGCGCCATGAGCCCGAGCTCGACGAAGGCCTCGACCCCCTCGCGCTCCACGAGCTCGGCGTTGACGAGGTAGGTCCGGGCCTGGGCCCGGCGGGTCTCCCAGGCCGTCGGGGGCACGACCAGGGTGAGGCTGGCAAAGCGGGCCGGGTCCCGCAGCGCCGCGTGGAGGAGGGTACCGCTGCCCATCGAGGTACCGACCCCGTGCACCTGCTCTCCCCGCGCGACGTGGTCGAGGAGCTCGAGGAGATCGAGCGCGAGGTGCTCCCACGCGTAGTCCGCCGCGTGCGGCGACCCGGTGGAACCGCCGTGGCCGCGCGCGTCGTAGCGGAGCACGCGGTGGTCCCGTAGGGCCCGGGGCAGGTCCAGCCCCAGCTCGGCGTCGCGCCTCCGGCTCGAGGTCAGCCCGTGCAGCTGGACGACGAGGGGACCCGTGTGTCCGCCGAGCGCGTAGTCGAGCGTTGCTCCGCTGACGTCGAGCGTGGGCACACGGACCTCCCGGGAAAGACCGTCGTCGGGGATCAGCACAGGGTACGACCGCCGGTCGACCTGCCGGAGCGGTGTCCGCGGTGCGGAGGGACACCTCGGCGCATGGGGCCCGCGCCGTGGGCGGCGGGGTGACTCACCGACGCCCGGCGGCGGCCTAGAGTACGGCGGCATGCGGCTGACCAACGTGGCGCTCATGGCGCTCCCCGCCGGCCGGCTGCACAGCTACGCGGTGCGGGCGGCCGACGACCCCGGACGCCGGCTCCCCGTCTCCTTCGACCAGGGGCGGCACGTCGGCGAGGGTCAGCGTCCGGGGTCCTGGATGGCGATCGCGGCCCGTCTTCCCGGCGCGGCGGGGCTCGAGGAGCTCGGCGCCGCCTGGGACGCCGTCGTCGCCCGCCACGGGACGCTGCGCACCGTCTTCTCCGCCGAGTACGACGACGAGCTGCTGCTCCACGAGGTCGAGGTGTCCCCCGGGACGTGGGTGGAGCACCGGGTGCGTCCGGGCCGGGCGACCCGGGAGGTGCTCCGCGAGGTCCTCGACGCCACCTGCGCCCCGTTCGAGCGTCCCTCGCACCGGCTGTGCGTGGTCGTCCCCGAGGACAGCGCCCCCGACCAGCGCCCGGCGGTCGTCATCGCCGCCGACCACGCCCACGTCGACATGTGGTCGCTCCTCGCGTTGGTCCGTGACCTCGTCGCGTGCCTCGAGGACCTCCGGCACGAGCGCGACCCGGGTTCCGGCCTGCCACCCGCGCCCTCCTTCGCCGAACACACGCGCGCGCTGCTGGAGATGCCGCCCGTCCCGCCCCGGGTGCGCCGCCGCTGGTTCGACATCCTCGACGCCGAGGGCGGGCTGATGCCGGCGTTCCCGCTCCCGCTCGGCGAGGTCACGCCGGCGCCGCCGGAGGTGGTCGAGGTGCGCGACGTCCTCGATGCCGCGGAGTGCGAACGGTTCTCGACCTCGGCCCACACCCGCGACGTCCGGATGTTCGCGTTCGCGATGTCGGTGCTCACGCAGGTGACCGCCGACCTCGCGGGCCGCCCGCTCCGGGCGGTCTTCCCCGTGCACAGCCGTCACGAGCAACGGTGGCACGACTCCTGTGGATGGTTCATCACGAACGCGGTCATCGAGTCCGACGACCCCGAACCGAGGGCCTGCGCCACCGCCGTCAAGGAGGCCATCGGCCTCGGCTCGTGGCCGCTCGGTCCGATCCTCGCGCCTTACGGCGGGATGCCGGTCCGCCCCGGCATGTTCGCCATCTCGTGGCTCGACACCCGGCGGCTTCCGGTCACGGTGGATCCGGCGCTCGAGGTCCAGTACGTCTCGGCCGCGATCCGCACCGACGGGGTCATGGTGTGGTTCGTCGTCAACGGCACCGGCCTCCACCTGCGGGCGCGCTACCCCGACACCCCGCAGGCCCGCGAGAACGTCGGGCGCTGGCTGGACGCGGTCGGCACCGGCCTCCGGGCCGTCGTCGACTGAGGTCTCACAGCAGGCCGGGGGCGCCCGCGCCGTTCGCCCGGTCCGCCTCGCGGTGCGCACGGCGGTTCTCGGCGAGGGCCTCGCGCAGCTCGTCGTCGTCCATGACGAGGTAGACCAGTCCGCAGTCGTGGGGCCCGGTGGCGCCGGGGACGCAGAGGGTGCAGTGCTCGCCGACCCGGATCGGGCACAACGGTTCCGGCCGCCGTCGGGTCCGGACCTCACTGCTCACTCCATCAGGCTACGCGCCCCGGGCCAGGTCCTCTCCAGGAGGGGCGTCGGCGAGTGGCTCAGCGGACGAGGGCTGCCGTGATCTCCTCGGCGAGCCGGCCCGGCACCGCGAGCGGGATGCCGTGTCCGACCCCCTCGAGCGCGACCTCGCGGGTGCTGCCCCCGGCCTGCGCGTAGCGGGCCAGGACGGCGCGCATCTGAGCGACCATCGGCTGCGGCGGCAGGACGTCGGCTCCCGGCCACCCCGGCACCGCCCCCAGCTCGCCGAGCGTCGCGAGATCGAACATCGACCGGTCGCTGACGACCTGGTCGGTCGTGCCGTGCACCCACGTGATCGGGGGCTTGGGGTCGAGGGCCACGAGCGCGTCGGCCGTGCGGAAGTTGGTCGGCGCCATCGTGTTGAGGATCCCGCGCCCGCCGGGGGCCACCGTGGGCCAGTTCTCGGACGGGACGGCGTCGCCCGGGTAGTGGTCCTCGCCGGTCCGGGTCGTGAGGAGCTCGTCGGTGAGGAAGTCCTCGTCGACGTTCGTGGCGTTGTCCTCCGCGCCGAAGAAGGTGCGCATGATGACGCGCGGACTGGTCATCGGGTCCTCCTCGCCGGCGTCCTTCTCGGCGAGCCGCCGGACCAGCTCGGGGTTCGCCCCGCCCCCGCCGGACGCCGCGCCGTCGGTGAAGGCGAGCGTGCCCTCCTCGCCGGTGGTGCCACCGAAGCCGAACGGGCTGAGCGGCGCGACGAAGACGATGCTGCCCAGGTCGCCGGGGTGGGCGACGGCGAGCTGCTGGAGGACGCCCGCCCCCATCGACCACCCGGCGGCCGTGACCCGCCGCTGCCCGGCGAGGCCGAGCGCGTCCAGGAGCGCGTGGACGTCGTCGGCCATGTCCCCGAGGCCGCGGGTGGCGTCGATGGGCTCGGCGTCGGTGCGCCCGAACCCGCGCAGGTCGGGCGCGATGACGCGGACGTCGTCCGGCAGCTCGGCCGCGACGTAGGCCCAGAACCCGCCGGTGGAGAGGTTGCCGTGGACGAGGAGCAGCGGGTGCCCGTCCTCGGGGCCGCTCGTCCAGACGTTGGTCGTCAGGCGGTCGGTCTCGACGCGCGAGCAGGTGAAGTGGGCGGGGGCCGACGGCGCTGTCATGGCGGGTTCCTCACGGGCGGATGGCGGTCACGGCCTGTCTAGCACCGAGGAGGCCGCCGCGCCCTGGTGCGTCACGACAGGAGGTGCCGGCCCGATGCGGTTCCGCACCACACCCTCAACGGTTCTCGCCCGCATCCTCCGGCGATGTGATGTCGAGCACGGCCGGGCGGCCTCCATCGGACCTCCACACCGACTCCACGTGACGTGCACTCCAGCATCTGACGCTGGGCTCAGCCCGACGACAGAGAGAGAAGTGGGTGAGTGGTCATGCGCCTGATGAGACGGCTGGTGACGGTCCTCGCGGCCGGTGCCCTCGTCGCGGTTCCCGCGTCGATGGCACAGGGAGCGCAGGGCGGTGGTGGCGGCAAGCCGGACAACCCCGGGAGCGGTCAGGGCAACAGCGGCGGCAACAGCGGCGGCAACAGCGGCAAGGCGAACAACCCGAAGGGCAACATCTACTCGGACCTCTGGGTCATCGCCCGGGATGTGCATGGAGTGCCGATCACCGTGACGTTCACCGGCGTGGGTGAGGACGGCAGCGAGGAGGCCACGTGCGTCCAACCGATCACCTTCGACGAGACCGCCGGCTTCCCCGAGCTGACAGCGACCGATGCCTACCCGTACGCGTCGACCGCCTACCTCGTTCCACTCGTCGGGACGAGCGACCCCGAGCTCGAGGCGTGCGACGTCCAGGCCGACGCCCTGACGTATGTGTCCGAGGTCGACCTCGGCCGGCTCAACCTCGGACGCTCCCCGGAGCGCGTACTGAGCAAGCAGCTGGGCGACGTTGTTCTCCTGCTCGACGGCGCGGTCGTCACCCTCGACGCCTCGGGTCGGCTCGTCGGAGATGGCGTGGCGCTCGACTCGCCGCTGGCCAACCTCGCCGCGTATCAGTCGATCCTCGAGACGGGTGCGATCGGGACGATGGCGGTGCCGAACGTCGCGCTCACGCCCTTCGAGCTGACCGCCGCGATGCTTGCCGCGGGTTCGCCGAAGGAAGGCTTCGAGATCAGCATCGACACCGTGCAGTACCTCAACCGGATCCTCGGCATCCCGGGCGACACCGACTGGCAGGTCGTCACGCCACTGGTTCCGGCGCCAGGGACGAGCCCGACCGGTGAGTACTTCATCAGCTTCGCGGACTTCTCCTACACGCGTAGCGACATGTTCCCCGGGTGTGTGAGGTACGTCGACCCGGACGCCGGGTACACCGAGGTCACTGCCTCGCTCGACGAGGTCATCGACTTCGCGAGCGGCGAGACCACGACCTACCAGGGCGCCGACGGCTATGCCCGGTTCGCGGAGGACTCCCGTGACGTGCTGGTGTGGGTCCACGACATGGGCGCGCTCGTGCTCGACGTCGACCCGATCAGGACCAGCGCGGTCTGCGACTGACCCGGGCCGGTGGCCGGGCCTCCTGCCGACCCGGCTGCCAGCCAACCCACCGGCCCGCCCATGAGGGGCGGGCCGGTGCATGTCACAACCGCCCGCGTCGAGCCCTCAGCTCACCGCGACCGGCGCGAGCTGGAGGGTCACCCGCGCGACGGCGCCGCCCTCGGGGCCGTTGGCGAGCCGCACGGTGCCGCCCTGGGCGCGGACGAGGCTGCGGACGATCGCCAGGCCCAGACCCGAGCCCTCCTTGCCGCGCGCGGCGGGGCCCCGCCACCCGCGGTCGAAGGCGTGCGCCAGCTCGCCCGGGGCGAAGCCAGGCCCGGTGTCCGCGACCTCGACCACGCCCCAGCCCCCCTTGCGGCGGACCGTCACCGTGACCCGGTCGCCGGGCCGGCAGTAGAGCGTGTTGGCGAGCAGGTTGCCGACGACCTGGTGGAGCCGGTCCGGGTCCGCAGTGACGACAACGCCGTCCTCGATGTCCCGGTCGACGGTGAGCCCGGCCGCCAGCATCGCCCCCTCCCGCGAGGCGAGAGCGAGGCCGGCAACCCGACCGAGGTCGACCTCCTCGAGGTTCAGCTGCAGGCCCTGCGCCTCCGCCGCGGACAGCTGGCCGAGGTCCTCGACGATCCTGGTGAGCCGGGCCGCCTGGTCGTGAAGGGCCGCGAGGGTCGTCGGCTCGGCGGGGACCAGGCCGTCGCGCAGCTCCTCGAGACCCGCCTGGAGGGCCGCGAGCGGGGTTCGCAGCTCGTGGGCGATCTCGTCGGTGAAGCGCTGCCTCGCCTGCTCCGAGCGCTCGACCTCGGCAGCCGCCGCATTGAGCGACCGCGTGAGGTCGGCGATCTCCTCCCTGCCGCTGTCCGGCACCCGCGCGCTGTGGTCGCCGGCGGCGAAGGCACGCGTCATCCGGAGGAAGTCGTGAAGAGGCGCGACGAGGCGCACCGACACGACCCAGGAGACGACGAGGGCGCAGACCACCGCCAGCACGGTCGCGGCGAGCAGCCACTCGACGTCGACCGCCTCGTCATGGCCGGTCCGCGCGAGGAGGTGCGGGAGGACGGTGCCGACGGTGTGGACCGCGAGGACCGTCAGCGAGACGAGGAGCAGGGCCGTGAGGAGCCGGCGCCCCATGGGACCGAGGCGCGGCGGGTGGTCACGCATCCGCGCGCAACCCGAGCCGGTAGCCGAAGCCGAGCACCGTCTCGACGACCTGGGGCCCGCGGTCGCCGAGCTTGTGCCGGAGGTTCTTCACGTGGGAGTCGACAGCCCGCTCGTACCCCTCGTACGTCGAGCCGCTGATCCTCTCGATGAGCTCGTGTCGGCTGTACACGCGGCCGGGGGCGCTCGAGAGTGCGCGGAGCAGGGCCCACTCGCTCGGAGTCAGGTGCAGCGGGGTGCCGTCGATGCTCGCCTCGTGCCTCGAGGGGTCGACGCAGAGCACACCGCCGCCGAAGCGCTGCGGCCCCGCCGTGTCGCGCGACGGGCCGTGGCGACCGAGGACCGCCTGGACGCGGAGGACCACCTCGGTCGGGCTGAACGGCTTGACGACGTAGTCGTCGGCGCCGGCTCGGAGCCCGGCGATGCGGTCGGCGACGTCCGCACGGGCCGTGAGGACGATCACCGGCACGTCCGGTCGTGCCACGACGAGGACCTCGCTGCCGTCGACGTCGGGCAGCCCGAGGTCGAGGAGTACCAGGTCGGGATGGTCGTTCTCGAGGCAGGTCAGCGCCTCGGCCCCGGTGGATGCCATGAGGACGGCGAGCCCCGCGCGCTCGAGGTAGCGGCCCAGGAGCTCACGAATGTCCCGCTCGTCCTCGACGACGAGCACCGTCTGCATGTCCCCATTGTCGGCGACCGGCCGGGCCGCGTCATGCGGTTGGGACGAGGGTGACACGGACCTCGTGGGCGTGGTGGGGCCCCGCGGCGGACGCCTCCTGCTGACGTCCTCGCGGGGCCGGGTCGGGGTGGGGGTCAGTGGTTCTTTCCCCCGCCCTGGCCGCCACCCGGCACGACGTCGATGTCGATCGACACGGTGTGGTCGGTGCTACCCGAGATGGTCACGCTGGGGAAGGTGTACGTGATCCGGTACGTCCCGGCCGCCTTGACCCGCAGGTTGTACCCGTAGACGATCCGTCCCGTGGCGTTGACCTCGGCCCCCGCGGGCTCGTCCGAGACCACGAGCTCGCCGGGCACCCCGTCCTCGAGCCGGTGGATCGCCATGCTGGCGGCCGCGTCGAACACCCGGGTCTCGTAGGTCGTGACGCCGTTCTCGTCGACGACGGAGAAGGGGGTGAGCGGGCTGGCCGAGAAGCCCTCGCTGGGGTCGCCCGAGGCCAGGGTGCCGTAGGGCGAGATCCGGTCGAGCTCGCCGGGCTCGAGCTTGACGACCGTGTACCCGGTGAGGTTCCGTGCGTCGGCGTCGGCGTCGTAGAGGCCGATCTCGACCCGGATCGGGCTCCCGACCTTCAGCTTCGCGCCGGTGAGGTTGTCGCCCCAGGCGGCAGTCGCGGTGACCGCATCGGCATCCGCCGTGACACAGGCGGCCTGCCACGTGTTGAAGCCCTGCACGTAGTAGTAGCCGTCGACGGAGTAGCCCGTGTACGGGTCCCCGGTCGGTGCCCGGTCCTCGCCGTCGCAGGTGATCGAGAATCCGTGGCTCCCGACGAGCACGGCCGGGACGGACAGGTTGTTGGCGGTCACCTCACCGGTGCCGCCACCACCGCCGCCACCGCCGCCACCCCCGTGGCCGCCCCCACCCCCGGGGCCCTTCGCGGTCGCGGCCGGCACGGCCAGCGCCGCGACGGCCAGTGCGACGACGACACCCCTGAGGAATCCGACTGTCATCCGTACACTCATCTCTCCCCGACCTCCCTTCACGGTCTTCGGCCCGGGAGGCGGTATGCCGCTCCGGTGGCCCCGGGCCGGGGGGCTCCGTCGCCCTCGGGTCCGTGCCTTCAGCCTCGTGCGAGGTCGTGGTGGTCATGTGGTGGACGAGTGGCGACCACATGGAGGCGTCGGTGACGTGCGTCGCCTCCGGGTGGGCAGGTCAGCGCAGGTTCAGCTGCTTCAGGGCCGCCCAGCCCTCGATCGGGGCCATCGTCCAGGCCTCGTCCTCGTGGCCCTCGTCGGTGCCCGGGCTGCCACCGCCACCCTCGTGGCCCTCGTCGCCGGTCTCACCGGTCTCGCCCTCCCCGTGCTGGCCCATCACCCGGTAGCGGACCCGGAACACCCGGCCCTCCTCGTTCTCGCGCACGTCGGCGCGGACGAGCACCTTCGTGCCGTCGGTCAGGAACCCGATGCCCACGACGTGCGCCGTCGTGGCGCCCTCGTCGACGTCCTCGCCCTCGTGACCCTCACCCTCGGGCACCTGCCCGGGGAGGTGCTGCCAGAAGCGGCAGAGGTCCTCGACATAGACCCGGCTCGACCCCTGTCCGAGGATGAGCACACCGGTGGGGGCGCCGGTGGCGTCGGTCTCGAGGTTGAGGACGAACTTCGTGGATCCGTTGGCGTGTGCGTTGAGCGTCATGCCCGGGTCGGAGCGCCCGGAGCACATTCCGGGGAGGCCTGTGTCCCCTGCAGCGACGGCGGCTGGTGCGGCGAGCAGCGTGGTCGAGGCCGCTGCCGCCAACCCGACGAGGAACCTCGTGGCCCTGCGTGCCGACATCGTCGCCACCTCCCTCGGCGATGGCCCCGGACGTTCCGGGTCCCGGGGGCCGACGGCCCGTTCTGGCTGGCCGCCGGTCCCGGAACCACTGTGGAACGCCCCGTTGTCGTCGGGGTGGAGGGGGTGTGGAGGTTCTGTGGAGAAGGCGCATCCCTCAGTCGCGGGGGAGCTGCACGCCCAGGACGTCCCCGCCGGCACCGTCCGCCCCCACCCGTCCGAAGCCGAGCCGCTCGTAGAACCGGGCAGCGCCCTCGTTGGCCGAGTCCACACCGAGGTGGACGCCGGTCGCGCCGGCGCCGGTGAGCCCGGCGAGGAGGGAGTCGACGAGCCGGCGTCCCCACCCGAGGCCCTGGAGTCGAGGCAGGATGTCGATGTGCAGGTGCGCGGGGTAGCGCTGCAGGAGAACGGCATTCGTGCGCGGCCACGCGTGGATTCGATCGACGAGTGCACGGTCGGCGTTGGTGGCCCCGCTGCCCGACGGGTGGGCCGACCGCAGCGGCGGCAGCCACACCGCCTCGAGCCACTCCTCGAAGCGGCCTGTGTCGGGGACGCCGACGCAGTACGCGGCGACACCTTCGTCGTCAGCGGCGACCAGTGCGACCGCGTCAGGGAAGAGCAGGTAGGGCCCGACCCACACATGACCGAGCAGGTCGGGATCCGCGTGCAGGTCGGTGGCATCGCGTCCGGCGAGGCCCGTCATGAGGCAGACCCGGTAGACACCGGGGAGGTCCTGCACGGTCGCGTCGCGCATCGTCGCCACCCGTCAACGGTACGGGGGGCGACGTCCCCCGATGGACGCCCGCCGGCCGGGCGAGGGCACTCAGGCGGCATTGACCTCGAGGTGGCTCTTCACGTCGGCGAGCATCGACCCGAGCATCGGCACGTGCTCCTTGACGACCATCCGCTCGACGGTGTTGCCGACGACCAGGACCTACACGTCCCACTCGCCAGTTCCCGCCCCCTGGTCCCGTCGTCGACCAGCTCGAACGTGAACGTCCACGTCGGGTGCTCCGCGAAGAGGCCGACCTGGGCGACGATTCGCTCCGGCAGTGTTGCCATCGACCTCGACCCCTTTCGGTTGTCCTTCGGCCCGCGACCTCGGGCACGGCGCCGTGAGGCGGCGGTCTTCGGCTCCTCGACCAGCGTGAGACACCGGGATGGCGGCGCGGAGGAGGTGGTGTGGGTGTTCGGTGGGGTCGGCTCGCGTCCCGCGATGCGGAACGGGTGAGGTGAGCCTTACCCCGAGTTGGTTAGGATTGCCTAACCGAACGCCGTCGAGATCGGAGAGGGAGGCCGGGAGTGATCGTCTGCCACTGCGCCGTCGTCAACGACGCCGCGATCACGAACGCCGTCGACGACGGCGCGACCACCCTCGCACAGGTCTGCGCCGCGACCGGTGCCGGCAGCGACTGCGGTGGGTGCGTGCGGGTGGTCAAGGCGATCGTCGTGGAGCACGATGTGGCACAGGCCCGCACCATGGACGAGCTGCGGGCGATGACCGAGGCGAAGGAGCCCGCTCGTGCAGCCAGTTGACCGCAGGGTCGTCGACCTCTTCAACGAGGCCCTGACCTTCGAGCTCACCGTGACCAACACCTACTTCCTCCACGCGCGGATGCTCGACAACTGGGGCTTCACCAAGTTGGGGAAGGTCTTCTACGACCTCTCGATCGACGAGATGAAGGACGCGGACGCCCTCATCAACCGGATCCTCTTCTTCGAGGGGCACCCGAACGTCCAGAAGCTGGGCTCGATCAAGGTCGGGGAGAACACCGAGGAGATGCTTCGCCTCGCCCACTCCAGCGAGCTGGCCGCGGTGGCCCAGTTCAACGCCGCAGCGCAAGAGTGCCACGACCTCGGCGACCACGGCTCAGCGGCGGTCTTCGAGGAGATGGTCCGCGACGAGGAGCGGCACGCGGACTGGTTCGAGTCCCAGCTCGACGCCATCGAGCGGGTCGGCATCCAGCAGTACCTCGCCCGCCAGCTCGAGCCCGGCGCCACCCCCTGACGCCCGTCTCCGGGGTGGGCCCGCACCCTCAGGGTCGGTCGAGCGTCTCCGGGCGGCGCAGGTGCTCGACGACCACCTGCTGGAGCCGACCCGCGTGGGTGCCGTCGAGGACCCGGTGGTCGGCCGTCGCCACGAGGACCGACGTCGGACGGACGAGGACCTGGCCGTCGAGCGCGACCGGCCGGTCACGCACCGCGCCGACCGCGAGGTAGACCGAGGTCCGGGCGAACGGGACCGGCGCGAGGTAGGCCTCGTCGAGGCCGACGGTGCCGACGTTCGACACGAAGGCCGTCCCGAGCGGACGTCCCGGCTGGCCGAAGGCGGGCGCTCCGAGCCCACCGACGAGCAGGCTCGCCGTGCCCATCACGGGGCGCATCGCCCACCAGGGCGCCACGCCGACGAGGGAGCCGGTCCGCCGGTGGTGGTGGTCGCGGTCGGCGCGGAGCGCTCGCGACGCCGACTCCAGCTGCTGGGCGATCTCAGCGCTCGAGAGCCGGTCGGCATCCTGGACGCGCACCGGACCGAGGTCGGTGCCCCGTTCGATGTCGACCGCGAAGGCGACCGTGCAGTCGTCGCTGGACACGATCCTCCCGAACACGACACGGGACCGGGCCTCGGGCACGGCCCGCAGCGCGCGGCCGAGGGCCGCGCCGACGAGGTGGGTCAGCGTGACCCGCACCCCGGTCGTGCGGCGCAGCACCTGGACGTGCGCAAGGGCGGCACTGACGTCGACCTCGGTCCTGGCGTGGATCCGGCCCTCGGCGGGTGCGCGCCACGTGGCCGCGGCGACCTTGCGGCGCACCGACCGGCGACTCACGGCGCGCTCGCGTCGACGGGCACGGTGTCGCGGCGGGGTGGGCCGCTGCGGTGCGGGGCTTCTGCGAGGGCGACGCGCACGAGGTCACGGGGCAGGGCCGACAGCGCGGCCAGCGGCGCGGTCCGACGCGGCAGCCGCACGACGGGACGGTCCCGCTCCACCGCGTCGAGGAGGGCCCGGGCGACCACCTCCGGGTCCAGGTCGCGCAGCGCACCCAACCGCTGGGCCCTCGTGAAGGCGGAGCCGGATGCGGGGTGGCGGCGGGCGCGCTCCATCATCGTCGAGGCCACGGGTCCGATCTCGGCCACGGTGGTCCGGACGCCCGTTCCGCGCAGCTCGAGCCTGAGTGCGGCCGTCGCGTGGGTCAGGCCCGCCTTGGTGGCGCCGTAGACCGCGAGACCGGGGAAGCTGGCCACCCCGGCGAGCGAGGAGACCATGACGAGGTGGCCGGTGCCCCGGGCGAGCATCGCCGGAAGCAGCAGCCTGGTCAGCGCCAGCGGCGCCGTGAGGTTGAGGGCCACCGTGCGCTCGACGTCGCCCGGGCCCAGCTCGTCCAGGCGTCCCACCGTCTCGACCGCCGCGTTGTGGATGACGACCTCGACGGGCCCTGCGCGCTGCTCGGCGAGGTCGAGGACCGCCTGCGGCGCGCCCGGGTCGGTGAGGTCGGCGGGCACCACGGCAGCACCGAGAACGCGCCCGAGCTCCACGAGCGGAGCTGCGGAACGGGCCACGAGGGTGACGCGGGCACCCCGGTCGACGAGCTGTTCGGCGATCCGTGTCCCGATCGTGCCGGTGCCCCCCGTGAGCAGGACGTGCCGGTCGCGCAGGTGCATCCGCACAGTGTCCGGGAGGGGGTGCCCCCGGGCGGCATCCGTCCATCGCGGGTGTCGAAGGTTGGGTGTGCCGTGGGGCCCCGCCCCCGCTGACGCGCGGCCCGCGTACCGGCTCGGTCACCCCCCGCGCTGCGCCGCACCGCCGTCGGCGAGCCGAACGCCGGCGAGGGCCCAGCGCGCCGCGTGGGGGAAGAAGTTGCGGTAGGTGGCGCGGGTGTGGCCGGGGGGCGTGAGCGCGCACCCGCCGCGCAGGACCATCTGGTTCGACATGAACTTGCCGTTGTACTCGCCGATGGCGCCCGCGGCCGGGTGGAAGCCGGGGTAGGGGTGGTACGCGGAGGAGGTCCACTCCCAGCAGTCGCCGTAGACCTGGCGGAGTCGGTGCTCACCCGGTGCGGGGGCGGGCCCGGGGTGGTAGTGCTCGAGGTCGGCGAGGTTGCCGGGGCTCGCGGAGGCATCGGCCTGGCCGTCGGCGACGACGGCGTGCTCCCACTCGGCCTCGCTGGGCAGCCGCTTGCCGACCCACGTCGCGTAGGCCTCGGCCTCGTAGAAGCTGACGTGGCCGACGGGCAGTCCGGGGTTGACCGGCCACGTGCCGTGCAGGGTGTGCTCGAGCCAGGTGCCGTCGTGCTCGACCCAGTACAGCGGCGCTCGCCACTCCTCGGCCCGCACCCGCGCGATGCCGTCGGAGAGCCACAGCTCGGGCCGCTGGTAGCCGCCGTCACGGATGAACTCGAGCCACTCGCCGTTGGTCACGAGGCGGTCGGCGACGCGGTAGGGCTCGAGGAACTGGCGGTGGCGGGGGAGCTCGTTGTCGAACGAGAACCCCTCGCCCTCGTGGCCGACCTCGACGAGCCCGCCCTCGACGTCGACCCAGCCGAGGGCATCCGGCTCGCAGCGCTCGCGCGGGCGCCCGCCGTACACCGGCTCCAGGGGGTTGCGGGAGAGGACGTGCTTGATGTCCATGAGGAGCAGCTCCTGGTGCTGCTGCTCGTGGTGGAAGCCCAGCTCGATGGTGGGGGCGAGCTTCTCCAGCCTCCCCTCGTCGAGCGCGTCGACCAGGGCGAGCATCCGGGAGTCGACGTTGTCGCGGTAGACCCCGACGTCGTGGGCGCCGGGCCGGGTGACCAGGCCGCGGTCGGGTCGGGCGGAGCGCGGGCCCAGGCTCTCGTAGTAGCTGTTGAACAGGAACCAGTACCGCTCCTCGAAGGGAGCGAAGTCGCTCTCGTGGTCGGCGAGGACGAAGGTCTCGAAGAACCACGTGACGTGCGCGCGGTGCCACTTCGTCGGTGACACCTCGGGCATCGACTGCACCGTCTGGTCCTCCGGCGAGAGGGGTGCGGCGAGGCGCTCGGTGCGCGCCCGCACCTCCTCGAACCGGGTCGAGAGGGTCGCGGGGTCCCACGTCGTCGTGGTCATGCCGGTGTCCTTCCGTCGGTGGTCGCGTGGTCCGGCTCGGGTCATCCTCACCCAGCCCACCGACGGACGGGGGATCCGAGGGTGCTCAGGTGGGACCGAGCCCGGTGACGACGAGCGCCGGCTCACCCGCCTCGTCGGTCGCGTCGAGGTCCAGCTGCGCGGTGATCCGCCAGTCGTGGTCACCCTCGGGGTCCTCGAGGAGCTGCTCGACGTGCCACCGCCGGGCGTCGTCGGCGACCTCGGTGACGCGGAAGAGCGACGGCCCACGGGCCTGCGGCCCGGTGCCGATGTCGTCGTACTCGGTGAGGTACTCGGCGTGGGCCTCCTGCCACGCGTCCGCGGTGAGCCCGCCGTCCATCGCCGCCAGGGCCTCGTAGTGGCCGCGAGCGAGCAGCTCGACGCGTCGGAACATGCTCTGCCGCACCATCACCCGAAGGGCGCGGGGGTTGGCGGACAGGGCCCTGCCCTCGGTCGACGGTCGCACCTCGGTGAGCGGCTCGTCATCCGGGTTGGCCAGCGCCTCCCACTCGTCGAGGAGGCTGGAGTCCGTGTGCCGGACGACCTCGCCGAGCCACTCGACGAGGTCGTCGAGCTCCTCGGTGCGCGCGGACAGCGGGACGGTCGAGCGCAGCGCCCGGTACGCGTCGGTGAGGTAGCGCAGGACGACGCCCTCGGCCCGGGCGAGCTTGTGGTGGGCGACGAACTCGCCGAAGGTCATCGCCCGCTCGTACATCTCACGGACGACCGACTTCGGCGCCAGGTCGCTCGGGTCGACCCAGGGGTGGCGTTGCCGGTAGGTGCGAAGGGCCTGCTCGAGCAGGTCGGCGAGGGGGCGCGGCCACGTGACGTCGTCGAGGGCGTCCATCCGCTCCTCGTAGTCGAGCCCGTCGGCCTTCATCGCGGCGACCGCCTCACCCCGCGCCTCGAACTGCTGCGCCATGAGGACCGGTCGGGGGTCCTCGAGCGTCGCCTCGATGACGCTGACGACGTCGAGCGCGTAGCCGGGGTCCTCGGGGTCGAGCAGGTCGAGCGCGGCGAGGGCGAAGGCGGAGAGGGCCTGGTTGAGGGCGAACCCCTCGTGGAGCTCCATCGCCACCTGGAACGGTCCCTCCTCGTACCGGCGTCCCTCGCCGCGGACGAAGCGCTCCAGGGGCCCCGCCTCCTCGACCCGGTGCTCGTGCGTCTCACCGGGTCCGGCGGAGGGGGACGGGTCCCCGGCGGTGTCACGGGGCAGGGGGGCAGGGCGCCCGGCGGCGTAGCCGGCCTCGGCGAGGGCGGCGCCCAGGGCCCCGAGACCGGTGCCGCCCTCCTCGGGCGCGGGCTCGCCCTCACCGGGTGGGGATGCGGTGTCGTCGGTCGCGGGGCCCTGCGCGTCATCCGCTCCGGGCTCCCCGGCGATGGTGCCGAGCGTCTCGTCCGCCGGCTCCTCGGGCGGCACCCAGCCCTCGAGGGTCGAGCCGTCGTCGGGCTCGACGACACCGGCCCGCAGCAGCGACCCGAGCACCTGCACGGCCCGCTCCACGAGCGCCTCCTGCCGGGACGGCTCCTCGTGGTTGTCGAGCAGGAGGGTCCGCAGCGCGGCCTGCTGGCCCTCCCACTGGTCCAGCACGTTGAGCACCATCGCGTGGGTCACCCGCATCCGCGACTGGAGCGGTTCGGGCGCGGCCTCGACGAGCCGCTCGTACGTGGCCTCCGAGTAGCTGAGGGCGCCCTCCGGCGGCTTCCTGCGGACCACCTTCCGCCGCTTCTTCGGGTCGTCACCGGCCTTGGCGAGCGCCTTGGCGTTCTCGACGACGTGCTCGGGCGCCTGGACGACGACGTACCCGACCGTGTCGAACCCGGCCCGACCCGCCCGCCCGGCGACCTGGTGGAACTCGCGGGCCCGCAGCACCCGCTGGCGGCGGCCGTCGTACTTGGTGAGCGAGGTGAGGAGCACCGTCCGGATCGGCACGTTGATGCCCACCCCGAGCGTGTCGGTCCCGCAGATCACGGCGAGCAGACCGGCCTGGGCGAGGGTCTCGACGAGGCGTCGGTACTTGGGCAGCATCCCGGCGTGGTGGACCCCGATGCCGTGGAGGACGAGGCGGCGGAGAGCCTGCCCGAACCCCTTCCCGAAGCGGAAGTGCCCGACCGCCTCCTTGAGCGCGGCCTTGCGTTCCGGGGAGACGACCTCGATGCTCGCGAGGGCCTGGGCCTGTTCGACCGCCCCGGCCTGGGTGAACGAGACGACGTAGACCGGGGCCCGGTCCTCGCGCAGCAGCAGCTCGATCGTCTCGTGGACGGGGGTGAGCACCCACTCGAACTCGAGGGGGACCGGGCGCTCGACACCTGTGACGGCGACGGTGTCGCGGCGGGACCGTCGGGACAGGTCCGCCTCGAGGGCACGGGTGTCGCCGAGGGTCGCGGACATGAGGAGGAACTGGGTGTCGGGGAGCAGCAGGAGCGGCACCTGCCAGGCCCACCCCCGGTCCGGCTCGGCGTAGAAGTGGAACTCGTCCATGACGACGAGGCCGACGCCCGCCGCGTCCCTCTCCCGGAGGGCGTGGTTGGCGAGCACCTCGGCCGTCGCACAGATGATCGGGGCGCCCGGGTTGACCGCCGCGTCCCCGGTGAGCATGCCGACCTGCTCGGCGCCGAAGATCTCCACGAGCGCGAAGAACTTCTCGCTGACGAGGGCCTTGATCGGCGCGGTGTACCAGCTGTGGACGCCGGCGGCGAGGGCCTGAGCGTGAGCGGCGACGGCGACGAGTGACTTGCCCGACCCGGTCGGGGTGGCCAGGACGACGTGCGAACCGGCGGCGAGGGCCAGGGCGGCCTCCTCCTGGGCCGGGTACAGGGCGAACCCGTGCTCGCCGGCCCACTCGACGAAGACGTCGAGGGCCTCGTCGGCTCCGGCCCGGGGGTCGCCGGTGAGGCGGTCGGTGAGCGTCATCGCCGACGATTCTCGCGCACCGCGGCGGCGACGTGCGCGGCAGCGCCTCGGGCGTCCGATGCAGACGGGGCCGGCCCATCGCCGGTTAGCCTGTCGCGCATGCCCGTCCCACTCGTCAGCGACGCCGAGCTGCTCGGTGTCTCGCGGAGCTGGTGGCTGGCCGCAGCCGTTGCGGTGCTGACCGGGGTCGCGGCCTACCTGACCCGTCGGGTGCTCACCCGCGTGATCGACAAGGGCCAGGACGACCGGGTCCTGGGTCGCCAGATCGGGCGCCTGGCCAGCATCGTCGTCGTCGTCATCGGGCTCGTCTGGGCGCTCGACATCGTCGGGGTCGCCATCGGCCCACTCGTCGGTGCCCTGGGCCTCGGCGGTGTCGCCGTCGCGTTCGCCGCGCAGGACGTCATCCAGAACTTCATCGCCGGCGTCATCATCCAGATCCGCAGACCGTTCCGGGCCGGCGACCAGGTGACGACGATGGACTTCGACGGTGTCGTCCGCGACGTCGACCTGCGTGCGGTCCGGCTCACGACCTTCGACGGGCTCGACGTCGTCCTGCCGGCCCGCGAGGTCCTCGGTGGCGCCATCGTCAACCACACGCGGACCCCACTGCGGCGCACCACGCTCGCCGTCGGGCTGCGCTACGACACCGACCTGTCGCAGGCACGGGAGGTCCTCCTCGGCGCCGTCACCACGGTCGAGGGGGTGGAGGCCGACCCGGCGCCCGCTGCGTGGGTGCGCGAGTTCGGCGACAGCTCGATCGACCTCGACCTCATGTTCTGGCACCACTCCGACATCGCGACGCAGTACCGCGTCCGCAGCGACGTCGCCGTCGCCGTCAAGGCCGCGCTGGACGAGGCCGGCATCGAGATCCCGTTCCCGCAGCGGGTGCTCCACTGGGGGGACGGGAGCGGCCCGCGCGAGCGACGCTGAAGGGGCCCCGGCCCCTCACCGGCGCCCCCGCTCCTGGCTCGCACCGACGTGCTCGGTCAGCCACTCGACGAGCGGCCGCAGGGCGCGCCAGTCCTGCCGGACCCGGTCGAGGACCTCCGGCGTGCAGAGCCAGTCCGGGCTCCCGTGTGGTCGGCCGAGGACCAGGCTCTTGTAGCGCATCAGCTCCAGCCGTGGATGGTCCGCGGCGACGCCGCGCGGGCGGGTGGCCACCTGCTCGCCGTGCGGCTCGAAGCCCGCGGCGACGAGGTCGTCGACGACGCGCTGCAGCGCGGTGCCGGACGCCGGTGCGTCGATGGCCGCCCGCAGCCGCGGCAGCTGGTCGCGACCGGTCGGGTAGTAGCCGCCTCCGGTCATCAGCCCGTCGGCGCTGACCTGCACGTACCAACCCATCCCCGCCGCCGTTGTCGCCAGGGCTCCCTGGTGGTCCTTGTACGGCGACTTGTCCGGGCTGAACCGCACGTCCCGGTTCGGACGGAACAGCCTGGCCGGCGCGAACTCGTCCTCCAGGGCGTCGAGCAGCGACTCGAGGGGGTCTCGGACGGAGGCCTGCCACCGCGCCGTGTTGGCCTGCCACCAGGCGCGGGTGTTCTCGTGGCCGAGCTCGTCGAAGAAGTCGACGGCATCGGCCGGGATCCCCTGGAAACCGCTCACGACCCGATGATCGCGCGCCGGCGGCGACCTGCGCCACCGGCGGCTCGGGGGTGGGCCGCGCCCCGGGCTTGACGCCGGCGGCTCCGCGGCGACAGGCTGCCCGGGCCACCCCCGACCCTCCTGACGGGAGCCCTGCCGTGCCCGATGCCGAGACCGCCGCGACCACCCCGACGCCGCACCGGTTGGCGGGCCGCACCGCGCTCGTCACCGGCGCCAGCCGTGGCATCGGCCTCGGCATCGCCGAGCGCATCGTCGCCGAGGGCGGTCGCGTCGTCGTCACCGCGCGCAAGCAGAAGGCGCTCGACGAGGCGGTCGCCGCGCTGGGCGGTCCCGAGGTCGCGGTGGCGGTGGCGGGGCGGGCCGACGACCCCGACCACCGCGCCGAGGCGGTGGACCGGGCGGTCGAGGCCTTCGGCAGCCTCGACCTGCTCGTCAACAACGCGGGCATCAACCCCGCTTTCGGCCCGCTCCTGGAGGCGGACCTCGACGTGGCCCGCAAGATCGTCGAGGTCAACGTCCTCGCCGCGCTCGCGTGGACGCAGCTGGCCCACCGGGCGTGGATGGGGGAGCACGGCGGTGCGGTCGTCAACGTCTCCTCCCTCGGAGGCGTCCGCCCGGCGCCCGGGATCGCGGTGTACGGGGCGTCCAAGGCGATGCTCATCTCGCTCACCGAGTCGCTGGCCGAGGAGCTCGGCCCCCGGGTCCGGGTCAACGCGGTCGCTCCGGCGGTCGTCAAGACCCGCTTCGCCGCGATGCTCTACGAGGGCCGAGAGGCCGAGGTCGCCGCGCAGTACCCGCTGAAGCGACTCGGGACCCCGGAGGACGTGGCGGGTGTCGTCTCCTTCCTCCTCTCGGACGACGCGGCGTGGGTCACCGGGCAGACCGTCCTCGTCGACGGGGGCATCACCCTGACCGGCGGCGTCTGACGCTCGATCCGTCTCGCCGAGTGGGTGGTCCGCCGCCGGGTAGCCTGCCGGGCATGGCCGACCAGACCGTGACCGCCCTCGCCGCCGAGTACTGGGAGGCCCACCTCGAGCACGAGCCGAGCCAGGGGCACCTGCTGGGCCGCACCGAGTTCGCCGGCCGGTTCGAGCACGCCTCGCGGGAGGCCGAGGACGACCGGATCGAGGAGCTCCGCGGCCGGCTGGCTCGGCTCGAGGGGGTCGACCCGTCGGGCCTCGACCACGAGGACCGGCTCACCCTCGAGGTCCTCCTCAGCGAGGCGCGTCGCACGATCGACCTGCTGGAGACCCGGTTCCGGGAGTTCGCCGTCGACTCGGTCTCCGGGCTCCAGGCGATGCTCGGTGTCTTCGCCGGCATGTGGGGCATCCCGGACGCGGAGGTGGCCGCGGCGATGGTCCGCAAGGTCGCGGCGATGGGCCGCTACTTCACCGAGCTCGCCGAGAGCCAGCGCGAAGGCCTGCGGGCGGGGCGCGTGGCACCGGCCTTCGCGGTCACCGACACGCTCTCCCAGCTCGACGCGCTCCTCGCGACGCCCCCGGCCGAGAACCCGGCCATCGCCCGGCTCGCCGCCCCGGAGGGGATCGACGAGCCGGCGTGGCGCGCCGACCTGGCGAGGGCGGTCACCGACCACCTGCTGCCCGGGCTGTCGGCCTACGCCGAGGTCCTGCGCGGCGAGGTGCTCCCCGTCGCTCGGGGGGACCACGAGGTCGGGCTCGCCCACGTCCCCGGCGGCGCGGCCGGCTACACGGCGTGCCTGCGGTACTTCACGACGACGTCGATGAGCGCGGAGGAGATCCACCAGCTCGGGCTCGACACCGTCGCCGCCCTCGCCGACGAGTACCGCGAGCTGGGCCCGAGCGTCGTCGGCACCGGCGACCTCGCCGAGATCCTCCGGCTCCTCAGGGAGGACCCCGCGCTGCACTACAGCGAGGCCGATGCCCTGGTTCGCGACAGCCGCGACGCGCTGGCCCGGGCGGCCGAGGCGATGCCGGAGTGGTTCGAGACCCTGCCCCGCTCCCCCTGTGGGGTCACCGGGGTCACCTCGGGACCGAAGGCCTTCTACTTCCCGCCGGCTGCGGACGGCAGCCGCGGCGGCTCGTTCTTCATCAACGTCGGCAACCCGTCCGCCTGGGGGACCTTCGAGCTCGAGGCGCTGGCCTTCCACGAGGGCATCCCGGGCCACCACCTGCAGCTGACCATCGCCTCGGAGCTGCCCGACACCGTGCCCGACGTGCGCCGCCACCTCACCTCGTCCGGGTACGCGGAGGGGTGGGGGCTCTACACCGAGCGGCTCGCCGACGAGATGGGGCTCTACTCCTCCCCGCTCGCCCGGATGGGCATGCTCTCCGCCGACTCGATGCGCGCGTGCCGGCTCGTCGTCGACACCGGGATCCACGCCTTCGGCTGGTCCCGCGACCGTGCCGTGCGCTACATGCTGGAGAACTCGCCGATGACCGAGGGCGTCGTGCGGCCCGAGGTCGACCGCTACATCCTCTCCCCGGGCCAGGCGACGAGCTACCTGGTCGGGCGAACCGAGATCGTCCGGATGCGCCGGGCCGCGGAGCAGCGGCTCGGGGACGCCTTCGACATCCGCAGGTTCCACACGGCCGTGCTCGGACAGGGTTCGCTCCCGCTCGACGTCCTCGACCGGGAGGTCGTCGCTGCGCTGGGCTGACGGAGGGCCCCTCGCGAGGGAGACTGGGGCGATGGACCTCGACCTCACCGATGACGAACGCGACATCCGCCAGTGGGTCCGCACCTTCGTGGAGAAGGAGGTCATGCCCCTCGAGCAGGACGTCCTCACCCGCGAGCGGCGCGGCGAGCGCGGCCTCCCGGCGGAGGAGCTGAAGCGCCTCCAGGACCTCGCCCGCCGGTCCGGCTTCTTCGGCATCACCACACCGCAGGAGTACGGCGGGATGGGGCTGTCGGCCGTGATGGCGGCCCTCGTCGCCGTCGAGGTGGGCCGCACCTTCGTGCCCTTCCGCTTCGGCGGCGACGCCGACAACATCCTCTTCGAGGCCACGCGGGCGCAGCAGGAGGAGTACCTGCGGCCGACGATCGAGGGCACGCGCACGTCGTGCTTCGCGATCACCGAGCCCGGGGCGGGGTCGGATGCCCGCGCCATCCGCACGACGGCCCGGCGCGAGGGCGACGAGTGGGTCATCAACGGCGAGAAGACGTTCATCACCGGTGGCAACGAGGCCGACTTCGTCCTCGTCTTCGCGGTCACCGACCCCGAGAAGCACCGTGCGGGTCGTACCGGCGAGTCGGTGACCTGCTTCATCGTCGACCGCGACCGCGGCTGGACCTCGCACGAGATCGACACGATGGGCGAGTGGGGCCCGGCCGCGCTGACCTTCGAGGACGTGCGGGTGCCGCACAGCAGCATCCTCGGCCAGGAGGGCGGCGGCTTCCCGCTCGCGATGCAGTGGATCGGGCGGGGTCGATACCTGTTGCCCGCGGCCGCGCTGGGCGCCTGCGAACGGATGGTCGAGATGGCGATGGAGCACGCCCGGACCCGGGTGACCTTCGGGGCCCCGATCGCCGAGCGCCAGGCCATCCAGTGGATGATCGCCGACTCGGCGGTCGACATCGAGGCCCTCCGCTGGCTCGTCCTCGCCGCCGCCTGGCAGGTCGACCGGGGACGTGACTCCCGGCAGGCGCAGTCGATGGCCAAGCTCCACGGCGGCGTGCACGCGAACGAGATCGTCGACCGGATGCTGCAGGTGCACGGCGGCATGGGCTACACCCGTGAGCTGCCGCTCGAACGCTGGTACCGCGAGCTGCGGCTGCTGCGGATCTACGAGGGCACCGACGAGATCCAGCGCCGCACCATCGCCCGCAACCTCCTCAAGGGGCACGCCTCGGTCCGCGGCCACCTCGGCTGAGGCCCCACCCGCGGGTCTCTGCGCCTCACCGCCCCGGCTGAGCCCCCGCCCGCCTCGCTTCTTCGGGGTCACCCCGAAAAGGCCGGCGGGGCACCGACTTCATGTCGGTGCCCCGCCGGGGAAGGCGGTGCGTCAGCCCTCGGACTCGAGCGCCTCGAGCTCCTCGGCGCTCAGCTCGAGCTCCGCGGCCCGGACCGAGTCGGTGATGGAGGCCGGCCGCGAGGCACCGGGGATCGGCAGCACGACGTCGGCGAGCGCGAGCTCCCACGCCAACGCCACCTGCTGTGGGCTGACGCCACGGGCCTGCGCCACCCGCGCGAAGGCGGCGTGCTTCTCGCCGAGCTCGCCGGCGTCCGAGATGCCGCCGAGCGGGCTCCACGGAAGGAATGCGATGCCGAGCCGGGCGCAGTGCTCGAGCTCCTCCCGGCTGGAGCGGAAGCGCGGCGAGTACTGGTTCTGCACCGAGACCAGGCGTCCGCCGAGCACGTTGTTGGCCTCGTCGATCTGGGCGACGGACGCGTTGGAGATCCCGGCTCGCTGGATGACGCCCTCGTCGAGGAGCTCGACGAGCGCGCCGACGGACTCGGCGTAGGGCACCCGCGGGTCCGGGCGGTGGAACTGGTAGAGCCCGATGGCGTCCACACCGAGCCGCTGCGCCGAGGCCTTCGCGGCCTGCTTGAGGTAGGTCGGGTCCCCGTTGACCGTCCACGACCCGTCGCCGGGCCGCAGGTGGCCACCCTTGGTCGCGACGACGACCGACGAGGTGTCCCCGCCCCACGAGCGCAGGGCCCGGGCGATGAGCTCCTCGTTGTGGCCGACCTCGTGGGCGTCGCGGTGGTATGCGTCTGCCGTGTCGATGAGGGTCACCCCGGCGTCGAGTGCCGCGTGGACCGTCGAGATCGAGCGCGACTCGTCGGGTCGGCCCTCGATGGACATCGGCATCCCGCCGAGCCCGATCGCGCCGACCGTGGTGTTGCCGAGTGCACGCTGCTTCATGTCATCAACTCCTCGAGGGATGGAGGTGGGCCGCCCTCGTGCCGGGGCCGCGCCCTTCGGACCTACACCTGGTGCCAAGGCTCTTCAGGTCCGGGATGTTCCACTCCCCGAGGTGGATGTCGTCATCGGCAGATGCTGCCGAACGTTTCCCCAGGGTTCATCGTGGGGCCGCAGTTCCTCCGGTCGCGGGGGTCACCGGCCGATGTTAGTTTCGCCGCGACGCGGGTGGTCGGGGCGCCGTGGACAGGACGGCGCCGGCCCCCGCGCGAACCCTGGAGGACCCATGTTCCGGACCCCGTTGCGCCGGCTCGTCGCGAGGGCCGCCGTCGGCGCCCTCGCCGTCGCCGCCCCCGTGGCGCTGACCCCGACGACCGCGTCGGCCGTCGACGCCCCGAGCGAGCTCTTCTTCTCCGAGTACGTCGAGGGATCGAGCAACAACAAGGCCCTCGAGGTCTACAACGGCACCGGCAGCGCGGTCGACCTGGCCGCCGGCGGCTACGCGGTCACGATGTACTTCAACGGGAGCACCTCGACCGGCCTGACCCTCGACCTCACCGGCAGCGTCGCCGACGGGGACGTCTACGTCCTCGCCCAGTCGAGCGCCTCGGCCGAGATCCTCGCCCAGGCGGACCAGACCAGCGGCAGTGGCTGGTTCAACGGCGACGACGCGATCACCCTCGTCAGGAACGGCGTGGTCGTCGACTCGATCGGCCAGATCGGCGTGGACCCGGGGAGCGAGTGGGGATCGGGCGACACGAGCACCGCGGACAACACCCTCCGCCGGACGGTCTGCGCCGGGGACGCCGACCCGACCGACGCATTCGACCCCGCGACCGAGTGGGCGGGCTTCCCGAGGAACACCTTCGACGGCCTCGGCTCGCACACCGCGTCCTGCGGCGGCGGCCCGGTCGAGGACACGGCACCGGGCGTCGCGGAGACCTCTCCCTCGGCGGGCTCCACCCTCGCGCGCACCCAGGACATCCGGGTCTCCTTCACCGAACCCGTGACGCTGGCCCCCGACGCCGTCTCGCTCTCGTGCACGGAGTCCGGCCACGTCGCCGTCTCGCTCTCGCCGAGCGGCACGTCCGCCTTCTACGTCGACCCCGGCGTCGACCTCGTCGACGGCGAGACCTGCACCCTCGGCGTCGTCGCCGGCGGGGTCTCGGACCTCGACGGGAACGACCCCCCCGACGGGATGGATGCCGACTACTCCGAGGACTTCGCCGTCGTGAGCCTCTGCACGACCGGCACCACGACCATCCCCGAGATCCAGGGCTCCGGCGCCCGAGCGGCCGTGACCGGCCCCGTCGACACCCGCGGGGTCGTCACCGCCGACTACGAGGGCAGGAGCCCGAACCTGCGCGGCTTCTACCTTCAGGACGCCACCGGTGACGGCGACCCGGCGACCTCCGACGGCATCTTCGTCTTCAACGGCAACAACGACTCGGTCTCGGCCGGGGACGTCGTGGGGGTGCGCGGCAGCGCCGAGGACTACCAGGACCAGACCCAGATCGGCTCGGTCGCCGCGATAGAGCGCTGCGGGTCCGGGACGGTCGCGCCGACCACCGTCAAGCTGCCCGTACCCAGTACCGACTACTACGAGCGGTACGAGGGCATGCTCGTCCGCTACGAGCAGACCCTCTACGTCACCGAGCACTACCAGCTCGGCAGGTTCGGGCAGGTGACGGTCTCCAGCGGTGACCGACTCCGCCAGCCGACCAACGTCGTCGAGCCGGGCGCTGCCGCGAAGGCGCTCCAGGCCGAGAACGAGCGCAACCGCGTCATCGTCGACGACACCCGGAACAACCAGAACCCCGACCCGATCATCTGGGGTCGTGGCGGCCAGCCGCTCACCGCGGAGAACACCCTCCGCGGTGGCGACACGGTGACGGGCGCGACCGGCATCATGACGTACACGTGGGCGGGCAGCTCCGCGAGCGGGAACGCCTGGCGGCTGCGTCCGCTGACCCAGAGCGGCGACGGCATCGAGTTCGAGGCGACCGACCCGCGCCCGACCGACGCTCCCGACGTGGGTGGTGCGGTCCAGGTGGCCGGGATGAACCTGCTCAACTACTTCAACACCTTCAGCGGCTGCACCGGCGGGGTCGAGGGGCCCTCGATGGACTGCCGGGGCGCCGACACCCAGACCGAGTTCGACCGGCAGAAGGCCAAGACCGTCGCGGCGCTCACGGCGATGGACGCAGACGTCATCGGGGTCAACGAGATCGAGAACGACGGCTACGGTCCGCAGTCCGCGATCGCGACGCTCGTCGACGCGCTCAACGACGAGCTCGGCGCCGGCACCTACGCCTTCATCGATGCCGATGCCGCGACCGGTCAGGTCGACGCCCTCGGTGACGACGCCATCAAGGTCGGGTTCCTCTACCAACCCGCGTCGGTCACCCCGGTCGGCGACACCGCGGTCCTGAACACCGAGGAGTTCGTCAACGCCGGGGAGGACTCGGCGAAGAACCGTCCCTCGCTCGCGCAGTCGTGGAGGAGCACCGAGACGGGGGGCGTCTTCACCGTCGACGTCAACCACCTGAAGTCCAAGGGCTCCGCGTGCGACACCTCGCCCGACACCGGTGACGGCCAAGGCAACTGCTCCGAGGTCCGCCTGCGCGCCGCGCGCCTGCTCGTCGACTGGTTGGCCACCGACCCGACCCACGTCGACGACGCGGATGTCCTCCTCGTCGGTGACTACAACTCCTACGCCAAGGAGGACCCGATCCGCGCCCTCGAGGACGGAGGGTTCACCAACCTCGTGGAGAGGTTCCAGGGTGAGGACGCGTACTCGTACGTCTTCGACGGGCAGTGGGGCTACCTCGACCAGGCGATGGGGTCGGCGACGATGACGGGCCAGGTCACCGGGGTGGCCGACGTCCACATCAACGCCGACGAGCCGTCGGTCCTCGACTACAACACCGACTTCAAGTCGGCGGACCAGGTCGAGTCGCTCTACGCGCCGGACATGTACCGGGTCAGCGACCACGACCCGGTACTCGTCGGGATCACGCCGGCCCGCTCCTACGGCACCGACGGTCTCGCCGGCCCGCTGTCGAAACCCAACCGCTCGGTCAAGGCCGGCTCCACCCTCCCCGTGAAGGCGGCCTTCACCTCGCGGGACGGCTCCGCGGTCACCGACATCGAGCCGTTCGTCACGGTCCGCCTCGCCGGCGAGGTGGTCCTCACCGGGTCCATGACGTACGTCGACGGCTACTGGCAGTACCTGGTCCGCACCGGTGACCTGCCCGACCCGGAGGGCGCCTACGAGGTGACCGTGCTCGTGCCGAGCACCGGGCAGTACGTCACCGCGACGTTCGTCCTCCGGTAACCCGTCGAACGAGGCGTCCACGCCGCCGGGGCCTTCGCTCGGGCGGCGTGGACGCCTTGTCGCGCGTCAGGGGACGAGCACCACCCGGCCCGTGGCGGTGCCCTCGCCCACCGAGCGCCACGCCTCGCTCACCTCCTCGAGGCGCCGGACCTCGTGAGCGACGGTGATCCGCCCGGCGGCCGCGTGGCCGAGCACGGTGCGGAACACCTCGGCCCGACGCTGCGCGGTCAGCGCGTTGTTCGTGTAGCCGAGGACCGACGCCGTGCGGCTGCGGAGCACGGCGGAGTCGACGGACAGGGCCGGTCCGGCGCTGCTGCCGAAGTTGACGAGCCGGCCACCCTCGGCGAGGGCGCCGACGGCCGCGGTCCCGGGGGTCCCGGCGAGCGGGTCGACGACGACGTCGACCGGGCCCCCCGCCGCCTCGAGCATGCGTGCGGTCAGCTCGACGGGGAGCGCGTCGTCGAGCGCGACGACCGCGTCGGGGCCGACCGCGGCGGCTGCGGCCCGGGCGCGATCCGACCGGGCCGCCGCGACGACGCGCGAGGCCCCGAGCAGCCGAGCGGCCTGCACCGCGACCTGTCCCACGACACCACCGGCGCCGAGGACGAGCACCGTCTCTCCGGCGGCGAGCCGGGCCCGGCCCTCGAGGACCTCCCACCCGGCGACGGCCGACAGCCCGAGTGCGGCGACGAGGGTGTCGGGCACGTCCGCCTCGATGGTGACGGCCTCCTCCGCACGGGCCACGGCCAGCTCCGCCATCCCGCCGTCCCCGGGCGCCATCCCCGCGCTCGACGGGAACCACACCCGCTGCCCGCGCAGGTGCTCCGGCCCCTCGCGCACGACACCGACGCCCTGGACCCCCGGGACGTACGGCAGGGCCGGCGCCCCGAAGTACGAGGTACCGCTCGCGCAGAGGAGGTCGAGCGGGGTGATGGACACCGCGGAGACGGCGACGAGCACCTCCCCGACCCCTCCTCGCGGCTCCGCGAGGTCGGCGACCTCGGGGGGAGACCCGTGGGCGGTGACCTGGGCGGCCCGCATCGTCAGGTGGCGATGTCGGGGTAGGGGAGCGAGAACCCGGCGAGCGCTGCGCCGTAGGCCTTCTGGTACTCCAGCGGCTCGGTGCCGTCCCGCTCGAACATCGCGATGAAGAGGGTGAGCGTGAGGAAGGGGTGTGCGCCCATCCGGAAGAGGGCCACGTGGTCGTGGCTGCGCAGCGCCTCCCGCTCCTCCTCGGTGAGGGCGAGCCACGTGCTCGCCTCGCCCTCGTGGCAGTTCAGGATGCGGTTCGCCTGGGTCTCCTCCCACCACGACACCGTGCCCGCCGGGTCCTCGCGGTAGCGCTCGACGAGCTCGGGGTCGCGGTCGACGGTGAAGAGGAACTTGTCGAGCAGGTACTTGCTCACGCCGGATCTCCTTCCGGGTACCAGGTGAAGTAGGCCTCCATCGTGTGGAACAGGTCGAGGCTGTCGACGTAGTCGGCGCGCACCCCGTCTCCCGCTGCGCCCATCATCAGCATGAAGTCCATGAAGCCGTGGGTGGCGTTGCCCGGGGCGTGCAGGCTCTCGAGGCTCACCTCGGCGAGGCAGCCCTCGACGTCCCCGCTCGCGATCCACTCGACGGCCTTGCGGTCGAACTCCGGGTCGGGGCCGTGCGGCCCGAACTGCCGGGGGCCGCCCAGCTCGAGGGAGAGGTGACCGGTGCCGATGATCGCGACGCGCTGGTCGCTCGGCCAGGACTCGACGAGCGCGCGGAGCGCCCGGCCGAGCTCGACGAAGCGTGTGGGCTGCGGCAGGGGCGGCGCGAAGATGTTCGTGTAGACCGGGACGATCGGCAGGTCGGCCTCCGGGCGCAGGGTGATGATCGGGCACGTCACCGAGTGGTCGATCCGCAGCTCGTTGCTGAACGCCAGGTCGAAGCCGGAGTCCAGGCCCCCACGCAGGATGTGTGACGAGAGCTCCTCGTGCCCCTCGAGCCGGAACCTCGGCAGCCCGAACTCGCGCTCCTCGTTGTACCAGTTGGCGTCGTAGACCGGCGCCTTGCCCACGAGGAACTGGGGCATGTTGTCGAGCCACAGCTGGTGGAAGTGGTCGCTGCCGACCATGACGAGCACGTCCGGTCGGGCTCGGGTCAGCGTCTCGCGGAAGCGCTCGATCTTGGCCACCCACTCGTCGGCGAACGGAGGGCGGTCGTCACCGGTCGAGGTGCTCGCGCGGTAGTAGAAGGGGTGGTGCGTCGAGGCGATGACGGCGACGACCTTGGCCATGGAGGGCCTCCTTCCGGACGGGTCAGGACTGTGGGTCGACGTACTCGGCGTTGCGGTCGACCGCGAGGTAGACGTCCATGCCGATGGGGCGCCGATCCTCCTCGGCGAGCTGTCCGAGGAGCCCGGCACACCGGGCGAGCAGCGCGAACCCCCGGAGCATCTCGACCGGAAGCCCGAGGTCGGCCAGCGCGGCGCCGCAGACCCCGGCGCCGTTGAGTGGCAGACGCCGGCCGAGAACCTGGTCGTGGACGCGCCCGACGGCCTCGAACAACCGCAGGTGCGGGCCGCGCAGCCCCTCCTCCTCCGCGATGCCGATGAGCACGGGGGTCCGTGGATCGCCCTCCTTGTGGACGGGGTGGCCGAGGCCGGGCACGTACCTGCCCGCGTCCTTGGTCTGCCGGACCGCCTCGAGCGCCACGGCGTCCCAGCCGGCGTCGTCGTCGGGGAGCTCGTCGAGGTCCTCCAGCACCGCGTGGAGGAAGGCGCCGCAGTCCTCGGTGACACCGAGGAAGCGGGAGCCGCCCCCGAGCAGGCCGGCGGCGAGGGCGCCCTGGAGCGAGTCGGGTGCCGACAGGTACGTCAGGCGGGCGGCGATGGCGGTCGGGGTGAAGCCGTGGTCGGCGAGCGCGACGAGGACGGACTCGAAGACCCGGGTCTCCCCGGGGGTGGGGCGGCGCATCGCGACGAGCCAGAAGGCCAGCTCCCCGAAGCCGACCTCGCCCATGAGGTCGGCCGTGAGGTCCTGCCCGAGAAGGCGGATCTCGTCGGCGCTCGAGGTTCCCAGGGAGGTGGGGAAGGTTGTCATCACGGCTCCTCGGTGGGCGTCGGTCCGGAGGCGGGGGTCGACAGCCAGGTGCGGATGTCCGCCCCGTGCTCGTCGAGGGAGGGCGGCGGGAGGTCGTACCGGGCCGCGCTGCGCGAGAACCGGATCGGGTTTCGGATGGAGGGGACGGCACCGTCGCCCTGACCGACGACGACGACCGGGTCCAGGCCCACCTCCTCGGCGAAGCGCACGCCCCCGTCGACGGAGTTGATCGGTCCGCACGGGACGCCGGCGGCGATGATGTCGCGGAACCACTCCATCGCGGTGCGGGTGCGTAGGCGCTCGACGAGGAGCGGGCGCAGCTCGTCGCGGTTGGCGGTGCGGTCCTCGTTGCGGGCGAAGCGCGGGTCGTCGGCGAGCTCGGGGGCGCCGAGCACCTCGACGAGGCGTCGGAACTGCGCGTTGTTGCCGGCGGTGACGATGAGGTCACGGTCGGCACACGGCAGCGGTTCGTAGGGGAAGAGGCTCGGGTGGCTGTTCCCCATCCGGTTCGGGACGACGCCGCCGGCGACGAAGGCGCTCGACTGGTTGACCAGGCCGGAGAGGGCCGAGGAGAGCAGGTTGACCTCGACGTGCTGCCCTTGGCCGCTCTCGTGGCGGGCGTTGAGGGCCGCGAGCACCCCGATCGTCGCGTGCAGGCCGGCCATGACGTCGAAGACCGAGATGCCGGCGCGGTATGGCGGGCCGTCCGGGTCGCCGGTCAGGCTCATCAGGCCGGAGATCGCCTGGACGATGAGGTCGTACCCGGGCAGGTCACGGCCGCCGGTGCCACTGCCGAACCCGCTGATCGAGGCGTAGACGACCCCGGGGTTGTCGGCCGCGACGCTGTCGTAGTCGAGGCCGAAGCGCGCCAGCCCGCCCGGCTTGAAGTTCTCGATGAGCACGTCTGCCCGGCGGGCCAGCTCGCGGGCGAGGCCGACGTCGGTGTCGTCCTTGAGGTCGAGGGCCACGGACCGCTTGTTCCGGTTCACGCCGAGGTAGTAGGTCGAGATGCCGTCGCGCACCGGGGGGCTCCACGTCCTGGTGTCGTCGCCGGCCGGGGACTCGACCTTGACGACCTCGGCGCCGAGGTCGGCGAGCAGCATCGTCGCGTAGGGGCCCGCGAGGATCCGCGAGAAGTCGGCGACGAGGAGGCCCGACAGGGGTCCGTCGGCGGTCACGAGGGCTCCTCTCGGAAGAAAACGGACAGACGTCCGTGACTGGATGGTTGAGTCTCGCCCGGACCCGATCCCGCTGTCAAGGCGGCGATTTTCGGCTCTTGACAGAGGCGCCCGGCCAGTTCAGGCTTGCATCAAGCGGCTAGGCGACCGCTGAGCGGACATATGTCCGATATCAATGGCGATGGGAGTTCACGATGGCGCTCGACGACGTGGCCGACGGCCGGCCGGTGGTGTTCCGCAGGGGGACGGTCCTGACGATGGATGACACGCACACGGTGCTCACCGACGCCGACGTCCTCGTCGTCGGTGACCGCATCGCCGAGGTCGGTCGCGCGCTCGAGGCCCCCGAGGGCGCGCTGGAGGTCGACGCCCGCGGCGGCATCGTCATGCCCGGGATGATCGACACCCACCGGCACATGTGGCAGACCGCGATGCGCGGCTACGGCGCCGACTGGACCCTGACCCAGTACTTCGTGTGGAACTACCTCGAGAACGGCAGGCACTTCCGTCCCGAGGACATCCACACCGGCAACCTCATCTCGGCCTGGGAGTCCCTCGAGGCGGGTGTGACGACGACCGTCGACTGGTCGCACGGGCTGCAGACGATCGACCACGGCGAGGCCGCCGTCGACGCGCTCGCGGCGGTGCCCGGCCGGTTCGTCCTCGCCTACGGCAACATCCAGGCCGGCCCGTGGGAGTGGAGCGCCGACCCCGCCCTGCGCTCCTTCCTCGACCGGCGCCGCGGCGACCTCTACGGCTGGCAGCTCGCCTTCGACGTCACCGGGGACCCCGAGTTCCCCGAGCGCGCCGCCTTCGAGGCCGCCCGTGACCTCGGGCTGCCGGTCACCACGCACGCGGGCGTCTGGGGCGCGACGAACGACGACGGCATCCGGCTCATGACGGACAACGGGTTCGCCGACGAGTCGACGGTGTACGTCCACGCCGCGACCCTGACGACCGACTCCTACCACCGCATCGCCGCGACCGGAGGCACCATCTCGGTCTCCACCGAGTCCGAGCAGAGCGCCGGCCAGGGGTACCCCCCCACCTGGCAGGTGCGCCGGCACGACATCCCGGTGGCGCTCTCGATGGACACCAGCGTCTGGTGGAGCGCCGACCTCTTCTCGGCGATGCGCAGCACGCTCGGGGCGGACCGCGCCCGCGAGCACCTCGAGGCGCACATGACCGGGGACACGGTGACGAACGTGCAGCTGCGGGCGGAGCACGTCGTCGACTGGGCGACCCGAGGAGGCGCGCGAGCGCTCGGCACCGACGAGATCGGCCGCCTCACCCCGGGGTCGAAGGCCGACGTGGTCCTCATCCGCAACGACCACTCCACGGTGTCGTTCCCGCTGCTCAACCCCTACGGCCACGTGGCCTTCCAGGCCCAGCGCGGCGACGTGCACACCGTCCTCGTCGACGGGAGGGTGGTCAAGCACGACGGCCGGCTCGTCGGGGTGGACCTGGACGACCTGCGCCGCCGGGCGGACGGGACGGTCGAGTACCTGCGCTCGGTCATGGGCGAGGACGCCTGGACGGCCGGGATGAACCCCGAGCTGCCGGGTGAGGAGAACAAGGTCCTCGACAACCCGTACCAGTACACCGACTTCCGCAGCGACGCCACGCGCGGCGCCCGTGGCTCGATCTTCGGCGAGCCCGGCTCCGGACGCGAGGACTCGTGACCGGCTGACCGCGTAGGGTCGGCGGCAGCCATCAGCCCGCACTGCTCGGAGGGAGGGAGCCGGTGGCCGGACGCGGTCAGGGACCCGACTTCGTCGAGGCTCTCGCCCGGGGGCTGGATGTCCTCGCGTGCTTCGACGGCGCCCACCCGCGCCGGTCGCTGAGCGAGGTCGCGGCCGCGACCGGCCTGGCCCGGCCGACCGCCCGCCGGCTGCTCCTGACCCTGGAGGAGCTCGGGTTCGTCCGGCAGTCCGCCGGAGTGTTCGAGCTCACCCCCAAGGTGATGACGCTCGGACTCGCCTACGTCGCCGCGTTGGGCCTCTGGGAGGTGGCGCGGCCCCGGATGGAGTGGCTCGTCTCCCGCACCGGGGAGTCCTCGTCGATGGCCCAGCTCGACGGCTCCGACATCGTCTACGTCGCGCGGGTCTCAGTGCCGAAGATCATCGGGCTGCGCGTCGAGGTCGGGACGCGCTTCCCGTCGCCGCCGACGTCGCAGGGCAAGGTCCTGCTCGCCGGGCTGCCCCCGGAGCAGCTCGACGCCGTCCTCGAGGTGCCGAGCCGCTCGCCGGTGCGTCCGCGGAAGGAGTGGACGCCGGAGGAGCTGCGGGCCGAGCTGACCGCGGTGCGGGCCCGGGGCTGGGCGCTCGCCGACGAGGAGCTCGCGCTGGGGGTGCGCTCGGTCGCTGTGCCGGTCCGCGACGGCGCGGGCTCGGTGCGCGCCGCGATGAACGTGACCGTCCATGCCGCGGAGACCTCCACGGAGCGGCTCCTCGAGGAGTACCTGCCCTTGCTGCAGCGCGCGGCCGGCGAGGTGAGCGCCGACTGGGCGCTCTGGCAGGCCCGCCCTCACCTCGACGCGGACGCTCCCGGGCGCGCCGGCTGAGCCACCGCGGAGGTCACTGCCAGGCGGCGAGGACCGTCTCCGCGACGACCCACGTCGCACCGGCACAGGCGAGGGCGAAGCTCAGCACCCAGAAGGCCCGGGGGACCCTGGTCAGCCGGGCGAGGACTGCGGGGTCGCTCGTTCCCCGGTCAGGCGCTCCGGCGACCGCCGCCAGGTGCCGCCAGGCGCCGACGACGAGCACGATGCCGGCCCCGACGAGCGCCTGCGCCTGGAGCCGGTCCGACCCGCCCCACCAGAGCGCCCCGGTCGCGGCCCCGACCGCGAGGACGACGACGGCGGTGAGCAGGGAGCGCACCCGCAGCACCGACGCCAGGAGCACGGCGAGCACCGCGGTGAGCACGGTCGGTGCCCAGCCGCGGACGGCCAGCCACACCGACGCCGCGCCCACGAGCGCCGGCGCGGGGTAGCCCGCCCACGTCGTGACCACCCGGCCCAGCCCGCGGGCCGGCCCCACGGTGACGGCGTGACCCGACATGTCGCCGCGCAGGACGAAGCCGGTGAACCGGCGGCCGCTCAGCATCCCGACCACCGCGTGCCCGAGCTCGTGGACGAGTGTGACACCGAGCCGGAGCACTCCCCAGAGCGGCGGGACGGCCACGGCGAGGACCGACAGGGCGAGCACGACGAGCACGGGCGCGCCGGCCAGGGAGACCGGGTCGGTGGGCAGGACGTGCAGCCACACCTCGCGAACCCCGTCCATGGGCACGTGAACCTAGCCCGCCCACCTGTCCACCCACCCCGCAGGGGTCATCTCGAGAGCGCTGCTCTTGCTTTTGGGTCACGTCCCTGCCATGATCGGGACAAATAGAGAGCAGTGCTCACAAACAGGAGGTCCCCGTGTCCGTCCGTCTCTTCCCCCGCGCATCGGTCCACGCTGCCGCCGCCCTCGGTGCGGCCGGGATCGCGTTCGCCGTCTACCCCGCGGTCCGGGGCTACGGGACCGAGACGGGGATGGCCGGCGCCGCGCTCTACGCCCGGCCGGCGTGGCTCCTCGCCCACCTGCTCGGCATGGCCGGGTTCGTCCTCGCCGCGACCGGGCTCGCGGCCGTCGATGCCCGCGCGGCGCGGTGGGCCACGTGGGGCGCCTTCGGCGTTCTGCCGTACTACGGAGCGGAGGCCTTCGGGCTGCACGCACTCGGCGTCCGGGTCGTCGAGACCGGACACACCGACATGACGGCAGCCGCGCACCTCTTCCGCTACCAGCCCCTCGCGCTCACCCTCTTCACCCTCGGCTGGGTCGCGTTCGCGGCCGTCGGGGTGCGCCTGCTCGTCCTCGCCCGGCGCTCCTCGGGGTCGCGCCGGGTCGGGCTGCTGCTCGCCGGCGCTGCCCTCGTGACCTACCTGCCCCAGTTCTTCCTCGGCCCGAGCGGCCGGATCACCCATGGCCTGGCCCTCGCCGCGGGCCTGCTCGTCCTCGCCGCCACCCTGCGGGGGAGGGCGACGCTGACCGCGGACCCGGTGCGGCGGCCGGTCGCGATCTGACCGGTGGGCCTCGGGTAGCGTCGTGCGGCGTGACCGGGCTCGTCGACATCCACCACCACGGCGCGGTCGGCGCGGAGTACGGGGTCGACGAGGAGGGCAGCCGGCGAGTGGCCGCCCATCACCACGCGGCCGGTGCGGACCTGCTCGTCGCCAGCCTCGTCTCGGCACCGGCCGCGACCCTGGTGCACCAGGTCTCGACGCTCGCCCCGCTCGTCGCGGACGGGACCCTGGCCGGCATCCACCTCGAGGGCCCGTTCCTCGCGGAAGCCCGTCGGGGGGCGCACGACCCGGCGGCGCTCGCCGACCCGGACCCGGCACTCGTCGAGCGCCTCGTCGCCACCGCCGAGGCGCGCGGCGCGGCCGGCGCACTCCGCCAGATGACCTTCGCTCCCGAGCGACCCGGGAGCGCGGCGCTCGTCGCGGCCCTCGTCGCCCACGGCATCCGGCCGGCCGTCGGCCACACCGACGCCGACGCCGCCACGACCGCCCGCACCCTCTCCGAGGTCGCGGGTCGGCAGGGCGCACCCGCCCTCGTCACCCACGTCTTCAACGCGATGCCGCCGCTGCACCACCGGGCGGGCGGCCCCGTCGCTGCGGCCCTCGCGGCGGCCGCCCGCGGCGAGGCGGTCCTCGAGCTCGTCGCCGACGGGGTGCACGTGGCGCCCGAGGTGGTTCGGATGGTGTTCGAGACGGTCGGACCCGACCACGTCGCCCTCGTCTCCGACGCCATGGCCGCCACCGGGCTGGGTGACGGCGACTACCGGCTCGGCGGGCTCGAGGTCGCCGTGGTGCAGGGCACGGCGCGGCTGACGAGCACCGGGGCGATCGCCGGGAGCACGGCCACCCTCGCCGACTGCGTCCGGTGGGCGGTCGACGTGGCCGGGGTCGAGCCGGAGGCCGCGACCCGGGCGGCGACGACCACGCCCGCCCGGGCTGTCGGGCTGGCGGGCGCTCTCACCTGATCACGAGGGTCCCGGGCTCAGCGGGACCGCGGGCGCCCCGCCTGCTCGGAGAACGCGGCGGCACCACGGGACCGGGCGGCCGAGCGGGGAGCGCCGTGACCTGCCCCCCGGGATCGGCCCGATCCAGCGGCCCGCGCCCCGCCGGAGCGCCCACCGCCGGACCGGCGGGCGGCCGGACGGCCACCCCCCGACGGGCGGGAGCCCCGGGTGGGCGCGGGCGGGAGGAGACCACCCTCGAATGAGCGCTCCCCCGGGGCGAGGTCGCGAAGCAGCGGGTGGGTCGCGTCGACCCGCGTCGTCGTCGCGGTGACACCGGCCCTGCGGGTGAGGTCGCGCACGTCGCGGACCTGGTCGTCCGTCATCAGCGTGACCACGGTGCCGGAGGCGCCGGCCCGCGCCGTCCGGCCCGAGCGGTGCAGGTAGGCCTTGTGCTCGACCGGCGGGTCGGCGTGGATGACGAGCGCCACGTCGTCGACGTGGATGCCGCGGGCCGCGATGTCGGTCGCGACGAGGGTGCGCGCCGCGCCGCTGTGGAAGGCCTCCATCGTGCGGGTGCGCGCCGCCTGGCTGAGGTTCCCGTGCAGCTCGACGGCGGGCACGCCCGAGCCGTTGAGCTGCCGGGCCAGCCGCTTGGCGCGGTGCTTGGTCCGGGTGAAGACGACCGTGCGGCCGGGGGCAGCGGCGAGGTCGAGCAGCACGGGGAGGTGGTGGTCCGACCGGACGTGGAGGACGTGGTGGTCCATCGTCGACACCGGCGACTGCGCCGAGTCCGCCTCGTGGGTCACCGGCTCGTGGAGGTAGCGCCTGGCCAGGACGCCGATGCCGGCGTCGAGAGTGGCCGAGAACAGCATCCGCTGGCCACGGGACGGTGTCGCGTCGAGCAGGCGGCGCACCTGTGGGAGGAAGCCGAGGTCGGCCATGTGGTCGGCCTCGTCCACGACGGTCACCTCGACCGCGTCGAGCGAGACGTGGCCCTGACCGATGAGGTCCTCGAGCCGGCCGGGGCAGGCGACGACGACGTCGACTCCCCGGCGCAGCGCCGAGACCTGCGGGTTCTGGCCCACGCCGCCGAAGACCGTGCGCGAGGTGAGGCCCAGGCGACGCAGGAGCGGCGCCATCGCCTCGTCGATCTGCGTGGCCAGCTCGCGGGTGGGGGCGAGCACGAGCGCACGGGGCCGGCGGGCCCGGCGTTCGGTGCGGCTCCTCGAGAGGGCGACGAGCAGCGGCAGCGCGAAGGCGATCGTCTTGCCGGAGCCGGTCCGGCCGCGGCCGAGCACGTCGCGCCCGGCCAGGGAGTCGGGAAGGGTTGCCGCCTGGATGGGCGTGGGCGTCGTGATCCCCGCGGACGCGAGGACCTCGACGAGGGGAGCGGGCACGCCGAGCGCGCCGAAGGTGTCGGTGGACAAGGTGGGGTTCTCCAAGTGGTGGGGAGCCGCAGCGGCGACGTCGTCGGCGCGGCTCGGGCGATGTTCCGCCGAGGGGGCTCTGGGGCCGCGGGCGTGCTCCGGCCGGTGGGGCCGGGGCGTGGCATCGACATCAAAGAAGCTCGGCCCGAGGCAGAACTGGGCGGGCCGGCTGGGACGACTCTACGCCAGCAGCGCCGGATCCGACGCATCGGTGGTGCGTCACCGCGCCACCGATGCACGCAGCGCCGCCCACGTGAGAGGTTTGGCCCATGCGCGCTGAGGAGCTCATCGACCAGGTGCCGACAGTCCGTCGGGAGACGACGGGCGCCGAGGCGGCCCGCGTCGTGGCCGAGTACCGGCTCTCCGGGATCGTCGTCGCCGACGACGACGACGTGCCGATCGCCGTCATCCCCGGAAGCCAGATCCTCGGCATCATCCTCCCGCGCTGGGTACGCGACGACCGGGCACTCGCCCACGCCTACGACGAGAAGGCAGCCGACGAGCTGTGTGCGGTGCTCAACGAGGCGACGATCGGGGACCTGCTCGACGACGAGCAGCTGACCGCGACCAAGCCGCCCTCGGTGCTTCCCGAGGACACCCTGCTCGAGGTCGCCGCGGTCATGGACGAGGAGCACACCCCCCTCGTCCTGGTCAGGGAACGGGACGGGACCTATCGCGGGGTCCTGACCATGTCACGCGTCCTCGCGGCCATCGCGGCCGCGGCCGGCCAGGACAGCGACCTCATCCGCCGTCGGCTCCAGACGAACATCATCCTGCGCGGGACGCCCCACCAGTCCGGCCCCACCCGAGAGGCACCGTGAGCGTCACCGCGATCCTCGCCGTCGTCGTCTTCGCGACGGCCTACGTCCTCATCGCGACCGAGAAGGTCAACCGCACCGTCGTCGCCCTCGGTGGCGCCGCGGTCATGGTGGCTATCGGCGCGACCGGCGGCAAGGAGATGTTCTTCTCCGAGGAGACGGGCATCGACTGGAACGTCATCTTCCTGCTCCTCGGGATGATGATCATCGTCGGAGTGCTGCGCCAGACCGGTGTCTTCGAGTTCATCGCCATCTGGTCGGCCCAGCGGGCCCGCGCGCGCCCGTTCCGGATGATGGTGCTGCTCATCGTCATCACCGGGGTCGCCTCGGCGATGCTCGACAACGTCACCACCGTCCTGCTCATCGCCCCGGTCACCCTGCTGCTGTGCGACCGGCTCGCGCTCAACCCCATCCCGTTCCTGCTCGCGGAGGCCATGGCGAGCAACATCGGCGGGGCGGCGACGCTCATCGGCGACCCACCCAACATCATCATCGCCAGCCGGGCGCAGCTGACGTTCAACGACTTCCTCATCCACATGACCCCGATCGTCATCGTGCTCATGGTGGTCTTCATCGGCCTGGCCTGGCTGCTCTGGGGCCGTCGGCTGCGCTACGACGAGGCGCGGGCCGCCACGGTCATGGCGCTGACCCCCCGCGAGACGCTGACCGACACCCGCCTGCTCTCGCGGACGGCGGTCATCCTGGTCCTCGTGCTCCTCGGGTTCGTCACCCACTCGCTGACCCACCTCGACCCGTCGGTCGTCGCGCTGCTCGGTGCCGGCGCCGCCATCCTCGTCTCCCGGCTCCCCTCCGACGAGTACCTCGCCGACGTCGAGTGGGAGACCCTCCTCTTCTTCGCCGGGCTGTTCATCATGGTGGGCTCGCTCGTGCACCAAGGCGTGATCTCCGAGCTCGCGTCGGCGGTCACCGAGACGATCGGCGACAACTTCCACCTCGCCGCCCAGGGCATCCTCGTCGGCTCGGCGGTGCTCTCCGGCATCGTCGACAACATCCCCTACGTCGCGACGATGTCCCCGCTCGTCTACGACCTCGTCGGGCCGGCGCCGGGCCTCATGCCCGACGAGCAGTCACTCTGGTGGGCGCTCGCCCTCGGTGCCGACCTCGGCGGCAACGCCACCGCGATCGGGGCGAGCGCGAACGTCGTCGTCACCGGCATCGCCAAGCGCAACGGACACGAGATCTCGTTCTGGACCTTCACCAAGTACGGCCTCGTCGTCACCGTGGTGACCATCGCCTGCTGCGTGCCGTACATCTGGCTCCGCTACCACGCCTGACGAAAGGGGTGTGTCGTGCTCTCGGCCTTCGCGGTCCTGCTCTGCTCGACCGCGCTGATCGCGTGGGTGAACGAGCGCTTCCTACGGATCCCGACGACGGTCGGGGTCACCCTCTCCGCCGCCGTCGCCTCGGGCCTGCTCATGGTCCTGGACGCGCTCGGGTTCTCGCTGGGGCTGCGGGAGATGGCCCAGAGCCTGCTCGAGACCCTCGACTTCACCGACTTCGTGCTCAACGGCATCCTGTCGATCCTCCTCTTCGCCGGAGCCCTGTCCCTCGACGCCCGTCAGCTGCTGCGTCAGCGCGCGAGCATCCTCACCCTCGCGGTCTTCGGCACCCTGATCAGCACCGCGCTCATCGGGCTCGGGTCGTACGCGGTCTTCGGGCTCGCCGGTACCGCGATGCCGATCGCCTGGGCGCTGCTCTTCGGCGCCCTGATCAGCCCCACCGACCCGGTCGCCATCCTCGACCTGCTCAAGCGCGCCAAGGTGCCCGAGCGGCTGCGCACCCTGATCGCCGGGGAGTCGCTGTTCAACGACGGCATCGGCGTCGTCCTCTTCGTCGTCCTCGGCGGGGTCGTCGGGCTCGGCACCGACCACGGCGACTTCCAGCCGACCGTCGGCGGGGTCGCCGTCGTCTTCGTCCGCGAGGCCCTCGGCGGGATGGCGTTCGGGGCGGTCCTCGGCTACGCCGGCTACTGGCTGACCAAGACCATCGACGGGCACGTCGTCGAGGTCATCATCACCCTGGCCATGGTGGTCGGCGGGTACACGGCCGCGGTCGCGCTCGGGCTCTCCGGGCCGCTCGCCATGGTCGTCGCCGGCCTCGTCATGTCCGCCGGCAAGCACATCGCGTTCCACGGGGAGACCCGCCACCACGTCGAGGGGTTCTGGGAGACCCTCGACCAGGTCCTCAACATCCTCCTGTTCGCGTTCATCGGCTTCGACGTGCTCCTCGCCGAGACGACCTGGCCGCTGGTGCTCGCGAGCCTGGCCATCGTCGGGGTCGCGCTCGTCAGCCGGTTCGCGTCGGTGGCGGTCCCGGTCCGCCTCGTGCGCGAGCGTGACGGTTACGGGCCGTACACGACCCGGCTGCTCACCTGGGGCGGCCTGCGTGGCGGCATCGCGATCAGCCTGGCGCTCGGGCTCCCGAACGTGCAGTACCGCCCGGCGATCGTCACCGCGACCTACGCGGTCGTCCTGTTCACGATCGCCGTCCAGGGCCTGACCGTCGGTCCGCTCATCCGTCGGGCCGCCGAGAGCCTGCCGCCCCGCCCGTGGCCGCGCGAGGAGAAGCCGGAGCACGGGGAGGCGGCCCCGGCTGCACCCGGGAACCCGGACGTTCCCCCGACAAGCCTTTCGGGGTGAACGTCCGGATTATCGGGTGACCCGATAAACCGGACCCGTGCCTACAGTTGGGGTATGCCGTCGCTGCCGCTCTTCCCGCTCGGGACCGTGCTCCTGCCCGGGGCGCGGCTGCCGCTGCAGCTGTTCGAGCCGCGCTACCTCGACCTGGCCCAGCGCCTCGCCGCGCTGCCCGAGGACGAGCGGACCTTCGGCGTCGTCCTCATCCGCACCGGCCACGAGGTCGGGGAGGATGCCGTCCGCGACCTCCACCCCGTCGGCTGCGAGGCGCGCGTCGACGCGATGGCGCTCGCCGACGGAGGGCTCGGCACCGTGGTCCACCTCGTGGCGACGGGTGTGCGCCGCTTCCACCTCGACGATCTCGACCCGGCGGCCGACACCGCGTACCTCACCGGCCGGGTCACCTGGCTCGAGGAGCCGCCCGCCACGGCCGACCCGGAGGTGCCCGGGCTGGTCGAGCAGGTCCGGGAGGCCCACGGGCGCTACCTCGCCATCCTGGGCGCCGACGCCGAGCCGGTCGAGGAGATCCCCGGCCGGGTCGCCTTCCGCTACGCCGAGCAGATGGTCCTCGACGTCGCCGACCGGCAGCGGGTGCTGGAGGCGCCCGACGCGGCGGCACGCTTGCGGGTCGTCCTGTCCCTCCTGCGCCGCGAGAACGACATCATCGGCCGGTTCGGGGCGCTGCCGGGAACGCCCGACCTCGGAGCCGCCGGACTCAACTGAGTCCCGCCGCCGGTAGGTTGCCGGGATGGAGCTGGCCCGCCTGCAGGACGTCATCGAGCGCACCTACGGCGACCGCGACCGCGCCCGCGGGGTGCCGAGCACGGTCGCCTGGCTCGCCGAGGAGCTCGGCGAGCTCGCGCAGGCCGTCCGCAAGGGCACCCGCGCCGAGCAGGAGCACGAGTTCGCCGACGTCCTCGCCTGGGTGGCCTCCCTCGCCAACCAGATGGACGTCGACCTCACCGCGGCCGTCGAGCGGTACGCCCGGGGCTGCCCGCGCTGCCACGCGGTGCCCTGCGCCTGTCCCTGAGCCGGCCCGCCCCGGTGCCGACGGTGTCGCTGTCCACCCGACCCGCCCCTTGTGCCGGGGTGACGGTGGGCGCACCATGAGAGGGTCCGATCCGGAGGTGCAGGAGATGCGCAGGGGCGCCCGCCGACCTCGGGTGGGTGACCCGCGGTGAGCGCGGCGGCACCCCTGCCCGATCCCAGCAGCACGCCCCCGGGGGGCGCCGGTGCCGAGGACCTCGCCGAGGCCGCGCGCCTCGTCGAGGTCGAGCACTGGTGCGCGCGTCTCCCCGACGACCAGCGCCTCGCGGTCGAGCGACTGCGCGCGGAGATCCGCCGCATCGTCCCCCACGCGACCGAGGGCATCCACTACCGGGTGCCGACCTTCTTCCTCGACGGTCCGCTCGTCGCGGTCACGGTCAACCGGACCGAGCTGACCCTCATCACGATGCGGCCACGACTGCTCGACACGATGCGGGCGGGCCTCGGCGGCCTGTCGTACTCGGGGTCCACGCTGCGGACGTCGCTCGCGGTGCCCTTCCCGGCAGACGTCGTCGAGGCGATCGTGCTGGCCCGGGCCGAGCAGAACACCGCCGGCGGCTGACCCCCTCAGCCCGTCGGCAGCATCCGGGCGAGGAAGTCGGTCGTCACCTCCCAGGCGCGCTCGCTCGCGGCCGGGTGGTGGTTGACGAAGTCGTCGTTGTCGAACGCGTGGTCCGCCCCGGGGTAGGTGTGGAACTCGACCGGCCCACCCCCGGAGCCGACGCTCTCGCGGATGCGGGTCACGGCATCCATCGGGATGTAGGAGTCCTCCTCGCCGAAGTGGTGCAGCGACGGCGTCCCCACCGACGGCACGGCCTCGACGAGCTGGGGCAGGGCCGAGCCGTAGAAGGCGACGAGGCAGTCCGCGGGCTCACGGGCGACGACGGCGTAGCCGAGGCCACCGCCGAAGCAGAAGCCGACGACCCCGACGCCCTCCGTCACCTCGCCCATGCCGCGCAGGTGTCGCAACGCCGCGACCGCGTCGTCGACCGCGGTGTCCCAGTCGACCCGCCCGACGACGCCCATGGCCTCCTGGAGCATCTCCGGACCGGCGGGCACCTCGGCAACCCCGACCCGGTGGAACACCTCGGGCGCGAGCACCACGTAGCCCAGCCCGGCCAGGTCCGCGGCTCGGCGGCGGATGTAGGCGCTGACGCCGAAGATCTCCTGGAGGAGGAGGATCCCGGGGCCGCTCCCGGCGGCCGGGCGCCACAGCTGGGCCGGCATCGGGCCGTCTGACGTGGGAACCTCGATCCGTTCGCTCATGGCGTCAGCATGCCAGTGCGACCGGCCCGGCGCCGTCCTCCCCGCAGACGGCTCGGTCTCGACAGGATGGGGCCATGCCCACCACGTCCACCGCCTCCCGCCACGCCCGCCTCGTCGGCCTTCTCCTGCGCCACGGTCGCTCCGACCTCGTCTCGGGTGCCGGCCTCGACGAGTTCGCGACCGTCGACGACGTGGCGGCCGGTGACACCGACCTCGCGGCGCGCTTCGCCGAGGACCTCGAGGCCATGGGCCCGACGTACGTCAAGCTCGGCCAGCTGCTGTCGACCCGCGTCGACCTCCTGCCCGCGGCGTACACGACGGCCCTCGGGGGGCTCCAGGACGACGTGGCCCCGTTCCCCTTCGCCGAGGTGGAGCGGATCGTCGAGGAGGACTTCGGCGTCGGCATCCGACACCTCTTCGAGGAGTTCGAGGAGGAGCCGCTCGCTGCTGCCTCGCTCGGGCAGGTCCACCGAGCGCGCACGCGCACCGGCCGCGAGGTCGCCGTCAAGGTGCAGCGGCCCGACGCCCGCGAGACCGTCCGGGCCGACATGGAGACGATGGCCCGGATCGCCGATCTCGCCGACCGGCGCACCGAGGTGGGCCGTCGCTACGGCTTCTCCTCCCTCCTCGCCCAGTTCCGTCGCGCCATCGCCGGCGAGCTCGACTACGAGCGGGAGGCTCGCAACCTGGCCCGTTTCGTCGAGCTGACCGCGCCCTACGACCTCCTGCTCGTGCCCGAGCCCGTGCCCGACCTCTGCACCCGCCGCGTCCTCACGATGGAGCGCATCGAGGGGCGCAAGGTCACCGACGTCGGCCCGGTCGGGCTGCTCGACTACGACACCCGGCCGATCGTCGAACAGCTGTTCACGTGCTACCTGCGGATGATGCTCGAGGAGGGTGTGGTGCACGCCGACCCGCATCCGGGGAACGTCATGCTCACCGACGACGGCCGGCTGGCGCTGATAGACCTCGGGATGGTCGCCACCCTCCCGCCCCGCCTCCAGGACGAGGTCGTCAAGCTCATGCTCGCTATCAGCGACGGCGACGGTGAGGAGGCCGCGGTCGTCCTCGCGGGGATGGGCCATCCCCTCGACACCTACGAGCCGGGGGCCTTCCGCTCCGACGTCAGCCACCTCGTCGCCGAGGCGATGGGCAGCGGGTCCGACGCCGATGCGGGGACCGTCATGGTGGAGCTGAGCCGACTGTCCGGCGAGCACGGCCTGCGCCCCCCGGCCGAGATGACGCTCATCGGCAAGGCGCTGCTCAATCTCGACCAGGTGACGGCCCACCTCGACCCGGCATTCGACCCCGCCGAGGAGATCCGCAGCAACCTCTCGCACATCCTCGCCGGGGGGCTCGAGGTCAGCCCCGGAGGCGTGCTCTCCGCCGCCATCGAGGCCAAGGAGCTGGCGGCGCGGATGCCGAAGCGGCTCAACCGGATCATGGACTCCCTCGCCGAGGGCGAGTTCTCGGTGCGGGTCCGCGCCCTCGACGAGGAGCGGTTGCACACCGTGCTGCTGCGGCTCGCGAACCGGGTGACGCTCGGCATCATCATCGCGAGCGTGATCCTCGGGGCCTCGCTCATGATGCGGGTACAGACCGAGGCCACCTGGTTCGGCTACCCCGCGATCGCGATGTTCTTCTTCCTCCTCGCGTTCCTCGCGGCAGTGGGACTCGGGGGGTGGATCGTCCTCACCGACCGCAAGGTCGCGCGGACCCGCAGGGAGCGCAGCGGGCCCTGACGCGGTCGGCGCGCCTCACCGCAGGATGACGAGCCCCCGGTCGTGCAGGAGCCGCACGGTGTCGAGCACGATCGGCTCGGCGTCCGGATGCGGGCCGAGCACCTCGGTCGCCGAGGCGACGAGGTCCGGGACGCGGGCCGGCTGCGCGCACCCGAGCCAGAGGGTCGCGGCCAGGCCGGGCAGGGTCGTCGGGACGCGGTCGCGGAGCACCAGCGCGGTGCCGTCACTCACGAGCGCGTCGTCGAAAGCGGCCCGTACCACCTCGGCGGATGTCGAGGGCTCGGTCACGCGCGACGGGCCGGGGTCGGCACGGTCGCGTCCGTCCACCCACTCCCACGTCACGGCCTCGGGCACACCACCGGGCGCACGGCCGGCCGCGAGGTCGGTGACGAGGGTGGCGGCGTCGGCGACCTCGGCGTACCGGAGCCGCCACGGCCCGTGACCGGCGGCGAGCACGCCGGCGAGCCGGTCCAGCGGACGGTCGAGCAGGGCCAGGGCCGAGGTCTGGGGGAGGGCGAAGGTGGCGGCCTCGACGAGCCCGATCGGCTCGAGCACCGGGTCCACCACCGTGGGGTCGCGCTCGAGGACGACAGTCGCCACGAGGTGGAGATCGTCCGGTGCACGGAGCAGGCCGAGGTCGTCCGGGGAGCGCTCGTGCTTGACGAGCGGGCTGGAGGGGTCGACGACGACCGAGAGCGGCTTGGGGTAGGCCCGGACGGTGAGCCCCTCGCCCTCGATCGCCACCGTCTCGTCCGAGACGTACCCGAGGTGGCGACCGAGCACCCGCGCCGCGGTCGTCTTGCCGGTGCCCGAGGGCGCGACGAGGGCCACGGTCGCGCCGTCCGGGGCGGCGAGCCCGGCCGCGTGCAGCATGAGGCACTCGCCGCTGCGCCGGGCGATGGAGGCGAACGTCACCGCGCGCGAGACGACGTAGGGCACGTCGACGTCGGCGACGCGGTGGAGCGCACCGTCGACGTCCACGGTGCCGTCCTCCCGCCGGCGCAGGGCGAAGGGGCGAGCGCCCTCGGGGAGTGGTCCCGACCCGTCGACGCGAGCCCGGTCCCAGAGGTGGGTCAGGGTGCCGGCGAGATCGTCGTCGAGGTGCTCGACACCGAGCGACCAGCGGCATCCGAAGGCGTCGACGAGAAGCACAGGGACAGTGTGCCCGCCCCGCCCTAGGATGACCGGCGGATCGGCCGTGCCCGGCGGCCGCCGGCGGAGGGACGCGGATGGACCGGAGCGCCGCGGGATCGCTCGACGACCTGCCGGCCCGCGGGTCGGCCCTCGCGCGCTGGGGGCTGCGCTCCTGGCTCCTCCTCGGGGTGCTGCTCGCGGCGGCCGCCGTCCTGTGGCTGCTCTCACAGGTCTCGGGCATCGTCGTCCCCCTCGTGCTCGCCGCGGTCCTCGGCGCCCTCTTCGCGCCCGTCGTCGAGCGGCTGCGGCGGGTGGGCGTGCCCGCGGCCGCCGGCGCGGGCCTCGTCCTCGTCGGGCTCGCCGCCGTCACCGCCCTCTCGGTGTGGCTCGTCGTCGCCGGCGTCCTCGACCAGGCCGCGCAGATCTCCAGCCAGGTCGACGCCGGACTCGCCGAGCTCGAGTCGTGGCTCGCCTCCCACGGGGTCGCGGTCTCCGGCGGTCTCGCCGGTCAGGCCGGGGGCCTCGCCGGCCTCGCGGTCGAGGGGCTCCCCGGCCTGCTGGGCGGCGTCTTCAGCGGGCTCGCCTCGCTCCTCGTCGGTCTGGTCATCGCGGTCTTCCTCCTCTACTACGTGCTCGTCGACTGGGACGGGCTGCGCGCCTGGGTCGGCGCGCACCTCGGGCTGGCGCCGCAGGTGGGGGCCGACGTCGTCGGGGACGCGGTCGACTCGGTGCGTCGCTACTTCTGGAGCCTCACCCTCTCGGCGGTGGTCACCGCGGTGCTCATCGGCGGCACTGCCTGGCTCCTCGGCGTCCCGCTCGCCTTCACGATCGCGCTCATCACCCTGACGACCTCGTACGTCCCCTACCTCGGCGCCATCTTCTCCGGTGCCTTCGCCACGCTCATCGCGCTGGGCTCCTCCGGGATCGAGACCGCGGTGGTCCTGCTCGTCGTCGTCCTCGTCGTGCAGAACGTCGTCCAGACCGTCGTGCTCGCCCGGCTCAGCAGCACCGCGCTGCGCCTGCACCCGATCATCACGATGAGCTCGACCATCGTGGGCGCAGCGGTGGCGGGGGTGCTCGGAGCGACCCTGGCGACGCCCGCCACGGCGGCGCTCCTGCTCGTCCACCGCCGCCTGAGCGAGCCCTCGCCGGCGGCGCCGGGCGACGGTGGGCCCGCACGTCAGGCGTAGCGCCGGGCGACCCGCACTGCCTGCGACCCGTACGAGCCGCCGAACAGGACGGCGTGGACGAGCAGGGGATGCAGCTGGTGGAGCCGGATGCGTTCGCGCCAGCCCTCGGCGAGCGGCGCCGTCTCGTCGTAGGCCGCGACGACTCGCTCGAGGTGGGGAGCGCCGAACAGGTGCAACATCGCCAGGTCGGCCTCGCGGTGGCCACCGTGGGCCGCCGGGTCGATGAGCACCGCGCCGGCCTCGGTCCACATGATGTTGCCGGACCACAGGTCGCCGTGCAGCCGGGCCGCGGGCTCGTCGGTGTCGTGGCGACCCGAGGCCACCGTGTCGGCGAGTCGCTCGAGGGCGCCGGCCCCGCTGGCGTCGAGCGCACCCCGGTCGCGGGCCATGCGCACGAGCGGGCGCACCCGCGCCTCGGCGTAGAACTCCCCCCAGGCATCCCACCCACCGAGCACCATCGGAAGGGGTTCGGCCAGCGGACCGAGCCAGCCGTCGCCCGTCCACCCCTCGGGAGGCGAGCCGTACGCCGGGGCCCCCGCGGCGTGGGTGGTGGCGAGGCCGCGCCCGAGCGCGTCGGCGTGCCCGGGCGAGGGTGGGGCGGGGTGCAGCCGGGTCAGCGCGAGGTGACCCTCGCCGACGTCGAGGACGTCGACGACACGCGCCCCCTGGGCGTCCGCGAGCCAACGCAGGCCGGCCGCCTCCCACACGAAGTACCCGGTGGGGGCCTGTGCGGACTCCTTGCGGTACGTCTCCGGCATCCCGCCATCGTGACAGGTCAGGTGGGGAGGCCGGGCGACGGGACGCGCACGGGCGGGCGGGGTTTGGGTACTCTCTGGCCCACACCTTGCACCTCCGGAGCCGATGATGACCGACACGCTGACCCCGCCGCCGCCCGAGGACCTCTCCCCGGACTCGACGCAGCGGCTGGCCCTGCTGACCGCCGACATCGGTGGTGTCCTCGAGACGATGGACGAGCTGTCCGACTACCTCGAGCGGCTCGTCCACGCCGTCCGCCGGCACGTCGAGGGGTGCGACGAGGTGGGCGTGACGATCCTCTCCGAGGACCGGCCCCACACGGCCGCGTACACGACGGTGCAGACCCTCGAGATCGACGCCATCCAGTACGCGCTCGACGAGGGTCCCTGCCTCGACGCCGCGCGGCACCGGCGCGAGAACCGGGTCGACGACGTCCGTGCCGAGGACGAACGCTGGCGGGGGTTCTCCGAGGCGGTCGCCGAGGAGGGGATGCGGGCGCTGTTGGCCCTGCCGCTCGTGAGCGGCGAGCAGTGTGTCGGCGCGCTCAACCTCTACGGCTGGCAGGCCGGGGCCTTCCGCGACTTCGACGCCACCCTGGTGCAGGTGGCGGCCCAGCGCTGCGCCGACGCCGTCGTGGCCGTCACCGCGCTCGACGGGATGCGTCGCCTCGCCGGCCAGCTCGAGCAGGCGATGGCGAGCCGCGCGGTCATCGAGCAGGCCAAGGGCGTCATCATGGCGATGCGGGGCATCTCGGAGGACGAGGCCTTCGAGGTCCTCCGCCGCAGCTCGCAGGACCGCAACGTCAAGGTGCGGGTGCTCGCCCAGCAGGTCGTGCGGGGTGTCGTGGACGAGCGGGCCCAGGGCAACGGCGGCGGCAACGGCCGCCCCGGCTGACCCTCATCTAGCATCGGGCCATGGCGCGACCCCACGCCGCAGCCCTGATCGAGGATGCGTACAACCGCCGCAAGTCCGGGATCCTCGCGGCCCGGGGGTGGGTGACGCGGGTCGTCCCCTCCACCGGGTACGGGAGCGCGGGCCGTCTGCGTGTCTTCGGGCGCGTCATCCTGACCCGTGGCCGCCCGGAGGACGAGCCGGACGAGCCGACGTACGCCGAGCGCCTGCGCGCCGTCGAGCTCGAGACCCGCGGGTGGCGCGCCTTCTTCGCGACCCCGGCCGTCGACGAACCCGTCACCGTCCGCGTCAACGAGCGGCTCGTGACGACGCGGACCGACCGCGGCGGCTACATCGACCTCACGGTCCGTGGCCACGGCCTGCCCCCGGGGTGGCACCGCGTCTACCTCAGCAGCCCACGCGCCGAGCCGATCGACGTGCCCGTGCTCGTCGTCGGCTCCCAGGTCACTCACGGCATCATCAGCGACATCGACGACACGGTCCTGTCGACGTCGCTGCCGCGCCCCATGATCGCGGCGTGGAACACGTTCGTGCGGTCCGAAGGTGCCCGCCGGCCGGTGCCGGGGATGGCGACCCTCTACCGCGAGCTGCTCGCCGAGCGGCCCGACGCTCCGGTGGTCTACCTCTCGACGGGGGCCTGGAACACCGCCCCCCAGCTGACCCGGTTCCTCCGTCGGAACGGCTACCCCGCCGGACCGATGCTGCTCACCGACTGGGGCCCGACGAACACCGGGTGGTTCCGCTCCGGGCAGGAGCACAAGCGGGCTCAGCTGCACCGCCTGGCCCGTGAGCTCCCCAACGTGCGGTGGCTGCTCGTCGGCGACGACGGCCAGCACGACCCGAAGCTCTACACCGAGTTCGCCACGAAGCGTCCGGACCGGGTCTGCGGCCTCGCGATCCGTCAGCTCTCGGCCGGGGAGCAGGTGCTCGCCCACACGATCCCCGTCGCGTACGACGACCTGGCACCCGCGCCGACCGAGCACCTCGACGTGCCGGTCGTCCGCGGTTCCGACGGCTACGACCTCCTGCGTCAGGTCCGCGGCATCTGGTCGCAGGAGGTGCCCGTGCGCAGCCTGGCCGCTCACGCGTCGGCGACGCTGACGCCGGTGGGTCCGGTCGACGACGGGCCCCCCGGCCTCGACGAGCGGTAGCGTCGCAGGATGCCCGAGCTGCCCGAGGTGCAGGCCCTCGTCGACTTCCTCCGCGACCGCACGGCGGGGCTGGTCGTCACGGGTGTCGAGCCGGGGTCATTCCACGTCCTCAAGACGTTCACGCCACCGCCCGACGCCCTCGTCGGGGCGCCGATCGACGGGGTCGAGCGGTACGGCAAGTTCATCGACCTCGACTGCGGCGGCACCCATCTGGTCTTCCACCTCGCCCGGGCCGGGTGGCTGCGCTGGTCGGACGCGGTGCCGGCGGCGCGGCTGCGGCCGGGGAAGTCCCCGATCGCGCTGCGGGTGCGCTTCGACGACGGGTCGGGCTTCGACCTCACCGAGGCGGGGACCCAGAAGCGGCTCGCGGCCTACGTCGTGAACCGGGCCTCCGACGTGCCGGGAATCGCCTCGCTCGGGCCCGACCCGCTCGCCGACGCCTTCACCGAGGAGGAGCTCGCCCGCATTCTCGCCGCCCACCGCATGCAGGTGAAGGGGCTCCTGCGCGACCAGTCGATCATCGCCGGCGTCGGAAACGCCTACTCCGACGAGATCCTCCACGTCGCGAAGATCTCGCCCTTCGCCATCGCCGCGAGCCTGGGCCCCGACCAGGTGACGCGCCTGTACGCCGCGCTGCGGGAGACGCTCGCCCAGGCGGTCGCCACGGCGTCCGGCAAGCCGGCCAAGGAGCTCAAGGACGCCAAGCGGGCCGGCATGCGGGTGCACGGCCGCACCGGGGAGACGTGCCCGGAGTGCGGCGACGTCGTCCGCGAGGTGTCCTTCGCCGACAGCTCGCTCCAGTACTGCGCCACGTGCCAGACGGGCGGGAAGCCGCTCGCCGACCGGCGCACGAGCAAGTTCCTCAAGTAGCCGCGCGGCCCGCTCGTGCACCCACGCCACCGCCGGGGGGCGCGACACGTCGATCGGTGCGTATGCGGATGTATGCGGCTGACGCTAGATTCCCGTATAGCCTCCGATCGTGGACCCGATCCGGAATCCCTACGCCCCCGGGGCCGGCCAGCGCCCGCCCGAGCTCGCCGGTCGCGACGAGCAGCTCGACGCCTTCGACGTCGTCCTCGAGCGGGTGGCCCGCGGACGTCCCGAGCGCTCGGTCGTCCTCACCGGGCTCCGCGGCGTCGGCAAGACCGTGCTCCTCAACGCTCTCCGCTCCTCGGCGGTCCGGGCCGGCTGGGGAACGGGCAAGCTCGAGGCCCGCCCCGACCAGTCCCTGCGCCGGCCCCTCGCGTCCGCGGTGCACCAGGCGGTCCGCGAGCTCGGACCCGCCGGTGGCGTCGGCGACCACGCGCTCGGCGTCATCCGGTCCTTCGCGCAGAAGGAGCCGAGTGGCGCGGCGACCGCCCGAGGGCGGGGCGCCTCCGGCTCGCGGGTGCGGGACCGGTGGAACCCGGGGATCTCCGTGCCGGCCGTTCCCGGCCGCGCCGATTCCGGTGACATCGAGATCGACCTCGTCGAGCTGCTCTCCGACCTCGGCGGGACGGCCGCGGACACCGGTCGCGGCATCGCCGTGTTCATCGACGAGATGCAGGACCTCGGGCCCGACGACGTCTCGGCCCTCTGCGCCTCCGCCCACGAGATCAGCCAGACGGGGCTGCCCCTCATCGTCGTCGGCGCCGGGCTGCCGCACCTTCCGGCGGTCCTCTCGGCGTCGAAGTCGTACTCCGAGAGGTTGTTCCGCTACTCCCGCATCGACCGGCTCGAGCGCTCCGCCGCCGATGCCGCCCTCGTGCGCCCGGCCGAGGAGGAGGACGCGGCGTACGAGCCGGCCGCCCTCGACGCGATGTACGCCGCGACGGGCGGCTACCCGTACTTCATCCAGGCGTACGGCAAGGCGGTCTGGGACCTCGCGCCGGGCTCACCCATCACCGCCCGCGACGTCGAGGTCGCCGCCCCGGAGGCCGAGTCCGAGCTCGCCGTGGGCTTCTTCGGGTCACGCTTCGAGCGGGCGACGCCGGGGGAGCGGGAGTACCTGCGAGCGATGGCCGACGTGGCGGCGCTCCTCGGGGACGAGGCCGATGCCGTGCCGACCGCCGACGTCGCCGGGCACCTGGGACGCAAGCCCCAGTCGCTCTCCCCGGCGCGCGACGCCCTGCTCAAGAAGGGGCTGATCTACTCGGGGGAGCGGGGCCGGATCGCCTTCACCGTGCCCCACTTCGGACGGTACCTGCGCGACCACACCTGACCGTCGGGCGAGCGCCGCGGAACGACGGTGCGCGGCGCCGGGAATCCGGACGCGCCCGTGTTCGTTGTCCAGGTCTCGGCGGGGTCCGACATCCCGCCCCAGCAGCGGGACGACCACGGGTGGAGGTGCATGATGAGCAGGCGGAGCACGTACGTCGAGTTCGAGGCCGACGACGGCGCGCAGCTGCGCTACGCCCGTCACGGCAACGGAGGTGGCCTCGTCGAGCGCTCGGCCCGGGCCGACGCGACGGCGCAGATCGCCGATGACGCCTACGTCGACGCCGGCGCCGTCGTCGGAGCCGGCGCCGTCCTGCGCTCGGGGGCATGGGTGGAGAGCGACGTCGTCGTCGGACCCGGTGCGGTCCTGGGCAGCGCCTGCCGCATCGGCCGGGGCGCGGTCCTCGGTCGTGGCGTCCGCGTCGGCAGCCGCGCCTCGGTCGGGGCCGGGGCCAGGGTCTGGGACGAGGTCCGGGTGGAGGCCGACGACGTCGTGCCCGCCGGCGCCGTGGTCGGTCCCCGCCGCCGCCACGACCGCCACGCGGCCTGAGGGACGAGGCGACGCGGGTGGTGGCCCCGGTGACGGACGAGACCTATCCCGTGCGAGCCGTCGGCCGGGTCGAGTCGCCGTTGCGCCGACCGGAGGACGCCCCGAGGCAGTGTGGCGAGGGCGCTCCGGAGGCAACCGTCGTCCTCGAGGGCGACGTGGCGGCGGCCTCCTCCGACATCGGGCCCGGTGACCGGATCCTCGTGCTGACCTGGCTGCACCTCGCGGACCGTGCGGTGCAGCGGGTCCACCCGCGCGGGGACGAGGGTCGGCCCCTCACCGGCGTCTTCAGCACCCGCTCCCCGGCTCGCCCGAACCCGATCGGTGTCCACGAGGTGGAGGTCCTCGAGGTGACGGGTCAGCGCATCCGGGTCGCAGGGCTCGAGGCCGTGGACGGCACACCCGTGATCGACCTCAAGTCCCTGCCCGCGCAGCGTCACTAGCCCGAGGGTCAGCCGCCGCGCAGGACCTCGCGCCGCCGCCGGTACTCGTCCTCGTCGATCTCACCCCGCGCGAACCGCTCGTCGAGGAGGCGCTGGGCCTGGTCGGGGGGCGCGGGAGCCGCGGGGGGTGGGCCCGGGGGCGGCGGTACCTGCTCGTGGCGGTTCCACCCACCGGCCCAGCGGACCAGCAGCACGATCCCCACGATGACGAGTCCCCAGAAGAGCACCATCCCGACTCCGATTCCCCACCAGCCGGCCATTCCCATGCCGTCGTGCCAGTACATCGACCTACCTCCTTCGGCGGCCCGTCGCCACCACCCCCACGGTGCACGAGCCGACTGTGAGAACGGCGTCGTCCTTCGTGAAGAGTCCGTGAAGCCCGTTGCGCGAGGCCTCAGGGGTTGCAGCGCTCGCACGTCGCGGGGTCGGCGGTGCCGGCGAGGGGCCGCCGCTCGCGGTGCTCACACCGGGGGCACGTCAGGAGGACCGCAGCGGGGTTCCGCGTCGGGCTGCCGCAGAGGCCGCACGGCAGCCCCGGCTCCGGGGTCTGCGTGCCGAAGCCCGGGATGCCGCACCCGGCGCACCGGCTCTCCAGCCGGGCGGAGAGCCGCCGGGCCGCCCGCGTGATCACCTCGCGCCGGGCCGGGCACCGGTCGGCGCGCAGGTCCGGCTCCACCAGCGCCCGCCCGTCGTTCGAGGCGTCGCACGCGCAGCGCACGGCGCGGGCCAGCGTCAGCGGCTCGGTGATCCCCTTGGTGATCGCGTGGCGCGACCGGTCCGCCGGGCGGCAGATGACCGCCTGCCCGCTGGACCAGGCCGTCGTCAGCCACGACAGGTCGTCCCCGACGGCCACCTCGCGCACCACCGCGGGTGTGTCGAGGCCGGTGGCCTGCTCGACGATCACGGTGCCGAGCTCGTCGTCCACGAGCACGACGAGCTCGACGTCCGTCACGACGAGCGGCACCTCCGGGTGCGGCCCGAAGCTCCCCTCGGACGCGAGCCCGAGCGGCGACCCGGCCGCCGCCATGCCGGCCCGCGCCTTGCGGACGGCGGTCCCGAGTGGCGTACCGGTCCGCGGGACCTCGCCGGAGAACGTCCCGAAGGCGTCGGTGTCGACCTCCGCGACGACGACTCGGAGCCCGGCGGGTGCGAGCTCGGGCCCGAGCTGGGCCTGCTTGCCGTGCTTCGTGGCGAGGACGGCCGCCCGGCCCCGGTACGTCGGCTCCGCGTCAGGAGGCGCCACCGACGCCCTGCCTCGCAGGCGCCGCGGAGGGCACCGCCTCGGGGGAGAGCCAGGCGCCGTCACGCGTGCGGACGAGAGCGCGGCCCCCCTCCGGCCCGATGACCGACAGGGTGATCCACCCTCCCGCGACGAGCCGTGCCACGGACGGCTGCCGGGCGAGGACGCGCTCGACGGTGCTCGTCTCGGCGCAGACCACCGCGAGCAGGCGCATCGGCTCGTGCGCGGTTCCTGCCCGCCACACCTCTCCCGACCCGGGTGCGCCCGGGGCCGTGGCCGAGACGGCCTGCCAGGGCAGGCCGAGCCGCAGGTCGCCGCGCGCGCCGGTCAGCACCGCGGAGAGCGTCGCCCCGTCACCGAGGACGTTGTGCGTCGTCTTGTCGCCGGCCCCGAAGCGGTGCGGGTCCACGGTGGAGGCCCAGTACTGGGCGGTGATCCACTGGGCGACGACGACGGGGGCCGCGAGCAGCTGCTCGAGGACGGCCCCGTCCGGGTCGAGCTCGGGCCGGTAGGACTGGAGGAAGACACGCCCGTCGAGGTGCTTCCCGGCGGTGAGCTCCCGGGGCCCGACGACGATGGCAGCGGCCCCGGCGAGTCCCCATTCGGGGCGCGGTTGCGCCCAGTCGGCCGCGCGGTCCTCGACCGCCCGGCGGGGGCGTCGGATGCTGCCGGGTCGGGCGTCGGGGAGGAGCGCCAGGCGCTCGTCGCGGACGCCGTCGCCCGCGCGGGCCAGGTCGGCCTCGAGGTGGCCCAGGGCCTGCTCGAGGTGCCCCGGAACCGTGGCGCGGTCGAGGACCTCGACGTGGTCGCGGGTGGTGTCGTGGACGGCCGGCACGAACCGGGTCCCGTCGGGCACGACGACGCCGCGCGTCCGCAGCTCGGCGCGGACCGCCGGGTCGTTGAGGGCCTGGGCCATGGCACGGGCGTTGACGTCGCCCGCTGACCCTCCGCAGGCGCCGCAGTCGTACGCGGCGACGTGGGGGTTGTTCGAGACCCGGGCACCGTGCCCCGCGATGACGACGAGTGGCGCGAGTCGTGGGGTCCCCAGCGTGGCGAGGAAGTCCGCCGCCGCGTCGGCGAGCGCCGGGGCGCCGACGTCGGCGACGACGTCGAGCCGTCCGTGGCGCGGCAGGCCGAGGAGCCCACGGGACCGCTCGCGCAGCCGGTGGCCGGCCCGCGGCAGGGCGGTGGCGAGAAGCACGAAGGGTGCCTGCGCCCAGCCGACCAGCTCGGCCCAGCCGAAGGGGGCGCCGGGTGCCGTCTCGAGCGTCGCCACCGCGGCCAGCAGTCCGTCCTCGGTGCCCGAGACGCCACCCCCAACCCCGGGGCGCTCGGTGATGCCCACGGACGGGCGGAGCAGGGCCGGAGCCCGCTCGGTCACCGTGCCGGAGACGGCCCGGTGGCGCAGCGGGATGCCGAAGAACCCGGCCGCGCCCAGGGTCTCCCACGGCCCGAGGTGCTCCAGGTGCCGGCGCAGGCGCTCCGACCGCACGTCGATGCACGTGACCAGCTGGGCCCTCGGCTGCGCCGCACGGCCCGCGGCCGGTGCGCCGATCGTCCGGAGCAGGCCGCGGCGGAACGCCCGTTCGAGCACGGTCGCCCGGAGCAGGCCGTCGGTCCCGTGGGTGAGCGGGGCCAGGGCCCGCACGGCCCGCTCGACCTCGGGGCGCGACGGCTCAGCGGCGACGAGCCCGGCGACCGTCGCCGTGGCGAGCCCCGTGGCCAGACGCTCGTGGGACGTGGCGGCGAGGTCGGCCGTCTCGAAGGGCCGGCCGAGCAGCCGCGGCGTGTGGGCCTCGGCGACGACGACCTCGAGGGCCAGTCGGGTCGCGACGAGCTCGTCGAGGAGGTCCTCCGCCGCGATCGACCCGGTCGGGTCCTCGATCCCGGCCTCGCGGCCGAGGTCGGCGTGGCGTGCGCGCCAGGCCAGGTGCGCGGGCCAGCCCGGGTCCCTGGCGAGCAGCCGCGCCAGCAGCGCCGCCCGGTCGCGAGGGCTCAGGCCGAGGTGTTCGAACAGGGCGGCGACGGCGGCCGCGGCGTCCTCGGGCAGCCCGGTGACGACCGCGCCGGCCCCGCGGACGCCGAGCATCCCGTCGAGGGCGCCCGCGCTCGCCCGCAGCTCCTGCCACGGGCCGGCGGCGCCCGGCCAGGCCGGGCCCGCGAGCGAGCGTGCGCAGCAGTGGTTGGCGACGTCTCGGGCCCGACGGTCCGGCCCGGGGGCGTGCTCGGCCAGGACCTCCAGCGGGGTCCTCAGCAGACGGTCGGGCTCGATCCCGGCACTCTCGAGCACCGACGTCGCCGCCGCCAGGGCATCGGGCGGCGGCGGGTCGGCGAGGAGGACGACCCGGGCGAGCGCCGCCCCGTACCCGTCACCGCCCGTGGCCTCGGCGAGCACCGTCTCGAGGTCGGCCTCCACCACCCTGCCGTCGGCCAGGGCCTCGCGCAGGACGCGGGCCGTCGGCCCGGGACGTGCGCCCCCGACGTCGACCGCGATGCGGGTCGCGTCCTCGATGCCCAGGTCCTCGAGGCCCGCGAGGGGGTTGGTCGCGACGAAGGCCGTGAGGGGGTAGAGCGCACCTCCGGTCCGGGCCGCGATCTCGATGCCGCGGCGGGCGGTCTCCGCGTCCTCCTGGCTGACCGGCGGCGTCGCCAGCGCCACCGACGGCCGCCCGGACATCCGTTCGCGCAGTGTCCACGGCTGCAGCGCTGCCCGCGCCGCGCGGCGGGCCTGCGCCGGCAGGCGCCCGGCTCTCGCCGAGGCGTCGACCGCTGCCATCGCGACTCCCGTGCCGACGAGGGCGAGCACGGCGGCCGCGGTGGCCCACCCCCACGCCGTCCCCCACGGCTCGGGCTCACCGACGACGCCAGACAGCAGGTGGCCGAGGGTCCGCAGCCCGACGACGTAGGCAGCGACGACGGCGAGCGAGAGGCCCGCGGCGAGCGCGCGGGCCCTCCCCGGGCTCGGCTGCCGGGCGACGGCGACGAGGGCGAGCCAGCCGAGCGCCGTGGCCATCGCGAGCGGCAGCAGCTCGGCCGGTGCCGTGAGCGCGGGCCACGACGCGAGCGGCAGGAGGGCTGCCGCGCCCACCGCCCCGGCCGCCGTCACTCCTGCGGCCGTGACGAGCCGCGGGCTCGGCCGCGACGAGGGCATCGCGTCGCGACGGCGGCTGCGCTCGACGGCGCCCCCGGCACCGAGGAAGAGGGAGGCCTTCCAGACCCCGTGGCCGATGACGTGGGCGAGCACGGCTGCGGGGATGCCGAGCCCGGCCTGGACCGCCAGGTAGCCCATCTGCGAGGAGGTCGAGGCGGCGAGGCGGCCCTTGACGTCGGCCCGGGTGCGCATCTGCGCGGTGGCGACGACCGCGGTGACCGCCCCGACGCCGAGGAGGGCGACGCGGGCCGCCGGGGTGGCCTCGAGGAGCGGCCAGACGAGCAGCGCCAGCACGCCGACGCCGTTGACGAGCCCGGCGTGCAGGAGGGCGCTCACGGGTGAGGGCGCCTCCGCCGTCTCGGGCAGCCAGCGGTGCGCCGGGAGGAGCGCGCTGCGGACCACCCCGGACCCGACGACGAGGAGCGCCGCGACCGTCACGGCGGCGGCCGGCGCGGTCCCCACCGCCTCCGCGAGGCGGTCGCGGTCGAGGGTCCCGACACGGGCGCCCACGACGACCACGCCGGCCCAGAGGAGGAGGTCGCCGACGAGGAGGCGGGTCCGGACCTGACGGGCGGCCTGTCGGGCGCGGCTGGTGCCGGCATGGGCGACGAGGCCCGAGAGCGCGAGCGTGGCCACCGTCCATCCCGTCGCGAGGACCGGGAGCGAGGCGGCGGTCACCGTGGCGGCCAGCCCCGCCACCGTGATGGTCTCGAGGGCCGCGTACCGGACGAGCCGGTCCTGGCCGGCGAGGTTGCGGGCGCTGTAGGTCGCGACGACCAGCCCGATGCCGCTGACGAGGGCGAGCAGGAGGGCCTCGACCAGCCCCACCTGCACGCCGAGGTCGGCGGTGCCGAGGGGGCCGAGGTCCGCGCGTGCGAGCGAGACCGACAGCGGGTTCCCCGACAGGACGGATGCCAGGGCCAGCAGGGACAGGAGGGCCAACGCGATCATCGGGAGGCGAGCGAGCCGGAGCGCAAACATGGGAGGCACAATACATGAAACGTAATTCATAGGAACTCCGCGCCACTCGAGTGTCGGCCCGCGGCGCGCTCGGGCAGGATGGGGCCGTGTCGACGTCACCGCGCCCGGAGCCCCAGGGCTGGACGCTGCTGACCTCGCACGGACGCGTGCTGCTCCTCATCGCCCAGGACCCGGACCTGAGACTTCGTGACATCGCCGAGCGGGCGCGGATCACCGAGCGGTCCGCTGCCAGCATCGTCAGCGACCTCGAGCAGGCGGGCTACCTCACCAAGGCACGGATCGGGCGACGCAACCGGTACGTCGTCCACGGCGACCGGTCCTTCCGGCACCCCGCCGAGGCGGAGCACCACGTCAGGGAGCTCATCGCGATCTTCACGAGCGACTGAGCGGGCCCACCGCGAGGGCACGCGGCGCACGGGCGTCCGGCCGCATCGGGGCGAGCGTGACCCGAAGGCGCCTGCGCATCACTCCCCGACCCGGAGGTTGTCGTGCTCCCGCATGAACTCCTCACGCTCCGCGTCGGTCATCCGTTCGCCGTTCGCCATCCGGGCCAGCCCCTCGAAGTACGCCTCGCGGGGCGCCCCCGGAGCGAAGTGCAGGAGCATCGCGGCCGGGCCCGACTCGTTGCGGAACCCGTGGATGCCGCCCGGTGGCACGTGCGCGAAGTCTCCGGGGCGGCAGATGGTCCAGCCCCGACCGTCGAGGATCGACACCTCCCCCTCGAGCACGTAGAACGACTCCGCCATGGTGCGGTGGAAGTGGGCGCCCGGCCCGCTCGGCGGCCCGGCGAACTCCCAGCGGTAGAGCCCGAAGAGCCCGCCGGTCGACGCGCCCGAGGCCAGGTAGGTGACCCGGTTGCCGTTCGGGTAGACGAGGTCGGGTTCCGAACCGGCGGGCCGGATGCTGGCGCTCAGCTCGCCCATCTCGCGGTCGTAGATCGGGGGTGGATACGACATGCTCCTTTCTACCGCCCACCACGTGGCCTTGGAGACAGACGCGTCGCGACAGGCCCCGGGCGGCGCGAGACTGGGGCGGAAGGAGGTACTGCCATGACCGAGAGACCCGCTGTGCCCGAGACGGACGAGGCCGAGCTACGGCAGCGCGCGATCAAGCGGCTCGAGGACAAGCGCGGCCTGGTGGCCCACACCATCGCCTACGTCAGCGTCAACCTGTTCCTCGTCGTGCTGTGGGTCGTCACGGCCCCCGGGTTCTTCTGGCCGCTGTTCCCGATCGCCGGGTGGGGGATCGGCCTGGCCTTCCACGCCTGGGCCGTGCTGTGGCCGGCTCCCGACGAGCGTCGGATCCAGGCCGAGATGGACCGGCTGCGCGCGGGGCGGTGACATGACGGACTTCACCATCGAGCAGGTCCCCGCCGTCAGGGTCGCCACCCTCCACCGGTACGTGCCGGTGGACGGGCTCGAGGACTTCTTCGGCGGCGCGTTCGCGCGGGTCGCCGGGGCCGTGGCAGAGGCGGGGGGCGTGGTGGCCGCGCCCCCGTTCGCCTGGTACCACGAGATGCCCTCGTCGACCGTCGACGTCTCCGCGGGCTTCCCGGTGATCGGCGACTTCAGCCCGCCCGACGGGGAGGTCGTCGTGCACGAGCGCCCCGGGGGGCGAGCGGTCGTCGGCATCCACGTCGGGCCGTACGAGGCGATCGCCGGGACGTACTCGGCCCTCATGGACTGGCTGTCGGCCGCGGGCCTGACGCCGCGCCCGGACATGTGGGAGGAGTACCTCACCGAGCCCGAAGGGGATCCGGCGACGTGGAGGACCCGCCTCGTGGTCCCGGTCGCGTGAGCAGCCGCAGCGCCCGCGGGGACAGGCTGTGGACCACCCACCCAGGATGTGAACGTACATTTACTTATCGAGTGAGTGCCCAGTGACGACCAGGCTTCCGGCCCGCGCCCGAGGGGGCCTACTCCACCCGACCGAGCGAAGGTAGGCACCATGGCTGACACCGCGTACATCTACGACGCCCTCCGGACCCCTCGGGGGAGGAACCGGGGCGGCTCGCTGCACAGCGTCAAGCCGGTCGACCTCGTCGTCGGGCTGATCGACGAGCTCCGCGCACGCCATCCCGGCCTCGATCCCGCCCAGGTGGACGACATCGTCCTCGGCGTGGTCTCGCCCGTGGGGGAGCAGGGCGGCGACATCGCCCGCACGGCGGCGCTGGTGGCCGGCCTCCCGGAGACCGTGGCGGGCGTGCAGCTCAACCGGTTCTGCGCCTCCGGGCTCGAGGCGGTCAACACCGCGGCGGCCAAGGTGCTGGCTGGCGACTCCCTCGTCGTGGCCGGGGGCGTGGAGTCGATGTCGCGGGTGCCGATGGGCTCCGACGGCGGTGCCTACCACCAGGACCCCACGACCGCGTACGACCACTACTTCGTGCCGCAGGGCATCGGTGCCGACCTCATCGCGACCCTCGAGGGCTTCACCCGGGAGGACGTCGACGCCTATGCGCTCGCCTCACAACAGCGGGCCGAGCATGCCTGGCAGGCCGGCCACTTCGACCGCAGCGTCGTCCCCGTGACCGACCTCAACGGCCTGACCGTCCTCGACACCGACGAGCACCGCCGGCCCGAGGCGACCATGGAGTCGCTGGGGGCACTGAACCCGGCCTTCGCGGGGATCGGCGACCAGGGTGGGTTCGACGCCGTCGCGATCCAGCGCTACCCGGCGGTCGAGCGGATCCACCACGTCCACACGGCGGGCAACTCCTCGGGCATCGTCGACGGAGCCGCCCTCGTGCTCGTCGGGAGCGAACAGGCCGGTCGTGACGCCGGGTTGACGCCTCGGGCCCGGGTCGTCTCCACCGCCGTCGTCGGCAGCGAGCCGACGATCATGCTCACGGGCCCGACCCCGGCCACCGCGAAGGCCCTCGCCCGCGCCGGCCTCACCGTCGACGACATCGACCTCTTCGAGCTCAACGAGGCCTTCGCCGCCGTCGTCCTCAAGTGGATGCGTGACCTGAAGGTCCCGCACGACACCGTGAACGTCAACGGTGGGGCCATCGCGATGGGCCACCCGCTGGGCGCGACCGGCGCCGTCATCCTCGGCACGCTGCTCGACGAGCTGGAGCGCCGAGACCTGCGGCGCGGCCTCGCGACGCTGTGCGTCGGTGCCGGCATGGGGATCGCGACGATCATCGAGCGCGTCTGAGGCCCCCCAGAGCCTCTGCGACGGACTTCGGAAGGACGAGAGGGATGAGCGACATCCGCGGAATGCACTGGGAGCGGGACGGCGAGGGCATCGTCACCCTGACGATGGACGACCCCGACCAGCCGGTCAACACGATGAACGACACCTGGTCCAGCGCCTACGAGGCGGCGATCGACCGGCTCGAGGCCGAGCGCGACACCGTCGCCGGCGTCGTCCTGACGAGCGCGAAGACGTCCTTCTTCGCTGGGGGCGACCTGCGGATCATGCGCGAGGCGAGCCCGGAGCACGCGCCCGACCTCGCAGCGAACATCGATCGCATCAAGGCGCTCATGCGCCGGGTGGAGACGCTCGGACGACCCGTCGTCGCCGCCGTCAACGGCTCCGCCCTCGGTGGGGGCCTCGAGGTCGCGCTCGCGACGCACCACCGGATCGTCCTGGACCGCCCCGACGTCCGGCTCGGCGTGCCGGAGGTCACCCTCGGCCTCATCCCGGGTGGCGGCGGCGTCACCCGGCTCGTGCGGATGCTGGGCCTGCAGCCCGCGCTGATGGACTGGATCCTCACGGGTCGCCGGTACGGGGCCGCGGAGGCGGTCGAGAAGGGCGTGGCCGACGAGCTCGCCGCGTCGCCGGAGGAGCTGCTCGGGGCGGCCAAGGCCTGGATCAGGGCCAACCCCGGGGCGACCCAGCCGTGGGACGTCGAGGGCTTCCGGATCCCCGGCGGCGGGGCGAACCACCCGAAGGTCGCGGCCCACCTGCCCGCGTATGCGGCCAACCTGCGCAAGCAGACGAAGGGGGCTCCGATGCCCGCACCGCGAGCCGCTCTCGCGGCGGCCGTCGAGGGCAGCCTCGTCGACGTCGACACCGCGACCCGCATCGAGACCCGCTACCTCGTCTCCGTCATGACCGGCCAGGTCGCGAAGAACATGATCAACACCTTCTACGACCTGCAGAAGGTCAACGGCGGCGCGTCCCGCCCCGCCGGACAGCCGGAGTACCGGGCTCGGAAGGTCGGCGTGCTCGGCGCCGGGATGATGGGCGCGGCCATCGCCTACGTCTGCGCCAGGGTCGGCATCGAGGTCGTCCTCGAGGACGTCTCCCTCGAGGCAGCACGGCGAGGCAAGGGGTACGCGGAGAGGCTCGAGGCCGCGGCCCTGGACCGGGGCCGCACCACCGAGGAGACGTCGGCGGCACTGCTGGCCCGGATCACCCCGAGCGCCGACCCGGCGGACCTCGCCGGGGTCGACCTCGTCGTCGAGGCGGTCTTCGAGTCGGTCGACGTCAAGCAGCAGGTCTTCCGCGAGGTCGAGGCCGTCGTCGAGCCCGATGCCGTGCTGGGGAGCAACACCTCGACGTTGCCGATCTCCGTGCTCGCCGAGGGCGTGACCCGCCCCGAGGACTTCATCGGCATCCACTTCTTCTCGCCGGTCGACAAGATGCCGCTCGTCGAGATCGTCCGCGGGAGGCGGACCGGCGACACGGTGCTCGCGAAGGCCTTCGACTTCGTCCGACAGATCCACAAGACCCCGATCGTCGTCAACGACCAGCGCGGGTTCTTCACCTCGAGGGTCATCGGCACCTTCATCAACGAGGGTGTCGCCGCGGTCGGGGAGGGCGTGGAGCCGGCGCTCGTCGAGCAGGCGGCGCTCCAGGCCGGCTATCCGACCGGGCCCCTCCAGCTGCTCGACGAGCTGACCCTCACCCTGCCCCGGAAGATCCGTCAGGAGGCCAGGGCCGCACTCGAGGCCCGCGGGGGCACGTGGGTGCCACACCGCTCCGAGGCGGTCATCGACGCCCTCATCGACGAGGAACGCCGCACCGGACGGTCCGGCGGTGCCGGCTTCTACGACTACGACGAGTCCGGGCGCCGGGTCGGGCTGTGGCCCGGTCTGCGCGAGCGGTTCGCCTCGGGCACCGTGGACATCCCGATGAGGGACCTCCAGGAGCGCATGCTCTTCGCCGAGGCCATCGACTCCGTGCGCTGCCTCGACGACGGCGTCCTCACCTCGGTGCCCGACGCGAACATCGGTTCGCTCCAGGGCATCGGGTTCCCTCCGTGGACGGGAGGTGTCCTCCAGTACGTCAACCAGTACGACGGCGGCCCGGCGGGGTTCGTCGACCGGGCGCGCGAGCTGGCGGTGGCGTACGGCCCGCAGTTCGAGCCTCCGACGTCGCTCGTCGAGCTCGCCGCCTCGGGTGGCCGGTACGAGTGAGTAACGTTCTGTGAGAACGGTATCCGTCTTCACCGAGGCTTCATCGTAGGAGCGGTCGAAGCCACATCCGGCGGTCCGATGCTGGTGGTGTCAGCAGGAAGGGACCGAACGGAAAGGCAGGACAATGACCAAGCGCACGATCGCCATCGCAACAGCAACCCTCGGCCTGACGGTCCTCGGCGCCGGAGCCGCGAGCGCCGGCACCGACACGACCCCCACCGAGTGGGCGCACCGGATGACCCAGCAGATGACCCAGCGACTCGGCGCCGGTGACGGCGTCGGTGACCCGACGACGTGCCCCTGCGAGGGCGCGCCGGACCGGGTGCAGGACCGGGTGCAGGACCGCACGCGCGACCGGCTGGTGGAGGCCGACCACGAGATGCTCCAGCAGCAGCTGCGCGACCGGATCCACGTGGACGTGGACGGCTGAGTGGCTCCGCGTGTCCGCGGTGCGGCGTGAGCCCGAGGGTCCTCGCCGCACCGTCGTCGCCCAGCCCCGACCAGCCGCCCTCACATCCCGAGGGCGGCGAGGACGAGCGCCGCGACGACGCGCCGGTTACCGGGGGTGTCCTCCCACCGCAGGGCCCGTCCGGCCTCGGTGACCACCCCGAGGCCGGCGTGGACGAGCAGCCGTGCGTCGAGGGGGTCCAGGTCCGGTCGGGCCGCCTGCAGGTGTCGCTGCCACAGCGCCACGTGCTCACGCTGCGCGGTCCGGAGCGGTCGTTGGAGATCGGCGGGCAGGCCGCCGATCTCGGCGGTGGCGACGGAGGTGAGGGCCGTGTGCTCGAACGAGTACCCGACGTAGGCGGCCGCGAGCGCGGGCAGTGCCTCCTCGGGGCCGGCGGCCCCCACGAGCGCCGTGTCGACGGCCGTCCCGAGCACCTCGGCGGCTTCGAGGCAGGCGGCGGCGAGGATGTCGGCCTTGCGGTCGTAGTGGCGGTACAGACCGGAGGCGGTCAGGCCCACCTCGGCCGCGATGGCACCCATCGAGGCCTCGGCGTACCCGTCCCGGTGGAAGAGTGCGACGGCCGCGCGGAGGATCTGCTCGCGGCGGTCCGGGCTCGCCACGCGGGGCGGATGCGCGGGTGCGTGGTGCGCCGCGGGACCGGGCCCGTCCGTCGCCGCCGCCCGGGCCACTCGCATCGCGGCCCCGGTGAGGGCCGCCTCCATCCGGCGTGCCCCCACGGCCGTGTGGTGCGCCGTCGCGCTGCCGATGGCGCCGAGGGCGGCGCCGGCCAGGAGGGTGGCGTCGAGCGTGGCGTCCTCGCGCTCTCGCGCCACGGCCGTGGCGAACCGGTCGACCACCTGCCGGAAGATGTCCCGCACGGCCTCTCGCTCGGGCCGCTCGAGATAGCGGGCCTCCCACCGGAAGATGCCCCCGCTCGCCCGGTTCGCCACCGTGGTCCGGGCGATGGCGGCGAGCAGGTCCTCGAGGCCGGTGTCCTCCGGCAGGGTCGCGAGGTCCTCGGCCAGGCCGTCGGCCAGCCGCCTCGTGCAGTGGACGAAGAGGGCGTACTTGTTCGGGAAGTGTCGGTAGAGGGCGGCCGCCGTGATGCCCACCGAGGACGCGATGTCATCCATCCCGACGGCGTGGTAGCCGCGCTCGCCGAAGGCGCGGCCCGCCGCCTCGGCGATGAGCTCGCGTCGGTTCGCGGGGCGGACCGGGCGGTCCGGTGCAGCACCAGCCACGTCCACCTCCTCCAGCCGTCACGCTGAGCAGAGTCAACCATGCCCGGGAAGTGGCCCCTCCGGGCTCACCGGCGCCGCGGCAGGCGGTGGTGCTCGACGTCGAGCACGCGGCCGTCGACCAGCCGCAGCGTCACGTAGGTGCAGTGGGGCTCGCGGCGCCGGTCGGTGGGCGAGCCCGGGTTGAGCAGGCGCAGCCCCTCGTGGGTCGAGTCCCAGGGGAGGTGACTGTGCCCGAAGACGAGGAGGTCGGTGTCGGGGTACTGCGCCCGCATGCGGCGCTCCCGGCCGCGCGCCGGCCCCGTCTCGTGGACGACCGCGACGCGCACGCCCTCGATGGTGGCCCGGGCCACCTCGGGGAGGCGGTCACGCAGCGCGGGTCCGTCGTTGTTGCCCCAACAGGCGAGCAGTTGCCGGCTGCGCGCCTCGAGGCGCTCGAGGGTCTGCACGTCGACCCAGTCGCCGGCGTGGACGACGACGTCGGACGTCTCGACCGCGGCCCACACCGGCCCCGGCAGGTCCCGTGCCCGTGTGGGCACGTGGGTGTCACTGATGACGAGGGCCTGCGTGCCGCCTCGGCTCACGGGGACGGCCGCTCCTCGACGAGGTGCTGGTAGTCGGGGTGCCGGCGGATCCACCCCCGGATGAAGGGACAGTCCGGGCGCACGCGGGTCCCACCCTCGGCGGCGATGGTGTCGAGGGCGGTGCGGGCGATGGCGCTGCCCACCCCCCGCCCCTCGAAACGGCCCTCGACCTCGGTGTGGATGAACACGACGATTCCGTCGTGGCGACGCACGTACGACTTGCCGGCGAGCTCGCCGTCCACCCAACCCTCCCAGCGGTGCCGCTCGGCGTTGAACCTCACCTCGACGTCGCTCACCCGCCCAGCCTGCCACGCCCGCCCCGCGCGCCGGCCGGTTCGGGTGCGGGAGGTGCCCGTCGTGGGCCTAGCCTGTTGCCTGGGAACCGGCGAGCGCCGCCGGTCGGAGGAGGACGAGGGCCATGAGCGCACCCCCCGGGTGGCACCCGCAGCCGGACGGACGCGAGCGGTGGTGGGACGGTCAGCAGTGGACCGACGACTTCCGCGAGCAGCCGGCCGGTGGGCGTCCCGCCGACCACACCCAGGCCCTCGACGTAGACCGCACGCAGGCCATCCCCGCGACACCGCCGGCCGGCGGTGAGGGCGCGCCCACGTACCCCTCGCAGCAGGACTACGGCTACCCCTCGGGAGGCGGCGGCCTGCCGCCGGGGTACGCCGCCCCCGGAACGCCGTACGGTGCGCCCGGCGGGCAGTACCCTCCGCCGAGTCAGGGCATGAGCAGCACCGCCAAGGGGTGCCTCGTCGCCGGCGCCGTCGGTGTCGTGCTCATCATCATCGTCGCCGTCCTCGGGGTCTTCCTCTTCAGCCGCGTGGCCAACCAGGTGGTCGACGACGTCGCGTCCGGGATCGCCACCGCCTTCCCGACCGAGGTCCCCACCGACGTCCCGAGCGACCTCCCGACCGAGCTGCCCTCCATCGGCGGTGACGCGGTGGAGGTCGCCGTCGGTGACGGGTTCGACCTGCCGCGTGCGAGCATCGCGCCCGGCTGGAGCGTCCAGGCCGGCGACTTCGGCTCCGAGGTGGTCGGGATGACCGCGTCCTTCACCGAGGGCGGGGCGTTTCCGCTCGTCTTCTCGATGAGCTTCCAGGGCGCCGGCGGTTCCACCGACACCGTGTGCTCGTCGGTGGTCGACCAGAACGACGCCACGACGGCACAGGTCAACTGCCTGCCGCTGCTCGGCGACGTTTCCGACGCCGACCGGGTGACCGTGACGCCGACCTTCTGACGGGCCCCGTCACGCCCGACGATCGGCGGCGGTCACCCCTGGTCGCCGAGCGCGACGAGGTCGGCCACCAGCCGGTCGGTCCGCCACTCGTCGGAGGGCAGCTCGGGCGTGAAGCCGAGGCGCACCACCACGAGGTCCGATGACGGCACGACGTACAGCCGCTGGCCGTCGTGCCCCGAGGCCCAGTACGCGTCGTCGGGCAGCTCGGGGTCGACGAGCGTCCCGTCGGCCTGTTTGTTGACCCACCAGCCCGCGGCGTACCCCTGTTCCTCGCTCCGTTCGACCACGGTCGCGGTCGTCGACGTCTTCATCCAGTCCTTCGGGAGCAGCCGCTCGTCGGCCCAGACCCCGTTCTGCAGGGCGAACTGGCCGATGGTCGCCCAGTCACGGGGCGTGGCCCAGAGGTAGGAGCTGCAGACGGGGGTGCCGGACGCGTCGGGCTCCCAGACCGCCGAGGAGAGCCCGAGCGGCGCGAACAGCTTGCTACGGGGGAAGTCGGTGTCGGGGACATCGGCGAGCCCGGTGAGCCACTGACAGAGGATGTTCGTCGAGCCGCTCGAGTACTGCTGGTAGGTGCCGGGGGCGTGCGCGAGCGGCTGGCCGGCGGCGAACGCGGCCATGTCGGGCTGCTCGTAGAGCATCTCGGTGATGGGCGTGCCGAGCGAGTACGTCTCGTCCCACCGAAGCCCCGACGTCATCCGCATCAGCTGGTCGAGGGTGATGTCGGCCCGGCCGTCGGTCCACTCGGGGCGCAGGTGGTCGGTGTCGAGGTCGATGTCACGCTCCGCGGCGTACCGTCCGACCAGGAGGTTCGCGACGCTCTTGGACATCGACCAGCCGAGCTGGGGGGTGGAGGAGTCGAAGCCCGCCGCGTAGCGCTCCCCGACGAGCTCGCCGCCCCGGATGACGACGACCGCCCGGGTGCCGAGCGCCTCGCGGCGGCTCGCCGACAGGTCGTCGCCGAAGGCCTTCGCGATGGCCGCCGTCATCTCGGGGGTCATCTCGGGGGCCGGGGCGTCCGAGAAGGGGTTGGGGTCGTTCCCCACCTTGCTCGCCCGACCCAGGGCGGGGCGCTCGTCGGCGACGGTGCACCCGTAGCCGGGCGTGTAGTAGGCGTGCTGCTTGGCGAGCACCCAGAGCACCGCCGAGGCCGCCGAGCGGCCGGCCTGGTTGACGTACCCGGTGAGGTACGGGACGAGCGGGTTCGGGGGCAGGTCGGTGTCGGGGTCGTCGCGCCCCGCGAGCAACGTGACGGCGCACGTGTTGTGGGCCGCGTACCCCGTCCCGGTGCGCAGGAGGGGCTGGTAGTGGACGTACCCGTAGACCGCGCCGCCGAGGACGAGGACGAGGAGTCCGGTGAGGATCCGGCCGAGCCAACGCATGAGCGGACGGTACCGCGTCCGTCAGGCGGCCGAGCGCACCCCCAGGGCTGCACCGAGCCGCTCGAGGATCGCGGCGAGCAGCCGTGAGACCTGCATCTGGCTCACGCCGAGCACCTCGCCGATCTCGCTCTGGGTGCGCTCCTCCCGGAAGCGCAGCTCGACGATGAGGCGGTCGCGGGGGGAGAGTCGGGCGACCTCGGCGCGCACGGTGGCACGCAGGTCGCACCGGGCGTAGCGGTCCTCGCCGTCGTCGGCCAGGCCGTCGCCGACGCTCGAGCCGGTCATGGTGGGCGCGTCGAGCGAGAGCGGCCGGAACCCGCTCCCGCACCGGCGGGCCTCGGCGACGTCGTCGACGGCACACTCCAGCGCGGCGGCGAGCTCGGCCGCGCTGACCTCGCGGCCCTCGCGGTGGCGCAGGGCCTCCTCGGTCGCCGTCAGCTCGGCGCGCAGCTCCTGGAGCCGGCGCGGAGGGCGCACGGCCCACCCGCAGTCGCGGAAGTGGCGCTTGAGCTCACCCCGGATCGTCGGCACGGCGAACGCCTCGAAGCCGCGGCCCGCGCCGGGTCGGTAGCGGCGCACCGCCGCGACGAGGGCCGCCCTGGCCACCTGCACCAGGTCGTCGGTCTCGACACCCCGCCCGGTGAACCGTTGGGCCAGCCCGTCGGCGAGGGGGAGGGTCCGGCGCACCACGGCGTCGACGAGACGCTCGCGCTCCGCGGGCGCCGGGTCCTCGGCGAGGCGCTGGAGCAGCATCTCGAGCTCGGGTCCGGCGTCGGAGGTCCCGGCGCGCTCGTCGTCGTGGTCGGCGACCGCCCGCAGTGGGGAGGGAGCTGTCATCGTCACGTCATGCCTCTCGTCCGTTGGGACGCTTGGCACGGTCTCGACCAATCGTGTGACCCCTGGTGGGTACGTCGGTGACGTTACCGGCGACGGCGCGCCGTAGGGGTTCTCGCGGCATCCCGGTTTCCGGCCTCGCGCCGCCGGGTAGGGTCGACGTCGTCCCGCGACGAGGCGGGACGCGGAGGAGGGCCGATCATGACCGTCGTCGAGCCGCACGAGTTCCGGGGGGGCGAGATCGACGCCGAGCTGGCGCGCGAGCTCGGTGAGTTGAGGGAGGCGCTCGCCGGCCACCGGTTCCCCACCCGCCAGGACGACCTCATCGCCTCCTGCCTGGGCCGCAGTCTCCCCGCGCGGCTCTGCAGGCGGCTGTCGACGCTGTCGCACACGACCGTCTACACCTCGGTCGACGAGGTGCTGGCCGTGGTGGCGCAGGGCGAGACCGCCGACCGGGAGTAGCGGCGGCGCGACCGGCCTCAGCGGCAGGTGGCCGCGGTCAGGACCCTCGTGCCGAGGGCCGCGCCGGCCAGGACGAGCGCCGGCAGCGCGCTGAGGAGGGACGGGACGGCTCCGCCGAGGCTCAGCGCGGCGAGGACCACGAGCAGACCCGCGGGGGCGCCGCAGGGCCGGCCCGGCGACCGGTCACGGCCGGTGCGGGGGGCGGGCACGTAGGTGGCGAGGGCGGCGGCCCCGAGGAGTGCGGCCGCGCCGAGGGCGACCCACCACGCCGCACCGGGCTCGAAGGCCGGGGGCAGCGACGCGCGGTACCACCAGAGGACCAGCGGGGCGAGGACGAGCAGCGCGACGAGGTGGCGGGCCGAGTACCGGCCCGCGAGCAGGCCCGGCCCGGAGGGCCGGAGGGAGGCGAGGGCCTCGACCTCCGGCACCTGCCAGGGGTCGGTCCGGGACTCGGTGCCGGGCGTCACCGGCGGAAGGCGGAACCCTGCGACGGCTGGGCGGGCTCCTCGTGGCACGAGCAGCGGGCCTCGGTCGGGACGCCGGCCATGACCTGGTCGGCGTGCATGCCGCATCCGGCCCAGGTCGTCTTGCCGCAGGAGTAGCAGGTGGCGGGGCTGCACATGGGGGTACCTCCGAAGGTTGGGTCGAACGGTCGGGGGGAAGGTCGGGCGAGCCTAACACATACCCCTGGGGGTATGGCAACCGGCGCAACCCGCCGCCGAGCCCCGGTATCAGGATCGTGCCCCGCGCCTCCTCCCGGGTAGGCGCCGATCCGCGCCCCGCCCCGAACCGCCAGGACAGGACCATGCACGCGATCAGGATCGACACGAGCGAGCTCACCTACCCATGGCTGTGGATCCCGGGCCAGCTGCCCCACTTCGTCGACGGCTCGGTGCGCGGAGGCGCCCTCGTCCGCCTACCCGCGGGGACCTTCCCGTTCCAGCAGACCCGGTCACGGGCGTCCGACGTGCGGTTCACGGTGACCGAGGAGGGTGTCGTCGACTACCCGGCGTCGATCGCGCACCTGCTCTCCGGCCGCGGCACCGACACGCTGCGCCTGCGGGGTGTCGAGGTCACCCTGCGGCCCACCGGTCGGGTGCGCCCTCTCCTGCCCCTCTGGGGCGGATGCCGCGAGCCGCTCGGTGCGCGGGTGCGCACCCTGCGGATGCCGCCCGGCTCGGCCTACGCGATGCGGCTCCTCCACGCTCCCCGGCAGATCGTCGAGTTCCATGTCGACCGGGCGGGGTCGATCGACTACTCGAGGGCCTACGAGGAGGCCCTCTCGGGGCGAGGCACGGGGGTCCTGACCATCGACCTCGACCGGCTGCACCCGGTCCGCGGTGAGAGGCGCCCGCAGCTGGAGGGCAGCCACTCCGGCCGGTGCTGAGCACTCCGCCGGTTTGGCCGGAGCGGTTGCGGGTACCCATTGAGGAGGAGCCGTGCCCGGCCCCTCGGGGCTCAT
>CAVSQS010000005.1:0-729619 GCA_963730165.1 uncultured Actinomycetota bacterium
CCTGCGTGGCGTTCGGGGCCTGGACGTCCTCGTGGTGGTCGTGCCGGGGCACTGCGGCCTCTCGAGCTGTGGACCGGTCGGCGTCGTGGGCCGGCGCCGCTACGAAGTGCATCAGGAGCAGGACGACGCTGAGGTAGAAGCTGCCCTCGAATGCCGTCGGCGCGTGGAAGCCGGCCGCGTAGACGAGGATGACCGACCCGACGACGAGGAACAGCGCGTTGGCGAGCGACAGGACGAACAGCAAGGGCCACGCTCGGCCCAGGGCCCGAACCATGCGCGGTCGCGGCCTCTGCAGCCAGCGCGGCTGCCGGTCGACGCCCCACCGGCCCACGGCGCCGGCGAGGATCCCGATCGCCGGGGGTCCCACGCCGCCGCCGGCCAGGAGCATCCCTAGGGACAGCAGGATGAGGACCGAGCCGCCGTGGTCACGACGGAGGCCCGCGATCGACCAACCCACGATCGCCGTCGCCACCACCAGCGTCACCACACCGGCGGACGGGGCGGTTGGGAGCACGGTGAGCCCCGGCTCCCCGCCCATGTGCTCGGCGATCGGGCCCGTCGTCCACGAGTCGAGCGCGAAGCCCGTGACCCTCACGTTGCCCTGGAGCACCTCCCCGACCCCGTGGGTGATGCCTCCGAGGCCGGCAAGGATGCCGAAGGCCGTCGCCGTCGTCCGGCAGGCGTCCAGGTCAGCCAGTCGTTCTCGCAGCTTCATGGCTGCACCTTCTTCCTCTCGTCCAGATGTGTCACTAACACGTTAGTCACAGACTAACAGTGTTAGTTGCCATGGGTAAGACGCTGCCGTGTGGGACGCAGCACGTCGGCATGCGCGGTCCTTTCGCCGAGTCGCCCTCGGCGCGCGGTGTGCTGGCCGCTCGGTGGCTGCCCGCGCGCCGGCCCAGCCGACCCCCGGGCGCTCGTCGGTGGAACACTGGATGAGAGCTTCCGATGGAGGTGCCGCGCTGTTGCTGCCGCTCTACTTCGCCCTGGGGGTCGTCAACAACGTCGCGCTTCTCGTCGTGTTCGTCATGCGGAAGCGGCGGCTGGACCTGGTCCGTCGTTTCGGCTGGTTGTACCTGCTCCTGGCGGTCCCCGCTGCCGCCGGCATCGTGGTGGCGCAACGCGAGCAGGCACCGGTCCAGTACACGATCTTCCTCGCGATCTTCCTGGCGTTCCTCGCGGTCGAGGCGCTCTACGACTGGGTCCTCAGGATCCCCTTCCGCGAGAACCAGGACTGGCGACTCCTCGTGCCCTACGTCGCGCTCTATGTCTCATCCGCCTACGGGTTCGTGGTCATGGTGTGGCGGGAGTCCGTCCCCGGAGGTCTCCTCATGCTCATCCTGACCGTGGCGCAGTTCGCCGCCAATGCGGCCACGCACCCACGGGGCCCGTCGCGATCGGCTGCCGGCTCCGCCGCCCAGAGGGTTGGCGGGCCAGACGCCGACCGTTGAATCACCCGCCGCTGCTCGGTGGGTCGGCTGGCGGCGGAGTGGGGCACTTCACCGTGCGCCCGGTAGCCGGATGGACCCGCCGGCTCCTCGTCGTCGACGATGAATGCCGCTGATGAAGCCGATGGCACTCGATGATGAGGCGCTCGGACGCTTTGACGCGACTGGCTGAGCGGGGTCCTCACGAGGTGACGACCAGCTCCTGACGCATTCCGTTCGCGTAGTGGTTCGTCAGGTTGCACACGAGCTCGTAGTGGCCGGGGGGCAACGTGATGGTGACCCAGCCGACCGACCCGGACCCGATGCCCTCACCGGACCCGGCAGCGCAGGAGCTCGAAGCCTCACCCAGACTTCGTGCCTCGTCCACCTGGCCTTCGGGACCTGGGTCAAGCTGACCCGCGGAGGCTCCCGCGGCCAGGGGTAGGACGACGAGCTCGTGGGTGCGCCACCCCCGGTTCTCCACGACAAAGGACACCTGCCCAGCGGGCACCGATGCCGGCTGCGCGATCAGGACCATCGGGGAGCCCATCGGGGCGGTGCCGCCCATCATCTGCGACATGCCCATGTCTCCGAGCGTGACGTCCACGCGCACCCCCGGCAGTCCCTGCGGCGTCGCGCACGATAGGGCCGCGGCCGTGTAACCAGGGCCCATCCCGGCCTGGCCGCTCGAAGTCCCACCCATGCTGCCTACTGGCCCGGCTGAGGAACCGCCCATCATTCCCCCCGAGTCGTTCTGAGTGGAGCACCCTGTCAGCAGGACCCCGGCGGCAGTGAGCGCAACCATCACGCGGGCTGAACGGGTCGTCCGCATTCGGCTGAACACCCTCCCAAGTTACACCCCCTGGGGTATCTCGCTCCCCCGCCGCATGCCCGACCGGATGCGCGGCCCCGTGCGACTGGCACCCCAGACCGAGCTGACCGCGGTCCGGGACCGTGTAGGAGGGGTCAGCAACGTGTACCGTCACGCTGACGCCGGCCGGGTCGACGTCCGCACCGCATTCGGTGACGATCTGTCTGTGTCGCTCTCGGACAACGGGCTCGGGCTGGCTCCTTCACGCTCGAACAGGGCCTCTCGCGCCGGCGGCCAGAACGACGCTTGGTCGGGCGAGCCGACCGGCTTCGGAATCCTGGGCATGCGAGAGCGGGTCTCCGCCGTGGGGGGCTACGTCGAGGCGCAACCCCGGACACCGGGAGGGACGCTCGTCGTGGCCACCCTCCCGGCCTCGCGGCACCCCGACCCGTCGTGGAGATCGCGCCCTCGGCCGTGGTCGGCCTGCAGCCGGTCGGCAGACCGTCGCGCGGTGCCGGAAACCGCAAACCCGAGCGGTTCAGCCTCCGCGGAGGATGTCCCGCCGACGGCGGTACTCCTCTTCGTCGATCTCTCCCCGGGCGAAGCGCTCGTCCAGAACGCGGTGCGAGTCCGGGGGCGGAGCCGCGGCCGGTGGGAGCGGTGGTTCAGGGACCCTGCGGCCGGGCACCGGCCCGTCGCCCAGCGGTAGAGTCGAAGTAGACGACGGATAGGGCGGTGCGAGATGAGTGGCAAGTCTGATCAGGTGAAGGGTCGCGCCAAGGAGGCCGCTGGAATCCTCACCGGCAACGAGGACCTCGAATCCGACGGCAGGACCGATCGGCGCACTGGTGAGGCAAAGGAAAGGGTCGACCACGCGAAGGACAACGTCGACGAGGTGATCGACAAGGCCACAGCCGGGGTCGAGCACGCGGCAGACAATGCCAAGGATGCTCTGGATCGGAAGTAGGCGTGCGATGGTCCAGAGGCGGGTGGAGTCGCGATGATCGTCATTCTTGGGCTGATCCTGTTGGTGGCCGCAACGGTCGTTGGTCTCGCCGGGGTCCTGGGCAACGCGGGCAGCGGGCACGCACTGACCAGCGGATTCTCGGTTTTCGGCTACGACGTGACTGGCTCGACCGGCACGGTGTTCCTCTACGGGATCGTGGTCGGGGCCATCGGCATGCTGGGGCTGAGCATGCTGCTGGGCGGTGCTCGCCGCACCGCCCGTCGGGGCCGTGCCGCGCGCAGCGAGCTCAAAGAGTCTCGCCGCGAGACCGCGATCGTCAGCCGGGACCGCGACGAGCTCCTCCACCAGCACGAAACCGAGCACGCCAACCAGGAGGCGCACGCCCGGTACACCGCTGAGCCCAATGGCGACAGCAGACCCGGCCCGGGCACCGATCCCCCTCCTACCGAGGCCCCACCTCGGTAGCCGACACACACCAGCCCCGCAACCCAGCCACGACCGCTCCCGCCCCGTCATCGATCGCGGTCCTCGCGGACCGGCTTGGGCGTCGCTGCAGGCTGTGGCGGTGTCAAGGAGCGACGGAAGCGCTGCCGGCGTGGCGCCACCAACGCAAGACCGGGCCCTGTAATGCCTGCGCAGCGCAGCAGCCCCTCGTCCCGGCCGGCCCACCCCGGATAGGTACGACTACGGCAATCTGACGGCGCAATACGACGTCTCGCTCTGCGCGTCCCGGAATGCTTCCGCAGAACACGTGCTCGGATCGGACGTCTCGTAGATCAGCTTGTAGGCAGCGTCCGAGGCCGAGCAGTCCGTCGTGAAGCCATCTTCATCAAGACACGTACCAACGCCCGAAGCGGGCGATGGCGAGGGCCCTGAGGAGGAAGGAGACTGCGTTGCCAGAATCAACCAGCTTGCCAGCCCGATGGCCGCAACAGAAGCGGCGATCGGCAGGGGGCGCCGCCGCAAGGGCGTCGTGCCCACCGGGCGAGAAAACGGAGTGACGACGCGCGCATCACGGGCCGATGGGGGGCCAACCATGTTGCGGTGCCGTCTAACCGCGCGCCAGTTGACGATTGCCACGATGAACGTGGCAGGAAAGGCGAAGATTCCCCACCAACCCTTGGTGAGGCAGTGTGCTTGGCTTTCGACGTAGAAACTGTTAGCGCACACTTGGCATAGATCCAGCGCGCCTAGCGATGAGCGCCAGAAGATCAAGGCCCCCGTAATCCGATACTGGGCAAGGGGGCGCGCGGGCGCGCAGCCACACATGTCGCACTCACCCCAAGTCGGGGGGCGAGGGTTGCCAGAAGTCGGCCAGGTTCCCCTTGATGCTGCTGCACGGGTGTCCGCCTGGGGGACCTCCGCGCCATCCCGAGCTCCCCGCTCGAACCCGAGGCGTACTGTCTCCCACGCCTCATTGAGCTGCGCCATCGCGCGCTCGGCGTCGCTCCGAAGTTGACCCTCCACCCGGTCTGGATGAAGGAGAACCGCACGCGCACGGTACGCCTTCTTCGCGTGCTCCATACTGGCGTCGTCGTCCAAGCCCATGATCGCGTAGGCAGTCGCAAGGTCCACACTCCCCACCCCTTCCGGACCATGAGGTTACCGATGGGGGACCTCTGCCCTACTGGAGTCGGGAAAGAACCGTCGGCGGCGCCTCCGAGCGAAGCTCACGTAACGCCACTTGGTGAGGCGCTCCGATTCTGCGCGATCCCCGGCGTTCTGCGCGATTCGCGGCGGAATGCCTCAGGTCGGAACGGACCCTCTGCGAAGCCATCTTTCGGTCCTACGCCCGAGTTCCGCCACGTCTGGCGTGCATCCACAAGCTGGCGTCAAGAAGTCTGAGCCGCCGATTTGGTGACCCAATGTCGGCACCCAGTGCCGCCGCCTGGTCTGCTAGATCGTCGATCCTTGTTCGGATCTTGTCGTCTTGGATGATGTGACGGAACACCTGCCAGTCGACCTGGTAGTTCTGGCCCAGCCCGAGGAAATCGCACACGACGCTGTCGCGAACCGGAAAGAGATCGGGCCGCTTGCGGGCACACAACTTGGATGCCGTAACCCACGCGTTCTTGTGCTTCACCTCAGGCGGGGACAAGCACGCCTTGAGCGCCTCGTGCAGCTCCGCCATTGTCGAAAGCATCGCCGCGTCAGCCATCGCGAGATCGGCATCCAGCGGCAAGGACTGTTCCGACAACAAGTGCAGCACGAGATTGCGATCAGGAGACGGCTGGAGCAGCCGCCGCACGGAGTACGGGGGCGCCTGAACAGAGAGGAGGGTCACTGCAAGCAGGTCGCCTGTTGTCATGTCCCATGGACTGACTGGGTCTAGATCGAGGAAGGTCGCGCCGGCGTAGTTCCCGTCTCGGAGGAAGTACTTGGTGAGGTTCTTCGGAGCCCCGTCATCCCACAACGCCTCGCGAACCGCGCCGATGGCCTTCGCCAGTTGCGCCTCATTGGCGAGGGCCCAGCCAGTGTTTGGGACGGTCTTGAACCGCTCACTGGTCATGCCGATCTCCCTCGATTGGGTGGCTCTACAGGGAAGGACGTCACGCCAGCCGCCCTCGCGGGTCACGCTACGACGGACGACGGACGACGGATCCGGTCTGGGCTGGGTCGTTCCCCGCCGTCGACGATTCGAGGCGGTTTGGTAGCGGTTGCTCCACATTGCGGGCGGCACCCACCCCGCGCCCCCCTTTGTGGCCGTTCACTTGCGTGACGCGCAGATGGATCTGGTTGGGCTGTCGCCATGTGCCGCGACGTCGGTTCTCGAGCGACGGTCGGAGGCGTGTCCTAGGGTGCTGGCATGGCCATCCTCCAGGAACTCTCGGGACAGGGACGAGTCGTCGGAGGGCACCTCGCAGGCGGCACGGTCGCTTCGGGTGGAGCCACCCCGTTCTCCAAGAACAGCGACCTTTCCATCTCGCACACCTCCAACCCCTTCAAGCGGCACAGGATCAACGCTGAGACAGTCACCGAGTGGGAGGAGCTGGACACACGGGAGGGCGTCACCGGGACCATGGGGCGGGCAGCCGCGCTGGCCGCGATTCCGGGAAGACTGGGCAAGGCCGTTGGAGCGAGCGTGGGAGCCGCGGTGAACTCGGGTCACACCGTGCGCGTCGCTTGGGCCGACGGCAAGCAGTCCATCATCGAGTTGCCCGAGAAGCAGTTCATGGTCTTCTCAGTCCTGCTGAAGGACCGTCAGATTGCCACCGAGTTGTCAGAGAAGCCAGCAAAGGACCTTCCGCCCACACAGCCGGGAGTGAGCGATCGAATCGCGGACGCGGCCCTCTCGGTCCTCTCGAAGGGCACCATTGGGTCCGCAACCGCAACGGATCTGCCCGCTCAGGATGTGACCGAGCAGATCTCCAAGCTCGCCGCGCTTCACGCTCAAGGCATCCTCACGGACGCGGAGTTCTCGGAGAAAAAGGCCGAACTCCTCAAGCGCCTCTAGGTCTTAAGGCGCCCTCTCCACGAGAAGCATTCGTAGCAGACCCGGGTGTCGCGCCGTCGGTGTTCGTCTTCGCCGACCAACCGGGTGAGGAGTACCAATGGCAGCCTTGGCACGGTCGACACGCGGCGTTAAGACGCACTTTGGCGGGTGCCCATTTCCGTCGGACGGTTCGGGGCGCGGCGTCGGGCCGTGAGAGGTGAAACGATGCGCCGCGTGACTTACAGGACCGACGGGGCCGGTGGACTCGGGCTCTGGGTGAACGCGGGCTGGGACCGGTCAGGGATCCGCTCGATCGTCGATGCGGTCGACGAGCTGCGTGCCCGAGGCTTCGTGGTCCATGAGGGTTCCGAGCGGATCCTAAGGCAGCTTGCCGGCGTCCAAGTGGAGATCGCGCCGACCCCTCCTCGTCGGAAGGTCCGGCGAGTCTCGTTCGAGGTTCACGACGCTGTACAGGCGATCGATGTGCCTTGGGTGGAGCAGCTCAGCTCCGACCTCGGGGAGGAGCTCGGCCTCGTCGGCTACCTCCCGACCGAAGGCGCGGGCTTCCTAGCCGCGAGCCCGCACGGGTGGTTGTACGCAGGCCGGGACGCCCGCCGTCTGCAGCTGCTAGGACATACGACGGAACAGGCGTTGTTGCGCCTGCTGGAGCCGCCACAGACCTGGCCGGTCGTCGAGGCTCGGCCCTACCAGCCGTGGCCACTGGTGTGGGCATCCACACCTGCCTTGCCGGTGCCGGACCCGGACCGGGCCGCACAGGTCGTCGCCGACCTGCCGGTCGCCACGTTCGACTCTGGGCCGGTGCTCGCCGTGGCCGACCTCGGCGGGTACTGGCGGGTCTACCGCGCCTTCCGCACGGACTGGCCGCTGCCTCCGCTGGTGCCGTTGCTCGTCGACAAGGCCTCCGGCGCCGTCCACATCGAGTGGCCCATCCGCCGTGAGGGACCTTCCGCGCAGGACGCCCGGCAGGCCCTCGAACACCAGGTCGACCAGGCACTGGCCCTGCGGGGCTACCAGCGCACCCCAGTCGGGTGGACCCAGAAGAAGGACGATCCAAGCGCAAGACGCTTCCGGCTTCTCTCTACATCGGACGGGGCCACCCGCGCCACACTCCGGCTCCACCTCGAGGTCGCCGCCGCGAACCACTCAGGAGAACCCGAGCGCATCGACCGCGTCGCCACGCCGTACGGGCTCGCGTTCTTCACCGCCTTCGCCGGCACGGACACCCGTCCAATGGCCACCCTGATCACCGACACCGTTCTCGAACTCGACAACCGCTGAGCCCTTGGCGGCGGCTCAACCCATGCGGTCGACTGGCGGCGGTGTGACTCACCTACGTCCAGGACGCAGTCCTTCACGACATGAGACGTGCCAGAGTGGCGCTCATGGTGACCAGCAGGTCGGAGCGGCGTTCGGCTCGGAGAGGAAGAGCGGTATCCGAGTTCGGATCCGACGCCGACGCGGTGCTCGACATCCTCGAGCTCGTCGAATTCGCCTGGCACGACTGCTATGGCGAGGTCTCACCCCCTGATCAAGTCATCGACGACATCTTCGTCGTGGCGGGGGGAAACACGGCCCGGTTCGCGCGTGCCGCACGACTGGCCGTCGAGGACTACAGAGATCTGCGACTGCGCGCTGACGACATGCGGAGCTGATCCGCGAGTGCGGTCGATAGGCGGCGATAAGGGCTACATCGCGTAGCAGCACCGCTCGGGTTCAGCGAGTGAGGCGTGGCCTTGGACGTCGCGGCTATGCACTCGCGGCCGTCGCCAGCGCAGCCAGGTCCCCGCCGTCTGCAGTGAAGGCGTCGGGAACCTCGAGGAGCGGGTAGTGGACTGAGCCGTCGTCGACGAAGCCGATGAGTGTCCCGTTCTCGCTGATGCCGAGCAGGCCCGGTTCGTAGTCGAAGACGGGGCTCTCCTGGACGAAGAAGACGGCGTCGTCGATCTGCTCGACGTCGGAACGCACCTGCGCCAGGTCGGCGCCCGGCGGCAGCGCGATCCCGACCGTCAGCGTCGGACCGAGGTTGGTGGTCGGGCCATGAGCGATGACGTCGCTGACCTCGATCGTCAGGTGGTAGGTGTCGATCTGCGAGTTCTCGTCACCGAAGGGGAGGATCGTCCTGTCCTCGCCGTCGCCGGTCAGCTCCCAGGAGTTGGACACCCCGGGCTCCACCGCAGTGACGTCTCCTCGGACCACGGCGATCGCTGGTGCCGACGGGCCCCCGGCCGCGGTCATCGCGACAGCCTGCCCGACGGTGTCGTAGTTGCGCACATAGTCGGCGCTCTCCATACGCGCTCGCAGGGCGTCGAAGGTCTCGCCGTCGCCCTGCTGAGCGCTCCCGCAGGCGGCTAGACCGACCCCCATGGCGGCTGCCAGGACACACACGATCCCGGCCCGGACAGGCCGCCTCCGGGTTGCCCATTGATCCCTCATCACACGCCCCCACAATCGATAGGACCGCTCCACCATGCCATCGGTCGAATGCCTGGCCACGCATTGTCGAGACGCGGCACGACTTCGACGATTATCGCCAGCCGCGTCACTGCTGACAGCCAGAACGGCAAGACGCAGGTGGCCCGATAGGCGGCGGTAGGACGCACCTCGCTTTACGGCAACAAACAGTCAGACTTCCCACATTGCCCAACGGGTCGGGAGGTCGAAGCGGAACTCTGACCTCGACGCCGGATCGGCGTCAGGTCGGCGCGTGCGCTGGCGCGCTCATTGACTACTCACCGATACTCGCTCAGTGACGCCCGACTACTACCACGAGCAGTTGACGGCGTCTGCCAACGCCTCCGCCGACAGCGGGCCAGGGGGCAGGGACGCAGAGCCGACCGACGGACGAGGGTTGGCTGCCGTGCTCCATCTCGCCCTGATGCTTGGCGGTCCGTTGGGGGCAATGCTGAGCCTCGTACTCACGTTCCTCGGGGGTCTTGGCTTACGGCCACTGGTCCAAGCCACGGCTCGCGCGGTCGTCCGCTTCGTGCTCCAACTGCTGCTCCTGCTGGTCGGAGGCCTCGCGCTGGTCCTCACCACCGACCATGAGAACTGGGGTCTCGCGCTGGTCGTCCCGGCGCTGCTGGCGTGGCTGTGCCTCCCGCCGTGGGCCGCGTGGCGGACATTGCGAACAGGAAGGGTCTTCCGCTATCCGGTCTGGGATCTACTGCCGCGGTAGCCCCGGGCCAGCCGACGACCGAACCCGGCCCGAGGCCAACGCGGTCAACAGCCGGCGGGGTGACGTTGGTGCGATTCGCTCGCTCGTGCTTCATGCCGGAGAGGTTGGCCGCTCCCCCACAGCAGTCGGTGCGGGGCAGGAACCGCGCCTACAACGAGGGTCCCGCCGAACCCGGCACATGGACGACCGGGGCCGTGACGGCCGCTCGCGCCAGTCGACCGGGCAGGTCCATCCGGAGCCAGCGAGACAGCCGCGTCGGCAGCGTACAGACGAGGACGGCGTCGAACTCGGACTCGCCGAGGAGCTCCTGTACCCGGCCCACTGGGTCGTGATCGACGATCTCTCCACGCGCCGTCACCCCGAGCAGCTTCAACCTGTCGAGCTCGTGCTCGAGGCGGCCTCCGGCCAGCGCATGGGCAATCTGCTCGGCGCTGGGGATGTAGCGGTCGATGGGTGGATAGTCCCACTGGGACTCCCCCTCACTGACCGAGATCGGTGCTAGCACGATCATCTCGGCATCACCCTCGGTGTAGGGCGCGAGGGCCTCCTCGAGCTCGGGGCACCCCAGCGTCTGGTTGGCCACGACCAGGAGCCTCGTCATGGTTCCATCATGCTCGCCAAGCGGCGCGAGGAGTAGGCCGCCGTCCGGTCCCAGGAACGGTGCCGCGCCCCCGCCACGGCCGGGACCGCGGTACTACCTCGACGCGGGGAACCGCGCAGGTCCCCGGTCGTCGGCGCCGTAGTCCCAAGTGGGCGCTGCTGGGCTGCAGTGGGCGCGCGCTACGCGGCTACTTGACGATTGTCGGTAGGGCCGGTGTCTGGCCAGACTCGGTCCAGGTGTTCGGCGGGAAGCTCTCCATGCGGCTGCCCACCAGGTCGATCGGTGTGGCTCATTTTCGGTTTGCGTTCCCGCCGGGCACCGTGCCGGTGCGTGGCTGAAGAGGGGTCTGCCCAGCTCGTAGTAGCACTGCCCGCCCGGCGTCGACCGAACAGTGACGGCGGGAAGGGAGCAGTTCATGGCGCGAGTGATCATCGGGGTCGATCCCCACAAGCTGTCGGCGACCATCGAGGTCGTCGATGAGCGCGAGACGGTGCTCGCGACCGGCCGCTTCACCACGGACAAGGCCGGCTACGCCGCGATGCGCAAGCGGGTCGCGCCCTTCCCCGAGCGGGTGTGGGCGGTCGAGGGCAGCAACGGCGCCGGCCGACCCTTGGCGCAGCGGCTCCTGGCCGACGGGGAGCACGTCGTGGATGTCCCGGCCAAGCTCTCGGCGCGGGCGAGGGCGTTGGACACCGGGCACAACCGCAAGACCGACCCGCACGACGCGCACGCCGTGGCGGTGGTCGCGGCCCGCACCCCGAGCCTGCGGGTCCTGACCCACGACCCCCAGCTCGAGGCGCTGCGACTGCTGGTCGACCGGCGCGCCGAGCTGACCCGGTCCCGGATCCAGTGCGTCAACCGGGTCCACCGGCTGCTGTCGGAACTGGTTCCGGGACAGTCGAAGAGGAAGATGAGCACCATCCAGGCCAAGGCCATCCTCGCCACGGTCAAGCCCCGCGACGTGGCCGGGAAGACCCGACGGCGGCTCGCCGCCGAGCAGATCGCCGAGCTGGTCGTGATCGAGAAGAAGGCCAAGGCCGTCACCAAAGAGCTCAAAGCCATGGTCGCCGCCACCGGCTCCACCCTGATGACCCTGCCCGGCGTCGGACCGGTCGTCGCCGCCCGGGTCCTGGCCGACACCGGCGACGTCGCCCGCTTCACCGACCGGAACCGGTACGCCTCCTGGACCGGCACCGCCCCCATCGAAGCCTCGTCCGGGGAGATCGTCCGGCACCGGCTCTCCCGGGCCGGTAACCGCCGGATGAACCACATGATCCACATGGCCGCGGCCTCCCAGCTGCGCCACGACACCGAAGGGCGGGCCTACTACCGGCGCAAGCTCGCCGCCGGGAAGACCAAGGCCGAAGCCATGCGCTGCCTGAAGCGACGCATCTCCGACGCCCTGTACCGACAGCTCCGAGCCGACGCCAACCACCACCAGGCCGTGGACGTGGACGCGGGCCCGGGAGGGCACTGCGGGGCGTCACTCATATCCAGCGCGGCCGGCTCGCACCCGCACACCGGCACTTCGGATCAGCCACTCCCGGGACCCGCAGCCACGACCGTACGCCGCACCACCACGACACGGAAGAGCACGACCTCGAGACCGCTCAAACCAGCCTCTTGACATCAGAGGGGTGCCTACTTCTTCTACCTCGCCCGACGGGTGAGCGGCACGCTCATCCTCGGCATGGTCCTGCACGGGCTGTGGGACTTCGGCATCTTCACCGGCCTGGCCAACGGACGCGACAACCTCTACATCGGGACCACCGTGTTCATCGTCGCGGACGTCATCATGCTCATCATCGCGCTCGCGACGATCCGCAAGGTGTTCCCCCGGCGTGAGGCACACGCCGAGGTGGACGCCGCCTGAGCCAGCACCACAGCGACAGCGACCAAGGCTTGGGACGGCGGAGGCCGTGGTGTCGTGGGTCAGGACATCGGCACATCATGTGTCAGGTCATCGGCGACCGTTGGCGGCTTGTGATGCTGCGGGCTGTCGGTCGCGCGCCTCATCATCACTGCCCTTGTCGTTGAGAAGCAGACGCTGACCCAGGTGGCTGCCCGGTTCGGGGGCTCTTCGCCGAGGAGCCACGAATGGGTCATCGAGTAGCCCTCCCTGCAGGCGGGGAAAGGGGCTACGTCGATGCGCTGGACTCTCGTCGAGGGCCCGCGCCGAGGGACGTCAGAGGTCCAGCAGCAGCGCGAGGGTCTCTCGGACCTCGCCGAGTACTACAGGGCCGACATTTCCGGTGCGGTGCTGAATACGCGTGGTCGCCACAGATCGCACGTGCTGGCACTGCGCCGAGGAACGCTCTGCAAGACGGTTGCCGTGATCAGGGTCGATGACCACTTCGGTACTGCTGGAACGGATGGTGCGAGTCAGCGGTACCACCTGCACGACGTTCGGTCCACCCGCCAGCACCCGTGCGGCGGTGACGACGACCGCGGGACGATGTAGCCCCGCCTCGCTCCCGGCCGGAGTGCCGAGGTCGAGCTCGACGACGTCACCCGGCGTCAGCATCGAGCCAGGCCGTCTCATCCTCACTGAGCTCTTCGGACAGGTCCCGGCCCATGCCGTCTTGGCGCAGCGCCCGCAGCGCGCTGCTCACCACCTCATCGATCGTCTCGTGCCGCTCGGCCGCCAAGCGGGTGACCCGGGCGTGGGTGGCCCGGCTGATGCGTATCGTCGTCGTCTCGGCCATGCGGCAACGGTAACGCCGTGTAGATGATTCCGTCTACAGGCTGCCCGGCCGGCTGCGATCCACGGCGCCTACCGAGCCGATGCGCCCGGCTCGCGGCGGTATGACTCACCTACGGCTCGCTTTGGTCTTGGACAGCTCGATTCACCTGGAGGCGGTTGCGCGATTCCACCCGGTGCAACACTTGTCCTGTGGCTGGGAGCGGCATCGTGCGCTCGCCCGGGGGGTGGCAACCGCCGGCGGGTACTCGCCCTGGGTGGAACTGGGTACCTCCGGGGCATGGCCTAACGCCACGACTCGACCGGGTCCCGGGCTGGGTCCGGGCCTGGTTCAGAACTCCCTTCGTGGACCGCTTCGCCTACGTTTGGATGTGGGACAACGGGGGCTGGGACATCATTCCGCACGACGAGAACGGCTCCGGGTCGAGCGGAGCGAAGGAACCGTTGGCCCCCCGCGCCTCGCCGCCCAGGATCCACCTGAGGGGCCCCCACTGGGGCCACTGAATCTACGTCTCTTGCCTTAAGTCGACTCGCGGCGGAAGGACTCAGGTCTGGTTCGCACGGACATGCCGATGCTGCACGGCTACGGAGCCCCTGGAAGCAGCAGCTGGAGCTCATCCAGTCGCAATCTGGGAGCGTGCCATGGCGTCAGGTCCATCCGCGTCCGGATGAGGGCGAGGTCTTGCTCGGCCTCCTCGTAGTCCGTGGCCCCGCCTTGCAATGCGGTCGCTGTCGCGGCGTAGTCATACGCGAGTTGCTCCAGGCCGAAGTAGCCTGCGGCGCAGCCGAGCGACAGGAACTCGCGCATGTTGCTGCCCACGACGATGTTCGGCCGGTCGAACTGCATCGGAACCGTCATCACGATGACAGCGCCAGAGATGCTGTCGGCAGCACTGAAATGGACACCGTCACCGCCAGTGGAAGCGAACGTCAACGCCTCACGTGGCGTGGCGTCATAGGTGACCGGCAGCGGCTCATCGGGGGGCTGAAGCAGGAGTCCGGCCCTCTCGAAGACATAGCGCGCGTCCTCGCCGCGGACCCGCGCGACGTCCTGGGCCACGGACCACAGTTCGTCCCACGTTGGTTGTAGGGCCGCCCTGAGCTGTTGCACCACGAGCGCAGTCTTCCACAAGGGCGGCGCTGAACACTCGACGACACTGTCCTACCGCCACACCCGGGTGGTCGACTGGCGGCGGAAGGACGCACATCTTGGGCGTCCATTCGTGCCTGGCTGCAGGGCTCGTAGGCCGTAAGGAGTCAGTCGAAGAGCAAGGTCGCGCACGCCCTCCACAGCATGAGGTTTTCACTGGTCGAAAGGACGGGCTTCTCGAGAGGCAGACGGGGCGCGGAACTTTCCCATCCCGGGCGTGGCGTGGCCTGATCGTGAAGGTGGGGTCACAACTCCATGGCGAACGGTCCCCGGCTGCGAGTACCGGCTCGGAGCACAGCAGTACCCAAGAGCCTACGACGACCTCACCAATGGCCAACCCGTCCTCAACAGTCCCATCAATGGGACCCTCTGGAGGATGTGCAAGCGGGGGGGATCAGTGGTTCGAGCCCACTTAGCCCACCGCAATTCAATGCCCCCCGAAAAGTACTGCAACCGTCATGCGGCGGCTCCGCACCCGTCTCAGCCACCGATGCGGCCGGCGAGGATGCTCGTGATCACGACCGAGGTGATCGTGACTGTGGAGAAGCCCGCGACGATCATCTTCGGAAGGATCGCGCCCTCGATGGCCGCGACCTCCTCGGGGCTCTCGCCGGCACCCTTGGCCGCCTCCTGGGAGAGGATCATCGTCCCGGGGAATCCGTAGAGCGAGGTCAGTCCGATGGCCACCGACATCGGCACGCTGTAGCCGAGCAGCTTCCCGACGAGCGCGGAGAACCCCGCGATGCCGGCGACGCCGAAGACGAACGCGAGGACGAGGGGGAGGGCCAGCGCCTTGACGTCGGCCGGTTGGACCGTGGCGAGCGGCCCGAACACGAGGATCATGATCGCGAGCATCATCAGCCCGAAGGAGTCGATGCCGGCGAGCACCGACGGCTTGAAGATCCCGCTCGTGCGCAGCGCGATGCCGAAGACGAGCGCGACGACGAAGGTGTTGAGGATCCCGTCGGTGAGGTTGTTGATCCCGAGCGAGACGAGGACGACGACTCCGACGACGAACAGCGTCCCGGGGGTGTTGCGGAAGGCGGCCGGGAGCCGTGAGGCGGAGGCGGCCGCCTCGTCGAGCTCCTCGGCGGCCGCGAGGTTCCCGGCGCGGAACTCGTCGCGGAGGCGCGTGGCCTCCCTGCGGAGGATCAGCGAGGTGAGCGGGAAGCCGACGAGCCCCTGGAGCGCCGCGATGAGGACGGGGAAGACGGCGATGGCCGTCAGCCCGACCCCGAGAGCGGCCTCCTGGATGATGATCACCGAGATGGTGCCCCCGCTGAGGGCGCCGGTGCCGGCCGCGACGAAGTCGAGGGCCTGGGCGTAGCCGTCGGCGGCGCTGCCGCTGATCCGGGACCCGAAGAGCAGGCTCGCCAGCCACAGTGCCACTCCGATGCCGAGGACCGTGGAGACGCCGATGAGGAAGGTCCGCCACTGCTTCTTGAAGTCGTCGAGGCTGATCATCGTTCCGAGGTGGACGATGATGAAGCCGACGACGACACCGGCGAGGGCGAGGAGCGAGGAGCTGGCGAGCAGGTCGTCGGGGAAGAGCCCGGTGAGGAAGCCGACGAGGAAGATCAGCGACGCGACGAACAGAGCGGACAGCAGCGACTTCGTCAGGCGCGCGATGTACTCGCTGACCGTCCAGACCGCCATGACGACGACGAACGCGAGCACGGGGTTCACATGGGCCTCCGGGGGGTGAGGATGAGTGGGCCGGTGGCGCCCCGGGCTGGGGCGTCGGCTGAGGTGCGGGGTGAGCTCACGGGTGGAACCGCCAGACGACGGGCACCCAGAGCACGGCGACGCTGAGGAAGAGCAGGAGCAGTGGCAGGCCGAGCTTCCAGTAGTCGGAGAACCGGTAGCCGCCGGGCTCGAGGATCATCGTGTTCGCCGGCGTCGCGACGGGGGTGAGGAAGGCAGCGGCACCCGAGACGGCGACGGCCATCATGAACGGGAGCGGGGAGACCGCGAGGTCGGCCGCCACGACCCCGGAGATGGGCGCGACGATGAGGACCGTCGCGGTGTTCGAGATGAGCTGGCCGAGGACCATGGTGAGGACGCAGATCGCCAGCAGGGCCAGCCGCGGCGAGGCCGACCCCACGACGTCGAGCAGCCGGCGCGCGATCGCGTCGGCGGTGCCGGTGGAGACGAAGGCCGTCGAGAGCGGGATCATGCCGCCGACGAGGACGACCGTCGTCCAGGAGATGCTCCGGTAGGCCTGGGTGGGCGTGAGCACGCGGGTAAGGACTGCGGCCGAGGCCGCGAGCAGCCCGGCCACGGCGGCCGGGACGGCGCCGGTCGCGAGTAGGACGACCATGGCGAAAAGGATTCCGGCGGCGCGCCTCGCGCCTGGGCCGAGGGGCACGGCACGGCGGAGCGTGTCCGGCCGGTCGACGACGAGGACCTCGGAGGCGTCGCTCGTGTGCCGGCTCAGCTTGTCCCACGACCCGCGAAGGAGGAGTGTGTCCCCGGCCCGAAGGGTCTCTTCCGGGCCCTCGACGGCCTCTCCGGACCGGTTGACCGCGAGGACGACGAGGTCTCCGCTGGGGGTCGCCATCCCGGGAAAGAGGTGGGTCCCGATGAGGGGGGAGCGGGGGCGGACGAGGACCTCCGCGACGCCGCGGTCGGCCCCGACGAGCTCGGTGTCCTCGGGGATGCGGTACTGGGTGCGCAGCGCATCGGTGAGGTCGCCGAGCTCCTGCGGCAGGCCGGCCGGCGCGCGATGGGGCAGCAATCGTTGGCCGAAGAGGACGATGATCAGGATCGTTCCGGTGAGCAGCGGCAGGCCGACGAGCGAGAACTCGAAGAAGGAGAACGGCCGGGCCCCGGCGTCGACCGCTGCCTCGCTGACGATGATGTTGACCGGTGTCCCGGTGAGGGCGAGCATCGACCCGGCGTGCGCCGAGAAGGCCAGCGGCATGAGCATCTGCGAGGGCGGCAGCCCCGCCCTGGCCGCGACCACGACGACGACGGGCAGCAGGGCCGCGACGGCGCCGTTGACACTGATGAGCGCCGTGAGCACGGCGACGAGCAGGCAGACGAGGGCGAGCAGGGGGGTCCGGCGCTCGCCACCGCGCGCGATGAGCTGCTGGCCGGCCCACGCGGTGACCCCGGTCGAGTCGAGGGCCTCGGCGACGACGAAGAGGGAGGCGATGAAGAGGACGGTGGGGTCGCCGAATCCGGCGAGTGCCTGGTTGAGGTCGAGGATGCCGGTGGCCCACAGGGAGAGCGAGACGCCGATGGCGACGATTCCGAGCGGAACCCGGTTGGAGAGGAACGCGAGGACGGCGAGGACGAGGATGACCAGCGTGGTCGTCACCGGGTCCACGACGCGCCCCCCGACCCACTCCCCGGCAGACAGGGTCTGCGGCCCACCGGGGTCGTCACGAGCATCCGCTCAGGCCTCGGCGGGCCGCTGGAAGGCCAGGGCCAGCTCCACGAGGAGGCGGGCCCCGAAGCCGGTGGGCCCCTTCTGGACCCAGCGACGGGAGGCCTCGGCCTGGGCCGTCCCGGCGATGTCGACGTGCGCCCACGGGGTGCCGCCGACGAACTCCTCGAGGAACAGCCCGGCCGTGATCGACCCGGCATACGGCCCCCCGAGGTTGGTCATGTCCGCCACCGTCGAGTCGAGCTGGCTGCGGTAGGAACGCACCAGCGGCAGCTCCCAGACCGGCTCGTCGGCGCGGCCCGCCGCGACGCGGACCTGGTCGAGCACCGAACGGTCGTTGCCCATGACGCCCGCGACCTCGGTGCCGAGGGCGCGAAGACAGGCCCCGGTCAGCGTCGCCACGTCGACGATCGCATCGGCACCGTCCTCGACCGACAGGGCCAAGGCGTCCGCCATGACGAGGCGGCCCTCCGCATCGGTGTTCATCACCTCGACCGTCATCCCGTTGCGCATCGTCAGCACGTCCCCCAGCTGCATCGCGGAGCCGGAGGGCATGTTGTCGGTACACATCAGGTAGGCCGTCACCCGGGCCCGGCAACCCACCTCGCGCAGGGCGGTCATCGCGGCGAGGATCGCGCCGGCGCCGCTCATGTCGTTCTTCATCTGGGAGTGCGACACGTCGCTCGGCTTCAGGTTGATGCCGCCCGAGTCGTACATGATCCCCTTCCCGACGAGCGCGAGATGGCCGGTGCCACCACCCTCGGGGACGTAGCGCATCCGGATCATCCGGGGCGGCTGAACGCTGCCGCGGTTGACGCCGAGGAGTCCACCGCATCCCATCTCGGTGAGCTCGTCCGTTCCGAAGACCTCGACGTCGAGGCCGGCCGACGGACCGAGCTCGACGGCGAGGTCGGCCATCGCCGAGGCGGTCAGCATCCCCGCCGGGCAGGTCGCCAGGTCGCGGCTGAGCATCGCGACCCGGGCCGTCACCCGCCCCCGTGCCGCGCCGGCCTCGACTGCCTCGTGCTCCCCCTCGGGGGCGATGAGGGTGAGCGAGGCCACCCGGACGGGCCCGGTCTCACTGCTGCGCAGGCTGAACCGGTAGCGGGCGAGGAGCACCCCCTCGACGATCGCTGCGGCCGACTCGGCAAGGGTCATCCGCTCTGACCGGGGGACGCGGGTCGCGAGGTGCGCGTCGTACGGGACCGCGTTGGCGAAGGCCGCGGCGGCGTCACGGACGGCCGCCGCGTCCATCGCGGCCACGTCACCGAGACCCACCGCCACGAGGACCGGCGACCCCGACGCCGGGAACGGCAGCGCCGAGCCCACGGTGGGCCGGAAACCCGCCCGGGAGAGGGCGTCGTGGTCGACACCCAGGAGGTCGGGGACCTCACCGCCAGCGAACACGGGGACGCTGACGGCCTCCACGCCATCGAGGGAGGCGTCGTGGTCGACGACGCGAACCTCCACGGGGGAGCGAAGGGAGGGGGCGACGTCGAGGGGTTCGGTCACGGCTGCCATGGGGCGTTCCTTCCATCGGTGCTGGCGTCGGGGACGAGGACGCGCGTCGGTGAGCGGTCGGCGACCTCGGCGGTGAAGAGGTCGAGGCCCAGGGTCCGGGAGAGGAACTCCGCGGCGAGGCGTCCCCGGACGCTGTTCCCTGCAGCGTCCAGGGGTGGCGAGTACGTGCCCAGCCCTCCCTTGCCCGGTGCCGCGGTGACGATCCCACCGCTGATCCCGCTCTTGGCCGGGAGTCCGACCCGGACCAGCCACTCGCCCGAGTGCTCGTACATGCCGGCCGTCGCCATGACCGCGAGGGTGCGGGAGGCGACCTCCGAGGACACCACGCGCCTCCCGCTGAGCGGGTTCACCCCCGCGTCGGCCAGGGTCGCACCCATGACGGCCAGGTCACGCGCCGTGACGGCGAGGCAGCTCTGCCGGGTGTACCGATCGAGGGCGGAGTCCGGGTCGTGGACCACCCCGGCGGCGTGCAGCAGCTGCGCGATCGCCCGGTTGCGCAGGTTCGTCGTCCTCGCCGAGGCGAGCACCTCGGGGTCCAGTTCGAGGTCGTGCCCGGCGAAGGCCGAGAGGCCTCCGACCAGGTCTGCCCAGGCCGTCTCCCCGGGGCCGAGGAGCTCCGTGCAGGCGATGGCGCCGGCGTTGACCATCGGGTTCGTCCGGCCGCCCGGTCCCTCCTCGACGGCCGTCACCGAGTTGAACGGCCGGTTCGTCGCATTGGCACCGAGGCGGTCGACCACCAGGTCGACGCCGTGGCGCTCGCAGGCGAGCGCGAAGACGAACGGCTTGGCGACGCTCATCAGCGGGAAGAGAACGTCGACGTCCCCGACGGCCACCTCGTGCCCGTCGACGCCTACGACCGCTACGCCGAAGTGTTGCGGGTCAGCCTGTGCGAGAACGGGGTAGACGTCAGAGACCGCGCCCTCCCGGAGCCCGTGCAGATCGCGGTGACAGGCGCCGAGGAGCGCCGCGACCCGCTCGTCACGAGGAAGCGTGCCCGTGGATGCGTAGCGGTGGGCCAGAGGTTCGTCGCCTGACACGCGGGGCAGCGTAGCGACGAGCGGTGGGCGGTGACACGTGTTGTCCAAGGCCTGTGCATGTGTGATCCACCACGGCCGCTCGGGGGTGCCGCGGGGCGTGTCGGCGTTTACGGCCGGGGTGAGCCGTCGCTCGAGCCCTCGGTCATGGCGAGGGAGGGCGGGTGGCAAGGGCCAGGTGGAGGACCATCCGGTTGTGTGACGCCTCGAGATCGAGGCCGGTCAGTTCCTCGACGCGCGTCATGCGGTTGCGCAGCGTGTGTCGGTGCACCCGGAGGGCGCGGGCCGCGCTCTCCCACGTTCCGTTGTGCTCGAGGAACACCCTGAGGGAGTTCACGAGCACCGTGTCGCCCCCCTGGGCGAGCATGTCGAGCACGGGGCGGGTGAGGGACTGCACCCGGTCACGGAGGACCGGGTCGGAGAGGAGGGCGCCGAGCGCGAGGCGGTCGAACCACACCGCCTCATGCCGCTCCTCCGCCGCCGCTGCCGCTGCCTGCACGGCCTGGGCAAGGGCGTCGGCCGCAGTGTCCGCCGGAACCGGGGCGCTGACCCCGAGGCCCGGGGCGCCGGGGTCGGCGTCGAGGGTTGACCGGCGCACCACCGTCACCGTTCCCTCGGCCTCCTCACGGTCCTGGATGAGGACGACGAGACCGTGCGCCTGCGCATGCACGGCGTGCGGCGTGCCGGTCGGCTCGAGTCGGGCCAGCACGGCGTCGGCCAGGGCGGCGGCGGCCGCCGTGGGAACCCACACGACGCGGACCCGATCCTCTGGGTCGAAGCCCAGGTGGGTCAGCAGTCCGACGACGGCAGGGGGGCTGGGCCTGCCGGCGAGGAGGAGCCGGAGGACGGTATCCCCCACCGCTGCCCTTGCCTGCTCCACCTCGCGTGGACGGTCCAGCTTCAAGGTCGCCACGGCGACTGCGTGGTTCACGAGGAGGCGGTCGTCCGCCGGCAGGGCATCTCCGAGTCCGACGGCCAGCCAACCCCGGTGGGCCGCCCGCCCGCTCAGGGCATGCAGCTCGACCGGTCCGGCGGGAGTGACGACGCGTCGCGTCGCGTGCTGGCGGACGGCAGGTCGACCGGCGCGCACCACGGCCGAGAGGGAATCTCCCAGGGCACGGCCGGGGCTCGATCCGAGAGGTCGCCCGTGCTCGTCGAGCAGCACGACGTCGCGACGGAGCTCCGTGGCGAGCCCCTCGACGAGGCCGGGGGCCCCGTGCCGGAGGGATCGCCGCGTGATGGTCTGCTGGGCCTTGACCAGCCGCTGGAGAGCCTGCTGCTGCTCGTGTGCCAGCTGCTGGGCCACCCGCTGGGTCACCGCGATGAACGGGGTCGGGAGCGGCACCTCGATGAGGGGGAGGCCCCGCTGCTCGCACCGGTCCGCCACCGCCGCCGGGACGTGGGCGAACCGGACCCCCACCCCGAAGGCGACGGCCGCGACGCCGACGTCGGCGAGTCGGTCTACATAGGCGACCTGCTCGGCACGGCGGCGCGAGAGGCGCAGCCCGGTGGTCATCACGAGCTCGCCCCCGGTGAGCCACGGGCTGGGGTCCTCGAGCTCGATGGCATGTGCCCAGTCGATGTCGGCCACCACTGGACCGGGCGTGAGGAGGCGCAGCCCGAGGTCCCGCTGGTCGAGCAACCAGGTCAGTGCGACAGGCACGGCGGCTCCTGCATCGGTGATCGACGAAGTGTCCATTCACGGTAGGCGAAAAAGGACTGACCGTCGATAGAGCGAGCGTGCGACGCTCCCTACCGTTTCGCCGTCAGGCCGCTGCGGCCGCACCTGCGCGAAAGGACCCACCATGACCTCCGTGGAGCACAGCGTCGTGCAACACGATGACGAGGACGCCCACCTCGCGTCCCTCGGCTACACCTCCGACTACAAGCGGGACATGAACCTGTGGGGCAACTTCTCCCTCGGCTTCACGTACTTGTCGCCGGTTGTCGGCGTCTACTCGCTGTTCGCCTTCGCCCTCGCGACCGGTGGCCCGCCAATGATCTGGGCGGTGGTCCTGGCCGCGCTCGGACAGCTGCTCGTCGCCCTCGTGTTCGGTGAGGTGGTGTCGCAGTTCCCGGTGTCCGGAGGCATCTACCCCTGGGCCCGCCGCCTGTGGGGCCGCCGCTGGGCCTGGATGGCCGGATGGGTCTACATGATCGCCCTCGTCGTGACGATCGCGAGCGTGTCGTACGGCGCCGGCCCCTTCGTCGCGATGGTCCTCGGCGTCGAGCCCTCGGTCGACGTGACGATCCTCTGCGCCCTGGGGCTCATCGCCATCGTAACCCTGCTCAACCTCGGGGGCACCCGGCTCCTCGCGAAGGTCGCCGTGTTCGGCTTCTCTGCCGAGCTGGCGGGCGCCCTGGTCGTCGGCGGTTGGCTCCTGCTGACCCAGCGCCACCAGGGTCTCGGGGTGCTGGTCGACAGCTTCGACGTCTCCGGCGGTGCCTCCTACCTGCCGGCCTTCCTCGCCGCTGCGCTCATCGGCGTCTACCTCTACTACGGCTTCGAGGCGTGTGGCGACGTCGCCGAGGAGGTGAAGAACCCGCGCGTGCAGATTCCGAAGTCGATGCGGATGACCATCTACGTCGGCGCCTTCGCCTCCTTCTTCATCACGCTGGCCCTGCTGCTCGCCGTCCCCGACATCCCGGCCGTCATCGCCGGCGCCGACTCCGACCCCGTCACCACCGTGCTGTCGCAGGCCTTCGGACCCGTCGGCTTCAGAGTCGTCCTCGTCGTCGTCCTCATCTCGTTCCTCTCGTGCGCCCTGAGTCTGCAGGCCGCCGCGAGCCGACTGATCTACTCCTACGCCCGCGACCACATGATGCCGGCGAGCCAGGTCCTGTCCCGCTTCTCGGCCGGCCGGGCCGTCCCGCCCTACGCACTGCTTCTGGCCGCGGCGGTGCCTGCGGTCATCATCATCGGCTCCAAGGTCTCGGCCGACGCGCTGACGAAGATCGTCTCGTTCGCGGCCCTCGGCATCTACCTGGGCTTCATGATGGTCGTGCTCGCCGCTCTCCGGGCCCGCCTCAAGGGGTGGGTCCCGGCCGGCAAGTTCAGGCTCGGCTCGTGGGGGCTGCCCGTGACGATCGCCGCCTTCACGTACCAGGTCCTCGCGGCAGTCAACATGGCGTGGCCCCGGACGCCGGACGTCCCTTGGTACGACAACTACATCGTCCTGCTCTCCGCCGCGGTCGTCATCCTCGTCGGCCTCGCCTACATGCTCGTCGCCAAGCCCTACCTGCGCAAGGACACGCCCCACGGGGATGCCGTCCGAGCGACCATCGACGCCTGAGGAGCCGAAACGTATGTCGGACAACGTGACCCTGCAGAACTTCATCGACTCCGAGTACTGCCCCCCGGTTGACGGCCAGTACACGGACGTGACCGACCCGTCCACTGGGAAGGTCTACGCGTCGGCGCCCCTGTCGGGGCCCGAGGACGTCGACCGGGCGTTCACGTCGGCCGCGCGGGCCTTCGAGTCCTGGCGCGACTCCACCCCCGGGGAGCGACAGCGTGCGCTGCTGAGGATCGCCGACGCCGTCGAGGCCCGTGCCGACGAGCTGGTCGAGGCGGAGAGCCGGAACACGGGGAAGCTCGTGCCGCTGACCGCTTCGGAGGAGATCCCCCCGATGGTCGACCAGCTCCGCTTCTTCGCCGGCGCGGCCCGGGTGCTCGAGGGTCGGGCCGCGGGCGAGTACATGAAGGGCCACACGTCGTGGATCCGGCGCGAGCCGGTCGGCGTCGTGGGTCAGGTCGCCCCCTGGAACTACCCGATGATGATGGCGATCTGGAAGCTGGCTCCCGCCATCGCCGCGGGCAACACCGTGGTCCTCAAGCCGAGCGACACGACCCCCGTGACCACGCTGATGCTCGCCGAGATCGCGGCCGAGCACCTGCCGGCGGGTGTGCTCAACGTCGTCACCGGTGACCGCTCCACCGGACACCACCTCGTGTCTCATCCCGTCCCCGCCATGGTGTCGATCACGGGCTCGGTACGAGCCGGCATGCAGGTGGCCGAGAGTGCCAGCCGGGACCTGAAGCGGCTCCACCTCGAGCTCGGCGGCAAGGCGCCGGTGCTGGTGTTCGAGGACGCCGACCTCGCCGCCGCCGCCGAGGGCATCGCCCTCGCCGGCTACTTCAACGCCGGGCAGGACTGCACCGCCGCCACGCGGGTCCTCGTCCATCGCGCCGTCCACGACGAGTTCGTCTCCCTGCTCGCCGAGCAGGCGTTGGGTACCCGGACCTCCTACGCGGGGGGCCGCCGTGCGGAGGACGCGCTCGTTCCGCCGGTCAACAACAGCGCCCAGCTCGAGCGCGTCCTCGGCTTCCTCAGCGACGTCCCGGCTCATGCCGACGTGGCCGCCGGGGGGCGCCGGCAGGGCAGCCGGGGCTTCTACGTCGAGCCCACTGTCATCACCGGCCTGAGACAGGACGACGTCCACATCCAGGAGGAGATCTTCGGGCCCGTCATCACCGTCCAGTCCTTCGACGACGAGACGGACGCACTGGCGAAGGCCAACGGGGTGCGCTACGCCCTCGCCTCCTCGGTCTGGACGAGCGACGTGGGCCGCGCCCTTCGGCTGTCCCGGTCGCTCGACTTCGGATGCGTGTGGATCAACACCCACATCCCCCTCGTGGCCGAGATGCCCCACGGCGGCTTCAAGCACTCCGGATACGGCAAGGACCTGTCGATGTACGCCGTGGAGGAGTACACGCGGATCAAGCACGTGATGGCGAACATCGAGGCCTGACCGGATGACCGACACCACCCTCCGGGACGGTACGCCCGAGGTGGCGCAGCAGCGCCACCTCCGTACCGCCGTCCCCGGCCCACGCTCGCGCGAGCTGCACGACCAGCGGCGCCACCACGTAGCCCGCGGGTACGGAACGACCCTCCCGGTCTTCGTCGAGGAGGCCCAGGGGGCGCTCCTCGTCGACGTCGACGGCAACCGGCTGATCGACCTCGCGTCCGGCATCGCGGTCACCAGCGTCGGAGCCGCCCACCCGCGGGTGGCGGCAGCGGTCGCCGAGCAGGCACGTCGGTTCACGCACACGTGCTTCATGGTCACGGAGTACGACGGCTTCGTCGACGTCTGCCGGGTCCTGAACCGGCTGACCCCCGGCGACCACGAGAAGAGAACGGCGCTCTTCACCACCGGCGCCGAGGCCGTCGAGAACGCGGTGAAGATCACCCGGGCGGCGACCGGCCGGCCCGCGGTCGTCGTCCTCGACCACGCCTACCACGGCCGCACCCTGCTCACGATGTCCATGACGGCGAGGTACTCGCCCTACAAGACCGGCTTCGGCCCTTTCGCCCCCGAGGTCCACCGCGCACCCGCGGCCCATCCCTTCCGCTGGCCACGCGGCGGAGAGCACTGTGCCGATGAGGCACTTGCCGAGCTGCGCGAGCTCGTCCTCACCCGGGTGGGCCCCGAGAACGTCGCCGCCATCGTCGTCGAACCGATCCAGGGCGAGGGGGGTGTCCTCGTCCCCGCGTCGGGCTACCTCCGGGGCGTGTCGGACTTCGCCCGCGAATACGGCATCCTCCTCGTCGCCGACGAGATCCAGACCGGGCTGGGAAGGACCGGGGCGATGTTCGCCTGCGAGCACGAGGGAGTCGTCCCCGACCTCGTGGTCACCGCGAAGGCCCTCGCGGGCGGCATGCCCCTCGCCGCCGTCACGGGACGCGCGGAGGTCATGGACGCGGTTCCGCCCGGAGGCCTCGGGGGCACCTATGCCGGGAACCCCGTCGCCTGCCGGGCCGCTCTCGCGGCCCTCGAGGTCATCGAGGAGGAGGACCTGTGCGGTGCCGCCCGCCGCATCGAGGAGATCGCCCTTCCACGCCTCCGGGCCCTCATGGGCCCGTGGTCCCCGGTCGGCGACGTCCGCGGCCGCGGGGCGATGCTCGCCCTCGAGTTCGTGACGCCCGGGACGACCGACCCGGAGCCGGGCCTCGCGAGCGCCGTGGCGAGGCGCTGTCATGAGGAGGGGGTGCTGACGCTCGTGGGGGGAACCTACGGGAACGTCATCCGGCTCCTTCCCCCGCTGGTGATCGGGGAGGACCTGCTCGACGAGGCCCTCACCGTTCTCGTCAAGGCGGTGCAGGAGATCCGATGACCTCGACACAGAGTTTCCGTCCGCGCGACGGGTCGGTGGCCGGCACTGTCTCCGACAGCTCGCTCGACGCGGTCGAGGGCGCCGTCGCTGCAGCCGCCGCAGCGGCCCCAGTACTGGCGTCCACCGCTCCGGCGGCACGTCGCGACTGGCTCCACGCCATCGCGGACACCCTCGAGGCCCACGTCGGCGAGCTCGTGGCCCTCGCCGACGAGGAGACCGCTCTCGGCGAGGTGCGTCTCACCGGCGAGGTGGCCCGCGCCGCCGGACAGCTTCGCTTCTACGGGGATGTCGCCCTCGAGGGCTCCTACCTCGGCCGGACCATCGACAACGCGACGACGAGGACTCCGCGGCTGGTCCGGGTGAACCGTCCGTTGGGGCCGGTGGCCGTCTTCGGGGCGAGCAACTTCCCCTTCGCGTTCAGCGTCCTCGGCAACGACACCGCCTCGGCACTCGCGGCAGGCTGCCCCGTCGTGGCCAAGGCGCATCCGGCCCATGCCCTGCTGAGCGAACGCCTGGCCGCCCTCACCATGGATGCGCTGCGCCGGAGCGCTGCACCGGATGGGACCTTCGGTCTCGTGAGTGGCCTCGATGCAGGACGCGCCCTCGTACAGAGCGAGGCCGTCGCGGCCGTGGCGTTCACCGGATCCCAGGCCGGGGGCATGGCTCTCTGGCGGCTCGCGAACGAACGTCCGGTCGTCATCCCGGTCTACGCGGAGATGGGCACCGTCAACCCCGCCGTCGTCACCCCGGCCGGCCTGAGTCGCCTCGCGGAGATCGCCGTGGGCTTCGTCGGATCCTTCACGTTGGGGGCAGGCCAGTTCTGTACGAAGCCGGGGATCCTCTTGGCCCCGGCCGGGGCCGGAGTCCCCGCCGCCGTCGGCGCCGCCCTCGCCGAGGCCGCCCCGGTGCCGGTCATGCTGACCCGTTCGATCGCGGCCGCGGTCGACGCGGGCCTGGCCGATCTGACGGCGGTCGGGGCGCGGGTGGTGCACACGGTGGCCGGCGGGGGGCCGGGGTGGTCGGCTCCCGCCGCCGTCCTCTCGGCCCCGGCGTCGGCGCTGACGCCGGGGAGCCGGCTGCTGGAGGAGTGCTTCGGCGCCGTTGCCGTCGTCGTCGAGTACTCCGACCGGGCCGAGCTGGCCGATGCCCTCGAGACGCTTCAGGGCAGCCTTGCCGCCTCCGTGCTGGTCGGAGGTGACGATGACCCGGATGCCCGTTGGCTGGTCGACCGGCTGACGGCCAAGGTCGGGAGGGTGACGGTCAACGAGTGGCCGACCGGTGTGGCCTTCACCTGGGCCCAACAGCACGGCGGCCCGTGGCCCGCGACGACGGTCCCTTCCGCGACCTCGGTCGGGGCTGCCGCCCTCGGCCGCTTCGTCCGTCCGGTGACGTTCCAATCGGTCCCGGACGCGTGGTTGCCCCCGGAGACCCGCGTGGACAACCCGTGGGGACTGCCACAGCGGGTCGACGGCCGGACTGATGCGCTCCCGAGGAGCCGAGCGTGACCCTGCCCCTCGACGGCGTCCTGGTCGCCGACTTCAGCCGCGTCCTCGCCGGGCCCCTCGCCTCCGCCACCCTCGCCGACCTCGGAGCCACGGTCATCAAGGTCGAGCGGCCGGGCGTCGGGGACGACACCCGCGCCTGGGGACCCCCCTGGACCGCCTCGACCAGCGCGTACTTCGAGGCCGCCAACCGGTCCAAGCAGTCGGTGGAGCTGGACCTCGACGAACCCGTCGACCTCGCGCTCGCCGCCACGCTCGCGCGGCGGGCCGACGTCCTCATCGAGAACTTCCGCGAGGGAACCTTGGCCCGCAGGTCCCTCGATCACGCATCCGTCTCGGAGGGCAACCCGCGGGTCGTCTACTGCTCTGTCACCGGCTTCGGCAGCCTCGGCGGGGCATCCCTTCCCGGATACGACTTCCTCGTGCAGGCGATGGGTGGACTCATGAGCATCACGGGTGACGCCGAGGGTCCGCCGACCAAGGTGGGCGTCGCGCTCGTCGATGTCCTCACCGCCAAGGATGCGGTCATCGGCATCCTCGCGGCGCTCGGGGATCGCGAGCGCACCGGTCTCGGCCAGCGCGTGGAGGTCAACCTGCTCAGCAGCCTGCTCGGCTCGTTGGCCAACCAGGCCTCCACGTTCCTCACGACCGGGCAACCGCCGACCCGCATGGGCAACAGGCACCCTTCGATCGCCCCCTACGAGACGCTACGGTGCGCCGACGACCTGGTCGCGGTCTGCTGCGGCAACGACTCCCAGTTCCGGCGCCTGACGGAGGTCCTCGGCGCGCCAGAGCTGGCGCACGAGGAGCGGTTCTGCTCCAACGCAGCCCGGGTCCGTCATCGGGATCAGCTCGTCGCCCACCTCGAGGCGCTCCTCGTCAGGGACACCGCGCGCTCCTGGGCCGAGCGCCTCACATCCGCCGGCGTGCCGGCAGGCACTGTCGGCGACGTGGGGGACGGCATCGCCCTGGCGCAGGCGCTGGGCCTCGAGCCCACCGTCTCGGTCGGTGACGCCTTCCTCCCGCAGATCCGCCACCCGGTCACCTACTCCCGCACCCCCGTCATCACATACCGCCCGCCACCCCTACTCGGAGAGCACAGCGCCGGCATCCGCCGCTGGCTCGCACAGGAGACCTCCACATGAACGGCACGACCACAGCCCCCGAGCTCGACCCCCACGACCCCGTGGCACTGGGAGACCTGCTCACCCCCCAGGAGAAGGACGTTGCGGCATCGGTGCGCCACCTGTGTGCCGAACGCATCGATCCGTACGTCGGCGACTGGTTCGAGCGCGGGGAGATCCCGGACGTGCGGGGCCTCGCGAAGGAGCTCGGCAACCTGGGAGTGCTCGGCATGCACCTCGAGGGCTACGGGTGTGCAGGGATGTCCGCCACGGAGTACGGACTCGCCTGCCTCGAGCTCGAGGCCTCGGACTCGGGTATCCGCTCGCTGGTCTCGGTCCAGGGCTCTCTCGCGATGTTCGCGATCTGGCGTTTCGGCACCGAAGAGCAGAAGCAGCGCTGGCTGCCCGCGATGGCCACCGGGGAGTCGATCGGCTGCTTCGGCCTGACCGAGCCCGATGCCGGCTCCGACCCCGGCTCGATGCGGACCCACGCCCGTCGCGACGGCAGCGACTGGGTCCTCGACGGCCGCAAGATGTGGATCACGAACGGCAGCGTCGCCGACGTCGCCGTCATCTGGGCGCAGACCGACGACGGCGTGCGCGGCTTCGTCGTCCCGACGGACAGTCCGGGCTTCTCCGCACCCCCGATCAGGCACAAGCTGTCGCTGCGCGCCTCCGTGACCAGCGAGCTGGTGCTCGACGGGGTGCGGCTCCCCGAGGATGCCGTCCTTCCCGATGCATACGGCCTCCGTGCGCCGCTGACCTGCCTCGACGAAGCCCGGTACGGCATCGTGTGGGGGGCGATGGGAGCGGCCCGAACCTCGCTGCAGACCGCGCTGGACTACGCAGGTCAGCGGACCCAGTTCGGCAAACCCATCTCTGCGTTCCAGCTCACCCAGAACAAGCTGGTCGAGATGAGCCTCGAGTACGCCAAGGGTGTGCTGCTCGCCGTCCACCTGGGCCGGCGCAAGGACTCCGGCACCCTGCTCCCGGAGCAGGTGAGCCTCGGCAAGCTCAACAACGTCCGCGAGGCTCTCGAGATCTGCCGTACTGCTCGGACGATCCTCGGCGCCAACGGAATCTCCCTCGAGTACCCGGTCATCCGGCACATGAGCAACCTCGAGTCGGTGCTCACCTACGAGGGGACCGTCGAGATGCACACCCTCGTGGTAGGCGCCGCCATCACCGGCCAGGCGGCCTTCCGCTGACTTCCTCGAAGCACGGCTTCCGAGGGCCGGACCGCGGCTGCGGTCTGGCACGCCCGGGCGAGTCGACTCCTCTGGGCTTCAACCGAATACAACGACAGGAGCACAACAATGAGCACGTTCTGGCAGTGGTTCTGGCTGGTCTTCCTCAGCTTCGCCTTCATCGCCTACCTCTTCGCGATGTTCTCGATCGTCGTGGACCTCCTCCGGGACCGGAACGTCTCCGGCTGGGCCAAGGCGGGGTGGCTCGTCCTACTCGTCTTCTTCCCGTTCGTCACCGCCCTCGCCTACCTGATCACGCGGGGCAGCGGAATGGCGGAGCGCCAGGCCCGCGCCGTCGCGGACCTGAAGCAAGCGCAGGACGACTACATCCGCAGCGTCGCTGGCTCGACTCCCACGGCTCAGATCGCCCAGGCGAAGGAGCTCCTCGAGTCGGGGGCCATCTCGACGGACGAGTTCGATGCCCTGAAGGCCAGGGCACTGGCATGACCGGATGGGGCGTCGGGCCGCACTGCGGCGCCCGGGCTCTCCCCGGCACCGGTGAGCCGTGGCTTGCCTCCCCCAGCCCGGGCTGCGAGCCTGAGCCGTCCGGCGACCGAACCGAGGAGCACCCGTGAACGCGACCCTGCTTGCCGCTCTGACCCCGGACGAGCGGTTCCTCGTCGCACAGACCGAACGCGCGGCCCTGGAGGAGCTCGACGAGGACGCCGTCCTCGAGCTGCACCAGCGGATCCGACGCGCCCGCAACAAGTACGTCGGGCAGTACCGCCGCGGAGCGGCTGCCCGAGTCCCCGAGAAGGGGTCGCGGGGCCGTGCCCGCCCCGCCAACAAGCGAGCGGCCCTGCGCGCCGAAGCCTTCGAGGAGGCGCTCGCCAGGGTCAGCCGGCGTCTCGGGGTGCTGGCTCGCGCCGCATCCCGGGACCTGCGCGAGGAACGACTGGCCGCGGCACGCTCGGTGCGCTGGGGCGTCTCCAGCGGTGGAGCTGCTGACGCGCCGGGGTCGAGCAGCGGTGGAGCGAAGGGCACCGGGGACCGGGACGGCCGGTCGACCCGTGACCCGCGCACCGAGCGTCGCCGGGCGCAGACCTCCGCCGCGGGGGCCCGCCGTCAAGCCATGAGCGACGACCGCAACCTGTCATGAGCTTCTTGGCCCGCACCGTTTGACCGCGACCTGTTGCGGGGGCAGCTTGCCCGAGCGTCGGGGCGGTTCACCGCTCGTCGAGCACACCCGGAGCGCCTCGGCTACGCCAGACGGCGTGAGCCCGAGGTCCGTTCTGCCGCAATTCTTCACACCACGTAAGGATGCATCCATGTGGAATATCGACATCCCCTCCAGCGACGAGCTCCGCGCCCTGGCCGAGCTCCGGGGACCGGCCATTGTGTCGATCTACCTGCCGACGACGCCGCTCACCGCGGATGTCCAGGCAGACCGCATCGCGCTGAAGAACCTCACTGCCGAGGCGCGGACCGGCCTCGAGCAGGCTGGCGCGGCCACCAAGGCAGAGATCGACGAGATCGAGGTGGAACTGTCTGACCTCATCGACGACGACGACTTCTGGGAGCACCAGGCGAAGGGACTGGCTGTGTTCGTCACCGCCGACCACCTCTGGACGCACCGCCTTCCGTACACCGTGGCCGCCCAAGCGCATGTCTCGGACCGGGCCTATCTCAAGCCCTTGCTGGCCGTCACCAGCTTCCCGATGTCCTGCTACGTATTGGCCCTCGCCGAGGGTGAGGTGCGGCTGGTCCACGTGGCCGCGGACCTGCCACCCGTGCCGGTCCGCCTTCCGGACCTGCCGGCCAGCGCGGCCGACGCCGCGGGCAGGGCGAGCATCAGCGGCCGGTCGCACAGCGGGCGCCACGTCGGCTCCGAGGGCAAGCGCACCCGTATCCGGGCCTACGCCCGCCAGGTCGACTCCGCGCTGCGTCCGTACCTCGCGGGCAGCACGACACCGCTGATTCTCGCCGCGGTCGAGCCCATCCGCTCGATCTTCCGCTCCGTCAGCAGCTACCCGCATCTGGTCGACGCGGTCATCGAGACCAACCCCGACCGGGTGACCGACCAAAGCCTTGCCTCGGCCGCCCGGCAGATCTTGCTCGACCAGCAGGCGACCTTCCTCCGCCGCCTGTCGGAGCTCTTCGAGACCCGTAGCGGCCAGCGTCGGGTGCTCACAGAGATCACCGACGCCGCTCGGGCCGCCACTGCCGGCGCCGTCGACACCCTTGTGGTCGACCGCGAGCTCTTCGTAGAAGGCACCGTCGAGGACGACGGCACGGTCCACGCAGCCGAGAAGGAAGGTCAGGTCTACGGCGTGGTCGACGAGATCGCCCGCCGTGTGCTGTTCACCGGCGGCACCGTCCTCAGCATCGACGCCACCGGCGTGCCCGGGGGGCAGGGTTTCGCCGCGATCCTGCGGTACCCCTGGTAGCACTCGCTAGGGTCTCCGGTGCGCCAGCAGGGCCCGCCGCCGCCTAGGACCACCGAGGCCCGCAAGGGTCGCGGCACCATGACGCTGGTAGGACTTTGAGCCACGGAACCGAAGGACACTCTCGACGGGTGCCCGCCAGGCGCGCCCGTTGGCGGCTGAGGTCAGGATGGGATCGTGGCCGTGCCGGCGGTGCTGGCGCTGTTTGCCCACCGGCCTGAGACCGAGGAGACCACCCAAGCAAAGTAGGCTCGACTTCTCGCCCACTGTGGGCGCAGTGCGGCAGCTTGGCGGGGTAGCCCTATCTGGGCGGAATGCAGCAGTTCTGATGCGTCAGGGACGCAGCGATATGCCCTGCACTCCGCCGAGGCACGGGCATGCGGCCAACTGCGAGAGCGTCCGACCAAGGACTCGGCCGGCTAGGCCTCGATCTCCCTGCTCAAGAGGTCAGTCAGAGCCCGGTCCCGCTGGGCGGTGGCGTGCTGATACCTGAGCGCCACGGTGACGTCGGTGTGACCGCCACGGTGAAGTAGTTCAGCAAGGGTCGCTCCCTGCTCCGCATACTTGCTCAGGCCAGTGTGCCGCAGGTCGTGGAAGTGGAACCCTGGTCGCCCTGCATGCTCCCTCGCGGTCCTCCATGCACGATCCAGGGCACTCTGCGAGACCCGGACACCGCGGCTGTTGACGAGAACCGGCGCCGTGCGCTGCGACGGCGTGTACATCTGAAGGTGGTGAGTCAGCGAGGGCAGGAGCGCGGCGGGCACCGCGACACTCCTTGTGCTACCCGCCTTCGGCGCCGTCAGGGCGTTGGCTTTGACGTTCCACTGCCTACGAACATGGAGCACAGCCTGCTCGGGGTCGTCCAGGTGTTCCAGATCCCGCCGCTGCAGCCCGAGCACCTCCCCCATGCGCAGGGCGCACCAAGCAGCGAGCGGGACAGCGATCCGTAGATGTTCCGGCATGGCCTCGGCGAAGGCCTTGACCTCTTCGGGGAGCGCCACATCGCCGTGCTCGTCTTCCGGGCGGACCCGCCGATGCTTCGGCGCCTTTGGGAAGTCAAAGCTCTCCAGGCCGCCGGCCTTGGCCTTCACCGCGGCGTTGAGCATCGACCGGAGAACGATCACGACGTTCGGTGCTACCCCGTTCACGCGAGAGTCAGGGTGCCGGGTCGAGCGCTGGCGACCGAGCGCGGCGAGATGGTCGGCGACGCGATCGGTCGTGAGGTCGGCCAGTCGGATGTCGCCAAGCTCGTCAAGAACGTGGTTCTTGAGCACCGACCGGTACGAAACGACAGTGGCTTGTGATCGGTCCGGGTTGGCCTCCAGCTCGGCAAGCCACCGCTGGGACCATTCCCTCACCGTCACCGACTCAGCCTCGACCTTTGCCGCCTCGGCCAGGCGCGCCGCTCGGCGCTCAGCCGGCGGTACGAACAGCCCCCGCGCGATCTGCCCACGAGCGATGTCGAGGGCGGCGCGCGCGTCAGTGACCGTGTCATAGACGCCCAGAGAGTGGGTACGCCCTTCGTGGTCGACTCTGACGCGATAGCGACCTCGGAACGGAGCGATCCCCCTGGGCAACTTCACCGACGCTGCCATGCCCCCTCCAAGGTGGTCCTGTCTAGCGCCGAGGCATCGGATGCCCCCACCTAGCGCTGCCCTGTGTCAGCTGTGTGTCAGTTTTTCCGTCGTCCCAAGTCTAGCCGTGGCCACTTGTGTCCACATGACACGAAAGCGCCTGACCTGCTAATTCTCGCAGGTCAGGCGCCTCTTGAGTACCCGAACAGCGTGGGAGTGAACCAAGTGGTGGAGGTGGCGGGAATCGAACCCGCGTCCACTGACGGCAGGCCAGGGCTTCTCCGGGCGCAGTGCGCTGTGGATTTTCTCGGCCCCGGGGCTCGCGCGCACACGTTCCCCGACAGGCCCAGTCGAGTGGGAGTCCCGCGTCGCCCCCCGACATGACGACGCAGCAAGATCTCTAGCTGACGCTGGCTACCAGTCCGAGATCGCTACTGGGCCAACGGACTTCGGGCTCGCTCAGGCGGCGAGGGCGAAGTCGGTGCGCTTGGAATCGGCACCTGTTGTTTTGCACGGAGCGTTTGACGAGATGACCGTGCGTCCTCGGCCCGCTTCCCACTGGCCATCCGGCCAATGTCGAAACCGATCACCCCCATGAGGGGCTCACTCCCACGCTGTTGAGTTGTCCTGGCTGGCCGGTGCGGAACGCGCTCGCCCAGCACCGACCAGTATGCCGTGTAACGCTGTCAGCCCCCAAGCGGATTCCCGGCTGCCCGATCCCCGCTCCCCGGAGGTGGCGTGGGCCGGTGTCCGGGGTCCGTGGGCGTCGGCCGCGGGGTGGGGCGGCGTGAGGGCGTCGGGCCCGGGCTCGACGTCGGGGTCGGGCTCGACGTCGGGGTCGGGCTCCCCGTCGGGGTCGGGCTCCCCGTCGGGGTGGGTGCGGTGGTCGGCGGTGTCCCGGGGCTCGTGGGGACCGAGGGCCGAGGGGTGGTCTGTGGTGGCGCAGCAGTCGTGAGCACCGGGCCCGGCGCGGCCGGCGCCGTGGTCGCCACCGGAGCGGGGGCCGTGGGAACCGCGGTCGGCGACGGGGACTCGGTCGCCTCGGTCGGCCTCCACCAGGGCGAGGGCGATGCCGTCGACAGCGCCGACCCCGGCGCCGAGGAGGGCAGCGTGGCCACCGCCGAGGCCTCCGAGTCGGGCTGGACACGGATGGCGGCGAGGCCGCCGGGGAGGGCGAGAAGGACCAGGCCGACGAGGGCGACCCCACCCGCGATGACGCCGGACGCCTGCGCCACGGGTCGCCACCACGACGTGGCGGGCACCGGGTGACGGTGGCGGCCCACTGCCATGGGGACGAGCGTATCGCCGAACGCCCTGCACGTGTGCGGGCCCCGGGGGTCTGGACGGTCCGACCCGAAAAGGTCTAACCTCGGGCCATTGTCCGCCGGGAGCCCTCCCCCGCATGCCGAGGAGCACGCGATGAGTGAGACGAAGCCACCAGCCGACCGACGTCGAACCGCGGGTGTCACGTACGCCCACGCCGACGCCGACTATTTCGACAAGCGCGGGCTCACCCGGCATGCCGGCGCCTGGTCGCTGTGGGCGCTCGGGGTCGCGGCGGTCATCTCCGGCGACTTCTCCGGGTGGAACCTCGGCATCGGCGAGGCCGGCTGGGGCGGCATGCTCGTCGCCACCGTCGTCATCGGCCTCATGTACCTGCTGATGGTCTACAGCATCGCCGAGATGTCGGCCGCGATGCCCCACACGGGAGGTGCCTACTCCTTCGGCCGGTCGGCGATGGGCCCCTGGGGAGGGTTCGTCACGGGTCTCGCCGAGAGCATCGAGTACGTCATCACGACGGCCGTCGTCGGCACCTTCGCCGGGCTCTACGCGGACTCCATCACCGATGACCTCTTCGGTTTCTCCATGCCGCTGTGGGCGTGGGTCCTGGCGTTCTACGTCGTCTTCATCGGGCTCAACTCCGCGGGCGCCGCGGCCTCGTTCCGCTTCGCCGTCGTCATCACGATCATCTCGCTCGCGGTGCTCGTCGTCTTCTTCGTCCTCGCGATCTTCAGCGGCACGTTCTCCTGGGACAACCTCTGGAACATCGCACCGGAGGCCGGGGGGAGCACCTTCCTCCCCATGGGCGTCGGCGGCGTCCTCGCAGCCCTGCCCTTCGCGATCTGGTTCTTCCTCGGCATCGAGGAGCTCCCCCTCGCGGCGGAGGAGACACACACGCCGCAGCGCGACATCCCGCGCGGCTCGCTCATGGGCATGTTCACCCTGCTCGCGAGCGCCTTCCTCGTTCTCGTACTGAACCCGGGTGTGCTCGGCGCCGAGGAGATCTCGACGAGCGGCGAGCCGATCCTCGACGGCTTCCGGGCGATCTTCCCGAACAGCAGCATCGCGAGCCTGCTCGCGCTCTTCGCCCTCGCGGGGCTCGTCGCCTCCTTCCAGGGCATCATGTTCGCCGCCGGCCGCAACATGTACTCCCTGTCGCGGGCCGGGTACTACCCTCAGGTCCTCTCGCTCACCGGCAAGCGCAAGGTGCCGTGGCTCGCGCTCCTCGTGAGCGGTCTGATCGGCGTGGCCCTGGTCTTCGGCCTCGGCGCCATCCGCAACGAGCCGGGCGAGTCGCTCAACGACGCACAGGTCGCCGTCGCCGGCCAGCTGCTCAACATCGCCGTCTTCGGAGCCGTCATCGCCTACTTCCTCCAGATGGTCTCCTTCCTCATCCTCCGCAGGAAGTTCGCGGATGCGGAGCGGCCGTACCGCAGCCCGGTGGGCGTCGCGGGCGCGGTCGTCGCGGCGGTGATCGCCGGAGTGACGCTCATCATCCTGCCCTTCAACCCCGACTACCGGTCGGTGGTCGTCGGCGTCGCGATCTTCTTCGCGATCGGCTTGGCCTACTTCGCCATCCGGGGCCGCCACCACCTCGTGTTCTCACCCGAGGAGGAGTACGCGATGTCGCACGGTCACCGTGGCGCGCACCCCGAGACCGAGGGCTACGACGTCACCGACCGCGAGGAGGACCGCCGGGCCTGACCCGGTCTGCGAGGGCCCGTGGACGGCCGCCGGCAGCGGCCGCCTCCGGGCCTCAGCGCTGGGGACCCTTGCCCTTGCAGTTCCGGCCCACGCCGCCGTCACCGGAGTAGTCGGGCCGGCCCGAAGCGCTGCCCTTGCCCGGCGGGTCGGTCGGGCGCTTGCCCGGGTTGGACGGCGTGCACGTGCCGATCGGCCCGGGCGAGTCGTCGTCATCGGTGCTCGGCGAGGGCGTCGGCTTGGGGGTGGGCGTCGGCGTGGGCTTCGGGGTGTGCTTCGGCGGCGGTGTCGTGGGATCGGGAGTCGGCACCGGCGGGGTGGGGACCGGGGGCCTCGGCACCGGCGGGGTGGGGACCGAGGGCGTCGGGCGCGAGGGCGTCGGGCGCGAGGGCGACGTCGACGGCCGGTTGCCACCGGGGCCCGCCCCCGGCCCGGAGGTGCCCGGCTGGGAGGCCTCCGTGGTCGACGGGACGGTACGGACGGTCACGGGCACGCCGGTGCCGGTCGTCGTGGTCACGCTCGGCCCGGGGGTCTCCGGCGCCTCTTCGGGCTCGGGATCCTCGGTCGGGGCCTGCGGGACGTCGGTGGCCGGCGGGGTTCCCGGGGGGGTCGGGTGCGCGGTGATGCTCGACCACGGGGCCGGCGCGGCGATGGCCGAGCCGCCGGAGTCGTCGCGGGACCACAGCGACTGGATGGGGAATGCGGCCATGCCCTCGGGGCTGATCGCCACGACGCCGCCGAGCGCGACGACGCCGGCGGTCGCGGCCACGGAGGCCTGGGCGAAGACGACCAGACGACTCGGTGCCGCGTCCGCCCCGCGAGAGGCCCGGCGTGACATGTTTCCACGGTAGCCACGGCGTGCACGGGCCGCAGTCCCAACGGGTGAAATGTGGCCGGACGGACGATGCCCGGTGCCGTGGCTACCATCGGGGCCATGGGGTCAACCCGTATCGCGTTGTCGCTGGGTGGCGGCGGCGCCCGCGGCTACGCCCACATCGGCGCCATCCAGGTGCTCCGCGAGCGAGGCTATGACGTCGTGGCGGTGGCGGGCACCTCGATGGGGGCGCTCGTCGGAGGTCTGCACGTGGCCGGGGTCCTCCCGGAGTACACCGAGTGGGTCACGAGGCTGAGCCAGCGTGACGTCCTGAGACTGCTCGATCCGGCGGTACGGGTTCCCAGCGCCATCCGCGGTGACAGGGTCCTGCGCCGGGTCGGCGAGCTGCTCGACGGCGCGCGGATCGAGGACCTGCCGATCCCGTTCACGGCCGTCGCCACGGACCTGCTGGCCCGGCGCGAGGTCTGGTTCCAGCGTGGCCCGGTCGACGCCGCCATCCGTGCCTCGGTCGCACTGCCGACGATCTTCCCGCCGGTCATGCTCAACGGGCGCCTCCTCGTGGACGGCGGCCTGATGAACCCGGTCCCGATCGACCCCCTCGCCTCGGTCCGTGCCGACGCGGTCGTCGCCGTCTCCCTCGCCGGGGTGACCAGCGACGCGGCCCGGGCCGTCAGCGAGCAGTCGGCCGAACGCCGGCCCACCGAGGAGTGGCTCGAGCGGTTCCGCCGCACCGCGGGCCAGGTCCTCGACCGCGACCAGCTTCGGGCCCTGACGCGCCGGCTCGGCGGCACGCGTCCGGACGCCGCTGGCAACTCGGCGGACGACGACGCCGCATCCCCTCACCCCGACATCGACCTGCCACCGGGCTCCAGCGCCCGCAACGGGACGGCGGCGGGGACTGCGGAGGCCGACCTCCCCGAGCGCGACCAGGTCTTCGACTCCCTCCCGCCGGGGTTGGGCACTCTCGACGTCATCGAGCTCAGCCTCGACGCGATGCAGCACCTCGTGACCCGGTACCGGCACGCGACCTTCCCGCCCGACCTCGTCATCACCGTCCCCAAGAACGCCTGCCGCACGCTCGACTTCCACAAGGCGGGCGCCATGGTCGAGCTCGGTCGTCGGCTGGCCGAGGAGGCCCTGGACGCGGCGGTGGACTTCCCGCCCGCGCGGCCCGACGACCGGGGGTGAGCCGCCCACCATCGTGACCTGCGTCACTAGGGTGGTGACTCGTCGAGCCGCGCCCGTCCGGAGGTCCACCGTGTTCAACAAGATCCTCGTCGCCAACCGCGGGGAGATCGCCGTCCGCGCCTTCCGGGCCGCCACCGAGCTCGGCGCCAAGACCGTCGCCGTCTTCCCCCACGAGGACCGCACCTCCGAGCACCGGCTCAAGGCCGACGAGTCCTACCTCATCGGCGAGGAGGGCCACCCGGTGCGGGCCTACCTCGACCACGAGAACATCGTCCGGGTGGCAGTCGAGGCCGGGGCCGACGCGATCTACCCGGGGTACGGGTTCCTCTCGGAGAACCCCCTGCTCGCCGAGGCGTGCGCCACGAACGGCATCACCTTCATCGGGCCACCGTCCTCGGTCCTGCACCTGGCGGGGAACAAGGCCCGCGCGATCGCGGCCGCCCGCGAGGCCGGCCTGCCCACCTTGCGCAGCGCGGCGCCGAGTGCCGATCTCGACGAGCTCGCCGCGGCGGCGGACGAGATCGGCTTCCCGGTGTTCGTCAAGGCCGTGTCCGGAGGTGGCGGCCGGGGGATGCGCCGCGTCGACGGCGCCGACGGCCTTCGGGACGCCCTCCAGGCCGCTCAGCGTGAGGCAGACGCCGCCTTCGGCGACCCGACGCTGTACCTCGAGGAGGCCGTCCTCCAGCCCCGCCACATCGAGGTCCAGGTCCTGGCCGACGGCACCGGCACGGTGCTCCACCTCCACGAGCGGGACTGCTCGCTGCAGCGCAGGCACCAGAAGGTCATCGAGATCGCGCCGGCCCCGAACCTCGACCCGGACCTGCGCGACCGCATCTGCGCGGACGCCGTGCGCTTCGCCGAGGCCATCGGGTACGTCAACGCCGGGACGGTCGAGTTCCTCCTCGGCGGGGACGGCCGCTACGTCTTCATCGAGATGAACCCGAGGATCCAGGTCGAGCACACCGTCACCGAGGAGGTCACCGACGTCGACCTCGTCGTCTCCCAGATGCGGATCGCGAGTGGGGAGACCGTCGCCGACCTCGGGCTGCGTCAGGCGGACATCCGCACCCGGGGAGTCGCCCTCCAGTGCCGTATCACGACCGAGGACCCCGCCAACGGCTTCCGCCCGGACGCCGGGCAGATCACCGTCTACCGGTCCGCCGGAGGCGGTGGGGTCCGCCTCGACGGCGGGACGGTCTTCGTCGGGGCCCAGGTCAGCCCACACTTCGACTCGATGCTCGTCAAGCTCACCTGTCGCGGCCGCGACTTCGCCACGGCCGTGCGCCGGGCTCGTCGAGCGCTCGCCGAGTTCCGCATCCGCGGGGTGTCGACGAACATCCCGTTCCTCGAGGCCGTGCTGTCCGACCCCGTCTTCCAGCGCGGCGAGGCGACGACGGGCTTCATCGACGAGCGGCCCGAGCTGCTCGACGCGCGTACCCCCGCCGACCGCGGCACCAAGCTGCTCCAGTACCTCGCCGATGTGACGGTCAACCAGCCGCACGGCCCCGCGACGACCACGGTGCAGCCGCGCAGCAAGCTGCCCGAGCTCGGCCTCGACGCCCCCCTGCCCCCGGGCTCGCGCGACCTGCTGCTGCGGGTCGGGCCGGAGCGGTTCGCACGGCAGCTGCGCGGGCGCACCGACGTCCCGGTCACCGACACGACCTTCCGCGACGCCCACCAGAGCCTGCTCGCGACGCGGATGCGCACGCGAGACCTCCTCCACGTCGCCGGTCACGTGGCGCGGATGACGCCCCAGCTGCTCTCCGTGGAGGCCTGGGGTGGGGCGACGTACGACGTGGCACTGCGTTTCCTCCACGAGGACCCGTGGGAACGGCTGGCCCTGCTCCGCGAGGCGATGCCGAACGTCCCCCTCCAGATGCTGTTGCGCGGCCGCAACACCGTCGGCTACACCCCCTACCCGACGCAGGTCACGGACGCCTTCGTCCACGAGGCGGCCCGCACCGGGCTGGACATCTTCCGCATCTTCGACTCCCTCAACGACGTCGACCGGATGCGCCCGGCGGTCGACGCGGTGCTCGAGACGGGCACGGCGGTCGCCGAGGTCGCCCTCTGCTACACCGGCAACCTCATGGACCCCGGGGAGCGGCTCTACACCCTCGACTACTACCTCCGGCTCGCCGAGCAGATCGTCGACACCGGCGCCCACGTCCTGGCGATCAAGGACATGGCCGGCCTGCTGCGGGCCCCGGCGGCCACCCGGCTCGTCACGGCGCTGCGGGAACGTTTCGACGTGCCCGTCCACCTCCACACGCACGACACCGCAGGTGGCCAGGTGGGGACGCTGCTCGCCGCGATCGCGGCCGGGGTGGACGCGGTCGACGCGGCCGCGTCGTCGATGGCCGGGACGACGAGCCAGCCGAGCCTGTCCGCACTCGTCGCCGCCACCGACCACACCGAGCGGCCAACCGGCCTCGACATCGAGAACGTCCTCGCGCTCGAGCCGTACTGGGAAGCGGTCCGGGCCCTGTACCGCCCGTTCGAGTCCGGGCTGCCCTCCCCCACCGGGCGCGTGTACGTCCACGAGATCCCGGGTGGCCAGCTGTCCAACCTGCGCCAGCAGGCGATCGCCCTGGGGCTCGGTCACCGCTTCGAGGACATCGAGAACATGTACGCCGCGGCCAACCGCATCCTCGGCAACATCGTCAAGGTGACGCCGTCGAGCAAGGTCGTCGGCGACCTCGCCCTCGCTCTCGTCGGGGCGGGCGCCGACCCCGACGACTTCGCGGCCGACCCGACGCGCTACGACATCCCCGACTCGGTGATCGGCTTCCTCCAGGGCGAGCTCGGCGACCCACCGGGCGGATGGCCCGAGCCCTTCCGCACCAGGGCGCTCCGAGGGCGGACGGCCAGGCCCCGCATCACCGAGCTGACCCGGGAGCAGGAGGACGCGCTCGTCGCCGACCCGAGGCGAACCCTCAACGCGCTGCTCTTCCCCGGACCGACCCGGGAGTTCGAGGATCACCGGGAGCGCTACGGGAACCTCTCCGTGCTCGGCACGGGCGAGTTCCTCCACGGCCTCCAGCAGGGCACGGAGTACGAGGCGGAGATCGAGGCGGGCAAGACCCTCCTCCTCGGCATCAGCTCGGTGGGTGAGGCCGACCGGCACGGCATGCGCACAGTGATGTGCACCCTGAACGGACAGTTCCGACCCGTCCAGGTGCGCGACCGCTCCGTCGAGGCCGACGTCAAGGCGGCCGAGAAGGCCGACCCGGGCAACCCGGGGCACGTCGCGGCCCCCTTCGGCGGGGTGGTCTCGCCGACGGTCGTGGAGGGCGACCGGGTCGAGGCGGGCGCCGTCGTCGCGACGATCGAGGCGATGAAGATGGAGGCCAACATCACCACTGCGGTGGCCGGGACCGTCGAGCGGCTCGCCGTCGACGGACACCAGCAGCTCGAGGGTGGCGACCTCGTCCTCGTGATCACCGAATGAGCCTCCCCGCCGGAGGACGATCAGGACGTCGAATGTTCGTCGAGACGTGTGCGCACCGATCCCCCCGGTGGCGCCTCGCCCGTCCTACGGTGGCTTGACCGCAGCTGGTCGAGAAGAGGCCTGATGCTCCCCACCACGAGCGAAGGAGTAGGTCATGGGGTTCGACGAGAAGATGGACAACGCGAGGCTGGACGCCGAGGGCAAGGTCCGGGAGGCGGTCGGGGAGACCACCGACGACCACGGCCTCGAGGCCGAGGGCAAGGCCCAGCAGAGCGAGTCCGACCTGCGGCAGGCCGGTGAGAAGGTCAAGGACGCCTTCCGGCACTGACGCTCCACCCGGAGGTCCTGTCCACCCCGGTGCCCCGACGGGCCGCTCCGCTCACGCGCGGGGCGGCCCGTCGTGTCGGGCGCTCCGCCCGGTCGCCCGGCGACCAGGCCCGCGGTGACGGGCCGTCCGGCAGCTACCAGCTGCCCCCGCCGGAGCCTCCGCCTCCCCCACCGGAGAAGCCTCCCCCGCCGCTGAAGCCACTGCCCCCCGAGGACCCCGGCGTGGAGACGAACGTGCCGGCGGCGACCGTTGAGAACGAGTCCATGCTCGAGGCGACGTGGTGGAAGCCACCTGTCCCCCAGTCGCCGTAGTACCAGTACGGCGCGGCGACCACGTGACCGGCGGCAGCCGCGGCCTGCGCCACCTGCTCGAACACCTCGGCCCACCGGTCGGCGAGGCCGAAGACGATCGCGAACGGCAGGTAGCGGCTGAAGAGGTCCTGGGCCTCCTCCCACCGGATCTGGTTGGCCTCGGCGGTCGCGATGTAGCGCTCGAACCCCCGGGTCTGGGCCAACACCGCGGACCCCTGTGCAGTGCGCGAGGCCATCCGCTTCCCGAGCGAGCGCACGACGAGCCCCGCCACCACGCCGCCGGCCCCCAGGACCCACACGGGGTTGAAGGGCAGGCCGGAGTCGGAGTAGACCTCCGCGAGCGGGCCGCCCAGCACGAAGGTGGCGAGCACCGACAGCCCCGCGATGACGAGGCCGAGGGTCATCCAGCCCGTTCGCTGCGACTCCGGGTTGCGCCGGAACCAGCCGCGCTGGACGACCTCCTCGTACATGAGCCGCTGGACGGCGTCCAGGGTGGGCTTGAAGTGGTTCTTCAGCGCAGAGAGCGCCACCTCGTCACCCCCGACGAACAGCGAGTCGTGGAGGACCCGCTCGTAGGCGGTCAAGGGGGTCGAGCCGGCCGGCGGGGTCGTACGCGTCAGCACCCAGTCGTCGGCCCGGAAGAGGCCCTGCTCGTCACGGGCGATCCGCAGGTACCCACGCACCGCGAGGTCGACGATGGTGGCCGTGACGTCGACGAGGTTGGCCTCCTCGTCCAGGACCGTCCCCATCATCCCCGGCTGCACTCCCGCCGGTGGGGTGAACTGGACGGCGACGGTAGGAGCGGGGCCGCCGTAGACGACCCGCGGCTCCTGCTCGGCCCCCGGGGAGAGGCCGGGCGTCACCCCGGCGTACCGCTCGTCGCGGCCCCGGGTCCACACGAGGGCCCCCATGAGGCCCCCGGCGAGCAGGGGCAGGAAGATCCCGGTGCCGATGGTGAGCCAGGCCAGCGCCCGGGACACGGTCGGGCTGACGATGCTCGGCCCGGTGCCGTCGGCGTTGCCCTCGCGCAGGTCCGGGGTCAGGTCGCCGAAGGCCGCCCGGGGGTAGGAGGTGACGATGCTCGCCCCCTCCTCCGGGGCGAGATCGGGAACGGAGAAGCGCGCGGTCTGCCCCGGGGTCGCCTGGCACGGGGTGGTCGACCCGGACGGCCCGTAGAAGCAGGCCGCCCGGGTCGAGGCCACGGGGCCGACGACGGTGGCCGCGACGTCGCGCTGGGGGAACCCGTTCGAGGTGTCGACGAGGTCGTAGTAGAACTCCGCTGTTCCGTCGCCGATGTCGTTGACGACGTGGGCGAGCCGGTACCGGACCACGTACTGCTGGACGCCGGTCACGGTCTCGGACGGGCTGCCGATGCGGATCTTCCGGTAGGCGCCGAGGTCGGAGATCGAGATGTCGGTCGGGGCGCCGCTCGGGCTGGTCACCTCGACACCGCTCAGCTCGTAGTAGCGGTACTGCGTCTGGCTGTCCCGGTAGCCGGCCCGGACCCGCACCGTGCGGTAGATGCCGTGCCGTTCCTCGCCATTCGGGAACCGCCAGCTGATCCGCTCGGTGACGAGCACCGAGCCGTCGGCGTCGACCTCGAAGTCGGTGTGGAGGGAGGTGGCCTCCTCCTGGGCGGCGACCGCCGCTGGCACCCGGCCCCAGGCACCGAGCACCGGCGCCCCGGGGCGTGATCCCGTCGCGGTGGGGGCCGCGTGGGTGGGGGCGGCGGAGAGTCCGAGCAGCAGGAGGAACGCCCCGAGGGCCGCGAGCGCCACCCGGATGGCGCTCCCCGAGGCGCGCGAGGCCGCCACCGGCAGGGTCACGAGCTCACTCCCCGCCGCGGCGCCGCGCGGCGATGGCCCGGTCGGCCTCGCGTCGGTCCTGGCGCTCGCGCAGCGTCTGCCGCTTGTCGTAGGCCCGCTTGCCCTTGACGACGGCGATCTCGACCTTGGCCCGGCCGTCCTTGAAGTAGAGACGCAGTGGCACGACGGTGTGGCCGGTCTCCCGCGTGGCCTGGGCGATCTTGTCGAGCTCGCGGCGGTGCAGCAGCAACTTGCGTTTGCGTCGGGGCGTGTGGTTGTTCCACGTGCCGTTGAGGTACTCCGGGATGTGCACGCCCTCGAGCCAGAGCTCGCCGTCGGCGTCGAACCCCGCCCACCCGTCGACAAGCGATGCGCGGCCCATCCGCAGCGCCTTGACCTCGGTGCCCATGAGGACCAGACCCGCCTCGTACGTGTCCTCGATGAGGTAGTCGTGACGGGCCTTGCGGTTGCTCGCGACGAGCTTGGTCCCGTTCTCCTTGGCCACGACGAGGAGGCTACCTGCTGGCCGGGCTCGCACCCCAGCCGGTCACCGCGCTCACAACCAGCGGCGCGGGTCGACGAACGAGCCGTTCTCCATCGTCTCGAAGTGGAGGTGGCAGCCGGTCGAGGTGCCGGTGTTGCCGCTGTAGGCGATGAGCTGGCCACGGCTGACGTAACCGCCGCCGACGACGATGCTCGACAGGTGGTTGTACGTCGTCGCGAGCCCGACCCCGCGCTGCAGACCGTGGTCGATGACGACGCGGTTGCCGTAGCCGGCCCCCCAGCCCGCCATGATGACCGTTCCGGGCGCCGCCGCGTACACCGGTGTGCCGCAGGCGACCGCGTAGTCACGGCCGCTGTGCAGTCGCCACTCGTGGTACACGGGGTGGAACCGCATGCCGAACTCCGAGCTGACCCAGCCGGTGCGCACCGGGCGGCTGAGGTAGGCGCCCTGGGACGACGAGGAGCCGCTCGAGCTGCCACCGCTCGTGGAGCCTCCGGACTGCTGTTGCTCCTTCTTGCGGCGGGCCTCCTCCTCGGCCTTCTTCCGCGCGGCCTCGGCCGCGCGCCGCCGGGCCTCGGCGGCCCGCTGCTCGAGGATCTTCTTGAGCCTGGCCTGCTCGGCCTTCATCGCCGACAGCTGCTTCTTGTCCGCGGCTAGCTGGTCCTCGAAGGCCCGGGCCTGCTTCTCCTGGCTCGCGGCCAGGGCCTCCAGCTCGGCCTTGGCCTGCTCGGCCGCCTGCCGTGCGGCGGTGGCCTTGGCCAGGGCCTCCTCGGCGGCCTTCTTCTTCTCGACGGAGTCGGCCCGCAGCGCCGAGAGGTGGTCCTCCATGGCACGCAGGCTCGCCTGCTCGGTGGCGAGCCGGTCCATCGTCTGGCCCTGGATGTCCATGACGGTGTCGACGAGAGCGATCCGGTCGGCGAACTGCTGCGGGTCGGTGCTCGAGAGGGCCACGTCGAGCTGGCCGAAGCCCTGCTCCTGGTAGATCTGGGCAGCGAACTGCGCGAGTCGGTCCCGGCCCGCCTTCACCTCCGCCGTCGCCGCCTCGAGGTCGGCCTCGGCCTTCTTCTCGTTGGCCTTGGCGACCTCGAGCTCCTGCGCCGCGACGGTGTTCGCGCGGTCGGCCGCGTCCGCCGCCCGGGTGGCCTGGTCGAGCCGGTCGCGCGCCGCCGGCATCCTGGCCTTGGTGCCCTCGAGCTTGCTGTAGGCCGACTTCAGGGCCTGGCTGGTGTCGTCGAGGTGGTTCTTCAGCTCGTCGATCTTGGCGTCGACCTTGCGCTTCTGCACACCGGGGTCGGTCGCGGCGAGGGCGGGGGCGGGCACGAGGACTCCCGCGGCGCACGTCAGCCCCACGAGGATCGCCACCGCGCGGCGCGGGGCGCGCGGCTGCGCACGGTCCGGGTGTCCCATAGTCCCCATTGGTAACACGAATCACAGGAGTTAGCGAGCGAACCACGGGAAACGGCGTGAACCGGCCGTGGCCCGCTCTTCAGGTCGGTCTCAGGCTAGGGATGCCGCGCTCCTGCCGTGCGTGGGTCGGTCCGGGACCGGCCGAACGGCCGAGTCCCGGGCGCGCCGGCTCAGACGCGCAGGTACCGGCGCAGGGTGACCAGGCTGGTGAGGACCGCGATGAGCAGCACCCCGCCGAGCAGCCAGGGCACGAGCAGCCAGACGTCCGACGGTCCGATGAAGGCCTGGGACAGGGCGATGCGACTCGCCCCCTCGGTGAAGACGTACTGGGTCAGCGCGACGAGCAGCCCGACGGCGAGGGCGACGCCGAGGACCGAGACGATGACCATCTCGGAGATGAACGGCATCCGGATCGTCCAGTTGGAGGCCCCGACCAGGCGCATGATCCCGATCTCGCGGCGCCGGATGAAGGCCGCCTGCCGGATGGTGGTCGCCATGAGGAGGGCGGCGCAGGCCGCCATGAGGGCCGCGAGCAGGACGGCGAACACGGTGATCCAGTTGATGATGGTGAAGAACTTGCTGAGGACCTTCTCCTGGTCCTGGACCGTGGCGACGCCCGGGGCGTCCTCGAACTGGCTCGTGACGACGGCGTACTTGCTCGGGTCGTTCAGCTGCACCCGCAGGCTCTGCGGGATGTCGCCGACCTCGACGTTGCCCGCGATCGGGCTGTTGCGGAACTGCTCCTTGAACCGGTCGTAGGCCTGCTGCTCGGACTCGTAGAAGACCTGCTTGACCTCCGGCAGCGCCTTGAGCTGCTCCTCGAGGGTCGTCTTCTGCGCCTCGGTGACCGCGGTGCCCTCGCAGTTGGGCTGGAGCGAGGTGGCCGTGCAGAGGTAGATCGAGATCTGGATCCGGTCGTACCAGTAGCCCTTCATCGTGTCGGCCTGCCGCTGGGCGAGCAGGCCCAGGCCGAGGAGGAAGATCGAGACCATCGTGACGAGGACGACCGAGACCGCCATGGACAGGTTGCGCCGCAGCCCGGAGCCGACCTCGGAGGCGAGGAACCGCATCTGCATCGGTCAGGCCTCCTCGTCGGTGGCGGCCGCGAGGTAGGCGGCGTCCTGCTCGTCGCGCACCACGCGACCGTCCTCGAGCTGGATGACCCGGCGGCGCAGGTCGTTGACGATGTCGTGGTCGTGGGTGGCCATGACGATCGTCGTCCCCGTGCGGTTGATCCGCTCGAGGAGCCGGACGATCTCGATGCTGATGCGCTGGTCGAGGTTGCCCGTGGGCTCGTCGCACAGGAGGATCTGCGGCCGGTTGACCACCGCGCGGGCGATCGCGACGCGCTGCTGCTCACCGCCGGAGAGCTGGTGGGGGAACCGCTTCTCCTTGCCGGCGAGCCCGACCATCTCGAGGGTCTCGGGGACCAGCTGGCGGATGACGTGCTTCGGCTTGCCGATGACCTGCAACGCGTAGGCGACGTTCTCGTGGACCGTCTTGTTCGGCAGCAGCCGGAAGTCCTGGAAGACCGCGCCCATCTCCCGGCGCAGGCGCGGGACCTGGCGCATGGGCATCTTCCGCAGGTCGTACCCGGCGACGAGCACCTGGCCGTTGGTGGCCGCCTCCTCCCGCAGGGCGAGCCGGAGCATCGTCGACTTGCCCGACCCGGAGGGGCCGACCACGAAGACGAACTCACCGCGCTCGATGTCGAGGCTGACGTCGTCGAGCGCAGCCCGAGCGGACCTCGGGTAGACCTTGGTGACGTTCTCGAGGGTGATCATCGGGCGGGCACGGCCTCAGGGCGTTCGGGGGCAGGGGCACGGCAACAGCCGTCACACTGCCGAGGATAGGTCGGCTCCCCGAGGATCCCCGACACCGGCCTCGGTCCGGCGATTCGCGGGTCAGTCCCGGATCGAGGGCAGCGTGGAGAACCGCTCGTCCTCCAGTGGCGGCGCCATGACCTCGCGGAAGGCGACGGCGACCGCAGCCGCGGCCCGCGCAGCGTCGTCGGCCGGCAGGAAGGGACCCTGCGGGATGTCGTCGGGCCAGAAGCGGACGTAGTGCCGGCCGTCGGCGACCGAGGGGTGCCACCCGAGGTCGAGGAGCGCGGCGTGCTCCTCGGGGGTCCACGGGAAGCCGGATCCGAAGGCCTCCGGACCGACGCAGAGGCCGCGCAGCAGGTCCTCCATCCGGGTCAGGCGGACCCAGGGGCGGGTGAGGACGCGCTTCGGCGGGAGCAACGGGACACGACGCTCCTCGCGGGCGGGGCGGGCCGACCAGTCCGGGCCCTCGACGACGACCGACCCACCGTCGTCCAGGGCCTGCACCGCCTCGACGAGCATCGACTCGAACTCGTCCCACGTCGTCGGCTGCTGGGGGGTCGTGGCCATCGGGTCAGGCCCTCGCCGCGGCCTTCTCCTGGGCCTTGCGCCACCGGATGCCGGCCTCGATGAACTCGTCGATGTCGCCGTCGAATACCTTGTCGGGGTTGCCGACCTCGTGTTCGGTCCGCAGGTCCTTGACCATCTGGTACGGCTGCAGGACGTAGGAGCGCATCTGGTCGCCCCAGCTGGCCTTGATGTCGCCGGCGAGTTCCTTGCGCTCGGCGGCCTCCTCGGCCTTCCGCATGAGCAGCAGCCGGGACTGGAGGACGCGCAGCGCCGCCGCACGGTTCTGGATCTGGCTCTTCTCGTTCTGCATCGACACGACGATGCCCGTGGGCAGGTGCGTCATCCGGACCGCGGAGTCGGTGGTGTTGACCGACTGCCCACCGGGACCGCTGGAGCGGAAGACGTCGACCTTGATCTCGTTCTCGGGGATGTCGACCGTGTCGTTGGACTCGATGAGCGGCACGACCTCGACGGCGGCGAAGCTCGTCTGGCGGCGGCCCTGGTTGTCGAACGGGCTGATCCGCACCAGCCGGTGCGTGCCGCCCTCGACCGACAGGTTGCCGTAGGCGTACGGCACGTCGACCTCGAAGGTGGCGGACTTCAGGCCGGCCTCCTCGGCGTAGGAGGTGTCCAGGACCTTGGTCGGGTAGCCGTGCCGCTCGGCCCAGCGCAGGTACATGCGCAGGAGCATCTCGGCGAAGTCGGCAGCGTCCACACCCCCGGCGCCCGCCCGGATGGTGACGACGGCCGCCCGCTCGTCGTACTCACCGGAGAGGAGGGTGCGCACCTCGAGCTCGCCCACTGCCTTGCGCAGTCCGGCGAGCTCACGCTCGGCCTCGACCATGGTGTCGGCGTCGTCCTCCTCCTGCCCGAGCTCGACGAGGGCCTCGAGGTCGTCGATGCGAGCATCCATCCCCGTGACCCGGTCGCGCTCGACCTTGGCCCGGGACAGCCCCGAGGTCACCTGCTGGGCACGCTCCTGGTCGTCCCACAGCGAGGGATCGGCTGCCTGCTGCTCGAAGTCGCGGATCTGCTCCTCGAGCCTGGTGAGGTCGGTGACCTCACGGACCGACGCCATGGTCGAGCGCAGGTCCTTGATCTCCTGGGTGAAGTCGACAGCCACGAGGGGCAAGCCTACGCGAGCGGGACGGGACACCGGTCCTCCGGCGTCCCGTCCGGGTGCGGACTCAGCTGCGCGTGATCGCGATCTTGGCGGTCGGCTTCTCGACGTGCCGGGGAGCCGGGACGCGCACCTCGAGGATGCCGTCCTGGTAGCTCGCCGTGATGTCGTCGGCCGTCGCCCCCTCGGGCAGCCGGATGCTCCGCTGGAGGCTGCCGTAGTGGAACTCGGACCGGTAGCCCTCGGGGCGCTCCTCCTCGGAGCGCTCCTCGCGGGTCGCCATCAGGCGCAAGATGCCGTCGGCCACGGTGATGTCGACGTCCTTGTCGGGGTCGATGCCGGGCAGCTCGGCGCGGATGACGATCGTGTCGTCCTCGATGAACTCCTCGACCTTCATCGGTGTGGTGCCGGTAGGCCCGTCGCCCCAGCCCTCGCCGAAGAACCCGCGGAACATGTCACGGAACATCCGGTCCACGCGGTCCTCGGTCAGCACCAGGTCCAGCGGCCACGCGGCCTCGCGCTTGACCAGACTCATGGGAACACCTTCTTCCGCGCCCCCTCGAGGGAGCGCTGTCGCACCTCCCTGGGGAGTGGGGGAACCACCCGGTCCCCCACTTCCGAGAATAGTCCTCCGGGGGCGCACGCTCCACAGGGCGAACGGCGCCCCTCCCCCTGTGCCAGAGGGTGCTTCGTCACACCCGTCGAGGCCCGGCGGGGTGAGGCAGGCCACGCCCCGACGGCGCCGCCCGGAGTAGCCTGAGGGATGTCGGGAACGTGACGACGACGCCTCGACGAAGGAGGCCGGAGATGGCCAGCGGGCCCACCATGACGCAGCTGAGGCAACGGCGGGCGCAGGAGGCGCTCGACGCGTTGGGCGAGGGGCGCGCCACGGCGGAGCTCATGTCGGTGCAGTGCCACCGCAGCCATCACGTCGCCGCGGTGTACGAGACCGGCGTGGGCCCCGTCATCGTCACCCATCCGGGATCGCACGGGCACGGGTCGAAGGACTTCGTCGACACCGGGCACCACGGCGCCCCCCGGGCCGAGCACCTCGACCTGCTCGACGCCGGCCGCGAGGAAGCGGGCGTCCCCGCCTGGTGCGACTGCGGGCCCGTGGTCCTCGACCGCGGTGATCTGCTCGACCGGCTCGAGGCCCGCGAGCGCCGGGTGCTCATCGGCGGGTAGGGGTCGCCGCAGCGCCCTCCCGGGCCCGGTCACCGAGGTCCTCGAGGTCGTGCTCCTCGCCCGGCCCACGGGCGCCGGGGTCGTGGCGAGCTTCCTCCGCGAGCCGGTCAGTCCCCCTCGACGAGGGCGGCGAAGAGCTCCACGTACTGGATCAGGTGGCGGTCCCCGAGGAAGCGGGTGCGGACCCGCTCCCGGGCGCCCCGCCCCAGGCGCTCGGCCCGGACAGGGTCCCGGAGCAGCCGGCCCAGCTGGGTGGCGAACTCGTCCAGGTCGTACGGGTCGTCGAGCAGCACGCCGCTCTCACCGTCCACGACCTGGTCCTGGATGCCGCCCACGCCCGAGGCGATGACCGGCTTGCCCTTCCACATGGGCTCCGTCACGGTGAGACCGAATCCCTCGACGAGGCTCTTCTGGACCACCACCGTGGCGTGACGCTGAAGGGCGTTGACGAGGTGGGCGTTCTCGTCGACATCGTCCATCGGCAGGCTGCACAGGTGTATCCGACGCTGCACGGGTGCGGGCTGGTTGCGCCAGACGGCGACGCAGTCCTCGAGGACCTCGCGCCCCTCCGGGTCGTCGCTCACCCCCGACACGTCGGGCCCGACGAGCATGAGGTGGACGTCCTCGGGTAGACCCGGCAGGTGGTCGGCGAAGGAGGTGAGCACGCCCGCCATGTCCTTCAACCGGTCCCACCTGCTGACCTGGAGCACCAGCCGGGCGCCGTCCGGGACCGCTCCTCCGACCACCAGGCCCGTGTGCCGGCGGACGGTTCCGGCCGTGCCGTCGCGGCGCACGAAGGACACGCTGCCGTGGTCGTGCGCGATGTCGACGAGCCCGGCGACCCGCAGGGCGGTTGCGACGTCGGCGGCGGACAGCTCGTGGTTCTTCGCGCTGAAGGGGTCCAGTGACGGCGGGATGACCACGAGGCGCGCCGGATCCACCCACGACGGGGCGAAGGCACTCCGTGAGAAGACGACGGCGTCCGCCTCCTCGACGTAGGGGCGCAGGAAGGCCCACCCGGTGTCGGTCAGGTCCGTTGCCTCGTCGCGCCCCACGTGGCAGCGCCACACGACGTGCACGCCGAGCTCGCGCAACCCCGCCGCGAGGCCGGCCGTCTGCGGGTCGTGGAGGATCACGACGTCTCGCTCCCGCACCCGGTCCCGCAGTGCCTCCAGGTTGTGTGCGAGCACCTGCTCGTAGCGCGACCGCTCTGCCTCACCGACCGGACCACCGTCACCCGGGGCGCCGTGGAGGTGGTTGTGCAGGCGCTTGGTGAACTGGAAGAACTCCGGCGTGCCGTCGAGCACCAGCCAGCGCGTGTCCACCCCGGCACCCCGCCCGTAGGCCAGGAGTGCCTGGAGCATCTCCGCGACCCCACCTCCCGACGCCGTGGCGTTGATGTTCCAGACCCGGCGCCCGTCGAGCAGGGACTGTGCCCGCACCGCGTACTCGCCGAGGCGGTCGGACCGCTCGGGATCGAGGTAGGCGCTCAGCCGCTGGAGGGGCGTCGGGGCGATGGTCACGTCTCGCATGCGCTGATGCTCACAGGTTCGTGGCCCCGCGGGCGCGCATTCAGGCGCGTGGCGTCGGATCGGTGCAAGCTCGTGCCCGCGCGGCCGTCGAGATGGCCTCGAGCACGGCGACGGCTGCCGCCGGGACGGCCGCCGCCACTTCCGGGGTGAGGCCCGGCCAGTACTCGAGGCTTCCGGCCTCGACGCCCACGACGGTGACCTCCCGGGGGAGCCGTCCGAGGGCCCGACCGAGCTCGACGGCGCTCACCAGCCCGAACGCGTGCGTGCCCCCGCGGCCCGTGCGTGCCCACGCGTCCTCACCGAGCGGCGGCCGGTCGGCTCCGGTGCGCAGCACGAGCACGGTGCCCGGCGCCACCCCCGAGCGGAGGGCGTCGACGACGACCACCAGTTCCCGACCCTCCCAGAGCAGGGTGAGGTCGGTGGGGTCCTCGTGGCTGACGACCTCGACCTCCGGCCCCGTCAGTGCCGCCACCCGGCCCGCGACCACCGGGCCGACCCCGTCGTCACCCCGGTCGGGATTGCCGAGCCCGACGACGAGCACCGGGCGCATGCTCACCCGCGGTGCACCGTGAGGTCGAGGAAGTGGGTCGCGCAGGAGATGCACGGGTCGTAGTTGCGGATGGCCTGCTCGCAGCGGTGGGTCAGCACGTGCTGGTCGAGGTCGGACCAGGCGCCGACGAGGGTGCGCAGGTCGGCCTCGATGCTCGGTTGGTTCTGCGAGGTCGGTGGCACGATCTGCGCGTCGCGGATCGTCCCCTGCTCGTCGAGCACGTACCGGTGGAAGAGCACGCCCCTCGGGGCCTCGCTCGCCCCGAACCCCTCCCCCGCCCGCGGCGGCACGGCCACGCTGGGAGCCGCGCCGTCATGCCACCCGTCGACGAGCCGCAGCGCCTCGTCGAAGGCCTCGACGAGCTCGACCGCGCGGACGATGATGGACCGGAACGGGTTGCGGCACACCGGGCCCAGGCCTGCGCGAGCGGCGGCCTCACGGGCGTTGGCGCCGAGCCGGTCGGCGTTGAGCGAGTAGCGCGCCAGCGGCCCCACCACGTAGGGCTCCGCCGCGCCGTCGAGCCGGGCGTGCAGCGCGTTGGAGTGCGGCACGTGGACCTCCTCGATGTGGCGGGTGAAGTCGCGCACGTCGAAGGAGCCACCGGCGGAGGTGACCACGCGCCCCGCCTCGATCGGGTAGCCCTGCTCGGGTCGGAGAGCGAGGTAGACGTAGGGCTGCTCGAGGTCGGGGAAGTCGAAGCCGGCCACGAGGTCGACGGTGGCCAGGGCGTCCTCGAGGCCACGCTCGAGCCGAGGGCGCAGCGCGAGCAGCTCCTCGCGGGTCGGCATCCGGTGGAAGCCGCCGACCCGGACGTTCACCGGGTGCACCGAGCGGCCGCCGACCACGTCCATCAGCTCGTTGCCGACCTTCTTCATCCGCAGGCCCCGCTCGACCGCGGCCGGGTGGTCACGGGCCATCTCGATGGCGCCGTCGTACCCGAGGAAGTCGGGCGCGTGAAGCAGGTGGATGTGCAGGGCGTGGCTCTCGATCCACTCGCCGCAGTACAGCAAACGGCGCAGGTCGCGGATCGCGTCGGTGACCGCGACCCCGCAGGCGTCCTCGACGGCCCAGCAGGAGCTCGTCTGGTACGCGACCGGGCAGATGCCGCAGATCCGCGCGGTGATGTCGGGCGGCTCGGTGTGGGCACGGCCCCGGAGGAAGCCCTCGAAGAAGCGCGGCGGCTCGTAGATGCGCAGCTGCACGTCGGCGACCTCGCCGTCGCGGTACTCGATGTGCATGGCGCCCTCGCCCTCGACCCGGGCGAGGGTGCCGACGTGCAGGGTGCGCCGGCCGTCGTCGGTCTGCTGGGTCATCGGTGCGTCTCCTCGGGGGTCGCGGCGCTCTCGTGCCGCTCGCTCTCGCGGCGGAACGGCTCGGCCGCGGCGTTGAAGGTGCGGAAGAGCCGCATGACATCCGGGTCCTCGAGCCCCAGGTCGTGGAGCCGGTCGGCCAGCGAGGAGGTGTTGGGCGAGTCCTGCGGGCCGAAGCACCCGTAGCAGCCGCGGTCGAAGGCGGGGCACAGGGCGCCGCACCCGGCCTGGGTCACCGGGCCCAGGCACGGGGTGCCGTGGGCGACCGTGACGCAGACGGTGCCGCGCCGCTTGCACTCGACGCAGACGCTGGAGGTGGCGATGCGTGGCGCGCGGTCCTGCAGGGTCGCGGCGAGCACCTCGAGGAGCTGGCCCCGGTCGACCGGGCAGCCGCGCAGCTCGAGGTCGACGCTGACGTGGGCCGAGATGGGGGTGGACCGCGCCAGGGTCGAGAGGTACTCGGGGTGGGCGTAGACGACGGAGCGGAACTCGGCGACGTCGGCGAAGTTGCGCAGCGCCTGGATGCCGCCCGCGGTCGCGCACGCTCCGATGGTGACGAGGCGACGGCTCATCCGACGGATCTGCTGGATCCGCTCCAGGTCCTCGGGGGTGGTGACCGACCCCTCGACGAGGGAGAGGTCGTAGGGCCCCTCGACGACCGCGCGGGTCGCCTCCGGGAAGTACGCGATCTGCACCGCGCCGGCGAGCTCGAGCAGCTCGTCCTCGCAGTTGAGCAGGGTCAACTGACAGCCGTCGCAGGAGGCGAACTTCCACACCGCGAGGGTGGGCCGGGCCCGCCGGGCGCCGGGCCCGAGCACGGGGTGGCCGTCGGTGACCGTCATCGTCAGACCTCCGCCCTGGTGATCAACGGCTCGAGCACGTCGTAGGTGAGCACCGGCCCGTCGACGCAGACGAAGTGCTCGCGCAACTGGCAGTGGCCGCACAGCCCGATGCCGCACTTCATGTTGCGCTCCATCGACAGGCGCAGCCTGTCCTTCCGCACCCCGCGTTGGGTCAGCGCCGCGGCGGCGTAGCGCATCATCACCTCGGGTCCGCAGACGAGCGCCAGGGTGTTCGTCGCGTCGAACCCGCCGCGGGCGACGAGCTGGGTGACGAGCCCGACCCGCCCTCGCCACGCGTGCTGTCCGTTGTCGACGGTCACCTCGACGTCGATGCCGTGCTCCTGCGCCCACGTGCGCAGGTCGTCGCCGAAGAGGATGTCCTCCGGCGTGCGGGCGCCGTAGAGGAGGAGGACCCGCCCGTAGTCGCCGCGGGCGCGGCACACCTCGATGATCGCCGGCCGCAGCGGGGCCAGGCCGATGCCGCCGGCGACGAAGACGACGTCGCCGCCCCGGCCCGCCGAGACCTCCCACCCGGTGCCGAACGGGCCGCGCACGCCGAGCTCGGTGCCCGGCACCGAGCGCACCAGCGCCCGGGTGACCGACCCGACGTCGCGGATCGTGTGCTCGAGCCGCTCGGGGCGGGCCGGGTCGCCGCTGATCGAGATCGGCGCCTCACCGACGCCGAAGGCCTGCAGCATCGTGAACTGCCCCGGCCGGAAGACCAAGGGAGGTCCGTCGACGGCCTCGAGGACCAGCGTGTAGGTGTCGCGCGTGTCCTGCCGATGGTGGCGGACCACGTACGGGCTGGGACGGAAGGGGTCGGCGGCGGCGTGGCCGCGGTCGGCGAGGAGGCTCATGCGGCTCCCCCGTAGAGGTCGACCAGCCGCACCCGGGCCGACTGGACCCGGTCGGCCATCACGGTGACCACCCGCTGGAGGAGTGCGTAGCCGACGGCGGGGTCCTCCTCGGCCTTGGCCCGCAGGCACGCGCCGTCGAAGGCGATCGCGCTGGTCTGCTCGGTCGCGCAGGCGTCGAACATCCAGCGGTACGGCGGGACGAGCCAGGACCAGCCGACGACGTCGTCGTCGTGGACCGTGTCCACGACGACGTCGGGCCCGGCGGCGGCCCGCACCTCGAGGCTGACCCGGCCGTGCCGCACGACGTAGAAGGTGTCGGCCGGGTCACCCTCGTGGAACAGGTGCTCCCCCGGCCGGAAGTGGACGTTCTGGGCGCAGCCGGCGACGAGCCCGGCGACCGACTCGTCGAGCCCCTGGAAGAAGGGGTGCTGGGGCAGGTACTCCGCGATGGTGCGCACGACGGCTCCTCACTCGCCTCCCGGGCCCGCGGCGGCGACGGGCTCCGGCTGGTGCGACCCGGGGAGCCCTCGCAGGACCGCGGCCTCCTCGGTGATGTCGATCCCGACCGGACACCACGTGATGCAGCGACCGCAGCCGACGCAGCCCGAGCTGCCGAACTGGTCCTGCCACGCGGCCAGCTTGTGCGTCATCCACTGGCGGTACCTCGACGAGGAGGACTCGCGCACCGTGCCGCCGTGGATGTACGAGAAGGCGGAGGTGAAGCACGAGTCCCACACCCGGTGCCGCTCGACCCGGTCGCCGACGAGGTCGGTGGTGTCCTCGATCGAGGTGCAGAAGCACGTGGGGCACACGAGGGTGCAGTTGGTGCACGAGAGGCACCGGGTGGCCACCTCGCTCCACCGGGGACTGTCGACGCTCGCGTAGAGCAGCTCCTTGAGGCCCTGGGTGTCGAGCTGCCGGCCCATCCGACGGATGGCCCGCGCGGTGACGTCGTCGGCGGCGGCGAGGTCCTCCGCTGCGGGTGGTGCGCTCGGCACCGCCTCCAGCACCTCCCGGCCGCGCTCGCTCCCGACCTCGACGAGAAATCGGTGCCCGCCGCCCAGGAGCTCGGTGAGGACGAGGTCGACCGCGTCGTGCTCGGGGTCGGGCCTGGGGCCGGTGCCCATCGACGCGCAGAAGCAGGTGCCGCCGGGGTCGGCGCAGGCGACGGCGACGACGAAGGCGCCCTCCCGCCGGGCGGAGTAGCTCGGGTCGGTGAACCGACGCGCGGTGAGGACCGTGTCGTGGATCCCGACGGCGGCGACGTCGCAGGAGCGCACACCGATCAGCGCGTACGGCCCGCGTCGGCCGGTGTCGTCCTCGTCGGTGGGCTCGAGGTCGGCGCCGCGGCGGTCGGGGCGGCGGTGGCCGCGCCAGAGCAGCTCGTCGGCGGGGAAGAAGACCGGCTTCGCGGCCTGTGCGGCGGCGGCGAAGCCGAAGAAGGCCTCGTCGGTGCGCTCCCGCACGCGGTAGGTGCCGGGGGCCTGCTCGTCCCCGACGCCCCGAGGCAGGTCGTCGACGCCGGAGAGTGGTGCGGTGACGACGGCACCACCGCGGACCGTGGGTCCGAGGACGGTGAAACCTCGGTCGTGCAGGGCCTCGATGAGGGCCTGCAGGCCGGCGACGTCGATCATCCGGTTCTCGACCATCACGCCTCCCGCGGCGCCGGGGTGGACCCACTGTCCACCCCCTCCACCGTAGGGGTTCCGGGCGGGCCGGCGGCTGTGAGATCGGACATGCCCGCCGGTCACCGGCAGCGGGGCGGGGTGTCGGCGTCGGACGGGGCTCTCCCGGCGCCGAAGGGTCGTGGTCACGGTGCGGTCAGGACGTCGGAGCGGGCCGCTGAGGTGACCGAGATCGTGATCGAGACCCCGAGGTCGCGCAGGAACGACCCCACCATCGGCAGCTCCGCCTCGCCGATGAGTGCGACCACCGCGGTGCGCCCGTCGGGGCTGCCGGTGCGCGGGCCCAGCCGCCATCGGCTGACCCCGCCCGGTCGCCGGGCCGAGCCCACGTAGGCGGCGGCGCGCTCGCGCACCGAGGCGTCGCTCAGCGGTACGGCGTCACCGAGTCCGCGGTCGTATGCCGTGGCGTCGAGGGCGTTGGCGGCCTCGAGCGCGGCCCCGTCCGCGACGTCGAGCAGCCGGATCCGCGCCAGGTGGGCGGAGGTGACCGCGACCGTCCCCGCGACGAGGACCATGGCGATGACGGCCAGACCCAGCAGGTAGAGACTGATCGAGCCGCGCTCGTCCCGCTGCCCCGTCACGGCGTGCCTCGGAAGCGGTCGACGGTCGAGACGTGGGTGGCGGTGACCGGGACCGTGAGTGGCGCCACCTCGCGCGCGAACGCCGGGACGAGCGGGAGCGGGACGGTCACCGTCGCCGTGGCGCTCACCCGGCCACCCGGCCGGAGGCACGGGCTGCCGTCGCAGGCCAGCGTGAGCCGTGCCGAGTCGGCGAGGTCGTGGTCCTCGAAGCTGATCTGCGCCGCGGCCCGGGCCCTGGCCTCTGCGGCCCGGCCGTCGGTGGCGGTGACGAACGCACGCCCCGCCTCACGCGACGCCTGGGCGACGGCGAACGCGCCGGCCTGGACGCGGGCGAGCACGAGCACGAGGTAGACGAGCGGCACGAGCAGCAGCACCCCGAGGACGACGAACTCGACGATCGCGCTACCGCGCTCGTCCCGCGGGCTGCGTCGCCTCACTGCTCCTCCACGAAGGCGCGGCCGGTGACGTGAAGCGAGCCGTCGGGGCCGACGAGACCGAGGACGGGCAGCGGGGCGACAATCCGCACCTCGACCACGCGCACCCCTGCGACCCGGGCTTCGGTGGCCGTCACACTGCGCGCGTACCTCTGCGAGAGGGAGGCTGCGATGAGGTCGCGCGCGCGAGCCGCGCCCAGCCCGGGGTCCGCGTCGGCACGGGCCCCGTAGCGGGCCCCCTCCGACGCGCACGAGATGAGGAGGTTGCGCGTGAAGAGCGCGAGGCCGAGCTGCACGACGGCCAGGAACAGAACGATCACGAGCACGGAGACGAGCACGAAGTCGGGCACCGCCGCGCCGCGCTCCTGCCGACGCGGCCGCACGACCGGGCTCAGCCGCCGACCGAGGCGAGCGCGTCGGTGAAGAGCGCGACGAGCTGGTCCTCGGCGACGATCCAGAGCGCGGAGACCAGCGCGGCCGTCATCAGGGTGATGAGGACCCACCCGGGGACGTCCCCCCGCTCGTCGGGCCGGAGCGCGCCGCGCGGACGGGCTGGCCGGCGGCACATCGGACGTCCGTGGAACGTCGTCGTCGATCTCATGGGTGGTCCTTCCGTGACGTGGTCAGAGGGAGAAGCGGAAGAAGCTGAAGCCCGGGAACACCGCGAAGAGCACGGTGACGGGGAGGATCAGAAAGACGACGGGAACCATCATGAGGATCTCCTTGCGCCCACCCGCCTCCATGAGGGACCGTCGCCCCTCCTCCCGGACGTCCTGGGCCTGGGCACGGAGCACGTCGGCGAGCGGGGTGCCCCGTTGCACCGCGACGACGATGCCGTCGACGAAGCGCCGCAGGCTCGGCACGCCGGTGCGGTCGGCGAGGCCCTGGAGCGCGGTCACGAGGTTGGCCCCTGCCCGAGCGTCGGCAAGGCAGCGCCTCAGCTCGTCGGCCAACTCACCCCGGGAGAGCCGGCAGACGCGGTCCAGCGCCCCCACGGCGCCCTCCCCGGCTCCGACCGAGAGGGCGAGCAGCTCGGCGATCGTCGGGAACTCGGCGAGCATCCGCCGCTCGCGACGCGTCGCTCGCACCGACAGGAGGTGGTCGCGGCCGGCCACGCCCAGACCGAGCCCAGTGAGGGTCAGCAGGACGACAGGGACCGCGGACGACCCACGGGCCAGCGCCACAGCGACGCCGAAGGCCGCGCCGAGGACCGCACCGCCGATGCCCCAGAGCACCTGTTCGGCCCGGAAGCGATCCACATCCGGAGCCGCTCCGGCACGCAACAGCCGGCTCCGGACCGTCACCCTCCCTCCCATGACGCGCTCCACGCCACGGCCCAGGTCGCGCAGGAGCGGAGCGGTGAGGATGCCGATCGCGCCGGAGGCTGCGGAGCGCTCCTCGAGCAGCCTCGACGGAACCGGCGTGTCGCGCAGGTACGGCAGGACCCGCTCCGCCAGGCCGGTCCGGCGCCGACGGGGCAGGCGCGACCAGACGAGGGCGAGCCCCATTCCCGCGCACAGACCGAGCAGGGCCCCGTCCCGGACGAGCGGGCTCATCGGAGCACCCGCCGGTCCTCGGGCAGCCGACCGAGCCGCATCATCGACCAGTACGCCACGGCGGTGACCCCGGCTCCCGCCCCGAGGATCGCCACCCCGAGCGGGGAGGCGTAGGCGGCCACGGACTCGGGGTTGGTCGACAGCATGGCCAGCACGATCCACGGCGCCGCAGCGGCCAGGCGGGCGGCGTTGACGGTCCACGACTGGCGCGCCTCGAGCTCGGCACGGGTCCGCGCGTCCTCGCGCAGGAAGCCGGACAGGGTGCGGAGCAGGTGCCCCAGGTCGCTCCCGCCGACCTCACGGGCGATGCGCAGGCTCTCGACGAGCCGGTCGCCGACCGGGTCACTGAGGTGGTCCTTGAGACGGTCGAGGCAGTCGGCGAACCGCCCCGAGAGCCGGTAGTCGTCGGCGAATCGGCGAAACGGCTCACGAAGCTCCTCGGGACCGCGCTCACCCAGCTGGCTGAGCGCCTCCGGTAGCGCCATCCCGGCCCTCACCGCGGAGACGATGTTGTCGACGGCATCCGGCCAGAGGTCGCGCAAACGGGCCCGCCGACGGCGCGCGCGGCGACGGACGAGCACGATGGGCGCGGCAGCGGCCATGCCGGCGAAGCACACGGCGATGGGGAGGACGCCCACGGTGAGGTGCACGAGGGCCAGGACGAGGAGTGCGGCCATCGCGCACCCGCCGAGCAGGGTCCGCAGGCCGAGCCCGGCGAACCCTGCCTGGACCACGTCGTCGGCGAGCCGGTTTAGCGGCCCGAGGCCGCGGGCACGCTCTGGTGTCGGCGGGGACGGCACCCAGCAGCTCCACCAGACGAGGAAGAGCCCCGTCCCCGCCCCGAGCCCGACGAGGAGGCCCGTCATGCCGGCTCCCGCGTCAACAGCGCCGCGACGTCGAACCCCGCGCGCTCGAATCGCTCGGCGTGCGGCGGGAAGCCGTCGGCTCGCCGCAGCTCACCGTCGCGGCGGACGAAGATGTCGGCGATCTCGACGACGTCCTCCTCCACTCGACCCGGCACCGCGGCGACTTCTCGGACGACCCGACGGCCGTCGCGCTCCAGGGAAAGATGGACGACGAGGTCGACGGAGGCCGCGACCGTCGGCACGACGAAGCGGGCCGCGACGTTCTCACCGGCGAGGAGGGGCAGCGTGCACATCTTCGTCACCGCCTCACGGGCACTGTTCGCGTGGACGGTGCACATCCCGGGTAGTCCCGAGTTGAGGGCGATGAGCAGGTCGAGACTCTCCGCCTGCCGGACCTCGCCCACGACGATGCGCGACGGCCGCATCCGCAGGGCCTCCTTGACGAGCCGGCGGAGTGGCACCTCCCCGGTCCCCTCGAGGGACGGCTGGCGACACTGCATGGAGGCCACGTCGCGGTGAGGGATCCGCAGCTCGAAGACCTCCTCGCAGGTCACGACCCTCTCCCGCGCGGGAATGGCGGCCGCGAGGCAGTTCAACATGGTCGTCTTCCCCGCCTGGGTGCCTCCGGCGACCAGGATGTTGAGGCCGGCCACGACGGCGGCATCGAGGAAGCGCGCGGCCTGCGGTGTGATCGTGCCGAGCCGGAGCAGGTCGTCCATCGTGTCCGCCTTCACGACGAACTTGCGGATGTTGACGTACCAGTGCTCGCGCGTGATGTCGGGGATGACGACGTGCAGTCGGCTGCCGTCAGGCAGCACCGCGTCGACGAACGGGGAGGACAGGTCGACCCGCCGCCCGGACGGCTTGAGCATCCGCTCGACGAGGTCCCGGACCTGGTCGTGGGTCAGGAGCGTGGTGGTCAGCTCGGCCACCCCGTCACGGGCGACGAAGACGCGAGACGGCTCGTTGACCCAGATCTCCTCGATGCTGGGATCGTCGAGGTACTGCTGCAACGGACCGTAACCGACGACGGTGTCCCACAGCACCTTCGACGTCGCACCAGGATCGGTCAGGACGGGCAGTCCACCGTGCATCGAGCGCTCGTCGTAATCGGTGACGGCATCGTGCACCAGGCGTCGGACCGCCGGTTCGTCACGCTGCGGGTCCAGACCCGAGCGACGGATGAGCTCGCGCACCTCACCCTCGAGCGTGGCGACGGCGTCCACGGCTGACCCCCTTCCCCGAGCGGCCGGGCCCCTCCCCGGTGCACTGCCCCTAGGGAACCCCACCAGAGGGGCGGCCGCATCCCGAGCGGCGCACGACTGTGGACAACGCGGCTCTGGAGCGACGGACGAGGACCATGGGGCCCAAGAGCCCCAGTGGTCCCACGGCGCGGCGGGCGCCAGGGCAAGCCTTGCCGGTGGCCGTCAGAACGACTCGGCCGAGGCGCCCAATCCGCACCCTCGGATCCCCTCGCCGCACTGCAAGGACGACGGCGGAGTCGCAGGCGCTATCGCACGGGAGTGTCGGACCTCAGCTGAGACGGCTTCGAGCTAGGAGATGTAACCCGCCAGCGCGTCCTTGACCCCGTTGGAGACGGAGCTGGTGCCGCCGAGGATGACGATCCGGCCAGGGTTGAGCCGGGTCAGCTCATCGGCGACGACGGACGGGATCGACGTCGGCGTCACCAGCAGCACCGGACCGCCCTTGACCCGCCCGCGGGACCACCCGAGAGCGCATCCGGGAAGCTCGTCCCCGTCGCCACATACGCCACCGGCACCCTCCGGTCGAACGTCGCGGCGCTGATCGCCGCCGACGTCGCATACCGGTTCCGACCCGACACCCGGTCCACCGACCCGGCCACCGTGGCAACCTCCGGCGCCACCCCCGGCCACGGTGGTCACACCCCCTGCGGCGCTCGCAGCAACACCCCCACCACCGAGCACCACCGCTACCGACGCCACCAACGCCCCCCACCCCCACCACCACCGAGAACCCGCCCCGCCACCCTTGCGACCGCAAGACGGGCGCCACCCCATTCCGACCGATTCACAGAATCCGTCTCACCAGGCGACCAAAGGTTCGACCGTCGGCCACGTAGACCCGCTCTCGCGCATTCACCGAAATCCGGCGGACGCGCGGAATCTCGGCTGGATACGCCTTCTTGTGCATTTCCTGTGTGGATGGCTGGGTGTCGGCGGGGAGGCGCAGATCCCCAACGGAGCCATTCCGTGGAACGGGCCGCTCGGCTGCGTCGTGCGCGGCCACAGCCACTACGTGCGCCAACAGGCGTGCCCCGCATCGGCCTCCTTCGGTGAACGGACGACAAGGGAATGGCGATGAACGGAGAATCATCGCCCGCTTGATGAGATGGGGCCCTCCGACCAGCTGCGCCATCAGTAGGGTCCAGATGCAGTTGAGCCCATTCGGCTCCGGGGGCTGCACAACGAATGGACTCCGGGGCCCGCACGACTATCGAATTGACGGACGTCGATACAAGGCAGGCCGACCACGTCGAACGGCGGCCACTGACTGGAGAACCCTCGAAAGGCTGACACGATGCTGAGATTGAAGCGAGCCGATCACCGCGACGCCGTGACAACCCGAACCGCGCGTCTGTCCGCGTGGATCATCGCAGCTGTGGTTGCTGCGTTTGCGACCGTCGGCGGGCTCTCGGCCTCGGCTTCCGCGGCTACTCCCCCGATTCCTGGGTTTGAGATCTCCGTCCAAGACGCCTCAGGTGCCTCGACTACCGACGGCGCCATCACGGTCACGGCCACGACTGCCCCGGACGGCACCTACGACGTGAGCATCTACAACCAGACCGACCTCGCCGGGTTCGGCCAGATCACCGTGCCGGGAGGGAACGCCTACACCGGGACCGGGCTCGATGCCAGGACCTACACCGTCATCGTGCGCAATAACAGCGACCAGAGCGAAGTTGGACGCGACCTCAACGTGGTGGTCGGCGTGAGCACGGGCGCCCAGGCCACGGTGGCGGTCAGCTTCGCTGGCCCCACGGCGTGCTACCCCGACAATGGGTCGGTTCAGGACGTGCCGTTCAGCGTCACGAACGGACCTGTGGCGCAGGACATCACCGTGACGTTGGTGGACAGCGGCGTGGCCACGCTCATCGACACCGTCGTCCCACATGCAGCGGGCCAGACCAACGATTCTGCCTTGGTGGCGGTGGACATCATCTTCGGCCACACCTACGTGCTGACGGCCACCGGGGCCATTGGGGGAACCGATTCCGCGACGTGGACCGCGCCGGCGCTCTGTGACCCGGTGGCCCGCATCTCCGGCCCGAACCGGTACGCCACCTCCGCAGCGATCAGCGCCGCGAGCTTCGACCCCGGCGTCCCCGTGGCCTACGTCGCCACCGGCACCAACTTCCCCGACGCCCTCTCCGGCGGCCCCGCCGGGGGCATCAAGGGCGGCCCCGTCCTCCTGGTCACCCCCACCTCCATCCCCACCGAGGTCGCCGCCGAGCTGACCCGACTCCAGCCCGCACGCATCGAGATCCTCGGCGGGACCAGCTCGGTCTCCACCGCAGTCGAGACCGCCCTCGGCGGGTACACCTCCGGCCCGGTGGACCGGCTCTCCGGCCCGAACCGGTACGCCACCTCGGCAGCGATCAGCGCCGCGAGCTTCGACCCCGGCGTCCCCGTGGCCTACGTCGCCACCGGAGTGAACTTCCCCGACGCCCTCTCCGGCGGCCCCGCCGGAGGCCTCAAGGGCGGCCCCGTCCTCCTGGTCACCCCCACCTCCATCCCCTCGCAGGTCGCCGCCGAGCTGACCCGACTCCAGCCCGGCCGGATCGTCATCCTCGGCGGGACCAGCTCGGTCTCCACCGCAGTCGAGACCGCCCTCGGCGGGTACACCTCCGGCCCGGTGGACCGGCTCTCCGGCCCGAACCGGTACGCCACCTCCGCAGCGATCAGCGCCGCGAGCTTCGACCCCGGCGTCCCCGTGGCCTACGTCGCCACCGGAGTGAACTTCCCCGACGCCCTCTCCGGCGGCCCCGCCGGAGGCCTCAAGGGCGGCCCCGTCCTCCTGGTCACCCCCACCTCCATCCCCTCGCAGGTCGCCGCAGAGCTGACCCGACTCCAGCCCGCACGCATCGAGATCCTCGGAGGAACCAGCTCGGTCTCCACCGCCGTCGAGACCGCCCTGGCCGCCTACATCAAGTAGGCCCTCCTCGCGCCCCGGAGGGCCTAAAGCAGCATCGCCTGGGGCCAGCGCAGACCGCGCTGGCCCCAGGCGATGCAGTGCTCCACGACGGGCGAATCCCCGCCACCCCTTCGGGTGCTGCCTCCAGCGAGAGCGGTCGTCGCAGTGCCCGAGAGGTAGCCGACCGCGTCAGGAGGCGCCGACCATGGCCTTCTCGACGCACCCACTCGAAGCGAGGTCAGCCCGCTGGGTTGCTGGTGGTAGGCGCATGGGACGGACCATGTCTCGGCGGGACACGCGCTCCAAGTGGAGCAAGACAGAAACCGGCCGCGGATGGCCCACCAAGCTGAGGACGAGGTGGCGGCAGCGCGGAGGGCGAGCACCCGGGAATCAGTCGCCGCTTGATTCGGATCTCCTCGATGCCGGGATCGTCGAGGTACTGCTGCAACGGACCGTAACCGACGACGTTGTCCCACAGCACCTTCGACGTCGCACCAGGATCGGTCAGGACGGGCAGTCCACCGTGCATCGAGCGCTCGTCGTAGTCGGTGACGGCATCGTGCACCAGGCGTCGGACCGCCGGTTCGTCACGCTGCGGGTCCAGACCCGAGCGACGGATGAGCTCGCGCACCTCACCCTCGAGCGTGGCGACGGCGTCCACGGCTGACCCCCTTCCCCGAGCGGCCGGGCCCCTCCCCGGTGCACTGCCCCTAGGGAACCCCGCCAGAGGGGCGGCCGCATCCCGAGCGGCGCACAACTGTGGACGAGGCGACGCTGCAGGGGGAGATGAGAACGAAGTGACCTACCGACGCGCGACCCGGACGACGCAAGAGAGCGGTTCGGCGGTCCGCCCCGGCTGGTGGCGCCGCGGTGGGCGCACCCCAGCATCCACGCCGTCTGTCGTCGTCCCGACCTCGTTGACCGCGGCATACCAGTTGGGTACCACGTCGCAGGTGGCGTGCTGCCGTGGACGGCTTGCTGGGCAGCTCAGACGTGCTGGACGTGGTAGACGACGGTCTGCACGCGGATCTTGCCGTCAGCGAAGACGAAGGTGTCGATGCCGTCGTCGACCTTGAAGCCCTCACCGGAGGCGGCCCACTCGAGGTACAGGACGTCGTCGGCGAACGTCGTGGAGAGGGTCCACTCGGCGTTCGGGACGTCGCTGAGCAGCTGGGTGAACACCTCCCGGGCCCCTTCCAGCCCCCGAAGGACCTTCCCCTGCACGATGAACAGCGAGTCCTCGCTGTAATCCTCGAGGATGCCCTCCAGGTCACCGGCTCCCAGTACCTGGCCGTGGTGCGCAAAGACCTCTTCCGGAGTCCGCGACATTGCGGTCCCCCTTCCGTTTCGTGGGCTGTCCCTCAGGGCGGTACGAGAAGTGTCCCACCCCGCAAATGTGCGCCACAAGGCGCTGCCTCTGGCCAACGGGCACTCCCGGTGCTTGGCTCTGACCAGGGGCGGGCCGCGAGGGCTACCGCTTCCCGACTTCGCCAAGAGTGGTCATGAGCTGCGGTCGAGGAGGTCCCGGAGCCGGCGCTGCGCGAGGTCGGGTCCGCTGTGGATCACCTGGCGCCGGGCTACGCGTCGCCCCCCATCCGCTCATCAGCGAGAGCCTCGCTGCGCTCACCAGCGCCGGTGAGCCGACCCCCCGCTCTCGAGAGAGGCACTCCCCGAGGCAGTCCCGACCAGCGGATCGCGATGTGAGCAGGCGACGACCCGATCACCCGGGTCGGTGCTCGGAGGTCCGCTGCTCCGAGCGCAGGATCCCCATGCGCACGACGTCCTCGTAGGCGCCACGGACCCAGGCGTGCTGGCGTTGACGTCCCTCCACGACGAAACCCGCCTTCTCATAGGCGCGGATGGCGGCGATGTTCGATGAGATCGCCTGAAGATGGATCCGGCGCAGGTTGAGACGCACGAACCCGAACTCGACGAGCTGGCTGATGGCGGCTGTCCCGATCCCCCGACCCCGGGCGCCCCGTTCCAGGGTGATCCCGGCCTCGGCGTGACGCGCGAGCAGGTCGACGTCGAACAGGGTCGCACTGCCGACAGCTGTGCCGTCGACGTCGACGACGAAGAACACCGGGGCCCGGGGGTCCTCGTCGTCGGCAGCGCGCGCGAGTCGAGCGTCGAAGCGGTCCCTCGTGACGGGGCGCGGCGCGTGCGATGTCCGCTCCTCCCAGGTGTCCAGGTCGGCGGCGGTCTCGAACAGCAGGTCGAGGTCTTCGTCGGTGCGGGGCCGCAGCGACACGATGGGTGGGTTCGGCACGGTCAGGACGCTACGGCGATGACGGCGGGCACACCACCGGCTTTCGCCCGTGTCGGGGACGAGGGCGACGAAGCGCAGGATGCCGTGCTTCCGCCGATGGCGTGGAAGAGGCACGCTGGACGCGTTGTCGCGACGTCGGAGGGAGTGCCAGGTGGACATCGACCGGCAGGAGATCATCGACCAGCTTCGCGGTCGGAACGAGGACGACGTCGCCGACCTCGCGGAGCGAGAGCTCCCCGAGGTGGTCGACACCCAGGAGCATGCCGACCTCCTCCATCGGCTCGGCATCAACCCGGCGGATCTGCTGGGTGGGATCGGTGGCACCTTCGGCTGAGCCGCCCCGAGGCCGGACGTTCCGCGCCGTGCAGACCGACTGGTCCCTCGTCCAACCGCATTGCTCGAGGTACGACCCTGCAGCCGGGTGACGGTGTGGGCAATCCACTGTTCGTACTGCGCGTCGCTCCAGCCGGCGTGGCGCACGAGCAGCCGGTATCCCTGGTCGGTCATCACTGCCCACAGGCCCTCGGCGCGCTGACGCTCCAGGTCGTGGCCGGCCATGAGCGCCATCCCGGCGACGAAGTCCGGCGCTGGCGCTCCATCTCGGCGGTCAACTCCTCCGCCGGCGCGGCCTCGGTGTCGGCGGCCGTGCGCCACACCCGCATCAGCTCCACCGTGCGCCGGTGCACCTCGACTGCCAGCCGCGCGCCGGCCGCGGCAGGCTGCGGAAGGTCACCCTCGGCCAGCGCCGCGAACCGGTCACGCGCCATGGCCCCCACCGGCTCGTCGTCACCGACCGCGGCCACGTCGACGACCGCCTTGAACAGCTCTGCCTTCGACCCGAACGTGTCGTAGATCGTCTTCAGCGAGATATTCGCGTCCTCGGCGATGTCTCGAACCCGCGTCGCGGCCCACCCGCGGTCGACGAGCATTCGGTGGGCCACCGCCAGGACCGCCGCCCGCGTCCGTCGCGCCTGGCGGCTCCGCAGATCACTGACGTATCGCCGTCGGGGCGGCTCGGGCTCCTCCCGAGTTGCGTCCGCTGCGCTCCCCTCCATTACCTCGAGATCGCACCGCCATTTCAGCGAATGACCGGCGGATGAGGCGGTTCCTCGTCAGCGACGAAGCACCGCGCGCCACGCAGGCCGCCGGGCGGCCCCGTCCGCGACTCACCCTCCCCCGGGACCTGTGGACAACCGACGGCCGGTGTCGCCGGCGGCACCTACGGTCGCCCACATGGAGATGGGGGTCACCGTGCACGAGCCACGCCGCCGACCGCGGCCGGTCGAGCTGACCGTGCGCTGGACGGGCGAACACACCACGGCCGACCTCCGGGCGGCCCTCGCTGATCACCTGGGTCGGCCGGTCACGCACCTCCTGGCATCGGGGCGACCGGTACCCGATGACGCGCTCGTCGGCCGCCCGCCACTTCTCGACGGTGTCTCGCTCGTCATCGCACCGACGGCGGCTGCACTCGGAGCGCTGGCCCCTCCCGCGGCGCTCGAGCTCGCCGTCGTCGCTGGCCCCGACGCCGGCCGGTCTCGGCCCTTGGTCCCGCCGGGCTTCGAGGTGGGCCGTGGGCCCGGAGCGGGAATGCGTCTGGACGACCCAGCCCTCAGTCGCGTCCACGCGCAGGTCGTGGTGGATGCCACCGGCGTCCGGATTCGCGACCTCGGGGCGACGAACGGGGTGCTCGTCGATGGTCGCCGGGTCCAGGACGCCGCCTCGGTCGACACCCGGTCGACCATCCTGGCCGGCCACAGCACACTGGCCCTGCGCCGACGGCCACCACCCGGGCTCCCGCTCTCGCACTCCGGCGACGGCACCGAGCTGCTCACCATCGGACCCTCGGCTCCCGAGGGCTCGCCCGCCGTCGAGGTGGCGGCACCACGCGAGCCGGAGGACTCCCCACCGCCGCGCATCCCGTGGCTGGCCGCGCTGGTGCCGCTGCCCGTCGCGCTCGTGCTCGCCGCGTTCCTCGGTGCGCACCTGCTGGCCTTCGCGCTGCTCGGACCCGTCACCGTCATGGGCAGCGCCCTCGGCGACCGATGGGGCGGACGGCGACGCCGACGACGGGCGTGGGAGGAGCACGCCACGGCGCTGGCAGCCGCCCGTCAACGGCTCGCCAGCGCGCTCCAGGCCGAACGGGATGAACGGCAGCGCCGGCATCCGGACCCCCACGTGATCCTGGTCCGCGCAGAGCGCCGGCTGCCCGGGCTGTGGTGCGGCGCGGGTCCCACCGTCCGGGTCGGGCTCGCGGCGATCGCCTCGCGCACGTCGTGGGTGGCCGGCGGCTCCGGCGAGTCGGCGGCCCTCGCGGACGCGCCGCTCACCATCGACCTGCTCGAGGTCGGGAGCCTGGCCGTCGTCGGGCCGGAGGCCCAGGCCCGGAAGGTGCTCGACTGGCTCCTCGGGCAGCTCTGCGTCCGCCTGCCGCCCGAGCGGCTCCACGTGTCGGCCAGCGACCCGCGCCTCCTCGGCGAGTGGCAGCGGGTCCCCCACGCACGCCGGGGTCCCGCCCCCGGAGCAGTGCGGTGCCACGTCGTGCGGAACGGCGACGACCCCGCCGACGCACCGGCGCCAGGGATCCTCGCCGATGTCACGATCCTCCTCGCATGCTCTCCGACCGAGCTGCCGGACACCCCTGGGGCAACCCTGATGATCGGGCCCACCGGACGTGCCCACCTCGCAGGAGCGGAGGGTCCACCGTCACCCGTCACGCTCGACGGCGTGGGCGACTGGTGGGCAGAGCGGGTCAGCCGTGCCCTCGCCCCTCTCCGCTGTGCGGGCTCGCCGAGCCCCGGCGGGAGCGACGACGACCTGACGATCGCCGACCTCCTCGGAGCCGACCGGATGTCACCCGACGGCATCGCGAGCCACTGGGACGAAGGCCCTCACGAGCCGTCGGCCGCGGTGGGGAGGGTGGGCCGCGTCGTCCAGCGCATCGACCTGGCCCGGCACGGGCCGCACGTGCTCGTCGCGGGGACCACCGGCTCCGGGAAGTCGGAGTTCCTCCGGACGCTCGTGACCGGGCTGGCCCTCGAGCTGCCACCCGAGCGGCTGTCGTTGCTGCTCGTCGACTTCAAGGGCGGCGCGGCGTTCGGGCCGTGCGCCCGGCTCCCCCACGTCGTGGGTCTCGTGACCGATCTCGACGACCATCTCGTCGGCAGGGTGCTCACCTCCCTGCGCGCCGAGCTCCGCCGCCGCGAGCAGGTTCTCGCCGCCGCCGGCGCCGCCGACCTGGGCGAGCTCGACGGCCGCTCCCCCCTCCCCCGGCTCGTCCTCGTCGTCGACGAGCTCAGAGCCCTGGTCGACGAGCTCCCCGAGTTCGTCAGCGGCCTCGTCCGGCTGGCCGCCCAGGGCCGTTCTCTCGGCATCCATCTCGTCCTCGCGACCCAGCGACCCGGCGGCACTGTCACCGCCGAGATCCAGGCAAACGTCGACCTCAGGGTGGCCTTCCGCGTCCGCGACCGGACCGACTCCGTCGACGTGATCGAGGCCCCGGACGCGGCGCTCATCGACCCGCGCTGCCCCGGCCGGGCCATCGCCCGCGGCAGCGACGGCGCCCTCACCGACTTCCGTGCCGCGCTCGTCGCCCCACCCCCGGAGGGGACCGGGCTCACCGTCGCGCGCGTTGCATCGGCGCCGGCAGTCGCTGACGGTCCCCGGACCCGCGAGCGCAGCGCCGAGACCGCGGCGGTCGTCTCCGCGGTGGCGGCCGCCGCGGGCGCTCGACGGGTCCCTCTCCCGGCGCCGCCGTGGCTGCCGCCACTTCCCGAGGTCCTTCGAGCGGGTGAGGAGGGCACCGGGCCGGGTGTGGTCGCCCTCGTCGACGAGCCCGACCTCCAGCGCCGGCGCCCGCTCGCGTGGGAGAGCGTCCTCTGGCGCGTCGTGGGGCGTCCGCTCAGCGGGCGGACCACGGCGGTGTGCGCTCTCGTGGCCGCAGCGATCGCCGGCCGCGGACCGGACGCGGTACACGTTCACGTCATCGACGCCACCGGTTCGCTGGAGAGCCTGGCACGGGTCCCCCACGTCGGCACCTGGTGCCGAGTGGAGTCGAGCGAGGCGTGCGCCGCCGTGGTCTCGCACCTCGTCGACGAGGTGACGGCGCGACGGGTCCCGGACGGCGGCCCGCGGGCCGAGCCAGAGGTGGTGCTCGTCGTCGACGGGTGGGACCAGCTCGTCGAGGCGGACGACCCGCGGTCCGCGGACCCCCTCTCGGAGCGGCTGACCCGGCTGCTGCGCGACGGCGCCGCGGTGGGGCTCACTGCGATCGTTGCGGGCGGTCGCAGGCTCGCCCAACCGGCGTGGTCCGCGCTCGGTGGGCGGACCCTGCTGCTGGGTCGCATCGACCCTCTGGACGCTGCCACCGCGGGAGTCGGCACCCGCGACCTGCCGCTCGACCCTCCTCGCGGTCGGGGGATCCTCCTGCCCGACTGCCGGGAGGTGCAGGTGGTCGAGACCTCCCCGGACGATGTCGCCGAGGCGCACCACGCCGATCCTGCCGGCGCGCCGCGCCCGCCCTGGCGCTACCGCCCGCTTCCCGACCTGGTGCGGCGCCAGGATCTCGACACGCCTTCACACCCGGCAGGGATGCCGCATCGGGGGTTGTACCTCGGCATCACCGCTCCCGAGGGGGCGCCCTGGTCGTGGGTACCCGCCTCCACCTCCGGCCGCTTGCTCGTCGCAGGCCCTCCGCGGTCGGGGCGGACCACCGCCCTGCTGGCGCTCGCCGAGTCCGCCCGGCGCGCGGGGCGGCCCGTGGTCCTGGTCCTGGCCCGTGCGCCGAAGGAGTCGACGTCCTCCCCGACGGACGGGGTCGTGGTGCTGGGGCCTGACGACGTCGAGGCCCTTGTGCGGCTGCGGCGCGCTGAACCGGCGCTCGTGGTCCTCGTCGACGACGCCGACCGGCTCGACGACTCGCCGATGCGGCCGGTGCTGGGCGAGATCGCGGATCTCGCGGCCCGCGACGGCGGGGCCGTCGCCATCGCCACCACGACAAGCCGGCTCGTGGGGCGGTTTCGGGGTCTCGACGTGGACGTCGCCCGGTTCGGCAGCGGCCTCCTCCTCTCGCCCGGCACCTCCGACGGCGAGGTGCTCGGCGTTCGTCTCCCGGTCGGATCGGAGCGGCGGCGCGGCCGCGGGGTGGTGGTCGTCGAGGGGGCGGCGGTCCCCATCCAGGTGCTGCTCGACGACGGCGCCCCCATGGTCACCGACCGGGCCTCCTGACCTCACCCACCCCGGCGCAGGGAGGGTCAGTCGTCCGCGGCCGCGTCCCTGTCCTCGTCCGGCTCGCGGCGCACGGCCAGCGCAGCGCCGAAGGTGGCCACCGCGACGACCAGCACCGTCCACGCGAGCAGGGTGCGACCGGCCTGGAACAGGCTCACGGCCACCGGCAACAGCAGTAGGTGCCACACGATGGTCGGGGTTCGAGGCCATCCACCGTCCCCGAACCACCCCCTGGCGAGCGCCCCGAGTGCGGCCGCCCCCAGGAGGATGACGACGGCGGACATGACGACCCGGGAGGTGTCGCTCCCCTCCCCCAGCGACAGCTCGTAGAGGTAGAAGCCCGCGAACCCGAGCAGCGCCAAGGACTGCAGTCCGCACGAGACGCCCGCGAGGACCCTGGGCCCGCGCGTCACAGGCGGTGGGGTGCCGAACGGAGCGGAGGCCACGGGAGGCAGCGTAGGCGACGGCGTCCGGCACCCGGTGCGGGCCCCGGGGCGCGACACGCCCGGCGGGAACACCGGCCGCCCCCTGCTCCGTTGTTCAGGGGTGCGCCGTGTGTGTCGGCGCACCCCTGAACGGAAATCGCCCGGTGCACCACTGGTCCGATTAGGACGGTCACGGTAGAGTTACGCAACGGACGTGTGTGTTTAACGCGTCCGTTACAGGGCTGCAAGGGCGCAACCCTCGGCTCCGGCATCACCTTCTCCAGGAGCCGTACGTTTCTGCTTCACCACCCCTGACAAGGAGCCCATCCCATGGACTGGCGCGACCGCGCTGCCTGCCTCGACGAGGACCCCGAGCTGTTCTTCCCCATCGGGAACACCGGCCCGGCGATCGCTCAGATCGAGGAGGCCAAGGCCGTGTGCCGCCGGTGCGAGGTCATCGACACCTGCCTGAAGTGGGCCATCGAGTCCGGCCAGGACGCCGGCGTCTGGGGCGGCATGTCCGAGGACGAGCGCCGCGCCCTCAAGCGTCGCAACGCCCGCGCCCGCAGGGCCGGCTGACCCCGAGCACCATCGCCGTCGCGCCCCGGCCGATCATCTGGTCCGCCGGGGCGCGATCGTGTGCGAGGGGGCTCAGCGGCCCACCGGGCGCAGCTTGGCGTTGAACTCGACCTTGGTGCCGGTCGGCTCTCCGTTCTCCCAGCGGATGCGACCGCGCAGGTCCTGCACGAAGGACGTCACGATTCGGGTGCCGAGGCCGGCGAGCACTGGTCGGAACCCCGCAGGCAGTCCCCTCCCGTCGTCGACCACCGTCACAGTCAGGTCGTCGCCGTCCTCCCCCGGCTGGCGGTCCACCGTGACGCTCACCATGCCGTCGCGGTCCGACAGCCCGTGCTCGACCGCGTTCTGGACGAGCTCGGAGATGATCATCGCCAGCGCCGTCGCGTCCTCCGCACGCACCCGCCCGAAGGAGCCGGTGAAGGTCGACTCCACCCGGTGCTCCTGACGGGCCACCTCGACCACGGCACGCAGGCCCCGTAGGGCGATCTCGTCGAAGTTCACGGTCTCGTCGAAGCCGGCGGAGAGGGTCTCGTGCACGAGTGCGATTGTGGCCACCCGCCTGACGGCCTCCTCGAGCGCGGCCTTGGCGTTCTCCTCCGGGACCCGCCGGCCCTGCAGCCGCAGCAGCGCCGCCACCGTCTGCAGGTTGTTCTTCACCCGGTGGTGGATCTCGCGGATCGTCGCGTCCTTGGTGAGGAGCTCCAGCTCACGCCGGCGCAGCTCGGAGACGTCACGCACGAGCAACATGGCCCCGGTGCGCGTCCCGCCCAGGGTCAAGGGGATGGCCCGCATCGTCACCGTCGCGCTGGCGGTCTCCACCTCCGTGCGCCACGCGGCACGCCCCATGACGACGACCGCGAGCGACTCGTCGACGTTCTGCCCCCCGACGGCCGCGAGGTCGGCGACGATCTTGGCCAGCACCTCACCGACGACGTCTCCCCGGTGCCCCATCCTGTGGATCGCCGAGACCGCGTTGGGGCTCGCGTACAGCACCACACCCTCGGCGTCGAGGTGGATGACGCCGTCCCCCACCCGGGGGGCTCCCCTCCGCATCCCGGTGGGGGCCGACGGCGACGGGAACTCCCCCGCCGCCAGCATCCGCAGGATCGAGTCCGCGAGGTCGCGATAGGTGAGCTCGAGACGGCTCGGGGTGCGTCCCCCGGTGAGGTTCGTGTGCCGGGTGACGACGCCGATGACCCGGTCGCCGCGCAGGACGGGTACGGCATCCTCGCGGATCGACATGTCGTCGTGGATCGCCGGCACCGGAGAGGCCACGACACGCCGCTCCCTGGCCGCGGTGTCGAGCGTCAGCGCCCGCGAACGGCTCGAGGACCGGCCGACGATGTCGTCGTAGAAGACCATGGGCCCCGTGTTCGGGCGCACGTGCGCCACGGCCCGCCAGCCCTCCATGCCGCCGCGCACCCACAGGACGAGGTCGGCGAAGGACAGGTCGGAGATCAGTTGCCAGTCCCCCACGAGCAGGTGCAGCCACTCCGACTCCGGGGGCGTCAGGTCGGTCGTCGTCCGCAGCATCTCCGCGAGCGTGGTCACGGTGCCGAAGCCTAGGTCACCGTCCCGGAGCCCGGGACGCCGCTCCCCCGTACGAACCGCGGCGCTCTCCCCCGGAACCCGGGACGCCGCTCCCCCGTACGAACCGCGGCGCTCTCCCCCGGAACCCGGACGTCCACCCCGGAAGCCTTCCCGGGTGGACGTCCGGTGTATCGGGTGACCCGAGAAGCCGGGGCGACGGATTGTCGGGTGACCCGATAAACCCGCGCCCCGGGGGGTCAGGAGGAGCCGCCGACCCGGATCACCGAGCGCAGCGTCCGCAGGGCGACCGAGAGCGCCGCGATGTTCGGCGAGTCGAGCCGGATGATGCCGGCCAGGGCCGCGCGGGTCCGGCCGACTGAGTCCTGGTTGGCGGCCTCCCACGCCTCCCACTGCGCCTGGGGGTCCGCCTCGACACCGACTGCGCCGCTCGTCTCGATGACCGACCGGGTCAGGGACTCGAGCACGACGTACAGATCGTCGCGCAGCGCGCCACGGGCCAGCGCGTCCCACCGGTCCTCGCGCGGCAGCCGCGTCACCTTCCCGAGCATCGTGTCGATGCCGAACCGCTCGGAGATCAGGTAGTACAGCGGTGCGACGTCGGTGGGCTCGCGCCCGGTGTCGGTCGCGATGTCGACGATGTCGAGCAGCGAGAACTGGTCGAGCAGGCTCGCCGCGTGCAGGGCCAGGTCCTCCGGCACCCCGCAGACCTCGAACTCGCCGGCCCGCCGGTCCAGCCGCTCGCGCTCCTCCCCGCGCAGCAGGCCGGGGATGGCCGGCGCGAGCTCGTGCACCACACCGGCGAAGCGTCCGACCTCGGCGGAGATGTCGAGGGTCGAGGGCCGCGCCGAGAGGAACCAGCGCACGGTGCGGTCGAGGAGCCGCCGGAACTCGAGGTAGAGCGCCGTCTGCGCGGAGGTGGGGACGAGGTTGTCGAGCTCCTCGACCCGCCGCACGTAGTCGGCGAGCCCGAACACCTCGCGCGCCACGACGAAGGCCCGGGTGACCTGTTCCGGGACGGCGCCGGCCTCCTCCTGCGCCCGGTAGGCGAAGGTGATGCCGCCGCGGTTGACCATCGAGTTGACGATCGAGTTCGTGATGATCTGTCGGCGCAGCGGGTGCGAGGCCAGCTCGTCGGCATAGGCCTCCCGGATCGCCGGGGGGAAGTACTCGGCGAGCACCGACTCGAAGTACGGGTCGTCGGGGATCGAGCTCTCGAGGATGTCGTGCTTGAGCGCGAGCTTGGCGTACGCGACGAGCACCGAGAACTCCGGGCTCTTCAGGCCCAGCCCGTCCGCGTGGCGCTTCTCGAGCTCGGCGTCGCTCGGGAGGAACTCGAGGTTGCGGTCGAGGTCGCCGCGGTCCTCGAGCCAGTGCATGAAGCGCTCGTGAACCGCCGCCATGATGTGCTCCTGGGCGCGGGCGTTGCCCAGCAGGACGTTCTGCTCGTAGTTGTCGCGCAGCACGTGCTCCGCGACGTCGTCGGTCATCGACGCGAGCAGCTCGTTGCGCTGCTCCGTGGTCAGCCGACCGTCGCGGACCACCTCGCCGAGGAGGATCTTGATGTTCACCTCGTGGTCGGAGGTGTCGACGCCGGCGGAGTTGTCGATGGCGTCGGTGTTGACCCGCACGCCGTGGAAGGCGGCCTCGATCCGGCCCAGCTGGGACAGGCCGAGGTTGCCGCCCTCGCCGACGACCCGCACCCGGAGCTCGTCGCCGTCGACCCGGATGGCGTCGTTGGCGCGGTCGCCGATGTCGAGGTCCTCCTCGGTGGAGGCCTTGACGTAGGTCCCGATGCCGCCGTTCCACAGCAGGTCGATGGGCGCGAGGAGGATCGCGTGGATCAGCTCCGACGGCGTCATCGACGTCACGGACGCGTCGATGTCGAGCGCCTCGCACATCTGTGGGGTGATGGCGATCGACTTCTGCGTCCGTGGGAAGACCCCGCCGCCCTCGCTGATGAGCGAGCGGTCGTAGTCGCCCCACGACGAGCGCGGCAGCTCGAAGAGGCGTCGGCGCTCCGCGTACGAGGTGGCGGCGTCCGGCGTCGGGTCGATGAAGACGTGCCGGTGGTCGAAGGCGGCGACGAGGCGGATGTGCTCCGAGAGCAGCATTCCGTTGCCGAACACGTCACCGCTCATGTCACCGATGCCGACGACGGTGAACTCCTCGGTCTGGGTGTCGATGCCCATCTCGCGGAAGTGCCGCTTGACCGACTCCCACGCGCCTCGGGCCGTGATGCCCATCGCCTTGTGGTCGTAGCCGGCGGAGCCGCCGGAGGCGAAGGCGTCGTCGAGCCAGAAGCCGTAGGACTGGGCCACCTCGTTGGCGATGTCGGAGAAGGTCGCGGTGCCCTTGTCGGCGGCGACGACGAGGTACGGGTCGTCGCCGTCGTGGCGGACGACCCGCTCGGGCGGGACGACGTCGCCGGCGACGCGGTTGTCGGTGACGTCGAGCAGCGCCGAGATGAAGCAGCGGTAGGCCGTCTTCCCCTCGGCGAGCCAGCCCTCGCGGTCGACCTGCCAGTCGGGCAGCTGCTTGGGGTAGAAGCCACCCTTGGAGCCGGTCGGGACGATGACGGCGTTCTTGACCATCTGGGCCTTGACGAGCCCGAGGATCTCGGTGCGGAAGTCCTCGCGGCGGTCCGACCAGCGCAGCCCCCCGCGCGCGACCGGGCCGAAGCGCAGGTGGACCCCCTCGACACGGGGGCTGTAGACCCAGATCTCGAACTGCGGCCGCGGCGCCGGTAGGTCGGGGACGAGCCGGGGGTCGAGCTTGAGCGAGACGTAGGGGTGGAACGGCGCACCGTCGCGGGCGGGCTGGTAGTAGTTCGTCCGCAGCCCGGCCCGGATGACGCCGAGGAAGGCCCGGATGATCCGGTCGTGGTCGAGGCTGGAGACCTCGTCGAGCGCATCGAGGACCCGCTGGGCGACCTCCGCCGCCGACGCCTCGCGGTCCTCGCCGGCCTTCCCGCCGAAACGGTCCGGGTCGAAGCGGGTGGCCCACAGCTCGACGAGGTCGCGGGCGACCGCCGGGTGCGAGACCAGGGCGTCCTCGAGGTAGTCCTGGGAGTACGTGGCCCGGGTCTGGCGCAGGTACTTCGCGACCGCCCGGAGCACGACGACCTCGCGCCAGGTCAGGTGTGCGCGCAGGACCAGCTGGTTGAAGCCGTCGGACTCGGCCCGGCGCTCCCAGACGGCCGAGACCGCCCCCTCGAACAGCTCGCGGAGCCGGTCGTGCGGGCAGGCGTCCCAGAGCTCGCCCTGGGGCACCCGGAGGCCGAAGTCGTAGACGTGCAACGTCGTCCCGTCCGCGCGCTCGATCTCGAACGGCTGCTCGTCGACGACCTCGACGCCCATGTGGCTGAAGATCGGGAGGATGTCGGTGAGCGAGAGCGGGTCGACGCGGAAGAGCTTGAACCGGCGGATGTCCTCGGGCGCGTCGAGCGGCCGGTACAGCGCGACGCTGGTCCCGCGGTCCTCACCGAGTCGGTCGAGGTGCCGGACGTCGGCGATCCCCTGGACGACGGTGAAGGTCTCCTCGTACGCGGTGGGGAAGGCGCGGCCGAACCGGTCCATCAGCCGGTCGCCCTCCTCCTCGCCGTACGCGCCGCGCAGTGCGTCGCCGAGCCGGTCGGGCCAGGTGCGGCTCACCTCGACGAGGCGCTGCTCGAGGGCCTCGATCTCGTCCGGCTCCAGGGTGCGCACGCGTCCGCCGCGTGGGACCCGCACGACGAACTGCAGCCGGGAGAGTGCCGACTCGCTGACCCGGGCCGAGAACTCGATGTCGACGCCGCCGAAGGTCTCCTTGAGGATGTCGGCCATCCGCAGACGCACCGCGGTGTTGTACCGGTCGCGCGGGATGAACACGAGGCAGGAGACGAACCGGCCGAAGTCGTCCTCGCGGACGAACAGCTTCGTGCGCCGGCGCTCCTGGAGCTGGGTGACGGCCAGGGCCGTCTCGTAGAGCGCGTCGACGTCGGCCTGGAACAGCTCGTCGCGCGGGTAGGTCTCGAGCACCCCGAGCAGGTCCTTGCCGGTGTGGCTGTCGGGCGCGACACCGGAGCGCTCGAGGACCGCGTGGACCTTCTCGGCGACGAGCGGCACCCGCATCACCGACTCGGTGTACGCGGTGGAGGAGTACAGACCGAGGAAACGGCGCTCGCCGACGACCTCGCCTCGGTCGTCGTAGGTCTTGACCCCGACGTAGTCGAGGTGCGCGACGCGGTGGACCGTCGACCTCGAGTTCGCCTTGGTGAGGACGAGCAGTCGGCGGGCGTGCGCCATCCGGGACGCCTCGTCCGAGAGGATGTCGGGGTCCTTGCCGAGCGGGGGGTCGGCGCGCAGCAGCCCGAGGCCGCTCCCGGTCACGGCCGTGATGACCTCGCCCGCGTCGGTCCGGCTCAGGGTGTAGTCACGGGAGCCGAGGAAGGTGAAGTGGTCGTCGGCCATCCACCGCAGGAACCGGGTGGCCAGGGCGACCTCGTCGGGGTCGACGCCCACGGGTGGGGCCCCCTCGAGCTCGGCGGCGATGACGAGGCAGCGGCTGCGCATCTTCGGCCAGTCCTCGACGGCCTGCCGGACGTCCTCGAGGACCTCCCGGACCGTGCGCTCGAGCTCGGCGCGACGCTCCTCGTCACTCTCGCGGTCGATCGAGAGCAGCATCCACGACTCGGCGAGCTCGCCGACCGAGCCGGCCCGGAACTTGCCGGTGATGCCGCGGTTCTCGACCCGCTCGAGGTTGCCGACGGCGTCGCGGACGACGACGAGCTGCGGGTGGACGATGAGGTGGATGTCGATGCCGTGGGCGACGAGCGCGCCGGTGACCGAGTCGACGAGGAAAGGCATGTCGTCGGTGACGATCTGGATGATGGTCCTCGGGTTGGACCAGCCGTCGACCTCGGTGCTCGGGTTGTAGACGCGCACCTTGGCGGTGCCGGAGGGACGGTTGCGGGCCAGCTCGAGGTGGCTGTGCGCGGCACCGGCGTAGATGTCGGGGGTGCGCGAGGTGAGCTCGTCGAGCGGGACGTGCCGGAAGTAGCGCTCGACGAAGTCGTGCCCCCATCCGTCGGGTGCCAGCTCCTCGAACGCCTCGGCGATCGGGGCGAGGACGTCCTCGCGGGCGGCGGGCAGGACGGTCGACATGGTGCGGTCGCACTCCTTCGTCGGGGTCGCCGGGTGCGGCGGGGCACGCCGTCGTGCCCGATCCGAGAGTAGCCACCCCGGTCGGCCTCGGTGCACGCGGGAGCGGGCCGGTTGTCTCACCCGCCAGACACGGCTCCCGCGCGGCGGCGGGGGGTCTCGACGACGACGTCGAGCGTGTGCAGCGAGGGGTCAGCGGCGTACGCGATACGGCTGCCTGCGGCCCGGGCGGCCCGCAGGGCCTCCAGCGCCTCCGGCGTCACGACCTCACCCGGGGCGAGCACGGGCACCCCGGGCGGGTAGGGCGCGACGAGCTCGGCGCTGACCCGCCCGACGGCGCGCTCGGCGGGGACGCTCTCGCGCGCGGCGAAGAAGGCCTCGCGCGGGGAGGTCGCCTGCACGGGGTCGACGGCCCACACGCCCGAGGCGACCACCGGGCGGGGTCGGCCCCGGTGGTTCTCCACCGCCTCGACGAGGGCGACCGCGAGCTCCTCGAGGCCCGCCCGGGTGTCGGCGAGCGTGACCATGGCGACGACCGTGTCACGGTCGGCCATCTCGACCGGCATCCCCGCCGCCAGCAGGTCGGCCTCGACGGCGTTGCCGTCGGCCCCGGTCCCGCCCAGGGCGACGACGACGCGCATCGGGTCGACGCCCGGCCCGTCGAGCACGGTGAGCCCCGGGACCCGGGCGAGCCGGTCGCGGACCATCCGCACCCCGTCGAGCACCGGGCCGATGAGCACGGCCCCGTCCCGCTCGAGGAGCGCGCGGGCGGCGTCCGTGCTCGCGAGGATGCCGCCGTGCGGGCTGGTCGTCGCCGTCGCCTCGACCGCGGCGTCCAGCCGCGCGCGCGGCACCCGGCCGGACCGGGCGAGGACCAGCGCGGCCTGCGAGGCCGCCGGCAGTGACTTGTGGGCGCTCGTGACGATGGCGTCCGCACCGAGCGCGAGGGCGTGCGGCGGCAGGTCGGGATGGAAGCCGAGGTGGGCGCCCCAGGCTGCGTCGACGACGAGCGGCACGCCGTGGGCGTGCGTCGTCGCGACGAGACCGGCGACGTCGCCGACGGTTCCGACGTAGGACGGGTCGCCGACGAAGACGGCGACCGCGTCCGGGGCCTCGTCGAGGGCGCGCGCCACGGCCTCGGGCCGAACGCCCGTGGGCAGTCCGTGGGCGGGGTCGACCTCTGGGCGGACCCACACCGGGGAGAGCCCCGCCAGCACGAGGCCGAGCAGCATCGAGCGGTGCAGCGTCCGGGCGACGACGACACGGTCGCCGGGACGGCCCACGGCGAGCGCAAGTGCCTGGTTGCCGTGGGTGGAACCGCCGACCGAGAACCGGCAGTGGTCGACACCCCAGGCACCGGCCGCACGGTCCTCGGCCTCGGCGAGGACGCCACGGCTCAGCTTCATCGTGTCGAGGCCGGCGTAGAGGGGGACGTCGCCGGCGACGACGTCTCCGACGAGGTCGAGGCGGTGCTTGTGGCCGGGGATCGTGAACGGCGTCGACCGCTCCTCGTGGAAGCGCAGCCAGGCGTCGAGGAGTGGGGCGTCCCCGCGCAGATGCCGGGGGTCAGTGGCCACGGCCGGCCTCCCCCGCCGCATCGACGAGCACGTCGACGAGCGCCTGCGTGTACCGGCGGACCTGGTCGAGGTCGACCCACTCGTGCGCGGCGTGCAGGCCGCCCCCTGCCGGGCCGCAGACCAGCGCGGGGATGCCGGCCGCCTGCCAGAGGGGCGCCTCCATCCAGTAGGGCGCGTCGAACGGCTCGGGCGGCCGGGCACCGGCGGGCGCCGTGCGGGCCAGGGCCCGGTCGAGGGCGTCGGCGAGCCGGGCGGCGGGACCCTCGGCGTCGAGCCGCCACGCCTCGCGGGCGGTGAGCAGCCGTGCCGTCGCGTCGACGTCGGGGTCGGCCGCCCGCAGGGACGCGAGGAGCGACTCGACCTCGGCGAGCGCGTCCCGCGCGTGCTCGCCCGGCACGGTGCGGCGCTCGACCACGGCCCGGGCGGTGCGGGCGAGGACGAACGGCGAGTCGCCGCCCTCGGCGACGGTGACGAGCAGGGCGCCCCCGGCGCGGGCCACCTCGCGGTGACGTTCCTCGACCGCTCCGAGGAGCCGCCCGAGGTGCGCGACGGCGTTGGTGCCGAGCTCGGGCTGGGAGGAGTGGGCGGCCCGGCCGGCGAACGTCACCTCGGTGAGCGCATAGCCACGCAGGGACGCCGTGCGGGCGAGCCAGGTCGGCTCGCCGACGAGGGCCGCGTCGGGACGCAGGCCGAGCCGCGACAGCGCGCGGATGACGGCCTCCGTGCCGAGGCTGCGGTCCTCCTCGTCGGCGACGAGGGCGAGCACGACCCGCAGGGGAGCCCGTCGGCGGGTCACCTCTTCGGCCGCCACGACGAGCGCGGCGACGCCTCCCTTCATGTCGCAGGCACCCCGTCCGTGCAGCCGACCGTCCATGATCCGGGCCGAGAAGGGCTCCGGCATCCCGGTGATCCCGACGGTGTCGAGGTGACCGGTCAGCACGACGGTGGGCCCACCGTCGGCCGCGGGCGTCGCGGCGAGCAGGCTCGGCCGGTCGGGATGGCCCTCCGGGGTGACCACCTCGGTGGTGAGGCCGGCGGCCTCGAGGCGACCGCGGAGGAGCTCGACGACCGTTGCCTCCCCGGCCGCACCGGGCTCGAGGCCGGGGTTGACGGAGTCGGTGGCCACGAGCAGCGAGGCCAGGCGCACGGCATCCTCGCCGGGCGACGTCGACGGGCTGGGGCCGGGCGACCGGCGCGGTCCAGGGGTCGACGGTGCCACGCGGCGAATCTACGCCCCGGCACCCCGGTCGCCCTCCGGCTGTGGGTAACCCGACGCCGGGCGGGTCCCCCGCCCCTAGAGTGGCCGGGTGCCCCTCGGCCCGGACCCCACCCGCGCCCGTGTGGCCCTGGCGCAGCTCGACACGCTCCGCGACACGGTGGCCGCCGGCGAGGACGACGTGCTGGCAGCCCTCGTCGTCACGGGCGAGCCTCGAGCGCAGCGGGTGCTCGACGACTGGCTCGACCAGGTCGCCGACACCCTCCGGGCACTCGGGGAGGTCGCCGACGACCTCGCCCCCTCGCTGGCGCGCCCCGCCGCGTCGCGGTCGGGGGCCGAGCCGGCGACGGGTGGGCGGTCGGGCGCCCGGGGGATGGCGCCGTGACGACCGTTCCCGGCGACCCGGCATCGCTGTCGGCGTGTGCGAGCACCGTCCGCGGTGTGGCCGACCGCGTGGCCGGGCTGGCACCGCCGCTCGCGGAGGCGTTCGGCGAGGTCGCGGACGGCTGGCCGGGGCGGACCTCGGCGAGGACCCGGCGCCGCGGCGCTTCCATGGCGGCAGCCGCAGCGACGACGTCGGCGGGGCTCGAGCGGATGGCGACCGTGCTGCAGGACCATGCCACCGACCTCGCCGAGCTGCAGGCCCGGGCCCGCTGGGTCCGGGAGCGCGCCGCGGACGCCGGGCTCGCGCTGCGTGACGGCCGGGTCGTGTCCGGCCAGGGCCTCACGGAGAGCCCCGACACCGGCGGCGAGCCCGCGAGCGCCGAGACGGCGGCGCGGCTGCAGGCCGAGCTCGACACGGTGCGGACCCTGCACGCCCGACGGCGGGGCTGGGTGCTCGAGGTGCTGCGCGAGTCGAGGACGGAGCTGTCCGAGGTCTCCCGCGCACTGCGCCGCGGGTGAGAGGATCACCGCCAGACACCCCCGGCAGAGAGGACCGAGCGTGCGAGTGACGAGGCGTGAGCCACTGAGTGGGACCCCCGAGGAGGTCTACGCCGTGCTCACCGACCCCGGCTTCCAGGAGGCCAAGTGCCGCGCCACCACCGCCGGCGGCGAGCACTCGGTGCAGGTCGACCCCGGCGCGACCGGCGCCCGCGTGCGCACGGAGCGCGAGCTGCCCTCCGACGGCCTCCCCGACGTCGCCCGCTCCTTCGTCGGCGACACCCTCGTCGTGGTCGAAGTGCACGACTGGTCGACCCTTGCCCCGGACGGCAGCCGCGAGTCGGCGCTCGACATGCACGTCAGGGGCGCCCCGCTGACCCTCAAGGGGACCCTGCGCCTCGAGCCCGACGGGGACGGCACGCTCCAGGTCCTCGAGGCCGAGCTCACCGCGAACGTCCCCCTCATCGGCGGCCGGATCGAGCGGGCGGCCGCCGGGCCGATCGACACCGCCATCGACATCGAGACCCGCCTGCTGCGCGAGCACCTCACCGGCTGACCCGGCCCGTCCCACCCCGGGGACTCGGTGCGCCGGGGAGCGCCACCACCCCCCGTCGCGACCCGGCGGGCGGGCGGTCAGCGCATGTGGGGGTAGGTGTGGTCGGTCGGCGGCACGAAGTTCTCCTTGATCGACCGGGTCGAGGTCCACCGCATGAGGTTGGCGGCCGAGCCCGCCTTGTCGTTGGTGCCCGACGCCCGGCCCCCGCCGAACGGCTGCTGGCCGACGACCGCGCCGGTCGGCTTGTCGTTGACGTAGAAGTTCCCGGCGGCGAACCGCAGCCGGTGCGTCGCGTCGGCGATGGCCGCCCGGTCGGTCGCGATGACGGCCCCCGTGAGCGCGTACGGGGCGAAGGACTCCATCTGGTCGAGGACCTTGTCGTACTGGCGGTCGGGGAAGACGTGGACGGCGAGGACCGGGCCGAAGTACTCGGTCGCGAACATCTCGTCGGTGGGGTCGCTGCTCTCGACGATGGTCGGGCGGACGAACCACCCCTCCGAGTCGTCGTAGGTTCCGCCGGCGATGACCTCGAGGTGGCTCGTCGCGTGGGCCCGGTCGATCGCCGCCTTGTGCTTGGCGAAGGCACGCTCGTCGATGACGGCCCCCATGAAGTTCGACAGGTCGGTGACGTCGCCCATGGCCAGCGCCTCGGTCAGCGCGACGAGGTCGCCCCGCATCCGCTTCCACACCGAGCGGGGGACGTAGGCGCGCGAGGCGGCGGAGCACTTCTGGCCCTGGAACTCGAACGCCCCGCGGATGAGGGCCGTGCGCAGGACGTCGACGTCGGCGCTGGGGTGGGCCAGGACGAAGTCCTTGCCGCCGGTCTCGCCGACGATGCGCGGGTAGTGGCGGTAGCTCGTGAGGTTCTCGCCGATCTGGCGCCACAGGTGCTGGAAGGTCGCCGTCGAGCCGGTGAAGTGCAGGCCGGCGAACTCGGGATGGCCGAGCACGACGTCGGAGACGGCGATGCCGTCACCGGTGACGAGGTTGATGACCCCCGGCGGCATCCCGGCCTCCTCGAGCAGCTCCATCGTCAGCTGGGCCGCGAGGGTCTGGGTCGGTGACGGCTTCCACACGACGGTGTTGCCCATGAGGGCGGGCGCGGTCGGGAGGTTGCCCGCGATGGCCGTGAAGTTGAACGGCGTGACGGCGTAGACCACGCCCTCGAGCGAGCGGTGGTCACTGCGGTTCCACAGGCCGCGGGAGTTGGCCGGCGGCTGCTCCTCCATGATCTGGCGGGCGAAGTGGACGTTGAAGCGCCAGAAGTCGATGAGCTCGCACGCGGCGTCGATCTCGGCCTGGTAGGCCGTCTTGGACTGCCCGAGCATCGTCGCGGCGTTGATCCGGGGGCGCCACGGCCCGGCGAGGAGGTCGGCAGCCCTGAGGATGACCGCGGCCCGGTCGTCGAACGAGAGGTCCCGCCACGCCGGGGCGGCGGTGACCGCGGCGTCGACGGCGGCCGCGGCGTCCTTCTTCGTCGCGTTGCGCATCGTGCCGAGGACCTTGCGGTGCGCGTGCGGCTGGCGGACCTCGATCCGCGCGCCACCCCCCATGACGCGCTTGCCGCCGATGGTGTGGGGCAGGTCGCGATGGGTGGCGCCGATGTCGGCGAGGGCGACCTCGAGCGCCGCGCGCTCCGGGCTGCCGGGTGCGTAGTCGAGGACCGGCTCGTTGATGGGGGCGGGGACGTGGGTCACAGCGTCCATGGGTGGGGCTCCTCGCTCGGGTCACGACGACGGGACGCCACCCACTCTTCCGCTCCGGCGAGACGCCCCGCAAGCCGCGTGCGCCCGGGGTGACGGATCAGTCTCCGGCGACGAGCGCGCGGACCTCGTCGAGCTCGGTGACGTCGTACCAGAGCATGTCGGTGGGCTCGCTCGCGCCCGGCTCCTCGTCGACGTGGAAGGAGACGACGTCGCGGCGGCGCACCGGCGCGACGAGCTCGACCCGCGAGGCCCGGTCGGGCCCGGTCGGGTGCACGACGACCTCGGTGTCGACGTCGGCGGCGCCGACGACCCGACGCACGCCCTCGGGCGCCAGCACCCCCGCCTCCTCGGTGGCGTCGACCCAGGCGAGGTGCTCCAGCTCCTCCTCGTCGGTCGTGAGGCCCGGCCGGCCCAGGGCCGGCGTCACCGCGTGCGCGGGGACGGCCGGCCCGAGCGTGCCACCGGCGGCGAGGGCGTCGAGGTCGGCCGCGGTCAAGGGCAGGTAGACGCGGGTCAGCGGCATCGGGGGTCCTCCGTCCTCATCGCGCCGCCGAGCGCGGGGCGTGGAGCAGCTCGGCGAGCGCGTCGAGCACGCCCCGGCCGAGGACGTCGGCATCGGGCATGGCGTCCCGGTCGGCGTAGAGGCCGTAGTGGACGCCACCGTCGTACGATGTCAGGCCGATCGAGAGGGCCATGTTCGGGGCGAGCGGCATCACGGGGTAGGTCGAGACCATCCGCGCCCCGGCGGCGTACCGGGGGGTCTGCGGGCCCGGCACGTTGGTGATGACGACGTTGAAGAGCCGGCGCGAGACCATGCCGCCGAGCCGCGCGCCGAGCGCGTGCATCGTCGGCGGGGCGAAGCCGGCGAGGCCCGCCAGCGTGTCGGCGGCGGCCGCGCGCCGGGTACCGGACTCCATCTGCTGACGCATCGAGAAGGCGATCTGGTGCAGCCGCATCGACGGTCCCGGCTCACCGACCGGCAGGTCGACGAAGCACGCCTGCACCTGGGCGCCGGGCGGCACCTCGCTGCCGTCGTCGGCGTCGAGGACCGAGACCGGCACCATCGCCCGGACCGTGGTGCCGGGGTAGACGGCCTCGCCACGGGTGAGCAGCCAGGACCGGAAGGCACCTGCGATCGTCGCGAGGATGACGTCGTTGACGGTCACCTCCTCGGCGAACGAGCCGCGGCCGAGCTGGGCCCGGACCTTGCGGTAGTCCTCCAGGTCGGTGCCGACCATGATGTAGCGGCGCGCCCTGCCGACCGGGACGTTGAGCGGGGACTCCGGGGCGGGCCGTGCCGAGAACCGGGCGATCGTCGAGACGACGTCACCGGCGACCGAGGCGACCTTCCCGAGGGTCTTGGTCAGGTCGGCGACGCCGTGCTGCACCGTGTCGACGACCTGGCTCGGCGTGCGGACCGCGTCGGCGAGCGCCCCGACGACGAGCTCGGCGCCGGTCGGCTCGGGGCGGGGCCGCCACGTCGGGAGCGCGCCGTCGGACACCGTCGGGTTGCCGTCGAGGAGGACGCCGCTGAGGTCGACCGCGTGGATGCCGTCGACGAGGCTCGGATGGCTCTTGGTGATGATCGCGAAGCGGTCCTCGGCCAGGCCCTCGACGAGGTAGACCTCCCAGAGCGGGCGGGAGCGGTCGAGCGGCCGGGGCTGGATACGGGCGACGAGCTCCTCGAGCTGTTCGTCGGACCCCGGCCTCGGGAGGGCGCTGCGTCGCACGTGGTAGCTCATGTCGAAGGTCGTGTCGTCGACCCAGACCGGGTTGGCCAGGCCTCCGGGCACCGTGCGCACCCGCTGGCGGTAGCGGGGGACGTGCGCGATCCGCTCGCTGATCAGGGCGACGAGGCGCTCGTACTCGAACCCGCCGTCGGGTGCGTCGAAGACCATGACCGAGCCCACGTGCAGCGGTGTCACCTCGTCCTCGAGGCGGAGGAAGGACGCGTCGAGCGAGCTGAGCCGGTCTGCCACGGACCCATGGTGTCAGAACCGTCGGCGCAGCACGGCTCGTGCCCGGCGACGTCGCCGCGCCTCAGACGGACCCGAGGACGAGCGCGACGCCACCGACGAACGAGACGGCGAGCACGCCGGCCCGCCCCAGCCCGGCCGGGAGTCGAGGGGCGAGCACGGTCCCGACGACGCCACCGACGACGAGCGCCGCGACGAGCCGCCAGTCCGGCCGGACCAGCCCGAGGACGGCGACCGTGACGAGGTTCTGGACGAGGAGGTAGGACTGCAGCGTCGCCCGGGTGGAGCGTGGGGACCAACCCGCGTTCGCCGCCCACAGACCCACCGGTGGGCCGCCCACTCCACCGACGACGGCGAGGACCGCGCTGCTGACACCCGCGGTCGCCGCGCCGGCGGAGCGCTGCAGCCAGGCAGAGCGCACCCCCGAGGCGAGCAGCGCCACCCCCAGCAGCACACCGATGCCGGCAGCGAGCCCGAGCCAGCGCGTGTCGGCACCACGGACCGCGAGCGCGATGAGGGGGGTCGCGACGAGGGTCGGGACGAGCACGCGGGCGACGTCCCGCGGCCGTCCGTGCCGCCAGTCGCGTGTCAGGGGAACGAGCGAGCTGAGCACCGCGAGCACGAGCACGGTCGCCACGCCGTCGCGTGGCCCGAGCAGCGCCACGAGCGCCGGCGCCGCCACGAGCGAGAAGCCCATCCCGGTCGCCGACTGCGCGAGCGCCCCCCCGGCGACGGCGGCGACGGCCAGCGACTCCGGGGAGATCAGCGGGAGCAGCGTGCCGGTCACGAGCGGGCCGCGTGGTCGTCCAGGCGGTAGCGGCGCTGGACGAGCAGGGCCAGCGCCATCGTCGCCGCGGGGAGCACCGTGAAGCCGAGCAGGAGCGCGGTCATCGCCGAGCCCGGCTGGGAGACCTGCTCGCCCGCGGTGCTCGACACGAAGCCGCCGAGCGCCAGGGCGGCCGAGTACAGGTAGGGACCGATGGCGGTGCTCGTCGCCTCCGTCGCGGTCCAGACGCCGGTGTACGCACCGGCACTGGACACCCCGCCGGCCTCCGCGGCGGCGACCGCGTCAGGGACCATGGAGAAGGCGAGCAGCTGGAGCCCGGTGAAGGCCGTGCCGAGGACGGCGACGACGGCCGCCGTGCCGGCGACGCCGACCGACTCCCCGGCGAGCAGCAGCAGCGAGCCGACGACGAACGTCGCCTGGGCCAGGAGCAGACCACGCTGCTTGCCGATCCGGCGCGAGACGGCCAGCCAGAGCGGACCCGTCACCGCGGCGGGGCCGAGGAAGAGCCCCATGAGCAGTGCGGTGTACCGCGGGTCGCCGAGGACGTACGCGGTGTAGTACGGGAGCGCTGCGAGGAAGAGGTGGGTCGTCATCCCCGTGAACATGTACGACACCACGAGCGCCCGGAAGTCGCGGTCGGCCCAGGCGACGCGCAGGTCGCCCCGTGCGGTGTGGTGCTCCTCGGCACCGGGAACCGTGAAGCCGGACACCTCGGTGAGCCGCCGCACGCCGCGCAGCGCGACCGCTGCGGAGACCACCATGACGACGGCGAGGACGGCCGCCATCGTCGTGTAGTCACCACGGGAGCCGGACGCGACGAGGGCGGGGGCGGACACTCCGGCCCCGAGCAGTCCGAGGGTGAGGAACAGCATCCGGAACATGAAGACCCGGGTGCGCTCGTGGTAGCCGACCTGCAGGTCCGACGGCGTCGTCAGGTACGGCACCTGGAACATCGCGAAGAGCAGGTTGCCGACGACGAACCAGCCGCCGACCCAGAGCGCGGCCGCACCACCGGTGAGGGCCGCCGGTACCGAGAACATCGCGACGAGGGCGCCGCCGAGGAGGAGCCCGGCACGCATCATCCCGCGTCGGTGACCGACCCGCCTCGCGCGCCGGTCCGACCGGGTGCCGAGGAGCGGGTGGACGACGACGTCGACCACCTTCGGCAGGAGCAGGGTGAGCCCCGCGAGCGCGGCCGGGACGGCGAGGACGTCGGTGAGGAAGTAGAGGAGGAGCAGGCCGGGGACGGTGATCCAGACGCCCATCCCGAGCGAGCCGGTGCCGTACGCCGAGAGGACCCGGGCGCCGGGGCGTGACGGAGCGGCCGGGGCGTCCTGGACGATGCCGGCCTCGACGGCAGCCGTCACCGGATGCCGCCGACGGGTGCGGTGTGCCGCTCGACGACGCCACGGGCCAGCTCGGCCCCGCCGAAGGCACCGTCGCTGACTCGGGCGGCGAGGGTACGGGCCACGATCCGGTCGGTCAGGGCCGGCAGGTGGCGGGCGAGGAAGAGCTCGAGCGCGCCCCGTCGGGTCGTCGGGACGTCGCGGCGGGCCCGGACCGACAACGCCGCGGTGAGGATGGCCTCGACGACCCCGTCGAGCGGCTCGTAGACGCTCATCCCCTCGAGGGAGAGGCCGGCGGCGGTCGTCGAGTCGTGGATGGGGCTGCGCACCGCGGACGGGTACACGCACGAGACCGACACGTGGGTGCCGAGCTCGAGGCGCAGGGCGTCCGCGTAGGCGACCATGGCCCGTTTCGAGGCACCGTAGGCGGCCGCCAGGGGCAGCTGCATGACCGCCATCCGGCTCGTCACCATGACGACCCGTCCACGCGACTCCACGAGCGCCGGCACCGCGGCCGCGGTGACCCGCCAGGTGCCGAGGAGGTTGATGTCGAGCTGGCGCAGCACCTCGGCGCCCGGCGCGAGCTCGGCGGGCGCGGGGCCGCCGATCCCGGCGTTGTTGACGAGGACGTCGAGGCCACCGAGCATCGCGATGGCGGTGAGGGTGCCGGCCGCCGCCTCGTCGTCCGAGGTGATGTCGCAGGCGAGGACCTCGATGGGGTCGTCCTCGCGCGGGGCGACGTCGAGGCCGACGACATGGGCGCCCATCGCGGTGAGGCGCAGGGCGAGCTCGCGGCCGATCGTGCCGGAGGCGCCGGTGACGAGGACGCGCAGGCCCTCGGCGCTGCGGTGACCGCGGAGGACGCGGGTCAGCGGGGACGGCGCGGTCATGCGCGTGCCTCCACAACCGGCGCGGGGGCGAAGGTGGCGACACCGTCGAGGGCGCGCCGCTCGCCGGCCGCGACCTCCTTGGGCAGGTCGGCGACGAAGTGGTCGAAGTCGATCCGCATCATCGGCCGCTTGGCACCCCAGCGCTCGATGGCGGCGGCGAGGGCGGAGTCGACCGCCTGCTGCTGCTCGACGCGGGACGGAAGCGCGTAGCGACCGGCGAGGTGGGCGGCGACCAGCTTGGCCTGCGCCTCGACGACCGGCAGCGCGGCTCCGGTCGACTGCATGAGGCCGACGAAGGTGAGGCTCGGGTCCTCGAGGTGGAAGACACGCTTGTAGAGGGGCATCGCCTCCGGGTCGCCGCCGAGCCACTCCTCGCCGAGGAACGGGATGCTCACCCGGTAGCCGGTGGCCCACACGATGAGGTCCACCTGCTCGACGCTGCCGTCGGTGAAGACGACCCGGTCGCCGTCGAAGCGCTCGATGCCGGGCTTCGGGCGGACCTCGCCGTGGGTGATCCGGTGGAGGATCGAGTCACTGATGGTCGGGTGGTTCTGGAACAGCCCGCCCGCGGGGGCCGGGAGCCCGTACTGCTCGGGCCGGCCGACGGCCAGGCGCAGCATGGTCTCCGCGATCCGCTGGCGCAGCCGCCAGGGCAGGCGGGCGATGGCGCCGCCGGTGGCGTCCGCGGGCCGGCCGAAGAGGTACTTGGGGACGATGTGGGCACCGTGCCGCGCGCTGAGGAGCACCGGGGCCGCGCCGGCGTACGAGGCGTCGACGGCGATGTCCATCGCCGAGTTGCCCATGCCGACGACGAGGACCCTCCGGCCGCGCAGCTGCTCGGGACCGCGGTAGTCGTGTGCGTGCATCTGTACCCCGTCGAAGTGCCCGGGGTAGGCGGGGTCGGGCCAGCGGGGGCTCCAGTTGTGGCCGTTGGCGACGACGACGGCGTCGAACCGCTCGGGGGCGCCGTCGACGGCGGTGACCTCCCAGCCGGTGTCACGGCGCACGACGGACTCGACCTCGGTGCCGAACCGGATCCGCTCGATGACGCCGAAGGTGCGGGCGTAGTCGGCGAGGTAGCCGGCGACCTTCGCCGCGGAGGGGTAGTCGGGCCACTCGGCCGGCATCGGGAGGTCGGCGAACTCGGTGCGACCCTTGCTCGTGTTCAGGTGGAGGGTGTCGTAGGCGGGCGACAGGCCACTGGCGTTGCCCTGGGCCCAGAGCCCACCGGGGCGGTCCCCCTTCTCGAGCACGACGACGTCGAGCCCCTCGTCGAGCAGGGACTTGGCGGCGGCAAGGCCGGCGGCGCCGGCGCCGATGACGGCGACACGGGTGGGGGTGGGCATGCGGAAGTGCTCCTCGGGGTGTGGGGACGGGCAGGCATGAATCCATCAATCGATGGAGGGATTGCCAAGAGTGTGCCCTGAACTCGCCCTCTCCGTCAAGTGATTGACTGAGAGCTCACCGCCCACCTACGATCAGGTCCGTGACGACGACCACCGACACCGTGACGAGCCGCGACCGCATCCTGCGCGCGGCCACCGAGCTGTTCGCCGAGCGCGGGTACGAGGCGACGAGCACGCGGGCCATCGCCGACAGCGTCGGCCTCAACATCGCGACCGTCGCCTACCACGTCGGCGGCAAGCCGGACCTCTACCGCGAGGTCGTCCGGCTCGGTCACCAGGCCCAGCGGGACGCGATGGCGGGACCCCTCGTCGAGCTCGCCGCGACCGGTCCCGACCCCGCCGAGGTCCGGGCTGCACTGCGGGGCTTCGTCGACGCCTACCTCGACTTCTGCGTCGCCAACCCGCACGTGCCGGCGCTGTGGATGCGGCGATGGCTCAGCGACGGGGCCGACGTGGCGGAGATCGAGACCGACTACGCCGGACCGCTGGTCCGCGAGGTCTCCTCGGCCGTCCGGTTGGTGCTCGACCGGGCCGGCATGGCCGCGGACCTCGACGTCGACATGCTCGTCTTCACCATCGTGTGGACGAGCCACTCGTTCGTGCGCGCCGGGATCATCGACCACTCGGGACGGCGCCTGTCCCCGCACGAGAGCGCGATGCTGTCGCGATTCCGTCACCACCTCCACGACGTCGTCGACCGCCTCGTCGACCGCGGCTGACCGACGAGGAGGCACGCGGGTCGACCTCGGCGGCGAGCCCGCCGACGGCCAAGGTGAACGCCGCTCGGGGGTGGATCTCGGTGAGCGCCCGCCCGGCGAGCAGCGCCTCGTCGCACTCCGTCGGGGCCCACGGGAGGCACCGCACCGACTCCAGGCCCGCGAACCGCGCGAGCACCTCGCGGATGGACCGCTCGGGCCGCGCGCCCGCGACGGACGGCCGCACCTTGTTGACGACGACGAGTGGGGTCGGCGCGGGCAGGACGGCCACCTCCTGGACCGCCCGGACCAGCCGCTGGAGGCCGACGGGGTCGGCAGCCCCGACGACCACGAGGCGGTCGGCGACGTCGATCGCGGTGAGGGTCGCCGCGTTCCGGCGCGGGGCCAGGGTGTCGTAGCTGAGCTCCTCGTCGTCCTCCACGGCGAACCCGGCGTCGACGACGACGTGATCGGCGACAGAGCGCGCCAGCCGTAGCACGTCCTCGACGGCGGCCGTGCGCAGCTCGGGCCAGCGGTCGGGTCGCGGCAGCCCGGTGAGGACGCGCAGCCCCGGCACGACCTCGGGGGCGAGCGCCGCCAGCCCGGGCACGTCGAGGGTGCCCTGCTCCGAGGCGCGGGCAGCCGCGGCGACGCCGGGTGCCTCGTCGACGAGGCCGAGGACCTGGGCCACGCTGGCGCCCCACGTGTCGAGGTCGACGAGCAGGGTGCGCACTCCCCCACCGGCGAGCTGCGCGGCGAGCGTGACGGCCACGGTCGTGCGCCCCGGCGCCCCGGCCGGACCCCAGACCACGGTGACCGGAGACGCCCCCACCACCCCGTCCTCGTCCGGGGGCAGCGAGGGCTCGTGCGGAGGTCGCGCCCCGCCCTCATCGGCGGTGCCACCGGCGGCCTCCCCGCCGAGTCGGGCCAGCGCCTCCCCCACCGCCCCTGCGTCGCCGCCCGGGTGGAGCACGGTGGTGACCCCCAGCTGCCGCAGGCGGCGCTCGCCCTCCTCGTCGTCCGCCGCCACGAGACCGGCCACCCGCACGCCGTGGCCGGCGAGGTGGCGCAGCGCGTCACGGTCGAGCCCACGCAGGTCGGGCGAGAGGACCGCCACCCGGGCGACCCCGGCCGCCCCGGCCGACAGCAGCTCGGCCAGGTCGGCGCAGCGCCGGACGAGGGAGAGCTCCGGTGCGGCCCCCAGGACCTCGACGAACGCGGCCTCGTGCCGGTGCGTCACCGCGGTGACGACCGTGGTCACGAGCGCGCCCCCGCCACCCCGCCCGGGACGGGGACGAGGGTGATGCGGGCGCCGACGTCGACGTCGGCGACGAGGTCGCGGACCGCTTCGCGGGGCACCATGACCTGGACCGCGCGGGTGTCGGCAGCGCTCCCGAGCACCGCGTCCTCCCCCGCGACGCGCACGACCGAGACCCCCTCGAGGACCCGCTCCGGGCCCCGGAGGCGCGCGACACCGACGCCGTCCGACCCCTCCTCGGGGCGGTTGACGTAGATGTCGACCACCGAGCCGGATCCCAGGGCGGCCGCGGAGGTGGAGTCGACGAGGAGGGAGAGCTGCTGGACCCCGACGTCGGCCGGCCCGCCGACGCTCGCCGCCGGGATGAGCTCGCCGCGGCGCACCTCGCGCAGGGCGTACGCGTCAGCAGGCAGGGGCTGGTCAGCGGGCAGGTAGGCGCCGGCACCGTCGCCGATCCTCGCCCGGATGACGGTGACGTCGGCTGCGGTCAGCGGCTGGCCCGGCACGACCGACCGGGAGGCGGCGTAGACGGGGAGCCGGTCGTCGGCCCGGGCGACGACGACCGCCCCGGCCACGGTGGACACCAGGACGAGGAGGACGCCGACGAGCAGCCGCGAGTCACGCCACGACGGGGCGCGGATCCGTGAGGCCGCCGGGGCCGGGAGGTCGCTCATGAGGCGATTCTCGACCAGCTCGGCGGGCCTCGCCTCCCGAGCGCCGGACCTGTGGACGGGCACCGACGAGCGGCGCTGCGGGGGTGGCACACTGGCGGCGTGGCCCGCCGGTTCATCCCTCTGACCGAGGTGTCCGAGATCCTCGACATCTCCGCGGCGCAGGCGTACGCCCTCGTCCGCAGCGGCGACCTGCCCGCCATCAAGGTGGGCGGTCGCGGCCAGTGGCGGGTCGAGACGACCGAGCTCGAGAGCTACATCCAGCGGATGTACGCCGAGACCCGCGACTTCGTCGCCACCCGCACCGACCGCGACGGCGAGGCGGCCTCCCCCGAGGAGCGCTGAGGGGGTCAGCCCCGCGACTCGACCGTGAGGAGGGCCGCCGTCCGGATGGTGACGAGCCGCCGCACGTTCCCGCGCCGCCGCGGCTCGCCCTCCGCGTGCTCGGCGAGGCCCACGTGGTCGGAGCCGACGAGGTCGATCGTCCCGACGAGCTCGCCCCCACCGACGAGGTGCAGGGCGACCGTGGCGCGGTCCCGGGCCAGCACGCGCAGCGCGTAGCCGAGACCGAAGCGGCGCGCGGTCCGGGCCGGCTCGGCCCCCGGGGCGAGACCGGTCAGCGAGACGAGGCCCTCGACCACGACGAGGACCTCACGGCCGCCCACACCCGGGCCCGACAGCAGCAGCCAGCCCTCGCCGTGGTCGACGAGGGTGCCGGAGACCTGTCGGCCACCGGCGAGGACCACGACGAGCCGCCTCCCCATCGAGGCGGCGAGCCTCGCGGCGAGTCCGACGAGCGCACGCTCGCGCCGGGTCCGCTCGGCCACCTCGCTGTCGAGCTCGCGGCGCTCCTCGGCCGCGAACTGCCCCTCGAGGTCCGCGAAGAGTCCCTCCCACCTCACCCGGCGAGCCTATCCACAGGGCCGGTTTGCCGCATCCAGTCGAGGCGAATAGCGTCTAACTCATGCAAATGTCATCAAACGACATCAAAGGACCACCGAGCCTCCGTGCCCTCCGCGCCACGACCGTCCTCGTCGGCGCCGCGGTACTCGTCCGGTGGCTCGCCGGCCTCGTGCGCGCCACCGCGGCAGAGGCTGCCCGCGGGACGGTCCTGCCGACGGCCTCGGTCCTCGTCGCGATCGCCGCCGGCGTCGCGGTCCTGATCGTCGGGTGGTTCGCCCTCGGCATCGCCCTCGAGACCCTCGCCCGGGTACCGGGAGCCGTGGGAACCGCGGCCACGGCCGCCTCGCGCGCCGTGACGCCGCGGCTGCTGCGCCGTGCGGCCGGGATGCTGCTCGGCGCCGGGCTGGGCGTGGGGCTCGGCACGGCACCAGCGGTGGCGGCAGCCGGTGCCACGACGGCACGGGCGACGGCGCACGCGGCCACGACGGGCTCGGCGCCCACACCACCGGACCCGCGGTGGGCCCCCGACCCCGACCCGCGCTGGGTTCCGGAGCCGCCGCGGGTCCGCCCGCAGCCCGACATCGCCCGCGTCACCGCCGCGCCGACGCGCGCCCCGTCCGCTGCGGAGGGCCACGTGGTCGTGCGGCGTGGTGACTCGCTCTGGGTCATCGCGGCCCGGCACCTCGGGCCGGGCGCCACCGACCGCGAGGTCGCGGCGGAGTGGCCGCGCTGGTTCGCCGAGAACCGTGCGGTCATCGGGCCCGACCCGGACCTCATCCGTCCCGGGCAGCTCCTGCGCGCCCCCGGCCCGGAGCCAGCCCGGTGACCACCGGGTCGCTCCACGTCGCGCCCCCGGTGCGGTCGCTCCCGCCGGCCCTGCCGCTCGACGAGGCGGTGCGGCGCGGGCGCGAGGCCCGCGCGGCCCTCTCCCGAGTCCCCCGCTACGTCCAGGACGCTCTGGCGGTCGACTTCGAGTGCGCCTCCGACGAGCAGCTGTTCGGCCCCCAGCGCACCAGCCGCGGCGACCTCCCCGACCCCGCTCCCTGGGCGGCCCGGCTGACCCGCTCCCTCCTCGAGGTGATGACCGGCCAGCGACCCGCGCCCCAGATGGTGCGCTGGACGACCCCGGAGGTCTATACCGTCGTGGCCCGCCGCGGGGCCCTCGTGGCCCGGCGCGCTGCGGCGGGGCGCGCCGGGCGGACCCGTCACCCGGTGGTCGTGCAGCGGGTCCGGGTGTGCGAGCCGGCCGACGGCGTCGCCGAGGCCGCCGTCGTCGTCCGCCACGGCCCGCGGGTACGGGCCGTGGCAGTGCGGCTCGTCGGCCAGGACGGCACGTGGCGGGTCAGTGCGCTGCAGGTGGGCTGACCGGCTGCTCGCCGCCGGTCTCCGCCTGGGTTCGGGGCCGCCAGTCATACACCACGGAGGTCCACAGGACCGTGTCCTGCACCGAGCGCCGGTGCGGGCTCACGACGCACCAGAAGAGGCCGATGGGAAAGAAGATGCAGAAGGCGGCCCGGGCCAGGGAGCGCAGCGGGCCCAGACGGTGACCGCGCCGGCCGAGGACCCGCAGGCCCATGACGTGCCCGCCGTACGTGCGACCCCCGAGCCACCACGCGAGCCAGCAGTAGGCAATCGAGACCACCATCCCCGCGGTGAGGGAGAAGAGGAAACCGGGTGAGGGGAAGCTGAAGTCCCGCGGGTCGAGCAGGAACACCAGGCTGGTCCAGCCCGCGTACCCGAGGCCGAGGACGACCCCGACGACGAGGCCGTCGATGACGTTCGCGGCCACGCGGGTCACCACGCCGGCCGGTGTGCCCTGGTACGGCCTGGCCGCGCGGGGCACCGGTGAGATCTCGTGGTTGCTCACGGGCCCTCCTCCCCGCCCGGCAGCCGGCGACGCCGCCGGAAGAGCGCCCGGTCGACCGCGCGAGAAATGGCGTCGTCGGCGGAGATGCCAGTCATCCGGACCCCACGAACCGTCTCGGAGGCCATCGACCCGGTCGAGTCGCGGATGATCGCCGGGAGGTCGAGCTCGTCGAGCACCTCCCCGACGATCGCGACGAGGTCGATCCGGTCGAGGATCGCGTCGAGGTCCACCCGGGCCACGACCGCGTCGACGTCGAGCCGGGTCGCGATCGCGTCGAGGTCGAGGCGCTCGACGACGGCGTCGAGGTCGGCCTCCGCGACGATGCCGTCGACGTCGATCCGATCGATGATCGCCTCGAGGTCCACCCGGGCCACCACCGCGTCGACGTCGAGCGCGGCGGCGATGCCGTCGAGGTCGATCCGATCGATGATCGCGTCGAGGTCGACGCGGGCGACGGCCCCGTCCAGGTCGACGCGGGCGACGGCCCCGTCCAGGTCGACCGTGGCGACGAGCGCGTCGAGGTCGACGTGCTCGGCGACGATACGGGTCAGGTCCAGCCGGGCGACCAGTGCCTCGACGACAGCCGGCGTCCACGCGTCGAGTGCGACGGCCAGCCGCCGGGCGAGCAGCTCACGGTCGGTGCGGCCCGCGTAGGCGACGGCGTACACCATCGAGCGGGGCTGCAGTCCCCGCGGGACCAGCGGCGGGGCCCACAGGACCCGCGCCACGGGTGAGGCCAAGCGGGCGCCACCGCGTGCGACGGCGAGTGCGGCACCGACGGCGAACCCGACCGAGCCGACCGCAGCATCGAGCGCCAGCCTCGCCCGGGGCCCCGGGCGGGGCACCGGGACGGGCCGCCCGGTGCGTGACAGCTCCGTCGCCACCTGCGCCATCCTCTCCGAGGCTCGTCCTGGGGGAACGGTACGCCCGGGGGCGCCGGGCGCGCCGCAGGTTCCCGCACAGCGACCCCGGCCCCGACCGGCTCCGCTCCAGTCGCCCGGCTCCTTGGTAGCGTCCCCGCATCCGTGAGGGAGGTGCTCTCCGTGTCGGGTGGTGACACCGGCTCGCCGTTCGTGGGCCGCGACGACCTTCGCCGGGCCCTCGCCGGCGAGCGGGAGCGCGCGGCGAGCGAGGGTGGACGCATCGTCCTGCTGCGCGGAGAGGCCGGCGCGGGGAAGACACGGCTGGTCCACGAGGCCCTCGGCGACGACCCGCACTTCCGGATGGGGGCCTGCGACGACCTGCTCGTGCCCCAGGCGCTCGGGCCCGTCTGGGACCTCGCCCGCACCGAGCCGGCGCTGTCGGCGGCCCTGCGGTCCGGCGACCGGGCCGAGGTGTTCGACGCCACGCGTTCGCTGCTGGCGGCCGAGCCCGCCGTCGTCGTGCTGGAGGACCTGCACTGGGCCGACGAGGCGACGCTCGACCTCGTGCTCCACCTGGGGCGTCGGATCACCGCGACGTCCTCGCTGCTGGTCCTCACCTACCGGGACGGCGACGTCGACGTCGACCATCCCCTGCGCCGCGTCGTGGGGGCCCTCCCGGCCGACCACGTCACCCGCCTCCGGGTGCCCCCGCTGCGGGAGGACGATGTCTCCCGTCTCGCCGAGGGCACCGGCTGGGACCCCGTCGAGGTGCTCCACCTCACGGGAGGGAACGCGCTCTTCGTCCGCGAGGTGGTCGACACGGCAGTGGGGGGCGGGGTGCCGGGGTCGGTGCGCGATGCCGTCGTGGCGCGCGGCGCCCGGCTGACGCCCGACGCGCGCCGGCTCGTCGACCTCGTCTCGCTCTCACCGGAGCCCCTGGCCCGAACCACTCTCGAGGACGAGCTCGGCGCCGGGACCGGTGCCGCACTCGACTCCGCGCACCGGGCCGGTCTGCTCCGAGCGGTGGACGGTCTCGTCCGCTTCCACCACGAGATCGCCCGCCGGGGCTGGGAGTCGTCGCTGGGCAGCGGGGCCCGCGCGGACCTCTCCCGGGTCCTGCTGAACCACGCGGCCTCGGACCGGGACGCGACGCTGGCGGCCCACCACGCGGAGCGGCTCGGGGACGTCGACGCCCTGCTGCGGTGGGCTCCGACGGCGGCACGGGCCGCCGCCGCCGTCCGCAGCCACCGTGAGGCCGCGGGACACTTCCGGGCGGTGTGGCCCCACCTGGACCGGCTCGGCGTCCGCGAGCGCGCCACGGTGCTGCGCGAGCACGCGGAAGCCGAGTTCCTCGCGATGGGTGAGCGGGTCGTCGACGTGCTCGACGCCGCGGTGGCGGCCGCCCGAGACCTCGGTGACGACGTCGTGCTCGGCGAGGTGCTCACCTTCGTCGTCAGGCCGTACGAGATCCACGGGCTCGGGTCAGCAGCATCCGCGGCGTCCGACGAGGCGGTCGCGCTCCTCGACGTTCGTCCGCCGCGTCCCGGAGCGGCCCGCGCGCTCGGGATGACCGCGTGGCTGCACATGATGAACGACCGCCACCGCGAGGCCCTGGCGACCGCTGTCGCCGCCACCGCGCGGGCGGAGGCCGAGGGGGACCGCCTCGCCCTCGTCCACGCCCGCAACTCGGTGGGCACGGCGCTCGGGATCGCCGGCGACGACGAGGGGCTGAAGGTGCTCCGGGATGTCGCCCAGCAGGCGGAGCAGTGGGGTCTGCACGTCGAGCACGCCCGCGCCCTGACCAACCTCGCGGACCTCCAGATCTCCGCCGAGCGATTCGACGCAGCGGCCGACACGGCCGCCCGCGGGACGTCGGTCTCGATCCGCCACGAGATCGCCAACCAGGAGTCGTTCACGCGGGCGCTGCGCGCCGAGGCCCTGCTGTGGGCCGGTGCATGGGACGCCGTGATCACCGAGACCGACGACCTGGTCTCGAGCAACCCCTTCGCCGAGGCCCACGCCGCCTGGCTGCGGGGGACGGTCCTGACCCGTCGTGGGCACCCCGGCGCCGGGGACCTGCTCCGACACGGGTGGGCCCGGGCCGTCGAGATCGGGGAGCCGCAGAACATCGTGCCCGCGGCCGCCGCCGTCGCGGAGCATCTGTGGACTACTGGACGCCACGAGGACGACGTGGTGCCCGAGCTCGTCCGGGCCCGAGCGCTGGGGCGGCCCGGCCACTGGCGGCTCGGGTGGCTCGACCACTGGCTCTGGCGGTTGGGGGCGCGGCCGGCCGCGCCCGAGGCGCCGGGAGGGTTCGGCGCCCTCATGGCCGGGGACGTGACCCGGGCCGTCGAGCACCTCGCCCGCTCCCGTCGCCCGTTCGAGGTGGCCCTGGCCCGTGCCGCGGGCGACGCGGAGCAGCGCCGCCTCGGTATCGACGCACTCGAGGACCTGGGGGCCGTCGCGACGGTCGACCGGGTGCGTGCGGAGCTACGGAAGGCCGGGGTGGCCCTCCCCCGGGGTCGGGACCGGCGGACGAGGAGCCACCCGGCACGGCTGACGCCACGTCAGCACGAGGTCCTCGTCCTCCTCGACGGTGGCCTCACGAACGCCGAGATCGCCGACGAGCTGTTCCTGTCGCCGAAGACGGTGGAGCACCACGTCGCGGGGCTGCTGGCCCGGCTCGAGGCGGCCGACCGGGTCACGGCCGTCGCCCGGGCACGCGGCCTCGGGCTGCTGGCCGGGGCCTAGCAGCCCGGACGCGCTCGAGGGCTCGGGTCGGCGCGCGTCACTTCCGGCCGTGGCACATCTTGAACTTCTTGCCGGAGCCGCAGGGGCACGGCGCGTTGCGCGGCGTCGACTCCAGCTGCTCCTCGGTGAGCGTGGCCGTCGTCCCGCCCCGTTCGTCGCGGACCTCGACCTCGCCGGTCTCGGTCGGCGCCGAGTAGTGCAGGGCGCCGGTGCGCGGACGCCCCACCCCGACCCCGCTGACCTCGACGTGCGGAGCGCCGTCCCCGAGGGGCTCGGCGCTCGTCGTCGCCGCGGGCACCAGGCCCTCCTCGGCCTCGGCAGCCGCCGCCTCGGCAGCCGCCTGCTCGGCGCCGGCCATGGCGCCGAGCATCTGCGTGACGTGCATGGGCTCGACGGTCGGGGCCTGGGCGGCCTGCTCCTGGTCGACGTTGACGTCGACGTGGAAGAGCAGCCCGACCGACTCCTCCTTGAGGGACTCGTTCATCGCCTGCCACAGCTGGAAGCCCTCGCGCTGGTACTCGACGAGCGGGTCGCGCTGGGCCATGGCGCGCAGGCCGATGCCCTCCTGGAGGTAGTCCATCTCGTAGAGGTGCTCGCGCCACTTCCGGTCGAGCACGGAGAGCATGACCCGGCGCTCGACCTCGCGCATGACCTCCGAGCCGAGGGCCTCCTCGCGCTCGTCGTAGGCGCGGTGGGCGTCGGAGAGGATCTCCTCCTTGAGGGTCTCCGCGGTGAGCGCGCTGCGGCCGCCCGCCGCCTCCTCGATCTGGTCGGGGGTCAGGGTGATCGGGTAGAGCGCGCGCAGCGCGGTCCACAGCCGCTCGAGGTTCCAGTCCTCGGGGAACCCCTCGGCCGTCTCGGCGTCGATGTAGCCCTCGATGACGTCGTTGACGAAGTGCCGGAGCTGCTCGTGGAGGTCCTCCCCCTCGAGGACCCGGCGCCGCTCGTCGTAGATGACCGTGCGCTGGCGGTTGAGGACGTCGTCGTACTTGAGCACGTTCTTGCGGATCTCGAAGTTCTGCGCCTCGACCTGGGCCTGCGCCGACTGGATCGAGCGGGTCACCATCTTGGACTCGATGGGCTGGTCGTCCTCCATCTTCGCCGTCGTCATGACCCGGTCGACGAGCCCGGCGTTGAACAGCCGCATCAGGTGGTCCTGGAGGCTGAGGTAGAACCGCGACTCGCCCGGGTCGCCCTGGCGGCCGGACCGGCCGCGGAGCTGGTTGTCGATGCGGCGGGACTCGTGCCGCTCGGTCCCGAGGACGTACAGGCCGCCGAGCGCGGTGACCTCGTCGTGCTCCTCGGCGACCTCGGCCTCGGCCTTGGCGAGGGCCTCGTCCCACGCGGCCTCGTACTCCTCCGGCGTCTCGTGCGGGTCCAGGCCGCGCTCGCGGAGGGCCGCGACGGCACGGAACTCGGGGTTGCCGCCGAGCATGATGTCGGTGCCGCGGCCGGCCATGTTCGTCGCGACCGTGACGGCGCTCTTGCGCCCGGCGTCCGCGACGATCGCGGCCTCGCGCTCGTGGTGCTTGGCGTTGAGGACCTGGTGGCGCACGCCCCGGCGCCGCAGCTGCTCGGAGAGGTACTCCGACTTCTCGACCGAGACGGTGCCGACGAGCACCGGCTGGCCCTTCTCGTGGCGAGCGGCGATGTCGTCGACGACGGACTTGTACTTGGCCTCCTCGGTCCGGTAGACGAGGTCGCGCTCGTCGGCGCGGATCATCGGCCGGTTCGTCGGGATGGGGACGACACCCAGCTTGTAGATGGAGTTGAGCTCGGCGGCCTCGGTCATCGCCGTACCGGTCATCCCGGAGAGCTTGTCGTACATGCGGAAGTAGTTCTGGAGGGTGATCGTGGCGAGGGTCTGGTTCTCGTTCTTGATCTGCACCCCCTCCTTGGCCTCGATGGCCTGGTGCATCCCCTCGTTGTAGCGGCGCCCCGGCAGCATCCGCCCGGTGTGCTCGTCGACGATGAGGACCTCGCCGTTCATCACGACGTAGTCCTTGTCGCGCTGGAAGAGCTCCTTGGCCTTGATCGCGTTGTTGAGGTACCCGATGAGCGGGGTGTTCGCCGACTCGTAGAGGTTGTCGATGCCGAGGTGGTCCTCGACCTTGTCGATGCCACGCTCGAGGACGCCGATGGTCTTCTTCTTCTCGTCGACCTCGTAGTCGCCGTGGCCGGACTCGAGCTCGCCGCGCTCGAGGCGCTGGGCGATACGGGCGAACTCGGTGTACCACTTGGTCGGCGCGTCCGCCGGGCCGCTGATGATGAGCGGCGTGCGGGCCTCGTCGATGAGGATCGAGTCGACCTCGTCGACGATGCAGAAGTGGTGGCCGCGCTGGACGAGCTCCTCGGTGCTCCACGCCATGTTGTCGCGGAGGTAGTCGAAGCCGAACTCGTTGTTCGTGCCGTAGGTGATGTCCTTGGCGTACTCGACCCGGCGCTGCTCGGGGGTCATCGTGTTGAGGATGCAGCCGGTCTCGAGACCGAGGAAGCGGTGGACGCGCCCCATGAGCTCGGACTGGTACTCGGCGAGGTAGTCGTTGACCGTGATGACGTGCACCCCTTGGCCGGTGAGGGCGTTGAGGTAGCACGGGAGGGTGGCGACGAGGGTCTTGCCCTCACCGGTCTTCATCTCCGCGACGTTGCCGAGGTGCAGCGCGGCGCCGCCCATGATCTGGACGTCGAAGTGCCGCTTGCCGATGGTGCGCTTGCTCGCCTCGCGGACCGCGGCGAAGGCCTCGGGGAGGATGTCGTCGAGGGTCTCGCCGTCGGCGAGGCGGGCCTTGAACTTGTCGGTCTCGCCGCGCAGCTCGGCGTCGCTGAGCTTCTCGAAGTCCTCCTCGATGGCGTTGACCTGGGCCGCGATGTTGTCGAGCTTCTTGAGGATGCGCCCCTCACCGGCACGCAGCAGCTTCTCGACGATCTTCACGAGTGGGACTCCCTCGGGGCAGGTTGCTTCGGCGGTCGCACGACGACCGGACCTGCCTAGGGTAGTCGAGCGTGCCGACCCGCACGGACCGGGCACGGGCCACTGGGGGCAACGGGCGGGGTGGGCGCCGGAGTTCCCTCCGGCGCGGTCGCGGTGGTTGGCTGTGGCCATGTCCGACGTCGTGTACCCCGCGAGCGTCCCCGAGCTCACCGACGCCCACGCCCTGCTGCGCGCCCACCGTCCGCAGGACGCGGCGCGGATGGTCGAGCAGAGCACCGACCCCGAGTCGCTCGCGTGGACCACCGTTCCCCGCCCGTACGCGGAGCGGGACGCGCACGAGTACCTGGCGCACATCGAGGCCCAGTGGAACGACCCGCAGGGCGACCGGCTCTGGGCGGTCAGCGACGCCAACGACCCCGCGCACCCCTACCTCGGCACCATCGACGTCCGGCCTCGCGCGACGGGCACGATGGAAGTGGGCTTCGGTCTGCACCCGGACGCCCGCGGCCGGGGCCTGATGGCGAGCGCACTGCGCCTGGTCTGCCAGTGGTGGTTCGACGCCGGGGGGACCCGGGTCCACTGGAAGGCGATGCGCGGCAACTTCGACTCGTGGCGGGTGGCGTGGTCGTGCGGGTTCCGGATGCACGGCACCGTGCCCGAGCTCCTCCCGTCCGCGGCCGAGGGGCGGGCCGTCGACGCGTGGGTGGGCAGCCTCGGCAGCGACGACGTCATGGAGGCGGTGACGCCGTGGCAGGACCCGCCGGTGCTCGCCTCCTCCGCGGCCGGCGGCATCCGGCTGCGCCCGTGGCGCGACGGGGACGTCGCCGCCCTCGAGCCGCGTGACCAGCCCGCCCACCACATGCCGGCCCGGGGCGTGCTCGACGCCGACACCTTCCCCGAGTGGCTGACGACCCGCCGTGAGCGGATGTCGGTCGGGATGATGCTGAGCTGGTGCGTCGCGGACGCGGCCACCGACCGCGCCCTCGGCGAGGTGCTCGTCTTCGTCACCGAGGGCACCCTCGACGACGACACGGCCGAGCTCGGCTACCAGGTGCTGCCGAGCGCCCGTCGCCGCGGCGTGGCCACCGCTGCGGCCCGGCTCGTCTGCGAGCACGCGCTGACCCCGAGACCACGGGGCGGCCTGGGGCTGCGCCGGCTGGTCGCGCAGACGGCCGAGGACAACGTCGCCAGCAACCGCGTCCTCGACGGGGTCGGCTTCACCCTGTGGGGCACCGAGACCGCGGCGGACGCCCTCCCCGGGGGCCGCACGGTCGACGCGCTCCACTGGGAGCTCCTCGCCGACCGCTGAGCCCGGTCTGCCCCCGCCGCGCCGCCGCGCCGCGGCGACGCGCGGACACGGCCGGTCGTCAGCGAGCCCCGACGTGGTCCGCCGACGCCAGCCCGAGCCAGCCGGCGAGGAGCGCCAGCTCGGCGTCGAGCTGGGCCCGGTCGTGGGCACCGCCGCGCCCGGCCTCCCACGTGCAGCGGCGGACCCGCAGCACCGACGCGGTGCGGTCCGACTTGAGGTCGACGCGGGCGACGAGCTCGTCACCAAGGAGGAACGGCAGCACGTAGTAACCGTGCACCCGCTGCGCCTCGGGCACGTAGATCTCGAGCCGGAAGTCGAACCCGAACAGCGCGCGGGTGCGGTCGCGCTGCCAGACGAGCGAGTCGAACGGCGAGAGCAGGGCCCGGGCCTCGACCCGGCGGGGCCGGCGGGCGTCGCGGTGGAGGTAGACCGGGCGGTGCCACCCGGCGACGCGCGCCGGGAGGAGGGTCCCGTCGGCCACGAGGGCCGCGATGGCCGGACGCGCTTGCTCGGGGGTGAGCCGGAAGTAGTCGCGCAGGCACTGCTCGGACCCGACACCGTGCGCTCGGGCCGCGATCTCGACGAGGGTCCGGAAGGCCTCGCCCTCGCTGGGTCGCGCGTCGGGGTCGAGGGCACGGGCGCGGACGGCCGGAGGGAGCACCCGGCCCGGCGCCGCGTACCGGCGCTCGAACTGGGCGGTCCGCCCGGCGCTCGACAGCTCGCCAGACCAGAAGAGGTGTTCGAGGGCGTTCTTGACGAGCGACCAGTTCCACCCCCAGCCCTCGCTCGTCCGGGGCAGGTCGTGCTCGAGGGCCCCCTCGACCTCGCGGGTCGTCATCGGGCCGCGCCGGGTCACCTCGTCGAGCACGGCCGCGACGAGGTCGGGGTGGTCGCGCGCCACCCGCCGCATCCCGCCCCACGCGTCGGACCGGGCCCGGCGCATGCGGAAGTCGAGGAGCGGCCACGTCCGCGGCGGCAAGAGCGAGGCCTCGTGGGCCCAGTACTCGACGACCCGCCGGGGGGCCGTGTCGCGAGCGCGGTCGAGCAGGGCCGTGTCGTACGGGCCGAGCCGCGAGAAGAAGGGCAGGTAGTGGCTGCGGACCACGACGTTGACGCTGTCGATCTGGACGACACCGACCGTGTCGACGACCCGCTGGATGTCCCGCACGGTGGGGCGGGCCGGGCGTGGGCGGGCGAAGCCCTGGGCGGCAAGGGCGACGCGACGGGCGGCGGGCGCGGTGAGGCGGACCGGCGCCGGCTCACTCATCCGTCGTGATGAGGCGCTGGCGGTGGGCGTAGACCGCCGCCTCCACGCGCGAGTGGAGGTGCAGCTTCTCGAGGATGTTGCGGACGTGGTTCTTCACGGTGTTCTCGGAGATGACGAGCGTGTCGGCGATCTCGCGGTTGGCGAGCCCGCGCGCCACGAGCCGCAGCACCTCGACCTCGCGGTCGGTCAGGCGGGTGTCCGGCGAGGCCGCCGGGCCGGACTCGCGGCTGAGCCGGTTGAACTCGGTGAGCAGGGTGGCGGCCATCCCCGGCGGGATGATCGCCTGACCGTCGTGGACCCGACGGATCGCGTCGGCGACCTCCTCGCCCGGCAGGTCCTTGAGCAGGTAGCCGCTGGCGCCGGCCTTGATCGCCTCGAAGAGGTCGGACTCGTCGTCGCTCATCGTCAGCATGAGGATGCGCGTGCCGGGCGCGACCGTACGGATCCGGCGGCACGCGTCGATGCCGCCCGTCCCCGGCATCCGGACGTCCATGAGGACGATGTCGGGGCGCACCCGCGTGCAGACCTCGACCGCCTCGTCGCCGTTGCTCGCCTCACCGACGATGCGCGCGCTGCCGTCGAGCTCGACGACGACGCCCATGCCGCGTCGGTAGAGCTCGTGGTCGTCCGCGATGACGACGCGAACCACCGCCGGGAGCGGGGCGTCGTCGGTCACCGAGTGGTCATGCACCACCCCATCGTCTCAGGTCGTGCGGGGCGCTGCTACAGCCTCTCGAGAAATGGGGCGCGCGGTTGGGGTCACGACGCGGCGGCGCCCAGCTCGCCGGAGGTCGTGACGGACCCGTTCCCGGGCTCGGAGAGCGAGCCGTCGAGGTCGAGGTGCAGAACCCCGTAGGACCAGCCGCGCCGGCGGTAGACCACGCTGGCACGGTCGGTATCGAGGTCGTGGAAGAGGTAGAAGTCGTGGCCCACGGCCTCCATCTCGCGCAGCGCGTCGGCGAGCGTCATCGGCTCGGAGCGGTGCACCTTCTCGCGGACCTCGATCGGCGAGTCGGCGAAGGGGCCCTCGTCGGACTCCTCGCCCGAGGCGTGGACCTCCTCCGGTGCCTCGATCCGGGCCGTGGCCCGCGCCACCGACTCGGGGGTGCGTCGTCCGCGGTGGACCTGCCGCTTGTCGCTGCGTCGCCTGAGCCGCTCCATGAGCTTGTCGAGGACCATGTCGAGGGCGGCGTACTTGTCGTCGGCGCACGCCTCGGCGCGGACGACGGGGCCCTTGACGTAGCAGGTGATCTCGACGCGGTCACAGGCCTTCGCCTGGCGGCGGTTGGCCTCATGGCTGACCAGGACCTCGACGCGCCGGGTTCGGGGCTCGAGCTGGCTGATCTTGGCGAGCTTGTCCTCGATGTGCTCCCGGAAGCGGTCGGAAACGGTCATGTGCCGTCCGGTGACGACGATGTCCACGTGGTCCTCCTCGTGCTCGGTGGGTCGGTGCTCGATGAGCATCAGGCGGCGGCGGCATCACCACCCTCCGAGGGAAGGGGCCTCATGCATTGACGCTAACCGCACGACCTGTCACCCACAAGAGATTCGGCTGTGACGTGCCTCGGCGTGGCGGCGAGCGTCGCCGCGACGACGTGTCGGGCGTCCGAGGCACGCAGGGCGCGGGCCGCCTCGGTGAGCGTCGCCCCACTCGTCACGACGTCGTCGACGACGAGGCACACCGAGCCGCGCACGGCCGGGCGGGCGGCGGGAAGGACCCGGAGGGCCCCGCCGAGGTTGTCGGCCCGAGCACGGCGTCCGAGCCGCGCCTGGTCGGCGACCCGGCGGGTGTGGGCGAGCGCCTCGACGACGACCAGCGTGTCGTCGTCGAGCCGGTCGACGGCCCGCCTGACCAGGGCGCCCACGGGGTCGTCGCCACGGCGCCGTCGGGACCGCCCCGCTGGCGGGACCGGCACGACGAGGACCCGCTCGTCGTGCCGGCGGGCTCGGCGGAGCACCGGGTCCTCGCCGGCGGCGCGGCCCACGGCCCCGGCGAGCACCGCGGCGAGCGGCTCGAGGAGGTCGCGCCGACCGCCGTCCTTGTACGCCGAGACCGCCGTGCGGAGCGGACCGTCGAACGGCAGGGCGCTCCAGCACGGGGTGCGCGCCGGGGAGAGCGCGAGGACGGCCGGCGCCACGGCGCGAAGGCCGGGCCGGCACGTGCCGCACAGCGGCGCGGACGCGGGCCCGCCGCACGAGGCGCAGGACGTGGGGAGGACGAGATCGGCCGCGCCTCGGAGGGCGTCGAGCACCTGGTCGACGGTGGGGAGGATCACCACCCCAGCGTGCGCCGCGGCGCCTCGGAGCACCACGAGAGGGCGCTGAGGTGTGGACGACGGGATGGCCGCTCCGCCGCTGTGGACGACGCGCTGCGACCTCGCGGCCCGGTCAGGTCCCGGCCACCGCCAGGGCGTTGCCCTCGCCGCTGTCCGTCCAGCCCGGTGAACTGCGCGCGAGCAGGCGGTCGTCCGAGGTGACGACGTACAGGTCACGCTCACCACCGGTGGTGGTGATGGCCACCGCGCCGTCGACCGGGGGGAGGCTGCGGACGTCGCGCCCGACACTGAGCACGGTCGGCGCGGCCCGGGTGGAACCGACCCGGGCGATGGTCGCGACATCGGTGCTGTCGACCCAGGTCAGCCCGAGGGCATCGGTCACGGTCGGGCTCAGCGACATCGGGGCGGCGAGCCGCTCGGGCCGTGCCCCGGCTCCGCGCACGACGCCGGCGAGGTCGACCCGCGCGTCCTTCCCGTCGAGGGTGGTGGAGAGGATCGCCACGCGGTCGCCGTCGGCCGCCACCCGCGACTCCACGACCCGGCGGTCGGCCAGCCAGTCGGCGTTCACCGGGGTGGCGGCCGATGTCTGCGGGTTCGCCGGGTCGGCACCGACCGCCACGACCCAGAGCCGCTCCCCGCCGTCACCGACCCCACCCACCCAGAGGTAGCCGCGGCGGTCGTACGCGGGGCTCCCCAGCCGTGACCCGAACGCCGGGACCTCGTAGCGGGTGCCACCCTGCCAGCGCGAGATGCCGTTGCCGCCGGGGTCGACCGCGGCCAGCTCGCCACCGTTGGGTGACAGGGCGAGACGGGTGTACTCCCGTGGCACCTTGGGGTACTCGGGCGTACCGGAGGACGGGGACTGCACGGCCGCCCCGGTCGGGTCGAACGTCGTGACCTCCGCGCCGCGGCGGACCACCGGGCTCGCGAGCTGCGGGGCGGGGCGAGCCGGCCAGCCGATGTCGGCGAGTGAGTTGGCCGGGCCGTCGAGGCCGAGCAGGTCGACGGGCGTGCCGTTGACCGACAGCGCGACCCGGTTGACCGACAGGTCCTGGTTGAGCGTCGTGATGAACTGCGCCCACAGGTTCTGCCGGGTCAGCTCCTCCGGGTCGAGCCGCGGCCCGACGAGGTTGACGGTGGCGAGGCCGTTGTCGAGCGACACGGCGTCACCGAGCAGCCGCGCGCCCTGAGGGACGGCCGTCGTCGCGGCCCCCGCGAGGTACTCGGGCACCGGGTCGAGCTGGGCCCGTGCGAGCCGCGTCGCGAGCTTGTCGAGGGGGAACCAGCGCACGTCGGGGACGGTTGCCCGCTGGCTCGTCGAGATGTAGGTGAGGTCGAACGGCTGGACCAGCCGGGTGACGTCACCGCGCTGGATCCACCGCCCGAAGCCCTCCGGCAGGGCGCTGATCCGCCACTCGTCGCTCGCGTCGGTCAGGGTGAACGTCGCGCTCACCTCGGCTCCCGGCGCCGCGGGTGTGTACCGGCCGTCGGCCGCCACCGTGCCCGCCGGGGTCGCGGTCACCCTGACGTGGGTGTCGTCGATCCGTGTCGCGGTCGGCGGCGTGTCGTCGGCGAGGAGGACGAGGGTCGCGTCCGGGTTCCACTGCTCGGCCACGGAGATCGTGAGGAACTGTTTGGCGTTGTCGTAGAGGGCGTCGCTCGCCGAACCGGCCCGGATGAAGCCGCTGACGATGTCCTCCGGGTCGTCTCCCCGGCCCGGGCCGGGGAAGATGTAGCGCAGGTTCGCGCTCGGCGCCTGCTCGGAGCCCACCTCGAGCCCCGGCTGCACGGGCCCGCCACCGGACAGGCCGCCGCACCCGGCGAGGAGCAGGGCGACCGCGAGCAGCACCAGGGTGCGCAGCCGGCTCATCGCGACTCCGTCGGGCTGAGCGCCACCGGCGAGCCGTGCAGCGTGTCGCCGGACCGCTGCGGGAGGGTGAGCCGGAACCGCGAGCCCACGCCCGGCTCGCCCCATGCCTGGAGCCAGCCGTTGTGGAGGCGCGCGTCCTCGAGCGAGATGGACAGGCCGAGCCCGGTGCCCCCCGTCGTGCGGGCCCGGGCGGGGTCACCTCGCCAGAAGCGGGTGAAGACGTTGGCCGCCTCGCCGGGCTTCAGGCCGACGCCGTGGTCCTTGACGACGACGGCGACCGCTCCCCCGCCGACGCCGATGTGGATATCGATCGGCCGGCCCTCGCCGTGCTCGATGGCGTTGACGACGAGGTTGCGCAGGATGCGCTCGACCCGCCGCTCGTCGACGTCCGCGTGGGCCGGGCCCTCGGGGGCGTGCACCTCGACGGTGCTGCCCCGGCGCTCGGCGAGCGGTCGAGCGGCCTCGACGACCTGCTGGACGGTGCCGCAGAGGTCGACGGTCTCGATGTCGAGCGCCGCCGCCCCGGCGTCGAAGCGGCTGATCTCGAGCAGGTCGGCGAGCAGCGCCTCGAACCGGTCGAGCTCACCGGCGAGCAGCTCGGCGGAGCGAGACGTCACCGGGTCGAACTCCCCGCGCGAATCGTGGATGACGTCGACCGCCATCCGGATCGTCGTGAGCGGCGTCCGCAGCTCGTGCGACACGTCGGAGACGAAGCGCTGCTGCACCGCCGAGAGACCCTCGAGCTGCCGGATCTGCTGCTGGAGGCTGTCGGCCATCCCGTTGAACGAGGTGGCGAGCAGGGCGAGGTCGTCCTCGCCACGGGCCGGCATCCGCTCGTTGAGGCGCCCCGCGGAGAGCCGTTGGGCGACCTCGCTGGCCCGCCGCACCGGGGCGACCACCTGGCGGGTGACGACCCACGCGACCCCGCCGACGAGGAGGGTGAGGATCACCCCGGCGAGGAGGAAGGAGTTGCCGATGAGGTCCATCGTCGCGACCTCCTGCTCCATCGGGTAGATGAAGTAGAGGGCGTACGGGCCCGCACCGGGGATGGCGACGATGCTGCCGACGACGACCGCCGGCACCTCGCGGCCGGCCACCGAGATCGTCGCCTGCTGCACCTGCTGGCGGCCGGGGTCGTCGGCGACGGCCTCCTCGAGCTCGGGGCTGATGACCGAGGTGTCGACGAGGTTCTTCGGGCTCGAGAGCTCGACGAGCACGATGTCGCTGTCGTTGTTCACGGCCCGGCTCATGACGACGTAGCGGCTGGGGTCCTCCGGTCCGGGCGCACTGAGGATCGTCGACATGATGTCGCTGGCGGTCTGGTTCAGCTCACCGACCGAGGTCGAGGTCGTCGCGTCCCAGTACGACTGCGCCTCGGCGGTCAGCGCGAGGGACTCGTACTCGGACTGGGTGACGCGGTCGCGCTCCAAGCCGCTGGCGATCTGGGAGTGCAGGACGCCGCCGAGGACCGACACGACGGCGAGGCCGAGCAGCATCGTCGTCGTGATGACCCGCAGCTGCAGCGACTGGCGCCACCGCCGCCGGAACCGGGCCGCCCGGGCGCGCAGCCGCTCCACGAGGTCGAGGACCCCGTGGCGGAACGCACGCATCCACCCCACGCGGGGCTGCCGAGCGTGCAGCTCGGCCGAGCCGGCCACGCTCAGGCCTTGCCCGCCTTGTACCCGACGCCGCGGACCGTGACGACGATCTCGGGGTGCTCGGGGTCGTGCTCGATCTTCGATCGCAGGCGCTGCACGTGGACGTTGACGAGCCGGGTGTCACCGGCGTGGCGGTAGCCCCAGACCTGCTCGAGCAGGACCTCACGGGTGAAGACCTGCCACGGCTTGCGGGCCAGGGCGACGAGCAGGTCGAACTCGAGGGGGGTCAGGCTGAGCGGCTCGCCGTCGCGGGTCACCGAGTGGCCGGCGACGTCGATCTCGAGGTCGCCGATGGTGAGCCGCTCGGGGGCGGGCTCGTCGCCGCGACGCAGCCGGGCGCGGACCCGGGCGATGAGCTCCTGGGGCTTGAAGGGCTTGACGACGTAGTCGTCGGCGCCGGACTCGAGGCCGAGGACGACGTCGAGGGTGTCGGTGCGGGCGGTGAGCATGACGATCGGGACGCCGGACTCGGCGCGGATCTGCCGGCAGACCTCGAGCCCGTCGATGCCGGGCAGCATGACGTCGAGGAGGACCAGGTCGGGGCGGTGCTCGCGGAAGGCGTCCATCGCCGAGGTCCCGTCGGCGACGTGCGCCGTCTCGAGGCCCTCGTTGCGCAGGACGATGCCGAGCATCTCGGCGAGCGCCAGGTCGTCGTCGACGACGAGCACGCGACCCTTCACGACGTCTCCGTTCCTTGCCCCGGTGTCACCGACCGCGCACATGATCCCACAGCATCCTCCGAAGCCGTCCGGCCACCCGGCCTCGCGCTCCCGGACGGTCGGCTCCCCGGCGACTACGCTGACCCCGTGACCCGTCTCAGCCGGTTTCCGTCGATCGACGCGTCGACGAAGATCCGGCTCGCGTTCGCGGTCCTCGCGCTCTTCATCAGCATCGCCGTTCCCGCTCCAGCCGCACGGGTCCTGCCGTGGCTGATCATCGTCGTCATCATCGACCTCGTCATCGTCGCGCTCGACCGGATGCCGATCTCGCGCAGAGGCCTGCTCGACGGCATCGTCCTCACCCTCCTGGCGGTCGACGCCGCGGCGGCCGGGATCGGGTACGCCCTCGGCGGCATCGGCGCCTCGCTACTGCTCCTCATCCCCGCCTACCACGCCGGGACCCGCTTCGGCCGGCTCGGCTTCCTCCTCTCCTGCGTCGTCGGAGTCGGCGCCTACGTGATGGCCGGGTACAGCACCGAGGGTGAGTTCGTCGTCGACTTCGGCGTCATCTCGTGGCTCGCCGCCGCCCTCGTGCTCGGCGGGCTCGGGGTGTGGAACCAGCGGCTGGCCGCCGAGCAGGGTGAACTCAACGCGGATCCGGCCGCCCGCGAGGCGGTCGAGCTCATCCAGCGGCTGCGCGACATCTCCGGCGAGATGTCGACCGGTCTCGACGCCCCCGCGAGCGCGTCCCTGGCTCTCGACCTGCTCGCCGCGTCGGTACCCTCGACCCGCAGCGCCGTCCTCGTCACCGAGGACAGCGAGCACCTCGTCCCCGTCGCGCTGCGCGGCTCGACCCGGGCGCCGTGGCACGTCGCCGAGGACGTCTCGCGCATCCTCGACCAGAGCCCGTCGAAGTGGCGGCCCACCGAGGTCGGCTTCGTCGACGAGTACGGCCGCCGGCAGGCACTGGTCACCCCGTTCGCCTTCGGCACCGGCCCAGCCACCGTCGTCGTCGTCGAGCGCAGCGTCGACCGCCCGTTCACGGAGGAGGAGAAGCGGGCGACGCTCGACCTGACCCGGCGGCTCGCCCCGACCGTCCAGGCCGGGCTCCTCTTCGGCAACCTCAAGCAGTACGCGAGCCTCGAGGAGCGCAACCGGATCGCCCGCGACATCCACGACGGCATCGCCCAGGAGCTCGCCGCGCTCGGCTACAGCGTCGACGCCCTCCGGATGCAGGCCGGGCAGCCCGGCACCCCCCTGCGCGACGGCCTCGACCGGCTGCGCGACCAACTGAGCGACGCGATGGCCGACCTGCGCCTGCACATCACTGACCTGCGTGTCGCCGAGCGGCCGGGCTCCGGCCTCGGCGCGGTGCTCGGCGGCGCGGTCCAGAGCTTCGGCAGCATGACCGGCGTCCGGACGACGTTCTCGGTGAGCGAGGGCCGGCGCCGGCTCGACCCGCAGGTCGAGATCCTCATCCACCGCCTCGTCATGGATGTGCTCGCCGACGCGCAGGCTGCCGGGGCGAAGAACGCCTGGGTCACCCTGAGCACTTCGGTCGTCGGACCTGCCACCGTCGAGGTCTCCCACGACGGCGATGCCGAGCGGGCCAAGCGCCTGTTCCGGCGGCCTCCGCTCGGCGATCTCGACGGGACACTTTCGCTGACCTCCGAGCCCAAGGGCCGCACGACCGTTAGCCTGACGATCGAACAGGCAGAACGCGTCGGAGCGTTCGACATGCCCTGAGCCCGAGGAGGACCGATGGGGATCAGCGTGGTGCTCGTCGACGACCACGCCGTCGTCCGGGAGGCCGTCGCCGGGATGCTCGACAGCCAGGACGACATCAGCGTCGTCGGTCAGGCCGGGTCGCTCGCCGAGGGCAAGGCTCTCTTCGAGAAGCTGCTCCACACGCCGCCGCCGGGCCGGGTCGTCGCCGTCGTCGACGTGACGATGCCCGACGGCAGCGGGCTCTCGCTTGTCCGCTCGGTGCGCGAGCGCTCCAAGGACATCGGCCTCGTCGTGCTCACGATGCTCAACGACGACTCGACGCTGCTGGAGGCCCTCGATGCCGGTGCGTCTGCGCTCGTGCGCAAGAGCGCCCCGGTCGACCAGGTCATGTCCGCCGTGCGCCGGGCCGCCGAGTTCCCGCTCGAGTTCTCCGCGAGCGGCCTCGCCGAGGCGATGCGCCGCCAGAACGACGCCCCGCAGACCAACCTCACCTCCCGCGAGACCGAGGTGCTGCGCCTCCTCGTCGAGGGCGCGTCCGTGGCGCAGGTCGGCAAGCAGCTCTATATGAGCCCGTCGACCGTCAAGACCCACATCGGCAAGATCTACGACAAGCTCGGTGCCCACAACCGGGCCAGCGCCGTCATCGCCGCCGTACGGCTCGGCCTCGTCGCCGACGTCGAGCGGGCCTGACGCTCCAGGACAGGTACGACGAGGGCCCCGTCCGATTCGGACGGGGCCCTCGTCGTGTCACGGAGCCCGAGCGTCAGAGCTTCGAGAAGACGTCGATGATCTGGATCGCGCCCGGGCCGAGGATGATGATGAAGATCGCGGGGAACATGCAGAGGAGCAGCGGGAAGAGGATCTTGACGGTGACCTTCTGCGCCTTCTCCTCAGCGCGTTGGCGGCGGACGACCCGCATCTCCTTGGTCTGCTCACGCAGGACCGCAGCGATCGGGAGACCGAGCCGGTCGGCCTGCACCAGCGCGCTGACGAAGTTCTTCATCTCGGGGGCGGTGGTGCGCTCACCAAGGCCGGCAAACGCCTCACCGCGAGACTTCCCGATCTGCATCTCGGAGAGGACGCGAGCGAACTCCCCCGCGATGGGCCCGGTGACGGTCCGCGCGACCTGGAGGATGGCGGCATCGAAACCCTGGCCCGCCTCGACGCAGACGGTGAGCATGTCCAGCGCATCCGCAAGCCCCTTGCGCATCTCCTGTTGGCGCTTCTGCCCGGCGTTGTAGAGCAGGATGTCCGGGATGAAGAAGCCGAAGGCGCCAGCCGCGGCCGCCAGGAGGAGGCCGGTCAGGGTGAACCCGAGGAGGAGGAGCACGACCACCACGCCCACCAGCAGACCCAACCCCTTGGCGCCCATGATCCGTTCGACGGACCAGGCTGCCGGGTTACCAGCCCGATCGAGAGCCTTGGCGATGCGGCTTCCCGTACCGGACGGGGAGATCCGGTAGGCGAGCTGTCGCATGCGATCCAGCATCGGCGCGAGAAGCCGATCCTGAACACCGAGCTCGCTTCGGCCCACCTCTTGGGTCGTCGGCTGGTGGTTGAGCAGCTCCAGGGAGCGGGCCACGCCGGTGGACCGGCTGGAGCCCACCACCGTGGCAAGCACGAGCAGCATGATGGCCGCCATGACCAGCCCGACACCCACGAGCAGCAGTCCCATATCAGACCTCGATCTTGACGACGTTGCGCATCCAGAAGATGCCGATGGTCATGGCGACGATCCCGAAGATCGACATCCCGATGCCGATGAGGGTTGTCCACAAGAGGCTGATGTAGTCGTAGTTGACCCACATGATGTAGACGAAGAGCAGAATCGGAAGTGCGATGAGGATGTACGCCGACAGCCGACCTTCCGCCGAGAGAGCCCGCACCTGACGATGGAGCATCTCCCGCTCTCGCAGGGTCGCCGCCGTGGTGCGCAGCGTCTCGCCCAGGTTGCCGCCGACGTCGCGCTGGATGCGGATCGCCATCACCGCCCAGCGCATGTTGTCACTGTCCATGCGGACGGCCATGTGGTCGAGCGCGTCACTGACGTCCGTCCCGATACGAGCCTCGGCGAGGGCCCTGGAGAACTCCTTGGCTGCGGGTTCCGCCGCATCCTTCGAGACCGCATCGAGGGCCTGGAGGAGTGAGAACCCCGAGGCGAGCGAGGTGGCGACGAGCATGAGCACGTCCGGCAGGATGACCTCGAACTTCCGGGTCCTGCGACGCGCGAGGAATCGCAGACCGATCGTGGGCACGAACACCCCGAGGAGCACGCCGACAGTCAGCCCGATCCACGGCGCGGGGGCGAGCAGGAAGAAGCCGACGGCAGCACCGATGACGACGGCCACGAGGCGCAGGACGAACCACTCCCCCGGTCGCCAGCGAAGGTCGGCGCGGTCCAGTAGCTGCATGGTCCGGGTCGTCGACTCACGACCCTCCATCACGCGGTCACCCATCATCACCAGCTGCTCACTGATGGCCGAGGCCGAAGGTGCCTGACGTTGCTGCTGAGCGCGGGAGCGACCCAGTCCGTAGGCTTCGACCGCACTGATCCGCTCGGTCCTGCGAGATCTGAAGGCGGGACCCATGAAGGCGACCACCAGCAGGAAGATCCCCAGAGTCAGGACGAGGACGGCGGGGACGAGGAACATAGGGTCGATGGCGTTGAGGGGAATCAGCTCCTCGGTGGGAGCAGCGGCCGTGACGATGGTGGGTCCACCCGTCGGGGTGACCACCGGCGCCGTGTCGCCGAGGTCGATGGTCGACGTCACCTCGAAGTCCCGGCCGGATGCGGTCCCGGACACCACCAGAGGCTGCGACCCTGACACGCCTGCTGGTCGCGTGACCTCGAGCGCAGCCTGTGACTCGAGGGCCCGGGCCGCCGCCGTGAAGGCGGTGGAGACGGCCTTGGAGTCGGAGGCGCTGACCACCGAGCCGCCGCCGGCCTCGGCGAACTGCTTGAGCACGTTGAGGTTGCCCTCGTCACTCTTGAACCGGACGACCTCCGCGCGGACCTTCGCCTTCTTCAGCGCGTCGAGCGCGGCCTTGCGCTCGGACTTCTCCTTCGCCGCGCCGCCCTCGAGCTCGGCAACGGTGTCGCCGCCGTCGCTCAGCAGGATGATCGAGCGCTCCCCGTCGGTGCCGAGACCCTTCACCGCGACCTGGACGGCTTGGTAGAGCGCGGTCTCGCCCTTGGAGCGCAGCGAGGCGACCTCCTTGCTGACCTTCTTGTGGTCAGTCGTCGGGGGCACGTCGATGCCGGCGGTCGAGGCGAACGAGACCATGCCCACCTTGACGTCCTTCGGCACCGCCGCGAGGAAGTCCTTGACCGCCTTCCGAACGGTCGCCATACCACTGGCGCCCATCGACCCACTCGTGTCGATGACGAGCATGGTCGAGCGCTTCTGCTTGGCACCCGGGGTCACGACGATCTTCGCCGGCTTGCCACCCAACGTGGCCTTGACGGATGAGCTGTTGACGGTCAACGACTCGTCCGCCCTCAGGACCAGCGTGGCCGTGAGGTCCTTGTCGGTCACCCGGATGTCACTGACCGAGCCGGAGACGGAGTCCGCGGCGAATGCTGACGGCGCGACGAGGAGCACCCCCGCTACCGCAGCGAGCACGGAGGTCGGTGCGTATCGGCGTAGGAAGAGAAGGAGGCTCTGGACCACCGTCATCGCGCTCCGTTGATGAACAGGCTGGGCGCCACCTCGACGCCGAGGTCGTTGAGGTCGTCGAGGAACTTCGGTCGCAGCCCGGTGCTGACGAGCGTGCCGCGGAAGCGTCCGTTCTCGTCGCGCCCGGCGTGCCAGTCGAAGGTGAAGAGGTCCTGGAGCGTGATGACCTCCCCCTCCATCCCGACGACCTCGCTGATGGCAACGATGCGACGAGAGCCGTCCTTGAGGCGGGCCTGCTGGACGATGAGGTCGAGGGCGCCCGCGACCTGCTCGCGGATGGCACGAACCGGGAGCTCGACGCCCGCCATGAGCACCATCGTCTCGAGGCGGGAGAGCGAGTCGCGGGGGCTGTTCGCGTGGACGGTGGTGATCGACCCGTCGTGGCCGGTGTTCATCGCCTGGAGCATGTCGAGGGCAGCACCGTCACGGACCTCGCCGACGACGATGCGGTCGGGCCGCATGCGGAGGGCGTTGCGGACGAGGTCGCGGATCGCGATCGCCCCTCGTCCCTCGATGTTGGCCGGGCGCGACTCGAGCCGCAGCACGTGCTCCTGGTGGAGCTGGAGCTCGGCGGCGTCCTCGATGGTGATGATGCGCTCGTCCTCGGGGAGGAAGGAGGAGATGACGTTCAGCGTCGTCGTCTTACCGGAGCCGGTACCACCGGAGATGATGATGTTCCGGCGGCCGACGACGCAGGCCTTGAGGAAGTCGCGCACGTTCGGCGTGATCGTCCCGAACGCGATGAGGTCAGCGTCGGTGAACGGGTCCTGGGAGAACTTCCGGATGGTCAGCATCGCGCCGTCGAGCGCGATAGGGCTGATCACGGCGTTGACACGGGACCCGTCGGGGAGACGCGCGTCGACGAGTGGGCTCGCCTCGTCGACGCGCCGGCCGATGCGGCCGACGATCTTGTCGATGACTCTGCGCAGGTGCGCCTCGTTCGAGAAGCGGGTCTCGACCGGGTAGATCTTCCCGGCGCGCTCGACGAAGATGTAGTCGCAGCCGTTGACCATGATCTCGGTGATGTCCGGGTCGCGCAGGAGCGGCTCGAGCGGGCCGTGGCCGAGGATCTCGTCACTGACCTCTTGGGCGATGCGCGTGCGGTCCGCGTGCGAGAGCGGGGTCTGCTCGGCGTCGATCGTCGTCTGGAGGGTCTGGCGCACCTGGGCGGCGAGTTCTGCCTCGGGCAGGTGGGGGTCGTAGAGCCGCGGGCCCAGGGTCTCGATGAGGGCCTGGTGCACGCGCCCCTTGACCTCCGCGAACGGGTCAGCTCCGCGGCGGCGGGCGGCGGCGCCCGGGCGCTGGACCGGGGTGGTCGATGACGTCGAGGCGGTCGGGTCCGCCGTGGCGTGGGCCCGGCGGACGCTGTCGAGACGGTCGGCAAGGCTCATTTGCGCCCCCTGAAGAACGATCGGCGGTGTGGCTGGTGGTCCCCGCGTGGCTCCGTCTGGTTCTCCGACGCCCCGTGCAGGGCCTCGCCGTTGACCTTCTTGATATGGCCGTCGACGAGCTGCTTGATCGCCGTGCTCACCGGCCCTCGGGGGTCGTCGAGCACGATCGGGATCCCACGGTTCACGGAGGCGGGCACCGTGAGGGAGTTGGGGATGTTGACGGCGATGTCGGTCTTGATGGCGGTGACGACGTCGTCGGGACGCAGCCCGACCTTGGTGTCGGCGCGGTTGAGCACGATGATGCGGGCCTCCTTCGGGCTGCCGATCATGTCGAGGGTGTCGATGGCGACTCGGAGGTTCTTCACCGCGGGGATGTCGAGGGTCGCGATGAGGACGAGGCTGTCCGAGAGGTCGATCGCTGCCAGGACATGCTCGGTGAACGACGGCGGCGTGTCGATGATGACGAAGTCGTACGCCCGTCGGGCGACCTTGATGATCTCGGTCACCGTCGCCACCGGGATGCGGTCGGCGTCGCCGGGGTCATTGGGTGCGCAGAGCACCTCGAGTCCGCTCTGCTCGTGGACGGTCGTCATCTCCCGAATGGCGTCGGCGTCGATGTGCCCACTCATCGCCACGGCGTCGTAAACCGACTTGGTGGGCACCAGCTGGAGGCTGATCGCGACGTCACCGAAGGAGAGGTCGAGGTCCATGAGCAGGACGCTCGAACCGGTCTTGGCGAGGTGGGTCGCGGTGTTCGTCGACAGGGTCGTCTTGCCGACACCACCCTTGGCCGAGAAGACCGTGATGACCTTTCCGTCGTGGGAGGGGCCGCCGCCGACGTGGCCGGCGAGCCTGGCCGTGAGGTCGCGGCTGCGGCGCAGCGCTTCGGCGAGCGCCGTGTGGTCGTCGGAGGAGACGACCTCACGCACTCCGCTACGCAGCGCCTGGGTCAGGGCTGTGACGTCGACCCGGTTGCGCAGGAGGATGACTCCGAGCTCGGGGCGGTCGAGACGCGCCGCCTCGGCCAGCTCGCAGGCGGAGTCGAGCGGGACGTCCGCGCCGATGACGACCTGCTCGATCTGCGCGTTGTCGTGGAGTGCCCTGGCGACCATGGCCGCCGTGTCGAGCGACTGCGTGTCAGGCCCCAGCGCGAACCGGTAACGGTCCAGCGCCCCTGGACTGGGGTCCCAGAGGATGTTCACGTCACTGCACCGAGCCCTTGAGAATCGTCAGGTCGCTCACCGAGAGCTTCGGGTCGACCTTGAGCTCCGAGCCGCGCAGGCCGGCATAGAGCGTGTAGTTGTTGATGCCGTGCACGAGCCGTGTCGCCTGCTCCGGCGTGACCTCGACGGTGACGAGGAAGGCCGGGGTCTGGTTGCCGTTCTGGTTCTGGTCCGCGTTGTTGCCGTTCTGGTCCTGCTGCGGTTGCTGGGGCGTGAGCGATGTGTCTCCCATGGCGATGACCTTGACGTTGTCCAGGAGGATCGAGGTCCCCTTGACGTCCTGATCGTTGAACACCTTGGCCTGGTCGGACGTGCTGAGGTCCTTCAGCTTGTATGTCATGAAGATCGTCAGGTAGGAGCCCGGGCGCACGAAGTCACCGACGCGAGCGGGGTCGCTCAACTGCACGGACACCGCCAGCTTGCCGGCACCGACCTGGAGTGCCTTCTCTCCGAGCGGCTGCTCGCCGAAGGCCGCCGTGAGGACGTACTGGCCCGGTGCGATGTCGGTGAGCGCGACGAGTGCGCTGTTCGTGTCATCGACCGTCTCGAGCGCGCCTTCAGGCTTGGCCCGCGCCGCGACCTCGGTCTGGACCACCTCGCCGAGCCGGACGGCGTCCTTCAACGAGGTGCCGGCAGGGACGACCTGGGTCGTCACGTACACGGTGGTGGGACTGGCGGCCGCTACCGCTCGCTGGTCAGCGCCCCTGGCGTACAGCAGCACCAGGACTGCGCCGACGAGCGCGATGACCGCAGCGGCGGCGATGGCAAGGATGCGACGACCCATGAGGATTCCTTCGAACGTGGTGTGCGGCAGGGAGTGCAGATCGAGGGTGTTCGGCGGCTAGCCGACTGGCTTGAAGACGTTTGCTCCGTAGTCCGGGACGGTGCCGGTCAGGTCGAGCTCACCCCCGTAGTCGACCCAGTCGGAGAGGAACCAGCCGTAGATGCACTTGTTGTCCTTGGACGTGGTCTGGCAGTCCTGCCGGGCCGAGCTGCCCGGGTAGCCGTCGAGGAAGCTGCCCTGGCCGTCACCAACGATCCTGACGCCGGTGACGTAGAAGGCTGCGTAGCCTGTGATGTAGTAGTAGGTGTGCGTGCCCGACGGTGAGCCCTGGTTGCACGGGTCGTCGGTGCCGGCGGCGGTGTCGCTGATGCACGTGAAGATCGGTATGTAGATCCTGCTGCCCGGCCGGAATAGGTCGTAGCAGTCGTTGTTGGCGCCGACGCCGGTCTGGCCGTCGTACCAATGCGGGACCTCGGTCGAGGCGACGCAGCCGTTCGCCGACAGCCAGCCAAAGCCGCCGTCGAAGTCGCCGCCGGAGGAGACGGTGTTCGGGTCGCACGACTTGTTCTTCTTGTACTTCAGCGGGAGCGCCGTCTCGCCCTTGTACGGGTCAGCGGGGTTCACGGGGTCGTTGCCGAAACCGACGGTGTTGATGGCTTCCTCGTACTCGCACTCCGCGAAGGTCAGCGGCAGCGTGTTGGCCTTCCCGGGCGGTCCCCACGCCATGCGGGAGCACGCCCCCACGGTTGCGCCGCTGCCGGGGAGGAAGAAGCTTCCGAGCTTGTTGGAGCCCTTGCTGTCGGTCAGGGTGTACGTCTCGACGTACTTGATGGTCGGATGGTCCACCAGGGCCTGCGGCAGCGGCGGACACTGGACGAGATCGGTGAGGTCGGCGGTCGACGTGGCGGACGGGCACGGAGGCAGATTCGGCGCACCGGGTACGCGACCACACATCCCGTTCTTCGTGCCGAGCGTTGCGTCGAGCAGGGTGTTCAGGCTGGCCGTGTTGTCGGCGGCGTTGGCCTTGTTCTCGTTGTTGACCGCGCTGATCGTGCTCGCCTTGGTCGGGTCGCAGTCGGCGACGTTGGCCTTGTCGGCGCAGATCCGGGCGAGCTTGGCGACGGCCGCGTCCGCACCGTTCTGCAGCTGGCGCCGCTCGAACATGATGTTGCCGACGTCGATGGCCAGAGCAGAGGCCCCCAGGAGTACTCCGCCCCCGAGGAGCACGGCGACGATCGCAGCGACTCCACCCCGCTCGAAGCGGCGACGGAGGCGTGCCTTGCGAGAAGCGCTCATGTCAACACCCTTGTACGGACTTTCCGGTCATCGATGTGGGAAGCGTGCCGGGGAGGAAGGCGAGGAAGTACCACTGGAACGGCGCCGATACCGTGACGGTCACGTTGTCCGGCACAGGCGATCCGGTGCAGGCGGTCGCGGGGCTCACGGTAACCGTGGCCGAGGCGAGCGGGTTGAGGTCGGCAGCGGCCTGCGCTCGGGTGGTGATGTTTCCAAGCTGGGCCGCATCCTGGGTCAGCACGGCGACGCGAGTCCCCTCGCGAGCCGCATTGGTGACGATCACCTCTGTCATGAACGCGCGCCCGAAGTCGATGATCCCCCCGACGAGCAGGATGAGGAGGGGCAGCACGATGGCCATCTCGACGGCGGCGGCACCGCGCTCACGAGTTCGCTCGAGCCGGCGGGACATGGCCCCTCCTCCTTGTCGCTTGTGTACGTGCTGTTGCATCGGAGCGTTCTCGGGTGATGGCGCCCATTAAACAGCAGGGATCTCGGCGCCCGATGCCAGCTCGGGGTGTGGTATGCCCTGTCAGATCTTGCCCGCAGCGTCGACGAAGACCGACGAGAGGGTGTTGCCCAGGGCCAGGACCGCCAAGATGATGACGAGGGCGATGAAGGTCACCATGAGGGCGTACTCGACGGCTGTCGCGCCGGCCTCGCCCGTGACGCGGGCCTTGAGCGTTCGTGCAATGCGTGCCATTGGGGCGTTCCTCCTGCAGGACCTCTGAGGGAATGGACAGCGAGGGCGCCGGCTCGCTCGGGAGAACCGACCGAGGCCGACGCCCTCGTTCTGTCGTTCAGATCGGAACCGACGTCAGATCTGGGTCGCGACGTCGTCGAACAGGCTCGAGAGCTTGTTGCCGAGCGTCAGGACGGCGATGAGGATGACGACCGCGATCAGGGCCACCATGAGGCCGTACTCGACGGCGGTGGCGCCCTCCTCCGAGCGGAGGGAGTTGACGCGGGCCTGGAGCTTGACGAGAGCCTTGGTCATGTCTGTTGCCTTTCACGTGGGGGATGCAGTGGCGGTTGGTGCCCCACCACAGTTGCACCTGCCGACCCTCTGCGTGAATGGCCCGATGGGTCGCCTCTGTGGCAACAAATGGTGGAGCGCCATCATCCGTTCGGCCGATGGTGGCGCTCAGGACGCGGGGACCAGCAGTACCAGGTCGCCGTCCCTCGCGATGCGCCGCCAGCCGTGTCCCTGCAAACCGTCGGCACACGCTGGAGCTACGACGAGGAGGTCCGGCCTGGCCTCCGCCGGGACCGTGCAACTGTGCAGGAAGTCGAGGAACTGCCCCTGCACGTCCTGGCGGAAAGCATCGATCGGGTTGACCGCCCACAGTACGGCGCCCGCCTGGGCGAACGTCTCAGCCTCGGGCTCACGAGCCAGTACGACGCCACCCGCCGACACCGCGACGACCGCTTCGGCAACATCCTGCCCGGGTGGTCGGAGTTCCGCCGGACGGCGGGCCAGCTGCAAGGACACGAGGACGAGGGCGAGGACCGATACGACAACCGTCACTCTCGGGGCGGGGACTGCGCGCGCCGCCGAGGCCCGTGGTGTCGGCGCCCCGCGCGCAATCGCGGCGACGGGCGCCAGGAACAGGACGAGCCACACGCCGTTCCGGGCGGCGCTCACCGTGCCCACAACCAAACCGATGACCACCAGCCACTCCCACCGCCTCAGGGACTTTGCCGCCAGCAGGAGCAGTGCGAGGGCGGCCAGAACCATCACCAGATCGAGTGGGTTCCCGAGGTCGATCGGGGACCACAGGTCCGTACGGCGGGCGGCTGCCTCGTTCCTCAACGCCTCGATGTAGTACACGGGAGTCCGCGATCCGGCCGAGGTGAGCACCAGCGCAGAGGCACTGGCCAGCGCGACGAGCGCCCGCTGCGTCAGGCTGGGCGCCCTCGCCAGGACGGTGAAGGCCCCGAGGACGGCCAGCCCCACGAGCACAGCGCCGTGCAAGTTGCCCCACAGCACCATGAGTGGGGGAACGAGCCAGAAGACGGCGGTCGGTCGGGCCTCCTGGCCGCGCAGCGTTGCGCCGAGCAGGACGAACGGGAGCAGCGAGAGCGAAGGGAAACGCACCACGACAAGGGCGCTCGCGGCACCCGCGACGGCCAGCGAGACCGCGACGGCGAGGCGGCGTTCGTCGGCGCCCATCCTGCGAGCGTCTATGACGAGAACACCGAGCGTGGCAGCAACCAGGGCGAGATGCAGCACCGGCAGCGCCCACCACCCCAGGGAGTGGACGGCCGAGAGGAGCACCTGAGCGAGCACGGTGGGGTTCGGCCAGTCCTTCTGGGGCGCCGACGCGAATGGCACACCAGTCGGTACCGCGCCATCGGCTCGAATGCGGTCACCCATGGCGACCACCCACAGGAGGTCGGCCCCGAGCACGAGGGCGCCCGCGATGAGGACGACCCACAACGCCACGGTGAGCTCACCCAGCGCCAGCCGACGCGACCCGTTCTCACGCTCCATGCCCTCACTATCCCCGGCCTCTGGGTCCGTGGTGACACGACAGGCCGGGGCTCACGCGGCGCTTGCGGCGATCCTCCTGCGCCCCCCACCCGATCTCTGGTTCCATGTCGGAGGGTCGTGTCCGCCTGCCGGTCGCACGGCATCGCCTCCTCCGCCCACACACTCGAAAGGGCCTCAGCATGCACTCGACGACCGAGGGCCCGCGGGCATCCGCGGTCGTCGCGACGGAGCCTGTCACCCGGCCCGCGACCGAGCGGCTTCGCCCACCAACGCTCATCGCCCTGGTCACCCTCGCCGTCGCGCCCTTCGTGGCGCTCCACCTGCGCCTCACCCCGGTCGACGACCCCGATGCGTTCTGGCACGTCCTGTCAGGCCAGCACGTGTGGACCTCACACCAGGTCGTCGTGGCCGACCCATACGGATGGTTCAGTACCAACACCTGGGTGCAGATCGACTGGCTCAGCGACCTCGCGATGGCAGGCCTGTACGCCCTTGCCGGGCTCGCCGGGGTGTCGTGGATGTACACGACGCTGGGGATCCTCCTGATGGGCTCCCTCTACGCCCTGACCCGTCAGGTTGCCGACCCCCTCGTCGCCGGCATCGTCGCTCTCACGGCCTGGGCAGGTACCTCAGCGAGCCAGGCGTTCCGGCCGCAGACCGTGTCCTTCGTCCTCCTCGCGATAAGCCTCCTCGCCTGGCGCCGCGTCCAGAACGGCTCCGGGTCGGTCCCGTGGTGGCTCGTCCCCCTCAGTTGGGTGTGGGCGTGCAGTCACGGCCTGTGGTTCCTCGGACCCCTGGTGGGGCTTGCCGTCGTCACCGGGCTCGCGTTCGACCGAACCCTCGAGCGCAAGTACCTCCTGCGGCTTGCCGCGGTACCCCTGAGCAGCATCGCGGCGGGCGCTCTCACACCGATCGGTCCCTCAATCCTCGCTTCGCCGTTCACCGTGAACTCGTACGCGGGGCTGGTCTCGGAGTACCGACCGCCCGATATCCACGAGCCCTACGTCGCTGCGACAGTCCTGCTCCTGGCGGTCGCCGCCATCGGCTGGGGCCGCGCCACCGAGCGAGCCTCGTGGGCCGACATCCTGCTATGGGGCATGGCGTTCGGGTTCCTCCTGCTCTACGCGCGCACGGTGGCTCTCGGCGCGATCATCGCGGCCGCCCTCGCCGCGGCCGCTCTGACGATGTTGCTGCCCCTTCCGGCCGCTGGAGGAGGACGTCGTCTGGAATGCATTCTGCTACCGGCAGCAGGTCTGGCCGCGATCATCGCGGCTGCTGTGCTCGCCCCGAGCCTCGCCGGTCGGGCCGGCGACATGCCCACCGCGCTCGACACCGCCATCGACGAGCTCCCGGCGGACACCGTCGTGTTCAACGACGACGGGGTCGGTGGGTGGCTGCTGCTCGAGCATCCTGACGTCCACCCCGTCATCGACACCCGCACGTATCTCTTCGACATCCCGTACATCACCGACTACATGCAGGCTCGCGCTGCCCGGAGCGGATGGCAGGGGTTCCTGACAGACACCGGCGCGCAGGCAGCCCTGCTCAGGACGGACGAACCTCTCGTCGAGGCGCTGACCACCACTGCAGGGTGGCGTCAGGAAGAGACTCGTGATGGTTTCGTGCTCTTGGTCGCTCCTGGGATCGGGTGACCGTGTCCCGCGCCGACACACCGGTCGCGGAGCCCGCGAACGACGTCGACCGCCCTCCGTACAGGACGGGCGGGCCACGCAAGCGCGCCCCGTCAGTGGCGCTCGCGGTGGCCGCCGGAGCCACTCTCGTCACGGCAACCCTCCTCGCCCTCCTCCCGGCTCGATGGCCGGGCATCGCCCTCGGGATCGTCGCACTCCTGCTCGCCCCGTCGGCTCGGGGGATCGACCGCCGGCTCGTGGTCAACCTCAGCCTCGCACTGGGCCTGGCGCCCCTCCTTCTCTGGTTGCCGACCTGGGCGGGCCACAACGCGGCGTGGGTGTACGGCGTCGCGATAGGCGTTGGCGCGACCACCGGCGCGGCGGTCCGCAACGGTCCCACGATCCTGGCCCCAACGGTGCGCAGGCGGGATGCTGCCATCGGGATCGCCGGGACTTTCGCCGCGCTCATCTCCCTACCTCTCAGCAACGCCGGGCGACCGGATCGGGCCCTCAGCATGCTGAGCACAGGCCTCGACCACGGCTACCACTTCACGATGTTTCTCGAGCACAGGCTGGCGGCAATCGGGTCGCCGCTGCTCGCGGCGAATGCGGATGCGAGCGGCTTCGCCTTCTCCGGCTACCCGCAGTGGTTCCACCGGATGCTCACGGTCCTGGCGCAGGGAGCATTCGGTGACCCGTCGAGTGCGCCGGTGGAGCTGATCCGGTACGCAGCACTGCAGTGGGCATGCTTCATCCTCCTGGCCGTGCTGATGACCGCGGCCCTCCTCCAGGCACTGCCCGACAGCACCCCCCCGCTGATGGTCGTACCCGCCGTCGCCATCGTCTGGAGCCTTGTGCTCGGAGTCCCCGGGGCCATCAACCTCATCCAGGGTCACCTGAGCTTCCTGCTGGCGGCCAGCGCCCCGGTCGTCCTCTTCCTGCTCCTGGTCGCGCCGAGGCGGCTACGGCCGGTCGACCTCGTTGCATCGTGCGCCCTGGTCATCCTCTCGGCGTCGTGGGTGCTGCTGTTGCCCCTCGCGGCAGCCGCGGCCGCTCCGGTGCTCCTGCTGCTCTGGGAACGCCTGACCCCGGCGGTCCGATGGATCGCCGCAGGGGCCGCTGCGGCTACAGGGGTCGCGGCCTTCGCCCTGTTCGTCCTCCCCTGGCTCAACAGTGCCGGGCTCGAGGCGTTGACGCGCGACGGCACGGTCCCGAAGGTCGCGCTCCCGGTCATCGTCCTATTGCTCCTCGGATGCCCGGTGCTCGTTGCGGGCATCAACCGGAGAGCGGGGGATCGACGGCTCCTGAGACCGCACGTCGTCGTCCTCGCCACGTCGGCCGTCCCCCCCGCGGGTCTGGCCTGGTTCCAAGTCGCGAGCACGGGACAACTGTCCTACTACTTCTGGAAGCTCGCCCTCGGCTCGCTCGTCGTCTCGGTCGTGGTGACGGTCCACGCTGTGGTGACAGCACTCACCCACGACCGGAGCACCACGCCGACCGGCCCGCGGGCCCGATTCGCGGCGCTGGCCGTCACCCTGCTCGCCGCGATCGGGTTGGGCGGCGCGCTGCAGGAGTTCACGGCGCCGTCCGTGGTCTGGGCAGGCATCCTGCCGTCCTCGATCGCGGAGCGCGCCGACTCGGGCGCTGCCGGCGACGTCGACCTCGTGCTCGACCTCGCCGCGTCCACGCCTCAGGAGCAGGCAGCACGATCCCGCCTCCTGGCCACCAGGCCCCGGGACATGAACACCGGTCATGCGCTGGTGTGGTTCCACGCCCTGAGCCACTCATCAACCCACAGGGCCATGGACGAGAACACCCTCGCGTTCCAGCTGGCCGACAACCCTGACGACGTGGCCCTGGGCGTCAGGATCGCGCAACTTACGCTCGCCGAACCCGATCGGCTGGTCCTCGTGACGGATGCCCGGCTCCACGACGCCATCATGGCCGCCGTCCCGGCAGACGAGGCGAAGCGCGTGGTACTGGTGGGCTGACGGCACCCGAGCCGACTGGCCGGCGGAGACCCCGATCTCCGGCGAGATCCACGCCAGCGACACTATGCTGACCGGGCCAGCACCAGCAGACGACCTTGGGACCACTCGTGACGACCGACCGGTTCAGCGGACTGCGTATCGCCGCGATCGTGCCGTGCCACAACGAGGAGCAGTCCGTCGCGGCCGTCATCTCCGAGCTCCAGCGGGCTGTGCCCGGAATCGACGTCGTCGTGTACGACAACGCGAGCACCGATCGTACGGCGGAGGTCGCCCGCCAAGCCGGCGCCGAGGTCCGCTCCGAGGCCTGCCCAGGCAAGGGGAACGTCATCCGGCGCGCTCTGGCGGATCTCGAGGCAGACCTCTACGTCATGATCGACGGAGACGACACCTACGACGCCACGGCGCTGCCGGAGATGATCGAGACTCTTGTCGATGGTCCGTACGATCAGGTCACGGGCGTCCGCGTCGCGCGGTCGAAGGACGCTTACCGCTCCGGCCACGAGCTCGGCAATCGAGCCTTCAACAAGATCGTCTCGGTGATCTTCCGGCGGCCGGTGACTGACATGCTCAGCGGCTACCGGGTCTTCTCGCGCCGCTTCGTGAAGTCGTTCCCGGCGATCTCACGGGCCTTCGAGATCGAGACCGAGCTCACCGTTCACGCCATCAACAACCGTGTGCCGCAGGCCGAGGTATTCGTGGGCTTCAAGGACCGCGCGGAGGGGTCCGACAGCAAGTTGCGCACCTACCATGACGGCTTCCGCATCGCTCGCATGATCACCCGCCTCCTGCACCACGAACGGCCGTTGGCGCTCTACTCGACGCTCGCGACGCTGACGGTCCTCACGGCCATCGGGCTGGGCCTACCCGTCATCGACGAGTACCTCAGGACCGGCCTGGTCGGGCGATTCCCCACCGCTTTCCTGGCCGCATCGCTCGTCGTCGTCGCCTTCATCGTCCTCGTGGTCGGGATCCTGCTCGACGGGCTGCGCAAAGTGCGACAGGAGACCACGCGAATCGCGTACATGACCATCCCGGCACCTCCCTATGCCCCAAGGGACCGGTCCATCCCCTCGGAGGTGGAGCCGCCGGGCGACCGTCCGAAGGTGCACCCATCGCCGGACACCACGGCAGCGCTTCGAGAGTCGAAACCGTCGCAGCGTTCCACGGAGCGAGTTTGAAGGTCAGCGTCGTCGTCGTCGGCCACGGCGACGAACCCCACCTGGCCCGTTGCCTCGAATCGGTCACAGGACAACTGGCGTCGGACGACGAGGTCGTTCTGGTCGACAACGGTGTCATCGTGCTACCAGACACCGGTGACGCACGGGTGGTGACACCCGTGGCGAACGAAGGCTTCGGCGCAGGATGCCGTGCCGGTGTCGAGGCCAGTTTCGGCGAGGTTCTGGTCTTCGTCAACTCCGATGCCGTGCTCCGTCCGGGCGCGATCGCGGCGCTCCGCGAAGGGGCGAGGGATCGCCGAGTGGGACTCGTGGGCGGCCTCGTCGTGCTGGCAGACCAGCCCGAACGCGTCAACTCGGTGGGCCTCCCCGTCCACCTGTCCGGCCTCAGCTGGTGCGATGGCTACGGCGACCCCGTTGACGTGCACCGGCAGCCGCGAACTATCGCGTCGGTGGCCGGGGCGCTCTTCGCGTGCCGCCGCGAGGTATGGGACCTCCTTGGCGGGATGGACGTGTCCTACTTCATGTACCACGAGGACACTGATCTGAGTCTCCGCTGCCATCTGGCCGGGCTCGACGTCGTTTACTGCCCCGGCGCGGTTGCAGAACACGCCTACGACTTCTCGCGGAACCCCAGCAAGATGTTCCACCTCGAGCGGAACCGCTTCCTCACTGTTCTCGGCGACTACCCCACACACCTGCTCCTCCGAGTTCTCCCCGTCATGCTTGTCCTCGAGCCGCTCTACGTCCTCATCGCCCTTCGGGACGGGTGGGGGGCCGAGAAACTGCGAGCCTGGGCATGGCTTCTGAGTCATGCAGCGGCCATTGCCGGGCGGCGCCGACGCGTTCAGGCATCCGTCGTCGACAAGCACGGCATCGACGCGCTGCTCACGCCGACCATCACGCAGAGCCAGCTGCGGTCGCCCGGTGCGCTGCCCCTCCTGAACAGAGCACTGACGGGCTATTGGCGTCTCGCCCGCCCGTCCGTTGCGGCGGCGTCGTGACCCTCGCCCCCGGCGTGGGGTCGGGCTTCGGCGTTGTCGTTCTCGCGGCCTATCGCCCCGATCGCGAGCTCTTCCGCCGCCAGCTGCAGTCGATCCGCGATCAGACCAATGTCGACCTGCGGTGCGTCGTGGGCTCCGACGGCGATGGGGGGCGAACACGCGCGATGGTCAGGGCGATCGTCGACGACGACCCCCGGTTCGAGGTGATTGAGTGGCCCGACAACGTTGGCTTCTACCTCAACTTCGAGCGGCTCCTGGCCGCGGTGCCGCGAGCAGCGTCCTGGGTCGCCCTCAGCGACCAGGACGACATCTGGCATTCCGACAAGCTCGAGCGCCTGCTGCCTCACCTCGCCGAGTTTGCGCTGGTCTCCGGCCAGGCCCGCATCGTTTCCTGGCCCAGCGGCAACGTGGTCCTCGACAGGACCGGGCGCCGCGTGGTCGGTTTCGACGACTTGCTCCTCGAGAACCAGATCACTGGCTCGATGGCAGTCTTCCGGAGAGAACTCCTCGACTTGGCACTCCCCTTTCCGCGATACCCGGTCGTGACTCAGCTCCACGACCACTGGCTCGGACTCTGCGCCGCAGCATCCGGCGGCTACACCGTCCTGGACGACGTCGTCCAGGACTACACCCAGCACGGTGGGAACGCTGTGGGTGAGCGTCGTCGAGGACCTGGCACGATCCGAGCCGGATGGTCCGAACTCCTGTCGGCCACCGACCACGCCAGAGGTGGCCATGGAGTTCGCGCCGTGTTGCAGACCAGCGCAGAACTCAGCTTCGGGTGGAGGCGGGCCATGGTCAACACACTGCGTGCCCGAGCGCGGCCACGGGTGGTGGCGCCCCCGCTGCCCGTCCTCGACACGCGGCGCAGTGCCGCGCGCCTGATGAGCCAGGCCGTACGCTCGTCGAACGTGACCGCCCGTACCGTCGCCACGTTCGCCGCCGGCCTCCCTTCAGCGCTCGCCCTCTCTCCGGCCCGCCTCAAGCCCAGGACCGAGGGATCGGTCCGATGACGGGCTCCGAGGTGCCCCTGGAGTCCGCCTGCTGGCTCTGCGGCGAGACTTCAGCCCCGGACCCTTCCCTCGCAGCAGTCGGCTACAGGCGGTGTACTGCCTGTGGGTTTGTCTTCGACCCCAGGCGGAATTCACCCGACACCGAGGCACTCCGGTACACCGGAGAGTACTTCGCAACCTACGCACATCGGTCAGGACGCACTTCCTACGACGACCCACCGTCGCGCCTGCGTGAAGCGGAACGGCGCGTGGACTTCGTCTCGAGATTCATCGCGAACGGTTCTCTCGTCGAGATCGGCAGCGCGACGGGCTATTTCGTCGAGCGAGCGAGCGCTCGCGGCTTCCAAGCAGTCGGAGTCGAACCCTCGGCAGAGGCCGCTGGGGAGGCTCGCCGACTCGGCAGGCTCGTCCTCGAGGGAACACTGGCAGAAGCGTCCGGATGGTCAGACTCCTACGATGTGGTGTGCCTGTGGCACGTCTTCGAACACCTTCCCGCGCCTATCGAGGCCGCACGTCAACTCCGTGAGCTTGCCGTTCCCGGCGGCTGGGTGTTCCTGGAGGTGCCCAACATCGCCAGCGCTCGGGCCCGACGACGCGGGACGCGTTGGCGGGCACTGGAGCCTGACAACCACGTAGCGCAATACACCCCGTCGACGTTGCAGGCTGCGATTGTGTCCGCCGGTTTCCGTGTCGTCGACTGCCACACCGTCTCGTACCGCTCGTACGGGCGAGGCGGTTATCGGTCCGTCCTGCACGCTGGTTTCGACGGCCTCTTCGGGGGGGGAGTCAAGGCACGGCACCCAGTAGGGCACGAGCTCCTGCGGCTCGTAGCTCGCGCACCGGGATAACGCCGTGCCACAACTTGCCGCAACCCTCGTCCTGCACGACCCACCTCCTGATGGCGGCGCCACCCTACGACGGCTCGGTGCGCTGCCATCGAGGGTGAGTACGGGGCTGCACCTGTTCATCGAGGACAACTCTGCGCAGGCGCTTCGGCTCCCCCCCAAGCTCGCCGCCGCCTACTCCTGGGACGGCTCGAACCCCGGCCTTGCCGCACGGTACGAGGACGCTGCTGTCCGGGCCGAGGCGGCGGGATGTGATTGGTTGATGCTGCTGGATCAGGACACCGCCGTCACCGCCGACTACATCTGCGAAGTCCGTCGAACACTCGCGGACGAGATCCTGCCCGAAGGGGTCGACGCGCTGGTGCCGACTGTCCGGGACGGAAAGCGCGTGCTGTCACCCCATCGCCGCGTCCGCCTCCGCACGCGTCCGGTTCCCGGTCCCCTCCCGGGGGTCGTCGAAGAACCCTGCAGCTGGATCAACTCCGGCACGGTGCTGCGACTGTCGGCGGTCCGCGCGATCGGAGGATTCCCGACGGACTATCCCCTCGATTACCTCGACCACGTTGTGGCTACGCGCCTCCAGCAACACGGGAGCCGGGTATGGGCCCTCGCCTCCGTCCTCGAGCACCACCTCTCGGTCCTGGGCGACCAGCAGATTCCGAAAGACCGCATGACCTCCGTCCTCGACGCCGAAGCGCGCTTCTACCGGGAGTACGGAACGATCGAAGACGCTGCGTGGCTCGCCCTTCGTCGCACCGGCCGGGCGGCGAGATCGACGCTCCACCGCGGCGTTCCGATCCCGGCAGGGGCTGCCTGGACGGCAGCCGCTGCCTCTGCCAAGGCGCTCTTCGATCGACTTCGCGTGAGACACGATGGCTGAGGGCAGGTTTCCTCGCGACCTCACGTCGCTGGTGGATGCCACGGACCGCCGCCTGCTCCACACCGGCTTGCCGCTGCTCGTGACGAGCGCGACGATGGTGCTCATCCCGGTGATCGCGCGCCAGTACCTCGACGACGGTGACTACGCGGTGTGGGCCCTGCTCCTGACCGTGATCGTCTCGGCCGGCCTGCTCGACCTCGGCGGCAGCGCCTACGTCCAGTCCCTCGGCTTCGGGCGGCGAACCACCCCCCGGCAGTACCTGACCGCCATCGCTCTGGCCGCGGGCGGTGCAGCGCTCGTGGCGGGCGTCGCAGCCGGGCTGATCGGCGTGGTTCTCCCCCGGATGGGGGTCCAGGCGTCCGCGCCAGAGGTGCACCTGCTCGTCCTCGCCTGCGGCTTGGCCGCCGTCGTCCGCGGGGCGGTCCAGGTCATGTTGGCGCGGCTCCAGATCGCCGAACGTTTCACCTTGAGGTCCACCACCGCTGTGCTTCAAGCTGCGGTTCAGGTCTGCACGTGCTGGCTGCTGCTCGCCCGCGGCTACGGTCTGTGGTCCCTTGCGGGCGGGATCCTCGCGGGGTCGGCCCTCGCGCTGCTCACAGCCCACCTCGCCCTCGTCCTGCGACCCGACCGGCTCTCACCTACCCGCGTCCACGCTCCCGTGGCCCGCTTCGCGTTCTACCGCACGACAGCCACGGTTCTCGGCATCCTGTCCTCCCAGGGAGACCGCTGGGTCCTGGCCGCTGTGGCAGCACCCGCATTCCTGGCCGACTACGACCTCGCGCTGCGCTTCGCTCTGGTCCCACTCGGCGTGGTCGGCGCGATGGTCGCAGGCATCATCGCCGAGGCGCCGGCCACAGCCCCAGGGGTCGACCGCCGACGGCTGGTAGACCGGTACACCAGGCGCGTCGCCGCGATAATCGCCGTGCTGTCCGTGCTCGATGTGGGCGCCGTTCTCGTCCTCGGCGCCCTCGGGGTGGTGCCGATCAGCGGGCAGCTCCTCGGCATCCTCGGCATGGCTCTCGTGTGGTCGGGCGCCAACGCCCTGACGGCACCGACCACGTTCGCCTTCGTCGGGATCGGACAGCCGCAACGCGAGCTGCTGTATGCCGCTCCGACGCTCGCATGTCTCGGCCTCGCGTGGGCGCTCGCCATCGCCGTGCAGACGCCGTGGCTGGTCCCGGTCGGCGCCCTGATGGCGATCACGGGCTGGTCATTGTGGTTCACCCACTACGGGCGCTCCAGAGCGGCCTACTGAATCCTCGCTCAGATCCGTCCGTCGCGAAGGGCCTCGTCAACCCAGGGAATGACGATGTCGAGCATCTCGTCGAGGGTCGTCGTCGCTTCGAAGCCCAGCACCTCCCGGGCCTTCGTCACCTCGGGAACGCGCCTCTGGACGTCGTGGTCGAACGCCGGATCATGGATGAACGTCAGGGGCCGGCCCCCGTTCACCTTGCGCCAGATGGCGGTCGCGAGCTCGCTGACAGTGGTCGAGGTCGGCGTCGAGAGGTTGAAGTCCTCTCCCGTGGCGCCCGGGTGCTCCATGGCGGTCACGATGCCGCGGGCGAGGTCACCCGCATACGTGTAGTGCCGCACCTGGCTGCCGTCCCCCAGAATGTGCAGCGGATCCTGGCCCTTGAGGACCTTCTGCACGAGGTCCGGGACGACGTGGCTCATCGCGAGCTTGACGTTGCCGCTCACGATCTCGACGTCCCCCAGGGCGCGCTGTTCTCCGACGCCGACGCAGTTGAAGGGGCGGACGATGGTGTACGGCAGCCCGTACTGGTCGTGGGCGGCCCGCGCGAAGTACTCCACCGCCAACTTCTGGAATCCGTAGGAAGACGCCGGCGGTGGCTGGGTCAGCTCGTCGCCCTCAACCGAAGGCCACCGCGTCGTCGATTCGAAGACCATGGACGACGAGAGGTAGGTGGCCTTCCGGAGTGACCCGTCGCGGTGCGCCGAGATAGCCGCGTCACACGTCGCCGCGATGATCCGCTCATTGGTGGCGAGCAGGTCGTAGGCGTAAGCGTGGAAGTAGGAGATACCCCCGATCATCGCGGCGCCGGCGACCAGGTGTTCACAGCCGTCGAGCAGGTCACGCAGCAGCGCCACGTCGGTGGCATCGCCCTGGACGAAGCGGTAGCGCGGATGGCCGTCGTAGGACTTGGTCACCGGGCCGTACTTCGAGAGATTGTCCAGCCCCACAACGCGGTATCCGCGGTCCAACAACTCCTCGACGACGTACCCGCCGATGAAGCCTGCCGCCCCGGTGACGAGGACCTGAACCGGCCCGGAATCGTCCACGTCAGTCATCCTCCTGTGCGTTGACCCGCGCGATCCGCGCCGATGCCGCCTTGACCTGCTCGAGGGTCAGGCGAGGTCCGAAGGCGAAGGCGTACCAGCGAAGGTACCGGGGAACCCACTCCCGTAGCTGGAACCTGGATTCGCCTGTCGTCCGTTCCAGCCAGATCGTCGGCAGCTCGGCCACGGGCAGACGCAGGCGCCGTGCCTTCGCGGTCAGCTCCAGACCGATCTCGAACCCGCTGCGACTGTCGATGCCGACGTCTCGCACGAACTGTCGGGAGTACGCCTTGAAGCTGTTCGTCGCGTCGTAGGTTCCCGCTCGACCGACGATGCCGAGACTGAGCCCAGCCATCCGGGAGAGGGTCGTCTTGACGAGTGGGCCACCGACGTGCTGCCCCCCGGACGAGAAGCGGGATGCCGCAGCCACGACGACGCCCCTGTCGACGAGCCTCGCCAGCGGGTCGATCTGCTGGGGGTCGTCGCTACCGTCGGCCATCGTGACGACGACGATGGGATGACTGGCCTCGTCAACGCCGAAGCGGATCGCGTTCGCCGGTCCACGACCGTAGGTGCTGACCCGCGGCTGGACTCGGGGATCGTCGTCGAAGACGTCGAGGGCGTCGAGCGTGGGATCCTCGACCTCGTCCACGACTACGAGGACCTCGCACTCCGACTGCACGGCGCCGAGGACCCGGTCGATGACCCCTCTGATGGTGTCCTGCTCGTGGTAGGCGGGGATGACGACCGAGACCGACAGGCTCACAGGACTCGATGGGAGTCGGTGATGCCCCAGACGTCGACCACCGGGGTCGAGACCGCGAGCCCGCGGTAAGCCTCGTGCGGGGCGCCGATGACGAGCACGTCCGAACGCGACAGCACCTCGTCCAGGGGGTGCAGGTCGGGGTCGGTGGTCACGTAGGGGTCGGTCGTGAGGACCGTTGCGGCGCGGTGGTTGAGCAGGCGCTTGAGCCGGTACGACAGGCTCGAACGGGTGTCGTCGCTCTCCCCCTTGAAGGCCATGCCGAGGACGCCGACGGTGGCGTCACCGAGGTCCAGCCGGGCGCCGAGCTGGTCCACGATGAACTGCGGCAGACCCTCGTTGACGACCATGGCCGAGTGTCCCAGCGGGAAGACGTTGTGGCCGAGCGCGGCCAGCTGCATGGTGTCCTTGAAGAGGCATGGGCCTGCAGCGAATCCCGGCCCCGGCAGGCCGCCGGCCCTGGGGTAGTCGTACGACATGGCGTGACGGACCGTCTCGAAGTCGACACCGAGGCTCGTCGCCATCATGAAGAACTGGTTGGCCGCTGCGAACCGGATGTAGCGCCACGCGTTGGTGAAGAGCTTGGCGAGCTCTGCCTCCTCGGGCGAGAGCTCGACGATCGAGCCGGTCAGCTTGCCGAAGAGCGAGGCGGAGCGCATCCGTGCCGTCGGGTTGCGGGCAGCCACGATCTGCGGCAGCTCGAAGAGCTCGGTCATGGCACGGCCCTCGGCGATCCGCTCGGGGCAGAAGGCGACATCGATAGCCAGGCCGCTGCGCTCGAGGATCTGCTCGACCCTCCGAGTCACCCCGGGGTACACCGTGCTGCGAAGGATGACGACCTGGCCGTCGCGCAGGTGGGGCTCGAGGTGGTGCACGGCGCTGGGAACGGCATCGGGGTCGGGCGCGAGGTGTGCGTCGACGGGGGTACCGACGACGACGACGACGTACTCGGCGGCGGAGACGGACGCCGGATCGTCGGAAACCGCCAGGGTGCCGCTCTCGAGGACCTCGCGCAGCAGCGCATCCGCGCCGTCCTCACGGAAGGGCATCTCGCCGGCGGCGATTCGGCCGAGCGCCTCGGCGTTGATGTCGTACGCGGTGACCCGGAGGCCGCGGCTGGCCAGCGCGATCGACAGCGGCAGCCCGACGTGTCCTGCACCGCCGACGACGACGACGTCAGCGGCGAAATCGGGGTACATCGACATGAACGCACCTCCCTCCGAGTCCCCCATCCTCCCGACCCCCCGTGCACGTCGGATCGTCCGTTCGGTCACTGCCCAGGGGGCCGAATGTCGAGATCGCTCACTCCCGGCACACCCGCAGGGTCTCGCCACCCGTCGTGGCCGCGATCTCGAGGCGGCCACCGGTTACCAACGACTCGAGGGCGTACGTACCCGGCGCCAGGAGAACCGTGCGTGGGTGTGACCGCTCCCCTGTGGGCGACACCAGGACCAGGTCCACGCCCCGGGGATCGCTCGTCACGATGCGTGTCCGCCCCGCAGGCAGGGACACCTGCGTCGACGTCACTGCCTCTCCGCATCCCGCCGACGGTTCGCCATCCGGCACCAGGCGGGTCTGGAGCCGGAGCGACGCCGTCAGGCGGTCAGCTGTCGTGATGCCGGACTGTGGTGTCGGGAGGTCCAGCGCGAGGTCATCCACCCCGAGGAAGGCGAACTCGGGCAGGGTTCCCGAACGCCGATAGACGGGCGCCCCCAGGGCCACCAGCTCCTCGCCCGCAGCGACGACACGAGAGCTCGTCGACGACCACGAGACCCACTCCCGAGCCGTCGGCACCCAGGCGGTGAGGTTCGCGGCAGCGACGAGGACCACGGAGACGGGAACCAGCACGCGTCCCCACCCCCGCCTGGCCAACACGGTGGCGAGCCCCACGAGCAGTGGCAGCACGAATGCGGTGCTCACGTAGGTGTAGCGCGACATCATGGCCAGGTTGAGCCCGAGGGAGATCCGGGAGAACGCCGTGAGCGCCACGAAGACGGGGCACCCGAGTGCGAAGACCCACACCGTGCTCGTCGGCCCGGGGCCCGGCCCTCGCCGGGCCAACAGGATGACGACAACCGAAACCGCGACCGCTCCCAGGGCCGCCAGCCCCGACTGCGGGGTCAGCCCGAGCCGGACGACCTCGTAGGGCGACCGGAGCGGAACGGTCGACGACAATGCGTTTCCGACCCCGAGGAGCCAGTACAGAGGTACCAGAGCCAGCTCGGAGACGGTTCGTGGCCCGTTCGTCGCGGGTCCGGCGAACGCCAGGTACCACGCCACGTAGAGTGCGGATGCGGGGACGAACACCCAGAGCAACCTGGGACGACGCTGGACGAGCACGAGCACCGCCCCCACGACGAGGAACACCAGGGCCACTCCGGAGGTCATGACGTTCAGGGCTGCTAGCACGGCAGCGCGGATCGGGCGAGGTCGCTCGCCGGAGAGATCGAGAACCATCCACGCACCGAGCACCATGTTGCCGATCAGCCCCATCTGGAAGTCCCAGAGGATGTTCTCGACTCCAGCAGCGAAGAGGGCATAGCCGACGACCGCCACGGTGGCGAACCATGCGTTCGCGCCGCCACGGAGGGACAGGCGCCACAGTTGGTGACACAGCACGAGATGGAGCGCGATGGTCACCGCCAGGTAGGGGTACACGCTGGGGAAGCCGAGCACGTCGTGGAGCCCGGCATAGACCAGCCGTGGCAGTAGGACCCAGTGCTCGTTGTGGGGCTGGAGGAACCACCCGATCGAGTCCGGCTCGCCCCGCAGGATGGGCACGATGAAGGACCAGTCGTCGTAGTAGAACTGGGAGCCCTTGGCTGTCCAGCCGAGGACCACGGCCGCCGTTGCGAGCGTCACCACGTGTGTCCACCGCTCGGCGGGGGTGGCACCGACGGACAACGGCGGACGGAAGTCGACTTCGCCGTTGCCGGCCCGCACTCCCGAGGTCGACACCACGTGTGCACCCCCTTGCCGGGCCAGTCAGGCGTCTCAGGGCCGGTGTACCGCGCCCCTGCGCTTGGTCAGTGTGGCATCGAGGGGAACTGCGCCGCCGGAACTCCTGTCATCGGCCCGTCGCCTGCCCTCGACGCGCTCGGGCGGAGGTGACCGGCGCCGCCACCGCGAAGGACCGGCTTCTCCAGGAGTTCGTAACTGACGGCCACCACCCCGATGAGTGCGACGACGGCAACCGCGGCCTGGGCGCCCCTGCTCCACCCCGGGGTATTGACCCAGACCAGCCAGAGGACCGGGACGTGCCAGACGTACAGGCTGTACGCCCGCACGCCGACCTGACGAATCGGCCCCACCGCCAGCCACCGAGTCACGGCGTTACCGAAGCGGCAGCCGTGGATCACGACCAGCGACGCGACCACCGCCGTCGGGAAGACGGCGATCTTCCACGCCCAGCCGAGCGGCTGCCCGGGGGCGACGACGAAGACGAGGATGGGCAGGAGCCACATCGCGGTTCGTGCCGGGTCGACCGCCCGGGGGGCGTCGCCGAGTCCGCGGTGCCACGCAGCCAGAGCGGCACCTGCAACGAGCACACCGAGGTTCGCCGCGGGGAGCAGGTAGAACTGCCGGTCCGGGAGCAGGAGGCCCGACGTGTACAGGCCCGCCGCGAGCACAACGAGCATCCGCACCGCGCCGCCGGGTGCCGTCCCCCGCCGACGGAGCGCGAAGAGCAGCACGGGAAACAGGAGGTAGAAGACCCACTCGACCGTGAGGCTCCACGTAGGGAGGAACGTGACAAGTGTCTCCGTTCCCGAGGCGGCCGCGAACGATGTGCCCTGGACGAGCGCGAGTGCGCCGTCCCGAGCGACGGAGGGGGCGGGCATTCGCCCGAACAGGACGAGGACCGGTCCACCGACGAACACCAGGGCCAATACGACCGGCGCCAGGCGCTGCGCGCGCCGCCGCACGAAGCGCAGGTAGGCAAGCGACGAGGCCTCGCCACGCCACACGATGTCGCCGATCAGGTAGCCGGACAGGGCGAAGAAGACCACGACGCCCGTCGAGCCCAAGGTGTCGTAGGGCAGGAGCTGGAGGAAGTACGTGAAGTGGTGGATGACGACGGCCAGGGCAGCGACCGCGCGCAGGCCGTCGAGGGCATGCATACGATCCTTCGGTCGCGTCGGGGTCACCCGCCTCTCCTCCGCCACACATTCACCATCGCCGAGTCATCGTCCGCCTGGAATCAGCCGAACGGTCCGGCTCCCACGGCCCAACGCTCGACCCCTGGCAGGTCAGGCTGAACCCGAGGTCGCCAGGTCCTAGCAGCGCAGGGGATAGTCGCCAGCGTCATCGGACATGCCGTACGACCCTACGGCTGACGAGGACTCACCGCTGCCGGCGGGCCCTCGTCAGTGCGTGGAGTCGGGTCAGTACCGGTAGTGGTCCGGCTTGTACGGGCCGGCGACGTCGACGCCGAGGTACTCGGCCTGCTCCTTGGTCAGCTCCGTGAGCTCGACCCCGAGCGCCTCGAGGTGCAGCTCGGCGACCTTCTCGTCGAGGTGCTTCGGCAGCGTCTTGACGAGCGGCTTACCGTCGTCGTCGAGGTACTCCTCGGTCTTGGTGAACAGCTCGACCTGGGCGATCGTCTGGTTCGAGAACGAGTTGGACATGACGAAGCTCGGGTGGCCGGTGGCGTTGCCGAGGTTCATCAGGCGGCCCTCGGACAGCACGATGATCGAATCGCCGTCCTCGAAGGTCCACTCGTGCACCTGCGGCTTGATCTCGGTCTTCCGCACGCCCGGAACCTTGGCCAGGCCGGCCATGTCGATCTCGTTGTCGAAGTGGCCGATGTTGGCGACGATTGCCTTGTCCTTCATCCGCTCCATGTGCTCGGCGGTGATGACGTCGAAGCAGCCGGTCGCGGTGACGAAGATGTCGGCGTCCTCGACGACGGTGTCCATCGTCGCGACCTGGTAGCCGTCCATCGCCGCCTGGAGCGCGCAAATCGGGTCGATCTCGGTGACGACGACGCGGGCCCCCTGGCCACGGAGGGACTCCGCGCAGCCCTTGCCGACGTCGCCGTAGCCGGCGACCACCGCCACCTTGCCGCCCATGAGGACGTCCGTGGCCCGGTTGAGGCCGTCGATGAGGCTGTGCCGCACGCCGTACTTGTTGTCGAACTTGCTCTTGGTGACCGAGTCGTTGACGTTGATCGCCGGGAAGAGCAGGTCGCCGCTCTCGGCGAGCTGGTAGAGCCGGTGCACACCGGTGGTCGTCTCCTCGGTCACGCCCTTGACCTCCGCGGCGATGCGGGTCCACTTGTGCGGGTCGGTGACCATGGTGCGCCGCACGAGGGCCTTGAAGACGGCGAACTCCTCGGAGTCCTCGTGCGTCGTGGGCGGGACCTGTCCGGCGGTCTCCCACTCCTTGCCCTTGTGGACGAGCATCGTGGCGTCGCCGCCGTCGTCGAGGATCATGTTGGCGAAGGCGCCGCCGGGCCAGGTGAGGATCCGCTCGGTGCACTCCCAGTACTCCTCGAGGGTCTCGCCCTTCCACGCGAAGACCGGAACGCCCTGCGGGTCCGCCGGGGTGCCGTTCGGGCCGACGACGACCGCGGCGGCGGCCTCGTCCTGGGTCGAGTAGATGTTGCAGGAGGCCCAGCGGACCTCGGCGCCGAGGGCGACGAGGGTCTCGATGAGGACGGCGGTCTGGACGGTCATGTGGAGCGAGCCGGCGATGCGGGCGCCCTCGAGCGGCTGGGCCTGGCCGTACTCGGCGCGCAGCGCCATGAGGCCGGGCATCTCGTGCTCGGCCAGCCGGATCTGGTGACGGCCGGCCTCCGCGAGGCCGAGGTCGCGGACCTTGTGGTCAACGGGCATGCGTGATCTCCTTCGGAGCTCGTGCGTTCGTGGTTGACCCGGCGTCGCCCATCTGGGCCGCAACAGTCGAGGGTTATCACCCGCGCCGGCAGGTACTCAGGGTAACGCAGCAGCCTGCCCCCTCGGCCCGGCCCGTCTCAGGTGCGGTCTTCGGCCCGGCGCTTGGCCTGGACGTCGAGCACGATGCCCCAGACGAAGACGAGGACGGTGCCGATGCGAAGCGGCACGGGCATCGGCATCATCGCCACGAGGGTGAGGACGGTGACCAGCACCGTCAGGTAGGCCGTGCCCCAGAAGATCCACCGGAGCCCGTTCGCAAGTCCCTCGAACATCATGTCGACCACCTGCTTCGCGACGAGAGGTCTTCACCGTACGTCGCAGGTCAGGGGCCTGACGAGATCGGAGCCGGCCGGATGTCCAACCTTCGACACCACCGGCCGCACCGGCCGCACCGGCCACGTCAGCCACAGGAAACCGGCACGTCGGCAAAGCCCCGATGCCTCCGCGCGACGGGTGGAATGGCAGGGACGACACCGAGGAGGACCGATGACCGACCAGCCGAGCCGGCCGGCGGAGCCGGACCGGAAGACCCTCGACCGCGCCCGCGAGGAGCGCGAGGCCGAGGCCCGCCACCACGAGGAGCGAACCACCCGCGCCCACCAGGACGAGACCCGGAAGGGCTGGGACGAGATGCAGGAGGCCCGCGACCGGGCCGAGGAGATGGGCGACCGCGTCGAGGACGGGACGACCCAGTCGGGCACCGGCTCGAGACCGGCCGACGACTGACGGCCGGGGCGGACCGGCCCACCCTCCTCCGCACGCGCCTGCGACGCCAGGTGCCCGGTGCGCGTGCAGACAGTGACGACGCGGGGCCCTGCGGCGCGACACGACCGGTGCCATACTTCACGCGCCACCGTGGGAGGCCAGAGGAGCGGGGAGGGGCAGCGTGCGAGAGCGGCATGACCGCGCCCGACGGCTGTGCAGCGCCGTGGCCGTCGCGCTGGTCGGGGGCGTGCTCGCGGTCATCCCGGCGGCCGGGGTACCGGCAGCAGCGGAGGAGCCCGTCACCCGGATCTCCGGTGCCGACCGCTACGCGACCTCCGCCGCCGTCAGCGCCGCCACCTACGACCCGGGGGTCCCCGTCGCCTACCTCGCCACCGGCACCGACTTCCCCGACGCCCTCACCGGAGCGCCCGCCGCCGGCGAACAGCACGGACCCCTCCTGCTCACCCGCCCCGACACCCTCCCGACCACCGTCACCGACGAGCTCACCCGCCTCGCCCCCGCCCGCATCGTCATCCTCGGCGGCACCAGCACCGTCTCCCCCGCCGTCCAGACCGCCCTCGCCGACTACACCACCGGCCCCGTCAACCGGATCTCCGGTGCCGACCGCTACGCGACCTCCGCCGCCGTGAGCAGGGAGACCTACGACCCGGGGGTCCCCGTCGCCTACCTCGCCACCGGCACCGACTTCCCCGACGCCCTCACCGGCGCCCCCGCCGCCGGCGAACAGCACGGACCCCTCCTGCTCACCCGCCCCGACACCCTCCCGACCACCGTCACCGACGAGCTCACCCGCCTCGCCCCCGCCCGCATCGTCATCCTCGGCGGCACCAGCACCGTCTCCCCCGCCGTCCAGACCGCCCTCGCCGCCTACACCACCGGCCCGGTCACCCGCCTCCACGGCGCCGACCGCTACGCGACCTCCGCCGCCGTCAGCGCCGCCACCTACGCCCCCGGCGTCCCCGTCGCCTATCTCGCCACCGGCACCGACTTCCCCGACGCCCTCACCGGCGCCCCCGCCGCCGGCGAACAGCACGGACCCCTCCTGCTCACCCGCCCCGACACCCTCCCGACCACCGTCACCGACGAGCTCACCCGCCTCGCCCCCGCCCGCATCGTCATCCTCGGCGGCACCAGCACCGTCTCCCCCGCCGTCCAGACCGCCCTCGCGGGCCTCGTGGCCTCGCCGTCCTCGGACACGACGCCGCCGCCGGCGGTCACCAGCGCCTCGGGGACCACGACGACCTCGCGGGTCACCCTGACATGGACCACCCCGGTGTCGACGGACCTCACCGGCGTCGTCGTGCGGCGCGCGACGGGGACGACGCCACCGTCCTCCCCGCACGAGGGCACCTACGTCGCCGACGTGTCGCCGCCGTCCTCACACGTGACCGATCGCCTCGTGGGGCCGTCGACGACCTACTCGTACGCGCTCTTCACCCACGACGGCGTCCCGAACTACGGACCGGCGGCCACCCTCACGGTGGTGACCGGCACGCCCCTGTCGGTCCGGACCCTCACCCCCGACGGGGCCGACACCTCGAGCATCACCCTGACGGGGGGTGTCGTGGCGATGTCCGCTCCCGACACGAACAACGCCCTGAGCAACCTGCGCAGCGTGTTCTGGCGGACGGGGGAGAGCCGGCCGACCGACCAGGGAGCGTGCGCGACCTGGCAGGACGCGTCGAGCGGGCTGGTCCAGGAGGGCCTGGCCCTGCGGGTCCGCGACACCCCGGGCGGCGCCACCCGGGCGCTCACCGTCACCAAGAACACGATCTACGGGGTCCAATGGGTGTTCAACGTGCACACGTGGGACTCGAGCGCGGCCGACCCGTTCACGGCACTGGGCCAGTTCGACCTCAGTGACGTCGTCACGACCCCCGACGGCTACGAGCCGCTCCCGTGGCGGGTCTGTGCACGCGCCGTCGGCGACCGGTTCACCGTCAAGGTCTGGCTGCCGGACCGCGAGGCGGAGCCGGCCTGGGACGACCCGGTGCACACCCGCACGACGACGGTTCCCGCCGAGGACGTCGTCGCCGGCGCCGCCGGCTGGTACGTCGGCCACCTCCCGGCCGGTGGGAGCGCCCACTACACCGATCTGCTGACCTGGTCGGGCCCGACCCCCTGACCTGAGGACGCCGGTCAGCCCACGTCGCCGTGCTCGCCGTCGGGGGCCGGGCCGCCGGTCCCCGCGAGCGACTCGCCACGCCGTCGCACCGCCTCGTGCGACGCGCCCCGGTCGATGTCCGGCTCGAGGTACATGACGAGGGTGAGGTCGGGCACCGCCGCACGGGCGGCGCGCTCGGCGTCGTCGATGGCCCGCGCGACGACGTCGGCGCGGTCGGGAGCCCCGACGGCGAGCTTGGCCGCGACGAGCAGCTCCTCGGGGCCCAGGTGCATCGTCCGCAGGTGGATGACCCGGTCGATGGTCTCGGGCGTCTGCAGCGCGGCCGCGATGGCCTCCTGGTGCTGCCGGGTGGCGGCCTCGCCGAGGAGGAGCGACTTCATCTCGACGGCGAGGAAGACCGCGATGACGACGAGGAGGACACCGATGGTCCCGGTGCCGAGCGCGTCGAAGAGCGGGTTGCCGGTGAGCAGGGTCAGGCCGACACCGACGAGGGCGAGGACGAGCCCGATGAGCGCACCGGCGTCCTCGAGGAGGATGACGGGCAGCTCGGGCGACTTCGAGCTCCTGACGAAGCGCAGCCACGAGCGCCGCCCTCGCGTCTTGTTCGACTCCCTGACCGCGGTGCGGAAGCTCATCCCCTCCAGCCCGATGGCGATGACGAGGACGACGACCGGCACCCACCACCACTGCGACTCGAACGGGTCGTAGTCGTGCTCGCCGGTGGACTCCTGGTACTTGTGCCACGCCTCGTAGAGCGCGAAGCAGCCACCGAGGCTGAAGAGGATGATCGCGACGACGAAGGAGTACACGTAGCGCTCGCGGCCGAACCCGAACGGGTGCTGCGGCGTCGCCTCCCTCTTGGCCCGCCGGCCGCCGACGAGCAGCAGGACCTGGTTGCCCGTGTCGGCGACCGAGTGGATGCTCTCGGCGAGCATCGAGGAGAACCCCGTCAGCAGGTAGGCGATGAACTTCGTGATGGCGATGCCCAGGTTCGCGAGCATCGCCGCGAGGACGGCCTTGGTCCCACCTTCGGTCGACATGCGCCGATCCTAGGGGCGGGCCGGGCCGTCGCCGGGAGCGCGCACCCGGCCGGCGTTCACCCGTTGTCGGCGTGCTCGCTCGAAGGGACCTGGCCCCACTCGCCGCCAAGCGCCTCGCCCCGCTGCCCGACCGTGCCTTCGTGCCCGCCACGGTCGACGTCGGGCTCGAGGTACATGACGAGGCGAAGGTCGGGGACGGCGGCCCGCGCGGCGCGCTCGGCCTCGTCGATGGCTCCGGTCACGACGTCGAGGCGGTCGGTGGGCCCGACCGCGAGCTTGGCCGCGACGAGCACCTCCTCCGGGCCGAGGTGCATCGTCCGCAGGTGGATGACCCGGTCGATCGTCTCCGGCGTCTCCAGGGCCGCGGCGATCGCCTCCTGGTCGTGCAGGGTTGCCGACTCCCCGACGAGCAGCGACTTCATCTCCATCGCGAGGAAGGCGGCCACGGCGACGAGGAGGAGGCCGATCATCGCCGACCCGAGGGCGTCGAAGAGCTGGTTGCCGGTGATCAGCGTGAGCCCGACCCCGAGCAGCGCGAAGGACAGCCCGGTCACGGCGGCCGAGTCCTCGAGCAGGATGACCGGCAGCTCCGGCGACTTCGAGCTCTTGACGAACCGCAGCCAGGAGCGCCTGCCGCGGTCCTCGTTCGACGTCTGCACGGCCTTGCGCAGGCTGGTGCCCTCCATCGCCATCGCGATGACGATGACGACCAGGGGCACCCACCACCACTGCGACGCGAACGGGTCGTAGTCGCTCTCCGCCCGGCTCTCGCGGTACTTCTGCCAGGCCTCGAAGAGCGCGAAGCAGCCACCGAGGCTGAAGAGGATGATCGCGACGACGAACGCGTAGACGTACCTCACCCGGCCGAAGCCGAACGGGTGCTGCGGGGTCGCCTCGCGCTTGGCCCGTCTGCCGCCGACGAGGAGCAGGACCTGGTTGCCGGAGTCTGCGACCGAGTGGATGCTCTCGGCGAGCATCGAGGAGAACCCCGTGAGGAGGAAGGCAACGAACTTCGTCACCGCGATGCCGAGGTTCGCCAGGAGCGCCGCGATGACCGCCTTGTTCCCACCGTCGTCAGCCATCCGTCGATCCTAGGTGGGCGGAAGAGGGCTGAGGGGCTGCGTCGCAGCGGCCGGCTCCGGGAACGCTGGCGGGGGAAGCGACGACGGAGCGGGGCGGGGCCGCACCGCGGACGGGTGGGCGCGGGGGGGGGTCGGTCCCGGGCAGGTGTCGTCCACAGGCGGAGGCCCCCTCGCTCCCTGTCCACAGGTTGCCGGCTGCGGCTTCCCGTCGGGCCGCTGCCCGCGAAGGATGGGTCCATGACCACCGCACCCAGCACCGTCCGGCCGAAGGGCCCGACCGCGCGTGCGCTGCCCGTCGCAGCGGGTGTGGCGCGGGTGCACGCGACGCTGGACGAGGTCGGGTCGGCTGAGGTCGCGGGGCCGGTGACGGGACGCGACATCGCCGAGGTCGACCGCGCCATCGCCCGCTTGCAGTCCTTGAAGCTGCGGATGGTGTCGTCGGCCGACCGCTCCCGGGTGGCCTCGGCGGAGGGGATGAGCGGCACGACGGCCTGGCTCGCGGCGCACACGCGCAGCGGTGCTGCGGAGGCGGCCGGAGCCGTGAGCCTGGCCACCGCGCTTGACGACGGACTCCCCGCGACGCGGCAGGCGCTCGCCACCGGCGAGCTGTCGCCGGCACACGCCTCCGTCATCGCCGGGACCGTCGAGCGGCTGCCGGAGGGTCTCACCGACGAGGAGCGGGCACGGGTCGAGGGCTCCCTCGTGGCCCAGGCCCGGCGGCTCGACCCTCCGAAGCTTCGTCGAGCGGCACGGCGGGCCCTGGAGGCTGCCCAGCGCTCGGCGGAGGAGGTCGCGCGGCACGAGGACGCCGAACTACGCGGCGAGGAGAGCAGGGCCGAGGCGAGAACCCGACTCACCATGCACGACAACCACGACGGGACGATGTCCGGCCACTTCACAGTGCCGTCGCTCGCCGGCGCCATGCTGCGCAAGCTCGTCCAGCAGATCGCCTCACCGCGCCGCGGGCGGTCAGGTGCGCCTTTCGGCTCGGCCAGCACCGCAGGCTCGGCCAGCACCGCAGGCTCAGGCAGCACCGCAGGCTCAGGCAGCACGGCAGGCTCAGGCAGCACGGCAGGCTCAGGCAGCACCGCAGGCTCGGGCCGCGGCGACAGCTCGGGCGCCTCGGGGAGCAGGCCGTGCGTCGGACCCAGGTCGACCGTGTCCGCAGCAGACCCCACCCGAGCCGGCCGCGCGGTCGCCGCCACCGGAGGTCGCTGGGCCGAGGACGTCGACTGGGCGCACCGGCACGGTCTGGCGTTCGTCGAGCTCCTCGAGCACCTCCCCACCGACAGCCTGCACGGCAAGGTGGCCGCCACCGTCGTCGTGACGGTCGGTCTCGAGGACGTGCGCGCCGAGCTGGGTGCCGCCCAGCTCGACACCGGCCAGCAGCTCTCCGCGACTCAGGCCCGGCGGCTCGCCTGCAACGCCGGCATCCTGCCATCGGTCCTCGGCGGCGAGGGGCTTCCGCTCGACCTCGGTCGGGCGGCCAGGTTCTTCAGCGAGCCCCAGCGGGTTGCGCTTGCTTCCGTCTACGACGAGTGCGCCGCGGAAGGATGCGATCGGCCGTACGCGTGGAGCGAGCTCCATCACGAGGACCCGTGGGCGAAAGACGGTCGGACCGACCTTCACCTCGCGGTGCCTCTCTGCGGGTGGCACCATCGCCGGGTTCACGACCCGCAGTTCGCGCACACGATCAGGGAGGACAGAGGGCGCAAGGTCGTGACCGTCCGCCGCCGATGCTGAGATGACCCAGACCGCCCCACGTGACGTCCGTCCCCGGTGCCGCCGAACACCGGACTGCGGACACCGGACTGCGGACGCTGGACGGCGGACGCTGGACGGCGAACACCGGACTGCGGACGCTGGACGGCGGACGCTGGACGGCGAACACCGGACTGCGGACACCGGACTGCGGACGCTGGACGGCGAACACCGGACTGCGGACACCGAAGTGCGGACGCTGGACTGCGGACACCGGACTGCGGACGCCGAGGTCCGGGCACCGGGCACCCAGCTCCGAACTCCTGCGCGGGTCAGCCGAGGAGCTTGGCCTTCTGTGCCGCGAACTCCTCGTCGGTGAGGATGCCCTGGCCGTGCAGCTGGCCGAGCCGCTCGAGCGCCGCGATCATCTCCTCGGTGCTCATCGCGGGGGCGGCGGCCGGCGGCGGCGGGGCCGCGACCTGGGGCGCCGGCGGCGGCGTCGGCGCCGGGGTGGCGGCCTGCGTGGCGGCGTACTGCTGCTCGCGCTGGTAGGCCTCCTCCTGCGCACGCCCCATCTGACGCCGCTGAACCCGCCCGCCGACCGCAGACGCGGTGCCGGCGATGACGGCGGTGCGTGCCGCCGTCCCGATCAGGCCCGGGCGACCCACCCGTCCCCTCATGACTCCTCCAGCTCTGCGATGGCGTCGACGACCGCCTGGACGTCGGCTGCGGGGATGCGCTCCATGACGAGTACCTCGCCGTCGAGCTCACGGATGCTCTCGGCGATGCGCGCCGCCCACGTGTTCTCCCACGCGATGACGGCGACCGTGGAGTCCGGCGCCATCTCGGCCGCGATGGCCTGGGCGTCCTCCACCCCGATGAGGTCGGGCAGCTCGGCGGGGAACCCGAGGAGCTCCTCGTTCTCGCCGCTCTCCTCCGCGTCGTAGATCTCGACCGACCCGTCGGCGTCCTTGCGGACGAGCAGGACGTCGAGGACCCGGACGGCCCCCGCGTCGACCGCCTCGGCGATGGCGTGGCGGATGCCGCCCTGCCGCAGCTCGCCGGTGAAGCCGATCACGGCGAGATCGACCGGCCCGACGGGCCGGGATGGTGCAGTGGTCATGGTGCTCCCTTCGTGGGCTGGCGCCATCCTGTCACCGCCCCGGCCCCCACGCCACGATTCGTTCGACACAGGCCTTCCGTCGGCTAGCGTCGCCGTCATGCCGACCGCACGCGGAACCCTCGACTGGACCCCGGCCGCCGACCGCCCCGACCTCATGGCGCCGCCGGTGGCGCGCGCCGTGACGGCGTTCCCGCATGCCCTCGTCGCCCCCATCGACCCCTCGCTCGCCGACACGGCTGCCCTCTGCGACGCCTACGACGTCGACCTCGGGGCGAGCGCCAACTGCGTCGTCGTCGCCGGGAAGCGGGCTGGCGAGGTGCGCTACGCCGCGATCATGGTGCTCGCGACCCACCGGGCCGACGTCAACAACGTCGTGCGCCGCCACCTCGATGTCCGGAAGATCTCCTTCGCCCCCCACGAGGACGCCGTCGGCCGCACCGGGATGGAGTTCGGCGGCATCACGCCGATCGGCCTGCCCGAGGAGTGGCCGGTGCTCGTCGACGAGGCCGTCGTCGCGGCCGGGGAGGTGTGCATCGGCAGCGGTGTGCGCGGCGGCAAGCTGCTCGTCACCGGCGAGGACCTGCTGCGCCTGCCGCGGGCCGAGCGGCTCGCGCTGGCGCAGCCGATCGGCTGACCCTCAGGAGGTCCGGTCGCGCAGATCGGTGACGTGCCGGCTCACGGACGGGTCGAGACCGAGCCCGAGGGCGAGGTAGGTCGCGGCGAAGTCGGTGAGCGCGACGAGCGAGGCGAGCCGCTCGACGGGGTGCCCGGGGTGGGCCACCTGCTCGAGGACGACCGCGCCGGACTCGCGGGCCGAGGCGAGCACGGCGTCGGCGAGGGCGACGTCGGCCGGGTCGAGGTCGGGGTCGCGCAGGGCGAGCAGGCCGAGGCGCGGCGTGGGCGGACCGTCGAGGTAGGGGTCGGCGAAGATGTCGCGGCCGCCGTCGGGGGCCGCGGCGGACCCGCCGCTGCCGAACGGGCCGTCGAGCGTCGCGACGAGCTGGGACGCGGCGTCCGGGAGGGCGCCGTGCAGGGCCGGGATGCGGGCGGTGCGGGCCAGCATCGCCGCTGCGCGGGAGGCGGCGACGCCGGTGAGGGGGCCGTCGCCGAGCACCATCGGCACGGTGCCGTCGAGCCCGGTGGCGAGGACCTTGGCGGGGTTGACGAAGGCCTCGGAGGTCGGGCGGCACTCCTCGCCGACCTCGTCGAGCACGTCGGCGGTGCGCTGGAGCACGGTCGCCGGGGCGTGGGTGAGGCCGAGCGCGTCGGCGGCGAGGAGGACGGGGGTGAGCATCGACCAGAGCGCCGTGCGCGAGGACGGGGCGGGGACCGCGATGTCGACGTGCACGCCGTGCGCGCGGGCGCTCACCTCGGCGAGCGGGGAGTCGGCGGCACCCACCGTCAGCAGCGAGGCACCGCGCCGGGCGGCCTCCGCGGCCAGGCCCAGAGGCCCCGCGGCGCGCCCGGACTGGCTCACTGCGATGACGAGGTCGAGCGGGCCGACCCATCCGGGCAGCGGCGGCTCGCGCCGGACCATGACGGGCACCGGCGACCCGGCCTCGGTGAGCAGGTCGAGGACGTCGCCGACGACGGCGGAGCCGCCGAGGGCCGCGACGAGCACCGAGCGCGGTCGCTGGCCGTCGGAGACCCCGGCGACGCCCGCCTCGTCGGCGGCGAGGACGGCCCGGCGCACCTGCGCCCCGGCGGAGGCGAGGGCTCGCAGGGTGTCGCGCCGGTCGAGGGCGGCGAGCGCGTCCGGGTCGTCGAGGCGGGCCTCGTCGAGCCAGGCCATGGCGGCGGTCCCCGGCTCAGGCCGGGCGACGGGCCTCGTCGACGAGCAGGACCGGCACCCCGTCGTCGATGCGGTAGGCGAGGCCGCACTCACCAGAGGTGCAGACCAGCTCGGGGCCGCCGTCGGGCCCGGTGTCGTCCCGCAGCTCGCTGTGGCAGGCCGGGCAGCGGAGGATCTCGCGCAGCCACGGCTCCAGGTGCGACGTGGCGTCGGCCGACTCGCTCATGGGCTCCTCAGCAGGGTGTGGTCGTGCGGTCGTGGGTCAGGCCGATCCTCGCACACTCACCACCCCCGACATCCGGCGGCTCCCCCGCCGCGGAGCGTGGGCCCGAGCCGGCCCCCGGGCGGCCCGTGGTCAGGCGCGGATGAGGGTGAGCACGGCGTCTCGGACCCGGGCCATCGTCTCGGCGTCCTCGGCCTCGACGTTGAGCCGGAGCAGCGGCTCGGTGTTCGACCCGCGGAGGTTGAGCCACCACATCGGGTCGCCGTCGCCGCCGGCGTGGGTCAGGGTCAGCCCGTCGAGCCGGTCCACCTCCACGCCACGCTCCTCCCCCCAGGCGAGCACGCGTCCCGTGGCCGCAGCCGCGTCGGCGACGGTCGAGTTGAGCTCTCCCGACGCCTGGTAGCGGCTGAGGTCGCCCATGAGCTCGCTGAGCGGGGCGTCCTGCTCCCCGAGCGCGGCGAGCACGTGCATCGCCGCGAGCATCCCGGTGTCGGCGAACCAGAAGTCACGGAAGTAGTAGTGGGCGCTGTGCTCGCCGCCGAAGACCGCGCCGTGCCGCGCCATCTCGCCCTTGATGAACGAGTGCCCCACCCGGGTGCGCACGGGCCGGGCACCGGTGGCGGCGACCTCCTCGGGCACCTGGAGCGAGCAGATGACGTTGTGGACCACCACGACGTCGGCGGCGTCGACTCCGGCGGCCACGGCCCGCGCGACCTCGCGACGGGCGATGAGCGCGGTGATGGCGCTCGGGCTCACCGGCTCGCCCCGCTCGTCGATGACGAAGCACCGGTCGGCGTCGCCGTCGAAGGCGAGCCCGAGGTCGGCACCGTGCGCCCGAACCGCGGCCTGCAGGTCGCGCAGGTTCTCCGGCTCGAGCGGGTTCGCCTCGTGGTTGGGGAAGGTGCCGTCGAGCTCGAAGTACAGCGGCTCCACGGTGAGGGGCAGCGCGGGCAGCCCCGCCCCCGTGCCGAGGACCGCGGGGACGGTGTGGCCCCCCATCCCGTTCCCGGCGTCGACGACGACCCGCAGCGGGCGGATGCCGCTGAGGTCGACCAGGCCGCGGAGGAAGGCCGCGTACTCGGCGAGCAGGTCACGCTCGACGAGGTCGCCGCGCTGGTCCTGGACGTCGTCGTCGCCCACCTCGAGCAACTGCTCGGCGAGCCGGCGGATCTCCACGAGGCCGGTGTCCTGCCCGACCGGTCGCGCACCCGCACGGCACAGCTTGATGCCGTTGTAGCGGGCCGGGTTGTGGCTGGCGGTGAACATCGCCCCCGGGAGATCGAGCGCACCGCTCGCGTAGTAGAGCCCGTCGGTGCTGCACAGCCCGATGAGGGTGACGTCGTGGCCGCGGCTGCGGACGCCGTCGGCGAAGGCGTGGACGAGGCCCGGCCCGGACTCGCGCATGTCGTGCCCGATGACGCAGCCGTGGGCCCCGTCGGGGGCGACGACGACCTGGGCGAAGGCGACGCCGAGGGCCCGGGCGACGTCGGTGTCGAGCTGGTCGGGGACGGTGCCGCGGACGTCGTAGGCCTTGACGAGGTCGCCGAGGGAGCGTGAGGTCACGGGCGGCACCCTATGCCAGCACGGAGGCGTGCCCGACAGCCCGCCCGGCGGGCGGGTCAGGCCTCGGCGCTGCCGCGCAGCACCCGCAGGTGGCCGCGGCGCGCGATCTCGCCGGGGATGGGGCCGACCTCGGCCGGCGGGACGGGCGCGGTGCGGGGGCGGCCGGCCTCGCGGACCGCGTCGGCGAGCGCGAGGAGGTCGTCGGGGGTGGGCTCGGGCTCGGGGTAGTCGGTGGCGAGCCGGACGACCTCCCAGCCGCGCGGCGCGGTGAGGCGGCTCGCGTGGTCGGCGCAGAGGTCGTAGGTGTGCGGCTCCGCGTACGTGGCGAGCGGGCCGAGGACGGCGGACTGGTCGGAGTACACGTACGTGAGCGTCGCGACCGCAGCCTGACGGCACCCCGTCTTCGTGCACTTCCGGGACAGGTTCACACCGTCGACTCTAGGACGGACCCCACGGCTCGGCCCGGAGGCACGCCGTAGCATGCGGACGTGACCGCCCGTCGCCGCGACCGCCACGGCCGGGGCCCGCGCGGCCCCCTTGCCTGGCCGCCCGTCCCCGCGATGGAGACCCGTCTGGAGCGCTTCGACGACCTCGTCCTCGACGCCGCCGACCGGCTCCGCCCCCACCTCGGCTCCCGCTACGCCGGCCTCGAGTTCGCCGTCGAGGAGGTCCCCCCGGTCGACCCCGCCCCGTGGGAGGAGCAGGTCGCGGCCCTCGGGCGGCTGCACCGCGGCGTGCCCGGGCGCCCGGACCGGGTCGTCGTCTACCGCCGCCCCGTCGAGGCCCGCGCGACCGACGAGGACGACCTCGCCGACCTCGTGCGCGAGGTCGTCACCGAGCAGGTCGCCGCCCTCCTCGGGGTGCCACCGGACGAGCTCGACCCGGGCGTCGGGCGCTGAGCCGCGTCTCGCGGCACCCTGGCGGAGCGCGGCTCGTCAGGGCAGGGGGAAGGCCCGGCTCACGGGTGAGCTGACGCCGGCGGGCGCGAGCGGCAGCACGGAGACCATCCGGTCCGTTCCCGTGCCGGACGTCGAGACGACCGCGGCCCGCAGCACCCCGCTGCCGGCACCCCGCTCGACCCAGACGGCGTCGGCACCGTCGAGGTCGACCGAGGCGGTGTGCTCGCTGGAGAGGCGGACCTTGCGGGTCGTCACGACGCCGTCGCGCGTCGTGCGGACCACGGCCGTGGCCGACCCGGCGGTCGTCACGAGGGACAGGTCGCGCGTGACGCCCGTGGTCGACGGCAGCGCCGCACCCGAGACCTCCGTGACCGCGGGGGCGGAGGACGCCCAGGCGATGTCACCGGGCGAGGTGCCGGTGCCGGCATCCGTGACGACCCCGGCCACGACCGGCACGTCGGAGCTCACGAGCACGGAGTAGATGCCGCTGTCCACGGCGGGCAGGGCGAGCTCCCCGGTGGACCCGCCCGCGACGGCCAGGACGGTGGTCTCGGTGGTCGGGACGAGCCCCTCGCGACCGAGCACGGAGACCCGCACGACCGCCTGCTCCTCCCCCGGCACCGCGACCCGGAGCGTCGCCTGCTCGCCGAGCAGGGCCCCGGGGACGACCTGGGTGGTGCGTGGCGAGTCGGTCGGCCCGACGGTGTCGGCGCCACGGGCGGTGCTGCCGTCGAGCCAGGTCTCCGTGAGCGTCGCCGCGAGCCCACCACCGTCGGCGACGACGTGGACCGCCGGCTGCGTCTCGGTGCCCGCCCATGCGTCGAGGAGCAGGGCGCTGCTCCCCGCGGCGGGGACCGTCACCGTGCGCACGTCGCCGACCTGGCCGCCCTCGCCGTGCACGCTGACGTCGGCGGTGACCGGGTTGCCCCCCGGGTTGAGCAGGACGAGACGCTCCTGCCGTCCGGCGCCGGCTCCACCGGCCACCAGCCACAGGTCGGAACGGGCGGGCAGGCAGGGCGCGGTCACCAGTCCGCGCAGGTCCTTGGTGTCGAGCTGCCACTCCTGCGTGGCGGCGACGGCGGGCGCGAGCGCACCGGAGGCCCGGAGCAGCACCGGACGCTTCGAGGGCAGGGCGGCCTCGACCTCGTCGGGACGGCCCTCGCCGAGCGCGGCGAGGACCGTCGTGCCCGAGGTGAGCTCGGCGGAGCCCGCCCCGTCGGTCGGCTGGGGCAGCAGGTCGGCGGGCCCGCTCGCCGCGGCGACGCGCCCCTTGACCTTGACGTCGGGCACACCGCGGATGCCGGTGAGCTCGTCGCCCGGGCACATCGCCGACAGCGAGGTGACCAGGCTCGTGCCGCTCACCGCGACCGCCTCGGAACCGCTGGCGGCGACGAGGTCGAGGGCGGGAGGGTGGGTCGCGGCGAGCCAGACCAGGCCACCGGCCGCCCCGCCGGCGAGGACGACGCGGGTGGCTCCGGGGAGGGCGGGGGCGACCCGGCTCCAGCGGCTCATCGGCGCGCCACCCGGGCCTCGCGGCGACCGAAGGGCACCGCGAGGAACGCGAGAACGACGAGGCCGGCGAGCTGCCCGAGGTGCCACCAGCGGTCGGGGTCGGAGAGGGTGACGGTGAGCGTCCCCCGCCCGGGCGGGAGGGCGTACGTCGGGGACGTCGTGTCGCCGACGGGCCGGAGCACCCGGCCGTCGACCGCGACGACGGCGACGTCGGCCCAGCCGGGCGGCTCGGCGACGACGAGGATGCTGTCGGCCGGCGCGTCGATGGTGGTCTCGGTCGCGGCGTGCTGGCCCAGGGTCTCGACGAGGCGGGTCTCGTCGGGGGTCTCCATCCGCAGCCGCGGGCTGGCGACGAGCGCCTGGCCGCGCTCGTCGGCGGGGCGGACCCGCCACATCTGCCATCCGTCGCGCGGCGAGATCGGCTGCAGCCCGGCGGTGGCGTCGAGGCGGCGCGCGAGGTCGGGCACGGTCTCGCCGCGGATGGCGAGCAGGTCGACGGCCGCAGCGGCGACGAGCCCCTTCCCCCCGGATCGCGCGTCGAGCAGGGCGGTGACCCCGTCGGCGGCCCGATCGTCGGAATCGGCGACGGCGGGAAGCGGCCGGACGACGTCGGCGGCCTCGCGGCCGACGAGCCGGTAGCCGGCGCCCTGCGTGCCCGGGACGACGAAGAGGGACCGCGTCGCGAAGGCACCCAGCGACTGTTCGACGGCCACCGCCGGGCGGGGGTCCCGCCACGCCGCGATCTCCTCGCCGAAGGTGCCCCAGGCGACCCCGCCGGCGCCGACGACGACGACCGCGACCCCGGCCGTCAGGGCCGCCCACGTCCCGGTGAGCCGCCAGCGCCCCAGGGAGCGCAGCCGGATGCCGTCGAGCCCGCGCACGAGGGCGAGGACGAGCACGAGGACGAGTGGCAGGAGGAACGTGCCGGACCACAGGGCGATCGGCTCTCCGGTGCCCTCGACGCCCGCCGGGACGGTACCGAGCCGCAGCGACGGGGCGAGAAGGGCCAGGCCGAGGAGGAGCGGGAGGGCCACGGCGAGCGTGGTCTGGGCCGCGCGCCAGCGACGCCCGCGCACGACGGCCAGGACGCCGGCGACGGCGAGGGGCGCACTGGTCCAGACCAGCGGCGCCCCCGGGCCGCCGGGGTGGAGGAGGGCGAGCTGCCACGGGTCGGGGGGCGTACCGCCCCACTGGGCGAGGCCGGAGCCGGCGACGAGCTCCGGCCACGCGGTCGGGGACGCCGTGACGAACCAGGGGGCCAGGAGCGCGACGGGCAGGACGGCGACGAGGAGGGCGTGGCCGCGGGTGCCGCCGCGGACGAGCAGGAGGACCAGCGCCGCGGCCACGGGCGGCACGAGCAGGACCGGGGCGAACGCCCCGAGGACGACGAGGGCGAGCGCGGTCGCGAACGAGCTGGTCGCCGTCGAGCGCCGTACCGCGACGAGCCAGAGCCCGGCGAGGACGCCCGGGAGCAGGACGAGCGCGACCAGGGCCCCGAGCCGGCCCTGGGCCAGCGAGGCGGCGGCCACGCCCGAGGTCGCCCAGGCGAACGCCCCGAGGGCGCGCAGCCAGGCCGAGCGGGTGACGACCCGCAGGGCGAGGTAGGCGCCCGCCGCGGCGAGCGGCATCGCGAGGAGGACGAGGAGCCCGACGACCAACCCCGCCGGTGAGGCCGGCGTCGGAACCAGCGGCAGGTGCGCCACGAGCCACGCCGGCCCGGCGAGGAGGAGGGCGGTCGGCCCGGCCGGGTCGCGTCCGCCGAGCCCGGCGCCCGTCCAGCCGTCGGTCCAGGCGTGCCAGAGGGTGGCGGCATCCGCGCTCGTCCCGACGAGCTCGCCGCCGGACAGGCCCGCACCGAGCCCGGTCCAGACCCCCGTCCCGAGGGACCGGGCGGCCACCCCCGCGACCGCGGCCGAGGCGAGCACGGCGACGACGCCCGGGTGGGTGACGACCTTGACCAGCCACGAGCGTGGTGTCAGCTCGGCGGCCTGCTGGCCCGTCGGGGGGCGCGGCGGGACCAGCGCGTGGTGCACGGCATCCGCCCAACCCGTGAGCACCGAGCGACGGGGCTCGAAGAGCGAGCGCAGGTGCCGGCGCCGGACGACCCGCGGGTGCCGGGTGCGCCACCGCGCGCGCAGCCCGCGCACGGGGTCGACGGCGGCGAGCGCCGAGAGCTCGGCACCGGCGGCTCTCGGCCGCTTGAGGAGCAGCAGCCCGACCGCCGCGAGGAGCGAGGTGGCGACGATCCAGACGGCGAGGAACGGGGTCGACCACCACGGCGCGCGGGCCAGGGCGACGCGGCGGGCGCCGCGGCGGCGAGCGGCCGACGACGCGGACACGCACGCGACCCCCGGCGCGGACCGCATCCGGGCGGTGGGCACGACGACGACCCGGCGGCCGGCGGCCTGCGCCCGCCAGCCGAGGTCGAGGTCGGCGCCGACGTCGCCGAACGAGGTCTCCCAGCCGTGCAGCCCGAGGAGGAGGTCGCGCTCGACGAGCGTGCCCGCGAACGGCACGGCGAGCGCGTCCGAGATCCGGTCGTACTGCCCCTGGTCGGGCTCCCCGGGTGCGGGCCGTGCGAAGAGGCGGCCGCCACGGGTCGCGCGGATGCCCATGGCGCGCAGCCGCCCCGGCGCCTCGGCGTCGAGGTGCTTGGGGCCGAGCAGGCCGGTGGACGGTGACCGGCGCCAGGTGTCGACGAGGGCCACGAGGGCGCCCGGCTCGGGGGTGGCCCCGACGGGCACGAACCACAGCAGCGAGGGGCCGCCCGGCGGCGGCTCGAGCGCGGCGACGGCGTCGTGCGCCGCGCGCCGCGCGGGAACGCGCGGGTCGGCGGCGACGACGGTGACCGGGACGGCAGTGGTCTCGGCGACCGTCGCGACGACGTCCGCGAGGGTGAGCGGGAGGTCGGGGACAAGGTCGTCCGGGTCGTCGGGCAGGGCCCGGGGCGGCGCCTCGGCCTCGTCGAGGAAGCGACCGCCGGTGCGGTCGACGACGACGACCTCGTCGGGGTGCAGCGACTGCGCCAGCAGGGCCGCGAGGGCGTCGCCGGTACCCGAGGGGTCGAGCCGGCTCACGAGGACCGCGGTGACGACCGGTGGCACCGCGCCGGTCGGAGCGGCCGGAGCGGTGTCGGTCGGACGCGCGGGAGCCAGCGTCATGCGGGGGCGGAGCGGCGAACCGTCAGACCGCGCGCTTCTTCAGCTTGCGCCGCTCGCGCTCGGAGAGACCGCCCCAGATGCCGAAGCGCTCGTCGTTGGCGAGGGCGTACTCGAGGCACTCGGCCCGGACCTCGCAGCCGACGCAGACCTTCTTGGCCTCGCGGGTGGAGCCGCCCTTCTCGGGGAAGAACGCCTCGGGGTCGGTCTGCGCGCACAGCGAGCGCTCCTGCCAGGACAGGGCACCCTCCTCCACGTCCGCGCCGTCGACCATTCCCTCGATGAGATAGAGCTCCTGCATCGGTCCCTCCTCGACCCTCGACCCGTGTGCACCGGCCGGGTGGCTCCGGAGCACATGCATGGAATTACACGCGTGTCATGCACCCGGCGTCAAGCCACTTGGTGTTATTGGGACAACTTTCCGGAATCCCGGGCGTGTCGCGCCGGGGGCGCGCACGGCGTCATCCGCCCACCCCCGGGCTCGGGTGTGGCGCCTCCGGACGGGCCGCCGGCCCCCTTCCCACCGGCCCGAAATCGACGAAGGCGTCGATCGCCGTACGGCTGGGGCAAGGGGCCGGGGGCGCGTCCTCCCCCGGCTCGCGGGGCTGGGAGACTCTGCCCCATGCGAATCACGGCACTGGCCGGCGGGGTCGGCGGCGCGCGCTTCATCCGCGGACTTCGCCACCACCTCGACACCACCCCCGGCCTCGAGGACGCAGAGGTCACCGTCGTCGCCAACACCGGCGACGACATCACGCTCTTCGGGCTACGGGTCTGTCCCGACGTCGACACGCTCCTCTACACGCTCGGCGGCGGCGTCCACGAGGGCCAGGGCTGGGGGCGCGCCGACGAGTCGCACCGCCTGCAGGCCGAGCTGGCCGCCTACGGCGCGCAGCCGCAGTGGTTCGCCCTCGGCGACCTCGACATCGCGACGCACGTCGTCCGCTCCCAGTGGCTCGGGCAGGGCCTGACCCTCTCCGAGGTCACCGCGCGGCTCGCCGGGCGCTGGGGCCTGCCCGACCGCGGCATCCGCCTCCTGCCGATGACGGACACGCCGGTCGAGACCCACGTCGTCGTCGACGACGGCGAGGGGGGCGAGCGGGCGATCCACTTCCAGGAGTGGTGGGTCCGCCACCAGGCCGCCCTGCCGGCGCGGCGCTTCGTCGTGGCGGGGCTGGACCGGGCGGCGCCCGCCCCGGGGGTCCTCGACGCCATCCGCGGCGCCGACGTCGTCCTCCTGCCGCCGAGCAACCCGGTGGTCTCGATCGGGATCATCCTCGGCGTCCCGGGGGTCCGCGACGCGCTCCGGGGGACGACGGCGCCCGTCGTCGGGGTCGCGCCGCTCATCTCCGGGCAGCCGGTCCGCGGACACGCCGACGCCTGCCTGCGCGCCATCGGTGTCGAGTCCTCGGCCGGAGCGGTCGCGGGGCTCTACGAGGACTTCCTCGACGGGTGGCTCGTCGACCCGGCCGACACCGGCACGAGGCCGACCCGCGCCCGGCTCGAGGCGTTCGACGGGCCGCTGCTCATGACCGACGTCGAGGCCGCGGGCCGGATCGCCGCGCACGCGCTGCGGCTCGCCGAGTCCGTCGCGCCGTGAGGTGGCTCGGGTGAGCGAGGACGCACCGGCGGGCGCCGTCACCGTCCACCCCGTCACCGGCCTGCCGGAGGTGGCGCCCGGCGACGACCTCGCCGCCCTGCTGCTCGCCGCGCTCGAGCGCGGCGCGCTGCGGCTCGCCGACGGCGACTGCCTCGTCGTGTCGAGCAAGGTCGTCTCCAAGGCGCTCGGGCTGGTCTGGGACGGGCCGAGGGCGGAGGCGGTCGAGGCCGGGAGCCGCCGCGTCGTGGCCGAGCGCAGCGGCCCCACCGGCGTGACGCGCGTCGTCGAGGCGGCGGCCGGGCCGGTGATGGCCGCGGCCGGGGTCGACGCGTCGAACACCGGCCCGTCAAGGGCGGTGCTCCTCCTGCCGGAGGACCCCGACGCCGAGGCCGCACGCCTGCGGTCGGCACTGCTCGCCGCGTGCGCTCCCCCGGCCCCGTCGGAGCTCGGGATCGTGCTCTCCGACACCGCGGGTCGGCCGTGGCGGGCCGGACAGACGGACTTCGCCCTCGGGGCCGCGGGCCTGGCCGTGCTCGACGACCTGCGCGGGCACGTCGACGCCGACGGCCGGCCGCTCGCGGTCACGGCGCGGGCCCTCGCCGACGAGGTGGCGGCGGCTGCCGACCTCGTCAAGGGCAAGGCCGACGGCGTCCCGACGGCGCTCGTGCGCGGCCTGCCCCGCTCGTGGTTCGGCGGGGACGCCGACGGCGCCCGTTCCCTCGTGCGCACCGGGCCGACCGACTGGTTCGCGCTCGGTCACGTCGAGGCGGTCCGCGCGGCGCTCGGTGTGGCGCCGGGGTCGGCGGATGCCGCATCGGTCGGGCTCCCCTCGACCGCGCCGGAGCCGCTCAGCACCCGGGTCGGGCGCGTGGTGGCCCTGGCGCTGCACGACGTCCCGGACGGGTCCGCCGACGTCGCCGTCGACGAGCAGGCCGGGAGCGCCGAGATCACCCTCGGCGCGTCCGACCCCTACGAGCTCGGGCGCCTCGCGTCCCGCCTCGAGGTGGCCGGGGCGGCGGAGTCGCTCGGTTGCGAGGTCGCGGCCCGTGGCCCGGCCACCGTCACGATGCGGCTCGCGACATCCGCCTGAGGCTGCGGCCCCGCCGTGGTGGTCCCACCCCCGCTACTGCCCATCGAGCACCATCCGGTCGACGGCCTGTGCATAGGTGAGCCGGTTCCGTGGGGGTGGCGCCTCGACGGGCGGAGTGGAGCCCCACTCCGCGAAGGTGATTCCCGTGCCGGGGTACTCCTCCCGGTCGACGGAGTCGACGAGTCCGTCGGCCCCGACCCGCCAGAGGGTCAGGGCCTCCCCGAGCTGCGCGCCGTCCTGGAGCGGCATCCCCTGCACGAGTCCCATCGACTCCCACGCGACGACGGCGCGGAACGTCGTGCCGCCCGGTCCGACGTCCACCACCTCGACGGGCCGGTCGTCGAGGATCCCGGCGGCGAGCGCGGGCAGGGAGCCGTGGTACCGGGTCTCGAGCGAGCGTCGGGCGAGGTAGCGGTTGTCCGACGTGGTGTCGTACACCGGCAGCTCGACCCACAGATCAGGGGACCCCGGGAGCATGCCGGCCGCCTCGGGGAGGTAGGCGGCGTCGCCCACGACCCGCCACTGGCCCGCCTCCACCGAGCCGCCCGCTGAGGGGTAGGACCGACGCTCATCGACGTCGGTGCGGCCATCCCGGAAGGTCACCGCGGCGACGACGTCGATCTCGTCCTCCCAGCGGGCCGTCCACGTGCCGGCCGCTGCCGCGGACGCGGCGACCCAGCAGCGGAACGAGGACGGGTCGACCTCCCCGCCCACCACCGGGTCCGGCACCACGGGCGTCTCCGGACAGTCGTCGAGCGTGTCGCCCAGGACCGCGGCGAGCGTGGGGTGCGCGGTTGCCAGCTCGTCGGGCACCACCATCAGGTCAGGTCCGGGCCCCTCTCCGGAGGACTCGACGGATGCGGTGCCCGGCGGTCCGGGCACCCACGGTGCCGTGCACGCTCCGGCGGCGCCCACCGTCAGCGCCACCGTCACTGCGGGCACGAGGACGCCCCACCGCCGGCCCCGGTCCGATCCCCGCCCTCCCCCGACCACGCGTGGAGCCTAGCCCCAGGGGGTGGTCGGGGGGCGTCGGTCGGCCGCGGGCGCGCTCAGCGGCCGCGGACCGGGAGGTGGGTCGGCGTCGACATCCGGGGGCCCCGGCGGGGGCGGTGGTGACCGCCGAGCTCGAGCAGTCGCTGGACCCGGTAGCGGTGGCCGCGCCACGGCTCGAGCAGCGCGGCGAGGCCGTCGTCGTCGACGGGGGTGCCCGTGAGTGCCCAGCCGATGTCCTTGGCCACGTGGTAGTCGCCGAAGCTCACCTCGTCGGCGAGCCCGAGGGCTCGCTGCGCCACCTCCGCCCAGGTCCACCGACCCACGCCGGGGAGCGAGGTCAACCGCGCTCGCGCGGCGTCGGCAGGCAGCGACACGCACTCGTCGATGCGGCCGGCGTGCCCGACCGCCCGCACGACGGTGCGCGAGCGGCCCGGGTCGACGCCGGCCGCCAGCCACTCCCACGACGGGATGGCGCCCCACTCACCCGGAGTCGGCGGGGCGACGAGCCGCAGCGACTCACCCGGCCCGGGCGCCGGCTCTCCGAAGCGGCGGACGAGCCGGCGGAAGCCCGCGAACGCCTCCTTGCCGGTGACCTTCTGCTCGATGACGGTCGCGACGAGGGACTGCAGGACCAGCCCGTTCGCCGGCACCCGCCAGCCCGGCCGGCGGCGCCACTCCTCGGCGACGACCGGGTGCCGGGCCTCGAAGCCCCGCGCGTCGTCACCCTCGCCCACCAGCGCGGGCACACGGTCGAGCATCCACCCGGCCCCGCTCCCCCACGCGGTGGCCGTCACCTCCTCGCCGACCCCACCCGGCACCTCGAGCCGCAGCGTCACCGGGCCGTCGGGGGTGCGCCAGGCGAACCACCACCCACCGTCGTCGCGCCGGCTGGTCGGGTCGCCACCTCCTCGGCGGAAGATCGACACGACCGCCCCGAGCGGCACGGGGCGGCTCGCCCGTACCACCCTGACCCGGGCCGGCGCCGGCACGGTCACCCGACGTGCCGGGGCGCCACCCGCAGCGGCGGCCCGGCCGGGCTCGAGGCGCCCTTGAAGGCGGCCCAGACGTAGGTGGGCGCGAGCGGCGCGGCCGCGGCCAGGACCCCACCCGGGACCCGTGCGGCCCATCCCGGGACGTTGTCGTCGGCCGAGAAGGCCGCGGGGTCGGCGAGGACCGGGGCGGTGTAGTCCCACACGTCGAAGGCCCCGACGAGCCGCCGCAGCCCCGCCGGTGTGTAGTAGCGCTCGTAGTAGTGGTCGCCGCGGCCGGTCCACCGCAGGTACCGGTCCGCGGCCCGTCGGGGCAGCCACGAGAGGAACGGCAGCCGGTGGTGCGGCTCGAGGACCTGGAGACGGTGGCCGACCCCGAGGTAGAGCAGGCCACCCGGACGCAGCACCCGGTGGATGTCGGCGAGCACCGCCTCGGGGTCGACGACGTGCTCGTAGATGTGGTTGAGCACGACGAGGTCGACGGTCGCGTCCTCGAAGGGCAGGTCCTCGCCCCGGGCCAGCCGGAAGTCGACGCGGTCGCCGAAGCGGGCCCGAGCCCGGGCCAGGCCCGGCTCGTCGATGTCGACGCCGCTCGTCGTCGCACCGGCGAGGGCGATCTCGTCGGCGATGAAGCCCGCCGAGCAGCCGACGTCGACGGCGCGCAGGCCGGCGAGCGAACCCACCCCGAGGGCGTGCCGGACGACCGCGACGATCTTGGCCGCCTTCTTCCGACGGGCCTGCTCGTCGAGCATCTTGGCCATGAGCTCGGAGTAGGCCAGCTGCTCCTCGCGCTCCGGCTCGCTCACCCCTCGGATCCTACGAGGTGGTGCCGACGGGCCCACAGCCACGCGGCGCCCGCGACGACGACGTCGACGACGACGGCGAGGAAGCGGGCGACGACGACGACCGCCGCCGCGGCCGCCGGGCTCATCAGGCTCGCCAGCCCGATGCCGAGGACCGCGTCGCGCAGGCCGATCCCCGCGGGGAGGAGGACGGCGAGCATGCCGAGCACCGACGCGAGGGCCAGACCGCAGATCGAGACGTAGAGCAGCGAGCCGGATGCGGCATCCGGCGCGAGGGTGGTGGCCAGCACCCAGACCGCGAGACCGGACACGACCCAGGCGGCGACGATCCAGCCCATGCAGCGGACCACCGCACTGCCGCTCAGCTCGTGCTCGAGCGGCTCACGGCGCAGCAGGCGCAGGCCGCGCGCCACCGCCCGGTTGAGCAACGGCGGCCAGAGCGCGACGAGGGCCAGCGCGACGGCGCCGACGACCCACCACGGCGACACGGCCTCGTGGCCGGCGAGCAGGAGGGGCACCGCGGGGAGGCCCACGACCGCGCCGCCGAGCACGGACAGGCCGAGCATGATGACCCCGGCCACTGCCATCCGTCGCCGGGGGATGCGCAGACGCGCCCCCATCTCGGTCTGCGCGACGACCGACCAGACCGACCCGGGCACGTACTTGCCCAGCTGGCCGACGAGGAAGATGCTCGCCGCCGGAGGCAGCTCGAGGTCGGTGCCCAGGTCGCGCAGCAGCACTCGCCAGCCGAGCATCGTGAAGACCGGTGGCAGGAGCCCGACGAGGAACGAGGTGAGAACCGCGCCCCAGCTGAGCCGCTCCAGCTGTTCGGACACCGCCGCCCAGTTGCGCCACAGGGTGACCGCGACGGCGAGGAGCACCGCGACGACGAGCACGTAGCGGGCGACGTCGACGGCCCGGCGCCGGGAGGATCGGAGCGCGGCCGAGGCGGACGGGCCCTCCCCCGCGGGGTCAGAGGCCTCGGGCAGCGGGGGCGGCTCGGTCACCTCACTTCCTCCGGAAGGTCAGCCGCAGGACGGCGTACGCGGTCGCGTCACCGACCGCCGCGCCGAGGCGGGCGGTCCGCATCCGCTCGAGGAGGTCGCCGTCGACGTCGCCGACGAGCACGAGGCCGAGGTCGTCGGCCCGGGCGAGGACCCCGCGGACGTCCGCCGGCCGGACGGCGAAGTCGGGGTCGTCGTCGCCGATCGGCACGGTGAGCAGGAGCAGCCCCCCGCTGCGCAGCGCCCAGGACGCCTGGCCGACGACGGCATCGACGTCGCTCGCTGTGCAGCCCCGCGGGTGCAGCCGCGCGATGACGTCGAGGCTCGCCGTGTCGACGTCGAGCACCTCGACCGCAGCGCGCCGGCCGGTCAGCTCGAGCTCGACCGGCGCGAATCCCAGCGAGCGGGCCCAGCGCGAGAACGGGCTGCCCGACCCGGACTCGTCGACGACGACCGCAGTGCGGTGCCGGTCGTCGAGGACGCGCACGAGCGCCGCGACACCGCCGAGGGCCGCCCACGCGGCGACCGCGTCGCGGGCCCGCGGCAGACCGAGGTGCCGGGCGAGCTCGACCGCCGCGAGCGCCTCGGCGTCGACCGCGAGCAGGTCGGTCGCCCGGATCTCCTCGGGCAGGTCGGCCGGGGAGAGCTCGAGGACCGGGTCCCGGCGCGCCCGCAGCCCGGCGACGCCGGCCCGCACCCGCGCGACCGGCCCCACCGGGACGGCGGACACCGGCTCGGGCTCCTCGGGCGCAGCCGGCAGGGCCGCGACCGCCTCGACCGCCCCGACGTAGTGGGCCCACGGACCGGCGAGGTCGGGCTCGTGCACCTGGCCCGCGAGGGCCGCGACGGCGCCCGGCTCGGCGAGGCGGCGCAGGGCCGCGACGAGCGCGGCCCGGTCCGAGGGCGGCACGAGCAGGCCGTCGACCCCGTCACGGACCTGCGCGGGGAAGGTGCCGACGGCGCTGGCGAGGACGGGCAGGCCGTGCCGCTGCGCGAGCAGGACGTTCTGCGAGGCCGTCGCGGAGCGGTACGTCAGGGCCAGCACGTCGTGGCGGGCGAGGAGCCCGGCGATCCGGTCGGCGGGGACGTAGCCGCCGTGGACCTCGACCCGACCGGCGAGCCGCGGGTCCGCGGCGAGGTCCCGGACGCGCTGGCCGGCGTCTCCCCAGAGCTCCCCCGCGACGGTGAGCGTGACGCCGTCGACGTCGCGCAGGGCGTCGAGCAGCAGGTCGATCCCCTTGTAGTCGCGGACGATGCCGAGCGCGAGGAGGCGGACGGGGCCCTCGTGCGCCGGCCGCGGCTCAGGGGGCCCGCCGGGCAGGTGCGGGGGCAGGTCGAGCTCGCGGACCCGGGCCGCGCCCAGGGCGGTGGCCGTCCGGGCCTGCTCGTCGGAGTGGACGACGACCGCGTCCGCGCGCCGCAGCAGCGAGGTGACGAGCCGGCGGTCGCCCGGGTGGCCCTCGTGCGGCAGGACGTTGTGGGCGACGACGACGACGCGCGGTCCGCCTCGCCCGGCTCCGGCGGCGCGCAGGAGCGCGAGGTGGGCCGGGACACCGGCCGGGATGACGTGGACGAGGACGACGACGTCGACGTCGCGCAGGCGCCGACCGGTGCGCACCCACGTGTCGGGACGGGCCCACGAGAGGACCCGCAGCGTCCGCGGGAACGGCGGCACGTCGGGCGCCCCACCGGGAACGGCCTGCTCACCGGGGTAGAGCAGCGAGGGGTAGAGATGGCTCCACGACACGAGGGTGACGTCGTGGCCGGCGTCGGCGAGCTCGTGGGCGAGGGTCGTCGTGTGCGCGGCGACGCCGCCCTTGAACGGGTGCGTCGGGCCGACGACGGCGACGCGCAGGGCCGCGTCGGAACCGGCGGCGGCCGCACGGCCGCCGTCGACCGGCCCGGCGTCAGACACCGTCGCGCGACCGGACGACGAGGTCGGAGAGCAGCGCCAGCGAGGCGATCATGATGCCGCTGACGACGAGGAGCACGGTGCTCGCCGGGAAGTAGAACGGGTGCCGCACCATGTCGACGACCGCCTTGACGAACCCGATGCCGACCAGCCACAGGGCCGGGGGCATGAGCACCTTGAGCGGGTCGAAGTACATGACCATCCGCAGCACCTGGAGGATGTAGCGGTAGGCGTCGTGGAGGAAGTGGAACTTGCTGACGCCCTCGCGCTTGGCGTACGTCGTGTCGACGTACTTGATGTCGTGCTGGTTCGACAGGAACGCGATCGTGATGGTCGTGACGCAGGAGAAGCCGGCCGGCAGCAGCCGCAGGTACGGCAGCGACACCTCGCGCCGGAAGGCCCGCAGCCCGGAGTTCAGGTCGGGGATGCGGGTCTTGGTCAGCCACTCGGCCACCTTGCGGATGAACCACTTCGCGGGCACCCGGGCCCACTTGTGGGTGCCCTCCTCGGTGGTCCGGGCACCGACCACCTGGTCGTAGGTGGGGTCCTCGCGCAGGATCCGCACGAGCTCGGGGATGCGCTCGTTCTCGTAGGTCATGTCGGCGTCGGTCCAGACGACGATCTCGCCGCGGGCCTGCTGGGTGCCGATCCGCCGTGCCGTGCCGGAGCCGCCGTTGCGGCGGAAGGGCAGGACCCGAACGTGCGGGTGCTCGAGCATCGCGTGACGCAGCACGTCGAGGGTGTCGTCGGTCGAGGCGTCGTCGATGCAGAGCAGCTCGTAGGTGAGCTCGCTCGCCTCGAGCGCGGCGCTGATCCGCTCGATCTCGCGCAGCACGTGCGCGCCCTCGTTGTAGCAGGGCAGGACGACGGTCACGTAGGGCACGGGGCCGGGCCCGTCGGGTCCGTCCTCGATGACGTGACCGGGTCCGTGCTCCCGGGCCGCGGGGGCCTCGCGGCGGCGGGTCCCGGGGCCGTCGTCACCACGTCCGGCCCGCTCCCCCGCCCGGACGTCGACGCGCTCGGTGGGGGTGGACAGCTGCTGGGTCGCGGCGGCGTGGACGGCGCCGTGGTCGGCGTCGTCGGCCGCGGGGGCGGGCTGCGCCGGGTCGCCCGTCGGCCTCGGGTCGTCGTGCGAGTTCATCGGCGGTGAGCCTACCGGCGGAAGCAGTCCGGCCCGACCATCCGCCCCGGCCCCGGCGCCGGCCCCGCACCCGGGGAGGCTAGGCGTCCGCGACGAGGCGGGCGACTGCCCGTTCGATCGCCGCCTGGCGCGCGGTCTCGTCGCGGTGGCGCCGGCGGAGGGTCGCCGCGATGGTCACCCCGTCCTCGTACCGGTCGAGGACGCGGGGGTCGATGTAGGAGCCCTTCGCGATCGCGGGGGTGTTCCCGAGGTAGTCGGCCACCTCCGCCACGGCCGCCCGGACAGCCCGCCGCCGCGATGCCGCCGTGTCCCCGCGCTCGGCGGACCCGGCCAGCGAGACCGCGGCGAGCACCGTCGCGTGCCAGGTGCGGAAGTCCTTGGCGGTGAGGTCCTCGGCGACCATCTGCGAGATGTAGTCGTTGACCGCCCCCGCCTGGAGGTCGGCCCAGCGCGACCCGTCCTTGTAGGCGAGCAGCCGGCTCGACCCGCCCCGGCGGCGGCGCATCACGTCGAGGGCCTCGATGACCTGCCGGTCGCCGATGGTGATCGTGTGCTCGATGCCCGACTTGCCGACGAAGCGGAAGACGAGCTCGCCGCCGCGGCGGCGCACGTGCCGGCGTTCGAGCGTGGTGAGGCCGAAGGACCCGTTGGCGTCGGCGTAGGCATCCGAGCCGATCCGGAAGTAGCCGAGGTCGAGCAGCCGGGTGGCGACTGCGGCCGCGCGGCTCAACGGCATCCCCTCGGTGCCGAGGTCGGCGAGGATGCGTTCGCGCGCCGTGGCCAGGCGCGCCCCGGCCGCGCCGACCCGGTCGAACTTCAGCGCGTCCCGCTTGGCGCGCCACTCGGGGTGGTAGAGGTACTGGCGTCGACCCGCCGCGTCGGTCCCGACGGCCTGGATGTGGCCGTTGGGGACGGGGCAGATCCACACCTCCTCCCAGGCGGGCGGGATCGCGAGGGCGGTGATCCGCGCCACCTCCTCGGCCGGCAACGGTGCGCCCGAGTCGTCGCGGTAGGAGAAGTGCCGACCGGACCGTCGGCGGGTCCAGCCCCTCGACCGCGGGGAGACCCGCCGCAACCTCGCCATGTCCGGCACTGTAGGCGCTGACAGGCGTCTGACCTGCGTCGTCGACGGCCGTCCTCGGTGGCCGCCGCGCACCGGTTTGGTCGTTCGCACCGCGCTGTGCAAGCGTTCCGCCATGACCGGCCTGTCCACCGACGCCGTGCTCGACCTCCTCCGAGAGGTCGCGGACGAGGTCATCGCGCCCCGCTTCCGCTCGCTCTCCGACGGCGAGGTCATGGAGAAGAACCCCGGCGACCTCGTCACCGTCGCCGACCACGAGGCAGAGGCCCGCATCACCGCGCGGCTGCTCGACGCCTACCCGGGCGCGGTGGTCCTCGGGGAGGAGGCCTTCGCCGACGACCACCGCCTCATGGACCGCTACCTCGCGGCCGAGCACGCCTTCACGGTCGATCCGGTCGACGGGACGAAGAACTTCGTCAGTGGCTCCCCCGACCACGCCGTCATGGTCGCCGAGGTCGTCGGCGGCCGGACGAGCCGGGCCTGGGTCCTCCAGCCGGCCCACGACGTGGCGTGGGTGGCCGAGCGGGGGGCCGGCACCTACCGCGACGGGGAGCGGATGACGACCCACCCGGTCGAGGAGGGACGCGACCCGCAGGGCGTGACCTCGATGTGGGCCCTGCGCGGGCACGCGCTCGACGGCCTGCCGCCGATGCGCCTCTCGTGGGTCTGCTGCGGCGTCGACTACCCGCGCCTCATCGAGGGTGACACCGACTACATCCTCTACTCCAGGTCGCACCCGTGGGACCACGCCCCCGGCTCGCTGCTCGTCACCGAGGCGGGCGGCACCGTGGCCCACCCCGACGGCACGCCCTACCACCCGCGCTCGCGCCGGCCCGGTCTCGTCGTCGCCGTCGACGCGCACACGTGCAGTGCGGTCCGCCGTCGCGCCGAGCACGCCTTCGAGCGCGACTGACCACCGCCCTGGCCGCCGGGGTCAGTGGCCCCCGATCGGCGTCGGCGCCGGCAGCCGGTCCCCGAGGAGGGACACCACCGCCGCGCCGACGCCCGCCCCGACGAGCAGCGGCACGGCCGCCGGGAGCGGGAAGAAGAGCAGCATGATGAGCGCCGAGGCGAGCGGGCGGCGCAGCAGCACGGTCGTCCCGGCTCCCGCACCGGCGGCGACGGCCGCGGGCGGCGCCCCCGGGACCAGGGCGACGACGAGCGCCCCCGCGGCCATCCCGAGGAAGGACCCTGGGAAGATCTGGCCGCCGAAGTAGCCGGTCGTCATCGACGTCGCCGTCGCGACGATCTTCAGGGCGATGAGCACGAGCAGCGTCCCGACGGTCCACGTCCCGAGCCCGTCGATGAGGTCCTGGCCCTCGTGCTCGCCGGAGAAGAGGACGAGCGGTTGGGCGAGCGCGCAGAGGCCGAGGACGAGGCCACCCACCGTGGCCCGGGGCACCGGCGGCACCCGGTCGGCCACCCTCCGGGTGGGTGCGATGGTCGCAAGGAGGAGGGCCGCGGCCAGGGCTGCGGGCACCGCGGCGAGCGCCCCCCAGCCGATCGCGGCGAGCGGGCTCGCCCCGTCGTCGGGAACGGTGTAGCGCAGCCCGCCGCCGTCGGGCAGGACGAGCAGCATCGCCGCGAGGCCGGTGAGCCCGGCGATGATCCCGGGGCCGACCAGTCGCGGGCTGCGGCTCGTCGACGCGCGGTCCTCGATGGCCAGGGCGGTCGCACCGAGCGGGCCGCCGAAGAGGCCCGAGAGCGCTCCGGACGCCGAGATGACGACGGCCTCGCTCTCGGTCAGTCGCAGCAGCCGCCCGATGCGCTGGCCGAAGCCGGTCGCCAGCGCGAGGAGCGGGGCCTCCGGCCCGAGTGACGCGCCCGCGGTGAGGGAGACGATGCCGAGGCCGACCGAGCGGATGATCCACGGCACGCTCTTCGGGCCCACGGCGCCGGTCCGCGCCGGCGCCTCGGCCGAGGCCTGCCCGAGCGGGTCCGCTGCAGCGCGGGCGGCGCTGCGGCCGGCCTCCGTGGCCTCCCCCGCGTCGACGGCCGCGTCGACGTCGGCGAGGACGTCGTCGAGGTCGTGCGGGGTGGTGCGGTCGTGCCGGGAGCGCACCACCCCGACGAGGAGGCCACCCACGGTCGTCGTCACGAGGAGCGCCACGCCGAGCGGGAGCCAGTGGGCCAGCCGTGGGTCGTGACCGTCCCAGACGAGCTCACGCAGCACCCGGACGAGCCAGAGGTAGACACCTGCCATGGCACCGACGGGGATGCCGAGCACGGCGGCCAGGGCGTAGGTGCGCCACCCCGGGCCGGAGGGCGCGACCGGGTCGGCCACGGTGGGGGGCTGCTCGGTCACCGGGACAGTCTGGCGAGCCGGAGGCCTGGTCGCATCCGTCGACACGCCGCCCGGGCGCCACCGGGGACCCGACCCGCCCCGCCGTCACCCGCCCGGCACGACCGCGATGGCGACGCGCGCCCCGCCCAGGTCGGTGCGCACGGGGGGCCGGTCGAGCGCGTGCTCCTCCTCGGTGAAGCGGACGTCGACCACCTGCCGAGGGGTGAGCCCGAGCCCCTCGACGGCCTCCGGCCCGTCGGCCGCGAGGACGACGAGCCGGTGCCCGCCCGCAGCGGCCCCCGCCGCCACCTCCCGGACGACCTGCGCGAGCCGCGCGGGGTCGGTCCGCACCGCCCGGGTCGCGACGAACGACGGGACGCCGCACATGCCGCGGACCACCTGGGGCCACTCGTTCGAGGCGCGGCTGTCGATGCCGAGGACGACGTCGTGCGGGCCGAGCGCGGCACACACCTCCTCGGCGGCCGCGAGCGAGCCGCGCTCGACACCCACCCCGCGGAAGGGCCAGGTCGCCGCGACGGCGGGTCCGCCGAGGCCGACGAGCACGAGCCCGGCGACGAGCGGGGGCCCCCACGGCCGACCCCCCGCGCGCAACCGTGCGGCCGTCCACGCCCCGGCGACGCAGACGAGGACGACGACGAGCGGCAGGGCGATGAGGAGGCGGCGGTCGGCCCACGGGTGGTCGGGGGTGATGCCGGGCCGCACGAGGGTGAGCAGCGTTGAGCCGGCTGCCACGACGAGGGCGGGTCCCCACGCCTCGAGCCGCCCCGCGCCGAGCGAGCGGAGCAGCCGCCGCACGACGAGGGCGAGGGCCACGAGCGCGACGACGAGGGCCGCCCACCCGACGTACCAGGAGAGCCAGTCGACGGTGTGCTCGGCGTAGGTGCGTCCGCCGTCGACCGGCAGGCCCTGACGCCGCTGCATCCCGGCCACGTACCGCGCACCGGGGTCGTCCGGGTTCTGGCGGACCGTCATCCACCACGGACGCGACCACAGGACCAGGCCCGTGAGGACGACGAGCCCGGCGGCGGCGTCGGGAAGCCACCGCACGACGCGAGCGGGTAGGCGACGCCCGGACCGCCACCCGCGCAGGCCACCCCAGGAGAGCGCGGCGACTGCTGCGGCGAGCACCAGGAGCGGGAGGAGGCTGGCGTGGATGTCGCCGAGGTAGCGGTAGGACAGCCCCGCGGCGAGCGCCGCGGCGACGGCCGTGGACCCCATGAGGCCCGCCAGTGCCGGACGGACCCAGGGGCGCCCCAGGGCGGCCCCCACCGCGAGCAGTGGCAGCAGGAGCAGGGCCTCGCGGGGAGCGTCGACACGGGCCAGGCCGGTCCCGCCGACGAGCACCCCCGCGAGCAGCCCGGCCCAGCGGGAGCGGCGCTCGTCGTCATCGGCCGCGGCGAGGGTCAGCAGGAGCAGGCCGGCGACGAGCGTGACGAGGGCCAGCTGCTCGGAGTAGGTGGCCCGCGCGACGTTGAGCACGGGGAAGAGCACCCCGGTGAGCCCGGCCGCCGCGACCCCCCACCAGCCGCCCGCGACGGTGGCGGCGAGGAGGCCGACGAGGACGAGGACCACGGCCATGGCCACGGCCGGCAGCACCTGGGCCACGCGCGGACCCCCGGCCCACACGCCGTAGCCGTAGACGACGGCCGGCGCCAGGAGGAACTGCGGCTGGATCGCGGGCGCCTCGGGCGTTCCGACCTGGTAGAAGGCCGCGCTGCCGGCGGTGACGTCACCACGCTCGATCGGCCCGGGCCCTCCGATGACCGAGACGTCGACGGGCACCACCCGGGTGTGCGTCGCGGCCAGGCTCACCGCGGCCTGCAGGTTGCTCGCGGCGTCGCGCCGCACGAGGACGTGCTCGGAGTGGGTCGCGCCGGCGTACACCGCTGCCGCCAGCCCCAGGGCGACGAGCACGAGGGCGGGTCCGCGCCCGGTCCGCGCGCCCGGGAGGCCGCGGACGAGCGGCACGACCGCCACCGCCGCGAGCGCCGCGACGGGCCACCCGACCCAGGGGCTCCACCAGCCGAGCGCGGCAAGCGCCCCGCCGACGGTCGTGACGCCGACCAGCCACAGCCCGACGGCGACCGCGGCCCGGGTGAGGACCGGCCCCGCGCCCGGGCCGCCGGCCGGCACGACATCGCCCGTCCCGGGCGTGCTCCCGGGCGGGAGCACACGCCGACCGCTCATGGCCGAGAGCCTAGTTGCCACCGCCCCGCCTCCTCAGCCACGCTCGGTAGGTTCGGGGGATGCCGACCCGACCCGCCGGTGTGACCGGCCTGCTCGCCGACCTCGTCGCCTCCGATCCCGGCCGGCCCCGCGTCACCGTGTACGACGACACGGCCGGGCCGACCCGTGGCGAGCGGGTCGAGCTCTCCGCGAGAGTCCTCGCCAACTGGGTCGCCAAGGCCGCGAACCTCCTCCAGGACGAGCTGGAGGCCGGGCCCGGCACGGTCGTGCGGCTCGACCTCCCACCGCACTGGCGCACCCTCTACTGGGCTCTCGCGGTGTGGTCGGTCGGGGCCTGCGTCGAGCTGCCCGGCGCGGAGCCGGCCGGGTCCGCCGACGTCCTCGTGACGACGGACCCGGCCTCCGGTGGTGAGGCGCGGAGCACCGTCGTCGTCACGCTCGCGGCGCTGGCCCGCTCGGCTGCCGCGCCGGTGCCGGCGGGCACGGTCGACGAGGCCCGGGAGCTGGCGACGCACGGTGACGTCTTCACGGCGTGGGACGCCCCCGACCCCGACGCCCCGGCGCTGCGCACGCCGGGTGGCACGACCTCGTTCGCCGACCTGGTGCCGGCGGGCCGGCCGGGTCGCTGGCACACGGCGACCGACGACCCCGGGCACCTGCTTCAGCTGGCGCTCGACGCGTGGGCGGCCGACGGCTCGGTCGTGCTCACCCTGGGCATCCCGGAGCCGGGCGCCCTCGACCGCCGGCTGGCGAACGAGGGCGTCACGGCATCGGACTGAGGGCGCCGTCGGTGGGTCGTCGGGCGGCCCGGCCGCGGTCAGAGCGCGTCGACGGCCCGCCAGGTGAGGTTCGCGACCACGCCGGTCCGCGCGATCCGCGCGCTCGCCTGGACCTCCTTGACCCTGGCGGCCGTGCTCTCCCCGTAGACGCCGTCCACGGCGAGGCCGAGCGCCTTCTGCAGCGCCTCGACCGCCTCCCCCTCGGAACCCAGCCGCAGCACGGTGCCCCAGTAGGGCAGGAGCGGGTGGACGTGCAGCTCGAGCGCGTGCCACGTCGCGGTGTCGACGACGCCCGTCGCGGGGAGGTCGACCGAGGCCTGGAAGGTCGAGACGCGCGCCGCGGTCAGGGGGCCGAAGCTGCCGTCGACCGCGAGCCCGCCGAGACCGCGCTGGAGGACACGCACCGCGGTCCCCGTGGAGCCGCGACGCAGGGTGGTCGACATGACGGCGGTGAACTCGGTGCCCCCGCTGGCCGTCACCGCACCCGGCACGGTGCTGGTCGTCGTGGAGGTCCTCGTGCCCGAGGAGGTGACCGCCCGCGGGGCGGTGGTCGAGGTCGAGGGAGGGGTCTGCTTCGGCGAGGTCGAGGTCGAGGTCGAGGTCGAGGGAGGAGTCTGCTTCGGCGAGTTCGTGCTCGGCGTCGAGGGCTGCGCCTCGGCGAGCGCCTTCCAGGTCTTGCCGTCGACGGTGCCGGTCACCGCCAGGTTGTTCGCGGACTGGAACTGCGCGACGCGCCGCTGGGTGAGGGGACCGTAGGCGCCGTCGACCCGCAGGCCGCCGAGTGCCCGCTGGGCGGCCCTGACGGCCTCACCCGAGGACCAGAGCCGCAGGACGACCGAGGAGTAGCGGCGCACCGCGCTCTCGGTGACCGTGCCCGAGACCGGCGCCTTGGCCGGGTCCCGGCCCATCAGGCCGTACCAGACCTGGGGGTCGACGACGCCGGTGGCCTTCAGGCGCTTGCTCGTCTGATACTCCTTCACCCGGGTCTCGGTGCGCGGGCCGAACTCACCGTCGACGGTCAGTCCGCCGATGGCCTGCTGCAGGACCCTCACCGCCGTCCCCGTGGAGCCTCGCTTGAGGACGACCTGGACGTACTTCTCGAGCGAGGAGGGCGTGGGAGCGGGCGACGACGAGCCCGAACGGTCCGGGACGAGCCCGAGGTCGACCATCTTCTTCCACGTCGCCTCGTCGGCGGCCTTGGTCGCCGGCAGGCCGTGCTGGGTCTGCCAGGTCCCCAGCGCGGCCGCCGTCAGCGGTCCGAACTGCCCGTCCGGCTCCGCGCCGACCACCTTCTGGAGAAGCACGACGTCCGGGCCGCTCGCGCCCTGGACCAGGTAGGGGTAGCCGGTCGTGGTGACGGGCGGCTCGGGGGGAGTCTCGTCGAGTGGCCCGGTGATGTAGCTGGCCAGGGCCTTGCCCGTCCACCACGAGGTGCGGGCGTAGGCGCCGTCCCACGTGAACGAGATGTGGATGTGGTCGGTGTGCGGGCTGCTGCCGTAGTAGGGCTTCCACGCCATCCCCGGGTCCCACGCGTACCACTGCTGCCGGTTCCAGATGATGTAGTTGATGCCGAACCGCCGGGCCATCGCGCCTGGGCGGCCCTCGCTGTCCTTGGCCGACAGCCACCGGGTCAGGGCGTTCCCCAGGGCCAGCTGGGCGGGGTCGTCGGCGTTGAGCATCCAGTCCAGCGCCCGGCCCTCCCCGTGCTCGGCCGCGCACTGGCGGAGCGTGCCGTAGGTGTGCTTCCCGTACGTCGCGTTGAGGAGCTTGGCGAACGCGAGGACACCCGGCTGGGTCTCGGTGAGGCAGCGGTAGCCCTTCTGGTACGGGATGACGACGTCGAGGGCACCCGGCAGCGTCGTCGACGGCTTCGGGTACGGGATCGTCGCCGCCTCCGCGTGCGCCCCGACGAGCGGGAAGGCGATGACCGACGCCGACAGCGCGCCGGCGGCGCGAACCGCCCGTCGGTCGACGGAGAAGGCACGCGCCATGCGGCGCTCACGCCGCGGCGGGACGTGGGGCAGGGACAGGGACACGAGTGGGCTCCTCGACGGGCGTCCTGGCAGGGGTCAGACGCGCCCGGAACCGCTAGTCACACCAGTCACACGGACCACCATCGGCACACCGGGCACAACCGTTCTCTCACCCGCCTCGGGCGTCCCGCAAGCCGTTCGCCCGAATTACAACCGTGTACTTCCCCAGGTTCGACCGAACGGACGACTCCGCAGGTCAGCGGGCATCTACAGACGATTCGCACGGGCCCTCGACGGGTCCGCCGGCCCCGGCGCCGGGCCGACGGACGCAGGTCGGAACGACACCACCACGGCGCGGGCGTGGTCTCCCGCCCCATGGCGGCGGGCCACCGCTCGAGGGCTAGGGTGCGGACCATGGACAAAGTCGTCGCCACACCTGCCGAGGCCGTGGCCGGGATCTCCGACGGGGCCACCCTCGCCGTCGGTGGTTTCGGGCTCTGCGGCATTCCGTCCGTCCTCATCGAGGAGCTGCACCGGAGCGGGGTGAAGGACCTCGAGGTCGTCTCGAACAACTGCGGCGTCGACGGCTGGGGCCTCGGCATCCTGCTCGGCTCCCGGCAGATCCGTCGGATGGTCTCGAGCTACGTCGGCGAGAACAAGGAGTTCGCCCGCCAGTACCTCGAGGGCGAGCTCGAGGTGGAGCTGACGCCGCAGGGCACCCTCGCCGAGCGGCTGCGTGCCGGCGGCGCCGGCATCCCGGCCTTCTACACGCCGACAGGAGTGGGCTCGCAGGTCGCCGACGGCGGGTTGCCGTGGAGGTACGACCACGAGGGCAACGTCGCGATCGCCTCCCCGGCCAAGGAGGTCCGCGTCTTCGAGCGCGACGGCGCCGAGCGCGAGTACGTCCTCGAGCACGCGATCGTCGCCGACTTCGGACTGGTCCGGGCCTGGAAGGGCGACCGCCACGGCAACCTCGTCTTCAACAAGTCCTCCCGCAACTTCAACCCGCTGTGCGCGATGGCCGGCCGCGTCACCGTCGCCGAGGTCGAGGAGCTGGTCGAGCCCGGTGAGCTGGACCCCGACGAGGTCCACCTGCCCGGCATCTACGTCCAGCGCGTGCTCCCGCTCACGCCGGAGCAGGCCGCCGACAAGCGGATCGAGAAGCGCACCGTCCGCACCACCGAGGAGGCCTGAGATGCCGCTGACCCGCCAGCAGATGGCCGCCCGGGCCGCCGCCGAGCTCGAGGACGGCGCCTACGTCAACCTCGGCATCGGCCTGCCGACCCTCGTCCCGAACTACGTCCCCGACGACGTCGAGATCGTCCTGCAGTCCGAGAACGGCATCCTCGGCGTCGGCGCCTACCCCACCGAGGACAAGGTCGACCCCGACCTCATCAACGCCGGCAAGGAGACCGTCACGGTCCGCAGGGGCGCCTCCTACTTCGACTCCGCGACCTCCTTCGGGATGATCCGCGGCGGCAAGGTCGACGCCGCCATCCTCGGCGCCATGCAGGTCTCCTCGACCGGCGACATCGCGAACTGGATGATCCCCGGGAAGATGGTCAAGGGGATGGGCGGGGCGATGGACCTCGTCCACGGGGCGAAGAAGGTCGTCGTCCTCATGGAGCACGTGGCCAAGGACGGCTCGCACAAGATCCTCACCGAGTGCACGCTCCCGCTCACGGGCAAGGGCGTCGTCCAGCGGATCATCACCGACCTCGCCGTCCTGGACGTCACCGACGACGGCCTCGTCCTGCGCGAGCTGGCCCCCGACGTCACGGAGGAGCAGGTCCGTCAGGCCACCGGCGCCCCCTTCACCGTCGACCTGGGCTGACTCCCTCGGTCACCTCGGCGGGGCCAACACGGCGTCGATGCCGGGCGTGACGTCGCCTCGTCGTCGCCGCGGGGAGCGCCGGCACCGCGTAGGACCCGTCGCCGGACGTGTGACCACCCGACACCTCTGGGTGGGGGGCCTCGGGCAGGTCCGCGCGTGGACCACGGGCCCGGACCCGACGTAGGTCGATGCCGCGACCGGGGGTCGCGGTCGCGTACCGGTGAAGACAGCAGCGGTGGGGACCCGATCGGTACGGGGGACCCCGGGCGGTGCGAGGACGGAGCGGCGCCGCGGGTGGGCCGGCCTACTCCAGCACGGAGCGCTGCGCCGCGCCGGCGGCGAGGTTGCCCACCGCGGACACCCCGCCGACAACGGTCACGGAGGCGAGGTCGGGCGAGGCCTGGAGCCACGCGTCGACCTCGCTCGGCAGCGAGGACGCCAAGGTCGTCATGTGGACGCGACCCAGCTGCCCGGCGGCGAGCATGTCGACGAGGTGGCCCGACTCCCCCGAGGAGAGGACGACGTCCTGGACCGACATCCGGGAGCGCGCCCAGTCCGCGACGGCGACGGCCGTGGCGAAGCGGTTCGCCCCGGACAGCCGGGTGGCGCCGGGCAGCTGCGCGAGCACGTCGGAGGAGACCGAGCTCGTCCCGCCGGCGACGACCGTCGCCCGGACCCCGAGGTCGGAGAGGGCCTTGGCCGTCTCGTCCGGGACGAGGTCCGGGCGGACGAAGAGGACCGGACGGTCCAGCCGGGAGGCCGGCCCGGACACGGTGAGGCCGTCGACGAAGGACTCGTCGGACCCGCTCGCGACGAAGACCTCGCGCTGCGTGGCCCCCATCTGCCGGGCGACCGCCACCGCGGTGGCGTACCGCGAGGGTCCCGCCAGCCGCTGGACCGAGGTCACCCCGAGTGCCGCGAGCTGGGTCTCCACAGCCGTCGGCACCGATGAGCTCCCTCCGATGAGATACGCCGTCGTCGCGCCCCGCCGGGTGATGTCGGCCTTCGTGCCCGCGGTCAGCCCGCCGGGGCCCGAGAGCAGCAGGACCCCGCCGACGTGGCGGGCGAAGGGAGCGGCCACGAGGGAGTCCGCCACCGAGCCGGAGTCGCCGGAGGCGATGACGACGGTCCGCGCCGCGGCGTCGGTCGCGCCGGCGACGGCGACCGCCGTGTCGTACCGGTTCGCGCCGGACAGGCGTGTCGGGCAGTACCCGGGGGGCGAGGAGGCCGTGGGGGTCACGCGCAGCGTGAAGTTCGTCGTGACGGCGTTGGCCAGCGTGCCGGTGCCGGTCGTGCCGCGGAGCTGGACGGTGTAGTCCCCGGGAGGAACCAGCGCGCCCTTGTCGTCGCGGCCGTCCCACACCGCCCTCACGGGGGTCGACCCGGAGGCGGTGCCGGACCCGAGGTAGAGCGAGTGCGACTGGCACACGCTGATCACCCGCAGGGTCCACCGAAGGTTCGTGCTGGCACCGGCGGTGACGGTGACGCCGGCCCCGCCGTAGGCATAGCCGGTCCGGCTGATCGTCGGCGTGTAGAAGGCGGTGCCCTGGTAGCCCTTCGCCAGGCTCCGGATCGTGGGCAGCCGGGCGTACAGCGCGTCGCCCGGGCACTCGGTCGAGTTGAGGTTCCGGTGCCCCATGACCGTGTAGCGGGTACCGGCGCCGTCGATGGTGGTCGTCGCGGTGGGGTCGATGCCGGTGAGGCCCAGCTTCCACGCGGCGAGCTTCGCCTGCGCGGTGAGGACGGCGGACGGGGGCACGGTGGTCGAGAAGGTGCCGAGGGTGGAGGCTCCGTAGGTCTGGCTGTTGAAGCCACCGGCCTGCGCCCCCACCACGGGTCGGTCGATGCCGCCGTAGCGGCCCTCCCAGATCTTGCCGAACCGGTCGACGAGGAAGTTGTAGCCGATGTCCCCCCAGCCCCGCCCGTTGGTGTGGAAGAGGTAGATGCCCCGGATGATGCTCGGCACCTCGGACGCGGTGTAGCTGTTCGACCCGACCGTGTGGTGGACGACGGCGGCCTTGATCGTGCCGTAGTCGAGGATCGCGTGGCGGATGCTCTCGTCGGCGCCCCACTGGGCGCGGGTGTAGATCGTCGGGCGTACGGCCGCGGCCGACGCCGCCCCGGCGGGCGCGGCACCGACGGTGCGGTCGGCGTCGGTCACGGTCGCGTCGACGACGTCGAACGTCGCCGCACGCCCGGCGCCCTTCGTGTCGCCGACGACCCTGACCTGCACGGCCGTCGCGGTCGTGATCCACGCCGAGGTGCCCCCGCGCGACCCGAGGTCCTCCGGCGAGCCCGGGTCCGGTGCGTCGTCGCCCTCGGTGTCCATCGGGGTCCACTCGCCCCACCCCCGGTCACCACGCTCGCGGATCTCGACGACCGCGTCCGCGGAGACCGCGCCGCGCGGCCAGGTGACCCCGACGACGTGCGCCTTGCCGTCCAGGGCCACCTCGTCCGAGACCGCCTCGGGCCGGGTGGCCGGCGCGGTCGTCGTCCCCGCGGCCGCCGCGGCGGTCGACGGCAGCACGTGGAGGGTGTGCCGCTGCATCGAGGCCTTGACCGGCCGGGGCTCGGCGCTCGCGGGCGTGCGGCCGACCGTCGCGACCGGCAGGGCCAGGGCGAGGGTGAGGGCGATGAGGGCGCCGATGCCGCGCCGGCGAGAGGGGTGGGTCATGACAGGTCCGCGGGTGTGCAGGGGATGGACTCGGCAAGGGTGCCACAGATCACCACATCAGCCCCACAGATCACAGGGCGCGCCGTGAGGCGGGATCTCAGGATCCTCTCGGACGGGTCAGCTGCGGGCGGCGCGCCTCAGCGTGCCGTTCGACACCGCGCTCGTCCCGCCGACGGCGACGACCTCCTCGAGGAGGGGTGTCCGCTGCAGCGCCTCGGCAGCCTCCGAGGGCAGCCAAGTGGGGCGGGTGAGCACGATGAGGCGCTGATGGGTGGCCACGACGAGCGAGTCGACGAGGTGGGCGTCGTCGCCGGACGCCAGGACCACCTCTGCAGTCGTCGGAACGCGCGAACGGTAGTAGTTCGCCACGGCCAGCGAGGTGGCGAACCGGCTCGGTCCGCTGAGCCGGACGGTGCTGAGCCCGAGCGACGCCAGGGCGTTCACGGGTTCGTCACCCACCCGGCTGGTCCCGCCGAGCACCCGGGCCGCGGTGGCGCCGGAACCGGTGAGGACCGAGGCCACCGAGGCCTCGAGGTGGTCGGCCGAGGTCAGCAGGATGGGCTCGCCGAGCGCGGAGGCGGCCCCCGACACCCCCAACGCGTCGGACAGACCGCTTCCCCCGGCGACGACCACCGCGCGGACGGTGCGACGTGCCATCACCTCCTTCGCGACGAGGGCGGAGGTCTCGAAGCGGTCCGCTCCGGCGAGCCGGCGGACGGTGAGCCCGCGCGCCTCGAGCGCCGACACGACACGCGGGGACACCGTGGACGTGCCGCCGATGACCCAGGCGGTGCGCAGCGTCGCGGAGCGGCGGTCGAGCTCCTTCGCCGTGCTGGCCGGCACGCCGTCACGGGTGGTCAGCAGGATCGGCGCACCCAGCGCCACGGCGAGGGGCCCGGAGACCGCCGCGTCGACGAGCGAGGAGTCCCCCGCGGCGAGGACGACGTCGGCCGCCGAGACCGGGACCGTCGCCTTGGCCACCGCGACGGCCGTCGCGTAGCGGTCGGGGCCGGACAGGCGCGAACTGAGGTGACGGACCGCGATCGACTTCAACCCGACCCGGGTCCGCAGCTGCTCGCCCGTGATCCTCGCGGTGGCTCCCGTCGAGGAGGTGGCCACGGCGGAGTGCACGCCGCCGTTGGCCGTCCGGTCGCGAAGGTCGAGCCGCACGATGTCCGGCAGGCCGAAGGCGGCGGCCACGCTCGACCCGGGCTTGGCGACCCGCCACGAGGCGTTCGGGTTGCTCGGGCGGAGGCTCCACGGGTCGCTGACCCCGCGCAGGTAGGAGACGGGGCTGCCGCCCCAGACGTCCTCGTTGTTCTCCGTCCGCCCGCCCGAGGAGGAGGAGTAGAGCGCCTCGATGACGCTGCCGTTGCTGCGCACGACGTAGCCGGTGCTCGACGAGCCGGTCGCGCGCACCGCGGAGCGCCACGTGGACCAGTACGGCAGGTCGGTGCTCGACGGGTAGCCGCCGTACACCTGGTCCGAGGTGGTGTCGTAGACGTGGCAGGCACAGGCCGAGCGCACCCCCGCCTGGTACTTGCGCAGGGCGTAGCCGCGGGCCGCGGCCGCCTGGGCCCGCAGGGCCTCGGTCGGCCAACCCCACGGCACCTCACGGAGGTAGTCGAGGTACTCGTCGTGGAGCCGGACGTGGTTGACCACCTCGACCGTCGACGACGAGCCGGTCGACGGGCTGACGACGGTCCTGCCGTCGCGGTACGTCGTGCCCCCGATCCTCATGCCGGTGCGGTTCGCTGCGGCGGCGGTGTCCCACACCAGGGTCGCCGTCGCACCGGTGACCGACGTCGCGCCGCTGCACAGCGAGCACGTCGCCTTCACCGAGGCACCGCTACGGGTGAAGGTCACCGACTCCCCCAGGGATCCGGTCATCGTCGTCCCGCCGGCGGTCACCGTGAAGGCACCGCCGCCGGAGGACAGCGCCACCGACGTCGCGGTGGCGGAGGAGACCTGGTGGAGGATGTTGACCCGGATGACCTGGGTGTCCGTCACGGCGTCGTACGTCGTCCCGGTGTAGTAGTGCGCGAGGATCTGCTCGGCCGTGTACCCGTCCCTGGCCATCTCCATCGCGCCGTACTGGCTCATGCCGATGCTGTGCCCCCAGCCGGCGCCGCGCACCACCCAGGTGCCTGCGCCGGCCGCGGCGGCCGGCGCGCTCGAGGCCGCCGCCACGCCGCACGCGGCGACGAGGGCGCCGACGAGGCGCAGGGTACGCGGTCGTCTCACGCGTCACAGTGAAGCACAGCAGTCCCGCGCGTCAGTGCGGTTCCACCCAGGGACCCGGCGGACCGGGCGCGGTCGGGCAGAACTCCCTCCCCCAGAGCTCGCGGAAGACGACCCGGGCGGCGTCGTAGAACAGCGGGGGGTAGCGGCGCTCGATGACCGAGGCATCGAGGTCGCAGCGCACGCTCTCGGCGTAGTCGGTGTCGGTACCGAGCACGACCTGCCGCTGGATCTCCTCGACGAGGTTGCCCGGCGACGAGGTGCGCACGGCGCGTTCGACCGCCGCGTTGGCCGGCCAGACGACGACGCCGACGAGGAGGGCCGCGAGCGCCGGGGCGACGGCCCAGAGCCAGCGACGGCGTCCTGATCCGGCCACGAGGAGGGTCAGCAGGCTCGCCACCGTCGCGCTGGCGCCGGCCCAGATCCACGGTGTCGGCCGGTAGGTCGCGCCGACGGCCTTGACGACCTCGGGCGACTGCACGGACACCGACAGGATCGCCGCGCCGGCCACCCCGGCGACGGCGGACGCCACCGCCAGCACGAGCCAGGGCCTCGGGCCGAGCGCAGCGGGGCGAGATGGCCCGGCGGTCCCGGGGTCGGCATCGCCCGTCGGCCTCCCCGGCCGGGTCAGCGCCCGGACGACGAGCACGAGCCCCACCGCGGTGCAGAGGCCCCAGAACCACCCGCCGCCCGACCCGGCGGGCGGCAGGTCGCCGCCGGTGAGGTCGGCCAGGTCCCGGCGGGCCTGGCCCAGCCCCGCTCCCGGGACCGCGGAGACCAGCTGGAGTCCCACCGTGCGCAGGACCGGGCCACCGAGGTCGAGGGCCAGCCCGGGGTACTCCGCCGAGCGGTAGCGCTCGATGATCAGTCGGGTCACGAGGAGGGTCGGGAGGAACCCCGCCGAGGTCCACCCGACGACGGTCCACCTCACCCGGTCCCCCGTCTCCCGCAGCCGACGCCACGAGGGACGCGCCTGGCCGAGCACGAGGAGGACGGCGAACGGGTAGGCCGCCCAGTGCAGCTCGTAGCTGAGCACGAGGGCTGCCGCGACGACGACGAGGAGGGCGGCGGCGAGCGCCCGCCGCGTGCGCCCCCACCCGGGCCAGCGGTTGACGACCCACAGGTTCAGCGCCCCGACGGCGAAGAGGATGAGGGCGCCCCCGATGCAGAGCTGGACGAAGGTGGTCCAGCCGTTGCGCAGGGGGTGGTTGGTCGTGGCACCCATCGCGAAGAGCGCCCCGAAGATCGCGGTGGCGACCCACGCGTGGGAGCGCGACGGCCGAGCCCCCGAGGAGCCCCTCAGCTGGCCCACCAGCACGCGGAAGGCGAGGACCGTGCCGGCGACGAGGGCAGCCTTGACGACGGCCTCACCCACCCACGTCTCGACCCCCAGCCACAGCGACATCTTCATGACGAGGTAGTAGCTGACGTGCTGGTACCAGACGCCGACGGGGGTGATGCGACCGCCGAGACGCAGCCGCCAGTCCATGTCGTGGATGGTCCACGGCACGGTGTCGAGGATCGACGGGAACCGCACGACCGAGAGCAGGTAGTGGTACTTGCTGTCGGACATCACCGGCGCCACGAGCACCGGCATGAGCAGGCCGACGACCCCCACGACGAGCAGGCCCGCTCCCACGGTCCCGACCGTCCGGGAGGACCTCAGCCACGACACGGCGGCACCCTACCCCGAGTGCCTCGCCCGCTGGCCGCGGGCGCCTGCGCGTCGGCCGATCGGGTGCCGGACGTCGGGCGCCCGGGCCGGGGCGAGCCGGGCCGGGCCGTAGATTGGGCCGGTGTCCACACCGTCCGTTCCCCTCGTCGTCGTCGGGGTCGCGACCCGAGGACGACCGGAGGGCCTGCGCCGTCTCGTCGACGGCCTCGCCGCGCAGCAGGGCACCGAGACCTTCCGACCCGCCCTCGTCGTCGTCGACAACGACCCCGTGGGCAGCGCGCGGGCGGTGGCGGACTCGGCCGCCACGGTCACCGGATGGCCGGTGCGTTACGCGGTGGAGCCGGAGGCCGGCATCCCGGCCGCCCGGCGCCGGGTCGTCGCCCTCGCCCTCGAGGCGGGAGCCGACGCCCTGGTGTTCGTCGACGACGACGAGGAGGCGCCCCCGCAGTGGCTCGCGACCCTGGTCGGCCACTGGCGGTGCTCGGCCGCCGACGCCGTCACCGGCCCGGCGCGGCGCCGCATCCCGGACGGCGCGCCGGCCTGGACCCGCTCGAGCGACCTGTTCGACCCGACGGGGCGCCACGCGACCGGGACCCGGATGACCAAGGCCTACACGAACAACCTCCTCGTCTCCCGGAAGGTGCTCGAGCGGCTCGACGTGCCCTTCGACGACGCCTTCCGACACACCGGCTCCAGCGACCTGCACTTCTCCCTCCGGATGGTCCGCGCGGGCTTCACCATCGAGTGGTGCGAGGAGGCGGTCGTCGAGGAGCACGTGCCGCAGAGCCGGCTCACCTGGCGTTGGTACGTCCGGCGCGCCTACCGCTCCGGAGCCGGGGACACCGTCGCGCGCCGGCTCATCGAGCCGGGCCCCCGCTCGCTGCTCGACGCGCTGGCCCGGGCCGCCGCACGGCTGGGGCACGGACTGGTGCTGCTGCCGGTCTCCCTCGTCCGACCCGGGCTGCGCCCTCTCGCCGTGCGGCGGGTCGCCTCGGGTGTCGGCTCGTTCGCCGGGCTGCTCGGCCACAACTACGAGGAGTACCGCCGCCCCGACTCCGTCTGAGCCGCGCGGTCCCCGAGCGCACCGGCTCAGAACAGGTCGGCGGCAGTGTCCTCGTCGTCGTCCTCGGCGCGCGCGACGTAGGCCGCGAGGGCGCGCCGGACGGCGGGGTCGATGCTGCCGGCGGAGCCGAGGACGACGATCCGCTCGGGGGCCAGGCGCTCGAGCTCGCGGTGGGCCGCGTCGGGGATCTGCGCGGGGTCGACGAGCAGCACCGGGGCGTCGACGAGCACCGCGCCGCTCAGCGCGGTCACCGCCTCGCCGAGCTCGGTCGTCGACCCGACGAGGACGAGGTCGGCGGTCTGCGGGTGGCGCTCGGCCACCTCGCCGGCGACGAGGGTCGCGGTGTCGCCGACGACCCTCCGGACGGGCACACCGTACCGGTCGCCCAGGGCCCCGAGGACGTCGTCGGAGAGGACGTTCTCGTCACCGACGACGACGACCTCCTGGGGCCGCAGCCGGGCCACCTCGGCGAGCGTGGCGTCGGGCACGGCGTCGACGTTGGTGAGGAGCACGGCCCCACGCCCCCACGCGGCGGCCTGCGCCGCGACGAACGCGGCCTGCTCGTCGCCACGCAGGACGAGGTAGACCCGGTCGACGTCGTCCGGTGGCAGCAGTCGCGTGCACGCCGCGGCGACGTCACCCTTGGTCTCGCCGTCGATCCGGTCGATCGGCATCCCGAGCGCGTCCCCGAGCGCGACGACGGCGTCGTCCGAGACGTGCCGGGTGTTGCCGAGCACGTGCACCTCGGCGGGCCGCAGCCGCCGCACCTCGTCGACGACGTCCTCCGGGGCGCCGAGGTGGGGGACCTGGAGGACGAGACCCGCTCGGCTTGCGGCGACCGGGACCGCGAGGAGGCCGGCCGTGGCGTCCGCGGCCGGGGCCAGCACCACCGTCGACACCCGGTCCTCGACGAGCCGCGAGGAGACCCTGGCCGAGAGCTCGGGCCGTGACCCGGACTGCCACCGGGCGACGCCGGGCACGGCCTTCTCGTACGGGGCGATGAAGGTCGGCTGCACGCGGCGGTTCTTCGCGTACTCGTCGACGACGTCGTCGGAGGCACCGTCGGCGACGAGGACGCCGTCGTGGAGCCACAGGGCGCGGTCGGTCATCTCCCGGATGGTGTTGGCGGAGTGGGAGACGAGGAAGATCGTCCCCGCCCGCTTCCGCAGCTCGGTGATCCGCTCGGAGCTCTTCTCGCGGAAGTGGGCGTCACCGGTGGCGAGCGCCTCGTCGATGACGAGGACCTCCGGCGAGGCGGCGGTGGAGATGGCGAACCGCAGCCGGGCCGCCATCCCGGAGGAGTAGGTGGACATCGGGAGGTGGATCGCGTCGCCGATCTCGGCGAAGTCGACGATCTCGTCGAATGCCTCGTCGACCTCCGCACGGCTCAGTCCGAGGGCCTGGGCACCGATGTAGATGTTGCGCGCCCCCGACAACCCGCGGACGAGGATGGCGTTGACGCCGAGCAGCGCCGGCGTCCCCGCCGCCCAGACCTCCCCCGACGTCGGCGGCATGAGGCCGGCGACCGCCCGCAGGAGGGTCGACTTGCCCGAACCGTTGCGCCCGATGATGCCGATCGCCTCGCCGTGCATGGCCGTGAACGAGACGTCCTTGACGGCGTGCACCCTCCGCGGGGCCTTCTGCCCTCCACGGAAGGCGGTGAAGAGGCCGCCCTGACGCCCGCCTGCTCGCGACCGGGTGCCGAAGACGCGGTAGACCACGTCGACGTGCGAGGCGATGACCGAGGGCACCGGGTCGCTGAGGTCAGCCCCGGCCATAGGTCCCCTCACCTCTCCAGAACACGATGATGCCGAGGACGAACGTCACCACGGCCCAGACCCCCGAGGCCACCCACATCGAGACGATGAGCGGCTGCTCGGCCATCAGCGCCTGGCGCGCCGTCGTCAGGTGGAGCGCGAAGGGCTGGTACTCGAGCACCAGGCGGATCGGCTCCGGCGCCTTGGCCGCGAAGACGGTGATGCTGAAGAAGACCCCCGACAGGTAGCGGATGACCCGCAGGGCCACCGGGATGAGGTTCGCGAGGTCGCGCGAGACGTGGACGACGCGCGCACCGATGAGGGCGAACCCGGTGATGGTGAGCACCTGGAAGAGCAGGGCGACCGGGAACAGCAGCCACTCCCAGCGCGGCGGCTCGCCCGTGAGGACCATGGTGAGCACGAGGACGCCGAAGGCCGGGAGCGCCGCGAACATCTCGGTGAGCCCCACCGACAGCGGCAGCACCGCGCGCGGGAAGCGCAGGGCGCGCACGAGCCCGGTGTTGCCGGTGACCGACCTCGAGCCGCTCTGGACCACCGACGTGCTCACGGCGAACAGCACGACGCCGATGGCGAGGAAGCCGATGAAGTTCTCGACGCCGCGCCGGGTCCCGAGGAGCAGGCCGAAGATGAAGAAGTAGCTGACGATGAGCAGCAGCGGGTTGAAGAGGGCCCACAGCCGCCCGAGGCGGTTGTTCTGGTAGCGCGCCTCCGACTGACCCGCGGAGAGGGTCGCGATGAACGAGCGCCGGGACCAGAGGTCGACGAGGTAGGGCCGCAGTGCGGGGCGTTCACCCAGGGAGTGCAGCCCGTACCGGTCCGCGAGCTCCCGGGCCTGCTCGACGGTGGGCGGAGGGGCCTGAGTCATCGCGCCGGGGTCAGAGCCGGTGCACGCGCTCGGACGGGGCCGCGGTGCCGCGGGTGTCGAAGAACCGCCGCGACGCCGACGCGAGCGCCGGGACGTCGTAGTCCCGGTGGTTCTGGAGCAGCACGACGAGGTCGGCCTCCTGCACCGCGGCGTGGAGGTCGTCGGCGGCGGGCACCGCTCCCCCGAAGGCCGACCACGTGTCGACGTGCGGGTCGTGGAAGGTGAGGTCGGCCCCCTTGTCGAGCATGTGGCGCGCCACCGGGACCGCGGGGGACTCGCGCTGGTCGGCGATGTTCGGCTTGTACGTGACCCCGAGGAGGAGGATCTTCGCCCCGCGGATCGCCTTGCCGTCCTCGTTGAGCAGGTCCTGGGCGCGGGAGACGACGTACGCCGGCATCGTCGCGTTGATCTCCTGGGCGAGCTCGACGAACCGGAAGGGGTAGCCGAGCTTGGCGCGCACGTTGTAGGACAGGTAGTTGGGGTCGATGGGGATGCAGTGACCACCCACGCCGGGGCCGGGGTAGAAGGCCTGGAACCCGAACGGCTTCGTCTTCGCGGCGTCGATGACGTCCCAGAGGTCGATGCCGAGGTCGTGACAGAAGCGCGCCATCTCGTTGACGAGCGCGATGTTGATGTGGCGGTAGGTGTTCTCGAGCAGCTTGGCCGTCTCGGCCTCGCGGGTGCCCTTGGTCCGCACGACGGTGTCGACGAAGCGGCCGTAGAACTCGGCGGCCCGGTCTCCGCACGCCGGGGTGAGTCCGCCGACGACCTTCGGGGTGTTCTTGGCGCCGAACTGCGTGTTGCCGGGGTCGATGCGCTCGGGTGAGAAGGCGAGGTGGAAGTCGGTCCCCGCGGTGAGGCCACCCGCCTCGAGGATCGGCCGCACGACCTCCTCGGTCGTGCCCGGGTAGGTCGTCGACTCGAGGATGACGAGGGTCCCCGGGGTGAGGTTGCGCGCGACCGCACCGACGGCGCCCTCCACGGCGCCGAGGTCGGGCCCACCGTCCTCGCCCAAGGGCGTCGGCACGCAGATGACGACGGTGTCGGCCTCCTTGACGACGTCCTCGTCCGTCGAGGCCCGGAAGCCACCGGCGAGGATCTCACCGAGCTCGTCGTCGCTGATGTCGTCGATGTGGGACCGACCCGCGTTGAGGTCGTCGACGACGGCGCGGCTGATGTCGAAGCCGCGGACGCTGAGCCCCGCACGCACCGCCTCCTGCACGAGGGGCAGCCCCACGTAGCCGAGACCGATGACGGTGAGGTCGACGGACATGAATGTTCTCCTTGGTGGACTCCCTCGCCGACGGCCGCCGGACGGGCGACGCGAGTCTAACCGAGCCGCGAGGCCGCCCCCGCATGCCATGATGTGGCGGTGCCCGGCCGCCTCGACGACCGTCCCGTGGTCCTGCTCATGTCGAGCAACGGCGTCGGCATGGGACACCTGACCCGTCTCCTGGCGTACCTGCGGCGCCTCCCCGACGAGGTCCGGGCCCACGTCGTGTCGCTGAGCCAGGCCGTCCCCGTCGTGGCCCGCTACGACGTGCCGTGGGAGTACATCCCCAGCCAGCACGCGACAGGTCTCGACTCCGGTCGGTGGCGCGCGCTGTTCACCGAGCGGGTGGACGAGGTCGTGGGGCGGGTGCGTCCCGCCGTCCTCGTCTTCGACGGGACCCACCCCTACGCGGGCCTCGACACCGCGCTCGAGGCCCACCCGCACACCCGCGCCGTCTGGTCGCGTCGGGCGATGTGGAAGCCCGGCCGCAACCGGCACCAGCTGGCCAAGGAGGCCTGGTTCGACCTCGTCCTCGAGCCGGGAGACCTCGCGGCGGCGGCGGACCGGGGCGCGACGGTCGGCCGGGAGGCGACGCGCGTCCGCCCGGTCACCCTCCTCGACGCCGCCGAGGGGAGCGACCGAAGCACGGCGCGTGCCGCCCTCGGCCTGCCCGGCGGCCCGCCGCTGGCCCTCGTGTCTCTCGGCGCCGGGACGATCAACGACACCACCGCCGAGCTGCGGGCCGCCGCCGACGCGGCGCGGCGACGCGGCTTCGAGGTCTGCGTGACCCAGCCGCAGATCGCCGCCGACCGGTCCCTCGGTGACGTCCACCTCGTGCGCCACTACCCGCTCGCGGAGCACCTCGCCGCGTTCGACGTGTCCGTCGCGGCCTGCGGGTACAACTCCTTCCACGAGCACCTCCGACAGGGGCTCCCGACGGTGTTCGTGCCGAACGCCTCGACCTCCCTGGACGACCAGGTCGGCCGGGCGCGCTACGCGCACGAGGCCGGCTGGTCGGTCGCCGTCGACACCCTCGTCGACGGCGGCGCCGACGCGGCCCTCGACGAGCTGCTCGACCCGGCGCGGACCGACCCGGAGGCCGCCCGGCGCGCGGACCCCGGGAACGGTGCGGGGGACGCGGCGGCGCACCTCGCCCGCCTGGCCCTCACGGGTGCCCGATGAGCGGGGCGGACCGTCGGCAGGCCGTCGCGGCCGCCGTCCGCCGGGTGCCGGGGTACCGCGCCGTCAGGGAGGCCGTGCTCCCACGGGTCAGGGACAACGCGACCCTCTCCGACGTCGTGTGGCGGGTCTTCCGCCCCGACCCGCGCCTCGGGGCGACGCCCGTCCCGTTCGCCGGCGGGCGGCACGTCACCGGCCCCGGCATCGACCGCCTCCCCGTCGTCGCCTTCGACCTCCTCGCCGTCCCGGCGGACCTGCTCGAGGAGGCGGTCGAGGGCCTGGCGGAGCTCCAGCGCAGCACGCTCGCCTTCCGCCCGGTCCTCGTCGTGTCGGCGCCGGTCTTCGACCTCGCCCGGAGGCACGGATTCGTCGTCGACCTCGTCGCCTCGCCCGAGGACTGGTGGGGCGAGGACGGCGACTACGACGGCTACGTCGCACGGCGCATGGTGTCGGTCCGGCAGGGGTTCCGCCCCTGGCACGTCGTCCGGGTCCGGGGCGACGGCGCCGTCGAGGCCCCGGACGTCCGGCTGCTCCTGGCGGCGGCGAGGGCGATGTCGTCCGGCGGCGATGCACCGGAGGTCCGGGCCTGCGCGCCGACCGACCCGGACCGCGGCGGCGCCGACCGCGGCTAGGGTGGACGCCTCCGGGTCGGCGACGCCGACCGTGACCCCACTGGAAGGACCGGTTCCCGATGCATGCGGCCATGCGGCGGAGGGCCAGGCAGCTCGGCCCGATCAAGTGGCGCGACGAGCGGCTGGCCGAGCAGGCGGAGGCGCTGCGAGCCACCCGCGCCGAGCTGAGGGCTGCGCGGAGGGCCCAGGTGGTGACCCCCTCCTACCGGGCGATGGTCCACGCGCGCGCACGGGAGTACACGCTCACGGCCCGTTACCAGCTCTACCCGTCCTCCCCGATGCTCCAGGTCGCCCGGAAGCTCTACACGAAGGCCTTCGCCGCCAGCCACGGGGTACCGGCCCCAGGGCTGCTCGCCGTCTGGCCGACCGTCGACGACATCGACCTCACCGGGCTCCCCGACCGGTTCGTCGTCAAGGCCGACGGGGGCGCGAACTCCCGCGCGGTCTTCCCCCTCAGACGCACGGGGGACGGACGGTTCGCCGTCATCAGCACGGGCAACGAGCTCACCGAGGGCGGGCTCCGCGAGGCGATGGCGGCCCTCGGCGGCCGGGCACGTGCCCCGTACTTCGCCGAGGAGATGGTCGACGCCGACACGGAGGACGGCCTCCCGAACGACGTCAAGGTCTTCACGTGCGACGGCGTCGTGCTCTGGACGATGCTGCGCCGGGTCGACGCCCACGGCGGGTCGGCGCTCGTGCGCTTCGTCGACGAGCACGGCGTCGACCTGGGCCCGATCGCTCGCGACCGCTCGCACGACGCGACGATCGAGGTCCCGGACTGCTACCCGGAGCTCGTCGAGGCGGCGCGACACCTCTCCCGCGCCTCCGGGCTGGACTTCTGCCGCGTCGACCTCTACAGCACGAGCACCGGACCGGTCTTCGGCGAGCTCACCGTCGCGCCGGGCGGGACCCAGCACTACGCGCGCCCCCAGGACCGCGAGCTGGGGACGGCGTGGGAGGAGGCGCGCGTGCGCCTCGCCGCCGAGATCGCCGGGGGCCGCCCTCCGGGCGTACTCTTCGGGGACCACGAGGCGCCCGCGCCGTACGCGCCGTCCACCGACCCGCGCGACCCCGGCTCGTGGACCCGGCAGACGGTCTCGTGCGCGTCGTGGTGCGTGGACCCACCGGATCCGGGCGGGCCGGGGCCGGCCTGACCCGGCCCCGGCCGGCACGCCCGCGGCCGTCGGGGCGGATCGCGACGGGGCTCTATGCTTCGGGGTGACTCGCGCCTGCGTGCGCACTCCCCCGGGCGCCCGCGGACCGACGCAGGGCCGGGTCGGGGACGACCGACGATCCACCACCGACGAAGGAGCCGCATGCCGCTCGCCATCCACGTCACAGGAGCGCGGCCCAACTTCCCGAAGGCCGCGCCGGTCCTCAGGGCCCTCGCCTCGGGCCCCGTCGACCAGCTGCTCGTGCACACCGGACAGCACTACGACGACGCCATGTCCGAGGTGTTCTTCCGCCAGCTCGGGCTGCCCCGTCCCGACATCAACCTCGGCGTCGGGTCCGGCTCGCACGCCCGGCAGACCGCAGCGACGATGACGGGGCTCGAGGACCTCTTCCTCGAGCGCCGACCCGACATCGTCGTCGTCTACGGTGACGTCAACTCGACCGTGGCGGCGGCCCTCGTCGCGGCCAAGCTCGGCATCCTCATCGCCCACGTCGAGGCCGGGCTGCGCTCCTTCGACATGACGATGCCCGAGGAGATCAACCGGCTCGTCACCGACCGTCTCGCCGACGTCCTCCTCGCGACGAGCCCCGACGCCATCGCGCACCTCGGCAACGAGGGGGTCCCGAGCGAGCGGATCCACCTCGTCGGCAACCCGATGATCGACACCCTGCTCGCCCACCTCGACGCCTACGACCCCGAGGCCGCGCGCGCCCGGCACGGCCTCGAGGGCCCGTACGTCGTCGGCACCCTGCACCGTCCCGGCAACGTCGACCGTCCGCAGGACGTCGCGGAGCTCGTCACGGCGGTGCACGCGGTCGCCGACCAGGTGCCCTTCCTCATCCCCCTCCACCCGCGGGGTCGGGCCCGGCTCGTCGAGGCAGGGCTCGACGACCACCCCCGCGTCCACCTCATCGACCCGCTCGGCTATCTCGAGTTCATGAGCCTGGTCCGCGGAGCCGCGGCGGTCGTCACCGACTCCGGCGGCGTCCAGGAGGAGACGACCGTCCTCGGCGTCCCCTGCCTCACCCTCCGGGCGAACACCGAGCGACCGATCACGATCACCCACGGGACCAACCGCCTCGTCACCCGCGCGTCCCTGCCCGCCGAGGTCTCCGCCGTCCTCGCCGCGGGGCCGCTCACGGACTGGCCCACGCCGCCCCTCTGGGACGGCCACGCCGGGCCCCGGATCGCCGCGGTCCTGTCGCAGGCCGTCGGAGCCGGCTCGTGAGGCGTCGCGCCGCGCTGGCCGCAGCCGTCGCGGTCGCGGCGGCCGTCGTCGCGACCGTCCTCGAGGCCCTCGGGCTGCGCTCGGTCCTCGTCGTCCTGGTCGTCACCGGGGTCGCGGGCGCCCTCGCCTGGCTCGTGCTGGTGAACCGGCCCGCAACCGTCGTCCGCCGGCTCGAGAACCTCGACGCCCGCCACCTCGCGGGGATGGAGGCCCTCCGGCGCGAGATGCAGGACCTGCTCGACGAGGTCCGCCGGCGCGACGGTCGCGGGTGACCTCGGCCGTGACCCCCGGCACGCAGGAACCCCTCCCTCCGGTGGAGGGCCCCGCACCGGCGCCCGCGTGGGCCGCGCCCTTCGGCGCCTGGGTGCTGCGGACCCGCTCGGAGGAGGGCCTCGACCGGCTGCGCAGCTGGGCCGGCCAGGGCGACCCCGTGTGGGTCGGGCAGGCCGCCCGGGCCGAGGCGCTGTGGCCCGACGCGGGCTCCGTCGACGGGGCCCTGGCCTGGTTCGACCGGCTGCCGCCCGACGCGACCTCGCCCGAGCTCGCCCTGCTCCGTGCGCAGGTCCTCCTCCGCGCCGGCGCGGATGCCGCGGCGGGGGAGGTTCTCACCCGCGTGGGCGTCGAGGGGTCCGGCGCCTGGGGAGTGGCGACCGACCTCGCCAACCCGCACCGGTCCGGCTCCGGTGCTGACGAGGAGCCCTGGCTGACCCTGTTCAACGAGCCCTTCCGACGGGCCGGCCTCGAGGAGGTCCGGCTCACCGCGGCGCCGGCCGGCGACGACGACCCCGACCCCAGCCCGTTCCGCCGACTCCGCGCCACCTCGGGCTCGACCCGGTCGGGCGACCGGGTGAGCGTCGTCGTGTCGACCTACCGGCCCGGCCCCGACCTGCTGACGTCGGTGCGCTCCCTCGCGGACCAGTCGTGGCTCGACCTGGAGATCCTCCTCGTGGACGACGCCTCGGGCCCGGAGGCGGACGCGTGGCTGGAGCGGGCGGAGGCGATGGACCCCCGGGTTCGGATTCTCCGGCAGACCGAGAACGCGGGGACCTACGCGGCGCGAAACCGGGCGCTGCAGGTCGCCACCGGCCGGTACGTCACGTTCCACGACTTCGACGACTGGGCGCACCCCCAGCGGGTCGAGCGGCAGGTCGACGCGTTGCGGTCCGCCCGCCACGCGGTCGCCTCGCGCTCCTGGTGCCTGCGCGCCTACCCCGACCTCAGCCTCACCTACCCCGGCTACCCCCCGGACCGGATCAACGCCTCCTCCCTCCTCTACGAACGCGAGGTGGTCACCGACCGCATCGGCGGGTTCCACCTCATGCGCAAGTCCGCGGACGTCGAGTTCCCCGGGCGGCTGCGGGCGGCGGTCCGGGGTGGCGCGACCGACCTCCCCGAGGGCCTCCCGCTCGCGATCACCCAGCTGCGCGCCAGCTCGCTGTCCCGGACCGACGCCGTCCCCGGCTGGACCCGGTGGTCACGCCTGGCCTACCGCGACGGGTACCGGGCGTGGCACAAGGCGGTGGCGGCCGGCACGAGCAGCCCGTTCGTCCCGTTGGACGCGTCGCCCGGCTCCCGCCGCCGCGGGAGCGCACCGCCCACGCCGGGGTTCAGCGTGTACGCGTCACCCCCGTCGCCCGAACGGCTCGACCTCGTCGTCCTCGTCGACCTCCACGACCGGCACAACGCACTGCGCCGGCTCGCGGTCGAGCTCGCGTCGCTGGCGGCGGCCGGGGTCCGCGTCGGGATCGCCCACGTCGAGGCACCCGTCGAGCCCCGCCGCAAGCCGGGAGTGGTGAACCGCGCCATCGCCGACCTCCTCAACGCGGGCCACCTCGTCTGGGCCGACCCGGAGGCCGAGCTCGAGGTCGGGGTGCTCGCCGTCCACACGCCCCCGGCCCTCCTCCTCGGTGGTGCCCGCGTCCCCGGCTGGTCCGTCGAGCGGGTCGACCTCTGCGTGCGGAACACCCTCGACCTGAGGACCGACGTGCCCGCGGGTTCCAGGGACGTCCGGGACGTGCGGCGGATCGAGCAGACCGCTCGCAGGGCCTGGGGCCGGGTGCCGCGGTGGCGCGCCCTCACCGCGTCGGGCCGACTCGCGCTCGAGGAGGCGGGAGCCGAGGCCCCGGTCGTGCAGCAGCCCCTCGTCGTCTCCCCCGATGTCGTCGGCCGGTACCGGGTCCCGAGCGGGCGCGTACGGGTCGGGAACGGCGTCCTCGAGCGGAGGGCGCCGTGGGAGGCGCCGCCGGCCGACCTGATCGCCGCCTTCCCCGACGACGACCGGCTCGACGTGCGTTTCGCCATCGGCGAGTCGGCGGCACGGCAGGTCCTGGGCGCCGGCTCGCTGCCGCCGAACTGGATCTTCTTCGACGAGCTGACCGGGCCCCACGACATCGCCTTCGCCGGGGAGCTCGACGTCGTGCGGTACGCGGGGACCGTGACGGACGACGTCGTGGAGTCGCTCCGGGAGGGTGTCGCGGCGGGTGCCGTCGTGCTCCTCGAGGAACGCCACCGGCGCGCCGTCGTGGAGGCCGACGCGGAGCTCGCCGCCCTCGTCGAGTGGGTGCCCCGACCTCCGGACGTGGCCGGGCTGCTCGCGGCGGCCGAGCACGTGGGCCTCCCCGCGCGGGTCGACGCCGCTCGAGCGCTCTTCGACACGCGCCTGGCCGGTCTCGCCGTCGCCGTGGGCGGGTCCCGGTGAGCCCCGCCCGTCCGCGCCGGGGCCTACGCAGCTCGCTCGCCCGGGCCCTGAGCCGGGCGCCGTTCGTCGACGCGCTCCCGCCCCGCGGCCCGCTGCGCACCGCCCGGGTGCTCCGGGCCCGCGCGCTGCTGCCCGACCATCCCCGTGACGCCCTCGCGGCGGTGCGGTCGATCGCCGCGGTGGCCGACCCCGGCCCCACGGGGTGGTGGGTGATGCTCCGCTCCCTCGAGCTCACCGGAGACCTGCCCGGTGTCGTCGCCGCCGCGCAGGAGGCGGAGGACCGGCGCTCGCCCATGTCGGCGGCAGCGCTCGTCGTCGCCGTGCGTGCCGCCGCGGCCACCGAGGACGCGCCCGCGGTCGCGCGGCTCCTCGACCTCCTGGCCGGCACGGCGCCGCGGAACCCGAAGGAGACCTCCGACACCGTCCGGACACTGGAGTCGCTCGACCTGCCGGGGGTGTCCGCCGCGGCCGCGGCCGCACGGTTCCGGACCTACACCGACGCCCTCGCCCGGGTGGGGGAGGACGCCGACGCGGCCGCCGCGCGGGCCACCGCGCTGGCGGTCTGGGCCCTGCGGGAACAGGGGGACCCCCGGTGGGAGACGCGGCTCGACGAGCTCCTGGCCCGACCCGCCGACTGGACCGCGGCGGCCATCGTCCTGCTCCGCGCGGGCGACTGGGTCGGCCTCGGCGGGCTCGCCGAGCGCGCCTCCGAGGAGACCCCCGTCGAGCGGCGGACGCTCGCGGGCGCGGCCCACCGCGCCGCGGCCGAGGGACACGTGACCGCGGCGGTCCGGCTCGGTGACGCCGCGCAGCGGATGGGCGACACGAGCCGCAAGGTCGCCGCCATCCGGGTCGAGGGCCTCGACCAGCTCGACACCCTGGCGCGCGGTCTGCGGCTGCCTCCCGGCGACCCGGTGGCCCACCGGCCCCGCCCCGGGTCGGTCTTGTCGGTGCTGGGCCAGTCACTCCCCCTGCGCAGTGGGGGCTACGCCACGCGCTCCCACGGCATCCTGACGAGCCTGCACGAGCGGGGCTGGGACGTCGCCGCCGTGACGAAGCTGGGGTTCCCGTACGACTTCTGGAGCGCGGGAACGGCCCGCACGGTCCCGCCGGTCGACGTCGTCGACGGGATCCCCTACCACCGCAACCTGCGCCCGGGCGTCACCGACTACCCCCGCTACCCCCTGGTGGACCATGTCGTCGAGAGCGCTGAGGGCATCACCCGCGTCGCGAACGAGCACGGGGCCTCGCTCGTCCACGCCGCGAGCCTCTTCGACGTGGGGCTGGCCGGCGCTCGGGCGGCCGACCGGCTCGGCGTTCCGTTCGTCTACGAGATGCGCGGGCTCAAGCAGCTGCTCGAGGGCGCCCGCTTCCCGGGGTTCGAGGCCACCGAGCGCGGACGCTACTTCGAGATGGTCGAGCTCGAGGTCGCTCACCGGGCCGACCGCCTGCTCGTCATCACCGCTGCGCTCGGCGAGCTCATGGCCGACCTCGGGGTGGATCCCGGGGTCATCACCGTCGTCCCGAACGGTGTCCACACCTCGATGTTCCGGCCCCTCCCCCGCGACACCGAGCTCGAGCGGCGACTCGGGCTCGAGGGCCGGACGGTCATCGGCTACGTCGGGGGGTTCGTCCACTACGAGGGCCTCGAGCTGCTGCTCCAGGCCGCCGACCGGCTGCGTCGAGAGCGCGACGACTTCCACCTGCTCGTCGTCGGTGACGGTGCCCACGCGCCGGTGGTCGAGGCGGAGGCCCGACGTCTCGGACTCGACGAGTCCGTCCTCACCATGCCCGGACGGGTTCCCCACGCCGAGGTCGAGCGGTGGCTGTCGCTCATCGACATCGCGCCCTTCCCGCGGGTGCCGATGCCGGTCAGCGAGCTCATCTCGCCGATCAAGCCCTTCGAGGCGATGGCCACGGAGAAGACGGTCGTCGTCTCCGACGTCGCGGCGCTCACCGAGATCGTCGAGGACGGCCGGACCGGGCGGCACTTCCGCAAGGGGGATGCCGGCTCCCTCGCCGACGTCCTCGCTGAGCTGCTCGACGCCCCGGCCGAGCGCGAGCGGCTCGGCCGCGCGGCCCGGGAGTGGGTCGTCGCCGAGCGCGACTGGAGCCGGGTCACCGACGCCGTCGACGGCGTCTACCGCGACCTCATCCCTCCTCCGCCGGGCTGAGGTCCGCGGCGGCCTCGCCGGCGCCCTCGAGCACCCGTCGGTAGACCTCGGCGTACCGCTCGCCGTTGGAGCGCCAGGACCGCTCCTCCCGGACCCAGGTCAGGGCACGCTCGACCATGGCGTGCGCGCCCGCGGGGTCGGTGCGCAGCTCCTCGAGCCGGGCCACGAGATCCTCCGCGTCGCCGACCGCGAACGAGAGGCCACGGGACCCCTCGCCCGTGATCTCGGTGAGCGCCGGGAGCCCCGAGACGACGAGCGGGATGCCGGCAGCCATCGCCTCGAACGGCTTGAGCGGGGTCACGAGGCGCGCGGCGCGCTCGTCGACCCGGGGGATGACGAAGGCGTCGTAGAGCGCGTAGTAGTCGAGCACCTGGTCGTGCGGGACCTTGCCGGTGAAGACCACCCGGTCCTCGACCCCCGCCGACCGGGCGCGCTCCCGCAGCTCGTCCGCCCGAGAGCCGTCGCCCACGATGAGGGCGACGGCGTCCACGCCCCGGTCGCGGTAGAGGGCGGCGGCGTCGATGAGCAGCTCGTGGCCCTCGCGGTAGTGGTCGAGGTTGCTCACGTAGCCGAAGACGAAGCGCCCGGTGAGTCCCCATCGCTCGGCGAGGGCCGCCGAGCGCTCCCGGGGCGCGAACGCCGCGGAGTCGACGCCGTTGGGGACGACGAACACGTGGTCGGCCGGGACCCCCCGCTCGACGATGTCGCGACGCATCGACTCGCTCAGGGTGACGACGGCGGCGGCGGCGAGCATGCAGCGCTTCTCGGTCTCGCGACGACGCTCGTAGGTCTCGGAGCGCTCCGACCACTCGACGTCGGAGGTCCACAGCGACTCGAAGAAGCCACGCACTTCGTACACCACCGGGGTGTCCGTGGCACGGCCCACGGCGAGCGCCACGAGGGCGGTCTCGAAGCCGCGGTGGCCGGAGTGCGCGTGGATGATCTCGGGCCGCTCCTCGGCGACCAGCCGCCCGAGCGCGCGGGCCCAGGCGTCGAGGTACTCGTCCACGGGCTCGCCGTCGGGCACCGAGGCCCGCAGCAGACGCCGGTGCGGGACGCCGCCCACCTCCTCGCGCTCGGGAGCGTCGTGCACTCCCACCGAGGCCGGGAAGTCCAGGGCCGTGACGCCGACGGGGTCCCAGCCGACCGCCTTCTGGGCGGCGAGGGCGTACTGCCCCCGCACCGAGTACCCGCTCTGTCGGTGGGGCATCGAGATCTTCAGGACGTGGAGCACCCGGCGCGGCACCCGTGGGCCCACCCGGGGCAGGTCGCCGACCGTCGGGGACCAGTCCGCGGCCGTCTCCCGCCACCGGCCCAGGAGCTGGCGGCGCCGGGCCAGCACGTCGGGACTCGGCCAGCGCTCGGCCTGGACCTCGGTCGCGTCCCGGAGCAGGCTCATCGCGCCGGCCTTGGCTGCGCTCATCCGGACCTGCCGCACGGCCGGCTGCGACTCCGGGAACCGTTCGAGCAGGTCGCGGGCCGCGACGACCGCCTCGTCGTGACGCCGGGCGGCCGTGAGCGCGGCGAGCTGGGACACGGCCGCGGCCGCCCCGTCGCCGGGCGCGACCCGTCCGAGACGGCGGGCCAGGGCACCCCGGATCCGGGCGGCTGTCCATCGCATGCCGGCCAGCATAGGCCCCGTTCCACCGGACGGTCGGGGCACGGCCGCCCCCCTCGGCCGACCTATAGTGGTCCCCGCTCCGGACGGAGGGACAGGCATGGCGACGACCGCGCGGGCACCGGTGGCCCACGGGTCCGCGGCGACCCCCAGCGGGCGCCTGCGTCCCGACATCGAGGGTCTCCGGGCGGTCGCCGTGGGCACGGTCGTCGCGTACCACGCCGGGTTCCCGGGGGTCAGCGGGGGATTCGTCGGGGTGGACATCTTCTTCGTCATCTCCGGCTTCCTCATCACCTCGCTGCTGCTCCGGGAGGTCGAGCGGTCCGGCACGATCTCGCTCGCCGGCTTCTACGCCCGCCGGGCCCGACGGCTGCTGCCGGCCGCCTCCGTCGTCCTCGTCGTGACGGCCGTCGCGTCGTGGTTCGTGGAGCCGGTGACCCGACGCGGCGACCTCGGCACCGACGTCGTCACGGCGACCTTCTACGCCATCAACTGGTCCCTCGCGGGGCGCGCCGTGGACTACCTCGCCGAGGACGCGGTCCCCTCGCCGCTCCAGCACTACTGGTCCCTGTCCGTCGAGGAGCAGTTCTACCTCGTCTGGCCCGCCCTGATCCTCCTCGGTCTCCTCCTGGCCTCCCGTCGTGGGCTGTCGCGGCGTCGGGTCACGGGTTGGATGCTGACGACGGTCGCGGTGGCCAGCCTCGCGTGGTCCCTCCACCTCACCCCCACCGACCCGGCCCGGGCCTACTTCGTGACGACGACGCGGCTGTGGGAGCTCGCGATCGGTGCGCTCCTCGCCTTCGGGGTCGGGCGCGCCGCACGCCTGCCGAGGGTCGTCCGTGAGGGCGGCGCCTGGCTCGGCCTGCTCGCCGTCCTCGGGTCGGCCGTCGTGTTCACGCGGACCACGCCCTGGCCCGGCAGCGCCGCACTCGTCCCGACGCTCGGCTGTGCGCTCGTCATCGGCGCCGGGGTGGCCGGCCCCACGACCGCGGGGCGGCTGCTCTCGTGGCGTCCGCTCGTGTGGATCGGCGGACTCTCCTACGCCATCTACCTCTGGCACTGGCCGGTGCTCCGGCTCGCCGAGGACGCCCTCGGCCGGCAGGACGTGCTCGTGCGCACCGCCCTCGGCCTGTCGGCCATCCTCCTCGCGTGGCTGACCAAGCACCTGGTCGAGGACCCCGTCCGCTACGCGCGTCCACTCACCCGGTCATCCGGACTGTCCCTGGCGCTGGCCGCCGTGCTCATGCTGACCACGGCGGGGACGGGGTGGGCGATCCGGGCGTCCCTGCCCCGGGTCGGGGCGCTGGACGTGCCGGCTGCCGCGGCGCTGGCCGCGGGGACCGACCCCTCCGCGCCGCCGCCGCTGAGCGGCGACGCGAGGCTGCGCTCGGACCCGGAGGTCGCGTACACGCGCAACGGTTCGGTCGAGCCGGACCCCGCCGTGGCCACCGAGGACATCCCCGCCTACTACGAGGACAACTGCCAGGTGCCCCAGGGCGTGCCCGACGTGGACCTCTCCTGCCAGTACGGCGACCCCAACGGTGACACGGTCGTGGCGCTGCTGGGCGACTCCAAGATGGGTCAGTGGTTCGACGCCTTCGACGCCATCGCCAAGGAGCGCCACTGGCGGCTCGACCTCTACCTGAAGTCCGCGTGCGGGTTCACGACCTCCGGTGACCGGAACGCGGACTGCAACGAGTTCGGCCGGAACGTCCTGCGCGTCCTGGCCGAGCCGGACCGCCGGCCGGACCTGGCCTTCGTCTCCTCGGGGTCGGGCCCCCGGAGCGCCCTGGCGGACGGCATGGTCGACGCGATCACCCGGGTGCGGAAGCTCGGCACGACGGTGGCCGTCGTCGCGAACACCCCGGTCATCGGCACCGGCACGAAGAAGTACGAGTGCGTCGCCGACCACCCCGAGGACTACTCCGCCTGCTGGTACCCGCAGGAGAAGGACCTGACCCTCCAGCTCGCCGACGTCGTCGAGCGCACCGGGGCGCCGGTCATCGACCTCGGCGACTGGATCTGCCCGACCCAGGACGCGTGCCCGAGCGTCATCGGGAAGGCGCTGGTCTACCGCCAGGGCAGCCACATCACCCGGACCTACATCATGTCGCTGCAGCCGCTGCTCGACGCGCGGGTGGCGGCCCTGCTCCGGAAGACCGGCGCCACCGGGTGACGGGCCGGCTCAGGAGCGCCGCCGCCCCGCCGCGGGGCTCGTGAGGAACCCCCACCCCCAGGACCAGTGCATCGTGGCCAGCACCGGGCCGGCGAGCACCCGGGTCCGCAGCGGCTCGCCGCGGGTGATGGCCACTCCCCCGGCGAGGACCGCGGCCGCGTAGGCCGCCGGGACCGCGAGGGCCGGCCGCCACGCGAGGACACCGAGGGCGCCCGCCGCACCGACCCCGAGCACCATCGCCGGGGCCGCGAGGTAGCGGGCGTTCAGGGTCCCCGCGTGGGTCCGCGCGACGGTGCGCCGCCAGCGGCCGTACTCGAGGTACTGCCGGGCGAGGGACCGGAACGTCGAGCGCGGACGGTAGGTGACCCGCAGGTCCGGGGTGAACCAGACGACCCCGCCGGTGTCGCGGATGCGGTGGTTGAGCTCCCAGTCCTGGGTGCGGGCGAAGTGGGGGTCGTAGCCACCGACGCGGTCCAGCGCCGCCCGGCGGAAGACACCGAGGTAGACGGTGTCGACGGGACCCGCCTCACCGCCGGTGTGGAAGCGGGAGGAGCCGACCCCGAGCGGGCTGCGCATGGCGGCCGCGACCGCGCGCTCGAAGGGCGTGACCCCCTGCGCGTCCATGATGCCCCCGACGTTGTCGGCCCCGGTCGCCTCGAGGGTCTCGACCGCCCGCCGGACGTAGTCGACGGGGATGCCGGCGTGCCCGTCGACCCGGACGACCACGTCGCCCCGGGCCGCGCCCAGCGCGGCGTTGAGGGCGTCCGGGGTCCGCCCCGACGGGTTGGGGACGAGCACGACCCGTGGGTCACGCGCTGCGATGCGCTGCGCCACCTCGTCCGTGCCGTCCCGCGAGGGACCGAGGGCGAGCACCACCTCGAGCGGTCCGCTCCAGTCCTGCTCGAGGGCCTGCGCCACCGCGTGCTCGAGGTGGCGTTCCTCGTCGAGGATCGGCATGACGACGCTGACGAGGGGGTGCTCGGCCGTGGACGGCCGAGGCGCGGGGCGGGTCGGGTGGTCGCTCATCGCGGGACATCATCCCGCAGCGCACACGCTCGCGAGGTCCTGGGTGTCGGCGTCGGGATCGGTCCCGGGCCGTTCCATGACGGGCGGCACGGTCGGTGCGGCCGCCGGGGTCGGGGACGCCGCGCCCGCAGCGGCCGGCCGGGTGGCCGCGGCGGTGGGGCTCTGCGCAGGCTGCTCGCTCGCCGCGATGGCCTTGGCCACGGTGGCACGGACCTTCGCGGGGTCGTAGTCCCAGGGCTTGATGAGCGGAGGGACGAAGTTGACCGAGGTGATCTTCTCCTGCTTGGTCTTCACCCCGACCTCGGCGAGCCCGGCCAGGGCGTCCTGCGGGATGTCGGTCCGGAAGAGACCCTTGGTCGCCTCGGCGATGTCGCTGAAGTTCAGCAGGACGGTCTTGGGGTCCAGCTGCCGCACGAGCGCGGTCACGACGCAGCGCTGGCGCGCCATCCGCTCGTAGTTCGTGGAGCCGACGCGACTGCGGGCGTACCAGAGCGCGTGGTAGCCGTCGAGGTGCTGCTGACCCGGCTCGATGTACCCGCTGATCGGGGTGGCGTTGCCGCCGATCGGGGTCCGGCGCTGGACGGTGATGTCGAGGCCGCCCACCGCGTTGACGAGCGAGGCGAAGCCCTTGAGGTCGACCATGACGTAGTACTGGATGTCGAGGCCGGTCAGCCACTCGACGGCCTCGCGGGTCGCGACGACGCCGGGGTCCTCGGTGCCGGCGGGGAACTCGTCCTTGTGGTCGACGGCCCAGGTGTAGAGCGCGTTCAGCAGGCACTCGTCGCCGCAGACCCAGCCGTCCGGCATGAGCCGGGCCATGACCGAGCCCGGGTTGAAGTGGATGTTCTCGGTCTCGCGGGAGAAGCCGAGCAGCACCGCGCGGCCGGTCCGCGCATCGACGCTGGCGAGCTGGATGCTGTCCGGGCGCAGACCGACCCGGCCGGTGCCGCTGTCCCCGCCGAGGAGGAGGACGTTGTAGCGACCCGCGACCGCGCCGGCGGCGTCGCCCTCCCCGAACACGCTCGTCATGGCGGCGCGCGCGGTGCCGACGGTCATCCCGGTCCAGCCGACGAGGCCGGGCACGAGCAGCACGACGAGGAGGAGGGCCAGGAGGCCGCGACGGTCGCGCTGGGGAAGCCGGTCGGGGCGCCCCAGCCGCCATGCGTCGACGAGCAGCGCCGCCCAGCCGACGGCGACGGCGAGGAGCACCACCTGGAGCACGGCGAGGGTCCACCGGTGGGTGAGGAGCGACAGGGCCGCCTCGCGACTGACGAGCGCGAGGAGGCCGACGAGGACGACGGCTCCCACGAGCCCGGCCCAGACCCGCAGGGCGAGGCGTCCGACCCGGCGGTTGCCGAGGGCCACCTGGGCGCTGCCGGGCAGCGCGAGGGTGAGCAGGACGAGGGTGACCGCCCGCCGACGGTCGCGGCGCGGGTCGCGCCTGTCCCGCACGTCGACGCGGATCGGCCCCGGTGCCGAACGGCGCTCGAGGAGCCCGGTGCCCGGCTCAGGTCCCATGGCCGCCCAGTATGCGGTCGGAGGCGGCCGTGGCAGGTGAGGCACGCCGAGACCCGTGGTGTTGGTGTGACAACTCGCGCCCGTCTGCATCGGCCGCGGCGGACGGATCGGTCCTGGCCCCTGTCGCCATGCGCGGCGGACCCGTGGACACCCACTCCCACGCCGGGCTGTCACACTGGATGGTCGTCCACCACCGACCGAGAGCAGGACATGAGCGAGGACGAGCACGCCCGCCCGATCCCCCAGGGAAGGCGTCCCGGTGCGTCCGACGACGACGTCTACGTCGTCGACACGCGCCGGCGAGGAAGGCGCGAGACCTCCCGCACGCGGTCCGCAGGCACCTCGGCCCCGGCCCCGCGCCAGGCGGCCGCACCTCCTCCCCCCCTCGACCCCGGCGGGTACGACGAGTACGGCCGGCCGATCCCCCCCGGCACGCGACCTCCCGGCCCCGACCACCGGCCGCGCCGGCGCCGCCGCCGACGCGGCCGGACGGTGGCGCTCGCCGCGCTCGCCGTGCTCCTCGGCTGGGTCGCGTTCACGGTCTGGGCGCCCTGGCACGCGTGGTCCACCGTGACGCGTGTCGACACCACGCCGCCGGGCGACCGCCCGCCCCCGGCCGACGGCCACACCTACCTCCTCGTCGGCTCGGACAGTCGAGAAGGCCTGACTGCCGAGCAGAAGAGGGCGCTCGGGACCGGTAGCGCCGAGGGCCGCCGCACCGACACGATCATCCTCGTCCACGTGCCGTCGGGCAGCGGCAAGGCCTCGCTCATCTCCATCCCGCGCGACAGCTACCTGCCGATCCCCGGCAACGGGGAGAACAAGGTCAACGCCGCCTTCGCGATCGGGGGCCCGAAGCTGCTCGTCCACACCGTCGAGCAGGCGACCGGGCTGCCGATCGACGGGTACGTCGAGATCGGCCTCGGGGGCTTCGCCAACGTCGTGGACAGCCTCGGCGGCGTCTACCTCTGCGTGCCCCGCGACATCCAGGACGAGAAGGCGCACATCGACCTGAAGAAGGGCTGCCAGACGCTCGACGGGCCGACCGCGCTCGGCTACGTGCGCGCACGGTACTCCGACCCCAAGGGGGACATCGGCCGAGCCGAGCGGCAGCGACAGTTCCTCGGTGCCGTGATGAAGCAGGCGGCCACCCCGTCGACGGTGCTCGTCCCGTGGCGGTGGTGGAGCTTCACGCATGCCGCGGCCGGCAACCTGGTCGTCGGCGAGGACACCACGTTGATCGACGCGTACCGGGTCCTGTCGGCGCTGCGCGGGGTCTCCTCGGGCGACACCCTCAGCCTCGTGGTGCCGCTGGCCTCGACGAACACGACGACCAGCGCCGGCAGCTCGGTGATCTGGAACCAGCAGCGCGCCGGCGAGCTGTTCGCGATGCTGCGCGACGGCACACCGCTGGACGCCCCGCCCCCCGGGACCGACGGGACCCCGAGCGGCTGAGCGCTCGCTGAGCGTGGGCTCCGACGAGGACGGCCGACCCAGCCGGGGCGGTTAAACTCCCGAGCGCCCCCGGGAGTCCCCGGGGGTGTCGACGGTCGAGGACGGGAGGAGGCCCGCGGTGGACGAGCCCAACGGGCACCCGAGGCTCCCGGACGACCCCGACGCCTACCCGTCCAGGCGCGATCTGCACGGCCGCTCCCGGCGCTCGCAGCACCGGTGGCGCCGCTGGACGGTCATCGGTGTCGTCGCGGTGCTCGCCGTCGTCGCCGGAGGGACCGCCTTCGCCTACTGGCGCCTCACCTCGAACATCACCAAGGTCGACGTCTCCGAGGCTGTCGGCACCGACCGCCCGACGCGCGCCCCGCAGGCCACCGAGGCGGTCAACCTCCTCCTCGTCGGGTCCGACACCCGTGAGGGGGCCGGCAACGACCAGATCGGGATGCCGGCCGACGACCCGGGCCAGCACTCCGACACCAACCTGCTCGTGCACCTCTCCGCGGACCGCACGTGGGCCACGGTCGTCTCGATCCCCCGCGACTCGATGACTCCGGCGCCGCCGGACTGCTCACCGACCGCGCCGAAGGACGAGTGGGTCACCCGGCAGTGGAACCACAACTACAAGATCGGCGGCATCGGCTGCTTGATCCGCACGCTCGAGGGCAACACCGGCGTGTTCGTCGACCACTACGCCGTCGTGGACTTCCGCGGTTTCCAGGCCATGGTCGACGCCCTCGGCGGCGTCGAGGTGTGCACCACCGAGCCGATCAACGACGTCAACGCCCACCTCGTCCTCGAGCCGGGGACGCACACCCTCGAGGGGAAGGAGGCGCTCGCATACGTCCGCGCTCGCAAGTCCATCGGCGACGGCTCCGACCTCGGCCGGATCAAGCGCCAGCAGGCGTTCCTCTCCTCGGTCGCGCAGAAGGCGACCTCCACCCGCCTGCTCTTCGACCCTCCCCAGCTCTTCTCCTTCCTCGACGCGGCGACCAAGTCGCTGACCACCGACCCGGAGTTCGGGCTCGGGACGATGAAGGACCTCGCCGAGAGCGTCCGCACCATCGGCCTGAAGAACATCGAGTTCATCACGGTGCCCAACGAGGTCTACCCCCCTGACCCGAACCGCGTGCAGTGGCAGAAGTCGGCGGACGTGATCTGGCAGGCACTGCGTGAGGACCGCCGGGTCAACGAGGATCCGACGACCGACGCGACCCCCTCGCCCTCGCCGACGCCCCTCACGGTCACGCCGGACGAGGTCGCCTCGGTGCTCGTGCTCAACGGCTCCGGCGCCGAGGGCCTGGCGGACCAGTCCGCCGCGGCGTTGCGCGTCCAGGGCTTCCCGTCGGTCCGGTCCGGTAACGCCACCGGCGAGGTGTCCACCGGCACCCTCGTGGAGTACTCCGGGGACAACGCCGAGGCGGCCCGCACCGTCGCGGCCGCGTTCCCCGGCGCCACGGTGCAGGAGACGACCGGCCTCGGGTCGTCCGTGCGCGTCACCCTCGGCCCCGGAGCCGCCAACGTCGTCGAGCTGCCGAACCGCCTCGGGACCGGGGCGCTCCCGACACCCACCGTCACCGCGCCGTCGCCGAGCCCGCAGCCGACGATCTCCGTCCGGCCGGCGAACGAGGACATCTGCGCGACGTCCTGATCCCGGTCAGCGGCGGTCACGGTGCACGCCGAGCGGGTCGTCCGGGGGCGGGATGATACCGCGGATCGGGGCCCTCACCTGCGGAAACTTCCGCGCACTCATGGGCGACGACGGGGCCCTGGGTCGCTAGCGTCGAGGTCCTGCGGGGAGGTGCCCCGCAGCTAAGGAGGACACCATGGTCATCCTCGGCATCATCCTCGCGGTGATCGGCTGGCTCGCCAGCATCTCGATCCTGCTGTGGATCGGCGTCGCCCTGATCATCGTCGGGCTCGTGCTGAACTTCGTCCCGATCGGCGGGACGACCCGCCGGTGGTACTAGCACCCGACCACTGACACCGCGGCCGCCCCGGGGCCTGGAGCCCCGGGGCGGCCGTGGTGTCGCCCCTCGGTGACGGTCAGCCCTTGAGGAGCTGACGGGCCATGACGAGCCGCTGCACCTGGTTGGTGCCCTCGTAGATCTGGGTGATCTTCGCGTCGCGCATCATCCGCTCCAGCGGGAAGTCCCGGGTGTAGCCCGCCCCGCCGAGGAGCTGCACCGCATCGGTCGTCACCTTCATCGCGACGTCGCTGGCGTAGGCCTTGGCCGCGGCACCGAAGAACGGCAGGTCGGGCTCGCCGCGCTCGGACTTGGCGGCCGCGACGTAGACGAGCTGTCGAGCGGCCTCGAGCTCCATCGCCATGTCGGCGAGCATGAACTGGATGCCCTGGAACTCGGCGATCCGCCTGCCGAACTGCTGACGCTCCTTGACGTAGGCGACGGCCTGGTCGAGCGCGCCCTGCGCGATCCCGACGGCCTGTGCCCCGATGGTGATGCGGGTGTGGTCGAGCGTGGCCAGCGCCAGCTTCAGCCCGGCACCCACCTCCCCGACGACCCGGTCACCCGGGATCCGGCAGCGGTCGAAGTGCAGCTCACGGGTCGGGGATCCCTTGATCCCGAGCTTGCGCTCCTTCTCCCCGAGGGAGAACCCGTCGTCCTCCTGCTCGACGACGAAGGCCGTCACGTTGTTGCCCCGAGGCCCGTCCGGGTCGGTCACCGCGAGCACCGTGTAGTAGCGGGAGACGCCGGCGTTGGTGATCCACGACTTCTGGCCGGAGAGCACCCAGTCCTCGCCGTCCCGGGTCGCCTTGCACCGCATTGCGGCGGTGTCCGACCCGGCCTCTCGCTCCGAGAGCGCGTAGGAGAACGTCGTCTCGCCCGCCGCGAGCGGCGGGAGGTAGCGCTGCCTGATCTCCTCCGGGCCCGCGATGAGCAGCGGCATGGACCCGAGCTTGTTGACGGCCGGGATCAGCGAGGAGGAGGCGCAGACCCGCGCGACCTCCTCGATGACGATGCACGTCGCGAGCGCGTCGGCCCCGACGCCGCCGTACTCCTCCGGGACGTGCGGAGCGAAGAAGTCGCTCGCGACGAGCGCGTCGTGCGCCTCCTGCGGGTAGCGCGACTGCTCGTCGACCTCGGCCGCGAAGGGCGCGATCTTGTCCTCCGCCACGGCCCGCACCGCCTCGCGGATCGCCTCGTGGTCCTCGGAGAGCCGATAGGTGTCGAAGTCCGGGTTTCCACTCATGGGCTCGATGCTACTCGCCGGTACCGGTCGCTCCCCCGGGGACCGGCACCGGGGCTGCGCAGGTCACAGGCCGAACGCCGGCGCCATGGACGGCGCGGTGCTCGCGTGGCGCAGCGGGGGCAGGCCGAGCAGGTCCTCGGTCGTGCGCAGGAGGGAGTAGTGGTCGAGCCTCCGGTCGACGACGGTGCCCACCGGCACCGAGGGCGCGACGACCAGGGTCGGCACGGTCGTCCCGTGGCCCTCGGCCTCGTCCCAGGTGAGGACGACCAGGGTGTCGCCCGCCCGGTAGTCGGGCGAGTCCAGCACCCGGGTCAGCCAGGTCCGCAGCCACGCGTCCCCGGTCGAGACCGGACAGTCGTGGGTGTCCGAGCAGAGGTCGGGCGTCACGAAGGAGAACGACGGAAGCGACCCCGCCGCGAGATCCCGTCCCAGGGCGGCGAGCCCGAGGTCGTGCTGCCGGCAGGAGACGCGGAGGTCGGTGAAGTACGTCGCGGGGTTGTGCCGCACCGCGTACCTGCCGGCATCGGCGAGCAGGCACGGCGACGGCATCGACTCCGCATAGGCACGCCAGGTCAGGCCCGCGGACTCGACCTGACCGAAGAGGGACTCTCCCCGAAGGGGGTGCGCCGAGGGCGGGGCGTCGTCGGCGACACCGAACGTGGACCCTCCGGTGGCTGCCAGGTAGTTGGGCAGCGAGGGGTGGGTGATGCCGTGGTAGTCGGTCGCCAGGCCGCACTCGCGGGCCAGACGGTTCTCGAAGGGCGCGTCCGGCGAGCCCATGACCGCGTCGCGACCCTTGTTCTCCATCCAGACCCAGACGACGTGCCGGTAGTGGTCCGGCCGCTCACCGCCGCACGGGTGCGCAGCGTCCGGCATCGGTGCGGAGCCGCTCGCGGCCACCGTGGGGGCGCTGCTCGCGGTGGCGGCCGGAGTGCCCGAACCGGCGGGGGCCGAGGGTGGGCCCCCCGTCGTGCCCACCCCGCAGGCGCCGAGCACCAGGACGCCCGCGAGCGCGACCGCACCGCGCCCCGTGCGCGTCCCCTCCCGGCGGCGACGGTGGCGACGGTGCGCCCTCGAGGTCACTCCCCGTGCAGCAGGTGCCAGAGGTGGCCGTGCGGCTCGCGGTCGACGAAGTGCGGGATCACCTCGCGCTCGAACAGCTCGACCCCGCCCAGGTCGTACGCCTGCTCGACGAAGTAGGTGATGGCGTAGGTCATGCCGCGGCGCTGGAGGTCCTCGAGTGCCTCCACGACCTGCTCCGGCGTGCCGACGAGCGGGCCGTTCTCGAAGCTGCGCACCGTGGACTCCACGGCCTCGTCGGGGAGCCCGGCGGACGCGTAGTGGTCGCGGATCCAGCCGAGGCGGTCGCGCACCTCGGCCTCGTCGCGCCCGATGACGACGTTGAAGTTCGCGCTGCGGACGATCTCGCCGACGTCGCGGCCGATGTCGCGGCAGTGCTGCTCGAGCACCTCGCTCTTGTGCGAGAACTCCTCCGGCATCCCGGAGAAGTTGGTGTAGTCGGCGTACTCCGCGGCGATGCGCAGCGTCTTCCGCTCACCACCACCGGCCACCCACATCGGGATTCCGTTGGTCGGCGAGCCCGGCAGGGCCGTCCCCTGGAGGGGGCGCGGGAAGCACCGGGCACCCTCGACCCGGTAGTGCTCACCCTCGAGCCCGGCGTAGCCGGTCGTCCACATCTGACGCATGATCTCGACGCCCTCGCGGAGCATGCCGAGACGCTCCCCGGCACGAGGGAACCCGTAGCCGTACGCCCGCCACTCGTCCTCGTACCACCCGGCGCCGATGCCCATCTCGAGCCGGCCCTCGGAGACGGCGTCGACCGTCGCCGCCACCTTGGCGAGGTAGGTCGGCTCCCGGTAGGCCATGCACGTGCACATCTGGCCGAGTCGGATCCGGCCGGTCACGCCGGCGAACGCCGCCATGAGCGACCACGCCTCGTGCGTCGCCTCCTCGCTCGGACGCGGCACCGTGTGGAAGTGGTCGTAGACCCAGATCGAGGACCAGTCCTCGATGCCGTCGGCCCGGCGGGCGAGGCCGGCCATGACACCCCAGTGCTGGAGCGGGTCGATGCCGACCAGGTCGTGCCGCCAGCCCTGCGGGATGAAGAGTCCGAACTTCACAGGTCCTCCCGGGAGTCGTGGGTCGGTCCCGATCATGCCGCACGGGTGCCGGGCCGCGGCCACCGCCGTCGGCCTCAGCCGCCGGAGGACACCTCCGGGAGTCCGTGGGCCACGACGACGCCGGCCACACCGAGCGCGCCGAGGAAGGCGAGCGCGGCGGCGACACCGAGGGCGGCGACGGCCGTGGCGAGCACCCCGACCACGAGGAGGAGCACCCCCATCGCCGTGTTGGCGACCGCGACGTACTCGGTGCGCCGGTCACCGTCGGCGGCGTCGACGACGTAGGTCTTGCGGCCGACCCGCACGCCGACGTGGACGAGGGAGAGGACGAGGAACGCGACGACGAGGACCCAGCCCGGCGGCTTCCCACCCGTCGCGAGGAGGAGCGTGACGACCCCCAGGACCACCGCCGAAGCGGTCGCGGCGCCCCCCACCATGAGCCGACGCGAGGACCGGTCCGCGGAGCCGCCGAAGAGCCGCCCGCCCACGAGGTTGGCGACGCCACTGGCGACGACGAAGCCGGCCAGCCCCGAGACCGAGGTCTCGCCGACGCCTGCGGCGGCGGTGACGATGAACGGCGGGGCCAACGCGGACACCAGCAGGAGGGCGCGGGCCGTGACGAACCGCCGGAACAGCCGGTCGCCCCTGAGCAGGCGGACCGCCGGGCGCAGCCACCCCTCCCGTCGGTCGTCGCCACCGCCGGGGCCGACCTGCTCCGCGACCGGTTCGCGGACCCCCGCGTAGACGACGGCCGCCGCCACCCAGGCCAGGGCGGCGAGGACGAGCAGGACCGCGAGGACGCCGGCGCCCACGTCGGTCCCGGCGAGCCGCAGGCCCAGACCGAGCGTGAGCGCGACGACCCCGGAGACGGTGGTCGCCACGCCGTTGATGCGGCCGCGCTGCCCCTTGGGCACGGTCCGGCCGAGCACGTCCTTCCCCGCGAGCGAGCACAGCGACCTCGAGAGAGCGAAGCCCGCGAGGGCCGCGACGACGAGGACACCGGCGAGGGACCCGTCGGTCCAGGCCGCCGCCGCCGCGATGACGAGGGTCGCGCACGCCTGACCCAGCGCCCCGAGGACCCAGACCCCGCGGCGGCGCCGGCGGGAGGTCACCCGGGGGGTCAGGGCGGCTTGCGGCAGCATCGACCCGCTCTCACGCACCGGGACGAGCAGGCCCGTGAACCCGGCGGGCACGCCGAGCAGGGCGAAGAGCCACGGCAGGACGGTCTTGGCGTTGACGACCTGGTCCCCGACGCTCTGCAGGGAGTTCGCGGCCACCTGGCGCAGACCGTTCGCGGCGACCTCGGCGTCGGCCTGGGCGCCGACGAGGCCCCGGTAGGCCGAGGTCAGCGCGCGGCTCCCTGGGCTCCTCGACGTCACTCTCGACAGCCTAGGTGGAGTCCGCATCCCCGTCGGGGCCCCGAGTCGGACCGGCCGGCGGGGGGACGCCCCGGCCCCGACGTGCGTGCCACGCCTCCCGCGCGACCTCGAGCGGACCGGCCCCCGACTCCTCGCCCATCCGACGCCACGCGGTCCGCCCGGCGAGCACCATCCCTGCCCCGGCGACGACGTACGTGAGCATCGCGCCGGTGTAGGTGAGCGAGAACGCCCCGAGGTCGAGGGTGTGCGGCAGCCCCAGCACCTGGTCGAGCGCCCCGGCCAGCAGCGGGGCGAGGGCGAGGACCACGACGAGCACGACACCGTCGAGCGCCTGGACCAGGGCGAAGGTCCGACCGCGGATCTCGTCCTCCACGCTGAGGCCGATGAGGGTGTACCCGACGACCCAGGCGACCCCGACGCACGCACCGAGCACGACGGCCGAACCGAGGGCGACGACGAGCACCGGCACCAGGGCCAGGACGAGCAGGACCGCTCCGGCGCCGAGCAGGGCGTAGGGGAAGAGTCGCGAGCGGGCCACGCCCCGCAGCAGCCGGGGCCCGAGCACGAGCCCGACGGCCATCCCGAGGAACACGCAGACGAACAGGAGCCCGTAGCCCGGGGCCCCGGCCCCCAGGTCGTCGACGAACTCCCGGGAGAGCCCGATGACGGTGCCGCCGCTCGCGAAGCCGCCGAGCATGCCGACGACCAGGCCCCGGACGAAGGGCTGCTCGCGCAGCAGCCGGAGGCCGTCGGCGACCGAGCGGCGCACCGACTGCCCGGCGAGCCGGCTGCGGGCCCGCTGCGGAGGGAAGCGCAGGCGGGAGACGACGGCCGCGCTGACGTAGAACGTGACCGCGTTGAGGTACACCGCGAGGTAGAGCCCCGACGGCCCGATCAGGGCGTCGGCGCCCTCGAACCGGGCCGTGACGAAGGTGAGCCCGGTGAACAGCAACGCGGCGACGGGGGCGGTGCCGTAGCTCGACACGAGGTTGAGCTGGTTGGCGAGCTCGAGCCGACGCCGCGGCACGAGGTTGGGCACCGTGGCGTCCTTCGCCGGGTTCCAGAACAGGCCCACGCACTCGGAGAGAACGATGGCCACGTACATCCACGAGAGCGTCCCGACCAGGGGGATCGTGACGAAGATCGTCCCGCGGAGGAGGTCGCCGACGATCATCGTCCAGCGTCGGTCGAGCCGGTCGGCCACGACGCCGGCGAGCGGGCCGAGGAGGAGGGCCGGAAGGATGCGCAGGATGAAGACACCCGAGACCGCGAGGTAGGCGCCGAAGCGGTCCTCGGCGAGAGCGGACGCGAGGCTCGTCGTCGCGAGCAGCGCGAGCCAGTCCCCGAAGCTGGACAGCGTCCCGGCGAGCCACACCCCCCGGAAGGTCGGTAGGTCGAGGACCTCGCGCAGCCCCCTGAACCGCCTCCGCGAGCGGGGGGCGTCACCAGCGCCCCGAGGGCGGGGCTCCCCGGCGGCCACGGGACCAGACTAGGAGCCGGGGCGCCCCGACGCTGTGACCCACGAGGCACCACACGGCTCCGGCAGCGGGGAACGGGCGCCACGGGCCGAGGCCGTGCATTCGGGTCCAGGGCACGCACGCGGGCTCGTACGCTGTCCCGGTGACCCATCGCATCTGCGTCGTCGGCACCTCGTACGTCGGCCTGTCCCTCGCCGTGCTCCTGGCCCGCCAGCACCCCGTCGTCGCCTATGACATCGACGCCGACCGCGTCGCGCAGATCCGCCGCGGCGAGAGCCCGATCGACGACCCCGACATCGAGGAGCACCTGCGGTCCGGCACCCTGGACCTGCGGGCCACGACCGACCCGCACGAGGCCTACCCCGGTGCCGAGTTCGTCATCGTGGCGACGCCGACGAACTACGACGACCGCACCAACTTCTTCGACACGAGCACCGTCGAGCAGGTCGTCGGCGACATCCGCTCGATCGCCCCCGCGGCGACCGCGGTCGTCAAGTCGACGATCCCCGTCGGCTTCACCCGCGCCCTGCGCGAACGGCTGGGCACCGACCAGGTGATCTTCTCGCCCGAGTTCCTCCGCGAGGGTCGGGCCCTGCACGACAACCTCCACCCCTCGCGGATCGTCGTCGGCGACCGGGGGTCCCGCGGTCAGCTCTTCGCCCGGCTCCTCGCCGAGGCCGCCCTCGACGAGGACGTCCCCGTGCTGCTCACCGAGAGCACCGAGGCCGAGGCCATCAAGCTCTTCGCGAACACCTACCTCGCGATGCGGGTGGCGTTCTTCAACGAGCTCGACACCTACGCGGCCCGGCACGGCCTCGACACCCGCCAGATCATCGAGGGCGTCGGACTCGACCCGCGCATCGGGAGCCACTACAACAACCCGAGCTTCGGCTACGGCGGGTACTGCCTGCCCAAGGACACCAAGCAGCTGCTCGCCAACTACACCGGCGTGCCACAGACCCTCATCGGGGCCATCGTCACGGCGAACAGGACACGCAAGGACTTCGTCGCCGCGGACGTCCTCGAGCGCGAGCCGAGGGTCGTCGGCATCCACCGGCTCATCATGAAGTCGGGGTCCGACAACTTCCGCAGCAGCAGCGTCCAGGGCGTCATGAAGCGGATCAAGGCCAAGGGCGTCGAGGTCGTGGTGTACGAGCCCGAGCTCGGGCAGGACAGCTTCTTCGGCTCGGACGTGGTCTCGCTCGAGGAGCTCAAGGAGCGCAGCGACGTCATCGTCGCCAACCGGCTCACCGACGACCTGCTCGACGTGGCCGACCGGGTGTACACCCGCGACCTCTTCGGCGGGGACTGACGCCGGGGTTTGGCCCCGCCGTCCGCGGGGCATGATGGGCGCCATGAGCGCGCTGCACCGGCAGAACGACATGGCCACGATCCGCGAGCTGCTCGTCGATCCCGGCGTCTGGGCCGTCGTCGGGCTGTCGTCGAACCGGTCCCGCCCCGCGTGGGACGTGGCGCGCTGGCTGGCCGTCGAGCTGGGCAAGCCGATCATCCCCGTGCACCCGCGCGCCGAGGAGGTCCACGGGGCGCAGGGCTACGCGTCGCTCGCCGACATCCCCGACCAGGACCTCAAGGTCGTCGACTGCTTCGTCAACTCCTCCCGGGTGGGCGCCGTCGTCGACGAGGCGATCGCCCACAGGGACCGGCTCCGGATCGACGCCATCTGGATGCAGCTCGGAGTCGTCGACGAGGCGGCGGCCGCGCGAGCCCGGGCCGCGGGCCTCGCCGTCGTCATGGACACCTGCCCGAAGATCGAGTGGCCCCGCGTGCGCTCCCTGGGGATGCAGCGCTGAGGCTCAGCCCCGACGGCGCTCGCGCAGGGCCGCCCCCTTCGCGCGGGCCTGGTCCCGCAGGTCCGAGCGCAGCCGGCCCAGGGCCGCGCGCAGCCGCTCGGCCTCCGTACCCTCGCCCGCCGCGAGGATGCGGGCAGCGAGCAGACCGGCGTTGCGCGCCCCGCCCACCGAGACGGTCGCCACCGGCACCCCGGCCGGCATCTGGACGATCGAGAGCAGCGAGTCGAGCCCGTCGAGGTGCTTCAGGGGGACCGGGACCCCGATGACCGGCAACGACGTCACCGAGGCGAGCATCCCCGGCAGGTGAGCCGCCCCGCCGGCCCCCGCGACGAGGACCCGCAGGCCGCGCTGCTCGGCGGAGCTGCCGTACTCGAGCATCTCCTCGGGCATCCGGTGCGCCGAGACGACGTCGACCTCGCACGCCACGCCGAGCTCGTCGAGCGCGGTGACCGCGGCCTCCATGACGGGCCAGTCCGAGTCCGAGCCCATGACGACGCCGACGACCGGGCTCCCGTGCACGTCCGTGCTGCTCATTCCGTCACCACTCCCCTGAGGTAGTCCGCCGCGTGCCCCGCCCGCTCGCGCAGGTCCTCGAGGTCGTCGCCGGAGACGTTGACGTGGCCGATCTTGCGACCGGGGCGCACGTCCTTTCCGTACAGGTGCACCCGGGCCTCGGGGTCCCGGGCCATGACGTGCCGGTACGCCGGGTAGAGCTCGGGGAAGTCGCCGCCGAGGACGTTCGCCATGACCGTCCAGCGGTCGCGGGGGCGTGGTGACCCCAGCGGCAGGTCGAGGACGGCGCGCAGGTGCTGCTCGAACTGGCCGGTGACCGCGCCGTCCATCGACCAGTGCCCCGAGTTGTGCGGGCGCATCGCGAGCTCGTTGACGACCACGCCGGGGCCGTCGTCGCCGTCCTCGACCTCGAACATCTCGACGGCGAGGACACCGGTGACGTCCAGGGCCCCCGCGATCCGCAGCGCCACCTCGGTGGCCCGCGCGGCGAGGTCGACGTCCAGTCCTGGGGCCGGCGCGATCACCTCGGTGCAGATGCCGTCGGTCTGCACGGTCTCGACCACCGGCCAGGCCGCCGCCTGGCCGGACGGGCTGCGCGCGAGGAGCACCGCCAGCTCACGGCGGAAGGCGACCCGCTCCTCCAGGAGCAGGCCGGTCCCGGCAGCGGCGGCGCGGTCCACCCAGTCGGTGAGCTCCTCGGCGGTCGCGACGACGCGCACGCCCTTCCCGTCGTAGCCACCGCGGGGGGTCTTCGCGACGACCGGCCAGCCGACCTCCTCACCGAAGGCGCTGACGTCGTCGACCGACACGGCGTGCGCCCATCGCGGGCACGGGGCCGCGAGCCCGGCGAGCCGCTCCCGCATCGCGAGCTTGTCCTGCGCGTAGCGCAGCGCCTCCGGGTGCGGGTGCAGCACCGCGCCGTCGGCGACGAGCTCCGCCAGCACGTCCGGGGGGACGTGCTCGTGGTCGAACGTCACGACGTCGCACGCCGCGGCGAACCGCCGCACGGCCTCCGCGTCGGTGTGGGCACCGACCGGTGCGGAGGGCACGACGAGGGCCGCGCTGGCGTGTTCGCTCTCACTGAGGACGCTGAGCGTGATGCCCAGCTCGGCCGCCGGCCCGGCGCACATCCGGGCCAGCTGGCCGCCGCCGATGACGCCGACGACGGGGAATCCGCCCGGGGCTCTGCGCGGGGTGCTCACCGGGCGAGGATAGCCACCCGCCCTCGGTACAGTGCGTTGGTGACCACGCACCACGACGCTCCACCCCGTGGCCCCCTCGCGCGTCTGCTCGACACGGCCCGCGGGGCCATGGACGTCATCTACCGCGAGGTCATCAAGTTCGGGGTCGTCGGGGCGGTGGCGTTCGTCATCGACCTCGGCCTGGCCAACCTGCTCTGGCACACCGTCCTCGAGGACAAGGTCACCACGGCCAAGATCATCTCCGGCGCGGTCGCGACACTCGTCGCGTGGCTCGGCAACCGGCAGTGGACCTTTCGGCACCGGGTGAGCCGACCGGTGCACCACGAGGTCGGGCTCTTCTTCGGCGTCAACCTCGTCGCCCTGGGCATCTCGGCCGCCGTGCTGTTCGTCTCGCACAACATCCTGGGCTTCACGACGACGCTGCAGGACAACCTCGCGACGGTCCTCGGCATCGGGCTCGGCACGCTCTTCCGGTTCTGGGCCTACCGCCGGTTCGTCTTCTCCGGCGAGAGCCTCTGAGCGGGTACCCGCCGCCGCGCTAGACCCCGTCACCCGCCGAGAGGAACAGCGCGAAGACTGCCGGGCGGGCGCTGACGAGCTCGAGCCGGCCCCCCGCGGCCTCGGCGAGGTCACGGGCCAGCGACAACCCGAGGCCGGACCCGGAGGAGGAGACCGACCGCTCGAAGACGTGAGGGGCGATCGCCGCCGGCACCCCCTCGCCGCCGTCGGTGACCTCGATGACGACGGAGGGCCCCGAGCGCCGAGCGGCGATCTCGACGGTCCCCCGTCCGTGGGCGAGCGAGTTCTCGAGCAGGGTGGTCAGGATCTGGGCCAGCGCCACGGGCGTGGCCCGCACGCCGAGGCCACGCTCCCCGCTGACGTGGATGCTGCGCCGGGCACTGGCGAAGGCGGGCTGCCACTCGCGCTGGAGGGCGGCGAGCACCGAGTCCAGTGAGACGGCGGGACTGCCGCCGACCCCGCTGCGGGTCCGGCTCATCAGGTCGTCGACGACCCGGCTGAGCCGCTCGACCTGGGTGATGGCGATCGTCGACTCCTCGGCGACGACGGCGAGGTCGTCGGTGGCCGCGATCTCCTCGAGGCGCATGAGCAGCGCGGTGAGCGGCGTGCGGAGCTGGTGGGAGGCGTCGGCGGCGAAGTCGCGCTCGGAGGCCAGCCGCCGGGCGCTCGACTGGGCGCCGCGGACCAGTGCCTCGTCGAGCCGGTCGAACTCCTCGATGCCGGTGACGAGCGGGGTCGGCCGGGTGTCGCCCCCGGCGAGCCGCTCCGCCCGCTGCCGGAGGGTGCCGAGCAGCCCCGAGAGCCGGTCGGCGTGACGGGTCGCGAGGAGTGCGCCGACGAGCACGCCCGCGGCGCCACCGCCGAGCACCGCCCCGACCAGCGCCGTCCGCGCGTCCTGGGGCACGAGGTCGCCCCGGGCCAGGGTGAGCAGCGCCACCGCGGCGAGGACCACGACGACGGCGGCGGTCGCCGCCTCGACCGCGACGACGACGACGACCCGCCGCACGCCCCTCACTCGTCCGGGGAGTCGAACCGGAAGCCCAGCCCCCGGATGGTCGTGATGTAGCGGGGGTGGGCCGCGTCGTCACCGAGCTTGCGCCGCAGCACCGAGATGTGCATGTCGAGCGTCTTGGTCGACCCGTACCAGGCACTGTCCCAGACGTCGCGCATCAGCTTCTCGCGGGAGACGACCTTGCCCTCGTTCGCGACGAGGACGCGCAGCAGCTCGAACTCCTTGCCGGTCAGCGAGACCTCCTCACCCCGGAGGAAGACGCGGCGCCCGTCGGGGTCGATGTGCAGGACCGGGTCACGGCCGGGATCGGGCGGCTCGACCGCGTGGCGGCGCAGCAGCGCCCGGGTCCGGGCCAGGAGCTCGGCGAGACGGAACGGCTTGGTGACGTAGTCGTCGGCACCGGCGTCGAGGCCGACGACCGTGTCGACCTCGTCGGCCCGGGCGGTGAGGACGAGGACCGGCACCGCGCTGCCCTCCTGGCGCAGCCGGCGGCAGACCTCGAGCCCGTCCATCTTCGGCAGCCCGAGGTCGAGGACGAGCAGGTCGGGTTGACGCAGCGCCTCCTCCAGCGCGGACTCCCCGTCGGTGCAGACGTCGACGTCGTACCCCTCGCGGCGCAGGGCCCGGGCGAGCGGGTCCGAGATCGCGGGGTCGTCCTCGGCCAGCAGCACCTTGGTCATGGGTGGATGGTAGCCACGCGGGGACTCACGCGCCCTCGGAGTCCTCAGACGTCCGCCGCCCTCCCGGGGCGCGCCGGAGCTCGTGCAGGGTGACGACGCCGATGCCGCGCAGCATCCGGCGGCGCCGCTCGGTCGTCGTGAAGCCGGAGACCGCGCGAAGGGCCGCGGCCATGTCCTCGTCGACGTACACGGTGGCCGACGGGGTCACCGCGGTGATCCGGCTCGCCTTGTTCACCGTCATCCCGAAGACGTCACCGAGCCGCGAGACCACCCTGCCGTGGGCCAGTCCGACCCGGACCGGCGGCAGGAGGTCGTCCTCGGTCATCGCGTCGACGAGGTCCAGGGAGATCGCCGAGGCCGCGGCCACGTCGGTGTGGACGAAGAGGACCTCGTCACCGACGGTCTTGATGACACGGCCGCCGTGCTCGGTGATGACGTCGCTCGCGAGGAGCTCGAAGCGTTGGACGAGCCGGGCGAGCTGGCGCTCGCTCATCCGGCGGACGAAGGAGGTGAAGGAGACGAGGTCGGCGAACCCCACCGCCCGCAGCGGCGCCGACGGGTCCTGGTGCACCGCGGGGTCGGCGTCCGCCAGCATGCGGTGCAGCGCGGCAGTGAGGTGCCGGCGCCACACGTAGGCGAGCAGCGGCTCGAGGTCGTCACTGATCCGCGCGAGGAGGTTGGCGGCATCGGTCGCGATGTGCGGCTCCGGGACCGACCTGCTGTCCTTGCCCTCGAGCTGCTCGCTGAACGGTGGCGTGAGCGACTCGGCGACGAGCTGGGTCTGCCAGACGGCGAGCCGGTCGGCCGTGCGGGCCAGGGCGCGCGTCATGCCGAGGGCGAGGTCCTCGGTGACCACACCGTCCTCGATCATCCGGGAGACCCGCGCCAGCGCCTCCCGGTCGGCCTCGGTGAACATCGCCTCCTCCTCCGGGGCCAGCTGCAGGCCCATCGCGTGCCAGAACGCTCGGGCCCGCGCCGCCGGGACCCCGGCGCCCTCGGACACCTCGGCGCGTGTGATCGACGCCGAGCGGCCGAGGAGGGCACGCTCGAGCGCCTCGGGAAGGTCCGGCGCGTGGGCGGGGACCGGCCCGGGCTCCGCCTCGGACGCATCGGTGTCCGACATCCCCCCTCCTCTCAGCGGTGCGGGCCGTGGACGACGTCGCCGGCGGAGACCAGCTCGGTCCCCGACGCGGTGCGGACGGCCAGTCTGCCCGTGTCGTCGACTCCTGTCGCCCTCCCGAGGCGCGCCGTACCGTCCGGGGCGTGGACCTCGACCTCCCGACCGGGGGTGCAGCACACCTCCCGGTAGGCGGCGACGACCGGCCCCGCCGGCCCGGTGTCCTCGCGGAGCACCCTGGCCAGGTGGGTGAGGTAGGCGGCGAGCAGCCGACCCCGTTCGACGCCGGGCGCACCCGCGGCCCGCAAGGACGTGGCGGTCTCGAGCGGCAGGTCCTCGCGCGCGGTGTCGACGTTGAGCCCGACACCGACGACGACACCCTCGGGGAGCCACTCGCACAGCACCCCGGCGAGCTTCCGGTCCCCGTCGCCGGGGACGAGCACGTCGTTGGGCCACTTCAGCGCCGTCGGCACCCCGGACACCTCGTCGACCGCGCGGTGGACGGCCAGCCCCGCGAAGAGGGGCACCCAGCCCGCGCCCGAGGGCGGGACCGGGACGAGTACCGAGACCGCGAGCGCGGTGCCCGGGGTCGTCGTCCACGTGCGGCTGAGCCGGCCCCGGCCCTGCTCCTGGCGCTCGGCGACGACGACGCGCCACCGAACCGGGCGGGACCGGACCTCGTCGTTGGTCGAGCCGACGGTGTCGAACACCTCGATGGGCAGCCACGGGTCGCCGGGCTGCACGGATGCGGCGCCGAGCGGTGCCGGGCGGGGCGTCGGGGGCACAGGGCCAAGGCTAGGCTCGGGGCATGTCGACAAGCGACCTGCACTCCATCGGCGGCACCGACGTCCCTGCCGACATCGACACGACGACGACGGCGGGCAAGCTGGCCGACCTGAAGCGTCGGGTCGCCGAGGTCGCGAACGCCGGGTCGAGCCGCGCGGTCGAGAAGCAGCACGCCCGCGGCAAGAAGACCGCCCGCGAGCGGCTCGAGATGCTCCTCGACGAGGGGTCCTTCGTCGAGATGGACAAGTACGCCCGGCACCGCTCGGTCTCGTTCGGGCAGGACAGGAACCGCCCCTACGGCGACGGCGTCGTCACCGGCTACGGCACGGTCGACGGCCGCACCGTGGCGGTCTTCGCGCAGGACTTCACCGTCTTCGGGGGCTCGCTCGGCGAGGTCTTCGGCGAGAAGATCGTCAAGATCATGGACTTCGCGATGAAGGTCGGCTGCCCGGTGGTCGGCCTCAACGACTCGGGCGGCGCCCGCATCCAGGAGGGCGTCGTCTCGCTCGGCCTCTACGGCGAGATCTTCCGCCGCAACGTGCACGCCAGCGGCGTCGTGCCGCAGATCTCGCTCATCATGGGCCCGTGCGCGGGGGGCGCCGTCTACTCCCCCGCGGTCACCGACTTCACCGTCATGGTCGACCAGACCTCGCACATGTTCATCACCGGCCCCGATGTCATCAAGACCGTCACCGGGGAGGACGTCGGCTTCGAGGAGCTCGGCGGCGCCCGCACCCACAACACCAAGTCGGGCGTCGCGCACTACATGGGCACCGACGAGGACGACGCGATCGAGTACGTCAAGGCGCTGCTGTCGTACCTGCCGTCGAACAACATGGAGGAGCCGCCGGTCTTCGGCGAGGAGGTCGACCTCGAGGTCACCGACGACGACCGGTTCCTCGACACGATCATCCCCGACTCCCCGAACGTGCCCTACGACATGCACCAGGTCATCGAGAGGGTCCTCGACGACGGCGAGTTCCTCGAGGTCCAGCCCCTGTTCGCGCCGAACATCGTGACGGGGTTCGGCCGGGTCGAGGGCCGCTCGGTCGGGGTCGTCGCGAACAACCCGATGCAGTTCGCCGGCACCCTCGACATCGACGCCTCCGAGAAGGCCGCCCGGTTCGTGCGCACCTGCGACGCGTTCAACGTCCCGGTCCTCACCTTCGTCGACGTCCCCGGGTTCCTCCCCGGGACCGACCAGGAGTGGGACGGCATCATCCGCCGCGGGGCCAAGCTCATCTACGCCTACAGCGAGGCCACCGTGCCGCTGGTCACCGTCATCACCCGCAAGGCCTACGGCGGCGCCTACGACGTCATGGGGTCCAAGCACCTCGGCGCCGACATCAACCTCGCCTGGCCGACCGCCCAGATCGCGGTCATGGGAGCGCAGGGTGCCGTCAACATCCTCTACCGCAAGGAGCTGAAGCGGGCTGCCGAGAACGGCGAGTCGGTCGAGGAGGCGCGGGCCGCGTTCATCCAGCAGTACGAGGACGCCCTCGCCAACCCCTACGTCGCCGCCGAGCGCGGGTACATCGACACCGTCATCACTCCGTCGAACACCCGGATGAACGTCACCAAGGCCCTGCGTGCGCTGCGCAACAAGCGCGCGACCCTCCCGCCGAAGAAGCACGGGAACATCCCCCTATGACCTCGTCGCAGGCTCAGAGCCCGGGGGGACCCCACCCCCCGACGGCCGCCGACCAGCCCCCCGTGGCCCCGATCCGGATCACGGGCCCCGCGACCTCCGAGGACGTCGCGGCCGTCCTCGCCGTCCTCGCCGCCGCAGGTGCGCCGTCCGGTGCGGGGGACGACCGGCCCCGGTCGCTCTGGGCCGACCCGCGCACGTCGTTGCGCCGCCCGGTGCAGCACTTCCCGGGCGCGTGGCGGGTCAGCCTGCGCCACTAGCCGGGTGGGCCGGTCCTCACGCCCCGGCGCCGCCGCCCGGCCTCCGTGACCACAGGCGCACGAGGTCCTCGGGGCCCTCACCGGCCCGCAGCAGGCTCAGCTCCACGCCCGCCGGGGTCTCGCGGTAGCCGACGACCGGCGGCATCCCCCGGTTGCAGTGCCGAGACCACATGCTCATCGTGTAGGCACCGACGTCGTGGACGACGAGCCAGTCCCCGGGCTCGAGGCCCGGCAGGCGGACGTCCCGCGCGATGACGTCCCCGGCGAAGCACAGCGGGCCACTGACGATCCACGGGTCGGACACCGGGCCGTGGCCGCCCTCCCGGGCGGCCGGGGCCTGCGCGGGCCGGCCCAGGGCGTCGAGCCGGCTGATCCGGTGCCGCCAGTGCCCCGGCTGGTACGCAGCCCGCATGAGGAAGTCCGCCCCGAGGTGGGTGACCGCCACCGGCTGCGCCAGCGAGGTGTTGACGTACTCGACCCGGTTGAGGGCCCACCCGCAGCTGGCCTGGACGGCCCGCCCGAACTCGGTGACCAGCGTCGTCCCTTCGGCGAACAACGAGGGCGCCGCCTGCTCGAGGCGGGCGGCGAGGTCGGCCGGGTCCACGGGCGTCTCCCCCGTGTAGTCCGCCGTGGCCCCGCCCCCGAGGTCGACGACGTCGAGCTGGGCGTGACCGAGCCTGTCGTGCACCGCGTCGCGGAAGGCGCTGACCACTGCTGCGGCCTCGACGAGCGTCTCGACCGGCATCCCCTGGGAGCCCACGTGGGAGTGCAGGCCGCGCAGCCACGGCCGACCCTCGGCACGCTCCGCGAGGGCGTCGGCGAGGGCCTCGCCGACCCGCTCCCCGAACCTGGAGGACGGAGAGGCCACGCTCGTCGACGGGATGGAGCCGCTCCCGACGACCGGGTTGACCCGCAGGCCCACGGTGGCGCCCGAGGCCGGCAGCCCCGCGCGGATCTCGATGATCCGGTCGAGCTCGTCGAGGCTGTCGGCGTTGACGTGGATACCGAGCGCCAGTGCGCGCGCGATCTCCGGCCGCGTCTTCGCCGGGGAGTCGTAGACGACCCGGGACGGCTCGCAGCCCGCCGCGAGGGCGAGCGCGACCTCCTCCCACGAGGCCGCCTCGAGACCGGCGCCTCGCGCCACGCACTCGCGGAGGATCTCGATCACCGGGTTGGCCTTGACGGCCACGGCGTGGAGGGCGTGGGGCGGGAAGGCGGCGGCGAGGTCGTCGAGCCGTGCGTCGAGGAGGTCGAGGTCGTGCAGGACGACGGCGCCGTCGTCGGGGCCGACGAGGTCGCTCGCGAGGACCACGCCCGCGACCCGCCGGACCAGGTCGTCGGAGGGCCGTCGAGCCCAGCTGGCACCATCGGCGGACATCAGCTGGCCGCCCGGGCACCGTGGCGGAGACCGACCAGGGCGTCGACCTTCTGGAGGGTGAGCGAGACGTCGCGCTCGAGGCGCCCGAGCCGTTCGGCGAAGGTGGTGCCCGCGGCCGGGGTCACGCAGGCGCGGATGATGTCGCGCCCTCCGAGGGCGATGCGCAGGACGGGGAAGCTCGTCGGGCCCCCGGCCAGCTCGACGGGCTGCCCGAGCTCGCAGCGCAGCACGGCCAGCTGCGGCGGCAGGTGCTCGTCGGCAGGGGACCCGCCACGCAGCGCCGCGGCGAGCCCGCGCAGCTCGTCCATCCCGAGCAGGGCGTCCCCCGGGGCACGGCAGGTGAAGGGAAAGACGGTGGTGTTGGACTCGAGCAGCCGGGTGTCGTCGTGGCGGTTCGGAGGCGTCGGCACCGACGAGAGGGCGAGGTGCTCGGTGCCCGCGATGATCTCGGGCACCGCCGACTGGAACCGGCGCAGCACCTCCAGGCGCAGGGCCGCGGGGACGCTGTAGTAGTCGCGGACCTCCGCGAGCGCCGCCCACCACCGCATGAGGACCCCGAGGGCGAGGCCCGGGCCCAGCGAGGCCCTGGCATCCTGCCAGGCCCGCGGCAGCATGGCCGGCACGAGGTAGTCGCCGAACCCCTCGGGGAACGCGGCCGGTACGGCAGTGCCGCCCGCGCGCCGGTGCGGCACGAGGACGGCCCCGGCGAAGGGCGGGCCGCCGAAGAACTTCGAGCCGGTGACCATGACCAGGTAGCCGCGCGCCAGCGACTCCTCGAGGCCGTGCCGACTGAAGCGGCCCTGGGCGGCGTCGATGACGACGTCCACCTGCCCCGGGTGGGCGTGCACCAGCTCGTCGACGCACCGCAGCGACGGGGCGTGCACGCCGGTCTTGCTGTGCGCGATGACGTGGAGCAGCACGTGGTCCCCGCGCCCGACCGCCTCCCGGACGATCCGCCGGACGTCGTCGTCGACCTCCTCCTCCTCCCGCGGCGCACCGACGGCGTCCCGGATGCTCACCCGTTCGAGCCGGACGCGATCGGCGGTCGCCCGGTCGACGGGGGTCCCGGGCTCGACCTCGCGCCCCGACGGCGTGACCGGGTCGAAGTGGACGCCGCGCGCCGCGTTGGCCGTGCCAGAGCCGGCCTCGGACGCCCCGACGAGGACCGTCGTGACGCGGGAGCCCTCGGCGAGCGCCACGACGAGGGCCACCAGCTCGGCGTCGGTGCCCGAGGGGCAGAGCGCGACCTCGAGCGTCGCCGCGCTGTTCATCGCGACGTTGGACAGCAGCTCGGTGCGCACCCGCTCGTAGAGGTCGTCGACCGACTCCTCGAGCACGTCGGGGTCGAGCGCGCGCAACCAGCCGTGGAGCCGGTCGGCGGCGGCGTACGCGACCTCGGAGACCGTCGAGGACGTGCACGAGCCGAACGACAGCAGGCCGGCCTCGGGCGAGTACCGGTTGCCGTACCGGTTCCTCCCCGCCGGTCCGACGGCGTGCCGGGAGTCGCCCCCCGAGGCGAGCAGCCGGTCGGTGGTCATCGACCAGTCGTGTCCGGTCGGCCTCACCGGTGCCGCCCCTCGGGCATCCGCATGCCCGACACGGTATCGCCCGTCCGAGGGTCGGCCGTCGACCGCGTCGGCGCTCCCGACCCGTCGGGAGACGGCCGCTGCGCGGCCGGCCCGCCCCTCGCCCGCCGCGCCACCCTCACGGCGAGGTCGTCGTGCTCCTCGTCACCCAGGACCCGCGCCGCGAGCACCTCCCGGGCGGCCTCGAGGTCGCCCGTGAGCGCCGCGAAGACGCGCAGGACGGTGATCCCGTGCTCCGGCCGCTCCACGACCTCGACCTCGTCGCCGTCCCGCACGGTGCCGGGCTCCACCACCGCGAGGTAGGCCCCCGTCCGCCCACGCTCGGTGAACCGCCGCACCCAGTGCCGCTCCCCCATCCAGGCCGCGAACGTGCCGCAGGGGATGCGCGGCCCGGTCACCTCGAGCACGGCCGACCCGACCCGCCAGCGCTCCCCCACGACGGCGCCGTCGACGTCGGCGCCGACGCGTCGTGAGGTTCTCACCGAACGTGCCGTCGCGCAGCTCCCGGCCGAGCTCCCCCGCCCACCAGTCCAGCTCCTCGCGTGCCACCGCGTACACCGCCTGCCGGGACCCCCCGTGGTGCCGGCGCGACACGCAGTCGTCACCGACGACACCGCTGCCGAGCCCACCCCGCTTCGGCCCGGGGTCTCGCACCTCGGCAGCGCCGACGGGTCGCTTGTCGATGGCCGAGGTGCTCCGCTTCGCCCCGATCCCCTCGCGGGGGACACCGGCGTTGACGGAGAGGACGCGCGCGCTCACCCCCCGAGGCTAGGCGATGGCTCCGGCCGCACCGCGGCACCGGTGCGGCCGGTCCCACGCGCCGGCGCCGGGCATCGGGTACCGTCCGGCGACGTGACCCACACCGCCGGAGCACGCCGAGAGCCCACCCCCGTCGACGCCGTCGCGGAGGACCACTTCGACGCCGTGGTCGCGGCGAGCCCACTCGAGGCGACCGCGCTCGGCATCCCGTCTGGCCAGGACCAGCTCGACGACCTCTCCCCCGACGGGTACGCCGAGCGCGCCGAGCTGGCCCGCCGGACCCTCGCGCGGCTGGAGGGGCTCGACCCGGTGGACGACGTCGACCGGGTCACCCTCGCCGCCCTCCGCGAGCGCCTCGGCCTCCAGCTGGAGGTGCACGCCGCCGGCTACGACCGGATGGAGCTCAACGTCATCGCCACGCCGCTCCAGGGCATCCGCGGCGCCTTCGACCTGATGCCGACGGACACCCAGGAGGACTGGGCGACCATCGCGCACCGGCTCGCGGCCGTCCCCACCGCCCTGGCGCAGTGGACTGCGACGCTGCGGCAGGCCGCCGACGAGGGCCTCGTCACCTCGCGACGGCAGGTCGAGCGCTGCGTCGAGCAGTGCCGCGACCTGACCGCGGACGACGGCTACTTCGTCGACCTCCTCGCCGGCGCCCGGGCCGGTCAGGCGCCCCTGGCCGACGAGGTCGCGGCCGACCTGCGCCGCGGGGCCGAGGCCGCCGCCTCGGCCTACGACCGACTCGGCGACGACCTCGCGGCCCACCTGCTGCACCGGGCGACCGGGTCCGACGCGGCCGGCATCGACCGGTACCGCCTGGCCTCGCGACACTTCCTCGGTGCGCAGATCGACCTCGAGGAGACCTACGCCTGGGGCCAGGAGGAGGTGGCTCGCATCGACGCCCAGATGGCCGCCACCGCCGACCGGGTGCGGCGCGGCGCCACCGTCAAGGAGGCCATCGCCCTCCTCGACGCCGACCCGTCGTACGTCGTCGAGGGCACCGACGCACTCCGGGCGTGGATGCAGGAGCGCGCCGATGCCGTCATCGCCGACCTCGGTGGCAGCCAGTTCGACATCCCCGAGGCGGTGCGCACCATCGAGGCCCGCATCGCGCCCACCCACACCGGCGGCATCTACTACACCGGGCCGAGCGACGACTTCACCCGGCCGGGGCGGATGTGGTGGTCGGTCCCGAAGGGCGTCACCCACTTCGGCACCTGGCGGGAGCTGACGACCGTCCACCACGAGGGTGTCCCGGGGCACCACCTCCAGGTCGCCCAGACGGCAGCCCGCAGCGGGCTGCTCAACCGCTGGCGCCGGCACCTCTGCTGGACCAGCGGCCACGCGGAGGGCTGGGCCCTGTACGCCGAGTGGCTCATGGCCGACCTCGGGTACATGAGCGACCCGGGGAACTACATGGGCCTGCTCGACGGCCAGTCGCTGCGCGCCGCGCGGGTGGTCATCGACATCGGCGTCCACTGCGGCCTGGAGGCACCGGCCGAGGTCGGCGGCGGGACGTGGACCTACGACAAGGCCTGGGACTACCTCGACGCCCACGCCAACCAGGGCGAGGCGATGATGCGCTTCGAGCTCGACCGCTACCTCGGGTGGCCGGGGCAGGCCCCGAGCTACAAGGTCGGCGAGCGGCTCTGGCTCGCCCTGCGCGACGAGGTGGCCGCCCGGGACGGCGACGCCTTCGACCTCAGGGACTTCCACCGGCGCGCGCTCGACCTCGGCTCGCTCGGACTGGACCTCCTGCGCGAGGCCGTGCTCGGGCAGTGAGCCGCGGCCGGCCCGTCCAGGCCACCGCGCCCGGGGGAACGCCGGGGCACGCGGCGGCGGGGCGGCATACTGGCCCTCGAGCGCCGTCGGCGACAGGAGGACGCGTGCCAGGCACCAGGGGCCGACGACCCTCGGGGAGCAACACCCGCGAGGCGATCCTCGCGGCTGCTTCGCACCAGTTCGCCGAGCTCGGCTACCCGCGGACCACCCTGCGCGGGATCGCCCGCGAGGCGGGCGTCGACACCCGCCTCGTCACGCACTACTTCGGCAGCAAGCAGGAGCTCTTCGTCACCGTCGTCGAGCTGCCCTTCGACCCCGAGCAGGTCCTCGCGACCATCCTCGGCGGCGGCCCGGACGACGTCGGGCGGCGCCTGGCGACCTTCGCGCTGACGATGCTCGAGACGCCCTCGGCCCGCGCCACGATGACCGGCCTGCTGCGGGCCGCCGCCTCCGAGGACGAGGCCGCCCGGTTGGTGCGCGACCTGCTCACCGCGCGCATCCTCGTGCCCCTCGCCCGGGGGATCGGCGGCGACGACCCCGAGCTGCGGGCCGCGCTGCTCGGCTCGCAGATCGCGGGCCTGGTCGTGGCCCGCCACATCGTCGGCCTGGAGCGCCTCGCCGAGGCCGACCCGCACACCCTCGCATCGGCCGTGGCCCCCGTGCTCCAGCACTACCTGACCGCCGACCTCGGCGACGAGCGCGCGGACGCCCTCACCGCGCCGTCGCGTCCCGGGTGAGAATCCACCCGTGGAGACCGCCGCCCTCGTCGTCGCCGTCGTTCTCGTCGTCATCGTCGTCTCCCGCGTCGTCGGGCGGCGCGGTGTTCCGGTCCCCATCGCCCTGCTCGTCGTCGGCGCTCTGCTCTCGTTCGTCCCCGGGATGCCGGTGCTGCGGCTCTCGCCCGAGCTGGTCCTGCTCGGCCTGCTCCCCCCGCTCCTCTATGCCGCGGCCATCTCGACCTCGCTCCTCGACATCCGCGCGCACCGGACGGCGATCCTCGGGCTGTCGGTCGGCCTCGTCCTGTTCACCGCGCTCGGGGTCGCCGTGGTCGCCTGGGCACTGCTGCCGATCGACTTCGCCCTCGCGCTGGCCCTCGGCGCGATCGTGGCACCCCCGGATGCCGTCGCGGCATCGGCCGTCGCGCGCCGCATCGGCCTTCCGCGCCCGCTGACGACGATCCTCGAGGGCGAGTCGCTCCTCAACGACGCGACGGCGCTGGTCACCCTGCGGACGGCGCTCGCCGTCGCCGGCCTCGCGGCGCACGGAGCGGGGGGCGGGGCCGAGGCCCCCGGGCAGGTCACGCCCGCGTCGGTCGCGCTCGACCTCGCGGTCGCCTCGCTGGGGGGCGTCGCGGTCGGCGTGGTGGCCTACCTCCTCCTCGGGTGGCTGCGGCGCCAGCTCACCGAGGTGCCGGCGGACACCGCGCTGTCGTTCGTCGCCCCGTACCTCGCCTACCTGCCGGCCGAGGAGCTCGGCGCCTCCGGCGTCATCGCGGTGGTCACCGCAGGCCTGCTGCTCGCGCACCGCTCCCCCGTCATCCAGTCGGCACCCTCGCGTCTCTCGGAACGGGTCAACTGGACGAGCATCACCTTCGTCCTCGAGAACGCCGTCTTCCTCCTCATCGGCCTCCAGGTCTCCTCACTGCTCGCCGACACCGCCGAGGGCGATCTCAGCCTCGCGAGCACCCTCCTCGTCGGTGTCGTCGTCCTCCTCGCCGTGCTGCTGCTGCGCCCGGTCTGGATCGTGCCGTTCATGGCCCTCACCTACCGGGTGGACGGCCGGCGGCTCCGTGCGCTGCTCCCCGGCGCCCTCGTGACCTCGTGGGCCGGGATGCGAGGAGTCGTCACCCTGGCGGCCGCGCTGACCCTGCCCGAGGAGACCCCGCTGCGCCCGGAGCTGGTCGTCATCGCCCTGGTCGTCACCGTGGGCACCCTCCTCATCCAGGGCACGACCCTGCCCTCGCTCGCCCGCGCCCTCGACGTGCGCGGCCCCGACCCCCGGCAGGACGCCCTCGAGGAGGCCACGGTGCTCGGGGCCACGACCGGTGCGGGGCTGCGCCTCATCGAAGGGGACGCCGAGGCCGACCCCGCGGTCGTCGAGGTCATCCGCGCGCAGGCCGCCGACCGGGTCAACCGATGCTGGGAGCGCCTCGGCACCCTCGGCCCGGGCGACGACGAGACCCCCGCCGAGGCCCGGGCCCGGCTGCGCGTCCGGATGATCCGCGAGGAACGCGCCGAGCTGCTGCGCATCCGTGACCGCGGTGGGGTCGACCACTCGGTGCTCACGAGCATCCTCGGTCAGCTCGACGCCGAGGAGACCGCGCTCGCGTGGGGCGCGACCCGCTCGGCGGACGTCCACGAGTCCGAGCTGCTACCGCCGGCGCGGGTGGCGGGGGCCTGCGGGCACCTCGCCGAGACGGAGGTGCCCCACCCGCCCACGTCGCACGACGGCTGCCCCGACTGCCTCGCCCACGGGACCCGCTGGGTGCACCTGCGCGCGTGCGCGACGTGCGGCCGGGTGGGCTGCTGCGACTCCTCCGAGGGCCGGCACGCAGCGGCGCACTTCCACGAGTCCGGCCACCCCGTCATGCGCTCGATCGAGCCGGGCGAGGCCTGGCGGTGGTGCTACGTCGACGAGGTCCTCGGCTGAGGCAGGGCCCGCCCGCGGGTGACGGCCGCGGGGGCGGCCCGGGAGCACCGGCGTCGCCCGACCACCACGGGGAGGCGACGCCCAGCGCTCCCGGGCGTCAGCCCACCGGTTCGCGCCGGTGGAGCGTCCCGAGGTCACCGTAGGTTCGTCGGGCCTTCTCGAGGGCCGCGACGTACCCGGCCCGCTCGTGGGCCCACGTGTCGACGTCGGCCGGCACGGCCAGCCGTCCACGCACGGCAGCCAGGTCCTCGAAGCCGTGTCGCCGCATCCACGCCGTCAGCCCGTCGAGCAGCACGCTCGCGTGGCCGATGCCGTGCCGCACGAGGGCCGAGGCGGTCATGACGACGTCGGCGCCGGCGAGGAGGTAGGCCGCGACGTCGCGGGCCTCCTCGACGCCCGTCGTCGCGGCGAGCGAGGCGCGGACCCGGTGGTGGAGGATCGCGACCCAGGTGCGGGCCAGCCGCGCCTCGGCCGGCGAGGACAGGTCGATGCCGGTCGTCACCTGCAGGGTGTCGGCGTCGACGTCGGGCTGGAGGAAGCGGTTGAACAGGACCAGCCCGTCGGCCCCCGCGCGGTCCAGCCTGGCCGCCACCTCGCCGGTCGCGCTGAAGTAGGGGCTCAGCTTGACCGCCACGGGCACGTCGACGACCTCGCGGACCTGCTCGAGGACCTCGACGTGCAGGTCCTCGACGTCCCTTCCACTGGTCGCCGGGTCACCCGGGACGACGTAGACGTTGAGCTCCACGGCTGCGGCGCCCGCCTCGGCGAGCTGGCGCGCGAAGCGCGACCATCCCCCCGAGGTGCTGCCGTTCAACGAGGCGATGACGGGGACGTCGACCGCGGCGGCGCTCTGCTCGAGCAGCCGCAGGTGGCGGGTGGCCCCGTCGGACCGGTCGCCCGCGAGCACCGGGAAGTACGACGACGCCTCGCCGTCTCCGTGCTCGGTGCCCTCGGTCAGGGCGAGGTCGCGCAGCTGGTCGCGGGTCACCTGCTCCTCGAAGAGCGAGGGCAGCACGAGTGCGCCGATGCCGGCGTCGGCCAGCGCGCGGACCCGGTCGACGCCGAGCGTCGCCGGCGACGAGCTCGCGACGAGGGGGTTGCGCAGCGGCAGCCCGAGGTAGGTGGTCGACAGGTCGGTCACGGGGTCCTCCTCCCGTCCGCGGCGAAGCGGTCGGCACCGCGGGTCGCCATCTCCTCGTAGGTGCGCCACCGCTGGTCGACCGCCGCCTGGGCCAGGACGAGCAGGCGCTCGGCCTCCTCGGGGTCGGCGTTGCGGATCATCCGGTAGCGCAGCTCGTTGTAGAGGTAGTCGCCGAGCGGCACGCGCGGGCGCGGCGAGTCGAGCTGGAACGGGTTGCCGTCGATGGCCCGCACCGCCGGGTCGTAGCGCACGAGCGGCCAGTGCCCGGAGGCGACGGCGAGGTACTGCTGGCCCATGCCCTTGCTCATCTCGATGCCGTGGGCGATGCAGTGGCTGTAGGCGATGATCAGCGACGGGCCGTCGTAGGCCTCGGCCTCGCGGAACGCGGTGAGCGTCTGGTGCGGGTCGGCGCCCATCGCGACCCGAGCCACGTAGACGTTGCCGTACGCGATGGCCTGGAGGGCGAGGTCCTTCTTCTGGGTGGTCTTGCCCGCCGCGGCGAACTTCGCGACCGCCCCGATCGGGGTCGACTTCGAGGACTGCCCGCCGGTGTTGGAGTAGACCTCGGTGTCGAGGACGAGGACGTTGACGTTGCGGCCGCTCGCGAGCACGTGGTCGAGCCCGCCCGAGCCGATGTCGTAGGCCCATCCGTCGCCGCCGACGATCCACACCGTGCGGCGCAGGAGGTGGTCGGCGACGCTGCGGAGGTCGGCCGCGAGGGGACCCTCCATCCCGGCGAGCCGTCGGTTCAGCTCGGCGACCCGCTCTCGTTGGGCCTCCAGCTCCCACTCGCGGATCTGCCCCGCCCCGAGGATGTCCTCGACGAGGTCGGCGCCGATCTCCTCACGCAGCTGACCGAGCCGCTCCCGCGCCATCCGGTCGTGCAGGTCGGCCGCCAGCCGCAGCCCGAGCCCGAACTCGGCGTTGTCCTCGAAGAGGCTGTTGGACCAGGCCGGACCTCGGCCCTGGGCGTTCACGGCCCACGGTGTCGTCGGGAGGTTGCCGCCGTAGATCGAGGAACAGCCGGTGGCGTTGGCGACGGTGAGCCGGTCGCCGAAGAGCTGGGTGAGCAGCTTGAGGTACGGGGTCTCACCGCAGCCGGAGCAGGCGCCCGAGAACTCGAAGAGCGGCTGGAGGAACTGGGTGCCGCGCACCGTGCCGAAGTCGACCCGGCTGCGGTCGTTGAGCGGCAGCGTCTCGAAGAACTCGACGTTCGCCCGCTCGGACTCGAGCACCGGCTCGAGCGGCTCCAGGTTGATGGCCTTGCGGTCGGGGTGGCCGACCGGGCTCACCGGACAGGCCTCGACGCACAGCCCGCACCCCGTGCAGTCCTCCGCGTAGACCTGCAGGGTGTACCCGGAGCCGGGGAGCCCCGCGGCGACGAGCGGCGCGCTGCGGAACCCGTCGGGGGCATCCGCGGTGCTTCCCTCGGGGTAGAACTTGCTGCGGATGACGCTGTGCGGACAGACGAAGCTGCACGTGCCGCACTGGATGCACGTGTCGGGGTCCCACTGTGCGACGAGGTCGGAGATGCGGCGCTTCTCGTAGGCGGTCGTGCCGCTGGGGAAGGTGCCGTCGACCGGCATCACGCTCACCGGCAGGGCGTCGCCGCGTCCGGCCATCATCTCGGCCGTGACGGTGCGCACGAACTCGGGCGCGCTCGCGGGCACCATCGCCGGCAGCGGCGCGTCCGAGGTACGCCGCCCCGGGACCTCGACCTCGTGCAGGGCCGCCAGGGTGTGGTCGACCGCGGCCTCGTTGCGGCGCACGACCTCCTCGCCGCGCTTGCCGTACGTGCTGCGGATGGCACCCTTGACCCGCTCGACGGCCTCGTCCCGCGGCAGCACCCCCGAGACGGCGAAGAAGCAGGTCTGCAGCACGGTGTTCGTGCGGCCGGGCAGCCCGGCCGCGCGCGCCACGGCGGTGGCGTCGATGGTGAAGAGACGCAGCTCCTTGTCGAGGATCTCCTGCTGCACGGGTCCGGGCAGGTGCTCCCAGACCTCGCCGGCAGGGTACGGCGCGTTGAGGAGGAGGGTGGCGCCTCGGTCGGCGACACCGAGCACGTCGACCTTCTCGAGCAGGGCGAACTGGTGGCAGCCGACGAAGCGTGCCCTCGAGACGAGGTAGGGGGCGCGCACCTGGTGCGGCCCGAACCGCAGGTGGGAGATCGTGGGCGCACCCGACTTCTTCGAGTCGTAGACGAAGTAGGCCTGCGCGTGGACCCCCTCGTCGGAGCCGAGGATCTTGATCGTGTTCTTGTTCGCTCCGACGGTGCCGTCGGAGCCGAGCCCGAAGAAGACCGCGCGGAAGGTGTCGGCGTCCTCGATGTCGAGGCGGGGGTCGTAGTCGATGCTCGTGCCCCCGACGTCGTCGGTGATGCCGATCGTGATGCGGCGCCGGGGCTCCGCGGCTGCCAGCTCGGCGAAGACGCCCGCGACCATCCCGGGCGTGAACTCCTTCGAGGACAGTCCGTAGCGCCCGCCGATCACCCGCGGCATCGTGGCGCGCTCACCCCGGTCGTGCGCCTCGGCGAACGCGGCGGAGACGTCGAGGAAGAGCGGCTCGCCTGCCGAGCCCGGCTCCTTGGTGCGGTCGAGGACCGCGACCGAGCGCGCCGACTCCGGAAGGGCGGCGACGATCTCGGCGGCCGGGAAGGGGCGGTAGAGCCGGACCTGGAGCACCCCGACCCGCTCACCCGCCCGGACGAGGTGGTCGACGGTCTCGCGCGTCGTCTGCGCGCCCGACCCCATGACGACGACCACCCGCTCCGCCTCGGGGTGGCCGGTGTACTCGACGGTGCGGTACGCGCGACCGGTGTACCCCGCCACCTCGTCCATGACCTCCTGGACGACGCGGGGAACCTCGGCGTAGAAGGGGTTGACCGTCTCGCGGGCCTGGAAGTACACGTCGGGGTTCTGCGCGGTGCCGCGCACGGCCGGCCGCTCGGGGCTCATCCCCCGCATCCGGTGCTCGCGGACCAGCTCCTCGGGGACGACGGCGCGCAGGACGTCGTCGTCGATGACCTCGATCGTGTTCAGCTCGTGCGAGGTGCGGAAGCCGTCGAAGAAGTGGACGAACGGAACCCGGGTGCGCAGCGTCGCCGCCTGGGCGACGAGGGCGAGGTCGTGTGCCTCCTGGACCGAGGCCGACGAGAGCAGGGCGAACCCGGTCTGGCGGACCGCCATGACGTCGGAGTGGTCCCCGAAGATCGACAGGCCCTGGGCCGCGAGGGAGCGGGCCGCCACGTGGAAGACCGTCGAGGTCAGCTCGCCGGCGATCTTGTACATGTTGGGGATCATCAGGAGCAGGCCCTGCGAGGCCGTGAACGTCGTCGCCAGCGCGCCTCCCTGGAGGGCCCCGTGCATGGCTCCGGCGGCACCACCCTCGCTCTGCATCTCGACGACCGACGGAACCGTGCCCCAGACGTTGGGCCGGCGGTGGCTCGACCACTCGTCGGCGAGCTCTGCCATGGCCGAGGAGGGGGTGATCGGGTAGATCGCGCACAGCTCGTTGAGCCGGTAGGCGGTGGTGACGGCCGCTTCGTTGCCGTCGATCGTCGTGCGCATCTGCTCAGACCTCCGGGACCATCTCGATGGCGTGCACCGGGCACTGCCGGTAGCACGTGCCGCAGCCGGTGCACCGGTCGTAGTCGAACTCGTAGCGCAGGCCCGTGCCGAGCTTGATGACGGCGTCCTCCGGGCAGGAGCCGAGGCAGCCGTCGCACTCGAAGCAGTTGCCGCACGACAGGCAGCGTCCGGCCTCGAAGCGGGCCGCCTCGGCGTCGAGGCCGGCGACGACCTCCTCGAAGTCGCGGATCCGCTGGGCGGGGTCGAGCTCGGGCTGGTGGCGCCGCTCGTGCAGCCCGAAGTACCAGAGGTGGAGGCTGTCGAGGTCGGCCGGCGGGTGCTTGGGCGCCGGGCCGTACGGGAGGCCGCTCAGCCAGGCGTCGATGCTGCGCGCGGCCTTCTTGCCGTGGCCGACGCCGACGGTGACGGTCCGCTCGCTCGGGACCGCGTCGCCACCGGCGAAGACGCCGGGTGCCCCGGTCATCAGCGTGGTCGGGGAGACGACGACGACGTCGCGGTCGAACTCGATGCCCGGGACACCGCGGAGGAACCCGGTGTCGCTCTCCTGGCCGAGGGCGAGGATGACGGTGTCGGCGGCCAGGGTCTCGAACCGGCCGGTCCCGTGCGGGCGGCCGTTCTCGTCGAGCTCCTGCACCTCGACGGTGAGGTCCTCGTCCCCCATCGACGCGATGGTGCGCAGCCAGTTGACCCGGATGCCCTCCTCCTCCGCGTCGGCGGCCTCCTCCTCGTGGGCGGGCATCTGCTCACGGGTACGGCGGTAGACGATGACGGTGTCCTCGGCCCCGAGCCGTCGGGCGACGCGCGCGGCGTCGAAGGCGGTGTTGCCGCCGCCGTAGACGGCGACCCGGCCGTGGACGCTGTCGCGCTCCCCGGAGGCGACGCCGCGGAGGAAGGCGACGGCATCGAGCACGCGGCCGGCGTCGACCGTGGGGATGTCGACGCGCTTGGACAGGTGGGCACCGACGGCGACGAAGACGGCGTCGAAACGACCGGAGCGGCGCTCGGCGTCGAGGTCCTCGACCCGGTGCCCCTGCTCGAAGACGACCCCGAGGTCGCGGATCCGCTCGATCTCGGCGTCGAGCACCTCGCGCGGCAGCCGGTACGCCGGGATGCCGTACCGCATCATTCCGCCGGGCTCGGCGCCGTGGTCGCGGACCACGACGTCGTGCCCGAGCCGGGCCAGGTGGTAGGCGGCCGACAGGCCGCTCGGGCCCGAGCCGACGACGAGCACCCGGCGGCCGGTCCGCTCGGCAGGAGGCTCGAATCGCCACCCCCGCTCGATGGCCAGGTCGCCGAGGTAGCGCTCGACGCCGTGGATGGAGACTGCGGCGTCGAGGTCAGCGCGGTTGCACGCCGTCTCGCACGGGTGGTAGCAGACCCGGCCGTGCACGGCCGGCAACGGGTTGTCGGCCGTCAGGCCGCGCCACGCCTCCTCCTCACGCCCCTCCTTGACGAGGGCGAGCCAGGCCTGGATGTTCTCGCCCGCCGGGCACCCGGCGTTGCACGGGGGGAGGAGGTCGACGTAGACCGGTCGCTGCTGGCGGACGGGTCCCGAGCGCGTGCGTCCGAGCCCGACAGGGGCGAGAGGGGTGAGGTCGCGCTCTGGTCCGGCCACGTGGGTACCTCCTCGGTCCGCCCCGACGGCCGCGGGGCCGTCTCGAATACTACGCGTCGTAGTGGAATGCTCGCGAGGCGGGTGGACGAGGGTCTTGTCACAGCCGGGGCTAGGTTGTCCTGCGTGCCGCACGCCTCCGTGACCCTGCTGCTCGCGTCCGCCTCCCCGGCGCGCCTCGCGGCCCTCCGCGCCGCCGGCCTCGAGCCACCCGTCCGGGTCTCCACGGTCGACGAGGACGCCGCCGTCACGGCTGCCGAGGCCGCGCTCGGCGGCCGGCTCGCGGCGGCCGACGTCGCTCTCCTCCTCGCCCGCGCCAAGGCCGAGGACGTCGTCGCCGGGCTCGACGCCGAGGAGGACTCCGACGCGCACCTGGTCCTGGGGTGCGACTCGGTCCTGGAGCTGGACGGCGAGATCCACGGCAAGCCCAGCAACGCCGCCGAGGCCGTCGCCCGCTGGCGCCGGATGCGCGGGCGGTCCGGCACCCTGCACACCGGGCACTGGCTCGTGGACCGCCGCGACACCCGGGCCGGCGGCAGCGGAGGGCTCGTCGGAGGCACGGCCTCGACCGTCGTGCACTTCGCCGACCTCGACGACGCCGAGGTCGACGCCTACGTCGCCACGGGTGAGCCGCTACGCGTGGCGGGAGCCTTCACGATCGACGGTCTCGGCGGGCCGTTCGTCGCCGGCATCGAGGGTGACCCGAGCAACGTCGTCGGTGTGTCCCTCCCGCTGCTCCGCGAGCTCGTCATCGAGCTCGGCCTCGCGTGGCACGCCCTGCGTCGCGACGGCTGACCGGGAGCGGCCGCGGGCCGGGGCGAGGAGGAACACGACGAGGGCCGCGACGGCGGCCACCGCGCTTGCGGTGAGCAGGGCCGCGCCGACGCCGTCGACGAAGGCGGACCTGGCCGCGTCGACGACCGGCTGCACGGCGTCCCCGGCCGCGGCGACCTGTGGGGAGGAGACGAAGGCGACCGAGGAGAGCGCCTGCTCGCGCGCCTGCTCGGGGAGCCGGAGGACCACGTCGACCATCCCGTCCCGGTAGACCTGGTTGAGGGCGCTGCCGAGGATCGCGATCCCCAGGGCGCTGCCGAGCTCGCGGGCGGTGTCGTTGACGGCCGAGGCGACCCCCTGCTTGGCCACCGGCAGCGACTCCGTGATCGCCGTCGTCGACGGGGTCCCCGCCAGTGCCATGCCGGCGGCGAAGACGACGAGCCCGACGGCGAACCAGCCGTAGGAGAATTCGGTCCCGAGGGTCGACAGGACCGCGAGGCCGCCGGCGGTGAGCAGCAGCCCGGCAGGCGCGATCCGACGGAAGCCGACGCGGGCGGCGACCCGGGGGGCGTTGCGAGCCAGCGGGATCATGACGAACGGCAGGGGAAGCAGGGCCACCGCGGCCATCAGGGCTGACCGGCCGGCGACGAACTGCAGGTACTGCAGGATCGTGAAGAAGAAGCCGAAGCTCGCGAAGAACTGGACGGTGATGGTCAGCGTCCCGGCCGAGAACCCCCGGAGACGGAAGAGCCGGGGGTCGAGCAGCGGGTGCGGCCGGCGCAGCTCCCAGAGCACGAAGGCGACTCCGAGCGCGAGCCCGACGAGCAGCGAACCGAGGGTCAGCGGGTCGCCCCAGCCGCGCTCCGGGCCCTCGATGATGCCGAGGACGACGAGCGCGACCGCGGCCAGGGACAGGAGGGCCCCACCGACGTCGAGGGCGTCGGCACCGGGGTCGACCGAGTTCGGGACGACCGCGAGCGTGCCGACGAGCGCGACGCCGGCGAGACCGACGTTGAGGGCGAAGAAGGAGCTCCAGGCGAACCACTCGAGGAGCAGGCCGGTGGCGAACAGGCCCAGCACCGCGCCCGCACCGACGACGCCCACCCACACCCCGATGGCCCGGGGCCGTTCGGCAGCGGGGAACGAGGTGGTGATGACCGACAGGGTGGTCGGCATGATCCCGGCGGCCCCGACCCCCATCGCCGCCCGCACGACGACGAGCTGGGCCGGATCCGTCGTGACGAACCCGACGGCCGCCGCGGCCCCGAAGACCGCGAGGCCGACGGTGAGCAGGTGCTTGCGGCCGAAGCGGTCGCCGAGGGCGCCGGCGAAGAGGAGCAGCCCGGCGAAGACCACGGTGTAGGCGTCGACGATCCACGTGAGCTCGGTCTGGGAGGCGCCGGTCTCCCGGGCGAGGTCCGGCAGGGCCACGTTGAGCCCGCTCACCGCGGACACCACGGTCATCAGGGCGAGGGAGACCACGGCGAGGACGGCCCGGGTGCGCCCGGGGCCCAGCGCCGTCCCGGGGTGCGCGGCAGCGGGCCCGGCACCCGCATCGAGGACTGTATTTCTACGCATGGCGAAATAATGCCGCTCCGGCCAACAATTCGTCAACTGTGGAATCGAGGCACGACGAGCACACGCCGCCAGCCGGTCTCCGGTCGCGGCGTGTCGTCGTCCGTCGTGCGTGCGGCCTTTAGACCGGGGGCACGTCACGCCGCTTCGTCGCGAAGTGCCGGTCGCGCCGCGCCGCGTAGCGCAGCCGCCGCAGCAGCTCGCCCCTCAGCTCCTCGGCCTCGATGACCTGGTCGAGCACGAGGTCCGCCGCGAGCCTCTCGAGGTCGACGTCCTCCTCGTACTCGGCGCGCCGCGCGGCCACGAAGGCCTCGCGCGCCTGCTCGCCCCCGGCGGCCTCCACCTCGGCGATCTTGTTCGCGTACACCGCGTTCACCGCCGCCTCCGGACCCATGACCGCGATCCGCGCGGTGGGCAGGGCGATCGTGGCGTCCGGGGCGAAGCCCGGCCCGCCCATCGCGTACAGGCCCGCACCGTAGGCCTTGCGCACGACGACGCAGAACTGTGGAACGGTCGCCGATGCGACGGCCGAGACCATCTTCGCGCCGTGGCGGATGATGCCGCCTCGCTCCACCTCGGAGCCGATCATGAAGCCGGGGACGTCGGCGAGGTAGACGAGCGGGACGGAGAAGGCGTCGCACAGCCAGATGAACCGGCTGGCCTTGTCGGCGGAGTCGGTGAAGAGGACTCCACCCTTGACCATCGAGTTGTTCGCGACGATCCCGACCGTCTCGCCCGCCATCCGGCCGAAGCCGACGACGAGCTCGGGGGCGAAGAGCGGCTTGATCTCGAAGAAGCTGTCCTCGTCGACAAGGCCGTCGATGACCTCGTGGATGTCGAAGGGCTGGCTCTCGCGCTCGGGCACGGTGGCGCGGGTGAGGGGCGCCGAGGGCTCCTCGGGGTGGTAGCTCGGCAGCGGCGTCCGCCAGCTGTCCGGGACGTAGGAGAAGTAGAGCCGGGCCAGCTCGATGGCCTCCTCGTCGTCCGCCGCCAGCAGGTCGCCCACGCCCGAGACCGTGCAGTGCATCCGCGCCCCGCCCATCTCCTCGAGGGAGACCTTCTCCCCGACGACCATCTCGGCCATCCGTGGGCTGCCGAGGTACATCGAGGCGTTCCCCTCGACCATGATGACGATGTCGCAGAAGCTCGGGATGTAGGCGCCCCCGGCCGCGGAGGGCCCGAAGAGGCAGCAGATCTGGGGCACCTTGCCCGACAGGGCGACCTGGTTGTGGAAGATGTGGCCCGCCCCCCGGCGACCGGGGAACATCTCCACCTGGTCGGTGATGCGTGCCCCGGCGCTGTCGACGAGCCAGAAGACCGGCAGCTCCTCGCGCAGGGCGGCCTCGGTGGCCCGGACGATCTTCTCGACGGTGCGGGCACCCCACGAGCCGGCCTTGACGGTCGGGTCGTTCGCGATGACGACGACCGGCCGCTCGTCGACCGTTCCCCGCCCGGTGACGACGCCGTCCGCGGGCAGACCCTCGGCGAGGGCGTTCGCGTACCTGCCGTCCTCGACGAAGGAGCCGTGGTCGAGGAGCAGGGCGATGCGGTCCCGGACGTAGAGCTTGTGCTGCGCCTCGAGCTTCGCCGCCGCTCTCGCGCTCGGGCGGGCGGACGCCTCGCGCGCCGCCTCGAGGCGGCCCCGGACGCCGGCGACCCGCGGGTCACCCGGTGCGGTCGGCTCCTGGGACATGTGGTCACTCCTTCTCGGCCGTGGGCGTCCGTGGTCCCCGGGGGGGCCACCTCGGTGCCCGAGGACGGGTCAGGCCGGCAGGCCCAGTCCCTTGGCGATGACCATGCGCTGCACCTCGGAGGTGCCCTCGCCGATCTCGAGGATCTTGGCGTCACGGTAGAACCGGGCGACGGGGTACTCCTCGATGAACCCGTTGCCGCCGAAGACCTGGGTGGCGATGCGGGTCGCGGTGACCGCGGCCTCGGAGGTGTAGAGCTTGGCCCGCGCCGCGGCCTGCTTGACCTCGTCCCGGGAGCGCCGGCCCGCCTCGTGCTCGTCCTTGAGCCACGCCGCCCGGTAGGTGAGCAGCCGCGCGGCATCCTCCATGACGGCGAGGTCGGCGACGGGGAAGGCGACCCCCTGGTTGGCGCCGATCGGCCGTCCGAACGCGGTGCGCGTCCGCGCGTAGGCGGTCGCCTCCTCGCGCATCCGGGTGATCAGCCCGAGCGCGAGGGCGCTGATGGCGATGCGGCCGTCGTCGAGGGTCTTGAGGAACTGGTGGAAGCCCCGTCCCCGGTCGCCGAGGAGGTTCTCGGCGGGCACGCGGCAGCCCGCGAACGAGAGGCCGTGCGTGTCGGAGATGTTCCAGCCCAGCTTGTCGTAGGCGGGCTCGACGACGAACCCCGGCGTCCCCGAGGGGACCATGACCGCCGAGATCTCGGGGCGGCCGTCCTCGAGGCTCCCCGTGCGCGCGGTGACGGTGACGACCGAGGTGATCGGGGTCCCGGAGTTGGTGATGAACGCCTTCGCCCCGTCGATCACCCACTCGCCGGCGTCCTCGTCCAGTCTCGCCCGGGTGCGGGTCGCGCCGGCGTCGGACCCGGCGTCCGGCTCGGTCAGCCCGAAGCCGGCGAGCGCGCGGCCCGCGACGAGGTCGGGGAGGAAGCGCTCCTTCTGGGCGTCGGAGCCGTAGGTGAGGATCGGGTTGATGCCGAGCCCGACGCCGGCCGAGAGAGTGATGCCGATCGACTGGTCGACCCGGCCGAGCTCCTCGATCGCGATGCAGAGGCTCGTGAAGGCGCCACCGTCGGCGTGCTCGAGCGAGCCACCGAAGGCCTCGGGCACGACGAGCCCGAAGAGGCCGAGCTCGCCCATCTGGGGGACGAGGTCGACCGGGAAGTGGTGCGCGCGGTCCCAGGCGGGGACGTGGGGCTCGACGGCATCGGTCGCGAACGCGCGGACGACCGCCCGGAAGTCCTCGTGGTCCTGGCTCAGCTCGAACATCGGCGCCCCTTCGCGTCGCGGGATGCCGCCCCGGGTCGCAGGCGCGGCAGGTGGTCCTGTTCTTGACGTTGACGTAAACGTAAAGCAATACTGCCGTCGTGACAACCCGCGCCACCGATGCCACCGACCGCACGTGGTCGATCGCCGAGGTCGCGGACGAGTTCGGGGTCACCCACCGCACGGTTCGCCACTACGAGGACCTGGGCCTGGTCACCCCCGAGCGCCGGGGCACCACCCGGGTCTACCACCGTCGCGACCGCACCCGGCTCGCCCTCATCCTGCGCGGGCGCCGGCTGGGCTTCCCGCTCGAGGAGATCCGCACGATCATCGACCTCTACGACGCCCCGCGCGGCAAGCGTCACCAGCTCGAGTACCTCCTCGCGCAGATCGACGAGCGCCGCGCGGACCTCGAGCAGCGCCGCCGCGACCTCGAGATGGCACTCACCGAGCTCGGCGACCTCGAGGACCGGTGTCGCAGGGACCTCGACCGGCTCCCCTGACCGACGCGGCGGACGCCCCGGCGCCCCTGCGGAGCCGTCCGGAGACACAGTGACGAGGCCGACACCCCGCCTCAGAGTGTCGGCCCCGTCCGTTCGCCCGCTCCCGTACCGTCCCTGCCCGGTCGGGGTCGTGCGCTACGTAGATTGTGCAGAGCAACCCACGGGAAGCGCAGGGGTTTCTTGACTTTTTCTTTACCTTTTTTACTTTCTCCTGACTAATTCCTTACCAATGGTCACCCTTGTCACAGGGATCCCACGAGTGGCCCCCAGCCGAGGCGGGAAGCGGTGGGCGCAGTGGCACCGGGCAGCCGCGCTCACGCGCCCGCGGCGGTGAGGAAGGCGTCGATCTCGGCGCGGCCGGGAGCGGTGTCGGGTCCGCGCCGGGTCACCTTGATGGCACCCGCCGCGTTCGCGCGCACCGCCGCGTCGGCCCAGGACGCACCCGCGAGTCGCTCCGCGAGGAGCACGCCCGTGTGCGTGTCGCCGGCCCCGTTGGTGTCGACCGGTCGCTGCGGGTGGCCCGGCACGAACCGCTCCCGCTCGCCGCCCTCCCTGACCAGGCACCCGCGCGGGCCGTCACGGACGACGACGACCGCCCCCTCGGGCAGCAGCGACCCGACGACCTCGGCCGCCTCGCGGATGCCGCTGACGCCGGCGAGGGACTGGGACTCCTCGACGTTGCCCGTCCACACCGCCGTGCGGGCCAGGACGGCGTCGCGTATCCCGGCCGGGACCTCGGCGAACGTCGCGCCGGGGTCGAGCACGACCTCGACACCGTCGGGCAGGGATGCCACCCACTCGACGAGCGGGTCCCGGGTGCGGCCGACGAGGCTGTAGCCGCTCACGCACACGAGGTCCCCCGGTACCGGACCCGAGGACGCGAGCGACTCCACGCTGATGTGGCGCTCGGCCCCCTGGGTCGTGACGAAGCTGCGCTCGGCCGTGGGCTCGACGAGCACGACGCAGACCCCGGTGTCGAGGTCCTCGACCGGCGGTGAGGAGACCTCCACCCCTTCCGCGGCCAGCACCGAGCGGACGAGGTCGCCGTTCGGCCCCGTGCCGACCGACCCGGCGTGCACCGCCCGGGCACCCGAGCGCGCCGCGGCGAGGAGGATCGTCACGGCGCCGCCCGCGTACCGGTGGTACGACCCCGCCATGACGTTGCCGCCGCGGGCGGGGAGCCGCGGCACCTCCATCACGGCGTCGACGAGGGCCTGCGCGGTGTGGATGACGCGGGGGGCCATGGGCGCGACCCTAGCCGCGCACCGCCACCGAGGCACCGGTCGCGGAGAGCGACACGGCCTCAGTCGACGCGGACACGGACCTCGTAGAGCTCGGGGAAGAAGGTGAGGTCGAGGGCCCGGCGCAGGAAGTCGACGCCGCTCGAGCCGCCCGTGCCGGTCTTGTGCCCGATGGTGCGGGTGACGACCTGCAGGTGGCGGAAGCGCCACTGCTGGAAGAGGTCCTCGATGTCGACGAGCTCCTCGCACGTCTCGTAGACCCCCCAGTGCCGCGCCGGCTCGGCGTAGACGTCCGCGACCACGTCGACGAGGCCGGGGTCGAGGCGGTACGGCTCGGTGACGTCGCGCCCGAGCACCGCCGCAGGCACGTCGTAGCCCCGGCGGGCCAGGTAGCGGAGGAACTCGTCGTAGAGGGTGGGCTCGGCGAGCAGCCGCTCGAGCGCGGCCCGCACCGGCGGGTCGTGGTCGAACACCCGGACCATGTCGGCGTTCTTGTTGCCGAGCAGGAACTCCACCGCCCGGTACTGGTGGCTCTGGAATCCCGAGCTCGTCGCGAGGAAGGGCCGGATCTGCGCGTACTCGCTGGGCGTCAGGGTGGCGAGCACGTCCCACATCTCGACGAGCTGCTTCTGCACGTGCTTGACGCGCGCCAACCGCTTCAGCGCCGGGGCCAGCTCATCGGCAGCGAGCAGCGAGCGCGCCGAGTGCAGCTCGTGGAGCAGCAGCTTCAACCAGAGCTCCGCCACCTGGTGCTGGACGATGAAGAGCATCTCGTCGTGCTGCGGTGGCTCGCTGCGCGGGTGCTGCGCCGACAGCAGCGTGTCGAGGTCGAGGTAGTCGCCGTACGACATGGCCTGCGCGAAGTCACGGGAGATCCCCTCCTCCAGCACTCGCCGGGCCCGGTCGACCGCCTCGTCGCTCATGCCCGGCATTGTGCCCGCCCGCCGGCCCGGTGGCAGCCGCGGAGGACCACTCGCGGTGGCACCCGGCCGGGAGCCACCCGGCGGGGCTGGTCAGGGCGCGACCGACAGCCCCATGAGCGCGGCGTGCCCGGCGCCGTCGACCCGCACCGCCGCGAGTGCGGCGCCGGCCCGCAGTGCGTCCCGCACGGCGTCGTTCTCGGGCGAGGTCGAGAGGTAGGCGCGCTCGATCCCGCAGCGCAGCACCCATCCGGAGTCGTCGCACCGGAGGAAGAGCCCGCCCGGCGGCTCCTCGCGCACGACGTCGCCGCCGACCCAGACCCCGCCCTCGCGGGTCAGCGGCACGAAGGCCGGGCCGTGCTCGGCCTCGAGCCGGCGGACCTCCTCCTCGGTGACGTCGCCGCTCGGGTAGTGCTCGTCCGTCGGCAGGTCGGTGTAGTCGAGGTCGAGGTAGGCGTCGTCGGTGAGCTGCCAGGTGTCGACCGGCGCCACGCGCAGGAGGACCTCCTCACCGGTGATCCGGGCCACCAGCGGGGCCCAGACCGCGACCGCGACGAGCCCGAGCTGGACGGTGACCGCGACGGCGACCCGCGTCGTCCTCGTGGTCCTCGCCCTCATGACGCGGCCTCCCGTCCCTCCCGGACGAGCCGTCGGCGCCCTCGGTCAGCGAGGATGCCGCTGCCGATGAGCACGACGCCGACGAGGAGGAAGAGCGCGGCGCCGGACATGATCTCGGAGAACACCGCCGTCGCCTGGACGGTGGTGAAGACGACGAGCGCCGCGGTGGCCGCCCACGTCATCCGGACCGAGTCGCGCATCCCGCCGAGCACCGCGTAGCCACTGGCGACCGCGAGGTACACGGCGACCGCGACGAAGGCTCGGGCCCACTCCCCCGCGGTGAGGTTGTCGAGCTCCGTGGTGTCGAAGCGCCACAGCGAGAGTCCCACCGCGAGCGCGAGCGCGACGAGGGCGAGCCCGGTCTCGATCCGGTCGGTCCGGTCACCGCGCCACAGGGCGAGGCCGGCCGCGCCGGCCGCGACCGCGAGGCCCACCCAGAGGGCGAGCGACCCCTGCGGGTCCGCGCCGTCGTCGAACGGCAGCGCGGCGATGAACAGCCCGAGCAGCGCCAGGCCCGCACCGATCTCGCGCCACGGGATGGCGAACTGCGCGGTCCACCCCTGCTCGTCGGAGCCCCTCCGGTGCAGGACGCCGACCGCGACGGCGAGGACGCCGGCGGCCGCGATCGCCGTGGCACCGGCCACCATGCTCTCGTCGGCGTCCAGCACCTGCCACACGAACCAGAAGGCCGACAGCGCGATGCCGAGGACGAGCGCAGCCAGGCCGCGCACCGCGTAGGCGTAGAGCAGTGCGCCCGCGGCCCACGCGCCGACGAGCAACGGCCCGTAGTCGGAGGTCTGGAGGCTCTGTGCGGCCTGGAAGACGACCGCCCCGAAGGCTGCCGCCGCGAGCAGCCGCACCGCGCCGAGGACCGGAGCCGGCACCGTTCCGGCGTGCTCGCGCCTCCGGGCGAGCAGCTCGGCGGCGACGACGAGCCCGAGCCAGACGGCGACCATGAGGAGGAAGCGCACGAGCGGCGACATCCGGTCGAGGTTGGACGCGACGAGCCAGATGAGACCGAGCCCGACGAAGAGCGAGCCCACCGTCAGGATGATCCGGGCGAGCGTGACCCGTCGGTGGACGACGTAGCGGTCGCGGATGGCCGCGCCCGTCGCGTCGTCGACCAGCCCCTCCGCCCGCCAGAGCTCGACCTGCCGGTCGAGCCACTGGACCTGGGCCGGGGTCGCCGGGACCCGCTGCGGCTCCGTTCTCGGGGGGGCGGTCTGTCCGGTGACGGGTGGTGCGGTCATCGCGTGCTCCTCGGTGAGGGCCAGGCACCCACGCTGGTGCACCTCCATCGTCCCGCCGTGCGGGGGCACGCGCCATGAGTACCGTCACTCAGGTGGGTCGGCGGCCCCCCACCCGGGGCGATGGCCGGGAGGGCCGGGCCCCCGCTCAGGCGTGGTTGAAGGTGTCGGGGTTGGGGCCGGTGCGGAAGCCGCGGTCGAGCGCCGCGATCGCCTCGAGGTCCGCTCCCGTGAGGGTCAGGTCGGCCGCCTCGAGGTTCTCGACGATCCGGGAGGGCGTCACCGACTTCGGGATGACGACGAGGTCGTTCGCGAGGTGCCACGCGATGACCACCTGGGCCGGCGTCGCCCCGTGCTCCTGGGCGATCCGGCCGACGACCTCGTCGTCGAGCACCTGCCGCCCCGAGGCCAAGGGGCTCCACGACTCGGTGACGACACCGTGTTCGGCGTCGAAGGCGCGCAGCGCCGCCTGCTGGAGGTAGGGGTGGCACTCGACCTGGTTGATGGCGGGCCACTCGCCGGTCTCGTCCCCGAGGCGCTGGAGGTGCTCGGCGTGGAAGTTCGACACCCCGATGACCCGCACGCGACCGCTGTCACGGATCTCCTGGAAGGTGCGCCAGGTCTCGACGAACCGGTCCTGCCTGGGCACCGGCCAGTGGATGAGCAGGAGATCGAGGACGTCGAGGCCGAGACGCTCCATCGAGGCGTCGACGGCGCGCAGCGTCCGGTCACGGCCGTGGTCGTCGTTCCACACCTTCGTCGTGATGAACACCTCCTCGCGGGGGATGCCCGACTCGGCGACGGCACGCCCCACGGCCCGCTCGTTCCCGTAGAGCTTGGCGGTGTCGACGTGGCGGTAGCCGGCCTCGAGGGCGGCGCGGACGGCGGGCAGCGCCTCGTCGTCGGGCACCTGCCAGACGCCGAAGCCGAGGGTGGGGATCTCGACGGGGCCGGTCGGGGTGGTCAGGGGGGTGGTGGTCACGGACGGCATCCCTCCACGGTAGGCGGCTCCACCCCCGCAGCGGCCGGACGGTGCGCGGAGCCCGGTACGGCCGGAGGGCAGCGACGGTGGCGACCGCGGCCCTCCGTAGGGGCTCCTGGGCCACGAGCACGCCTCCCAGCGTGAGCAGGACCGCCGCCAGGTGCACCGGACCGAAGACCTCGCCGAGCAGCAGGACTCCCGCCGTGGTCCGACGACCGGGTTGAGGAGACCGGCGACGGCGGCCGCTCCGGCGTCCATCCGGGTCAGCCCACGGAACCAGAGCACGTAGCCGAGGAGCGTCCCCGCGAGGCCGAGCCGGGCGGTCACCCTGACGACGAGCGGCGAGAGGGCCGTGACCGTCGAGGCCAGGCCGCTCGGGAGCCGTGGGCGGCGACGTGGAGGAGGCCGAAGAAGACGGCGTGGTTGAGCGTGCCGAGCACGATGGAAGAGACTTCAACTTCCATGGAAACCAAGGTCGAGTCATCGACCACGTCGGCACCGTCCACGAGCAGTGGCGCTCCGAGCTCCCGGACCTCGACAGCACCCCGGTGCTCGTCATCGGACGCATCCACCGGATCGCCGCGGCGCTGACGCCCGAGCTGACCGCCGGCTACGCGGACTTCGGCCTCGGCGAGGGCGAGTTCGACGTGCTCGCCACCCTCCACCGCCAGGGCGACCCCTTCGAGATCACTCCCTCGGCCCTCGCCGAGCGCACGATGGTGACCTCGGGTGCGGTGAGCAAGCGGCTGGACCGGCTCGAGGCCCGTGGGCTCGTGGAGCGCCGCCCCAGTCCCGCGGACGGGCGCTCGCGGACGGTCCGGCTCACCGAGGACGGCCGCGACCTCATCGACGCGGCGATGACGGCTCACGTCGCCAACGAGGCGCGCCTGCTCTCCGCGCTCGGCCCCCGCGACCGGGAGGCGCTGGCCCGTCTCCTCGGTCGCCCGGCCCAGTCGCTCGGCACCTGACCCCGCACGCCCCGCGTGCACCCCTCCCCCGGCCCCGTGACCGCTCGCCGAGCACGGGGAGCCGCCCGCGGACCAGCGGGGACGCCCGTGCCGCCCGCACCGGAGCGGTCGCCTGCGTACCGATAGAGTCCCAGCCATGGCCATCAGCAAGGTCCTCATCGCGAACCGGGGCGAGATCGCCGTGCGCATCGCCCGCGCCTGCGCCGACCACGGGATCGGGTCCGTGGCGGTCTACGCCGACCCCGACCGGGACTCCCTGCACGTGCAGGTCGCCGACGAGGCCTACGCCCTCGGCGGGTCCACCCCGGGGGACTCGTACCTGCTCCAGGACAAGCTGATCGAGGTCGCCCACCAGGCCGGCGCCGACGCCGTCCACCCCGGCTACGGCTTCCTCGCCGAGAACGCCGGCTTCGCGCAGAAGGTCCTCGACTCCGGGCTCGTGTGGATCGGTCCGGGACCGGAGGCCATCGACTCCCTCGGCGACAAGGTCAAGGCCCGCCACATCGCGATGGCGGCCAACGCCCCGCTCGTCCCGGGAACCGCCGACCCGGTGTCCGGCCCCGACGAGGTCGTCGCGTTCGCCGAGGAGCACGGGCTGCCGGTGGCGATCAAGGCGGCGTACGGCGGCGGCGGTCGCGGGCTCAAGGTGGCCCGCACCATGGAGGAGATCCCCGAGCTCTACGACTCGGCGGTGCGCGAGGCGGTCACCGCCTTCGGCCGGGGCGAGTGCTTCGTCGAGCGCTTCCTCGACCACCCGCGACACGTCGAGACCCAGTGCATCGCCGACCAGCACGGCAACGTCGTCGTCGTCTCCACCCGCGACTGCTCGCTGCAGCGCCGCAACCAGAAGCTCGTCGAGGAGGCGCCGGCGCCCTTCCTCAGCGAGGCCCAGCACACCGAGCTGCTGCGGGCCAGCAAGGAGATCCTCAAGAAGGCCGGGTACGTCGGGGCCGGCACCTGCGAGTTCCTCGTCGGCCCGGCGGGTGACATCTCCTTCCTCGAGGTCAACACCCGTCTCCAGGTCGAGCACCCGGTCTCCGAGGAGGTCACCGGCATCGACCTGGTCCGCGAGCAGTTCCGCGTCGCCGACGGCGAGCGGCTCGACTACCCCGACCCCGAGCCGCACGCGCACTCCATCGAGTTCCGCATCAACGGCGAGGACGCCGGACGGGGCTTCCTGCCCGCCCCGGGCACGGTGACGCGGATGGTCGTCCCCCAGGGGCCCGGGGTCCGCTGGGACGCCGGCATCGTCGAGGGCGACACGGTCGCCGGGGCGTTCGACTCGATGATCGCCAAGCTCGTCGTCACCGGCCACACCCGGCCCCAGGCCCTCGAGCGGGCCCGCCGTGCGCTCGACGAGCTCGTCATCGAGGGGATGCCGACCGTCACCCCGTTCCACCGCAAGGTCGTCAGGGACCCGGCGTTCGCGCCCACCGGGGAGGAGCCCTTCAGCGTCCACACCCGGTGGATCGAGACCGAGTTCGACAACGACATCGAGCCCTACGCCGGCCCGCACGGTGACGCGCACGAGCCCGAGGAGCGCCACACCGTCGTCGTCGAGGTCGGCGGCAAGCGGCTCGAGGTGTCGGTGCCCGGTGGCCTATCCCTGGGTGGCCACGGCGGCGGGTCGGCGAAGAAGAAGGCGCCCCGGCGCTCCGGCGGCTCGACGTCGGGGGGCGGCGCGTCGGGCGACTCCCTCACCGCCCCGATGCAGGGCACGATCGTCAAGATCGCCGTCGACGAGGGAGCCACCGTCGCCGCGGGTGACCTCGTCGTCGTCCTCGAGGCGATGAAGATGGAGCAGCCGATCACGGCGCACAAGGCCGGCACCGTCACCGGGCTCAAGGCCGAGGTCGGTGCCACCGTCACCAACGGTGCCGTCCTCTGCGAGATCGCCGACGCTCCCCCGGAGTCCTGAGCCCGCCGAGGGTCAGCCGGCCTCAGGGCGCCGGAGGCTCCCCGGGGGTCATCGGGGCCGGGTCGTCCTCGAAGCGGCGGGGCTGCGGGTCGTCGCTCGTCCCGGGCAGCGGGTTGGGCGCCGGCGCCTCGAACCGCTCGTGGGGGTGCCAGGGCTCGTCGGTGTCGGGGTCGGGGTCCTCGAGGTCGGCGGCGGGGGGTGGGGGCAGCGGCCGCAGCGGGATCCCCAACCCGGAGCGCAGCGCCGCGCTGCCCTTGTCGATGTACCGGCCGTGCCGGGGCGCCGCCCGCCCACGGACGAAGTCCTCGACGGTGTCCGCGACCCGGCGGGCGTCCTCCGGGTGCTGCTTGGCGTAGTCCCTGACCCTCGTCACCGCCGTCGCCATCACGGCGACGACCGTGGCCGCACGGACCTTCTTCACGGCATCCCTCCACGTGGTGCGCTCGTCACTGTCGAGCCCCATCCTGCCCGCACGGACGGCGCAGGGGGTCCCGGCACGGCGCTCAGTCCGTGCTGTGGAGGCGCCGGGCCGCCTCGGCGATCGACCCCGACAGCGAGGGGTAGACCGTGAAGGTCGACGCGACCTGGTCGACGTTGAGGCGGTGCTGGACCGCGAGGGTCACCGGGAAGATCAGCTCGGAGGCCCGCGGGGCCACGACGACACCACCGATGACCGCGCCACTGCCCTTCTGCGCGAAGAGCTTGACGAAGCCGTCGCCGATGCCGAGCATCTTGGCCCGCGCGTTGCGGGAGAGCGGCAGCGTCAGCACGTCGGCGTCGACCCGCTGCTCGTCGAGGTCCTTCTGCGAGACGCCGACCGTGGCGATCTCGGGGTCGGTGAAGATGTTCGCCGACACGACGCCGAGGTTGAGCGGGGCGACCGCGTCGCCGAGGGCGTGCGACATGGCGATCCGCCCCTGCATGGCGGCGACCGACGCCAGCGGGAGCACGCCGGTGCAGTCGCCGGCCGCGTACACCCCCCGCACCGAGGTGCGCGAGACCTTGTCGACGGCGACGTGACCGGACGGGGTGAGGTCGACCCCGACCTCCTCGAGCCCGATGCCCCGGGTCTGCGGCACCGACCCGACCGCGAGCAGGGCGTGCGTTCCGGCGACCTCGCGCCCGTCCGTGAGCCGGACCACGACGCCGTCGCCGGTGCGCTCGACCGCGGCCATCCGCGAGCGCGAGAGCACCTCCATCCCCCGACGGCGGAAGACCTCCTCGATGACGGTCGCCGCGTCGGGGTCCTCGCCGGGCAGGACCCGGTCGCGGGAGGAGACGAGGACGACGTCGGAGCCGAGACCGAGGTAGGCCTGGGCGAGCTCGGCACCGGTGACGCCCGAGCCGACGACCACGAGCCTCTCGGGCAGCGCGTCGAGGTCGTAGATCTGCTGCCACGTCAGGATGCGCTCCCCGTCGGGCTGCGCCGTCTCCATGACCCGCGGGCTGGCACCGGTCGCGATGAGCACGACGTCGGCGGTGAGGTCCTCCGCGCCGGACACCGTCTCCGCTCGCACGCCGGTCGGCGACGTGAGCGTGGCGGTGCCCTCGACGACCCGCACCCCCACCTCGTGCAGCCGGGTGACGATGTCGTCGCTCTGCGCCTCGGCGAGGTCGAGGACGCGCCGGTTGACCTCGGCGAGGTCGGCGTGGGCCCCGGCGACCTGGTGGGCCTCGGCGTCCTCGAGGTGCACGCCGAGGTCGGCGGCGGTCGTGAACTCGCTGAGGTAGTCGGCGGTCGAGACCAGCGTCTTGCTCGGCACGCAGTCGGTGAGCACGGCGGCGCCCCCGATGCCGCTCTTCTCGACGACCGTCACGTCGGCACCCAGCTGGGCGGCGACGAGAGCGGCCTCGTAACCCCCGGGGCCACCGCCGAGGATGACGACTCTGCTGGAGCGCGCATTCACGCGCTCCATCCAACCACTGCGCCTCCTGGGCGCGAGCGGGCCGCGGCCGCAATCAGATTGTTCTCAATGGTTCCTTCCCGAACCTTCAGATCCTCCCTACAGTGCGAAGGGGTCACCGTGGCCCTCTCGGCGCGAGCCGAGCCCTCTCAGGAGGTCCCTTGTCCATGTCCACCGTCTCCCGTCGACGCACCACTGCGGTCGCGCTCGCCGGTCTCGCCACCGTCGCACTCGTCGCCTGCTCGCCCCCGAGCGACACCTCCTCCTCCTCCGGTTCGTCCTCGGGAGGCACCGACGCTGCCAGCGCCACCTCCGCGACGGACATGGGCGGCATGGACGCACTCGTCGAGGCCGCCAAGAAGGAGGGCGCGCTCAACGTCATCGCGCTCCCGCCCGACTGGGCCAACTACGGGGAGATCATCAAGGCCTTCCAGGCGAAGTACCCGGAGATCACCATCACCAGTGACCAGCCCGACGGGAGCAGCGCCGACGAGATCGCGACGGCCAAGCGGCTCAAGGGCCAGTCCGGTGCGCCCGACGTCTTCGACCTCGGCACTGCCGTCGCCCTCGCCAACACCGACATGTACGCGCCGTACAAGGTGGCGACGTGGGACGACATCCCGGCCGACTTCAAGGACAGCACCGGGATCTGGGTCAACGACTACGGCGGCTACATGAGCATCGGCTACGACTCCTCGAAGGTCCCCGACCCCACGAGCGTCCAGGACCTGCTCGGGCCGGACTACAAGGGCAAGGTCGCCCTCAACGGCAACCCCACCGAGGCCGGCGCGGCGTTCGCGGGGGTCCAGATGGTCTCGATCGCCGAGGGCGGCAGCGCCGGCGACCTGGCCAAGGGCGTCGACTTCTTCAAGCAGCTCAAGGCCGCGGGCAACTTCCTGCCGGTCGACCCGACGCCGGCCACGGTCGAGTCGGGCCAGACGCCGGTCGTCATCGACTGGGACTACCTCAACGCCGCGCTCACCGAGAAGGTCCCGACCTGGAAGGTGTTCGTCCCGAGCGACGCCGTGGTCGCCGGCTACTACAACCAGGCCATCAACGTCGACGCCCCGCACCCGGCCGCGGCACGGCTGTGGGAGGAGTTCCTCTACTCCGACGAGGGCCAGAACCTCTACCTCAAGGGCGGCGCACGTCCGGTGCGCTTCGACGCGATGAAGAAGGCCGGCACGCTCGACGAGGCGGCCGCCGCCAACCTCCCGCAGGTGACCGGCACCCCGGTCGTCCCGACCACCGCCGACGCGGAGTCCGGCAAGAAGTACCTCGCCGACAACTGGGCCAACGCCGTTGGCTGACGGCGGGCGGGTCGACCCCACCACGGGGGCGCCGCGGCGGCGGTTCCGGCCGCCGGGCGCCCTCCTGGGCGTCGTCCCGTTCTTCGCGTACACGACGGTCTTCCTCCTCATCCCGACCCTCGTCGTCGTCATCGGCGCCTTCCTCGACGGTGACAACCAGTTCTCGATGGGGAACGTCCAGGCCCTCACCGAGCCGTCGGTCGTGCGCGGACTGGTCCAGTCGGTCGTCCTCTCCGCCGTCACCTCCCTCGTGGGAGCGGTCGTCGGAGGCGTCCTCGCCTACGCCGTGAGCACGACCCGGCCGGGGTCGCCGACCAAGCGCTTCTTCACCTCGCTGTGCGGCGTCCTCGCCCAGTTCGGCGGCGTCGCCCTGGCCTTCGCGTTCATCGCGTCGTTCGGCACCACGGGCCTGCTGACCGTCCTGCTCCAGAGGATCGGCGCCGACCCCGGGACCGGCCTGTGGCTGTACGAGTGGGACAAGGGCCTGATGCTCGTCTACATGTACTTCCAGATCCCCCTCATGCTCATCGTCTTCCTCCCGGCGGTGGAGGGGCTACGACCGCAGTGGAGGGAGGCCACCGAGACCCTCGGCGGCACGACCTGGACCTTCTGGCGGCGAGTGGCCGGTCCGATCCTCATGCCCTCCTTCGTCGGCGCGGCGCTGCTGCTGTTCACCAACGCCTTCTCGGCGTACTCCACGGCGCGCGCCCTCGTCTCGCAGAGCAACCCGTTGCTGCCCCTGCAGATCGGCGGCACCTTCAGCTCCGAGGTCATCCTCGGCCAGGAGAACCTCGGCAAGGCGATGGCCCTCGAGATGGTGCTCGTCGTCGCCGTCGTCATGACGATCTACGCCTGGCTGGACCGCCGGGCCAGTCGGTGGATGTCGCGATGAGCGGACGCAGCACGTTCCGCCGCCGGCAGAGGATGTTCCGCTGGGCCACCCTCGGCCTGCTGCTCGCCTTCTTCGCCCTGCCCCTGCTGGGGATGCTGGACTTCACGACCCAGGGGCCGGGGGGCCAGGGGCGCTCGCTGGAGACCTGGCGGACCCTCGCGGACGTGCAGGCCGTCTCCCTCGAGTACCCGGTGCTCAAGGAGGGCTTCCTCGCGTCGGTGGGATTGGCGGTGATCACCCCCATCGTCATGCTCGTCATCCTCGTCCCGACGATGACCTGGGTCCGGCTGCGGCTGCCCGGGCTGACGCGCACCGTGGAGTTCATCTGCCTGCTGCCGCTCACCGTGCCCGCGATCGTCCTCGTCGTCGGCCTCACGCCCATCTACGCGTGGGTCTACTACCTGCTCGGCCCGTCGACGCTCTGGCTCTCGCTCGCCTACGTGGTGCTCGTGCTGCCGTACGCCTACCGCGCCCTCGACGCCGGGCTGCGCGCGATCGACGTCCGCACGCTCGCCGAGGCCGCCCGATCGCTCGGAGCCGGCTGGGCCACCGTGATGTGGCGGGTCATCCTCCCCAACCTGCGCACGGCGGTGCTGTCGGCGTCGTTCCTCTCCGTCGCCCTCGTCCTCGGTGAGTTCACCATCGCGAGCCTGTTCAGCAAGAAGAACCTGCAGGTGGCGATGTACGAGCTCGGCAAGTCCGACGCGAAGATCTCGGTCGCGGTCGGCCTGGCCGCGCTCGTGTTCGGCTTCCTCGTCCTGTTCGCGATGTCCTTCGTCGGCACCCGGCCCGCGGGCACGTCCCGTCTCGGCCGGTGGCGACACTCCCGCAAGGAGACCACCGCATGAGCGCCACCCCGTCCGACCCGACCTCCGCGACCGGCCGCGGCACCGCCGTCCAGCTGACCGACCTGCGGCGGGTCTACGGCGGGGTCGCGGCCCTGGACGGGCTGACCCTGCACATCCTGCCCGGCGAGCTGGTGGCCCTGCTCGGGCCATCGGGCTGTGGGAAGACCACCGCGCTGCGCTGCCTCGCCGGGCTGGAGGACCCGGACTCCGGGAGCATCGAGGTGGGCGGGCGCGACGTGACCTCGATCCCGACGAACAAGCGCGACATGGGAATGGTGTTCCAGGCGTACAGCCTCTTCCCGCACATGACGGCACGCCAGAACGTCGAGTTCGGCCTCGAGCTGCGCGGGCGGGACAAGTCCTCCCGGCGCTCCCGCGCCGGCGAGATGCTCGAGCTGGTCGGCCTCGTGGAGCACGCCGGCAAGTACGCCCACCAGCTCTCCGGGGGCCAGCAGCAGCGCGTCGCCCTGGCGCGGGCGCTGGCCATCGAGCCCCAGGTGCTCCTGCTCGACGAGCCGCTCTCCGCCCTCGACGCCAAGGTCCGCACCCAGCTGCGTGACGAGATCCGGCGCATCCAGCTCGAGGTCGGGACGACGACGCTCTTCGTCACCCACGACCAGGAGGAGGCCCTCGCCATCGCCGATCGGGTCGGGGTGATGTCGACGGGCCGGCTCGAGCAGCTCGCCGAGCCCGCCGAGCTCTACACCGCACCCCGGAGCGCGTTCGTCGCCGACTTCGTCGGGCTGACCAACCGGCTCAGGGCCCGGCTCGAGGGCGGTCGGGCCCACGTGCTCGGTGGCGCGGTGCCCCTGCTGCCCGGCTCCGCCACGGGCCCGGTCGGAACGGTCCTCGTGCGGCCCGAAGGCGTCCTCGTCGTCGAGGACGGCACCGGGGTGGGCGCACAGGTCGAGAGCGCCAGCTTCCTCGGCGGGCACGGCCGGATCGTGGCTCGCACCGACGACGGCGAGACGGTCAGCGTGCAGGTCGGGAACACCGAGGTCACCCGGCACCGGGTCGGCTCGCGGATCCGGCTGGCCCCCCGCGGCGACGCCGCGCTCGCCGTCGCCGACTGACCGGGCCCCGCTAGGCTGCCCGCCGTGACCGACACCGCCGCCGTCCACGACCTCTCCGACCCCGGGACCGACCCCTTCGACGTCGCCCGGGCCGCCGCCGACGTCATCCGCGAACGCACCGGCGCCGACCGGCACGACGTGGCGCTCGTCCTCGGCTCCGGGTGGGGCCAGGCCGGGGACCTCGTCGGGGAGACCCTCGCGACGATCGAGAACACCGACGTGCCCGGTTTCGCGGCCGCCGCGGTGGAGGGTCACACCGGCCGGATGCGCTCCGTCGCCATCGGGGACACCGGCCGGCGGGCCCTCGTCTACGGCACCCGCACGCACTTCTACGAGGGCCGCGGCGTGCGCGCCGTCGTCCACGGCGTGCGCACCGCCGCGGCCGCCGGCTGCTCGACCATCGTCATCACCAACGGCTGCGGCGGGCTCCGCCCCGAGTGGGCCCCCGGCACCCCGGTGCTCATCTCCGACCACATCAACCTCACCGCCGCCTCCCCGCTCGAGGGGGCCACCTTCGTCGACCTCACCGACCTCTACTCCCCCCGGCTGCGCGACGTCGCCCAGCAGGTCGACCCCGGCCTCGACGAGGGCGTCTACGTCCAGTTCCGGGGTCCCCAGTACGAGACGCCCGCCGAGGTGCGGATGGCCAAGGTGCTCGGTGGCGACCTCGTCGGCATGTCGACGACGCTCGAGGCGATCGCGGCGCGGCAGGCGGGGCTCGAGGTGCTCGGCATCTCCCTCGTCACCAACGCAGCCGCCGGCATCTCACCCAACCCCCTCTCCCACGAGGAGGTCATCGAGGCCGGCCGTGCCGCCGCGGACCGGTGCGGCCGGCTGCTGGCCGCCGTCGTCGGGCGGATCTGAGGGGGCCCCGCGATGGGCATCGAGGCCGCCGACCTGCTAGCCGCCGCGCGCGCCTGGGCCGACGACGACCCGGACCCCGCCACCCGGGCCGAGCTGACAGGTCTCGCCGACCGCACCGAGGCCGGGGACGAGGCCGCCGCGGAGGAGCTCGCCGACGCGATGTCGGGGATGCTCGAGTTCGGCACCGCCGGGCTGCGCGGCCGACTCGGTGGCGGCCCGAACCGGATGAACCGCGCCGTCGTCATCCGTGCGGCCGCCGGGCTCACCGCGTACCTGCGCACACTGGATCCCGAGCCGTTCGTCGTCGTCGGCTTCGACGCCCGCACCAACTCCGACGTCTTCGCCCACGACACGTGCGCCGTCGTCACCGGGATGGGCGGGCGGGCCGCCGTGCTCCCGCACCCGCTGCCCACGCCCGTCCTCGCCTACGCCATCCGCTACCTCGGCGCCGACGCCGGGGTCATGGTCACCGCGTCGCACAACCCCCCGGAGGACAACGGGTACAAGGTGTACGTCGGTGACGGGTCGCAGATCGTCCCGCCCGTCGACGGCCTCATCGCCGAGCGGATCGACGCGGTCCAGTCCGTCGCGGCCGTGCCGATGGCCGATGACGGGTGGGAGACCCTGGCCGACGACGTGCTCGAGGCCTACCTCGAGGACGTCGCGACCGTCGTCTCCCCCGACACGCCGCGCGACCTCACGGTGGTGCACACCGCCCTGCACGGGGTCGGCTCGGAGACGGTGCAGCGCGCCTTCGTCGCCGCCGGGTACCCGCCACCGATCCCGGTCGCCGCGCAGGCCGAGCCCGACCCGATGTTCCCGACCGTCTCGTTCCCGAACCCCGAGGAGCCCGGGGCCATCGACGCCGCCCTCGAGCTCGCCGAGCAGACCTCGCCCGATCTCGTCATCGCGAACGACCCGGACGCCGACCGGTGCGCGGTCGCCGTGCCCGGGCCGGGCGGGTGGCGGATGCTGCGGGGCGACGAGGTCGGGGCGCTCCTGGGTTCCCACCTGCTCGTCCGGGGGGTCGAGGCGGACTCCCCGGGCGCGGTGTTCGCCAACTCCATCGTCTCCTCCCGGCTGCTCGCCGCGATGTGCCGCTCGGCCGGCGTTCGGCACGAGGAGACCCTCACCGGCTTCAAGTGGATCGGCCGGGTCCCGGGCCTGCGGTACGGCTACGAGGAGGCCCTCGGCTACTGCGTCGACCCGCGGCACGTGCGCGACAAGGACGGCGTCTCGGCGGCGCTGCTCGTCGCCGAGCTGGCGGCGTCGCTCAAGGCCGACGGCCGCACGCTCACCGACCGGCTCGACGACCTCGCCCGCGCCCACGGTGTCCACGCGACCGACGCGTTCTCCGTGCGCGTCTCCGACCTCTCCCTCATCGGGACGATCATGGATCGCCTGCGCGACGAGCCACGGGAGTCGGTCGCCGGCATCGGCGTCGACCGGCTCGACGACCTGGCCCGAGGCGACGGCGGACTCCCCCCGACCGAGGGCCTGCGCTGGTACCTGGCGGACGGCTCCCGCGTCATCGTCCGCCCGTCCGGGACCGAGCCGAAGCTCAAGGTCTACCTCGAGGCGGTGGAGCCGGTGACCGACGGTGACCTGCGCGGGGCTCGCGAACGAGCGGCTGCACGGCTGGCCACCATCCGGTCCGACCTCGAGGACGCCACCCGCATCTGACGCGCGGCGCCGCCGTGGGCCCCGGACGAGGACGCCGGGGGCTACCTCGCCTGCCAGCTCGAGCCGGCCTACCGACGCCCGGTGTGGCCACCGGAGGCCGGGGAGCAGCAGATGTCGATGCACCTCGACCCCCCGGACTGACCCCGTCGGCAGCCGGTCGGGGGCCGGTCAGTGCTCCTGGGCCTCGTCGCCCGCGTGGCCGACGAGGTACATGAGGATGAAGCCGCACCCGAGCCCGGCGAGCACGCCGACGGCCGCGTTGCCGAAGAACAGCCCGAGGGCGATCCCCGCGAAGAGGCAGCCGCTGAACGCCATCCCTCCGGCCGACATGGTGCCGCGCACGTCACCGGTGAGCGCCGAGGCGAGGAAGGCCAGGCCGAGCGCGCCCAGGACAGCCACGGCCACCTCCCCCGTGAGGATCCCGACGGCCAGGCCGATCAGGAGGATCCCGACGAACACCAACCCCGGTGCGGTGCCCCGAGTGCGCCGGCCCGTGCCGCTCGTCGTCATCGTCATCGTCATCGCCTCCTCGACGGGCGTCGGTGAAGCGGGGGCCGGCGGACATCGCCGGTCGGCCCACCCCGACCCACGTCCACGGTAGCCCCGCGCGACCATGGCGCCGGACCGTCGAGGCGACCCTCACACCCCCGTAGACTCGCGGGGTGAGCACCACGACCGAGATCGACGCGACGGCGCGTGCCCGGGACATCCTCGGAGTCTCGCGCCTGACCAACTCCGCCCTCACCGGGTGGCTGCACGGGCTCCCCGGAGTCGACCAGGTCGGCTGCGAGGCGCGCGCCGCCTCGCTCTCGACGCGCTCGATCAAGACCTCGAGCAAGGCCTGGGCGATCGACACGGCGATCTCGATGATCGACCTGACGACGCTCGAGGGCGCGGACACCCCCGGTCGGGTCCGCGGCCTCGCCGCCCGGGCCCTCGTCCCCGACCCGAGCGACCCGACGACGCCGAGCCCCGCGGCGGTGTGCGTGTACGGCGACATGGTCCCCGTCGCGAAGGAGGTGCTCGGCGAGTCGACGGTCAAGGTCGCCGCCGTCGCGACGGCCTTCCCCAGCGGTCGCGCCAGCCGCACCGTCAAGCTCGCCGACACCCGGGACGCGGTGGCGAACGGGGCCGACGAGATCGACATGGTCATCGACCGCGGCGCGTTCCTCTCCGGTGACTACCTCACCGTCTTCGACGAGATCGCCGAGACGCGGGCCGCCTGCGGAGACGCCCGGCTCAAGGTGATCATGGAGACCGGCGAGCTGGTCACCTACGACAACGTGCGCCGCGCCTCGTGGCTCTCGATGCTGGCCGGCGCCGACTTCATCAAGACCTCCACCGGCAAGATCTCGCCGGCTGCGACGCTGCCGGTCACTCTCGTGATGCTCGAGGCGGTCCGCGACTGGCGCGAGCTCACCGGTGAGCAGGTCGGCGTCAAGCCTGCCGGCGGCATCCGCACGAGCAAGGACGCGATCAGGTACCTCGTCACCGTCAACGAGGTCGCCGGCGAGGACTGGCTCGACAACCACTGGTTCCGGTTCGGGGCGAGCAGCCTGCTCAACGACCTCGTCCTGCAGCGCCAGAAGATGGCCACCGGCGCCTACTCCGGCGGCGACTACGTCGCCGACGACTCCCCCAGCGGCTACTGACGTCGACCGAGACGCGAGGACCCAGCACCATGCCCAGCTTCGAGTACGCCCCCGCCCCCGAGTCGCGCGCCGTCGTCGACATCGCGAGCAGCTACGGGCTGTTCATCGGCGGCGAGTTCGTCGAGTCCGAGGGCGGCACGCCCTTCAAGACCGTCAACCCCGCGACCGAGGAGGTGCTCTCGGAGGTCGCGGAGGCGACCGAGGCCGACGTCGACGCGGCCGTGCGTGCGGCCCGGTCCGCCTTCACCCGCACCTGGTCGCGGATGAGCGGCGCCGACCGCGGCAAGTACCTCTACCGCATCGCCCGGATCATCCAGGAGCGGGCCCGCGAGTTCGCCGTGCTCGAGACCCTCGACAACGGCAAGCCGATCAAGGAGAGCCGCGACGTCGACATCCCCCTCGTCGCCGCGCACTTCTTCTACCACGCCGGCTGGGCCGACAAGCTCGGGTACGCCGCACTCGGCGACGACCCCCGGCCCCTGGGGGTGGTGGGCCAGGTCATCCCGTGGAACTTCCCCCTGCTCATGCTCGCGTGGAAGGTCGCCCCCGCCCTGGCCTGCGGCAACACGGTCGTCCTCAAGCCGGCCGAGACGACGCCGCTCACCGCCCTCCTCTTCGCCGAGGTGTGCCGGCAGGCCGAGCTGCCCCCCGGCGTCGTCAACATCGTCACCGGGGCCGGCGCCACCGGCCAGGCGATCGTCGACCACCCCGGCATCGACAAGCTGGCCTTCACCGGCTCCACGGCCGTCGGCAAGATGATCGCCCGCTCCATCGCGGGGACCCGGAAGAAGGCCACGCTCGAGCTCGGCGGCAAGGCGGCGAACATCGTCTTCGACGACGCCCCGGTCGACCAGGCCGTCGAGGGCATCGTCGACGGCATCTTCTTCAACCAGGGCCATGTCTGCTGCGCCGGGAGCCGCATCCTGGTCCAGGAGAGCATCGCCGAGGAGCTCGACCACCGGCTCAAGCGGAGGCTCGCGACGCTGCGGGTCGGCGACCCGATGGACAAGAACACCGACGTCGGGGCGATCAACTCCCGGCGCCAGCTCGAGCGGATCGAGGAGATGGTCAAGGTCGGCGAGTCCGAGGGCGCGACCCGCTGGGACTCCGGCTGCGACCTGCCGGCGAACGGGTTCTGGTTCCGGCCGACCGTGTTCAGCAACGTCAGCCAGAGCCATCGCATCGCCCAGGAGGAGATCTTCGGCCCGGTCGTCTCGGTCCTGACCTTCCGCACCCCCGGTGAGGCGGTCGCCAAGGCGAACAACACCCCCTACGGGCTCTCGGCGGGCATCTGGACCGAGAAGGGCAGCCGGATCCTCTGGATGGCCGACCAGCTGCGGGCCGGTGTCGTCTGGGCCAACACCTTCAACAAGTTCGACCCGACGAGCCCGTTCGGCGGGTACAAGGAGTCGGGCTACGGCCGCGAGGGCGGCCGGCACGGGCTCGAGGCCTACGTGACGACGGGAGCGGGAGAGTGAGCACGCGGGTCGACGTCCGCAAGACGTACAAGCTCTACATCGGCGGGAAGTTCCCCCGCAGCGAGAGCGGGCGCTCCTACGAGGTCCTCGCCGCGCCGAGCGGGCGGCGCTCGACGCCGCGGTTCCTCGCCAACGCCGCGCAGGGCTCGCGCAAGGACGCCCGCGACGCCGTCGTCGCCGCCCGCAAGGCGCAGCCGGGCTGGGCCGGGGCCACGGCCTACAACCGGGGACAGGTGCTCTACCGCGTCGCCGAGGTGATGGAGGGCCGCCGCGCCCAGCTCGTCGCCGACGTCCGTGACTCCGAGGGCCTGACCGCGGCACGGGCCGAGGCCGTCGTCTCGGCCGCGATCGACCGGTGGGTCTGGTACGCCGGGTGGTCCGACAAGTACACCCAGGTGCTCGGCGGGCTCAACCCGGTCGCCGGACCGTACTTCGACATCTCCGCACCCGAGCCGACCGGCGTCGTCGCCGTCCTGGCTCCGCAACGCTCCAGCCTGCTCGGGCTGGTGTCGGTCCTCGCCCCCGTCGTGGTGTCCGGCAACACGTGCGTGGTCCTCGCGTCGGAGGACCGCCCGCTGCCGGCGATCGACCTCGCCGAGTGCCTCGCCACCTCGGACGTGCCCGGCGGCGTCGTCAACATCGTGACCGGCCGCACCGCCGAGGTCGCGCCGTGGCTGGCCTCGCACCGCGACGTCAACGCCATCGACCTCACCGGTGCCGCCGACGCCGTCGACGTCGAGTGGGGCGCTCTCGAGGCCGCCGCCGCGGAGAACCTCAAGCGTGTGCTGCGACCCGCGGGCACCGGCGCCGAGGCGGTCGAACCCGACTTCGAGGCGACGCCCGACCTCTCCCGCCTCAGCGCGTTCCTCGAGACCAAGACGGTCTGGCACCCCAAGGGCCGCTGACCCCCTCTCACCCGACTTCTTGCGATTCCCCCACCCGGGAGGGCCCTCCAGGGGCCCCCAGAGGTGGCAGGAACGCAAGAAGTCGGGGTGGGGGCGGGGCGGGTGGCGGGCCGGGAGCCGGGCGTAAGGACCTCACAACCGGTGCGTAAGCGGCCCGTCATGGAGTCCGAGCGCGCCCTCGCGAAGACTCGAACCTGTCAGCGAGACACGTTGACAGGAAGGGGAAAACCCATGTCCCGCACCAGGATCCTCACTGCCATCGCCGCCGTCGGGCTGTCCGTGGGCGCCGCGACGGCGCTCGCCGCGCCGGCCGGCGCCGCCGGCGTCTCCGGCCCCGCCTTCTACGTCGACCACGTCCTCTACCGCACGGTCGCCACCCCGACCGACCTGTCCGGGACCGGCGCGCCGGACTCGACCTACGACGCCATCTACGCCTTCGCCGGCCATCGCAGCGTCGCCGAGGCCGCGCCCGGTGACCCCGGCTACAACGGCGGCCGGTGGCAGGTGCACCAGGTCGACGTCGAGGACCACGACGCGCTGCTCGCCGTCGCCGACCTCGACGGCAACGGGGTCATCGACGCCCTGGACGAGGTCCACGCCGCCCTGGCGTCAGGACTGGCGACCGACTCCGGGGTGGTCCGCGAGTTCGTCTGCACGGTCAACCGCGTCCCGGCGAGCCGCCGCTGACCGGATGCCGGGCGCCTGCGGGCGCGGGGCGGGCCCGCCCCGCGTCGGCACCCGGCGCAGCTCGACGGCGAGCGAGCCGACGCCCACGACGGCCACCGAGACGAGGACGAGCAGGAGCGGCAGGCCGAGGCTGTCGAGGTTGTGGACGTGCACCCCGGTGGTGACGTGCCAGCCGGCGAGCCGCGGGAAGGCGAGGCCGACCGCCCCCGCGAGGACGAACGCCGCTCCGCCGACGCCGAGGGTGCGGGCCGCGACGACGAGCCCGATGCGACGGGTCACCTCCGGGGGAGCGCCCTTGCGCCGGACCAGCCACCCGACGAGGGCCCCGATGAGGACCTGGACGCTCATCGTCCCCAGCCCGAACACCGCCCCGGGGGCCCAGCCCCACCAGGCCGACGGCATCGACGGGGCGAGCACGGAGTAGATGATCACGGCGAACGCCCCGACACCCCAGCCCGCGATGAACCCGTGGACGGCCGGCATCCACGGGCGTGGGTCCTGCAGGTCCGGCTCGCTGCACTCCGCGCACTCCTCGTCGCTCCAGTGCGGAGTCGGAGCGATCGGGACGTCGCCGTGGGCGTGGACGTGCAGGCTTCCCGGCCGACCCCCTCCCCGGACCAGGCGCCCCAGGCGGTGCAGGTGGACGTCGAGGTGCCACGGCAGCCGACCACCCCGGATGTACCGGGCCGCCCAGATCATCGCGACACCGACGACGACGTAGAGCAGGTGGTCCTGCCACGTCCCCAGGCTGAGGTACCGCGAGAGGGCGAGGTAGGCGAGCTCGCTCGCGATCGCCCGCTGGAGGAGGAAGGCCGCCGAGAAGGTCAGGGCGCCGCGCATCCCGGCCCGGCTCGAGTACCCGCCGACCGCGTAGGAGAAGGTGATCGGCCAGGTGTGCTCGTCGGGGGTCACCCCGTGGACCATCCCGAGGAGGAACGCGGTGAGGAGCACCGCCCAGAGGGCGAGTCCGGTCTGGGGGTTCCACAGGTCGATGCCGAGCGCCACACCTCCACACGACACCTCGCGGCTGGACGTTTCCTGAGAATGATTCCTGTTCTCGTCATGGGCCGACGACTGCACCTCCCCTCCGTCCGTAGACTGCTGGCCCGTGGAGGAGGAGGCGGCGCGGACCGGCGACCACGGGGCCGAGCGACCCGGCGCCGGCCGCCGCCGGGTCGTCGTCCTCGCCGGCCCCAGCGGAGCCGGCAAGTCCCGGCTCGCCGAGCGCCTCCACGCCGCGCACGGCTGGCCCGTCTTCCGCCTCGACGACTTCTACCGCGACGAGGACGACCCCGCGGCGCCCCGGCACCCCGAGCTCGGCATCGTCGACTGGGACCACCCCGACAGCTGGGACGCGGGGCGGGCCCTCACCGCGCTCGGCGAGCTGGTCGACACCGGCCGGACGCGCCTGCCGGTCTACGACATCGCGACGAGCCGGGCGGTGGGCCACCACGAGGTGGCGATGTCGCCCGGCGACCTCGTCCTCGCCGAGGGGATCTTCGCCGCCGAGATCGTCGCCGGCCTCGAGGAGGCCGGGATGCTGCACAGCGCCTGGTGCATCCACCACCGACCCGCGGTCACGTTCGTCCGCCGGCTGCTGCGCGACCTGCGCGAGCGGCGCAAGCCGCCGGCGATGCTCGTCCGCCGCGGATGGGGGCTCATGCGCGACGAACCGAGGATCGTCGAGCGCCAGACCGCGCTCGGCGCGTCCCCCGCACGAGCGGTGACGGTCGAGCGGATGCTCGGACTCGGGCCGTGAGGAGCCCACGTGGCGTGACACCCCGCTCGGTTAGGGTGGCGCCGTGGCCGCAACGGGGGTGATGTCGTGAGCGACGGGTCGTGGACGGCTCCCGGCTCGGACGCCGATGAGCCACGCACTCCCCCGCCCGGGTACGCGCCGCCTCCTCCGGGGTACGGACCGGCCCCTCCCGGGTACGGGCCTCCGCCAGGGTACGGGCCGCCTCCCCCGGGCTACGGGCCTCCTCCCGCGGGCTACGGGCCTCCTCCCGGGTACGCGCCCGCCCCCGGCCACGGACCGCCTCCGCCCGGGTACCCCCACGTCCCCGGCCCACCCCCGCCGCCCGGCGCCTGGCGCAGCGTCGAGTTCCGACCCGGCATCATCCCGCTGCGCCCCCTGGCCCTCGGCGACCTCTACGGCGCCGTCATCAAGGCCGTCCGCGGCAACCCTGCCGCGACCATCGGCCTCGCGACCCTGACGACGTTCGCGTTCCTCCTGCCCACGACGGCGCTCGGCTCGTGGCTCGCCACGGTCGACAGCGTCCCGCTCGACGGCCCGTCGAGCAGCGCGTCGGCGTCCGCGGGCGGCCTGGGGCTCGGCCTGCTCGGCGTGTACCTCCCGAGCCTCGGGCAGCTGGTGTCGGGCATCCTGCTCGCCGGCTTCCTCGCCCAGGTCGTCGGGCAGGCGGTGCTCGGCCGGAAGGTCGGCCTCGGCGAGACGTGGAGGGGAACCAGGGGCCGGCTGCTGCCCATGGTCGGTGCCGTCCTCGTCACCGTGCTCGTCGGGCTGCTCGTCGTCGCCGTCCTCGTCGGCGGGCCGGTGGCGCTGCTCGTCGCGGGCGACGTCAACGGCGACGACACCGTCCTCTTCACCGGCCTCGCCCTGCTCGTGCTCGGTGCGCTCGGCGCAGTGGCCGTCACGCTCTACCTCGGCACGAAGTGGGCGTTCGCGACGCCGGCGATCGTCCTCGAGCGGGTCGGCGTCCTCGGAGGGCTCAGGCGCTCCTGGCAGCTCGTCGGCGAGCCCACGCGCGGGCCCTTCTGGCGCATCTTCGGCATCCGGCTGCTCACCTCGATCATCGTCGGGGTCGCGGCGTCGGTCATCGCGATCCCGATCTCCCTCGTCGTCGGGTTCGCCGTCGCCGCGTCGCTCGGCGACGGCGGCACGACCGGCGACCTGTTCCTCGCCCAGGCCCTCGCCACCGGGATCTCGGGGTTGGTCACCGGCGCGCTCACGACACCGTTCACCGCCGGGGTCGACGCACTGCTCTACGTCGACGCCCGCATCCGGCGTGAGGGCCTCGACGTCCGCCTCGTCCAGACCGCCCAGGGCGCGGCGCCTCCGCCGTGGCCCCTGACGAGGCCGTGAGCCTCCCCCTCGATGCGCCCCTCGATCCGACGTCGGACGAGGCACGGCGGTGGCTCGAGCAGGAGCTCGCCAAGGGCACGTACCACCCCCAGCCCTCGCTGACGCAGCGGTTCCTCGAGTGGCTGGACCGGCTGCTCTCGTACACCTCCGGGTCGAGCGGGCCGGCGTTCCTGCTGCCCGTCGTCATCGGCGTGCTGATCGCGGTGCTGCTCGCCGTCCTCCTCGTCGTGCTCCGGCGCGAGGTGCGGTCGACGGCCGACTCGGGCACCCACGTCCTCGACGTCCCCGACCTCGACGCCGCGACCCTGCGCCGCCGGGCCGGGGACGCCGCGGCCCGGGGCGACTGGGACACCGCGGTCCTCGACGGGGTCCGCACGCTCGCGCGGGCCGGCGTCGAGCGGGTCGTGCTCGAGGACGCCCCCGGCCGCACCGCGCACGAGGTCGCGCTCGCGCTCGCGAGTCCCTACCCCGGGGAGGCGGAGGCGCTGCTGCGTGCCGCGGACTCCTTCGACGCCGTCCGCTACGGACACCGTCGTGCCACCGAGGGGCAGGCCCGCGAGGTCCTCGACCTCGAGGCGCGGGTGGCCGCGGCCCGACCCGTCCGCCCGGCACCGGCGGGTACCGGATGACGACAGCACCCGGCCTCCGCCCGGCCGCGGCCGAGGAGGCCGTCGCACCGGCCGCCCTCGCCGACACCGGGCCGCGTCGACCCGGCACCGGGCGTCGGGCCGTCACCGCCGTCGCGTGGGTCCTCGCCGTCGTCGTCGGCGGTCTCCTCATCGCCCTCGTGGCGGGCAGTCCCGCTCCCGACGAGTACCTCCACCCCGACGGCACCGGCCCCCGGGGCACGCGTGCCCTCGTCGAGGTGCTGCGCCAGCAGGGCGTGCGGGTCGAGGTGGTCGACACCGCGTCCGCCGCCATCGCGGCGAGCGACCCCGGGACGACCGTCGTCGTCGGCAACTCCGACCTGCTGACGAGCACCTCGGCCGTGCGGGTCCTCGACGGGACCACCGACGCCGACCGGCTCGTCCTGCTCGACGCCACCCCGGGCGTCCTGCGCGACCTGGGGCTCGGCCTGCGGTCCGACCCTCCCGCGGGCGACCCCTCCCCCGGGTGCACCGCCCCGTGGGCCGACCCGGGCGACCTCGTGACCCGGCCCTCCTGGTCGCTCGTCGCCGAGGACGGGACCCTGCCGCCGGGGGCGACGGTGTGCTTCCCCGTCGACGGGCAGGGCGCTCCGAGCGAGCCGACCCCCCGCGGCGGGGCGATCGTGGACCTCCCGGCCACGGCGGAGCACACCCGCCTGACCGTCGTCGGCATCCCCGACGCGGCGACGAACCGCTTCGTCACCGAGGAGGACAACGCCGGGGTCATGGTCCGGATGCTCGGTGGCTCCCCTCGGCTGGTCTGGTTCCACCCGTCCGCGCTCGACCTCACCGAGAACCCCGCCCCGGACGGGGAGCAGGTCTGGCCCCCCTGGCTCGGGTCGGTGCTGGCGCTCGCGGGCGTGGCCTTCGTCGTCTTCGCCCTCTCCCGCGGGCGACGTCTCGGCCGGCTCGTCCCCGAGCCGCTGCCCGTCGTCGTCCGCGCCGCCGAGACGACCGAGAGCCGCGCCGAGCTCTACCGCGCCGCCGGCGACCACGCCCGGGCCGCGGCGGTCCTGCGCCGCGCGAGCGCGGCCCGGCTCGCCACCCGTCTCGGCGTGCCCGCGTCGGCCCCCGTGACGGCGCTGGCCCCGGCGGTCTCGGAGGCCACCGGCGTCGCGCTCGCCGACGTCGGGGCCCTGCTCGCCGGACCGCCCCCCACCGACGACGCCGGGCTCGTCACCCTCGCCCAGCAGCTCGCCCACCTCGAGGAGAAGGCCAGGAGGCCATGACCGAGAACACCGACCACCAGATGCCCGCCACCCCGGCGGCCCCGGACGCGAGGGCCTCGCTCGTGCGCGTGCGCGACGAGGTCGCCAAGGCGGTCGTCGGGCAGGAGGCCGCGGTCGCCGGCCTGCTCGTCGCCCTGCTCTGCCGCGGACACATCCTCCTCGAGGGCGTGCCCGGGGTGGCCAAGACGCTCCTCGTGCGGGCCCTGGCCGCGGCCCTCGACGTCGACACCAAACGCGTGCAGTTCACGCCCGACCTCATGCCGGGTGACCTCACCGGCTCCCTCGTCTTCGACGCCGCCCGCAGCGACTTCACCTTCCGCCCCGGGCCCGTGTTCACGAACCTGCTGCTCGCCGACGAGATCAACCGCACGCCCCCGAAGACGCAGTCGGCGCTCCTCGAGGCGATGGAGGAGCGCCAGGTCTCGGTCGACGGGACACCGCACGCGCTCCCCGGCCCCTTCCTCGTCGCCGCGACGCAGAACCCGGTCGAGTACGAGGGCACCTACCCGCTCCCCGAGGCCCAGCTGGACCGCTTCCTCCTCAAGGTGGTGCTTCCCGTCCCCTCTCGCGAGGACGAGCTCTCGGTGCTGCGCCGCCACGCCGACGGATTCGACCCACGTGACCTGGCGGCGGCCGGCATCCGGCCCGTGGCGAGCGCCGCCGACATCGCCGCCGGCACCGCGGCCGTGCACCGGGTGGAGGTCTCCCCGGAGGTGGTCGGCTACGTCGTCGACATCGCGCGGGCCACGCGGGTCTCGCCGTCCCTCGCCCTCGGGGTGTCCCCGCGCGGCGCGACGGCCCTGCTCGCGACCAGCCGGGCCTGGGCCTGGCTGAGCGGGCGCAGCTACGTCACGCCGGACGACGTCAAGGCCCTGGCCGTCGCGACCCTGGCACACCGGATCATGCTGCGCCCGGAGGCCGAGCTCGAGGGGACCTCGGTGACCTCGGTCCTCAACAGCGTCCTCGCGGCCGTGCCCGTTCCCCGCTGATGACCCTGACGACGCGAGCCGCGGCACTCGTGCTGCTCGGTGTCGTCCCGGCCGTGCTGTGGCCGGACGCTCCCGTCGTGCTGGCCTGGCTCGCGCTCGTCCTCGCGCTCGTCCTCCTCGACGTGGCCCTCGCGGCCTCACCGCGCGCCCTCGTCGTCAGCCGGGAGGGCGGGGACCAGGTGCGGCTCGGCGAGACGACGAGCACCTCCCTCGTCGTCGAGAACACCGGCCGGCGGAGGGCGCGAGGCCTGCTCCGCGACGGGTGGCCCCCGTCGGCGGGCGCCCGGCCTCCGCGGCATCCGCTCACGGTGCCCCCGGGCGAGCGCCGTCGGGTGACGACGGCGATCACTCCCACCCGGCGCGGCGACCGGCTCGCCGACCGGGTGACGCTCCGGCTGCTCGGCCCGCTCCGCCTCGCCGGTCGGCAGCGGTCGGTGGAGGTGCCGGGGCGGGTGCGGGTGCTCCACGCGTTCCCGTCGCGCAAGCACCTGCCGAGCCGCCTGGCCGTGCTCCGCGAGCTCGACGGACGGGCGGCGGTGCGGACCCGCGGCCAGGGCACCGAGTTCGACAGCCTGCGCGACTACGTCGAGGGCGACGACGTGCGATCGATCGACTGGCGCGCCACGGCGCGACGCCGCCACCTCGTGGTGCGCACGTGGCAGCCGGAGCAGCACCGACGCATCGTCATCGTCATCGACACCGGACGCACCAGCGCCGGCCGTGTCGGCGACGCCCCGCGGCTCGATGCCGCGATGGATGCCGCCCTCCTCCTCACCGCCCTCGCCGGGCACGCGCGCGACCGGGTCCAGGTCGTGGCCGGGGACCGCCGCGTGCACGCCCGGGTCAGCGGCGCCGACCGCGCGAGGCTCCTGCACGACGTCATCAGCACCCTCGCCCCGGTCGACCCGCACCTCGTCGAGGCCGACTGGGGCGTGCTCGCCGCCGAGGTCGCCCGGTCGACCCACCGCTCGCTCGTCGTCCTCCTCACCCCGCTGGAGCCGGCGGCGGTCGAGGAGGGCCTGCTGCCCGTGCTGCCCGCACTCGTCGCCCACCACCGGGTGGTCGTCGCGTCGGTGTCCGACCCCACGGTCGAGGCCATGCGCGCGGCGCGCGACGGCTCGCGCGAGGTGTGGGGCGCCGCCGCGGCCGAACGGACCGCCGGGCAGCGGGCCGCGACGGCCGAGGCGCTCGGCCGGCTCGGCGTCGACGTCCTCGACGCCCCACCGGACGACCTGCCCGTGCGGCTCGCCGACCACTACCTCGCGCTCAAGCGCCAGGGCCTGCTGTGACCCGTCGGCCTCGCGGCCCGGGCGACGCTCAGGCGGCGACCGGGAGGGAGTCGCCGGCGTCGCGGGCCTCGACGTCCCCGGTCGCGCCACGCCGGTACGCGGCCCGGCCGACGACGAAGACGTAGAGGAGGAAGACGGTCTCGGCGACGAGGCCGATGGTGATGCGGGCCCAGGTCGGCAGCCCCGACGGCGTCACGAACCCCTCGATGACTCCACTGACGAACAGCACCGCCGCGAGCCCCAGCGCCATCCCGGCCGCCGTGCGCGCCTCCCGGGCCAGGGACTGCAGTCGCGGCAGCGGTCCGGGGCTGACCCACGCCCAGAAGATCCGCAGCCCGACGGCACCGGCGACGAAGATCGCGGTGAGCTCGAGCAGCCCGTGCGGGAGGATCAGCCCGAAGAAGAGCGCCGGTGCGCCCGTGGTAGGCCATGAGCGCGCCGGCGATCCCGACGTTGACGACGTTGGCGGCGAGGATGAGCAGCACGGGCAGCCCGAGGATCCCGAGGGCGATGACCTGGGCGGACACCCAGGCGTTGTTCGTCCAGACCAGCCCGGTGAAGTCGAGGTGGCTGTACTCGGAGTAGTACCGCTCGAAGTCGGTGCCGACGAACGACTCGATCTCCTCCGGCGACATCACCGAGGTCCACACCTGCGGGTGGGTGTAGGCGTACGCCCCGACCGCGACGGCCACGCCGACGTTGACGAGGGCCGTCGCGATCCACCAGCGGCGGAGGCGGTAGAGGCCGGCCGGGAAGGTCGTCGTGAAGAACGCGAGGAGCGCGGCCCAGCTGCCGGCCCGCCGGCCCGCCGTCGCCAGCCGGGCCCGCGCCAGCAGCGAGGAGAGGTGGGCGACGAGCGAGGGGTCGGGGCTGGCCGAGCGCACGACGGACAGGTGCGTCGAGACGCGCTGGTAGAGGTCGAGGAGCTCGTCGGCCTCGGCACCGGTCAGCCGCCGCCGGCCCACGAGCTCTTCGAGTCGCCGCCACTGCGTGTGGTGGGCGGCGACGTAGGCGTCGAGGTCCACCGGGTCAGCCTAGGCGACCGGTCCGGCCGCGACGGCGGGTTAGCCTGCTGCGGTGGACACGACCGGGGCCTACCGCGCGTACGCCAGCGAGGACGTCGTCACCGGCGAGGGCGTGGCCGTCGAGCTGCCCGTCGCCACGACGCTCGTGCGGGCGGTCAGCGGCGTCATCGACATCGTCGTGGCGATCGTCCTCCTCGTCGCCGTGGGGATCGGCGTCGGCTACCTCACGGGGGAGACCTCGGACGCGGTCGCCCGCGCCGTGGGGCTCGTCGGCGTCGTCCTCGTCCTCGTCGTCCTCCCGGCGACCGTCGAGACACTGACCCGGGGCCGGACGCTCGGCAAGCTCGCGCTGGGCCTGCGGGTCGTCCGCGACGACGGCGGCCCGATCACCTCGAGGCACGCCATCACCCGCGCCCTCGTCGGTTTCGTCGAGATCTGGATGCTCTTCGGCATCCCCGCGCTCGTCGCCTCCGTGCTCAACTCGCGCAGCAAGCGGCTCGGGGACATGGCCGCGGGCACCTACGTCGTCACGCAACGCTCGCGGATACGGCTCCTCGAGCCCCCGGCGATGCCGCCGCCGCTGGCGGCCTGGGCACGCAGCGCCGACGTCGCCACCCTGCCCGCCGGACTCACCGTCGCGGTGCGGCAGTTCCTCTCCCGGGCCCACACCCTGACCCCGCAGTCCCGGGCGGTGCTCGGGGGCGAGCTGCTCACCGAGGTGATGCGGCACGTGGCCCCTGCTCCCCCACCCGGCGTCCACGGGGAGTACGTCCTCGCCGCGGTCATCGCGGAGCGCCGACGCCGCGACACCGAGCGGCTGGCCCGCGAGCAGCGCCTGCGCGAGCGCGTGGTCGCCCCCGACCCGCTGGTCCCCCGCCACTGACCCGGCTCCCGGGCCGCCGCCCGGCACCCTGACCGGACGCGCCCGGGGCGGCGTTCGGCGGGTGGGCCTGCCCGGCCTCAGTGGGCGGCGCCGAGCGCGGCGTACCCCGGCTTGACGACGTGCTCGATGATCGACAGCCGCTCGTCGAACGGCAGGAAGGCCGACTTCATCGCGTTGATCGTCGTCCACCGCAGGTCCTCGAGGGTCCACCCGGCCTCGTCGACGAGCAGCTGCATCTCGCGGGTCATCGACGTCCCGCTCATGAGCCGGTTGTCGGTGTTCACCGTGACCCGGAAGCGGAGGTCCTTGAGCATGGTGATCGGGTGCGAGGCGATGGAGTCCGCCGCCCCGGTCTGGATGTTCGAGCTCGGGCACATCTCGAGCGGGATGCGCCGGTCGCGCACGTACGCCGCGAGCAGCCCGAGCCGGGCCCGGCCCTCGTCGTCGCGGGTGATGTCGTCGGCGATCCGCACCCCGTGGCCGAGCCGGTCGGCGCCACACCACTGGATCGCCTCCCAGATGCTCGGGAGCCCGAACGCCTCGCCCGCGTGGATCGTGAAGTGGGCGTTCTCGCGGCGCAGGTACTCGAAGGAGTCGAGGAAGCGGGTGGGCGGGAAGCCGGCCTCGGCCCCCGCGATGTCGAAGCCGCCGACCCCGCGGTCGCGGTAGCGCACGACGAGCTCGGCGATCTCACGGCCGTTGGCGGCGTGCCGCATCGCCGTGAGCAGCGTGCGCATCCGGATGGGGGTGCCGGCGGCCTCCGCCTCCTGCTCGCCCTCCCGGAACCCGGCGAGGACGGCCTCGACGACCTGCTCGAGGGAGAGGCCGCCCGACACGTGCTGCTCGGGCGCGAACCTGGACTCGGCGTAGACGACCCCGTCGGCGGCCAGGTCGAGTGCGCACTCGCGGGCCACCCGGGCCAGCTGCTCCTCGGTCTGCATGACGGCGACCGTGTGCGAGAAGGTCTCGAGGTAGCGCTCGAGGGACCCGGAGTCGGCGGCGTCGCGGAACCACCGCCCCAGCTCACCGGCGTCCGTCGTCGGCAGCGCCGCGTAGCCGCTCGCCTCGGCGAGCTCGACGACGGTGGCCGGGCGCAGCCCGCCGTCGAGGTGGTCGTGCAGCAGCGCCTTGGGCGCGCGGTGGACGACGGTCGGGGCCACCGCGCCGGTGCCGGCCGCCATCAGGCGACCCGGTCGATGACGACGGGGGTGCTCTCGAGCGCGGTCCCGGGAGGTGCGACGTCGATGCCGCCCTCGAGCGCGGCCAACGCGCGCTCGAAGCGCTCCGGGGTGTCGGTGTGGAGGGTGAGCAGCACCTCGCCCTCACGCACCTCCCGGCCCGGCTTCGCGTGGATCTCGACGCCGGCCCCGGCCTGCACGGGGTCCTCCTTGCGGGCCCGTCCGGCGCCGAGCCGCCACGCGGCGACGCCGACGGCGTACGCGTCGAGCCGGGAGAGCACCCCGGATGCCGTGGCGCGCACCTCGTGCGTCTCGCGCGCGACGGGCAGCTCGGCGTCCGGGTCGCCCCCCTGGGCCGCGATCATCCGGCGCCACGCGTCCATGGCCCGGCCGTCGGCGAGCGCGGCCGCGACGTCCTGGCCGCCCCGCCCGGCGGCATCCAGCATCTCCTCGGCCAGCCGGACGGTGAGCTCGACGACGTCGGACGGCCCGCCGCCGGCGAGCACCTCGACGGACTCGCGGACCTCGAGGGCGTTGCCCGCGGTGAGGCCGAGCGGGGTCGACATGTCGGTGAGGAGCGCGACGGTCCGCACCCCGGCGTCGGTGCCGAGGTCGACCATCGTGCGAGCGAGCTCGCCGGCGTCCTCGCGGGTCTTCATGAAGGCGCCGCTGCCGACCTTGACGTCGAGCACCAGCGCGCCGGTGCCCTCGGCGATCTTCTTGCTCATGATCGAGCTCGCGATGAGGGGGATGGCCTCGACGGTGCCGGTGACGTCGCGCAGGGCGTAGAGCTTCTTGTCCGCGGGCGCGAGGCCGGAGCCCGCGGCGCAGATGACGGCCCCCACGTCCTCGAGCTGGCGGAGCATCTCGTCGTTGGAGAGGGCTGCGCGCCAGCCGGGCACCGACTCGAGCTTGTCGAGCGTGCCGCCGGTGTGCCCGAGGCCGCGACCCGACAGCTGTGGCACGGCCACGTCGAAGACGGCGACGAGCGGGGCGAGCGGCAGCGTGATCTTGTCGCCGACGCCGCCGGTGGAGTGCTTGTCGGCGGTCGGCCGCGACAGTGAGGAGAAGTCCATCCGCTCACCGCTGGCGATCATCGCCCCGGTCCACGTGGCGATCTCGCGGCGGGTCATCCCGTTGAGGAGGACGGCCATGGCGAGGGAGCTCATCTGCTCGTCGGCGACGGCACCGCGGGTGTACGCGTCGACGACCCAACGGATCTCCTCGTCGGACAGCTCGCGCCGGTCGCGCTTGTGGATGATGACGTCGACGGCATCGAAGGGTTCGCTCACCCGCCCATCATGGCAGGGGAGCGAGACGCCGGACGCCCCGCCGCCCCGCCACCGACGCGGCTCCCGGGCCGACGGTCGCGTCAGGGTCGGCGGGTCTCGAGGTCCTCGGGACCGAAGGCCTGGGGAAGCACCTCGCGCATCGCCAGGATGCCCTCGGGCGTCCGTAGCAGCGTGTCGGGCGACCCGCTCTCCCAGATGAGCTGGCGGCACCGGCCGCACGGCATCAGGGTGTCTCCGTGCCCGTCGACGCACCAGACGGCGACGAGCCGGCCACCGCCGGTGGCGTGCAGCTGCGAGACCATCCCGCACTCGGCGCACAGGGTGACCCCGTACCCGGCGTTCTCGACGTTGCAGCCGGAGACGACCCGGCCGTCGTCGACGAGCCCGGCCACGCCCACGGGGAACCGGCTGTAGGGGGCGTAGGCGAGGGAGGTCATCCGCACGGCCTCGGCCCGCAGCGCCTCCCAGTCGACCTCGTGGGCGCTCACTCGGCGTCCTGCGGGGCGGGGCGCCGCGCCTCGAGGGCCCGGACGACGGCCACCGACGCGAGCAGGCGCGCCCCGAGCGCGATGGCGTCCTCGTCGACGACGAGGTCGCCCTGGTGGAGGTCGAAGGTCGGGCCGCCGTGGGTGCGGGTGCCCAACCGGGCCATGGCGCCGGGCAGGTGCGCGAGGTACCACGAGAAGTCCTCGCCGCCCAGCGACTGCGCGGTGGGCACCGGGTGCATCCCGCTGGCGAGGGCCGCGAGCCGGAACGCGCCGATGCCGTCGGCGGTGTTGACGACCGGAGGCACCCCCTTGACCCGCTCGATCTTCGCCTGCACCCCGTAGGGCTGGACCACCCCGTGGACGATCTCCTCGAGGAGCGGGCCGACGCCGAGCCAGGCCTGTGCGTCGAGCATCCGCAGGGTTCCCTGGCACTCGCCGGTGGACGGGATGACGTTGCTCGCCTTGCCGCCCTCGACCCTGCCCCAGACGAGCGCGGCGCCGGCCCGCGGGTCGAGGCGCCGGGAGAGGGCGGCCGGGACGTCGGTGACGACCTTGGCCAGGGCGTAGACGAGGTCCTCGGTGAGCTGGGGGCGGGACGTGTGGCCGCCCCGGCCGTGGAGGGTGACCGTGACGTGGTCGCACGCCGCGGTGAGCGGGCCCTCCCTCAGGCCGACCTCGCCGGCATCGAGGCTCGGGTCGCAGTGCACCGCGAAGACCGAGTCGACGCCGTCGATGGCGCCGGCCGTGATCGCCTCGTGCGCACCGCCCGGGATGACCTCCTCCGCGGCCTGGAAGATGCCCCGGACCGCGACGCCCCGGCGGGCGAGGGCCGGCTCGAGGCCCTTGAGTGCGAGGAGCGCGCCGAGGAGCGCGCTGACGTGGACGTCGTGGCCGCACGCGTGGCACACACCCGGGGTCCGGGAGGCGAACTCGAGCCCGGAGCGTTCGCGGACCGGCAGCGCGTCCATGTCGGCCCGCAGCGCCACCCGGTAGGCCGGCTCCGCGGCGCCGACGTCGGCGAGCAGCCCGGTGCCCGGGAGCAGCCGCACGGCGACGCCCGCCTGCTCGAGGCGCTGAGCGAGCCGCTCGGTCGTGCGCGTCTCCTCGCGGGACAGCTCGGGGTGGGCGTGGATGTCCCGTCGGACGTCGGTGAGCTCGGATGACAGCGAGGTGATGCGCTCGCCGATGGCGGCGAGGAGGGCATCGTCGTTCATCAGGCTGACCACTGTACCGGTCGCGGCGGCGTCACCCCTCCCGCTCGGCCGACTCACCCCGCGCGTTGCGCCCGCTGGGCCTCCCAGCGCTGCGCGACCCCCTGCATCTCCTCGGTGACGAACTCGAGGAACTCCACGGACACCTGCATCCGGCGTCCCGCCCGTGTCGTCGGCCCCACCACCTCGCGGGCGCCGCCGAGGGCGGCGAGGATCGGCGCGTAGACCTGGTCGGTCTGCATGACCGCGTCGTGCCAGGCGTCGTCCATGACGACGTAGACGTCGCGCCGCGAGCCGCGCTCGCGCTCCCGGCGCACCCAGCGCATCTGGGTCAGCTGACGCACCGCGCCGGAGACGGCCGCCGGGCTGACGTGCAGCAGCCCGACGAGCTCTGCGGAGGTGAGACGACCGTCGTCGGTCGCGAGGAGCGCGGCGAAGACCCGGGCGGGAAGGAGCGGCAGTCCGGCGGCGGCGAGAGCGGCGCCGAGGGACTCGACCGGCTCGACGGGCGGCAGCCGCCTGTCGTCGGGGCGTTCGTCGGCCTCAGGGCCCGTCGAGGGGACGGCATGATCGCTCGGCATGGCCAGAGTTTATAACATTCACGAGGTTCTGAACCTCATGTACGCTCAGGGACATGACCGCTGCCATCTCCGTGTCCGGCCTGCGCAAGAGCTTCGGGCACACGACCGCCCTCGACGGGCTCGACCTCACCGTCCGCGCCGGCGAGGTCCACGGCTTCCTCGGCCCGAACGGCTCCGGCAAGACGACGACGCTGCGCATCCTGCTCGGGCTGCTGCGGCGCGACGGCGGCGCGGCCGAGGTGCTGGGCCGCGACCCGTGGGGGGAGAGCACGGACCTGCACCGCTCGCTCGCCTACGTCCCCGGCGACGTCGTGCTCTGGCCGACCCTCTCCGGGGGCGAGACGATCGACCTGCTCGGGCGGCTGCGCGGCGGGCTCGACGAGAGCCGCCGCCGCCGTCTCGTCGACCGGTTCGAGCTCGACGAGACGAAGAAGGGCAAGGCCTACAGCAAGGGCAACCGGCAGAAGGTCGCCCTGATCGCCGCCCTGGCGAGCGACGCCCCGGTCCTCCTCCTCGACGAGCCGACCTCGGGCCTGGACCCGCTGATGGAGCAGGTGTTCCAGGACGAGCTCGCCCACCTGCGCGAGCGCGGCCGCACCGTCCTGCTCTCGAGCCACATCCTCAGCGAGGTCGAGCGCGCCTGCGACCGCGTGAGCATCGTGCGCTCCGGCCGGGTCGTCGACTCCGGGTCGCTCGCCGAGCTGCGCCACCTCACGCGCACGACCGTGCACGCCGAGCTGCGCGAGGTCCCGAGCGTCGCCGAGGTCGAGGGCTGGCCGGGAACCCACGACGTCGTCGTCGACGGCTCCACGCTGCGCTGCACCGTCGACCCCGAGCACCTCGGCGGGCTCGTCGGCGCCCTCGCCGGACGCGGCCTCAGCGCGCTGACGAGCCAGCCACCCACGCTCGAGGAGCTCTTCCTCGCCCGCTACCAGGACGAGGCCGCCAGGCCCGAGCCCGCCCCGGAGGAGGCGCCGGCATGACCGACCACCTGGCAGGCTTCGGCCAGCTCCACCGGCTCGCGTGGCGCCGAGACCGCATCATCGTGCCGACGAGCGTCCTCGGGCTCGTGCTCCTCTCGGTCGGCTCGGCCCAGGCGACCCGAGCGCTCTTCCCCGACCAGGCCTCGGCCGCGCAGGGGCTCGCCGAGATCGTCAGCAACCCCGCCGTCATCGCGATGTACGGCCCGATCAGCGCGGCCAACGCCGACGCCCTGGCCGTCTTCAAGACGGTGATGATGGGCGCGGTCCTCACCGCGATCCTCGGCCTGGTCATCGTCCGCCGACACACCCGCACCGAGGAGGAGGAGGGCCGGCTCGAGCTCGTGGGGGCCGGTGCCGTCGGCCGCTGGGCCCCGCTCGCCGCCGCCGTGTCGGTCGCACTCGTCGCGGTCCTGCTCGCCAGCGCCCTCTCGACCGCCGGGATGATCGCCATCGGGATGGACCCGGCCGGGTCGCTCGCCTTCGGCGTCGCGTGGTCGACCGCCGGGCTCGCCCAGATCGGCGTCACGGCGCTCGCGGTCCAGCTCGCGTCGACGACCCGCGGGGCCGGCGGGCTGGCCTTCGGGTTCCTCGGCCTCGCCTACATCGTGCGGGCGGCCGCGGACGCCGCCGACTCCGACGCGGTCCGCTGGCTCGGCTGGCTCTCCCCCCTCGGCTGGGCCGGTCGGGTCGAGCCGTTCGGGCAGGACCGGATGTGGGTCCTCCTCCTCGGCGTCGGGGTGCTCGTCGCCGGCATCGGGTCGGCCCTCGTCGTCCTCGACCGGCGCGACCTGGGCGCTGGGCTCCTCCCGACCCGCGCCGGGCGGGCGCGGGCCCGGGCCCTGCTCTCCAGCCCGCTCGGGCTCGTCACCCGGCTCGCCACGGGCACGCTCATCGGCTGGGTCGTCGGGCTGGTCCTCGGCGGCGCCGTCATCGGGTCGCTCCTCGGAGCGGTCGGCGACCTCGTCGACAACCCGCAGATGAAGCAGTTCCTCGAGCAGCTCGGCGGCTCGGCGGGGACCGTGGAGGACATCTTCCTCGCGACCGAGACGAAGTTCATCGCCGTCGCCGTCGCGGCGGCCGGGATCGCGCTCGTCCTGCGGCTCGGCGCGTCGGAGCGTTCGGGCCTCGGTGAGGCGGTGCTCGCGACCCCGACGACCCGGCCCCGCTGGTACCTCGCCCACGTCGTCGTCGCGGTGGCGGCGACGACGCTGTTCATGACCGTCGTGGGCGTCGCGGTCGGCATCGCGGGAGGCCGGGCCAGCGCGACGGCGCCCGGGGTGGGCCAGACGGTCGGAGCCTTCCTCTCCACGCTTCCCGCGATCTGGCTGCTCATCGGCATCGGGGCCCTGCTCGTCGGGTGGAACCCGCGGTTCGCACCGTTCGCGTGGGCGGTCCTGCTCGTCGGCTTCGTCGTCGCCGAGCTCGGCCCGACGATGGAGCTCCCGCAGTGGCTCATCGACGTGTCCCCGTTCACCCACCTCAGCCAGCTGCCCGGCGGGGACTTCGCGGCCCTCGCGGCCGGGGTGATGACGGTGATCGCGGCGGGGTTCGTCGCCGGCGGGGGCCTGGCCTACCGGCAGCGCGACGCCGCCTGACCCACTCCCGGACCCATCCGCCGCCTGACCCACTCCCAGGCCCCCCGTCCCCCCTCCCCCGCGACTCATTGCGAATCACCCACGTCAGCGAGCCACCGTCGGGCGCCTGGAGGTGGGGGATTCGCAATCAGTCGGGTGGGCTGGGGGTCAGGTGAGGTCGGTGCGGCCCGCGGCCCTGAGGGCGTCGACGACGCGCTTGACGTCCTGGGCGCGGGCCCGCGACGTGACGAGCACCGCGTCGGGGGTGTCGACGACGACGACGTCCTCGACTCCGACGACGGCCACCCGGCGACCGGCCGCCGGGACGACGACGCCCGAGGCGTCGACGGCGGTGACGTCGCCCGCGTCACCGAGAACCGTCACGCCGTTCTCCCCCGGGGGCAGCAGCGCGGCGATGCTCGCGAAGTCGCCGACGTCGTCCCAGGCGAACGGCGCCGGGACGACGACGACCTGACCGGCGTCGGCCGCCGGCTCGGCCACCGCGTGGTCGATGGCGATCTTCTCCAGGCCCGGCCACAGCTCCTCGAGCCTCGACGGATCGGCGGCGATGGCCCGCAGCCCCGCGGCGAGCTCCGGGTGCCACCGGCCGAGCAGGTCGAGCAGGGTCGCCGCACGGACGACGAACATGCCGGCGTTCCAGCGGTACTCCCCGGATGCGACGTACTCGGCGGCCCGCTCGGCGTCCGGCTTCTCGACGAAGCGGCGGACGCGCAGCGCCGTGGGAGCGCCCGGGAGCGGGTCGCCGGCGCGGATGTAGCCGAAGCCGGTGGCGGGGTGGGTCGGCTCGATGCCGACGGTCACGAGGTGGCCGTGCCCGGCCACCTCCACCGCCTCGCGGACCACGGTCGCGAAGGCGTCGGCATCGGGGATGACGTGGTCGGCGGCGAAGGAGCCGATGACGGCCCCGGGGTCGAGGCGCTCCACCGTCGCGGCGGCGAGCCCGATCGCGGCCATCGAGTCGCGCGGCGCCGGCTCGGCGAGGACGCGCCCGGGGTCGAGGCCGGGGAGCTGCGCACGCACGGCGTCGGCGTGCGCCCGCCCGGTCACGACGACGACCCGGCCGGCGGTGAGGGGCTCGAGCCGGTCCACCGTCGCCTGGAGCAGCGACCTGCCGCTCGAGGTGAGGTCGAGGAGGAACTTGGGGTGGGCCGCGCGGCTCAGTGGCCACAGGCGGGTCCCCGCCCCGCCGGCCGGGACGACGGCCCAGAACCCCTCGATCGCTGCCATGCCCGGGAGGCTATCGGCTCACCCGCCCCCACCCGCACGACCACGGTCGCCGGGGCCCGCCGTCATCACCGCCGGGAGGACCCGGCACGGTCGGACCGGTCAGCCGAGGTCGTCGTCGGCCCGCCGGCCCGGGCCACCGAGGGTGAAGGTGTCCATCACCCGCCAGACGCCGTCGGTGTCGTGGTGGTAGAGCTCGACGCTGCTGACCCGGAACGCCGCCCGGAAGTCGGCGAGTCCCTCGAAGGCCCGGTCGAGGGCCTCGTCGTCGAGGTGGTGGGCGATGGTGACGTGCGGGTGGTAGGGGAACTCGAGGGTCCTCGTGACCGGGCCCGAGCGCACGGCCCGCTCGAGCCGCTCGCAGGCGGAGATGCCCTTGGACACCTGGACGAAGACGACGGGCGACACCGGCCGGAAGGTGCCGGTCCCGGCGAGGACCATGTCGAAGGGCTGCGCCAGCGAGCACACCGCGGCGAGGTGCTCGAGGAAGCGCGGCAGCAGCTCGCCCTCGAGCGGCGTCGGGGGCAGGAGGGTGACGTGCGGGGGGATGGCCGAGGCCGCGGGGTCGCCGAAGTCCTCCCGCGACCTCTGCAGGTGGCTGCCCCAGGGCTCGGGGATGGTGACGGCGACGCCGTGGATCGGCATGGCCCCGACCCTACAAGCGGGCCGCCGGGAGGAGGCCGACCGCCTCCCGGACCCGGGCCATCGTCGCCTCGGCGACCTCCGCGGCCCGGGCGGCGCCCGCCGCAATGAGGCGGTCGAGCTCGGCGGGGTCGTCGAGGAGCTGCTTCATCCGGTCCTGGAACGGGGTCAGCGCCTCGACGACGACGTCGGCGACCTCCTTCTTGAGGTCGCCGTAGCCGCGGCCGGCGAATGCGACCTCGAGGTCGGCGATCGGGGTCCCGGAGAGGACCGAGTGCATGACGAGCAGGTTCGACACGCCCGGCTTGGCCTCGGGGTCGTAGCGCACCTCGGCCTCGGTGTCGGTGACCGCCGAGCGGATGTTCTTCGCGATCCTGCCGGGGTCGTCCATGAGGTCGATGAGGCCCTTCGGCGAGCTGGTCGACTTGCTCATCTTCGACGTGGGGTCCTGCAGGTCCATGACCCGCGCCGACTCCTTGACGATGTAGGCGTCGGGGACGACGAGCGTCTCGCCGAAGCGGGTGTTGAACCGGGTCGCGAGGTCGCGGGTGATCTCGAGGTGCTGGCGCTGGTCCTCGCCGACCGGCACGTACGCGGCGTCGTACATGAGGATGTCGGCCGCCATGAGCATCGGGTAGGTGAACAGCCCGACGGTGGCGCTCTGGCCGCGGGCGGTCTTGTCCTTGAACTGCGTCATCCGGCTGGCCTCCCCGAAACCGGTGAGGCAGTTCATGACCCAGCCCAGCTCGGCGTGTGCCGTGATGTGGCTCTGGCAGAAGACGGCCGAGCGGTCGGGGTCGACGCCTCCGGCGATGAACTGGGCGGCGGTCACGCGGGTCCGGCGGCGCAGCACCTCCGGTTCGGTGGGGACGGTGAGCGCGTGGAGGTCGGCGACGAAGTAGTAGGCGTCGAAGTCGTCCTGCAGCCGGACCCAGTTGACGAGCGCACCGAGGTAGTTGCCGAGGTGGAGCGAGTCGCTCGTCGGCTGCATCCCGGAGAGGATGCGCGGGCGTGCGTCAGCGGAGGAGGGCTGGGTGGGCATGTGCCCCATTGTGCCAAGCCCGGCGTCCCTAGACTCGCCGGCATGAGCCGGGCAGCCGACACCCACCGCCAGGTCCACGGCGTCGACCCCGACGGGGTGTGGTCGGCACCCGGCCGGGTCAACCTCATCGGGGAGCACACCGACTACAACGAGGGCCTCGTGCTGCCGGTCGCGCTGCCGCTGCGGACCGCCGCGGCGTGCTCCCGCCGCGACGACGACGTGCTCCGCGTGCACTCGCTGCAGGGCGGGGAGACGGTGCAGGTGGCGCTCGACGAGGTCGGTCCGGGGCGACCCACCGGGTGGGTCGCGTACGTGGCCGGGGTGCTGTGGGCGCTGCGGGAGGGCGGCCACCGGGTCGGGGGGCTCGACGTGACCGTCGACGGCGCCGTTCCCCTGGGGGCGGGGCTGTCGAGCTCGGCGGCCCTCGAGTGCGCCGTCGGCGCAGCGGCGAGCGACCTCTTCGGGCTCGGGCTGATGGCCGACGACGGGGCGCGGGCCCGCCTGGCCCGGGCGTGCGTGCGCGCCGAGAACGAGGTGGCCGGCGCCCCGACGGGCGGTATGGACCAGTCGGCGGCCCTGCTCTGCCGACCCGGGCACGCGCTGCTGCTCGACTGCCGCGACGGCTCCACCGAGCACGTCCCGGTCGACCTCGACGGGCACGTCCTGCTCGTCACGGACACCCGCGCCGAGCACGCGCTCGCCGACGGGCAGTACGGCCGGCGGCGGGCGGCCTGCGAACGGGCCGCCGAGGAGCTCGGGGTGAGGTCGCTGCGGGACGTCGACCCGGCGGGCCTGGACGCCGCGCTGGCCCGCCTCTCCGACGACGAGCTGGTCCGGCGCACGCGGCACGTCGTCACCGAGATCGCCCGGGTCCGCTCCGCCGTCGCGGCGCTGCGTGCGGACGACCTCCCCGGACTCGGTCGGATCTTCGACGCCTCGCACGCCTCGCTCCGCGACGACTACGAGGTGAGCTGCGAGGAGCTCGACGTCTCGGTCGAGGTCGCCCGGCGCTCCGGGGCGCTCGGGGCCCGGATGACCGGCGGCGGCTTCGGCGGCTCGTCGGTCGCCGTCCTGCCCGAGACCGACGTGGAGACGGCCGAAGCGGCGGTCCGTGCGGCCTTCGCCGAGCGCGGATGGCGTGAACCGCGCACGTTCGTCGTCACGGCCGGCGGCCCGGCCGCCCGCGACGCCTGAGCCGCCCTCCCGCGCCGGTCGCACCCTCGGCGGTGTCGGTGCTCCCGGCCGCGACCGAGCCGGTCAGTGCGCGTACTCGACGAGCACCGGGGCGTGGTCGCTCCACCGGAGGGCGTACTCCGCCGCCCGGCCCACCTCGGCCCGCACCGCACGCCCGGCCAGGGGCGCCGTCGCCAGCTGGTAGTCGATCCGCCAGCCGGCGTCGTTGTCGAAGGCCTTGCCCCGCCACGACCACCACGTGTACGGCCCCGGGCCGGGCCCGTGCAGGCGGCGCTGGACGTCGACGATGCCGTGCTCGGCCATCCACCGGTCGAGATGGGCCTGCTCCTCGGGGAGGAAGCCGGCCTTGCCCCGGTTCCCCTTCCAGTTCTTCAGGTCCTCGGCGCGGTGGGCGATGTTGAGGTCGCCGGTGAGGACCGCGTCGCGCCCGTCGTCGGCCCACGCCGCGAGCCGGTCCCCGATCGCAGCGAGGAAGCGGTACTTCTCCTCCTGGCGTGGCGTCCCGGCCTCGCCGGTGTGGACGTAGGCCGACGCGACCGTGACCGGATGCCCGTCGACGACGACGTCGGCCTCGACCCAGCGGCCGGAGCCCTCGAACTCCTCCCCCACGTCGGTCCGCACGTCCGCGACCTCGTGCGGGGTCAGCACCGCGACTCCGGACCGGCCCCGGGCGCCGGCCGGCACGTGGGCGATCGCCCACCCCTCGAGGGCCGTGCCGGCGAGCGCCGCTCGCAGCTGGGCGTCGTCCGCACGGACCTCCTGCAGCGTCACGACGTCGGCACCGGACTCCTCGAGCCACCGCACCCCACCCCGGCGCAGGGCCGCGCGGATGCCGTTGACGTTCGCGGAGACGACGAGCACGGCGTCATTGTGCGCGAGCGCCCGCCGGACGGCCCCGGCGGGGGCGGATCATCCCTTCGCGAGCGACCCGTCCGTGGGCGTCCACGGGCCCTCGGCACCGTCGGAGGTGAACACCTCGTCCCCGGCGACGAGCCACCACCGGGTGCCGCTGGAGGCCACCGCCACCCGGCCCGAGCGCGGCGAGGACTCCACGCACGTGCCCGGCAGGACGGGCTCGCCGTTGCGGACGGCCACGGCGACGACCCCGTCGCACCCCGCGTCGGCGCGGACGACGACCCCGGCCGAGCCGTCGGGGGCGATCCCGATCGCGAGCGCGTCCTCGACCGTGAACGCCGTGGCCCACGAGGCGCCGGCGTCGCCGGTGCTGCGCACCTGCCCGGTCTCGCACAGCACGAGCGCCGTCCTCGTGTCGAGGCCGGCGAGGTCGACGACGTCGGCACCGTCGGCGCAGGGCGCGGTCGTGGTGCCGCTGGGGAGGTGGACGGTCGTCGCGTCGCCCGGGGTGCGTGACCACGCCCGGGCCGCCGACTGCGCTCCGCTCCACGAGCTGCCTCCGTCGGAGGTGGACCACAGGCGCAGCCGGCAGTCGGCGTCCCCACCGGTGACGAAGGCCGCGGTCGGCGACTGCGCCCGGACGCGCAGGACCTCGGCCGGTGCAGCACGCGTCGACCACGAGGCCCCACCGTCGGTCGTCACCCGGATCCGGCCGGGCTTGTCGCACGAGCCGGTGTCGGCGACCCACGCCGCCCGCGAGCCCGACGCGGCGACGAGCCGGGTCAACGGCCGCACCTCGAGCGACGGCGCGCTCGGCGACGGGGAGGGCGACGGCGCGGTCGCGGACGGCGACGGTGACCCGGACGTCGCCGAGGGCGTCGGGGAGCGCGTCGACACCACGGCGTCGACCACCTCCGCCGGGGCCGGCCGCAACGCCCACGAGATGAGCACCGCGTCGACCACGAGGAGCGCACCCAGCGCCACGGCGGGTGCCACCCTGCGTAGCTCCACCCCGACACCCTCTCAGACCGTGCCGCCTCAGACGAGCCCGCCGCATCGTCCGACACCCGCACCCGTCGGGACCTGCCGGCCGTCAGCCCACGGAACCCGCGACCACCGTCCACGGACCGTCCGGGGAGGACGCCGTCGCGACCTGGTCGCCGGCCACGAGCCAGAGCCCGCCACCACCCTGCGAGACGGCGACCTCACCCGCGACGGGCGTCAGCTTCTCGACACAGGTGGGCGTGCCCGCCGTGCCGGCCTCGACGGGCACGACGAGCACGCCCTCGCACCCGTCCCCGGTTCCCGCGAGCACGCCACTGCCGCCACCGCCCCAGCTCAGGGCCAGGGCACCGTCGCGCTCGACGACGGTGCGCCAGGCGCCCCCACCGTTCGAGGTCTCCCGGACCCGCCCGTCGGAGCAGAGGACCGCGGCGTTGGCGCGGTCGGACCCGGTGAGGTCGACGACGTCGGCGCCCCGGGCGCACGCTCGCACCGGGTCGCCGCCCGGCCTCTCGACGAGGGTCGGGTCGGTCGGCGAGCGACCCCACGCGGCCTGGGCCGACTGCGGCCCGCTCCACGATCCGCCCCCGTCGGACGTGGACCAGAGGACGAACGAGCAGCCGTCGCCGCCCCCGACGGTGAAGGCCGCGGACGCACTCGACGGACGGACCCGGGTGACGTAGCCGGGAGCCGCGTGCTTGGTCCACGACGCGCCGCCGTCGGTCGTGACGCGCACCGTGCCCCGCTGGTCGCACGAGCCGGTGTCGACGACCCAGGCGACCTGCCGGCCCACGCTCGCGACGAGGCGGGTCAGCGGGACGGCGTCGACGGCCGTCGGGCTCGGGGAGGGGGTCGGCGAGGTGCTCGCGGAGGCGGTGGCGGTGGCCTGGGGGGACTCCACCGGGGCGGTCGAACCACCGGCCGAGGCGCCCGCGGCCGAGACGGCCGGCGCGCTGCTCGGCCACACGGCGGCGACGACGAGGACGAGGTCGACGGCGAGCAGGGCGACGAGGCCGATCGTCCCCCATCGCAGCTCGCGCATGCCCGACAGCATGGCCGAGGGGCGCGACAACTCCAAGCCGACGAGCGGCTCGCGTGCCGATCAGCGCCACGTCGACGGACGCCGACCGCGGGCCGCCCCGGACGCGCCCGGCCCCGTCGGCGGCTAGCATGACGGCGTCATTCGGTACGCGCCTGGCCGCGCGACGTCATGGGGAGTTGGAGTGGAGCTGCAGGACTACCTGACGGTCGTGCGTCGGCGGTGGCGCCTCATCGTCGGGGTGGTTCTCGTCGTCGTCGGGCTCGCGGCCGGGCTCACCCTCACCGCGACGAAGATCTACGAGTCGACGACCCAGTTCTTCGTCTCGACGAGCGGCGGGAACGACAACTCCGCCCTCCAGCAGGGCAACACCTTCACCCAGCAACGGGTCAAGTCCTACGCCCAGCTGCTGACGACCCCGCGCATCCTCGGGCCCGTCGCCGACGCCACCGGCATCACCCGCGACCTGTCCGGCGACATCTCGGTGACGACGCCGCCCGACACCGTCATCATCGAGGTGGCCGTCCGCGAGGCGGACCCACAGGTGGCCCGCGACATCGCCCAGGCCGTCGCCGAGGAGTTCCCCTCGGCCGTCAGCGAGCTCGAGGCACCCGCCGACGGCAAGCCCAGCCCGGTGAAGGTGACCGTGATCCAGCCCCCGACGACTCCCGAGTCGCCGGTCAGCCCGCGGCCGCTGCGCAACATCGCGCTCGGCGTGGTCCTCGGGCTCCTCCTCGGCCTCGCCGCCGCGGTGGTCCGCGAGATGATGGACACGACCGTCAAGAACGCCGACGACGTCGCCGAGGTGACCGACCTCCCGGTCCTCGGCACCGTCGCGTACGACGAGGAGGCACACGCCCGCCCGCTCATCGTCGAGATCGACCCGCGCTCGCCACGCGCCGAGGCGTTCCGGTCGATGCGGACCAACCTGCAGTTCGTCGACGCCGCGAACCACCCGCGCACGATCGTCGTCACCTCCTCGCTCGCCGGCGAGGGGAAGAGCACGAGCGCGGCCAACCTCGGCGCTGAGCCTGGCGCAGGGCGGCGCCCGGGTGTGCCTCGTCGAGGGTGACATGCGGCGCCCCCGGGTCGTCGAGTACCTGGGCCTCGAGGGCGGCGTCGGTCTCACCGACGCGCTGATCGGCCGGTCCGAGGTCATCGACCTCATCCAGCGCTACGGCGACAGCAACCTCTGGGTCCTCGGCGCCGGAGCGATCCCCCCGAACCCGTCCGAGCTCCTCGGCTCCACCGCGATGCAGCGGCTGCTGGCCGAGCTGCGCAACCGCTTCGACTACGTCGTCATCGACGCTCCACCCGCCCTGCCCGTCACGGACCCGGCCGTCCTGGCCACGGTGGCCGACGGCGCCATCATGGTCGTCGGCTCCGGCATCGTCCACAAGGACCAGCTCCGTCGCAGCATCGCGTCTCTCGAGACCGTCTCGGGGCGGGTGCTCGGTGTGCTCGTCAACCGCGTCCCGGCTCGCCACGCGGGGGCCTACCAGCAGTACGAGTACTCGCACGACGCGCCTGCGGGGGCGGAGACCCGCCGCGAGCGGCGGCGCGTCCGCACGTCCTAGCGCTGCAGCGCCCCGCGCAGGGCCGCGACGAGCGGCAAGCAGGGCGTCCTCCACCCGGGTCGCCATCGCCTCGAACGCGCTGGCCGGGCCCCCGTACGGGTCGGGGATGTCGGGGTCGGGCCGGGCGCTCACGGCCGAGCGGCGCAGCGCTGCGGCCTTCGCGACCCGCTCGACGGGGTTCCTTCCTCGGCTCGCGAGGTCCTCGGGCGGGAGGCCCCGGGTCAGGTCGGCGAGGTCACCCAGCACCATGGTGCGCCGCAGGGCCGACGGCTCGAGCCGGGCAGCGGCTCGTCGGTGCTCCCGGGCCGCGGCGACGACGAGGTCTGCCTCCGCGACGAGGTGTGGCGTCAGCGGCCGTGCCCGGAAGCCCCCGGTGTCGGCCCCTCGTCGCTCGAGCAGGGAACGCACGCCCGGATCCATGTCCTGGCCGTCAAGCGCCCGGGTGCCCGCGGAGCGCACGAGGATGCCCGTACCGGCCAGCTCCTGCGCGAGTCGCCGCTCGATGTACGGCGATCGGCACACGTTGCCGGTGCACACGACGAGGAGCGTGCCTTTCGGCGTCCCGGGAGGCACTGCTGTATCCTCCTGAGGTCCGGTCGCTGGGGATGACCCACTCTAGCCACGTGCGCGTCGTGGGCCGATGTCGGTCAGCCGATGCATCGTGTGCGCACGCCGCCGGTGGCCCAGCCCCGGACACCTGGGACGCAGACCGTGACAGTCACACAAGGGTGGGGACGCCGACACGATGACCAGTGATGCCGACGCACTGAGGCCCACCCGAGTCCTCTGGAGCCTCGCCGACTCGCTCATCTGGGTGCTCAGCCTGACCTTCGCGATGCTGGCTCCGGCTCGACTTCGATCTGACGATGCCGTGGCTGCCCGGCCTCGTGGCCGGCGCCGTGGTCGCGGTCTGCGTGCAGCTCTCGCTCGGTTGGGTGCTGGGGCCGTACGCGATCGGGCACGAGCTGGGCTCCTTCGAGGAGGTCTTCGACCTGGGTCGAACGACCGTGGCCACGGGCGCCGTGCTCACCACGCTCGAGCTCGGGTTCGAGGTCATCGACCTGCCCCGTAGCGTCCCCCTGACGAGCACGGCGATGGCGCTCATCGGGATGGGCGCCGCCCGCTTCGTCGTCCGCTCCCGGCGCACCCACCGGCAGGCCGAGGCCGCGACCGGCACCCGCCGCGTCGTCGTCTTCGGCGCCGGCTACGGTGGCCGGCTGCTCATCGAGGGCCTCGTCCGCGACCCGGCCAGCGGCATGGTCCCGGTCGCCGCCCTCGACGACGACCCCCGCAAGCGCCGCCTCACCATCTCCGGGGTCCGCGTCCGCGGCACCCGCCGCGACATGGCATCGGTGGCCGAGCGGTACGAGGCCGACACGCTCGCGATCGCGATCCCCAGCGCCACCTCGGAGACCGTGCGTGGGCTGTCCTCCCTCGCCGCCGATGCCGGCCTCTCGGTCCTCATCCTGCCGCCCGTCGGCGAGCTGATCGGCGGTACCGTCGGCGCCTCCGACCTGCGCGACCTCGACGTCGCCGACCTCCTCGGCCGACAGCCCGTCGACCTCGACACGGCCACCATCTCGGAGCACCTCACCGGCAAGCGGGTCCTCGTCACCGGGGCGGGGGGGTCGATCGGCTCCGAGCTGTGCCGGCAGATCACCCGCTTCTCCCCCGGCGCAGCTCTACATGCTCGACCGCGACGAGTCGGGGCTGCACGCGACCCAGATGTCGATCGAGGGCCGGGCGCTTCTGGACTCCGACTCCCTCGTGCTCTGCGACATCCGGGACGCCGATGCCGTGCGCGCCGTGTTCGCGAGGGTCCGGCCGGATGTCGTCTTCCACGCGGCCGCCCTCAAGCACCTGACCCTGCTCGAGCGGTTCCCTGCAGAAGCCCTCAAGACCAACGTCGTCGGCACGCTCAACGTGCTCGAGGCGGCGCGGGGGGTCGGGGTCTCGACCTTCGTCAACATCTCCACCGACAAGGCGGCCCGCCCGACCTGCGTCCTCGGGTGGTCGAAGCGGATCGCCGAGCGGCTCACGGCCGCTGTCGACGGTGAGGTGCCCGAGGCCCGGTACATCAGCGTCCGGTTCGGCAACGTCCTCGGCTCCCGCGGCTCCGTCGTCGTCGCCTTCGCCGAGCAGATCCGGAATGGCGGCCCCGTCACGGTGACCCACCCTGAGGTCGAGCGCTACTTCATGCTCATCCCGGAGGCCTGCCAGCTCGTCCTCCAGGCGGGGGCCATCGGCACGGGCGGCGAGGTCATGGTCCTCGACATGGGGACACCGGTGAAGATCGTCGACGTCGCGCGGACGATGATCCGCATGTCGGGGCGAAAGGACGTCGACATCGTCTTCACGGGCCTGCGGCCGGGCGAGAAGCTCTCCGAGGAGCTCTTCACACCGGGCGAGGAGGTCACGGCCTCGAGCCACCCGCTCCTGATCACCCAGGTGACCGTCCCGGCCCTGTCGCCGGCGGCTGCGGGTGACGTCAGAGCCGCTCGCCAGCGAGCAGGCCCGGCGCCTGGATGCTCGACCAGTCGAGCGATGACCAAAGGTCTCTGCATGACGGAACGGATACACCTGTCCAAGGCGCACGTCACCGATCTCGAGGAGCAGCTCGTCCTCGAGGCAATCCGCTCTGGCTGGGTCGCTCCCCTGGGCCCGATGGTCGACCGCTTCGAGCGAGAGGTGGCCGAGCGGGTCGGCGTGGCGGGCGCCCTCGCGCTCTCATCAGGCACCGCGGCACTGCACCTGGCGCTACTCGAACTCGGGGCCGGCCCTGGACGCACGGTCATCGTCCCGTCGATGACCTTCGCTGCCTCCGCCAACGCGGTCGCCTACACGGGTGCTGACCTCGTCCTCGTCGACTCCGACCCTGCCGACGGGAACGTCGACGTGGCGCTGTTGTTGCACGCCGTGGACACGCTGGTCGAGGAGGGCGCTGACGTCGCCGCGGTCATGGCGGTCGATCTCTTCGGGCGGTGCGCCGACTACAGCACGCTCGCGCCCGAGCTGCAGCGACGCGGCATCCCGCTGGTGGAGGATGCCGCGGAGTCGCTGGGGGCGAGCACGCCGGCCGGGCCGCGGGCTCCTTCGGTCGCGTCGCGGCCCTGTCGTTCAACGGCAACAAGATCATGACGACCTCGGGCGGCGGGATGCTGCTCAGCGACGACGGCAGCTCGTCGGGCGCCCGGCACTCTCGACCCAGGCACGGGACCCCGCACCGTGGTACGAGCACACTCGGATCGGGTACAACTACCGGCTCTCGAACGTCCTGGCCGCCCTCGGCGTCGCCCAGCTCCAGCGCCTCGACGAGATGATCGCCCGGCGTCGCCAGATCCGGGAGCGCTACGCCGAGGCTCTGGCCGATGTCCCGGGCTGCGGCTCCTCGGCCGTAGCGACGGAGGCGCGAGTGACGACAACCACTGGCTGACCACGATCGTGCTCCCACCTGAGGTGTCACCGGACGCGGTCGTCCGCGATCTGGAGGCGAGGAACATCGAGAGCCGCCACCTGTGGAAGCCGATGCACCTCCAACCTGTCCACGCCTCATGCCGCGCTTTCGTCACCGGCGAGAGCGAGCACCTCTTCCGATCCGGTCTGGCCCTGCCCAGCGGATCCGCGCTCAGCGACTCGGATGTCGGCCGCGTGGTCGCCGCTCTTCTCGAGTCTGTGCAGGCGCGCCGCGTCGAGGCGGTGGCCGCGCGTGCCTGACTCCAAGCGCGCGATGGATCTCGCCTTCGGGGTTCCCGCGCTCCTCATCAGCCTGCCCATCCAGGCGGTGGTGGCCCTCGTGGTGCGGTTCCGCCTCGGGGCGCCGGTGCTCTTCCGCCAGGAGCGTCCGGGGCTCCACGAGCAGCCCTTCGTGATGTTGAAGTTCCGCACGATGCTGCCACTGGACCCCGCGCGGGGCCTGCTCACCGACGACGACCGGATGACCCGTCTCGGGGCTGTGCTCCGCTCGACGAGCCTAGATGAGCTGCCGGCCCTGCTCAACGTCGTGCGCGGCGACATGTCGCTGGTCGGGCCTCGGCCGCTCCTCGTGCAGTACCTGGAGCGGTACACGCCGGAACAGCGCCGCCGCCATATGGTACGACCGGGCTTGACCGGGCTGGCCCAGGTCGAGGGGCGCAACGCAACGACGTGGGAGCGCCGCCTGGCCCTCGACGTCGAGTATGTCGATACCCATACGATTCTTGGCGACATGCGGATCATCGCCCGAACGGTGCGCGCAGTCCTCCGTCGTGAAGGTATCTCGGCCGGAGGGACGGCGACGATGCCGGAGTTTCTGGGCACGACGCGTTCCGAAGTGAGGACCAGGGTCAGCGGAGACAGGACGCCATGAAAGACCTCTTCATCATCGGCTGCGGCGGCTTCGGACGCGAGGTCGCCGACGTGGTCGACGCAGTGAATGCTGCGGCCTCCACGTGGAATCTCGTGGGGTTCGCCGACGATTCTCCCAGCGAGGCCGACCTAGCCCGCGTCACGGCGCGTGGGTCGACGGTGGTCGGAGGGCTGGACAGCCTCCGTTCGATGAAGCCAGCGCACTTCCTCATCGGAATAGGGTCAGGCGCAGTCCGGCGGCGCATCGACAGCGAACTGACTGCCCTCGGATGGTCCGCGCCAGAATTGGTCCATCCCACCGCCTCGATGGGCGCTGAGGTGTCTCTCGGCGACGGCACCATCCTCTGCCCAGGTGTTCGACTAACGACGAACATCACCACGGGGCGACACGTTCACCTCAACTTGAACAGCACAGTCGGTCACGACTCCACGCTCCACGACTACGTCACGGTCAACCCCCTGGTGGCGATTTCGGGCAACGTGACGCTGAGTGCCGAATCGATGCTAGGGACCCACTCCGCGGTCCTCCAAGGCTTGACCGTCGGGCAATCTGCCGTGGTCGGAGCCGCCGCCCTTGTTGTGCGGGACGTGCCAGAAGCGATGACCGTGAAAGGTATCCCAGCGAGATGAGTCCGCGTGTCCTAGTGCTCAACCAGTTCGCCCTTCCCCGCAGCGAAGGCGGGGGCACACGCCATGCCGATATCTTTTCTCGCATCCCAGGCTGGGACGCGAGAATCATCGCGGGCAACAGAAACCACTACACACAACGGCGCTACAAGACTGCTGATCCACTCTTTCGTCTAGTTCCGGTGCCGGTCCAACACGGCGGTGTGTGGCAGCGGCTTGTCACCTGGCTTTCCTATGTCCTGCAGACAACATGGATCGGCATGCTCTCTCGCCCGCTCGACGCGGTCTACGCCTCAACACCTCACCTGCTTGCGCCACTCGGTGGCTGGATCGTCGCGCGGGCCCGACGCGTACCCTTCATCCTAGAGGTACGGGATCTATGGCCAGAGTCATTCGTAGCTGCAGGTCTCATGCGGCAGGGTGGGAACTCGTACAGGCTTCTATCCGCGCTTGAGAGCTTCTTCTTTATCGCCGCGCTGACGCCATCGTCGGCGTCACGCCGGGGTGGGAACCCCACTTGGAAAGCAGGGGAGCGAACCTTGCCTCGTACCACGTTATCCCGAACGGGGCCGAGTCTGCCGACATCGCCAAGCGAGACGAACCCGGGCAACCAACGGCAATCTTCGCCGGGCTCACGGCCCCAAGGATCGGATTGGATGAGTTTCTTCAGGCGGCGTCTGCCTTGCAGAGGTGACGGTTTTCCTACTGGTTGGCGATGGCCCCAAAAAGCCTCGACTCGAAGCTCGTGCCCGTGACAGTTCCTCGCGAACGTTGATTCTCGCCCCGTCGCCAAAGACGACTTGATGCGACCTTTACAATCATGCACCATCGGGATCTCATCGTTCAATGATCTGGACGATATGGCTCCGGCATGAGCCCCAACGAAGTATTCGACTAATGTCCGCGGGCTTGCCGGTGGTGAGCAACGCGGGAGAGGTTTGTCGAGCATCACAGCCGAGTCCAGAGATCGGGCACGTTGGACCCATTGGCTCACTCGAAGTGGGGATAAGACATGTTTGACGGCTCACCGCCGACGGCAGTCCTGGGGCCGCAATGGCCAGGAACTGCTCAGTGGTCATCCCAAACGAGGGTGTAGCTGGGGTCTGAAGCCGCCGGTCTCGAGCAGTGATCTGGCGATGTAGTTGGTGAGGTTGCGGAAGCCGAGGGCGGAGCCGCGCAGGTGCTCGAGCCGGCCGTTGAGCGCCTCGGTGGGGCCGTTGCTGGTGCCGGGCCGGTCGAAGTAGGCCAGCACGTCACCGGCGCGTTGGGTCAGGGTCCGACCGAGGCGCCGGAGCTCGCTCAGGGCGGCGGGGACGCCCTCGCGCAGGCAGTCGATCAGGGCGGTCATCGCCTCACGGGCTCGGGTCCGGTCGGGGTCGCGGTAGGCGGCGATCATCCGCTGGTAGATCCCCCAGGTGGCCTCGACCTCCACATGGTCATCGACGGCGAACAGCGTCATGAGCCGTTCTCGCTGGCGGTCGGTGAGGAGGTCTTCTCCGGTGTGCAGGGTCCGCCTGGCGCGGTACAGCGGGTCGCCGGCCAGGCCGCGGTGGCCGTGGAGCTCTTGCTGGACGCGGCGGCGGCACCGGTCCAGGGCGTCACCGGCGAGACGGACGACGTGGAACGGGTCCATCACCGCCACCGCGCCGGGCAGCTCTTCGGCGGCGGCGGTCTTGAACCCGGTGAACCCGTCCATCGCCACCACCTCCACCCGGTCACGCCACGCTTGTGGACGGGCGGCGAGCCAGGTCTTGAACGCCGCCTTGGAGCGGCCGGCGACCATGTCCAGCAGGCGTGCTGGGCCGGTGCCGTCGCGGATCGGGGTGAGGTCGATGACCACGGTGACGTACTTGTCACCCTTGCGGGTGTGCCGCCACACGTGCTCATCGACACCGAGCACGGCAACCCCCTCGAACCGGCCCGTGTCCTCGATCAGGACGCGGCGCCCCTCGGCCAGGACCGCGTCGTTGGCGGTGTCCCACGCGACCGCCAGCCCCTCAGCGACCCGGGCCACCGTCAGGTGCTGCACCACCAGGGCCTGAAGCGCCCACCGCAGCCCGGCCCGGGAGATCTTCGCCCGCGGCTCCGCCGCCCTCGTGGTGTCCTGGCGCCACACGTGCCCGCAGCCGGTGCACCGGTACCGGCGGACCGTGATCAGCAGCGTCGTCGGGCGCCACCCGAACGGCTCGTGCGCCAGCCGCCGCACCACCGTGTCCCGCGGGACCCCCTGCTCCCCACAGCGATGGCACCAGTCATCCGGCTCCTCGACCCGACAAGCGAGCACCGCACGATCGGGCTCCAGCCGTTGCCCGGTCACCTCCAGGCCGAGCTCGTCCAGATGACAGAACGTGGTCAGGTCGGGGCAAGCGAAGGTAGCGTCAGACACGTCGAGGTCTTCCCGATGGGCAGCGTGAGAACTCCCATCATGGGAAGGCCTCGACCCCTACCCGGCCACCGACGCGCCAGCGGTTGCTACACCCTCGTTTGGGATGAGCCCCCAAAGTGATTTCCTGCTCTACGCGAGCTGCACGTCAACGAGGTGCGCGTGACGGTGACGTGTCGGGTGCTTAAGGTCGCTGGCCAGCCGTAGTACCGATAGCTCACCTCGCCGGCGCCGGAGCCCGACCCTGTCGCGGCGTGCCGGGCGAACGTTCTGTTTGAGATCCACGTCGACAATCCGGAGTTGGAGCATCGCCTGCAGCCGAACAGGCGCCGACGCCGGCCAAGCGATGTCAGACCGAACCGCCCCTGGAAGGTCTGCTCGGATAACGGCTTGTGGAACGTATTCGATACGAGGCGCTCGGCAACAGGGCGCGACCGGTTCCGCCAGCGCAGGACCACGTTCGGCGTGACTTCACTGCGGCACCCCGAACCAGTTGAAGCTGACCGGTGTTTCACCGAGTCTTTGACCAGTGAAGGGAAGTTGTACCTCGGCGCGATGCGCGAATACCAACTGGTGGAGCCCAGGGGACAGGTCGGCACCAGCGCGGGCAACGCCGCCAATGAGTCCTTCTTCGCGCTTCTCCAACAGAAGGGTCAGGTGGCTCGAACGAACTGCCCCTCCGGCGGCGCGACGACCAGTCGGTCGGGCGCCTCGAACACGAGGCCACCCTCGGGCAGCGCATCTGGGCATCGGCATCCCAAACCTCAGACAGTTGCATACTCAGATAGGGTGTCCCTGTGCGCAGTCCACGTGTGGCCAAAGAACTCGAGAGTCCAGCCTGCGCGCCGGCGCTGCTGCAGGATATTCCTTGCTGCTCTTTTGGGCTCTTCGCGACACTATCAGTCAGACCTTTGCCTATCAAGGTCTTGGCTTTCGATCACCGGATCCCACAGGGACGAGTATCGCGGTTGCGCTGGTAGTCATTGTCGCCATCCTCCTTCCGGCGAATATCCGCAGACCTTCCGACTTCATCCTCTGGCTCTTCTTCGTCCTGTGCGTCGCGCCGGCCACGCTGCTCGCTCAATGGATTCCAATCTTAGGGGTGACCGAGTCAACATGGCTTGGAGTGCACTGCTCAGCTGCGGTTGTTCTTGCCCGACTAATCATCCTTGCGGGACCGAGGAACATCTCCCCTAAACTGCATCTTTCAATTGGTCCCCATTTGTGGCTCCTCCTCTTTGCGTACTCATTCCTGGTGTACGCCCTACTCGGACTCTTCAATGGCCTACATCTGCGGTACCTCTCGATAACCGATGTGTATGTCGCCCGGGAAGGACTGAGTCAGACCTACACATCACTCCCGCTTCTCGGATATCTGCTTCCGGTTCAGGAGAACATAATCAACCCTCTCCTGATGGCTCGCGGAATAATGCGCATCGCACAGGACTTCTCTTGCTTGGGGCGGCCGGGCAACTGCTAATCTACATGAGCACCGGCCAGAAGACGGTCCTTTTCTCGATCGCCGCCGTTCTAGCCGTCGGGTGGCTATTCCGGCGCTATAAATACCCGAGTGGCAGTCTGGTCCTAATAGGTGTCTCTCTGAGTTCGCTTGCTGCCCTGGCCGTTGACAAACTCCTAGGAGGGATTACTGCCAGTTCACTGCTGATTCGACGATTCATCGTGGTGCCCGGAGCGCTGGCGGCAGCCTACGTGGCCGTGTTCCAAAATGACCGAAAACCAACTTCTCAGATTCGGTTCTTCCCTTTCTTTCTAACCCGTATGCCAACGGGCTCAGTCCGACACATCTCGTCGGGGAAATCTTCGTGGGAAACACAGAAACCGCAGCGAATGTTTCATTGCTGGGACACGGCTACTTCTGTCTCTTGGATACGTAGGAATCTATATTGAGGCGGTTGTCTTCGCCGTGATCATGTGGCTGGTGGACGACGCGAGTGTTGGGCTTCCGCTTGGCCTATCTGTGCGCATTATTTGCGATGCCTACGATCGCGATCAGCAACGCGAGCCCATGTTACAGCCATACTGACCCACGGGCTTCTCGCAGGAATCCTCGTCGCTGCCTCGTTGCCGCGCGGAGAGGGGAGCCCCAGTTCTGCGTCGAACAGGGCTGGCAGTCTTAGCGCACCCACGCCCAGCAGTCGGGCGCCGCGTTGACCAATTCGGAGTCCAGAGAAGCCTGCTCATGGTCGGAATAGTGGTCGCGCACGTGACCCGAACCGAATCAAAGAAGTCTCCCTTGGTTAGGAGGGGCTTCGCCGACGAGCGTGTGACCATGAAAGTGGCCTATCGGCGTCTGAGGATCATGCAGGCCCGGGGGCTTCTGTCGGTTGTGCACGCCACGGGACTTGCGCCGTTGGAGCTCGATGATCCCGTCGAGGGCTTCTTTGCCGACGTCGGGTGCGCCGCGGGTGTCGAAGTAGCCGAGGAACCCGCTGCGCCATCGACGCAGAGCAGCCCCGAGGCGCAGCACCTTGGGGGGGGGCAGGTGCGCAGCCCTCTCGGTGATCTTCTCCGCGATGGCGCGGCCGGCGGCGTGGATGCCCTGGGGGTAGGCTTCGCGTGCCTGTTGGTGCACTTAGTTGGGCAAGCTCGACCTCGACGTGTTCGTCCGAGTGAACGTCGCGCGGAGGTGGGCGCGTTGCCGGTGGGCGAAGTTCGACGCAGGGCGCATGCCGGAGGTTGACCCATGTCGAGGTACTTGAGATCAGACTACTAGATGTACTGACTCGGGAGGTTGATCAACCGGGTGACCGGTGGCTTGTTCCCGCAGGCGGTGTGGGGCCGGTGCTGGTTGTACCGGTGGAGCCATGCTGGCAGGGCGTCGCGGCGTTCGCTCTCTGAGGTGTAGCAGCGGGCGTAGCCCCAGCCGTCGGACATGGTCCGGTGGAAGCGTTCGATCTTGCCGTTGGTCTGTGGCCGGTAGGGCCGGGTGCGGGGGTGCTTGATGCCGAGATCGCGCGCAGGTGTCCCGCCACACGTGGGAGCGATAGGGGGAGCCGTTGTCCGACAGGACGTGCTCGGTGGCGACTCCTCGGGCGGCGAACCATGCGACGGCGCGGCGCAGGACGGCGGTGGCGGTGACGGCGGTCTCGTCATCGTGGATCTCGGCGTAGGCGACACGGGAGTGGTCGTCGATGACGGTGTGCACGTAGGCGTGCCCATTTCAGGTCGTCGTGGCGGTTCTTGGCTTGCCGGGGTCGCGGCCCGGTTCTTTCGCCCTGGCGCCGGCCGACGTAGCGCCACCCGCCGCCGTCAGGGACGTTCCCGACTTCTTGACGTCCACCTGCATCATCGAACCGGGATGGTCATGCTCGTAGCGGCGGACCGGTTCCCCGGTGGCGCGTCGACATGGGACAGCCGGTTGAGTCGGCAGCGGGTCAGGACGCGGTGGACCGTCGAGGGCGCCACACCGACCAGCGGAGCCAGCTGGACCGGGCCGAGGCGGTGACGCATCCGCAGCGACACGATCCGCTTCGTCGTCGCCGGCGGCGTCTTCGTGGGCATCCGGTGCGGCCGGCTGGACCGGTCGTCCATCGACTCACCGGCGGCGTAGCGGACCACCCACCGCTTCACCGTCAGCCAGGACACCTGGAACCGGGCGGCGACCTCCGCGATGGGCACCTGCTGGTCGACGACGAACTGGGCAACCCGAAGGCGGGCACGAGGGGTCAGGGCAGCGTTAGCGGCTCATCCCAATCCGGGGTGTAGGCCCCTCGTGATGGGGGGCGCGTCGGTGCCGGGTTAGAGGTCGAGGCCTCCCGAGGATGAGGGTTCCTACGCGCCTCATCCGGAAGACCTCGACGTGTCTGACGCTACCTTCGCCAGCCCTGACCTGAGCAAGTTCTGCCGCCTCGACGAGCTGGGGTTGGAGGTGACCGGCCAGCGGCTGGAGCCGGGCCGGGCCGTCCTGGCCTGCCGGGTCCTCGAACCTGATGACTGGTGCCATCGCTGCGGGGAGCAGGGCGTGTCGCGGGACACTGTGCGCCGCCGGCTGGCGCATGAGCCGTTCGGGTGGCGCCCGACGACGCTGCTGGTCACGGTGCGCCGGTACCGGTGCTCGGGGTGTGGGCACGTGTGGCGGCAGGACACCACGAGCGCAGCGCCGCCGCGGGCGAAGATCTCCCGGGCCGGGCTGTCGTGGGCGCTGCGGGCGCTGGTGGTCCAGCACCTGAGCGTGGCCCGGGTCGCCGAGGGGCTCGCGGTCGCGTGGGACACCGCCAACGACGCGGTCCTGGCTGAGGGGCGCCGGGTCCTGATCGAGGACGCGGGCCGGTTCGAGGGGGTCGCCGTGGTCGGGGTCGACGAACACGTGTGGCGACACACCGGCCACGGCGACAAGTACGTCACCGTGGTCATCGACCTGACCCCGATCCGCGACGGCACCGGCCCGGCACGGCTGCTGGACATGGTGCCCGGCCGCTCCAAGGCCGCGTTCAAGGCCTGGCTGGCCGCCCGTCCCGCGGCGTGGCGCGACCTGGTGGAGGTCGTGGCGATGGACGGGTTCACCGGGTTCAAGACCGCCGCCGCCGAGGAGCTGCCCGACGCGGTCGCGGTGATGGACCCGTTCCACGTCGTGCGCCTGGCCGGGGAGGCGGTGGACCGGTGCCGCCGCCGGGTCCAGCAGGAGCTCCATGGCCACCGCGGCCTCGCCGGCGACCCGCTGTACCGGGCCAGGCGGACCCTGCACACCGGCGAGGACCTGCTCACCGACCGGCAGCGCGAGCGGCTCATGATCCTGTTCGCCGACCCCGGGCACGTCGAGGTCGAGGCGACCTGGGGTGTCTATCAGCGGATGATCGCCGCCTACCGCGAACCCGACCGGGGCGAGCACGCGCGGTGATGGCAGCGCTGATCGACTGCCTGCGCCAGGGCGTCCCCGCCGCGCTGACCGAGCTGCGCCGGCTCGGCCGGACCCTGAACCAGCGCGCCGGCGACGTCCTGGCCTACCTCGACCGGCCCGGCACCAGCAACGGCCCCGCCGAGGCGCTCAACGGGCGCCTCGAGCACCTCCGCGGCTCCGCCCTCGGCTTCCGCAACCTGACCAACTACATCGCCAGATCCCTACTCGAGACCGGCGGCTTCAGACCACGCCTACACCCTCGTTTGGGATGAGCCGCGTTAGCGTGGGACGAGGGCCTGCTGTTTGGCGAAGTGAACCTTGAGCAGTTCCACTCCACCGCGGGAGGCCCTCCCAGGTCACTCAAACGCGCGGATCACATCCGCTCGACCAACCTCCCCGGTCAGTACAGCTAGAAGCCCTGCGGCTCGGGGGCCTTGCCCCCTTCCCTCACCCTCATCAACCTGACTCGCGCCTCGCACCCCTCACCCGCGCTCGTACGCGACGAGCCCGTTTGAACGGCGCCAGATCACTCGGGTCGCGGGCAACCCCTGCCTCTAGCCCCGGCCGCACCGACCGATCGACTCTACCGGTGCAGGCTCCGGACTGCGTGACGCCGAGGACGAGCGGGTCCGGCGCCCTAGCGGCACGTCCGGGCGACTGGACGCCGTGCTGCATGAGAGCCCGACACGCCCGACAGAGCTCCTGTGCCGCCGTCACAGCTGGCTGCGTATAGATGCGCACCAGTCACGTCTGGGTCAAGCTTCTCCACGAGGCCTCTTCGAGACAATCGCCGCCCTCAAGACCGGAGGCGGCCTAAGGAGACCTCTTTCAGGATCCTCGCGCAGGGAATGCCCGCCTCCACCTCCGCAACGTTCAACAACCCACAGGCCTGACTCGTGCCACCGGGGTGTGTCACTGAGGCCGAAGGCCGAGGTCGTTCAGGATGGATCTGGCGGTGTCGGTGAGCGGGTCCTCGGCGAGGTGGTCGTGCCCGGCGATCTGGACGGTGATCTGCTGGAGCGGTCGCAGGGTGCGGACGATCTTCTTGACGCTCATGCCGGTGGCGTCCTGGAGGTAGCGGGCCACGGCCAGGGCGGCGAACACGATCGTGAGGTGGGCCTCGATCGCGTCGCGGGTGTGGTGGAACATCGGCCGGGCGCGCAGGTCGGTCTTGGACATCCGGAACGACTGCTCGACCCGCCACAGGTCGTGGTAGCTGGCGATCACCTCCCCCGCGGGCATCACCGGGGCGCGGATGTTGGTGACGTACCCCTTCAGCCCGACCAGTGACCGGGCCCGGGCGAGGGACTTCTCGTCGAGGGTGAGCGCCCTGCCGGCGGTGGTGACGAACCGTGGGGTGCGGGCGGTCTTCTCGCCGGCGATGACGGCCTTGGCGCGGTTCTCCTGCAGAGGTCAACGTCTTGGCGTCCCGGGCCGCACGCTTCGCGCAGTAGGCCCACACCGCCCGCCACGACCCAGCGTGCCCGGCGGGGTCCCAGGCCGGTTCGGCCTTGACCTTCGGGTCGTTCTCGGCACGCCGGCCACCATGGCGTGGGGTGATCGTGTCGATGACCTGCCCGTCGGTGAACGCGTCGCCGTGCCAGCGGAAGTGCGACTCCAGGTCCTTGGGGGCCTTGGTGACCCTCGAGCCGACGATGAACTTCAACCCGGCCTCGTCGAGCTCGCGCAGGTTGGCCGCCGAGAGCATCCCGGCGTCGGCGACCACCACCAGGCCCTCGAGGGCGTGCCGGTCCTGGAAGGCCCGGATGACCGGCAACAACGTGAGGGTCTCGGCCTTGTTGCCCTCGAAGCAGCCGATCTCGAGGGGGAACCCGCCCCGGTCGACCAGCAGCCCGACCACGACCTGGGGGTCCACGCGGCGTTCCTTGGAGTAGCCGACCTTGCGCAGCTCGTCCTCGTTCTCGGCCTCGAAGTACAGCGTGGTCACGTCGTACAGCACCAAGGACAGATCCCCGGCCACCGAGGCGTGCGCGTAGCAGGCTGCGGCGAGCGTGTCCCGGTACCCGCGCTGCTGGGCCCGGGCCAGCGACCGGAACACGGTCCGCAGCGAGGCATGCTCGACGCCGACCTCGTCCAGCACCCGGATCGAGTCGGCCTTGCTCGTGGGCTCGATGATCCGGGCCAGCACCAGCTGCTTGAACGCCTCATCGGCGACGGCGTCGAACCCGAGCCGGTCGTACACCCCCTCGAGCACCCGCCACAGCAACGTCGAGCGCTTCCCCGTGATCACTCCCGGCCGACCAGGCGCTGGCGCGCCGTCGACGCCCAGGTCCAGCACCCCCTGACCGGGCCGTAGCCGCCGGTTGGCCTCGGCCATCAGCACCGCCAGCTCGGCCTCCGACCGTGCCGTCCCCACGTGGTCCAAGACCACGTCCCGACCCGCCCGCCGCTCCGCGAGCTGCACCTTCGTGCTCCCCGAACGGCCCGGGACCCGACGCACGAACACCACAAACGCGGACTCTACTCAGCACCGGGGTGTGTCAATCACCCCGAGCACAACCCCCTGACCAGCACAAACGCCAGGGCAAAACGCAGCGGCCCATCAAGTGGCACGAGTCAGGGGCGACTGGACGCCGTGCTGCATGAGAGCCCGACACGCCCCGTTACAGAGCTCCTGTAAGCTCGCCCCACACCGGGCTGGGTGCTCGTCGATGAATGCGTCCACCACGCACGTCTGGGTCGAGCTTCTCCGAAGGCGGAGGACCGGAGTCTCTCGGACAATCGCCCCCGCAAGAGTACCGAGGGCCTCCAAGCAGCCCGCTTGTCAGGACCGCTTCGCGCAGCGAATGCGCAACGCCTCCAGCCTCCGCAACGTTCGACAACCACCGGCACTCCGTCACTTGGGCTTGCACTAGTCAACCCTGGCCACCCATAAGACACAGCCAGTGACATGCCAGTCAGCTTCGAGGAGCCGGCCACCCCGGCCCGTTCAGGACCCACCTCAAGGTCAAGGTCTACTCAGTCCGCGATCTAGAAAGCGTCTCAACCCACGCTACAAGCTTCGTGCCCTCGGCATCGAACGAGAACTTGGTTTCAAACGCTCGCCGGGCCTCAGCCCCCATCCGAGCAGCCAAACGGGGGTCAGCTATCAGTTGCGACACCGCATCTTTCACTGCCTCCGGGCTCTGCGGATCTACGGCTATCCCGCAGCCGGTAGGCGCGAGCTGCTCGATCCACCGTGGGAAGTTTGAATATACTATTGGGCGCCCCGCTGCCATGTATTCAAATATCTTCGTGGACTGGGCGTTCAAGTAGTTGGGCAAGGGCAGAAGGACGCACATTCCCACATCAGCATCGGCCAGAACCTCGGGAACCATTGACGGAGGCACGCGCCCAAGGTATGCGACACGATCTCGCGCCTTGATTCTGTCTTCGAGCTCGGCAGGCTGCGCAGGCCCGGCTAGGATCAGCGACGACGACGGGACCATCTCGACAACCTTTAGCATCACGTCAATGCCGCGACCGACGCTGACTGCCCCAACGTAAGCGAGGCGACCTTGTCGGGGGGCAGGGGAGGGTGATGGAAAATCCCGCGACCAAGGGAAGTTCTGCACAAGACAGACCGACTTGGCGGAGCCGAATTCATTGAGCATCAACGGCACAGCGACGACGATGCCGTCCAGCATCTTGGCGGCAAACCTCTCTAGTATGCGTGCAGCGACGGCCATGATTGGGCGCAAGGGGGCGGGGATATGGTCCTTTCCTTGCACTTGCTTGGGGAGGAATTCATGTGCGTCGTAAATGACGACACACCGGTGAGATATTTTCCACAGCGCCGCGAATAGGATCAACTCCGGATCGTGAACGTGAACTACGCTGGGCTGGATCCTTTTCAGGATGCCCCAGGCAAGCCAGGCCCCTCGCAAGACACGGTTGATCCTGGTTGCGCCCACCTGACCTTCCAGCACGTGATGAGTAATGCCGTCCTGGTCTGTAAGAGGTCCGCGAGCGACAAGGTGTACGTCGTACCCCCCGTCGCGCATGGCTGCGCACTCTTTGTGTCGGATCCGAACGTCATCGGGTGGATGTGCTGTGGTCACGTGAGCGACAATTGGCCGTCGGTTCATTCTGCTGTCTCGCCTAGAGATTTGATGGGCTGCTCCCAACGGTCCAAGACAGACCGGCACAGGAGCCATTGAGCACCGTAGGTGAATGCCATGGAAACTCCAAAGACCGCCACTGCAAGGTCCGGCGAGCCATCGGCTATGATAACAACTCCCACTACGCCTGTCGTGGAAACGAAGCGCAGAACATCCCAAGTAAGCTGGAGATCGCTCCTACCGGCAAGAATCAGGGTTTGGGACAGTGGCACCGCCACGAGCTGGGCACTTACGCCGAGAACCATTAGTCGAGCGAATTGTCCCGCAGGCTCCCATGCAGGTCCGAACACGAAGGAGAACAGAGCGGGCCCGCCCAAACCAACGACTAGCGCCAGACCCGCGGCAAGTACGGCTAGGCGTCTGCTCGTAGCGCCGAAGAGCGCCCGGAGTTGCCCCCCCGTCCGCGCTCTCGAAGCGGCTGCAGAAACGAATACCTGTGCGACTGCAGTTCCGATTACCGTCACCGGGAGGGCCAGGGTTCTCTGCGTCAGTCCCAGCCACCCGACGACCGAAGCGGGGTATGCAGCAGAGAAGATCAACAAGGGCACCTGAGTGCCTCCCACGTTAAATAGCGCGGCAATGCTCAACCGGAAGCAGGCGCCCTTGAACTCTCGCAAGACCCTGATCGGACGACTCCCGACCCAAGCCTTAGGGCCCCCGAGGCCGGATCCGCGAAGCATGACTGCGGCGCCAGCTGCGTGGCCAACCCCAAGGCCGAGCAGCAGGCCACCAGCCCCGTGAGAACGAATACCAGCGAGGACTTGTACGGCCACGGTCAGCATGGCCCGAAGCGAGTGGCGCACACCGATAGCTCCAAATCTTGCGCGCCGGACAGCCCATTGGTTGAGGACCATAAACATGGTAGCTGCAGAAGCGACCAGAGGCGCGGCCCAAATCCAAGTTTCGACAGCGCGCATACCGAGAGATGCGTCAAATCTGCGGACGACAACTTCGGCCACAACCGAGACAACCACGCCCGCGGTTAACGCGACGAGAACGCCCGAGCGAGCCACCTCCGCTGCGTGCGTTTCATCCTCGACGATCGGGACTAACATCTCAATCCGTGCCGCCATGACCGAGGCTAAGACCGAAACAATGGCGGTGAAGGCGGTCAACACGCCGAAGGAGTCGGCGTCATAAATTCGCGTTAAGATTGGGGAACTCGCGACGATCACTATTTGGGCAACCGCAGCCCCCCCGGATATTGCCAACACGCCACGACGAAAGGAACTGGTCACGCGTCGAGCCTCGCCGAACCGCGGCCCACGACGTCACCTGCAACTCTGCCAATCGGAGGCCTCATTGCCAGGGACCACCTCTCTGTCAGTCTCGGGGCGAGCCTAGTCGAGACTGGAGAGGCAACCGCCGGGCGGCCCGACTTCCAACCAGGGCTTGGCCCCATCAAGGAGTTGTCTTGACGTCAAGATGACCGCCACCACCGTGGAGCGCCGAGAACGACCATGGCCACGATCACTCCGGCGTCTACCAGGCCGTCATCGTGGCCTGCCGGGCGCACGGCGCCTTCGACCCGACGAGCATGGGCTCGGTGCCCAACGTCGGCCTCATGGCCCAGAGGCCGAGGAGTACGACAGCCACGACAAGACCTTCGAGATGGACGCCGCGGGCCGGGTCGAGGTGGTCAACCAGGCCGGCGAGGTCCTCATGTCCCACGACGTGGAGGCCGGCGACATCTGGCGGGCCTGCCAGACCAAGGACGCCCCGATCCGCGACTGGGTCAAGCTCGCCGTCACCCGCGCGGCGGGTCGCTCAAATCGACAACCGCGGCAGCCACTTCTGGCTCGCGCGGTACTGGGCGCAAGAGCTCGCGGCGCAGACCGAGGACGCGGCCCTCGCCGCGATCTTCGCGCCGGTCGCGGAGCGGCTCGTGGCCGACTCCGACACGATCGACGGCGAGCTCATCGCCGTCCAGGGCCAGCCGGCCGCCGAGGAACAAGCGGGGCCGGGAAGCCCCGCGGCTGGCTGTCGGTACGCCCATTCCCTGCCGACCCGATTCGGCGGACATCGAGCGAGCATGCAAAGATCGAAAGCCGTTCGGGGTGATGGGAGGATTTGTGAGAGTCACTGTCGTCGGGCTGGGAAAGATCGGGCTACCGCTGGCCGTGCAGTTCGCTCGCTCCGGCTGTCGGGTCTTCGGGGCCGATGTGAATGCTGCCACGGTCCAGGCGGTGAACTCCGGCAGCGCTCCGTTCCCGGGTGAGGCCCACCTCGACGACTACCTCAGGCAAGTGGTCGACGCTGGCAGCCTGACCGCGGCTGCCAGCACTACGGAGGCCGTCGCAGGCAGCGACGTCGTCGTCGTGGTTGTCCCGCTTGTTCGTCGATGACGATGCTCGGCCCGACTTCAGCATGATGGACTCTGCGACCGAGGACATCGGTCGCGGTCTCCAGCCGGGCACACTCGTCGTCTACGAGACCACCCTCCCTGTCGGCACGACCCGGACGCGGTGGAAGCCACGACTCGAGGAGGCCTCCGGGCTGGTGGAAGGCCAGGACTTCCATCTGGTCTTCTCGCCCGAGCGCGTCCTGACGGGGCGGGTCTTCGCCGACCTGCGCGAGTACCCCAAGCTTGTGGGTGGCCTGGCCCGGAGGGCGCGGCCCGTGCGGTCGAGTTCTACGAGACCGTGCTCCAGTTCGACGAGCGGCCCGACCTCGAGCGCGGCAACGGCGTCTGGGACCTCGGCTCCGCCGAGGCGCCGAGATGGCCAAGCTCGCAGAGACCACGTACCGCGACGTCAACATCGGCCTCGCCAACCAGTTCGGCGCTTCGCGGCCGCAGGGCATCGACGTCCACCAAGTCATCGAGGCGAGCAACTCCCAGCCGTACAGCCACATCCACCGCCCGGGCATCGCGGTCGGCGGTCACTGCATCCCGGTGTACCCGCGCCTGTACCTCTGGAACGACCCGGACGCCACGGTGGTGCGTGCCGCGCGCGAGGCCAACGCGGCGATGCCCGCCTACACCGTCGGGCTCGCCGTCGCTGCAGCCGGTGGCGACCTCACCGGCTGCGGGTGGTCGTGCTCGGCGCCGTCATACCGCGGGGGCGTCAAGGAGACGGCGTTCTCCGGGCGTCTTCGCCGACGGTAGACGCGCTGCGTGACGCGGGTGCGCACGGTGTAGTCCACGACCCCATGTACACGCGCGATGAGCTGCGCCGACTTCGGCTGGGAGCCCTACACACTGGGCGACCGGTCGACGTTGTCATCGTCCAGGCCGACCATGCCGAGTATCGGACCTGTCCGCGCGGCGACCTTCCCGGCGTCAGGGTCGTCGTCGATGGCCGCGGGATCCTGGACCGGGACAACGTTCCCCGGATACCCGCTTCCTGGTCGTCGGACAGGCGAGGAGCGCGTCTGATGGCCACCCGAATCGTCGACTCTGCAGACGTTTGCCGGTGCGCCGACCATCGGAGACGGGTCCTCCGTGTGGCATCTGGCCCAGGTGCGTGAGGACGCTGTTCTGGGCGAGAACTGCATCATCGGCCGGGGCGCCTACATCGGCACCGGTGTCCGGATGGGCGACAACTGCAAGGTGCAGAACTACGCCTTGGTCTACGAGCCGGCCGTCCTCGAGGACGGTGTGTTCGTCGGCCCGGCCGTCGTCTTCACCAACGACCACTACCCGCGGGCGGTCACTCCGGATGGCCGCTCAAGCGCGGCGAGGACTGGGAACCCGTCGGGGTCACCTGCCGGGAAGGCGCCTCGATCGGGGCGCGGTCGGTGTGTGTCGCCCCGGTCACGATCGGGCGGTGGGCGCTGGTCGCCGCCGGGTCCGTCGTGACTCGGGATGTTCCCGACTTCGCGCTCGTCGCCGGCGTCGCCGGCCCGCCGTATCGGCTGGGTGGGCCGCGCCGGGGTGCCGCTCGAGCCCGGGCCAGGACCCGGCACTTGGCGTGTGTCCCACCACCGGCGAACGTATCACGGAACACGACGACAGTCCTCGCGGAGGACAGCCCGGTGAACGACTTCATCCCCCCGGCCAAGCCGCTCATCGGTGACGAGGAGCGCGCCGCCGTCGACCGTGTCCTGCGCAGCGGCATGCTCGCGCAGGGCCCCGAGGTGCGGCCTTCGAGCAGGAGTTCGCCGAGCACTTCGGTCTCGGTCGCGCCTGCGTGGCGGTGAACTCGGGCACCTCGGGCCTGCACTGGGCCTGCTCGCGAGCGGTGTCAGGGCCGGCGACGAGGTGATCGTCCCGTCGTTCACTTTCGCGGCGACTGCCAACTCGGTCGCGCTGACCGGCGCCACGCCGGTCTTCGCCGACATCGACGCCGACGACTTCTGCCTCTGACCCGCCGCCGTGGAGGCCGCGCATCACCGAGCGCACCGTCGGCATCATGCCGGTGCACCTCTACGGCCATCCGGCCGAGATGGCCGCGACTCAGGCGATCGCGGACGCGGCACGGCCTGAAGATCTTCGAGGATGCCGCGCAGGCGCACGGCGCCTCCCTCGACGGGACCCCCGTCGGGCTCGTTCGGCACCTTCGCCATGTTCTCGCTCTACCCGACCAAGAACATGACGTCCGGCGAAGGCGGCATGGTCTCGGTCGCCGATGCCGAGGTCGAGCGCCTCATGCGCCTACTACCGCAACCAGGGCATGGAGCGGCAGTACCAGAACGAGGTCGTCGGCTTCAACAACCGGATGACCGACATCCACGCCGCGATCGGTCGGGTCCAGCTGACCAAGGTCGATGCCTGGACCGCACGACGCCAGGAGAACGCGGCGTTCCTCGACCGACCATCTCGAAGGCGTCACGACGCCTCCCGTCGCTGACGGTGCGGTGCACGTCTACCACCAGTACACGGTGCGGGTTCCCGAGGACCGCGACGGCTTCGCCGCGGCCTTGCGCGAGGAGTACAGCATCGGTTCAGGCATGTTCTACCCGATGCCGAACCACCGGCTCGGCGCCGTTCCAGTGCCGACGTCGACCTGCCCGAGACCGAGCGGGCCGCCGCGCGAGTGCCTGTCCCTGCCGGTGCACCCCTCTCTGCCCAGGGGGACCTCGAGCGCATCGTGACGGCCGTCAACACCCTCGCGAAGGCAGGTGCCTGACATGGCGAACCTGCGCGCAGGACTGATCGGCCTCGGCATGATGGGCCGCCACCACGCCCGCGTGCTGGCCAGCCTCGCGGGCGTCGACCTCGTCGCCGTCGCCGACCCCGGTGGTGACGTCCACGGCGTCGTCCGGCGGCCGCCCCGTCGTGGCGACATCGAGGAGCTCATCGAGCCCGGCATCGACTACTGCATGGTGGCGGTGCCCACGGTCTTTCACGAAGAGGTCGGCCTGGCCCTGGCCGCGGCGGGGTCCACGCCCTGATCGAGAAGCCGCTGGCCCAGGACACCCCTGCGGCGACAGCGCTCGTCGAGGCGTTCGAGACGCCGGGCTGGTCGGGCGCCGTCGGCCACATCGAGCGCTACAACCCGGCACTGCAGCAGGCGCGGGCCACGGCTCGAGGCCGGCGAGCTCGGCGACGTCTACCAGGTGGCCACCCGCCGGCAGGGCCCTTTCCCCGCCCGCATCGCGGATGTCGGCGTGGTCAAGGACCTCGGCACCCACGACATCGACCTGACCGCGTGGGTGACGCAGCAGGAGTTCACGTCCGTCGCCGCGCGCACGGCGTACCGGTCGGGCCGCGAGCACGAGGACATGGTCGCAGTCGTCGGCCAGCTGTCCGACGGAACGGTGGCCAACCATCTCGTGAACTGGCTGTCGCCCTTGAAGGAGCGCGTCACGATCATCACCGGCGAGACGGGCGCGTTCGTGGCGGACACGCTGACTGCCGACCTGACGTTCCACGCGAACGGCTCGATCGAACACTTGGGACGCGATCGCGAACTTCCGTGGCGTGTCCGAGGGTGACGTGACTCGTTACGCGATCCCCAAGCCCGAGCCGCTGCGCGTCGAGCACGAGCAGTTCCGCGACGCGGTGCTTGGCAAGCGGACGCCGACATCGTCACGATGGCGCAGGGCCTGACCACCGTCCGGGTCGCCGAGGCCTGCATCGAATCGGCCGCCAGCGGCCAAGTCATCGCACTCTGACGTGTTCCTCAGAACCCGGAATGCAGCCGGGACTCCTCGATACACCGCTCGAGTACTCCCGGCGACATCCCCAGCCGAACTCGAGACCGCCTACTACGATCAAGAACGGCCCATCACGACGTTGCACTTTTCAATCCGGTAGGTCTCCCCAGTCATCGGGGATTCATTTGGTCGCTTCGCTGGACGGTGCCCCACCGGGCAATCTTGTGTCGTCGTCACTACGACTTGGGGCAGATCGCTGTCAGCTCCTCGGGCGCACGGGTGGGTCCGCTCCCGCATGCCTGGCTGGTCTTCACCAGGGTCCAGGGGCCGTTGTTCGACCGCATGAAATACACCTTGGGTCCCGGCATCACCCGGGCCGCGGCCCACATATAGGGCGACCCCAGCGCGCACTGGAATTCCTGGAGCTTCGCACCCTCGGGAAGAGACGCGAGAATGGACTCCTCAGTGCACAGACCCCCGGTCTCCGAGGCGGTGGGTGACGCGGCAACCGACGCACTCGTGGGGGTACCGGACATAGCGTCTTGGGTTGCCGCTGTCGCTCCGCCCCCAGACGACGTGGCCGAGCAACCGGACAAGAATGCGGTGAGGGCGACGAAGGTTGCAAGCGCCAGCGCGCTCGCCGCGTCACGTCGAATCATGCCGTTGCCTTTCAATGGGTCGTCTTGGGAATGGTAGCTAGCCCGCGAACGCGCGCTACCCGGGAGTCGATTGGGTGGGCGAGGGTGCCGCCCACCCATCGCGCCGACGCCATCAGGTGCGAATCACAGCGTCGCCGTTGGTGCGGACGAGGCCGACCAGACGCCAGCCCAGCCGACCGCGTTCCTCACCGCCACCTGGAACACATACGACGTCCCCGGGGTCAGCCCCGTCACCGTCACCGACGTCGGTGCCGGACTCCCGGACACATACGTGTAGCCCGGCGCCCACGTGGCCCCACCGTCCGAGGAGCGCCGCACCGCGTACTGCAAGATCGGCGAACCACCATCATACGGCGCCGTCCACGACACATCGATCGACGTCGACGTCGCATTCGACCCCACCACACCCGTCGCCAGACCAGGCACCGTCGCGTGCGGGGTGTAGGCAGGGCTGGTGGCCGACCAGGGACCCGTGCCCACGGCGTTCGCCGCAGCCACCCGGAACACGTACGCCGTCCCGTTGGTCAGCCCGGTCACGGTGTAGCTCGTCGCCGTCATCCCCGCCGACGGAGCAAGCGCCGTCGCCCACGTCGTGCCACCGTCACTGGAGTAGTCCACACCATAACCAGTGATCGCCGAGCCGCCGTGCTGCTGGGCGCAGACCATGTCAACGCCACCGTGCCGTTACCCGCCACACCGGACACGTTCGTCGGCGCGGACGGCGCCGACGTCGACAGCGTGCTCACCGGGGCGGACGAGGCCGACCAGACGCCAGCCCAGCCGACCGCGTTCCGCGCCGCCACCTGGAACACGTACGACGTCCCCGGGGTCAGCCCCGTCACCGTCACCGACGTCGGGCCGGACTCCCGGACACGTACGTGTAACCCGGCGCCCACGTGGCCCCACCGTCCGAGGACCGCCGCACCGCATACTGCATGATCGGCGAACCACCATCAACGGAGCGCGTCCACGACACATCGATCGACGTCGACGTCGCATTCGACCCCACCACACCCGTCGCCGACCAGGCACCGTCGCGTGCGGGGTGTAGGCAGGGCTGGTGGCCGACCAGGGACCCGTGCCCAATGGCGTTCGCCGCGGCCACCCGGAACACGTACGCCGTCCCGTTGGTCAGCCCAGTCACGGTGTAGCTCGTCGCCGTCATCCCCGCCGACGGAGCAAGCGCCGTCGTCCACGTCGCGCCACCGTCACTGGAGTAGTCCACGCCATAGCCAGTGATCGCCGAGCCGCCGTGTCGCTGGGCGCAGACCACGTCAACGCCACCGTGCCGTTGCCCGCCACGCCGGACACATTCGTCGGCGCGGACGGCGCCGTCGACAGCGTGCTCACGCGGGGCTGACGAGGCCGACCACACGCCAGCCCAGCCGACCGCGTTCCGCGCCGCCACCTGGAACACGTACGACGTCCCCGGGGTCAGCCCCGTCACCGTCGCCGACGTCGCCGGCCGGACTCCCGGACACGTACGTGTAGCCCGGCGCCCACGTGGCCCCACCGTCCGAAGACCGCCGCACCGCGTACTGCGGGATCGGCGAACCACCATCATCTACGGCGCCGTCCACGACACATCGATCGACGTCGACGTCGCATTCGACCCCACCACACCCGTCACCCGACCAGGCACGCCGGTGGCATGAATCGCCGCCGAAGGAGCGGACCACGCACCCGTTGCCGACTGCGTTGATCGCACGGACCCGGAAGATGTAGTCGGCGTTCTGGGTCAGGCCCGTCACCGTCGTGCTCGTGACATTGTCGACCGTCGCCGCAGCGGTCCAGACCGGGGTCCCCGTCGCGGGGCTCTTCTGGATCTCGTAGCCCGTGATCGGCGAGCCACCGTCGTTGGCCGGAGCCGTCCACGACAGGTCGACCGAGCCGCCAGCCGTGCCGGGCGTCCCGGCCACGTTCGTCGGCGCGTCGGGAGCGGCGAAGGAGACCAGGGTCGGCGTCGGACGGCGACTCGCCGGCCGCGTTCCACGCGACGACCCGGTAGTAGCCGGTTCCCGCGAGGCGGGGACCGTGAAGGTGGTCGCGTTGGCCAGCGCCTTGCCAGGTCGGTGAACTGGTCCGGCGGTGGCCGACGTCAGCGCGCTGGATCTTGAAGCCGACCTCGGCCGTCCCCTTGGCCGCACCCGTCAGGGTCCAGCTGTTGGGGTCGGTCATGTCGACCGGTGTGGCGTCGGTCCAGTTGAGGACACCATCGCCAGGCGCGGTCAGCACCGGTGCCTGAGGCAGGGCCTCTGGCGCCTTGACCGACTGTGGCCGCATCATGTCCATCTCCTCGTGGCTGAGGATGTGGCAGTGCCAGACGTACTCCCAGTTGAAGTTCACGACCTCGTTGACGATCGGGTCGATCGGGTTGCCGTCGACGTCGGTGTTGTTGAAGCCGGCCTCGATGCCGGCTGAGCCGACCTGTCCGGCGACCGAGCCCTTGGCGCCGAGCGGCATCATCGGGTTGAGCGGGCGCTTGCTGTCCGGGACTCCCCACGGGATCGTGGGCAGGATCGGCCGGACCGCGACGTAGGTGTCCTCGAGCGGACTGACCCTGATCGTGTCCTTCCAGCCGAGCTCGTTCGGATCAGGCGGGATGATGATGTTGTCCCACGTGACTCTGTTGATCAGCTGGACGTCATAGAGGTGCCAGTGGATCGGGTGCGTATCGACCCCGTTGTGGGTGATCTTCCAGATCTGGGTGCCGTCGGCATTGGTCGATATGGGTGTCACGTCGAGACTGCTCGGCTCGTCCGAGCCGTCCAGGACCTCCGTCGCCGGGTTGACGTACGGGAAGAGGATGACGTTCTGCAGCAACGGCGTCGCCCCAGGCGCCTCGACGCCGAGGGAGGCCATCATCCGTCCGAACGGGTCGAAGCTGACCGCGTTCTGCTCATCGTGGATGGCCTTGGGTTGCAACGGGATCGAGATCTGGTTGCCGCTCAGGGTGTCGAACTTGAACGGCATGCCACCCTGCTGGTCGATCCGGGCGAACCCGTCGCACTTCGCCGTCGGGTTCGTCGGCGCGCTGCAGTCGCCGGTGGCGACGAAGTCGGTCCCGTAGGCCGAGTTGTAGGCCGCCTGGCCGACGATCTCCGGGTGCTGGCCGGACTCGAAGACGCCCGAGCCGTCAGGCGTGGTGGCGCGAAGGCCGCCTCGAGGGCACCCATCTTGTCGTTCGTCGTGTTCGGCCGGTCGAACGCGATGGCCGGCGCCGTCGTCGACACCTTGACCTGCATGATCGTCCGGGTGTTCGGGCCGTAGCCGGGCAGCGTCGTCGGGGCGCCGACCGGAGTCTGGTCCGCGTCGTCGGTGTAGTAGTCGTAGCCCGGCACGCGGGCCGGGAAGGCGGCGGGCGCGTCGTTGTAGAGGATGAGGGTCTTCCCGCGGTACTGCGAGAAGTCGACGACCACGTCGGCGCGCTCGGCCGGAGCCAGGATCAGCGAGCCGTGGTCCACGTTCCCGACGTCGAACCGGGTCGGGTCGGTGATGTAGGTGATGTCGTCCGCGGGGATGACCGCCGGAGCAGGCAGGAACCCGCTGTCGTTGCCGATCTGGATCCAGTCCGGCCCCGCCGGGCTCAGCGCCCGGTCGACGGTGGGCTGCACGACCGGGTCACTCTGGGCGGCCTCGACTTCCGACTTCTTCAGGGCGACCTCGCTGAGGGTGCCCGTCGTCGGGTCGGCGACGAACCAGGACAGGTTCCAGAACCGGTCGTTGGCCGCGTTGAGGATCCGGAAGCGGTAGGCCTTCGGGTCCACCGTCGTCGTCGGGTAGGCCGTGCCGTTGACGATCGGGGTGTCGTTGAAGGCCTCCATGCCGACCGAGACGTTCGGCGTCGACGGGATCTGCGGGGGCTCGCAGAACGGCTGGACGTCGGGGTCGCAGGACGGGTCGTAGTACGGGTTCGCGATCGGCTTGTACTTCTGGTCCGTCGACGGCGGCCAGAACCACGGGCCGTACATCCACCGCCCGAACGGGCTGGAGCCGGTGGCCGAGCCCGGGTTCTGGGCCGGCATGTACACGTGCGGCACCCAGAGGTTGCCTTCGCCACCCCACTTGTCGTAGTTCCAGGTGGGGTCGGTCCGCGCCATCGTCGCCGCGTCGGGCACGAAGGTCTTGTCCTCGATGGTCAGCGAGTGACCGAGGCCGGAGTTGCCCATGTCGACGCCCTCGAGGGCGCCGCCGGGCCCGACGAGCTTCTTCTCGGTCTCGTCGGTGATCAGGTACGGGGCCGCCTGCGCCGGCGTACACGTTGAGCCGGGTGATGCCCCACGCGTGGTCGTGGTAGAAGAGCAGCCGAGCGCTCTGCTGGTTGGTGTAGAAGAACGTCTCCGCGCCCGGGCCGGGGTCCGGCATGTCCGGGACGTTCTGGACGCTGACGCCCTTGGGGTAGTCGGTGATCTCCCCGGCCGGGGTGGTCCACTGGTGCGGGGTGCCGTCGCTGATCCACGGCGTGATGCCGCCGTGCAGGTGCAGCGTGGCCCGGTTCTCGCTGTAGCACGTTGCCGGCTTGGGGTCCTCGCCGCACATCGGGTTGCGGACCCCGTCGGTGACGGTGCCCTCATCCGTCGCCATGTCCATCGGAACCCCGTTGGAGTCGAGGGTCATGGCGTTCGGGCCCTCACCGGAGCCCATGAGGGTGGTGTCGACCGGCAGGAAGAGGTTGCCGTCCTTGCCCGTCGGCAGCAGGTTGCGGAAGAGGACCCGCACCGGGCGGTTCTTCTGTCGCGACGATGGTCGGGCCGAGGTAGTGGGGGGTGTCCACGCCGAAGTAGCCGGTCGGGGCGTCCGGCTTGGACGGGTCGAGGTTCGCGTTGCCCAGCGCCACGTGCTTGCCCGGGACGACGCTGGTGGAGATCTGCACGTAGCCGCGCAGCAGCGTGGCCGGAAGGTCTTGTGCGAACTTCTCGCGGTACTGGACCAGGGCGATCTCGTAGTAGTCGGTGCCGGGGTAGGTGGTCGTGTCGGGCACCGCGATCGGGATGTACTGGCCCAGGTTGTTCGCCTCGGCCGCCCCGTCGCCCGGAAGGGTGTCGACGAACTTCTTCAGGCCGGGGGTGAGGTAGCCGGCGCCGGGCTCGTCGACGGTGATGGCGGTCACCGCGCCCAGGACGGCGACCTGGGCCAGGGCGCTGGCGCCCTTGTCGGCCGGGGCCACGCTGTCGCTGATCGTCACGGTGGGGGCGGAGTCGTAGCCCTCCCCGCCATCGGTGATGTCGATCCGGGTGACGTTGATCGTCGTCGTGACGGCCGCCGGGCCGGAGAGGTTCTGGCTCCCGCCGTCGTAGATGTCGACGCTCGGTGCGTGGGCGTAGCCCGAGCCGGGGGTGAGGAGCTCGATCCCGGTGACGGCACCCCCCGACATCGTCGCCTTGGCGGTGGGCTGCTCACACGTCTCCCCGGGGTTGGCGCAGTAGGGCGCGTCGGGGAGCGAGAAGTGGACGATGGGCTCCACCGAGTAGCCGGACCCGCCGTCGGTGATCCGGAGGTCGTCGACGCCTCCGCTCGCCGCGGCCGTGGCCGGAGTGCTGGGGCTGCCGCCGCTGAGCTCGACGGTCGGCGCGGTGAAGCCGAAGCCCTTCTCGGCCACGTCGATGCTCGTGACCACACCCGGGGAGATGCTCGCGTGGGCGGACGCCGGCGCGGTTGGGGTGATGCCCGGGGAGGTGATCGACACGGTGGGCGGGGTTGCGTACCCGGACCCCGGATCCGTCACGTCGATCGAGGCGATCCCCCCGGTCTTCGGGTCGACCGTCGCCGTCGCGGCGGCACCGTCCCCGGGATCGGTCGGGGTGACCGTGGCGGCGAAGGAGTAGGTCCGGTCCTGGGAGTACAGCGGGTAGTTCGGGTCCGCGCCGACGGTCAAGGTGTCGCCCTGCGCGGGCGCCACAGCGGTCGCCAGCGTGGCGTCCGCGGAGGCCGGGGTGCTCAGGATGTCGGCGTCGGTTCCGCCGGTGTCCAGCGGGACACCCTCGCCGTAGAAGCCGATGACGTCGTCAGCCTGGACCGCCACGGCGGGGCTGACGTCGAAGGTCGTCACCTCGCCGGCCGAGTCGCTGGGGACGGGGACCGTCTGCTCGCCGCTGTCGTAGACGACGGTGTACTTGTTGGGCACCGTCGCGTCGGGGCGCAGCACGTAGGCGTGCAGGAGGTTGCCGGCGGAAGGGTTCGGGCTTCCCCCGAGCGTGGTCTGGTTCCAGATCTGGAAGTTCGACAGGGTGCCCGCCGGCAGCTTGGCGTGCGGGAGCACGACGAGCACCTGGGCCAGGGTGCCCGGCGCCGTGGCGTAGTCGGTGGCGTAGGCACGCTCGGTGAGCGCGTTGCCCACCAAGCCGGGCACCGGGGCCACCTTCTGGAGCGTGACGATGGCATCCGCCAGCGCTTGCGGGCTGTTCGCCCAGTTGGGGTAGGGCCCGAAGTAGTGGGGCACCTTGGTCTCGTCGGTGGGGCTGAAACTTGCTGCCGGCGCGGCCGCCGCCTGTGCGGGCGAGGCGGCCACGACGGCGAACTGCGCGGCGACCACGGCGACGACGGCCAGGACCGACTTAACGGATCGAGAATGGTGAATGCTCATCTCACGTCCCCTGCGAACGATTTCCCCCCTGCTCACCAGCAGCGGTTCGCGCCGCAGCGTACTGCACGCCAAGTTGGGCCCGTAAGGCTTTCGGAGATTTTTCCGCGAGGATGATCCGGCGGCGTGTCGACGCCGGGTGGCGTCGCCACCGCGGATCGCTGAACTGCACAGACGTGACGCCAGCACGCCAGCGACGGGTGCTCGCCCTCGTCCCGGATCAGGGCGGACCAACCCCGTGCGGAGCGATGTGCGAAATGCGATTCGGATATCGGAGAACACCGCGTGAGACGTTATGCGAAATGCGATTCGGCCGACGGCCGACGCCGGGCGAGCACGATATGCGAAATGCGATTCCCATAACGGCCACCTCACGGATCAGGACATGCGAAATGCGCTTCACGCAATGGTCGTCAATCGCCCCCAGGAGGCGACAACTCGGCTTGACCAGCCTGACGCCGCGGCCGGCCGGGCGGTGCACGCCCCGGCGGGACGGCGGAAAGCTCGGCCCGGCGACGCCCCTCGGCCGGGGAGGCCCCACAGATCGGCTGACGTGACGCACCACACTCGAGGAGCACTCCGCTAGCATTGTCTTGACGTCAAGATAACCGCCACCACCGAGGAGCGTCGACGACGACCATGGCCACGATCATCTACACCCTGACCGACGAGGCCCCGATGCTGGCCACGTACTCCTTCCTCCCCGTGGTCCAGGCGTTCGCGTCGCAGGCCGGTGTCGACGTCGAGACGCGCGACATCTCCCTCGCCGGACGCATCCTCGCCCTCTTCCCCGAGCACCTCACCGAGGAGCAGCGGATCAGTGACGACCTCGGTGAGCTCGGCGCCCTCGCCACCACCCCCGAGGCCAACATCATCAAGCTGCCGAACATCTCCGCCTCCGAGCCCCAGCTCAAGGCGGCGATCAAGGAGCTGCAGGCCCAGGGCTACGCCCTCCCGGAGTACCCGGACGACCCGCAGACCGACGAGGAGCGCGACATCCGTGCCCGGTACGACAAGGTCAAGGGCAGTGCCGTCAACCCGGTCCTGCGCGAGGGCAACTCCGACCGCCGCGCCCCCGCCGCGGTGAAGAACTACGCGCGCAAGCACCCCCACTCGATGGGTGACTGGTCCCCGGAGAGCAGGACCCGCGTCGCGACGATGGGGGCGGACGACTTCCGCTCCACCGAGCAGTCCGTCGTCCTGCCCGCCGACGACGTCCTCACCATCCGCCACGTCGCCGCCGACGGCACGACGACGGTCCTCAAGGAGCGCCTGCCCGTCCTCGAGGGCGAGGTCGTCGACGGCACCGTCATGCACGTCGCCGCCCTCGAGTCCTTCCTCGAGCAGCAGATCGCCGCGGCCAAGGCCGAGGACGTCCTCTTCTCGGTCCACCTCAAGGCGACGATGATGAAGGTCAGCGACCCGATCATCTTCGGCCACGTCGTCAAGGCGTTCTTCCCGCAGGTCTTCGAGCGGTACGGCACCGACCTCGCCGCGGCCGGCCTCTCCCCGAACAACGGGCTCGGCGGCATCCTCGACGGCCTCGGCGACCTGCCGAACGGCGAGGAGATCCGCGCCGCGTTCGAGCAGGGCCTCGCCGAGGGCCCGCGCCTGGCGATGGTCAACTCCGACAAGGGCATCACCAACCTGCACGTCCCCAGCGACGTCATCGTCGACGCCTCGATGCCGGCGATGATCCGCATCGGCGGGCACATGTGGGGCCCGGACGGCGAGGAGCACGACACCCTCGCGGTCATCCCCGACAGCTCCTACGCCGGCGTCTACCAGGCCGTCATCGAGGACTGCCAGGCGCACGGCGCCTTCGACCCGACGACGATGGGCTCGGTGCCCAACGTCGGCCTCATGGCCCAGAAGGCCGAGGAGTACGGCAGCCACGACAAGACCTTCGAGATGGATGCCGCGGGCCGGGTCGAGGTCGTCAACCAGGCCGGCGAGGTCCTCATGTCCCACGACGTCGAGGCCGGCGACATCTGGCGGGCCTGCCAGACCAAGGACGCCCCGATCCGCGACTGGGTCAAGCTCGCCGTCACCCGCGCCCGGGCCACCGGCGCCCCCGCGGTCTTCTGGCTCGACGAGTCCCGCGCCCACGACCGCAACCTCATCGCCAAGGTGCAGGCCTACCTGCCCGAGCACGACACCGACGGCCTCGACATCCGGATCATGTCGCCGGTCGAGGCGGCGAGGCTCTCGGTCGAGCGGATCCGCCGCGGCGAGGACACCATCTCGGTCACCGGCAACGTCCTGCGCGACTACAACACCGACCTCTTCCCGATCCTCGAGCTCGGCACCTCCGCGAAGATGCTCTCCGTCGTCCCCCTGATGAACGGTGGCGGCCTCTTCGAGACCGGCGCCGGTGGCTCCGCGCCCAAGCACGTCCAGCAGCTCGTCGCCGAGGACTACCTGCGCTGGGACAGCCTCGGGGAGTTCCTCGCCCTCGCCGAGTCCTTCCGGCACGAGGGTGAGCGCGGCAACGAGCGTGCCCGGCTGCTCGGCAACGCCCTCGACCGCGCCACCGAGACCCTGCTCAACGAGAACAAGTCACCCGCGCGGCGGGTCGGCCGGATCGACAACCGCGGCAGCCACTTCTGGCTCGCGCGGTACTGGGCGCAGGAGCTCGCGGCACAGACCGAGGACGCGGCCCTCGCCGCGATCTTCGCGCCGGTCGCGGAGCGGCTCGTGGCCGAGTCCGACACGATCGACGGCGAGCTCATCGCCGTCCAGGGCCACCCGGCCGACATCGGCGGGTACTACCGGCCGGATGCCGACAAGGCCGCGGCGGTGATGCGTCCGAGCGCGACGTTCAACGCCGTCATCGACCCCCTCCGCTGACCCGGGCTTCCCGCCTGGTGCCCAAATCCCCGGGTCGCACCGCAAGCCTTCCGGTGCGACCCGGGGGCCTACTGGTGCCGCGGCACGCCACTGGCCCGAACGTTCGACGGGTCGTGTCGGTGGTGGCCCCGGCGCGTGACGCACGCCACACTGAGGACTCATGACAGCTCCGACCATGCGGCAGCGCCTCGGCGCCGAGTTCCTCGGAACCTTCGTCCTCGTCTTCGGTGGCTGCGGTGCCGCCATCTACGCGGCCGGCTTCCTCGCCCCTGACGCCGCCACGGGCCAGAGCGTCCACCTCGGCATCGGGTTCCTCGGTGTCGCGCTCGCCTTCGGGCTCACCGTCGTCACGATGGCCTACGCCGTGGGCCACATCTCCGGCGCCCACTTCAACCCGGCCGTGACGATCGGCGCCGCCGTCGCCCGCCGGTTCGAGTGGAAGGACGTCCCGGCCTACGTCGTCACCCAGGTCGTCGGCGGCCTCGTCGCGGGCCTCGCCCTGTGGATCATCGCCCGGGGCCAGCCCGGGTTCGAGGCGGCGGGGAACATGGCGGCGAACGGCTGGGGCGAGCACTCCCCCGGCGGCTACTCCTTCGCGGCCGTGCTCATCACCGAGGTGATCCTCACGGCGGTGTTCCTCTACGTCATCCTCGGCGCCACGGACACCCGGGCGCCGGAGGGCTTCGCGCCCCTCGCGATCGGCCTCGCCCTCACCCTCATCCACCTCGTGTCGATCCCGATCTCGAACACCTCGGTCAACCCGGCCCGCTCGACCGGCGTGGCGTTCTTCAACGGCAACGGCGCCCCGGGTCAGCTGTGGCTCTTCTGGGTCGCGCCGATCGTCGGCGCGGCGATCGCCGGTGCGACGTTCTCGTTCATCACCGGGGTCGACCGTCGCGACCGCGAGATCTCCGGCGAGATCGACCCGGAGGACACCGCTCTCGCCTGAGCCGCCGCCCCCGCGGGACCACCCCTCCGACCCCGGTCGGTCCTCGTGAGACCCGCCACGGGTCCGTGCCGACGTGTCCCGATCGGGACGATGATGGAGGTGGACCACCAGGTCAGGAGGGTCCGGTGTTCCGGCTCAGGGCGGGCACGAGCCTCCTCGCCGTCGCCGCCCTCGCCGGCGTGCTCGTCGGGTGCGGCTCCGACGCCGAGGTCGAGGGCCTGCGCGCGGACGTCTCGCGGCTGACCGCGCAGCGGGACGCGCTGCGCGCCGAGGTGGATGCTGCCGGCGAGCGCCACGAGAAGACGGTCGCCGTCGTGGAGGGCATCCGGGCCGTCCTCGACGACCCGTCGTCGGTCGGCTCCGAGGAGGACGTCGCGTCGGCGCTCGCGTCGTTCGCGACCGCGGACGCCGTCATGGAGGACGCGGTCCTCGGGTCCGCACCGATGCGGCAGGCGTGGCAGGACACCCTGTACGGCGGCGCGATGGACGCCGAGATCACGGTGCTCCACCAGTGGGTGAGCCCCGACGGGTCGCAGAGCGGGGGGCTGTGGGTCTGGCGGGGCACGAACCTCGCCGGCAACTCCTTCGAGCTCCTCGGCGTCCAGGTCGACGACCACGACCTCGAGGGGCGAGTCACCCACGAGCTGGTCGCCTACCCGTATGACGACGCCTACGTCCTCGAGGCGGTCGAGGGGGCCGGGTCCCCACCCGTCGACGGACTGGCCAGGGAGTGAGTGCCGTGCGGTCCCGCCTGGTCCTGCTCGCGGCGATCGTCGGGCTACTCCTCACGCCGGCCGGATGCTGGTGGGACGACGAGGCGAACCGGCTGCGGGACGAGGTGGCCACCCTCGGTCGGGAGGTGGCCGGCCTGCAGGCCACGTTCGACGAGGCGCAGGACCGTCACGACCGGACGGCCGGCGCCATGGAGCGGCTGCGCGCGATCCTCGACGACCCGAGCGAGTTCGGCACCGAGGAGCAGGTCGTTGCCCAGCTGGCCCAGAGGTCGACCGAGGACGCCGTCCTGCGGGACGACGTGTTCGGCTCCACCGGCGTGAGGAGCGCATGGCAGGACATCCTCTTCGGCTGGAGCCGCAGCGCGGCGATGGACACCAGCATGGACGTGTACCACCACTGGCTCGCTGCCGACGGATCGCAGAGCGGGGGTCTGTGGGTCTGGCACGGGACCAACTGCGCCGGCCACCGCTTCCAGCTCGTCGAGGTGCGGATCCGTGACCACGACGAGACCGGGAAGGCCACCCTGATCGAGATCCACTACCCGTACGACGACGCGTACGTCCGCGACGCCGTGGAGGGGGCCGTCCTCCAGGACCGCGAGATGGACGCCCGACGCTGCCGTCGGTCGGGCGGGCACGTCCTGCCACCACGTGGCAGGCCATGACGGGCCACGTCGGCCGCTGTCGATGTCAGGCCGCCCGGCGCCGGCGCTCCGCGGCATAGTGGCGGAACAGGAGGTAGGCGGCGACGGCACACAGCACGTGCCAGAGCCCGTGCCACTGGAACCACGACACGGGGTCGCACCAGGGGTGGCCGTCGCGCCCGAAGCGCCACACCGTCGAGGCCACGACGAGGGTGCCGACGGCGGCGACGCCGAACCACGTGTCCTGGCGCACGTCGCGGCGGCGCCAGAGCACGACCTCGAGGGCGATGGCGAGCAGCAACATCACGGAGAACGCCGCGTTGCCCGCGTGGTTGACCACTGGCACCGGGCCGCCCAGCAGGTACACGGCCATGCCGCCGGCGACGAGCACCAGGAACGTCACCGCGAGGAAGCCGGGCCCTCGGTGCCACACCCGCATCGCCGCGTAGCCGAGGGCGAAGCCGGACACGAGGAACATGCTGAGCAGGTCCAGGTGCCCACCCAGCTCGCTCTGCGTCGCGTGCATCGCCATGCTCCCGGGACCGAGCAGCACGACGAGCACCGCGTACGCGGTGGCCAGGCCGGGGTGGGCACCCATGGTGAGGCCCAGGCGCAGCCGGTCCCCGGCGGACCAGGCGACCGCCAGCCCGGCGAGGACGAAGGCCAGGTTGCTCCACGTGTTCGCGGGCTGGCGGATCCAGCCGGCACGCGTCGCCTCGCAGAACTCCGAACCGCGGCCGACGTCGGGTCCGAGCCACCCCCAGCGCGCCGCGGCGACGACGAGGGCCAGCGACACCGCCGCCGTGACACCTGCCACGACCGCCGGCCGCACGTCCCGCCCGCCCGTCGCCCCGGTCCGCATGTCGCCCACCTCAGCACAGCAGCCACCTGCCGCGCCACGGATCGGCGCTGATAGCGTCGATCCATCCAACACCCACGCTCGTCCGAAGGGGTCACCACCGTGAGCAGCACGCCCGTCAAGGTCGCCGTCACCGGCGCCGCCGGCCAGATCGGCTACAGCCTCCTGTTCCGCATCGCGAGCGGGTCCCTGCTCGGCCCCGACACCCCCGTCGAGCTGCGCCTCCTCGAGATCACCCCGGCCCTCAAGGCGCTCGAGGGCGTCGTCATGGAGCTCGACGACTGCGCCTTCCCGACCCTCGCGAACGTCGAGATCGGCGACGACCCGATGACGGTCTTCGACGGGGTGAACCTCGCCCTGCTCGTGGGCGCCCGCCCGCGCGGCCCCGGCATGGAGCGCGGCGACCTCCTCGAGGCCAACGGCGGCATCTTCGCCCCCCAGGGCAAGGCGCTCAACGAGGTGGCGGCCGACGACATCCGCGTCACGGTGACCGGCAACCCGGCGAACACCAACGCCCTCATCGCGATGAGCAACGCTCCCGACATCCCCACCGAGCGCTTCTCGGCCCTGACCCGCCTCGACCACAACCGTGCGATCAGCCAGCTCGCCGCGAAGCTCGACGTGCCGGTCACCGAGATCCGGCGGATGACGATCTGGGGCAACCACTCCGCGACCCAGTACCCCGACCTCTTCCACGCCGAGGTGGGCGGGCGCAACGCCGCCGAGGCCGTGGGCGACCAGGACTGGATCGAGAGCACCTTCATCCCGACGGTGGCCAAGCGGGGCGCGGCGATCATCGAGGCGCGTGGCGCGTCGTCGGCCGCCTCGGCCGCCTCCGCCACCATCGACCACGCCCGCACGTGGCTGCAGGGCACCCCCGAGGGCGACTGGGCGTCGATGTCGGTGCGCTCCGACGGCTCGTACGGGGTCGAGGAGGGGCTGGTCTCCTCCTTCCCGGTCACCGTCAGCGACGGGCGCTGGGAGATCGTCCAGGGCCTCGAGATCGACGACTTCTCGCGCGGCAAGATCGACGCCTCGGTGGCCGAGCTCGCGAGCGAGCGGGACGCCGTCAAGGGCCTCGGCCTCATCTGAGCCGCGGCGTCCTCGCCACGCCCCCGGACAGCGGGGGTGCGGCGAGGGCCTCGGGTCAGGCGGGGCCCGCGGCGCGCTCGGCGGCCTCGACGACGTTGCTCAGCAGCATGGCCCGGGTCATCGGGCCGACCCCACCGGGGTTGGGGCTGACGTAGCCCGCGACGTCCCAGACATCGGGCGCGACGTCGCCGGCCACCCGCGCCTTGCCGGACTCCTCGTCGACGACACGCGAGACCCCGACGTCGAGCACGGCCGCCCCCGGCTTGACCATCTCGGCGGTGACGATCCCCGGCACACCCGCGGCGGCCACGACGATGTCGGCCTGGCGGACCTCCGCGGCGAGGTCACGGGTGCCGGTGTGGCACAGCGTGACGGTCGCGTTCTCGGACTTGCGGGTGAGGATCAGGCCGAGCGGCCGCCCGACGGTGATGCCGCGGCCCACGACGACCACCTTGGCCCCGGCGATCGGGACGTCGTAGCGGCGGAGCAGCTCGATGCAGCCGACCGGCGTGCAGGGCAGCGGCGCCGGCTCGCCGAGCACGAGCCAGCCGAGGTTCGTCGGGTGGAGGCCGTCGACGTCCTTGACCGGGTCGACGGCGGAGAGGATGGCGTTCTCGTCGAGCCCGGTCGGCTGCTGGACGATGAAGCCGGTGCACGACGGGTCCTCGTTGAGCTCGCGGACGACGCCGAGCACGTCCTCCAGCGTCGAGTCACCGGGCAGGTCGCGCCGGATCGAGTGGATGCCGATCTCCGCGCAGTCCTTGTGCTTGGCGCCGACGTACCACCGGCTGCCGGGGTCGTCACCGACGAGCACGGTGCCGAGCCCGGGGACGACCCCGCGGTCCGCGAGCGCCGCGACACGAGCGCGCAGCTCCTCCTTGATGGTCCCGAGGATGGCCTTGCCGTCGAGTGTCGTCGCTGTCACCGCCTCATCCTCCCAGCCCGGCTCCGGTGACCACCACCGGGTCCGACCCGCCGCGGACGAGGCGGCGCCCCCGGCCACCGAGGTGGACGGGGGCGCCATGAGGCGGGTCCGGGTCAGCCGTGGCCGAGCTCGGCCTCGACGGCCTCGGCAGCCTCGTCGGCCTCAGCGGTCTCGGCGGCCTCGTCGGCCCGGGCGTGCGGCGGCTCCGGCGGCTCGGGCACGTCGGCCTCCGACGGGGCGGCCGCCGCCTCGGAACCCTCGTCCACGTGTCCGTCGGCGAGCTCGGCGAGGCGGTCGAGCTCGTCGTTGAGGGCCCCGAGCACCGCCTTGAGCTGGGTGTGCGCCACCCGTGCGTAGGTCCGCACGTACTCGAGCTGCTGGGCGTCGACGGCAGAGCCCGGGCCCGCGGCCACGGCCGGCGCGCCCGCCGCTGGGGCCGCGTCGCCGGCCTCACCCGAGGCGCCCGCCGCCTCACGCGCGGCCTCCTGGGCCCGTTGGAGGATGCGGCGGTACTGCTCGCGCGCGGTCTCCTCGAGGTCACGGGCGTACGCCTGCGCCTCGGCCACCGCCTCGTCCGCGGCCTGCTGGGCCTTGGCGAGGAGCTCGACCGCCCGCAGGCTGACGTCCTGGTAGGCCCGCTCGCGCGCCTCGCGGCGCTCGCGGTCGGAGGGGTTCTCGCTCGCCTCGACGAACGGCTCCACGCCGGTCTCGTGCTGGGTGTCGCTCACGTGGGTTCTCCTCCGGTCGGCGGGGGCGGGGTCGGCGCGGTCGTGACGGGCACGTCCGCGTACTCCTCGAACTGGATGGACTCGGGAGGCTTGGGCAGCGCCTCGAAGGCCCCCTTGGTGTACCGGACCATCTGCGGCGAGCCGCAGAGCATGACGCGGTAGCGGCCGTCGTACGCGAGCTCGGCGGCGACGTCACCGACGAGCCCCCGGCGGCCGGGGTAGGTGGGGTCGTCGGACACGACCGGCGTGTAGGTGAACCACTCCTGCTCGGCGAGCGCCCGGAGGCGGTCGTGGGCGTAGAGGTTCCACGGGAAGCGCACGCCGTGCAGGACGTGGACCCGGCGCAACGGCCACCCGGATCGTCGCTGGGCCACGATGACGTCGAGGAGCGCGAGGAACGGGGCCACGCCGGTGTTGCCCGCGACCATGACGAGGTCGGCGTCGTCCTCGTCGTCGAGCGCGAGGCCGGTACCCACCGGCGCACCGACGTGCAGGACGTCGCCGGGTCGGACCTTGCCCACGAAGCTCCCGCTCACGACGCCACCGGCGAGCACCGCGACGTGCAGGTCGATCGTGTTGTCATCGCGTGGCGCGTTCGCCGGCGTGAAGAAGCGCCACGAGCGCGGCACCTGCGGGATCTCCATCGCCATCGACTGCCCCGCCGTGTACGGGATCGGCCCGTCGGTGCGGATGCGGAACGTCGCGATCTCGCGGCTGACCCGCTGCTTGTCGACGACCTCGGCCTCCCAGTACGCGGGCTGGACCGACTCGGACTCCTCGGCGGCGCTGATCATCGTCGTCGCGACGACCCCGTAGGCGGCTGCCCAGTCCTGGGCGACCTCGGGGGTCCACTGCTCGTCGAGGAAGTACGACAACGTCCAGAGCAGCGAGGCCCCGACGGCGTCGTAGTGCTCGGCGATGACGGAGAACCGGCGGTGGTCGCGCCCGAGCTGCTCGATGAAGGGGACGACCTGACCCAGGTCGTCGACGTTGCTGACGATCCGACCGAGGGCGCCGACGAGCCGGTCGCGCTGGGCGCTCATCGTCAGCGGGAACATCTGGCGCAGCTCGGGATGCGTGACGAACAGGTGGGCGTAGAAGTACGACGCGACGTCGTCGCCGTGCGCGGCGGCGGCGGCCCACGTGGACTTGAGGCGGTCGGTGTCCACGGCGGGCTCAGCTCTGGTGGACGACCTGGGGTCGAACCGCACCCAGGGTGTCGGCGACCCGGCCCTGGATGTCCTCGGGGACACCGACCTCGCCGATGATCCCCATGAGGTGCTGACCCACCCGGTCGTAGTCGGCGTCGGAGATGTCGAGCGGCTGGTGCGCCTCGTCGAGCGCCCGCCCCTGGTACTGGTCGGGGCCACCGAGCACCTTGGTCAGCATGAGCACCATGTGGCGCTTCTGCTGCGGCAGGTCGACGGTCTCGAAGTAGTGGCCGACGAGCGGGTCCGCGGTGAGGCGGACGTAGAGCTCGTCCACCACCGCGGTGAGGGCGGGCGCGCCGCCGATCCGTTCGTAGTCAGAAGCCATGCGGTCCTCCGGGTGTGTCGGTCGTGACTCGGGTCCCGCTCGTGGGACGGACGTGGTCGGAGCGTACCCAAATCAACGCGCGATGAGAATGGTTGGTGTGGGGCTCTTGGGACTCGTGGTCCGCGAGAGGGGCAGGGGTGACGGCTTCAGCATCCCCGACCCCGGCCACCTCCGCCACCGGAGCGGACCAGATCCGTCCCCTCCGCCCCATGGACCACACCGGCCACGCCGCACTAGCGTGGACCCGTGGCGGGTTACGGGGTCGACGACGCGGCGGTGGAGCACGTCAGCGCGCTCATCGCCGCGCCACCGCACGACCTCGACGCGGCGAGCGCCTGAGCGGGCTCCTCGCCATGGCCATGCCCACCCACCCCCCGGGACGGCACCGCGGAGCCGCCACGGCAACCGTGCGTCCCGCCGGCCCGGGTGGGGCGCACGCCTTGGTCCGCCCGCCGTCGGGCCGGGCGTCCGCGCGCCTCGCCGGGCTCGACCTCGCCCGCGGCGTCGCCGTCCTCTCGATGCTCATCGCGCACCTGAGCCCCGTCGGCGGCCCGGTGAACATCACCCAGAACCTCACGGCGCCTCTCTTCGCCCTCGTCATCGGGGCCTCGATGGGGCTGCGCCTCGAGCGACGGCGGCCGGCACCTGCCGTGTTCGTCGCCGACAACGCCGTGCGAGGGCTGGTCCTCGTCGCGCTCGGGGTGGCCCTGCAGCAGCTCTACGACCAGATCGACGTCGTGCTCCCCTACCTGGGGCTGCTCGTCGTCGTCCTCGCTCCGCTCGCACTGCTGCTGCGGTCGCTCCCGGTGCTCACCCTCGGCCTCGCGGCCGCCGGCGCCGTGCTGAGCCCGCTCGCGATGAGCCGCACGCGCGAGTACCTCGCCACCTCCGGTGGCACGGTCGGCGAGGTCCAGCGGACTCTGCTGGAGTGGGTGGCCGCCGGGTACTCCTACCGCCTGACCGCCCTGCTCCCCATGGCCCTCGGTGGGCTCGCCCTGGCCACCGTCCTGCCGCGTTCCGGCCAACCGCCGCGAGGCTATGGCGTCGCCGCCCTCCTCTTCGGCAGCAGCCTGGCCGCCTATCTCATCGGCTACGCCTCGGCCGACGGCGCCCGCGCCTACTCCGGCACGACGGCCGAGATCGTCGGGGCGACGATGCTCGCCGCCGGCTCGGTGGTCACCGCCTTCCTCCTCGTCGAGCTGGGCCGCGACCGATGGCTCGGGCCCGTCCTCGGGCCGCTGCTCGCGACCGGCAGGCTCGCGCTCACCGCGTACACGCTGCAGGTCCTGCTGCTCGCGGGCATCGGCGTGCTGCGTGGGGGCGCGCCCGACGACGGCTGGGCGATGCTGGGCGGCGCCGTCGTCGTCGTCATCGGGGCCTGCTGGGCCCTCGACCGGTGGTGGGGCACCGGTCCGCTCGAGTGGCTGCTCGCCCGGGCCGTCGCCCCCGTGCGTCGACCCCGTCGCGGATCAGCCGACCGCACCCTCCCGGGCGGACCTGGTGGGCACCTCGCGGCCCCCGGTCCGGACGAGCGCCACGAGGAGCCCGGCCGCGAGCACGGCCTGCGGTAGCGCGGTCACCAGGGACGGCGACTCCCCCGCGGCAAAGGTCCATGCGCGCACGACGGTCTCCGTCGACCATGACCGGGATCGCACGACGCGCCGGGGTGTCCTCCTCGGGCGCTGACGGGCCCGGCCCGATCCGGGTCAGTGCGCGAAGTGCCGGGTCCCGGTGAAGTACATCGTCACGCCGGCGGCCTGCGCCGCCTCGACGACCTCGGCGTCGCGCATCGAGCCACCCGGCGCCACGACCGCGCGCACCCCGGCATCGAGGAGCACCTGGAGGCCGTCGGCGAACGGGAAGAAGGCGTCCGAGGCCGCGACCGCGCCCCGGGCCCGCTCCTCCCCCGCCCGCGTCACGGCGAGGTGGCACGAGTCGACCCGGTTGACCTGGCCCATGCCGATCCCCACCGAGGCCCCGTCACGGGCGAGGAGGATGGCGTTGGACTTCACGGCGCGCACCGAGCGCCACGCGAACTGCAGGTCGGCCAGCATCGCCTCGTCGGCCGGCTCTCCCGAGACGAGCCGCCAGTGCACGGCGTCGTCGCCGCCGGTGGCCGCGCCGTCCTCGCCGTGGACCTGCGCGTCGAGGGCGTCGCGCTCCTGGACGAGCAGGCCGCCACTGACCGGGCGGGTCTCGATGCCGCCCCGGGTCGGTGCGGGGCACTCGAGCAGACGGACGTTCTTCTTGCGGGTGAGGATCTCCAGCGCCTCGGGCTCGTAGCCGGGTGCCACGACCACCTCGGTGAAGATCTCCGCGACCGTCTCCGCCATCCGCGCGGTCACCGTCCGGTTGGCGGCGATGATGCCGCCGAAGGCCGAGACGGGGTCGCAGGCGTGTGCCTTGCGGTGGGCCTCGGCGATGTCCGGGCCGACGGCGATGCCACAGGGGTTGGCGTGCTTGACCACCGCCACGGTCGGCTGGTCGCCGTGGTCGTAGGCGGCCCGCAGGGCGGCGTCCGCGTCGACGTAGTTGTTGTACGACATCTCCTTGCCGTGCAGCTGGGCCGCCTGGGCCAGCCCGGGGCGGGGCTGGAACCCGTTGGTGTACAAGGCGGCCCGCTGGTGTGGGTTCTCGCCGTACCGCAGCACGGCGGCGCGCTCCCAGGTCGCCCCCAGCCAGGCCGGGAACCCGGTTCCGCCCGAGGTGTCGGCGTACGCGTTGCCCATCCACGAGGCGACGTGGACGTCGTAGGTGGCGGTGTGGACGAAGGCCTCGGCGGCGAGCCGGCTGCGCTGCTCGAGGGTGAAGCCGCCGGACCGGACGGCCTCGAGGACCGAGTCGTAGCTCGACGGGTCGGTGACGACCGCGACGCTCGGGTGGTTCTTCGCGGCGGCGCGGACCATGGACGGGCCGCCGATGTCGATCTGCTCGACGCACTCGTCCGGCGTGGCCCCGGAGGCCACGGTGGCCGCGAACGGGTAGAGGTTGACGACGACGAGCTCGAACGCCGCGACGCCGAGCTCCTCGAGCTGCGCCAGGTGCTCCGGCTTCCGGGTGTCGGCGAGGATCCCGGCGTGCACGCGCGGGTGCAGCGTCTTGACCCGGCCCTCCAGGCACTCGGGGAAGCCCGTCAGGTCCTCGACCCGGGTCACCGGGATGCCGAGGGACTCGATGAGGGCCGCCGAGCCGCCCGTCGAGACGAGCTCGACGCCGGCGTCGTGGAGCCCACGGACGAGGCCCTCGAGTCCGGTCTTGTCGTAGACCGAGACGAGCGCGCGTCGGACGGGGCGGACGTCCTGGCTGGGGCCGGGCGCGGAGACGGCTGCGGACATGTGGGGGGCTCCTTCGGAGTCGCGGTCGGGCTCCGGGAGCACCCAGGCGGGCGATGCTCCCGACAGCAGGACTTCCCGGTGGTGACCCACCCTCGCCAGTCGTCGGGGACGAGTCTAGCGAGGTGCCGTCCGGGGCCCCAGCCCGTCCCGGGCGGCGAGGCTGCGGCCCACCCGTGTCGTCATCCGGGCGGAGCAGGGATGAGGGAGGGGTCGTCGGCGAGCGCCGTCAGGACGGCGAGGAGCATCTCGCGCTCGGCGACCTTGATCCGTTCGTGGAGCGAGTCGACGGTGTCACCGTCCTCGACCCGCACGGCACGCTGGTCGACGATCGGCCCGGTGTCGACCCCCGCGTCGACCCAGTGGCAGGTGCACCCGGTGACGCGGACACCGTGGGCCAGGGCGTCGCGGACGCCGTGGGCACCCGGGAAGCTCGGCAGGAGCGCCGGGTGGGTGTTGAGGACGGCGTGGGCGCCGAGCACGGCCGGGCCGAGGATCTTCATGAACCCCGCGGACACGACGACGTCGGGCCGGTGCGCAGCGACCTGTCGCTCGAGGTCGCGGTCCCAGTCGGCGCGACTGTCGTAGTCGGGCACCCGGCAGACGAAGGTGGGGACCCCGGCCCGCGCGGCCCGCTCCGCGCCGAGGGTCCCGTCCCGGTCGGCGCCGACGGCGACGACCTCGAGGGGCGACCCGGCCGCTGCGGCGTCGAGGATCGCCTGGAGGATCGTCCCCGAGCCCGAGACGAGGACGACGAGGCGCAGGGCGTCGCTCACCGTCGCAACCGCCAGGCGTCGCGCAGGACCGCGATGACCGCGCCGAGGAGGAGCCACCCGAACAGGCTGACGGTGAGGGCACCCGCCGGAGCCCCGATCGAGGTGAGCCGGAACTGTCCGAGCGAGCCGCCGCCGACCGCGTCGAGCAGGCCGGCACCGGCGGCGGCGACCGCGCAGGCGGTCACCGCGACGGCGAGCTTCGTCCGCAGCCGGGACAGACGAGCCACCGTGCGGACAGCGCGTGACCCGGTGAAGGCCCCGACGGCGACGAGGACGACCGCGGCCACGACGGCGACGGCGACGGGGAAGGGCCCGGGCTGGGGCAGTGCCGCGAGGACCGGCACCATCGGCAGCAGGCCGCTCTCGGCCCCGGACCACGACACGGTGGCTCCCTCGACGACCTGGAACCCGGGCCCGGCGAGGAAGGAGACCACCCAGAGCGCGAGGTTGGGCAGCATCCCCGCCTGCACCGCGATGGCGACCACCGAGCCGACCTCGTCGGCGCCGAGGCCGTCGTGGACGGCGCGCACCCCGTCCCACGACAGGGCGACCGCTCCGAGGACGACCACCGAGCCGACGGCGAGGAGGACGAGCAGGCCGGCGAGCCCGGGAGCGAAGGCGCGCCGCACGGTGTCGGGTAGGCGCACCCGCGCGGCCCGAGGACCGAGCACGTCGGGGTCGTCGGCGACGACGGCCCGCAGGGCCAGGCCGGCGCCGAGGACGGGCAGGACCACGGCCGGAAGCACGACGCTGACCCAGACCGGCCGGAACGGACCGGTGCCGGCCACCCCCGCGACGGCCAGGACGACGACGGCGTAGCCGGCCCACCAGGCCCCCACGGCCGCGGCGAGGCGCCGGGGCAACAGGCCCCACCAGGTGGGGCCGTCGAGCGCGACGCGGACCATCGCCTCTCGGGCACCGAGCCGCGCGAGGACGACGAGGAGGGCGAGCCCGAGGATCGGGGACAGCGCGAGGGTGACCTCGCCGTCGCTGACGTGGGCTCCGGCGGCGAGCAGCCAGAGACCCGCGCCGACCGCGGCCGCCTGTGTCGCACCCCCGGTCGTGGGGTCGGCCCGGGACCACGCGAGGAGCACCGGGCCGACCACCACGGCGACCGAGACCAGGGCGGTGAGGACGCCGACGGCGGCGCCGCGGGGCCAGCCGGGGCCGACGGCCTCGCCCGTGCCGGAGCTCGGCACGGCAGCGCGGAGGCGGTCGATGACGGTCATCACGGCCCAGTCTGGCCGACCGACCGGGCCACTCCCCGGAGCGACGCCCGGCTCGCCGCGACTTTTGCCGGCCGCGCCGAGCCACTGGTCAGGCGGAGAGGGACTCCATGATCTCGCGCATCAGCTGGGCGGTCTCCGACGGCGTCTTGCCGACCTTGACCCCGGCGGCCTCGAGCGCCTCCTTCTTGGCCTGGGCCGTCCCCGAGGAGCCGGAGACGATGGCGCCGGCGTGCCCCATCGTCTTGCCCTCCGGCGCGGTGAAGCCGGCGACGTAGCCGACCACGGGCTTCGTCACGTGCTCCTTGATGTAGGCGGCGGCGCGCTCCTCGGCGTCGCCGCCGATCTCGCCGATCATGACGATGGCGTCGGTGTCGGGGTCGTCCTGGAACGCCGCGAGGCAGTCGATGTGGGTGGTGCCGATGATCGGGTCACCACCGATGCCCACCGCCGAGCTGAAGCCCCAGTCCCGCAGCTCGTACATCATCTGGTAGGTCAGCGTCCCCGACTTCGAGACCAGGCCGATGCGGCCGCCGCCCGAGATGTCGGCCGGGATGATGCCGGCGTTGGACTGTCCGGGGCTGATCAGGCCGGGGCAGTTGGGCCCGACGATCCGCGTGCCGCCCTTGTCCTTGGCGTAGTTGTGGAACTCGGCGGTGTCCTTGACCGCCACGCCCTCGGTGATGACGACGAGCAGGGGGATGCCGGCGTCGATCGCCTCGACCGCGGCGGCCTTGGTGAAGGCGGCGGGGACGAAGACGACACTGACGTTCGCGCCGGTCGCCGCCATCGCCTCGTCGACCGTGCCGAAGACGGGGACGGTGACGCCGCCCTCGAACTCGACCTCCGTCCCGGCCTTGCGCGGGTTGACGCCCCCGACGATCGCGGTGCCGGAGCGCAGCATCCGCTGGGTGTGCTTCATGCCCTCCGAGCCGGTCATGCCCTGGACGATGACCTTGGAGTCGGCGTTGAGGAAGATGGCCATGGGTTCTGTCGTCTCTCTTCTGCTCGCTCTACGGTCAGTTCTGGGAGGCCAGCTCGGCGGCCTTGCGCGCGGCGCCGTCCATCGTCTCCTCGATGAGGACGCGCGGGTGGGCGCGCTCCGCGAGGATGCGGCGGCCCTCCTCGACGTTGTTGCCGTCGAGCCGGACGACGAGGGGCCGGTCCTCCTCCTCGCCGAGGGCGTCGAGGGCGCCGACGATGCCGTTGGCGACCGCGTCGCACGCGGTGATGCCGCCGAAGACGTTGACGAAGACGGCCTTGACCTGCGGGTCGGAGAGGATGATGTGCAGCCCGTTGGCCATGACCTCGGCCGAGGCGCCACCACCGATGTCGAGGAAGTTGGCCGGCCGCTGGCCGCCGAACTCCTCGCCCGCGTAGGCCACGACGTCGAGGGTGCTCATCACCAGGCCCGCGCCGTTGCCGATGATCCCGACCGAGCCGTCGAGCTTGACGTAGTTGAGGTCCTTCTCCTTCGCGGCGGCCTCCAGCGGGTCGGCGGCGGCGGTGTCCTCGAGCTCGGCGTGGTCCGGGTGGCGGAAGCCGGCGTTCGCGTCGAGGGAGACCTTGCCGTCGAGGGCGATGATCCGGCCGTCCTCGGTCCGGACGAGGGGGTTGACCTCGACGAGCGTGGCGTCCTCGTCGCGGTAGACCGTCCACAGCTTCTGCACGACCGGCTCGATGGCGGCCGCGGTCTCCGGGTCGAAGCCGGCCGCCTGGACGATCTCGCGGGCCTTGGCCTCGTCGATGCCCGTGTTGGGGTCGACCTCGATGCGGGCCAGGGCCTCGGGCCGCTCGACGGCCAGCTGCTCGATCTCGACCCCGCCCTCCTTGCTGCACATCGCGAGGTAGGAACGGTTGGCCCGGTCGAGCAGGATGGAGAGGTAGTACTCCTCGGCGATCCGCGCGCCCTGGGCCACCATCACGCGGTGGACGGTGTGGCCCTTGATGTCCATGCCGAGGATGGCACGGGCGTGCTGCTCGGCCTCCTCCGGGGAGCGTGCGACCTTGACGCCGCCGGCCTTGCCGCGGCCGCCGGTCTTGACCTGGGCCTTGACGACGGTGACACCGCCGCTGTCGGCACCGACGCGCTCGGCGGCCTCGCGGACCTCCTCGGGGGTGCTCGCCACGGCCCCGGCGAGCACGGGCACCCCGTGCTTCTCGAACATGTCTCGGGCCTGGTACTCGAAGAGGTCCACGGCGGGTTCGTCCTCACTGTCGTCGGCGTCGGGGGTCCGCTGGGGAGCCTAACGGTGCGCGGGACCCTGGTCGCCCCCCGGATCCGACGATGGGGCTGATCTCACGTCCGAGCGGTCACGACCGGCGACGACCGGTGGGCTCAGTCGGCCTGGTCGAGCCCGATCGCGGTGGCCCGCCGTCGGGGCCCGCCGGGCACGGCGAGCACGAGGGTCACCCCGCCATCCTCGGCCGCCTTCCACGACTCCACGACGACCCCGCGCCCGCTGTCGGCCAGCGCCAGGACGATGGGCGCCCAGTCGCCCGGACGGGCCGGGCGGACACGCACGACGGTGCCGTTGGCGAAGCACACCCGGACGACGGGCGGGTCGTCGGTGGGCCGCACGGCACGGATCGGTACCCCACGCCGGGTGAGCACGTCGAGGTGGGCCTCGAGGAGCCGCTGGAGCGAGGCCCCGTGCTCGGCGAGGACCGAGGCGAGCGCCTCGTCCAGCGAGCTGCGCTCGTCCTCGTCGAGGAGCCCCTCGAGGTCGTCCACGGGCTCGGCCGGGCGTCGCCGGCGACGCCAGCGGACGAGGCCGGCGGCTGCGGCGAGCAGCACGAGCAGCACGAGCAGCACCGGGAGGGCTGGCTCGAGGGACGACACCCCTTCATCATGGCGGGGCGGCGCGCCGGGCGGGAGCCCGACCGGCGCGACGGCGGCCCGTGCACCGGACGAAGGGTGCGACCGGGCGGGCTCAGCCCACGGTCAGGGCCGTGTCGTCGACGACGAACGAGGTCTGCAGCGAGAGGTCCTCCTTCATGAGGAACCGGACGGTCACCGACTGCCCCGCGTAGCCCGAGAGGTCGAGCGAGTGGGTGACGAAGGACGAGGCCGCGTCGAGGTTGGAGTACGTGGCGAGGGTCCGGGTCGACCCACCGGCCACCAGCTGCACCCGCATCGTGTCGTACGTGCGCGACCTCGTCGTCTCGGCGGTGTCGATCCGCACCCAGTACGACAGGACCGCGGAGGTCGCTCCGGACGGGATGGTGACCGTCTGCTGCTCGGACTCCGTCGTCGTCCTGCCGTTGCCACCGAGCCACATCTTCCAGCTGCCGGTCCGCGCCGGCCTTCCGGCGTTGGCGGTGATCGGGCCGCTCGTGCCCGTCCAGATGGTCCGGCCGGCCTCGAAGCCGGGGTTCAGCAGCAGGTTGCCGCTCGTGGGTGGGGGCGGGGTCGTGCACGTCTGGCTCCCGGCCGGGACGGCGATGGCCGAGAACGCGCTCTGCACGGCGAGGCACTGCGCCGACCCGTCGCCGTACAGCTCCCTGGCCGAGACGATGGCGCCCTCACGGGCCGCGGCGTAGGTCGACGAGGAGGTCAGCTTGGTCGCGAGGGTGCGGTACCAGATCTTCGTCACCGCCTCGCGACCGGCGCCGGTGACGACCGAGCCGTTGCACGTCGGGCTGTCGTAGGCGACGCCGTTGACCGTCTTGGCCCCGGAGCCCTCGGACGCGAGGTAGAACCAGTGGTTGAGCGGCCCGGACGAGTAGTGCGGGTCGAGGCCTGCCGTCGCGGTCGACCAGCAGTCCTGGCTCCGGCCGTCACGGCTCGGCTTGTCGAGGTAGCGCAACGGACTCCCGGTGCCGAACAGGTCGAGCCGCTCGCCGATGAGGTAGTCGCCGACGTCGGTGGGGTTGTTCGCGAAGAACTCCACGGCCGTGGCGAAGATGTCGGACGTCGCCTCGTTGAGTCCCCCGGCCTCCCCGGAGTAGACCAGGCCCGCCGTGTTCTCGGTGACCCCGTGGCTCATCTCGTGGGCGGCGACGTCGAGGGAGGTCAGCGGATGGAGGTTCCCCAGCCCGTCCCCGTAGCTCATCTGGGTGCCGTCCCAGAAGGCGTTGACGTACTGGTCGCCGTAGTGGACCCGGCTGCGCGCACCGGCGCCGTTCCCCCAGATCCCGGCGCGACCGAGCACCGTCGAGAAGTAGTCGTAGGTCTTCTCGGCTCCGTACTGCGCGTCGACGCCGGCGGTCTGCCGACTCGTCGCCGCACCGTTGCCCCACACGTCGTCGGCATCGGTGAGCTCGGCACCGCTCCCGGACATCGCACCGAGCAGGTCGGTCGTGACGTTCCCGTGGACGTCGCGCAGGTGCCATGCCGAGGAGAGCGCGGTCGTGTCCAGCGTCACCGTGCCCGAGTACATGCTGTTGCCGGTCCCGGTGACCACCTCGTCCCAGGAGTCGAGGACGGACCCGGTGAGCGCGTCGACGAAGGTGTGCAGGCGGCTCGGGGTCTGGTCGGGGCGCACCCCGGTCGTCACGACGTCGTAGGCAAGACGTGGCGTGCGCCCCTCGGCGTAGACGACCAGCTCTCCCGAAGCCTTCGCCCCCCGGGCCGGAGAGGTGGCCCGGCCCGTCGCGAGGGCGGCCGACCTGCTGATCCGCGGCGTCGTGCGCCCGACGGCGACCGAACGGTGCCCGGCGTTGAAGCGGACCTGGTCGACCTTCCCGGCCGGCGACCGCTCGAGGACGAGGTCTCCGCCGACGACGCGCAGACCCTTCCACACGCGGTCGTAGCGGACGTGCTCGGTGCCGTCCGGGTCGGTGACGACTCCCCGGGGGACGAGCCTCTCGTCCCGGGAGAGCCCGAGGGCGTCGTGGTCGTGCGCCGGGGTCGCCCGGGCCGGCGGCACGGCACCGACGACGCGCGGCGCCGGACGGGTCGATGCCGTGGCCGTGGTGGCCGACACCCCGGCGGCCACGATCGCTGCGGCCACGCCGAGGCCGAGGCCGCGCGTCAGTCCTCTCACAGTGGTGCTCTCCTTCTCGGGGCGTGCCGGGCGCTGCCCGCCGCGGAGTCTCGCTCCCCGCGCGGCGGCCCGCAGCGACTCTGGCGACGATTGGACCAAACGTGAGGCCCCCGGCGCCGGAGGTTCGTCACGACATGGTGAGAAACGGACACCCCCGGGGCCTACAGTGAGCCCCGACATGGCCATCCCCCTCCGGTCACGGGACGACGGCCCGTCGGCGCCGGCGCCGACGGAGTCGTGGGCGGAGCGTGCCCGCCGGGCGCCCCGGGCGGTGGCCCGTGCCCTCGACCCGGCCCTCGTCGCCGGGGCCGCCGTCGAGGGGGCGTGGCTCGCCGCTCACGTCTCGACGTGGCCGGTGGGCCTCGTCACCGGGCGCGGACGCCGTTCCGGCCCCGCCTACCGCCTCGAGCACCTCCCCCCGGTCCAGCGCGGACTGCTCGTCTCCGACATCGAGGCCGCGGGCACGCCCATCCTCCTCGTGCACGGGATCGTCTCCAACCGGTCGATCTTCACCCTGCTTCGCCGCGGGCTGACCCGCCGCGGCTTCACGAACGTCTACGCGATGAACTACGCGACGGTGGCGACGGACGTGCGCACCGCCGCGCTGCGGCTGGCCGAGGAGGTGGAGCAGATCGTCGCCGACACCGGCTACGAGCGCATCCACGTCATCGGCCACAGCCTCGGCGGCCTCATCGGTCGCTACTACGTGACCCGCCTCGGCGGTGACATCCGGGTGCACACCTGCGTCACCCTCGGGACCCCGCACGAGGGCACCTGGGCGGCATACGCGGTCCCGACCCGCCTCATGGAGCAGATGCGACCGGGGAGCGGGCTCATGCGAGAGCTCGACCGGCCGGTGCACGGCTGTCGCACCCGGTTCATCTCGTACTGGTCCGACACCGACGTGGCGATCATCCCGCAGCGCTCCGCGGCGCTGCGGCACCGCGACCTCAGGGCCCGCAACGTCCGGCTCCACGGGGCCGGGCACCTGACCCTGCCGATGCTCGGCGAGGTGGTCCACGGGATCGGCGCGGCGCTGGCCCAGCTCGACACCGACGGGCACACGGTGCGCTCGGGCGCGACCCCGCTCTCCCGACGCGACTGACCCGCGGGGGCGGGGAAACGCCGGGTGACGACACGCCCATTCCCTGAGAAGCCCGGATGTGGCCCAGGCCACAGGAGTGCGCGTTTCTGCAGGTCAACCCGCCCCCGTCGACCGACCTCGGCCCCGCCCCCCTTGGACCTCTCAGGTTCGTCTTTCTGTCACGGAATGGTCACGCTACGGTTGGGTCTGCCCCCACCGGCACCCCTGCACCACCACCACCACCACCGTCTCCACCCCTGAAGGTCACCCCTGTGTCATCCCGGTCGTACCGCGGGAGGCACTACGCAGGACGCCACCGCGTCCGTGTGCGTGGTGCGCGCCTGCCCAGAGCGCTGAGCAGCAGCTTCGTCCTCCCGACGACCGCTGCCGCCGCGCTCGTGGTGACGGCCACCGCCGCGACCGCCGCCGAGTCCTCCCCGCTCACGCTCGACCTCACCGGGCAGCAGTCAGCGCTCGCACGGACCCAGCAGGCCAACGACGAGGAGCTCGTCTCCGCGCTCGCCTCGCGGCGCCAGGACGCGCAGATGCAGACCTCGGCACTCCAGGGGCGGGCCGAGGCCCAGGCCCGTGCCGCGCGCGACGCCAAGCGCAAGGCGGAGGCCGCCGCCAAGGCCAAGGCCAAGGCCGAGCGCGAGGCCAAGAGGTGGGTCCGCCCCATCCACGTGTGGAACATCACCTCCGGGTTCGGCTACCGCTGGGGCGCGATGCACGAGGGCATCGACCTCGCGGCTCCCACCGGAACCCCGCTCTACGCGATGTCGAAGGGGCGGGTCCTGCGGGCCGGGTGGCAGAACAGCTTCGGCAACAAGGTCGAGATCCAGTACTGGGACGGCAGCGTCGTCTGGTACGCCCACATGAGCCGCATCGACGTCTACGCGGGCCAGAGCGTGATGCCCGGCCAGGTCGTCGGCGCGGTGGGCAACACCGGGCACTCGTTCGGGTCGCACCTGCACTTCGAGGTCCAGGCCACGACGAGCGGCGACCACGCCCTCAACCCGGTGCCGTGGCTGCAGCAGCACGGCCTCTGGTGAGCCGCACCCCGACTGCCCCGCGTCGAGCGACGACCCCTCGTGGGGGAAGGTCCCACGGCGCGTTCTCGTCGCCCGTCCGCTGACGCGGCCGCAGGCGGGCGCGGCGCGGACCGGCGTCAGAGCTTCTCGAGCGGCGCGAACCGCAGGACGAACCGCTTGACGCCGAGGTCGCCGCCGAAGTCGACCTCCGCCTGGGTCTTCTCGCCCTCCCCCATCGTGCGCACCACCGTGCCGAGCCCGTAGGTGTCGTGGGTGACCCGGTCGCCCGCGGCCAGAGGGATGACCGGCCGGTTGCCCGGGGAGCGCACCCCCGGGCGGGAGGCCAGGGTGGCCACGGCGGGCCGACCGTCGCGCCGGCCGATCGCCGCGGCGCCGGAGAGCTCGCGCTCCCACTCGAGCAGCTCGCCCGGGATCTCGTCGAGGAACCGCGACGGCGGGTTGTACTGCGGTGCACCCCAGGCCGACCGCACGGCCGCGCGCGAGAGGTGCAGCCGCTCGCGGGCCCGGGTGATGCCGACGTAGGCGAGGCGGCGCTCCTCCTCGAGCTCGCGCGCATCGCCGAGGCTGCGCAGGTGCGGGAAGGTGCCGTCCTCCATGCCGGTGAGGAAGACGACGGGGAACTCCAGGCCCTTTGCCGTGTGCAGGGTCATCAGCGTGACGACGCCCTGCTGCTCGGCCTCCGCGTTCTCGGGGATCTCGTCGGCGTCGGCGACGAGGGAGACCTGCTCGAGGAAGTCCTCGAGGCTGATCACCTCTCCGGTCCCACGCCGCGCCTCGTCGAACTCACCCGCCACCGCGACGAGCTCGGCGAGGTTCTCGACGCGGGTCTCGTCCTGCGGATCGCGGCTCTCGCGCAGCTCGGTGAGGTACCCGGTGCGGTCGAGGACGGCCTCGAGCAGGTCGGCGACACCGGCGTCCTCGTCGTCGCGGACCCGGCCGAGATCCTCGAGGATGCCGGTGAACGCCTTGACGGCCGCCACCGAGCGCGTCGCGATACCCGGGGCGTCCTCGGCTCGACCGAGCGCCGCGACGAACGGGATGCGCTCGCGGTCGGCGAGGGCTGCGAGACAGGCCTCGGCCCGGTCGCCGATGCCGCGCTTCGGGACGTTGAGGATGCGGCGCAGGTTGACGGTGTCGGTGGGGTTGGAGAGCACCCGGAGGTACGCGAGCGCGTCCTTGACCTCACGGCGCTCGTAGAACCTGGTCCCTCCGACCACCTTGTACGGGAGGCCGACCCGGACGAAGACCTCCTCGAGCGCACGCGACTGGGCGTTGGTGCGGTAGAAGACGGCAACGTCACCGGGGCGGACGCCGTGCTCGTCGGCGAGGGTGTCGATGCGCCGCGCGACGAAGGAGGCCTCGTCGTGCTCGTTGTCGGCGACGTAGCCGACGACCGGAGCACCGTCGCCGCTGTCGCTCCAGAGGTTCTTCTCGCGCCGGCTCTCGTTCCGTGCGATGACCGCGTTGGCGGCGCGGAGGATCGTCTGGGTGGAGCGGTAGTTCTGCTCGAGGAGGATCGTGCGGGCATCGGGGTAGTCCTGCTCGAACTCCTCGATGTTGCGGATCGTCGCGCCCCGGAACGCGTAGATCGACTGGTCGGCGTCACCGACGACGACGAGCTCGCTGGGTGCGACGCCGTGCTCGCTGCGGCCCTCCACCGACCCGACGATCTCGCGGACGAGCTGGTACTGGGCGTGGTTGGTGTCCTGGTACTCGTCGACGAGGACGTGCCGGAACCGGCGCCGGTAGTGCTCGGCCACGTCCGGGAAGGCCTGCATCAGGTGGACCGTGGTCATGATGAGGTCGTCGAAGTCGAGGGCGTTCGCCGCCCGCAGCCGGCGCTGGTACTCCGCGTACGCCTCGGCGAGCACCTGCTCCTGGTGGGTGCCGGCCTCGGCCACCCGGCTGGCGTAGGTCTCCTCGTCGACGAGCTCGTTCTTGAGGTTGGAGACCTGGTGGGAGAACGAGCGTGGGTTGTACCGCTTGGGGTCGAGGTCCATGTCGCGCAGCACCATCGACATGAGGCGCTGGCTGTCGGCGGCGTCGTAGATCGAGAACGTCGAGCGCATCCCCACCTTGTCGGCCTCGCGCCGCAGGATCCGCACGCAGGCGCTGTGGAAGGTCATCACCCACATCGCCCGGGCCCGGGGACCCACGAGGGCCGCGACGCGCTCGCGCATCTCGGCGGCGGCCTTGTTGGTGAAGGTGATCGCGAGGACCTGGCCGGGCTGGACGCCGCGGTCGGCGAGCAGGTGGGCGATGCGGTGGGTCAGCACCCGGGTCTTGCCGGAGCCCGCCCCGGCGACGATGAGGAGCGGGCCGCCCTCGTGGAGCACGGCCTCTCGCTGCTGGGGGTTCAGCCCGGCGAGCAGCGCCTCGGTGTCGGCGGCCGGTCCCGGCCGCGCCGGATCTGCCGGGCGACCGGCGGCCGCCGCCTCGGCCCACGTGGGCACCCCGGCCGCGTTGACGAGCGCCGCGTGGGCGCTCGCATGCGTCGCGGGGTCGACGTGGGGCTCGTGCCGGGACTCACCGAAGTCGAGGCCGTCGAAGAGGGTGCTCATCTCGGGGACCACCCTACGTCGCGCCACCGACCCCACTCACCCGGCGGCGACCTGCGGACAGAAAGCGGCCGGGACCACCACCAAGGTCCCGGCCGCTGTGCGAGGTGAGGAGGAAGTCACCCGCACCAGGGATAGACGAAGAGGCTGTCGTCGCCGGCCCGGTGGTCGGCGAGCAGCGCGTGGAAGGGGATCGGGTCCGGGACACCCGAGATGTCCGCACCGTCACGGACCGTGACGCCCAGCATGGCGGCCGTCGCGATCGGGATCCCGTTGTCCCGGACCTCCTTGAAGGCGCCGAGGCTCTTGAGGGCGGCGATGCCGGCAGCCTGGCAGCGACCGTCGGCGGGAGCCGCGGACGCGGGCGCGGCGAACGCGGCGGCGGCCACCCCCGCCACTCCGACGGCCGCCGCCGCGCGCGTCCAGGCCCGCGCGGAGTCGAGGGCCTGCGTCGGGTTCTGCCGACGGACGAACGGGGTGACGCGGCGGCGGCGGCTCATCGGGTCTCCTGTGGTCGTCACGCTCCGGGTCCGGGGTCCCGGACGGATGCCACGACCGTACGTCGAGACAATGGCTGAAGTCGAGACTTTGTCGAAGGTTTTCGGCCACGCTTGCCCGCGCCCGGTCCAGACCTCACCGGGAGCGGACGCCGCGAGCGCCGCGGCGAGGCGGCGGACCCCCTACGGTGGCCCCATGGCCTCGCGCGCGGGAGAGTTCGGGGAGCCGGTGATCCTCGACGTCGACGGCTTCGACGTGCGACTCTCCAGCCCCGAGCGGGTGTACTTCCCGGCCCGGGGGGAGACGAAGCTGGACCTGGCCCGGTACTACCTCGCCGTCGGCGAGGGCATCGTCCGCGCCCTGCGCGAGCGGCCGTGCATGTTGCACCGCTTCCCGGACGGGGTCGCCGGCGACAAGGTCCACCAGAAGCGGCTCCCCCGCGGCGCCCCACCATGGGTGGAGACCGTGCGCCTGCACTTCCCCCGGTACGGGCTGCACGCCGACGAGCTGTGCGTCACCCGGCTCGCCGACGTCATCTGGGCGGTGCAGATGAGCACCGTCGAGTTCCACCCGTGGAACAGCCGCCGCGCGGACACCGAGCGGCCCGACGAGTGGCGGATCGACCTGGACCCGATGCCCGACGCGCCGTTCTCCCGGGTCCGACGGGCCGCCCACGTGACCCACGAGGTGCTCGACGAGCTCGGGGCAGTCGGCTGGCCCAAGACCAGCGGCGGCCGCGGGATGCACGTGTACGTGCGCATCCGCCCCGAGCACGGGTTCCGGGACGTGCGCCGCGCGGCGCTCGCCTTCGCTCGCGAGGTCGAGCGTCGCCTGCCCGAGGACGTGACGACGACGTGGTGGCGCCGCGACCGGGACCCCTCGGCCGTCTTCGTCGACTACAACCAGAACGCGCGCGACCACACGATCGCCGCCGCGTACTCGGTGCGCGGCAACGACATCGGCACGGTCTCGGCACCGATCACCTGGGCGGAGGTCGACGCCGTCGAGCCCGACGACTTCACCATCGCGACCGTGCCGGAGCGCTTCGCCCGCGTGGGCGACCTCCACGCGGGCATCGACGACGCCGTGTTCGACATCGCACCCCTGCTCGAGTGGGCGGCACGGGACGAGGCCGAGGGCGCAGACGCCCCGCCCGACCCCGACGAGGGCTCTGCCTGATGGACCTCGTGGTCCCGCCGGGTCCGGGAGCGCCCCGGGGTGTCACGGTCCCGGCCACGGCCCTCGTGGAGCGCTTCTCGCACTCCTCCGGACCGGGCGGCCAGGGGGTCAACACCTCCGACAGCAGGGTGCAGCTCGAGCTCGACGTCACCGAGGTCGAGGTCCTCTCGGAGTCTCAGCGACAGCGGGTGCTGCGCGCCCTCGCCGACCGCCTCGTCGACGGGCGGCTGCTCGTCGTCGTCGCCTCCGGGCACCGGCAGCAGCGCCGCAACCGGCTGGCCGCGCGGGAGCGGATGGCGGCGTTGCTCCGCGAGGCGCTGGCCCCGCCTCCGCCGGCCCGACGCCCGACCCGGCCGACGCGGGGGTCCCAGGAGCGGCGTCTCGCCGAGAAGCGGCGGCGCTCCGACACCAAGTCGGCGCGGTCCCGCCCGACCGCCGAGGGATGAGGATCAGCCCGGGTCCTCGAGGTCCTGCCAGCACAGCGCCACCGCCTGCGCGCGGCTGCGTGCGCCGGTGCGGGCGTAGACGTGCTCGAGGTGCTTGGCGACGGTTCCCTCGGCGATGCCGAGCCGACGTCCCACCTGCGCGTTGGTCAGGCCCTGACGCACGAGGCGCAGCACCTCGAGCTCCCGCCCGCTCACCTCGGGGCGCGGACGGGTGAGGTGCGTGAGCGCCGCGTCGACGTGCGGCAGGAGGAGGCGCAGGACCAGGCGGTCCCGCTCGTCGAACGGCGTGCCGGGCCCGCGGGAGAGCACGACGACGCTCATCTCGTCCGGGTCGTGGCTCAGCTCCATGCCGATCTCGCTCTCGACCCCGGCCGGGACGAGCGCCTCCTGGCAGAGCCAGCTGTCCCGGAGGGATCGCCCGGTCAGGACGTCGCTGACCATCGTCACGGGGCCGTGCCGACCGGACATGATCGGGTGCTCGTCGAGGCGCTCCAGCCACGGGCCGAGGGGTGCGCGGCGCGGCGCGGTCGAGCGCGTGGCGGCCACGAGGGCGTGGTCGTCGAGATCGGGGCGCAGGTGGTACCAGTTCCAGAAGGCGACGTCGCACCTCACGAGGCGGGTGACGGCATCGAGCACGGCCACGACGGCGTCCGGACCGGAGAGGCGCCGGTCACCGCACCGCGCCGCTGCCTCGAGCAGGTCGGCGAGGTCCCGTTCCCCCAGTCGGATGGCGTCCATGGTGTCTCCGAGCGCTCCAGCGAGTATGCCGTGGGTGCCGTGCAATACGCACTAGTCCGTATGGACCCCCCACCGACCCCGCGGGAGGGTGGCCGGACGAGCGGGCGAGGGGCCCGCGGGAGGGAGTCGAGATGTTCCGTACACGCGCGCTGCTCCTCGTCGCGGCGCTGACCACCGCCCTCGTCGTCCCGGGGTCCACCGCGTCCGCCACCGGGACGACCGAGTCCGTCGCGTCGCTCCCGAGCGGCGCGGGGAGCGCGATCGGTCCGGGAGGGGACCTCTTCGTCACCTCCCCCGCCGACGGCGCCATCTACCGGATCGACCGCCACACCCACGAGGTGACCACCTTCCACACCGGGCTGCCGCTTCCGGTCTTCCCGGTCGGCGGTGTCATGGACGTCGCCTTCCAGGGGTCGACGGCCTATGCCCTCGTGACCATCGTCGGCGACGATGTCGGCGGCGACGACGTCGTCGGCATCTACCGGCTCGACTCGCCCACGACCGCCACCCCGGTGGTCGACCTCGGCTCGTGGTCGATCGACCACCCGCCCGTCCCGGACTTCTTCATCGCCAGCGGCGTCCAGTACGCCCTGGAGGCCGTCCGCGGAGGGTTCCTCGTGACCGACGGCCACCACAACCGCGTCCTGCGCGTCGGGCCCGACGGGTCGGTCTCGCAGCTCGTGGCGTTCGACGACATCGTCCCCACCGGCCTCGCCACCTGGGGCGACACCGTGCTCGTCGGGGAGGCCGGTCCGACCCCCCACCGGCCCGAGGACGGGCGAGTGGTCGCCGTCGACGCGCGGACCGGGGCAGCGGAGGGGGTCGTGTCGAGCGGCACACCGCTGCTCGTCGACGTCGAACGTGGTCGGGGGACGAGCCTGTACACGCTCGGTCAGGGCTACTTCGTGCCCGGCCACGAGGACGGGTCCCCGGCCGAACCGGACACCGGCGTCCTGATGCGGGTCCGCGACGACGGGCAGGTCGACCCCGTCGCAACCGGCCTGGACCGGCCCACCTCCCTCGAGATCCAGGACGGGACGGCCTACGTCGTCGGCCTCGACGGTGAGGTCGTCGCCGTGGACCTCGGATCCTGAGGGTCGCCCGGCGACGCAGCCGGCGTGCGCGGTGGCGGACCCGCTCGAGGCCCGCCGCCGCGCTCAGCCGAGGTCGGCGACGAGCCGGGCGACCTCGTCGGCACAGCCCCAGGCCAAGGTCACGCCGGCACCACCGTGACCGGCGTCGGTGACCACGGGACGGCCGCCGACCTCGAGCACCTCAAGGGAGACGGCCGGGGCCACCGGACGGAAGCCGACGCGCGATCCGAGGACCTCGGCGTCCCGGAGCGCGGGCACCGCCTCCCGGCAGCGCCGGAGGATCTGCTCGTGGACCTCGGGGTCCGGCCGCTCGTCGACCGAGGCCTCGACGTCGGTCCCGCCGCAGACCACCCACCCGGGGTGCGGGAGGACGTAGGTGAGGCCGGCCGGGTTGCCCTCGTCGACGTGCCACCGCTCGAGCCCGGGGTTCGACAGCAGGGCCACCTGCCCGCGCGACGGGCCGATCCCGAGCCCCGGCAGGAGCGCGGGAGAGCGCAGGCCCGCGGCCACGACGACGACGTCACCGGCGACCTCGGAGAGGTCGCCGACCGACTGCTCGAGCAGCGTGACGCCCGCGGCGACGCAGCTCTCCTCGAGCCAGTGCAGGTGCACCGGCATCGTGACCATGGGCAGGCGGGGGACGACGCCGCCGACCGCGCCGGGAGGCAGCTCGCTCTCCTCCGCCTCGCGCCACGTGCCCACACCCTCGAGCCACCAGCGGTCCGGGTCGCAGCGCTCGACGAAGACCCCCTCGCGCAGGATGACGCCCGACTCGGGGTCGGCGGCCAGCTCGAGGAGCGTCCGCAGGCTCGACCGGCCCCAGTCGAGGACGCGGCCGCGGGGCTCGACGTGGTACGGGAACCACAGGCCTCCGGCGAGGGCGGACACGGTGTGCGCGGCGGGCAGGTCGCGCAGGCAGCTCACCCGGTGCCCGTCCTCGGCGAGGCGGAGGGCAGCAGTGAGCCCGATGACGCCACCGCCGACGACACTCACCTCAGCCACGACCCCATCTTCGCCGGGGCGGCTGCGTGGATCGCGCACGTGGGGGTCGACGCGCGGGCGCTTCCTGGTCGGTGCCCCACCGGCCCTACCGTGGCCGCATGCAGCCGCTGGAGCCCCACCCGGTCACCGGGGTGCCGTCGACGTCACCCGCCACGCCCGGGACGGGGTGGCCGGACGACCCCGCGACGGCGCGCACCCCGGTCGCCCGCACGCCCGCTGGGGTACGGCGCCTCGCCGCGGGAGCGGGGGACGTCGAGGCGCTGCGGGCACGCGTCTCGGTGTGCCGTGCCTGCCCGCGCCTCGTCGCGTGGCGGGAGTCGGTCGCGCGCGACGGCCGCCGGGCGGCGTTCGCGGACCAGCCGTACTGGGGCCGGCCCGGACCGTCCTTCGGCGACCCCGACGCCGAGGTCCTGCTCGTCGGCCTCGCCCCGGCGGCCAACGGCACCAACCGCACCGGCCGGATGTTCACGGGCGACGCCTCGGGCGACTTCCTCTGGGCGGCGCTCCACCGCACCGGGTGGGCGGCCCGAGCCACCTCGGTCGGTGCCGGGGACGGCCAGCGGCTGACCGGCCTGCGCATCGTCGCGGCCGTCCGGTGCGCCCCGCCGCAGAACCGCCCGACACCAGCCGAGCGCGCGGCGTGCGCCCCCTGGCTCGAGCGCGACCTCGAGCTCGCCGCGCCCCGTCTGCGAGCCGTCCTGTGTCTCGGCGCCCTCGCGTGGGACGCCACACTCGCCGCGGCACGGCGCCTGGGGTGGGACCTGCCGCGGCCGAAGCCGCGCTTCGGGCACGCGCTCGAGGTGCCGCTGACCGCGCCGGACGGGCGTGCGGTCCGTCTCGTCGGGAGCTACCACGTCAGCCCCCACAACACCTTCACCGGCCGTCTCACCCCGGCGATGCTCGACGAGGTCCTTGCCGGCCTGCGCGACTGACCGGGTCCGCCACAACGGCTCGCCGACCTGCCCGGACCGGCCTACGCTCGCCGCATGATCGTCCTGGCCCGCCCGGATGCCCGGCTCGTCCCCTCGTACCTGCGGGCGCACGAGGAGTTCGTGGCCGCCGGGGAGGGGCAGCGGGACGGTGACGGCGTCTGGGTCGCGCGCGCGGACGAGGGGGGCTTCCCCGGCGTCGAGTTCACGCGAGAGGAGCTCGAGACGCCCGCGGGGGCGGAGCGGTTCGCGGCTTACCGGCGCGACCAGGCCCGCGAGGACGCCCCCCGCCCGACCGGCCACGTGCCGTGCACGTACTACTGGGTCGTCGACGACGCGGACCCGGGCACCTACCTCGGCTCGTTGTCGATCCGGCACCGGCTGACGCCCTTCCTCCTCGACGTCGGTGGCCACATCGGCTACTCGGTGCGGCCGTCCGCCCGGCGACGGGGGGTGGCGACGGCCGCCCTCGCGGCAGCCCTCCCCGAGGCCGCGGCCCTCGGCATCCACCGGGTCCTCGTCACGTGCGACGACGACAACGTGGGCTCGGCCCGCGTCATCGAGGCCAACGGTGGCGTCCTCGAGGACGTCCGGAACGGCAAGCGCCGCTACTGGATCCGCGCCCGCTGACCCGCGGCGCCGACTCAGAGCAACGAGCGGACGGCCTCGGCGACCTCGTGCGCACGCGTGACCGTCGGCTTGTGACCCGCACCGTCGAGGATGCGGACCCGTGCCCCGGGAAGCCGCCCGGCGAGCCGCTCGGCCTCCTCCACCGGCACGACGACGTCCTCCCGGCCGTGGAGCACCACCGCCGGGACACCGAGGCCGGAGACGTCGGGGAGGGGGGTGCCGGTGGCTGCCTGGAGCAGCTGGACCGCGGTCACCGGCCGGGTCGTGAGGAACAGCTCCTCTGCCCACGGCCTCAGGTGCTCGGTCCCGGGCTCCGGCAGACACGTCTGGACGAAGGTCCGGATCGTCGCCGGGTAGTCGGCCAACGAGCCCTCGACGATCGCGCTCGTGGTCCTGGCGTCGAGCCGGACCGGTGTCGAGACGAGACAGACCCCCGAGAACCTCGAGGGGTGCCGGGCCACCGCGTGGAGGGCGACGAGACCGCCGAGGGACTCGCCGGCGATGACCACCCGGCGGACGTCGAGGGCGTCGAGCACGCGGAAGACGTCGGCGACGAGGTCGCCGAGGGTGATCGGACCCTCGCCCTCGAGCGACCAGCCGGTCCCCCGCGTGTCAGGGACGACGCAGCGGGCGTGCTGGGACAGCTCGGAGACGGTCGGCTCCCAGACCTCCCAGGAGGAGCTCCATCCGGGCAGCAACAGGACCGGCATGCCGGCGCCCACCGCGACGACGCGGAGCCGGGGCTCCCGATCGAAGAGGAACACGGGCGACCTCCCAGGCGGCTTCTTGACCCGCTGGGCACTCTAGGGGGTCGCGGCCGCGGCCCGACGTAGGCTCGACGACATGACCCAGCCGCACCAGGGACCCGCACTCGTCGTCACCCGTCACGGAGGGCCCGAGGTCCTCGCCGTCGAGCAGCGCACCGCCCGTGTTCCCGGCCCGGGCGAGGTGCTCGTCGAGGTCGCCGCCGTCGGGGTCAACTTCATCGACGTCTACCAGCGTGAGGGGGTCTACCCCACGGAACCGCCGTTCGTCGTCGGCAGCGAGGGCGCCGGAACGGTGGCGCAGGTGGGTCCCGGTGTCACCCGCCTCTCACCGGGCGACCGGGTGGCGTGGGCGATGACGCTCGGCACCGGCGCCCGGTGGGCGACGATCGCCGCGGACGCCCTCGTCGAGGTCCCCGGCGAGGTCGACCTCGACCTGGCCGCCGCCGCGATGCTCCAGGGGATGACCGCGCACTACCTCGTGACGAGCACGTACCCCGTCGAGTCGGACACGGTGGCCGTCGTCCACGCCGCCGCCGGCGGCGTCGGCCAGCTGCTCGTGCAGATGCTGCACGCCCGCGGGGCACGGGTCGTCGCGACCGCCGGCGGCCCGGAGAAGTGCGAGACCGCGCGGCGACGGGGTGCCGACGCCGTGGTCGACTACCGCGCCACCGACGACCTGGCCGACGCCCTCGGCCGTGCGCTCGGCGAGCCGGGGGCCCACGTCGTGTTCGACGGCGTGGGGAAGGACACCTTCGACGCGTCGCTGGCCTCGCTGCGCCGGCGCGGCACGCTCGTCCTCTTCGGCGCGGCGAGCGGCCAGGTGCCCCCGTTCGACATCCAGCGGCTGAACTCGGGCGGATCGCTCTTCCTCACCCGGCCCTCCCTCGCTCACTACCTGGCAACCCGGGAGGAGCTGGAGTGGCGCGCCGGCGAGGTGCTCGGCGCCGTCGCCGACGGATCGCTCGAGGTCGCGATCGGCGGCCGGTACGCGCTCGGAGACGCGCCGCGCGCCTACACCGACCTCGAGAGCCGGCGCACCCAGGGCAAGCTCGTCCTCATCCCCTGAGGCCGGCACCGTTCGGCCCCTCGACGGGGCGAGCACGGCCGGCGGACACCGACGCACCGAGATGTGCCTCGAGACACCGCTTGGAAGACGGTGTCTCGCCAGGTTCTTCGGGGTCACCCCGAAGAACCGGGGCGGAGGGGGTGGAGGGGGAGGCCGGACGGGCCTCAGGACCCGGCGGTCCAGAGCACCGCGACGGCCGCGTTGAGGACGGCCAGCCAGCCCGCGGCGTCGACGAGCCGGGGCCGCTCACCGGTGCCCTTGCGTGCCGCAGCGGCGGCGATCTCGGCGCAGGCGGCGACGGCGATCGCGACGAGGAGCTTGACGCCGATCTTCACGTGGTCGACCTCCTCGCCACCCATCTCGAGCAGGCCGACGAGGATGATCCCGGTGACGAGCTGCGCCCGGGCGCCCCAGACGAGGGCGGCTGTGGCCCGGCCGCGCGCGACGAACACGGCGCTGCCGATGATCGCGGCCATGCCGAGGAGGTGCAGCAGGACGACGGCGTGCTCGACGAACTCCATGCGGGACAGGGTAGATGGCGCCGGCGCCGGGTCCGCCGGGGGGCCCGCCCGTGGAGGGGACCCGGTCAGAGGAGGCGGCGGCCCATCGCCCAGGCGGTCAGCTCGTGCCGGTTCGACAGCTGGAGCTTGCGCAGCACCGACGAGACGTGGGTCTCGACCGTCTTGACCGAGATGAACAGCTCCTTGGCGACCTCCTTGTACTGGTAGCCGCGCGCGATGAGCCGCATGACCTCGCGCTCCCGGGCCGACAGGCGGTCCAGCTCCTCGTCGACCTCGGCGATCTCCCCGGCAGCCGCGCCGAAGGCGTCGAGGACGAACCCTGCCAGGCGTGGCGAGAAGACGGCGTCACCGTCGGCGACCCGCCGGATGGCCGTGACGAGGTCGGTCGCGTTGATCGTCTTCGTCACGTACCCGCGAGCACCGGCACGGATGACCGCGATGACGTCCTCCGCGGCATCCGATACCGAGAGCGCGAGGAAACGCACCGGGCCTCCGGACCGCGACTCGACGCCCATGCATCCGCGGATGACGTCCGCTCCCCCGTGGCCCGACCCCCCGGGGAGGTGGACGTCGAGGAGGACCACGTCCGGCTGCTCCGCGCGGATGACGGCCACGGCGGCGTCGACGTCGGGGGCCTCGCCGACGAACTCGCAGACCGGGGCGGCGCCGGCCATGGCCTCGGTGAGCTCGGCGCGGACACCGGTCCGGAACATCCGGTGGTCGTCGACGAGGACGACGCGGATCGGGAGTCGGGCGCCGGCCGCGGCGCCGCTCGGAACGGTCATGACGCATCTCCTTCGAGGGGCGGGAGGGTGAGCTCGACCTCGGTGCCGTCCTCCCGGCGGCGCACCCGCGCCGTGCCGCCGTGGCGCCGCATCCGACCGAGCACGGACTCGCGCACCCCGAGCCGGTCGGCGGGGACGTCGGCGAGCTCGAAGCCGTCCCCGCGGTCGCGGACGAACGCCTCGACCCCGGGCGGACCGATCTCGACGTAGGCGGTGACCGGTGGCCGGCCGTGGCGCACGGCGTTGAGCAGCGCCTCGCGCATCGCCCGGGACAGGGCCGCGCCGTGCTGCTCGAAGGGCCGGTCGCCGGTGACGACGAGGTCGACGGGCACGCCGTGCAGGTCCTCGACCTCGTGCGCCACCTCGGTGACCGCCGCGGCCAGGGACTCCTGAGAGCCCTGGGGGCCGGCGTAGAGCCAGGACCGCAGCTCGCGTTCCTGGGCACGGGCCAGGCGGGTGACGGCGGCGGCGTCGGAGGACTGACGCTGGATGAGGGCGAGGGTCTGCAGGACGGAGTCGTGCAGGTGGGCGGCGATGTCGGCGCGCTCGGTGGCCCGTGCCGCCGCCACCTGCTCGCTCCGGAAGTCGCCCCAGAGACGCACGGCCCACGGCGCCGCCACGAGGAACACCCCGACGAGGACGGCGATGGCGGCGAACAGGGCGTCCCACACAGCGGTGAGCGACTGGCCACGGGTGACGATGACGAGGATCCCGGTGAGCGCGAGGGCGAGGCCGAGCGCGAGGCGCATCCAGCCGCTACCGCGGCCCGCGCCGCCGAGCCACCGCGAGCGCTGGGCCTCGTCGAGGTTGGACCACGCGACGATGGCGCCGACGGCGACGACGAAGAGGGGCAGGAGCACCGAGTCGCGCAGCGACCCACCGACGACCGGGGTGAGGAGCACCCCGCCGAGCAGGACCAGCCCGGCGCCGCCGACGAGGACGAGGACCCACCGCCGGCGCTCCGGCGAGACCCGCGGCTCCACGGGCACCCCGGGAGCCCCCGCGCCCCCGAGCTCCTCCTCCGGGGTCAGCGCCCAGAGGAACAGGTAGGCGGCGATGCCCGCCCCACCGGCGATGACGAGGACGACGAAGACCCACCGCACGAGGCGTCGGGACACCCCGAGGTGGCGCGCGACCGCGCCGCAGACGCCCGGCGTCCAGCCCGAGGAGCGGTCGCGCACCAGCGGCGGACGCTGCGGCACCGCGTCGCGCGGCGCCTCGACCGGACGCGCCGTCGCCGGGCGCGCCTCCCCGGGAGGCGCACCCGCCGTCGCGGGCTCGTAGGGGGTGGGCACACCCCCATCCTGACGTACGCCGGGGCTGCACGGCACTGCTCCCGGGGTCGGCTCAGGGGGGCGTCAGGGTCGACCCTCATGGCGGCGGCACGACGGCGGCGAGACGCTTGAGGCATGACGCAGAACCCTGATGCCACGACCCAGGCACCGCCACGCAACACCCTCGACGACCTCTTCGGACGGCTGCGGGGGAGCGGCTTCCACCGCGACACCGACCGGCGCTGGTTCGGCGGCGTGTGCGCCGGCCTCGCTGCGCGCTTCGGCGTCGACCCACTCCTCATCCGTGCGGCGGCGATCATCCTCACCTTCGCCGGCGGCCTCGGGCTCACGGCCTACCTCGTGCTCTGGCTGATCCTCCCCGACCGGAACGGCGACCTGCTCCTCGAGCGGGCCCTGCGGCGCGGCGACGTCTGGCCGGTGGTCCTGCTCATCGTCACGACCTTCGTCATCATCGGCGGGCTCGTCTCGATCGGCCAGGGCGACACCTGGGGCGCCTCGCTCTGGGTCCTGTTGCCGATCGCGCTCGTCGCCTGGTTCCTCATCGACCGCGGCCGCAGTCGTCCCGGCGGATGGAGCGGCCCGCCCCAGGCGGCCCCCCCGCCACCGGCCGGACAGCCGGCCACCCTTTCCCAGGCGGCGCCAGCCGCCCCGTCCGGGCCCGCGGCCCCGGCCGCCGGACCCTCGTCCACCCCACCCGGAGGCACCACCATGACCGCACCGACCTCGCCCTACCCGCCGGCGGCCCCCGCCCAGCGCACGACGCCGCCTCCCTACGGGGCTCCCCCGTCAGCGCCCTACGGCTCGGCGCCCCCACCCGCGCCGCCGCGGCCGATCGCACCACCGCCGCCCCCCGGTCCACGCCGTCGCCGCCCGAGCGGGTTCGTCGGCCTCATGGCCCTCGGGCTGGCCCTGGCCCTGTTCGGCGTCGGCGTCGCCCTCGACGGCCCGCTCGACTTCCCCGGCGCCCCCGCAGTGCTCGGCTTCGGTCTCGCCCTCGCCGGCGTCTCCGTCGTCGCGCTCGTCCTCGGGGCGGGTGGCCGCGCGGGCGGCTTCACGAGCTTCCTCGTGTTCGCCCTCGGCTTCCTCCTGCTGACCTCCGCCGCAGTCACCCGCATCCACGTCGCCGACGGCGTCGGTGACCGCACCTGGGTCCCGGTCGCGAGCAGCAGCCAGACCGAGTACAGCCTCGGTGCGGGCGACGCGACCCTCGACCTCAGCCGGCTGGCCGCCACCTCCGCCGACGGGCCGCAGCGGGTCTCGGTCCACCTCGGCGCCGGCGACCTCACGATCGTGGTCCCCGACGGGGTGACCGCCCGGGTCGCGGCCCACGTCGGCATCGGCGACATCAGCGTCGACCGCGGCACCGGCATCAGCACCCAGCAGGTCTCCGGCACCGACCGGAGCCTCACCACCACCATCGGCACCGGGCCGGCGGCGGACGTCCTCGTCACGGCGGACGTCGGTCTCGGCCAGATCACCATCGAGGAGCAGTGAGATGACCTCCCACGACGACACCACCCGTCCCGTCCCGTCGAGCACCCCGGCCACCCCGGCCGGGTCCGGCACCACGACGCACCCCGAGCCGACCTACCTGTCCGGTCCGGCCCCCTTCCCCGTCCTCCTCGGCCTCCTGGGGCTGCTGACCGCCCTGGTCGTCCTCGTCGCCGAGTGGACCGAGCTGTCCGTGCCGTGGACCGACCTCGGCCCGTGGACCATCGTCGCCGTCGGCGCCGTGGTCCTCGTGGTCGGCGCGGTCGGGCTGCGCAGCAGCCGCCGTCAGGACTGAGCCCGACCGTGCTCCCACCGGACCCCCGCGGCGTCCAGCGCGTGGGGAACGGTGGGAACCACCGCCAGCGCGGCCACCTCGCCGAGCGGCACCCAGCGCGCGTCGGACGTCGACCCGCCCACGTCGTGAACGACGGGGCGGGTCGGTCGTACGCACCGCGCGACGTGGAGCAGCCGCACCGCGTGGTGGTCCTCCGGACCCCGGAGCGAGCGCCCCACCCAGTGGTGCGACATCACCGCGACCAGGCGCACCTCGTCGACCGTCTGGCCGGTCTCCTCGGCGACCTCGCGCACGACGGCGTCGACCGGACGCTCCCCCGGGTCCAGGCCTCCCCCGGGGAGCGTCCAGCGTCCCGGCGCGGCCGTGCGCGCCGCGAGCCGGGTGAGCAGCAGCGCGCCGCGCTCGACGACGACCGCGTAGGCGGCGACCCGCCGGCGGGGCTCGACGTCCACCGGCCGGGCACCCTCGGCGTCGAGGTCGGACCCCGACCCGCGGACCGGCCGAACGGGCCGCACCCGGTAGCGCAGGACCAGATCGCCGAGCACGCCCTCGGCGACCACGTTCGAGCCCGCCCAGCCGCGGGCCGCGAGCGCGGCGAGCGGGTCCTGGCCGTGGCCGAGCACGAAGCGGGTCTCCTCGCGCCCCTCGCGCTCAGCGACGACCGTGATCACGCGGGGGCACCCGCACGCCGGTACTCGGCGAGCGTGGCGCGCACGACGGAGGACCAGTCGTGCTCCGGGCCCGTGGCGCGCAGGTGAGCCCGCATCCGCTCCCGCTCCTCGGCGTCCGCCGCGAGCCGGGCCACCCCGCGGGCCACGGCGGCGTCGGACGGCTCGAGCAGGCCGTCGACACCCGGGGTCACGAAGTCCTCGACCCCGGTGCCCCGCGGCGCGATGACGGGCAGGCCGGCGGTGCGCGCTTCGAGGGCGGCGATGCCGAAGGCCTCGAGGCGGGCCGTCGAGAGGTAGAGGTCGGCGCCCTGGTGCAGCCGCCGCACGCCCTCGCGGTCCAACCGCCCCGGCAGCCGGACCCAGTCCATCCCGTGACGGTCGAGGTAGCGCTGCATGACCGGTCGCTGCGGGCCGTCCCCCGCGATCGTCGCCTGCAGCGGCACCCCGGGGTCGAGCATGTCGCGGGCTCCTCGCAGCACCCGCAGCAGCGACAGCGGTCGCTTGCGCGACACGAGCCGCATCACGGTCGTCACGTGCACCGGCGCGGCCCCGGCTCCGGTGGCCGGCCGCTCCGCCAGGGCGGCGTCCAGCCCGTCGCGCCACCACGACGCGTCGATGCCGTTGCCGAGCACGTGGACGGGGGCATCCCCAGCCGCTGCACTCACCCGGGCGGCGGCCATCGACGACACGGCGTTCATCGCCACGCCCCGGTCGGCCCAGCGGCCCAGGTGGCCGACGGCGCGGAAGAGCGGCTGGGAGCGGTCGATGACGCAGTGGAACGACGCGGCGACGGGCAGCCCGGCGGCCAGGGACACACGGACCAGGTCGGTGGCGAAGGGGCTGACGACCCCGAGGTGGGCGTGGGCGACGTCGAAGCCGCCCGCGTCGAGACGGCGTCGGACCTCGGGCGGGGCCAGCGGGTTCACGGGCACCCCGTACGGCAGGCGCAGCGCCATCCGGTGCACGAGGACACCGTCCTCGTCGGTGACGGTCCCGCCGCGCTCCCCCGCGGGACCGGAGGTGGCCGTGAACACCTCGACGTCGTGACCGGCCGCGGCGAGGTGGTGGGCGAGGTCGTGGACCTGGCGCTCGATCCCTCCGACGCGAGGGGGGTAGCAGTCCGACAGGAGGGCGACCTTCACGAGGGTCCAGCCTGCCATGCGCGAGGATGGGCGGCGATGTCGCACACCCTCGTGGCCTTCCACGCCCACCCCGACGACGAGGCCCTCCTCACCGCGGGCACGATGGCGCGGGCGGCGGCGGAGGGGCACCGCGTCGTCCTCGTCCTCGCGACCGACGGCGGAGCCGGCCTGGCCGCGGACGACCTGCGCACCGACGGCCGGCTCGGCGACCGGCGCCTCGAGGAGGCCCGGCGCTCGGCGACGGCCCTCGGCGTCGCCCGGGTCGAGTGGCTCGGCTATGCCGACAGCGGCAGCGGCCCCGAGCCCGAGCCCGACCTCCCCGGCCGGGCCCGCTTCTGCCGGGCTCCGCTGGAGCAGGCCGCCGAGCGGCTCGCGGCCATCCTGCGCACCGAGCAGGCCGACGTGCTGCTCTCCTACGACGCCAACGGCGGCTACGGCCATCGCGACCACGTCCGGGTGCACGAGGTCGCGGCCCGGGCCGCCGAGATCGCCGGCACTCCGCGGCTGCTCGAGGCGACCGTCCCGCGCGACACGATCGTGCGTGCCATCCGGTGGGTCGCGAAGGTCTACCGCTTTCCCGCCGAGTTCGACCCGACGAGCTTCGAGCGCGCCTTCTCGGCGCGGTCCGACATCACCCACCGGATCGACGTGCGCCGACACATCGGTGCCAAGCGGGCCGCGATGCGGGCGCACGCGTCGCAGGCGACGGGAGGAGGGGCCGCCGGGGTCGGCGAGGGCGGACAGACGGGCGACCGGACGCTCCAGGCATTCCTGCGCATCCCACGGCCCCTCTACGACGTCGTGTTCGGTCGGGAGTGGTTCCGCGACCCGGCCCGCGAGCAGGGGGCACCAGTGAGCGGGGACGTCTTCGAGGGCCTCCCGTGAGCCCCCGCACCAGGCAGCTCCTCCAGTTCTCGGTCGGCCTCGCGCTGGCCGCCGTCCTGCTCGTCTGGGGGCTGCCGCACTTCGCGAAGACCTCCTGGGGCGAGATCTGGCAGGTCATCCGCTCGATCCCGCTCTCGCACGCGCTCGCCTACCAGGCCCTGATGCTGCTCGGGCTCTGGTCCTACACCTTCACCTTCACCGGGTCGCTGCGGGGCCTGAGCCACTCCAAGGCGCTCGTCATCAACGTCTGCGGCTCGTCCGTCTCCAACCTGCTGCCCGGCGGCGGGGCGGTGGGGCTCGCCGCCACCTACGCGATGTGCCGGTCGTGGGGCTTCTCGCGCCGCGCGACCTCGACGTCGGTCATCGTCACCGGCGTGTGGAACATCCTGGCCCGGATCGCGCTGCCGGTCGTCGCCATCGCGGTCCTCTTCTTCGGCGGGGTGACCCTGCCCGGCGTGCTCACCGAGCTCGCGGTCGCGGGGTCGCTGACGGGCGTCGGCATCATCGTCGCCTTCGCCGCGATCATGGCGAGCGAGCGCGCCGCCCAGGCCATCGGCTCGGGCGTCGACCGGGTCATCGGGCCGCTGCTGCGGCGGCGTGGCCGCGCTCGCTCCATGAGCGTCAGGGAGCTGGTCCGCGACCTGCGGGCCCGCATCAACGACGTCGTCGCGCACGGCTGGCTGCAGATGAGCCTCGGCATGGTGGGGTTCTTCGGCCTCTACTACCTGCTCTTCGTCCTCATCATGCGTGACACCGGGGTCGCCCTCCCCCTCAACCTGCTCTTCGCCGCCTACGCGATCGGGCGGCTGCTCACCGCGGTCGGCATCACCCCCGGCGGTGTGGGCATCACCGAGACCGCGACCGCCGCGGTGCTCGTGGGATGGGGGGCGACCCCCGCGGGCGCGACCGCCGGAGTCGTCCTCTTCTCCGTCTTCACCCACGTCATGGAGATCCCGCTCGGGGCGGCCGGCTGGCTGGCGTGGTCGCTGAGCCCCAAGACCGCTCCGCCCGAGGAGGGCGAGGAGCCGGCGTTCGCGTCCTGACCGACCAGGCCCCCGCACCACCCCGCCCCGTGGGGACGAGGAGGGCGCGCCGCGCGCCCGTCGGTGCTCGCGGGACGTCCTCGTCGTTCGTCAGGACCGGAGGAAGACCAGCCCCATCGGCGTCTGCTCCTGGGTCTGCCCCAGCGGGTTGTCGGCGAACATCGCCTCGAGGCGGGGCCACTCGGCCCTGGGCACGTCCGAGCCGAGGACGTTGCGGCCCACGTCGTTGGCGTCGATGACCACGGTGCCGGCGAAGGTGCTGCGCCACGGCTCGGGGACCCGCTCGCGGATCGCGGCCGAGAGGCGGGCGGCGACCGCGTCCGGGTCCTTCGGCGGCAGCTTGGCCGAGACGTTCGACGGGTAGGCGGAGTACTCGGTGGGGCCGTCGATGGCGCGGATGTCGCCCCCGACGAGCTCGTAGAACAGCCCCTTGCGCCCGATCGCCTTGCCGACCGCTCCCCCGGCGGCCGCGTAGAGGATGCGGGGCAGCCCGACCTCGTCGATCGCCAGCTGCATCGTGAAGGGGCTCCCGAGGCCGATGCCCATCGGCGTCTTCGTCACGTACCGCGACAGCACCCGGGCCGGCCGCTTCACCTCGATGTCCCAGACGAAGAAGGATCGCCCCTGGGTGATCGCGACGACCTTCTCGGACAGGAAGAACCACCACCGGTCGCCGGTGGCCGCGGCGTGCTCGGGGCCGGCTCCGGGAAGTCCGTCGAAGAACTGCCGGACGCGTTCGAGCACCACGGCGTCGAGGTCGTCGTCGCGGCTGAACAGCTCGGTGCGCAGCGGGTAGCGGCGCACCGTGTCGCCGCGGTCGGTGGCGAGGTCGAGCTCGTAGTGCTGGTTGGGCTCGTAGTCGGTCTTGACGTACGCGGCGGCCTCCTCGGCCATGGTCTGCTCGTCGCCCTCGTCGAAGAACTCCCGCAGCCACAGCTCGAGGTTGATCATCCGCCAGAACGTCATCGTGTTGACGTCGTTCTCGCCCTTGACCCAGCCCTCGAAGGCGTGGATGACCTCGGTGAAGTCCCAGTACGGCCGAAGCGAGAACGACTCGCTCATGAAGATCAGGTAGAAGTGGTTCTTCAGCCGCAGGAACCAGTCGATCTGCGGCGTCGTGAACCCGATCTTGTTGCGGCGCCGGTTGATGGAGTCCGGCAGGAGTCCGCGGGTGGCGTCGCGCAGGATCCGCTTGTTCCAGCCGTCCTTGATGATCGCCTCGTCGGAGAGGCTGAAGACGAACTTCAGCACCTCCTTGTCGAGGAACGGCACCCGCCCCTCGAGCGAGAAGCGCATCGTGTTCTTGTCCTCGTAGCGCAGCAGGCTGGGCAGCGAGTTGTGGAAGACGTCCTCGAGGAGGCGCTTCTTCAGGTGCGCGGGCTCGACGACGAACCGCTCGTCCCGGAAGCGCGCGGCGAACTCGGGGTTCAGCAGCCGGCTGTTGGGGATCTTCTTCTTCATCCGCAGCCGGTCGCGGACGGTCGACTTCCCGAGTCGGTAGAGGACGTCGATGCTCCGTGCCAGCTCGGCCGCCTGGGCCCGTCGGCCCTGGGCACGCAGCTGGCGCAGGTAGACGAAGTAGTAGGGGATGTAGCCGGCCATCATCTCGTCGGCGCCCTGGCCGTCGAGGAGGACGGTGACGTGCCTGGTCGCCTCGCGCATCACCTGGAACTGCGCGTAGGGACCGGAGGAGATCAGCGGCTCCTCCTGGGTGCGGACGAAGTCGAGGAGGTCGGCCTTGAACTCGTCCGCGGTCGGGAGGATCTTGTGCCCCTCGACGTGCCCCGTGCAGATGTCGAGGACGTCGTCGACGTAGCGCTCCTCGTCGTTGACCGCGCCGGGGAAGACGGCCGAGAAGGTGTTCTGCCGGGCGCCGACGGCCGCGGTCGACAGCTCGTCGCCCTCGTTCAGCAGCTGGTTGATGATGACGGCGACGGCGCTGGAGTCCAGTCCACCCGAGAGGGAGGTGCCCACCGGCACCTCGGACTGGAGCCGCAGCCGCACGCTCTCGACGAGGCGGCGCCGGTACTCGGCCGCCGCGGCCGCGTCGTAGGGCCGCTGCTGGGTCGCGAGCTCGAGGAGCTCCTCCTTCAGGCGCGTGAACATCCGGCGGTGGATGCCGGTGCCGTCGGCGGTGAGCATCTCGCCGGGAGCGAGCCGGGTGATGCCGTCGAAGAAGGTCTCGACGCCGTCCTCGTGGACCCGGAACTGCAGGTACCGGTAGACGGTGCGGTCGTTGACCCGACGCTCGTAGAGCCCCGACTCGAGCAGGGGCCGGATCTCGCTGGCGAAGAGGAGCACCTCGCCGTCGCCGCCCGGGGAAGGCACGGTCGTGACGTAGAGCGGCTTGATGCCGAAGTGGTCGCGGGCGAGGGTGAGGCGCTGCTCGTCGCGGTCCCAGATCGCCAGGCCGAACATGCCGTTGAACCGGTCGAACGCGTCGTCGCCCCACTCGGCGAAGGCCTGGAGGACCACCTCGGTGTCGGAGTCGGTGGTGAACGTGCGGCCCAGGCCCTCGAGCTCACCGCGCAGGTCGAGGTAGTTGTAGACCTCGCCGTTGTAGACGATCGTGTACCGGCCGTCCGCGGTGGTCATCGGCTGCTGCCCGTGGGCCACGTCGATGATCGACAGCCGCCGGTGGGCCAGCCCGCAGGGCCCGTCGGTGTGGACGCCCTCGCCGTCGGGACCGCGGTGACGCTGGCAGTCGTTCATCCGCTGGAGGAGGCCCTCGTCAGCGGGGAGTCCGTGGTAGCCGGCGATGCCGCACATGCGTCGGGGGGTTCCTTTGCGTCCTGGGGTGGTCGGTGGTGGCCACCTCCGGCGGCCACCCGGCCAAGCCTGCCACGAAAGGGTCGGGCGACCGATTCGGGCCGAGCGGGGCTCAGCCGGGCAGGTGCGCCTCGATCCAGGCGACGAGGTCGGAGACGACCTCGTCGCGGTTGGTCTCGTTGAAGACCTCGTGGCGTGCGCCGGGGTAGAGCGTGCACGTGATGTCGTGGACACCGGCCGCCGCGAACAGCTCGCGAGTGGACCGCGGACCCTTGCCACCCTCCCCCACCGGGTCCTTGTCGCCGGCGAGGAGGAGCACGGGCAGGTCGGGCCGCATCCGGGCGACCCGGGCCCGGTCGTAGGTGGCCCGTACCCCGGGCAGGAAGTCGGCCCAGAAGCCCGACGTGGCGACCTCGCCGCACCAGGGGTCGGCGACGTAGGCGTCGACCTCGGCATCGTCACGGGAGAGCCAGTCGAACTCGGTGCGGTTGGGGGCGAACGCCTTGTTGTACGAGCCGAAGGAGAGGGTGTTGAGCAGCCCGCTGACGTGGTGGCGGCCGCGCAGGGCGGCCTCGAGCCGGGCGACCTGGACCCCGGCCGCACCGAGCGCGCCCGGGTCCGCGATGGCACCGGACAGCACCAGCCCTGCCAGCTCGTCGCTGCGGCGGATGACGTACTCGCGGGCCACCGCACTGCCCATGCTGTGGCCGACGAGGACGACCGGCACCTCGGGGTGCTCCTCGCGGATCGTGGCGGTGACCGACCGGGCGTCGTCGACGAGCTTGCTCCAGCCGCTCTCGTCGGCGAGGTACATCCGGTTGGCCGTGCCGGCCGTCCGCCCGTGCCCACGGTGGTCGTGGGCGTAGACGGCGTACCCCGTGGAGGTCAGGGTCTCGGCGAGACGGGCGTAGCGCGCCGAGTGCTCCGCCATCCCGTGGAGGACCTGGACCACCGCACGCACGCCGCCGTCCGGGAGCCAGCGGTGGGTGAAGAGGGAGGTGCCGTCGTGCGCCGTCACCGTCGTCGTCGTGCTCTGCATCATCGCCGTCCTGTTACCGGTGGGTACTGCCGGGGACAGCCTGCCACCCCGCAGCGGTCCACGGGCAGGGGTCTCGCCAGCGGGCCGCGCCGACGCGCCGGGCCGCCTCGCGGCGAGTCACCGACCGGAGCGGACCAGGCAGCCCTCGGGTGAGGGCGAGTCGGCGGGGAAGGCCACGGCCAGCGCGTCCGCGATGCGCATGGCCCGCTGCGCGTAGCCCGCGGTGGAGAAGTGCACCTTGTCGTCGATGTACCAGGAGCTCCGGACCTCGGCTCGCCAGTCGTAGACCCGCAGGTGGGGGTAGCGCCGGCAGGCGTCGAGGAGGGCGGCGTTCCACTTCTTCATCTGCGCGTCGCCGTAGGGTCCGCTGCGGACCAGGGTGCGGACGGTCAGCCAGAGGACGGGTGCGTCCGCCGGGATGTGGCGCATCAGCCGGTCGATGCGGTCGGCGAGGGGCACGACCCCCCCGACGTACTGGTTGGCGGCCTCGTTGACCCCCAGGGCGAGGGTCCAGCAGCCGTCGTAGCCACGGTCGGTGCGCGACGAGACCGCCTCCTCGGCGTTGGGTCGGCCCTCGAACCGCTCGACGATGCTGCGCGCGCCGGAGATGTCGGCGGTGAAGTCGTCGACGCCGACGCGGGCGTACTGCGCGTCGACGCGCGCCGCGGGGTCCGGCTGGTAGGTGGGGTCCATGAGCCCGATCGAGGTCGAGTCGCCGACGTGGACGAGCTCGGTGCACCGGGTACGGAGCGGGCCGCTCGCGCTCGCCGGGGTCGACCGCGCGGTCGCGGACGGACGGGGGGTCGGTGGCGCGGACGCCCGGGGCGTGGCGTCGGCGGGCACGGGCGGGTGGTCGACGTCGACAGCGGCGCCGGACGCTGCGCCCGGTGGCCGGCCGGCGACGAGGCCCTGGGCGCTCAGCGCGCTCGTCGCCACGAGGACCAGCGCGCCGGCGGCCCCGGCGACCGCGGGTACCGCCCGCCTCCGGCCGTCGGGCCGGTGGCCCCCGGCGAGTGCCCCGCGCAGGCCGTGACGCCGGATCGGGTCCTCGACGAGCGCCCAGGACAGCGCGGCGATGCCGACGGTGAGCGCGGCGAGGGTAGCGGCGCGCAGTGCCGGACGGTCGGCGAGGACGTCGGTCGGCGTGAAGACGATGACCGGGAGGTGCCAGAGGTAGATGCCGTAGGACCGCTCCCCCACCCAGGTGAGCGGCCGCCGGCCGAGCACGGCCGCGACCCGCGACCCGGGCTGCACGACGACCGCGACCACGGCGGCTGTCGCGAGGGAGAGAAGGAGCAGACCACCGTGGTAGAGGAACATGGAGTACTCGTTCGTGAACACGGTCAGGGCGCCGATGCCGGCGAGGCCGAGGACAGCCCAGCGGTCGGCTCCACGGGTCGGCATCCCCTCGAGCCGCGGGGGGCCGGTCGGACGGAACATGAGGATGGCGAGCAGCGACCCGACGAGCAGCCCCCCGGCGCGGGTGTCGGTGCCCTCGTAGGCGCGCGTGGTGTCGAAGCCCGGGCCGGCGTGCCACCAGAGCAGGCCGAAGGACGCGCCCGCGAGGAGGCCGGTGGCCCACGCGGCCACCCGCTTCGTCACCCACGGGAGTGCGGCCAGTCCGAGCAGCAGCAGCGGCCAGACCAGGTAGAACTGCTCCTCGACCGCCAGGGACCACAGGTGGTCGAGGGGGCCGGGGCCGGTGAACCGGTCGAAGTAGGACTGACCGGACGCGATGGTCTGCCAGTTGCTGACGTACAGCACGGCCCCGGCGGCCTGGGCGGCGACCGCCCCGAGCCGAGCCCGGTCGACGAGCGCGGTCGTGAGGAGCACGACGACGAGGAGCACGACCACCGCGGGCAGGAGCCTCCTGGCCCGGCGGAGGTAGAACCGGCCGAGGCCGGTCCGCCCCGTGTGGTGCCAGGTCGAGAGGAGGATGCCCGTGATGAGGAAGCCGCTCAGGGTGAAGAAGACCCCCACGCCGAGCAGGCCACCGCTCATCCCGGGCACACCGAGGTGGTAGCCGAGGACGAGGGCCACGGCGAGCGCACGCAGGCCGTCGAGGGCGGGGACGTACCGCCCGTGTCCCTCGACCGGTCGGGGCACCCTGCCTCCCGATGTCGCGCCGACAGCGCTCACGCGCCGAGTCGATCGACGATACGAGAGTGAACTCCTGTGACGCGGGAGGCGCGCCTAGAGCTTGGTCATCTTGCGGAAGGGAGAGGTGATCCGCAGCGTCCGCCCGGTGAAGTCCACCGTGACCCCGCCGGCATCGACGCCGATGATCCGGCCCAACCCGTAGGCGTCGTGCGAGACGCGGTCGTCGACCGCGTACTGCTCGACGACGGGATCGACGTGCGGTCTGAAGGGGCTGCTGGCGAAGTTCGGGCGCCGGCTCCCGGAGGAGGTAGCCATCGTATGGCCAGTATGCGCCCCCACCGCGCGCCTGACCACCCCGGGGCCGGGGTGACGCCCGTCGCTCACTCCCACTCGATGGTTCCGGGCGGCTTGCTCGTGATGTCGAGGACCACCCGGTTGACCTCGCGCACCTCGTTCGTGATGCGGGTCGAGATCGTCGCGAGGACCTCGTACGGCACGCGGGTCCAGTCCGCCGTCATGGCGTCCTCGGAGGAGACCGGACGCAGCACCACGGGGTGCCCGTAGGTGCGGCCGTCGCCCTGGACCCCGACCGACCGCACGTCGCCGAGGAGCACGACCGGGCACTGCCAGATCTCGCGGTCGAGCCCGGCCGCCGTCAGCTCCTCCCGGACGATGGCATCGGCGGCGCGCAGGACCTCGAGCCGCTCCCCCGTGACCTCGCCGACGATGCGGATGCCCAGCCCCGGCCCGGGGAACGGCTGCCGCCAGACGATCGCCTCCGGCACCCCGAGCTCGAGGCCGACCTGGCGCACCTCGTCCTTGAAGAGCAGCCGGAGCGGCTCGACGAGGGTGAACTGGAGGTCGTCGGGGAGCCCACCCACGTTGTGGTGGCTCTTGATGTTCGCGGCCCCGCTGCCGCCGCCGGACTCGACGACGTCGGGGTAGAGGGTGCCCTGGACGAGGAACTCGACCGGGTGGTCGTCCGCCCCGGCGTGCGAGCCGACGACGTCGCGCGCGGCCTGCTCGAAGACCCGGATGAACTCGCGCCCGATGATCTTGCGCTTCTCCTCGGGCTCGGAGACGCCGGCGAGCGCGGAGAGGAACCGCTCCCTGGCGTCGACGACGACGAGGTCGACACCCGTGGCGGCCACGAAGTCCTTCTCCACCTGTTCGGCCTCCCCCGACCGGAGCAGCCCGTGGTCGACGAAGACGCACGTCAGCTGGTCCCCGACGGCGCGCTGGACGAGCGCGGCCGCGACGGAGGAGTCCACGCCACCCGACAGCCCGCAGATGACCCGGCTCTCGCCGACCTGCGAGCGGACGGTCGCGACGAGGTCCTCGACGACGTTGGCCGCGGTCCACTCGCCGGTGAGCCCCGCCCCGCGGAGCAGGAAGTTCTCCAGGACCTGCTGGCCGAAGGTCGAGTGCAGCACCTCGGGATGCCACTGGACCCCGTACAGCCGGCGCCGGTCGTCCTCGAACCCGGCGACCGGTGCACCCGAGGTCGTCGCGGTCACCTGCATCCCGTCGGGCGCCCGCGCCACCGAGTCGCCGTGGCTCATCCACACCGACTGGTGCTGCGGCTGGCCGTTGAAGAGGGTGGACTCGGTGTCGAGGATGGTCGCCGGCGTCGCCCCGAACTCCGAGAGCCCGGTCTTCTCGACGGTGCCGCCGAGGGCCCGGGCCATCGCCTGGAACCCGTAGCACATGCCGAAGACCGGGACGCCCGCCTCGAGCACGGCCGGGTCGAGGTGCGGCGCACCCTCCTCGTAGACCGAGGACGGGCCGCCGGAGAGGATGATCGCGGCGGGCTCCTTGGCGAGCAGCTCGGCGACCGGCATCGAGTGCGGTACGACCTCGCTGAAGCAGTTCGCCTCGCGCACCCGGCGCGCGATGAGCTGGGCGTACTGGGCCCCGAAGTCGACGACGAGGACCGGGCGGTCGGCGAGGTGCACCGGCTCGCCGCCCTCGACGAGGGCGTGGTCGGGGTCCTCGCGGTGCGGGTCGTCCGGCGTCGGGGCGTCGCTCACGCAGGCAAGGCTACTGGCGGGCGGCGGACAGCCGGCCCTCGACCTCCGTCGCGACCTGGTGCTCGACCCAGAAGGAGAGGAACGGCACGCACCCGGCGAGCATGACGAGCACCATCCTCGTCAGCGACCAGCCGACCTTGAAGCCGAGCAGCGCCGTCGCGACGAGGTAGACCATGTAGATGAACCCGTGCGGCTGGGGCCACCACGCGAGCGGGTTGTCGTCGCCCTTCATCCCGAAGCCGTACGACAGGATCATCTCGACGACGAGGACGAGCAGGCCGACGCCGACGACGAAGGCCATGACCTTGAAGAAGGCCAGCCGCCGCCGGACCCTCTCGGCGTCCGCGGCGTCGATCGGGATGGCGGGGGGCGCGTCAGGTGTGCTCACGGACCCCATTGTCGCGCCTGCCCCGGGGCGGTTCGACGGCGCCCTGCCGCCGGTGCTCCTCCCGGACCATGCGCCACCACAGCCAGAGCGCGAAGAGCGCGAAGACCCACCACTGGACGGCGTAGGCGGCGTTGCGCCACTGGATGCCGGTGTCGCCCAGCGGGGTCGGCACCGCGGTGAGCCCCGGGGCGTCCGGGGGCTCGCTCCGCTGGAGGAACAGGAAGGCGTTGTAGAGGTCACCCGGCCAGGTGTTGACGAGGACCGAGGTATCGACCGAACCGATCTCACCCGGCCCGACCGCGGTGTCGACCGGTGACTCCGGCGGGGCGAGGCCACCCTCGAGGGTGAGCGTGCCCGTCGGTGGCGCCCCGGCCTGTCCCGGGTCGGTGACGAACCCGCGCAGGACGGGCAGCGTCGCGCCCGTGGCGTCGACGACGAACGGTGAGATGACCCAGAGACCGGTGCGGCCGTCGAGCCGTCGGTCGGGCACGAGCAGCTGGCCGTCGTCGAGGTAGTGGCCCGTCACGGTGACCGGCCGGGAGGAGAGGTCGCCGGGGAAGGACGTGTGCGGCTCCAGGACGTCCGGAAGCGCGACGGGCTGCTGCGCCCGGGCGGCCGCGACGGCCTCCTCGATCGCCTTGCCCTCGGCGACGCCGAGCTGCCAGCGACCGAGCTGGAGGAAGACGACGCCGACGACGAGGACCAGCCCGAGCAGCCCGAGGAACCTCGGCTTCAGAGCGGTCCGCAGCACGTCACGAGGGTACGTGACCGCGCCGGGCGTCGACGGACCCGCCGGGAGCGGCCTCGTGGTCACTTCACGCCATCGGGCCGCACGCGGGATGGGTCCGTCGGCCGATGAGGGCGGGCCGGCGCCGCTCCTAGCGTGGCGCCCACCACCGACCACAGGAGGCCACCATGGGCACCTTCGAGACCATCGACACCGTCGTCGTCGGCGCCGGGCAGGCCGGCCTCGTCACCGCGCGAGAGCTGGTCGGCCGCGGGCGTGACTGCGTCGTCCTCGACCGTGAGGCACGGGTGGGGGACAGCTGGCGCCACCACTACGACTCGCTGCGCCTCTACAATCCTGGGCGGTACGTCTCCCTGCCCGGCCTGCGCTTCCCCGGGGACCCCGACACGTGCCCGCGCAAGGACGAGGTCGCCGACTACCTCGCCTCCTACGCCGAGCACTTCCGGCTGCCGGTCCGCAGCGGCACGTCCGTGGAGCGGGTCAGCCGGGCCGCCGACGGCGGCGACGGCTTCGACGTGGTGACGAGCCACGGGGCGATCCGCTGCCGCAACGTCGTCGTCGCCTCCGGGGGCCACGGACGCGCCCCCGCCGTCCCGGAGTTCGCCGAGGAGCTCGACCCGGGCATCCTCCAGCTCCACTCGAGCCAGTACCGACGTCCGGGCCAGCTCCGCGACGGACCGGTGCTCGTCGTCGGCGCGTCGCACTCGGGATGCGACATCGCCTACGAGCTCGCGCCGGACCACGAGACCCACCTCGCCGGGCGCGACTGTGGGCAGCTGCCGCTGCGGTGGCACGGGACGGCGGCGCCCCGGGCGATCCCCATCGTCGTCTTCGCGTGGAAGCACGTGCTGACCCGCCGGACGCCGATGGGTCGCCGGATGATGCCGCAGCTGCGCCACCACGGCGGGCCAATGCTGCGGGTCAAGCGCGAGCACCTGGCCGAGCGCGGCGTGGTGCGGCACGTCGAGCGGGTGGGGTCGGTGACCGACGGCCGACCCACGTTGGCCGACGGCACCGTGCTCGACGTCGCGAACGTCGTCTGGGCGACCGGCTACCGGCAGCGGTTCGACTGGCTCGACCTGCCCGTGCTCGGCGAGGACGGCTGGCCTCGCGAGTACCGCGGGGTCGTGGACGAGGTGCCGGGACTGTACTTCTGCGGCCTGGTCTTCCAGTACGCGTTCGCCTCGATGGTGCTGCCCGGCGTCGGGCGTGACGCCGCCCACGTCGTCGACCACCTCGTCCGGCACCGCCGGCCGATCGGCGCCGGCGACGACGCACGGGTGGCGTGACCGACAGGCCGGCGCGGCGGGCGTCAGCGCTCGACGAGGTCGTGCTCGAAGGCGAACGCGGCTGCGGCCGTGCGGCTGGCCACGCCGAGCTTGGTGAAGATGTTGCTGAGGTGCCGGGCCACCGTGCGCTCGCTGAGGACGAGCTCCGCGGCGATCCGCGCGTTCCCGTGCCCCGCGGCGACGAGCCGCAGCACCTCGACCTCGCGCTCGGTGAGGCCGCCCGGTCGCGAGGGCGTGCCCGTGGCCGCGTCGAGGGCGGACAGGTCGCTGCGCGCGCCGAGCGTCGTCAGCGCGGCGCGGGCGGCCGCGAGCTCCTCCTTGGCGGACTCCGTGTCACCGGCCGCGCGCAGGGCGAGGCCGGTGCCGACGCGGGCGAGCGCGTCGACGTGGGGCAGGTCGCACCGACCGGAGAGCTGCCGGGCCTTGCGCAGGTACGGCAGGGCGCCGAGCCCGTCCCCCGCGGCCACGAGCACCGAGGCGGCCGCCAGGGCCGCCTCGGCCTCCAGGGGCTCGCACCCGAAGGTGGCGGCGAGGGCCTCCAGCTCGCCCGCCGCGTCGCGGGCCCCGTCGAGGTCGCCGGTGGCGACGAGGACGCGCACCACCCCCGGGAGGACCCGACTGCGCGCCACGCCGCCCCGGGTCTCGGCGAGGACCCGCCGCGCCGCTCCCGCCGCCGCCGCGCCGTCGCCCCGGGCGAGCCACAGCTCGGCCAACCCCGGCTGGGGGTCGTACCCGCGCTCGGCGCTCAGGCGGAAGGAGCGCTCGGCGGCCCCGAGCTCGTCCCGGAGCCGGTGCAGCTCCCCCCGCTCGTAGGCCGCGTGCCCGACCGCGTCGACCGCGCCGACCCGTTCGTAGCGCTCGATCGCCGCGTCGAGCTCCTCGAGGGCCTCCGGCCAGGCCCCCCGGGCGCGCAGGATCTGGCCCCGGTGCAGTGAGCACTGCCCGGTGAAGACGACGAGGTCGGGATGGGCGGTGCACCACTCCTGCAGCAGGGTGGTCCACTCCGCCATCCGGCCGATCTCGCTGATCTCCTGGCAGCCCTCGATGGCGGTGCAGTAGACGTGACCGACGGTCGCCGGCTCCAGCTCGGCGGCCGTGGCCTCGACCATGGACTGGTCGAGCAGCGTCAGGCCGTGGGGGACCCGCCCGGCGTAGATCGACAGCCGGCCGAGCGAGACCAGCCCCAAGGACAGCAGCTGCGGGTCCCCGGACCGCCTGCCGACGTCCTCGGCGGTGAGCGCGCAGTCCCGCGCCTCGTCCAGGCGCCCGGCTCGGAGATGGCCGAACATCTGCGCGAAGGCGACGTACCCGGTCTCCGGGGAGTCGTCCGGCAGGTCCGCGAGGAGACGCTGACCTCGCGCCGCCCAGCCGGCCGCGGTGGACGGGTCGCCCGTCGTGCCCGCGGCCATCGAGAGGTGGAAGGCGCACCGCACCGCCCCGGCGACGTCGCCCGCGGCCAGGGCCTCCTCGTGGGCGCGGCGGTAGAGGTCGACGCTCTCGCGGGCGTGCCCCAGCAGGTGCGCGGCCGCGGCCGCGGACACGAGGTCGGCACCGGTCAGCGAGGAGGGGTCGGCGGCGGACCAGCGACGGAGCGCACTGGCCCACGCGCCGCGCTCGAACTCCGCGCGCGCCCGGATGAGCTCGTCGACCGTCGCCATGGACTCCTCCTCGTGCCGAGGGTACGCGAGCGGTCCCCGGCCGACCGCCGCCGGCGGACCGGGCCGGGTGTGCGCCCGGCGGGAAAACGGCTCGCGCGCGCCGGGCCCGGACTCCTAGCGTGGGAGGACCATGCCGTCGAGACCGCCCTGGCCGTACGGCGTGCGTGCCCACGACGACCCACCGGCCGATGCGGACCGCCTGCTCGTCTGGCTCGCACGCCGCCAGTGGCGCACCCTCCTCGCCGGGGCGTGCTTCGGCATCCCGTGGATGCTCTCCGTGGCGCTCGTCCCGGCGGCGGTCGGCAGGGCGGTCGACGCGGGCATCGTCGCCCGCGACGCGCGCGCCCTGGCCCTGTGGTCCCTCGCCGTCCTCGGGCTCGGGCTGGTCTCCGCGGCGGTCGGAAACGGTCGCCACTGGTTCGCGGTCAAGAACTGGCTCGTGGCGGCCTTCCGGTCCGGAGCCGTCGCCGACCGCGCGGTCCGCCGCTCCGGGCCGGCGCTGACGCGCGAGATGCCGGCCGGTGAGGTGCTCGCGAGCTTCACGAGCGACTTCGGCCGGATGGGCCACACCTTCGACGTCTTCGCACGGTTCATCGGCGCGGTCGTCTCGTTCGTCCTCGTCGCGGTCATCCTGCTGCGCGGCTCGGTCCTCCTCGGCCTCATCATGCTCCTCGGCGGCCCCCTGCTCGTCGCCTCGTTGGCCTTCGTCATGAAGCCGCTCCAACGCCGGCAGAGCGCCCAGCGCGAGGAGGCCGGCCGGCTCACCGCGCTCGGCGCCGACACCGTCGCCGGCCTGCGCGTGCTGCGCGGCATCGGTGGCGAGGAGTCGTTCCTCGAGCGCTACCGGGCCCAGTCCCAGGCCGTGAAGCAGGCCGGATGGCGGGTGGCCGGCACCCAGGCCACGCTCGACTCCGCGCAGGTCCTCCTGCCCGGGGTCTTCGTCCTCGTCGTCACCGGCGTCGGGGCGCACCTCGCGGTCGCCGGCGAGATCACGCCGGGCCAGCTCGTCGCCTTCTACGGCTACACCGCCTTCCTCACCATCCCGCTCCAGACCGTCGTCGAGATGGCGGACAAGCTCATCACGACCCGCGTGGCCGCCCGTCGCATCGCGCGGATCCTCCACACCGAGCCCGACCACCCCGACCCGGGCCCGCAGGCGCGGGCGGTCGTCCCCTCCACGCCCGAGGCCGACCTGGTCGACCCGGTCTCCGGCGTGCGGATCGAGCCCGGGCGGCTCACCGCGCTCGTCAGCGACCGCCCCGAGGACACCGCCGCGCTCGCCGCGCGGCTCGGACGGACCCTGCCGGGGCGCCACGGGGTCACGTGGGGCGAGGTGGCCCTCGACGACGTGCCGCTGTCCACCGTCCGCGCAGGCATCCTCGTCTCGGACTCCGACCCCCGGCTGTTCAGCGGCCCGCTGCGCCGCGAGCTCGGCGGCACCGACGACGACGCCCGCCGGGTCGCGTTGGCGGTCGCCGACGCCGAGGACGCCGTCTCGGCCGTCGAGGGCGGGCTCGAGGGCGAGCTCGAGGAGCGCGGACGCTCGCTCTCGGGCGGACAGCGTCAGCGCCTCGCCCTGGCCCGCGCCCTCCTGCGCGACGCCACGGTGCTCGTCCTCGTCGAGCCGACGAGCGCCGTCGACGCCCACACGGAGGCCCGCATCGCCGAGCGGCTCGTCGAGCACCGGCAGGGCCGCACCACCGTCGTCGTCACGGCGAGCCCGCTGCTCCTCGACCGCGCCGACGTGGTCCACCTCGTCGAGGAGGGACGGCTCGTCGCCACCGGCACCCACCGAGAGCTCGTGCGGGCCAGCCGCGCCTACCGGTCCGTCGTCCTCCGCGGGGAGGGGGAGTGATGTCGCCGCTGACGCTGCGCACCGACCACGCCCGCCGCACCCTGCCGATCGCGCCGGGGCCGGTCGTGCGCGCTCACGTCGGCGTCCTCCTCCGGGAACACCGGCGCGCCCTCACGTGGGTGCTGCTGTGGCACCTCGTCGCGGCGGTCGTCGGGCTCGCGGGCCCCTGGGTGATCGGCCAGGTCGTCGGCACGGTCACCACCGGCCGCGCCAGCATCACCCGCATCGACGTGCTCGTCGGCCTGCTCGCGGCTGCCCTCGTCGCCGAGACCGCCGCCACGTGGGTCGCGCGCCGCGGCTCCTTCGTGCTGTCCGAGCAGGTCTTCGCGCGCCTGCGCGAGGACTTCGTCGCGTCCGCGGTCCGGCTGCCCCTCTCCACCGTCGAGCGGGCGGGCACCGGCGACCTCCTCGCCCGCACGACGAACGACATCGATGCGATCAGCTACGTCATCCGCTTCGGCATCCCGACCGTCGTCGTCTCGTGCACGACGGTGCTCGTCACCGGGGTCGCGGTCGTCCTCGCCTCGCCCCTGGCCGCCCTGCCCCTGCTGCTGACCCCGCTCATCTGGTTCCTGCCGACCCGCCGGTACCTGCGCAGGGCCGGCCCCGGCTACCTCTGGGAGCACGCGACGTACGCCCGCCTCAACGGGGTGGCGGCCGAGACGGTCGAGGGCGCCGCCACCGTCGACGCGCTCGGGTTGCAGGAGGCACGCGGGGAGCGCTTCGCCGAGGCCCTGCGCGAGAGCCACGACGCCGAGCGGTACACCGTCGGCCTGCGGCTGCGGTGGTTCCCCTGGCTCGAGGTGGGCTTCTTCGCGCCGATCGCCGGCTCGCTGCTCTGGGGCGGCTGGCTGGCCTGGCAGGGGGTCGTCACGGTCGCGACCGCCACCGCGGTGGTCCTCTACGTCCAGCGACTCCTCGACCCGCTCGGCGAGCTCGTCGGGATGCTCGACGAGATCCAGTTCGCCGCCACGTCGATGTCGCGCATCCTCGGGGTGGCCGAGGTCCCTGCCGACCGGGTCGCGACCGGTGCGGTGCCGGCCGACGACCGGATCGACGTCGACGGCGTCCGCTACGCCTACCGCACCGGTCAGGACGTGCTCCACGGGGTCTCCCTCGAGCTGCGGCCGGGCGAGCGGCTGGCCGTCGTCGGCCCGTCCGGGGCGGGCAAGTCGACCCTCGGCCGGCTCCTGGCCGGTGTGGACGGACCCCGCACCGGCCGCATCACCGTGGGGGGCGTGCCGCTCGTCGACCTCGAGCTCGACGCGCTGCGCAGCCAGGTCTCGCTGGTCACCCAGGAGCACCACGTCTTCGTCGGCACACTCGCCGACAACCTGCGCCTGCCCCGGCCCGACGCCGACGACGCGGCGCTGCGTGACGCGCTCAAGGCCGTCGACGCGCTCGACTGGGCCGAGCGCCTCCCCGGGGGCCTCGAGACCGTCGTCGGCTCCGGCGGCCACACGCTGACCGAGGCGCAGGCCCAGCAGCTGGCGCTGGCGCGGCTCGTCCTCGCCGACCCGCACACGCTCGTCCTCGACGAGGCCACCTCGTTGCTCGACCCGCGGGCGGCTCGACACCTCGAGCGCTCGCTCGGGGCCGTGCTCACCGGGCGCACGGTCGTCGCGATCGCCCACCGGCTGCACACCGCCCACGACGCCGACCGCGTGGCCGTCGTCGAGAACGGCCGGGTTCGTGAGCTCGGCTCCCACGACGAGCTCATCACCGCCGACGGCTCGTACGCGGCGCTGTGGCGCTCCTGGCGCGACGAGGGCTGAGCCGGTCGCCCTCGGGCGAGGTCAGCGCCCCTCGAGGCGGATGCCGACCGCCACCTCGTCGCCCTCCACCACCCCCTCGGCCGTCCGCACCTGCTTCTTGACCGGCAACACGTAGGCGGCCTGCTCGGTCGAGGGGAAGAGCGACGTCGCCCAGGTGGACCGACCCACGGTCACGACGACGCGGACCGACCCGAAGCCGCCGGTCGCGTCGCCGACGACGGAGTCGACCTCGTCGCTCACGTCCTCGGGAAGCGTGACGAAGTGCCAGGAGCCGTCGCGCCAGCGCCACAGCCGCGCGACGAACTCCCACCGGGTGCGCCCGTCGGCGCCCGAGCCGCTCATCCACCGATCGTCCCACCGCGCACCGACAGTCGGCGGGCTGGGGCCCGAGCCCGCATCGGGGCGCGGCGGGTCACACGGCGACGGGAAGGCGCGCCGCGACCGCGGGACGGCGAGCCGGCACCGGCGAGACCCGCAGGTAGCCGCCGCGCAGCAGCTCGTCCTGGTCCGGACGTCGCTCGGGCTCGCCCCGGTTGGGCCAGAGCGCCATCGCGCGCTCGGCCTGCGCCGTGATGGTCAGCGACGGGTTGACCCCGAGGTTCGCCGAGATCGCCGTGCCGTCGAGCACCGAGACCCCGGGATGACCCCACACGCGCTGGTAGGGGTCGACCACACCCTCCTGCGGGCTCGCCCCGATGACCGCGCCCCCGATGAAGTGGGCCGTGAGCGGCACGTCGAACACCTCCGGCCAGGATCCCCCGGCCGCGGCGTACCGGCCGGTCGCCTCCTGCAGGCGCGCGGCGAGCGCCTCCATGGCCCGCTGCCCCTGCGGCAGCCAGGTCGGGTTCGGCTCTCCGTGCCCCTGCCGCGACGTCAGGCCGGGCCGGCCCCACCGGCCGCGCCGACCCGAGACCCGCAGGCTGTTGTCGCGCGACTGCATGACGAGCCCGATGACCATCCGCTCGCTCCAGCGTCGCGCCACGGGTGAGAGCCGGAGCAGCGGACGGGGGTCGCGCAGGACCGAGCGCACGAACTCGGCCCACCGTGCGCGGCCGGTGCCACCGGGCACCGCCAGGGTGGCCAGCAGCCCCATGGCGTTCGACCCCGGGCCGAAGCGGCAGTTCTCGACGTGGGTGTCGGCGTCCGGGTGGAACGACGCGGTGATCGCGACCCCCCGGGTCAGGTCGACGTCCTCGGGCACCCGGTCGGTCATCGCGCCGACCAGCGACTCCGAGTTGGTCCGCGAGAGCACGCCGAGCCGGGAGGAGAGTCGCGGCAGCTCGCCCTCCTCGCGCATCGCGTGCAGCAGTGTCTGGGTGCCCCAGGCGCCGGCGGCGACGACGACCCGGCGAGCGGTCACCACCGCACGGTCGCGCCCCGGCCGGGGACCGGTCCGCTCGTGGAGCACGCGGTGGACGGCATCCGGGCCGTCGGTGCCGGGCACCAGTCCGAGCCGGACGACGGTGCGCATCGGGCGCACCTCGACGCCGAGCCGCTCGGCCAGGGCGAGGTAGTTCTTCACCAGGGTGTTCTTGGCCCCGACCCGGCAGCCGACCATGCAGTTGCCGCACTCGGTGCAGCCGGTCCGGCGCGGGCCCGCTCCCCCGAAGTACGGGTCGTCGACGGTCTCTCCGGGCGGGCCGAAGAACACCCCGACGGGAGTCTTCCGAAAGGTCTCCCCCACCCCGAGGTCCTCGGCCGTGGCGCGCATCATCTGCTCCACGGGACCGTCGCAGGGGTTGGTGACCACCCCGAGCATCCTGCTCGCCGTGTCGTAGTGGGGCGCCAGCTCGGCCTCCCAGTCGGTGATGCCGCGCCACTGGGGGTCGGCGTAGAACGCCGCGGGCGGTCGGTAGAGGGTGTTGGCGTAGTTGAGCGACCCGCCGCCGACCCCCGCCCCCGCGAGGACGAGGACGTCGGGCAGCCGGTGGATGCGCTGGACGCCGTAGCAGCCGAGCCGCGGCGCCCAGAGGTAGCGCCGCACGTCCCACGAGGTCCGCGCGAAGTCCTCGTCCTCGAAGCGGCGGCCGGCCTCGAGCACGAGGACCGAGTAGCCCTTCTCCGCGGCCCGGAGCGCGGCCACCGACCCGCCGAAGCCGGAGCCGATGACGACGACGTCGTAGTCCGCCGTACGCGAGCCGCCGGCCCGCGTCCTCGCCGCGAGGCTCACGGGAGGCGCACCGCCTTCATGACCCGCAGGGCGCCGGTGAGCGCCCGGGCGTACCGCTCGCCGCGGAGCCCGGGGAGGTCCCCGATCCCCACGAGGGACTGGACGGTGACGTTCTGGCTCTCCGTGTACTTCAGGATGCCCTCGCGGCCGTGTCGCCGCCCGAGGCCGGAGGCCTTCATCCCACCCATCGGCGCGCCGACGCTCCCCCACGCGGCCGCGTAGCCCTCGTTGACATTGACCGTGCCCGCGTGGATGCGGGCCGCGACCGCGCGCCCGCGCCGGCGGTCCCGCGTCCAGATCGAGGCGTTGAGGCCGTACTCGGTGTCGTTCGCGAGGCGCACCGCCTCGTCGTCGTCGGCGACGCGGTAGAGCGAGACGAGCGGCCCGAAGGTCTCCTCGTCGCGGCAGGCCATCGCCGAGGTCACGCCCTCGAGCAGTGTCGGCTCCACGACGTAGGGCCCCACGTCGGGCCTGGCCCGCCCGCCGGCCAGGACGCGGGCTCCCTTGTCCACGGCGTCCTGCACGTGGCCCATGACCCGCTCGAGCTGGGCCGGACCGACGAGGCTGCCGACGTCGGCCTCCCAGTCCAGGCCGGTGCCGAGGCGCAGCCGGCCGATCGCGTCGAGGAAGCGGCCGACGAACTCGTCGTGGATCCGGTCGTGCACGACGAGCCGCTCGGCGCTGATGCACAGCTGACCGGCCGAGGAGAAGCACGCCCGCACCGCGCCGGGCACGGCCCGGCGCAGGTCGGCGTCGTCGGCGACGTAGAGCGTGTTCTTGCCGCCCAGCTCGAGGCTGGCACCGACGAGGCGGCGTGCGGCCGCCTCCGCGACCCGCCGACCGGTGGCCGTCGAGCCGGTGAAGCAGACGTAGTCGGTCCGGTCGACGACGGCCGCTCCGGTGGGATCGCCGGGACCGAGGACGACCTGGACCAGGTCCTCCGGCAGGCCCGCCTCCACCATGAGGGCCGCCCCCGCCAGCGCGGTGAGGGAGCCCTGGGGGTCGGGTCGCAGGACGACGGCGTTCCCGGCGAGGAGCGCCGGGAGGGCGTCCGTGACCGCCAGGCTCAGCGGGTAGTTCCACGGGGCGACGATGCCGACGACCCCCTTGGGGCGCCGGTGCTCGGTGCTGCGGGTGAGGAGCGGGAAGACACCGAGGTGCCGCTCGTCGGCGAGGTAGCCGGGGCCACGGAGGGCGTAGTGGCGGGCGACGAGCGCGACGTCAGCGACCTCCTCGAAGGCGTGGGCCCGGGTCTTGCCCGACTCGAGCTGGACGAGGTCGAGCAGGTCGGACTGCCGGTCGAGGACGAGGTCGTGGAGTCGGAGCAGCACCGCGCCACGCTCGCCGACGGGGACGTCCGCCCAGCGCCGCTGCGCCGCACGGGCGCGGTCGACCGCCTCACCGACGTCGGCGGCCGTGGAGACCGGGAGGACGGCGAGGGGCGCGCCCGTCAGGGGCGTCTCGGTCGTGATGGTGCCACCCTCACCGGAGGCGACGACCCCCGCCGTGAGCCCGCGCACTCGGCTCGGCGCGACGGCGTACGTGGCGCGTGGATCGGTCTCGGGGTCGGCGATGACGTGGCCCATTGCCGAAGGGTAACCACTGCCGCCTCGCGGAGGCACGCCTCGGCCCGCGGCGCCCGGCCCTCAGCTGCGCTGGTAGGGCGCGACGACGACCTCGACGCGCTGGAACTCCTTGAGGTCCAGGTAGCCCGTCGTCGCCATCGCCCGGCGCAGCGCACCGACGAGGTTCGTCGTGCCGTCGGCCACCCGGCTCGGACCGAAGAGCACCTCCTGGAGCGGCGCCACCGCTCCGATCTCGATCCGCTCACCACGTGGGAGCTCGGGGTGGTGCGCCTCGGGGCCCCAGTGGTACCCGCGTCCCGGCGCCTCCGTCGACCGTGCGAGCGCCGCCCCCAGCATCACCGCGTCCGCACCGCACGCGACCGCCTTGACGACGTCGCCGCTCGTCCCGACGCCCCCGTCGCCGATGACGTGGACGTAGCGCCCCCCGGACTCGTCGAGGTAGTCGCGCCGCGCGGCGGCCACGTCGGCGATCGCGGTGGCCATGGGGGCGTGGATGCCGAGCGTGCGCCGGGTGGTGTGGGCGGCCCCACCGCCGAACCCGACGAGGACACCCGCCGCCCCGGTGCGCATCAGGTGCAGCGCGGCCGAGTAGGACGCGGCCCCCCCGACGATGACCGGCACGTCGAGCTCGTAGATGAACCGCTTGAGGTTGAGCGGCTCGGCCCGGCCGGAGACGTGCTCGGCCGAGACGGTCGTGCCACGGATGACGAACAGGTCCACCCCGGCGTCGACGACCGTCTTCCACAGCTGCTGGGTGCGCTGCGGGCTCAGCGCCCCGGCGACCGTGATCCCCGAGGCCCGGATCTCGCGCAGCCGCTCGGTGACGAGGTCGGGCTGGATCTCCGCGCGGTAGATCTCCTGCATCCGCTCGGTGGCGACGGCCGGGTCGAGCGTCGCGATCTCGGCGAGCAGCGGGGCCGGGTGCTCGTAGCGCGTCCACAGGCCCTCCAGGTCCAGGACGGGCAGCCCCCCGAGCGCACCGAGGGCGATCGCCGACTCGGGCGAGACGACCGAGTCCATGGGCGCCGCGATGACCGGGATGTCGAAGTGGTACGCGTCGATCTGCCAGCCGGTCGAGACCTCCTCGGGGTCGCGGGTGCGCCGGGAGGGCACGATCGCGATGTCGTCGAAGGAGTAGGCGCGGCGACCGCGCTTGCCACGGCCGATCTCGATCTCGGTCACCCCGGCAGCCTACCGACGGGCCCCCCGGCGGAATGAGGACGCCGGGTAATCGGTTTCCCGATGTCGGTGCGGTGCGCCACACTGCCCGAGACGGCAGCGACGCCGCCTACCCATCCGCGTCGGGCGGCGTGCCCACCACGACGCGGCGTCCCGTCCCGACCCGCAGACATGGAGACCACGTGTCAGCAGCAGCACCTGCGCCCGCCGCGCCACCGCAGTACCCCGACCACATCGACGGCGCCGTGCTCAAGATCGCGGGCGTCGTCGTCCTCGGCGCGATCATGTCGATCCTCGACATCACCGTCGTCAACGTCGCCCTGCCGACCTTCCAGAAGGTGTTCTCCACCGACGGCACGCCGATCCCCTACTCCACGGTCGCCTGGACCGTCACGGCGTACACCCTGGCGCTGGCGACCGTCATCCCGCTCACCGGGTGGGCCGCCGACCGGTTCGGCACCAAGCGCCTCTACCTCACCGCGCTGACCCTGTTCACCGCGGGCTCGACCCTGTGCGCCACGGCGACGAGCATCGAGATGCTCATCGGGTTCCGTGCACTCCAGGGGCTCGGCGGCGGCATGCTCATGCCGCTCGGCATGACGATCATGACCCGGGCGGCCGGGCCGCACCGGATGGGCCGCCTCATGGCCATCCTCGGCATCCCGATGCTGCTCGGCCCGATCTTCGGCCCGATCCTCGGCGGCTGGCTCATCGACAACTACAGCTGGCACTGGATCTTCCTCATCAACCTGCCGATCGGCCTGTTGGCGCTCGGGTACGCGACGTGGGTCCTGCCCAAGGACGCCCCGGAGCCCTCGGAGTCCTTCGACTGGGTCGGGATGGCGCTGATGTCGCCCGGGCTCGCGCTGTTCCTCTACGGCGTCTCGTCCATCCCCGGGGAGGGCACGTTCTGGTCCGCGAAGGTGGGCGTGCCGGCGACGATCGGCCTGGCAATGGTCATCGCCTTCGTCCTGTACAGCTTCAAGCCCGCTCACCCGCTGCTCGACCTGCGGCTGTTCTCCAACCGCAACCTCACCCTGTCCGTCGTCACGATGTTCATCTTCGCGATGGCCTTCTTCGGCGGTCTCCTCCTCGTGCCGACGTACTTCCAGGAGGTGCGCGGCGAGTCGCCGGTCCAGGCGGGCTGGCTCATGGCCGCGCAGGGCCTCGGTGCCATGGTGACGATGCCGATCGCGGGCCGGCTCGTCGACAAGGTCCCGGTCGGGCGGATCGTGCCGTTCGGGCTGCTCGCCATCACCGGCGGCATGTTCGCCCTGACCCAGATCGACGCCACGACGAGCTACCGGGGGTACATCCTCCCCGTCCTGTTCGTCATGGGCCTGGGGATGGGCGCCACGATGATGCCGCTCATGACCTCGGCCCTGAAGACGCTGACGTCACACCAGGTCGCACGCGGCTCGACGCTGCTCAACATCAGCCAGCAGATCGCGAGCTCCATCGGCGTCGCCGTCATGAGCGTCGTCCTCACCAACGGGCTGAGGAACGACCCCCTGCTCCAGCAGGCCGCGGGGTTCCAGGAGGCGTCCCAGGGCGCCGGCCCGGCAGAGGTGCCCGGGCTGCTCCAGCAGTTCCCCGAGGTCGCGGCGGTCCTCGGTCCGTTCGGACAGGACCTCGCCGCCGGCCAGGCCGCGCTCATGGCCGCGGTCAAGGAGGCGATGGCCGGGGCCTTCACCAACACCTTCTGGGTGGCCGCGATCCTCGTCTCCCTCACCCTCATCCCGGGGCTGATGCTCCCCAGGCGCCACGAGGAGTCGCACCTGCTCGACGACGAGGAGCCTGACGAGGTCGCTCCGCCCGTCGTGCTGCACTGAGCGAGCGGCCACCGCCGCGCACCCCTCGCCGATGCCGGTCCCCGCATCGCCCACGCCGCGTGTGGACCCCGCAGGGCCGGCATCGGCGATGCTGGTGCCATGGAACGCGGACCCCACAACGCGATCACGGACGTCCCGGGCCTGCTCGTCGGGCACACGACGCGCGACGAGGACGGCTGGCTCACCGGGACGACCGTCGTCGTGCCGCCACCGGGGACGGTCGGCGGGGTCGACGTCCGCGGTGGCGGACCCGGCACCCGCGAGACCGACCTGCTCGACCCCCGCGCCCTCGTCGACGCGGTCGACGCCGTCGTCCTCTCCGGAGGCAGCGCGTTCGGGCTGGCCGCCGCGGACGGGGTGGCGCGCGCGGTCTACGCGGCGGGCCGGGGCTGGCCCGTCCTGCCCGATGCCGGGGCCCGCGTCCCCATCGTGCCCGCAGCGATTCTCTTCGACCTCGGCCGCGGTGGCCGGTGGCTGAACCATCCGAGCCCGGAGGACGGCGCGGCCGCGTACCGCGCGGCGACGCACGGGCCGGTGGAGCAGGGGTCGGTCGGGGCCGGCACCGGGTGCCGTGCCGGCGGCCTTCGCGGCGGCGTCGGCTCCGCGTCCGCCGTCCTCCCCTCGGGCGCCACGGTCGGGGCGGTCGTGGCGGTCAACGCCATGGGCTCGCCGGTCGCCGGTGACGGCACCCTGTTCGGCGCGCGCTGGGGGCTCGGCGACGAGCTGGCCGGGCTCCCCGCTCCGGACCCTGACCTCGTCGCGGCCTTCTGGGCCGAGCGGTCCGCCGAGGCCGCAGCGATGCGCGCCGGTACGGCGACGACGGTCGCCGTCGTCGCGACGGACGCGTCGCTGGGCAAGGCGGCCTGCCAGAAGCTCGCCGGCGTCGCCCACGACGGCATCGCCCGCGCCCTCTCCCCCGTCCACACGCCGTACGACGGCGACACCGTCTTCGCCCTGGCGACCGGCGCACGGAGCACCCCGGACGGTCTGGACCTCGTCGAGCTGCACGACGCCGCCGCCGGCTGCCTGGCACGAGCCATCACGCACGCCCTCCTCGCCGCCTCCAGCGTGGACCGATCCGCTGCCGGTGGCCTCGCCGCGCGCACCTGGCGGGAGGCGCTGACCCGCGGGTGACCCGCCGACCCTCGGCCTCGTGGGTACCGCCCGGGGCGCAGCGCCCTCGGGGCCCGGCCCGGATCAGCCCTTCTGCGCGTAGTTCGGGGCCTCGACGATCCCGGTGATGTCGTGCGGGTGGGACTCGCGCAGCCCGGCGGTCGTGATGCGGATGAAGCGGCCCTTGACCTTCAGATCGCGAACGGTGCGCGCCCCGACGTAGAACATCGACTGGTGCAGGCCGCCGACGAGCTGGTGGACGACCGCGCCGACCGGGCCCCGGTAGGCGACCTGCCCCTCGATGCCCTCCGGGACGATCTTGTCGTCGGAGGTGACGTCAGCCTGGAAGTAGCGGTCCTTGCTGTAGGACTTCTTCCCGCGCGAGGACATCGCGCCGAGCGAGCCCATCCCCCGGTAGGCCTTGTACTGCTTGCCGTTGATGAAGACCAGCTCTCCGGGCGACTCCTCGCACCCGGCGAGGAGCGAGCCGATCATCACGGTGTCGGCCCCCGCGACGAGGGCCTTGGCGATGTCGCCCGAGTACTGGAGGCCGCCGTCGCCGATGAGCGGCACACCGGACGGCCGGGTGGCGAGGGATGCCTGGTGGATGGCCGTGACCTGCGGCACCCCGACGCCGGCCACGACGCGCGTCGTGCAGATCGAGCCGGGCCCGACCCCGACCTTGACGGCGTCGACCCCGGCGTCGACGAGCGCCTGGGCACCCGCCCGGGTGGCGACGTTGCCGCCGATGACCTGGACGTGCCGCAGCGCCGGGTCCTTCTTGACCCGCTCGACCATCTCGAGGAGGAGCCGGGCATGGCCGTGGGCCGTGTCGACGACGAGGACGTCGACGCCGGCCTCGACGAGCGTGGTCGCGCGCTGCCAGGCCTCACCGAAGTACCCGACCGCGGCGCCGACGAGCAGCCGCCCGTCGGTGTCCTTGCTCGCGTGCGGGAACTGCTCGGACTTCACGAAGTCCTTGACGGTGATCAGACCGCGAAGCCGGCCCTCGTCGTCGACGATCGGCAGCCGCTCGCGCTTGTGCTGACGCAGCAGCAGGGTGGCCTCGTCGTGGCCGATGCCCACCCGACCGGTGATGAGCGGCATCGGGGTCATGACCTCGCGGACCAGCGTGTGGCCCCACTCCGCGACGGGGGTGAAGCGGAGGTCGCGGTTGGTCACGATGCCGAGGAGGTGGTCGGTGCCGTCGACGACCGGGAGGCCGGAGACGCGGTAGCGACCACACCGCTCGTCGAGCTCCTCGAGCGTGGCGTCGGGGCCGATGGTCACGGGGTTGGAGATCATCCCGGTCTGCGTCCGCTTGACGAGGTCGACCTGGTAGGCCTGGTCCTCGATCGAGAGGTTGCGGTGGAGGATGCCGAGACCCCCGTGGCGCGCCATCGCGATGGCCATCCGCGCCTCGGTGACGGTGTCCATGGCGGCCGACACGAGCGGCACCCGCAACGTGATGTCACGGGTCAGCCGGGAGGTGGTGTCGACCTCGCTGGGGACGACATCGGTCTCCCCGGGCTGGAGCAGGACGTCGTCGTAGGTCAGACCGAGCTCGGCGAACGGGGAGGTCGCAGGCGGCTCGGCGGTCGAGGCGTCGACGACCGGCGCGGAGTCGGTGCCCTCGCGCTCGGCGTCGGAGGAGTGGAAACGGGACTGCTCGTCGAGACCGAGGCTCATCACCCGAGTCTACGGGGTGCGCCCGCGCTGTCGGCCCGGCCCTCCGCAGGCCCGACAACAGGCTGTCGACGCGCCCCGACACGGACCCGGGTACCCCCTCGGGCATCGACTCGGGACGAGGACGACGTCGCAGGTCAGGGGACTTGACCAAGTCCTTACCCGGGGTTTGCCCACCCCCTACCAAGGTCTTCCTACGGTGGGGAACGGGCCGTCGCCAAGGGCGGTGAGATCACGCGTGGAGGATGCCAATGGCCGAGATCACCCGGCTGCCGGGACCGGTCGCCGACCTGTGGGAGTGGCAGCTCGACGGCGCGTGCCGCCGCGTCGGGCCGGAGACCTTCTTCCACCCGGAGGGCGAGCGGGGCAGCAAGCGCCGCAGCCGGGCCACCGCAGCCAAGGAGATCTGCCTCGCGTGCCCCGTCATCCAGGAGTGCCGGGACCACGCCCTCGCCGTGCGCGAGCCCTACGGGGTGTGGGGCGGCCTCACCGAGGACGAGCGCGAGTCCCACTACGCAGCGCAGCGCCACATCGCATCCTGACGGCCGCCGGTCGGGCGGCGACAGGCGGCGCCGTGAGACCGGGGGAGAGAGGGAGGCCGGCCGGGCCGGGAGCCGGGCCGCGGGGGTCCAGACCCCGCGCCCCGCCTCCCGGCCCCGTCGCGTTCGTATGCTGAGGGTGTGCCCGAGGAGCTGAGCGTCCCCATCCGCGACGCGTCGATCCGGCTCGGCCAGCTGCTCAAGCTCGCCGGGATCGTCGACGACGGTGCCCAGGCCCGCGAGGTCGTCGAGCGTGGCCTGGTCACGGTCGGGGGCGAGGTCGAGACCCGGCGCGGCCGCCAGGTCCGCCCGGGCGACGTCGTCACCCTCGAGGAGGCCACGATCCGCGTCGTCGCCGGCGGCTGACGCGTCGGGGGACCGGTCAGGCGCTCGCGCAGAGCCAGTCGACCCCCGCGGCCACGTGCAGGGCGGTGGTGTCGACCAGGGGCAGGTCCGCGTCACCGTCGTGGAGCAGCAGGCCGATCTCCGTGCAGCCGAGGACGACCGCCTGCGCACCCGATCCGACCAGCTGCTGGACGACTCCGAGGTAGGCCGCACGCGACTCCTCCCGGACGACGTCGTGGACCAGCTCGTCGTAGATGACGCGGTGCACGAGCACGCGGTCCTGGGCCCGCGGGACCACGACCTCGAGGCCCCGGGACCTCAGCCGGGCGACGTAGAAGTCCTCCTCCATCGTGAACCGGGTCCCGAGCAGACCCACCCGCCGGTGCCCGGCCGAGAGCAGCGCGTCGGCCGTGGGGTCGGCGATGTGGATCAGCGGGATGCCGGCGGCCTCCTCGACCGCGCCGCACACGGCGTGCATCGTGTTGGTCGCGAGGAGCAGCGCCCCGGCGCCGGCGGCGGCGAGCCCGCGGGCCGCCTCCGCCAGGACGGCCGCGGTGGCGTCCCAGTCGCCGGCGTGCTGGGCCTCGGCGACGGGCGCGAAGTCGACGCTGTGGAGCACGAGCCGCGCCGAGTGCAGGCCACCGAGCCGGGCCGACACGCCCTCGTTGAGCCCCCGGTAGTAGGCCTCCGTCGACGTCCAGCTCATCCCACCGAGCACCCCGAGCAGCCGCACCCCCCGACCCTACGGCCGACTTCTTGCGAATCGCCCACCTGGACGCGCCGGACTCGCCGCCCGGAACGTGGGCGATTCGCAAGAAGTCGCGGGACCCTCGGGAGACACGGATGCCGCCCGCTCCCGGAGGAGCGGGCGGCATCCGGTGTCGTGCCGGTGTCCCGGCGCGGAGGGGAGGTCAGTGGCCGTGGCCGTGACCGTGGCCGCCGGCCGGCGCGTCGTCCTCGTCCTCCTTCTTCTCGACGACGAGGGTGTCGGTGGTGAGCACCATCGACGCGATCGACTCGGCGTTGCGCAGCGCGCTGCGGGTCACCTTGACGGGGTCGATGACACCCGCCTTGACGAGGTCCTCGTACTCGCCGGTCGCGGCGTTGAGGCCCATGCCCTTGTCGAGCTCCTGGACCTTCGCCACGGCGACGTAGCCCTGGAGGCCGGCGTTCTCGGCGATCCAGCGCAGCGGCTCGGCCGCGGCCTTCTGGACGATCCGGGCACCGACCGCCTCGTCACCCTCGAGGCCGAGACCGTCGAGGACCTTCACGGCCTGGATGAGCGCCGAGCCGCCACCGGCGACGATGCCCTCCTCGATGGCCGCGCGGGTCGCGGAGATCGCGTCCTCGATGCGGTGCTTCTTCTCCTTGAGCTCGACCTCGGTGTGGGCGCCGACCCGGATGACGCAGACGCCGCCGGCGAGCTTGGCGAGGCGCTCCTGGAGCTTCTCGCGGTCCCAGTCGGAGTCGGTGCGCTCGATCTCCTGCTTGATCTGGGACACGCGCGCGGAGACGTCCTCGTGGGCGCCGGCGCCGTCGATGATCGTCGTGTTGTCCTTGGTCACGACGATGCGCCGGGCCTGGCCGAGGGTCTCGAGCCCGACCTGGTCGAGCTTGAGGCCGACCTCCTCGGCGACGACCTGGCCGCCGGTGAGCACCGCCATGTCCTGGAGCATCGCCTTGCGCCGGTCGCCGAAGCCCGGCGCCTTGACCGCGACGACGTTGAAGGTGCCACGGATCTTGTTGACGACGAGCGTCGAGAGGGCCTCGCCGTCGACGTCCTCGGCGATGACGAGGAGCGGCTTACCGGACTGGACGACCTTCTCGAGCACGGGGAGCACGTCGGCGATCGCCGAGATCTTGCCCTGGTTGATCAGGACGTAGGCGTCCTCGAGGACGGCCTCCATCCGCTCGGGGTCGGAGACGAAGTACGGGGAGATGTAGCCCTTGTCGAACTGCATGCCCTCGGTGAACTCCAGTTCCGTGGAGGCGGTCGAGGACTCCTCGACGGTGATGACGCCGTCCTTGCCGACCTTGTCGAAGGCGTCGGCGATGGTCGCGCCGATCGTCTGGTCCTGGGCCGAGAGGGCGGCGACCTGGGCGATCTCGTCCTTGGACTCGATCTCACGTGCGGTGGCGAGCAGCTCGTCGGACACCGCGGCGACGGCCTTGTCCATGCCGCGCTTCAAGCCCGACGGGGCGGCGCCGGCCGCCACGTTCCGCAGGCCCTCCTTGACCATCGCCTGGGCGAGGACCGTCGCGGTCGTCGTCCCGTCACCGGCGATGTCGTTGGTCTTGGTCGCGACCTCCTTGGCGAGCTGGGCGCCGAGGTTCTCGTAGGCGTCCTCGAGCTCGACCTCACGGGCGATGGTGACGCCGTCGTTGGTGATGGTCGGGGCGCCCCACTTCTTGTCGATGACGACGTTGCGGCCCTTGGGGCCGAGCGTCACCTTGACGGCGTTCGCGAGGGCGTCCACGCCCCGCTCGAGCGCCTTGCGGGCGGAGTCGTTGAACTCCAGTTCCTTGGCCATTGCTGTCCTTCGTGCTGGGGGTGACGGGCGCGGAGGACGCGACCCGTCGCTGGGTCTGGGGTCGGCCGGGCCGGACGGGTCCCGGCGGCTCGCGGCCGCCGGGACCTCGTCACGGCATCAGGGCGTGTGTGCTCAGCCGACGACGGCGAGCACGTCACGGGCGGAGAGGATGAGGTACTCCTCGCCGCCGTGCTTGATCTCGGTGCCGCCGTACTTGCTGAAGATGACCCGGTCGCCGATGTTGACGTCGAGCGGGACGCGGTTGCCCTTGTCGTCGATGCGACCCGGGCCGACAGCAAGGACCTCGCCCTCCTGGGGCTTCTCCTTGGCCGTGTCCGGGATGACGAGCCCGGACGCAGTGGTCTGCTCGGCCTCGAGGGACTTGATGAGGATGCGGTCCTCGAGCGGCTTGATGGAAACCGACACGGTGTGCTCCTCCCCTGTGGGATGAGTCGAAGTGGACGGGACGTGCGTCTCCGGGCCGCGCTCGCCGTCGCGGGGGCCGATCCCGGCCCGGGTGGCGCTGGCACTCACAGGGTGTGAGTGCCAATGAGGCAAATCTAGGTCTCCCGTTAGCACTCGGTCAACTCGAGTGCCAGCCGTGTCGGGACGGGGGCCCGCGACCGACGCGTCGACGGTGCGTGGCGCCTCGTCCGGCCCCACCCCCGGCGTGCACTCCCCGGGGGAACTGGCAAGATACCCCGCCGTGGACGTCGGCATCGTGCGAGCGCTCGGTTCCCCCGACGGCCAGGCGATCCTGCGGTCCCTGCCGCCCTACGACGAGGCCCGGGTCATGCGGCTGCAGGACGAGCTGAGGCGGGAGGGGCACCCGCCCGAGCTCGTCGCCGCCCTGCTGACCCAGCAGCGGCTGCGATCGCGGGCGGTGGCCAAGTTCGGCGAGTTCGCCGGGGACATGCTGTACACACCCGACGGCCTGGAGCAGGCCTCCCGCCTGGAGGTCGCGGCGACCCACGCGGGACGGTTCTACAACGCCAGTCTGGCCACCGTGCACGACCTGGGCTGCGGCATCGGCAGCGATGCCGTCGCCATGTCGGCTCTGGGGGTCACGGTCCACGGCGTCGACCTCGACCCCGTGACGGCGGCCGTCGCGGACATCAACCTGCGACCGTGGCCCGACTCCCGGGCCCGGCAGGGCCTCGCGGAGGAGTTCGAGGCACCCCGCGACCCCCTGCGGGCCCGCGTCGGCGTCTGGCTCGACCCCGCCCGCCGCGTGCCCGGCCGCACCGGCCGCCACGGCAGGATCAAACGGGTCTTCCGCCTCGACGAGATCCGTCCGACGTGGGACTTCGTCCTCCAGGTCGCGACCGCTGTCCCGGCGACCGGCGCCAAGCTCTCCCCGTCGATGCCGCACGACGCCATCCCCCTCGGAACCGAGGCCCAGTGGACCTCGTTCGCCGGCGAGGTGCTCGAGTGCGCCGTGTGGTGGGGCCCGCTCGCGCAGCGGCCCGGGCGCAGCGCCCGCATCCTCTCCCCCGGCCACTCCCCGGTCGAGGTCGACGAGTCGATGGCCGAGCCCGACCCTCCGGTGGCCCACGACCTGGCGTCGGTGGGACCGTGGCTGTACGAGCCCGACCGGGCGGTGACCCAGTCGGGCCTGCTCGGCGCCGTGACCGCGGCCACCCTCGGCTCGGAGGTGGACCGTGGGCTCGGCTACGTCGTGTCCGACGCCGAGGTCGACGTGCCCTTCGCCCGTCGCTACGCGGTCCGCGAGGCGATGCCGTTCTCGGTCAAGGCCCTGCGCGCCCACCTCGCCCAGCACGGCATCACCGGGTTGACGATCAAGAAGCGCGGAGTCCGCCTCGACGACGACGAGCTGCGCCGGCAGCTGCGGATCGGGCGCAAGGCGGGCAGTGGCCGGCTGGCCACCGTCATCCTCACCCGGGTCGGCGGACAGCAGGCCGTGCTGTTCGTCGAGCCGGCCTGAGCCCCGTCCCCGCCCGGGTCGTCGTCAGCCGACGAGCTGGTCGGCGCCCAGCACCTCCGCGGGGATGCCGTAGGCGTCGACGACCTCTCCCGCGACCGGCCGCAGCCGGCGGAGCAGCACGCCGATCTCGCGGGTGATCGCCTTGGACCGGGGCGCCGAGAGCCGCCCGTGCTCGAGGAACCAGCCGCGGTCGGCCTCGATGACCGAGAGCGCGTGGAGGTCGCAGAGCGCCGTGAGGACGTCGCGGGTCGGCGACTCGGGCAGGTCGCGGACCCGGGCCACGAACGCCTCGAGGACGAGGCGCTCCACGTGGGAACGAGCCGCGGTGATGACGTGGTCCTGGGCCTCGGAGAACACCTCGGCCGGCGGCCGGCCCGCGTCGGCGCCGCCCTTGAGCCGTCGCGCGACCCCCGCGACCTGGTGCTCCTCGCGGAAGCGCAGCATCGCCAGCTGGTAGTCCGGGTCGAGGAGGCCGGCCTCCTGGTCCCAGTCGTCCGGGCCCCCGGGGAGGATGTCGCGGATCCGTTCGAGCAGCTGGTGGGCGGAGGTCCGCTCGACGAGCGCGTCGACCGCGAGGGCCGCCACCGCCCGCACCGTCTCGACCGCGTCGAGGTCCTCGAACTCGGACGCGTAGTCGGTGAGCAGACCCTTCGCGACGAGCTGGAGGAGGACGTGGTTGTCGCCCTCGAACGTCGTGAAGACGTCGGTGTCGGCCTTGAGCGCCGCGAAGCGGTTCGCCGACAGGTACCCCGCGCCGCCGCACGCCTCCCGGCACTCCTGGATGCTGCGGGTGGCGTGCCACGTCGCGAGGGCCTTGGTGCCCGCCGCTCGCGACTCCAGGGCGCGGCGCGCCCGGTCGTCCGGCTCGGGCGTGTCGGGTGAGAAGACCTCGTGGAGGGCGCGGGCGGTCTCCTGCTGTGCGCAGGTCAGCGCGTAGCTGTGGGCGAGCAGCGGGAGCAACCGGCGCTGGTGCATCCCGTGGTCGAGCAGCAGCGCCTCGCCCCCGGCGGTGGGGCCCTCGAACTGCCGGCGCCGCAGCGCGTAGCGGACGGCGACGGCCTCGCCCACCTTGGCGGCGCCCACCGCCGCACCGGCGATGCTGACCCGACCCTGGACGAGCGTCCCGAGCATCGTGAAGAAGCGGCGGTCCGGGTTCTCGATGCTCGAGTGGTAGCGGCCGTCGTCGTCGATCGTCGCGAAGCGGTCGAGCAGGTTGGCGCGCGGGACCCGGACGCCGTCGAACCAGAGCCGGCCGTTGTCGACGCCCTCGAGGCCGAGCTTGGCCCCGCAGTCCTCGATCCGGACGCCCGGAGCCGGCCGCCCTCCGACGCGGATCGGGACCAGGAGGGCGTGGACGCCGTGGCGCTCCCCGGCCACCTCGAGCTGGGCGAAGACGACGGCGAGCTCCGCGTGCCGGGCGGCGCCGCCGATGTAGTCCTTGCGGGCCTCCTCGTCGGGCGTCGTGACGACGAGCTCGTCGGTGTCGGGGTCGTGCACCGCGACCGTCCGCAGGGCCTGGACGTTGCTCCCGTGCCCGGTCTCGGTCATCGCGAAGCAGCCGAGCAGCCGGCCGGCGAGCAGGTCGGGCAGCAGCCCCTCGTGGTGACGCCGTGTGCCGAGCTGGAGGACGGCACCGCCGAACAGGCCGTACTGGACGCCGGACTTCACGAGCACCGAGAGGTCCCCGAACGCGAGGGTCTCGAACGCCGCGATCGAGGCACCGACGTCCCCGCCGCCGCCGTAGGCGCCGGGGTAGCCGAGGGTCGTGAGGCCGGTGGCGCCCAGGTCGAGGACGAGGTCCCTGACGCGGTCGCGCAGCTCGTCGCGCGGCAGGTCGCGGCCCTCGTCGAGGATCGCCGCCTGCGCAGGCAGGTGCGCGCGCACCGCGTCGCGGACCGCGCTGTGGTCACCGTCGAGGAACGAGCGCAGCTCGGCCGGATCGGCGAGGAGCGGCGGCGGCGCGCCCTGGCGGTCCGACCCGGCGGACGGGCGCGGCTCGGTCGCGGAGTCGTCTCGGTCTCGGGGCGTGCCGGTGCTACCCATCACCCCACCCTCGCACGCCGGGGACCTCAGAGGTCGGGCTCCTGCTGGGCTCCGTCGTGCCGCACGGCGAGGGCCCCCGCCGCCTGGGCGGCCGCGAGGGCCTCGTCGCGGCCCGCCCCCCGGGCCAGCGCGGCGGCGAGCGCCCCACAGAAGGCGTCGCCCGCACCGGTCGTGTCGACGACGTCTCCGGGCGGCACCGCCTGGGCGGGCGTGACCTCACCGTCCCAGGTCGCGCCGTTGGGGCCGAACGTGACCAGGAGCGAGCCCGGCTGGGCACCGGACTCGGCGAGCGCGCGCATCTCGTGCTCGTTGGCGACGATCGGGTCGGCCAGGGCCACGACATCGGCCGGCAGGGCGGTCCACGGGGCGACGTTGATGACGACGCGGGCCCCCCGACCGGCTGCCCGCCGGGCGGCCGTGCTGACGACCGCCCGTGGCACCTCGAGCTGGAGCAGCAGGACGTCACCCGGGCCGAGGGTCTCGACCACCGCGACCTCCGTGTCGTCGAGCCGCGCGTTGGCGCCCGGCACGACGACGATGGTGTTCTCGCCGTCCTCGGCGACCGCGATGAGCGCGTGCCCGGTCGGCTCGCCCGTGACCACCCGCACCGCCGCGACGTCGACGCCGCGCGCGGCGAGGCGGTCGCGGTAGGCCCGGCCCCCGGCGTCGTCGCCGACGCACCCGGCCATCGCGACGGCCGCACCCGCCGCTGCCGCGGCCACCGCCTGGTTGGCGCCCTTGCCACCGGCGAGCTGACGCAGCCCGGACCCGATGACCGTCTCGCCCGGCCGGGGATGACGCTCCACGCGTGTCACGAGGTCGACGTTGAGCGACCCGAGCACGAGGACCCGACCGGCCATCAGGACCGACCTCCGACGGTCCGCACCCAGAGGTCGGCGACGGCCGGACCGTCGATGTCGAGGGCGACGTCGACCATGGCCCGGGCCAGCCCGTGCGGATCGTGGTCCAGGTGGCTGCCCCAGTCCCGGCGGTCGACGATGGTCCGGCCCCGGGTCCAGGTGCCGGCGAGCTCGACCCGCACGGGGAGCCGCTCGGTCCGTACCGCGTCGGCGAGCACGAGCGAGGCCACCGCACCGGCGTCGCCGATGGTGGCCCTGGCGGCGGCGAACCGGCGCTGGTGGAAGGAGATGAGCCCGGCGGCCAGCAGCGCCGCGGGTGTGCCGACCTCGCGCAGCCACTCCACCTGGGCATCGGTGACGAGAGGGGCGTAGAAGACGTCGAGCCCGTACATCGTCACCGGGACACCGTGCGTCGCGCAGGCGTCGAGCACGATGGCGGCGGCCTCGGGGTCGTGGAAGACGTTGAACTCGGCCGCGGCGGTCGCGTTGCTCACCTCCGCGCCACCGCCCATGAAGACGATCCGGCCCAGCCGGGCGAAGGACTGCGGGTGGAGGCGTGCGAGGAGGGCGACGTTCGTCATCGGCGCGAGCGGCACGAGCGTGAGTCGCTCGCCCGCCGCGGCTGCGGAGTCGGCGGTGTCCCGGAGCAGGTCGACCGCGACGCGCGGGTCGGGGACCAGCCCCGGTGGGGGGTACCCGAGGTCGGCCATGCCGTCGGCACCGTGCACGTGGCGGGCGTCCACGGGCTCCTCGAGCAGGGGGCGGGCCGCGCCGACCCCCACGGGTACGTCCCCCCGGCCGGCGACCTCGAGGACGGTCAGGGTGTTGCGGACGACGTCGGCGAGAGGGGCGTTGCCACCGACGCACGTGACGGCCTGCAGCTCCAGACCCGTGTGGAGGGCGGCGAGCAGGAGGGCGCAGGCGTCGTCGACGCCGGTGTCGACGTCGAGGGCGACGGGGATGGTCATGGACCGATCATGGCCGATGGCGCTCGCGCCGGGCCGGTGGCGGCGTGCGCGGGTTGGGCACGCGAGCCGGCGGTCATCTACCGTGCTGCGGTGACCACCCCGCCCCCGTACGCCGTCGCGAACCGGCCCGCCCGGACTCGCACGATCGTGCGTACCGCCTCGGCCGCGGCCGTCGGCCTCCTCGCGACCGTCCTCGCCGCGTGCGGCGGCGAGGCCCCGGTGTCGGCGTCACCGTCCACGAACGCTACGGCGACCCCGTCCTCGCCGAGCCCACGTCCGAGCGTCGACCCGACGACGGCGTGCGTCGAGAACACCCTCGCCGAGATGGACGAGGACCAGCGGGTCGGCCAGCTCCTCATGGTCGGCTTCGACACCAACGCCGCCCTCGGGTCGCTCGACGAGCTCGTCGGCAGCCGCCACGTCGGCAACGTCATCTACCTGGGTGGCTGGGAGGGCGCCGACAAGGTCACGGCCACGTCCGAGCACCTCCAGGGCCTGGTCTCCGACGACGCGACCGCCGGCATCGGGCTGCTGATCGCCGCCGACCAGGAGGGTGGCGAGGTGCACCAGCTGCGCGGCGAGGGCTTCACGTGGCCCCCCTCGGCGCTCGAGCAGGGCCGGATGGACCCGGCGGCCCTCACCGAGGCCGCCACGGGATGGGCGAAGGAGATCAGGGCCGCGGGCGTCAACGTGAACCTCGCCCCGGTCACCGACACCGTCCCGGCGTCGCTCGGCCGCGGCAACGGGCCGATCGGCCAGTGGGGACGCGAGTACGGCCACACCCCCGCGGCGGTCGAGCGCGGCTCGGTGGCGTTCCTCGAGGGCATGCTCGCCGGCGGGGTCGAGCCCACGGTCAAGCACTTCCCCGGGCTGGGCCGCATCCGGAACAACACCGACTTCTACTCCACGGGCATCACGGACGAGCAGACCGGCCCCGACGACCCCTACCTCGAGCCCTTCCAGGCCGGCATCGACGCCGGGGCGGGACTCGTCATGGTCGGTTCGGCGAACTACGCGAAGCTCGACCCGGGCGTTCCCGCGATGTTCTCCGAGGCGATCGTCACCGACCTCCTGCGGGGCCGGATGGGCTACGACGGCGTCGTGATCACCGACGACGTCAACGCCAAGGCGGTCCAGGCCACCCCCGCCGCCCAACGCGCCGTCCGGGTGATCCGGGCAGGTGGCGACATCGTGCTCACCGGTGACGCGAGCGTCGCCCCCGCCATGGCCGAGGCCATGCGCGCGGAGGCCGGCTCGGACGCGGACTTCGCGTCGGCCCTCGACGCCTCGGTCGAGCGGGTCCTGCGCCTGAAGTACCGGATGGGCCTGCTTCCCTGCTCGCCGGCCGCTGGCGACTGACCCGCACCCGCGGCGCGCGACGGCCCGACGGCAGGGACCCCACGGCCGTCATCGTGGCCAGAGGATGGTGACCTCCGTCGGGGCGCCGGGGCTCCCGCTGCGACCCGTGCGGTACTCGGGCACCCCGACGCACGTCCACAGCAGTCCGGCGACGTCCTCGCCGAGGAGGGTGCCGAGGTCGGAGTCGCGGAAGGTCATCCCGGAGGCGGCCGCCCCCAGGGCCCAGGCCATGAGGTGGAGCCTGCCCTCGACCAGGCCCGCCTCGAGCTGGACCTCGCGGTAGCCGTGGTCGTCGACGGACGCGAGGTCCACCGCGGACATCAGGACGAACGCGGCATCCCCGGCCAGTCCCTGCTCGAGGGCTGCGCGGTACAGCGCGTCGCGCGTGCTCGCCTCGTCGAGGGGCCGGACCGGGGCGTCGAGCCCGGGCCACCGGTGGATGCCGGTGGCGACCTCGTCGACGCCGCTCACGCCCACCCAGTGCGGGATGTCGACGCCGCGGAGTGCCACGGACACCGCGTCCTCGAGGAGCCGGCGCGGCACCCTGGACTCGCGGCGCAGGCGACGAACCGAGCCCTTCCGCATGACGACGTCCTCGACGGGCTCGCCGTCGTGGCCGGACGAGACCGCGACGGCGGGTCCGCGACGACGTGGAGGCCCGAGCTCGCCACGGCGGCCCGCTCGCTGCGCGTCGGTGACGAGCGGAAGGACCCGCCCGTCGGGATCGTGGTGCCCGGACATCGCGTCTCCGGTGGGGTGCAGCGCCGGTTCGCCGCCGCCGAGCGCCACCACGGCCACCGGCCACTCCCGGACGCCGTCGGCGCCGACGAGGGCGGCCACCTCGTCGTCCGGGAACGCGGTGTGGAGGTGGGCCGGCAGCCCCGCGGAGTCGGCGAGCGCGAGCAGCTGGGCGAGCATCGTGCCGGCGTCCCAGTACACGTGCCGGAAGCCGCGTTCGCGGTAGCGCCAGGCGGTGCGCCACGGGACGCCGGTGACGACGACGGCCGGCGCGTCACCTGCAGGCGGTGGCCCGACGAGGACGAGAGCGTGTGCCTCGGGGTCGTACCAGTGGACCCCGGCGGGCACTGCCTCGCCGGAGCCCGCCGGCACCGCGACGTAGACCTCGAGCGGGAACCGGGCGCCGGCGGACCCGGCGGCACGGAAGAGCATCCGGACGCCGCCTCGGACGGTCGTTCGGGTGACCCCGGAGGAGAGGAAGAGGATCCGGGAGAGTCCGGGGAGGTCGAGGACCGCGTCGGGGACGTCGGCGGTGCCGGCGAGCACGTCGAGCGCGGCGACGGACGAGCCGGGCAGCTCGGTGGGCAGGAGCAGTCGGGCGAGGTCGTCGTCGTACGCCTTGTACGCCATCGGCCGGTGCGCCTCGTCGTTGAGCAGGTAGTCGGCGACGACGCGCTCGTCGTCGAGGGGCTCGGTCCACTCACGGTCGGGCACGTAGCTGGTGAGCCGGTGCAGGAGCTGGGTGGGCGTCTCGGCGGCCATCGCCCCATCATGCTCCCCGCCACTCGGCCGCTCCCGGACCTACGCTCGACCGGTGACACAGCATCCCCCGGCCGGCGACCTGCCGGTCATCGTCCTTGTCTCGGACGAGCACTCCGCGGACCTCGAGGACGCGTTCTGGCGGTACTCGCGCGAGTACTCCCTGAGGTCCGCGAGGACCTGCTCCGGCGCCGAGGAGCTCACGCGCGGCCTGCTCGAGAGCGGGCGCCGGGTCGCCATGTACGTCGCTGACACCCGTCTGCCCGACGAGCCCGACGTGCTCGCCGCCTTCCACCGCTGGCGCCAGCTCGTGCCGACGGCACGACGGCTCGTCGTCGCACCGTACGAGCGCTTCCTCCGGGACGCGCCTCGGCTGCGGGCGGGGATGGCCAAGGGCAGGTACGACGCCTACCTGCTCCTGCCGCGCGGTGTCCGCGACGAGGAGTTCCACCACGCCGTCACCGAGCTGCTCAGCGACTGGGGGTGGAGCTCGACCGACCCGGACGTCGTCGTCGCGAAGATCGTCTCCTCCGACCACGACCCGCTCGCCCTCGGCATCCGCGACTTCTTCGACCGGATGGGGCTGCCGAGCCGGATCGTGCACCCCGACAGCGAGATCGGTCGTCACGTGAGGGAGCTGTTCCCCGAGGGCACCGGCTATCCCCTGGTCTGGGCAGCGGGCCGGGACCCGATGTCGCCACGCTCGGTGCGGGAGGTGGCACGGGGCTTCTTCGACTCCGAGGCCGAGCGGGAGCTGGATGCGCAGCGCCGTGCCGCTGCCGGGGACGACGTCGTCGACGTCGCGGTCGTCGGTGGCGGCCCGGCAGGGCTGGCAACGGCGGTGTACGCGGCGTCCGAGGGCCTCTCCACCGTGGTGCTGGACACCAGCGCCATCGGCGGCCAGGCGGGGACGAGCTCGATGATCCGCAACTACCTCGGCTTCCCCCGGGGCGTCTCCGGCATGCGCCTGGCCCAGCGGGCACGCAACCAGGCCCTTCGGTTCGGCACCCGCTTCCACACGGGGTGGCAGGTCGACGAGCTCCTCGCCGGATCCGCCGGGGAGCCGCACGTGCTGCGGGGGGACGACGTCGAGGTGCGGGCCCGCTCCGTCGTCGTGGCGTCCGGCGTCACCTACCGGGTCCTCGGCGTCCCCGGTGTCGACGCGCTCGTCGGGCGCGGGGTCAACTACGGAGCAGCGATGTCCCTCTCCCGGGAGATGGAGGACCAGGACGTCGTCGTCGTCGGTGGGGGCAACTCCGCCGGGCAGGCGGCGGTGCATCTCGCCCGGTTCGCGCGATCGGTGACGGTCGTCGTCCGCCGCCCGGGCCTGGCCGGGACGATGTCGGCCTACCTCGTCGACGAGATCGAGTTCAACCCGCGGATCACGGTCGCCCCCGACACGCGCGTCGTCGACGGCGGCGGCACCGAACGGCTCGAGTGGCTCGTCCTCGAGGACACCACCACGGGCGAGCAGCGGACCGTGCAGGTCGGGGGACTGTTCCTCCTGCTCGGCGCGCAACCGCACTGCGGATGGCTGCCACCCGAGGTGGTCCGGGACGAACGGGGCTTCGTCCTCACCGGCCGCGACGTCCCCAAGGAGCTCTGGCTCGGCGGGCTCCCGCCGGCCAACCTCGCGACGAGCGCCCCCGGGATCTTCGCCGCGGGCGACGTGCGCTCGGGCTCGATGAAGCGCGTGGCGGCCGCCACGGGCGAAGGCGCGTCCGTCGTGCCGCTCATCCACGACTGGCTGGCGCGCCCGCCCCTGGCCCGCTGACGGGTCCCGGTAGAGCGCCGCGTGGGACCTGGCCCACGTCGCGGCGGGTGCTGCGATCGCGACGCCGACTGCGCCGTAGCCCGATGTCTTGGTGAGCGGCCGGTCGTCACCCGCGGCACGCCGCTGCGAGCGGCGCCCGGGCGCCGACTCCTGGCCCGGACCCGGGGCGGACGGCCCGGCAGACACCGGTGGCCCGGACCTCGGGTCCGGGCCACCGCTGTGGTCACGCGAGCTCGGGGCGGAGTCGGCTCACTGGCAGAAGAGCGCCGTGGCGGCCGCGTTCTTGGCCTGACCGCCGCCGAGAGCCTTCACGAGCTGCCCGACGTTGTCGATCCCGTCGAGCGCGCCGCTGTTGACGGACTTGTGCACCTGGCCGAAGCACGCGGCCTTGGCGGGCGCGGCGTTGGCGTTGGCGGCGAAGCCGATCGAGGCGAGAACCGCGATGGAGGCAGTGGCGAGGATGCGCTTCATGTGGAAGCCCTTTCTGTCGGTGGGTGCTCGTTCACCCTGCCGACTCTTCCGGCCGTCCCCTGGCTTCGGATGCACGGCGTCGAATGTTTGTAGAAGTTCTTCGCCGGCCCGCGCGACGGACCCGAGGTGGGTGAGCGCTTCGGCTCAGGCCGAGACCTCGGTGACGGGCATCGAGGAGTCGGCCGGGATGCCGAGATCGGACGCCGGCCGGCCCCTCATCACCATCTGCGCTCCCAGGGCGGCGACCATGGCACCGTTGTCGGTGCACAGCCCCGGACGGGGCACCCGCAGCTCGATGCCGGCGGCGTCACAGCGCTCCTGGGCCATCGCCCGCAGCCGGGAGTTGGCCGCCACCCCTCCCCCGATCTGCAGGTGCCCGACCCCGTTCTCCCGGCAGGCGAGGACCGCCTTCCTCGTGAGCACGTCGGTGACCGCCTCCTGGAAGCTCGCGGCGACGTCGGCCACCGGCACCGGCTCGCCGGTGGCCTCCCGGGCCTGCACCCACCGCGCGACCGCCGTCTTCAGCCCGGAGAACGAGAAGTCGAAGCGGTGGCGCTCCATGTCACGTCCGCTCGTCAGTCCCCGGGGGAAGTCGATGACGACCTCACCCTCCCGCGCGGCACGGTCGATGTAGGGGCCTCCGGGGAAGGGCAGGCCGAGGACGCGGGCCACCTTGTCGAACGCCTCGCCGGCCGCGTCGTCGATCGTCGACCCGAGGCTGCGGACGTCGTGCGTCACGTCGGGGACGAGGAGCAGGGAGGAGTGCCCGCCCGAGACCAGCAGCGCGAGCGTGGGCTGCGGAAGGGGCCCGTGCTCGACGACGTCCACCGCCACGTGGCTGGCGAGGTGGTTGACGCCGTGCAGGGGCACACCGAGGGCGAGCGCCAGTGCCTTCGCCGACGCCACGCCGACCATGAGCGCCCCGGCAAGACCCGGGCCGGAGGTGACGGCGACGGCGTCGACGTCGCGCAGCGACACCCCGGCCTCACGGCAGGCCCGCTCGATCGTCGGGACCATCGCCTCGAGGTGGGCCCGGGAGGCGACCTCCGGGACGACACCACCGAAGCGGGCATGCTCGTCGACGCTGCTCGCGACGGCATCGAACAGGAGCGTCTCGCCTCGGACCAGGCCCACCCCGGTCTCGTCGCACGAGGTCTCGATCCCCAGCACGAGCGGCGCGTCAGCCATCGGCGTCGTCCTTCCGTGGCGCCTGGACCGGCAGCGTCCTGCGCATGACGAGGGCGTCGACGTCTCCCGGTTGGTAGTAGCGCCGCCGCGTCGCGACGGTGCGGTAGCCGGACGCGCGGTAGAGCGAGAGAGCGGCCGTGTTGTCGGCACGCGCCTCGAGCATGACGTGCCGGGCGCCCCGGGCCGCCGCCCGACCCTCGAGCTCGGCGAGCAGCCTGCGCCCCAGGCCGGTTCCCCGGGCCCACGGCGCGACGACGACCGTCATGACGTCGGCGACCTCCCCGGCGTGGTCGAGCCCCGCGTAGCCGAGCAGCCGGTCTTCCCGCGCCCCCTCCGCGATCGCGACGACGTACTCGCGGCGGGGGCGCCCGGCGAGCTCGGACCACCAGGACCGCTCCGACCAGGCGTCATCGGGGAACACCTGTGCGTCGAGCGCCGAGAGACCCGCGACATCGCTCCAGCGGGCGTCGCGCAGCACCGTGGGGCCTGTGGCCACGACGCCGCTCATCGTGCCGCCCGCTCGGCCGTGGTCAGCGCGTCGGGCCGGCGCAGGTAGAGGGGCTCCACCGGCATCGGGATGCCCGCTTGACGCCGGCGGGCCGCCACCCGGGCGAGCATCGCCGGGTCGACGTCGAGCAGCTCCTCCCCCGACAGGGGGTTGGTGAGCAGGTCCGGGTAGAGCAGCGGCCCGCGCCCCGCGGTCGGCAGTGCGCGCACCTCGTCCGGGAGGTCGGCGGGGCGGTCCACCGCGGGCTCGGTCTCGCGCCGCACCTCACGGTCACGTGAGACGTAGCGGGCCCAGTAGACCTCGCGGCGCCGCGCGTCGGTGGCGACGAGGAAGGCCACGTCGCCGGTGGCGCGTGCGGCCTGCTCGGCGAGCACGTCGAGGCTGCAGACCCCGTGGACCGGGATGCCGAGCGCATACCCCATGGTCACCGCGGTCACCATCCCGACCCGCAAACCGGTGAACGGGCCCGGACCGGTACCGACCGCGATGTCGGTGAGCCGGTCGGGACTCGACCCGGCGGCGCGCAGCGCCTGCTCGACGAGCGGCGCGAGCAGCTCGGTCTGCGCCCGGGCGCCCTCGGCCCGGGCGACGACGGGCTCGCCCTCGTCCCGCAGCAGGGCGACCCCGACCACGGAGGTCGCGGTGTCGATCGCGAGCATCAGCACGGGAGACCCCCGAGCTCGCCGAGGTCGACCTCGGCCCACCGGCCGCCCAGCCCACGGACGACGGCCGTCCGCTCCTCGGTCCCGGGATCGGCGTCGAGGACGACCTCGAGCCGGTCCTCGGCCAGCCCCTCGGCGAGACCGTGGCCCCACTCGACGACCGTCACGCTCTGCTCCACGTCGGCGTCGAGGTCGAGGTCGTCGAGCTCGAGCGCACCGTGCAGCCGGTAGGCGTCGACGTGGACGAGCGGAGGGCCACCGACGGTCGAGGGGTGCACGCGCGCGATGACGAACGTGGGGGACGTGACCGGGCCGCGCACCCCGAGTCCGGAGCCGATGCCCTGGCACAGGGTCGTCTTGCCCGCCCCGAGACCGCCGGTGAGGACGACGAGGTCGCCCGCACGCAGCATCCTGCCCAGCGTCGTCCCGAGCCGCTGGGTGTCGTCGACGGTGGTGAGCCGCACGCTCCGCCCGCTCACGACACGGCCTCACGGCCACCTCGGGAGCGGTCGCGGCGCTTCTTCGAGATGTCCTGGATGGTGCGGCGGACACGCGGCTTGCTCGCGACCGGGACACCCTCGGCGACGGCCCGCTTGGCCCGCGCGATGAGCATGAGCAGCTGCTGCGTGACGAGCGCGTCGTGCTCGAGCATGAGCAGGTGCCCGGCGTCCTGGACGACGACGTGCTCCGCCCCGGGCAGGATCCGCACGATGGCCTCGCTGTGCGAGGGCGGTGTGATGAGGTCGCCGGCCCCGTTGAGGACCAGCGCCTCCACCCCCGTGAGGGCGACGGCGTCGGTGGTGAGGTCCAGCGCGTCGATGTCCGGGAGGAAGGCCGCCATGACGTCGAAGGAGGTGTCGAAGATCATCTCCGCCACCTGGTCGACGAGCTCGGGGCTGACCGGGCTGTCGAAGGCCCAGCGGGCGACCACGGCGTCCTGGACGGACTTGCCCATCCTCCGGAGCGCGTTGATCGGGCCGGCGTGCCGGGACAGCCGGGTCAGCACCGCCGGTCCGAACGAGCCGACCACCCGGCCCACCGTCGACCCGAGCCCGAGCTCGGTCACCTCGTGCCCGCCGGGGCTCGTCGAGACCAGCCCCACGGCGAGCACTCGCTCGCGGACCACCTCCGGGTGCTGGCCCGCGAAGGACATCACCGACATGCCCCCCATCGAGTGACCGACGAGCACGACCGGCCCGGTCGGGCACGTCGCCTCGAGGACACTCGCGAGGTCGCGACCCAGCTGGTCGACCGTGCACGAGGCGAGCTCGGGCTGCCCGGACCGCCCGTGTCCCCGCTGGTCGTAGGCAACCACCCGGAAACCCTCGTGGACCAGGGCGCGCCGCTGGAGCACCCAGCACTCCATGCTCAGGGCGAACCCGTGGACGAGGACGACGGTCGGGAGGCGGCCGGCCGGGTGGCGCCGGCCACGGCTCGCCGTCTCCGGTGCGTCGATCTCGACGTGCAGGGGGACGCCGTCCTCGGTGGTCACCGTGAGGGTCTCCCCGGGGACGATGCGCCACGACGACGGCGGCTGGCTCGAGCGCAGCCCGGTGCCCGCCCGCCGCAGCCGCTCGGTGACGGCACCCGCGGCCGCCCCGAACGGGGTCAGTGGGCTCACCCGGGCTCACCCCCGACGACGAGGCGCGGTAGCCGCGGCCCCATCCGGGTGACGATCTCGTAGTTGATGGTCTCGGCCGCGTCGGCCCACGCCTGCGCACAGGGCTCGCCGTCGGCGGAGCGACCGAGGACGGTGACCTCGTCGCCGGCGCCGCCCTCGAAGCCGGGGCCGAGGTCGATGACGCACTGGTCCATGCAGACCCGGCCGGCGACGACATACCGGTGGCCACGCACCTCGAGCGGGCCCCGGTTGCCCGCGTGGCGGGGGATGCCGTCGGCGTAGCCCATGGGCAGCAGCCCGAGCACGGTGTCGCGGTCGGTCGTGTACTCGTGTCCGTAGCTGACTCCCTGGCCCGCCCGAGCGCGCTTGACGAGGGTGAGCCGCGCGGTGACCCGCATCGCCTCGCGCAGGCCGAAGTGGGCGGGGTCGCCGAGGTCAGGGACCGGGGAGAGGCCGTAGACGGCCAGGCCGGGACGCACGAGGTCGAAGTGGGCCGAGGGGGTGGTCAGGGTGGCCGCGGAGTTGGCGAGGTGACGTAGCCCGGGGCGCACCCCGGCCCGCTCGAGCTCGGCCACCGCGTCGGCGAAGCGCTCCTGCTGGCGCCGGACGGTAGGGTGCATCGGGGCGTCGGCCCAGGCGAAGTGGGACCAGACGCCGGCGACGGTGACCGCCCCCTCGGCCTGCGCCCGCGCGAGGGCGGTGACGAACTCGCTCCAGTCCTCGAGCACGCCGCCGCGCCCGAGGCCGGTGTCGACCTTGGCCTGGACGCGGGCAGGACGACCGCGCTCCCGGGCGGCGGCCAGGACCGCCTCGAGGCTCCACGGGCTGCCGACCGTCACGTCGACACCGGCGTCGACGGCGGCGCCCACGTCGGCCTGCGGGGGGAAGATCCACGTGAGCAGCGGCGCGTCGACGCCTGCTGCCCGCAGCGCGAGCGCCTCCTCGAGCTGGGCCACGCCGAGCCACGACGCGCCACCGGCCAGCGCCGCGTGGGCAGCGGGCAGCAGGCCGTGACCGTAGGCATCTCCCTTGACGACGGCCATGACCTGCGCCGGGGCGGCTCGTCGGACGAGCTCGGCGACGTTGTCGCGGATGGCTCCGACATCGACCGTGACCCACGCCGACGCTCCCGTCGGCACGGGTGAGGTGGTGGCGGGGTCGTTCGTCATGGGCCGACCCAGTCTAGGGCGCCGAGGGCGTGGACCCCGGCACCGCCCCGAGGTCTCAGCGCGCGAGCAACGCGGCCACCGTCCCCGGCAGCGCGTGCGCGACCCCGAGCGCACGGACCGGCCCCCCGGGGTTGGCCCGGTCGGCGGCGACGCCGTGGACGAGCGCACCGAGGGCGCCCGCCTCGACGGGGTCGAGGCCCGCCGCGAGCAGGGCACCGAGCAGCCCGGCGAGCACGTCGCCGGCGCCGGCCGTGGCGAGCCAGGCCGGCGCATCCGCCTGCGAGCACGCGGTCGCTCCCTCCTCCGGCGGTACGACGAGGGTCGTCGCACCCTTGAGGAGGACCGTGGCGCCGGTGACGGCGGCGAGCCGTCGCGCCTGCTCGAGCGGTGCCGCCTCCACGGTGGACCGCTCGACGTCCTCACCCGTGAGCCGGCCGAGCAGGCGCGCGGCCTCACCGGCGTGCGGGGTGAGCAGCGTCGGTCGGCCGACGCGGCCCTGAAGCACCTCGGCGTCGAGGAGGTCGAGCCCCCCGGCGTCGACGAGCACGGGCTCGTCGCCGGCGAGCGCCTCACGTGCGGCGTCGAGCTGGGCAGCGGCCCCGCGGTCGGTCGACGTCGTGTCGAGGCCCGGCCCGAGCACCCACGCCTGCACCCGGCCGGGTCCGTGGACGGCCTCGGGGACGAGCGAGCGGACGAGCCGTTCGGGACCCGGGGTGCCGACGTAGCGCACCATCCCCACCCCTGTCTCGACGGCGGCCGTCACCGAGAGCACCGCGGCGCCGGTGAACGCCTCGCCACCCGCGACGACCCCGACGACACCGCGGGAGTACTTGTCGTCGGTGGCGAGCGGCACGGGCCACAGCGCGGACACGTCGTCGTGGTCGAGACGGCGCACGACGGGCGGGGCATCGACCTGCACACCGATGTCGACGACCGTCAGCACCCCGCACGCCTGTTCGGTGGGGGGCAGCAGGTGCACGGGCTTGGCGACGGAGAACGTGACGGTCTCGTCGGCCAGCACGCCGTCCGGGTCGAGGGCACGGCCGGAGGGGTCCTGGCCCGAGGGCAGGTCGACGGCGATGACGTACGCCGACTCCGGCAGCGCCGCCACCCAGGCCCGGGCCCAGTCCGGCAGGCCGGGGCGCGCCCCGATGCCGAGGATTCCGTCGAGGACCAGGTCCGCCTCGGCGAGCACCGTGGCGTCGGTCGTCAGCACCACCCCGGCGGCCTCGGCGGCCTCGCGCGCCCCGGCATGGACCCGGTCGTGGTGGACCGCGACGGCGCCCACGCCGGCCTCCGCGAGCCGGGCGGCGGCGTAGAGGGCGTCGGCGCCGTTGTTGCCCGGGCCGACGAGCGCGGCCACGGTGACCCCACCCTGTTCCTCGAGCCGGGCGGCGGCGACCGCGGCCAGGCCCTCGACCGCGCGCGCCATGAGCTCGCCCTCCTCGAGCCGGGCCATCAGGGCCTCCTCGGCCGCGTAGACGTCGGCGACGGCGTGGGCCTCGATCACGGGGTGCTCCCTTCTCGCTCGGCGACGACGACGGCGGAGGCGATGCCGGCGTCGTGGGACAGTGACACGTGCAGCGGCCCGATCCCGAGCGCCGCCACGCGGGCGGCCACGGTGCCCGAGACCTCGAGGTGCGGCCGCCCGTCGGGGCCGCGGTGCACGACGGCGTCGTGCCAGTGCATGCCGGCGGGCGCGCCGAGGGCCTTGGCGAGGGCCTCCTTGGCCGCGAAGCGAGCGGCCAGGGAGTTCAGCGGCAGTGATCGCTCGGACTCGGTGAACAGCCGCACCCGCAGGCCCGGCGTGCGCTCGAGAGCCGCCCCGAAGCGTGCGACGTCGACGACGTCGATCCCGACGCCGATGATCACCGCGACACCGAGGTCACTCGACGGTGACGGACTTGGCGAGGTTCCGCGGCTGGTCGACGTCCAGGCCCTTGGCGGTCGCGAGGTGGAGGGCGAACACCTGGAGCGGCACGACGGCGAGGAGCGGCGCGAGCATCGGCGAGCACTCGGGGATGCGGACGACCTCGCTCGCGAACGGCTCGACGTCGTCGTCGCCGTCGTGGGCGACGACGATGGTCCGGGCGCCGCGGGCGCGGATCTCCTGGATGTTGGAGACGACCTTCTTGTGCAGGTCGTGCGGGGCATCGGGGCTCGGCACGACGACGAAGACGGGCTGCCCCGGCTCGATCAGGGCGATGGGGCCGTGCTTGAGCTCGCCGGCGGCGAAACCCTCGGCGTGGATGTAGGCGAGCTCCTTGAGCTTCAGCGCCCCCTCCATCGCGATCGGGTAGCCGACGTTGCGACCCAGGAAGAGGACCGACCGGGTGTCGGCCATGAAGTTGGCCATCTCGACGACGCGGTCCATCCGGCCGAGCAGCTCCTCGACCTTGGCCGGCATCTCGCGCAGCTCGGTCATCACGCCCTTGGCGTCGTCGGCGTAGGTCCCCCCTCGCAGCTGGGCCAGGTAGAGGCCGAGGACGTAGCAGGCGGTGATCTGGGCGAGGAAGGCCTTGGTGGAGGCGACCGCGATCTCCGGTCCGGCGTGGGTGTAGAGGACGGCGTCGGACTCCCTCGGGATGGTCGACCCGTGCGTGTTGCACACCGAGAGGGTCAGCGCCCCGAGCTCGCTCGCGTGCTTGACCGCCATGAGGGTGTCCATCGTCTCGCCGGACTGGCTGATCGAGACCACGAGCGTCCGCTCGTCGACGATCGGGTCGCAGTAGCGGAACTCGTGGGCGAGCGAGACCTCGACGGGGATCCGCGTCCAGTGCTCGATCGCGTACTTGGCGACCATCCCCGCGTAGGCGGCGGTGCCGCAGGCCACGACGGTGATGCGGTCGATGGAGCGCAACCGGTCCTCGGAGATGCGCATCTCGTCGAGGACCAGCTCGCCGTCGTCCTTGGTGCGGCCGAGGAGGGTGTCGGCCACCGCGTGCGGCTGCTCGTTGATCTCCTTCTCCATGAAGGTCGCATAGCCACCCTTCTCGGCGGCCGAGGCGTCCCAGGTCACCTCGTAGGCCTTGCCCTCGGCCGGGCGGCCGTCGAACCCGATGACCGTGTGGCCCTCGGGGGTGATGGTGACGATCTGGTCCTGACCGAGCTCGACGGCGTGTCGGGTGTGCCCGATGAACGCCGCGACGTCGCTGCCGAGGAAGTTCTCGCCCTCCCCGAGCCCGACGACGAGCGGGCTGTTGCGCCGGGCCCCGACGACGACGCCCGGGCTGTCGGCGTGCACGGCGAGCAGGGTGAAGGCCCCCTCGAGCCGCGCGACGACCGCGCGCATCGCCTCGGTGAGGTCACCGCGGCGGTCGTACTCGCGGCCGACGAGCTTGGCGGCCACCTCGGTGTCGGTCTCCGACTCGAACTCGACGTCGGCCTCCTCGAGCTCCCTGCGCAGGCTGTGGAAGTTCTCGATGATCCCGTTGTGGATCAGGGCGAGGCGGTCGCCCTCGCCCCCCCGGTGGGGGTGGGCGTTGCCGTCCGTCGGGCCACCGTGGGTGGCCCAGCGGGTGTGGCCGATCCCGGTCCGGGATGCTGCCAGCGGGTGGGCCTCGAGGGCCGAGCGGAGGTTCTCCAGCTTGCCCGCCCGCTTGGCGGCGTCGATGCCGGTCTCGGTCACGAGGGCGACGCCGGCCGAGTCGTAACCGCGGTACTCCAGCCGGGAGAGGCCCTCCATGACGACGTCGAGGGCCGTCCCGTCCATGGTCCGGCCGACGTAGCCGACGATTCCACACATGGTGGCCAGCGTAGACGCTGGACCGCGCTCGACCCGACCCGGCGACGGGCGTCCCGGCGCCCGGCCCACACCGCGGGCGCCGATGCGACATGATGGCGCACGTGACCGCGGCGGACCAGGCGCTCTCGCGCCTCGGGCTCGATGGGCCCGGTGCCCAGCCGACCCCGTACGTCGAGCTCGACCGCGCCGCGTGGTCGAGGCTGCGCGAGAACCACCCGATGAGCCTGACCCAGGACGACCTGGCCCGGCTGCGTGGCCTCGGTGACCTGCTCGACCTGCGCGAGGCCGAGGAGGTCTACCTGCCGCTGTCACGGCTCCTGCACTTCTACGTCGAGGCCGTCCACGGCCTGCGGCTGGCGACGAGCGAGTTCCTCGGCGAGCGGCCCACCCGCGTGCCGTTCGTCGTCGGGGTCGCGGGCTCGGTCGCGGTGGGGAAGTCGACCACCGCCCGGATCCTGCGCGAGCTGATGAGCCGGTGGCCCCACACACCGCGGGTCGAGCTCGTCACGACCGACGGCTTCCTCCACCCCAACGCCGAGCTCGAACGCCGGGGTCTCATGCAGCGCAAGGGCTTTCCGGAGTCCTACGACCGGCGGGCCCTGCTGCGCTTCGTCGCCGACGTCAAGTCGGGGAGGCCGGTCGTCGAGGCCCCCCAGTACTCCCACCTCACCTACGACGTCGTCGACGAGCCCCTGCGCGTGCGCAAGCCGGACGTCCTCATCGTCGAGGGCCTCAACGTCCTCCAGCCGCCGGCGGTCCGTCCCGACGGGTCGAACACCGCGGCGATCTCGGACTACTTCGACTTCTCGGTGTACGTCGACGCCCCCGTCGAGGACATCCGGCGCTGGTACGTCGACCGGTTCCTGCGCCTGCGCGAGACGGCCTTCGCCGACCCGCAGTCGTACTTCCACCGCTACGCAGCGCTGAGCGACGCCGAGGCCCGCGCGACGGCCGCCTCGATCTGGGAGTCGATCAACGAGCCGAACCTCGTCGAGAACATCCTCCCGACCCGCGACCGCGCGACCCTGGTCCTCACCAAGGGTGCGGACCACGCCGTGACCCGGATCCGTCTGCGCAAGATCTAGAGGACACACGACCGGTCATCCGGCGGTGCACGCGCGGCACGACCCGGGACGTCCCGGGGCTGCGCCCGAGGGAGCGGTGAGCCGGGCGGCGCTCAGTACCAGTGCGGCGAGCGGGCCAGCCACTGGTTGAGCGCGTTGCACGGTGTTCCGTACGAGCTCTTGATGTACTGCAGGCCCCACTTGATCTGGGTGACCGGGTTGGTCCGCCAGTCGTCGGCGACCGAGGCCATCTTGCTTCCGGGCAGGGACTGCGGGATGCCGTACGCGCCCGACGAGGGGTTCGCGGCCCACCAGCGCCAGTCGCTCTCCCCGATCCACAGCTGGTCGAGGCAGGCCCACTGCTCCTGGCCGAAGCCGTACTCCGGCAGGAGGAGCCGGGCCGCGGCCTTGGGGTCGTCCTGGGCGTTCGCGAAGATCCGCTTCCGCTGCGCCTCGCGGGCCGCACGGGCCTCGGCCGCCTTGCGCTTCTTCGCCAGGGCCTCGGCGCGCGCCTTCTCGAGCGCGGCGTTCTTGGCGGCCAGGACGGCCGCCTGGGCGTTGCTCGCGGAGCGGTCGGACGTGACGCGCACCGCGTCCGAGGCCATCGCCCGGCTCTCCTGCGTCGAGGCGGAGGTCGTCGTCCGGTCGAGGTTGAGGGTGAGTGCCGCCGCACTCGCGGTGTCCTCGGTGACGGCCGATGCGACGGCCGTGCCCCCGACGAGGGCCGCGAGGACACCGGTGGTGACCACCGGCCTCAGGACGGCCCGGTCGCGCCGGCGGCTCGCGTGCGCGCCACCGCGGCGGGGGGCGGCGTGGCGAGGCGCATGCCGAGCGGCGTAGCGAGCCATGACGAGGCGGTCCTGGTGCGATCGGGAGCAGGGAGTCGGTCGGGTCACCGGGGGCGTTACCGAATCGAGACCCTACTCTAGGGGGGCTCGGCCGAGGTCCGAAATCCCGGGCTCAGCGACCACTCAGCCGAGGTCGGCATCCACCGTCCGGCCCCCCGTCGACCGGCTCAGACCTCGAGGCCCTCGAGCAGGTCGGTGACGAGCGCCGCGATCGGGCTCCGCTCGGACCGGGTCAGCGTGACGTGCGCGAAGAGCGGGTGGCCCTTGAGCGCCTCGACGACGGCCACGACCCCGTCGTGGCGGCCCACCCTGAGGTTGTCGCGCTGCGCGACGTCGTGGGTGAGTACGACCCGCGAGTTCTGGCCCACCCGGGAGAGGACCGTGAGCAACACGTTGCGCTCGAGGCTCTGGGCCTCGTCGACGATGACGAAGGCGTCGTGGAGGCTGCGCCCACGGATGTGGGTGAGCGGCAGGACCTCGAGCATGCCGCGGTCGAGGACCTCCTCGACGACCTCGCGGGAGACCAGGGCCGAGAGCGTGTCGAAGACGGCCTGGCCCCACGGGTTCATCTTCTCGGCCTCCGAGCCGGGCAGGTAGCCGAGCTCCTGGCCCCCGACGGCGTAGAGGGGCCGGAAGACGACGACCTTGCGCTGCTGGCGACGCTCCATGACGGCCTCGAGGCCGGCGCAGAGGGCCAGTGCCGACTTGCCGGTGCCGGCCCGCCCGCCGAGGCTGACGATGCCGACGTCGGGGTCGAGGAGCAGGTCGAGGGCGATCCGCTGCTCGGCGCTGCGGCCGTGCAGGCCGAAGGCGTCGCGGTCTCCGCGGACGAGCCGGACCTGCTTGTCGGGTCCGACCCGGCCGAGCCCGGAGCCGCGGGGCGAGATGAGCTTGAGGCCGGTGTGGCACGGGAGCTCCGCGGCGGCGACGTTCTCGAGCCGCCCGTACTCGTAGAGGTGGTCGATCTCCTCGGTGGCGACGTCGAGCTCGGCCATTCCGGTCCATCCGGACTCGACCGCGAGCTCGGCGCGGTACTCCTCGGCGTCGAGCCCGCACGCCGAGGCCTTGACCCGCATCGGCAGGTCCTTGCTGACGACGGTGACGTGGTGACCGTCGTTGGCGAGGTTGCGGGCCACGGCGAGGATGCGGGTGTCGTTGTCGCCGAGGCGGAACCCTGCAGGGAGTGACATGGGGTCGGTGTGGTTCAGCTCGACCCGGAGGGTCCCACCGTCGTCACCCACGGACACAGGGGCGTCGAGCCGGCCGGCCTGGATCCGCAGATCGTCGAGCAGGCGCAGCGCCGTGCGGGCGAAGTACCCGAGCTCGGGGTGGTGGCGCTTGGCCTCGAGCTCGGTGACGACGACGACGGGCAGGACGACCTCGTGCTCGGCGAAGCGCAGCATCGCCCGCGGGTCGGACAGCAGCACCGAGGTGTCGAGGACGAAGGTCCGCGGCGGCTCCTTCCCCGTCGCGCTCACTGCTGCCGTCGCCGTGGTCGAGGCCATTGCCGCTCCTGGTGGTCGAGGGAGTGCCGTGGTCTCGACGCTACGGCTCACCCGGGCGAGGGGGTCGCTCATCACCCCCGGCGTGTCGGTACACATGTGACTCGTGCGACTGAAGGGTCGTGTGGGGAGGTTTGTCACACGATGTTCACGAGGGGTCCCTGAGCCGGGACCGGCCGGCTGCGCACTCGCCTCAGGCGCCGAAGCGGCGGTGGCGCTCGCCGTAGGCGCGCAGGGCGCGGAGGAAGTCGACCTTCCGGAAGTCCGGCCAGTACGCCTCGCAGAAGTAGAACTCGCTGTGCGCGCTCTGCCAGAGGAGGAACCCGCCGAGCCGCTGCTCCCCCGAGGTGCGGATGACCAGGTCGGGGTCGGGCTGACCCTTGGTGTAGAGGTGCTCGGCGATGTGCTCGACGTCGATGACCTCGGCGAGCTCCTCGATGCTCGTGCCCTTCGTCGCGTGCTCGTGGAGCAGGGAGCGCACGGCGTCGGCGATCTCGCGACGCCCGCCGTAGCCCACCGCGACGTTGACGATCATCCCGTCGACGTCGCGGGTCCGGTCCCCGGCCGCCTTGAGACGGGCAGCGGTCTGGCCGGGCAGCAGGTCGAGGGCACCCACGGGGTGGATGCGCCACCGGTGCGTGTCGGCCAGGGCGTCGACGGCGTCCTCGATGATGCCGAGCAGTGGCCCGAGCTCGCCCTCCTCGCGTCCGACCAGGTTGTCGGTCGAGAGCAACCACAGGGTGACGACCTCGACACCGACCTCGTCGCACCAGGAGAGGAGGTTGGCGATGTTCTCGGCACCGGCCCGGTAGCCCTCGCTCGTCCCGGTGCCTCGCGCCCGGGCCCAGCGCCGGTTCCCGTCGAGCATGACGCCCACGTGCCGTGGCAGCGCCGCCCGGTCGAGCTGTCGGGTCAGGCGGCGCTCGTAGGCGGCGTACAGGACGTCACTCACCCTCATGCCACCTGGTCCTCCCGCCTGCTCCGGAGCCGCCCCGCTCGGGACGAGGGCCACGGTACTCCGAGCGGGTGAGACGACGCGCCGTGCGGCCGGGCCCTCGGGTCACCAACCTACGGTCGCGTAGGTTACTCTGGGTCAATGAACGACGAGCAGCAGCGCGCCGGCACCGACGCGGGACACCTGGAGGTGCTCGAACAACGCGTCGAGACCGCCCTCCACCAGGTCAAGCCCCGGCTCCGGGGCTGGCTGCACGCGGCGATGACCCCCGTGGCGATCCTCTCGGGCGTACTCCTCGTGCTGCTCGCGACGACCACGACGGGCAAGGTCTCGGCCGCCGTCTTCGCCGGGACCGCCACCCTCCTGTTCGCGACGTCCGCGATCTACCACCGTGGCACGTGGTCGCCCAAGGTCGCCGCGGTGCTGCGCCGGCTCGACCACTCCAACATCTTCCTCATCATCGCCGGCACGTACACCCCGTTCGCGCTCCTCCTGCCGCAGGACCAGGCCCGCACCCTCCTCCTCATCGTGTGGACGGGGGCGATCGCCGGGGTGCTCTTCCGCGTGCTGTGGGCCGGGGCGCCGCGGTGGCTCTACGTCCCCGTCTACGTCATGCTCGGGTGGGTGGCCGTCTTCTACTTCGGCCCACTCCTCCAGCACGCGGGGGGTGCCGTCATGGCGTGGGTCGTCGTCGGCGGGGTGCTCTACAGCCTGGGAGCGGTCGTCTACGGGACGCGCCGTCCGGACATCTCACCGCGGTGGTTCGGGTTCCACGAGGTCTTCCACTCACTCACCGTGCTCGCCTTCACCGCGCACGTCGTGGCGGCATCTCTCGCCCTCGGCGCCGTCGCGAGCACCTGAGGCCACCGACGGCGATCCGGGGGCCGGGTCAGCTCCCGGGGCCGGAAGGCCCCCGCGGCTCGTCACCGACGAACCCGTCGTCGCCGTCGCTCTCGTCACGCACGTCCTCCGGCCCCGCCTGGGGATCGTCCTTGCCACGGTGGGCGGCCTGCTGTCGGTAGGACATCCGCCGCATCCGCGCGTTCATGTTCCGCATGAGGAACCACAGCGCGAGGGCGAGCAGGGCGAAGGCGAGGAAGGCCAGGAACCCCTGGGTGCTCGTCGTGGACTCGGTCATGCCGCCCGCTCCTTCCGCGAGTCGTGCACCAGCTGGAGGTCGGCCGAGGTGGCCAGGGCGTCGGCCTCGGACACCTCCTCCGGCAGGCCGGCGAAGAGGTCGTCCTCCCCGTCCGCGATCGGCACGAACGACGCCGCGGCCTCGAAGTCCTCGGTGGGCCACACCCGGGCCTGGACCTCGCGCGGCACCCGGAACCACGAGCCGTCCGGGTCGACCTGGGTCGCGTGCGCGAGGAGGGCGGCGTCGCGGCGGTCGAACCAGTCCGAGCACTCGACGCGGGTGGTGACGACCCGGTCGGGACGGTTCCAGTTCTCGAGCCACTCCGTGTAGGGGCTCTCCTCCCCGAGGGCCGTGAGCGCCTCGTGGAAGGCCTCGATCCGGGCCCGGGTGAACGTCATCGAGTAGTAGAGCTTCAGCGGCTGCCACGGCGGCCCGGCGGTGGGGAAGGCCTCGGGGTCGCCTGCGGCGTCGAACGCGGCGACCGACACGTCGTGGCACCGGATGTGGTCGGGGTGGGGGTAACCGCCGTTCTCGTCGTACGTCGTCATCACGTGCGGGCGGAACCTGCGGACCTCACGGACCAGCGCCTCCGTGCCGGCGGCCATCGGCGCCAGGGCGAAGCAGCCGTCGGGCAGCGGGGGCGGGGGGTCCCCCTCGGGCAGCCCGGAGTCGACGAAGCCGAGCCAGGTGTGCTGGATGCCGAGGACGGCGCGTGCCGCGGCCATCTCGTCGCGGCGCACCTCGGCCATGTCGCGGATGATGTGCGCGTCGGACTTCAGGCGCGGGTTAAGGACGTCGCCCCGCTCACCGCCGGTGCAGGAGACGACGAGGACCTCGTGGCCCGCGTCGACGTACCTGGCCATCGTCGCGGCGCCCTTGCTCGACTCGTCGTCCGGGTGCGCGTGGACGCACATGAGCCGGAGCCGCTCGGACATGGAGGACCCTTCCGTGTTCGCGTCCCGGGACGTGCCCGAGAATGGTCGGCGACATCCTCTCATCCACCGTCGGCACCATCCGTAGGAGGCGTCGTGGCGCTGCCCCGCCCTGAGCCCGGCACCGGCCGCTGGTGGGCCATCGGCACGGTCGGCATCGCGCTGGCGGTCGCCCTCGTCGCATGGTGGGGCTGGTCGACGACCGCGGGCGCCGTGCGGCCCCAGGTCACGGCCTACGAGGTGGTCTCGGACTCCGAGGTGCGGGTGGAGTACGACCTCACCCGCCCGGTGGGTGTGGCGGTCGACTGCGAGATCGCCGCGCTCGACCGCCGGAAGGGCCGGGTCGGCGTGACCGCCGACCACGTGCCCGCGGAGGGGCCCGCCGTGGTCCACCGCGAGGTCACGGTGCGCACGAGCGCCCGCGCCGTGACCGGCGTCGTCCAGTCGTGCGTACGCGTCCCGCCGTCGTCCGGATGACCGCCGACGATGTGACCGGCGTGGCCCGCGTTGCTAGACTGATCGCTTACGCACTGCGGGTCCGGTATCCGTCCATCACCGCTGGAGCACCCAGCCGACGGAGACGCGGGCCCGTTGCCGTAGCACCCGACAGGGGTCCTGCGGCACCGTTCGAGACCAGGAAGTGAACACCCGTGACCGAGACGACGAACCAGAGCTACCTGACGCAGGCGGCGTACGACCGCCTCCGGGCCGAGCTCGAGCAGCTCTCCGGTCCGGGTCGCACCGAGATCGCCAAGCGCATCGAGGCGGCCCGGGAGGAGGGGGACCTCCGCGAGAACGGCGGCTACCACGCGGCCAAGGAGGAGCAGGGCAAGATGGAGGCGCGCATCCGCCAGCTGACCCAGCTGCTCGAGAACGCGATCATCGGCGAGACGCCGGCCGACGACGGGGTCGTCGAGCCCGGGATGATGGTGACCGTCGAGATGTTCGGGGACGGGGAGACCTTCCTGCTCGGCTCGCGCGAGATCAGCGACGCCTCCATCCAGGTCTTCTCCGAGAAGTCGCCCATCGGTGCCGCCGTCAACGGGCACGCCGTCGGCGACACGGTCTTCTACGAGGCGCCGAACGGCAAGCAGATCGAGGTCAAGATCGTCCACACGACGCCCTACACCGGCTGACCGCCGCGCGCGACGACGGCCCGGACCCCCGCTGGGGTCCGGGCCGTCGTCCGTTGCGTGACCGTCTAGTCTTCGGCTGTGTCCACGGGCGGCCGCTTCTTCAGCGACCTGCGGATCGTGCTGCGCGGCCGCGACTTCCGGCGGCTCTACGCCACCCGACTCGGCTCCCAGTCCGCCGACGGCGTCTTCGAGGCCGGCCTCGCGAGCCTGTTCTTCTTCTCGCCCGAGCGCGCGGCCACGGCCACGGGCATCGCGCTCGCGTTCACCGTGGCGATCCTGCCCTACACCCTCATCGGACCGTTCGTCGGCGTCGTGCTCGACCGCTACAGCCGGCGCCAGGTCCTCGTCCGTGCCAACCTGCTGCGCTCGGCCCTCGTCGTCGGCGTGGCGGCCATGGTGCTCTCCGGCGCCGTGGGGGTGCCGTTGTACCTCCTCGTCCTCGTCTGCCTCTCGGTCAACCGGTTCGTCCTCGCCGGGCTCGGCGCCAGCCTGCCGCACGTCGTGCCGCGGGACGAGCTGGTCATGGCGAACGCGGTCTCGACGACCAGCGGAACGGTGGTCGCCCTCGGCGGCGCCGGGGTGGCCGTCCTCGTCCGCCAGCTGCTCGGCGGCGGTGACCGGACCGACGCCGTCATCGTGCTCCTCGCAGCCGCGCTCTACCTGGCCTCGTCGGCGACCGCCCGCACCATGCACCGCGACCTGCTCGGGCCGGACGCCGGAGAGCGCCAGTCGTGGGCCGACGTGCCGGCGGCGGTGCGCGGCGTCGTCCTCGGGATGGCCAGGGCCACCGTGCACCTGTGGGACCGGCGGCCCGCCTTCGACGCGCTCGCCGTGGTGGGGGGCCAGCGCTTCGCCTACGGGCTCGTGACGGTCGCGATGTTCCTCCTGTCCCGGGCCACCTTCGCCGACCCCGCCGATCCCGACGCGGGGGCGGTGCGCCTGGCGGGCGCCTTCGTCGTCTCGGGTGCCGGGTTCTTCACGGCCGCCTTCGTCACGCCGGCCGTGACGCGCCGGATCCGGCTGGAGGCCTGGATCGTGCTCTGCTGCCTGGCCGCGGCCGGCCTCGGGGCGGTGTTCGCCGCCACGCTGACCTACCCCGTCGCCCTCGCGACGGGCTTCGCGGTCGGCATCGCGATGCAGGGAACGAAGATCTGCGTCGACTCGATCGTCCAGGCTCACACGGACGACGGCTTCCGGGGTCGGGCGATGTCGTTCTACGACATGGTCTTCAACATCACGTTCGTCGGGGCTGCCGGGGTCTGCGCGGCGGTGCTGCCGGCCGACGGCCGCTCCCCCGGGCTCATCGTCGCTGTCGCGGTGATCTACCTCGGCACGGGGCTGGCCTACGCGCTGGCCAGCCGACGGCATCCGAGCTCCCTCACCCTGGCCACCGGCGGCCGGTAGGAGCCCGGCACCGGGCCGACCGCCCGAGCCGTACGCCCGCTCCGCCCCTCACGCGAGCAGGGTGCCGTGGACCAGCGTCCGGGTGATGCCGCCGATCCAGAACCGCCCGTCCTCGGCCTCCACGCGCACCCGCCCGAGCCGACCGACGGCCGCCCCCTGGGCGGCGACGTACCGGGCCGGGAGGTACCCCTCGGGGACGAGCCACTGGGCGAGCCCGGCGTTGAGGCTGCCCGTCACCGGGTCCTCGGCCACGTCCGGCCCGGCCGAGTAGAAGGCACGCACCTCGAGCGCGACGTCGTCGGGCCGCACCCCCGGCGCGTACCGGGCGGCGAGCCCGACCTTCAGGCCCGCAGCACGCGAGCGGTCGGGATCCACCGCGAGCACGGCGTCCGGGCTGCGCAGGAGCAGCCCCAGCCAGCCGGGGCCGTTGTCGACCCAGGCGGCCTCCAGCACGTCGGAGGCGTCGAGCCGCATCGCCGCGAGGGCCCGGGCGAGCACCGGAGGCTCCACGGGACCCGAGCGCCGCAACGGCGGGGCCGCGAACGCCAGCACCCCGTCCCGGCGACGCACCTCGACGAGCCCGGCCTCGCACTCCTGCACGACGACCCCGTCGCCCCGTGGCACACCCCCGGCCTCGAGCCAGGCGTGGGCGCTCCCCAGCGTCGGGTGGCCGGCGAACGGGAGCTCGCCGTCCGTCGTCCAGATGCGGACGCGGTAGTCGGCGGCGGGGTGGCGCGGGGCGAGCAGGAACGTGGTCTCCGAGAGGTTGGTCCACCGGGAGACCGCCTGCATGTCGGTCGCGCCGAGGTCCTCGGCATTGTGGACGACGGCCAGGGCGTTGCCGCGGTACGCCTGCTCGGAGAAGACGTCGACGAACCGGACGGCCCTCATCCGGGCATCGCGGGGCTCGGGCGGGGCGCTCACGGCGCCGACCCTACGTCGCAGGGGTCGCTCCGGCGACGAGCCGGCGGGCGAGCGACCCGGCGGCCTCGGGGTACCGCTCCGCGAGCAGGCCCACGGCGAAGAGCAGGTAGTCGCGGTCGACGAGGGCGTGAGCCCGGTCGGGTACCCGCCACCCACCACCGTGGTCGGCGAGGGCGCGGCCGAGCACCCGCTCGGCGAGCCCGTCGGGGGCGTGGCGCAGCACCCCGCCCGAGCCGACGAGCAGCGCGACGTCGGCGAGCGGCCGCGGCGGCTCCGAGGGGCTCGGCGGGCGGCCGTGGCGCCGCAGCGCCACGAGCACCGCGGCGGCGGCGAGCTCCTCCTCGGCGGCCCACTCGCCGGGGTCGGCGGCGAGGTGTGCCGGCTCCGCCGCGACCTGACCGGCGTAGCCGACGGTGGCCGGGCCCAGGTCGACGCGCTCGCGCCGCGCCGCCTCGAGGACCCCACCGGCGTTCCAGCGCATCCCGAGGTCGGCCTCCACGGTCCGGGCGTGCCAGAGGGTGCCGACGACCTCCCGGTGGATGGTCGCGTCCTCGCCCTGGGGCGTGATGACCGAGTAGACGTCGGTCGTCGCACCCCCGACGTCGACGACGAGCACGTCGCTCCCGAGGGCATCCGCAAGGACCTCGACCCCGCGCAGGACGGCGTCGGGCGTGGGGGCGCGGACGAGCTCGGCGAAGCCGCGTCCGCGGGAGAGCCCCTTGCCCCCGATGACGTGGTGGAGGAAGACCTCCCGGATGGCGGCGCGCGCACCTTCCGGGGCAACCTCCCCGATGCGGGGCAGGACGTTGGCGGTGACGACGAACCGGCGGCCCGTGGCGGCGAGCTCGGCGGCCACGGCACCGGCCACCTCCGCGTTGCCCGCGACGACGACGGCCGCCCTGATCCGCGCCCTCGCCAGCCGGCGGGCGTTGTGGAGGAGCACGTCGGCGTTGCCCCCGTCGGTCCCTCCGACGAGCAGGACGACGTCAGGCGTCGCGGCGCGCAGGACCGCGACGTCCGCACCGCGCAGGGCCCCGTGCGCCACGTGGACGACGCGCGCCCCCGCCGACAGCCCCACCCGGTGGCCCGCCTCGGCCGTGACCTGCCGCTCGTGCCCGACGACCGCGAGCCGCAGCCCTCCCCCGGCGCTGGAGCAGACGAGCACGTCCTCGGGGTCGCCGTGCCGGGCGAGCCGGCCGCGCACGGCGTCCAGGCCGTCCATGACGTCCGACCCGATGGTCGTGGGGTGGGATGCCGTGCCGACCACGTCCCCCGCGGGGTCGACGAGCACGCCCTTGGTGAAGGTCGAGCCGACGTCGACGCAGAGGACCGCACCCACGCGCCGCACTCTAGTGAGGCGCCGGACGCGCCGTCGGCCCAGGGGCCGGCCGGTCGCCGGGCGCTCAGGTGAGGCGGTCGAGCACCTGCCCGAGGTCGGCGACGAGGTCCTCGACGTCCTCGATGCCCACCGACAGCCGGACGAGGTCGCCGGGGACCTCGAGCTCGGTCCCGGCGACCGAGGCGTGCGTCATCCGGCCCGGGTGCTCGATGAGCGACTCGACCCCGCCGAGCGACTCGCCGAGCGTCCACAACGTCGTCTCGGCGCACACCTTCGTCGCGACGTCCTCGCCGCCGCGGACCCGGAAGGCGACCATGCCGCCGAAGCGGCGCATCTGGCGCGCGGCGACCTCGTGGTTCGGGTGGTCGGGCAGCCCCGGGTAGAGCACCTGGGTGACCCCCGGGTGGCTGCGGAGGAAGTCCACGACGACCTCGGCGTTGTCGCAGTGCCGCTCCATCCGGACGGCGAGCGTCTTCAGGCCGCGCAGCACGAGCCAGGCGTCGAACGGTCCGGCGACCGCGCCCATCGCGTTCTGGTGGAAGGCGATCAGCTCCTCCGCCGACTCGCCGTCGTGCCGCGTCACCCCCCCGGCGACGACGACCGCACCTCCGACGACGTCGCTGTGGCCGCCCGCGTACTTGGTCGTCGAGTGCACGACGACGTCGGCGCCGAGCGCTATCGGGTTCTGCAGGTAGGGCGAGGCGAAGGTGTTGTCGACGACGAGCAGGGCGTCCGCCCGGTGCGCGACGTCCGCGAGCGCCCCGATGTCGGCGATGCCGAGGAGCGGGTTGGTCGGGGTCTCCACCCACACCATTCGAGTCTCCGGCCGGATGGCCGCTCGCACCGCGTCGACCTCGGCGACCGCCGCGACGGAGTGCTCGACACCCCACGGCCTCACCACCCGGTTGAAGAGGCGGTAGGTGCCGCCGTAGGCGTCGGAGGGCACGACGACATGGTCGCCAGGGCGCAGCAGGGCCCGGAGCACGGCGTCCTCGCCTGCGAGCCCGCTCGCGAAGGCGAAGCCGCGCACGCCCCCCTCGAGCGCGGCGATGCACTCCTCCAGGGCGGTGCGGGTCGGGTTGGCCGACCGGGAGTACTCGTAGCCGCCGCGCAGGCCGCCGATGCCGTCCTGCTTGTAGGTGCTCACCTGGTGGATGGGCGGCACCACGGCGCCGGTCGTGGGGTCGGGCTCCTGGCCGGCGTGGATGGCGCGCGAGGAGAAGCCGAGCTCGTCGGGGGTCATGGCTGCGAGCCTAGGCGCTCCGGTGTCCCCGGCCGGGCCGCGGCCCCCAGCCGCGGGTGACTGCGGGCGGTGGTCGAGGTGATCCCCTGCATCACCTCGACCACCGCCCACAGGGTCTCGGGCGTCAGGCGGTCCGCGCCCCGCGCGCCGCGTCCTCCGGGTGGGCGACCCCGCCCGAGGCGGCTTCCCGGATGGTGCGGGCGCACACGACGAACCTCCTGTCGGACTCGGGCACCCGGCGCCCCCGTCCGCCGGCTGCTGCTCGTAGCAAACCACGCCGACCAGCAGACTCATGGGATTTCTTTACCCTCGCTTTACGAAGTGGACGTTCGGACGACCGGGCGTGGTCCGATGGTCCGGGGATGATCGTCGGCCCCTCGGACGTTTGACCGCACATGCTCTTCGGATCGCGCGCCAAGACGACCCTGCCCACCCGCGAGGAGGCCCTGCCCGGCCGCGACCACCGGGCCTTCGACGTCCCGACGACGCACGCGGTGCTCGGCACCCCGCTCGAGGGTCCCTGGCCCGAGGGGACCGAGGTCCTCTACGTCGCGATGGGGTGTTTCTGGGGCGTCGAGCGGATCTTCTGGCGCCTGCCGGGGGTGGTGACCACGGCCGCCGGCTACATGGGCGGGTACACCCCGAACCCGACGTACGAGGAGACGTGCACCGGGCGCACCGGGCACGCCGAGACGGTGCTCGTCGCGTACGACCCGACCGTGACGACCCCCGAGCAGCTCCTCAAGGCCTTCTGGGAGAACCACGATCCGACCCAGGGCAACCGCCAGGGCAACGACGTCGGCACGGCCTACCGCTCCGCCGTCTTCACGACGACCCCCGAGCAGGCGGCGGCGGCCGAGGCGACTCGCGCCGCGTTCCAGCGGGTCCTCACCGGGGCCGGTCGTGGCCGGATCACGACGACGATCGCCGCCGCGGGGCCCTTCTACTACGCCGAGGACTACCACCAGCAGTACCTCCACAAGAACCCGAACGGCTACTGCAACCACGGCCCCAACGGCCTCACCTGCCCGGTCGGCGTCGCGAACCTCCCCGCGCAGACCGACATCGCCCCGCCGACCTGACCCGGCCACTCCCCGTCGCACGCGTCCGTGGCCGGACGGGCCGCCAGCACCATCCACCCGCCTCGCGGGGGCTCGTCGCCGACGTCAGGACGCCTCGAGGAGGGCCCACATCAGCCAGGAGAAGAGGCTGAGCGCGAGGAAGCCGCCGGTCAGCACGAGCAGGACCAGTGCCGGCACGAGTGCCCGCTGGTCGCCCACGGCCCGGGCCCGCCGGTGGGACCACCACGCGATCGCCGTCGGGATGCCGGTCAGGACGAGGAACGGCAGCAGGGCCAGGCCACCGACCCACCAGGGGGCCACCCCCTCGCCGTCCTGGCCGAGCAGCGCGGCCACCGCCTGGCCCCCGACGAAGCCGAGGACCAGGGCGACCGGGAACGAGGCCACGCACCACCAGGCTCGCCTGGCGTCGGGTGAGCCGGCCGGTGGCGCGGAGGGCGGAACGACGGTGCGACCGCTCATGACCCACCTCCTGCACGGCCGGCCGAGCCGAGGTAGCCCGGGGCTCCGCCTCCATCATCCTCCGACCTGGGCTCGGCGGCCGGGGACCGTGACGTGGACGATGACGGCGCACGGTCACCCAGCCCGGCGACCCCGCTGCGGCGCAGCACCTGTCGTGATCACGGCGCCTCCGGCGCGGTGCCCGGCGATGGGGCGCGGCACGACGACGTCCCCACTCGTCCGGGTCCGGGACCCGAACGGATCAGATGCGCGCAGCCACCTCGGTGCCCTGCTTGATCGCCCGCTTGGCGTCGAGCTCCGCCGCCACGTCCGCGCCACCGACGACGTGGACCCGGATGCCCCGCTCCTCCAGGGGGTCGGCCAGCCCACGCACCGACTCCTGACCGGCACAGACGACGACGGTGTCGACCGGGATGACACGCCTCTCGGCACCGCCCTCGCCGAGCGCCACGTGCAGGCCGTCGTCGTCGATGCGCTCGTAGGCCGCGACCCCGGTCACCTGCTCGACGCCCTTGGCGCGCAGGCTGGCCCGGTGAACCCATCCCGTGGTCTTGCCGAGCCCCCTGCCGATCGGCGTCGACTTCCGCTGGAGGAGCACCACCTGGCGCGGGCTCGGCTGCGCGTGGGGGGGCACGACGCCGCCCCGGGTCTGCGCGGGGTCGCCGACGCCCCACTCCTCGCGCCAGACGTCGGCGTCGAGCGTGGGTGAGTCGTCGGTCGTGAGGAACTCGCAGACGTCGACCCCGATGCCTCCCGCACCGATGACGGCAACACGCGCCCCCGCGGTCCGCTCCCCGCGGACGAGCGCGTCGTAGGTGACGACGCTCGGGTGGTCGATCCCGGGGATGTCGGGCAGCCGCGGGGTGACGCCGGTCGCGACGACGACGTCGTCGAAGCCCGCCTCGGCCAGCTCGTCGGCATCCGCGCGGGTCGACAGGTGGACCTTGACCCCGGTCGTCTCGAGCCGCCTCGTGAAGTAGCGGATCGTCTCGGCGAACTCCTCCTTGCCGGGGATCCGCATCGCGATGTCGAACTGGCCGCCGACGTGGTCGCGGGCCTCGAAGAGCTCGACCTCGTGGCCCCGCTCCGCGAGGGTCGACGCCGCCGCGAGGCCGGCCGGTCCGGCGCCGACGACGGCGACCCGCCGCTGCTGCGTCGCCGGCCGGATGACGAGCTCGGTCTCGTGGGCGGCGCGCGGGTTGACCAGGCAGCTCGCGCGCTGCTTCGAGAACGTGTGGTCGAGGCAGGCCTGGTTGCACGCGATGCACGTGTTGATCTCGTCCGCCCGGCCCTGCTCGGCCTTGCGGACGAACTCGGGGTCGGCGAGGAACGGGCGGGCGAGCGAGACGAGGTCGGCCCCGCCGGAGAGGACCTCCTCGGCAACCTCGGGCGTGTTGATCCGGTTCGTCGCGCAGACGGGTACCGAGACGTGCTCCTTCAGCCGCGCGGCGTACCCGGTGAACACCGCCCGGGGGACCGACGTCACGATCGTCGGAACCCTCGCCTCGTGCCACCCGATGCCGAGGTTGAGGATGCTCGCGCCGTTGGCCTCGACATCGCGCGCGAGCGTCACGACCTCCTCCCACGTCTGGCCGTCCTCGACGAGGTCGAGCACCGAGATCCGGTACACGATGACGAAGTCCGGCCCCACCGCGCCGCGCACAGCACGCACGACCTCGACCGCGAAACGCCGCCGGTTCTCCGGGGTCCCGCCCCAGCGGTCGGTGCGGTGGTTGGTCCGCGGAGCGAGGAACTGGTTGATGAGGTACCCCTCGGACCCCATGACCTCGACGCCGTCGTAGCCCGCCTCCTTCGCCAGCGCGGCGGCTCGGGCGAAGGCCCGGATCTGCCGGCGGACGCCGCGCTCGGAGAGGGCGCGGGGACGGAACCGGCTGATCGGGCTCTTGAGCGCCGAGGGCGCGACGCACCAGGGCGTGTACGCGTAGCGGCCGGCGTGGAGCAGCTGCAGGGCGATCCGCCCGCCGGCCGCGTGGACGGCGTCGGTCACCTGACGGTGCCGCCGCGCCTCACGCCTGGTCGTCAGCTTCGAGGCGTTCGGGTAGAGCGTCCCCTCCACGTTGGGCGCGAACCCGCCGGTGACGATGAGGCCCGCCCCCCCGCGTGCCCGCTCGGCGAGGTACGCGGCGAGCTTGGGGAAGTCGGCCGCCCGGTCCTCGAGGCCCGTGTGCATCGACCCCATGACGACCCGGTTCGGCAGCGTGAGGTGTCCGAGGTCGAGGGGCTCCAGCAGGTGTGGGTAGTCGCTCATCGACCCTTCCGTCTCGCGTGGGGCGCGCTCCGGGGTGGTGCGGTCGCCCGGAGCGCCGGGACCGACACCGGCGGGACGGCCCGGGTCGCCCGGGTCAGCCCCGCGCGGAGCCGGGTCGGCGGCGCCACCATCGGCGCCGGGGTCGAGCCTCCCCCGTGGTTACCGGCGGGTCAACCTCGACGGGCTGTGAGGATGCTCGCAGCGCCCGCCACTGCTCGACGAGGGCGTCGACATCGACGGTCGGCGCGAGCAGCTGCGGCAGGCCGGGGTCGGGCGGCCGCAGGCGGTCGCGCCGGACGCGCCGGTTGTAGTCGTCGAGGACGGCACGGACCGACTCCTCGCTGCGCAGGTCGAGCAGGGCGTGCGGGAAGGTCGCAGCCTCCTTGCGCAGCGCGACGGCAGGCGGCAGCGCGCCGGTGAAGTCGAGCTGCTCCCGCTCGGCGAGGGCACGGACCCACCACATCGGGTCGTCGGTGTTCCTCAGCTCCAGCGGCCTGCCGGAACCGGGCAGGTCGTCGAACTCGCCGCGCTCCTGGGCCTCGCGGATCGCCCGCTCGACGGGCGGCTCGTACCGCGGTCGCTCCATGACCCCAGTGTCACCCGCCGGCGGTCCCCGTGCTCAGTCGGCGAGGAAGGAGAGCAGGTCGGCCCGGGTGAGGACGCCGACCGGCTTGCCGTCCTCGACGACGAGCACGGCGTCGCTCGACTCGAGCTCGTGGCGCGCGGTGGCGACCGGCTCCCCCGAGCCGACGAGCGGCAGGCCCGGCGCCATGTGGCGCTCGACCGGGTCGGCGAGGTGGGCGCGTCCGGTGAAGAGCGCCTCGAGGAGGTCGCGCTCGGAGACCGAGCCGGCCACCTCCCCCGAGACCACCGGCGGCTCGGCCTTGACGACCGGCATCTGCGAGACGCCGTACTCGCGGAGGATGTCGATGGCGTCGCGCAGGGTCTCGGTGGGGTGGGTGTGCACGAGCGCCGGGAGGGCGCCGGACTTGGCCCGCAGGACGTCGCCGACGGTGCGCTCACCCTCGGCGTGGAGGAAGCCGTAGGACTGCATCCACTCGTCGTTGAAGATCTTCGAAAGGTACCCGCGTCCGGAGTCGGGGAGGAGGACGACGACGATCGCGTCGTCGGGGAGGCCCCCGGCGAGGCGCAGGGCCGCCACGACGGCCATCCCGCACGAGCCGCCGACGAGCAGCCCCTCCTCGCGAGCCAGGCGGCGCGTCATGGCGAACGAGTCGGCGTCGGAGACGGCGATGACCTCGTCGACCTGGTCGGGGTCGTAGGCGGCGGGCCAGAAGTCCTCACCGACGCCCTCGACGAGGTAGGGGCGGCCGGTGCCGCCGCTGTAGACCGACCCCTCGGGGTCGGCGGCGATGATGCGGACGCGGCCGGAGGCCCGGTCGGCGGACACCTCGTGCAGGTACCGGCCGACGCCCGAGATCGTGCCGCCCGTGCCGGCCCCCGCGACGAAGTGGGTGACCCGGCCGTCGGTGTCCTCCCAGATCTCCGGACCGGTCGACTCGTAGTGCGCCAAGGGTCCGTTGGGGTTGGAGTACTGGTCCGGCTTCCACGCGCCGGGGGTCTCGCGGACGAGGCGGTCCGACACCGAGTAGTACGAGTCGGGGTGCGCCGGGTCGACGGCGGTCGGGCAGACGACGACCTCCGCCCCGTAGGCGCGCAGGACGTTGCGCTTGTCCTCCGAGACCTTGTCGGGACAGACGAAGATGCACGAGTAGCCCTTGCGCTGCGCGACCATGGCGAGACCGACGCCGGTGTTCCCGGAGGTCGGCTCGACGATGACGCCGCCCGGTCGGAGCGCGCCCGAGGCCTCGGCGGCCTCGACCATCCTCAGCGCGATCCGGTCCTTCACGGACCCGCCGGGGTTCATGTACTCGACCTTGGCGAGGACGGTGGCGCCGATCCCGTCGGTGACGGAGTTCAGCTGGACGAGGGGGGTGTGGCCCACGAGGTCGACGATGTGCTTGGCGTACTTCACGCGGTGCATCCTCGCACGGTGCGGGAACGGCTCGGTGCCCGAGAACTGCATGGCGCCGCGCGGCGACGGGGCGCAGGATGGTGCGGGTGACCGGCATCCCGACGCCCTCCCCGCCCGGTGGTGGCTACCTGGCGCTCAACCGCGCGAACTGGGACGAGCGGGCCCCGGCGCACGCCGCGAGCCCGGACTACGGGCTGGCGCGGTTCGTCGCCGACCCAGACCACCTGAGCAGCGTCGTGCGCTTCGACGCGGCCCTCCTCGGCGACCTCCGCGGGGTCACCGGGCTCCACCTCCAGTGCCACATCGGGACCGACACGCTCTCGCTCGCGCGCCTCGGTGCCCGGATGACCGGGCTCGACCTGTCACCGGCGTCGCTCGAGGAGGCCCGCCGCCTCGCCGCCCGCACCGGCACCGAGATCGAGTACGTCGAGGCGGACGTGTACGCGGCACCGTCGGTGCTGGAGGGGAGGTCCTTCGACCTGGTCTACACCGGTGTCGGCGCACTGTGCTGGCTGCCGGACATCGCCCGCTGGGCCGACGTCGTCGCGGGCCTGCTCGCCCCCGGGGGGCGGTTGTTCCTCCGGGAGGGACACCCGATGCTCTGGGCGCTGGACGAGACCGCCCCGGGCGCGCTGACCGTCGGCCACCCGTACTTCGAGACGCCGGAGGGGATCGACGAGGAGGAGCCCGGCACGTACGTCGAGACCGAGCAGGAGTTCACGCACAACCGGACCGTGTCGTGGAACCACGGGCTCGGGGAGGTCGTGACCGCCCTGCTCGAGCGCGGGCTCGTGCTCACCGCGCTCGTCGAGCACCGCAGCGTCCCGTGGGACGCCCTCCCGGGCCGGATGGAGCGCGGCGCCGACGAAGAGTACCGCCTCGTCGAGCACCCGGAGCGGGTGCCGTTGACGTACACCCTCGAGGCCCACGCACCCGCTCGACGTCCGTGACGCACCCGGACCCGCAGCGTCAGCGCAGGCGCCCGAGGAACCCGGCGGTGTCGACGACGACTCGCTCGATGCTGCCCCGGGCGAGCGGCCGGCGGCCGGGACCGGTCGCGTCGACGGTGAACCCGATCCGGCGCCCGTCGACCGAGGTGACCTCGGCACGCACGGTGACCCAGTCGCCGACCGCGCTCGGGGCCAGGTGCTCGAGCCGCACGATCGTGCCGACGCTCGTCTCCCCCACCCCCAGCAGGTCCCCGATGGCCTCGCAGGCCACCGCCTCGCACCAGGCGAGCAACCGCGGCGTGCCGAGGACGGGCAGCGAGCCCGACCCCACCGCCTCGGCGGTGTCGACCGCCGAGACCTCGAGCACCTGCTCGGCCGCGGCACCGGGGCTGACCTCCATCGCGCCATCGTAGGGAGGTCCCGCACCGCGCGGCGCCCCGGTCGGCGCGACACACCGGGCACGCCGCCGGGGCCGCGCCCGGCGACCTGCCCCGTCCGGTGACGGACGGACCGACCCGACCTCGCGCGCCCGGTGCGCAGCGCTACCGTGGGACGGCGACCGCGAGAGGGGTGACGTCATGGGCCGGGCCCGCCGGGCACGCAAGATCGCCGCGACCGCCGCCTACGGCGGGGGCGGGGTGGCGGCCGCCGGTGCCGCGGTCGGGGCCCTCGGGTACGCCGTCATCAAGACCGAGGCTGCGCTGGCACGTCGCGTCATCGGCACCCCGTTCGACGACTCCCCCGACGACAACGGCGTGTACGGCTCCGGGCGCGGCGAGCCCTACGAGGTCGTCGTGCTCGGCGACAGCTCGGCGGCCGGGATGGGAGCGGACGCACCGCACGAGACGGTAGGAGCGATCGTCGCCAGCGGGGTCGCCGCCCTCACGGGGCGCCGGGTGCGGCTGACGAACCGCGCCGTCGTCGGAGCGGAGTCGAGCGACCTCGAGCGCCAGCTCGCCAACGCTCTCGAGGACGTCATGCGCCCCGATGTCGTCCTCATCATGGTCGGGGCGAACGACGTCACCCACCGCGTCGACCGGCCGACCTCGGTGCGGCACCTCGAGCAGGCCGTCCGTCGATCGCGGGCACTGGGCTGCGAGGTCGTCGTCGGCACCTGTCCCGACCTCGGCACCATCCAGCCCATCGCCCAGCCGCTCCGGTCGCTGATGAAGCGCTGGTCACGCGACCTCGCGGCGGCGCAGACCGTCGCCGTGGTCGAGGCCGGGGGCCGCACCGTCTCCCTCGGCGACCTGCTCGGGCCCGAGTTCGCGGACGCCCCGCACGAGATGTTCAGCCGCGACCGGTTCCACCCCTCGGCGGTGGGCTACGCCCGGGCCGCGGCCGCCCTGCTTCCCAGCGTCTGCGCGGCCCTGCACGTCTGGGGTGCCGACACCGGGGACCGCGCCCCCGAACCCCGGCGTGGCGAGGGTGTCGGCCCGGTCGCCGTCGCGGCCGGCCAGGCGGTCCGTGAGCCGGGCACCGAGGTGGCCCCCACCGAGGTCGCCGGCCAGAGCCGGGGCCCCCGAGGTCGCTGGGCGGTCCTCCTGCGCCGCCGCCCGGGCACGGTCCCTCCGGCGACCGACCCGTCGCCCACCGAGGAACCCGCCGCCGGCGCTCCGGCGGACCCCCCCGACCACCCGGGCGGCGAGGCGCTGCCGCAGGGCGGCACGGCGCTCGACGGCTGACAGGCGCTCGGGCGAGCGGTCCTCAGTCGTCGACGACGACCGCGTCGAGCTCGACCTCGACCTTCCAGCGGTCGTCGACGAGCCCCGCCACGCGCAGGATCGAGCTGGCCGGCCGGATGTCCCCGAAGATCTCCCCGTGCACGCTGGAGACGGCGTCGATGACATCGTTGTCGGTGATGTAGTGGCGGGTCCGGATGACGTGCTCCGGACGGCCGCCGAGCTCGGCGAGCGCGTCGAGCGCGATCTCCCAGCACCGCCTCGTCTGCTGAGCGGGATCCACGCTGACGTGACCGTCGGCATTGATCGGGGCGGTCCCGGAGACCGCGATGTACGGGCCGACGCGGACGGCGCGGGAGAACCCGACGCTGCCCTCGTACGGCGACCCTGACGAGGCGAGGCTGCGCATGGTGTCCATGCCCTCATCATGTCGGTCCGCGCGCCGGCGCACGACCCCCACGCGGCGCCCGGTGACGAGACGGACCCCACAGTGCGGCCGCGGTACCGCTGCGGCCGGGCGCCGCCTACGCTGGAGCGACCTAGTGAGCGCGCGCTCACCGAGCCTTCGGGCCGGGCGCCGCCACCCCCACCGAGGAGGATCCCCGTGACCGAGGCCGTCATCGTCGCCACCACCCGTACCCCCATCGGCCGCGCCTTCAAGGGCTCGCTGCGCGAGGTGCGACCGGACGACCTCTCGGTGCAGGTCGTGCGCGGCCTCCTCGACCAGGTGCCGGCGCTCGACCCCACGACGATCGACGACCTCTACTGGGGGTGCGCGGAGCCGAGCGGCAAGCACGGCTCGAACATGGCCCGCGTCATCGCCGTCCTCGCCGGCATGGACCACCTTCCCGGGGCCACGGTCAACCGGTTCTGCGCCAGCTCGACCCAGACGATGAGGATGGCCTTCCACGCCATCAAGGCCGGGGAGGGCGACGCCTTCCTCGTCGGCGGCGTCGAGTGCGTCAGCCAGTACACCAACTTCACCGGCGCGGGCGGCAGCGAGGGGGACGCGCAGAACCCGCTCTTCGCCGAGGCCACGGCCCGGTCCGCGGAGGCCGCCCGCACCAACGCCCCCTGGCACGACCCACGCGAGGACGGCCTGCTCCCCGACGTCTACGTCGCCATGGGACAGACGGCCGAGAACGTGGCGACGCTCCGCGGGGCCTCCCGCGAGCGTCAGGACGAGTGGGGCGTGACGAGCCAGAACCGGGCGGAGAAGGCCATCGCCGACGGGTTCTTCGAGCGTGAGATCCTGCCGGTGACCCTCGCCGACGGCACCGTGGTCTCGCGCGACGACGGGCCGCGGGCCGGCGTCACGATGGAGGCCGTCCAGGCCCTGCAGCCGGTCTTCCGCGCCGACGGCACCGTCACGGCCGGCAACTGCTGCCCGCTCAACGACGGGGCGTCCGGCGTGGTCGTCATGAGCGACACCCGCGCCGCGGAGCTCGGGCTCACCCCGCTGGCCCGCATCGTCTCCACCGGCGTCTCGGGTCTGTCCCCGGAGATCATGGGCCTGGGTCCGGTCGAGGCCTCGCGTCAGGCGCTGGCCCGGGCCGGGATGTCGATCGGCGACATGGACCTCTACGAGATCAACGAGGCCTTCGCCGCACAGGTGCTGCCCAGCGCCGACGACCTCGGGATGGACCCGGAGAAGCTCAACGTCCACGGCGGCGCGATCGCCCTCGGCCACCCGTTCGGGTCGACGGGAACGCGCATCATGACGACGCTGCTCAACGGCCTCGAGGCCCGTGACGGGCAGTTCGGCCTCGAGACGATGTGCGTGGGTGGCGGCCAGGGCATGGCCATCGTCGTCGAGCGCCTCTCCTGACCCCGGCGCCACTCCTGGCCCCCGCTCCCCCATCCCGCCCGACCTCTTGCGGATCTCCCACCCACCAGGGGCATCCGCTCCCCGGTTCACGTGCCGGATTCGCAAGACGTCGGGTCAGGGGAGGGTGCGCCGCAGCTGGGTGAGGAGCGCGGGGATGCCGTCGCCGCGGCCTGCGGCGTAGGCGTCCCAGACGAGGACCGACAGCTGGTCACCGACCGCCGCGACCCCGAGGTCGGGCACCTCGGCGCCCGGCACGCTCCGCTCGGCGATCGAGACGAGCGCGGCGCGCACGGTGGGCGCGGCCTGCTCGGCCCGGGCCAGGGGCAGCTCCCCCCAGCGTCGCCGGATGCGCTCGAGCTCGGTCCGCGCCTCGGGGGCCACCGGGTCCACGGACGGCGACGCCGGGACGGGTCGCCCCGTCCCGGCGTCGCCGGTGCCGGACACGCTCAGTTGCGCATGCGGCCGAGCAGGCGGAGGAACTCGATGTACAGCCACACGAGCGTCACGATCATCCCGTGGGCGAGCAGCCACGAGTACTTCTGCGGGGCGCCGGTGCGGATCGCGTAGTCGATCGAGTCGAAGTTCAGGGCCAGCGTCAGGGCGGCGAGGCCGACGGCGAAGACGGAGATCGCGATCCCCCAGCCGCCGGTGCCGCCGATACCGAAGGGCGTGCTCGTGACGATGGCGAAGACGAAGTTCACGACCGCGAAGAGCGCGTACCCGATCAGCGCCATGACCATGATCCGGCGGAACTTGTCGTTGACCTTGATCAGGCCGGTCTTGTAGGCGATGAACATGCCGGCGAAGGTGGCGACGGTCGCGAGCACGGCCTGCGCGACGATCCCCGGGTACATCTGCTCGAAGAACTGGCTGACCGCGCCGATGAAGAGGCCCTCGACGAGCGCGTACGTGACGATGAGCGGGACGCTGAGGGTCTTCTTGAAGGCGATGACCAGGCCGATGATCAGGCCCGCGATCGCGCCACCCATCCAGAGGGCGAAGCCCACCGTCTCGTTGGCGGCGGAGACGACCCACCCGATCGTGCCGGTGACGAGGACGAGGGCGAACAGGCCGAGCGTCTTCATGATGACGTCGTCCATGGTCACCGGCCGCTCGGTGCCGGTACGGACCGCCGACGGCTGGTTGTAGAGGTCCTGGAGCTGCTGCGCGGACATCGTGCCGGTCGCGGCCTGGGACGCAGCGGTCGTGTCGGTGCGGAAGCCGGCGTACCCGCTCTGCGCGTCCTTCTCGATCCTGTTGAAGGCCGGGTTGTTGGCCATCGATCCTCCGTGCTGGTCGTGGCGGCGTCCGTCGCCGCGTCGTCACCAGAGTAGACGTGCAGCCACCTGCGCATGTTCCCGCCACGAGCAGACCGTGCCCTCGACGGGAGCCGTCGGCAACGCTCCGTTCGGGCGCCCTCGGCTCCCGTCGGGGCCACTGGGTGCCCCCGACGGGAGTCGAACCCGCACCTGGAGCGCTTTTAAGGCGCCTGCCTCTGCCGGTTGGGCCACGGGGGCGCGCTCACCGTAGCGCGCCGCGGACCGGACCTCGCAGGTGGTGGACCGGGGCCCTCGAGCGGCTCGTCAGCGCAGCGAGAGCGCGATGCCGTCGAGGATGTCGTGCTCGGACGTCACGACGTCGACGCCGGGTGAGCGGACCGCCACCCGACCGAGGACCTCGTGCCAGACGAGCGCTCCGGCGCCGATGACGTCGACCCGCCCCGGGTGGACGTACGGGAGGGCGGCGCGCTGCTCGCGGGTCATCGACCACAGCTCGCGGCAGGCGGTGCGGTGCCGGTCGATCGGGAGGCGCGCCAGGTGCACCGCCGCACGGTCGTAGTGGTCGAGGCCGAGGGCGTGGGCCGTGATCGTCGTGATGCTCCCGGCGAGCCCGACGACCGTGCCGATCCCGCCCAGGGCCACCCGCTCCTCGGCATCGTCGAGCGTGGCCGCGACGTCGGCGCGGGCAGCGACCACCTCGTCCGGGGTCGGGGGGTCGGAGTGGAGGTGCCGCTCGGTCATCCGGACGCTGCCGACGTCGACCGACACCCCCGCCTCGACGCGCGTGGTACCGCGGACGAGCTCGGTGGAGCCACCGCCGAGGTCGACGACGAGGTAGGGCCCGGCGATGCCGAGCCCCGGGAGGTCACCGGTGGCACCGGTGAACGACAGCTCGGCCTCGGTGTCGCCGGTGACGACCTCGGGCACGACGTCGAGGTCGCCGAAGGCGTCGTGGACGCCTGCGACGAACTCGTCGGCGTTGCTGGCGTCGCGGCTGGCCGAGGTCGCGACGAACCGCACCGCCTCGGCCCCCAGCTCGTGGCAGCGGTCGGCGTACCCGCGCGTGGCGGCGAGGGTGCGCTCCATCGCGTCGGCGGCGATCCGTCCGGTGACGTCGATGCCCTGGCCGAGCCGGACGATCTCCATCCGGCGGTCGACGTCGGTGAGCCGGCCGTCCTCGCGGACGTCGGCGACGAGGAGGCGGATCGAGTTGGTCCCGCAGTCGACGGCGCCGACGCGCCGACGTGCCGCCGTCACGAGGCGACCTCGCTGCACGGGTTCGACTCCCACCAGGGGTCCAGCAGGCTCAGCGCCTCGTCGCCGAGCGGGTTGACGCCCGGGCCGGCGGCGAGCGCGTGGGCGGCGAGCACGTGCAGGCACTTGACTCGGGTGGGCATCCCCCCGGCCGACGTCCCGGCGATCTCGGGGACCTCGCCGAGCTCGGCCCGCCGTGAGAGGTAGTCGGCGTGTGCCCCCTGGTACGCCGCCCGGAGCTCGGGGTCGCGCTCCAGGCGGTCGGTCATCTCGCGCATGACGCCCTGGCTCTCGAGGGTGGACAGCGCGCCGGTGAGCCGAGGGCAGGTGGCGTAGTACGAGGTGGGAAAGGGGGTGCCGTCGGGCAGCCGTGGTCGGGTGCGGACGACGTCGGGCTCACCGCACGGACAGCGGTGGGCGACCTCGGCCACGCCGCGCGCCTCGCGGCCGAGCTGTCGGGTGACGGCGTCGAGGTCGGCCTGTGCCACGGGCGGCAGGTCGGCACCGGCAGTCACCGGTGCGCCCCCGGCGCGTCGGCGGTGCGGGCGGACTCCCAGACGGTCTCGTACCACGGCAGCGCCGCGTTGGGCTGGACGACGTCGGTGCCGGAGAGGTCGGCGCTGGTGCGCGGGGCCGGGTCGAGGACCGTGTAGGACTTCTCGCCCGGCTTGACGAACTTCAGTCGCTGGCGGGCCTGCTGCTCGACGTACGCAGGATCGGTCCACCGCTCCTGCTCGGCCTGGAGTGCGGCGACGTCGCGCTCCTGGGTGGCCACCTGCTCGCGAAGGGCCGCGATCTCGCTGCGTTGGTGCAGCCACGCCGCCACCGTCGACCCGAGGAGGAGCACGAGGAAGACACCGATCGAGAGGAGGATGACGCCGCGACGGGCGAAGCGGTGCGTGGCCGCTCCCCCGACGCGACCGAGCCACCGTCCCCGGCCGCGCTCGACGACCCGGCGGGCGGTCGTCGCGGATGCCGTGGCGCCGCGGCCGGTCGCGGCGGTGGTGGAGGTCCGGGTGGTGCCCGCCCCGGTGGCCGGCCGGCTCCCGGTCCGCCCCACCGGGGAGGCGCCGCGGGAGGTGGAGCCGGCGGCCTTCCCGGTGGCTGACCGGCCCGTACCGGTGGCGCCCGCCGGGCGCGCGGCGGCCGGGCGTCGCGGAGGTCGCGACGCCGGACCGCGGCTGCGCCCGGTGCTGGCCATCGGTGCGGGGTCGCTCAGCCGTCGCGGCGGGCGGTGAAACGCGGGAAGGCACCGGCGCCGGCGAAGACCGCGGCGTCGTCGAGCTCCTCCTCGATCCGGAGCAGCTGGTTGTACTTCGCGACCCGCTCGGAGCGGGCGGGCGCACCCGTCTTGATCTGACCGCAGTTCGTCGCGACCGCGAGGTCGGCGATGGTGACGTCCTCGGTCTCGCCGGAGCGGTGGCTCATCATGCAGCGGAAGCCGTTGCGGTGGGCGAGGTCGACGGCATCGAGGGTCTCGGTGAGCGACCCGATCTGGTTGACCTTGACGAGCAGCGCGTTCGCCGTGCCCTCGACGATGCCGCGCTGCAGCCGCTCGGGGTTGGTGACGAAGATGTCGTCCCCGACGATCTGGATGCGGTGGCCGAGGCGTTCGGTGAGCGCCTTCCAGCCGTCCCAGTCCTCCTCGTCCAGGGGGTCCTCGAGCGAGACGAGCGGGTAGGCCTCGAGGAGCTCGGCGTAGTAGTCCACGAGCTCGGCGGCACTCTTCGTGCCACCCTCGAACGCGTAGCCACCGTCCTCGTGGAACTCGGAGGCGGCGACGTCGAGCGCGAGCGCCACCTGGTCCCCCGGGGTGTAGCCGGCCTTCTCGATGGCCTCGATGATGAGGTCGAGGGCGGCCCGGTTGGACTCCAGGTCCGGGGCGAAGCCGCCCTCGTCGCCGAGACCGGTGGCCAGGCCCTTCTCCTTCAGGACGCCCTTGAGGGCGTGGTAGACCTCCGCACCCCAACGCAGCGCCTCCCGGAACGACTCGGCCCCGATGGGCGCGATCATGAACTCCTGGATGTCGACGTTGGAGTCGGCGTGGCTGCCGCCGTTGAGGATGTTCATCATCGGCACCGGCAGGACGTGGGCGTTCGGGCCACCGACGTAGCGGAAGAGCGGCAGATCGGCACTGTCGGCCGCCGCCTTGGCGACGGCGAGCGAGACGCCGAGGATGGCGTTCGCGCCGATCTTCTCCTTGTTGGCGCTGCCGTCGATGGCGAGCATCTCGGCGTCGACGAGACGCTGTTCGCTCGCCTCGAAGCCGAGCAGCTTCGGGCCCAGCTCGTCGATGACGGCGTCGACCGCCTTCTCGACGCCCTTGCCGCCGTAGCGGCCCGCGTCGCCGTCGCGACGCTCGACCGCCTCGAACGCTCCGGTGGACGCGCCGCTCGGCACGGCCGCCCGGGCGACGGTGCCGTCGTCGAGGGCGACCTCGACCTCGACGGTGGGGTTGCCGCGCGAGTCGAGGATCTCGCGGGCGCCTACTGCCTCGATGCTGGCCACATCGGACTCCTGTGGTGGGGGGTACGGGTTCGCCTCCGAGCCTAGTCCCCGGCGTCCGGCTTCCTCCCGACCGACCCGCGCCGTCGCCCTCCTCCGGCACGACCTTCGGGGCCGGCCGCGGCTCAGCGCCCCGCGGCGAGCTCGGCGGCGAGCTCGGCACCCACCCGCGCGTTGTGCCGCACGAGGGCGATGTTGGTCTCCAGGGAGCGGCCGCCGGAGAGCTCGACGATGCGGCCGAGCAGGTACGGGGTGATGTCCTTTCCGATGACCCCGAGGCGGTCGGCGTCGGCGAGCGCGGCCTCGATGACCCCGTCGATCTCGGCGCGCGGCATCTCGTCCTCGGCGGGCACGGGGTTCGCGACCGCGACGCCGCACTCGAGACCGAGGTCCCACGTCGCGCGGCACAGCCTCGCGAGGTCCTCGGTGGAGTCCAGCCGCATCGGGACCGGCGCCCCGGACGAGCGGGAGAAGAACGAGGGGAAGTCGTCGGTGCCGACGCCGACGACCGGTACGCCGAGGGTCTCGAGGACCTCGAGGGTGCGGGGGATGTCGAGGATCGACTTCACCCCCGCCGACACGACCGCGACCGGCGTGCGCGAGAGCTCGGTGAGGTCGGCCGACACGTCCATCGAGGACTCGGCGCCACGGTGGACCCCCCCGAGCCCGCCGGTGACGAAGACCTCGATGCCGGCCAGGCCGGCCAGGCGCATCGTGCTCGCGACCGTCGTCGCGCCGTGGCCACCGGTGGCGACGACGTGCCCGAGGTCGCGCACGCTGACCTTCCGGACCGACGCGTCCGCGCCGAGCAGCTCGAGCTCGTCGTCGGACAGCCCCAGGGTGGGGCGGCCGGCGATGACCGCGACGGTCGCCGGCACGGCGCCCCCCTCCCGCACGATCCCCTCGACCGCACGAGCCATGGCGACGTTGCGGGGGTAGGGCATGCCGTGGCTGATGATCGTCGACTCGAGCGCGACGACGGGATGCCCCTCGGCCAGCGCGGCGGCCACGTCGGGGGCCAGCGTCAGCGCCGGATGGGGCGTGCGGGTCCGGGGGGTCATGGGGTCAGCTCCTCGACGAGGGGGTCGGTCGGGGTGAGGTGCGCGGCGACCCGGGCGGCGGAGAGGTCGCTGCGGACGGTCTCGGACGAGGCGCAGGTCAAGGCAGCACAGACCTGACCGAACCGCGCCGCCTCCAGGGGCCCGTCCCCGTGCAGCAGGGCGTGGAGGTACCCCGCGGTCATCGAGTCGCCGGCCCCGGTGACGTCGGCGACGTCGGTCGGCGGTGCGGCGATCGACCAGGCCCGGCGAGCGGGCCCCGCGGCCGCGGACAGGACGCTCCCGCCGGTACCGCGCCGCACCCACACGTGCGAGACGCCTCGGGCGTGCAGCTCGGCCGCCGCCTCGAGGATCGCGTCGACCGTGGCCCCGACCTCTCCACCGACGAGCGCCGCCAGCTCGTCGAGGTTGGGCGTGACGGTGTGGACGGCGGCCCCGTCCAGCGTCGGGCCCGCGGCCGCGGCCTTCGCGACGCTGACGGGCTCGAGGACGACGACGACGCCTGCGGAGGCGGCTTCCGCCAGGAGCCAGCGCAGGACCGTCGGGCGGAGGTTGGCGTCGACGACGAGCGCGTCCACGCCCTCGAGCAGGGACGGGACGACCTCGAGGTCCGCCGCGGTCAGCTCGTCCGTGGCGCGCATGTCGGAGACGGCGATGAGCAGGTCGCCCCGCTCGTCGAGGACGGCGGTGTAGGTCCCGGTCGGGTGGGAGGAGAGGACGACGTGGCGGCACTCGACCCCGGCGGCAGCCGTGCGGGTGACCACGGTGCCTCCGGCGACGTCCTCACCGACCGCCGCGACGAGGGCCGTCCGGGTGCCGAGGCGGCCGAGGTTCTCGGCGACGTTACGGCCGACACCCCCCACGGTGGACGTCGCGGTCCCCGGGTTGCTCGTCCCGAGGGCGGGCGCCGAGGTCGTGCGCAGCTTCGTGTCGAGGACGGCCCCGCCGACGACGACGACGCGCGGCACGGTGGAGGGCACCGGAGCAGACTAGAGGGAGTCGGCCAGGCGGCGGAGCACCGCTCGCGCACGTGCGTCGGCCGCCGCGAGGGCCGAGCGGGCGTCCTCGAGCTCGGTGAGGAGCCCGGCCGAGGGCTCGAGCCCGCGCCTGCGCAGCCGGGCGAGGGCCTTGTCGCTCGCCAGGTCGACCGGCAGGCCCGGCGGGATGCCGTGGAGGAGGTCGTCGCTCCCGGCCTGCCCGGACGCCTCGGCGGCCTTGATCCGCTCCCACTCCCGCTCGACCTCCTCGGGAGTGCTCGCCCCGCCGTCGGCGAACACGTGCGGGTGCCGCCGGACCAGCTTGTCGACGAGCAGCCCCGCCACGGTGTCGACGTCGAAGGCTCCCTCGGCCGCCTCCTCGGCGACCCGCGCGTGGAAGACGACCTGGAGCAGGAGGTCACCGAGCTCCTCGGCGAGGTGCGCGCGGTCGCCGGACTCGATGGCGTGCACCACCTCGTGGGCCTCCTCGAGGAGGTAGGGCGCCAACGTCTCGTGGGTCTGCTCTGCGTCCCAGGGGCAGCCGCCGGGCGACCGGAGGCGATCCATCGCCGCCACCACGTCGAGCAGGCGGCCGCCCTGCACGTCCCAGGACCCGACGACCACCTCGACCTCGGGCGGGGACTCCAGCCGGGAGACCTCTGCGGCCACCGCGTCGGCGAGGCCGGGGTCGCCGTCCGCCGAGCCGCACCAGAGGATCGTCTCGGTGCGGGCCAGGTCGACGAGCTCGCGAGCCAGGCCAGCGGGTCCGCCGGGGGCCGGCCCGGTCCCGGCCACCCGCACCTCCACACCGGCCTCGACGAGGGCCTCGGCGAGCGGGTCGTCGACGGCGGCCGCGAGGACGCGGTCGGCGTCCTCGAGGGCCTGCCACGCCTCCCGGGAGAGCAGTCCCGGCGCGACGCGGGGCGAGGTGAGCAGCAGCGCGAGGCGGCCGGAGGTCACTTCGAGGCGTTGTAAGGGGTGACCCACGGGGGCAGGGTCACCGCGATGTCGGCCGTCTCCGGGTCGAAGCTGCCGTACCGCGGGTTGACGACGACGTCCTGGGCGCGCAGCTGCGCGGAGAGCTCCTGGCCCTCGGCGTCGCCGAACCGGCCGCTCTGGTTGGCGTCGGTGAGCGCCGTCGCGAACCGGATGATCTCGATCGTGCCGGGACCGGGGTCCTTGATGCCGCGGTCGCGGGCGGTCTGGCGGGCCTTGGACTCCGAGGCGACGAAGCCTTTGCCCGCCAGGTAGTCGAGGACGACGGGGGCGCGCACGAGGGCGGTGAGGGTCGCGGTGGGGGTCCACGGCTGGCTGAAGAGGGCCGGCTCCATGGCGTTGACCTGGGTCATCGCCTCCTGGACCTCGGTCTCGGGGATGACGTTCCCGTCGACGACGGCCGCACGGTTGGCCTCGGTCGTGCCACAACCGGAGGTGACGAGGGCGGCGCCGAGGGCGAGCGCCGCGACGAGGCGGCGAACCGGGAGGGTCACGCTGGGTCCTTTCACGATCGGGTCGCCCCCTGGGCGGAGGCGGCCGCCACGCGGGCGGCCTCACCGACATTGTCCACGACCACCGACCGGATGACGGCGGCGGCCCAGTCGAGGATGGCACGGTCGCGCAGGGGGCGACCACCCACCCGGGCGGTTCGGGGGGTCGGCACGAGCACGGTGCCGAGCGCGGGCTTGACGATCGAGCCGGGGTGGAGGCGGTTGAGCCTCAGGTGTTGGCTCTCGCGCAGCTGCACCGGGCCGAAGCGGACGTGGTTCCCCTGGACGCTGATGTCGGCGACCCCTCCGGCGCGGGCCACGGTACGCAGCCGTGCCACCTCGAGCAGGTTCCGCACCGGCTCGGGCACCGGCCCGTAGCGGTCGACGAGCTCGCTCTCGATGTCGGCGAGCTCCTGCTCGTCGCCGACGGCTGCGAGCTTCTTGTACATCTCGAGCCGGAGGCGCTCGTGGGGCACGTAGTCGTGCGGGAGGTGGGCGTCGACGGGGAGCTCGATCTTGATCTCCGCGGGAGCCTCCTCGCCCTCTCCCCGGAAGTCGGCGACGGCCTCGCCGACGAGGCGGACGTAGAGATCGAACCCGACCCCGGCGATGTGGCCGGACTGCTCACCACCGAGGAGGTTGCCCGCGCCACGGATCTCGAGGTCCTTCATCGCCACCTGCATGCCCGATCCGAGGTCGGTGTGGCTCGCGATGGTCTGGAGGCGGTCGAGGGCCGTCTCGCCCAGCGGGGTCTCGGGGGGGTAGAGGAAGTAGGCGTACGCCCGCTCACGACCGCGCCCCACGCGGCCCCGCAGCTGGTGCAGCTGGGAGAGCCCCAACCGGTCGGACCGTTCGACGATGAGGGTGTTGGCGTTGCTGATGTCGAGGCCGGTCTCGACGATGGTCGTGCAGACGAGGACGTCGAAGCGCTTCTCCCAGAAGTCGACGACGACCTGCTCCAGCTTGTGCTCGCCCATCTTCCCGTGGGCGGTGGCGACCCGCGCCTCGGGGACGAGCTCGCGGACCCGGGCCGCGGCCTTCTCGATCGTCGAGACCTTGTTGTGGACGAGGAAGACCTGGCCCTCGCGCATCATCTCGCGCCGGATGGCAGCCGTGATGGTCTTCTCGTCGTAGGCGCCCACGTAGGTGAGGACCGGGTGGCGCTCCTCCGGCGGGGTGGCCAGGGTCGACATCTCGCGGATGCCGGTGACGGCCATCTCGAGGGTCCGCGGGATCGGGGTCGCCGACATCGCCAGGACGTCCACCGAGGTGCGCAGCGCCTTGAGCTGCTCCTTGTGCTCGACCCCGAAGCGCTGCTCCTCGTCGACGACGACGAGGCCGAGGTCCTTGAACCGGACCTCCTTCGAGAGCAGCCGGTGGGTGCCGATGACGAGGTCGACCGACCCGTCGGCGAGGCCCTCGAGGACCGCCCTGGCCTCGCGGTCGGTCTGGAAGCGGGAGAGCGCGCGGACCGTGACCGGGAACCCGGCGTAGCGCTCGGAGAAGGTGTTGAGGTGCTGCTGGACGAGCAGGGTGGTCGGGCAGAGGACGGCCACCTGCTTGCCGTCCTGGACGGCCTTGAACGCGGCACGGACCGCGATCTCGGTCTTGCCGTAGCCGACGTCCCCGCAGACGAGACGGTCCATCGGGACCTCCCGCTCCATGTCGGCCTTGACCTCGTCGATGGTGCTCAGCTGGTCGGGGGTCTCGACGTGGGCGAAGGCGTCCTCGAGCTCGCGCTGCCACGGGGTGTCGGGCGGGAAGGCGTGGCCCTTGGTGGCCATCCGCGCCGAGTAGAGGCGGATGAGCTCGGCGGCGATCTGCCTGACGTAGCGGCGGGCCCGGCTCTTGGTCTGGTGCCAGTCCGAGCCGCCCATCTTGTTCAGGCTCGGCTGCTCACCCCCGACGTAGCGGGTCACCTGGTCGAGCTGGTCCGTGGGGACGTAGAGACGGTCGCCGGGCTGTCCCCGCCGCGACGGGGCGTACTCGAGGACGAGGTACTCGCGGGTCGCACCCTGGACGGTTCGCTGCATCATCTCGACGAACCGGCCGACGCCGTGCTGCTCGTGGACCACGAAGTCCCCGGGCCGCAGCTGGAGCGGGTCGACCTGGTTGCGCCGGCGCGACGGCATCTGCCGCATGTCCCGGGTCGACGTGCCCGAGCCACCCGCCGCACCGGTGAGGTCGGCCTCGGTGATGACGGCCAGCCGCTCGCCCGGGGCCAGGAACCCCGGCCCGACGGCACCCGTCGTCACGGTGACGACGCCGGGCTCGGGGCGGGCGTCCTCGGGCGCCAGCCGCGCCGCGACCTCGTGCTCGGCGAGCACCTCGGTCACCCGCTTGGCCAGGCCGGGGCCCTCGGTGACGAGGAGGACCGACCACTGCTCGGCGACGAGCCGGCGTACCTCGGCGACGGCCTCCTCGGTGCTGCCCCGGAAGGTCGGCGAGACGACGAGCCCGAGGTCGACGGTGTCGTCCTCCTCGTCGCCGGCGAACGGCGTCAGGTCCAGCCACGGCACCCCGAGGGCGCGAGCCTGCTCGCGCAGCTCGGCGACGGTGCGGAAGGAGGCGGTACCGAGGACCGACTGGAGGTCGATCGGGACCGAGCCCGCCCCGGCCGCGTTGGCCCAGCCGGCCTCGAGGAACTCCTCGCTCGTCGCCACGAGGTCGTGGGCGCGCGAGCGCACCCGCTCGGGGTCGGCGACGACGACCACCGCGCCCTCGGGGAGGACCTCGAGGACGGTCTCCATGCCGTCGACGAGTGCAGGGCCCAGTGACTCCATCCCCTCGACCGCGATACCCGCCGCCAGCTTCTCGAGAAGGTCGCGGGCTCCCGGGAGTGCGTCCGCGAGCTCGGCCGCCCGCGCGCGCACGGTGTCGGAGAGGAGCAGCTCGCGGCACGGCGGAGCCCACAGCCCGTGCTCCGCGACCTCGAGCGAGCGCTGGTCGGCGACCTTGAACCAGCGGATCTCCTCGACGGTGTCGCCCCAGAACTCGACGCGGAGGGGGTGCTCCTCGGTCGGCGGGAAGACGTCGAGGATGCCGCCGCGCACCGCGAACTCGCCGCGCCGCTCGACGAGGTCGGTGCGGGCGTAGGCGGCCGCCGCGAGGTCCTCGACGACGGTCTCGAGGGGGACCTCGTCGCCGACGGCGAGCGAGACCGGGCGCAGGTCGCCGAGACCGCGGGCGACGGGCTGCAGCACGGCGCGGACCGGCGCGACGACGACCGAGAGCGCGCCGTGGCCGTGGTCGTCGGTCTCGGGGTGCGTGAGACGGCGCAGGACCGACAGCCGCTGGCCGACGGTGTCGCTGCGCGGGCTGAGGCGCTCGTGCGGGAGGGTCTCCCACGCGGGGAAGAGCCCCACGGCGTCGGCGCCGAGTGACGCGGCCAGCCCGGCGGTGAGGTCCTCGGCCTCGCGGCCGGTCGCGGTGACCACGAGCACCGGCGCGCCCGACGGACGCGGCGCGAGGGCGGCGATGACCGTGGGCCGAGCCCCGGCCGGAGCGGCGGCGGCGACCTCGGCGGACCGCACCGTGAGGGCCTCGGAGATGCGCGAGAGACCGGGCAGGGCCGCCACGCGGGCACGCAGGAAGGACAAGGATGGCATCCGCTCCATCCTAGGTCGCGCGGCCGCGGCCCAGAGCCACGACCGGAGGGGTCAGCGCTCGACGGGTGTCGAGACCGGGCGCCCCCCACGGCGCGGCCGGGTGCCGGGGTGCGCCTCGGGGTCGTCGTCCGGGAGCGACCACTGCGGGCCGCCGGGAGCGCCGGAACGCTCCGGCAGCCAGTCGCGTCCGGGGACCTCGTCGGGACCCTCGTCGGCGGCGACGACGCTGTCGGCCTCCTCGGGCCGCGCCTGCGGCGGGGCCTGCCGCGCACGGCGACGCCTGCGATGCCCACCCTTGTCGGTGTGGTAATAGCCGTACGTCTCGTAGCCGTAGACGCCCGCGGTCCGGCCCTGGGGAATGCCGTTGAGGACGACACCGAAGATGCGGGCGTTGACGTTCTGCGCCAGCTGGAGGGTGCGGCGCAGGTTCTCCTTGCGGCTGCGTCCCATGTGCGTGACGACGAGGAGTCCGTCGACACGCTGGGCCAGGATCATCGCGTCGGTGACCGGCAGCGCGGGAGGGGCGTCGACGATGACGATGTGGTCCTTGGCCAGCTCGGCGACGAGGTCGCGCATCCGGGCCGAGCCGACGACCTCGCTCGGGTTGTGCGGGACGCGGCCCGCGGGCAGCACCCGCAGGCCGGGGGTGTCGGTGTCGACGACGGCCTCGTCGAGTGGCACGGCGCCGGAGAGCACCTGGGTCAGGCCGACCCCGCTCGCGACGTCGAAGAGCGACGCGACCATCGGGCGGCGCAGGTCGCCGTCGAGGAGCACGACCGGCTCGCCGCGCATGGCGAGGGCCCGGGCGAGGAGGGCCGAGATCGTCGACTTCCCCTCCCCCGGCATCGGGCTGGTGACGGCCACCGACCGCGGCGGGTGGTCGGGGTCGGCGAACATGAGGTTGGTGCGCAGGTGGCGCAGCGCCTCACCGACCGCGCCGCGCAGCATCTCCTCGGAGTGCAGCCGCTGGCGAAGGTCGCGCGAGCGCGGGATGGTCCCCATGAGGCCGATGTCGGTGACGTCGGCGATGTCCTCGGGTCGGCGGATGCGGGTGTCCAGCCGCAACCGGAGCAGCACGACGAGGTAGGAGAGGACGACACCCGCGCCGAGCCCCACGAGGAGGATGCGCCGCACGTTCGGGGAGGACGGGGCGGTCGGGATGACGGCGTTCGTCACGGGGACGAGCTGGACGGTCGTGCCGGACTCGATCGTCTGGGCCACCTGCGCGGTGGCGCCGACCACGGCGTCGGCGATGTCACGCGCCTGCTGCGGCGACGTGCTCTCGACGAAGACCTGGATGCGGGGGGTGTCGGGCTCGACGGAGTAGCTGATGCTCGACTGCACCGCGGCGGGGGTGAGCTCGAGCCCGAGCTCGTCGATGACCTTCTGCGCCACCGTTCCGGACGTCGTGAGCGGCGCGTAGGCGACGGCCTTCGCCGCGGCGACGTTGTTGCCCACCGAGGCCTCGGCGACCGACCCGTCGCCGTTGCCCACCCGCACGTACGCCTGGGAGCTGGCGGTGTAGATCCGCGGCAGCTGCGCGGCGTACGCCGCGGCAGCACCCACGGCGATGAGGATGCAGAAGGCGATGGTCATCCAGAACCGACGCGCGATCCGCACCGCGTCGAGCAGCGTCATCCGAGGCCCTCCGGGAGGTGGCAAGAGCCTCAACGGTAGCAACACGGCCACCAGGGGGAACGCCGATCGGCACGATCCGGAGGCGGCGACGGGGCGACCGGACGCCTCGTCGTCCGCGGTCCTGCCGCGGCCGGGCCCCGCGTCGGGATAGCCTCGGCGACGACCGAGGCCGGCGGAGGAGGTGCGAGCGGTGGAGCGAGCGCACAACGCGGTGCCCCGTGGCTGAGGTCGCGGTCGTCGTCGTCACGTACGAGAGCCGCGAGTGGGTCGACCGCTCGCTGGGGGCCCTCCCGGCGGCCCTCGGCACCCTCGACCACGAGGTCGTCGTCGTCGACAACGGCTCGCGGGACGGCACCGCCGAGCACATCCGTCGCCACCACCCCGGCGTACGCCTCGTCGCGCAGCGGGAGAACACCGGGTTCGCCGCCGGCGTCAACCGGGGGGTCGCTGCCACGTCCTCGGAGTACGTCCTGCTCCTCAACCCCGACACCGAGGCGCGTCCGGGCGCGCTGCAGGCCCTCGTCGACTTCGCGCGCGACCACCCGGAGCACGGGGTCTACGGCGGCCGCACGCTGCGCGACGACGGATCCCTCGAGCCGTCCTCGTGCTGGGGCCTGCCGACCGTGTGGAGCACCACCTGCTTCGCGCTGGGGCTGTCCACGGCGTTCCCGCGCTCGCGGGTCTTCAACCCCGAGTCCCTCGGCGACTGGCGTCGGGACACCGTGCGAGAGGTCGGCATGGTCTCCGGCGGCCTCCTGCTCGCACCCCGCCGGGTGTGGGACGAGCTCGGGGGGCTGGACGAGCGCTACTTCGTCTACGGGGAGGACGCCGACTTCTGCGCCCGGGCCCGACGGGCGGGCTACCGGCCCGTCATCACCCCCTCGGCGGAGGTCGTCCACGCCGTCGGCGCCTCGTCCACGGGCTCCGGGAAGATGCCACTCCTGCTCGCCGGCAAGGTGACCTACGCCCGCACCCACTTCGGGGCGCGGTCGGGGCTCGTCGTCGCCCTGTTGCGGACCGGCGTCGCCGCGCGCGGCGCGGGGTCGCGGTTCACCCGGCGCGGCGGGAAGTGGAGGGACGCCTGGCAGGCGAGGTCGACGTGGTGGAACGGATTCCCCGGGGGCTGAGCGGCGTGACGGTACCGGCGCGCTGACCCACGAGACTCGGGGGTCCCGGTCCGGCCGGCAGGGCACCGCGGAAGTCCACACGGAGAGGAGACGAGAAGCGTGCACGTCCTCTACAGCTTTCCGCACCCCCTCGGCGGCCCCGGGATCGGCACGACCGCCTGGCACGAGGTCGACGCCCTTGCCCGGGCCGGCGCCCGGGTGACCGTCGTGTGCGGCCGGCTGGCGCGGGGCTTCGACCCCGCCCTCGGCGTGCGCACCGTCGTGACGCTCGGGCCGGTCCGGCCCCGGCTGGTCGGCGCGGCTCGCGCCTACCGCTGGCACGACCGGCTCGCGGCGGCCGTGGTGAGGCGCGCGCGGCCCGACGTCGTCCACACCTGGCCCCGCGCCGTCCTCCAGGCGGCCGGAGCGGCGCAGCGGTCCGGCGCCGTCAGCATCCGCTCCGCCCCGAGCCCGTACACCAGGGTGGCCGTCGACCGTGCCCGGCGCGCCTGGGAGGAGCTCGGCGTCGATCTCCCGCCGCGCCACTTCCACGGGTTGGACGAGGCCGCCCTCGCCCGCGAGGACGCCGAGTTCGCCGCGGTGGACGGCATCCTCTGCGGCTCCGACGAGGCGGCGAGGACCTTCGACGGGACCGGTTTCGAGCCGCGTGTCCGGGTCAGCCCCTACGGCTACGACACCGAGCTGTTCCCGGACCCGCCGGCACGAGAGCCGGACGGGCCCGTGCAGCTGGTCTTCGTGGGCCGCTGCGAACCCGCCAAGGGCATCCACGTCCTGCTCCGGGCCTGGCAGCGGGCCGACGTGCCACCGGGCGCCCGTCTCGTCCTGTGCGGCTCCCTCGACCCCCGCGTCGCCGCCGCCCTCGGAGCCCTGCTGGGCCAGCCCGGCGTCGAGCACCGGGGCTTCGTGGGCGACATCGCGCCTGTCCTGCGCGCGAGCCACGCCCTCGTGCTGCCCTCGTACTCGGAGGGCAGTGCCCTCGCCGGGTACGAGGCGCTCGGTGCCGGCATCGTGCCGCTGGTCTCCGATGCCTCCGGGACCCCGGTGGCCCACGAGCGGACCGGCCTCGTGCACCCGGTCGGTGACGTCGACACCCTCGTCAGCCACCTCCAGAGGGTCCTCGGCGATCCCGCGGAGCGCCTGCGCCTGCGCGCCGGGGTGCTCGCGGAGCGAGGGCGCTGGACCTGGCCCGCCTGCGGACCCCGGTTGGTGCGGGCCTACGAGGAGACCAGGGACCGGCAGCGGCCCTGACGGCCGGAGCTCACCCTGTCGCGGCCTCCGTCGCGGACTGGTCGCGCCGACGGAACGAGCCGACCGACTCGCGCAGCTCGCGCACGTCGCGCGCCACTCCCGGCCACGCGAGCACGGCGAGGCCGAGGATGCCGAGGTAGGCGAGGATGCCGAGGAGGAGCACGACGATCGAGGGCGCGGTCACGAACCGGTGGACGGCGGCGCCGGACGCCCCCACGAGGGCTGCGAGGACGACGGGGCGCCAGACCGCGCCGGCGATGTCGCGCATCGTCACGGGTGTCCCCCGAGCCGAGACGACGAAGGACGGCACGAGCATCACCAGGTGCGCGGCCACGAACCCCCAGGCCACGCCGATCGCACCCCAGGGGATGCCGGCGATGATGCCCGCGATGGCCACCGGCCGGTTGACGAGGGCCCACACCGCTTGTCGTCCGGTCCGCCCCGTGGAGACGAACAGCCAGCCGTTGGTGCTCCGGAGCGAGACCATGATCCCGCCGAGCGCGAGGACCTGGAAGATCGGCGCCGCCTCGGTCCACTGGTCGCCGAGCATGACGGCGATGACCTCGTGGCTCAACGCCGACAGCAGGGCGATGCCGGGCAGGGAGACGTAGGAGACGGCCCCGAGGGCGACGACGAAGAAGCGCCGGAACCTCTCCGGCTGGTCCTTGAGGTAGGACAGGACAGGCACGGCGACCCGGGCCATGGGTGCCGTCACCTGGCGGATGGGGAGCAGGAGCAGGTTGTAGGCCCGGGAGTACAGGCCCAGCGTCGCCGGGCCGTAGAACCGGCCGAGCAGGACGTTGTCGATGTTCTGGGCGGTGTAGTCGAGGACGTTGGTGAAGGTGAGGCTGAGGCCGAAGCGCACCATGGGCGCTACCCCGGGCGCGCGGCGTGGCCGGCCCGGGGACCATCCGCTGGCGGGCCACGAGAGCGCCACGCGGAGCACGGGCGTCGCCATCGTCATGACGACGAGGGCCCACGCACCGGCCCCACCGAGCGCGAGGACGACTGCGGCGATTGCGCCGAGGAGCAGACCCAGCACGTCGATGAGGGCGAGGACGCCGAAGCGCATCTGACGTGCGAGCACCGCCTGGTGCTGTGCGGCGAGGCCGTTGAGGACGAAGGTGAAGGCGAGTGCCATCGCGAGCGGCACGATCCGGTCGTCGTCGTAGAAGTGCGCAATGGCCGGCGCGGTGGCGACGACCAGAGCCGTCAGCCCGGCGCCGACGGCGGCCTGCAGCCAGAAGAAGACGTTGACCTGGCCGTGCGTCACGTCGGTGCGCTGGATCGTCGCCTGGGACAGCCCGAGGTTCATCAGCGCGTCGCCGATGCCGATGAGCGCGACGATCATGCTGACCAACCCGTACTCGGTGGGGCTGATCAGCCGCGCCAGCACGACGGTCGAGCCGACTTGGAGGACCAGGCGCACCCACTGGCCCGACATGGTGCTGAGCGCGCCGCGGGCGCTGCGGCGCCGTAGGTCCTGGCCCAGCCCCTCCTGGAGAAGCGGGTCCCCCTCCGGCGGCCGGAACGAGCGGACCCCCGACCTCCACACACTCGCGAGGGACTGCGGCCGGGCGGCCGGGAGCTTCACCCCCCGCTCCCCTTCAGCTCGCGGAACTCGCGCGGCGCGGCGGCCAGAGCGCGGGCAAGGGAGCGGTCGTTGGTGCGACGCAGCACCACGGCGAGCGACCCCCACCGCAGGTCGGTGGCGAGTCCGACACGAGCACGGGTACCGGCGGACTCCACGCGGAGACGCTCCAGGGCCTCGGCCGGCACGAGTGACGGGAAGTCGGGAGCGATCCGCTCCAGGGCCGCCACGACGGGGGCCTGCGCCCTGCGACTGCGCGCCCTGTCGAGGACGGCTGCCCAGTCCAGGTCGGCATCGGAGAGGAGCAGGAGCGCGTCGGCGTACCGGCGGGTCGGGGTGTAGCCCCAGAGCCGGAAGCCCTCGGCGAGGGTGTGGACGAGCAGGTCCGCCGGACCCGGGACGAGGAGGGTGAGGGCATCAACCCGGGCGAGCGGCGCGCTCCCGCCGTCGGTCAGGTACGGCCAGGGACCCGGTTCGGCCCAACGCAGCGTGACCTGGTGGCCGGACCGCTCCAGGGTCACGGCCCGCAGGTCCATCAGCCAGCCGTCCCGGCGACGCACGACCTCCCGCCAGCCGTCCTCGACGAGCACGTCCCGCGCCGCCGCCGCGTGGTCCGTGCCGACGACGAGGTCGGCATCGACGAGCGGCCGCCTGCTCAGGTCGTCCTGGCGGAGCAGGACGGCGAGCCCTCCGCCGGCGCTCACTCCAGGGTCGATCTCGGCCACCCCGGCCGCGGCAGCGGCGACCTCACGCAGCCGGACCGAGTTGCGGGTCCAGAGCCGCCGGCGGACCCCCTCCAGTCGCGGCACCACCTGGTGCTCGACCCCGAGTCGCCGCAACGCGTCGAGCAGCTGGGGGAAGACCCCGTGGGCGTCATGGCTGATGCCGTCGATGTCGAGGACGGGCTCGAGCTGCTCCCAGGCCTGACGAGCGTCGTCCGGGTCCCCGAAGGCGACACGGAGGGTCAGCCACTCCTGTCCGCCCGGCGAGCGGGAGTGGTCATTCGCCATGACCGTTCGAGGCAGAGCCGTCGTCGCCGCCGTCGTGGCCCGCCGCTGCCGCCGCGGCGCGTCGCCGGTCGAGCGCCGCCTTGAGGATGCTCGCGTACTGGATCCGGTTGTCGGCCTGCCTCAGGCCGTTGTTCGACAAGTGCAGGCGCCGTTCGAGGAGGACGTCGGGGAGCAGCAGCGTCCGGAGGTTCTTCTCCTGCGAGCGCGCGTACCAGTCCACACCGGTACCCACCTTGAGCCCGACGGTCCACGGGCCGACCTGCTCGAAGGCCGACCGGCGGATGAGCATGACCCCGGACAGGTGGGACTCGTTGTAGTCGACCGCCGGCCGGATGCGGGCCGCGTCCTCGGGGCTGATGTCGGGGCTGACGAACTCGCGGACGTACCCGTACACCACCTGGAGCTCGGGGTCCTCCGCGAACGCGGCGAGCTGCTTGTCGAGCTTGTCCGGCGGGAAGCGGTCGTCGGCGTCGAGGAAGGTGAAGAACTCCCCCGTGGCGAGGGCCACCGCCGCGTTCCGTGCGGCCCCGATGCCGCCACGCTCCTGACGGACGGCCTTGACCTGCGGAAAGCGTTGCACCTCCGCCCAGCTCTCGTCATCGGAGCCGTCGTCGACGACGACCACCTCGACGGCACCGTGCGTCTGGCCCAGGGCGCTCTCGATCGCCTCGGCGACGTACGGACCGTTGTTGTAGACGGTCATCAGCACACTGACCAGGGGCTCCCTGTCGTCAATCCTCATCAGCCGCAGCCTCCCTGTTCCTCTCGATGCGCGCACGGAGCGACCGCAGCATGTTGTGCTGCAGGCCGGCCCTCTCGTGGGAGAGGTTCGTGTCGTGGATGCGTCGGTCGACGCCGACCTGCTCGACGACCCCGATACCGATGCCGGCGTCCCGCATCCGGCCGAGCCACTCGAAGCCCTCGGTGAGCCGGTACCCCGGGTCGAAGCCGCCGACCCGGTCGACGACGGACCGGCGAACCATCGCGGACTGCGGCTGGACACCCCGCTCGTCGGTCAGCCAGTCCGGGCGCTCGACGCCCTCGGCGAAGAAGGTCTCGTGGTGGATGAGCACGCAGTCGACCTCGGGGTGCTCCTCGAGGTAGCGGACCTGCAGCGAGACCTTCTCGGGCCGGAAGAGGTCGTCGGCGTCACAGAAGGTGATGAGCTCGCCGGAGCTGGCCTCCATGCCCACGTTCCGTGCCGCCGACGGCCCGGCGTTCTCCTGGCTGAGGAGCACCACCCCGGGGCGTGCGCGCACGAGGTCGGCGGTACCGTCGCTCGACCCGTCGTCGACGACGATGACCTCGATCGGCGCGTGGTCCTGGCGGCTCAGGGCGTCGAGCGCCTCGCCGAGGTACCGCTCGGCGTTGTGCGCCGGGACGACGACGCTGACCAGCGGGGAGCTCACGTGGCCTCCACCCGTGCGTCGTCGGCGAGGGACGCGAGGAGCTCGTCGATGGCGCGGGGCACGCCGGGCAGGTCGGTGCCGAGCTCGAGGGAGTGGAGCGGGACCGACCGCACGATGTCGGCCATCGCACGCAGGCCGCTCTGCGGGACCCCGGGCAGCTGGAAGATCGTGCTCGGAGCCAACGCCGCCATCGTCGCCATCGAGCTGCCGGGGGCCACCGACGTCTCGGGCCGACCCGTGATCCGCGGCACCAGGATGGTCCGCAGCGGGAAGGAGGCGACCATCCGGTCGGGGGCGAACCGGTTGACGAGGAAGACGGCCTTCTCGTCGGGCTCCCGCACCGGGTTGACGATGGCCGGGACGAGGTCGGGGAACCGCTCGGCCTGGGCCGGCTCGAGCTTCCCGGATCCGAAGGCGCTGTGGATGTAGGGACCACGGCCCTCGTGGTCGGCCTCGACGATCACGTAGTCGTCGCTTGCGTACGACAGCCCCGAGAGCAACGAGACCAGGGCGGTCGTCGACTTGCCGGACCCACCCCGGCCCACGATGAGCGCGCCCCCGTCCGGCCGACCCACGGCGGCACCGTGAACCAGGTTGGCACCGACCGAGCTCAGCCACCAGCTCAGGATGAGCCGGAAGGGCGCCGCGTGCTCCCAGTACGGGAGCAGCTGAGCGTCCTCGCACCAGAACCAGGCGGTTGCGGCATCGAGGTCGAGGACGTTGAGGGTGTCCTGCCCCGGCTGGTAGCAGCCGGTGAGCGGGCCGTCGCCGAACATCATCCGCAGCCCGCGCGGCGACCCCTCGGGCACCGGCCCCGGTAGCGGCGGGGGCACGGCACCCGGCGAGTCCCAGATCCGGATGGTGAGCCGGGCACCGTCCTGGGGCGGGATGGCCAGGTGCTCGAAGGCCTCGGCGAGACGGAGCATCCCGGAGGAGCCGAACTGGAGGCGGACGGGCCGGCCCGCCAACGAGATCCAGCGTTCCTGCGGAGAGGAGCCGGCCTGCGCGGTGAAGGAGCGGTCGAGAGCGTCCGGGGTCACGACGGAGGCACCCCCGGCCCCAGGGGTTGCCTGGTCCACGACTACTCCGCGGAGGAGCCGGCGGCGAACGGCCAGCCCTGCTGCGGGCTCACCTCGTGGACGGGGTCGAGCAGGAGGAGGTCCTCCATGTCGGTGAACTTCGAGAGGGTCGGAGCCTCGAACCGGCCGCCGCGCATCTCGGGCGCCTCGGGGTTCCCCGCCCCGGAGTCCGCGGGGACGAGCAGCCCCTCCGCCGTGAGCTCCTCGACGAAGCGCTCGACCTCCGCCCGCACGTCGACGCCGGCCGTGTCGTGGGCGGCGTCCAGCGCTGCCACCACGTCGTCGACGGCGGTCGCGCCGCTGAGCATCTGCCAGGCCTGCGGTCCGCACCCGCCCACGCTGAAGTAGAACCCGTTGCCGAGGTGGAGGATGATCGTCTCCCCGTCGATCGTCTCGCTGATGACATCGGGCGCGTTCACGCGCCAGAACTGCTGTGACATATTGCTCCGTCGCCTCCGAAGGACTGTGACGCACCCGAGTATTCCTGATCAGCCTCGCACCCATGGCGAATCGGCGAAGATGCTTCGGGTGCTCCTCGACTCGACGCGTGCCGTCGTACCGGACCGGAGGTGTGGCGGATGACGACGAAACGCCGCCTCGACGTTGCCGTGCTCGGTGCGGCCGGCCTCGTCGGCCGCGCGCTGGTCCCCCGTCTCGGCCACCACGAGCTGCGGCTCCTGGACCGTCGGGCCGACCGGACCCGGGGCATCCGGCGCCAGGACGTGCGGCGGCTGCGCAGCCTGACCCGTGCCCTGCAGGGCTGTGACGTCGTCGTCGACCTCGCTGCGGCAGCCCGGGCCGACAGCCCGTGGTCTGCGGTGTACCGCAACAACATCCGCAGCGTGTGGACGGTGTTGGAGGCCGCCCGGCTCGCCGGCGTGCCGCGGGTGGTCCACGCGAGCTCGAACCACGTCGCCACCGGCTACGAGACGGATGCTCCCTGGGCCGCCGTCGTCACCGGCGACCACGGCGGCCTCGACGCCGAGGAGCTGCCGCGCCTGCCGACGACCGTGCCTCCCCGGCCGGTCTCGGCCTACGGCGCCGGCAAGGTGTTCGCGGAGGCCGCCTGCCGGTGGTACACCGAGGCGCACGGGCTGTCGACCGTCTGCCTGCGGATCGGGACCGTCCTCGAACCCGACCGGCCCCGCACCTCCCGGCACTACGCGACGTGGCTGAGCCACGCCGACCTCGCCGGCTACGTCGACGCTGCGGCCCTCGCGCCCGCGAGTCTCGGGCACGCCGTCGTCTGGGGGGTCTCGGCGAACCGGTGGAGGATGTGGGAGACGGTTCCGAACGCCCTCGGCTACGTGCCGACCTCGGACGCGGAGGAGTTCCGGTGAGCGCGGGGTCACCGAGGGCGCCGCGCCTGGGGTGGCTGCGCCGCCGGCTCCGTCGCCGGTTCGGCCTCTGGCCGGTGCTGGAGCTGAGGAACAAGGTCGTGCTCGGCCGGAGCGTGCCGCGGTACCGGCGCTTCGAGACGGCCGAGGTGCACCGGCTGCGGGCCGAGGTCGGCGAGCTCCCGAGCGCCCTGGTCGCGACCGTCGTCCCCACCTACCGCCGGCCGGAGATGTTGCTCGCCGCCGTCCGCTCGGCGCTCGCCCAGACGGTCCGCGACCAGGTCGTCGTCGTCGTCGACGACGGTGGCGGCGAGATCCCACCACTGCCGGACGACCCGCGTCTGGTCGCCGTCTCGCTCTCCAGGAACACCCATCGGCTCGGCCTCGTGCGGAACGTGGGCATCCGGCTGACCCACTCGCGCTACGTGGCGTTCCTCGACGACGACAACGAGTGGTACCCCAACCACCTCGAGTCGGCGCTGGAGCGGCTGGAGACGGCGTCGGCGGGGCTGGTCTACACCGCCGTCGAGCGGCGGTGGCCCGACGGCACCCTCCTCGACGTGCTCAGCGAGGACTTCGACCGCCGGGCGTTCGCCGACTCCACGCAGGCCGTCGACGCCAACTCGCTCGTCGTGCGGCGCGGCCCCCGGGTTCGGTTCAGCATCATCCGCCGGGTCACCAGGACCCTCCCGAAGGAGGACTGGGAGTTCGTCTGGCGGATGAGCCGGCGCCTGCGCGTCGAGCACGTGAGCACCCCGACGGTCCGGTACCTGCTCAACGACGCCAGCTACTACACCGTCTGGGGCGGCGGCCAGGACTGACGGCCGCGCACCGTGGCGTCCCCGGGCTACGGGGTGGCCGTGCCCTCCAGCGCCGCGAGGTAGGCCTCTCGCGCCGCAGGGACGTCGACGTCCTCGTGGAGCGGATTCTGACCGCGGGGCAGGTCGGTGGCCTCGGGCCGGTGGATCGCCGCGTCCCACGCCGCGCCGAGGCTCGAGCCGGTCGAGGCCCGGGTCGACTGGAAGACGATCCGGCCGGACCCCCTCTCGTTCGGCAGGTGGGGAGGCGTTCGCCACCGGTCGGCCGTCGAGGCGAGCAGACCCCACGCGGTCCTGCCCGGCCGGGGGATCGGCCACCCCTCGGGCCGCAGCACCCGCTGGGTGCGTCTGAGGACCACCTCGAGCGCCAGCTCGACGCCGAACCGGGCGGCGCGCTCCCGGACGGCGTCCCAGTCCACCTCGGGCCGACTCGCCGCGAGCTCGAAGTCCTTGAGCCACACCAGCTTGTGGCCGCCCGAGTGCGCCATGTGGTAGGCGAGGTAGAGCACGGTGTCGGTCGCCTCGAAGACCGGCGCGGTCACGGCACCGAGTCGCGTCGGGGAGCTGCGGGCGAACAGCTCGCTCATCTCGAAGGGGAACGCGCGCCTCAGCTCGACGTCGTTCACGACGTGCCAGTGCAGGTCGAGGGGGGTGCCGTAGGGCAGCGCGAGGCTGATCTCCCCGCGCATCTGCTCGGCGATCATCGGCCAGTTCCGGTCGACGAGCGTGGTCGAGTGCTCCCGGAGCATCTCGAGGACGGACCGCATCTGGTGGCGGTCGACGACGAGGTCGAGGTCGACGTAGAGCCGCATGTCCGACCGCGGCCAGATCGTCTCCGCGATCGCCGGGCCCTTCATCACCGCCCAGGTGAAGCCCCCGTCGTTGAGCCACTGCGTCACCCGGGTGAGGTCCGCCATGGTCCGCACGTGCCGGGCCCGCTGGTCGCGGTAGCACCCGTTGAAACGGCGGCGCAGGTCCTCCGGGGCGTCCTCACGCTGCCGCAGCGCCAGGGCCACGGCCGGCGCGACGCCGTGCTGCAGCGCGGCCCGCAGGAGGAGCTCCGGGTCGATCTCGTGCCAGGGGTAGGGCTGACCGGGCACCTGCTGCACGGCGTCGACGAGGAGTCGCGCGACCGGCCTCGGGTCCCTGCTGGGCGCACGATCGGCGACGGGCGGGGTGTGGTCGGACACGGAAGGACCTCTCGGTGGGCTGGTCGGAGTCGCGACCCTGCGGCCGGGCGCTCAGTCTAGGAGCCGGTGGCCCGCTCCCGCGGCGGATCGGCGCACCGAGAACACCGTCGCCGCAGGAGGTTTGGCCCGATCGGTGCGTGCCGTTCGGGGGCGCCGCGTATGCTGATCCCTCCCCAAGGGCTCGGTTGAGGAGACGGCGGATGGATGCCTTGGATGTCCTGGCGGTGACCGTCAGGCGCTGGTACGTGTTCCTGACCATCGTCCTGCTGTCGGTGTTCGCCGGTCTCGCGCTGGCCCAGGACCGCACACCGACGTATGCGGCCACCGGCGACTTCGCCGTGATCTACCGCCCCGACTCCATCCTCAGGCCCGGCCAGCCCGACCCGCGGCAGCAGAACCCGATGTCGAACAACGGGCTGCTCAAGGCGTCCATCGTCGCCGACCTCCGGTCGGCGCAGAGCCAGAAGGAGCTCGGCGCGGACGGCGTCGTCGGAACCGACCCGAGCACCGCGCCCGACGGCTCGAGCTTCGCACTCGTCACGGAGCGCAACTCCGACACCGTGACCGTCGAGGCCTACGGCGCCGACAAGGACCAGGTCGCGGCCGTGGTGCAGGGGGTCCTGGCTGCGGCCGCCGACCGGGCGACCGAGATCCAGGACCGGGTGGGAGCACCGGCTGACGGCCGGCTCACGACGTTCGTCACGCTGCCGACGCAGGTGGTCCAGCTGCCCCCGGCATCGGGGACCAAGCTCCTCGTCGGCGTCGTGGGCGTGGGCGTCATCACCGGCGCGGCCCTCTCGCTCCTCGTCGACACCGCGCTTCGGAAGCGCCGGCTGCGCAGGGAGCAGACCGAGGCCGACGGCGAGGGCGAGGGCGAGGCCGCCGACGGCGGCGCGGCGGGCAACGGACAGGCTGCATCGGCCCCGCCGGTAGCGGGATCCGGGCCGTCCAAGCGCAAGCGCAAGGCACAGCGGCCCGCCGGGCCCGTGCAGCCCCAGGCGCGTCCGACGGCCGGTGGCGGCTCGACGGGTTCCGAACGCGAGCAGGGCGCCTCCGCAGGGGCCCGGTCGGGCACCTCCGCATCGCGCTGATGACGGCGGCACCATGACCCAGGTGACCTCCCGCCGCGTCGGCGTCATCCTGCTCGTCGTCGCCGGCACCATCCTCGCCCTCGTCGCGATTCTCTCGCTCTCGCGCTACGCCCCGCCCGATGTGGCCCTCGCCGCCCTCGCCGTGGTCCTCGTGTGCCTCGTCGTCGCGATCGCGGGGCTCTGGATCCGGCGGACCGAGTCGGTGCTCACCATCATCCTGCTGCTGCTCTTCCTCGTCCCGGAGAACTACGTCCTCGTCGGCCCCCTGCGGTCCGTGGGCAACCCGGCCGTCCTCGGCGGGCTCTTCGCGCTCGTGCTGTGGGTCTCGGGCCGGTTCCTCGGCAAGATCACCCCCCGGCCGATGCATCCCGCGCGCTGGACCGTGCTGCTCTTCCTCGTGGCCGCCGTCACGGCCTTCGCCGCCGGGATGATGCGTCCCCTGACGCAGATCGAGTCCTCCGGGGCCAACCGCGTGCTCTTCCCCATCGCGGCCATGATCGGCGTGGCGCTGCTCGCGTGCGACACCCTGGTCGGCCGCCACCAGGTCGAGACCGTCCTGCAGCGACTGGTCTACATCGTCGGGGTGGCCGGGGTGATCGGCGCGATCGAGTTCTTCTTCGCCACGTTCAGCTACCGCACGCTCATGCGCCTGCCCGGCCTGACGACCAACACCGAGCTCATCGACGACACCCGGTCCGGGTTCCAGCGGGTGCTCGCGAGCGCCGCCCACCCGATCGAGTACTCGGTGGCGCTCGCCGCGACGGCGCCGCTGGCCCTGCACTTCGCCCTCAACGCGAGGTCGGTGGCCGCGCGGCGGGCGAGCTGGGTGGCCCTCATCGCGATCTGCGCGACGATGCCGATGACCGTCTCCCGGTCCGGGGTCGTCGGGATCGCCGTCGGGTTGGGGTGGTACGCGCTCCACCTCAACAACCGGGCCAGACTGAACTTCGCCGTCCTGGCCCTCATCGGGCTGGCCCTCATGCGCGCGGCCATCCCGGGGCTGCTGGGAACCCTGCGCAGCCTGCTGTTCGTCGGCCAGCAGGACCCCAGCATCGTCGGCCGCACGATCGACTACGCCAAGATCCCGGGGCTGATGGAGGGGCACCTGCTCGTGGGCCGCGGGCTCGGGACCTTCCAACCTGCCCAGTACTTCTTCCTCGACAACGCCTACCTGGGTGCGCTCCTCGAGGGCGGGCTGCTGGGCCTGGCCGCGCTCATCACCCTGTTCGTCGTCACCATGGGGCTGGCCCGGGGGGCCCGCCGGGTCTCCACCGAGCCGGCCGTCCGCAGCCTCGGGCAGGCGATCTCGGCCGCCGCGGCGACCCTGGCGGTGACCGCCCTGTTCTTCGACGAGATGGCCTTCAAGCAGACCGGTTTCCTCGCCTTCCTCCTGCTCGGCCTCGCCGGGGCCCTGTGGACGCGGGAGCGCGAGCAGGCCGAGGTCGAGGGTCGCACGGTCCGACGCCAGTGGACTGCGGCCGCGGCCGAGGCCGCGGCCGAGGCCGAGGCCGCGGCCGCGGCCGTGGACCGGATTCCCCAGTCAGCCGCCGGCTGACCGGGGCGCCGAACTCGCGCGGTCGCTCACCCCTGGCCGCAGAGGTTCACCGGGGCACCGGAGGAGTCCCACACGTTGCCGGAGCTGGTGAACCCTCCGGAGCCGGAGTTCTTGCCCAGGTAGCACGGCTTCCAGTGCAGGTCCCCGCCGATCCGGTTGTTGCGGATCGTCGTGCTGCGCGCATCGACCATGACCGAGAAGCCGAAGCCGTAGAGCCAGTTGCGCTCGACGACCACGTTGGTGTCGCCGCCGTTGGCCCACTCGAGGTAGATGGCGGCGTTGAACTGCGACCGGTACGGGCCCGGGTCGTACACCGAGCAGCTGATGTTGAGCCCGTTGACCCCCCGCACCTGGGTCCCGTCGTAGTGCGCGGTGTCGGGCACGTTCGGGTCGTGCACGTAGTTGTAGCGCAGGGTGACGTTGCTCGCCATCGAGCCACGGTCGGAGGTGACGTGGATCCCGTCGCCCTTGGTGTAGCCGATGTTGGAGTACTCGACGAGGACCTTGGACGCGCTCGAGATGCCGATGCCCCGGGTTGTCACGTGGCTGATCGTGACGTTGTCACCGATCACGAGCAGGTAGCCGTTGACCTGCACGTTGCGCACGGTCACGTTGTCACCGCGCACCTCGAGCTCCGCGACGTTGACGTTCGAGAGCGTCTGACCGGACTTCAGTACGGTGGTCGAGGAGTTCTTGCGCGAGCCCGTGGCGCCGGTGTTCGACGCCGACGGCTTGATCGCGCACCCGGAGATCGGCGCCGAGCCCGTGGAGCCGCCGCCGGAGCTCGAGGAGGGGCGGCTCGTCGTGCTCGACGAGGGACGGCTGGTCGAGGTCGTGCCCTTCGACGAGCTCGTCGTCCGGGAGCTGCTCGACGACGGGCTCGCGGCCTTGGTCTTGGTCGCGGCCTTGGTCTTCGTGGGGGTCGACGTCGGCGAGGGGGTCGACGTCGGCGAGGCCGTCGCCGCGACGCACGGCTCGACGGGGGACCCGTCACTCATCGAGTTCGCCTCCTGCACCAGGTCCCCTGTCCCGGTGTTCTGGCACAGCCGGTCGCCGGACTCCGCCGTGAAGACGTTGTTCTTCAGGGTCAGCTGGCTGGCATCGGTGACCACGGTGTAGCCGGTCCCGCCCCCGAGCCAGCTGTTCTCGACGACGACCTCGGGAGCGCTGCTCCCCGCGCCGTCGAAGGCCAGCACGCTCTCACCCTGTCCGTCGAGGTCGTAGCTGGAGCACTGGATCGAGACGGTCGCCGCTCCGGTGACCACCGTCCCCGCCGGAGGCGTCGTGCCGACTGCGGACGGGTCGTGGACGTAGTTCCCGGCCAGGACGACGCCGGTCGGGGCGTCACCCCCCTCGGCCGCACGGACGGTGATGGCGGTCCCTCCACCGGAGAGGTCGGAGTCACGGACCGTGACGTCGTTCGCCCCGGAGATCACGACACTCTGCGCGGTCACGTGGTCGAGCACGACGTCGTCGGCCTCGACCGTGACGACACCGGCGACCTCGACGTCCCGCAGGACCGCGCCCACCCCCGTCACCTTCAGCGGCCCGGGCACCGACACCTTCTCGAGCGTTCCCCCGGCAGCGGACAGGTCGGTGGTCGGGTCGGTCTTCTCGACCCCCCTCGCACCGGTCGAGCTCGCGTCGGGCCGTGCCGAGCACTGCTCGGCTGCGCTCACCGCCGTCTTCGGCTCGTTCGAACGCAGCCCGGCGAAGGCCCAGCCACCAACGGCGAGCACGAGGGCCACGCCGATGGCAAGGACCAGCAGTCTGCGCCGCGGCGAGGAGCTGCGGTGTGACGGGGACGAGGACGGGGAGGGTTGCTGCATGGGTCACGGGCTCCAATGTGTTCGGTCGGGCACGGCCTGCGGATGTCGACCGACGACTGTCGCCGCACGCTCGAGCCGACCCCCCGACGAACCTGCGACTTCGCGAGGCTGGTCACGGCAGTGGAGCGGCGTCGTCATCCGGAATCGGTATCGAAGCGGCCCTCACACCACCGCCGGTGGATACCCATGCCCATGCCCCAGTGTGCAAGAGCCGAGGGCCGGGGTCAAAACTGCGGGGATCCTCGGCGCGCTCGGCCCTCAGGATCACCTCAGGCGCGGCTGCCCTCGTCGCGCAGCCAGGACGCCCGCCGCCGGAGCCGTCCCGCTCCGCGCGAGACGACGGTGAGGGCGAGGAAGACGAGCGCGTCGACGGACCGGGCCGGGTCCTGGCGGACGATCCTCGCGACGTCCGAGACCGACGTGCCCGCCGGCGCGTGCCCCCCCTCACCGGGGCCCCGCGCGGCCCGCCTGAGCTGGCGGTTCCCCTGCGCGGCCCGGATCCGGCGCCGGACGAGGTCGGCGGTCGTCCGGGGACCGTGGACCACCGAGGTGACCCCCTCGGCGACGGCCCGCTCGCCGTCCGCGAACCTCGTGTGGAACCACAGGTCGTCGCCGAGCACCTCGGGGCGGGCGAGGAGGCGTGCGCCCCCCTCGGCCCCGACCCCGAGGACCCCCCGGCCGTAGAGCCCGTCACGCACCGCCGGCAATCGCTCCCAGATCCGGTAGTAGGACCGGACCAGCCTGCTCGACGCACTGAGGTCGAGATGTCGCCCGGGCGACACGGCGAGCACGCCACCACCGAGGGCGTCGGCCAGCCGTCGGACGTCGTGACCGGTCACGACGATGTCGGCGTCGACGTAGAAGCGGGGGTAGGCGTCGCCGGCGAGCCGGTCCCCCTCGAGCAGCGCCAGGTGCTTCGACCCGGTGGCCAGCTCGGCCACCCGGGCGCCGAGCGGGTGCTCACGGGCGATGCGTGCCGTGTCGTCCGTGCAGCCGTTGCACACGACGACGACGTCGAGGTCGGCGTCCGCCGGTGCGTCGGTGAGCGCGTCGAGGAGCCGCCCGATGACGGCCGCCTCGTTGTACGCGGGGATCACCACGGTCGCGCCCATGCCGTCAGACCACCTCCAGCGCTCGCGGCACCGCCCCCCGGCCGTCGGGGAGCGATCCGGAGTCGCGACGCCCCGCCGTGCGACCGGGTGGGGACGGACCGACTCCCGACGTAGGTTAGCGAGGGGCGTGGACGCGCTGCTGGGCGTCGAGCAGACCGAGCGTGACGAGCTCCTCCACCGCGTCGGCCGCGTCCGCGACGAGGAAGGGCAGCTCCTTGCGCTCGGCCGGGGAGAAGTCGCGCAGGACGTAGTCGGCCGGGTCCATCCGGCCCGGCGGCCGTCCGATGCCGACGCGCACGCGCACGTAGTCTCGTGTCCCGAGGGCCGAGCTGATCGAACGCAGCCCGTTGTGGCCGCCTTCCCCGCCACCCCGCTTGAGCCGCACCACCCCGGCGTCGATGTCGAGCTCGTCGTGGACGACGACGACGCGCTCCGCCGGCACGGAGTAGAAGCGCACCAGCGCGGCGACCGGCCCGCCCGACTCGTTCATGTACGACGTGGGGACGGCGAGGACGGCGGCGGGCCCGGGGGCGCCACCGGGGCCGGTACCGACCCGGACCTGCGCGGCGCTCGCCCGGGCTTTGTGCGTCCGCAGCGTCGAGCCGGTCCGGTCGGCGAGCTCCGCGACCACCATGGCGCCGACGTTGTGGCGGTTGCCCGCGTAGCGCGGGCCGGGGTTCCCGAGCCCGACGACGAGCCACGGTCCGGTGTCGGTCACGCGGAGCATGATGCCACCTCCCCACGGGCCCCGTCGCGACAGGGCGAGTGGGTCAGGCCTGCTCGCCGGACTCCTCGTCCGCCGCCTGCGCCTCGGCGTCCGCGGGCTCCTCCTCCGACTCCTCGCGCTCGATGCCGGCCTCGGCCTCGGCGCCCTCGAGGTCGGCCTCGAGGTCCTCCTGCGACTGCTGCTGCGTCACGTTGACGACGAGCCACTCCGGGTCGGTGAGGAGCACGGCGCCCTCGGGAAGGGTGACGCCACCGGCGAGGATCTGCGTCCCCGCCTCGGCGCCCTCGACCGACACGGTCACCCACTCCGGGATGTTCGTCGCCTCGACCTCGAGCTGGAGGGTGGCCATCGACGTCGTGACGACGGTCTCGGCGGCCGCCTCACCCTCGACGTGGACGCCGACCTCGACCGTGACCTTCTCACCCTTGCGGACGACGACGAGGTCGACGTGCTCGATGATCGGCTTGATCGGGTCGCGCTGGACGTCCTTGGCGAGCGCCATGTGCTCGGTGCCGTCGATGACGAGGGTGAGCAGGGCGTTGGTGTGCTTGAGCGCGAGCATCGCCTCGTGGCCCGGAAGGGTGATGTGGACCGGTGCGGTGCCGTGGCCGTACATGACGGCGGGGATCTTGTCGGCGCGGCGGATCTTGCGCGCGGCGCCCTTGCCGAACTGGGTGCGCTGTTCGGCGACGAGCCGGTTGACCTCGGTGGACACGAGAACTCCTGGGGTGCTTCGGGGGACGGACGTGTGTGGTGGTCCTCGACGCGGGACGTGGCACCGAACCGGCGCGCGAACGACCCGCGGAGCCCACAGGGCGCGCGTGCCGCCAGCGTCGATCACGGATGCGTCGCGGTCCGTACGGACCGGGTGCGCCGGACATCCTCGTCCGGTGCGACGTCCCTCGCCGAGGCAACCACCCGAGTCTAGGCGACGCGCGCGGGAACGTCGAAATCGGGAGGCGACCGGTCACCGCGACGTGGCCACTGCCCCCGACGAGACGACCCCTATGGGCCAGGAGCCGGTTCGAGCGACGGCTCGGGAGCCAGGTCCGAGGTCGGCACCACCAGGCCGCGGCGCCGGGCGTCGGCGCGCTCCCCCAGCCGCACGACGACGATCCCGGCGAGGATGACGATGCCGCCGACCAGCTGCCACGGGCCCGGGAGCTCGCCGAGGACGAGCCAGGCGAAGAGCACGGCGAACAGCACCTCGGTGAGGCCGACGAACGAGGCCAACGTCGAGCCGAGGTGGCGCGCGCCGAGCACCCCGAGCACGTAGGCGACGGCCGCCGCGACGACGACGAGCTCGGCGAGGGCGAGCCAGGCCGGTACCTCCACGGACGCCACGAGGACGCGCGGCGCGCCGATGTGCATCGGGACGACGCCGGTGGCACCGAGGGCGGCCAGGACGAGACCTCCGGCGGTGAGGCCGAGCCCGGCGAAGGACATGGGCGGCAGGGACGTCTCCCGGGTGGCGAGCACGTAGTGGCCGGCGAGACCCGTCGCCGCGAGCAGGCCCCAGGCGACGCCGACGAGGTCGGGCGTGCTCTGCCCGGTGACGTCGAGGACGAGGACCAGCCCGACGACAGCGAGCACGACGCCGACGCCGGTGAGACGGTGGGGGGCCCGGCGGGTGAGCAGCCACACCCAGAGGACGACGAGGACGATCCCGAGGTACTCGATGAGGAGGGCCACGCCGACCGTGAGACGCTCGACGGCCTGGAAGTACCCGAGCTGGGCCGCGGCGACGGCGAGGCAGCCGTAGGCCGCCGCGAGCGGCAGCTCACGAGCCAGGGCCCGCAGGTCGTGGCGGGCCGACCACAGGGCCACCGGCAGCAGCATCGCCGCGGCTCCCGCGATCCGGACCAGCACGACCGCGCCCGGCGTCCAGCCCGCCTCGATGAGCGCCTTGGCGAAGGGGCCCGACGTGCCGAAGGCGGCGCTGGAGAGCAGGAGCGCGAGCAGACCCACCCCGACGTGCCGACGGACCGTCTCGACCATCCCGAACCCCCTTCCGGGACGGACCTCGTCGCGGCCGCGACGCGCCGGCGGCCATCGATGTAAGGAGCCAACTGTTAGATTGGTCATGACAGTACGGCCCGTCCGTGTCAGGAGTCAAGATGGTTTTCACCCATGACACCGACCTCGTGCTGCGACATGCCGCGGCCCTGGTCAACACCGCCCCTGGTCACGGGACGTCGGGCGAGGAGGACCTCCCGGACGTCGCGGCCGTCCTCGGCTGGATGGCCGAGTGGCACTGGAGCGGTGGGCGGCCGAGCACCCACCGGGAGGTCGTCGACCTCCACGCCGTCCGCGAGCGGATCCACCGCCTGTGGTCGGCACCGCTCGAGCAACAGGTGGCCGAGGTCAACGACCTCCTCGCGGCAGGAGGGGCCCGTCCCCGGCTCGTGGAGCACGACGACCAGGGGTGGCACATCCACGCGACGGACGACGAGGCCCCCTTCGCCGACCGCGTCGCGGTCGAGGCGGCGATGGCGATGGTCGACGTCATCCGCGCCGGGGAGCGCGAGCGCCTCAGCGTGTGCACCGCCGAGGACTGCGACGACGTCTACGTCGACCTCTCCCGCAACCGGTCGCGGAAGTTCTGCGGGGGGACGTGCGGTACGCGCGCCAACGTCGCCGCCTACCGCGCCCGGAAGGCGGGCGGCGGCTGAGCGGCGGTCAGGCCCGGCCGCCGAAGAGGCTGGTCACCGAGCCGTCCTGGAAGACCTCCTTGACGGCCGCGCTGATGAGCGGGGCGATCGAGAGGACCGTGAGGCAGTCGATCTCCTTCTCGGGGGAGATCGGCAGGGTGTTGGTGACGATCACCTCGCGCGCCGCGCACGCCTGGAGCCGGTCGACCGCCGGCTCGGAGAGGATCGCGTGGGTCGCGGCGATGACGACCGACTTGGCGCCGTCGGCCATCAGGGCGTCCGCGGCCTTGGTGATCGTCCCCGCCGTGTCGATCATGTCGTCGACGAGGACGCAGACGCGGTCCTTGACGTCGCCGACGACCCGGTTGGCGACCATCTCGTTCGGGCGGTTGATGTCGCGCGTCTTGTGGATGAACGCGAGCGGGACGCCGCCGAGGCGCTTGCTCCACTGCTCCGCGACCTTGATCCGGCCGGCGTCCGGCGAGACGACCGCGAGGTGCTCGTCCCCGTACTTGCGGGCGACGTACTCCGAGAGCACCGGGAGCGCCATCAGGTGGTCGACCGGGCCGTCGAAGAAGCCCTGGATCTGGTCGGTGTGCAGGTCGACGCAGATGAGCCGGTCGGCCCCGGCCGTCCGGAACATGTCGGCGACGAGGCGGGCGCTGATCGGTTCGCGGCCCCGGTGCTTCTTGTCCTGCCGCGCGTAGCCGTAGAAGGGCATGACGACGGTGATCCGCTTGGCGCTGGCCCGCTTCAGCGCATCCACCATGAGCAGGTGCTCCATGATGTTCTCGTTGATCGGGCTGGTGTGGCTCTGGATGACGAAGGCGTCCGAGCCCCGCACCGACTCCTCGAAGCGCACGTAGATCTCGCCGTTGGCGAAGTCGTAGGCGCTCGTCGGGACCAGCTCGGTGCCGAGCTGGGCGGTGACCTCCTGGGCGAGCCCAGGGTTCGCCCGGCCGGAGAACACCATCAGCTGCTTCTTGGGCCGCTTGCGGATGTTCGCGGACGGGGGACGGTTGTGGCTCACCGGGTCTCCCTGTGGCTGGGGTCCTGGGCGTCCTGGTCACGACCGCGTCCGGCGGCCTCACGCGCGGCGGCGGCCGTGGCGGTCCCCGACCGGGCCCGCTCGACCCAGCCGTCGATGTTGCGCTGCCGCCCCCGGGCCACGGCCATCTGGCCGGGCCCGACGTCCTCGGTGAGCGCCGACCCGGCGGCGACGTAGGCGCCGTCGGCGACGTCGACCGGGCTCACGACGACGGTCTGCGACCCGACGAACGAGTGCCGTCCGACCGTCGACCGGTGCTTGGCCACCCCGTCGTAGTTGGCGAAGATCGTCCCGGCCCCGATGTTGGCACCCTCACCGATCGTCACGTCTCCGGCGTAGGTGAGGTGGGGCACCTTGGCGTCGTCGCCGATCTCGGCGTTCTTCGTCTCGACGAAGCCCCCGATCTTGCCACCGGACCCGAGCCGGGTGCCGGGACGCAGGTACGAGTACGGCCCGACGGTGGCTCCGGGGCCCACGACGGCGAGGATCGCGACCGCCCGGACGACCTCGGCACCGTCACCGACCTCGGTGTCGGTGAGGGTCACCTCTGGCCCGACGACCGCCTCGGCCCCGATGCTCGTCGCGCCGAGCAGCTGCGTCCCGGGCAGGATCGTCGTGTCGCGGCCGATGCTCACGTCGACGTCGATCCACGTCGTCGCCGGGTCGAGGATGCTCACCCCGTCGCGCATGTGCGCCTCGCAGACCCGACGGTTCAGCTCGCGCCCGAGGCTGGCGAGCTGCACGCGGTCGTTGACGCCCTCGGTCTGCCAGGGGTCGTCGACGACGTGGGCGCGCACCCCGCGGCCGTCGGCCCGGGCGATCGCGACGACGTCGGTGAGGTACTTCTCGCCCTGGGCGTTGTCGGTGCCGACCCGGTCGAGGGCCTCGCGCAGCAGCGCCGCGTCGAAGGCGTAGATGCCCGAGTTGATCTCGGTGATGGCCCGCTCGGCCTCCGTCGCGTCCTTGTGCTCGACGATCCGTTCGACCTCACCCGCGGCGTCCCGGACGACCCGGCCGTAGCCCGTCGGGTCGGGCAGGTCCGCCGTGATGATCGAGACGCCGCTCCCGGCCTCGAGGTGTGCGGCCGTGAGCTCGACGAGCGTCGCTCCGGTGAGGAGCGGGACGTCTCCGTACGTGACGAGGACGGTGCCGGTGAGATCGGCGGGGAGGGCCTCGAGTCCACACTCGACCGCCCGGCCGGTGCCCTTGACCTCGTCCTGGTCGGCGATGACGAGGGTGTCGTCGAACGCCGTGCAGAACTCGACGACCCGGTCGCGCTCGTGCCGGACGACGACCTCGACGTGCTCGGCACCGGTACCCCGGGCCGCGCGGATCGCGTGCCCGAGGAGCGTGGTGCCGCCGATGCGGTGCAGGACCTTGGGGGTGGCGGACTTCATCCGGGTGCCCTCGCCCGCGGCGAGGACGATGACGGCGGCCGGCCGTGGGGTGCTCACGCGTGGTGCTCCAGAGGGGTCGGGGTGCCACGGGACGGACCCGATGCTACCGCTCGGCCGCGGTCCGCCCGTCGGCGCGGGTTCCCAGGCCCGGCCGGGCGCTTCCCGTCCCGTCGCGCCATCCGCCATCATGGCCGTGGACCCGGGCGGTCGCCCGCGCGCCGCTCACGACCGAAGGAGCCCGCCTGATGCCGGAGGACCCCCAGCGCGCTCGCGCCCACTCCCGCGACGGGCGTACCTTCCGGTTCACCGCACCCCCCGCCGTCGTCCTCGACGCGGGCGAGGTCATCGCCGGGACGCTCGCGGACGGCGTCGTGCTCGGACAGGTGGTCGCCGCGGGCGAGGACCCCGCGTCACCCGGGGACGGCCGGGGTGCCGTCATCGGGGTGCTGCGCCGGGACGGGAGCTTCGACCGCCGCGGGCGTCCGCCGTTCGCCGACGTCGCGGTCCGCGTGGCCACTGCGGACGAGCTCGCGGCGCTGCAGCGGGCCACCGGTGCCACCACCCCGGTCGGCACGTGGCGCACCGGTGACACCGCCCCGGCGATGGTGCGCGCCCCGGGGTTCAACCGCCACACCTTCCTCTGCGGGCAGAGCGGATCGGGCAAGACCTACGCGCTCGGGGTCATCCTCGAGCGGCTGCTGATCGACACCGACCTGCAGGTCGTCGTCCTCGACCCGAACGCCGACTTCGTCCACCTCGGACGGACGCGACCCGGAGCCGACCCCGCGGAGGCGGCCCGCGTGACGCGCCGGACGGTCCGGGTCATGCGCAGCGACCGCTCGCGAGGCGACGGCGAGGAGCCGCTGCGGATGCGCTTCCGGACCATGCCCCGCGCGGCTCAGGCCGCCGTCCTCCAGCTGGACCCGGTCCGTGACCACGAGGAGTACAACGCCTTCGTCCGCTTCGTCTCCCGCGCGGGCGAGATCGACGTCGATGACCTCTTCAGGGGCCTGCGCGAGGGCTCGCCCGCCGACCAGCGCCTGGCGCGGCGGATCGAGAACCTGGGCCTCGACCGGTGGGAGGTCTTCGCACTCGCGGAGGCCTCGTCCGCCGACGCCGTGGCCGGGGGCAGCGCGGTCACCGTCATGGACCTCGGCGGCTTCGGCACCCCGGGCGAGCCGCTCGCCGTCGCGCTCGACGTGCTGGAGATGCTCTGGGCCCGTCGCCACGAGCGGGTACCGACCCTCGTCGTCGTCGACGAGGCACACAACCTCGCCGGGGTCGCGCCGGCGTCACCGGCAGCCGAGGTCCTCCTGGGGCGGCTGACCCAGATCGCGGCCGAGGGTCGCAAGTACGGGCTGTGGCTGCTCCTGTCGTCGCAGCGGCCGTCGAAGATCCACCCGCAGATACTCTCGCAGTGCGACAACCTCGTCCTCATGCGGATGAACAGCCCCGCCGACGTGGCCGAGCTCGCCCGCGTCTTCGGGTTCGTCCCGCCGGCGATGCTCGCCGCCTCCACGGGCTTCCTCCAGGGCGAGATGCTGCTGGCCGGGCCGTTGGTGCCGGTGCCGACCCTCGCCCGGGTGCGGGAGCGGCTCACCCTCGAGGGCGGGAGCGACGTCGCCGTCCCGATGGCGACGCCGCCCGGCTGACCGGCGGCCGGCCCCGGCCGGGCGGCCCGGTGGAGGACTCCCGCGGGATCCCCCGCTGACCCGTTCGAGACGGCCGGTCGGCGCCCCGGCTCAGAGGATGCCGGTGAGCTCGGCGTTCGCGCGATCACGGACCGCCGTGAGCGCCTCGAGGGCGGTGGGGCACGAGCGGGCCGCGGCGGCCAGCCCCTGGCACTCCGAGAGGTCGTGGAGTGAGAGCGCGAGCCGGACGACCGGCACCTTGCTCGGCGCCATCGACAGGCTGCTGACGCCGAGGCCCGTGAGCACGAGCGCGAGCAGCGGGTCTCCGGCGGACTCGCCGCAGACGCCGATGGGGACACCGGCCGTCGCCGCCCCCTCGCACGCGGCTGCGACGACGTCGAGGACCGCGGGCTGCCAAGGGTCGAGCAGGTCGGACAGCGCCCCCTGCATCCGGTCCGCCGCCATCGTGTACTGGGCGAGGTCGTTGGTGCCGAGGCTGCCGAAGTCGACCTCACGCAGCACGTGACGAGCCCGCAGGGCGGCGGCAGGGACCTCGATCATCACGCCCGCCGAGGGCAGGCCGTTCTCACGGACCCGGCGAGCGAACCACGCGGCCTCCTCGACGGTCGCCACCATCGGAGCCATGACGCGCACGTCGGCGCCGGTCTCACGGGCCGCGACGGCGAGCGCCTCCAGCTGCGCGTCCAGGAGCTCGGGCCGCTCAGCCGACAGCCGCAGCCCGCGCCGCCCGAGCGCCGGGTTCTCCTCCGGGCCGAGGTTCGCGAAGGCGAGCGGCTTGTCGGCCCCCGCGTCGAGGGTGCGGACGACGACGCGACGTCCCTCGAAGGGCGCGAACACCCGGCGGTAGATGTCGGTCTGCTCGGCCACGGTGGGCGCGGAGTCGGAGGAGAGGAAGACGAACTCGGTCCGGAACAGCCCCACCCCCTCGAGGTCGAGCGCCCCGGCCTCCTCGGCGTCCCTGACCCCTCCGATGTTGGCGAGGAGCGCGATCCGGTGGCCGTCGCGGGTGGCGCCGGGACCACTGCTCGTCGCCAGCGCTGTCGCGCGGCGTTCGCGACGGCGGCGCTGTGCCTCGACGAGGGCGGGGTCGGGGTCGATCGTGACCTCCCCGGTGTCGCCGTCGAGGGCGACCGGGGTCCCGCCCGGGATCGCCGTCGCTCCGGGCAGCTGCACCACGGCCGGGATGCCCATCTGGGCGGCCAGGATCGCGGTGTGGCTCGTCCGACCGCCGGCCTCGGTGACGATGCCGAGGACGAGCGAGCGGTCGAGAGTGGCGGTCTCGGCCGGGGCGAGGTCCTCGGCGACGACGACGCTCGGCTCGCTGAAGTCGGGGACACCCGGGGCCGGGACCCCGAGGACGGCCGCGACGGCACGCGAGCCGACGTCGCGCAGGTCGGTGACCCGCTCGGCGAAGTAGCCACCGAGCGCCTCGAACTGCGCCGCGTACTCCTCGACGGCTCCGGCGACCGCGTTCGCCGGCCCCTGCCCTTGCGCGAGCTGCTTGCCCGCCGCCTTGAGCAGGCCCTTGTCGCGGGCGATCAGGGCGGTCGCCTTGAGGATCTGCTGCGCGGTGTCGTCCGCGTGCCGGGCCCGCTCCTCGAGGGCGGCCGCGACGGACTCGAACGCCGCTCTGACCGCCACCAGCGCGGCCTCGGGGTCTGCCGCCGCCGGCTCCGCCTCGGGGGGCCGGACCGGCGGTGCGACCTGCACCACCGGCCCGTGGGCCGTCCCGGGGCTGACGCCGATGCCCTGCCTGGTCTCCGTCGCGGCCACGGGAATCACTCCGCGTCGAGGTCGCGGGAGAGCAGGTCGACCAGCCCGTCGAGGACCGTGTCGGCGCCCTCCCCCTCGGCGGTGAGGACGACCTCCTCACCGTGCTTGGCGCCGAGGGCCATGACCCCGAGGATGCTCGTCGCGTCGACGGGCTCCTCACCGGGGCGGGCGATCTCCACGTCGAGCCCGGACTCGCTGGCCTGCTCGACGAAGAGCGCGGCAGGACGGGCGTGGAGGCCGACGGACGAGGCGATGGTGACGGTGCGCTGGGGCATGGGGTGCTCCTTCGGGGGTTGGGTGACGTCGGTCAGACGGTGGCGGCGGCGTCGACGGCGGCGAGGTTGGACTCGCGCGACTTCAGGGCGATGACGATGCCGGCCATGATGACGACTCCGACGGCGAGGGCGGCGAGGAAGAGCAGGAAGTTGCCGATGAGCGGCAGCACCCAGATCCCGCCGTGCGGTGCCCGCAGCGTGGCGCCGAAGATCATGACGAGTCCTCCGGTGACGGCCGAGCCGATGACCGAGGAGGTGATGATCCGTACCGGGTCCGCGGCGGCGAACGGAATCGCACCTTCGGAGATGAAGGATGCGCCGAGCAGCCAGGCGGCCTTGCCGTTCTCCCGCTCGGGCTCGGAGAAGAGCCCCGGGCGGACCGTCGTCGCGAGCGCCATGGCGAGCGGCGCGACCATCCCGGCGGCCATGACGGCGGCCATGATCTTCAGCTGCGGAGCGTCCGCCGCGGTGCCCGCGGTGGCGAGGCCGGCGGTCGCGAAGAAGTAGGCCACCTTGTTGACCGGCCCGCCGAGGTCGAAGCCCATCATCGCGCCGAGGATGAGACCGAGGACGAGTGCGCTGCCGCCGGTGAGCCCGCCCAGCCAGGAGTTCAGCTGGTCGGTGAGCCAGACGATCGGGCGGCCGAGGATCGTGATGAACAGCCCGGCGGTGATGAGGGTCGACAGCAGCGGGATGACGACGACCGGCATCACGCCGCGCACGCCCTTGTGCACCTTCCAGCCGGCGATCCAGCGGGCGACGAAGCCGCCGAGGAGGCCGGTGGCGATGCCGCCGAGGAAGCCGGCGCCCATCGTCGCGGCGATCGAGCCGCCGACGATGCCGGGCACGAGGCCGGGACGGTCGGCGATGGCGAAGGCGATGAAGCCCGAGAGGATCGGTACGAGGAACCCGAAGGCCGCGGCCCCCATGGTGAAGAGCAGTCCGGCCCAGGACATGAGCGACAGGACGTCGAAGTTCTGGGCGATGTTGTACTCGCCCTCGGCGGTGAGCCCGTAGTTGACGACGTCGATCGGCCCCTGGTCGCCCATCGCCACGGTCGAGAGCATGAAGCCGATGGCGATGAGGATGCCGCCGGCGGCGACGAACGGGATCATGTAGGAGACGCCGGTCATCAGCCACTGCCGGACCTTCGTGGCGGTGCTGGCGTCGGACTCGACCTTGGTGACGAGCCCGCCGGCAGCACCCGCCGACGCCGCGGCGGTGGCCGCGGCCGCCTTCGACGGGTCGGCCTCCCACTCCGCGACGAGCTGCTCGGCCTGGGCGACGAGCGCCGGTCCGTCGGAGATGCCTCGCTTGACCCCGGCGTCGACGGTCGGCTTGCCGGCGAACCGGCCCGCGTCCTTGACGGGCAGGTCGTGGGCGAAGATGACGGCATCGGCCGCGGCGATCTCCTCCGCGGGGATCGGGGTCGAGCCCGCCGAGCCCTGCGTCTCGACGACCATCGTGTGACCGGCCGCCTTCGCAGCGTTCTCGAGGCCCTCGGCGGCCATGTAGGTGTGGGCGATGCCGGTGGGGCACGAGGTGACGCCGACGAGCTTGAGCGAGCGGGTCGCCGTCGTGGCCGAGGCGGAGGGCCCCTCGGTCGCCGGCTCCTCGGGCGCGGCGGCGCTCGACGCGACGGCCGCGGAGGCGCCGGGGGCGGCGGGGGCCGGGTCGAGGGCGACCTCGGCGCTGACGATCCGGACCACCTCCTCCTCGGTCGTGGCCTCGGCGAGGGCCTGCTTGAAGTCGCTCTTCATCAGGGCCCGGGCAAGCTTGGGCAGCATCTGCATGTGGGCGTCGCCACCGCTCTCGGGGGCCGCGATGAGGAAGACGAGGGTGGCCGGACCGTCCTTGGCGCCCCAGTCGATGCCGGCGGTGGACCGCCCGAAGACGAGCGACGGCTCGGTGATGGCGGCGCTGCGGGCGTGCGGGATGCCGATACCGCCGGGCAGCCCGGTGGCCATCTTGGTCTCGCGCTCGCGCACGTCGGCGAGGAAGGCGTCGAGGTCGGTGCAGCGACCGCCGGCGACGAGCCGCTCGGCGAGGACCCGAGTGGCCTCGTGGCGGTCGGCACCGGTCAGGTCGAGGACGACCTGCTGCTCGGTGATGAGTGACATGGCGTTCCTTTCGGGGTCACGCGCCGAGGCGGCGGGTGGGATCGGGTGTCCGGGTGAGCCGGACCGGGATGTCGTGCAGGTCCGCCGGCGTCGGGACGCTGCTCCCGGGCAGGGTGACCGCAGCCGCCCCCCAGGTGACGGCGGCTGCGAGGGCGTCGGCGGAGGACAGGCCGCTCGACAGACCGTGGAGCAGACCGGCGAGCATGCAGTCGCCGGCGCCCACGGTGGACAGGGGGTGGGAGATGGTCGCCGCGGCGTGGACCTGCTCGTCCGCGGTGACGAGCAGGGCCCCGTCGCCTCCGAGGCTGACGGCGACCACCTCGATGCCGTCGGACACGAGGTCGAGTGCGGCCGCTCGCACGTCACCGAGGGTCGGGAGGGCGCGGCCGACGAGCTCGGCGAGCTCCTCGTGGTTGGGCTTGACCAGGTGGGGGCGCGCGCTGACCGCCCGCGCCATCGGGATGCCGGAGGAGTCGACGGCGACGCGGACTCCGCGGGCTCGGGCTCCCTCGACGAGCCGGGAGTAGAGGTCGTCGGGGGCGCCCGGCGGGAGGCTGCCGCAGCCGACGACCCACCCGGCATCCGTGGCGGCCGACGCGGTCACGGCCAGCAGGGCCTCCACCTCCCCGGGGTCGAGCTCGGGGCCGGGCTCGTTGAGCTTGGTCGTCGTTCCGTCGGGCTCGAGGACACTGACGTTCATCCGCACCGTGCCGGCCACCGGGACACTGCGACGAGGGACGCCGGCGGCGTCGAGGAGCTCCTCGAGGAGATGGCCCTCGGGGCCGCCGACGGGGAGGATGGCGAGTGTCTCGGCGCCCTGGGCCGCGAGCGCCCGGGAGACGTTGACGCCCTTGCCGCCTGGGTCGATGCGGCTCGACGTGGCGCGGTGGACCTCGCCGCGCCGCAGGGCGTCGATGACGACCGCCCGGTCGATGGACGGGTTGGGCGTCAGGGTGACGATCACGCCGTCATCACCTCGGGGCCGGTCGCACGGATCTCGGCGGCGACGTCGTCGGCGAGGTCGGTGTCGGTGACGACGACGTCCACCTCGTCGAGGGTGGCGAAGCGGTGGAGGTGGTCGTCCCCGGCCTTGCTCGAGTCGGTGGCGACGACGACGCGTCGGGCGGCCCGCACCATCGCGCGCTTCACGAGCGACTCCGCCTGGTCGGGCGTGGTGAGTCCGCGCGCGACCGAGAGCCCGTTCGTCCCGAGCACCGCGAGGTCGACGGTGATGCCCTCGAGCGCCCCGCTGGCCCACTCCCCCACGGCGGCACCGGTCGTGCCGCGCACCCGGCCACCGATGAGGTAGAGGGTGACACCCGGGTGGGTCGCCAGCGAGGCCGCGGCCGGGACGGAGTTGGTGAGGACGGTGAGGTCGGTGTCGGGCGGGAGCAGCTCGACGACGGCCTGGACCGTGGAGCCGGCGTCGAGCAGCACGGTCCCGCCGGTCGGCAGCTCGTCGAGGACGCGGGCAGCGATGCGGCGCTTGACCTCGGCGTGACGGGTCGATCGGGTGGCGAGGGTGGGCTCGAGCTCGAGGCGCTCCACGGGGATGGCACCCCCGTGCACCCGCCGCAGCGACCCACGGCGCTCGAGCGCGGTGAGGTCGCGCCGCACCGTCTCGGCGGCGACGCCGAGCGCGTCCGAGAGGACTGCGACCTCGACCCGGCCGGCACGGCGCGCCTCGGTGAGGATGCGCTGCTGACGCTCCGCTGCGTACATCGGACTCCCTCGTCCCGGTTCCTCGGTGCCCGTCTCGGGCCGATTCGTCCATGGAACCACTAGATCGGTCACTTGTAAAGAGATTCGGGCACCCGTTTTTGTGGTTTTTGCGGATCCCCACGCCCGCCCGACGCGAGAGGATGCGGCTCCCCGCTGCTGCGCTCCGTGGCCCGGTGGTCCGTGTCACGCTTGCACCGGCCGTGCCACGACGGATGGGACGAGAGAGCCGCGAACCGGTCGCGGCACGACACGGGAGGTCTCCATGGACGAGCTCGCACTCGTCACGACGCGTCGCTCGCTCCACGGGGTCGCGGAGCTGGTCATCGCGGGTCCGCAGTACGCGTCCTCGGGCACCATCCGGCTGCGTGTCGTCCCCGGTGGCTTCGGCGGCACGGCGTCCTCGGTGAGGGTCGAGGGCGGAGACCTCGTGTGGGCCGGTGGCCGGACCCCACTGGAGGGCACCTGCCGCGGGCTCGCGGACACGGTCGGCGCGAGCGTCGGCGCCCCCGGGATCTACGGCGACGGCTCCGGCGTCCACCCGGACGAGACGCTCGCCCTCGACCCGGAGGCGCGGGGCCTCGTCCTCGGGTGGCTCGAGCGAGGGGATGCGGCTCTGCGCGCCTTCGCGCCCGACACCGAGCCGGTGCTGTGGCCAGAGCACTTCGATCTCGGCTACGCCCTCGACGAGGTGAACTACGGGGTGTCCGCGGGCGACGGCGAGCACCCCGCGCCCTACGCGTACGTCGGCCCCTGGGAGCGGCGCGAGGGCGCGTTCTGGAACGCCTCGTTCGGTGCGACGCGTGCCGGCGCCGACCTGCCGACCGCGGCCGCGGTCGCCGCCTTCTTCGAGGAGGGGCGCGCCGCGGCCCGACGGTGACGACCTGCGCAGTCCGAGTGGTCCTCGGGCGCTGCGGGGGTGGTGTCCGCGGCGGTTTGCGACCAGAGTGTGTCCAGCCGAGCGACCCTCGGCGCACCGTCGCCACATGCCGAGAACGCGTCGACCCGGCCGCCCCCGGACCCAGCGCATCCCGAATTCCCCGTCGAGCAGAGCAGGCCCCGATGAGCTACGCCACCGAAGACAACATCACCGACCTCGCCGTCGCCCGGTGGGGGACCGCCCACGACCCCCGGCTCGCGGAGGTGCTCACCGGCCTGGTGCGTCACCTGCACGACTTCGCACGCGAGGTCCGGCTCAGCGAGGAGGAGTGGATGGCCGGGATGCAGTGGCTGACCCGGGTCGGCCAGATCAGCGACGACAAGCGTGAGGAGTTCATCCTGGCTTCCGACGTCCTGGGGCTCAGCATGCTCGTGGTCCAGATGAACAACCGCTTCGGACCCGGTGCGACACCGGCGACGGTCCTCGGGCCCTTCCACATCGACGGCTCGCCGCCCGCACCCTACGGCTGGGACATGTCCGAAGGGATCGAGGGCACCCCGTTCTTCGTCACCGGCACGGTGAGGTCGCTGACCGGTGAGCCGATCGCCGGGGCCGTGCTGGACGTGTGGCAGGCCGACGCGAACGGGACCTACGAGGCCCAGCTGGACGTCGAGGAGGCCCGGCTGCGCGCCAAGTACCGCACCCGCGAGGACGGCACGTACTGCATCCGCAGCATCGTCCCGCTCGGCTACGCGATCCCGATGGACGGCCCGGTCGGTGACCTCGTCGCCCGCACGGACATCAGCTACTTCCGGCCGTCCCACATCCACTTCCTCCTCGAGGAGGACGGGTACGAGCGTCTGGTCACGCACCTGTTCGCCGAGGGCACCGACTACCTCGACGACGACGTCGTGTTCGGCGTCAAGGAGGAGCTGATCACCCGGTTCGTCGAGCACGGCCCCGGCACCGCGCCCGACGGCACCTCCGTCGACGTGCCCTTCGTGACCGCGCACTACGACTTCGTGCTCCAGCCGGCCTCGGGCTAGGCACCCCCGGTCGAGGACCTCGGGGGAGCCGGTCGCGGCCCGGGCGGTCCCGACCCGAGGCTGCCCGGCGCCCCACAGCTCCCCGGGTAGGAATCGAACCTACGTCGCTAATCCTGATTCAAAGATGCGGGGCAGGTGTCCGGCGGTGGTGTCCTGCTGGGCGTTCGTGCTCAGGATGGCGGTCGGCGGTCCACCGACGTCCCCCTCGGTTTGCCGGCCTGTTAGCAATCCGTTAGCAAGGAGCGGTGCGGCGACAAGGAGAGCCACCGACCCATAGCGGAGCAGGAGAGGCCGGCGGAGTGCCCGGGTCAAGGGTGGCCGCAGGACATCGCGGAGCGACGGCGCGGCCGCCCTTGATGCGGTCCGGAGTCGGGCGGAGGCTCGGCGTGGGTCGGCGGTTCGGTGGGTGAGGACGCCTCGGCCAGGCCATGCGCGTCGTTCGGTGCTGTGCGCGGCGAGGGGGTGGGGTGCGATGGGGGTGCGCGGAGGGCGCGAAGCGCCCGCAGCGCGGGGGTCCCTGTCGCGGGGCCCCGCCGCCGAGCTACGCCGCGGCGCGAAGCGCCGCCTTGAGCCAGTACAGAAAGTCCTCCCGAGCCACACACTGGCTCCTCGCCGTGTTAAGCCGCGCCGGCGGCCGTGCCTCCGCGTCCACCGCAGACGGCGTCCGGTCGTCGACGCGCTTGTGCGAGTACCTTCGGTTCAGGACTCCCTATAGGCCTGTAGGCCGTCGTGGATCACAAGCCAAGGGGCGGCGCCGCACTCAGTGGGGAGGCCGGCTCCATAGTTTGCAGCTATTTCATCGGCAGACTGCAAAGAGCCGCCCCCGGCAATCTCGTCCCCGATTGCGAACCGTTCGCCATTCTCCGCCACCACGACCACCGCGTCCCCAGCACCTTCGAGCTTCGTGTTCGGGGGCAAGGCGAGCGGGTGGCCCTCGGAATCGGTGAGGCACGTTGTCATTGCGTCCCGAGCGACCCTGGTGTGTGCTAGAAGGGACGATGCGTCGCCCTGGTTGCTCGCGATCAACACCGCTGAGTTGTCACCTTCGAGCAAGGTGATGCTCGACCCGTTTGGCCCGGTCGCTCCTTGGGTGCTCGATGAGGGCGCGCTCGAAGTGGGCGCCTTGCTTTCGGGCGCTACCGAGCTACTACAGGCGGATAGCGTGGCGGCAAACCCTGCGCAAAGAATGCTCGCGCCGAGGCGTTTCACTGGACCATCACCGTTAGGCCCGCCGAGTTCATCAGCCATAGCGGACTGAAAACGGAGCAGCGGTCGTTGTTCAAGAAGCCGCACCCGGAGCCGCTGTTGCCGGAATGCACTCCATACGCGTCGTTTCCATAGTACCAGGGGCCGCCACTGTCGCCGGCTTGATCGACGAATGCATCCATGCGAATCGTGTGTTGATGTGCGATCCCATCAAAGGTGATGGTGAAATCCGTATTGTCGACGTAGGCGCATGATGCTCCCGTCGTACGACCATAGTGGCAAACACGGTCGCCCTCAATGATGTTGCTCTGATAGCGCTGCCGATAAACGTAGCGCTTGACGTTGTAGTCGTAGTAGAACGTCTCGACGGGAGTGAACGCGCCATGCGTGACGTAACCGCTGTCACCCCGGGAGCCCTCCACGTACCAACCTGGGTTGAAGCCTGTGGAAGAGCTGCCGTCCACAGGATGTAATCGATACGTTCCTCCGCTGGGGTTGGCTCGCACGCAGTGCCCCGCGGTGGCCATGCGCTTGGTGCCGCCAGTCGCAATGATAGAGAAGCCAGCGGTGCAATTGGCTGAGTTCCCATTGAGGAAGCCGCCGCCTCGCTGTCTGTCGTCAGAGGCCCTAGCTGCGTCTTCTTCGAACTCAACAGCAACCCTCGGCATGGGCAAGTGAGCATCTGCGATTGCGGCTTCGGCCACCTTGACAACTTCTGACTGTGCGGCGTCTGTACTGATGAGTAGCGTCCCCGTGCGGGCATCGACGGAGCCGGTGAGGTCGGCCTTTATGGTTGCCGCCAACGCGTTGGTCGCAACCTCCTGCATTTCGCTCAACTGGTCCGCGGCGAAGGGCCGGTTTCCCTCGACCGTGACGCCCTCCACTTTCGCGGCAGCGGCAGCGACATCCCCCGGCACCACCCCGACGAAACCGATCCACGCCGCACCATCCCGCAGCGAGTATCCCGCGAAGCTCGCCTCGTGGGTCCTCGCCAACTGCACCACGGAGCGTTGATCGTCATGGCGAACGTCATACGCGACCAGCTCCTCGCCGCTCTGCCCGCGGTCGCGAGCCATGCGCAGCATGTCCTCGATCTCGGCGTACGGCTTGCCTGCGTAACTGCCGGTGACGACTCCTTCCGTGTCGACAACCACTGCGGCACGAACCGCAGGGATGTCTAGGAGGCTGCCGCGCTGCTCGACAGCTTGATTGATAGCCGCAGCCACAGAGGGAGCAGCTGCGCCTGCAGCCGGACTTGAACCGGACGCGATGATGGCAGTTGCCGCCGCTACGCCGATGGCCATCGTGCCGGCAGCGCGTCGTCCGCGACGTCCTCCAGGCCTGCGTTCTGCTGCGTCCTCGCTACCCCAGTGACGATGCATGACCCCTCCCTCATCTGGGCGGCGCGCCGCCGTGCGCGAATTTACACTCTTTGACGTGCCGGTCATAGGGTTCGCTTCAGCTGGCTGTGCCTCGTTACCACTTCTTCACCGCTTGCCAAGCGGCGCGCGGCTAAACGTGAACCGACCGAGGCCGCGCAGGCGGCCAGGTGCGTCCTTCGCCGCGAAGGACACGGTTGCGGCAACTGTGTCTGGCTTCTCCTTGAACGAAGGCTCGGCCAGGCGTCACATTGGCTGAAGCAAGCAGGTGCACACCCACTCGATGGCATCGCCCGGGGGTCGGCTCCCCACCCTGGCCAGTGGCCGCACACAACATCGCCGCACATGACTCTCCTTCGCGCCTGCTAGTTCGTCTCCTGAGCGACCCCCAGGGGCCTAGAGACGGGATCGGCGATCTGGCCGCCCTGGACCGGGTGTGCCGGGTGACGGGGTCGCACTAGTCACCCGGCACACCCTCGGGAAGGGGTGGCCACCCGTGACCCACCCTGCTGACCCACGCACGCGTTCGGAGTTCGGTGGCTTCGGTGAGGACGCGCCGCTGGAACTCGACGCGGGCCTGGACCTGTCCGGGCTCGTCGCCCGCTTCCGGGACGGCACCGCTGGTGCCCTGTGCGACACCCTCGCCGCGGTTCACAACTGCGCCCATCCGGTCCGGCTCGCGGGGTCCTCGACGACGGTCGACGCCCGCACCGGGGAGGTGCTCTCGACGTTCCGCTCGACCGACGCACCGCTGGGGGTGCTGTACCGGCCCTGCGGCAACCGGAGGGCGCACCTCTGCCCGGCCTGCTCACGCACCTACGCCCGAGACACCTTCGCCCTCATCAGCGCCGGGGTCGCCGGCGGCAAGACGGTGCCGGCGCAGGTTGCGGACAACCCGCTCCTGTTTGCGACCTTCACCGCCCCCTCGTTCGGGCTCGTGCACGGCCAACGCGGAGGCAGGGCGTGCCGGCCCCGGCGTCGGGACGACCGAACCCGCTGCCCGCACAGACGGCCGCAGTGGTGCACCGCCGTTCACGAGCCCGGCGACGCCCGCTCCGGCGCCCCGTTCTGTCCGGAGTGTCACGACACCGCCTCGGCCGTGATGTGGCAGTGGCACGCCCCCGAGCTGTGGCGGCGCACGACCATCGCTCTGCGCCGAGCCGTCGCCGGCTACCTCGGCGTTTCCGAGTCCCAACTGGGCGAGCGGGCGTCGGTCCAGTACGCCAAGGTCGCGGAGTACCAGGACCGCGGCCTGGTGCATTTCCACGCCCTGGTCCGCCTCGACGGGCCCGCCGCGGCGGGGATCGGCGCACCCGCACCCACGAGCCTGGACGGCCCGACGCTCGCGGCTCTCGTGCGCGAGACGGTTCCGGGTGTGACCGTCCTGGCCGATCCCGTCGATGACGACGACAGCCCGCGCGTCCTGGCCTGGGGTGCCCAGCTCGACGTCCGCGTGGTCACCCCCGGGCACCGGGTCGACGACCCCACCGCGGCGCTGACTCCCGGGCAGGTGGCCGGCTACCTGGCGAAGTACGCGACCAAGGACGTCTCCGGTCTCCGCGGCGAGGGCCAGCACCGCCCACACATTGCCGCCTTCCGAGCCGCCTGCTCCGACCTGGCCGACCGCGCCGTAGGACACCACGGCGAGGACCACGACTACCAGCGGATGAGCCGCTGGGTGCACATGCTCGGCTTCCGCGGCCACTTCGGCACCAAGTCCCGCCGCTACTCCGTCACCCTCGGAGCCCTGCGCCGGGCACGTGTGCGCTGGCAACGGGTCACGGCCGAGTCCCGCCGCACCGGGGAACCCATCGACACCCGCGACCTCGAGCGCCGGCTCCTGGCCGACGACGAGGACGACACCACCATCGTCATCGGCTCCTGGACCTACCTCGGCACCGGCTGGCGCGACGCCGCCGAAGAAGCCCTCGCCCTCGCCGCCGCGGCCCGCGCACGCGAGTACGACCAGTGGCGAGGCGAACAGACCAACCCCAATCGTCTAGAGAGAGGACGCTGTCATGGATGACAGGTTGCTGTACCGGGTCCCGGAGGTTGCTCGCTTCCTGAGCCTTAGCCGGTCGAAGGTCTATGCGCTCATGCAGTCCGGGGCGCTGCCTTCGGTCCGCATCGACGGTTCCCGCCGGGTGCGGGGCAAGGACCTTCGCGAGTTCGTGGACAGCCTGCTGCCCCGGGCGTCGTGATGGCCCAGCTGCGTGACGGCGTGATGAAGCGCGGCAGGTCGTGGTCCTACGTCATCCGGGTGCCGAACCCGCAGACGGGCCTCAGCAAGCCCACGTGGGTCGGTGGGTTCGCGACGGAGGCCGAGGCCAAGGCAGCGCGAGACCGAGCGAGGGTGGCGGCTCGTCGTGGGGAGTACGTGACCCGTAGCCGGCTCACGGTGGCGAAGTACCTCCGCGACTGGCTGGAAACCCACCGGGTGGAGGTCAAGCCCAAGACCCACGAGGACTACCGGCGGTTGGTGGAGTCCTACGTCATCCCCCACCTGGGCCGCACGCCTCTGCAGAGCGTCCGGCCGGCGACCCTGACCACCCTGTACGCGACGCTGCTGCGCGATGGAGGCAAGGGCGGACGGCCGCTGTCGCCCCGGACCGTGGGGTACGTCCACGCGGTGCTGCGGAAGGCGTTCAACGATGCCGTGGTGGTCGAGCAGCTGCTCACGTCCAACCCGGTGCTGCGGGCCAAGCGTCCGCGCGTCGAGGTCATGCAGGCGCAGATGCCCGACCGGGTGTGGGACGCCTCGCAGCTCGCGGCCTTCTTGCACGCACTGAATGGTGAGCGGCTTCATCCGCTCTTCCATCTGGCGGCGTTCACGGGTGCTCGCCGCGGCGAGCTGCTGTTCTTGCACTGGGAGGACGTCGACCTGGGCGACGAAACGCCGCACATCGTGGTGCGGGGCACGGTCGCGATTGTCGCCGGCCGGCGCGTCGACGGAACCACCAAGAGCGGCCGGGTGCGGACGGTCAGCCTCGACGCGGGAACCGTGGCGGTCATGCGGTCCTGGCGGGCTCGCCAGGAGGACGAGCGCCGTTTCGCGGACGGGTCTTGGCGTGGCGCGGGTCGGGTGTTCCTGACCGAGCTGGGTTCGCAGCTTCCTCCGGACCGTCCGGGTGAGGTCATGCGCCGGGTCATCGCGGAGCACACCAACCGCTCGGGGTCGCCCCCGTTGCCGCGCATCCGGTTCCACGACCTGCGACACACGCACGCCACGCTGCTCCTGCGGGCCGGGGTGCCGGTGCACGTCGTCGCGGCACGGCTCGGTCACGTCGACCCAGCGATCACGTTGCGGGTCTACGCCCACGTGTTGAGGGATCAGGCGTCCGGGGTCGCGGACGTGTTCGCCCAGGTCATCGGGGAGGCGGCGTCGGCGGCGGATGGGCGGTCTCAGGAGGGCCAGAACGGGGCTGCTGTTAGCAAACCTGTTAGCAAGCGGGCCGGCGGAGCCTCGGGCGGCGGTACGCGGGCTCCGGTGAATGCGCAGGTCAGAGGGTGATTTGTCGGCTCCCCGGGTAGGAATCGAACCTACGTCGCTTGTCCTGATTCAAAGTCAGGCGGGCCCTACCAGCAGACCAACCGGGGACCGTCGCCCCGAGGCGAGGCCACCCGAGCGTAGTCGATCCGCCGGGCCGAGCCGGCAGCTCCCGGCCCGGAGCGGCCCGGTCAGGCGGCGCGCCGCGAGCCGGCCGGGTCGAAGATGCCGGACAGGGCGCCGCGATGACGCGCCGTGCGGTCCGCCGCGGCCGGCGCGGCCGGCTCGAGGGTCATCTGCTGGACAGCCGAGGCACGGGTCGAGGAGTGCGCCGCCGCCCACAGGTCGTCCGCACCGAGCACGTCGACCTCGCGGGACACGGCGATCCCGCGGTCCCCGAGCAGGCTGCAGATCATCACCTGGTGGTCGTCGACGTGCTCACCGAAGGCCACCCGGCGCGGCAGCATCACCGGGGTGCGTCCGGCATCCAGGGCGGTCAGGGCCGAGCCGATCCCCCCGTGCGAGACGACGAGGTCGGCGTCGTGGATGGCGGCCCGCAGCTCGTCGGCGGGGATCTGGTCGTGGCCGGAGATCCCGAGCCCGCTCACGTCGGTCGCACCGGTCTGCCAGAGCACCTCGGCGTCGGCCGCGCAGACCTCCGGCAGGAGGGTCGTGAGCCGTTCGGCGGCGCGTCGGAAGCCGTACTCGGGCATGGTCCCGAGGGTCACGACCACCCGTCCGGGCGCCGAGGTCTCGCCGAGCCGCGCCGCGGCGGACCCCGCGTTCTCGAAGCCGTCGAAGAGGGAGCCGCAGTAGTGCCACTTCTCGTCGGCCCACTCGGGGTACTGCGTGAACAGACGGGTGCCCGGGATCCGCCGGACCAACTTCCCCGTGAGGCTCGGCCCGAGGGAGCGTGCCGCGCTCTCGATGTAGTAGTTCGGCACGTTGTGGAGGCGCGCGGCGAGGAAGAACGGAACGGCGATGCCCGACCCGGTCGAGACCACGGCCCGGTAGCCGCCCCGTTGGACGATGCGCAGGGCGGACGGGAGAGCGCGCAGCGCTGCCGTGACGTCACGCGGCTTGATGTAGTCGACGTGGTGCACCGTCTCGCCCCGAAGCAGGGCACGGGGCTGCTCGCCGTCGAAGGTGGCCCACTCCCACGGGCCGGACGACGGCGCGAGCCGCTGACGGAGTCGGAGCAGCTGCTCGAGGTGGCCGCCCGTCGAGGCGACGAGCAACGTCGGCCCGTCCCCCCGACCGAAACGGGCGTCGGCGCGGGCCTGCTCGTCGTTGGCGACGAGGGGTCCGTGGGGGAACTCGGCCCCGGAGAACGGGCTCAGCGGCGCGGCGGTCATCAGTAGGCCCCCTTCCCCTGGAGGACGGCTCTGACCGTCCGGACGAGGATCTGGGCATCGAGGGCCAGCGACCAGTTGTCGACGTACCAGAGGTCCAGTCGCACCGAGTCGATCCAGGACAGGTCGCTGCGTCCGGACACCTGCCACAAGCCGGTCATCCCGGGACGGACCCGTAGACGGCGCACGGCGTCGCTCTCGTACTCGTCGACCTCGCGCGGCAGCGGGGGCCGCGGTCCGACGAGTGACATCTCGCCACGCAACACGTTGATCAGCTGCGGCAGCTCGTCGATCGAGTAGCGACGGAGGAAGGCTCCGACCCGGGTCACGCGGGGGTCGCGGCGGAGCTTGAAGAGCACGTCGTTCCCGTCGTGCCCGGCGGCGAGGTCCCCGAGCCGGCCGTCGGCGTCCGGCACCATGGTGCGGAACTTGTAGATGGGGAAGACGCGGCCGCCCTCACCGACGCGTGACTGGCGGAACAGCGCCGGACCCGGCGAGTCCCACCGGATGAGCAGGGCGATGACGAAGAGGACCGGCGCCAGCGCGAGCAGGGCAACAGCCGAGACGACCCGGTCCACACCCATCTTGACCTCCATGCGCAGTCCGCTGGAGACCGGACGCTCGAGGTGGAGCATCGGCAGGCCGCTCGCCGGACGCAGGCTCAGCCGCGGGCCGGCGACATCGACGATTCCGGGAGCGATGAGCAGGTCGACGTCGCGTTGCTCGAGGGCCCAGCCGAGGCGCCGGAGGGCGTGGCCGGCCATCGTCGGGCTGCTGGAGACGGCGACGACCTCTGCGCCGACGCGGTCGACGGCGTCGAGGGCGTCCTCCTCGCCACCGAGGACGACGATGTCGGCGAACTCGTCGGAGAAGAGCATGGGGTCACCGGGGTCGGTGACGCAGACGCCCGCGACCTCGAGCCCGGTCGCAGCCGGGTCGGCCTTGACCCGCCGAGCGGCGTCGAGGACCGCGCGGCAGTCCCCGACGAGCACGGCCGAGCGCAGGCACTCCCCCGAGCGCCGGGCGGTGGCCAGGCGACGGCGCAAGCCCCACCGGCCGAGGACGGTCCCCCCGACCATCATCGGCACCGCGACGAGGAGCACGCCACGCGAGAACTCGAGCTGAAGCGCGAAGGAGGCGAAGGCCACGAGCGCGACGAGCCTGACCCCCGCGCCCATGACGGCCCGGTACTCCTCGGTGCCCGCTCCGATGAAGCGAACGGCGTACGCGCCGCGCGTCAGCAGCACGAGGAGCCACGTCGCGACGACGACGAGCAGCGTCGTCCGCATGACCGTGGGCGAGCCCCACAGGCTCGCCTCGGAGCCGAGGACGACCTGGCGTGCCCACAGGCCCGCAAGGAGCGCGACAACCGCCACGCCCACGTCGACGGCGAGCACCGTCAGCCGGTACTGCCGCTCCCACGGGGCCAGCGAACGGCTGACCGGTTCGTGGCCGAAATCGGCGAGTGAAATATGCGCATCGCTGCGCTGCGCTGCCCATGGGCGCGCGACAATCCCCTGCAATATGCTCATCGAACTTTTCGATCCCTGCAATCGATGGAGTTCAAGGAGTTTTTGATCGTCCGTCGGACGAACGTCGACACCCTGCTTTGTCGGTGATCGCCTCCGCCGCACGAGACGTCGTCTGCGATCACTTCCACCCTAGGGGCGTGTCCTCCGTAGCGGTATGGCTCCAACGTGCTATTTGCACCCGCAGTTCACGGAGACATCGCGTCACAGGCTCCCCACGGGTGCACAGGAGGCTCAGCAGCCTCTTCTCTGCTCACCCCGCGGCGCCCTCCGCGGTGCAGAGGGTGGGAGGGCGGTCACTCGCGAGTTCGGCCCAGAGCGCCTCCGCCGCACCCGATTCCGGGCGCAGGACGGCACGACCGGAGTCTGACGTGCCCACCGAGACCGGCGCCGTCAGGTAGCAGATGTCGGTCGACCGGAAGTCCCGCATCGACATCAGGAGCTTCGCGATGTCCCACCTCGACCAGGTGTCGTCGATGGCCAGGTGGTCCGTGACGACGTCGAGGAAGCGGTAGAGCAGGAGCGGCTGCGTCCTCATCTCCTGATGCAGGGTTCGCTGCATCGTCGCCCGCAGCACGATCTGCTGGCGCGCGATCCGCTGGAGCTCCTCGCCCGGCGTACCCGCGGGGCCCACGAACCGGAGCAGCCTGTCACCGTCGAGCCATCGGACGGCGTCGTCGCCGGTCACGGGGGCGAGCACGGTCGGCGGCACGTCGACCTCGATCCCCCCGACCGTGTCGGCGAGAGCGGCGAAGTCCGCCCAGTCCGTGACCGCGGCGTGGTCGACCCGGAGACCGGTCATCCGCTCGATGGTCTCGACGGCGAGCCGGGGCCCCCCCATGGCGAAGGAGTCGCCGACGGTTCCCCGACCGTGACCCGGGATGTCGACCCAGGTGTCCCGCGGTAGCGCCACGACCACCGCGGCACTCCGCGCGGCGTCGAGGTGCAACAGCATCACGGCGTCGCCGGGGGCTGCGCCGGCATCGGCCGGCGCGCCGGAGCCGGCGGGACCGACGGGCTCCCGGTAGGTCACGACGACGAGGACGGTCGTGGCACCACGGGCCTCGGACGGGACGGGGGGGCGCTGCGGGATGCCCTGGAACACACCGTCGATCCGTCCGACCTTCGCGTCGAGATGGGTGACGGCGAGGGTCAGCGCGGAGGCGGCGGCGAGCAGTACGACGCCGACGGTCGCGAGCAGCACGGCACCGAGCCGGTGTCGGACCGACCTGCGGCGTCGGACCTCAGTCGTGCCCGTGCCCTGCGCTGCGCTCACAGACCGATCGTCCCTCACCCGGCCACCGGTAGTCGCACGGAACCGACGTTGTCGGTCCGCCCCTCGGCGCCCGGGCGTGCCCGAGGAGCCTTCTTGACACAATGACGAGGTGAGTGAGGAGTCGACCGCGAAGAAGGCGCGGGGGTCGCGGTCCCGGATGACGGGCCGGGAGCGCCGCGAACAGCTCATCGGCATCGGGCGCAAGCACTTCGCCGACAGAGGATTCGAGGGCGCCACCGTCGAGGAGATCGCGGCCTCGGCCGGGGTGTCCAAGCCGGTCCTGTACGAGCACTTCGGCGGCAAGGAGGGCCTCTACGCGGTCGTCGTCGACCGTGAGATCGAGGGGCTCCTCGCGGCGGTGACGGACGCCCTCGACTCCGGCGGCACCTCGCGGCAGATCATCGAGCGGGCAGCGCTCGCGCTGCTCGACTACGTCGAGTCGTCCACCGACGGCTTCCGCATCCTCGTCCGAGACAGCCCGGCGGGCCAGGCGACCGGCTCGTTCGCGAGCCTGATGAGCGACATCTCGAGCCAGGTCGACCACATCCTCGCGGCCGAGTTCAAGCGGCACCGGCTCGACCCCAAGGCGGCCCCGATGTACGCGCAGATGCTCGTCGGGATGATCGCGCTGACCGGTCAGTGGTGGCTCGACAACCGGAAGTTCAAGAAGCAGGAGGTGGCCGCCCACGTCGTCAACCTCGCGTGGAACGGCCTGACCGGCCTCGAGCCCAAGCCCGCCCTCACGTCGGGGACCCTCGACCGGGAGTGACCGGCCCGGTCAGCGCTTGTGCGCGACCGCGAAGACCCGCCGGAACGGGAAGTAGACGCCCTCGCCACTTCGTGGGTAGGCCTCGTCGAGCGCCTCGGCATAGGGGTCGAGGAACCGCTGGAGCTCCTCCTCGTCCTCGAGGATGTCGAGCACCGGCCGCAGCCCGGTGGCCCGCACCCAGTGCAGGACCGGGTGGGCCTGCTCGCGCTCGACGTCCAGGACGTGCAGGTAGGTGGTCTCCCAGGCATCGACGTCGCAGCCGAGGCGGGAGAGGAAGCGGTGGTAGGTCGCCGGCTCGCCGACCGCCGGCAGGTCGAGGGCCGCGGTGAGCTCCCCCGCCCGCTCGTGCCGCTCGGCGACCTCACGCATGAGGCGGTGGCTCGGGGCGTCGAAGTTGCCGGGCACCTGGAGCGCGAACCAGCCACCGTCGTCCAGCGCCTCGACCCACGTCGGCAACAGGTCGAGGTGGCCGGGCACCCACTGGAGCGTCGAGCTGGTCACGACGACGTCGGGAGCCTGCCCCAGGGATGCCGGGTCCCAGTCGCGCAGGTCTGACTGCACCCACTCGACCCGGCCGTCGGCGTCGAGGTCGCGCGCGGCCTCGAGCATCGGCTCCGAGGCGTCGACGCCGACCACGCGCGCACCGGGCCACCGGTCGGCGAGCGTCAGCGTCGCGGGCCCGTTGCCGCACCCCAGGTCGACGACGAGCGCGGGGCGCTCCGCGCCGATGCGTGCGGACAGGTCGGCGAAGGGCCGGCTCCGCTCGGCGGTGAAGCGGGCGTACGCGCCCGGGTCCCAGCTGGGCTGCTCCCTCATCGACTCCTCCTGCGTGGTCGGGCCGACGGCACGACGCCCCCTGAATCTCGACGTCAAGAAACTTGACGCGAGTACAGTCGGTGGCATGGCCGCTGACGATGTCGACCGTATCGTCTCCGCCTGGCGACGAGAACGGCCGGACCTCGACGTCACACCCCTCGAGGTGCTCTCCCGCGTCTCGCGGCTGGCCCGACGGCTCGACCTGGCCCGTGGCCGTGCGTTCGCCGGCCGCGGCCTGGAGAGCTGGGAGTTCGACGTGCTGTCCGCGCTGCGGCGCACCGGCAGCCCGCACGAGCTGAGCCCGGGACAGCTGGTGGCGGAGACCCTGGTGACGAGCGGCACCATGACCAACCGGGTCGACCGGCTCGTCGCGCGCGGGTTCGTCGAGCGGCGCCCGGCGCCCAACGACCGGCGCGGTGTCATCGTCCGGCTCACCGACGAGGGTATCCGGACCGTCGACGCCGCCCTCGCCGAGCTGATCGCCGACGAGCACGAGCTCCTCGCCGAGCTCGACCCCGCCGAGCGCGACACGCTCGCGGACCTGCTGCGTCGGCTGCTGCGCCCCTTCGAGTCGCCGACCCCCTGACTCAGCCGACGACGTCGGCTGCCGCGAGCCACTCGAGCTCGAGCGCCTCGCGCTCGTCGACGACGTCCCTGAGCTCACGGTTGAGACCGAGCACGCGCTCGTGGTCGGTCGCGGACTCGGCCATCGCCGCGTGGAGGCGGTCCTCGCGCTCGGCCAGTCGGGAGAGCTGGCGCTCCACGCGCGCCATCGCCTTGCGCGCCTCGCGCACCTCGGCCGGTGACGGGCCCGGGGACGCCGGCGGGGTGGGCCCGGCGGGCTCGGAGGGTTCCGGCCGGTCCGCGGCATGGGCAAGTTCGGACCGCACCCCCTCCCCCCGCGCGACGAGCTCGCCGCGAAGCCGGAGGTACTCCTCGACACCACCGGGGAGGTCACGCAGCCGACCATCGCCGAGCAGCGCCATCTGCCGGTCGCAGACCCGCTCGAGGAGGTACCTGTCGTGCGAGACGACGACGAGCGTGCCGGCCCACCCGTCGAGCAGGTCCTCGAGCGAGGTGAGGGTCTCGATGTCGAGGTCGTTCGTCGGCTCGTCGAGCAGGAGGACGTTCGGCTCGTCCATGAGCAGCCGGGTGAGCTGGAGGCGTCGGCGCTCACCCCCCGAGAGGTCGCCCACGCGGGTCTGCTGGCGGGGGCCGGTGAACCCCAACCGCTGGGCGAGCTGGGAGGCCGAGAGCTCGGTGCGACCGAGCCGCACCACGGACCGGACGTCCTCGACGGCCTCGATGACGCGCCGCTCGCGCCAGGCGTCGAGCTCGCGGACCTCCTGGGTCAGCATCGCGAGGCGGACGGTGACCCCGACCGTGCGGGTGCCCGCAGCCAGCGGGTGCTCACCGGCCACGGCCCTCAGCAGGGTCGACTTGCCCGCGCCGTTGACGCCGACCAGGCCGATCCGATCGCCCGGCCCGAGGCGCCAGGTGACCCGGTCGAGCAGCACTCGGTCGCCGACCGCGACCGTGGCGTCGACGAGGTCGACGACGTTCTTGCCCAGACGGGTCGTCGCGAACCGCATCAGCTCGACGTCGTCGCGGGGCGGCGGCTCGTCGGCGATCAGCGCGTTCGCGGCCTCGACACGAAACCTCGGCTTGCTCGTGCGGGCGGGGGCTCCCCGGCGCAGCCAGGCCAGCTCCTTGCGCAGGAGGTTGTCGCGACGCTCGGCGAGGACGCCGGCCATCCGCTGGCGCTCGGCGCGGGCGAGGACGTAGGCGGCGTACCCGCCCTCGTACTGGTGCACCCGACCGGCGTCGACCTCCCACGTGCGGGTCGCGACGGCATCGAGGAACCACCGGTCGTGGGTGATGACGACGAGCCCCGTGTCGGGTCGGCCGTGGACGCCGGCGAGGTACGCGGCCAGCCAGGCCACGCCCTCGACGTCGAGGTGGTTGGTCGGCTCGTCGAGGAGGAGCAGGTCGGGCGCAGCGACGAGCAGCGCTGCCAGGGCGACCCGTCGCCGCTCCCCTCCCGACAGCTGGCCGACCGGCCCGTCGAGGCCGCCGACGACGGGAGCGTCGAGCCCGCCGAGGAGACCGGTGAGGACGTCACGCACACGGGGTCGGGCAGCCCACTCGTGCTCGGCGAGATCACCGAGCACCACCGCACGGACGCTCGCGCCCCGGGGGAGGGTGTCGTCCTGGGTCAGCACTCCGGTGGTCAGGCCACCGACCCGCGCGACCCGCCCCGCGTCGACACCGAGGATCCCGGCGAGCACGCGCAGCAGGGTGGTCTTCCCTCCCCCGTTCCGGCCGACGACACCGATCCGGTCGCCTCCGCCGACGCCGAGCGAGACGGCGTCGAGCACCTGGGCGGTGCCGAGCGCGAGGGACGCGCGCTCGACCGAGACGAGACTGGCCACCGCGTGACCCTACCCGGCCTGCGAGCAGGGCCCGCCGACCGGGGCAGCGGCCGGTGGTCAGTCGACCCGGTGGGGGATGACGTGAGCGCCGTGGACGGGTCCGGTCGCCCTCCGGACGTCGCGCACGACCCCCGACGCCGTGAGGGCGACGGCCAGGTCGATGCCGGCCTCGTTGTCCTCGACGAGGAAGGCGATGGTCGGTCCCGAGCCGGACACCACCCCGCCGAGGGCGCCGTACTCCATGCCCGAGGCGAGCACCTCTGCGAGTGCGGGCCGCAGCGAGACCGCGGCCTCCTGGAGGTCGTTGGCCAGCTGCGGCGCGAGCTCGCGCGGGTCACCCGTGCGCAGGGCGGCCATGAGGGCCGGGTTGGCGACCGGCTCGGGCACGTCCGTGCCACGGCGCAGGCGGTCGCACTCGGCGTACACCTCCGGCGTCGAGAGGCCCCCCTCCGCGAGCGCGAGCACCCAGTGGTAGGTGCCGCGCGCGAGTACCGGTGCCAACAGCTCGCCGCGGCCGCTGCCCACCGCGGTGCCGCCCGTCACGAGGAAGGGGACATCGCTGCCGAGGTCGGCCCCCACGTCCTCGAGCCCCTCCTTGTCGAGGCCGAGCTCCCAGAGGTGGTCGAGCGCCACGAGGGTCGCAGCGGCATCGGCCGAGCCGCCGGCCATCCCGCCGGCGACCGGGATCCCCTTGCGGATGCTCACGTGCACCGGCTGGCCGTCGAAGCGGTCCTGCAGCAGCCGCGCCGCTCGCAGCGCGAGGTTGTCCTCGCCGACCGGCACGGAGGCGGCGAGCGGACCCGAGACGCTGACCCCCCACTCGTCGGCGACACCCACGGTGACCTCGTCGTAGAGGCTCACCGCGTGGTACACGGTGGACAGGGAGTGGTAGCCGTCGTCGCGCAGCGGCCCGACGAGGAGCTCCAGGTTGACCTTGGCGGGGACCCGCACCGTCACGGGGCCGGGCACGAGGGGGGCCGAGGTCATGGCATCACCCTAGCCAGCACCTCGTCCTGCTCCCGCGGAGGCGATCCGGGCGAAGTCGGCGACGTCGAGCTGCTCTCCCCTGGTCCGCGGGTCCACGTCCGCGGCGACGAGGGCGGCCTCCGCCGCGGCCGGCGAACCAGCCCATCCGGCAAGTGCCGCACGGAGGGACTTGCGGCGCTGGGCGAAGGCGGCGTCGACGACGCGGAAGACCTCCTCGCGCGAGACCTCCGAGGCCGGCGGCTCGCGGCGGGTGAGCGCGACGAGCCCGGAGTCGACGTTGGGGACCGGCCAGAACACCCCCCGCGGCACCCGGCCGGCGAGCCGGACGTCCGCGTACCAGGAGGCCTTGACGCTCGGCACCCCGTAGGTGCGCGACCCGGGCGGGGCGGCGAGCCGCTCGGCCACCTCGAGCTGGACCATGACGAGCACGCGCTCGATGGTCGGGAACCGCTCGAGGAGGCGCAGCACGACCGGGACGGACACGTTGTACGGAAGGTTGGCGACGAGCGCGGTCGGCGGCGGACCGGGCAGCTCGGTGACGCCGAGGGCATCGGCGGGCACGACCTCGAGCCGGTCGGCGAGGCCAGGGGCGTGCGCCGCGACGGTCCCGGGGAGCGCCGCGGCGAGAGCCGGGTCGACCTCGATCCCCACGACCCGCCGCACCACCGGCAGCAACGCGAGGGTCAGGCTGCCGAGCCCGGGCCCGACCTCGACGACGACGTCCTCCTCCCCGACCCCGGCGACGCGGACGATGCGTCGCACCGTGTTGCCGTCGACGACGAAGTTCTGGCCCCACTGCTTGGTCGGGCGCACGCCGTGGCGCGCGGCGAGGGCCCTGACCTCGGCGGCGCCGAGCAGGGCGGCACCCGGGGCGTCGCTCACGGCGTCACCCTAGCCACGTGCAGGAACCGGAGGCGGACGGACACCCGTGCGGGCTGGACCCGCACGCGGCTCGAGGCGCCGGATCGGAGCGTCCACGTCCCGGACGCCGCGTCGCCCGCCCCGGACCGGGGCGGGCGACGCATGGGCTCTCGTCGGTGACGGGTCAGGCGGCCCAGGCACAACCCCACGGGCTGAGGCCGGACGTCGCGTAGAGCCGGTTGGCGACGGTGATCTGCTCCTCGCGGGAGGCGAGGTCGGCACGGGGCGCGAAGTCGGCACCGCCGTTCGACAGCCACGTCGCGGACGCGAACTGGAGCCCGCCGTAGTAGCCGTTCCCGGTGTTGATGTGCCAGTTGCCGCCCGACTCGCACTGGGCGATGCGGTCCCACATCGCCGCGTTGGCGAGGTTGATGCCGGCCCCGGAGGTGTTCCCCGCGCTGGGCGCGGGGGCCGCCTTCGTGCCGACCTTGACGACGGCGTCGACGGGCTCGGTGAGGACGGTGGAGGAGAGCACCGTCGAGGAGTCGAGCTTGCCGTCGACGTAGGTGTTCTCCCGAACCACCTTCTTGGTGCCCTTCGTGCCGGCCTTGACGACCTTGGTCTGGCCCTGGAGGAGCGTCGGGTCCTTCTGCCTGGTCGTGGCGAAGGCGATCGCCTCGGTCGCGGTCTCCTTCTTGACCTTGACCCGCTTGACGACGATCTTCATGCCGTCCTCGACGGAACGGTTCAGGCCCGGACTCACCCGGTCCAGCGCGGACCGGTTGATGTCGAGCTCGCCGAGCACGGCCGAGACCTTCGGCGCGGCCGTCGACACGGTGCGAGTCCTGCCGTCGACGGTGACCTTGACCTTCTTCGGGGTCATGACCGCGAGCTCGAGGCCCTGCCGGCCCAGCGGCTGGGAGCGCGAGGCGGAGAGGACCGCACCCTCGGTGCGCAGGCCGATCTCCCGGAGCGCGGCGTCGACCGTGGTGGCCGTCGTCCAGTACTCCTTCTTCTCGCCGTCGAGGTTCACGACCAGCTTGCGCCCGTAACGCACGGAGATGTGGTCACCGTCGGAGACGGGGGTGTCGAGGGAGGGGACGACGACGTCGTGCGCGCCGAGGTGGATGTCCTGGTCGGCGAGCACGTCGGCGACGGTCGAGCCGAAGACGTGCACCGACGAGGGCGACCCGTCGACGGTGACCGCGACGGCCTTGTCGTAGGAGGCGATGCCGACCGCGCCGAGGGCGACGACGAGGGCGGCGACACCTTGGGCGGTGTAGCGGAGTGGGCGGGACAGCAATGGTGCTCCAGAGTCGTGCGATCCGGGCACCGCAGGTCCGGTCGGCAGCCTCGGTGGCCGCGGACGGGAACCGTCCGTGCGCGGGGTGCGGGGCCCGACTGCGGTGTCGTGACGCGTTACCCACGCGTGCCGACCGAGGCACCTCAGCCCCGGCCGTTCTCCTCTACGGTGCAGGAGGGCACGGCCGAAGGTCAAATTTCGGTAACGCTTCGGTGGCGCACCGAGCGGTCACATCCACACCATCAGACGCACAGGCAGCACCTGTCACGTGAGATGGGCCACAGCCGTCACCAGGGACCGTAGAGCCGCTCGGCGTTCTCGCTCAGCGCCTCGCACAACGTCGGCACCGCCACCCCGAGGACGGTCGCCATGACGCGGACGGTGAGCGGGACGAGCACCGGGCTGTTGCTCTCCCCCCGCCAGGGATGAGGCGTCAGGTACGGGGCATCGGTCTCGACGAGCACCTGCTCGAGCGGCGTCACGGCGAGGGCGTCGCGTAGCCCCTTCGCGTTCTTGAAGGTCACCGTGCCGGCGAAGGAGAGGTGGTAACCGCGGCGCACACACTCGCGGGCCATGGTGAGGTCGCCCGAGAAGCAGTGCATGACCGTCCGTTCGGGGGCACCCTCCTCTGCGAGGACCCGCAGGACGTCCTCGTGGCTGTCACGGTCGTGGATCTGGAGGGTCCGGTCCAGCCGTTTCGCGAGGTCGATGTGCCAGCGGAACGACTCCTCCTGTGCTGCAACGCCTTCCGGGCCGGTGCGGTAGTAGTCGAGTCCGGTCTCCCCGACGACGCGGACGCGCGGGTGCCCCGCCAGGTGCTCGATGCGCGCGAGGGCCGCGGCGAGCTCTCCCCGCGCAGCCAGGCCCGGGGCCTCGTTCGGGTGGATGGCGACGCCGGCGAGGACCGACGGGTAGGCCTCGGCCGCCGCCACGGCGAACTCCGCCCCCGGCACGTCACACCCGACCTGCACCACCCGGTCGACCCCGACGGCCGCCGCCGCGGTCAGCACCGGCCCGAGGTCCTCGACCCGGACCGGATCGCCCGCACGGCTGATGTCGAGGTGGGTGTGGTTGTCGACGACGGGGATCGGCAGCGGGTCCGGCGCCTCGGGCGCCCCCCGCCGGCTCGGCTGCGACGTCACGGGGGTCAGGCCCCCGCCCGCGCGAGCTCGTCGTCGACGACGGACTCGTCGAGCTTGGTGAAGACGGGGGCAGGCTTGCTGATCGGGGTGCCGACGACGACGGGCCGCGACTCCCACGTCGGGGTGCCGCTGTACTCGCCGGTGATGACCGGGTACTCGCGACCGGCATCCTCGGGGTCGAGGCCCCTGACGGTCTCCAGCCTGGGCATCGGCATGAACTCTCCCTCTCCCCCGAGCACCGCGTGGACCCGGTTGGCGGCGTGCGGGAGGAACGGGGCGAGCATCGTGTTGAGGTCGGAGACGCACTGGACGAGGGTGTGGAGCACGGTGGCCAACCGCTCGCGCTGGTCCTCGCCCTTGAGCTTGAAGGGCTCGGTGCGCGAGACGTAGGCGTTGACCTCCCCCACGACCCGCATCGCCTCGGCGATGGCGGCCTTCTGGCGGTGCCGCTCGAGCAGCCCCCCGACGGTGTCGAACCCGGAGAGCACGGTGGCCCGCACCTGCTCGTCGACCGGCTCGAGCAGGCCCGGCTGCGGGATCTCACCGAAGCTCTTCGCGACCATCGCCGCGGCACGGGAGACGAGGTTGCCCCACCCGGCGACGAGCTCGGAGTTGTTGCGCTGGACGAACTCGCGCCAGGTGAAGTTCGCGTCCTGGCTCTCCGGCCCGGCGGCGCAGATGAAGTACCGGATGCCGTCGGGGCCGTAGCGGTCCAGCACGTCACGGACGAGCACGGTGTACCCGCGCGAGGTCGAGAACTGCCGGCCCTCCATCGTGAGGAACTCGCTGGAGACCACCTCGGTCGGCAGGTTGAGCTCGCCGTAGGGCCCGGGCTCGCCACCCCGGGAGCCCCTACCGGCGTAGCCGAGGAGCTCGGCCGGCCAGATCTGGGAGTGGAAGGTGATGTTGTCCTTGCCCATGAAGTAGTACGAGACCGCCTCGGGGTCGTTCCACCACTCGCGCCAGCGCTCCGGCTCGCCGAGGCGCCGCGCCCACTCGACCGAGGCCGACAGGTAGCCGATGACGGCGTCGAACCAGACGTACAGGCGCTTGGCCGGGTTGTCGCGCCACCCGTCGAGGGGCACCGGGATGCCCCAGTCGATGTCGCGGGTCATCGCCCGCGGCTTGATGTCGTCGAGGATGTTGAGGCTGAACTTGATGACGTTGGGGCGCCAGGTCCCCGACGCCTCGCGACCCTCGAGCCACTCGCGCAGTGCGTCGGCGAGCGCCGGCAGGTCGAGGAAGAAGTGCCGGGTCTCGACGAACTCCGGTGTCTCCCCGTTGATCTTGCTCCGCGGGTTGATCAGCTCCTCCGGCTCGAGCTGGTTGCCGCAGTTGTCGCACTGGTCGCCCCGGGCGTCCGGGTAGTGGCAGATCGGGCACTCGCCCTCGATGAAGCGGTCGGGCAGGGTGCGTCCGGTCGACGGGGAGATCGCGCCCTGCTGCGTCCGCTCGACCATGTACCCGTTGAGCCAGTTCTGGTGGAACAGCTCCTGCGCCACCGCGTAGTGGTTGGCCGTCGTCGTCCGGGTGTAGAGGTCGTACGTGCACCCGAGGTCGGCCAGCTCGCCGGCGATGATCGCGTGGTTGCGGTCGACGAACTCGCGGGGGGTGATGCCCTGCTGGTCCGCCATGACGAGGATCGGGGTGCCGTGCTCGTCGGACCCGCTGACCATGAGGACGTCGTGTCCCGCCATCCTCATGTACCGGCTGAAGACGTCGGACGGCACGCCGAACCCGGCGACGTGGCCGAGGTGGCGCGGGCCGTTGGCGTAGGGCCAGGCGACGGCGGAGAGGACCTTCATGCCGTGAATCCTAGGTGGCACCCGCGACGGAACCCTCGACCCCCACCGTCCGGGATCCGGGTCAGCGGTGCCACTCGTAGGGCGTCGTCGTCGTGACCCTGACGAAGCCGGAGCGCTCGAGGATCGGCCGGGAGAACTCCGTGGAGTCGCTGTGCAGCACCGTGTGGCCGAGCCGCAGCGCCGAGCGCGCCCGCTCGGCGGTGAGGGCGCGGTAGATCCCGCGGCCGCGCCACTCGGGCACGGTGGACCCGCCCCAGATCCCGGCGATCTCGGTGCCCGGCACCGGCTCGAGGCGACCGGCGCTGACCATGCGCCCGTCCACCTCGGCGACCCAGAGCTCGATGCGCGGGTCGCGCTCCAGCCGCTCGAGCAGGTCGTCGGCACGGCGGGGTGACACGGGGTCACCGAAGACCTCGTCCGACATCGCGCTCATCGCCCGGACGTCGGCCGCCCCGGTGACGCGGCGCAGCGTGACACCCTCGGGCAGGCGCACGTCGACGGCGAGCGCCTCCGCAGGCCCCATCATCACCGACTCGACCTCACCCGGCTCGAAACCGTGCCCGACGAGGGCCTCGTGCAGGCCCGGGGCGAGGTCATGGCCGCGCGTCTTCCACTCGACCTCGGTCACCGACGGGTCGGCCGTGAAGCGGTCGAGCGCCTGGCCCACCCAGCGGCTCAGCGTCGCGGGGTCGGCGCCGTCGAGGTCACGGTAGGTCACGAAGCCCCAACCGCCGGGGAAGACGACGAGGTGGAGCGGGCCGAGCCGGGTGACCGTGCCGCCACCGTGCGTCTCCCCCCCGACCCGGAGCTGGTCGTCGTAGAGGCGGAGCAGGGACGCGGTGTCGGTGTGCACCCGCAGATCATGGCGCGTGCCCCGGCTCCGGGCCACCGGGTTTTCGGCGGCGGGCGGCCCCCGGGCGTCTCGGTTCGGTCTCGGCGGAACCGGGCGGGACTACCCTGTCGTCGGAGCGACGTTGCTGCCGATGGGTCGGCCCCGACGGGGCCGCCGGACCAAGGAGGACGCCGTGCTGGCTGCCCTCACCGGGATGTCACTGTCCGCCGCCGCGGGCCTGAACGCCTACATCCCCTTCCTCGTCGTCGCGCTGCTCGCCCGCTTCACCGACCTCGTCGTGCTGCCCGTGGGCTGGGAGTGGATCGAGAGCAACTGGGCCATCGGTGTCGCCTCCGTGCTGCTCCTCGCCGAGGTCGTCCTCGACAAGGTGCCGGCCGTCGACACCGTCAACGACGCGATCCAGACGTTCATCAGGCCGGGCATGGGCGGGCTCATCTTCGCCGCGACCACCGCTGCGTCCGAGCTCGACAACTCCGCGTGGATGAAGGAGAACCCGTGGGTCTCCGTCGTCCTCGGCGTCGTCGTCTCGGGGCTGGTGCACACCGGGAAGATGGCGGCGCGACCCGTCGTCAACGGTGCCACCGTCGGCGTCGGGGGCCCGATCGTCTCGACCGTGGAGGACGGCGCCTCGTTCGGGCTGTCGGTCCTCGCCGTCCTCGCGCCGGTGCTGGCACTGGTCGCCCTGGTGCTGCTCGCCTGGCTCCTGGTCTGGATGTGGCTGCGGGTCCGCCGATGGCGTCGCTCGAGACGGGATCCGGCGTACTCCTCACCCTGACGCGCCCGCAGCTCACGCGCGGCGGACGTCGTACTGCCCGGGCGCCACGAACGTCTGGGCGCGCCCCCATCGGGTGAACCGGACCTCGGTGCCGTCGGGGACGACGACGCGGAGGAGCTCGCCGCTGCCGTCGCCCGCCACCCACAACCTGGGCCGGCCCGCCGACCCGAGCATCCACGCGGCCCGTCCGTCGACCTCGTCGGCAGTGACGGAATCCGTGGAGCTCTCCATCGCCACCACGCCGGGGAGCGCGAAGAGGTCGGTGAGCAGGGTCCGAACGGTCCACGGGGCGAGCGAGCGGGCCCGTTCCTCGGACACGACGAGCCAGGTCCGACCGGCCTCCCCCAGGTCGGCGTCCGGAACGCCCTGGGCCCGCCAGAAGTCCTCGTCTCCCCCCAGCCAGTGGGCCTCCCCCACGGTGCGCACCCGCGCCACCCCGTCGTCCCCGGCGTCGACGACCACCTGCTGGTCGGTGCCGGCGGCATTGCCCTCGAGGACCACCTCCACCCGCGCGCCCCCGCGGGGGAGGACCCCCTCGACCCGTGCCGAGGGCGAGGACAGCGCGAAGGTCAGCGTGTCGGCGAGGACGGCACCCACCGTCGGAAGCGACGGCGAAGGGCTCGTGGGGAGCGAGGACACGGCGGCGGGCGGCGAGTCGCCGGCCGCCCCGGCGGCGGTGTCCGGTGGTGCACGCGCTGGCAGAGAGAAGCACTGCTGCCAGCCCCACGACCGCGACCACCCAGCGACCGACCACGTCGCGCACCTCCCCGACCACTCCCCCGAGGGTTGCATCGTAGGCCGCCCGCCTCCCCGGCCGCGCGGCGACGCCCGCGCTCAGGGCGCGTCGTGGAGCCCGCCGACCAGCGCCGGCACCGCCTCCTCGACGAACGCGGTGCGGGATGCGCGCGGCATCCGGGTGGCGGTGACGAGCACGCCCTCCAGCGCGGCGACCGCGACGGCTGCGCGGTACGGGCCCGGGGACCGGCCGGTTCCTGCCGCGATGCCCTCGACGACGTGGAGGAGACCGGCCCGCCAGTGGTCGAAGACGGCCATCAGCTCGGGGTTGCGGGCGGCCTCGAGAGCCAGCTCCGCCTGGGCACGGACCAGCTCGGGGTGGCGCAGCCACCCGAGGAAGAGCGCGGTGACCGCGTCCGCGACGGCCCGGACCTGGGCATCGCCGCCGCCTGCGGATCCGGAGGACGGAAGCGTCTCGGCGAGCGCGTCGACATCACGACCGAGCGTCCCGCCGACGTGCTCGACGAGAGCGACGAGCAGCGCGGACCGGGTGCGCAGGTAGGCCGAGCAGGTGCCCTCGGGCAGGCCCGCCGCGGCGTCGACTGCCCGGTGCGTGAGCCCGCGCAAACCGGAGTCCGCGAGCACGTCGACCGACGCGGCCAGCAGCTCGGCCCGGCGCCCGGTGGGGGCGCGCTGCGGGGCGGTCGGGGTCGGCGGTGGCATCGGGGTCATTGTGCCGGGAACACCGGGATGGCGCGTGGGGTTCTACAGATGTAGAGTCTTCTACATCTGTAGAAAGGAGGGCCGCATGGGCCCCATCACCGGACTGGCCACCGTGGTCACCACGCTCATCGTCACGCTCACCGTCCTCGGCGTCGTCGTCGTCGGCCTCACCCTCGGCGTCGTCGTGCCCGCCGTCGCCGCGAGCCGCGCCGACCGCCGTCGTCGCCACCTGGGCATCCCGCAGTACTACCGCCCCGTCGCCGTCGGCTGACCCGGGCCGTCCGCCCAGCCGGCGTCCAGCGGGCTCCCAGCCACGGCGTCGGCGCCCCACCTAGGCTGTGCCGCATGCGGCGCCGGCACCTCATCGAGTCCTGGCTCGTCCTCGGCGTCTCGCTCGGCGCCTCGGGGATCTGGGCGTTGCTCAGCATCGTCGACCGGCTGACCCGGCAGCAGGCACTCTCCGACCAGACCTCGGCGCTCAACACCTCGGTGACCCCCGACCGGCCGTGGCTCGACCTCACCTACCAGCTGGTCCGGATCGCCCTGGCCCTCGTGCCGGTGCTGCTGGCCCTGCACCTCCTGCGCCGCGACGACCCCGACGAGCCGCACACGATGGGATTCGACCTTCGGCGGCCGTGGCAGGACCTCTGGCGCGGTGCCGCGCTGGCGGCCGCCGTCGGCATCCCCGGCCTCGGCCTCTACCTCGCGGCCAAGGCCCTGGGGTTCAACACGACCGTCGCTGCGGCGAACCTCGCGGCCGCCTGGTGGACGGTGCCGGTCCTCGTCCTCGCCGCCGCGCAGAACGCCGTGCTCGAGGAGACGATCATGGTCGGCTACCTCTTCCGGCGGTGGGGGGAGGCCGGATGGGGGACGTGGCGCGTCATCCTCACGAGCGCGCTGATCCGCGGCTCCTACCACCTGTACCAGGGCTTCGGCGGGTTCGTCGGGAACGCCGTCATGGGGGTCGTCTTCGGCTGGCTGTACACGCGCACGCGGCGGGTCATGCCGCTCGTCGTCGCGCACACCCTGCTCGACGTCGTCGCGTTCGTCGGCTACACCCTGCTCAAGCCGCACGTCTCCTGGCTGTAGTCCGGGGTCACCGGCCCCGGACGGCCGAGCGCAGGTCCTTGTTCAAGGTCGAGATGACGTCCTGCGGGATGCCCTTGGGGCAGGCCCGCGAGCACGCGCCGACGTTGGTGCAGCCGCCGAAGCCCTCCGCGTCGTGCTGGTCGGCCATCGAGACCACGCGCGCCATCCGCTCCGGCTGGCCCTGGGGCAGCTCGGAGAGGTGGGTGACCTTCGCCCCCATGAAGAGCATCGCGGAGGCGTTCGGGCAGGCCGCGACGCAGGCGCCGCAGCCGATGCACTCCGCTGCCATGAAGGCGCGGTCGGCGTTGGGCTTGGGAACGGGCGTCGCGTGGGCGTCGGGGGCGGCCCCGGTGTTGACCGAGATGTAGCCGCCGGCCTGGATGATGCGGTCGAAGGCGCTGCGGTCGACGACGAGGTCCTTGATGACCGGGAAGGCGTTGGCCCGCCACGGCTCGATGGTGATGACCTCGCCGTCGCTGAAGCTGCGCATGTGCAGCTGGCACGTCGTCGTGCGCTCCGGGCCGTGCGCCTCGCCGGAGATCATCAGACCGCACATGCCGCAGATGCCCTCACGGCAGTCCGAGTCGAACGCGACCGGCTCCTCGCCTGCGGCGTTCAGCTGCTCGTTGAGGACGTCGAGCATCTCGAGGAAGCTCATGTCCGGGCTGATGTCGGCGACCTTGTAGGACTTCAGCTCGCCCTTGTGGCGGGGTCCGGCCTGTCGCCAGATCTTGAGGGTCAGGTTCACTTGTAGCTCCGCTGCTTCAGCTCGATCGCTTCGTAGACGAGGTCCTCCTTGTGGAGCACCGGGTGCCCCATCTCGCCGTCACCGTCGCCGCCGGTGAACTCCCAGGCGGCGACGTAGAGGAACTGGTCGTCGTGGCGCAGCGCCTCGCCGTCCTCGGTCTGCGACTCGGCTCGGAAGTGGCCACCGCACGACTCGCGACGGTGCAGGGCGTCGATCGCCATGAGCTCGCCGAGCTCGAGGAAGTCGGCGACGCGGCCGGCCTTCTCGAGGCTCTGGTTGAGGGTGTCGGCGGCGCCGAGCACCCGCACGTTGCGCCAGAACTCCTCACGCAGACCGCGGATGAGGTCGATCGCCTTGAGCAGACCCTCCTCGGTGCGCTCCATCCCGACGTACTCCCACATGATGTGGCCGAGCTCCTTGTGGAAGGAGTCGACGCTGCGCTCGCCGTTGATCGCGAGCAGCCTCCGGGTCCGCTCCTCGACGGCAGTGCGGGCCTCGACGACCGCGGGGTGGTCCTCGGCGAGGGGCTCGAAGGGGCCCTTGGCGAGGTAGTCGCGGATCGTGTTGGGAAGGACGAAGTAGCCGTCGGCGAGGCCCTGCATCAGGGCCGAGGCACCGAGCCGGTTCGCGCCGTGGTCGGAGAAGTTGGCCTCTCCCGTGACGAAGAGCCCCGGGATGGATGACTCCAGGTCGTAGTCGACCCACAGGCCGCCCATGACGTAGTGCACGGCGGGGTAGATGCGCATCGGCACCTCGTAGGGGTTCTCCCCCGTGATCCGCTCGTACATGTCGAAGAGGTTCCCGTACTTGGCCTCGACGGCCGCCCGGCCCATCCGGGAGATGGCGTCGGAGAAGTCGAGGTAGACCCCGCGGCGGAAGTCGCCGACCATCGGGCCCACGCCGCGCCCCTCGTCGCAGACGTACTTCGCCTGGCGGGAGGCGATGTCGCGGGGGACGAGGTTCCCGAAGGAGGGATAGATCCGCTCGAGGTAGTAGTCGCGGTCCTCCTCCGGGATCTGGCGCGGGTCCTTGTCGCAGTCCTCGCGGTTCTTCGGCACCCAGATCCGCCCGTCGTTGCGCAGCGACTCCGACATCAGGGTCAGCTTCGACTGGTGGTCGCCGGACACCGGGATGCACGTGGGGTGGATCTGGGTGTAGCAGGGGTTGGCCATGTAGGCGCCCTTGCGGTGGGCGCGCCACGACGCGGTGACGTTGGACCCCATCGCGTTGGTCGAGAGGTAGAAGACGTTGCCGTACCCGCCGGAGGCGAGGACGACGGCGTCGGCGAGGTGGGTCTCGATCTCGCCGGTCACGAGGTCGCGCACGATGACGCCGCGGGCCCGGCCGTCGGCGACGACGAGCTCGAGCATCTCGTGGCGCGCGTACTGCGTCACGGTGCCGGCCGCGACCTGCCGCTCCAGCGCCTGGTAGGCGCCGATGAGCAGCTGCTGGCCGGTCTGGCCGCGGGCGTAGAAGGTGCGGGAGACCTGGACACCACCGAAGGAACGGTTGTCGAGCAGGCCGCCGTACTCGCGGGCGAACGGCACGCCCTGGGCCACGCACTGGTCGATGATGTTGGCGCTGACCTCGGCGAGCCGGTAGACGTTGGTCTCGCGGGAGCGGTAGTCGCCGCCCTTGACCGTGTCGTAGAAGAGGCGGTAGACGGAGTCGCCGTCCTCCTTGTAGTTCTTCGCCGCGTTGATGCCGCCCTGGGCCGCGATCGAGTGCGCGCGGCGCGGGGTGTCCTGGAAGCAGAACACCTTGACGTTGTAGCCGGCCTCGCCGAGGGTCGCCGCGGCCGAGCCTCCCGCGAGGCCCGTGCCGATGATGATGACGTCGAGCTTGCGGCGGTTGGCGGGGTTGACGAGTGCCGCTTCGAACGTGCGGGTGGTCCACTTGTCCTGGATGGGGCCGGCCGGGGCCTTGGTGTCGGCGATCGGCTCGCCCTCGGTGTAGAGGCCGTGGACGATGCCGGCGTTCTCGGTGGTGTCGGTCATGCGGTCAGAGCCTCACTTGATCAGGCCGAAGGCGACGGAGAGCGGCGGGATGAGGAACCCGACGACGATGAGCGCCGCGAGCCCGTAGCCGACGGCCTTGGCCCGGCGGTAGGCGGCGGGCGTCATCGTCCAGCCGAGGGTCTGCTGGGCACTGAAGGTGCCGTGCGAGAGGTGGAACGCCAGCGCGATCATGGCCAGGACGTAGATGAGCGTCACCCACGGGACCTGGAAGCTCGCGACGACCAGCTCGTAGGGGTTCTGCGTCACGTCGACGCCCTGCTTGTCGGGGTTGACGGAGAACTTGACGATGGTGAACTGGAGCAGGTGCCAGACGAGGAACAGGAGCAGGAAGACCCCGCCCCAGCGCATCCACGCGGTGCGCATCGCCGTCCTCACCGCCGCGTACTTCGTCCGGCGCGCGTTGCCGGCGCGGCTCCACAGCGTGAACGCGGCGTACGCGTGGCCGACGAGGCTGAGGATGAGGACGATCCGGATCACCCAGAGCAGCCCCGCGTACGGGAGCATCGGCTCCCCGATGGTCCGCAGGTGCTCGGCGTAGGTGTTGAACGCCTCCTGGCCCGCGAGCAGCTTGAGGTTGCCGTACATGTGGAGCAGGACGTACCCGACGAAGACCAGCCCCGTCGCCGCCATGAGGATCTTCAGGGCGATGGTCGTGCGGCGGCCCGTCGCGGGGCGCGCGGAAGTCGTTGTGGCCACGGGTGGCACCCTAACGCCCGCTCGAGGACCCGGCGAGGGCTGTCGAGGGGCGTCGAGGTGTGACATTCACCCGGTTACCCACGGGTACGAACGTCTGCTGCGCGCCCCCGGGGTCAGCGGGGCCGGGCGGCGACGGCGGCGTCGTAGAGGGCCTTGCGGGACAGGCCGGTCACCGTGGCGACCTCGGCGCACACGTCCTTGAGGCGCTCGCCCCGGGCGATGCGCTCGAGGATGCCGGGGACCTGGCTCCCGACGTCCGCCGCCGCTCTGCTCGCCCCCGCGACGACGAGGGTCACCTCGCCCCGCACACCCTCGCGGGCCCACGCGGCGAGCTCGGCGAGGGGCCCGCGGCGGACCTCCTCGTAGGTCTTGGTCAGCTCCCGGCACACGGCCGCGGGGCGGTCGTCGCCGAACACCTGAGCCATCGCGGTCAGCGTCCGCGCCACCCGGTGGGGCGCCTCGAAGAAGACCATCGTGCGCGGCTCGGTGGCCAACGCCTCGAGCGCCCGGGCCCGCTCCCCGTCCTTGCGAGGCAGGAACCCCTCGAAGCAGAACCGGTCGACGGGCAGGCCGGAGACCGCCAGCGCGAGGAGGACGGCGCTCGGACCCGGCACCCCGGTGACCCGGACCTCGTCGGCGACCGCCGCGCTGACGAGCCGGTACCCGGGGTCGGAGACCGAGGGCATCCCGGCGTCGGTGACGACGACGACCCGGTCCCCCGCGCGAAGCCGCTCGACGAGCTCGGCCGTGCGCTCGGACTCGTTGTGCTCGTGGAAGGACAGCACCCGTCCACGAGGCTCGACCCCCAGGTCGTGGCACAGCCGGCGCAGCCGTCGCGTGTCCTCGGCGGCGACGACGTCGGCGGACCCGAGCTCCTCGGCGAGCCGGGGGGCGGCGTCGCGGGGGTCACCGATCGGGGTCGCCGCCAGGACGAGGACGCCGGGGCTCATGGGCCGATCCTCGCACGCCCGGGGCCCCGGCCGGCCCGCGGCGGCCCCACCTACGATGACCCCGTGACCCGGACCGACGAGCTGCGCCTTCGGCTGCTCGGGTTCCGGCCCACCGACCGGCTCTGGGGATGGCTGGGTCCCGGCCTCGTCGCCCTCGTCGGCGGCATCCTGCGATTCTGGAACCTCGACCGCCCGCACGCCCTCGTCTTCGACGAGACCTACTACGTCAAGCAGGCGTACTCGATGCTGCGGTACGGGGTCGAGATGCGGGTCCTGGACTCGCTCAAGGAACCCGACACCGCGTTCGTCGCCGGGCAGTCGAACGTCTTCTCCTCCACCGACGGCGACTTCGTCGTGCACCCCCCGGTGGGGAAGTGGGTCATCGCGGTCGGGGAGTGGCTCTTCGGCGCTGACAACGGCCTCGGCTGGCGCTTCTCGGTGGCGCTCGTCGGGACGCTCTCGATCCTCGTCCTCGGCCGGGTCGCGCGCCGGATGTTCGGCTCGACGGCCCTCGGCACGATCGCGGCCTTCCTCCTCGCCTTCGAGGGCTCGCACTTCGTGATGTCACGCACCGGCATCCTCGACATCATCGTCATGTTCTGGGCGCTGCTCGCCTTCGCGGCGCTGCTCATCGACCGCGACGCGAGCCGGGAACGCCTGGCCCGGGAGGTGGTGGCGCTCGGCCGGGGCGAGTGGCCGCGCGGAGGCGGGCCGTGGCTCGGCGCGCGACCGTGGCGCTGGGTCGCGGGCATCTCACTCGGCCTGTGCACCGGCACGAAGTGGTCCGGGCTCTTCTTCCTCGCCGCCTTCGGCCTGATGACGGTGTGGTGGGACATGGGCGCCCGGCGGGCGGCGGGGGTCCGCCACTGGGCCCGCGGCGCGCTGCTCCTCGACGCGCCGTTCGCGGCGCTGTCGATGGTCGGTGCGGCCCTCGTGACCTACACCGCGTCGTGGACCGGCTGGTTCCTCTCGGACAACGGGTACCACCGGCACTGGGACACCTACCATCCCGGGGAGGGCCCGCAGTGGCTGCCGCCGGTGCTGCGGAACTGGTGGAAGTACCACCAGGACGCCTACCAGTTCAACACCACCCTCGAGACGCCGCACCCGTACCAGTCCAACCCCTGGTCGTGGCTGCTCCAGAGCCGGCCGACGTCCTTCTACTACGAGAGCCCGACCCGGGGCAGCGACGGCTGCTCGGTGGCGCAGTGCTCCTCGGCGATCAACCCCGTGGGGACGATCTCGGTCTGGTGGCTCGGCATCCTCGCCGTCCTCGTCGTCCTCTGGTGGTGGTGGGTTCGACGCGACTGGCGGGCGGGGGCGATCGCGGCCGGGCTCGCCGGCGGGTACCTCCCGTGGTTCGTCTACCAGCACCGGACCATCTACACGTTCTACGCCGTCGCCTTCGAGCCGTGGGTCGTGCTCGCCGTGGTCTTCCTCATCGGCCTGTGGCTCGGTCGGAGGGAGACCGACCCGGACCGCTGGCGCCGCCGATGGTTCGTCGTCGGCGGCTACCTCCTGCTGACCCTCGGGCTGTTCGCGTTCTTCCACCCGATCTACGTGGCCGACACCATCCCGTACCAGCAGTGGCGCTGGCGGATGTGGTTCCCGAGCTGGATCTGAGCGGGGGGCCTCGCCGGCGCGCGCGGGGAGCCGAGGTGGCCGGCCGGTGCATCCGGGAAGCCGCCACCGGGCGGACGGGGTGGTGGGGTCGCACCGGGGGGCCACCGTGGCCGGATGTCGTGCCACGGCCGTGTCCGAGGGTCGGCGTAGTTTCGGGGCATGTTCCTCCTCGGCGACGACCGGCGCCTCGTCATCAGCGCCAGCGACCTGCGCACCGCCTCGGCGTGCGAGTTCGCCCTCGTCGCCGAGCTCGACGTCCTGCGCGGTCGGCGCGAGCGCGCCGAGGAGCCCGGCGACCCGATGCTGGCGCGGGTCGCCGCACTGGGAGACCAGCACGAGCAGGCCGAGCTGCGACGGCTCTCGCGCGAGCACCCCGGCCGGGTCGTGCAGCTCGGCCGCCCGTCGTACACGCCGGACGGCCTGGCGACGGCCATGGCGGGCACGCTCGACGCACTGCGAGGCGGAGCGGAGGTCGTGTTCCAGGCGACGCTCGTCGACGACGGCTTCGTCGGCCACGCCGACTTCCTCGAGCTCACCCCCGCAGGCTGGCTCGTCAGCGACACCAAGCTCGCCCGGTCCGAGGGGGTGGCCGCGCTGCTCCAGATCGCGGCCTACGCGGCGGTCCTGCAGGGGCAGGGTGTCCCCGTCGCGCCCACGGCCCGGCTCGTCCTCGGTCACGGGGCGGTCCATGACGTCCCGCTCACCGACGTCGTCCCGGTGTACCGCGCTCGGCGCCGGCGACTCGACGCCCTGCTCGCCGAGCACGACACCTCCGGCCGGACGGCGGCCTGGGGCGACGAGCGGTGGCTGGCCTGCGGGCGCTGCGCCACGTGCGAGGCGGAGGTCGAGGCCTCCCGCGACCTCCTGCTCGTCGCCGGGATGCGGGGCCCCGTCCGGCGGCGGCTCCTCGAGGCCGGCGTCTCGATGGTCGAGGAGCTGGCCGCCCACTCGGGCCCGGTCACCGACGTCCGCTCGGCCACCCTCGACCGGTTGCGGGCTCAGGCGCGGCTCCAGCTCGAGCAGGACCACGACCCCGAGGGCCGGGTGCGCCACGAGGTCGTCGACGCCGCGGCGTTGCGCCGGCTGCCTCCGCCGAGCGAGGGCGACGTGTTCTTCGACTTCGAGGGCGATCCGCTGTGGCAGGAGCCCGGGTCGGCGGTGTGGGGCCTGGAGTACCTCTTCGGGATGGTCGAGGTCGACACCGGCGAGCCGGTGTTCCGTGCGTTCTGGGCGCACGACCGCACCGAGGAGCGGCAGGCGCTCGTCGACTTCGTCGAGCACGTCACCGAGCGGCGACGCCGCTGGCCCGGGCTGCACGTCTACCACTACGCCCCCTACGAGCCCTCCGCCCTGCTCCGCCTGGCGGCCCGTCACGGGGTCTGCGAGGACGAGGTCGACCAGCTGCTGCGCGACGGGGTCTTCGTCGACCTCTACGCCACCGTGCGCGCCGGCGTCCGGGTCTCGCAGCGGTCGTACTCGATCAAGAAGCTCGAGCCGCTGTACATGCAGCGGCGCGAGGGCGACGTACAGGGGGGCGCCGAGAGCATCGTCGTCTACCACCAGTTCACGGCCGCCCGCGTCGAGGGCCGCGACGACGAGGCCCGGGGTCTGCTCGCCGAGATCGCGCACTACAACGAGGACGACTGCGTCTCCACGTACCTGCTGCGGCAGTGGCTGCTGGAGCAGCTCGGCGACGCGCCCGGTGCCGACACCGGGACAGGGGGGAGGGGTCCCGACGACACCGCGGCGGCACGCGGACCCGGCGAGGAGCGCCTCGCGGCCCTCGAGCTCGAACGGTCGGTCCGTGCCCTCGTCGACGCCCGGCCCGTCGCCGAGTGGGACGCCGACGATCACGCCGTCGCCCTCGTCGCGGCGGCCGTGCTCTTCCACGCCCGCGAGGACAAGCCGCGGTGGCAGGAGCACTTCGAACGCCTGCGCGTGCCCGTGGGCGACTGGCGTGGCGGCGACGGCGTCTTCGTCGTGCACGCGGCCGAGGTCGTCGAGAGCTGGCACCGCGACACCCCGCGGCAGCGTCCCCGGCGAACCCTGCGCCTGAGCGGCGAGCCGATGGGCGGCATCCCCCTGTCCGCGTCGACCCGGGTGGGCGCCGTGTACCGGGTGCCGGCGCCCGCCGGGGTCGAGGCCGAGCCGCTGCACGCCAACGCCAAGAGCCCGGCGGGGACCACCGTGCTCTCGGCCGAGGACCACCTCGCCGCGAACGGGCGCCTCCACCAGGTCCTGCTCGTCGAGGAGCTCCAGCCCAAGGACGGTGGGGCGCACACCGCCCTCCCCCTGGGCCTGGTCCCCGACGACACGGTCCGGACCGCACCGATGGACCGGGCCATCGCCGAGCTCGCCGCGCAGGTGCGCGACGACGGCCGGCTGCCCGAGTGCGCCGCCGTCGACGTCCTCCTCCGGCGACCCCCGCGGCTGCGTGGCGGCGGGCCGCTGCCCCCGGTGCCCTCCGGGTCGACGCGCCACGTCGACGTCATCACCGAGGCGCTCCTGGCCATGGACGACTCCTACGTCGCGGTCCAGGGGCCTCCCGGGACCGGCAAGACCCACGTCGGCGCCCACGTCATCGCCCGGCTGGTGGAGCGGGGGTGGCGCGTGGGGGTCTGCGCCCAGGGCCACGCCGCGGTGGAGAACCTGCTCACCGCGGCCGTGCGTGCCGGCGTCCCGCCGAACCGGGTCGGCAAGGAGGCCAGGGCCACCGAAGGGCCGACGTGGACCCCGCTCACTCGCGCCGACGACCTCGCCGCCTTCGCCGCCGACCAGGCGGCCGCCGGCGGCGGGTACGTCATCGGCGGCAGCGCCTGGGACCTCACCAACGACGGGCGGGTCCGGCGCGGCCAGCTCGACCTCCTCGTCATCGACGAGGCCGGCCAGTTCTCCCTCGCGAAGACCCTCGGCGTCTCCGTCGCCGCGCGACGACTTCTCCTCCTCGGCGACCCGCAACAGCTCCCGCAGGTCACCACCGGCACGCACGCCGAGCCGGTCGACACCTCGGCGCTCGGCTGGCTGGCCGGCGACTCCGCCGTGCTGGGGGCAGAGCTCGGGTACTTCCTCGAGACCACGTGGCGCATGCACCCACAGCTCACGCGGGCCGTCTCCCTGCTGGCCTACGAGGGCCGGCTCCGGTCCGAAGACGCCGTGACCGGTGCTCGCTCGCTCGCCGGGGTCGAGCCCGGGGTCCATGTCCGACTCGTCGACCACCGCGACAACTCGACGTGGTCGCCCGAGGAGGCGCACGCGGTCCTCGACCTCGTCGCCGACCTGCTCGGCCGCGCCTGGCACGACCCCACGGCCCGTGCCGACGGTTCCGTCGACGGGCCCCGACCTCTCGGCCCCGCCGACGTCGTCGTCATCACCCCGTACAACGGGCAGGTCGGGCTGCTGCGCCGTGTCCTCGACGACGTCGGCCTCCATGCGGTGCGCGTCGGCACCGTCGACAGGTTCCAGGGGCAGGAGGCACCCGTGGCCGTCCTCTCGATGGCCGCGTCGTCACACTCCGACGTCTCCCGGGGCATGGGCTTCCTCCTCGACCGACACCGGCTGAACGTCGCCATCTCGCGTGCTCAGCACAGCGCGTTCATCGTTCGCTCGCGCCGGATCACCGACTTCCCGCCCCGCAGCGCCGACGAGCTGCGGGCCCTCGGCCGGTTCCTCGGCCTCTGTGACGAGGCGGTGAGCACGCTCGAGGTGTCCGCGGCCGCACTCGCACCGGCCTGACCGGGCCGTCTCGAGGCGGCTCGGGCGTGCGTCGCGTCGTCAGCCGTGGTCCGGCCGGCCGAGGTTGGCCCCTGCGACGGTCTGCGCAGCCCCCGAACCGTCAGTGGGTCCGGTCGGTTCGGCACCCTCCGCACCCAGGTGCCCACGGTGACCCAACCGCTCCAGCCAACGGACCAGCTGTCGGTGCACCATCTCGGCCCCGCGCAGTCGGCCCTGCTCGTCGAGCAGGTCCGCGTCCAGCGTCCAGTCCGCGGGGTGGACGAGGAGAGGGCGGGTCTGCCAGCCGCCGAGGCCGCCGTGGCACCCGACGAGCTCCTCGAACGCGGCCACCTCGTCGAGGACGGGGTCGTAGAGCGAGTTGACGTAGATGTCGGGCGCGTCGGTGAACGAGCACACTCGGAGGAAGTCCTCGCGGGCGTTCGGACCGAACGGCGCGAGCGGATCGACCCCCACGACCTCGCCCGTCGCGAGCTCGTGGGTGCCGTCGGCGCCGAGTGCGATGGGGCCGGCATCCCCCATGACGACGACGAACCCGATCCCCGGATGCCGCGAGAGCGCGGTGAGCAGGCCCGGGTGGTGGCGCTCGATGTCCCCCGCGCCGAGCCGGTCGGCGTACCGGCTGAACCACACCCCACCGAGGTTCCCGGAACCGACGACGGTGATCTCCGCGGGTTGGTCGCCCCCCCTCTCTCGCCGGGTCGACGCGTCCGGACCGAGCAGCGCGTCGGGGTCGCGGTCGCCGATGGCCCGTCGGGTGAGCCGCCCCGAGACCGACTCCTGGCCGGACAGCTGGCCGAGGAGGACGTTGACGGGTCCCCACGCCTCGACCTCGCCGGTGGCAGCGGTCACCGTGCCGCCCTCCAGGTGCTCGAGCACGACCTGCTCGAGCGAGGAGCCGTAGCGCTGGAGGAACGTCGCGCCCTGGCTCTGGCCGTGGTCCGACACGAGAACGATGTGGTACGGCCTCGGCGTCACGCCGGAGTCGATGACCTGCTCGATGCTGCTCAGGGCGTCATCGAGGCCGTACAGCGCGGCGAGCGACTCGGCGCGGGTCACACCGGCATGGTGGGCGATCTCGTCGTAGTCGACGAAGTCGACGTACACCGAGCGCGACCCCCGCACCATGGCCTCGATGACGAGGGCGACGTTGAGGTCGCGCAGGAGGACGTTCGTGACGGCACGGAGGGCGACGTACGACCCGCCCCGGTGGATGCGCGGTTCGACGCCGCGCCGCACCTGTCGTCTGGCCTGGAAGACCTCCTTGACCATCTCGCCGACGGTGAGGATGACGGCCCGCAGGATCCCCGCGGGGTGGGTGAAGAACGCTGCGTACGACCGTGACGGACCGAGCCCGAGCCCGCCGCCCCGCCGCAGACCGCTCATCGTGAGGAGCGAGGTGGCCGCGTCGCCGGAGAAGAGGTTGGAGATGCTGACGCCGTCGTCGGCGAGCAGGCCGCGGCCGTCGCTCAGCCGCTCCTCGATGACGGTGGCGTCCGCCGGCCGGTTCGAGACGAGCAGCCGCCCGAGCTCCCGGTCGAACCACCGGAACGCGGGAATGCCCTCGCTCGTGCCGTGGAGCAGTCCCGCCTGGCTCGCCGGGGTGGTCGACGGGACCCGGGCCGTCCACTCGGTCCAGGTGTGGCTGCCCGACCTGATCCATCGGCTGATGGTCGGGATGTTGCCGGCCCGGATCTCGTTCTCGAGCAACGGCGCCGGCACCCCGTCGAGCTGCACGAAGACCACGCCCGGGAGGTCGGACCGCTCGACGACTCCGCCGCGTGCGCTCATCCGGACCGCGTGGACGGTGAGGTAGTCGCGTCCGTTGATGCTCAGGGCCCACGACAGCAGCGTCATGACGAACGCGTAGACCCACGAGGCGATGAAGACCGACCACACACCGCTGATCTCGACCCCGGGGGTCAGCCAGAGCCCGAGCCCGATGACCGCCGCGTTCGCGAACAGGGCCAGGAGCACCGCGCCGAACCAGCCGAAGACCAGCGCCACCCGGAGGAAGACGGGCTCGAGCAGCCAGCCGGCCACGGAGATCATGACGACGGCGAGGAGGAGGGCGACCGACGAGGCCACCTCGACGCCGGGGGTGATGACGACGGTGGCGCCGAGAACTGCGAGTCGGAGCACGAAGTCGAGCACGCGCGGACGCCGGCTCGTCGCCGTGTTCCCGTCCAGGGATCGGGCCAGCGCCTCCTCGCGGCTCCCACCGAAGTACCGGCTGGCCGCCGGGGTCCACAGCAAGAGCAGGATGACGACCGAGACGAGGAGGCTCAGCAGCCCGCTGACCCGCTGCGAGGCGAGTTCGGTGACGAGGAACCAGGCATGCGCCTGCCGCAGGGTCAGCACGAGCGTCAGGGCGAGCCGGGCCACGCGCACACCCCGGGCGAGCAGGACCGCGAGGACGAGCTCGGCGACGGCGATCACGACGACCGAGCCGCCGACGAGGATCAGGGCGGCGCGGGTCTGCTCCACCGTGGCCCCCTCGATCGCCTGCCCCTGGCTCGAGGCGAGGAGGAACAGCCCGCCGAGGACGAGGTCGAGCAGCGCCGCGAGGGCGGCGAGGACGACGACGAGGGTGACCGTGCGGGGCCGGCCTGTCCTGGCTCCGCTCACGCCCCGCTCCCGATCCCGCTGGCGGCGCGCTCTGTGAACAGCCCCACGCCGCGACCGACCGAGGCAACTTCGCCGCGGTCGAGGCCCGCGCCCGGGCTGGTGCTCGTCGCCACACCGCCATTGTGCTGGAGCCGGCCGCCGCCGGACGCGCGTCCGGCGGCCCGGCGCGCCGCCTTCGCCGGCCCGGCGGCGGGGCATCGTCCGTTCGGCCGACTCCCGGCCCACCGGCCTGCACACCGGTGGCCCGGGGAGGAGAGTCGGAGGACCTTCATCCCCTGCACCGGAGGTTCATCCCCATGTCCCTGTCCAGAGTGGGCGTCGCCCTCGGCGGCGCCGCTGCCGTGGTCCTCGGCAGCGGAGTCGCCGCCGTCGCCGCCGTCGCCGCTGCCCCCACCTCGTTCACGGCCGCCGAGTCGGCCTCGACTGACACGTCCACGAGTCCCGACGAGTCCCCCACGCAGGAAGGGAACGAGCAGACGCCGGACGACGAGACCACCGAGGGCACCGACGAGACCACCGAGCCGGACGACGGCGCCGAGGAGGAGTCGGGCGAGAGCCCGGACACCGCCCAGGACGGCGCCGACGCGCAGTCCGCCGAGGCGACCACCGAGTACACCCGGGGCCCGGACCCGAACGGGCCGGCCCACTTCGGCCTGTGCACTGCGTGGGCCAACGTCATGAACTCCAACGGCAAGGCCCTCGAGAAGTCGCCGGCCTTCCTCAACATCCAGTCGGTCTCGTGTGACGACGTCTGGGGCACGCCGGAGGCGCCGGCGGCCACCGAGGACGCCCAGACCGCCGAGACCCAGGACGTCGAGGAGCCGGCCGCGGACGACCCGCAGGAGACCCAGGAGTCCACCGAGGAGAGCGGCGACGACGCCGGTGCGTCCGAGGCTGCGACCACGACCACGACCACGACCACGAAGAAGTCCACCACCACGTGGAAGAGCCAGAAGTCGTGGAAGAGCCAGAAGTCCTCGAAGGCCTTCACGAGTTCGCACGGCAAGTCGGGCACCAAGGGCAAGTCCGGCGCCAAGGCGCACGGACGTCGCTGATCGTCGGTGACGGCGCGCGGGGCCCGGCGAAGCGACGTCGCCGGGCCCCGCGGCATGTCGCGCCTGCGCCGTCCTCGCCGACGACGCAGCAGCTCGGGACACGGCGTCACCAGGCCGACGGCCCAGGACAGGCCGGTCCCGGCGCCTACCCGCGGTCGTCCCGGGACCGCTCGGCTGGGGGCGGCAGGAGGAAGAACACGCAGGCCAGACCGAACACGGTGCTCCCCGCGACGATGTAGCCGTCCCCGGCCCGGAGACCGGACCACCCGAACAGCCCCGCACTGACCAGGAACATCCACCAACCGACCCGCTCCGCGTGAACCATCACCCCACTAGAACCCGACCCGCCCGACCCGTGCAAGCTCTCCCACCCCGGGAGGCTGGGGGCGATCAGCCGGTCCCGCGCGACCGAGCGGCGAGGAACGGGTCGAGGACCTCGAGGAGACCGGCGAGGGCGTCCTCGACCGCGGCCCCGCCCTCGACCGCGCGGCACCCGGCGAGGACGAGGGCGTTGACGAGGTCGGCGGCCAACTCGGGGTCCCCGACGCCGAGCTCCACCAGGGCCTCCCGCACCGGCCCGAGCAGCCGCTGGTGGAACCGGGCCGCGCGGGCGGACAGGTCGTCTCCGGGCAGGACGGCCGCCAGCGTGTTGGCCAGGGCGAACTCCCCGTCGGCGACGAGCCGGAGGTTCTGCCGGGCGTAGACCCGGATCCGCTCCGCCGGGGTCCCCACCTCGGCCAGGGCCTCGTCGAACCGACGCTCCCACCGCGGGAAGGCCTCCTCGACGACGGCCGCCACGAGGGCCTCCGCCGACGTGAAGTAGTGGTAGACGCTGGGCCGGGAGAGGCCGGCGCGCTTGCCGACGGCGGCCAGGGTCGGCACCCGGTCCGGCTGCTCCGTGAGCAGGTCCGCGGCCGCCGCGAGCAGGGCGGCTCGTCGGGCAGCTCGGTGCTCGGCGACGGTCGGCGCGCTGATCTTCGGCACGGCGCCCTGCTCCTCTCTCCGGGTCCGGGCAGGCCCTGCGGCGGGACCCTACCGCTCGACCGGTTCGTCCTGGTCCGGGCCGGCCGACGCCGCCCGTGGCAGGGCGATGGTTGCGAGGACCCCGAGGGCGAGCGCGGCGGCGGCAGCGCCCAGCGTGACCCGGCTCGCGTGCACCATCGCGTCGGAGGCCGCGGTGGCGATGGCCTGGCCGCCCGACGAGGCCTGCAGCCCGGCGATCGCGATTCCGGCGGTCTCCTTCACGGTGGAGGTGACCGTGTCGATCACCTGCCCGGGCACGCCGACGGCGGTCAGGTTCTCGCGGGTTCCGCTGGCGAGGAGGGCGATGAGCAGGCCACCGAGGAGCGCCACGCCGAGGGCGGAGCCCAGCTGGCGGATGGCGCTCTGCACACCCGAGGCCTGACCGCTCTCGTCCCGCGGCACGTCGGAGAGCAGCAGCGAGGTGAGCTGGGCAGTCGCCATCCCGACGCCCACGCCATAGACGAAGAGCAGCACGCAGATCGTCCAGGTGGCGATCGACGGGGACAGGACGAGGCCGAGGAGGCCGACGGCGAGCGCCTCGAGGGTCAGGCCGACCTGGACCACTGCCCGCTGGGAGAGGTGCTCCCGGATCCGCGGCAGCATCCCGGACACGAGGAAGGTGCCGAGCGCGAGGGCGACGATGATGGCGCCGGTCCCGAGCGCGGTGTACCCCAGGGTGCCCTGGAGCAGCAGGGGCAGGGTGAAGAGCAGGCCGAACTCACCGAGTGCCACGATGAGCGCGGCGACCACGCCGTAACGGAAGGTCCGCAGCCCGAAGAGCCCGAGGTCGATGAGCACGGTGCGACCCGCCACGGCGCGGCGGCGCTCGACGAGGACGAATCCGACGACGAGCAGCACGCCGCCGACGAGGGCGACCGGGACCGGGGAGAGGCTGCCGTCGTCCTGGCGCCACCAGCCGAACCACTGGGCCTCGATGAGCGCGAAGACGATCCCACCCATGCCGAGCGCGGACAGGATCACCCCGACCGGGTCCCGCCCCGGCACCGCCGAGGCGTCCCGGGTCTCGGGGATGGCGCGCACGATGCCGACCAGGACGAGCACGCCGATCGGGATGTTGAGCCAGAAGGCCCAGCGCCACGAGGCATCCGTCGCCAGCCATCCGCCGACGAGCGGGCCGATCGCCGCCATCCCACCGATCGCGGACCCCCACACCGCGAAGGCGATGGTCCGGGCCCGTCCGATGAACATCGCGTTGAGCGTCGAGAGCGTGCTCGGGACGATCATCGCGGCACCGAGGCCCTGGACGAAGCGCGCCGCGATGAGCATCCCGGCGCTCGTGCTCGACCCGGCCACGAGCGAGGCGAGCATGAACACGGCGATGCCCGCTCCGAAGAGACGGCGCCGGCCGTGCAGGTCGCCCCACCGGCCCAGGGTGAGCAGAAGAGCCGCGAAGACCAGGGAGTAGGCGACGTTGATCCACTGGGCGTCCGCCGCGGTGAGCCCGAGGTCCTCGATGACGACCGGCAGGGCGACGTTGACGATCGTCGCGTCCATGATGACGACCGACACTCCGAGGGCGATGGAGACCAGGGCCAGCCATCCGGCACGGTCGATCCGGTCCGACGCTCGAACGGTGCTGTGCGGAGAGATTTTGTCAACGACCATGTCGGCATCTTATCGACAGGGCGTCGAGATCATCGAGGGTGGGCGCCACCACGAGGAGCCGGGCCAGGGCCGGGACGAGCAGAGCGGCCGGCAGGTGGAATCCGTTTCCACCGGGCGGGTGGGGCCGGCAGTGCCGCGTGTCCCCTGCAGGAGAGGTGGTTCCGGCTCTCCTCGGCGAACGAGCCGATGGCCCGCAGCCCGGCGGCGTCAGGGGCGCTTCTGATGCACGGCCTCGGAGAAGGAGGTGTCCGCCCCCTTCGCGCGCTTCTCGGCCCGCTTCTCCTTGATGGACTTGCCGGACTTCTTCGTCATTCGCTGACGCGGCGACTTGTCGCTCATCGGGATCTCTCTGAGAGGAAGCCTGGACGGCTCCGTGCCCTGACACTACCCGTTGGCCGGCGTGCGGCCACGCGTCCGGTCCCGACGGATCGCGGTCGTGCGAGGCGGGCGCGGCAGCCCGTGGGGGTTCTGCCGCTCCGGTGCTAGGGTCGCCTAGCAGGGCGGATCCACGCGGGACCACTGAGCTCGCCACCTCTGTGATCGTCGAGGCCCGACGTCCCGCCCGTCGGAGACAGGACGCCCCCGTGAACGTGGACGGATCCGAGTCGAGCGCGCGACGCGCGCCGAGCACAGCGCCACGTTCTCGCGTGACCCTGGTGCTCGAACCGGGCGGCATGACGATCGACGGGGTGTGGTGGCCACGCTCGGACAGCCTGGTCGAGGAGCTTCCGGCCCTCGATGTCGCGGTCGCCGACACCCTCGGTGCCGGGATCGCCCGCTTCTCCTACGTCCTCGGCAGCTGGAGCGACAGACCCCGCAGGGTCAGGGCGGATCGCCACCTCATCAAGCTCGGCTGGTTCTCGCACGGAGCCACACCGGACAACGTGGACCTGAGCCTGGACGACTACCGCCGGGTGGTCCTCAAGGTCATCCCCCCGGAGACGCCCAGGGCCGAGGCCGAGGCGTTCCTCGTCGGGGCCACGATCCTGACGTCGTGGTCGGGTTCGCCCTCGGCGACCGCCGCGCCGCCGGCGGGGTCGCCTCCCTGGGGCACCGACCTCGGTGCGGTGCGGCCGTCCGCGCCCCAGCCGGAGGACACCGAGGTCCTCACCGCCGGCCTCGGCGCTCTCGACGACGTGCTCGGCGAGCTCTCCCTCATCGGGGACCCCCGGCGACGCGAACGCGCCGCGCGGCGCGTCGAGTGGCGGGCCGTCGAATGGGCCCTGGCCGCCGGCCGGGTCCGCTGGGAGGCTCATGCCGAGGCCCTCGAGACCGCAGGCCAGCCACCCCCGTCCTCCAGCCCGCCCTGGCGCTGACCCGGCGAGGTCGATCTCCCGGGACGGGTCGACACCCGCCGGCAGCGCGCCGGGCCGGGCGAGCTCGGCATCACCCCGGCGCCCGCCGGCGGCGAAGGAAAGCTGGACGACGCCGGCCGGTGGGACGGGACGGGACGCCAGGTCCCGCCACGTCACGGTGAGCCGGGGCGAGCCTCCTCGTCGAGCTCGTCCCCGACCGGGCCGAAGCGGATCTCGGCGGCTGCCCGCGCCACCGCGTCGGCCCTCTCGGCGTCCCGGGCGAGCCGGGCGACGGCGGCCGAATCACGTTCGTCCTGCTCGGTGAGCAGCTCCTCGACGATGCGGTGGAGCATCTCCCCGATGGCCGCGGCCAGCCCATCCCTCAACTGCCCCAGGTTCGTGTTCCTGATGAGCAGCCTGCGGTCGGAGACCGCGAGCTCGAGGCCGGGACCAGCCCCGGTCCTGGCCATGAGCAGCTCGGCGGTGGCCGGGTCCTCGATGCGGGAGCGCTCCTTGGACGTCACCCGCCGGGAGAACACCGCGGGGACGGTGTACAGCGGGGGCTCGTCCGGTGTTCCCACCTCGGCCGGGAGACCGGACGCCAGCACCGAGAGCACACGCAGCGTGTCGGGAGTGGCGGGGTCGGCTGGGGCGGTGGTTTCCGAGGTGTTGCTGACGGTTGCGGACACGATGTCATCGCCGATCTGGTAGGTGGTGGGTGAGGTGTGCGGCATCGGCCGGCACCTGCGCGCCGACGGACGTGTGGTGGGAGCCGAGCGGGCGCCCGTCACGCCCCGACGGCCAGCAGGTCGCTGCCGTCAGCGACGGACGGCGGCCTTGCCCGTCGTGCGGTCGCTCCTGCCGATCCGCCGGCGCAGCTGCCCGATCCGCAGGCTGCCGACGACGAGGGTGACGATGGCGAAGCCCACACCGGCGATGAGCAGCGTGACGGCGAGCGGAGCGGTTGCGTGCAGCCCCAGGAACGCCACCTCGACCGGAACGGTGTTCTGCAACATGAAGATGATGAGCAGCACGAGCACGACGGCTCCGACCGCGATGCCCACCCAGGTGTCGCCTGCGCGAGTGCGCTTCTCGGGCTCGAGGCGCGTGGGCGGGGCTGCGTGTGACCGGGGTGTGCGCGGCTCTGTGGAGGCCTGTGGCCCCCCATCCGGCCTGGCTCTCGATGATGTCGGAACGGGCATGGCGCCCTCCTAGACGTCCCGGGTGACTGGTACCACGAGACGCCGCACCTCGGTCCCGGAACTCCCCCCAGTCTACCCCCTCGTCTGCCCAGGGCCTCCGGTCGTGTCACCATCGCGCGAGCCCGACGCGGGGCGCTGTTCGACAGGACCCGCGATCCGTCGAGCCGGGTTCGGACGAGTGCCGCAACGGCCGATGACCGAACCGCGCCCAGGGGCGGTGCGCGGTATCAGGAACCGGGGCCGAGGAGGTCGGGCGCCTGGGCGCGCGCCGAGGTCGGTTCCTTGAGCTCGACGAAGAACGTCAGGGTGTCGGTGGTGCCGATGTTCTCCCCGGAGTGCACCTGGGCGCCGAGCCACCTGACCTCGCCGGCGGGGATGGTGACATCGACGCTCTGGCCGTCGTGGCGAAGTCGGCGCTCGAAGGTGGAGGCGGTGATCATGACACTGTCAGGATGCTCGTGGGCCCGGGTGCGGTCCCCGGGGTGGTCGTGGTAGCGCAGGACCCGGACCCGGTCGTTCTCGAACGCCACGGAGTACAGCTCAGGGTTGGTCGTCACGGGGTCCACCACGGTTCCTCCAGGTCGGTCGCTTCGGCAAGATGACGTGAGACGCTCGACCGTGGGCGTGACGCGGCATCGCGAGCGTACGCGCTCCGGGTGGGCATGCGCCACGGCGCAGGGACGAGCGCGTGCGGTCACTCCCGCCTGAGGACGCGGTCGAGGTCTGCCGACGACGAGCGGGTGGATCACGTCGCCACCAGGGAGCGCGCCGGTGGCCGGTCGAGGAACCGAGGCGCTGTGGCGCAGCCTGGCGAGGAGTCGGCCGACGATGACCGTGCCGGAGTCGCCGAAGCCGTTGGGCGCCATGGGCGTTGCGTCACACGGGGCCGGCGCGCGCCTGGGCCCACGGGTAGGTTGGTGGTGCACCGATGCGGGCGTGCTGGCGTCCCACATCGGCCGGCGACACAGCGGTGAGTAGGTGTTCCGATGCCGGCTGTCACGGACGAGCGCACTCACCACGCCATGCCCGAGCACCAGGTCGTGCTGTTGCTGGAGACCCATCCCGAGCGCGGTCTGGGCGAGGCCGAGGCGCGGTCGCGGCTGGAACGGTGGGGGGCGAACGTGCTGCCGCCACCGCGCCGGCGCGGGCCGGTGGCGCGAGCGCTGCGCCACTTCCATCACCCGCTGGTCTACGTGCTCCTGGTCGCGGTCGTGCTGGCACTGGCCCTGCAGGAGTGGATCGAGGCCGGGGTCATCGCCGCGGTCGTGCTGGTGAACGTCGTGGTGGGTTTCCTCCAGGAGGAGAGGGCGGAGAAGGCGCTGTCGGCGCTCATGGCGATGACCCGCACGCACGCCACGGTGGTGCGCGACGGGGAGCGGGTCAGGATCGACTCCACCGAGCTCGTGCCGGGGGACGTGGTCGTCCTCGAGGCCGGGGACAAGGTGCCGGCCGACCTGCGGCTGCTGCGGGTGCGCGACCTGGCCGTCGACGAGTCGGCGCTGACGGGGGAGTCGGTGCCCGTGGCCAAGCAGACCCCGGCCGTGGATGAGGGAGCAGAGCTGGCCGACCGGGCGAACATGACCTTCTCCGGGTCCCTCGTCGTGGCGGGCACGGGCACCGGTGTGGTGGTCGCGACCGGCGCGGACACCGAGCTCGGCCTCATCCACCGGCTCGTCGGCGAGTCCGGCGGGGTCCAGACCCCCTTGACCCGCAAGCTGGCCGCCTTCAGCCGGCTCCTGACGGTCGTCATCCTCGTGCTCGCCGGCTTGACGTTCGTGCTGGGCATGCTCCGCGGGGAGGCCCCGGGTGAGATGGTCACCGCGGCCATCGCCCTGGCGGTCGGTGCGATCCCGGAGGGCCTGCCCGCTGCCGTGACCATCATCCTGGCCATCGGCGTGGCCCGGATGGCCGGCCGGCACGCCATCGTGCGTCGGCTGCCGGCGGTGGAGACCCTGGGCGCGACGACCGTGGTCTGCAGCGACAAGACCGGCACCCTGACCCGGAACGAGATGACGGTCACCGAGATCGTCACGTCGGCGGGGCGGTACGAGGTGACCGGAGGAGGCTACGCGCCCATCGGGGAGGTGCGGACCAGCGGTGGCCGGTCGGTCGGCCCGGGTGAGGATGCCGCCCTGGACGAGCTGCTGTGGGTCGGGATGCTCTGCAACGACTCTGCGCTGCTCCAGCGTGACGGAGACTGGGTGGCGGTCGGTGACCCCACGGAGGTTGCCCTGCTGACCGTGGCCGCCAAGCACGGCCTGGACCGCGAGTCGTCGGCTCGAGGCCACCCGCGGGTCGACGAGGTGCCGTTCTCCTCCGAGGCCCAGATGATGGCCACCCTGCACGACGCCATGTCCGGCGGGCAGCGCGCGGTTGCCGTCAAGGGCGCCGCGGAGGCCCTGCTCCCCCGTGTGCGGGCGATCCGCGGCCGCGACGGCGAGGACCACCCGATCGACCACGCGCGGGTCCACGACACGGTCGACCGGATGGGCCGGCAGGCCCTCCGGGTGCTGGCGCTGGCCAGCACCGAGGTCGACCCGGGCACCCACCGGGTGACGGCCGCGGACCTGGGCCCGCTGCCCCTGACCCTTCTCGGCCTGGTCGGGATGCACGATCCTCCGCGGCCCGAGTCGGTCGAGGCCGTGCGCACCTGTCACCGTTCCGGCATCGAGGTCAAGATGATCACGGGCGACCACGTCACCACCGCGCGGGCGATCGCCTCGGAGATCGGCCTGGCCCGAGACGGCGCCGAACCGGTCGCCGTCAGTGGAGCCGAGCTGCGGGAGATGTCCGGCGAGCAGTTCGCTGCGGCGGCCCGCTCCGCCACCGTCCTGGCACGCGTCACGCCCGAGCACAAGCTCCGCCTCGTCGAGGCCCTCCAGGCGGACCACCAGGTCGTCGCCATGACCGGTGACGGGGTCAACGACGCACCCGCGCTGCGGCAGGCGGACATCGGCATCGCGATGGGCCGCGGCGGGACCGAGGTCGCCAAGGACGCCAGCGCCATGGTGCTCACCGACGACAACTTCGCGACGATCGAGGCCGCCGTCGAGGAAGGCCGGGGCGTCTACGACAACATCACCAAGTTCATCACGTGGACGCTGCCCACGAACCTCGGCGAGGGCCTGGTCATCCTCACCGCCATCCTGCTCGGTGTCGCCCTCCCCGTCCTGCCGGTCCAGGTGCTCTGGATCAACATGACCACGGCGCTGTTGCTCGGGCTCATGCTCGTCTTCGAGCCCAAGGAGCCCGGAATCATGGACCGGGCTCCTCGCCACCCCGACCAGCCGATCCTCACCCGTGAGCTCGTCCTCCGGATCCTGCTCGTGTCCGTGCTCATGCTCGTCGGCGCCTTCGGCCTCTTCGAGTACGAGATGAGGAACGGAGCCACCCTGGAGGAGGCCCGGACGGTCGCGGTCAATGTCTTCGTCCTCGTCGAGACCGGCTACCTGCTGAACTGTCGCTCCCTGACCAAGTCCGTCCTGCAGGTCGGCCTGCTGACCAACCGACCGCTCCTCGCGGGCATGGCGGCGATGCTCCTCCTCCAGGTCCTCTTCACCTACCTGCCCTTCCTCCACCTTCTTTTCGGGTCGGCCCCCATCGACCTCGCCGCCTGGACCCGCATCACGGCTGTCGCCGTCGGTGTCGTCCTCGCCGTCGCGGCCGAGAAGGCCCTCCGACGCCGAGCTCCCCTGCGGGGCAACCGACGCCACCCAGGAGAATCAGCTCCCACGAGTGCGGCCGGCCGGGGCTGAATGCCGAGGGCCCGCACACCCCGCCCCTGCCGCCGGTGCCGGCGCCCTCCTGCGGCGTGCGGACCGCGACTGTTGCTCTCTGGCCCCCGGGCACCCTGACGCGACAGCGACGAGGAAGCCGATCTGCTGACCGAGTGGGCCGGGGAGCACCGCCTCGCCGGGCGCCCCCACTGGCCTGGTACCCCGCTCCCGTGGTGCCTGACCGCCGAAGGTGATCAAGGCGTCCCTCGCGGGTGGGCACAGACAGAAGGGACACCCGGCGGGGTCGGTGTGGACCCGGAAGCCTCGAGAAGGCGACGGCGTGGCCGCCTCTCCACGGAGACGCTGTGGGCCAGCAGCGACACGTAGGAGGCCGCCAGGGCTCGAGGATCCGGACGGTCGGAGCGAGGGTGTTCGAAGACCGGTCGATCGCTCATGCTGGTGAGGCCGGACCCTGACGGACACCCTCGGCCGGCGCGGCAGAACCACCGGGTCGGCAGCCGGCAGTCCTCTCATCCCTCGACGGCTCGTTCCTCTGCCGGAGCTCCGGCGCTCCGGGAGGGAGTGCCGGCGCTTCACGGCGGTACAGCACACGTGCTGGGGAGAGGGTCAGCTCGACCGGTGGCCGAGTCGCCAGCTGACGGCCCCCACCCAGACGAGGAGGAGGACCAGCGAGAGCTCGAGCGCGATCGTGGGGAGCGGACCGCCGACGACGAAGGCCGTGGCACCCACGACCAGCAGGGGGGCGAGCCACCGGCCGAGAGCCAGTACCCACCCGGGGACGAGATCGCCCGCGGCGCGCCCGAGCGCGACGACGAACACCGCGAGCAGGGCGAGCTTGACCACATCGACGTCGTTCACGGCGTGCCACCACGATGCCGTCCGTGCGGGGTCCGTGCCGGCGGCCGAGTGCACCTCGGCGACGCCGAGCCCCGTCTGGACGAGGGAGGCGATGGCGGCCGCCACGCCGGCGCCGACCGCGAGCAGCCGTGCTCGCCCGCCGGCCGGCCTCGAGCCCACGCCGAGGGCCACGAGTCCCAGCGCCACCCCGGCGAGGCCGTGGACGAGAACGGACTGGAGCAGCACCACCGCACTGTTCGTCCCGACGAACTCGTGGATGACGCGAGGGGTCGCGTCGTGGGCCGGTCCGGCGGGGGCCACGACCAGACCGACGAGCCAGCTGGCCACGTAGACGCTCCCAGCCACGGGCAGGCCCCACGCCAGCCGTGGAAGCCGTCGCCCGGGCGCCCGGGTGGTCGGGGGTGAGACCGCGGCCCCGGCCTCCGCGACCCAGCGGCGCCTGAGACCGCGGACACCGAGGAGGGCTCCCGCCGCGCCGAGCGTGATTCCGGTGGCCGCCCAGAGCATCGCGTGGTCCTGGCCGACGACGCCGAACCACGAGTAGCTCGCGTCGAAGGAGGCGTGGAAGACCGCCGCGACGACGACGCTGCCGCGTGCCGCCTGGGCGAGCGCGGTGATGAGCACGCTGGTCGCAACGACGAGGAGGACGAACGGTATGGCGGGAAGGCCGTGGTCCGCCGCTCCGCCGACCATGAGCAGCGGCAGGTGCCACACGCCCCAGACGAGCCCGACGAGCACGCTCGCCCATGCCACCCCGACGTGCTCACCGACACGAGGGAGCAGCGCGCCGCGCCACGCCGCCTCCTCCGTGAGGAGGAACAGCCCGGTGCCGTAGACGAGGTAGAGCGCCGCGGCGGGGAGCGACATCAGGACACCGACGGGCACGTCGCCCCCGGCGAGGTGCACGAGCCCGGCCGCGGTCGCGGCGACCGCCACCGGTGTGGCCAGGGCCGCGAGGTAGGTCCACGCGGGGGCCCGGAACCGCAGGATCCGTGAGCCGAGGTCCCGCATGCCCGTGCGTCCGGCCGTCGCGGCGACCGCGGCGAGCAGCAGCGGGGGCATGGTCCACAGCGCCAGGCCCTGCGGGACGTGCCAGGACGTCAGGCCGCGGTCCTCGGCGATCCGGGAGAGCCAGACAGCCCAGGGGCCGGCGAAGACGGCGGCCACGACGAGCGCGATCCTCGGCCAGCTCATCGCGGTCGGAGCGGGCGCCGGGCGGGGGAGGGCGAGGGCGCGCACGGCGTCCGGGAGCCGGTCCGCGGCCTCCGCACGGTCCAGGTACACGGTCGACGGCACCCCGGCCGTCGCACTGCGCGCGGTCGGGTCCGATCCGATGACGACGAGCGGGATCGCGCCCATCCCGGCGGTCACCCACTCGGTGCCGCTGGTGTCCCCGCCGTGACCGAGCTCGACGACGCCCACGTCGGGGCAGCTGTCCGGCTCGGTGGCCGCGTCCAGCACCACGAGGTCGCGGGTGGCCGCGAGCAGGTGCCGCAGGCTCTCCGCGACCCGGTGGTCGCTGGCCCGCACGGCCACGGTCACGCGTCGGTCGGCCGCCGGCCCGGCGGCGGCGTCCCGGCGGTAACCACCGGCCATCGTGAGGTCTCGGCCGAGGAGGCTCATGCCGCACCGCCCGTGGTGAGCGCCGTGGTCTCCCGGGACCGCCGCGCGAGGGCGACGCCGGTCGTGGCGTAGCGGCCGGCGACCATGCCGAGGGCCAGGAGCACGAAGGCGGCCGTCCACGCACCGGCACCGGTGATCGCGTGATGCATCGAGAACTCGCCGACGGCCCGGGCCCCGTCGTGGGTAGCCCACTCGGCGAACGCGACCCGCCCGCCGATGACGGCGACCCACAGCGCGGCGAACGCCGCGCCGGCCGTGACGACCGGACGTCCGTCGGAGGCCCGGCCGACGCGGGTCAGCAGTGCTGAGAGCACGCCGAGGCCGACGCCCACGACCGCGCCGACGAGCTCGAGCCGACCGTCGTTGCCCTGGGTGGGGACGTCACGCAGGTAGGCGACGGAGGCGAGGGCCACGAGGAGCGCGGGCACGACGAACGTCGTGCGGCCGACCGGACGGGTGCCGAGGTTGCGGCTCAGCACCCACGCGAGCAGGACGAGGTTGAGGATCCACTGGGTGGTGGTCATGAGGACTCCTTGGTGCGGAGGGCCGCGGTGGGTGGGCCACGGCCCGCGGGGTTGACGTCCTCCACGCTGTCGCGCGACCGGTGCCTGCCGCGTCGGCCAGCAGGCCCCTGGCGCCCGTGCGCTTCCGCCGGGCCGGGCATCGGCTGGATGACGTAGGCGGCCCCTCAGGGGCGCGGCGGCACCGACACCCGGATCCGCGTCCCGGCGCCCGGTGCCGAGTCGATCTCGAGGTGGGCGCCTGCGGCGGCCGCACGGTCCCTCATCGTCGCCATGCCCAGGTGGCCGACGCTGCGCACGTCGGGGTCGAAGCCGGTCCCGTCGTCGGCGACGCAGATCTCCAGCCCGACGTCCTCGCTCGCCGAGATCGTCACCGTGACGGAGGTGGCCTCGGCGTGCTTGACCGCGTTGTTCACCGCCTCGAGGACGAGCCGGTACAGGTTCTCCTCCGCGTCGACCGGCAGGGCGAGCCGCACGGACGGCGCCCGGACCGACACGGGGAGGCCCGTGCGGGCCGAGACGGCCGCCGCCTGGCGCGCGAGGGCTTGGGCGAGCCCTTCCGCCTCGAGCGCCTCGGGGCGCAGCTCGAAGATCAGCGCCCGCATCTCGGCCAACGCAGCCCTCGTCAGCTCGTGGAGCCGGTCCACCTCGCCGGCCGCGGGGTGGTCCAGCTGCCCGGCTGCCCGGAGGTGCCGCTGCGCAGCCCGGGCGTGCAGGGTCATCGAGAACAGCGCCTGGCTCACCGAGTCGTGCAGCTCGCGGGCCAGCCGGTGTCGCTCGACGAGGGCGGCGCTCTCCTCGGCGGCCCCGTAGAGCGTGGCGTTCCGCAGCGCGACCACCGCCTGGTCGGCGACGGCGGCGAGGAAGTCGACGTCGTCGTCGAGCCGCTGCCCCGCCTCCAGGTGGACCACCACCTGGCCGAGCACGGCGCCGGAGGCGACGAGTGCAACCACCGCGACGTCCTCCCACGAGGCGTCCGTGAGGAACGGGTGCAACGGCGCGAGCTCGGCCCGCTCCAGGGCAGCGGTCCGGGCCCCACGGTGGACCCGTGCTCCCCCGGGCGGAGAGGATGACCACGAGGGCTCCAGCGCCGGCCACACCTCCGCCAGGGCGTCCCCGAACCCGTCGCCCAGCACGGGGTCGGCATGAGCCGTGACGCTCGAGGGGTCCGCCTCCTCCCAGTGGACGATCGAGCAGGCGACGGCGGGAGTGGTCGCTCGCACGGCATCGGCGACCTCGGCGAGGGTGGCGGCCACCGGCTGGTCCAGGCTCATCCCCGCTGCCATCCGGGAGAACGCGTCGACCCGCAGCTGCAGTCGGTGGAGCGCGTGAACCCGGTCCGTCGCGTCGGTGACGACGTCGAGGACGCCGACCACCTCGCCATCGGCGAACAGCGGGGCGAAGACCACGTCCCAGTACGTGTCGCTGCCGGGGATCGTGATCCGGTGGGCCGCCTGACGGACCACGCGCCCGGCGAAGGCGTGCGCGAACAGCTCGTCGACGCTCTCCTCGTTGCCGGGGATCAGGTCGTGGATGTGAACGCCCGGCGCGGTGTACTCCGGCGGAACCCCGAGGTAGTGCTGGTAGAACCCGGTCCACGTCTTGTTGCACCGGAGCAGCCGCTTGTCGGTGCCGAAGACCGCCACCCCCATCGGCACCCGGTCGAAGAACAGCTCGAGGAGCTGGGCATCGAGCGGGTCGCCGCTGGCCGGAAGTGCCTCGGTGAGCGCTTCGATCGGCATCGACGTGCTCCGCAGCCGGTTCCTCGGGTCCTCGGGCAGGCTCACGGCTGCCCCTCGGGGATCTCGACGATCCCCTCCCGCACTGCCCACATCGCGGCCTGGGTCCGGCTCGCCAGCCCGAGCTTGCCGAGGATGTTCGACACGTGGGTCCGTGCGGTGCGCTCCGCCACGTGCAGCTCCCGCGCGATCTGACGGTTGGTCGACCCCGCCGCCACCAGCCGGAGCACCTCGAGCTCGCGGGCGGTCAGCTGCGGCTTCACGGTCGCGGCGGCCCGGAGGAGACCCGCCATCACGGTGGCGGCCGCGGGATCCAGGTGGGTCTCGCCGGCCAGGGCCGCACGGATGGCAGCAACGACGTCCTCGGCGTCGGCGTCCTTGAGCAGGTACCCGGCGGCGCCCGCCTCGAGCGCGCCGCGGATGTGCGCCTCCTCGACGAAGCTCGTGACCGCCACCACCTCGACCTCCGGCCACCGTGCCTTCACCTCGCGGGTGGCCTCGATGCCGTCCATCACGGGCATCAGCAGGTCCATGAGGACGACGTCCGGCAGGTCGCCCGCGGGCTCCAGCGCGGCGAGTCGCTGGAGCACTTCGGCCCCCGTGGACGCCTGGCCGACCACCCGGATCCCCGGCTCGGTCGCGAGATAGGCAGCGAGCCCTGCCCGCACGACCGAGTGGTCGTCGGCGAGGAAGACCGCGATCAGGCCGTCCTCGTCGTCACGCACACGCCACCGCCCTCCGTCGCCCGGGTCGACCCATCGGCCGGATGGTACCGCCGCAGGACCACGACGGTCAGGCGGCGGACCCACGGCGCCGGGAGATGCCCACGGCCAAGGGCCGCCCGGCCGAGTGTGACTCCGCAGGAGCACGGCGCCCGCATCTCGTCGATGGGGTGCGACGACGAGGGGCGCCCGGCCGGCGCGAGCTGTTCGGACGCGCTTCCCCCTGCACCGGCAACGTCCTGCACGAGCCCACCCCCGACAGCGCTCACTCAGACCTGCCCAGCATGCGAAACTCCCCGAAACCCAGGGGGGTCGGGGAGTGCGGGACGTCGTGGGACATCACCCGAGTGGAGCTGAGGGGATTCGAACCCCTGACCTTCTCATTGCGAACGAGACGCGCTACCAACTGCGCCACAGCCCCGAGTGCGGGAGCAACGATAACACCAGCACAGGGGCCGTGATGAACCGGCGGACCTCGCCGCAGCGTCCCCGCTGACGGCGTGACCGCCTAGGCTCACGGCATGCAACTGAGACTGCCCGCCACGCGGCGCCGCGGCGCCGGACCGAGCGATCTCCCGCAGACCCTCGCGGGTGGGGAGGAGGCCCGGCCCTGGGCGGTCGACGACGAGCGCAAGCACCCCGAGTGGGCGGTCCCCCTCGGCGTCCGCACGGCCAGCGAGTGGGCCTGGCGCGCCATCGTCATCGCCGCGGCCGTCGTAGGCGTGTTGTACCTCGCGAGCCTGTTGTCCGAGGTCGTCATCCCGCTGCTCGTCGCACTGCTCCTCGCGGCGCTGCTCCAGCCGGTCAGCACCGCCCTCAGCCGACTGCTCCCCCGCGGTCTGGCCGCCTTCATCACCGTCATCGGCACCCTCGGTGTGATCAGCGGGCTGCTCTCCTTCGTCGGTTCGCAGCTGACCAGCCAGATCACCGACATCGCGACCAAGGTGACCGAGGGCATCGACCAGGTCCGTGCCTGGGCCCGCACGAGCTTCGGCATCACGGATGCCCAGGTCCAGCAGTGGCTCGACCAGGCCCGTCAGGCGATCAACTCGGGAGGCCTCGCCAACACGGCGACGAATGCCGGCCTCACCGCCGGGCACGTCGTCGCCGGCTTCTTCCTCGCCCTGTTCACCCTCTTCTTCTTCCTCTACGACGGGCGCACGATCTGGGGATGGACCGTCCGGCTCTTCCCCCGCGGGGCGAGAGCGCGGATCGACTCCTCGGGCGTGATCGCATGGCAGCAGCTGTCGGCGTTCACCCGGGCGACGATCCTCGTGGCGGCCGCCGACGCCATCGGCATCGGGGTCGGCGCCGCCATCCTCGGGGTTCCCTTCGCCTCCGGCATCGCGCTGCTGGTCTTCTTCGGTGCTTTCATCCCCATCGTCGGGGCCACCATCTCCGGGGCGGTCGCCGTCCTCCTGGCGCTCGTCGCGCTCGGCCCGTTGCAGGCGCTCATCATGCTGGGGATCATCATCGCCGTGCAGCAGGTGGAGGCCCACCTGCTGCAGCCACTGCTCATCGGCCGCGCGATGCGCATCCACCCCCTCGCGGTCATCCTCGCCATCGCGGCGGGCATCGTCCTCGCGGGCATCATCGGGGGTCTCATCGCGGTGCCCACGGTCGCGGTGCTCAACGCCGTCGGCCACCACCTGCTCGACGGACCCGCGGCGCGCGACGCCACTGCAGCCGGAGACGGCTCCGCCGGTCCCGACGACCGTGAGGATCCGGGGCCGGCGGTCGCCGACCCCGTGGTCGACCCCGCGGGACCCGGGTCGACCTGAGCGCACCGATGACGCTGCCGCTGACGCGGGCGGCGCCGGTCAGGCTCCGGCGACGCGACGCTCCTCGAAGCCCTCGCCCTCGGGGAGGGCGACCGGCTGCGGGTCGGGGGTGACCTCCGCCGGAGGAACCTCCGGGCGCTCGGCACGCGCCTTCATCGTGTACGTGGGGCGCGGCACCGGAACAGGGTCCCACGTGAGTGGGATGTCGTCCTCGTCGACGAGGTGGACGTACTCGATCTCCTCGGCCACCTCCACCTCGGCGTCCGTGGCCTCGGCCACGACGACCTCGGGCAGGGCCTCCGGGCCGACCGGAGCCTCGGGCGACTCGGTCCCCGAGGCGGCGGCGTCCTCGGCGGCGGACCGGTCAGGGGTTGCCGAGGGGGCGGCGTCCCCCGGGCTCGTGGCGCCGGCCCGGGCCGGTGAGCTCGCCCGACGCCGCGCCGCCCGCTCGCCGGGCGCCGCGGCGGCACGCCGCCGGTGGACCTCGGCGTACCGGCGACGGCGAGCGGCCCGCAGGGCCTGCTCGGCACGGACGCCGGCGCGCACGTAGACGAACGAGGCGACCAGGGCCAGGACGGCCGGGACCAGCGCCCACGGGGCCAGCCGGCCGAGGGGCACGAGGGTGGCGATGACGACCAGCTCGACGAGAGCCACGAGCATGAGGGCCGAGCGGACCCGGCGGCCGGGCCGGACCCGGGAGCGCACCGGCGCGGGCTCACGGCGTGGCGGGCGATGCGACCCCGCGGTCGGCGCGTCGGCGGCAGCGGGCCGCGGAGCCCGGGGTCCGTCGGCTCCCCCGTCCTGGATCCGGGCGGTGACGAGGGGAGTCGCGGGCTCGGCCGGGACGGCCCGCTTGACGAGGACCTGCGGGCGCGCCGGGCGGGTCGGGTGGACGTTCCAGGACCGCGGCGCCGGCTCGGAGAGGTCGGTGCGCGGGGTGGTGTCGCGCTGCTCCAGCACGCGCATCGCCTCGCTGAACTGCTCGACCGAGCGGGCGGTGGCCAGGTGGTCGCGGCGGCGGATCCAGTACTGGAGGAAGTACGCAGCCCACACCCCGAGGAGGACGAGGAAGATCAGACTGGACGGCGACCACACGCCTACGACGGTAGGTGCGGCTCCGCGTCCGGTCGCGGACCCGAGTCGGTGTGTCGCGCAAGTGACTCGTGTGACGACTGTGTCTGGCGCGCAGCGCGTTCCGACGCGGTGATCCGGTGGAGGCGGTCCACCATGGTCTCTCCCCCGAGGTCCTCGGTCGTCAGCGCGAAGGAGAGGTGGTCGCGCCACGCCCCGGCGATGTGGAGGTAGCGCACCCGCCGACCCTCGAAGCGGAAGCCCAGCTTGCGGACCACCGAGAGGCTCGCCGTGTTCTCGGGTCGGATGTTCACCTCGACCCGGTGGAGGCCCTGGCGGCCGAACAGGTGGTCGGAGACGAGGGCGAGGGCGGTCGGAACGACCATCTGACCGGCCACGGATCGGCTGACCCAGTACCCGACGACGAACGAGCGGAACGAGCTCAGCACGATGGTCCCGGCGTTGACCTGTCCGACGAGCCGCCCGTCCACCTCGACGACGAGCGGCAGGCCCCGGCCCGAGACGGCATCCGCCTCGTACTGCTCGAGCAGCTCCTCGAAGCTCCTCGACGGCGCGTCGGGGTCCGGTGAGGTCGCGTCCCACGGCTCGAGCCAGGTGGCGTTGACCCGCCGGACGCTCTGGAACGTCGGACCGTCCGCGGCGGTGAGCGGCCGCAGCACGACCTCCACCCCGACCGGCGTCCGTCCCCGAAGCGTCACCGGCCACTCCCAGCCGGGAGGCGCCGCTGCTGCCGTGGGCCGGCGGGGTCCATCGGCTCGCCACCACCGCCGCATCACGTACCTGCTCGCACGTCAGCCCGGTTCAGTGGTCCCCGCCGCGGACCTGGTCCAAAGCGTGCGGGAGGACGTCGGCGAGAACACCCAGCGCGTCCCGGACACCGCCGCTCGAGCCGGGAAGGTTGACGACGAGGGTCGCGCCGGCGACGCCGGCGAGTCCGCGTGAGAGCACCGCAGTGGGCACCCCCTGCGCCACGCCCCGGGCGCGGATCGCCTCGGCGATACCGGGCACCTCGCGGTCGAGGAAGGAGCGGGTGGCCTCGGGCGTCCCGTCCGTGGGGGTCAGGCCGGTGCCTCCCGTCGTCACGAGCAGGTCGGGTTCCGTGGCCAGAGCCGCGGCCAGCGCCCGAGCCACCTCGGGACCGTCCGGCACGACGGTCGGGTCGTCGACCTGGCAGCCCCACCCCCGCAGCGTGCCCGCGAGCAGCGTCCCGCCCCGGTCGGGGTAGACACCCCGGGCGGCACGCGTCGAGCAGGTCACGACGACCGCACGGCGTCCGGCGAGGTCGGGTCCGGGTGCCTGCCCGGCGCTCACCGCGGCTCCGACCAGTCGCCGGAGCGCCCACCGGACTTCGCCGTCACCCGGACGTCGGTGATGCGCGCGTGCCGGTCGACGGCCTTGACCATGTCGACGAGGGCCAGAGCGGCGACCGAGACCGCAGTGAGCGCCTCCATCTCGATACCGGTCCGGTCCGCCGTGCGCGCCTCCGCTCGGATCGACACCCCCTCGTCGATCACCTCGAGGTCCACCTCGACGGCATGCACGGCGACGGGGTGAGCGAGCGGGACGAGCTCGGGGGTCCGCTTGACCGCCTGGATGCCCGCGACACGCGCCACGGCGAGGGCGTCGCCCTTGGGGACGGTGCCGTCACGCAGGGCGGCGACCGCCTCCTCGGAGAGGAGCACCAGCCCGCGCGCCTCGGCACGCCGGGCCGTGACCGCCTTCGCGGAGACGTCGACCATGTGGGCGGTGCCGTCCCCCCGCACGTGGGTCAGCCCGGAGCCCGGGCGGTGCTCAGCCACGGGCCCGGTCCCGGCCGAGCAGGGGGAAGCAGCGCAGCCGGTCCCCGGCGCGGACCCCGTCGGCCGCCGGCGGCACGACCGCGAGCGCCGTGGCCTCGGCGAGGGCTCCGAGCATGTGCGACCCCTGGCCGCCGGACGGGCGGACCACACCGTCGACCTCGACGACCCGGGTCATCTCGGCGCGCCCGACGACCTTGGGCCAGTCGGCGCCCGCGACCGCCTCGAAGGAGCCGTCCTCGAGCGGATCCAGCCCCGCCATCGCCCGCAGCGCAGGCAGGACGAAGACGTGGAAGGAGACGAAGGAGCTCACCGGGTTGCCCGGCAGGGTGACGACCGGGACGCGGCGTGGGCCGACCACGCCACACCCCTGCGGCATGCCCGGGCGCATGGCGACCTTGACGAACTCGACGCCACCGTCTGCCTGGAGCACCTCCTTGATCGTGTCGTAGACGCCCATCGACACCCCACCGCTCGTGATGACGAGGTCGGGGTCGCCGTCAGGGGCGGAGAGGAACCCCCGGACCGCCTCGGCGTCGTCGGGGAGGTGGGGCGCGCTGGCCACCTCCGCCCCCGAGGCCTCGACCAGGGCCCGGAGCATGACGTTGTTCGAGTCGATGATCTGGCCGTGGTCGACCCGGGACCCCGGGGGGACCAGCTCGTCGCCGGTGGAGACGACCGACACCCGCGGCCGACGCCGCACCGCAACCTCGGGGACGTTGGATGCCGCCACCAGCCCGATGTGCCCCGGCCCGAGTCGCACGCCGGCGCGGAGCACGACGTCGCCGGTACGCACGTCCTCGCCCCTCCGACGCACGTGCCGGCCGAGCTCGGGGGCCAGGCGGAGCTCGACCTCGCGGTCGCCCCCGTCGGTCCGCTCCACGGGCACGACGGCGTCGGCCCCGTCGGGCATGGGCGCGCCGGTCATGATCCGCATCGTGCCGCCCTCGGGGAGGATGTGCCGGGTGGTGTCGCCGGCCGCCACGTCGCCCGCGACAGGCAGCCGCACCGGCGACTCCTCGGCGGCCCCGACGAGCTCGCCGGCCCGCACCGCGTAGCCGTCCATCGCCGAGTTGTCGAACCCCGGCAGGTCCACGGCGGCGACGACGTCCTCGGCGAGGACACGGCCGAGGGCCGCTCCGACCGGTACGACCTCGGGCGGGAGCACGTCGACGAGGCCGAGGATCGCCGCCCGGTGGTCCTCGATGCTCCGCATCAGAACACTCCTTCCAGCCGGGCGCCGTCCGGGACGTGGTCCCGGCCCCCCGTCACGCGGACGTCGCCGACGCAGACGACGCCGGAGCCGAACGTCACGTCGCCCTCGACCCGCAGGCTCGTGCACCCGCGCATCGACGGGACCCCGGCGGGGAAGCGCTCGTCGAACCCGTCGAGCATCTTGTACGGAGCCGCGAGGTCGACGAACGGCTCCTCGTGGTCGATCGTCGACTCGACGACGCCGTCGTCGCGGACCCGGTAGATGTCGCTGCGCACGAGGAGGAGCTCGTTGGTCGTCTTCACCGGGCGGAACCGGGACCGGTCCACCTCGACCGCGCGGGCGCCCTCGAAGAGCTCGACCGCTGCACCCATGGCGGACTCGATCTGGATGACGGGGGTCGAGTCGGGGTCGGTCGGGTCGACGGTCTTCCGGTTGACGATGATCGGCAGCCCGAGCACTCCCTCACGCTCCTCGAGCCGGGCGTGCAGGGCCTCGATGTCGAGCCAGAGGTTGTTCGTGTGGAAGTAGGGGTGACGCTCGATGTCCTGGAAGTAGGCCTCCTCCCCCGGCTCGACCATGGCGTTGTCGCGCAGGACGAGCCGGCCGTCGGTGGCGCGGACGACGAGGTGGCCGCCCTTGCGGTCGTTGACGGTGCGCCGGCACACCTCGGCGAGGTACGGGATGCCCTCCTGGGCCATCCACGCCGGGATCGTCCCGTCGCACGTCGCGCCGAGGTTGTCGGCGTTCGAGACGAACAGGTGGCGGTAGCCGAGGCTTCGCAGCCGCCCGAGCAGCCCGGTCGCCCACAGGGCGACGTAGACGTCACCGTGGCCGGGCGGGCACCACTCGAGCTCGGGGTCGGCCGGCCACGACACGGGTTCGAGGGTGTCGGCCGTCAGCTTGGGTTCCTTGCTCTGGAGGAAGTCGAGAGGAAGGCCCTCGACCTCGATGCCGGGATGCCGTCCGAGGATCTCGAGGGACCGCTCCCGGGTCCGGAAGGAGTCCATGAGGAGCAGGGGCGTCTCGGTGCCGTACCGGGAGCGCAGCGCCAGCACCTGTTCGGCCATCACGTCGAGGAAGGTGCGCCCCTCCCGCACCTCCAGGGCACTCTTCGGCCCCTGCACGCCCATGCTCGTGCCGAGCCCGCCGTTCAGCTTGAGGACCACCGTGGTCGCGAGCGCGTCGCGGACCGCTGCCTCGCCCGGGGCGACGTGCTCGAGGCGAGGAACCTCGGTGAGCGGGGAGACGGTCGCCTCGGGGATGGTGCCGGTGGCGTCGGCGAGCAGCTCGTCGTAGAAGCCGGTGAAGACGCTGATCGCGGCCTCGGACACGCCCTCCGCCCGCATCGCCCCGATGGCGGCCTCACGGGCTGCGGTCGTCATGGCGACCACCCTACGATGCCGGGGTGGACCGTGACCCCGCCAAGGTCGAGCGACGCCGTGCGCTGCGCGCGGCGCGACGGGAGCGTGTCGCCGCCCGCGACCCCGTCGCGGATGCCGATGCACTGGCCGAGGCGGCCCTCGAGGTCGTCGACGGGATGGGGCTGACGGACGGGGCGGTCGTCCTCTCCTACGCCTCGGTGCCGGGCGAGCCGCCCACGGGCCGGATGAACGCCACCCTCGCCGAGCGGGGCATCCGCGTGCTCCTGCCGATCACCGAGCCCGACCTCGACCTGGACTGGCACGACGCCGAGGACCCGCTGTCGACCCCACTCGGCCGGGACAGCCCCGCCCTCGCCGACCTCGTCCTGGCACCCGGCCTGTCCGTCGACCCGGCCCGCACCCGGATGGGGCAGGGCGGCGGGTGCTACGACCGCGCCCTGCCGCGACGCCGGGCCGGCGTGCCCGTGCTGGTCCTCCTCCACCCCGGCGAGCTGCTCGGAGCCGACGACCCGCCGCTGCCCCGACAGGACCACGACGCGCTCGTCGACGGCGTCCTCACCGCCGACGGGGTCATCATGCTGGGCCGCGCCGCGGGCTGACCTCGGCGCCCGGCCGCCAGCGCGGTCCGGCGCGGGCCCCGGTCAGCCGGATCCGGTCGTCTCCTCCGGGCGGAGCGTCATCACGTCGGGACCGGTGCCGCGCACGGCCGCTTCGGTGAACGGCCAGGGGCGCTGGACGCCGGCCACCCAGTCCTGGACCTGGTCGGCGTAGTGGCTGTCGGTCGGGTGCCCACTGACCCCGGTCTGGTTGATCCACGTCGAGGAGTCGAGATCGGAGAGGTCGACGACCATCCGCATCGACGGTCCGGCCGTGACGTCGTAGCCCTCGGCGGCGTCCCACGCGTTGGCGTTGACGATGGCCGATCCCCCGGGCATCTCGAACGGGCCCTCGTTGACGAGCCACCTCACCGGCCCGGGAACGTCCTCGCCGCCGAGGACGCGGTGTTCGAGGGTGAGCTGGTGCAGCTTGCCCCACTCCCACTGGGAGGGGTCCTTGCCCAGCTTGCGGGTCAGCTCCAGGCGCGCCTCGACGAGGGCCTGTCGGAGGATCTCGTCCTTGCCCTCGGTGACGTTCGGGGTGAGCTTGTTGTCCCACCACTCGCTCTCCGGGTCGGCGAGCAGGTTCTGTACGGCCGCGCGCCAGCGCGCGCCGCCGTCGGCCTTCATGTCGGCCGGCAGCTCGTCGTCGAAGAGCAGCTCGAGCAGGTTGCGCCACACCGACCCGAAGTACGCCGCCGCCGCGGCCGAGTCCGAGTCCGAGGCCGGGGTCGTGCGGTCCCAGTCCCGCAGGAGGCTGCGCGCCTGCTCGGTGAAGTCGAGCAGGTCCTGCTGCTCGGCGTCGGTGTCGGTGGCCCGCAGGGGCACCCCGAGCAGGGCCGGCACGAGGGCGTCGGCGAAGAGGTCCTTGTCGTCCATCTGGATCGCTGCCATGTCCTGGGGGCTCACGGTGTCGAGCTCGGTCAGGCGCTGCAGGATGCGCGTCGAGCGCCACCCTGCCGCCCAGTCGGCGGTGAGGAACGGCGAACGCCCGGCGGTGACCTGCTGGTTGGCCGTGACGATGAGCCCGTCCTCGGGGTCGAGCGTCCACGGGAGGTCCTCGAAGTCGACGAAGCCCTTCCAGTCGTAGTCGGAGTCCCAGCCGGGGGCCGGCCAGTAGCCCGGTGGTGTGCGCGGGATGGCCGGGCGCCGCACGGGCACCCGTCCGGGCGCCTGGTAGCCGATGTGCCCCGCGGTGTCGGCGTAGACGAGGTTCTGCGCCGGGACCTCGAAGGACTTCGCGGCCTCGCGGAACTCCTCGAAGTTCGTCGCGAGGTCGAAGCCGAGGATGGCGTCGGCCGTGCGGCCCGGCATCAGCCCCGTCCACGCCAGCGAGACGGCGTAGTCGGCGGACTCGTCGCCCTTCTGCTGGGTCGGGGCGCGGGATCCCGCGTCGGCCAGGGCGGGAACGACGTCGGAGAGCACCGGGCCGTGGACGGTGCTGCGGACGGTGATGGTCCGGTCGTCGCCGCCGGCGACCCGGATCGTCTCCTCGCGCGTCTCGACCGGCTCCCACTCGCCGTCGCGCAGGTAGGTGTCGCCGATGATGCGCTCGAGGTAGAAGTCGGAGACGTCGGGGTTGAGGTTCGTGAAGCCCCAGGCGATGTTCGCGTTGTGCCCGATGACGACACCGGGCACGCCGGCGAAGGAGAAGCCGCTGACGTCGAGCGGGCAGGCACTGGACACCGTCCGGCAGCTCAGGCTGTTCTGGATCCAGATGCCCGGCTGCCCCACCGCCAGGTGGGGGTCGTTGGCGAGCAGCGGCTTGCCGGTCGACGTCCGGGACCCCGAGACCGCCCACGCGTTGGAGCCGATGCCCTCGCCGCGGCCGACGAGCTGGGGCACCGCGTCGAGCGCGTGCTGGACCGCGGCGTAGGCCGCCCGGGCCGCCGGGACCGTCGTCTCGCTGCGCACCGCGGCGGCCTGCGCTCCCGTCGCCGCCCCGGAGGTGAGCGCCTGCGGGACCGCCGAGGACTGGGTCGAGCCGTCGAGCGACCACTCGTCGGCGGAGAGGATCGGGGGGTGAACCTCCGGGTCGTACGCGGGGTAGATCTCCGCGATCTCCTTGTCGGAGATGCGCCCGCTGAGCCGCGCGCGCGCCAGCTCGTCGCGGTAGTTGCCCCGCAGGTCCCAGGCCATCGCCTTGAGCCACGCGAGGCTGTCGACCGGTGTCCACTCCTCGATGTCCGGCAGCGGGTGCTGGAGCCCGAGCAGCGTGTACTCGACGGAGACCTCCCCCGGGCTGCGTCCGCGCAGGTAGGTGTTGACACCATCGGCGTACGCCTGGAGCACGCGCCGGGTCGCGGGTGCGAGCGTCGGCAGCTCCTCCTCGGCGACGGCGCGCCACCCCATCGTCCTGATCACCGAGTCGGTCTCCACCCCGGCGCTGCCGACGAGCTCGGACAGCCGCCCGGCGGTGATGTGGCGACGCAGGTCCATCTCGAAGAACCGCTCCTGCGCGTGGACGTAGCCCTGCGCGCTCGCGAGGTCGTCGACGCTGTCACCGAAGAGGTGAGGGATCCCGCTCCCGTCGCGCAGGACCGTGACGTCGGCGGACAGCCCCGGTAGCGTCGCCTCACCCGAGGTGGCGGGGAGGGACTCGCGCACCATCGAGCGGACGACGAAGCCGACGACCAGGGCCGCCACGACGACGACGGCCACCAGGCCGAGGAGGACGCGGCGGACGACGCTGGCTCGACTCACCCTGCGAGACTAGGACACCCCCGCCGACGACACGAGGAAGGTGCCCGTGCTGCGCACCTGGACGCTCCCCGCGAGCACCGGCGGCGCGCCCGGGGGGTTCACGCTCGACGACCTCGCCGTCGCGCTCCTCATCGGCAGCGCGGTGCTCGTCGTCGCGGTCGCGGCGGTGCGGCTGTCCCTGCGCTCGGGGCTGCCCTCGCTGCTCATCTACCTCGCCATCGGTCTCGCGCTCGGCGAGTCCGGACTCGGCATCGACTACGACAGCGAGCAGCTGACCCAGGTCCTGGGGTACGCCGCGCTCGTCCTGATCCTCATCGAGGGCGGGGTCACGACCCAGTGGTCAGGCATCCGCTCCTCCGTCGCACCCGCCGCCGTACTGGCGACGGTCGGCGTCGCGGTGAGCGTCGTCGTCGTCGCGGTCGTCGCCCGGTTCGCGCTCGGCTGGTCGTGGGAGGTCGCGCTCCTCGTCGGCGCGGTCCTCGCGTCGACCGATGCGGCGGCCGTCTTCTCCGTGCTCCGACGGGTGCCGCTCCCCAGACGGGTCTCGGGGATGCTCGAGGCCGAGTCCGGGTTCAACGACGCGCCGGTCGTCCTCCTCGTCACCGCGCTCTCGGCCAACCTCGTCGCGGGTGCCGAGACCGCGCCGTGGTGGCGGCTGCTCCTCTCGGCGGCGCTCGAGCTCGCCGGCGGCGCCGCGATCGGGCTGGCCATCGGGTGGGCCGGGGGGAGGCTGATGCGTCTCGTGGCGACCACCTCCTCGGCCCTGTTCGCCATCGGGGTGCTCGCCGTCGCGGTCCTGGCGTACGGTGCCGCCGATGCCGTGCACACCTCCGGCTTCATCGCCTGCTACCTCGCCGCGCTCGTCCTCGGCAACCAGCGGCTGCCACACCGAGCCGCGGTCGTGGGATTCGCGACGGCCACGGGGTGGCTCGCGCAGATCGGGCTCTTCGTGCTCCTCGGGCTGCTCGCCTCCCCGAGCGGCTTCGCCGACCAGGTCGTTCCGGCACTGGTCGTCGGGACGGCACTCCTCCTCCTCGGGCGCCCCCTGTCGGTGCTCGTCTCGTGCACGCCCTTCCGGATGCCGTGGCGCACCCAGGCCTTCCTGTCGTGGGCCGGGCTACGGGGAGCGGTGCCGGTCGTCCTCGCGACCGTGCCGGTCACGGCGGGCGCAGCCGGGACGACGTGGATGTTCGAGCTCGTCTTCGTCCTCGTCGTCATCTTCACCCTCGTCCAGGCGCCGACGCTGCCGTGGGTGGCGCGCCGGCTCGGGCTCGACGCGTCGCACCACCGGGTCGACCTCGCCGTCGACGCCACCCCGCTCGACGACCTCGGCGCCGAGCTGCTCGAGATCGACGTCGGGCCCGACTCCCGGATCGGCGGTGTGCGGGTGTTCGAGCTGCGGCTGCCCGCGGGCGCCAACGTCTCCCTCGTCGTCCGCGAGGGTCGCTCGTTCGTCCCTCGTGGCCAGGACCCGCTGCGGCACGGGGACCAGCTGCTCGTCGTCACCCCCGCCGAGGTCCGCGAGCAGGTCGAGAAGCGGCTGTACCAGGTCAGTCGGGGCGGGCGGCTCGCGGAGTGGACCGACGGCTGACCGCCCACCCCCTCGCCCGCGGGGGGTCCGGACTCGGACGAGGTCGGGGTCGCCCCGACGCTCGCTTACCATTTAGTCCTAGCCCGCCCGTCATTCGATACCCCTCAGGGTATCCTGCGGGGGCCCGCTCACCCCAGGAGGACACCGTGCCGACGTACGCCTACGCGTGCACCGAGTGCGACCACCGCTTCGAGGCCGTCCAGTCGTTCAGCGACGACTCGCTGACCGTCTGCCCCGAGTGCGGCGGCCGGCTGCGCAAGCTGTTCAACGCTGTCGGGATCGTCTTCAAGGGCGGGGGCTTCTACCGCACCGACTCGCGGTCGGGCGCGTCGGTGCCGGCGGGCTCCGGCGGCCCGTCCGACGGCGGCGGATCCGTGTCGTCGACGTCGGACTCCTCCTCGGGGGCCGCGGCCACATCCGCGTCATCGGGCACCTCGGGCTCGTCCTCCACAGGCGCCTCCCCGGCGGGCGCGTCCTCCACAGCCTCCGCCTGACCGCTCCCGCACGCACCGGGACGGCGCCTAGCGTCGGCCCGTGACCTCCCTCCTGCGCTCCCTTCCCGCCCTGGTCGGAGCCGGCCGACGGGCCCGGTGGCGCCGCACGGTGCTGCGCCGGCTCCTGGCCGCCGGGTGCGCCGCTGCGGCCGTGGTCGTCCTCGTCGACGCACTGCGCCCGGCCCCACCTGCCACCGTCGCCGTCGTCGTGGCGGCCGCGCCCGTTCCTGCGGGGTCGGTGCTGGGCCTCGCCGACGTCCGCACCACCCGCGTCCCCGAGGGGTCCGTGCAGCCGGGTGCACTCCGGGCGACCTCCGACGCGGTGGGTAGGCGCACCACGTCGCCGCTCACCGCGGGTGAGTGGATCACCCGGACCCGGCTGGTTCCCCGCGGACCGGCCGACGGGCTGACGCCCGGACGGGTGGCCCTGCACGTCGGGCTCGCCGACCCGCTCACCGCCGACGTGGTGGGAGCGGGTCAGCGGGTGCTCGTCTTCGCGACCACCGGCGGTTCGGCGCTGGCGCGGCAGGCAGTCGTCCTCTCCGCCGACCCGCCACCGGACGAGCCCGTCCCCGGCCTCGGGCCCCAGGGTGGGCGCGGGCTCGTGCTCTCCCTGCCCGCGGAGGAGGCCGAGCGCGTCCTCGCGGGCCACGGCGGGCTCGAGGGCCCCGTCGTCGTCAACGTGGTCGCGGCAGCCGGCCCGTGAGGCCACCCCGTCGGCGCAGCCTCGGCGGGGCCGGTCCACCGGCCCAACGGGTGGCCATGGCCGCGACACCCATGCCGCCCGCCCCTAGCCTGTGCGTGTCCGTCCCGTGGAAGGGGTCACCATGCAGGGCTTCAAGAACTTCATCATGCGCGGCAACCTCGTCGAGCTCGCCGTCGCCTTCGTCATCGGCGCGGCGTTCGCCACCCTCGTCGAGGCCTTCACCACGATGTTCCTCGACGTCCTCGGGAAGCTCGGCGGCCAGCCCGACTTCTCCTCCTACGCACCGGGTGGGGTGTCGGTGGGCGTCTTCCTCACCGCGCTCGTCTCGTTCCTCATCGTCGCGGCCGTCATCTACTTCTTCGTCGTCAAGCCCTACGAGGCGGCCAAGTCCCGGTTCTCGCCCGAGGAGGATGCCGCGCCCGACGCGAGCGTCGTCCTGCTCACCGAGATCCGCGACGAGCTGCGCGGTCAGCGGCCCGGCGGTCCCTGAGCGCGCCCGGGCGCCTGGCGCGTCCGGTCGCCGGCCTCCTCACTCCCAGTGCGGAGGTCGTTGCTCGCGCAGCCAGCGGTCACGCTCGGTCTCACCGTCGGCCGGCGCCTGACCTCCACCCGTGACGTCCGGCGACTCGTCGGCCCCCGGGCGCGTCCCGGGGCGGACCGCGCGTCGCGGCCGGCGGGGTCGGCGACGCGGCGCCTCGGGTCGGTCAGTCGTCACCGGGAGCCTCGTGCACGCCGAGGGCCTCGAGCACGCGCGCGACGTCGCGTGCCGGGTCGCGGTACAGGTCGGTGCTCCAGACCCGCAGGTGCTCCCACCCCCGGCGGCGGAGCACCTCGGCACGGAGGCGGTCACGATCGCGACCGTCCTCGACCGCCGCGTACCCGGGACCGTCGGACTCGACGGCCAGCAGCCGGCCCGGGCTCCTCGGGTCCTCGACAGCGAGGTCGACCGGCGCGGGGCCCGTGCCGACCCCCTCGTCGACGGTGAGGCCGTGCCCACGCAGCCGGCGGGCGAGGTCGGCCAGCCCCACCGAGCCGCCCGCGCGACGGGTCGCGGGAGGCAAGCCCGAGTCCTGCTCGGCGAGGTGTGCGAGGAGCGCCCGCAGCAGCGCCGGGCCCGGGGCGCGGAGCCGCTCGGGGTCGAGCTCGTCGGCGGACAGGGTGGAGACGATGGTCATCGACCGCCGGGCACGGGTGAGGGCGACGACGAGGTGTCCGTGGCCGGCGTCGGTGCCCAGGGCCCCGAAGCGGTGGAGCACGCGCCCGTGCGGGGTCTTGCCGAACCCGACGGTGACGACGACGTCGTCGCGCTCGAGCCCCTGGGCGTGGTCCAACGCCCGCACGGCGAACGGCTCCGGCGAGGCGGGGTCGAAGAAGGCCCGCGTCCGCGCGTCCTCGCCCGGAAGGGCGGCGCGCACGGCCTCCTCCACCCGCTCCGCGTGGACGGGGTTGAGGCCGACGACCGCCAGGGACCGGTCGGGCCGCCGCCGCGCGTGGTCCAGGACGAGGGAGACGACGCGCTCGACCTCGGCGCGGGTCGTCTCGACCGCGGCGTCGCCGGCGGCGACCACGCCGTGCCCGTCGACGACCTCGAGGCGGGTCACGGGCGAGCGGTCGGTGTCGGGGAAGGTGACGAGGCGGTCCCCGTAGACGTGCCGGTTGACGAAGTCGACGAGACGGCCGTCCCGGGACCGGTGGTGCCAGGTGAGCCGGTGTGCCGGCAGCGCCGGCCCGAGCAGGTCGAGCACCGAGGCGGGTGCCGGGTCGTCGGCCGGCGCCGGGTCGGGGCCGGCGTGGAAGGACGCCGGCGGGGACTGCGCCGCGTCCCCGAGGACGAGCACACGGCGGCCACGCAGGATGGCGGGCACCGACTCCGCCGCGGCGAGGGAGGACGCCTCCTCCAGGACGACGACGTCGAACAGCTCGGTCGGGGGCAGGACCGAGGGCACGTCGAGGGCACTCATCGCCCAGCACGGACGCACCGCGGTGACCAGGTCCGCTGCCGTGGCGACCAGCTCGGGCAGCGGCACCGGGCGGACCCGCGCGGCCTCGGACCGCAGCCACGTCTCCTGGTCCCCGTGCCGGCGGCGGACCTCCCGGACCGTGTGGGCGACCGCTGAACGTACCCGCGCCGGCATCCCCGCCAGGACGGTCTCCTCCGCTTCCGCGAGCTCGGCGAGCCGCGCGGTCAGGGCCCGACCGTCGTGCGCCGCCACCCGCACGTCGTCCCGGGCCACCTGCTCGGCGATGGAGCACCACCACACCCACTCGACCTCGGCCTGCACGTCGTCAGCGGCGACGCCGCGCTCGCGGAGGTCGTCGGCGAGCTCGCGCAGGCCCGCGGTGCCGAGGTCATCGAGGGCCGAGCGCTGTTCAGGAACGGCGTCGAGGTGCGGGAGGCCCGCGGCGAGCGCCTCGACGCGCTCACCCAGGGCGGACAGGTCGAGCTCGACGAGGCGCTGGTCGGCGCCGCCCTCCTCCGGGCCGGGCAGCCGCTGGTCGAGCCACCGCAGGTCGTCGAGGAGGGCGTCATGGGCCGCCCGCGCGCGGTCGAGCTCGACGGGGATCTCCGGGCGCCCCCCGGACCCGGCGAGCTCGCGCCACGCGTCGCGCTGCTCGTGGGCCGCGACCAGGGCCGCGTGCAGGTCCTGGGGCGGTCTTCCCGGCCTCAGCAGGCTGCGGGCCTGCCGTCGCAGGCGCCAACGCTCCATCGTGCCGAGCTCGACCGACGCGGCGCGCCGCTCACCGGCCGGGGCGGTGGCGGCGACGAGGTCGCCCAGCGGGATGTCGAACACCTCGAGGCGGAAGACCTCGAAGGTGTCGCGGACCTCGCCCACTGTGCGGAGCACCCGGCCCCAGTCCAGGACCGTGGGGTGGCGCGGCAGCTGGACGCCGCGGAAGACCTCCGCGAAGGTGCGGCCGGCGTCGTCGACCCCGCCCTCCGCGAGCCGGGTCAAGCGCTGACGGGCCTCGGCGACGTCGTCGGCGCCCTCGAGCCTGGCGCCGAACCACGGGTCACCGGCACCGTCACCCGCCCAGCGGCTGAGCCGGGCGAGCCGGGTCAGGCCACGGACCGTGGTGGCGAGCGTCGTCGGGTCCAGCCGCGCGAGCACGGCGTCGCGTAGGCGCACCCGAGAGCGCGGCGGCTGCGCGGTGGCCGCGAAGGCGGTGACCGACTCCTGGACCTCGTAGAGCGAGACTCCCCACGGGGCCCGGACCCCGTGCAGCGCCGCCACGTGCGCGTCGAGCGCGGCCACCGCCTCGGCGCGATGCACCGCAGCGCGCCCCACGCCGGTCGGCTCGTCCTCCGGCTCGGCCTCGAGCCGGTCGAGCGCGTCGACGATCTCTCGCACCACCCGTCGACGGGCGTGCCCACCACCACGGACATCGAGGACGAGGTCGGCGAGCCCGAGCGCCCCGAGCCTCGCGGCGAGCGCGTCGACCGCGGCCCGACGGGCCGAGACGAGGAGCACGCGCTGGCCGTCGGCGGCGAGGGCGGCGACGAGGTTGGCAACCGTCTGGGTCTTCCCGGTGCCGGGTGGGCCGTGCACGAGGAGGTGGTGTCCGTTGCGGGCCTGCTCGACCACGGTGCGTTGGACGGCGTCGGAGTCGAGCACCAGTCGGTCGGGAACGTCCTCGGCGACGCCCGCGTCCGGCCCCGGGGGCACCTCGGCTCCGCAGAGCGCCGCGACGACGTCGTCGCCGGCGAGCCGTGCGGCCTGGGCCCCGAGGTCGGCGACGAGGGCGGCCTTGAAGTACGGGAACGTCCCGATGACGACGCGGGCCGAGACGGCGAGGTCGGGAACGGCGGAGCAGGCGTCCGCGAGGGCCGCGTACGTGGGGTAGGCGTCGACCGTCGACCCGGAGAGCGCGAGCTCCTCGAGCCGGGCCGCGTCGAGGCCGATGCCGTGGGCCGAGGCCATGTACTGGGCGAGGACGGGGTTGAGCTCGAGCTCGTCGCCGGGCTCGATCCACCAGTCCCCTCGGTGCTCGTCGGCGGGCCGGATCGTGCACGCACGGAGCAGCACCGGCGACGTCGCCTCGACGGCCCGGCCGTCGCCGCCGGGCGGGCGCACGGTCCACGACGCCATCCCGATGGCGAGGAAGCACGTGCGCACCCCGTGCCCTTCCGCGGCGTCGCGCGCGGCGCGCGCGATGGTGCTCGCCCGTCGGCGCGCGTCCTCGAGGGCGGCCGGCTCGCGGACGAGGTCGGTGAGGGCCGTGCGCGCGCCGCCGAGCAGGTGGCCTCGGGCGCCGAGGTGTGACCTGCTCAGGTCCAGCGTGCCGGTGGGGTGGTCGCGGAACCACAGCAGCGTGTTGGGGCCGCCGAGATCGACCAGGCGCCGGTTCCACGCGGTCCGTGCGCCCTCGACCGCCTCGGTCCGTGGGTCCGCGGCGACGCCGAGTCGCCCCCCGCCCGGGCCGCCCACGCCACCGGCCGCGACGTCCGCGTCGCGGGGCCGCTCCTTGCGCGCCGGGCCGGTCGCAGTCACCTCAGCAGGCTAACAACGGTGGCGCCCCGGGCCCGGGAGGCGCGGGTGTGGGTCGGAGTCGGCCCGTGCCGCAGCGGCGGGGCGGCCCGTCCGGCACGAGTCGACCCGGCCGGGTCAGGCCGGGGCGTCGGCGGCGCGTGGGACGCGGGTCACCAGCGCCAGGACGCCGATGAGGAGGGCGAACCCGAGGGCCGCCTCGGCGAGCACCTGGTAGGACAGCCGATCGACGATGACCCCCGCAACGGCCCCGCCGCCCCCAGCCGCCAGGCCCATGAGCAGATCGGCGGCACCCTGGGCGCCGGGGCGCTCGGCGGCCGGCAGTGCCGAGGTCAGCAGGGTCGACCCTGACACGAGCGTGCACGACCACCCGAGGCCGAGGAGGAAGAGCCCGAGGACGAGCGTCGTGGACTCCCCCATCGGGGAGACGGAGGCGAGGACGGTGGCGGTGGCGAGGACGAGGGACCCGACCACGGCCACCGGCGCGCCGCCGAAGCGGTCGACGGCCCACCCGGTGATCGGCGAGAACGCGAACATCCCGAGGATGTGCACGCTGATGACGAACCCGATGACGGTGAGGGCCGCGTGGCCGTGCGACATGTGGAGTGGCGTCATCACCATGAGGCTGACCATGACGCCGTGCCCCAGGGCGAGAGTGAGGATGCCGAGGCGCGCGACCGGACGCGAGAAGGCCTGCCGCAGCCCGCGCAGCACCGAGCCGTGCGTGGGCTCGCCGGGCTCGTCGCCCTCGTCGAGGGCCCGGCGCCGCGACTCCAGGAGCGGGTCCGGCCGCAGCAGGACCGTGAGGACGGCGATGGCGAGCCCGAGGCCGACGAGCGAGAAGACGAACGGGCCGGTGAGGCGGGGCAGCCCGAGGGCCCGCGCCACGGGCGCACTGGGGCCCACGAGGTTGGGGCCGAGGACGCTGCCCACGGTGGTCGCCCAGACGACGATGGAGAGGTCCCGCGCGCGACGGCTGGGGATGGCGAGGTCAGCGGCGGCGTAGCGGCTCTGGCTGTTCGAGGCCGTCGCTCCGCCGAAGAGCAGGCTCGAGGCGAGGAGCAGGGGGAAGCTGCCGATCACCCCGGCGGTGATCAGCCCCACCGCGCCGAGTGCGGCCAGCGAGTAGCCCAGGGCCAGACCCGGTCGGCGCCCGCGGGCCGCCATGAGGCGCGCCATCGGCACCGCGATGACGGCGGCACCGAGGACCTGGAAGGTCCCACCGAGGCCCGCCCACTCGGCCGACCCCGAGACCTGCTCCGCGAGCAGGGCCCCCACGGCGACCCCCGCGGACAGACCCACTCCCCCGAGCATCTGCGAGGTGACCAGCGTGCCGACGACGCGGCGTTGCACCGCGTCGCGGCTCGTGGCCGTCGGGGCCGGCGCCGGGCTCGTCGTCACCCGAGCAGTATGCCGGGGGGCGTATCGAACCGCCGGGCCCGGGTCCCCGACCAGGGACGGGTCCCTTCGGCATCCGACCGATCCGGACCGGTGCAGGCCGCCCGGCCCGGACGGTTAGGCTTGTCCGCGGTCCTTCCCGCCCTCGTAGCTCAGGGGAAGAGCACTTCTCTCCTAAAGAAGGTGTCGCAGGTTCGAATCCTGCCGGGGGCACGCAGGAGATGCGCGTCTCCGCCCGATGCTGGACATTTCGGGGTCGGCTGGGCGGTCGGTGCCGCTCCGACCGGCTCCCGGGTGCATGTCGCGATCGTGCTCGACGCAACCCGGTGCCGCGTTTCGGGGTGGGCGTCGCGCGGCGACAGGCAGCACATCCTGGCAGGCCCGGCCGGGACGGCGGGGCCACACACGACGGTGCCCCGGTCAGCAGGGGTCCGGGGCACCGTCGGAGGCGGGCTCAGAAGCGGCCGTAGCCGGCGACGCCGGAGAAGATCGAGCGGTACTGGACCGAGGTCCCGGGCTTCGGCGAGTCGATCATCATCCCGTTGCCGACGTAGATGCCGACGTGGTAGGCGGGGTAGCCGAAGAAGACGAGGTCACCCGGCTGGGGACTGCTCACCGGCGTGGCGGCCGACTGCTGCCCCGACGCCGTGCGCGGGATCGAGATGCCGGCCTGCCCGTACACGTACTGCGTGAGGCCGGAGCAGTCGAAGCCCGCGGGCGACGCGCCGCCGTAGACGTAGGGGATGCCGATGTACTGCTTGGCGATGTTGACGATCTGGCTCGAGGACTGCGGGACGTTGTTGTTGACGGGCGTCCGCGTGGTCGACCGGCTCGTCGTGCTCGTCGCGCGGACCCCGACCGCCTGGCTGACGGTCGCCTGCACGGGCTGGGGCTGGGGCTTGGGCTTCGGCTTGGCGACGGCCTTGACTCCCGTGACCCCGACCGTCTCGGTCTGCGCGGGCGTGACGGCCTGAGGCGCGACCACGGCGGGAGCCGCAAGGATGGCCCGGGGCGAGGCGGTGACCGTGTCGTTGGTGGCGGTCGTCGCGGCGGCCTGTGGGGCGCTCGACCGGGGGGCCGGGACGGCCTGTGCCGGGAGCGCGAAGGTGGCGACGAGGCCACCGGACGCGGCCAGGACAGCGGAGGCGCGAACGCCCGTCTCGCCGGCGCTCTTGACGATCGAGGAGATCTCGGCGACCGGGCTGTACCGGGTGCCGCTTCGGTGTCGTCCGGCGCGGGTGTGCTCTGCCACGGTGACCCTCTCAGTGCCTACGGGGTGAGCTGTCGGGTTCGGGCTGAGGTTGCCCGGCCTCCACGACCGAGTGGGCCGCTTCGGCTTCACCCCGAGGAGCTCCGGTGTTACCGGGGATCCGAAGGTGGTTCCCCCGCTCCTGCCAGGCGGTGGTGTCTGCGACCCGTGGTGGTGGCAGGATTCGGCGTCCACCGTCGGGGACCCACCTCAGGGGGAAGCGGGCTGCGCCAACCTAACACGCACCGCCGGCAACGTCACAATTAGGTCACGGGCGTGTGGACATCACGTTCTCAGCGTCCTTTCAAGGGGTATCGCGGACGCGCGCACGAAGGCTGCCCCGGCGGTGCTCCGTATCGGCGGCCGGGCTCCGTACCGGCCGGAAGTGCCGCGGGTGCCCGTCGCGGCACGACCGAGGTCGACGCACCGACACCAGACGCCCGGAGGGCCCGGTCGCGGCGTGCGACGGGGCCCTCCGTGTGGTGGCTGCGCTCAGTAGTTGACCGTGACGTGCACGTGGTCGTAGTGGTTCGCGGTGATCGAGCCGCGGTCGGGCATCAGGCTCCAGGAGCTGCCGGGCGTCCAGTAGCGCTGCCGCCAGATCACGTACTCGACGTTGAACTGGCCGACGTGCTGCTGCACCCAGGCGGCGATGGCATCGCCCTGGGCCTGGCTGGTGATCATGAAGTCGACCGCCTGCCCGGTGCTGTGCTCGCCGCCGTTCGGGCGGTAGCCGCCGATGTTCGAGAGGCCGAAGTTGGCCTGCACCGCGGTGCACAGCCGCTGCGCGTTGGGGACGAGGCCGAGGCCGGCGCACTTGGCCGACACCCCGCCGGTGTACGCATTCGACGCGGCGACGCCCGAACGGGTCGACGCCGAGGGGGCTGCGACGGGCTTGGGCTTCGGTTCGGCGACCGCCTTGACGCCGGAGACACCGACGGTGTCGGGCTTGGCCGGGGCGGGCCCGGTCGGCGCGGTCACGGCGGCGGGAAGCGTGCGGGCCGCGGACCGCGAGGCGCGATCGAGCGCGGCCCCGCGATCGGTGACGGAGGCCGGGCTGGCGAGCGCCAGCGAGGCGGGCGCCGGCGTGGCCGCCTCGGCGGACGCCTCCATGGGGAGGGTCAGCGCGACGGCTGCGCCGCCGATGAGGCCGACACCGGCGACCGACTTGGCGGCCAGAGCGGCCGCGCCACGGCGGCTGAAGCCGTCGGGAAGCCGCTTGACGCGGCCGGGCGCGCGGCGGCGGCCGGGGGGGCGGTGACGGGACACGGAGGTGGTATCGCTTTCCGGAGCGGGTGCAAACAGCGTCAACCGTAACCGCTCGTCTGCCGTCACGTCACATTCTCATAACGCAGTGGTGGTGCGTGTCGCACCACATCAGCCTCATGGGTCACATGAGCCTCGGTAGCCGGCGACTTGCCGCCGCCGACGTGGCTCAGGTCACGGCGACGAACACGTGCGAGGCGATCTCGCCGGGGAGCGAGACTCCCGAGGACTCGTCCGCCCCGTCGCGGCAGACGACCACCCGGGATCCGTCCCGACGCACGCGTGCCGTGGCCCCCGGCATCAGCCCGGCCCCGGTGAGGAGTGCGAGGGCGTCGGAGTCGACCTGCACCGGCTCGCCGATCCGGCGGACGACGACGACCCGGGGCCCGTCCTCTGCGACCTCGTCGAGGCTCGTCAGTCCCGAGCGGAAGTCGACGAGCTCGGAGATCTCCCCGAGCTCCTCGAGGCCCGGGATCGGGTTGCCGTACGGCGACTCGAGATGGTCGGGGAGGATCGCGAGGATCTTGCGCTCGACCCGGTCGGACATCACGTGCTCCCACCGGCAGGCCTCGTCGTGGACGTACTCCCACTCGAGCCCGATGACGTCGACGAGCAGCCGCTCGGCGATCCGGTGCTTGCGCATCACCCGGGTCGCGAGCAGGCGGCCCTCATCGCTCAGCTCGAGGTGGCGGTCGCCGGCGACGCGGAGAAGGCCGTCACGCTCCATCCGGGCCACGGTCTGGGAGACGGTGGGGCCGGAGTGGCCGAGGCGCTCGGCGATGCGGGCGCGTAGCGGCGTGATGCCTTCCTCCTCGAGCTCGAAGATGGTGCGCAGGTACATCTCCGTGGTGTCGATGAGGTCGGTCACCCGCCCAACCCTACGGTGCGCCGCCACCGCCCGGCCGGACCTCGCCGGGACCGGGCGCCACCCCGAGGCGCCGCCGGGGGTCGTGGCGCGGCAGCCAGCGCAGCAGCCAGGCGCCACCGGCGAGCGTCAGCAGCCCCACGGTGACGCTCGCCGCCGCGATCGAGGCCACGGCGGCGAGCGCGCCGACGACGACCGAGGCCCCGTTGTGCCCGACGAGGGAGATGAGTCGCCACACCCCGAGGAACGGGGCCCGGCCCTCGACCGGCGCGGCGTCGGCACCGAGCGTCATGACGATGCCGGACCCCAGCCCGTTGCCGAGCGCCATGACGATCGCCACGGCCGCGACGGTCGCGAGCGTGTTGGTGAGGGGGAGCACGAGCAGTCCGAGGCCCAGCGTGGCGGTGACGGGGAGGGCGACCCAGACCCGCCCGCGGCGGTCCATGATCGAGCCGGCCGGGTAGAAGAGCAGGACCTCGACGAAGCCGGCGACCCCGAAGACCAGCGAGGTTTGCGCCGCGCTGAGCCCCACGTGCTCGGCCCACAGCGGGACGACGACGACCCGCGAGGAGCGGGCCAGCCCGATCGCGAGCACCCCGAGCCCCACGGTCAGGAGCACCGTTCGGTGCTGCCGCACGACCTCGAGCACGGGGACCCGTGCTGCGGGCCCGCCCCCGATCGACCGGCCGCCGTGCGCGCCGAGGTCGGGCGACAGCCCGGCGACGAGGGCGGCCAGGACCCCGCCGACGACCGCGACCCCGAACGCCGCCTGGGGTCCCCGGCCCGCGACGACCGGCGCGCCGACGAAGGGACCGACGAAGAGCCCGATCCGGGCGACTCCGCCGAGTGTCGACATCGCCCGCGCCCGCATCCCCTCCGGAGCGGCAGCGGTGAGATAGGACTGCCGCGCGAGGAGGAAGACCGCGCCGGTGGGGCCGGAGAGCGCGATGGCCACCGCCAGCACCCACAGCCGCGGTGCGGTCATGGCGAGCAGGGCGGTCGCAGCGTCGGCGAGGCCCGCGGCAACCAGCGCGCGGCGCTCCCCCACCCGGTCGACGAAGACACCGGCGGGGACGGCCGAGACGAGCTCGGCGACCGCCCCGATGCCGACGAACAGCGCGGCCACCGGCACGGAGGCGCCGAGGTCCCGGGCGCTGAGCGCGAGGACGGGGAGGGTGGCCCCGAGCCCGACCGACCACAGCACCGTCGGCCCGAAGGCCGCGACGGCGATGCGGCGCAGCGAGAACTCCTCCATCACGCTCCTTCCGGCGACGGCGCCGGCAACCCGGCCGGGTCCCGCAGCAAGTATCTTGACATCAAGATACTTGCTGCGGGGGATTCGGGCGTAGGTTTCGGGTCGTGGAGCTGACGATCCCCCGCAGGTACTGCGGTCCACCCGACTCCGGCAACGGCGGCTGGGTGAGCGGCGCCCTCGCCGCCCACGTCCCGCCGTCGCCGGGGCACCCGGCCGTGTCGGTGCGCCTGGCCTCCCCGCCCCCGCTCGACCGCCCCCTGTCGGTGCGCGTCGACCCCCCGTCGTCCCCGACTGCACCGGCGAGCGTGCGCCTCCTCGACGGCGACCACCTCGTCGCGACCGCCACCCCCGCACCGGCCCCCGAGGTCGACGGTGACGGCCCGGGGCCGGCCTCACCGACCAGGCCCGCGCCGCCGAGGCGCGCTACGAGGGGCTCGCCGACCATCCGTTCCCCACGTGCGTGGTCTGCGGAACCGCCCGCGAGCCCGGCGACGCGCTCTGCCTGCGCCCGGGGCCGCTCGCCGACGGCACCGGTCGGTACGCGTGCACGTGGCAGGTGCCGGACGACGTCGACTCGACCCTCGTGTGGGCCGCGCTCGACTGCCCCGGTGGCTGGTCCGCAGGCGTGGGTGGGCGGCCCATGGTGCTCGGGACGATGACCACGCAGGTGATCGCGGTACCCGAGGCGGGCAGCACCTGCGTCGTCACGGCCTGGCAGGTCGACACGCGCGGCCGACGCCACTGGTCCGCCTCGACACTGCACTCCCCCAGCGGGGAGCTGCTGGCCCGTGCCGAGGCCGTCTGGGTCGCCGTCGACCCCAGCTCCGTGCGACCGCGGGCAACGGCGTGAGCACCGAGGAACGCCGCGAGCGCCCCGCCTCGGTCGTCACCGGCGCGACCGTGCACGTGCTCGTGGACAACGCGGGCGGCGCACACGGGCTCGAGCCGGTGGCCGAGGCCGACGTCTCCCTCTGGCGACGGATGTACGAGACCAACGTCCTCGGGACGCTCAAGGTCACCAAGGCCCTGTGACGCGTCCGGCGCACGTCAACGTCGACCTGCTCGTCATCAAGCCACGGGCGCAGGCGGCTCCGCACAAGGTCCACCGCACCTCCGGCTGACCCGGGCGTCCCGCGCCGCGGGTCCCCGGCGCCTGGCCGCGGGAGCTCACGGCTGGCGGCGGGAGACCTCCCACGCCCGGGCGTCACCGAGGTCGCCCTCGCCGGTGCGGGTGTAGACGATCCGGTCGTGCAGCCGGTCGCGCCGGCCGGCCCAGAGCTCGACCTCGTCGCAGACGATCCGGAAGCCTCCCCAGAAGTCGGGCACGGGAACGTCAGCGCGGGCGCCGTGGTCGGGGAACTGGGCAGCACGCCGGGTGTACTCCGCCTCCAGCTCCGCCCGCGAGGCCACTGGCTCGGACTGGCGCGACGTCCACGCGGAGATGCGCGAGGCCCACGGGCGCGCGTCGAAGTAGGCCTCCACCTCGTGGCGCTCCAGCTCGACGGCGTGACCGCGGAACCGGATCGACCGGTACATCGCCGGCCACGTCAGGGCGGCGGCGACGGCCGGGTGCCCGCCGATCTCCCGCCCCTTGGTCGACGTCGCGTCGGTGACGAACCCCGGCCCGCGGCCGTCGAGGAAGCGCATGAGGACCATCCGCACGTTCGGCCGGCCCTCGGCGTCGACGGTGGCCACCGCCATCGCGAGCGGCTCGGCCACGTCGGTCTCGGTCTCCGACCGGCGCACCGCGGCGTCGACCCACGCCCGGACCTGCGCCAGGGGGGTCTCGAGCAGGTCGGACTCGAGGAGGCCCTCCCCCGTGTACTGGGCGCGTCGGTGCTCCATGCCGGGGGATCGTAGGCCCTGACCGGGCCCGGTCAGGGGGTGGGGTGCCGGGCGTCGTAGCGGAGGAAGCCCGGCTGGCGCAGCGAGAGCACGCCGATGGCGAGGACGCACGCGACCCCTCCGAGGACGGCGGTCCATCCCTCGCCCATCCGCTCGGCGACCCCGCCACCGAGCGAGCTCGCCGAGGCGGGGACCACCCGCGACGACGACGATGAAGACGCCCTGGAGACGGCCGCGCATCCGGTCCGGCGCCGCGGTCTGCAGGATCGTCGTCCGGAACACCGCGCTCACCGAGTCCGCCGCACCGGCGAACGCCATGGCCGCCAGCGCGCCACGAGGGCCTGCTCGCGGGTCAGGACGCCGCCCGGCCCCGAGCAGGGCAAGCCCGAGCCCGACGATCCCGACGCCCCAGCCGACAGACGCTCACCATGATCGCCAGACCCTGCCGCCGCACACCGCCGAGGCGGCCGGAGAGCAGCATCGCGAGGATGCCGCCGACCGCGGCGGCCGCGTAGAGCGCCCCGACCGTCGTGGCGCCGCCCCCGAGGATGACCGCGCCGGCGGCCGGGAAGAGCACTCGGGGCTGGGCGAGGAGCATCGCCGCGATGTCGGCGACGAACGTCATCCGCACGTTGGGCGCGGTGCGCAGGAAGGCGAAGCCGTCGACGACCGAGCGCAGCCCGGCCCGCCGCGCCGCCGACGCCGGGCTCGTCACCGTGGTCCGGGCGGGACCGGGCGCAACAGCAGCAGGCTGTGCACCGCGGCGAGCGTGAGCAGCGCGTCGGCGGTGTACGCCGCCCGGTAGCCGCCGACGTCGACGAGCACGCCGGCGAGCAGCGGGCCCACCGTCAGCGCGGTGTTCATCGCGACGACGCCGAGCGCGTTGACCGCGGGCATCAGGATCGGGCGGCAGCAGCCGCGGGAAGATGCTCGTGCGTGCCGGGGAGGAGACCGCCGTCGCACCGCTCCAGACGGCGACGATGCCGTAGAGCAGCCACGTCGAGGTACTGCCCGCCCAGGCCTGCGCCGCCGCGACGATGCTGGCGGCGAAGGCGACGATCGGTGGCGACGAGCCCGACGAGCCGCCGGTCGTGGTGGTCGGCGAGCGAGCCGCCGTAGAGGCCCATGACGACGAGCGGCACGAGCGCGAAAAGCCCGACGAGCCCGACGGCCGCGGTGGAGCCGGTCTGGTCGTAGACCTGGAGCCCGACGGCGACGACCGCCATCTGCGACCCGACGTTGGAGAGGGTGAACCCGGTGTAGAGCCGCCGGTACTCGGGGCTGCGCCGCAGCGGTGTGAGGTCGGGGAGGAGCGAGCGCGGCACCCGCGCATCATGCCCGTCGGCGGCATGTCGGGGTGGGGCGGGTCAGCCTGTCGTCGGTCAGCGCGTGGCGGTTGGCCGCATCGCCTCGAGCGCCGACGCGAGCCGGCTGCGCGCGACGAAGAGGGACTCCGCGGTGCCCGGCGAGGAGTCACCGCCGAGGCGGGCCCGGGCGTGCGACTCGGCTGCGAGCTTGAGCCCGGAGACCGCGTCGCGCAGCTCGGTGGACGCCGGTCCCTGCGCCGTCTGCCCGGTCGCCGCCAGGCGTCGCACCTCACCGGACAGGTCGATGAGGGTCGCGTCGAGGCGGCTCCACGACTCCTGGATCCCGCCCGGGTCGGCGGCGCCGATGAGGGCGCCCACCCCGTGGTCGACGACCCACCGACCACGGGCGTCGATGGCGGCGAGCAGCTCCGCATGCTCGCGCCGGCGCCGTGCCGACCGCGCGAGCATCCACCAGATGAGCCCGACGAGCACGAGGAGGCCGACGAGCACGAGGACCCACGGGGGGATGCCGGACTCCTCCTCGTCGGTGGGCGCGGCCGCCTCACCCGAGGGGCTCTCCGTCGGAGACGGCTCGGCCGTCGGCTCCTGGCTCGGGGCCTCGGTCGGCGTCGGCGTGACGGTGACGGTCTCCGGCGGAGCGGTGGTGGCCGTCGGCTCCGGGGGCGCCTCGGTGGTGGGCGCCTCGGTGGTGGGCGCGTCGGTGGCCGTCCGCGACGGCAGCGAGATCGAGGGCCGCTCGGACGGGAGCGTGATGCCGCCCTCGCCGCAGCCACCGAGCAGACCGGCACCCGCCACGGACAAGGTGAGCAGCGCGGCCACGCGCGGCAGCCACACACCCCTGCGTGGAGCTCGGCCCGCACCGCGAGCACCCTCGGGCCGCGGCCCGTCTCCGTGCGCACCCATCGCCTTCTCCTGCCCGTCCGCGGCCTCGACGCCACCGGCACCGTAGGGGATGCCGCGGGGCATCGTCCACGACCTGACCGGCTCGCGGACTAGGGTCCGGGCATGGACTCCCCCGCCCGGATCGCGCTCCTCATCGACGCGGACAACGCCCGCGCCCGCCGCATCGACGTCATCCTCAGCGAGCTCTCGTCGTTCGGGGAGACGAGTATCCGACGCGCGTACGGCAACTGGACCAAGGCCGGCCTCAAGGGGTGGCAGGAGGTGCTCCACGAGAACGCCATCCGCCCGATCCAGCAGTTCGACCCCTCCAAGGGCAAGAACGCGAGCGACATGGCCCTGGCCGTCGACGCGGTCGAGATCCTCCACACCCAGCGCCCCGACGCCTTCGCCATCGTCTCCTCCGACGCCGACTTCACCCCCCTCGTCATGCACCTGCGCGAGCACGGGGTGGCGGTGTACGGGTTCGGCGACGCCAAGACCCCGGCGCCGTTCCAGAGCGCCTGCACCCGCTTCCTCGTCCTCGACCGCCTCACCGAGGAGTCCGACCGGGCCTCCGACGGTGGCGCCGACGACAGCGGGTCGGGGACGCCCCTGCGGGTGTCCCCGGAGCAGCTGCGCGAGGACCCCAAGCTGGTCACACTCCTGCGGCGCGCCGTGGACCGTGCCGCGGACGAGGACGGCTGGGCACGCGTCGGGACGGTGGGCAACCACATCGCCAACCAGTCCTCGTTCGACCCCCGCAACTACGGCTACGCCAAGCTGAGCAAGCTGCTCGAGGCCAGCGGCCTCTTCGACGTCAGGGACGCGGGCGAGACCACGGTCGCGGTGCGCGAGAAGCGCGCCACCCCACCCGCGGCCAAGCGCGCCCGGCGCGCCACCTCGGGTTCGACGCCGAAGTCGTCGTCCTCCTCCCGTGGACGCTGACGTGCACAATGGGGGCCGCCCGACGGTGACGAGCGATTGGACGACCACCCCATGACCGCGACCCCCGCACCCCCTCACGACCCGGACTTCCGCCCCGGCCTCGAAGGCGTCATCGCCTTCGAGAGCGAGATCGCCGAGCCCGACAAGGAGGGAGGGGCGCTGCGCTACCGCGGCGTCGACATCCAGGACCTCGTCGGCCACGTCTCCTACGGGCAGGTCTGGGGCCTGCTCGTCGACGGCGAGCTCGACCCCGGCCTGCCCCCCGCCGAGCCCTTCCCGCTGCCGGTTCACACCGGCGACATCCGGGTCGACGTCCAGTCGGCGATCGCCCAGCTCGCACCGCTGTGGGGCTTCAAGCCCCTGCTCGACATCGACGACGACGAGGCGCGCGACAACCTCGCCCGCGCGTCGGTCATGGCACTCTCCTTCATCGGCCAGGCCGCCCACGGCACCGGCCGCCCGATGGTGCCGCAGGCCGAGGTCGACAAGGGACGCACCATCCCCGAACGTTTCATGATCCGCTGGCGGGGCGAGCCCGACCCGAAGCACGTCGAGGCGATCGACGCGTACTTCATCTCGGCGGCCGAGCACGGCGTCAACGCCTCGACGTTCACGGCCCGCGTCATCGCGTCGACCGGCGCCGACGTCGCCGCCTGCCTCTCCGGGGCGATCGGCGCGCTCTCCGGGCCGCTCCACGGCGGGGCCCCGTCTCGGGCCCAGCACATGATCGAGGGCGTGGAGCAGATGGGCGACGCGACCCGCTACGTCAAGGCGGTGCTCGACCGCAAAGAACGGCTCATGGGCTTCGGGCACCGGGTCTACCGCGCGTACGACCCGCGGGCCGCGGTCCTGCGCGACACGTGCCAGCGCCTGGGGGCGCCCCGGTACGAGGTGGCCCTCGAGCTCGAGAAGGCGGCCATCGCCGAGCTCGCCGAGCGCTACCCCAACCGCCGGATGGAGACCAACGTCGACTTCTGGGCGGCCGTGCTGCTCGACTTCGCGGAGGTGCCCGGCGAGATGATGACGCCGCTGTTCGTCTGCGCCCGGACGGCGGGGTGGTCGGCGCACATCCTCGAGCAGAAGCGCACCGGGCGCCTCATCCGCCCCAGCTCGCGGTACGTGGGCCCGGGCCCGCGGGCCCTGTCCGAGGTGCAGGGCTACCGCTCCCGCTGACCGCTCCACCCCGACCGGGGAGGCTGACCACGTGGTGGACCCGGGGTCCGGCATGTGGGCGGCACCTGTGAGGATGGAGGCCGACCGCCGCCCGCCGACGACGCCGGACGGTGCCGCCCCCCGGTGGTGCGCCCACGACCGCGGCGCCCGCCGGGAGCATCGCCGGGCCCAGCCGGGCCGGCGCCCACCCCGAGCACGGAGACACTCGTGAGCGACGCCCAGATCAGCATCCCCGCCGACCTCCTCCCCCACGACGGTCGCTTCGGGTCCGGCCCCTCGAAGGTCCGGCCCGCCCAGGTGGAGGCGCTGGCATCGATCGGGCGCACAGTGCTCGGGACGTCGCACCGCCAGGCCCCGGTGAAGAACCTCGTCAAGGCCGTCCGCGATGGCCTCGCCACCTTCTTCGACCTGCCCGACGGCTACGAGGTCGTGCTCGGCAACGGTGGTGCGACCGCCTTCTGGGACATCGCGGCCTTCGGCCTCGTCCACGACCGCGCCCAGCACCTGTCGTTCGGGGAGTTCTCGAGCAAGTTCGCCGCGGTGACCCGCAGAGCGCCCTTCCTCGGCGAGCCCACGGTCATCACCTCGGAGCCGGGTACCTGCCCGGAGCCGACCGCCGAGGCCGGGATCGACGTCTACGCGTGGGCCCACAACGAGACGAGTACGGGGGTCATGGCCCCGGTGCGGCGGGTGGACGGGGCCGATGACGACGCCCTCGTCCTCGTCGACGCGACTTCCGGCGCGGGCGGCCTCCCCGTCGACGTCTCGCAGGCCGACGTCTACTACTTCGCCCCCCAGAAGTCCTTCGCCTCCGACGGCGGGCTCTGGCTCGCCCTCTTCTCCCCCGCGGCCCTCGCCCGTGTCGAGGAGGTCGCCGCCACCGGACGCTGGGTGCCCGACTTCTTCAGCCTGCCGACCGCGATCGACAACTCGCGCAAGGACCAGACCTACAACACCCCTGCCGTCGCGACGCTCGCCATGCTCGCCAACCAGGTCGAGTGGCTCAACGACAACGGTGGCCTCGACTGGGCCACCTCGCGCACCGCGGACTCCTCCGGCCGGCTCTACACCTGGGCGGAGGCGTCGCCGTACGCCACCCCGTACGTCGCCGACCCCGACCACCGCAGCCAGGTCGTCGCCACCATCGACTTCGACGACTCGGTGGACGCCGCCGCGGTGGCGAAGACCCTGCGCGCCAACGGTGTCGTCGATGTCGAGCCCTACCGCAAGCTGGGCCGCAACCAGCTCCGGGTCGCCTGCTTCCCGGCGGTGGAGCCCGAGGACGTCAGCCGTCTCATCGGCTCCGTCGAGTACGTCGTCGAGCGCCTCGGCTGATCTGCGGGTTCACCCGCGGGGCGGCTCCGCCACCCAGGCGGCCAACGCGTGCTCGAGGCGCTCCGCGAGCCAGGTTCCCTCGGGGAGGTGCACCGGGTCGGAGACCACCGTGACGACGACCCGTCCGTCGTAGGACAGCACGTCGAAGGATGCAGTGACGTCGCCGGGGTTCGTGGCCACCGGGACGACCTCACGGACCAGGGAGCCGTCGACCGCGAGCGGGCGGTCCGGGCCGCGGACGTTCGTGACGAACGTGTGGACCAGCCGCTGGTGGTCGACGAACAGCTGGAAGAGGCCGACGGCGGCGAGACCACGGAAGAGGGGAGTGAGCAACGCCGCCGAGCTACCCGGCGACCGACCCCGCAGCCGGTCGCGCTGCGCGACGAGAGCGGCGAGCCGCTGGTCGGGTGTCACCCCGACGGGCACGCGGACGGGCACCGCGCCCACCGCGTTCCCGGGCAGGTCGTCCCCGGCACCCCGGCGGGCCGAGACCGGCACCGAGACGACGAGCTCGTCGACCCGCTCACCGCGGCGCCGGAGGAGCTGGGCGAGCGCCTCCACGACGGAGGCCACGACGAGGTCGTTGAGAGTCGCCCCCCGGTGGTGCGCCGCGTCGACGAGCGGACCGAGGGCGCACCTCGCGACGTCGAGCCGTCGCCCCGCGGTGCCCGGGGCGAGCAGGCTGCACGACTGCGCGCGGGTGCCTCGCCCCCCGGCCAGCGACCGGGCGCCGTGCCGGGCCCGGGCCCACCGGGCCGGGAACGTGCGGACGGCCCGTACCCGCTCGAGCCAGGCATCGGCGTAGAGGGCCCCGACGCCCGGGTCGCGCGCCGACAGCCGCGGGACCAGGGCCGGCGGCCCGACCCCGGCGCCAGGTCCCGCAGGGTGGTCGGCGAGGGCGCCGAGCACGGCGAGGCCACCGATGCCGTCCGCCAGCGCGTGGTGGGCGACGACGACGAGGGCGAGCGCGTGGTCGTCGTCGTCGGCGAGCACCTCGGCGCGCCACAGTGGCTCGCTGCGGTCGAGCGGGGTCAGGACGAGCCCGGCGGTCGCCCCGAGGAGCGTGTCCTCGCCGAGGGGCCCGGCCCGGTCGAGCACCCGCACTCCCACGCGACGGTCCACGTGCGCGGCGTCGACCGGTAGCCACACCGGCCGGCCCGCGCCGGGCGGGGTGCCCCGGAGTCGGGTCGCCAGCCGGGGCACCGCGGCAGCCCGGCCGGCCACGACCGCGCGCAGCTGCTCGGCGCCGGCCGCGCCGTCGAGGACGAGCAGAGCGGCGATGTGCATCGGGACCGGGCCGCGGTCCACGGCGAGGTTGAGCACGTCGTCGGGCCCGGCCCGCTCGAGCCGTGGACGACCCATGGCCCAACGCTAGGACCCGTCACCGCGCCGGCGCCATCCCGAGGCGCCCGACGCTGCGGCGTGATCAGCGGGTGACGGCGTAGACGGCGGCGACGACGAGGAGCAGCGCGAGCACGCCGAGCGTCATCCTCCGCCGGAAGAGGGGGGTCACCGCGCACTCCCGGGCCCGGGGAGGCAGGACGTCGTCACCGCGCCGCCTCGGGTACGGGCACGGTCGGCCGGCCCGGCTCGGGCAGGGGCACCGTGCTCACCGTGAGACGGGGACGGCGCTGCGACTCGTAGCTCACGCGGACATTCTCCGACCTCGCGAGGAAGATCGACACCGCCACGACCGACAGCCCCACGGCGAGGGAGCCCACCCCGATGGTCCACCGGGGCCCGAACTGCTCGGAGATCCACCCGATCGTCGGGGCCCCGGCGGGGGTGCCGCCGAGGAAGATCGCCATGTAGAGGGCCATGACGCGCCCACGCATCTCGGGGGCGACCCGCGTCTGGACCATGGCGTTGGCCGTCGTCATCGCCGTGAGCGCGGTCAGCCCCACGGGCACGAGGGCGACGGCGAAGAGGGTGTACCCGGGGGCCATCGCCGCCAGCGCCGACGCGACCGTGAAGCCGACGAGAGCGAGGAGCAGCACGCGCAGGCGCGGCACCTCGCGGCGGGCCGCGAGCAGGGCGGCGGTCAGCGAGCCGATCGCCATGATCGACCCGAGCAGGCCGTACTCGCCGGCCCCTTTGCCGTACACCTGGGTCGCCATGAGCGCGGTGGTGATCTGGAAGTTCATCCCGAAGGTCCCGAGCACGAACACGAGGACGAGCACGAGCTGGATGTCGCGGCGGTGGCGCACGTACGCGAAGCCCTCGCGGATGCCTCCACGGGCGTCTCCGCGCGGGGAGGGGCGCAGCTCGGACCCGCGGATGAGCACGAGTGCGCCGAGGACGAAGAGGAAGGTCAGCGTGTTGAGCAGGAGCGCCTCGCCCGTGCCCCACGCGGCGATGACGAGCCCGGCCAGTCCGGGGCCGATGAGCCGGGCGGCGTTGAACGACGCGGAGTTGAGCGCGACGGCGTTCGCGAGCCGTTCGGGAGGGACGAGGTCGGAGACGAAGGCCTGGCGCGCCGGGTTGTCGATCGCGGTCGTCACCCCCTGGACGAGCGCGATGACGTAGACGTGCCACAGCTGCGCCACCCCGGTGACGGCGAGGACGCCGAGGAGCAGGCTGGTTGCCGCGAGCATCGACTGGGTGGCGAAGAGGATCCGGCGGCGTGGGAAGCGGTCGGCGACCAGGCCCGCCCAGGGCGCGAGGAGGAGGAAGGGCAGGAACTGGAGTCCGGTGACGACACCCAGGGCCGTGGCCGACCCGCTCGTGAGCACGGTGAGGACGAGCCAGTCCTGACCGACCCGGCCCATCCACGTCCCCGTGTTGGAGATCAGCCCGCCGCCGAACCAGAGGCGGTAGTTCCGCACCTCGAAGGAGGTCCAGGTCGGGCTCATTCGGTCGCCACCCGGGCGAGCACGGCGGTGGCCGCGCGCAGGAGGGCGCGCTCGTCGTCGTCGAGCTTCTCGAGGCGCACGGCGAGCCACTGGTCGCGACGACGCTTGGTGTCGTGCACCACGGCACGACCGCCGTCGGTGAGCGAGAGGATGACCTGCCGCCCGTCACTGGGGTCGTCGGCGCGGGCCACGAGACCGAGGTCGACGAGCGAGGCGACGGTGCGCGACATGCTCGGGGCGCTCACGCGCTCGATCTCGGCGAGCTCGCGCGGGGTGCGCGGCTGGTCGACCAGCCGCAGCAGCACGGAGTACTGGTGCGGTGCGACATCGGTCGTGCTCTCGAAGCGGACCCGTCGCGAGATGATCATGCACGCGAGGCGCAGATCGGTCGTCAGCTGGTCCTTCTGGGCTCGCGTCAGCCGCGTCGTCTCGGTGTCGGACGGGCTCCCGGCCACGGCTGCTCCTCGGCTCGATCGATCGCGGATGCTTAGCAGAACTCATTACCTCTGCTAACTATTCCACGCCGGCCCCAGGTTCCGCCGGGTGCCCCGGGCCCGGGCCCGGGCGGAAGCGGAAACGCTCCGCCGCAGCCGCCGGGCTACTGCTTCCGTCGGCCCGACGTCGACGTGCATCACACCGCCCCTCGTGGGGCTCCACGTCCGCGCCCGGGGCCCGTCGTCGTCCGGGCACCCAGCGGATCCCGGCCGCCCGGGACACTCGCCTCTGGGACCGGGATGAGGCCGGCGCGGAGCCTGTTCCTCGACGACCCGCGGATGGCGGGTCCCGACGGAGGAGTCCCCATGCAGTCAACCCGCTACACCATCGCCGGGGTCGTGTCCCTCGTCGGCGGCGGGGCCGCCATCCTCGCGCAGTACCTGATCACCCCGCTGAAGGGGGGAGACGCCGGGACCGCGGCGCTCCTGGACACGGCGGCCGCACACCACACCGCGATGGGGTGGGCGCTCGCACTCGACGTCGGCGTCCTGCTCGCGGCTCCGGCGTTCCTGTTCATCGGGGCCCTGGCCGGCCTGCGCACCTCACGCCTCGCCGGAGTCGCGACGGGCCTGCTGTTCTTCCCCCTGCTCATGAGCCTGCCGCCCGTCTTCGGACTGGACGGGCTGGTCTACCTCGCGGCCACGCAGCCGGATCGCGGTGCCATGACGCAGCTCGTCGACAGCTGGCAGCAGTCGACGTGGTACGCCGTCGGCCTGTTCCCCTATGTGCTCTGCCAGCTCCTCGGGTCGGCGATGATGGCGCTCGCCCTGGTGCGCGCCCGGACCGTGCCGAGATGGGCGGCGGTGGCCACGGGCGTCTGGCCGATTCTCACGACCCTGGGAATGGTCCTCGGCGCCGCGGCCCTCGGTGCGCTCGGGTACGCCGTCCTGCTGGCGTGCTGGTCGGCCTGCGCCGCGAGCATCGTCGGACAGCGCGCGGCCCTCGATGCGGAGCCTGTGCCCGTTCTCGTGGAGCCATAGTCCGGTGACCGCGGCAGAATCGTCTCTCGTGGACGGATGGCTGGCCAGGGCGGGCCGGTTCGCGATCGCGGTGGCGGCGCTCGGCGTCGCGGTGTCCGTGGCCGTGGTGGCCGCGTGGGAGCGCCACCCGCTCGCCGTGGTGCTCGCCGCCGAGGCCGTCGTCATGATGCCGCTGGTGATCGTCGGTGCGGCCGCGGTCCGTGGAGCGCCGGGCAACGTCGTCGGCTGGCTGCTGCTCACCAGCGGGATGTTCATGCCCGTCGCGATCGCCGGGTACCTCTACGGCCGGGCCGCGTTCGACGGGGGGCACGACCTCCCCGGCGCGTCGTTCGCGGCCTGGCTCGACGGCTGGCCCTGGGTGCCCGCCCAGCTGTCGGTGGCCTTGTTCGCGCCCCTCCTGTTCCCCGACGGCCGGCTTCCCTCGAGGCGGTGGCGGATCCTGGTGGGGCTGGATCTCGCGCTGTGTGCCGCGCTGGTCCTCTCGACCCTTCTCGCCCCCGGACTGCTCGACTGGCCGGAGGTCGCCAACCCGACCGGCCTGCCCGGCCCGGCGGGACAGCTCGCGAGCACACTGATGGGAGCCATCGTGCTGGTGGCCCCGCTCACCCTCGCCGGGGCGATCGGCTTCGAGGCGCGGGCCCGTCGGCCGGCCGGTGACGCCGCCACCGCCGCCGTCCGCCTGGTCCGTCCGGCGGTCTGGCTGCTCGTCCTCTCCTGGTGGAGCTGCGTCGCGCTCGGCGCCGCGGGCGTCGACGTCATCTACGCCCTGCCCCTGGAGTCGTTGGGGATGGTCGCCGTCGGTGTCACCTGCTGGGTGGCGATCCGGCGCTACCAGCTCTTCGACGCTCGTCTCGTCGTCCGGTGGACCCTCGTCTACTCGGGACTGACCATCTGCATCCTCCTCCTGTACGGGCTGGTCGCCCTCGCGCTCACCCGGTTCGGCGCACCCCACGCCACCGCCCCGGTCGCCGTGGTCGTGGCCATCCTCGTCGCGCTCCCCCTGCGGGACCGTCTCCAACGCGCGGCCAACCGCCTCGTCTTCGGCCTGCGCGCCGACCCGGTCGCCACCCTGTTGACGCTCGGCGAGCAGCTCGAGCGGGCGGCCGCCGCGGAGGACGTGCTCCCGGCCGCCGCGCGGTCGCTCCAGCGCACGCTGCGCCTCCGGCACGTCGCCATCCTCGACGGCGAGCGCCTGGCCGCCGAGGCCGGCGAGGCGGACGGGCCCGGGGAGGGACGGCGCGTCGAGGTGGAGCTCGTCTATGCCGGCGAGACCGTCGGTCTGCTCGTGGCCACGCAGGCGGAGGGCGACACCCCGATGGACGCCGAGAGGGCTGCCCTGCTCGCCGGGATCGCACGCCCCGTCGCGGCGGCCCTGCGCGCCACAGCACTGGGCCGGGACCTCGCGGCCTCCCACGAGCAGCTCGTCTCCGCGACCGAGGAGGAGCGGCGCCGGCTGCGCCGCGACCTGCACGACGGACTCGGCCCGGTGCTCAGCAGCGCCGTGCTCGGCGCGTCGCGGGCTCGCGACCTGGTGGTCTCCCGGCCGGACGCGGCGGAGGCGCAGCTGACGCAGCTCACCGCCCTGCTCCAGGACGCGGTGTCCGACGTGCGCCGCCTGGTCTACGAGCTGCGACCCCCCGCACTCGACGAGCTGGGACTGGTCGGCGCGCTCGACGAGCACGCGCGGTCGCTGGGCCACTTCACCGTGGTAGGCCCCGGCCCGCTCCCCCCGCTCGGAGCCGCGGTCGAGGTCGCGGCCTACCGCATCGCCATGGAAGCCATGACCAACACGGTGCGCCACGCCAGGGCCGACCACGGCGAGGTCACCATCTCGCTCGAGGGCGGCCTGCAGGTCGTCGTCACGGACGACGGCGTCGGCCTCCCGCAGGGCTACCGGGCGGGCGTGGGCATCTCGTCGATGCGCGAGCGGGCCGCCGAGCTCGGCGGGACCTGCCGGGTCGAGGCGGCCGAGCACGGGGGGACGGTGGTGCGGGCATGGCTCCCGACGTGATCTCCGTCGTCGTCGTGGACGACCACCCCATGTTCCGCGCCGGCCTGCGCACCCTCGTCGAGGAGGCCGACGGGCTCCAGCTCGCCGGGGAGGCCGAGGACGCCGCCGCGGCCGTCGCCCTGTGCGAGGAGGTCGCTCCCGACGTCGTCCTGATGGACGTCAGGCTGGCCGGCGCCAGCGGGATCGAGGCGACCCGTCAACTGACCGCCCGCCTCCCCGGCACGGCCGTCCTCATGCTCACCATGCTCGAGGACGACACCTCCGTGTTCGCGGCCATGCGCGCCGGGGCCCGCGGCTACATCCTCAAGGGCGCGGCCCCCGGCGACATCCTCCGGGCGGTCAGGACGGTCGCCGCAGGTGAGGTCATCTTCGGCGCGGCGCTCGCCCGCCGGATGGGGCACTTCTTCACGGCAGGACGCGAAGGAGAGGCCCACCCGTTCCCGGAGCTCACCACCCGGGAACGGGACGTCCTCGACCTCCTGGCCGACGGCCTGGCCAACGGCGTCATCGCCGAACGACTCGGCCTTTCCGAGAAGACGGTCCGCAACAACGTCTCCAACATCTTCGCCAAGCTGCTCGTCGCAGACCGGGCCGCGGCCGTCGCGAAGGCCCGCTCGTCGGGGCTCGGTTCCACCTGACTCCCCACCGATGCGCGACCGGGTCGGCACGTGCGCCGCGACGGCGCCGCCACCCGACGTGCGTCTCTGTGTCCCGATCGGAGGACGTGCAGGCAGAATGTCGTGTGCCCAGTACGTCGGGTCGCCCACGACGTGCCTCGGGCGGAGGTGGAGCGCCATGACGAGGTACGCCCGGATGTACCGGCTCGGGATCCGGCCCTGGGAGCGCTACGGTACCGCCGCCGCGGTGAGCATCGCGGCGCTCCTCGATCGTGAGGAGACGGAACGCTCTCGCCCGCTCGGCCGCGCCCTCGACCTCGGCTGTGGCCGTGGTCAGTACACCCCGGAACTCCGACGTCGGGGTTGGCAGGCCGTCGGCATCGACAACGTGCCGTCGGCCGTCGCGGAGGCCGCCGGCCGGGACACCAGTGGCGCGTCGTACGTCGTCGGGGACGTCACGGACCTGCCGTCCGCCGACCTGGGATCGTTCGACTTCTTCCTCGACATCGGCTGCTTCCAGGGCCTCGACCCCGGACAGCAGGCAGCAGAGGGAGCGGGCGTCACCTCGCTGGCCAGCCCGGGTGCCACGGTGCTGATGCTCGCCTTCGGCCCCACCCGGATGCGGTCGCTGATCGAGGGGGTGTCGCAGGAGGACGTCGAACGGGCCTTCCCCCGGTGGGAGCTCGCCTCCGTCGACCCGGCCCAGACCCGAGGGCTCGGTTGGCCCATGAACCGTTCGCGGCCACAGTGGTACAGGCTGCGCCGAACCCCGTCCGGGCGAGGGTGAGCGAGATGCCGCACGACGCCGCGAGGAGCGTCGGCGCCCCGTCTCCCCGCGATGACGCGGTGAACGGCGCCCGAGGCGGTTGTTGCCGCGTCCACACCCGAGGTGCCCGCCACCGCGCGCCCGGCCACGGCGCTCCGGCCCCCGGAGGTGTCCGCCCCCGACTGTCAGGACGACGTGCCGAGTCGGTGTCGCACCACCCTCCGGCGCAGGGTGGGCGCCGCCTCGACCTCGTAGCCGGCGTCGAGGAAGACCTGGAGCAGTCCGACCGACGCCTCGTCCCAGATCACCGTCTTCCCGGGCGGCGGCTGGGTCGGGTAGCCCTCGAGGACGGCGGCGCCGGCGCGGCGGCCGTACTCGACCGTGGCGGCGGCGAGCTCGTACATCAGCCCCTGCCGCCGGAAGCCCTTGCGCACGACGAAGCAGGTGACCGACCACACGCCCTCGAGGTCGGGGTCCATCCGCATCCACGACTTCTGCCGCGCCCAGATCCGCGGGTAGTTCTCACGCGGCTCCACGGCGACCCAGCCCGCCGGCTCGCCGTCGACGTACCCGATCAGGCCGGACGTCGGGCCGCTGCCGCCGCAGCCGACCTGCTCCAGGAGCGCGGCGTCGCGCGCCTCCTGGGTCGTGTCGCGCCAGATCCAGCCCGGCACCTTGAGCGCCTGGCACCGGCACCGGCGCGCGCCGCCGGCGTCGAACACCGCCTCGACGTCCTCGTTCGTCGCGTCGTTGGCCGGTCGCCAGCTGAACTCGGGCACATCGCGAGGCTAGTGGAGGGCCGGCACTGCCGCCTCGTTCGGGATCACCTGGACGGGTGGGGTGACGACGAGACGAGGAGCAGCGATCCCGTGACGACGGAGGCGAGCCCCGTGCGGGCGCCCTGCCCGACGCCCGACGCCGACTCGATGGGCGCGTGGCTAGGCTGGCCCGGTGACCGAGGAACCGAGCCCGCCAGCGGACGACGCCCGACCGCGAACCCCGTTCGGGGAGTCGGCCCCGGTCGTCGCACCTGCCCTCTCGGCCCGTCGCATCGTCGTCGTCGGCACCGCGTTCTGGGCGCTCGCGCTCGCCGTGACGCTCCTCGTCCCGGCGCTGCACACCGGCGACCGGTCCTGGTGGCCGTGGACCTGCGTCACCGGCATCGGGCTGGGCCTGTTCGCCGGGTGGTACGTGCGCCGGGGCCGCGGGAACGCCGCCGACGCGTGAGGACCGGGGCCCGCGGGGAGGAGGCGGGTCAGTCGGTCTCGAGGGAGTAGTCGTCGAGGATGGGGGAGGCCACCTTCTCGGCGGGCGGCGCCGGCAGGTCGGCCTCCGAGTGGGCGCCGCAGCCGTGGTCGAGGCTGACGACGCGGCCGTCCGAGGGCGACCAGGCGTTGGCGCAGACCCCGAAGACCGCGCGCAGCGCGCCCGCCATCGGCAGGAAGAAGCCGCAGGAGGAGCACGGCATCGGCGCCTTCGCGGCGACGGGCGCGGAGGGACCCGACTCGCCGTCGTACCACCGCTGTGCCGCGGCCTCCCGGCCCTCGGCCGAGAGCACGCGCGAGCGGCCGAGCCCCAGCTCCCAGAACGCCATCGCGTCGACGTCCTCGTCCCCGGTGGCCTCGAAGCCCGCCTCGAGCAGCGGGTCGTCCTCGATCCTCGGCGTCACGTCCCCGGGGCCGAGGTCCCCGGGTGCCAGGCGGGCGCTGTACGGAAGCCACTCCGGGGACAGCAGCGCGTCGTCGCCGGGGACGAGGCCCGCCTCGCACACGGTCACGGTCTTGGAGCGGGGCACGCGCGAGACCGAGACGGCCCAGCGCCACCCTCGGTACGCCGGCGCCGTGCAGTCGAAGTAGTGGGTCGCCAGGCGGTCCTCGACCATCTCCATGCCGAGGTGCTCGCCCACCGCGCCGGAGTCGGCGACGTCGAGGGCGGCCGCCAGGGCGACGTCGACGGCACCCCTCAGGGTCGCGTCAGGTCGGACGGCGGTGGCCATCACAGCTCGAGGTCCCCCGCCACCGCGCGCAGCACCTGGGCGACCTTGTTCCCGTGTGCCTTGTCGGGGTAGTGCCCCCGACGCAGGGACTCCGAGACCGAGTCGAGCAGCTTGATGAGGTCCTCGACGATGACGACCATCTCCTCGGGCTCCTTGCGGTCGCGGACCCTGCGGTTGACCGAGACCGACGGGGCCGGGTCCACGAGGCGGACGGCGAGGGCCTGGGCGCCGCGGCGACCCTCGGCGATGCTGAACTCGATGCGCTGACCGCTCTTGAGGCCGGTGACCCCTGACGGCAGGGCGCTGGCGGGCACGAACACGTCACCCTCGCCGGCATCGCCGGACACGAACCCGAAGCCCTTCTCGGCGTCGAAGAACTTCACCTTGCCAGTCGGCACGGTCCACCTCGTCAATCACATCGCGGTCGGAACCCGCACGGGCACCGGGAACGGACGCCGAACGGGCGCCGGCCCAAGGCTAGCCGCTGACGCGGGCTGCGCGCGCCCGGGTTCGCCGTTCGCCGTTCGCCGCTCGGGCGCCCGGAAACCCGGTCGCCCCGTGTCGGCGCCCCGTGGGACCGTGTCCTGCGTGTCCGAGTCCACCCAGCGCCGGCCACCCGAACCCGCCGGGGGACCCCCGACCGGGCCGGCCGGCGCGCCCGCCGAGCCCCCGGTGGCGGGTCCGCCGCCGACGGAGCACCGCCTGACGCTGCGGGGGTTCTGGTCGGCGCTGCCGACCCCCGGGCGGTGGCTGCTGTCGACGACGGCCATCTCCACCCTCGGCCGCGGCATGACCCTGCCGTTCACGGTCATCTACATCCACGAGGTCCGCGCCATCGACCTCGACGTCGCCGGGCTGCTCATGGGCCTGATCGCCGTCGTCGCCCTGCTCGTCACCGGGCCCGTCGGCGCGATCACCGACCGGCTGGGCGCACGTCGGGTCGTCATCGCCGGCCTCCTCGCCCAGGTGCTCGGCGCGGTCGTCGTCGCCTTCGCGACGACGATCCCGGCGTTCGTCGTCGCCTTCGTCCTCCTCGGCATCAGCTTCGGCATCGGGTGGCCCGCCTTCAACGCGATGATCGCGAGCATCGTCGACGGCCGACTGCGCACCCAGTACTTCGGCATCAACTTCGCCCTCGTCAACCTCGGCATCGGGCTCGGTGGGGTCGTCAGCGGCTTCCTCACCGACGTCTCCCGGCCGTGGACGTTCTCGGTGATCTTCCTCGCCGACGCCGTCTGCGTCCTCGTGCCCGTCGCCCTGCTGCTCGGGCCGTTGCGCTCGGTCGCCGGGCGTCCGGAGCCCGCCGGTGCGCACGACACCGCCGGAACCGGCTACCTGGCGATCCTGCGGCGGCCGGCCGTGCTGTGGATCACCCTCCTCACGTTCACGTCGAGCTTCGTCGGCTACGGCCAGATGGAGGCGGGGTTCCCGGCGTTCGCGCGTCAGGTCAGCGAGGTCTCGACCCGCACGATCGGGTTGGCGTTCGCCGCCAACACGGTCGTGATCGTCGGGCTGCAGTTCCTCGTCCTCCGGCTCATCGACGGCCGGCGTCGTACCCGGGTCTTCCTCGGCCTCGTCGTGCTCTGGGCGGCGGCCTGGGCGCTGCTCGGGATGACCGGAATGGTCGCCGGCACCCTGCTCGCCGCGGTGGGCGTCATCGTCTTCCACGTCCTCTTCGGGCTCGGCGAGACGATGCTCCAGCCCACCGTGCCCGCCATCGTCAACGACCTGGCGAGCGACCGCGACCGCGGCCGCTTCAACGCCGTCTCGGCGGGTGCGTTCCAGCTGGGAGCGATCACCGCCCCGATCGCTGCGGGTCTGCTGCTCGACCGACGACTGGGCGGGGTGTTCATCGCCGTCGTGCTCGCCGGGCTCGTCGTCGTCGCCGTCCTCGCCCTGGCCCTCGAACGCACGATCAGCCCGCGCGTCAACGGGGTGCCCGATCCCGCCGGGGCTCCGTCGGGATCGGCACACGGAACGCTGGTCTCGAGTGCGCGCTCCCCCACGGACGCAGGCTGAACCCAGCGCACCCGGTCTGCTCCAGACGGACCGGGCGCGCGGGCGCAGCAGGCGGCGTCAGCCGGTGGTGCCGACGGCCCACACGACGACTGCCTTCATCCCGTCCTTGGCCGCGATGACGCGCACCTGGGCGCCGGTCCCGGGCGTCGCCCGCCCGAGGGTGGTCGTCGACGCGTCGAGGGTGTAGGTCGCCTCGTAGCCGTCGCTGCTCCTCACCGTCAGTCTCGAGCCCGCGGTGTAGGCCGTGACCTCACCGGTCTGGACGACCATGACGGTCGGGTTCCCGGTCAGCGTCGTCGTGAACTCCCCGTGGAGCACCGTGCCGAGTCCGGGGATGCCGCCGGCGAGCCCGTCGAGGCCCTCGGCGCCGCCCCCGCGGCCCTGACCCGGCCCCTGCCCCGTCCCGGGTCCCGGGCGCCCTTGACCCTGGCCCTGCCCCGAGCGGCCGCCCGGGGCCCGCTGGTCGCCTCCGTACGGACCCATGCCCTCGCGGCTCCACCCCTGGCCGCGGCCGTGGTCGTCGTCGAACCCCTGCGCGAGACCGGTGCGCTCGAACCGGTGGACCGCCCACGACCCGACGAGCCCGGCCCCCCCGATGAGCACGACGACACCGAGCACGGCCGCCACCGCCAGCGCGACCCGGCCGCCGGTCGTGGCGGTGGCCTCACCCCAGAGCCGGCTGGGGGAACCGCCCCGCCGCGGGGCGGGTGCGGCGCCTGGCCACTCGGGGACGGACGAGGCCCACGGGCCGGCCGGAGCGCCCTGCGCCCCCGGCCCGGCGGTCCAGGCGGAGCCGGCTGGGGGCGGGGTCCCCGCCCCCGGCGCCGGGGCCATCGACCGGGTCGGGTCGACGGGAGGTGGGGCGGTAGCGCCGGCGGGGTCCTCGTGGGGCTCCCCGGGCGGGGGTGGGGTCGTCGGTCGGTCGGGCATGGCCTCATCATCACCCCGAGCACGCGCGGACCCGGCCCGCACCAGCGGATTCACACAGAGGTCACAGCGACCCGTGACCTTGCCGCGCGGGGCGGCCGAGGAGGCCGCACGGCCTCCGGCCCCCGACTCAGCCGCCGGACAGCGCCCGCACGACCCGCGACGGTGAGGGACGCCCGAGGTGGCCCGCCATCCACACGCTCGTCTCGACGAGGGCGTCGAGGTCGAGGCCGGTCTCGACACCGGCGCCGGAGAGGGCCCAGACGAGGTCCTCGGTCGCGAGGTTGCCGGTCGCCGACTTCGCGTAGGGGCACCCCCCGAGGCCACCCGTCGACGCGTCGACGACGGTCACGCCGTCGCGTAGCGCCGCCATGGTGTTCGCGAGCGCCTGGCCGTACGTGTCGTGGAAGTGGACGCCGACCCGGTCGGGCCCGATCCCGGCGGACGCGAGCTCCTCGAGCAACCGGTGGACGTGGCCGGTGGTGCCGACGCCGATCGTGTCGCCGAGGGACAGCTCGTCGCATCCGAGGTCCATGAGCCGACGGCAGACGTCGACCACCTGGCCCACGGGGACCGGCCCCTCCCAGGGGTCCCCGAAGCACATCGAGACGTAGGCGCGCACCCAGAGACCCTCCGCCCGAGCCTGCTCCACGACCGGCGCGAACATCGCGACCGACTCGTCGACCCCGCGGTTGAGGTTCCTGCGGGCGAAGGTCTCGGTGGCACTGCCGAAGACGGCGACGGCACCGACCCCGGCCTCGAGCGCGCGCTCGAGGCCACGCACGTTGGGGACCAGGACCGGGCGTCGGGGGCCGCGACCGTCGGGACCGAGCAGCTCGAGCAGCTCCTCCGCGTCGGCGAGCTGGGGGACCCACCGCGGGTCGACGAAGGAGGTGGTCTCGATCGTGCCGTGGCCGGCCGCGGCCAGCCGCCGCACGAACTCGGCCTTCACCTCGGCCGGGACCACCGAGGACTCGTTCTGCAACCCGTCCCGGGGCCCGACCTCGTACACGGTGACGTGGCGGGGCAGGGATGGGTCCGGCTCGACCTGCGGCAGGGGGAGTCTCACGCCCTCGATCCTGACATGCCGATCCACGGGCGGGCGAGCGCGCAGGCCAGTAACGTTCGGAGGCGGGGCGGCGGGTTCGCCGCCGGATTCGTCAGCGTGGAGGCAGGACCATGGGCAGCACCGACGACCGCCGCGACGAGCCACGCGACGAGGTCCAGCCGACCGACGAGGTCCAGCCGACCGACGAGGTCCAGCCGACCGACGAGGTCCAGCCGACCGACGCCGTTGAGGATGCCGCCGCCGAGCCGGGCGCTGACCTCACCCAGCCGCTTCCGGACGAGCCCGGCACCGAGCAGCCGGCCGCACCCCCGCAGGCTCCGTCCCCCTACGCCGGGCCGACGTACTCGATGCCCAGCTACAGCCGGCCCGAGTACGAGCAGCCGAGCTATGGGCGCAACCCCGCCGACGAGGCCGGAGGCGAGGGGACGCCACCGGCCTGGGGGCAGTACGGCACCGCCGACCCGCAGGCACCGTACGGCCAGGCCCCCGCGGCCTACGGCCAACCCGCTCCCGCTCCTCCCCCTGCGGCTGACCCGTACGGCCGGCCCGCCGACCCGTACGGGCAGCCGCCGACCCCCTACCCCACTGCCCCCTACCCCCAGCCCGCGGCCTCCGCGACACCGGAGCAGGCCGGGACCGTGCCGCCACCGCCGGCGGCGTACCCCGTGCCCTACCAGGCGCCCGGACCGTACGGGGCGCCGCCGCCGGCCGGCTACGCGGGCTACGGGCCGCGGCGGACCAACCCGAACGCCATGGTGCTGACCATCGTCTCGGGCGTCAGCATCGTCTTCTGCGGCGGCCTGCTCGCCATCCCCGCGCTCGTCATGGGGATCATCGGCCTGACCCGGCAGTCGACGGACCCCGAGGGCTCCGCTCGGATCACCCGCTACGGCTGGTGGGCGTTCGTCGCGGGCATCCTCGTGACGATCCTCGCCGTCATCGGGGTCATCGCCTTCGTCATCGCGGCCGACAGCACGACGTCGCCCTACGGCGGGACCTGAGCCCGGTCAGGACCGCGGTGAGAGGTCGGGCGGCAGAGTCCCTCAGCCGGCATCCAGCCAACTCACAGACTTCTCAGCGAAACTTGAGGGCGTGAGCACGACCCACAGCCCCGAGGCACGCCTTCTCGTCGTCGAGGACGAGCCGAACATCCGTGAGCTCCTGGCCACCTCGCTGCGCTACGCGGGCTTCGACGTCGCGACCGCGGCGAGCGGCTCGGAGGCACTTCGCGTCGCCGGGGAGCACGTTCCCGACCTCTGCGTCCTCGACGTCATGCTCCCCGACATGGACGGCTTCACCGTCACCCGCCGACTGCGCGACCAGGGCCGCCAGCTGCCCATCGTGTTCGTCACCGCCCGCGACTCCGTCGACGACAAGATCAAGGGCCTGACGGTGGGTGGGGACGACTACGTGACCAAGCCGTTCAGCCTCGAGGAGGTCGTCGCCCGCATCCGCGCCGTGCTGCGACGCACCCGGGGCGATGCCGAGGAGGACCGCCACGTCCTCGCCTTCGAGGACCTCGAGCTCGACGAGGACTCCCACGAGGTCCGCCGCGCCGGCCGCGTCATCGAGACCAGCCCCACCGAGTTCAAGCTGCTGCGCTACCTGCTCCTCAACCCCAACCGGGTGCTGTCCAAGGCGCAGATCCTCGACCACGTCTGGGACTACGACTTCCGCGGGGAGTCGGGAATCGTCGAGTCCTACATCTCCTACCTGCGTCGCAAGATCGACACCGACGGGCTCCCGCCGCTCATCCACACCAAGCGCGGGGTCGGCTACGTCCTGCGCCTCCCGCCCGCCTCCTGATGTCGGGCACCGCCGGGCCGGTCTCCGGCCTCGTGCGGCGGCTGGAACGGGTGCCCCTGCGCTCCCGCCTCCTGGTCATCGTCGGGGTCCTCGTCGGGGCGGCACTGGTGAGCACCAGCCTCGTCACCGCCTACCTCATGCGCTCGGACCTGCTCGCCGGCGTCGACGCCGAGCTGCGGGCCGTGGCCGCTCCGGTGGCGCAGCAGGCGCTCGAGAACCTCCGGACCCGGGACACGGCATACCCGACGAGCTACGCGTTCGCCCTCCAGATCGAGGACAACCAGATCACCCGGCTCCCGACCAACGCGCCCTCCCGGCCGGACGTGCCGCAGCTGTCGCCGACCGACCCCCGCGTCCTGACCGGGCGACCGTTCACCGTCGAGCCGGCGAACGGCGGGCCGAAGTGGCGCTTCGTCGCCGGGCGGGTCAGCGACACCTCCGCGACCTTCGCGGTGGGACTGCCACTCGAGCGGGTCACCCACACCGTGGCGCGGCTGCTCGTCACCACGGCCCTCATCGGCACCGTCGTCCTCGTCCTCAGCCTCGCCCTCGGGTACTTCGTGGTCCGTCGCGCGCTGCGACCGCTCGCGCGCATCGAGGACACCGCCGCGGCGATCGCGGCCGGCGACCTGACCCAACGTGTCCCCGTCCGGCAGGCCGATGACGAGGTCACCTCGCTCTCGCGCAGCCTCAACGTCATGCTGACGCGCATCGAGTCCTCGTTCGCCGTGCGTGAGAAGAGTGAGGAGCGGATGCGGCAGTTCGTCGCGGACGCCTCGCACGAGCTGCGCACACCCCTGGCGACCGTGCGCGGCTACGCCGAGCTCTACCGTCAGGGGGCCGTGTCCGACCCCGCGGCGGTCGAGGGCGCGATGGAGCGGATCGAGGCCGAGTCGGGACGGATGAGCGTGCTCGTCGAGGACCTGCTGACCCTCGCCCGCATCGACGACGCCCCCGAGGCCGAGATGGGGCCGGTCGACCTCACCGTGCTCGCCGCCGACGCCGTGGCGGACGCCCGCGTCCGCGCCCCGGACCGACGGATCAGCCTGCTCGGCCTGGACGGTCCGGTCGAGCCGACCGTGGCCCGCGGGTCCGAACCCCGCCTGCGCCAGGTCGTGACGAACCTCGTGGCGAACGCCTTGCGCCACACGCCGGCCGGCACCCCGGTCGAGGTCGCGGTCGGGAGCGACGCGGAGGGGGTCGCCCTCGAGGTCCGCGACCACGGGCCGGGCGTCCCGGAGGACGTGTCGGTCAGGGTGTTCGAGCGGTTCTTCCGCGCGGACCCCTCGCGCGGGCGCGGCAGCGGCGGAAGCGGACTGGGCCTCGCGATCGTCGCGGCCATCGTCGCGGGCCACCACGGCCGCGTCGGCGTCGCCGAGACCCCCGGGGGCGGGGCGACCTTCGTCGTGCGGCTCCCACAGGAATCTCCCAGCCGGTGATCAGGACCCGCTCACCTCGGCCCGTTTGACTGTCGTGAGTCAGACATCGAAGGAGCACAAGGACCATGACCGACCAGCACCCCACCCCCCAGTGGTACACGCCCCAGGGGAGTACGCAGACCGCGCAGCGGCCGAACGGTGCGCCCGGTCAGTACCCGACCCAGAACTCCCCGTCGACCCCGCCCCCTCACGGGCCGCTGGGTCCGATGGGGCCGTCCGGAAGCGGCTCTCCCTCCCCGCGTCCCGGACGTCGCCGCACGGCGGAACTCACCGCCGTCGCGGTTCTCGCCGCCCTCCTGTCCTCGGGCGGCACCATCGCCGCGGCCCGGCTGTGGGATGACACGCAGACCCCCTCCACTGCGTCGACATCGTCCACACAGCTGGGCCGCGGCACTGACCAGGGCCCGGTGACCCAGGCCGACGCGACGAACCCGAACTGGACGGCCACGGCCACCGCGGTGTCCCCGAGCGTGGTCTCGATCACCGCCCAGCTGGCCCAGGGCGGGGCTCAGGGCTCGGGCGTCATCATCGACAACAACGGCCACGTGCTGACGAACAACCACGTCGTCGCCGGCGCCCAGAAGCTCACCGTGACCCTGTCCGACGGTCGCACCTTCGCCGCGACCGTGCGGGGCACCGACCCGTCGACCGACCTCGCCGTCGTCACGATCACCAACGCCCCGAACGACCTGGCCCCGATCGCGTTCGGTGACTCCGAGTCGCTCAAGGTCGGCGACCCGGTCATGGCCGTCGGCAACCCGCTCGGGCTCGCCGGCACCGTGACCACCGGGATCGTCAGCGCCCTCAACCGGCCGGTCACGACCCGGGCCGAGAGCAGCAACCCCTACGGCACCCCGGCCGACCCCGTGGTCACGAACGCCATCCAGACCTCCGCGGCGATCAACCCCGGTAACAGCGGTGGCGCGCTCGTGAACGCCAGCGGCCAGCTCGTCGGCATCAACTCCTCGATCGCCTCGCTGGGCTCCTCCTCGGGTGGCCAGTCCGGCAACATCGGCATCGGCTTCGCGATCCCCGTCAACGAGGCCAAGTCGATCGCCACGCAGCTCATCGACACCGGCGCGGCCAAGCACGCCTTCCTCGGCGTCGTCCCGCAGGACGGCACCGCGTCCGACGGCTCGGCCACCCGCACCGGCGCCGAGATCCGGTCCGTCGAGCCCGGCACTCCCGCGGAGAAGGCCGGCCTCCAGGTCGGTGATGTCGTCACGGCCGTGAACGGCGACCCGGTCGACTCGGCCCTCTCGCTCGTCGGCTACATCCGCGAGCAGGCCGTCGGCGACAGCGTCAAGCTCACCGTCATCCGGGGCGGCCAGACCATGGACATCACCGCCACGCTCACCGCGCGCAGCCAGGCCGGCTGACACCAGACCCGCCACGGGGAACCACCGGGGCGCCTGGGCACACGCTGAGTAGGCGTGCTCAGGCGCCCCACCCGTGTCCCGTCGATGCTGGGCGGATGAGCCCTCAGGACGACGTCCGCCGCCTCGAGCACGAGTTCGCCGAGGCGATGCAGCACCTCTACGCCGTCGGCAACGGTCTGGCCCGCCTGCGCAGCGACCTCGACGGACCCGTCGCGGCCCCCGCGGGTCGCGCCGCCGCGCGCCCCCCGGCTGCCGGCACCGTCCCGGCGGCACCCCTGCCCCTGCCCGTGCCTCACCCGCGCCCCGCACCGACGCCCATCGCCACCCCGGCGCCCCCTCCCGAGCCGTGGTACCGGCGCGAGGGAGCCGTCACCCGGGTGCTGGCCGTCTCCGGGACCGTCGTCACCCTCGCCGGGGTGGCGATGCTGCTCGTGGTCGCCGCCCGCCACGGCTGGTTCGGTCCGCTCGCGCGGGTCGGTGCCGGCGCGGCGCTGGCGCTCACCCTCGGAGGCCTCGGCGCTCGGCAGGGGGCCGTCGAGGTCGCCCGCGGGAGGGAGGTCGGCGCCGCCCCCGTCGCCCTCGTCGCGACGGGTGGCGCCGCCGCCTACCTCGACGTCGTCGCGGTGACCTCGGGACACGGCTGGCTCCCGGCGGGGGTCGGACTGGTGCTGTCCGGCGCGGTGGCGCTGGCCGGGCTCGGACTGGCCCGGGCCTGGGGCAGCGAGCTCCTCGGTGTCCTCATGGTCGCGGGGGCCGCAGGCCTCTCACCTCTCGTCGCCGGACGCCCGGGCTGGGTGCTCTCGGGCTTCCTCGGCATCCTCGCCCTGGCCGGGTGGTGGGCCGGTGGGGAGACGGCGCGTCCGGTCCTGACCGTCGTCCGGTCGACGCCGGTCGCGCTGTCGCTCCTCGCCGGGGCCGCCGTCGCGGAGTCCACGCCCGAGCAGTTGGGCCTGCTGGCCGTGGGGCTCGTCGTCCTCCTCGCGACCCTGGCCACCTCGGCGGTCTCGGTCGTGCGTGACCCCCGGGATGCTGCGGCGTCGGCGGCGCTCGGCACGTCGCTGGCGGGGGCGCTCGTGGTCACGGCCGACCTCCCCGACCCGCTGCGGCCGACGGTGCTCGCGCTGACGGCGGCCCTGCTGCTCCTTGCGGCGACGGCACTGGGCCGACCGCCGGCAGGCCCGGTGGCGGCTCATCTCGTCGCCGTCTGCGCCTCCGGCGGGTCCCTCGCCGCCGTCCTCGCCGTGCTCACCGCCGCCCCCGCCGGCCACCGCACCACCGGCCTGCTCCTCCTCGCGATCGGCCACCTCGCCGCCGCGGTGGTCAGCCGTTCACGGGTCACCGTGACGCTGGGGGCGGCGACCGGGCTCCTCGCCCTCGCCGCCTGGGCGCGGCACCCGATCGCCGTGGTGTCCGAAGCGACCGCCCTCCGGCACGACATGGCCACCGCGGTGCTCGACAGCCTCCTCGCCGGTGGCCTCGCGGTGCTGGCGGCGTGGGCCAGCGCGACCGTCCGTGGGGTCGGGCAGGACCTCCGGCGAGCGAGCACGGTCCTCGCCTGGGCCGTCGGGTCGGCCGCCTCGGCGACCGCAGCGGTGGCCCTGGGTGTCCTCGTCGGCACTCGGCTGGGCGCCGCGGGTTCGGGCTTCGTCGTGGGCCAGGCCACCGCGACCGTCGCGTGGATGCTCGCCGCCGGGTGGCTGCTCCTGCGCTCGCTCGCCGGGGGCCGGTACGCCGACACCGCCCTGCGCGGGGGTCTCGTGCTCGCGGCCGTCGCCGTCGCCAAGCTCTTCCTCCACGACCTTGCCGCCCTCCCGGGTCTCGCCCGGTCCGTCGCCTTCATCGCCACCGGGTTGCTCCTCATCGCGACGGGCAGCCGCTACGCACGGGCCTTCGAGCAGCGGCGGGCGGCGAGCAGCTGACCGTTCCCGCGGACGCGTGGCGCGCCCATCTGGGAGAGTGGGCGGATGGACGCGTTGCAGGGACGCTGGTCGTCCGACTGCGGGCGAGCCCTGCCGCTGGCCGAGGAGGGCGCGGTCCGCACCGTGGGCCAGGACCTGCTGCGCCGGTGGCGGGAGCCGCACCGCCGGTACCACGACGCGACCCACCTCGGCGAGGTCCTCGCCGCCCTCGACACCCTCGTGCGGGCCGCTCGCGCCCCGGAGGACGCGCACGCGGCGGCCGCACTCGGCGCGTGGTTCCACGACGCCGTGTACGCGGTGGGGACCCCGGCCCGGAACGAGGAGCGCAGCGCCCGAATCGCGGCAGCGGCGCTCGACCTGCTCGGGGCCGACGACGGGCTCGTCGCGCGGGTGGTGCAGCTCGTCCTCGACACCTCGACTCACGAGCTGGACGGTGGAGTGCGCGACCCCGCGCGCGTCCTCCTCCACGACGCGGACCTCTGGGTGCTCGCGGCTCCCCTGCCCCGCTTCGACGAGTACTGCCGGCAGGTCCGGCAGGAGTACTCCCACGTGGCACCCGCCGACTATGCGCGGGCGCGGGCCGAGGTGCTGCGCCCGTTCCTCGCCCGCGAGCACGTCTACCGGAGCCCCTATGCCCGCCGCGAGTGGGAGCCGGTCGCCAAGGAGAACCTGGCCAGGGAGCTCACCCGGCTCGCGGGTTGAGGGTGGCGTCCACGAGGGGCCAGTAGAAGTGGTCCGAGCAGAGCGCCTCGAGCTCGGACCACGTCACCCAGCGACGGTCATCGGTGTCGTCGAGCTCGGCCGCGAGCGGCGGCCGGACCTCGGGCAGGTCGGTGGCGAAGACCTGCAGGAGGTCCTGGCCGACCCGCCACAGCCCACCCGACGACCGGTTGTGGAACCGCTCGTACCCGACCGGACGCAGTGCCGCTCCGTCGAGCACCAGCCCGCACTCCTCCCGGGCCTCGCGGACCGCGTTCTCGCGCACCGTCTCCGGCGGCTCGCGCCAGCCGCCGGGGGCCCCCCACTGGTCCCGCCGCACCGACCGGACCACCGCGTGGTGCCCCACGGCGTCGCGGACGAAGACCATGGCGGCGAAGACCCGGCGGTGGTCGGCCTCTCGCGGTGACCTGATGAGGTCGACGTCGGCGGTGGTCCCGTCGGGGAAGTCGATCCCGCTGACCCGGGCGACACCCGTGTCCCCGCGACGCTTCGGCATCCGCAGACCGCTGTCCAGCAGAGCAGCGAGGAGCTCGCGCGGCCCGACCGGGCGAGCCCCCGCGGCCACGACGTCGGCGTAGCGCTCCTCGGGGACGTCGTAGTGGTCGCCCTCGAAGCCCCGGCGCGGAATCCCCACGGCGAGCGCGAAGGCGTGCAGCTCCTCGAGGCTGGTGTCGCTGACCAGGTGCGACCACCGCCGCCCGTGCGCCTCCGGCCGCGGGGGGTCGATGAGGATGGCCACGTGCCGATCGTAGGCGGCGCACCCGGGCCTGTGGACAACTCCCCGCTGTGCTCACCGGGACGGCCTAGCGTCGGTGCCGAGCGGTCGCCCGCCGGGGGTGGCCACCGGTCACGGGGGAAATGCCATGGCGGCACAGTTCCAGGTCGACACGGACCGCATCGCCGGGGCCGCGGGCGACGTCGCGCGGATCTCGGCCGAGATCGAGAGCGAGGTCGCGCAGATGCTCGCCCGCCTCACCGGCCTCCAGGACGCGTGGACGGGCACCGCGTCGGCGCAGTTCCAGGGGGTGGTCGGGCAGTGGCGGGCCACCCAGCAGCAGGTCCGCGAGTCGCTCGACGACATCGGGCGGGTGCTCGCCGCGGCCGGGGCCCAGTACGCCGAGACCGAGGCGCAGGCGGTGCGGATGTTCAGCTGAGCCTCCGCGGCCGGGTCGTGCGTCCCCGCACCGGAGGGGATGGGCTCCCTCCCGGCCGGGGCCGCTACTCGGTGGCGATGGCCCGCAGCACGTCGAGCCGCGCGGCACGCCGGCCGGGCCACAGGGCCGCGAGGACCCCGACGACCGCCGCGACGCCGACGAAGAGGGCCAGCTGGGCCCACGGCACGGCGAGCACGTCGATGCCCTCGTCGACGAGCGAGCGCTGGAGGGCCACGGCGAAGGCCAGCCCCAGGACGATGCCGAGCACCGCTCCGAGCACCGCGATCGCCACCGACTCCAGCCGCAGCATCAGTCGCAGCTGCCGGCGGGAGAGACCGACGGCTCGCAGCAGCCCGATCTCGCGCACCCGCTCGATGACCGAGAGGGCAAGGGTGTTGACGATCCCGAGCACCGCGATGACGACGGCGAGGCCCAGCAGCGCGTAGACGATGAAGAGGAGCTGGTCGATGGGCCGGCGCTGCTGCTCGGCGAACTGGGCCTGGTCCTTGACGCTCACGGTCGGCAGACCCTCGACCGCCGTGTCGAGCGACTGCTTGACGACGGCACGGTCGGCGCCGGGGGCGGCGGTGACGTAGACCGCACGGTCCGTCGGCGGCACCCCGAGCGCCTCGAAGCCCGCGAGCGACATCGTGACGTCCGAGGTGAGGACGATGTCGGGTTCGTAGGTCGCGACGACCCGGCCGCTGCGCTCGTCGCCGGCGAAGCCCACGGTCACCGGCGAGCCCACCGTCAGGCCGTGGTCGGCGGCGTAGCCCACCGAGAGGGCGACGCCGTCGTTCCCGAGGTCGGTGAGGGACCCGGTGACGACCTTCGGCGCCGCGACCCGCTCGAGCGCGGTCGGGTCGACGCCGCTGGCGAACTCCCGGTCGCCGTCGACCTCGAGCCGCGCCGCGCGCACCCGCACGACGTCCCCGACGCCCGGCGAGGCCTCCACCTCGTCGGCGATCGCGGCGGAGAAACCCTGGCCGACGACGTTGGAGATGACGTAGTCGGCGACGACGTCCTCGGCGAGGGCCTTGTCGATGCTCGCCTTCGCCGAGGCGCCGAGCACCGACATCATGGTGACGAGCGAGACCCCGATCATCAGGGCCGACGCCGTGGCCCCGGTTCGGCGCGGGTTGCGGCGCGAGTTCTGCTCGGCCATCCGCCCCACGGCACCGAACGCCCGTCGATAGCCCCAGCCCAGCCCGGCGAGGACCGGCCGCCCGACGAAGGGGCTGACCAGGGCGGTGCCGACGATCACCCCGAAGATGCCGGCACCGAGGACGTAGGTGGGTTCACTGCCCCACCCGGCGAGGCCGCCCACCATCCCCACCAGTCCGGCGGTGACGAGCAGCCCGCCGATGACCGCGCGCCACCGCATCCCGCCCTCCGCCAGCGCGGCGTCGTCACGCATGGCCGCGACGGGCGGCACGCTGCCCGCGCGGCGCGCCGGGAGGTAGGCGGCGACGAGGGTCACGAGGAGCCCGACGACGAGCGCGACGACGACGGTCCGGGGCTGGATGACGAGCTCGTTCGCGCTGAGGTCCAGGCCGATCCGGCCGAAGACCGCCTTGATGCCGACGGCGAGGAGGACACCGAGGCCGACCCCGATCGCCGAGCCGACGAGGCCCACGGCACCCGCCTCGAGGAGGACGCTGCGGGCGACCTGACGGCGGCTGGCGCCGATCGCCCGCAGGAGCGCGAGCTCGCGACTGCGCTGGGCGACGAGGATCGAGAAGGTGTTCACGATGAGGAACGCCCCGACCGTGAGCGCGACCCCCGCGAAGACGAGGAGGAAGGTGTTGACGAACGAGAGTGCCTCGTCGATGCGGGTCGCCGCGCGCGCGGCCGTCGCGTCGCCGGTGGCCGACTCGTAGCCCTCCGGGAGGACGCGGTCGACGGCCGCCTTGAGCTCGGCCTGGCTCGTGCCCGGCGCCGCCGTCACCCAGACCTGCGACCAGGCGTCCTTGCCGTCGAGGTAGAGCTCCTGGGCACGGTGGGCGTCGAACATGACGATGGTGGCGCCCACGAGGGAGGTGCCGCCGAACTCCGCGGTGCCGACGAGCGTCCCCGTCACCCGTGGTTGCGCCGTCGAGGTGACGAGGTCGACGGTGTCCCCGAGTCGGTAGCCCGAGGCCTGGGCCGTGTCGGCGTCGACGACGATCTCGTCGTCGGACGCCGGCCAGCGCCCGGAGCTGAGCGTTGCCGTCGGCACGCCGTTGGCGGCCGGCCCCGGGCTGTAGCTGACCGCGATGCCCGGGGGCCCGCCGCCCCCGAGCAGCTTGCCGTCCGTCGCGACGACGAAGGTCCCGAACGCGGTGATCCGTCCGTCGGCGCGGGCCGCGCCGGGAACGGCGGCGAGCTCGGGGACCAGCGACTGGGGCACGGTGCGCGCCCCCTCGGCACCCCCGAAGCCACCGCCCCCACCGCCGGCTCCCGCGGGCCGGACGATGACGTCTCCGACCGCACCGCTCGTCAGCCCCGTGAACGCGCGGTCGAGGGTGTCGGTGAACACGTAGGAGCCGGCGACGAAGGCGACGCCGAGCACCACCGCCACCATGCTGAGCACGAGGCGGACCTTGTGGGCGAAGATGCCCCGCAGGGTCGCGCGCAGCATCCGTCAGACCCCCGCGGACCGGCCGAGGCCGGCCATCCGCTCGAGGACGCGCTCGGGCGTCGGCTCGCGCAGCTCGTCGACGACGTGGCCGTCGGCGAGGAAGACGACCCGGTCGGTCCAGCTCGCGGCCCCCGGGTCGTGGGTGACCATGACGACGGTCTGGTCGTGGCTGTCGACCGCGGACCGGAGGAACCCCAGCACCTCGGCGCCTGACGTCGAGTCGAGGTTGCCGGTGGGCTCGTCGGCGAAGACGACGTCGGGCTTGCCGACGAGGGCCCGAGCGCACGCGACGCGCTGCTGCTGCCCCCCGGACAGCTCTCCGGGGCGGTGCCCCAGGCGGTCGCGCAGCCCGACGGTGTCGACGACCTCGTCGAACCACGCCGCGTCCGGCCGGCGACCGGCGATGGCGAGCGGCAGGAGGATGTTCTCCTCGGCGGTCAGGGTCGGGACGAGGTTGAAGGCCTGGAAGACGAAGCCGATGCGGTCGCGGCGCAGCTCGGTGAGCGCTCGCTCCTTGAGCACGGTCAGGTCGACGTCGCCGAGGTAGACGTGGCCCGCGGTGGCCGAGTCGAGGCCCGCCGCGCAGTGCATGAGCGTGGACTTGCCCGACCCCGACTTGCCCATGATCGCCGTGAACTCCCCCGCGTGCAGGTCGAGGGTCACGTCGTCGAGGGCCACGACCCGGGTCTCGCCGGAGCCGTACACCTTGGTCAGGCCCTCGACCCGGGCCGCCGCGGTGCGCACGGGGATCTTCTCGTCGGTGGGGTCGGCGACGGGCATGCGGGGGTCCTCGGGCTCGGGGGGGTGGGGCCGCGAGGCGGCCCCGGCGGACGACCAGCGACGCGGCACGGGAGCCGGGCCGGGGCCCGGGCAGCACCGCACTGGTCGCTGATGCCCTCAACGCTAGGCGACCGCGTGCGGGTTCCGCCCTCGGGGTGGATCCTTGTCGAACCCTGAGGCGTCCCCGGTCCCCCCGGCGGTGTCGGGGCTCTCGAGGCGGGCCGTGTAGACCGTCCGCAGCCTCGGGTGCGCGTGGTCGCCGCCGACGACCACACCGGTGGCCCAGGCGAAGTCCAGCCCGCCCTCCTCGACCCGGCAGATCGCGATGTTGTTGTCGAACCAGGGGCCGTCGGTGACCCCCCACGGGTAGGCCGGGTCCGGGACGCGGTCCGACCGCGCGGCGAGGAAGCGCATCGGCCGGACGAGCGACTTGGCGAAGAGCGACATCATGACCCGCACCCCGACCGGCATCGGGTTGCGGATCGGGGAGCAGACCGCCTGGACGATGCGCGAGCGCGCACCGTACCGACCGGGGTCGACCACCTCGGCGAGGTAGGAGTTGTGGACATCGCCGGAGAGGAACGTCACGGTCGCCGGCGCCGGGCCGCGGTGGCCCCGGGCGAGGTCCATGACCATGTCGAAGACCTCGTCGAAGCCCTCGTTGAACGCCGCCCAGTGCTCGAGGTCGATGACGCGCCGCACCCGCTCGGCCGCCCGCGCCGCCCAGCGCCCGAAGGCGCCCTGGGCCACCGCCTCGTCCATCGCCTCGAAGTCGTGCAGGCCGGGCGGGAGCAGGAAGGGCAGGGAGGTGCCGATGAACACGTGCCGGTGGCCGCCCCGGAGGGCGGCGTCGAGCCACTCGAGCTCCACCGGGTCGAGCATCGACCGTCCGTCCGGGCGGAGGTCACGGGCCGCCCGGGAGTCGGCGACGACGAGGAGGCAGTCGCCGAGCTCGCGGGTGAAGCTCCAGCGATAGGTCGGGGGCTCGGCATCGGCCCGCGCGGCGAGCGCCTGCAGGGGCTCGGTGAGGTCGAGCTCGCCCTCCTCGTCCGACTCCGCGTGCGCCCTGACGCGCGCGAAGAGCTCCTCCCCGGCCAGCTCGCCCGGGGAGAGGTTGCCGAGGTGTTGGTGCACCCAGTACGACGAGAGCCCGCTGACGATCCGCTCCTGCCACCAGGTGGTCGCGCGGATGTCGCGCCGCCACGACCACGAGGTGTTCCAGTCGTCCCGGATGTCGTGGTCGTCGAAGATCATCGCGCTCGGCAGGGTGGAGAGCACCCAGCGGATGGTCTCCTCGCTCCACGCGAGGCGGTACAGCTCGGCGTACTCCGGGTAGTCCTTGATCTCGAGGAAGGGCGGCTCGGCCACGTCGCGGCGGGAGCGCATGAACGCCTCGAGCTCGGGGTGCGGAGTGGTGTCGGCGTACACCTGGTCTCCGAGCAGCAGCAGCAGGTCGGGCCAGGGCGCACGCTCGTCGTCCCGCAGGGCCAGGGCCAGGGTCCGCAGCGCGTCGACGCCGTGCTCCTCCGTGCCCGCCTCGTCGTGCGTCCCCGTCGTCCGGCACGAGCCGAACGCGAACCGTGGGAGGCGGTCGGGGTCGAGGGTGCGGATGCGGCTCGGCGGCATCCCGGGGCGCGGCCAGACCCGCTCGCCGTCGAGGTGGACCTCGTAGGCGTCGTCGGATCCGGGCTCGAGCCCCTCGCAGACGACGAGGGCGAAGTGGTCGTCGTGGATGCGGAAGGTCGGCGATGACCACGAGCAGCCGGCGCGGGACACCGTGACCCGGGCGGAGTCGCGGGTCCGGACCCACACCGTCGCGGAGGTGTCGTCGACGTAGCGGAGCACCGGTCCGAGGACGAGGGGCTCATCGGGGTCCGGGCCGAGGTGGGGCATCGCCCCATCGTGCCGCGCCGCCGCGCGAGGGCGCCGCGAAGGGGCAGGAGAATCCGCGCCGAGCCCCGGACACGGCGACGGGCGCCCCTCCCGCGGGAGGGGCGCCCGTCGGCGACCGCGGTGGTGTCGGCTCAGAAGCCCATGCCACCCATGTCGTCGCCACCCGGCATGGCCGGAGCGGCCTTCTCGGGCTTGTCGGCGATGACGGCCTCGGTGGTGAGGAACAGCGCGGCGATCGACGCGGCGTTCTGCAGCGCCGAGCGGGTCACCTTGGCCGGGTCGATGACGCCGGCCGCGACGAGGTCGACGTACTCACCGGTGGCCGCGTTGAGCCCGTGGCCCACCTCGAGGTTCGAGACCTTCTCCGCGACGACGCCACCCTCGAGGCCGGCGTTGATGGCGATCTGCTTGAGCGGCGCCTCGATCGCGACCTTGACGATGTTCGCACCGGTCGCCTCGTCGCCCTCGAGGGCGAGGTTGGCGAACGCCTTGGCACCGGCCTGGATGAGCGCGACGCCACCACCGGCGACGATGCCCTCCTCGACGGCCGCCTTCGCGTTGCGGACGGCGTCCTCGATGCGGTGCTTGCGCTCCTTGAGCTCGACCTCGGTGGCCGCGCCCGCCTTGATGACGGCGACGCCACCGGCGAGCTTGGCGAGGCGCTCCTGGAGCTTCTCACGGTCGTAGTCGGAGTCCGACTTCTCGATCTCGGCACGGATCTGGTTGACCCGACCCTGGATCTGGTCGGCGTCGCCCGCGCCCTCGACGATGGTCGTCTCGTCCTTGGTGACGACGACCTTGCGCGCCTTGCCGAGCAGGTCGAGGTCCGCGGTGTCGAGCTTGAGGCCGACCTCCTCGGAGATGACCTGGCCACCGGTGAGGATGGCGATGTCGCCGAGCATGGCCTTGCGGCGGTCGCCGAAGCCGGGGGCCTTGACGGCGACCGACTTGAAGGTGCCGCGGATCTTGTTGACGACGAGGGTCGAGAGAGCCTCGCCCTCGGTGTCCTCGGCGATGATGAGCAGCGGCTTGCCGGACTGCATGACCTTCTCGAGGAGGGGCAGCAGGTCCTTGATCGAGCCGATCTTGGAGTTGGCGATGAGGACGTACGGGTCCTCGAGCACGGCCTCCATGCGCTCGGTGTCGGTGACGAAGTAGTGGCTGATGTAGCCCTTGTCGAAGCGCATGCCCTCGGTGAGCTCGAGCTCGAGGCCGAAGGTGTTGCTCTCCTCGACGGTGATGACGCCTTCCTTGCCGACCTTGTCCATGGCCTCGGCGATCATCTCGCCGATCTGGTTGTCGGCGGCGGAGATCGACGCGGTCGCGGCGATCTGCTCCTTGGTCTCGACGTCCTTGGCGCCGGCGAGCAGCTCGTCCGAGACGGCCGCGACGGCCTTCTCGATGCCGCGCTTGAGCGCCATCGGGTTGGCGCCCGCGGCGACGTTGCGCAGGCCCTCGCGGACCAGCGCCTGGGCGAGCACGGTCGCCGTCGTCGTGCCGTCACCGGCGACGTCGTCGGTCTTCTTGGCGACCTCCTTGACGAGCTCCGCGCCGATCTTCTCGTACGGGTCGTCGAGCTCGATCTCCTTGGCGATCGAGACACCGTCGTTGGTGATCGTGGGGGCGCCCCACTTCTTCTCCAGGACGACGTTGCGGCCCTTGGGACCGAGGGTGACCTTGACGGCGTCGGCAAGGGTGTTCATCCCCCGCTCGAGACCGCGGCGCGCCTCCTCATCGAAAGCGATGATCTTGGCCATTCGGGTGGTTCCTCCCACGCGAATCGAAGGTGGGACCGGGTCGGTGCCCGCGACGGACGGGGCGGGGGTCGCGGCTCACGTCACCGTCGACACCCGACCCTCACCGGACCGGTCAGGCTGTTGTCACTCTCACGGGGAGAGTGCTAACGCTCATTATTGGCACTCTCACCCCGAGAGTGCAAACGACCGCCGCGACCGCGTCGAGGCGCTCGTCCAGCGCCGGGGCAGTGCGGGAGCCGAACCCCGGCGTGGCAGCCGGCGATTCAGTGCTCCGGCGTGGCTCCGTCGAGCCGGACCCGCAGGGACGCGTCGGCCTCCGAGGTGACCGGGTCGGAGAGGTCGGCGATGAAGACGACGACCGCGGTGCGCGCCGGGTTGGAGTCGAGCTCGACGAGGGCCTCGCGCCACGCCCAGAGGTTCGGGTGGCCGACGCTCGTGCACGCCTCGGCCGGGGCGAGCGACTCGACGGCCGCGTCGAGGTCCGCCCGGGAGAGGTCGAGCGTCGCGGTCGACCCGTCGTGCCCGAGGATCGTCGCGAGGACCACCGCCGGCAGAGCGTGTTGGCCGCCCGGTGCGTTGACGTGCGGGAAGATCCACTCCGGCGACGACGAGGCCGGGCTCACCCCCACCGCGTAGGCGACGGGCGTCCGCCATCCGTCGATCCGCCCGGCCAGGTGGTCCCGGATGGCGACGAGACCTTCGGGGGTACTCCAGTCGAGGTCGGTCATCACCCCATCGTGTCAGGTCCGCCGGGGCGCCGAGGCTCTGCGCCGCCCGGCCCCGACCCGCCGTGAGGCCCGACGCCGGACGCAGTGACGCCCGTCCGGCTTCCCTCACGGACGGGCGTCACTGGCTCGGGGGCGGACGGCTCAGGGCTCCAGTCCGAGGCGGCGGGCGCTGCGGGCCCGCTGACGGCTCGCCCGCAGCCGGCGCAGCCGCTTGACGAGCATCGGGTCGTGCGCGAGGGCGGCCGGGTCGTCGATGAGCCCGTTGAGGACCTGGTAGTAGCGGGTGGAGCTCATGTCGAACAGCTCCTTGATCGCGGTCTCCTTGGAACCGGCGTACTTCCACCACTGCCGCTCGAAGGCGAGGATCTCGCAGTCGCGCTCGGAGAGCCCGTCGGCAGCGATGCTGGTGCTCAGCTGTTCGGGTGCGGCGCTCACAGTGTCCTCTCGACCTCGTCGGCTGGGGTTGGCGGCCACTCTACAGACGGAATGACAGCATTGTCATTCGTGTCGCCGCCGCTGCCGCGTGTCGACTGGACAACCTCACGCACACCGAACTCATGAGTCACACCGGCACCACGGACACCACCTCGGAACAGCGGATCCCGGTCGGCCACACCCGGGCCGGTCAGTCCATCGTGTCGAGGATGGCGCTGATGTCGGACTCGGTGGTCGCCGGGTTGACGATCGCGAAGCGGGCAAGGGTCTCACCGTCGTGGGTCGTCGGCACGACGAAGGCGAACTCGTCCCCGAGCAGGCGGTCCGACCACGCGTGGTAGTCGGCCGCCGTCCAGCCCCGGCGTCGGAAGACGACGACCGACAGGTCACGCTCCCGGACCAGCTCGAGGTGCTCCCGACGGGCGATCTCCTCCTCGGCGAAGCGCGCGACCGCGAGGGTGCGCTCGACCGCGGCCGCGTAGGCGTCGGTGCCGTTGACGACGAGGGAGAACCAGAACGGCAGGCCGCGGGCCCGGCGGGTCAGGCCCACCGAGTAGTCCGCGGGGTTCCACTCCGGCGCCTCGGTGAGGACGTCGAGGTAGCCGGCCCTCTGGGTGTGGGCGGCCCGAGCGAGCGCCGGGTCGCGGTAGAGGAGCGCGCAGCTGTCGAAGGGCGCGAAGAGCCACTTGTGCGGGTCGACGATGAAGGAGTCGCACTGCTCGATGCCGGCGTACTTCCGGCGCACCGAGGGCGCGGCCAGCCCGGCCCCACCGTAGGCGCCGTCGACGTGGAACCACACGCCGAACTCCTGGCAGACCCGCGCCACGGACGCGAGGTCGTCGACGATGCCGAAGTTCGTCGTCCCTGCGGTCGCGACGACCGCGAAGAACGTCTCCGGACCGTGGGCCTCGAGGACCTCCCGCAGCGCCTCGCCGGTGAGCCGCCAGTCGGGGTCCCCCGGTACGGCGACGAGCTCGGCATCCATGACCTCACACGCCGAGGCGATGGAGGAGTGCGCCCCGGCCGTCGCCGCGACGCGCCACGGGCGCGCGCCCTCCGCCGCCCGGACGCGCGCCGTGGTCCGCGCCGTGACGAGGGCCGAGAGGTTGCCGATCGTGCCACCCGGGACGAAGACGCCCCCCGCCCGCTCCGGCATGCCCACGAGGTCGGCGATCCACCGCAGCGCCTGGTTCTCGGCGTACACGGCCCCCGAACCCTCGAGCCAGGACCCGCCGTAGATCGACGAGGCACCGACGACGAGGTCGAAGATGACCGAGGCGTCGCTGGGGGCGCAGGGGATGAAGGAGAGGAAGCGGGGATGGTCGGTCGACAGGCACGCCGGGGCCAGCTCCTGGGCGAACACCCGCATGGCGTCGGGGCCCCCGATGCCCTCCGCGGTGATCGTGGGCCCGACCCGCTCCTGCAGCTCCTCGAGGGTGCGGGGCCGGTCGAGGGGCGGCTCCATCCGGATCCGCTGCTCGGCGTAGCGGCTCGCCGCCTCGAGGAGGCCGTGGAGCTCGGTGTGCGTGTTGCGCTCGTACGCGGGGGTGGCGTGCACGGGCGGAGTCTAGGTCCCGTCGAGGCCCAGGAGGAACGCGGTGAGGTCGGGAACGGTCGTGAAGAGCGCGTCGGCGCCGGCGGCGGCGAGCGCGTCGGCCCCCCCGGCACCCCACCCGACCGCGACGGCGCCCATGCCGGCGGCCCGGGCCGCCGCCACGTCGACCACTGCGTCGCCGACGTAGACGCAGGTCACGGGGTCGACGTCGAGCGCGGCCGCGCCGTGGAGCAGCGGGGCCGGGTCGGGCTTGTGCCGGTCGGTGTCCTCGAGGGCTGCCACGACGTCGACGAGGTGGTCGATGGAGACGGCCTCGAGGGCCAGGCGCGCCGTCTCCCGGCGCTTCGACGTGACGACGGCGGTTGCGACGCCCGCCCCCTCGAGGGCGACGAGCAACGCCTCGACGCCGTCGAAGCGGCGGATCAGGCGGCCGGTGTTGGCGAGGTTCCACTCGCGGTAGGCGCGGTCGAGGGCGTGACCGCGCTCCGGTGACTCCTCGAGCAGGACGGGCAGCAGCGGTCGGCCGATCCAGGACCGGGCGCGGTCCTCGTCGACCTCCTCGCCGAGCACCGCGCGGAAGGCGTGCTGGTACGACGCGACGATGAGGGGGATGGTGTCGGCGAGCGTGCCGTCCAGGTCGAACAGGACGGTGCTCCAGCGGGGGGCGGCCGGCGCGGCCCCGGGGGTCGGTGAGGTCACGACACCCCATCCTGCCCGGGGCGGCCCCGCATCCGGGGCCCGGGCCACCACCCGGGCAGTGGTCGTCGGCGGGGGTCAGCGGAGGGTCTGGCGCACCGCCGAGAGCGCGGAGTCCAGGACGGTGCGCAGTGTCTCGACGGTGAGCTCCTCGACCTCGGCCGTGGCGTCGGCCCGCCGCAGCTCGGCGCGCACCTCGTCACGGAAGCGGCGCACGAGGGCCTCGGCCTCGGCGTAGCGGGCGTGTGACGAGGACCGGGAGTCGCGGACCGGGCCGGGTGCCTCGCGTGGCCCCGGCGCGCGCCTCCTGCGCGGCCGCCGCGAGCTCGGCCCGGAGCCCGTGCATGGAGGCGCGGACGTCGTCGCGGACCCGGGCCGCCCGCTCGCGGACGGTCTCGGCGATGTCCGCCTCGAGCGCCGCGAGCTCCCCCCGGCGCTCGTCGAGCTCGCGGCGCCCGGCGTCCGTCAGCTCGTACGTGCTCCTCCTGTCGGCCTCGCTCCGGCGGACCAGGCCCTCCTCCTCGAGCCGCGCCAGCCGTGGGTAGACGGTGCCGGCGCTCGGCCGGTAGGTCCCGCCGAAGCGGTCGGAGAGGGCGGTGATGACCTCGTAGCCGTGCATCGGTCGCTGCTCGAGGAGGGCGAGCAGGTAGAGGCGCAGCTGGCCGTGCTGGAAGACGGGAGGCATGGTCAGGCCGTCTCGCCCGCGGGTGCGGACGCCGCCGTGCCACGCAGCAGGGTGACGTCACCGGAGACGGTGCTGACCGTGACGGCGCTGCCCCCCTCGCCGTCGCGGAGGTCGACGGTCCGCGAGCCCGGGGTGCCCCGACCGTGCTCCTCGCCGTCGACGACCAGACGCCCGCTCACCGCGTTCGCCTTGACCTGCACGCCCTGCCCGGCGGGCAGCCGGAGCGTGACGTCGCCGGAGACGGTGGTCGCGTCGACGGAGGTCCTCCCGGCCGTGACGTCGAGGGCCACCGCCCCGGACACGGAGTTGGCCACGACGCTCGCGAGCGCGCCGGACGCGGCCAGCTCGCCGGACACCGAGTTCAGCGAGAGCGACCCCTCGTGGTCTCGCACGACGATCTCCCCGGAGACGGTGTTCGCGCCCAGCCGACCGGTCGTGTGGTCGACGACGAGCGACCCCGAGACCGTGGAGACCGAGGCACGCCCCCGGACTCCGGCCACGAGGCCGTCGGCGCTCACCGTGGCGACCTTGGTCAGGGCGCTGCGCGGAACGGCGATCGACACGTCGGCGCGGTCACGGTCGCGGAAGTTGCGGAACTTCTCGAGCCACCCCTCCCAGCCGCCGAGGGTGAAGGCGTAGCCCACCCGCAGCTCGCCCTCGTCGAGGTGCACCTCGAGGGGCCGGCCGTCGACCTCGTGCACCTCGATGCGCGCGCCGGACTCGTCGTGCGCGACGACGTCGACCCGCCCCCCGACCAGCTGCACCCGCAGTGCCCGCACGTCGTCGACCTCGATGACCTGAGGACCCTCCACCTGCCACGACTCGTCCGCCATGACGCCGTCCTTTCGCGATATGTCGTGTTACTCCTTCACGTTATATCGCGATATGTCGCGAGCGCAAGCCCACTCCGCCTCCGACGCCGGGGCCCCGCGACGGCCCCCGGCACGCGGTCAGGCGACCGGGTGCACCCCGAGCTCGTCGAGAAGGCCGAGCACGCGCCGCCGGATCTCGTCACGGATCGGCCGGACGACCTCGATGCCCTGACCGGCCGGGTCGTCGAGGAGCCAGTCCTCGTAGCGCTTCCCGGGGAAGATCGGGCAGGTGTCGCCGCAGCCCATCGTCACGACGACGTCGGAGGCGCGCACGGCGTCGGTCGTCAGGAGCTTGGGCTGCTCGGCGCGGATGTCGATGCCCTCCTCGAGCATCGCCGCCACCGCGACGGGGTTGATCCGGTCGCCGGGCTCGCTCCCGGCCGAGCGGACCTCGACCGCCCCACCGGAGAGGTGGGCGAGGTAGCCGGCGGCCATCTGCGAGCGGCCGGCGTTGTGGACGCAGACGAAGAGGACGGACGGCCGGTCGGCGCCGGCGGGGTCGGTGAGGTCGGTCATCGAGGGTCTCCTGAGGTCTCGTGGTCCGTTGGCGGGACGACGGCCGGCACGGTCGGTGCGTGCGGGAAGCGGGTACGCAGGGCGAGGCTGACATAGACGAGGCCCACAAGAACCGGTACCTCGATGAGTGGCCCCACGACGCCGGCGAGCGCCTGACCGGAGGTCGCGCCGAAGGTGGCGATCGCCACGGCGATGGCCAGCTCGAAGTTGTTGCCGGCCGCGGTGAAGGCGAGCGTCGTGGTGCGCTCGTACGTCATCCCGAGGCCGCGGCCGAGCAGGTAGCCGCCACCCCACATGATCGCGAAGTACGCGAGGAGCGGAAGGGCGATGCGCGCCACGTCGAACGGCTGGCTCGTGATCCGCTCCCCCTGGAGCGCGAAGAGCACGACGATCGTGAAGAGCAGCCCGTAGAGGGCCCAGGGGCCCACCCGGGGCAGGAAGGAGCGCTCGTACGCCGCCCGTCCCCACCGGCGCTCGCCGACCCGACGGGAGAGGTAGCCGAGGAGCAGGGGGATCCCGAGGAAGATGAGGACCGACTTCGCGATGGCCCAGGGCGAGACGTCGAGCGTCGTCGTCTCCAGGCCCAGCCAGCCGGGGAGGACCGAGAGGTAGAACCAGCCGAGGCCGGCGAACGCCACCACCTGGAAGACCGAGTTCAGTGCCACGAGGACGGCGGCGGCCTCCCGGTCGCCGCACGCGAGGTCGTTCCAGATGATGACCATCGCGATGCACCGCGCGAGCCCGACGATGATCAGGCCGGTGCGGTACTCGGGCAGGTCGGGGAGCAGCAGCCAGGCCAGCGTGAACATCAGGGCCGGCCCGACGACCCAGTTGAGGACCAGGCTCGCGACGAGCATCCTCCGGTCGCCCGTCACGGTGTCGAGCCGGTCGTAGCGGACCTTGGCCAGGACCGGGTACATCATGACGAGCAGCCCGAGGGCGATGGGGAGCGAGATGCCGTCGACCTCGACGGCCGACAGGGCCGTGCCGAGCCCGGGCACGAGCCGCCCGAGCACCAGCCCGGCCGCCATCGCCAACCCGATCCACACGGGGAGGAACCGGTCGAGGACGGAGAGCCGGGCGGCGACCGCGGGGTGGGCCCGGGTGTCGGCGGAGGTGGTCACGCGCAGCACGCCCCCTGGGCCACCGGCTCGGCGGGCTGCGGGCGCTCGGCCTCGGGGGTGCAGCAGTCGCCGAGGACCTCGAGACCGGCCGTCGCGGGCCGCGGGTTCACGGGGTCGTCGTCCTTGACGGTGTAGACCTCCCACGGCGCCCCGGCGGGGTCGTGGACCCACACCTTGTCCTGCAGCGCGTAGCAGCAGGTCGTGTCGTTCTCGTCGAAGGAGGCCAGCCCGGCCTCGGCGAAGCGACGCCGGGCGGCCTCCACCTCACCGGTCGCCCGGACCTCGACGCCGAGGTGGTTGAGGGCACCGACCGTGCCGCTGCCGCGGGTCTCCTCGCTCGTCTCGATGAGCACGAGCTTGAGCGGCGGGTCCGCGACCGCGAAGTTGGCGTACCCGGGGCGACGCTTGTGCGGCGCCACGCCGAACATCGCGCTGTAGAAGGCGACGGACGCCTCGAGGTCGCTCACGTTGAGGGCGAGCTGGACGCGACTCGTCGGAACGGCTGCTGTGGTCATGGGGGTACCTCCGGTGCCAGAATATCGACGATTGTCGATGCGGTGGACCCGAGAGTTCCACATCACATCGATATGTGTCAATATAGATATAGATCGATCCAATGTGGAGGACCCCGTGCCCACTCGCGAGCTGCCCCTGGCCCCCGTGACCGCCGAGACCGCCTGCTGCGGCATCGGCGTGGAGGGCGGGATGAGCCGCGCCGAGGCCGAGCAGGGCGCTGCCCTCCTCAAGGCCGTGGCCGACCCGGTGCGCCTCCGGCTGCTCAGCGCCATCCGGGCCACCGATGCCGGGGAGGCCTGCGTCTGCGACCTCACCGCCCTCGTCGGGTTGGCGCAACCGACCGTCTCGCACCACCTCAAGGTGCTCACCGAGGCGGGGCTGCTGGACCGGGAGAGGCGTGGCACCTGGGCCTGGTTCCGACTCGTCCCCGCCCGCCTCGACGAGGTGCGCGGCATCCTCGTCTGACCCCGTCACGCCGCTCCGGGTGGCGGGGATACGGTGGGGCCGATGTCGATGCCGCCCACCCCGACCTCCCCCCGGCCGCTGCGCGAGCTCGTCCACCCGACGTGGGCGCGGGCGCTCGCGCCGGTCGAGCCGATGGTCGCCCGGCTCGGTGAGTTCCTCCGCGCCGAGGTCGCGGCCGGGCGCGGCTACCTCCCCGGCGGACCCCACGTGCTGCGTGCCTTCCAGCAGTCGCTCGACGACGTGCGGGTCCTCATCGTCGGCCAGGACCCCTACCCCACTCCCGGCCATGCGATGGGCCTGTCGTTCTCGGTCAACCCCGACGTCCGCCCCGTCCCGAGGAGCCTCGCCAACATCTACACCGAGCTCGCGTCCGACCTCGGCGTACCCGCGCCGTCGACCGGCGACCTCACCCCCTGGGCCGAGCGCGGCGTGCTGCTCCTCAACCGGGTCCTCACGGTTCGACCCGGCTCACCGGCGAGCCACCGAGGGCGCGGCTGGGAGGAGGTGACCGGGCGTGCCATCGAGGCGCTCGTCGAGCGGGGCGGACCGCTCGTCGCCATCCTCTGGGGCCGCGACGCCCGCACCCTCGCCCCTCACCTGCACGGCATCCCGTGCATCGAGTCCCCCCACCCGAGCCCGCTGTCCGCGCACGGCGGCTTCTTCGGGTCCCGCCCGTTCTCCCGCGCCAACACCCTGCTCGAGCAGGCCGGCGCCGCCCCCGTCGACTGGAGCCTGCCGTGACCTCGCCCGCCGCTGCGCGCCGCGTCTGGACCCGCTACGTCGCCATCGGCGACTCGTTCACCGAGGGGATGTCGGACCCCGACCCCGCCCACCCCGACCGCTACGTCGGTTGGGCCGACCGGCTCGCCCACCACCTCGACGCGATCGCCGCCGCCGAGCACCTGCCCTTCGGCTACGCCAACCTGGCCGTCCGTGGCCGCAAGCTCGACGACGTCGTCGGCCCGCAGCTCGAGGCGGCCCTGCGGATGCAGCCCGACCTGGTCTCCATGGTCGGTGGAGGCAACGACCTGCTCCGACCCGCCGTCGACCTCGACGGGCTCGCGGCCCGTCTCGAGGACGCCGTCGTCCGACTCCGCGCGACCGGGGCGGACGTGCTCCTCGCCTCGCCCACCGACACCCGGGACGCCGGGCTGTTCAAGCCGCTGCGCGGGCGGCACGCCGTGCACACCGCGAACCTCTTCACGATCGCGCAACGGCACGGGTGCGCCGTGCTCAACCTCTGGGGGATGACGGCGCTGCGTGACTGGCGGATGTGGGCCGAGGACCGCATCCACCTGACGACCGAGGGCCACCGCCGGGTCGCCCTCGCCGCCCTCACCGCACTCGGGCACGCACCGGACGACGATGACTGGACGGTGCCGCTGTCGCCGGCCGACCCCGGGACGCGCCGCGAGGCCCTCCGCGGACACGCGGAGTGGGCCCGCAGCCATGCCGCGCCCTGGGTGCAGCGGCGCATCCGCGGGGTGTCCTCCGGCGACCAGGTGCACGCCAAGCGGCCCCGCCTCACCCACGTCCGGGACCCGCACGACGAGCCCTCGCACGAGACGCTGCCGGAGGGCTGACCCCCTCTCCCACCGCCCCGCACCCCGCTCCCGCGCTGCTCTGACCACGTCGCCACACGAGATGTGATCGCAGATGCGGAGTTAGAGTGCTCCTCATGACGCAGATGCGGATCTCCGAGGCGGCCCTGCTCCTCGGCGTCTCGGACGACACCGTCCGGCGGATGGTCGACGCCGGACGCCTGGCCGCGGAGCCGGACGAGGCCGGGCGGCTCGTCGTCGAGGGGGCCGACCTGGCCGCCGTCGCCCAGGAGGTCGCCAAGCCCGCCCCCGTCGGGGTCGTGTCCGACGAGTCGGCCCGCAACCGGATGCGCGGCATCGTGACCCGCGTCCTCACCGACACCGTGATGGCCCAGGTCGAGATGCAGTGCGGGCCGTTCCGCATCGTCTCGCTGATGTCGCGCGAGGCCGTGGAGTCCCTCGACCTCGAGGTCGGGACCGTCGCCGTGGCGAGCATCAAGTCGACGAACGTCGTCGTCGGGGTCTCCCGATGACACGCCGCACGGCAGGCGTGCTCGCCGCGGCGCTCCTCGGCGCCCTCGCCGTCGCGGGCTGCTCGCCCGCGACGACGTCCGACACCGTGGCCACGGGGGATGCGGCGTCCGGCGCCGGAGGTACCGTCACGGTGCTCGCGGCCGCGTCGCTCACCGAGCCGTTGACCGCGCTCGCCGACCAGTACGAGAAGGACCATCCGGGCGTGGACGTCCGGCTCAGCTTCGGCTCGAGCACGACCCTTGCCCAGCAGATCGCCGAGGGCGCCCCTGCCGACCTCTTCGCCAGCGCCGGGACCCAGGCGCTCGACCTCCTCCCCCCCGGCGCCGCGGTGAAGGGGGGCCGGGCCACGATCGCCCGCAACACCGTCGAGATCGCCACACCCCCCGACAACCCGGGTCGGGTGACGGGTCTGGCCGACCTCGCCCGCCCCGATCTCGCCGTGGTGCTCTGCGCCGCGACCGTGCCGTGCGGCCGGGCGGCCGACGAGGTGCTCGCCGCCGTCGGCGTCACGCCGCACGTCGTCTCCAGGGAGGTCGACGTCAAGGCCACCCTGACGAAGGTGACCCTCGGCGAGGCCGACGCCGCGATGGTGTACCACTCCGACGTCGTCACCGCCGGGGACGCGGTCCACGGCGTCGCGATCCCCGCCGAGGACAACGTGACCCTGACCTATCCCCTCGTCCGGTTCGACACCAGGGCCCAGGTCGTCGACTTCGCCGACTACGTCTCCGGTCCCGCCGGCGCAGCGGCCCTCGAGCGCGCCGGGTTCCTCGCCCCGTGAGCAGCTCGGAGCCGACGACGAGCACCGGGGTCGCGGGCCGGCGCCGCGCCGGTCCGCGATGGTCCCGCGCCCTGCTCGTGGCGCCCGCCTCGGTCGCGGTGGCGCTCGTCGTCCTCCCGATGCTCGGCCTGCTCGCGCGGACCGACTGGTCCGCCTTCCTCGACAACCTCTCGGCCCCCCTGGTCTGGCCCGCCATCCGGCTGTCGGTCGTGACCACCCTGGTCACCGTCGTGATCTGCTTCGTCATCGGCACGCCCCTGGCATGGCTGCTGTCGCGGGCCCAGGGGCGGGGGGCGACCTGGCTACGGGCCGTCATGACCGTCCCGGTCGTCCTCCCGCCCGTCGTGGGCGGCGTCGCACTCCTGATGGCCTTCGGACGGCGGGGCGTGGTCGGGTCGCCGCTCTACGAGGCCATGGGGATCAGCCTGCCGTTCACCCCGACCGCCGTGGTCCTCGCCCAGGTGTTCGTCTCGATGCCGTTCTTCGTCCTGGCCGTCGAAGGGGCGATGCGCGCCGTCGACGACCGGTACGACGCCGTCGCCGCGACGCTCGGCGCCTCCCCGCTGCGGATCTTCACCCGGGTGGCACTCCCGCTCGCGGCGCCGGGCATCGCCTCCGGGGCGGCGCTGGCGTGGGCCCGGGCGCTCGGCGAGTTCGGGGCGACCATCACCTTCGCGGGCAACTTCGCCGGGAGCACCCAGACCGCGCCGCTCGCGGTGTACGTGGCCCTGCAGAACGACCCGCAGGCCGCGCTCGCCCTGAGCATCGCGATGCTCGTCGTGTCGCTGCTCGTCCTCGGCCTGCTCCGGGGGCGGTGGATGCGGTGAGCCTCGACGCTCGGGTACGGACCCATCGGGGTGGGTTCGAGGTCGACCTGCCCCTGCGCGCCGGCGACGGCGAGGTCGTCGCGGTCCTCGGGCCCAACGGGGCCGGCAAGACGACGGCGCTGCACGCCCTGGCCGGCCTCGTCCGGCTCGACGACGGCCACGTGCGCGTCGACGGCGAGACGTGGGCCGACGGCAACCACCACGCGGACCCGTCGGAGCGCGAGGTGGGGATGCTCTCCGCCGACCACCTCCTCTTCCCCCACCTCACCGCCCTCGCGAACGTGGCCTTCGGCCCGAGGAGCCGGGGCGTCGGTCGCGCCGCCGCACACACCCGGGCCGCGCACGAGCTCGCGGCACTCGGCATCGAGGACCTCGCGGACCGTCGACCGGCCCAGCTCTCGCACGGTCAGGCCCAGCGGGTGGCCCTCGCCCGTGCACTCGCCACGGATCCGAGGCTGCTCCTGCTCGACGAGCCGCTCTCGGCTCTCGACCCCGCCACCCGTCCGCACGTGCGCGCCACGCTCGCCGGCCGGCTGCGGGCGTACCAGGGGGTGACGGTCATCGTCACCCACGACCCGCTCGACGCGCTGACACTCGCCGACCACCTCGTCTTCGTCGAGGGCGGAAGCGTCGTCCAGGAAGGCGCGCCCACCGACGTGGTGGCGCGTCCCCGCAACCCGTACGTCGCGCACGTCGTGGGGCTCAACCTCCACCACGGCACCGCGGCCGAGGACACCACGGTGGACACCACTGACCTCGGCCCGGTGGTCACCGGCGGACACGACCACCGCGGCCCGTCCTGGGTCGCCTTCTCCCCCACCGCAGTCGCCCTCTACCCCGACCCGCCCCACGGCTCGGTCCGCAACGTCTGGCCCGCGACCGTGGTCTCGGTCGAGATGGTGGGGCAGTCGGCGCGGGTGCGCCTGTCCACCGGCGGGCGCGGGGCCGTGCTGCTCGCCGAGGTCACTGCGGGCTCGGTGGCCACGCTGCGCCTGCACCCCGGCACCCGGGTGTGGGCCGGGGTCAAGGCGACGGAGGTCAGCGCCTACCCCTCGTGAGCCGGACGTTTTGTTGGACGTCCTACTACCTCGGTACGCTCGAGGCATGCCAGCGACGAGGCTGATGCCGACCGAGGAGGGCCAGGACCTCATCGACCTGACCCGCGAGATCTGCGCCAAGGAGCTCCGGCCACGCGTCGACGACGCCGAGCGCGCCGCCGCGGCGGGCGAGTCCTTCCCGACCGAGGTGTTCCGCACCCTGGGGGCGGCGGGGCTGCTCAGCCTCCCCCATCCCGAGGAGTTCGGCGGCTACGGCCAGCCGTACGAGGTGTACCTGCAGGTCGTCGAGGAGATCGCCACCGCCTGGATGAGCGTCGCCGTCGGGGTCTCGGTCCACTCCCTCACCGCGTTCCCCGTCACGACCTTCGGCACGCAGGAGCAGAAGGAGGCACTGCTGCCCGGCATGCTCTCGGGCGACCAGCTCGGCGCGTACTGCCTGTCCGAGCCCCTCGCGGGCTCCGACATCGCCTCGATGACGACGCGCGCCACCCGCGACGGCGACGCCTACGTCGTCAAGGGTCGCAAGGCGTGGACGAGCCACGCCGGCCACGCCGACTACTACACGACCTTCGTCCGGACGTCCGACGACGGCGGCCGGGGCCTGTCCTGCCTCGTCGTCCCCGCGGAGGCCGAGGGGCTGTCCTTCGGCGCACCGGAGAAGAAGATGGGCCTGCACTGCGACACGGTCCGTGAGGTGATGCTCGACGACGTCCTCGTCGACGCCGCCCGGCGGGTCGGCGAGGAGGGCCAGGGGATGTCGATCGCGCTCTCCGCGCTCGACGCCGGCCGGCTCGGCATCGCCGCTGCCTCCACCGGGCTGGCCCAGTCCGCGCTCGACCTCGCCGCCTCCTACGCGATGGAGCGCCGGCAGTTCGGCCGGGCCATCGGCGAGTTCCAGGGCCTGGCCTTCCTCGTCGCCGACATGGAGGCCGCCGTCACCTCTGCGCGGGCGACGTACCTGCACGCGGCCCGCCTCAAGGACGCCGGACGGCCCTACTCGAAGGAGGCCGCGGTGGCCAAGCTCGTGGCCACCGACGCCGCGATGCGGGTGACCACCGACGCCGTCCAGGTCCTCGGCGGCGCCGGTTACACCCAGGACTTCCCGGCCGAGCGGTACATGCGCGAGGCGAAGGTGACCCAGATCTTCGAGGGGACCAACCAGATCCAGCGGCTCGTCGTCAGTCGCCACGTCCTGCGGTGACGCCGACGGGAACACCGGTACGGCTCCGTACGCTGGACCCTGACGAAGGGAGGATGCCGTGCGCCACCTGATGGTCGTTGCCGCCGTGGTCTCCGCGGGGGTGCTCACCTCCTGCGGCTCGGGCGACGGCGGAGCCGGCGGGCCCTCCGACACCCCGTCCTCCCCCGGCCCGGCGACCACGTCACCGGGCACGCCGACGTCGAGCCCGTCGGCGACCGGTCCGGGTCTGGCCACCGGGTCCGGACTGCCCGCCGACCTGCGCGAGCGACCGGCGGTCGCCAAGGCCCTCGCCGACGCGGCGAGACGCCAGAACGTCCCGGAGTCGCGGGTCGCCGTCGCCGCGTGGTCGCCGGTGACGTGGAACGACGGCTCGCTCGGCTGCCCCCAGCCGGGCACCACCTACACGCAGGCCACCGTCGACGGCGAGCTGCTCCTGCTGCGCGTCGACATGACGCTGCTCGCCTACCACGCCGGACCCGACGGGACGTTCCGCTACTGCGACGCGCCCCAGGGCACCTACAGCATCCGGGCCTCCTGAGCCGCCGACCGGCCGGACATGACGGGACCGGGCCATCTCATACCTGGCCCGGTCCTCGACGAGCGTAGAAGGACCGCCGCACCGGACCGGTGACCGACACGCGACCCCGAGGCGAACGACCGGTGACGACTCGACGCGGGAGTGGCCCGGTCGGACCGGGTCGCCGGACCTCAGCGGTCGTCGTCGCGCGAGATCCCGGGCAGCAGCGTCTGCCCACCGCGCAGCGCCTCGAGCGCCTCGGGGTGCGCCGCGTCGATGTGGGCCAGCCCCTTGCGTCGGTAGCGCACGAGCTGGACCGCGCCGAGCGTCCAGAAGAGGAACTGCACCGACATGGCGATCCGGAAGTCCTCGAGGGTGTACTCCGACGGTCCGGCGGGGGCGAGGTGGTCGAGGACGACGCCGATCATCGCGATGGTGAGCAGGGAGGCGAGGAAGCCACCGACGTTGACGACCCCGGTGGCCCGCCCCAGCCGGTGGCCGGGGTGGAAGGTCCGAGCGAGGTCGAAGCCGACCATCGACCCCGGACCGCCCACCGCCGTGACGACGACGAGCCCGACGAGCAGCCAGAGCGGTGCCGGTCCGGGCCAGAGGAGCACCACGGCCCACGTCGCGGCGATGGCGGCGACGATGCCGAGGACGAGCTGGGAGCGCCGGTACGGCACGCGGGCGGTGAAGGCCGCCACGATCGGGCCGGCCGCCATCGCCGTGAAGGTCATGACGACCAGGAGCAGCGAGGCGCTGCGGGGGGTCAGCCCCTCGCTGAGGAGGAACGGGTAGCCCCAGAGCATCGTGAAGACGGTGGCACCGAACTGTGACGTGAAGTGCACCCAGAGCCCGAGTCGGGTGCCGGGGTTCCCCCACACCTCGGCGAGCGTGTTGCGCAGCGCCCGCAGCTTGATCCGTTCGACCGCCTCGCCGCGGTACGGGGAGTCCTTGACCACGAGGAGCAGGGCGATGCCGAGGGCGATGCCGACGGAGGCCGCCGTCGCGAACGACCGGGTCCAGCCCCACGTGGCCAGCGCGGCGGCGAGCGGGGTGGCGGCCGCGACCGCCCCGAGCTGCCCGATCATGCCCGAGAGCTGGGTGACGAACGGCGCCTGCTTCACCCGGAACCACGCGGCCACGAGCCGGAGCAGCGAGGTGAAGACCATGGCGTCACCGGCTCCGAGGAGGATCCGCGCGGCGAGGCCGACGGAGAAGGTCCCGGCGACGGCGAACCACATCTGTCCCGCGGTCATCAGCACCAGTCCGGTGAACATGAGCCGTTTCGGGCCGAACCGGTCGATGAGGACGCCGACCGGGATCTGCATCCCGGCGTAGACGCCGAGCTGGACGACGGTGAACGTCGCCAGCTGCGCAGCCGTGATGTGGAAGCGCTCCGCGGCGAGCAGCCCGGCGACCCCGAGCGAGGTGCGGTGGAAGACGGCGAGGACGTAGACCGAGAGCCCGACCGCCCAGATGACCCACGCCCGCCGCCGGCCGATCGTGTGCACCTGGCGCAGGACGGGGCGGGTCACCGGGTGATTCTAGGAGCCGGGGCCGCGACCGCTCACGGCGCCGGGGGAAAGGCCCGCTCCTCGGCGACGGCGTTGCCGCCGTCGACGACGACGACCTGACCGGTGACGTACGACGCTCCCGGTGAGGCCAGCCACGCCACCGCCGAGGCCACCTCGTCCGGCGTCCCCGAGCGGCCGACCGGGGTCACGAGCCCCTCCCGCACCTCCGCAGGCGTCTGCGACGAGGTCGCCACCCATCCCGGGGCGACGACGTTGACGGTGATGCCGTGGACCGCCTCGTCCACGGCGAGCGCGCGGGCCAGCCCGACGAGCCCCGCCTTGGCCGAGGCGTAGGCGACCTCGCCGCGCATCGCCATCACCGCGCCCGTCACCGACGCGACGAGGACGACCCGGCCGCCCCCGCCCTCGCGGAGCGCGGGGAGCGCGGCCCGGGCCGAGTGGTAGGCGGTGTCGAGGTTGCGCGCGAGGGAGGCCGACCACCGCTCGGGGGTCGTCGCGAGCAGGTCGCCCTCGAGGTAGTCGCCGTCGCCGACCGAGACCATCCCGGCGTTCGCGACGAGGACGTCGAGGCGGCCATCGCGACGCCGGGCCGCGGCGACCACCGACTCGGCCCCTGCCGCCCCCGTGAGGTCGGCGACGACGCCCTCCGCGTCGACGCCGGCGGCTCGCAGCTCGGCCACGCGGTCGAGCACCCGCGCGGTCGTCGAGGTGACGACGACGCGGGCGCCGAACGCGCCGAGCAGCCTCGCGCACGCCATCCCGATGCCGGTCGGTGACCCGGCGCCGGTGACGACCGCGGTACGGCCGGAGAGGTCGAACGCCGGAGGCAGCGAGCGGGTGGACACGGTGTCTCGGCGCGACGCTCAGGCGAGGGCGGCGGCCACGGACTCCTCGAGGACGTCCATCGCCTCGTGGAGCAGTGCGTCGGAGATCGACAGCGGCGGCAGGAAGCGGAAGACGTTGCCGTACGTGCCGCAGGTCAGCGTGACGACCCCGCGCTCGAAGCACCCCCGGGCCACCGCCGCGGCCAGGGCTGGGTTCGGCTCCTTGGTCTCGCCGTCGGTGACGAGCTCCATGGCGACCATGGCGCCGCGCCCGCGGACCTCACCGACCTGCTCGTACTTCTCCTCGAGGCGGCCGAGCCGCTCGAAGAGCACCTCGCCGATCTCACGGGCCCGGCCGGCGAGGTCGTCCTCCTCCATCGACTCGATGGAGGCCAGGGCCGCGGCGCAGGCGACCGGGTTGCCCCCGTAGGTGCCGCCCAGACCCCCGACGTGCACGGCGTCCATGATCTCCGCGCGGCCGGTGACGGCGGCGAGCGGCATGCCCCCCGCGATGCCCTTGGCCGTGGTGACGAGGTCCGGGACGACCCCCTCGTGGTCGCACGCGAACCAGTCGCCGGTACGGCAGAAGCCCGACTGCACCTCGTCGGCGATGAGGAGGATGCCGTGCTCCCGGCACCACTGGGCGAGCCCGGGCAGGAAGCCCTCCGGCGGGACGATGAACCCACCCTCCCCCTGGATCGGCTCGATGACGACCGCCGCGCAGTTCTCCTCGCCGACCTGGGCGTGGATCATGTCGGTGACGGTGCGCAGGGCCTCCTCGGCGCAGTTGTCCGGACCGGTGGGCCAGCGGTACGGGTAGGCCATGGGGACCCGGTAGACCTCGGGGGCGAACGGCCCGAAGCGGTGCTTGTACGGCATGTTCTTGGCGGTGAGCGCCATCGTGAGGTTGGTGCGGCCGTGGTACCCGTGCTCGAAGGCGACGACGGCGGGACGACCCGTGGCGTGGCGGGCGATCTTCACGGCGTTCTCGACGGCCTCTGCGCCGGAGTTGAACAGCGCGCTCCGCTTCTCGTGGTCCCCCGGGGTCAGCGCGTTGAGCTTCTCGCAGACCGCGACGTACTTGTCGTAGGGCGTCACCATGAAGCACGTGTGGGTGAACTGCTGCACCTGCTCGGTCACGGCCGCGACGACTCGGGGGTTGCCGTTGCCGACGGTCGTGACGGCGATGCCCGAGCCGAGGTCGATCAGCTGGTTGCCGTCGGCGTCGCGCAGGATGCCGCCCGCGGCCTCGACGACGTAGACGGGGAGCCCGGTCCCCACACCGGAGGCGACCGCCGCCGCCTTGCGACGTCCCATCTCCTGCGAGGCCGGGCCCGGGACGGAGGTCGCGAGGATCCGCTTCTGCTCGATCATGTTGGGCATCATATCCGTGACACATCGGACCTGAAACCACGGAATCCGTCGTTCGATGCGACCTTGCCTTCCGGGTTCGCGCGGGAGATTTCCCCGCACAGGAGCCCCCTCTTCCGACGGGTCCGCGCCATGATGGGCGGACCACCACCCCGAGGAGGACCCCGTGCCAGGACGTCAGGAGCCCGGACCGTCGGTCAAGGACCCGGAGCTGTACGAGCGGCTCCGCGACGAGGGCAACAGCAAGGAGAAGGCCGCCCGCATCGCCAACGCCGCGGCGAACAGCTCGCGCTCCGAGGTGGGTGAACGCGGTGGCTCCTCGGCTCCCTACGAGGAGTGGACCAAGGACGAGCTGATGGAACGCGCACGAGAGCTCGACGTCGAGGGTCGCTCCTCGATGACCAAGGACGAGCTCGTCGACGCACTCCGCCACCACTGACTCACGCTGCGCCGAGGCCACGCCACGCCACGGCCCGGCCCGGCCCGGCCACCGACACGGACGCCCCGACGGAAAGGCGTCCGGGAGATGCGTGCAGGGGGGTCGCATCTCCCGGACGCCGGTTCCGGGCCGGGGCCACGAGAGACCCCGGGAACACAAGATAATGTACAAGCACATGGCTGACTTGGTGCTGAGATTCGACGAACACGCCCCGCGTGTCGGTGGGCTGCCGTGAGGCTCCTGCTCGTCGAGGACGAGGCTCCCCTCGCGAGCGCGGTCGGTGATGCCCTCCGCGAGGCGGGTTGGGTCGTCGACCACGCCGACGACGGCCGGGAGGGCCTGCGGCTCGGCGTCGTGGGCCAGTACGACGTCGTCGTCCTCGACATCATGCTCCCGGGGATGAACGGCTACGACGTGCTGAAGCACCTGCGCGCCCAGAAGGTCTGGACCCCCGTGCTCATGCTCACCGCCAAGGACGGCGAGTTCGACCAGACCGACGCCTTCGAGCTCGGCGCGGACGACTACGTCACCAAGCCGTTCAGCACCCCCGTGCTCCTCGCCCGGCTCCAGGCCCTGGCCAGGAGAGGCGCGCCGGAGCGTCCGGTCGCCCTCACCGCGGGCAACCTCAGCCTCGACCCGACGACCCGGCGGGTCACCCGGCAGGGACGCGAGATCCAGCTGACCGCCCGCGAGTACGCCCTCCTGCACCACCTGATGCGCAAGGTGGGCCAGGTGCAGAGCAAGGCCGAGATCCTCGAGAACGTCTGGGACTCCGACTACCCCGGCGCCGACAACGTCGTCGAGGTGTACATCGGCTACCTGCGGCGCAAGATCGACGCGCCCTTCGACGAGAAGGCCATCGAGACCGTCCGCGGGATGGGCTACCGCCTCAACCCGGTTCCTCGTCCAGCGGGATCCTGACAACGAAGCGGCACCAGCCCTCCGGGGTCTCGGTCGCCTCCGCCGTCCCCCCGTGTGCCGTCGCGACCTCGGAGACGATGGCCAGGCCCAGTCCCGTGCCCCCGGTGCCGCGGGCGCGCGAGTCGTCGAGGCGCACGAACCGGCCGAACACCCGGTCGCGGTCCTCCGGGGCGATCGGTGGGCCGTCGTTGTCGACCTCGAGCACCGCCTCGTCACCTTCGTGCCGCAGCGTCACCCTCACCTGGCTCTCCATGTGCCGCTCGGCGTTCTCGAGGAGGTTGCGCACGACACGGCCGAGGCGGGCCTGGTCCCCGACGACGCGCAACGGCTCGACGCTGACCCACACCGGCATCCCCCGCGAGCGCAGCACGCCGGTCTCGGCGAGGACGACGTCGTCCAGGTCGACGTCGGCCGTGTGGAGCACCACGGCCCGCTCGTCGGCCGACGCGAGCGTGAGCAGGTCGTCGACGAGCAGGGCGAGCCGGTCGACCTCGTCGGATGCGCGCTCGGCGATCTCCCGCCGCTGCTCCGCCGGGCGGTCCTCGGCGAGACGCTCGAGCAGAACACTGATCGTCGCCAGCGGGCTGCGCAGCTCGTGCCCGGCGTCCGCGACGAACGCGCGCCGGGAGGCGTCGGCGCGCTGCAGGCGGTGCAGCACCCGGTTCATCGTCTCGGCCAGCCGGGCGAGCTCGTCTCGGCCGTCGGGGACCTCGAGCTGGGTCGGGGCGTCACGGCCCATGCTCGAGATCGCCTCGACCTGGTCGCGCAACCGATCGACCGGACGCAGGGCCTGACCGACGGCGAACGTCGTCACCGCGCCGAGCAGGGCCATGAGGCCGATCGCCCCGATGAGGGCGAACTCGGCCGACTGGCCCAGCGCGGTCGACTCCACCTTCGTCGCGACGCCGACCTCGACGGTGTAGTGCCGGCCGTCGCGGCCGACGGCGTCGCCCACGGCGACGACGTAGCTGCCCTCCCCGGCTCCGGGCAGCTCGTCGACCCCGACGAGTCGCTGTTCCCCGTCGTCGAGCCGCCAGTCGGCGATCGGGCTCGAGATGTCGGGGTCGCTCGTCGCGAGCACCTCGCCGGTCTCCCCGTCGACGATCTGGACCACCCGGGTGTCGACCTGGACCTCGCTCGCGCGGATCACCTCGCTGATGCGGTGCAGCGCGACCTCGGTGCGCAGCTCGGCGGCCTCGGCCCGGGCGACGTCGCGCGCCGAGGCCTCGAGCACCTGGCCGATGGAGAGGTACACGATGGCGGCGATGAGCACGCTCACCGCGAGGACGACGGGCATCGTCAACGCGAGGATCCGGCTCCGCAGCCCGAGCCGGAATCGCATGCCCCGAGTGTAGGGACGTCCCGGCGTGGGGTGCTTGTGCGCGTGCGAGTGCGGCTGGCACGCTGGGGCGCCGTCGACGGAGGAGGGCGGGTGCCGATGACCCCCGGGGTGCCCCGGCTGCCTCGGCGTGGCCGGGCTCGGCGCGCGCGCCGCGGCGCGCCCTCCCGGGCGGTCGTCGTGGTGGTGGGCGTCCTCGCCCTGGCGGGGTTGACCGCACCCGCTGCGGCCGCCGACGGCCTCGCCGACCAGACCGCCCTGGCCGAGCAGTACGCACCGGTCGTGCGGCTCGTCGACCAACCCGCGGCGTGCGGGCCGGGCGAGCCGTACCACCCCACCGACGTGGAGGCGTTGCTCGGCCGCGACGACGTCGCCCTCCGCGGACCGTGGACGACCGATGACCTCATCCGGGTCGCCCCCACCGCGGAGGACCTCTCGGCGGGTCTGCTCGGCTACCACCTGGACCTGCCCGGCAGCCCGCTGCGACCGGGCTGCACCTACGAGGAGTGGGCCGACGTCGTCACCGCCGGCACGTCCCCGACGATGTACGCCCACGTCGTCACCGAGCCGGGCTTCCCGGGCCGGCTCGCGCTGCAGTACTGGTTCTACTACCCGTTCAACGACTACAACAACAAGCACGAGAGCGACTGGGAGATGATCCAGCTGGAGTTCGCCGCCGACGACGCGGCGGGCGCGCTGGGCACCGAGCCCGTCGGGCTGGCGTACAGCCAGCACGAGGGGGCCGAGGTGGCGGCGTGGGGCGACCCACGGCTGGAGGTCGACGGCGGCACCCATCCGGTGGTGCGGCCGGCCGCCGGGTCACACGCGAACTACTTCGGTGACGCCCTGTACCTGGGCCGTTCCGCGAGCCAGGGCTTCGGGTGCGACGACGCCCGCGGACCCTCGAGCGACGTCTCGACGGCCGTCGCCGTCGTGCCGAGCGACGCGCAGGCGGCGCTGGCCGCCTACCCGTGGCTGGGCTACGAGGGCCGGTGGGGCCAGCGCGAGCAGGCCTTCTACAACGGACCGACGGGGCCGAACACCAAGACCCAGTGGACGCGACCGTTCACCTGGGTCGAGGACGACGGCCGTGACCGCAGCTACGCGGTCCCCGCGAGCAGCCTGTTCGGCACGGGCGCCACCGACCTCTTCTGCACGGGCGTGGCGACCGGATCCGACGCCCTGCGCCAGCTGACGGCCGACCCGCTCCTCGGCCTCGCAGCCCTCGCCGGGCTCGTGCTTCTCGTCTGGTTCCTCGCCCGGCTCACCTCGTGGAGCCCGTCCGCCCCGCTGCGACTGGTCCGGCGCCGCACGGTGGGCCAGGCCCTCACCGCGTCGCTGCGCATGTACGGAGGGCACGTGTGGCTCTTCACGCTCGTCGGGCTGCTCTCCGTGCCGGCGACGGCGCTCGGCGGATGGGTCGCCCAGCTGGGCGAGACGACGTCGGCCGACGGCGTGGCGCCGTCGGCGGGGCTCGCCGCCGTCGGTCTCGCCGGTGCCCTGGTCAGCCTCGTCGCGGTGGTCCTCGTCCAGGCGACGGTGATGCAGGCGGTCGCCGAGATCGACGCCGGGCGCGAGGTCTCGGCGTGGTCCGCGCTGCGCCTCGCGCTGCGGCGACTGCCCGCGACGCTGGGAGCCGGCACGATCCTCCTCGTCACGACCGTCGTCCTCCTCGTCACGGTGCTCCTCGTCCCGGTCGCCGTCGTGGTCGCCGTGCTCTGGGCGCTCTGGCTGCCCGCGGTCCAGCTCGACCACCTCGGTCCGGTGGCGGCCCTGCGCCGCAGTGCGGGGATCGTGCGGCACCGGGTCGTCCCCGTCATCCTGCTCATCGGCCTCGCCAACCTGCTCGTCTCCGCCGCCGGTCCCGTCCTCGGCTTCGGCGTCCTGCTGCTCGGTGACGTGCCCTTCGTCGTCGGCAACGCCGTCGCCGCGGTGGTCTACGCGCTGCTCTCACCCGTCGTCGGCATCGTCACGGCCTACGTCTACGCCGACGGCACGGTCCGAGGTGAGCAGCGGGACTCCCTGGAGGGTGAGGTGCTGCCCGCCGAGGCGGAGCTCGCCCCACGCTGACCGGCCTCACTCGGGCAGGTCACGGATGGCCTCCCGGATCGCCTCGACCTCCGACTGCGGCAGCGACGGCGGTCCGACGATCTCCGACCACGCAGTGACGACGGTCTCGTCGTAGACGTGCCCGTGTCCGGGGGGCACGTCGGTGGCAGCGAACTGGTCCACGGTGGCCTGCCAGTACGTGACGACCGGCCAGGCGACCATGAAGGGACTGGTGTCGGGGCCGCGCGGGTCGAGCCAGGACGCGTAGTCGACGGTCCAGCCGACGACCGGGTCGGAGTCGTGGACGAGGTAGATGACCGGCGAGTCGGTGCGCCAGGTCAGCGTCTGGTCGGTGAGGTCGCGGTCGGTCGCGGCCACCCGCACGAGGGCGCCGTCCCCGTACCGGGGCTTCCACAGCGGCGAGCCGGGAGCGCGCCCGGCCTGGACGTCGAGCCAGTTGGGGTCGAAGCTCGGCGGCCCGACGAAGAGGGCCCCGTCGGTGGTCGTCGACACGTCCTCCACGCTGGTGAACGCGCTGTCGGCGGAGAACGCGCCGAGGCTCTCGCCGAAGACGTAGAGCCGGGGCCGCTGGTCGGCGGGTAGGTCGTCGATCTCGACCCGCAGCCGGTTGATGAGCACCTCGGCGTCCGCCGCGGCCTTGTCGCGGCCGACGATGAAGGCCAGCCAGCTCGGCAGGTACGAGTACTGCGTCGCGACGATGGCGACGTCCCCGTGGGTGGCGTACTGGAGGGCCTGCGAGGTCTCGGGGTTGATCCATCCACGACCGGTGACGCCGGCGACCGCGATCGCCGAGCGCTGGAAGCCACCGAGGGTCCTCAGCTCCTGCATGGCGAGCTCGGCCCGGTCGTGCGGGTCCTGCGCGGCGCCCAGGCCGACGTAGGCCAGGACGGGGTCCTTGGCCTCGGGGTCATCGACGACGCGCGCGATCTGGGCGGAGGTGACGCCCTGCGAGATGAAGTCGCGCCCCTCGGCCCCGATGCTCTCCCAGCTGACGGTCGAGGCGGGCCCACCGGAGCGGAACGGTGACTCCGGGTTGCTCACCCACGGGTAGTCGCCCCGGTTGTCGGCCTCGAAGCCGGCGTCGAGACGCGTGAGGAGCGAGCCGACGACGAGACCGGACACGGCGAGCCACGTGACGACGGCGGTGACGACGATCGCGAGGAGCCAGGCCACCCGGGTCGGGAGGACCCGCACGAGGGGGTCGACGAGGAGGCGCGTCAGCACCTTGACGACGCGACCGATCCCGAGCAGGACGGTGGCGGCGAGGATTCCGACGTAGGGGCTCGCGACCCAGACCCACGGCACGTCCGCCGGCATCCCGAAGGTCTCCTGCTGATCCAGCTGCCAGACCCTCCCGAACCACGCCGCGATCGGCAGCCCGACGACGGCGACGATGGCGAGGACGAGCCAGGCCATCCGGCGTGCCGCTCCCGGCAGGTCGGGAAGCCGCAGCGTCCGGTACGCCCACCCGAGGAAGGCGCCGATCGCGTAGCCGGACACGGCGCAGAGCGCGACGAGGAGGGCCTCCATCGCCCAGCCGCGCGGGACGTAGGACGGGGTCACGGACATCAGGGAGAAGGAGAGCGCGAGGACACCACCGGTGATGCTGAGGGGGCCGGGACGCAGTCGGTGCCACCGAGGCGGCCGCCGCTCGTCCGCGCCCGGCCCGTCGGTGGAGGCGGACGGGTCGGGGGCACCGTCCCGCGGGGCGCCGGAGGGTCGGTCGACGGTCGGCGCGGCCCCGGTGGCGGGCTCCCCGCCCGGGGAGTCCGCCTCGGTTCGCCCATCCGTCGTCGCTGACATCACTGCTCCGTTCCCTTGCGTGGGGTCAGCATAGGGACGGGACGGCAGGGCCCCCCTTCGCCCGCGCCGACCGGGCGGGTCGACGTGGCCGAGGCCTCCGACCGGCGGCCGGGCTCAGGGGAAGACGGCTCGCACGGCGGCCATGTCGGCGCCGCCGTGCCCGGCGGCGGAGGCCTCGGTGAACAGTCCGCGGACGGCGTCGAGAAGGTCGGTCGGGAAGCCGACGCGGGCCGCGGCCTCGACCATGAGGCCGACGTCCTTGACGACGCCGTCGACCTCGAAGGACGGGGTGGACCAGTCCCGATCGAGCATCATCCCGCCCTTGAGCCGCGCGTACGGGACGTCGAGCGGGCCGCCCGAGATGGCCTCGAGGAAGAGCCGGGAGTCGACCCCGAGTGCTGTTGCGAGGGTCAGCGACTGGGCGGTTCCGGCGGTGAGGAGGGCCACCCACGCGTTGCACGTGAGCTTGAGCGCGCTGGCGGCGCCCACGTCGTCACCCGCGACGACGACCCGCGAGCCGATCGCGTCGCAGACGTCCTGGACGCGCTCACGCAACGCCGGGGGCCCGGACAGGAGGACCACGAGCGTGCCCTCCTCGGCGGGCTTCCGGGTGCCGAGCACCGGCGCGTCGAGGACGCGGTCACCGCCGAGCTCGTGGACCGCGCGGGCACCGTCGACCCCGACGGTGCCGCACTGCATCCAGACGGCGTCCTCGCCGAGTGCCGGGACGAGCTCCTCGGCGACCGCCAGCGTCGCGGCGGCGTCGAAGAGGACGGTGATGACGACCTCGGCGCCGGCGACGGCGTCGGCGACGGTGTCGGCGACCTCGACACCGTCGGCCGCGAGCGGCTCGGCCCGCTCGCGGGTTCGGTTCCACGCCGTGACCTGGTGCCCGGCGCGGGCGAGGCTGCGAGCCATCCCCGCACCCATGATCCCGGTGCCGATGACGGTGGTGCGCATGGTGCTCCTCTCGGTGGGGTGCGGTGTCCTGTCAGCGGCCGGCGGCCCACCGGGTGTGGACGGCTTCACCGTCCGGGTCGTCGAGCCGGTGGTAGGTGTGGGCACCGAAGTAGTCGCGCTGTGCCTGGACGAGGTTCGCCGGCAGACGGGGCGAGCGGAGGCCGTCGTGGTAGGCCAGGGCGCTCGAGAGGGCCGGCACGGGGACACCGTTCGCGGTCGCGACGGCGACGACCCGCCTCCACCCGGGGCCCGCCGCGGCGAGTGCCCCGCGGAACGGGTCGGCCAGGAGCACCTCGTCGGTGCGCCCCCCGTCGCCGCCGTCGTGCTCGTCGAGGACGACGGCGAGGTCCTCGAGCAGTGCCGCCCGGATGATGCACCCGGCGCGCCAGATGCGGGCGATGCCGGCGAGGTCGAGCCCCCAGTCGTTCGACTCGCTCGCGGCGCGCAGCAGGGAGAACCCCTGCGAGTAGGACACGATCTTCGCCGCGTACACCGCGTCGGCGAGGTCGTCGACGGAGAGCTCTCCGGGCTCGATGCGGCGGTCCGGCCCGGCCAGGAGATGGGCGGCGCGCTGCCGCTGGTCGTGCATCGAGGACAGCACCCGGGCGAACACCGCCTCGGCGACGAGGGTCAGCGGGCGGCCTGCTTCGAGCGCGGAGATCGCCGTCCAGCGCCCTGTGCCCTTCTGCCCGGCGGAGTCGAGGATGACGTCGATCGTCGCCTCACCGCCCCGTGACTCGTCACGGTGGGCGAGGACGTCGGCGGTGATCTCCACGAGGAAGGACCGCAGCGGCCCGTCGTTCCACGCTCGGAAGACCTCCGCCATCTCCTCGTTGGTCCGGCCGGTGGCACGCAGCAGGTCGTAGGCCTCGGCGAGCACCTGCATGTCCCCGTACTCGATGCCGTTGTGGACCATCTTGACGTAGTGCCCCGCCCCGTCGGTGCCGAGCCAGTGGCAGCACGGTTCACCGTCCTCCGCCCGCGCGGCGATGTCACGCAGGATCGGCTCGACGACCACCCGCGCGTCCTCCGGGCCGCCCGGCATGATCGACGGGCCGTGCCTGGCCCCCTCCTCACCGCCGGAGATGCCGGCCCCCACATAGAGCAGGTCGTACTCGTCCGCGGCCCGGGCCGCCCGCCGGCGGGTGTCGTCGACGTGTGCGTTCCCGCCGTCGACGACGACGTCCCCGTCGTCCAGGAGGGGCATGAGCTCGTCGAGGACGGCGTCGGTCGGTCCGCCGGCCGCGACCATGGCGATGACGACGCGCGGCCGCGGCAGCGCGGCGACGAGGTCCGCGAGCGACTCGTGCCCGGTGACCGCCAGGCCGCCGGTGCGGTCCTCGACGAAGGCCCGCATCCGTGCGGTCGTCCGGTTGTGCACGTGCACCGCGTATCCGTGGTCGGCGAGGTTGAGGGCGAGGTTCTGGCCCATCGTCGCCAGTCCGGTCAGGCCCACCGAGCGGGCGGCGGCGCGGTGCGGGTCGGCATCGTCGGTCGAGCGGGTCACCTTGCCATCCTCACCCGAGGCACGGTTCCCACGGGGGGCTCGGTGCAGGCCGATCCGCGCCCGCACGCCCCCGGTCCGCTCCCCCGTGCCGCCGTGCGAGCCGTCACGTTCAGGGCGCCGCGTCCGGCAGGGGCACGGTGCGCCTCAGCGCGAGCGCCGCGACGTCGTCGTCGGTCTCGGCGTCGCTCAGGTGGGCGACGAGCCGTGCCAGCGCGGCTCCCAGCTCGGGGCCGGTCAGGTCGCCGAGGCGGGCGTCGAGGCGGGCGAGGCCCTCGTCGATCGACTCCCCGCGTCGCTCCACCAAGCCGTCCGTGACGACGAGCAGCGTGTCGCCGACGGCGAACGGCACGGTGGTGGCACGGCGGTGGTCGGCGAGGCCGAGCGGCGGCCCGTCCGCGATCGGCATCGGGCTGACCGAGCCCGAGGCGCTCACGATCCTCGGCGGCAGGTGCCCCGCGTTGACCACCGCGACCCACCCGGACGCCGCATCCGCCAGGACGTAGGCGAGCGTGACCAGCTGCTCGGTGTCGAAGCGCGTCACCATCCGGTCGAGCTTGGAGACGACGACCGCGGGGTCGGGGTCGACCGAGGCGAAGGCGCGCACGGCCGCTCGCATCTGCGACATCGCGGCCGCCGCGGGCACGCCCCGCCCCATGACGTCGCCGACGAACGCGACGAAGCGTCCGTCACCCAAAGAGAAGGCGTCGTAGAAGTCGCCCCCCACCTCGGTCCGCCCGGAGGGCTCGTAGCGGCAGTGCACGGACCACTCGTCGGAGGAGACCAGCGTCCGCGGGAGGACCGCACGTTGGAGCTGCTCGGCAACGGCCCGGGTCTGGCTGTACAGGTCTGCGTTGTCGAGCGCGCTGGCGGCCCGGCGGGCGAGGTGCTCGGCGAAGCTCACGTCGTCGGCGTCGTACGGACGTCCCGGGTGGGCGGAGACCCACGTGAGCACGCCGGAGACGCGCCCACGGACGAGCAGCGGCACCGCCAGGACGCTGCGCAGCCCGAGGTCCTGCACGAGTGCTCGCTGCTCCTCGTCGTCGGTCAGCTCATCGACGAGCGCGTCGGTGACCTCGGGCAGGAGGTAGGGCCGGCCGCTGCGCACGACCCGGGCCTGGACGCCGCGCTCCTCGGCGCCCGCGGAGCGTCGCTCGCCGAGGAGCATCGCCAGCTCGCTCTTGTCGGGCTCGACGTGGGCAGCCGCGATGCGGTGGAGGTGGCCGTCGCGGACCACGTCGATGGTGCACCAGTCGGCGTAGGTCGGGACGGCCAGTCGGGCCACGCGTGAGGTGGTGACCGGCAGGTCGAGGCTGCTCGAGAGCTGGATGGAGGCCTCGGCGAGGAAGGCGAGCCGGGCCGTCTGGCGCTCGGCGACCTCCTGCGCGGCGATCCGCCCGAACGCCTGCGCGCAGGCGTCGGCGAGGATCTCGATGAACTCGAGGGCCGTCGGCTCCGGCTCGGCGGGTTCGGGGACGGAGAGGTGGATCGCGCCGATGGTGCGCCCGCCCGAGCGCAGGGGGACGGTGATCGTCGTGCGTTCGCCGCGGCGGGCGTTGGTCAGGTCGGGGTAGCGCTGCGCAATGGCGGCGGCGCCGACGAGGACGATGCGCCGGCCGGTGAGGACAGCCTCGCTCACCGAGTTCGCCCGATCGAGCGAGAAGGTCTGCCAGGCGGCGGCCTCGGGGGCGTCGAGCCCACGGACGCCGAGGAGGCGCACGCGGTCCTCACCCTCACGCAGGGCCAGGACGGCGATGCTCGCCCCGACGGCGTCGGCCATGTGCTGGGTGACGATCTTGGTCACCTCGTCGACGGTCGTCGCGGTGCTCAGCTCGGCGGTGACGTGCGCGAGACCGGTGAGCATGTCCCCCACCTGCGGAGGGATCCGGAGGCCCACGACCGGGACGGGCTGGTCGGTCACCCCACGATCCTCGCAGGTCGGCGTGGTCGTGTCTCCCCCCGGTCCACGCTGCGGCGTGGCCCGTCGGTGTCGCTACATCTCCTCGTGGACATCCGGGTCGCCACCGAACCGGCGGCCGTCGGCCCGACCGAGGCCGGTGATGGCCGCGACCTCGGACGGGGTCAGTGTCAGCTCGGCCGCGGCGAGGTTCTCGCGCTGCCGCTCGGGCGTCGCCGACTTGGGCAGCGGCATCGCCCCGAGCTCGAGGTGCCACCGCAGGATCACCTGCGCGGGCGTGGCCCCGGTGCGCTCGGCCGCGGCCCGGACCGGCTCGGCGTCGAAGGGCGCCGCCTCCTTGCCGAGCGGGCTCCACGACTGGGTGAGGATGCCGAGCCGCTCGTGCACCGCGCGCATGTCGGTCTGGGGGAAGCGGGGGTAGAGCTCGACCTGGTTGAGCGCCGGGACCACCCCCGTGTCGTCGATGACCCGCGCCAGGTGCGCCTCGGTGAAGTTGCTGACCCCGATCGTCGTGACGAGGCCGCGCTCGCGGACGTCGACGAGGGCCCGCCACGCCTCGGGGTAGAGCCCGACGCTCGGGTTCGGCCAGTGGATCAGGCAGACGTCGAGGTGGTCGAGGCGCAGGCGCCGCAGGGAGTCCTCGACGGAGCGGACGGCCAGGTCGTGGGCATGGTGGCGGCCGGGGATCTTCGTCGCGACGAGGACGTCCTCCCGGGGCAGCCCGCTGCGGCGGATCGCCTCCCCGACCTCCTGCTCGTTCTCGTAGTTCACGGCGCTGTCGAGGTAGCGGTACCCGTTCTCCAGGGCTGCCGTCATGGCCAGCACGCCGTCCTCGCCTCGCAGGGGGTAGGTGCCGAACCCGATGAGCGGGAACGCGACGCCGTTCGTGAGCCGGTGCTGTGACGAGGTCATCCTCGCCATCCTGCCCGACCCGCGTCCCTCGTGTCGCCGGACGTGCAGGGCAGGATCGGAGCATGACCTCATCCCCGACACCGCTCCCCGGGCCGGTCGTCCGCCTCGGCGACGACGTTCCCGACATCCACCCCTCCGCCTGGGTGGCGCCCACCGCCGGAGTCATCGGCCGCACGTCGCTCGGACCGTCGGCGAGCGTCTGGTACGGCGCCGTCGTGCGCGCCGACCTCGAGCAGATCGACATCGGGGCGCGGAGCAACGTCCAGGACGGGGCCGTGCTCCACGCGGACCCCGGCCGGCCGGTGCGGATCGGTGACGGGGTCACCGTCGGGCACCGGGCCGTGGTCCACGGGGCGACGGTCGAGGACGACGTGCTCATCGGGATGGGGGCGGTGGTCCTCAACGGCGCGCGGATCGGGACCGGCAGCGTCGTCGGCGCCGGTGCGGTCGTCGCCGAGGGCACCGACGTGCCGCCCCGATCGGTCGTCGTCGGAGTGCCGGGGCGCGTCCGCGGCCGGGTGGGCGAGGAGCAGGTGGCGGCCATCGTCGCCAACGCCGGGCACTACGTGACGCTCGCGGAACGGCACCGCGCCACCGCCGGCTGACCGCTCGCCGTGCCCCGGGGCCCGCTCCCCCCACCGGTGCGGCGCGGACCACCCGGTCAGCGGCGCAGCCGACGACCGAGGAGACCGGCGGCCAGGAGGAGGACCAGCCCCGCACCCACGGCGAGCGCGATCGTCGTCGCGTCCTGGCCGGCCGAGGCGCCCACCGCGACGTAGGCGACCGTCCCCGGGACGATGCCGACCGCGGTTCCGAGGACGAAGTCGCGGCGGGACAGCGGGCTCACCCCCGCTCCGTAGTTGATGACGGTGAACGGGACGACCGGGGTGAGCCGGGCGGCGACCACGGCGAGGGCCCCGTGGTCGCGCAGGACGCGCCGGGCGACGTCGGCACGGGGGCCGGTGATCTGCTCCACCGGCTCACGGCCGAGGTGCCGGGCCAGGTGGAAGGTGACCAGGCTGCTCACCATCGCACCGGTCCACGACAGGGCGATGCCGGTTGGCAGGCCGAAGAGCGCCCCGGCGATCCCGGCGAGCAGGTTCTTCGGCACGGGCACGAGCGTGACGACGACATGGAGGACGAGGTAGACGACCGGACCCCAGGCGCCGCTCGCCGCCACGGCCCGCTGAACCCCGTCGAGGTCACCGCCGAGCACGGCAACCGCGAGCACACCGCCGAGCACCAGGGCGAGCGCGAGGGCGGTGAGCCGCACGAGGCCGGCGCGCGAGGAGGACACCGGCGACAGACTAGGTGGGGCTTGCGCCCCCGCGGGACTCGGCTCAGCGCGCGGTCGTTCGCTGGTACTGCCGCGTGGCGAGGGGGATGAAGACGACGAGGATGAGCACGACCCAGATGAGCGAGTAGGCCACCGGGTGCTGCAGGGACCACACGTCGGGCGGCGGGAACGCCGGGTTGGTGTTGCCGAACTGCTCGCGCGCCGCCTGGGTGACGCTGGAGACCGGGTTCCAGTACGCGAACGTCTGCAGCGGGCCGGGCAGGGTCTCGGGGTTGACGAAGGTGTTGGCGATGAAGGTCAGCGGGAAGATGACGATGAAGCTCGCGTTGTTGACCACCTCGGGCGTGCGGACGATGAGCCCGACATAGGCCATGACCCACGAGATGGCGTACGCGAAGAGCAGCAGCAGCAGGGCGCCGACGAGGGCGTCGAGGAACGAGCTGCGGATCCGCCAGCCGACGAGCAGCCCGGTGAGCCCCATGACGAGGAGGCTGATGACGTTGTTGACGACATCGGACGCGGTCCGCCCGAAGAGCATCGCCGACGGCGCCATCGGGAGAGTGCGGAAGCGGTCGATGAACCCCTTCTGGAGGTCCTCGGCGAGGCTGAAGCCCGTGAAGGTGGAGCCGAAGACGACCGTCTGGGCGAAGATCCCCGCGATGAGGAACTCCGTGTAGTCGACGCCGGTGCCCTGCTCGCCGATGGCGCCTCCGAAGACGTACGCGAAGAGCAGCACGAACATGATCGGCGACAGGGTCGTGAACACGAGCAGGTCGGGGACGCGTCGGATCTTGATGAGGTTGCGGCGGGTGACGGTGCCCGCGTCCGCGACCGCCCGGGTGAACCCGTTCACCGCTCCTCCACCCGGCCCCCGTCGGGCTCGGCCCCGGCGAGGTCCTCGGCGGCGTGCCCGGTGAGCGAGAGGAAGACGTCGTCGAGGGTCGGGCGGCGCAGGCCGAGGTCGGAGACCTCGACCTCGGCCGCGTCGAGGCGTCGCACCACCTCGACGAGGACCTCGGAGCCGCCGGTGACGGGCACGGTGACCCGGCGCGAGCGGTTCTCCACCGCGGCGGGCCCCGAGCCGACCCCGTCGAGCACACCGCGGGCACGCTCGACGTCGGGGTCGTGGGTGACGACCACCTCGACGCGTTCGCCACCGACCTGGGCCTTGAGCTCGTCGGCCGTGCCCTCGGCGATGACCCGGCCGTGGTCGATGACCGCGATCCGGTCGGCGAGCTGGTCGGCCTCCTCGAGGTACTGGGTGGTGAGCAGCACGGTCGTACCCGCGGCGACGAGGTCGGTGATGACGGCCCACATCCCGAGTCGTGAACGGGGGTCCAGCCCGGTCGTCGGCTCGTCGAGGAAGATGATCGGCGGCTGCGCGACGAGCGCGCCCGCGAGGTCGAGGCGGCGGCGCATGCCTCCCGAGTAGCCCTTGACGGGACGGTCGGCGGCATCCGAGAGACCGAACTGCTCGAGCAGCTCGTGGGCTCGGGTGCGCGAGCGCGCCCCACCGAGGTGGTAGAGCCGGCCGACCATGTCGAGGTTCTCGAAGCCGGTGAGGTACTCGTCGACGGCGGCGTACTGGCCGCTCACCCCGATGCTCCGCTTGACGGTCCGGGGCTCGGCGACCACGTCGAGGCCCATGACCTCGGCCCGGCCGGCATCGGGCCGCAGCAGGGTCGTGAGGACCTTGATGGTCGTCGTCTTCCCGGCCCCGTTGGGTCCGAGCAGCCCGACGACGGTGCCCTCCTCGACAGCGAGGTCGAGGCCGTCGAGGGCACGCACCTCACCGGACCGGGACCGGTAGGACTTCACCAGGCCCTCGGCCCGCACGGCGTGGGTCACGCCCTCACCTCCCGGAGATCCGCCGACTCTGCGGCAAGACTGTAGGCGACGGCGGCGACACGGGGGCCGCCGCGAGCCGCCGGATCGGGCAGGTAGCGTTCCGCGGGTGGCCGAGAACGCACCGACGGAAAGACCTGGGGCTCCGCCGCGCATCGCGTGGGCGGGACTCGTGCTCGCGGCTTCGGCGGTGCTCGTCGTCGGATGGTCCCTCGCGACCGGCTGGGGCGCGGTCCGCCACGGCCACCCCGCCTACGCGGTGCTGCTCGCCCTCACCCTCGTCGGTGCCCTGGTGCTCGCCTGGCGTGCCCGACGGCCCCGACCACCCCGGTCGGGCTGGCGCCGCGTCGGGGCCGTGACGCTCCTGGTCGCCGGCGTCGGGTGGCTCGGCCTGCTCGTCTGGCTGCGTCCGTACACGGCGGTGGAGCCGGCCCTGACGGCCATGCGCTCCGACGACACGGTGTCGGTCACCGAGTCGTCGACGCAGATCGTCCTCTCCCCCACCGTGGCCCCGAGCGGGACCGGCGTCTTCTTCCAGCCGGGTGCGCTCGTCGACGCGCGCGCGTACGCCGCGGTCCTACGGCCGCTCGCGGAGGCGGGTCACCCCGTCGTCATCGCGAAGCAGCCGCTGTCGATCGCCTTCCTCGCCGTGGGCGCCTTCGACACCGCCCGTGCCGACCACCCCGAGGTCAACCGATGGGTCCTCGGAGGCCACTCGCTCGGCGGGACGGTGGCGTCGATGGAGGCCGATGGCGCCGACTCCGACCCGACGGCCCCGGCGGTCGGGCTCCTCCTCTTCGCGTCCTACCCGGCGGGGGATGTGAGCACCTCGCTGACCGCCGCGGTCGAGTCGATCTCGGGGACCGAGGACGGTCTGGCGACGCCGGCGAAGATCGAGGCGTCCCGGGCCGACCTGCCGGCGGACGCCCACTTCACCGTCGTCGAGGGCGCCTCGCACGCGCAGTTCGGCGACTACGGGCCGCAGGCGGGCGACGGCACCCCGACGATCAGCAACGACGAGGCCCGGCGCCGGATCAGCGCGACCAGCCTCGACTTCGTGGACGGGCTCACGTCCTGACCTTGGACACCAGGTGTCCAGGTGCATCCGAGCGGCCCGGTCGTCCCGAAGAGGGGGTGACACGTCCGACCTGATCGAGAGGACCCCCCGTGACCGCACCGGCCCGACGCACCAGCGGCCGACGCTGAGCGATGACCCTCATCGCCACCCGGCCGGCCCCCGTGGCCCGGGGGCCCATCGCGCCACCTGCCGTGTGCGCGCCCGTCGCTCTGCCTAGGCTAGGTCCCGTGCACACCGAGGAGCGCGAGACCGACACCCGGGAACTCGCCGAACGCCTGCGCGGCGGCGCCCCCGAGGCGCTGGCCGAGGCGTTCGACCGCTGGGCGCCGCTCGTGCACACCCTGGCGCTGCGGTCCCTCGGGAGCCATCACGACGCCGAGGACGTGACGCAGCAGGTCTTCGTCTCGGCCTGGCGCAGCCGGCACACCCTCCGGCCCGAGCGCGGCAGCGTGCCGGGCTGGCTCGTCGGCATCACCCGGCACCGCATCGCCGACGTCCACGCCCAGCGGGCGCGCTCGGCACGCGACCACGAGGCGGTGGCGGCCGAGGCCGCACCCGTGGCCCACGACCCACCGGCGGACGAGCGCCTGGCCGTCCGTCTGCTCCTCGCCGACGAGCTCGACCGGCTGGGCGAGCCGCGGGGACGCATCATCCGGATGGCGTTCGTCGACGAGCTGACCCACGAGGAGATCGCCCAGCGGCTCGAGATGCCGCTCGGCACCGTCAAGAGCCACGTGCGACGTGGCCTGATCCAGCTTCGGAACCGAATGGAGGAGGTCAACGATGAGGCATCCTGATCCTGAGCTCCTCGCCGACCTCGCCCTCGGCGAGCCGGTGGCGGACGAGGTCCGCGCCCACGCCGCCGCGTGCGCTACGTGCCGCGACGAGGTCGGGGCCCTGGCCAGGGCGGCCGGCGCCCTCACCGGCCCCCTGCCCGAGCTCGTCGCCGCCCCGGCCCGCGTCCGGGACGCGGTGCTCGCCGCAGCCGTCTCCGACGCGGAGGGCCCGCGGTCGGGCGCGGGCCCGGCCGCTCCGGGCGTGCCCGACGAGCTCGCCACCCGGCGATCGGCCTCCCGTGCGGCCAGCACCGCGCCGCCCGCGCGCCGGTTCGGTACGGCGTGGCTGGTCGGTGCGGCCGCGGCCGGCCTCGTCGTCGGCGGCATCGGGACGGCCCTGGTCCAGCGGTCGGCGGAGGAACCGCAGGCCCGGACGGTCGTCCTCGCGCAGGCCGACCTCGACACCCTCGACACGGGCACCCGGATGGGCGTCGCCGACCTCGTCGAGCACGGGGGCACGACCGATCTCGCCCTGCACACCGACCCGATGAGCGCCGGCAACGGCTACCTCGAGGTGTGGCTGATCAACCGCGACGGCGAGCGCATGGTCTCCATCGGCGTTCTCGAGCCCGGCCGAACCGACCAGACCTTCGCCGTTCCGGCCGAGCTCATCACCCAGGGGTACGTCATCGTCGACATCTCGCGCGAGCCGTTCGACACCGACGCGACCCACTCCGGCGACAGCCTGGTCCGCGGGACCCTCCCGGCCTGATCGCCCCTCCCCGGTCCGCCCGCCGCCGGAGGGGGACCGGCCCGCAGCACGAGACGGCCCCCGGCAGGAGCCGGGGGCCGTCTGGCTGGTCGAGCTGCGGAGCGGTCAGCCGGTCGGCATGAGCACACCGTCGATGACGTGGATGACGCCGTTGCTGGCCTCGATGTCGGTCTGGGTCACGTTGACCGTGTTGCCCGCGGCGTCGGTCAGGCTGACCTGGTCGCCGTCGACGTTGACCGTGAGGCCGGCGCCCTGGACGGTCTCGACCTCCTGGCCACCGAGCCCGACGACGTCCGCGGCCATCACCTTCCCGGGCACCACGTGGTAGGTGAGGATGTCGGTGAGGTCGCCCTGCGGGTCCGCGAGGAGGGTGTCGAGCGTGCCGTCGGGCAGCGCCGCGAACGCCTCGTCAGTCGGCGCGAAGACCGTGAACGGTCCCTCGCCCTTGAGCGTCTCGACGAGCCCAGCGGCCTCGAGCGCGGAGGCGAGGGTCGTGAAGCTTCCGGCCGCGACGGCCGTGTCGACGATGTCCTGGGCAGCGGCCGTCTCGCTCGGGGCCGCCTCGGTGGTCGCAGGTGCCGAGCTGGTCGTGCCGGCGGTCGACTCGTCGGTCGTGTCGTCCGTGCCGCAAGCCGCCACCGTGAGGGAGAGCGTGAGAGCGGCGACGACGGCGAGGGTGCGTCGCATGATGGGTCCTTTCGTCGGGGGTGCTGTCACCTCCTCTTCGCTCCTGATGCGTCGCGCGGATGCAGTTTCTTCGACAAAGTTTTGACAGTAAGCCCTCGGACCCGCCGCCCCGTCAGGCCGCCACGCCCTCGAGCCCGCACCGGAGCCGGTCGACGACGCGGTGCAGCAGGCGGGAGACCTGCACCTGGCTCACCCCGATGAGCTCACCGATCTCGCGCTGGCTGCGCTCGTCGACGAACCGCAGCCGCAGCAGCATCCGGTCGCGATCGGACAGCTGCCCGACGAGGTCCATGAGCACCGTGTGCAGGTCGAGGTCACCGTAGTCGTCGTGGCCGTCGGGGACCTCGTCGGCGACCGTGCCACCCCAGCGCGTCGGCGACTCGAGCGACACGGGGTGGAGCCCGTTGGAGCTCGACCGGGCCTCCCGCACCGCGGCCACGTCCCAGCCGAGGAAGCGCGCGAGCTCCACCTCCGAGACCTCCCCGGCCCGCCGTTGGCGCAGCTCGTCCTCGGCCGCCCGCAGCTGGCTGCGGCGCTCCTGGACGGGGCGGGGCGGCCGCACCACCCACCCGAGGTCGCGGAAGTACCGCTTGAGCTCGCCGGTGATGGTCGGGACGGCGAAGGCGACGAACCCGTGCCCCCGACCGACCCGGTAGCGGTCGATGGCGCCGACCAACGCGGTCCGGGCGACCTGCTCGAGGTCCTCTCGCTCCACCCCCCACCCGGGGTACCGGTGGGCGAGGGCGTCGGCGAGCCCGATCGTGCGCTCGACGATCTCGGCCCTCAGCCGGTGACGCTCCCCCTCGTCCGTCGTGCACCCCAGCCGGACGAGGAGGTACTCGAGCCCCTCCTCGGCAGTGGGGGCCTCGTGGGGAACCGCGTCGTGGTGCATCGCCATCGTGAGCCATCCCGTCGGTAGCCGGTCTCGGACGGCGGTCCGGGACCCCCTCCCAGCCCCGGGGCCGCACTGGCGACGCTAGGAACCGGGTCTGGGAGTCCGCTGCAAGACAGCCGAACACGAGCCGGGGATCCGCTTGGAGGGCGCGGTCAGGCCGGCCGGTTCCGCCGGGCGACGGCGTCGATGGTGACGGCGACGATGAGGACGACGGCCGTGACGACGTACTTGGCGGCGGCACTGAAGCCGAGCAGCCCCATCCCGTTGTCGATGGCGGCGATGACGAGGCCACCCAGGACGCCGTGGAGGACCTTCCCGCGACCGCCGAACAGGCTCGTCCCCCCGATGACCGCGCCGGCCACCGCGTAGAGCACGAGGGTGCCGCCGTCGAGCGAGGTCGAGATGGAGCGCAGGCGGGAGGCGTAGACGATGCCGGCGATCCCGGCCGTCAGCGAGCAGAGCACGAACCCGAGCGTCCGGATCCGCGCCAGGCCGATCCCGGCCCGCCGCGCCGCCTCGGCGTTGCCGCCGACCGCGTACACGTACAGGCCGAAGCGCCGGCGCCCGAGCAGGTACGCCCACACGACGAGCACGCCGAGCACGATGAGGACGACGTACGGCAACCCGTAGACGGGCGCGAGGACGCCGCGATCGGCGTTCGCGAGGAGGATGAGGAGGACTCCGCCGAGCAGGGTGGCGCCGATCTTGAGGCCGGTGAGCACGACGGGTGGCGCCGGGAGGCCCGAGGTGCGCCGGCGGCCGTCCCGCCGCCACACGATGACCCCGAAGACCGCCACCGCGACGAGCATCACGACCCACCCGGCGAGCCGGGAGAGGGTGCCGCTGGCGATCGCGTTGAGGACGTCGTCCTGGATGAGGATCGAGCCGCCGTTGCCGAGGACGAAGAGCATGACGCCGTTCCAGAACAGCAGCCCGCCGAGGGTGACGACGAACGAGGGCAACCCGATCCGGGTGATGAGGCTGCCCTGGAGGAGGCCGATCGCCGCCGTCGCGGCGAGCGCGGCGATGATCGCCGCCCACCAGGGCCATCCGACCTGCGGTTGGGCGAGCCAGGCGAGGACCACGGCCCCGATCCCGGCGACGAAGCCGACGGACAGGTCGATCTCGCCGAGGAGGAGGACGAAGACCTCGGCCATCGCGAGGAGGGCGTAGACCGCCGCCTGGATGAGGAGGTTGACGAGGTTGCCCGTCGTGAGGAAGTGCTGGTCCAGGCTCTCGAAGATCACCGAGACGAGCAGGAGCCCGCCGATGACCGGGAGCACACCGGTCTCCCCGCCCTTGATGCTGCGCCAGGTGAGGCCGAGGTACTCGCGCACGGTCATCACCTGGCTGCCGTTGCCGGTCCGCGCCGGCGTTCGGGAGCCGGTGTCCCGGTCCGTGACGCTCATCTGGTCCTCCCGTTCCCGGAGCCGACCTCTCGGTCGGACTCCCCGGTCGTCATGAGGTCGACGACGATGCGCTGGTCGATCTCGTCGATCGGGCGGACGTCGACCATCCGGCCCTGCCGCATCACCGCGATGCGGTCGGCCACCTCGAAGACGTCGGTCATGTTGTGCGAGATGAGGAGCACCGCGTGGCCGCGCCCCGCGAGGGTGCGCACGAGGTCGAGCACCATCCGGGTCTGCGCCACGCCCAGCGCGGCGGTGGGCTCGTCCATGATGACGAGCTTGGACTCCCAGAGGACCGCCTTGGCGATCGCCACGGACTGCCGCTGCCCACCGGAGAGCGAGGCGACCTGCTGGCGGACCGACCGCACCGTGGTGACGGCGAGCTCGCTCAGGGTGTCGGCGGCCGCGTGCTCCATCGACAGGTCGTCGAGCTGGCCCCGCCGCAGCCGCTCGCGCCCGAGGAACATGTTCTGGACGATGTCGAGGTTGTCGCACAACGCCAGGTCCTGGTACACGGTCTGGATGCCCAGCGCGGCGGCGGCAGCGGGGCCGTCGAGGCGGCGGGCCTCCCCCTCCCAGACGATCTCGCCGGAATCCGGGCTGTAGATGCCGGCGATGCACTTGATGAGCGTCGACTTCCCGGCGCCGTTGTCCCCGGCGAGCGCGGTGACCGCGCCGCCGGGGACGTCGAGATCGACGTCGGAGAGGGCCTCGACCGGGCCGAACGACTTGGTGATGCCGCGTAGCCGGAGCAGCGGCTCCTCCGTCGTCGTGGTCGTCATGTCAGCCGATCCCCGCCGCGGTGCAGGCGGACTTGACGTTGCCGGCGCACAGCTTGTCGACACTGACCGTGCCGTCCTTGACCACCGTGTCGTTCATGTTCTTCGGCGTGACCCAGATCGGGGTCGTGTAGACGGACGCGATGTCCTGGTTGATCTGGGTGTCCTTGGTCGTCGAGTTGACGAGCGTGGACGGCGGGGTCTCACCGGCGCGCAGGTAGATCGCGAGGGCCGCGGCCGCCTGCGCCTCGAGGTAGATCGGCTTGTAGACCGTGCCGCACTGGTAGCCGGTCAGCACGTTCTGCAGGCCGGGAAGGGAGGCGTCCTGCCCGGTGGTCGGGAAGGTCTTCGCCTTGACCCCGTTGCTCTTGAGGATCGAGATGACGGCGTTGGCGTTGTCGTCGTTCGGCGTGATCGCCGCGTTGATCCCCGGGTGGGCCGTCAGCTGCTGCTGGAAGGTCGTCGCGGCCTGCTGCGGGTCCCAGGTCCCGGCCGGCTCACCGGCCTTGGTGTAGGCGCCCGAGTCGAACTTCGGCTTGAGGACCCCGTTGTAGCCCTGCGCGAAGAGGGTGGCGTTGTTGTCGGTGGGGTCGCCGTCCATGATGAGGACGTTCGGCTTCGAGACGTTCCAGTCCTGGATGCACTGCACCAGGCCCTCGCCCATGAGCTGGCCGACCTTCACGTTGTCGAAGCTGACGTAGTAGCGGTCCTTGGGGCCCCCCGTGACGAGCCGGTCGTAGTCGATGACCGCGAGGCCGGCGGCCTTGGCCTTGGCCTCGATGGCGGCCCCGCTGCCCGGGTCGAGCGGGTCGACGAGGAGCACCGAGGCCCCGGCGTTGATGTCGGCCTCCGCCTGGGTCTGCATCGTCGAGGCGCTGCCGTTGGCGTTGTCGATCTTGAACTGGTCCGAGGACAGCCCGGCCGCCTCGAAGGCCTTCTTCAGGTAGGGCGCGTCGTACTGGACGTAGCGGGTCGACGTCGTCGTGTCGGGGAGAAGCACCCCGACCATGCCCTTGCCCTGCTTCGCGAGGTCGACGAGCTGCTTCATCACGGAGAAGTCCGCCGTGAAGGCGCTCGCGTCCACCTGGGGAACCTGCGCCGACGGCGACGACGTGGACGACGAGGAGCCACTGGACTGGTTCGAGGAGGTCCCGCACCCCGCCAGCATGGTTCCCGCCGCGGCGGCCACCGCCACCACTGTCGCTGCTCGACGTTTCGTCATGGTCGATCCACCCTTCGTGTGCCAGGGGCCGGCGTGCGGGCGCACGCGGCTCGCCCCTCGCACTACCCCCGGGTCGGTGACTCATACGTGCTGGTCGGGAGCGGATCCGCGACCGCCCGGCCGCGCAGAGACCGGGGTCGCCCTCAGCGGGCCGGCAGCGCCTCGACCCAGTCGGCGACTCGCTGCGCGGCGACCGACGCGCTGTAGATCGTCTCGTGGTCGGCCCCGGGGACGACCTCGACGGTGGCGTCGTGCCCGCCTGCGGTCAACGCCGCGGCAAAGGCCCGGGTCGCCCCGACCGGGACGACCCCGTCGGCGTCGCCGTGGAGCAGCAGCACGGGCACCCCGGGCCGGCGCCCGGCGAGGAGCACCGGGTTCGCGGCCGACCAGGCCGTCGGGTCCTGCTCGGGCGGGACGCCGAGCAACGTCTCGGCCATGTCGGCGAAGTCCCGGATGTCGTAGGGCCCGGCGAGCCCGACCAGCGCGTCCGCCTCGACGAGCGGGTCCTCGCACCGCGGGGCGCCGGTGTCGGGCGCGAGGGTCGCGACCGCCGAGAGATGAGCACCCGAGGAGTGGCCGAGGAGGACGAGCGCGGTCGGCTCGATTCCCTCGTCACCCGCCGTCGCGGCCGCGTCGGCGAGAGCGCAGCGGACGTCCTCGACCGGGACCGGGTAGGTCACGCCGTCCGCACCCGCCCGGATGGTGACCGGGACCGCCAGGATCCCCGAGGCCGCCAGCGCGTCGGCGAGTGGGCCGTACCCCGCGGGGTCGGCCGACATCCAGCCCCCACCCGGAACCATGACGACCACGGGGGCGGAGTCCACGCCGTCCGGGACGTGCGGGTAGGCCTGGAGACCGGGCAGGTACTCGTGCGAGACCGGCCCGGCGGAGCCACCAGACGAGGTCCCGCCGGAGCACGAGGCGAGGAGCACGAGAGCCACCGCGAGTGCCGAGGCCCCGGGTCGCACACCGACCACGGGTCCATCCTCCCAGAGGCGGCCCGGGCCGTCCGGTGACGACGGACACACCCGGCCCGATCGTCCCGCTCGGTACCGCCGCGCTCCCCGCTGCGGCCCGGGCCCGCCCGGCCGGTCGCGAACGGGGTCCGCGCCTACGCCGAGGCCGCGAACTCCGCCATCCGCGCCATCCCCGGGCCCTCGTACCGGTGCAACCGCTCGAGGGCAGTGTCGACATCGGGTCCGGCGAGTCCGCCCGGGGGCACGCGGGCCGGGTTGAGCGCGAGTCCGTCGGCCCATGCCTTGACGTCGGGGTCCGACGAGAAGGCCCGCACCGCGCGGTACCCCAGCGACTGCAGCCGCGCCCACTCGGCGGTCGTGCCCGCGAGGACCGACGGCGGGCAGAGCCGGTTCTTCCGCTCGTCGCCCTCGACCGTCGCCTCGACGTAGCCGATGAGGGCCGCGCCGAAGCAGGGGAAGCCCGCTCGCACCGTCTGCAGCGTGATGCCGTCCTCCCCCCAGATCGGCACCGGGGGCCGTACCGGCAGGCCGGGTGCTGCGGCATGCACGACGACCGCGTCGCGCGCGACCGGCACCTGCCCCTCGTCGAGCACGAGGCGGCCCGGCTCCACGCGCCGCAGGTGCCCCAGTCGGACGACGTCCCCGACGGTGCGCAGGAGGTCCAGCTCCCACCGGGCCAGGGTGGGTGTCCGTGCCATCGTCGGGGTCGTGGCGGGGTCGATGCGCAGCATCACCCCGGCCTCCTCGAGACGCAGGAACATGTCGTCGGCCGAGTCGGCCTCGGCCGCGCACCGCACGGTGTCCGCGGCGAGTCGGAGGGCGACGGCGGGGTCCGGCTGGACGACCGCCCGGTCCAGCATCCACGGGTCGCGTGGCCGGACCCAGCAGATGGCATCCGGCTCGACACCGTTGTCCAGCAGCCAGATGCACGCGTCCGTCGCGGTCTTGCCGGACCCGACGAGGACGTACTGGGACGGCGCCTCGGCGAGGTTCACCAGGTCGTTGACGGAGACCACCGTCGCTCCGGCACCGACGGCGAACGGTGGTGGCGTGGTCGCGGGGATCTCCGGTGCCAGGTAGTGCGCGTCGACGACCCGGGCCGAGACGTGGTGGATCCGCCCCGAGACACGGGAGACGACCCGGCCCTGCCCCACGTACTCGCTGTTCGGGTGGAACTCCACGCGCCCGGAGGCGAGGAGTCGCTCGCGGAGCACCCGGTCGTAGTACGCCGTGACCTCCGGAGCGGTCGCCCGCTCGTGGAGCCCCCGTTCGGGGCCCTCCCGCTGGAGACGCCCTCCACCCAGGAGCGTCGACGCGACGCCGTAGAACGCCGACGCCTGGTGGAGCCGGACGAACGGGTAGGCATCGAGCCAGTGCCCCCCAGCGCCGTGACGTCGGTCGACGAGCACCACGCGCACGTCCGCGTGGTCGACCAGGGCGTCGGTGAACGCCATGCCGGCGGCCCCGGCGCCGACGACGAGGTAGTCCGCCGTCGTCGCGGTGTCCATCCACCCCATGCTCGCCCGGGACCCGGTTCACGGTCAACGGGGTGGTCCGCACCGACCACCGGGCCCGCGGCTGGTCATCCCGTTTCAACCCGGAAGACGGGGTAGCGATCCGCCACACCGGCGATGTCCTCCGGCGTCGCGTGCAGGCCCAGCCCGAAGTAGTGCTCGGCCTGCCGGCGGGCGGATGCCGCACCGCCTCGGCGCTCGGCCTGGTCGAGGTAGGCGGCGATCACCGGAGGCCGCTGACCGACGGGCAGCTCCCGGAGCACGACGGGCAGGGCGCGGCCCCGCCTGAGGACGGCGCGGCCGCCGTTCGCACGCACGTTCCGGACCCAGTGCGCCTCTCCCGCGATGGCGACGAGGTGGTCGCGGCCGAGGTGTCGCGTCACGACGACGGGAGTGCACCGCAGCCGTCCGGAGCTGCGCCCCGGGACCTCGAGCGACGCGACGCCACCGGGCGTCCAGCCCCGCCGCGCGAGGCGTACGCCGAGGTGCCGGTTCAGCCAGGCGTACGCGCGCGACGGCGGCCGGTACGCCGTCCGGGCCGTGTAGTCCTGGGGACCGAGCAGGCCGGCCACCGCGCCCCGCCAGCCGTTCACCGCGCGCGCCAGCGCTCCAACCACGGCCCTCACCTCGTCGCTCGGGGACGATCTCGGGGTCTTCTCCACGGTAGGCAGCCGCTGCCGTCGGCAACAACGGGGTGTGGCCGAGGCGACACCCCCGCGCACCGGGCCTACGAGGCGGTCGAGAATGGAGCAGGCGGAGCCGTCAGGCTCGGCGGCTCCTCGAGGAGGGCGCTCTGGCGCGCCGTCGACCGGAACCGCGAGGTGGTCTCCATGTCCGTCGCCAGCCACCACGTCACGCATTCGACCCGCAGCGCCGCGCCACTGCCCGGGCCGGGATCCGCAGCCGCCGTCCGCGACCTCCGCGAGGAGGTGGACCGCATCCTCAACGACCGCGCGGCCGTCGGCGCGGCGTTCGGGCTCGTGCGGCCCGGCGCCGAGGCCGAGGTCGTGACGCACGGGGTGGCCGACCTCCTGACCGGCGAGGAGGTGACCCCCGACACCGCCTTCCGGATCGCCTCGATCACCAAGACGCTCACCGCGCTCGCCGTGATGACCCTCGTCGAGGACGGCCTCGTCGACCTCGACGAGCCGGTGTGGCGGTACCTGCGCAGCTTCCGGCTCGTCGGACCGGACGGAGGGGACCAGCCGGCCACGACGCGTCACCTGCTCACCCACACCTCCGGTCTGCCCGAGGTGCTCTCGGTCCTCCGGGCGCTGCGCCCGGACTTCGGTGAGAGTGTCACGGCGACGGCACACCTGCCCTCGCTGGCCGAGTACTACGGCGGGACCCTGCGCGCGGTGGCCGAGCCCGGCCGCGTCTTCTGCTACACCAACCACGGCCCCGCGGTGCTCGGGCAGGTCGTCGAGGACGTGACCCGGATGCCGCTCGAGGCCTACCTCCGCGAGCGCGTCCTCGAGCCGTGGGGGATGCACGACACCGACCTCAGCCAGGCGCGGCGGCCGCGCTGCGGCCGGGCGACCGGGTACCGGCAGACCCGCCGGGGCCCCCTCGACGTCGCGGTGCGCGACATGGTGACGGCCGGTGCCGCGGCCGCGTGGTCGACCCCGAGGGACATGACGCGCTACGCCGCCGGCCTCCTCGGAGGCGGTACCAACGAGTTCGGGACGGTGCTGCGGCCGGAGACCGTCGCCTCGATGACGGCCGCGCACTACCGGCCCCATCCCGCGCTTCCGGGGATGGGGCTGGGCTTCTTCCGCGGCGAGGTGGGCGGGCACCCGCTCGCGGAGCACCAGGGCATCATCCCCGGCTACGACTCCCAGCTCGTCGTGGCCCCGGACGACGGCGTCGGCCTGGTCGCGATGGTGACCGGGGCCCGGCTCGCGATGTTCTGGCTCCCCGACACCACCACGGAGCTGGTCGGCCGGGCGGTGGGAGCGCCGGCCGACCGCATCCGCGACGACGTGCCCCAGCGCCCCGACCTCTGGCCGGAGCTCTGCGGTTGGTACACGGTGCCCGGCTCGGTCAGCGACGTGCGACTGCGCTCGGTCGTCGGCGCCGGGGTCCAGGTCCTCGTGCGGCGCGGTCGGCTGACCCTCCGCTGCCTCAACCCCGTGCCGATGCTGTGGCGCGGCGTCGAGCTGCACCCGGACGACCCCGAGGACCCCCTCGTCTTCCGCTTCGAGCTCTCCTCGGCCGGCCTGGGCACGAGCCGGGTCGCCTTCGGGACCGACCCGCGCACCGGCCACGTCACCCTCCACCTCGAGGTCATGCCGCTCACCGCGTACCACCGGCGATGACCACCCCGACCCCACCCCCCGAGGCGGCCATCGTGCACGCTGCGCCCGTGCGCTCCGGGATGCTGCGGCGGAAGGGTGACGGCCCGGGGTACACGGTGCGGCGCTTCCCCGTCGTGCGACGCGCCTACGCCGACGGGCTGCGGGCGGCGCAGCAGCAGCACACGATCCACGCCCTCGTCGAGGCCGACGTCACCGGGCCCCGCCGCCTGCTGCGCACGCTCCGGGATGACGACGGCGCCCCGACCTCGTTCACGGCGTGGGTCAGCGCGTGCGTCGGTCGGGCCGTCGAGATGCATCCGATGGTGCAGGCGCACCGGTGGGGTCGACGCACGCTCGTGCTCTTCGACGACGTCGACGTGTCCGTCCAGGTCGACGACGTACTCGCCGACGGGTCGCACGTGGTCAGGTCACGGGTCCTCCGGGCGGCGAACCGGCGCACCGTCGCCGACCTCTCGGCCGAGGTGCACCGAGCCACCGTCGGCGCAGCGGTCGACCGACAGCGGCACCGCGCGACGACGAGCTTCGCCCGGCTGCCCAGGCCGCTGCGCATCGCGGGGATCCACGCCGTCACGGCGCGGCCGTTCCTCTCCAAGCGGCTCGCGGGGACGGTGGTCGTGACCTCGGTCGGGATGTTCGGGTCCGGCCCCGGCTGGGGCATCCCCGTCTCGCCCGCCCCGTTGTCGGTCACCGTCGGCGGCATCGGTCCGCGTCCGCTGCTGGTGGACGGGCGGCTCGAGAACCGCGACCACCTGAGCCTCACGGTCAGCGTCGACCACGACCTCGTCGACGGCGCGCTCGCGGCGAGGTTCACCGGCACCCTGACGCAGCTCCTCGAGGCCGCACACGGCCTGTCCGACAGGGGGTGACGCCCGCGGCCGCGGCGGGATGCGTGACCTTGGCGACGACCTCCTGCCGGACGGCTCGGGCGGTGCTGAACTGGCAGTGGGACAACGAAGGGAGGTGTCAGCATGAACACCACGCACGTGTCTCAGGTGCACCAGGGCACGTCGCTGCGGATCGGGGAGTGGCTGCTCGCCGTCGTCGGCGGCACCGCCGCCTTCCTCGGCGCGTTCATCCTCCTCGCTGCGGACACGTCGACCGTGTCCGTCGGGCTGGGTGGTGAGTACTCGTGGACCGTGGCCGAGATCGGCAACGGGTGGGGCTACGGCCTGCTCGCCGGGGGCGTCGTCGCCGTCGGCGCCGCTTGGCTGCTGCTCCGGTACGACCAGCACGCCGGCTACCGGCACGAGCACACCGAGGCGGGCACGTTCGCTGTGCACGCCATCGTCTTCGTCCTGGTCAACGCGCTGCTGTGGGCGCAGGACCTCGCCATGGGAGAGGGGCTGAACTACGCCTACTGGATCACCATCGCCTGGGGCGTCGCCCTCGCCGTGCACGCCTACACCGCGTTCACGCGGCGGGGACACAGCCCACCGACCGGATGAGCACCTGACCAGAGCCGGCGCGCGGACCCCCGCCCGCCGGCTCCCGCGTGTCGTGGGCACCGCCCTCGGCCCGGGCGTGGTCCCGCCCGCGCACCGGGCCGCACGGTTCTGCGGAGGGCGCTAGCCGAGCGTGTCGCTCGGAGCGCCGGAGATGCGCCAGCCGTCGACCGTCTCGACGACGACCCGGTCGGGCGGGTCCCCGGCCGACCGGATGAGCCGGCTGTTGGCCTCGTCGACGTCGTCGACCCAGGCGGCGGCGACCTCCTCCGGCTTGCCGAACTCGACGTGCCGTCGGACGAGGCGCTGCAGGCGGACGGCGTCGTCGGTCTCGATCCACCACACGGCGTCGATGGCGCTCCGGGCCTCCCGCCACTCGGGCCGGCCGAGGAGGAGGTAGTTGCCCTCGGTCACGACGAGGCGGGCGCCCGGGGGCACCACCATGGCCGCCGCGATGGGCTGCTCCAGGGTGCGTTCGAAGCCGGGCGCGTACACCGGACGCGTCGTCTCCGCGTGCAGTCGCCTCAGCAGGGCGGCGTACCCGGCGACGTCGAACGTCTCCGGGGCTCCCTTGCGCTGGCGCAGGCCGAGCCGGTCGAGCTGGACGTCGGCGAGGTGGAACCCGTCCATCGGGACGTGGGCCACGAAGCCGGGCCCCCGCTTCTCGGCCACCCGTCGCACGATCGCCTCGGCGAGCGTGGTCTTGCCGGCGCCGGGGACGCCGACGATGCCGAGCACCGCCCGACCGCCGTCCGGGACGAGCGCGAGGGCGGCCGCGGCGAGCTCGTCGGTGCTCATGGGGCCGCCTGACTGATCCGGTCTGCGACGTCACCGCTGCGGCTGGGCATGTCGTCCTCCTCGGGGTGCCTCGGATGCTGACCCTGTGGATCATCGCATCACCTCCAGCCGTCGGGCAGGGGGCGGACCCGTCCACGGCTCGACCCGGTGGCGTCCATGACGCAGGCTGTGACGAGGACCGACACGAGGGAGCACCCATGCGCTACACGCCCGACTCCGTGCCCGACCTCAGCGGGAGGACCGCCGTGGTCACCGGCGCCAACGGCGGCCTCGGCCTGCAGACGGCGAAGGTGTTCGCGGTCAAGGGCGCGCACGTCGTCATGGCGGCGCGCGACCAGGACAAGGCCGCGAGGGGGGTCGCGGAGATCCGCGCGCTGGCCCCCGACGCCTCGCTCGAGGTCGTCGAGCTCGACCTCGCGTCGCAGGCCTCGGTCCGCGCGGCGGCGGAGTCGGTCCTCGCCGTGCACGAGCGCGTCGACGTCCTCGTCAACAACGCCGGCGTCATGGCGGTGCCGGAGCGACGCACCGCCGACGGGTACGAGATGCAGCTGGGCGTGAACCACCTCGGGCACTGGACCCTCACCGCCCTCCTGATGCCGGCGCTGCTCACCGCGCCCTCCGCGCGCGTCGTCAGCGTGACGTCGACCGCCCACCATTTCGGCCGGCCGGTGGACCCCGAGGACCCGCACCTCGAGCGTGGGTACGACCCGTGGCGCGCCTACGGCCGCTCCAAGCTCGCGAACTACCACTTCGGCCTCGGCCTCCAGCGCGAGTTCGAGCGGGCCGGTGTCGCGGCGCAGAGCCTCATCGCGCATCCCGGCCTGTCGCACAGCGACCTGCAGACCACGACCGTCGCCGAGGGCGGTGGCGGCCGGCTGGGGCCGTTCTTCGCCTGGCTGGCCGCGCACACCGGGATGGAGGTCGACCGCGGTGCGATGCCGCAGATCCGCGCTGCCACCGACCCGAGCGCCCGCGGCGGTGAGTTCTACGGACCCCGGTTCGGCAACAACGGCCCGGCCGTGCGGCTGCCGGTCCTGCGCCGCGGGAACGACGAGGCGATCGCGGCGCTGTGGGCGGTGTCCGAGCGCGAGACCGGCGTGGCGCTGACGGTCCGCGCCCCCTGAGGCCGCCGACGTGCTGTGAAGTTGTTCTCACCTCGCCGGTCGCCGCCCGGGACCGGCGCGAACATCGGGGGGTGGGGACGCTCGCCATCGACTGCCAGGGACTGACCAAGCACTACGGCCGCGTCGCGGCGCTGGACGGCCTGGACCTCCAGGTGCCCCAGCGCTCGCTCTTCGGGTTCCTCGGGCCCAACGGCGCCGGCAAGACGACGCTCATGCGCATCCTCCTCGGCCTGGCCGCCCCCACCGGCGGCTCGGCCACCGTGCTGGGGCACGACGTCGGCCGCGAGAGCCTCACCGTGCGCGGACTGGTCGGATACCTGCCCCAGCAGCCGCACTTCCACCCCGAGCTGACCGCCCGCCAGGTGCTCCGGTACGCGGCGGGGTTCTTCCCGCTCGCCCGTGACTCGCGCATCGAGGACGCGATCACCGACGTCCTCGACCTCGTGGGGCTGACCCGCAAGGCCGACAGCCGGGCGGGCGAGCTCTCCGGGGGGCAGCGGCAGCGGCTCGGCATCGCCCAGGCCCAGATCCACCGGCCCCCGCTGCTCGTCCTCGACGAGCCGGCGGCGGCCCTCGACCCGCTCGGGCGGCGCGACGTGCTCGCCGTGATGCGCACGCTCAAGGAGACCGCGACCGTCTTCTACTCGACGCACATCCTCGACGACGTCCAGCAGGTGAGCGACGAGGTGGCCATTCTCGACGGTGGCCGGCGGGTCCTGCAGTCCCCGCTGGACGAGCTGCTGTCGGGCCCGGGCGAGCACACCTTCCGGTTGACCCTCACCGGTGCGGTGGAACCCGTGCTCGACGACCTGCGTCGCCAGCCGTGGGTGACCGACCTCCGCCCGACTCCGCACGAGGACGGCGACTGGGTGCTGACCGTGGGAGTCGCCGACGGCGAGGTCGAGGGGCGTGCCCTGCTCGGCCAGGTGCTGCGGCACGGGGACGTCGACGTCATCGCGTTCGGGCGGCCGCGATCCGAGCTCGAAGAGGTCTTCGTCGACGTGGTCGAGCAGGTGAGCCGATGAGCGCGCCCACGGCCGCGGCGACCCGGTCCGGGGGCTCAGCACTCGCCGGCTTCACGAACCAGCTCCGCCGGGAGTCCGGATCGTGGTGGTCGACCCGCCGGTGGTGGGTGCACGCCCTGACGTGGACGGTCGTCGTCAACGGCCTGCTCGCTCTGACGCTGTGGGTCCTCCCCCGGCTCAGCCTCGCCACGGACGTGCCCGCCACGACGCCGGTCGAGACCGCCGCCCAGTTCGGGGGGCTGGCGGCCGTGCTCGGGTCGCTCGCCGCGGTGGTGGCCGGCCAGGGCATTCTCATCGACGAGCGACGGACCGGCGTCCTCGAGTGGATGCTGTCCAAGCCCCTGTCGCGCACCGCGCTGGTCGCGGCCAAGTTCAGCGGGCACGGCGCGGCGCTGCTCGTCACCGCGGTCCTCGTCCCCTGGGTCGGGGTCTGGGCCCAGCTCTCGATCGCGGAGGGCTCGCCGTGGCCGGTGGGGCCCACGGTGGGCGCCGCCCTGCTCGTCGGGCTCCTCGTCGCCTTCAACCTCGCGTTGGTCCTCCTGCTCAGCGCCACGACGTGGTCGCGTGCCCTGGTCGTCGCGCTCCCGCTGGCCGGGATCTTCGGGACCGACCTCGTCCTCGCTGCGCTCCCCGACCTTGTCGACGTCCTGCCGTGGACCGTCGGCCGGCTCGCCGGCGCCGTGCTCGCGGACGGCATCCTCGCCGGGACTGGCCCGGTGGTCTCGGCGGCGCTGCTCACCGGTCTCTTCCTCGCCGGGGCCGGCTGGGGGCTGCACCGCACCGAGCTCTGATCCGGCGACGCAGCGCTACGCCGGCGATCGCGGGCCCGGTCGGGACGGGTCCCTCGTGGCGGTCGCTGTGACGCGCCGGCTGGAGGAAGCGCAGCGCATCGCCGCCGAGCGGACCAGTCTCGCCCAGCGGTGGTCCGGCGAGAGCATCGAGGGGGCCTTGCCGCACCTCCGCATTGCCGAGGAGGCGATGGTCCTGGCCGTGAAGCCGGCAGTCGAGGCGACCGTGAAGCCGGCCGCCGAGCATGCGCTCCAGCGCGGCCGGGCCTACCTGCCCGCCGACCACGGGTTGACGGCAGCGCTGTCCGACCGTGTCGCCGCTCCGTCGCCGGACTGGGGGTGGTCCGCGAGCACGCCTACGCGCTCACCGTCAAGGCCCACGAGGCGAGCGATCGGCAGCACCAGAGGGTGCGGTCGTTCCGGAGCCAGTTGGTCGGTCTCATCGCATTCCTCGTCGCGCTCGCGGTAGCGGCGATTGTGCTCGTCCCGAGCCTGGACGCGAGCCGGGCGAAGGGGCTCCTGCCGACGCCACCCGGTCTGGACACCGGCGCCACGGTGATGTTCCCGATGGCCATGGGGGCGGTGGGAGCGCTGCTCAGCGCCGTGCCCTCGCTCGTCCAGACTCCGAGGTCCCGGTGGTGTTTAACCCTCTGCGTGCCCAGGCGGCGCTGAAGATCGTCGTCGGCGCCTGGTCGGGTCTGGTCGGCCTCATGGTCGTCGCGGCTGGAATGGACGGCGTCGGCGTCACGAGCACCGGGACGGGGGCGCAGGCTGCCGCCGCGGCAGAGGCCCCCACGCCGGCCCAGGCCGCGAGCCTGGCGGGCTTCGCCGTGATGGCGGCACTCTTCGGGGCGTCCCGGGAGGCCATCACCCGTTCGCCGACCACCTGCAGGGGTGAATGGCACCGGCGCCTGACGTCCCGTCAGCGGGGGTCTTCGGGCTTCCCTGCCACGTACCGGTGGATGCTGCCCCATCCGCCGATCTCCTCGTCGCGGACCTCCAGCCCGGTCCCCGACAGCAGCGCCGGCAGGTCACGGACCAGGTCGCCGAGGGGCTTCCAGAACCGCTCGACGAGGGCCGTGCCCAGCCGGTTGCCGTCGCGCGGGTAGTTGACGTCGACGAGCACGAGGCGGCCCCCGGGGGCGAGCACCCGGGCCAGCTCGGCGGCGGCCGCGGCGCCGTCGGGGTAGCCCGTGAAGGCCATGGTGACGACGACGGTGTCGAAGGTGGCGTCCGGGTACGGCAGCGCCTCGACCCTCCCGAGCCGCAGGTCGGCGCTTACCCCGGCACGCTCCAAGTTGCGGCGCGCCACCTCGAGGAGGCGGGGGTTGAGGTCGATGCCGTCGGTCCGGTAACGACCGGCGTACTGCGTGAGCAGCCACCCCGTCCCGACGGAGACCTCGAGGACCCGGGGGCCGTGCAGCTCCGGGAGCGCCGAGCCGAGCCACCGCCGCCACGGGGGGAACGCCGCGACCGCGAGGTCGTAGAGGCGTGCGAACCGCGTGTAGAGGCGGTCGTTCGACCGCGTGTACGCCTGCGGGTCCTCAGGCTCGCGGGAGTAGTGGCGCCGGCCAGTACTCACCCCTCCATGCTCGCGCAATGACGTCGGCGGCGTCACGCCCGCCGACAATGCGCACCGCCCGCCCGACATCGATTCCGTCCCGGGCGAAGGGCCTCTTCCTGCAGCTCGCGGAACCATCACATCGGGCCATTGCCGCACCGTGGAGCAGAGCGAATAGTTGATGGTCGACCCTGACCCGCGCATGGGCCGGTCACCGCGACCCGAAAGGGTTTCGCGGCGGAGAACGAGGGACATTCGGCATGGCACGACGACACATCGGTGTGGCCATTTCCGGGGGTGGCCACCGCGCGACCATCTGGGGCCTGGGGCCCCTGCTCTACCTCGTGGATGCCGGGAAGAACCGCGAGGTCGGCGCGATCTCGTCGGTGTCGGGCGGCTCCATCCTCAACGGCGTCGTCGCCCACGAGGTCGACTTCGCCGGGACCGACTCGAGCGAGTTCGAACGTCGGATGGCTCCGCTCGTCAGCCACGTCGCCGACATCGGCCTCTTCTTCTGGGCACCGGCCACGAACGCCTACGTCGTGTCGGTCTTCGCCCTCGGGGGGCTCGGCGCCGCCGCCCTCGTGGCCGGTGGTGTGCTCGTCGGGCTGCACGGACTGACGTGGGCCATCGGCGGACTGCTCGTGGCCGCGGTCGCGCTGCTCTGGCTCGCCGCGGCCTGGTTCGAGCGCCGCAGCGTCGTGGTGGACCGCGCCCTTGCCCGGACCCACTTCGCCTCGTCCGGCCAGTCGCCCCGGCTGTCAGACGTCGCCCGGTCCGTCGACCACGTCCTGTGCGCGACCGAGCTGCAGTCCGCCGAACACCTCTACCTCGCCCCCGGGTTCCTCTACTCCTACCGACTCGGCGTGGGCGACCCCTCGTCGGTCCCACTGTCCACCGCCGTCCAGGCCTCGGCGTGCCTTCCGGGGGCCTTCGCTCCTCGACGGTTCACCAGCCGGGGCCTCGGCTTCCCCGTCACGGGCACCGACCGCCGCGACGTCGTCCTCGTCGACGGTGGCGTCTACGACAACATGGCCGACGAGTGGCTCGACGGCCTGGCATCCAGGCTCGCTCGCGACCCCGCACCGCCCGTGCAGGTCCGCGAGATCGACGAGGTGATCGTCGTCAATGCCTCGAGCGCCGCCGGCTGGACGCCGATGCGACGGCTGCGGCTCATCCTGTGGTCGGAGCTGTCGACCCTCATGCGGGTCAGCAGTGTCATGTACCAGGTGACCACCGAGCGGCGGCGCAGCAGCCTCGTGCACGACTGGAACGGGGCCGAGCGTGCCGGGCGCGGTCAGCGCGGCGCACTCGTCCAGATCTCGCAGAGCCCCTACACCGTCGCCGATGCGCTCCGGGAGTCCACGGCCTGGCCGGACCGTGCGGCGCGGGCGCGCGAGGTCATCGACCTGCTCGGCGACAACCCGGAGTCCCGTCGGCGGTGGCGCGCCGTCGCCGAACACGACGACGTGGTTCCCACCGTGCTGCGCAGCCTCGGCCGCGCGGACACGGCATCACTGCTCGAGCACTCCTACGTGCTGGCCATGTGCAACTTGCACGTCCTGCTGGACTACCCGCTGCTGCCGCTCCCCGAGGCGGACCGGCTCAACCGGCTCCTCGAGGGCTCACGCTGACGAGGAGGCCGGCATGGCGATCGATGCGACGGACCGCCGGGTGCCATGGCACGTGCGAGGAATCGAGCCGGCCAGGGACCTGGCCTCGGTCGAGCACTGGCGTTACGTCGTCATCGAGGAGGTCCTCGACGGGGTGGCGGTGCTGCGGTGCTGGCACTGGCCCGCGGCCGACGACCTGGGTCACCTCGTCTGGCCCGCAGAGGTCCAGGACGACGCGACGGCGGTGCCGGTGCGCGCCCTCCGGGAGCAGCTCTACGACCCGAACACCCTCCGGCGGGAGCCCCGCATCGGGGACACCTTCGCCCTCGTCTCGGACAGCCCTCCGGGGCGCTGGCCGCGCCGCACCGGCGACCTCGCGCGGGTACTCACCGGACGTGTCTTCGACATCTCGGCGGAGGCCAGAGTGGCGGGACGGCTCGCGTACCGGGGGTCGCTCGCCGCCATCGAGCCCGCGCCTCCGGGCCCCGGGACGAGTGCACCCGAGCAGGCCACCCGCTCCGTCGCCGCGCCCGAGCTGACGGTCCACGCCCGGGCCACGAGGACGGGGAGGGACGAGCCGTGACACCCCCCACCGCGGCACCACCGGTCGTCGGGAGCGTTCCGGATGCATTCCTGGGTGAGCCCGGGCCCGGCGACGGAGCCCTCCTCGGCGCCATCGCCAAGGACCCCGGAGCGCTGGTCTACTTCCTCCTCAACGTCGGGGACGGCGACACCCAGCTGCTGCTCCTCCCCCCGGACAGCAACGACCACGTGCGGCGCCTGGTGGTCGTCGACATCGCCACCCGCGACAAGCTGCCGGGGCTCGTCGAGGCGCTGCACGACCACGGGATCATCGAGCCACCGGGCTCCCCGCGCCAGGTGCGCCTGCTCGTCGCGACCCACCCCCACTACGACCACATCGGTGGGATGGCCGACTTCCTGGACCGCTACAACGGACCGAGCGGGTGCATCGAGGAGTTCTGGGACCCCGGCTACTACTTCACCACGCCCCCGTTCCACCGGGTCATGGCTCAGCTGGAGTCCAGCCCGTGGATCCGTCGGCTCCAGCCCACCGCGGGCACCACGCTCTATCTCGACCGGGTCAGGATGACCGCCCTCGGGCCGGGGATCGGCCTGCGGAACCGGTTCGACACCTACGGGGTCGGGATCAACGACGCCTCGATCACGATGATGGTGACCTTCCCGGCCAACAGCATGTACGCGGAGCAGGACCCCGAGAGGCCGCGCATCAACCGCCGCGAGCAACGCACCAGCTCGCGACGGCTCCTGCTCGGTGGGGACGCCCAGTTCACCTCGTGGGCCCAGACGACGATCGACTTCCCCGCCCTGGCCCAGGAGCAGAACGCCGCCCTCGCCCACGAGCTCAAGGCCGCGCGGGGTGAGGACTACCTCAGCGCCGACGTCTTCAAGCTCTCCCACCACGCCTCCAAGCACGGGGTCAACATCGAGCTCCTCGAGCGGGTCGGTGCCCCGGTCGCGCTCGTGTCGTCGGTCGCGGGCGGGGGACGCTACGGCTTCCCCCACCTGCTGGCCATGGAGGCGGCTCGGGAGTCCCGCCAGGCGACCGCCTCACGGGGTTCGCAACGGCGGACCGACCAGCAGCTCGGCATCCACGTCACGGGCAGCCGGACCGACACCGGACTCCACTGCGGGTCCATCGCCGTGGTGGTCCCCAGCACCCCGAGCCGCGCGCTCCAGCTCTTCCGGCTCATGGACCGACACACCTCGAGAGTCGACCTGAGGGCCGCCCGAGCCGTCCTCCGGAAGCCCCGCACCACCCACTAGGGACACGAGAGGAGAGCCACCGTGAGCGACTTCGACACCCGGCCCGGCGACGAGATCGAGCCGGAGGGCGAGGGCACGCCCGACATGTTCGTCGGCCCCGACGTCCCCGAGGAGGACGTGACGGTCGACGACATCCACGAGCAGGTCGGCGACCGGCCGTCGCCGCGGAGGAGGCGGTCACCGTGAGCGGCACCCTCTCGACGCCCCTGGAGTCGGTGGCCCGCTTCCGGCGCTACACCCACTGCACCCCGGGGCAGTGCCTCCACTACGTCTCGATCTCCCTGGGCGGCCCCTTCGGCTGGCCGCACCTGGGCTACGCCGCCGACGCGCACCGGCACGCCAGGGCCCTGCATGACGACACGCACCCGCCGGCGGGCGTCCCCGTCTACTTCCTCGGCTCGAAGTACGGCCACATCACCCTCTCGGTCGGGGCCGGCAAGGTCCGCTCGACCGACTACCCGCACCGCGGCGCCATCGGCGAGGTGGGCATCATGACGCTCGCCCGGGCGTGGGGGCGCGAGTACGCCGGCTGGTCGGAGGATCTCGTCGGCCAGATGGTGCCCGGGGTCCGGATGCACAACACCACCTCATCGACGTACCCGGGCTTCCAGGTGCACCGCGGCAGCACCGGCGACGTCGTCCGCACCGTCCAGCTGCGGCTGCGCCAGCACGGGTACCGGCTCGCGGTCGACGGCTCGTTCGGCCCGAAGACGAACGCCGCAGTGGTGGCCTTCCAGAAGAAGCAGGGACTGAAGGTCGACGGGTGGGTCGGCAGGTCGACGTGGGCAGCGCTCTGGAGGTGACGGCCGACCCGACGCCATCGGGCCGCGACCGGGAACCACCGGCACGGACACACCCCGGGCGCCGGGCTACGCCGGCTCGCCCCGAAGGTGCCGGCTGGGGACGCGGCGGAGGGCGTCCTTGCGCGCCTTGGTCGTCTGGTAGTCCGCGATGATCGACCGGGCAGGCCCCTGGGGGACGCCCGCGGCCTCGAGGTCGCGCAGCTTGCCGACGAGCGCTCCGTAGGCACTCGAGAGCTCCTTGGCCTGGGTCGCGAGCTCGGCGTGGTTGCGCACCCGCGGGATCAGCTGGCAGATCGCCGTCGCGAGGGCTCCGACGGAGATGAGGAGCTTGGCCGACGTCGACGACGAGCCGTCGAGGACGGGCCAGACGGTGAGGCTCGTCACGGCCCCGACGACTCCCGTGACGATCGCCCAGAAGTCGGCCCACCTCTGGTTGCGGTCGGCGTACCCCGGAAGGACCACCGCCCAGTACGACGCGCTGCTCAGGCACCCCTCGACCCTCTCCACGGAGATGGGGAGCTCCTCGACGTCACTCGATTCGGATGTCACCAGCACCGCCTCCTCGGCGACCACGTCGACGCAGGCCCACCCTGGCCGGTCGAGGATCCCGACGCGGTCGACAACTCCGAGTATGCCGCCGCGGGGAATGGCCGTGCGCCTCCGCAGTGAGGCTTTGCGACGGCCGGAGAGGAATCCATTCCCCCACGGGAAATGCGGCCATTCTCCCAAACCGTCAATTCGGGCCATTGCCGGATCTCGATTCGGCGCGCGACGATCATTCATCGGGTCCTCGTGGCCCGCGGGATACCGCCGATGGAAATTGCGACCACGGTGCCGGTGGGGCGTCGGACCCGGCGTCCACACCTCCGGCTCCCTCGAGCGCGAGGGCGTGCGGCCGGCCTCGGGGGTCGAGGGAGGAGGGCGGCATGGGGACGACCGGCGACCCAGAGACCCCACCCTCGGATGCACACCGCAACATCGTGATCTGTCTCGACGGGACGAGCAACGAGCCGGAGAGCGGGAGCACCAACGTCGCGCGGATGTACGCCGTGGCGCGCAAGAGCCCGACGCAGGTCGTCTTCTACGACCCCGGCGTGGGGACCATGGGCGCGCGCGGTGCCGTCACCCCCCTCGCCAGGAGGGCCACGGTCGTGGCGGGACTCGTGATCGGGTACGGCGTCCGCGACAACCTCGAGGAGGCCTACACCTTCCTCATGCAGCACTACCGGGCCGGCGACCACATCTACGTCTTCGGCTTCTCGCGCGGCGCCTATACGGGGCGGGCCCTGACGGGGATGCTGCGCACAGTCGGCCTCCTGCGCCCCGGCGCCGAGAACCTCGTTTCCTACGCCGTCAAGCTCTACACCCAGGGAGGGAAGCGGTACGCCGACCGGGACGGCGGGCGGAGGCCGACCGCACGGCAGGAGCGCGACGAGAAGGCCTACTGGAAACGGCGCCGCGACTTCACCGCGCACTTCGGCAACCCCGACTTCCCCAACCCCTTCGACACCAGTCGTCACCAGGTGCACTTCCTCGGTGTCTGGGACACCGTGAAGTCGATCGGGTGGCTCAACTGGAGGGCGCACTGGCAGGAGGCCCAGTGGCCCTTCACCCGCAAGATCGTCAATGTCGCGACCGCACGGCACGCCCTCGCCCTCGACGAGCGACGGCGCCCCTACCCGGCCTACCGGTTTCACTCGCCATCGACCTCCGTCGACCACCAGGAGGTGTGGTTCGCCGGGGTGCACAGCGACGTCGGCGGCCAGTTCGTCGACGACCACCGGCTCTCCGACATCGCCTTCGGCTGGATGGTGGAGGAGGCCCGGGCGGCCGGGCTCGAGGTCGACGACGCAGCGCTCACGCGAGAGATGAAGGGGCTGCAGGGCGAGGCGCCGCCCGATGCCGCGACGCTTCCGGTGATCCACCGCAACGGGTGGCCCTGGGCGCTCGCCGGGGGGTGGCGACGGCGCGAGGTCCGCCCCGGGGACACCGTGCACCCCAGCGTCGACGAGCGGGTCCGCGCCTCGGCGGGGGGCCCGACTCCCTACGCGCCACCGGTCCCCCCGTCGACCCAGCAGCCCACGACGCCCCGGGCGCCGCGAACCGGAAGGGGTGGACCATGACCGATCCCGAGACCCTGATGAAGCGCGACTTCATCGAGGAGCTGGTCTTCACCGGGTTCGAGCACCAGAGGCGGGACAGCACCACTGAACCGAGGGTGTTCCAGCGCTACACCCAGGACTCTCCGGTGATGCCCGACGTGTGGATCGCCTACGGGATGGACCCGTTCGGCCAGCACGACCTGCTCCTGACACCCGTTCTCGACCGGTCCCCCGGCCTGCTGGCGAGAAGGCTGCGGAAGACCCTCGAGCGACGGCGGTCCGCGCCACCGGCGTACCAGGCGCAGTTCGAGTCGTGGGCGCACGCGGCGGGCGTGGAGACGGTGTCCGGCAGCGCCGACATCTCGTACAACCAGACCACGGTCGCCCTCAAGCTGCTGTTCCCGGAGCTGGTGCAGCTCGTCCTGCCCCTGACGGCCTGGTGGTGGGAGGACCTCGCGCGCAACGAGGACCCGGCCGACCATCCCGTCGCGATCCTCGCCGATCCCTCTCGCGCCGACGAGCTGGAGGATCTTCGACGCGACCTACTCGAGGCCCTGGACGGCGAGCGGTACGACGCGCAACGACGGCGCGCCACGAGGAACCTCGTCTGGATGGCCCGGGTCGTGGGGACGATCGCGTACTGCGCGGAGGGGGCGGCCTTCGGGGGGGTCGCGGTGAGCGACCTCGCGCGCCGCAGCGCCGACCCGGAGGCGCTCGTCACCTCGATGTTCGCCCTGTTCGCCGACATGACCGACGGGCCCCTCGTTCCGCCCTCGCCGTACCCCCTGTTCAGCGTCAACCGCAACCGCCAGGCACTGACGTCGATCTTCCGCTCGGTCCCGACGGTGAAGGGCGACGCGGCACAGCAGCTCTTCTCCGTGCGCGGCAGGAACATCACGTGGGCCGTCCTCGACAGCGGCATCGACGCCACGCACCTGGCGTTCCGGACCCGGGGCCCGGACGGCCGGCCACTGTTCGAACCGGAACCCGGCAAGCCACTGTTCGGTGCCGGACCACACCCGAACAACCGCTCACGGGTGCGCAAGACCTACGACTTCACACGGGTGCGGCAGCTGCTGAGCTCCGACCAGAGCTCCCCGTACCTCGAACTGCTGTCGCAGGAGGAGCGGGCCGAGCTGGCGCGCAGCCTCAAGGTGGGGCGCCTCGTCAACTGGGAGGTGATCGAGCCGGCCCTGGAGGTCAAGCACGACGAGAACTACGAGACCGAGGGCAGGCCCAGGTCCCATCACGGGACCCACGTGGCGGGAATCCTGGGGGCGGACTGGCGCGCGGACGACGACCCGGACGACGCGCTGCCGTTCTCGAGCGAGCGCGACGACCGACCCGCGGTCCGGACGGGAGTGTGCCCGGAGATCAACTTCTACGACCTCCGGGTCGTCGACGAGCAGGGGTACGGCGACGAGTTCTCGATCATCGCCGCCCTGCAGTTCGTCCGCAGCCTCAACGCCCGACGGGACTACGTGGCGGTGCACGGCGTCAACCTTTCGCTCTCCATCCCCCACCAGGTCGCCAACTACGCCTGTGGGCGCACCCCGGTGTGCAACGAGTGCGAGCGACTCGTCGGGGCCGGGACCGTCGTCGTCGCGAGCGCCGGCAACCACGGTCGAGCCCGGTACCTCACCCGCTACGGGGACGAGGAGGCCTACTCCACCGTGAGCATCACCGACCCGGGCAACGCGGAGGCCGTCATCACCGTCGGCGCGACCCACCGCCAGGACCCCCACACGTACGGCGTGAGCTACTTCTCGAGCAGAGGACCGTCCGCTGATGGGCGGATGAAGCCCGACCTGGTGGCCCCCGGCGAGAAGATCTGCTCGACGATCCCCGGCAACCGGGAGGAGTATCTCGACGGCACCAGCATGGCGGCGCCGCACGTCAGTGGCGCCGCGGCACTCCTCATGTGCCGGTACCCCGAGCTCATCGGGAACCCCCAGCGCATCAAGGGCGTGCTGTGCGCCACGGCGACCGACCTGGGCAGGGAGCGGTACTTCCAGGGGGCCGGCCTCCTCGACATCCTGCGCGCCCTCCAGTCGCTGTGACGTGGGCGCCGACCGCAACACGCAGGAGGCTCCGATGCTCTTCACCCTGGAGGCCGTCTTCGCCAAGCACGGCGACGCCTTGATCCTCCACTACGGCACTGCCACGGACCCGAGCCTGACGGTCATCGACGGCGGGCCTCCGTCCGTGTACGCCGACCACCTCCGCCCGCGCCTCGCGCAGTTGCGGGAGCGATGCTGCGGGGCGCCCGAGGAGAGCCTGCCGCTCGAGCTCGTGGTCGTGAGCCACATCGACGAGGACCACATCACCGGGATCCTCGACCTCTACGACGAGGAGCTCTCCGCCGACGCCGACCAGAGGCCATTGCCCTTTGCGATACGGCGACTCTGGCACAACAGCTTCGACGACCTGGCCGGGCCAACGGCTGCCGAGGTGCAGTCACTCCTCCGGCAGGAGTCGGGCAGCGAGGACGACCTCGCGGTGGTGGCCAGCGTCGGCCAGGGCCTGGCACTGCGCCGGGCCACCGAACGACTGGCGACGGGTGCCCTCAACCCCGGCTTCGACGACCTTGTGCTCGCCCGGGCGGCAGGAGACCCCGGAGTACAGCTCGGGCACGGGTTGACATTCCACGTGCTCAGCCCCACCCCCCAGCGGATCGAGGCCTTCCGCACGCTCTGGCAGCGGTGGCTCGCGACCCGCGCGGAGCGGAGGTCAGCAGCGGAGGTGGCCGCCATGGAGGACACCTCGCCGTCGAACCTCGCGAGCATCGTCGTCCTCGCCGAGATGGCGGGGCGGCGGATGCTGCTCACCGGGGATGCCCGCGGTGACGACGTCACGCGCGGTCTCCGGGAGACCGGACTGATGTCCGACGGGGAGACGTGCCGGGTCGACCTGCTCAAGGTGCCGCACCACGGCAGCAGCCGCAACGTCGACGAGGCGTTCTTCCGGGCGGTCCCTGCCGACCACTACGTCTTCTCCGGCGACGGGCGGCACGGCAACCCGGAACCCGAGACCCTGCGCATGCTCGCCGCGGCCCGGGGGGACGACGAGTACACCGTGCACTTCACCGTGTGCGAGGACGCCGCGGATCACGAGGGCGACGCGGCACGTCGCACCGCTCTCGAGGCGCTGATGGGCTGGGTCTCCACCGAGCGACCACCGCGGTGCCGTGTGGCCTTCCGCAGGCCGGAGGACCACTCGATCATGGTGGACCTCGGCGACGAGGCCCTCGCCTCGTGAGTGCTGCACCCGCCGGGACGGGCGCGGATCGTGCTCCTACCCTCGGGTGGCCCGACGGCGCGCCCCTCAGGTGAGCACGAGGAGCACGACGAGGACGGCGACGAGGCCGGTGGCCAGGGCCGACCCGACGACGAAGCCGCCTCCGCGCGTGCGCAGCACCGCGAACCCGTGGCGGGTCTCCTCGACGTAGCGGTTCCGCGAGAGCGCCGCCAGGCCGCTGACCACGCCCGCGGCCAGGAGGGCGACCCCGAGGGTCTGCTGGACATCCGCGTGCACGAGCAGGATCGTGGTGACGCCGAAGACCCCACCGAGCCCGAGCAGGGTGATGCCGCGCTGGAGGTGGTTGCGCTCGAAGGGGTACTGCGCACCCCAGAGGCGCCCCGGCCGCGTCGCCACGGGCCTCAGCCCCGAGGCGTCACGACGAGGACGACGGTCCCCGCGGCCACGAGCAGCACCGCGAACACGCCGAGGAGCGGGGCGCCGAAACCGGGGAGCGGGCGCCGGAGCCGGAGCGCGCGCTCGGTCACCCACCACCGACGCACCCCGAGGGTGCACGCGCCGACGGCGACCGCGACGAGACCCAGGGCGATGACCTCGCTGCCGTGGCGCGGACGCTCGAGGAAGAGCCGGTCGACCGCCACCGCCGCGGCGAGGAGGGTGACCGCCAGGCGCAGCCAGGCCAGGTAGGTGCGCTCGTTCGCGAGCGTGTAGAGCGGGTCGGGTTCCTCGCCGTCGTCGTACACGGACTTCGGCGAGCGCGACCCCGGTGGCGCCTGGCTGTCGAACCGCATCACCTCGTTGTCCGCCATGTCGCCACGCTAGCCCCGGGGGCTGGGGATTTCGTGGGCGCGGCCGGCCGCGCTCCCCACCCCGCGGCGGACGCGCCGTCCGGTTTCCTGATGGCACGGCCCGGCGCGGGCTTGTCGCGGAGCGACGTCTGGTGGAGACTGCCGACGATGGCGCCGCACGGCACGATCTCCGGCGCGCCTGACGGTTCCCCGCCCGGGCGCTCACTGGGTCGAGCCTCGTGATCGACCACGAGACGGTCGGACGCGAGGACGTCATCGCGCAGCTCGACCGACTCATCCGCGACGTGGCCGCGGGCCGGGGCGCGAGCCTCTCCCTCGTGGGGGGCGCCGGCATCGGCAAGTCGCACCTCGTGCGTGTCGCCCTGCGACGGGCGGGGGAGCTCGGGGTCGTCACCGTGTCGGGTCGGGCGACCGACCTGGGGACGGCCGAGCCGTACCGTCCGCTCGTCGAGGTCGTGGCCAGGGCGGCGGCCACCGGGGGAGCCGCGAGTGACTACGAGGACCTGGTGAACCGCCTCGTGTCCGTCGACGACCGAGCGGTCCCCAGCATCAGCCCGATCACGCTCGGTGAGGTCGTGCTCCACGTCTGCGGTGGCCGGCTGGTGTCGATCGAGGACCTGCACTGGGCGGACACCGACAGCCTCGCGGCGATCCAGTACGTCGCGGACCACGCCGCGGAGGCCGGCATCGGGCTGCTGCTGACCGCACGCGACCTCGGCGGCGAGGTCGGGGCGCTGCTGCGGCGGTCGAACGAGGTGGGCGTGGCGACGACGCTGGAGATCTCGCCCCTGGACCTCCACCAGACGGCCACGTTGACAGCGGCCATCGCCGGACCGATCGGGGATGCTGCCGCGCGCGCCGTGCATCGCTGGTCGGGGGGCGTCCCCCTCGTCGTCGCCGCGCTGGCCGCCGAGCCCGAGGGCCTCGAAGCGGTGGTCCGCGGCTGGCCGTCGGCGCCCTCGACGTTCGCGGACGTCGTCCTCGGACGCTTCGGCTCGCTGCGCCCCGAAGCGCGTCAGGTGGTCGCCGCCGCAGCGCTGCTGGGTGACGACATCGCGGTGAGCGACACCGCGATGGTGGCGGACGTCGACCGACGCAGCGTGGTCACCGCCCTGCGAGCCGCCGTGGACGTGGGCCTCGTCTCGGCCGACGGCACCCACTTCGTCCACGTGCTCACCCGGATCGCGATCCTCGACAGCATGCTCGCCGTCGAGCGGACCGAGCTCGCCGAGCGGGCACTCGAGGCACTCCCCGACGCCCCGCCGGCCTGTCGGGCCCGCCTCGCCCGCGACGCCGGCCGGACCCTCGAGGCCGCGACGCTCCTCGCCGAGGCCGGGGACGAGGCCGCGAGAATCGGCGCGCTCTCCTCTGCCCAGGAGCTCTACCGCCAGTCGCTCGCGCTGCGCGACGACGAGGGGGTTCGCGTCGGCCTGGTCGAAGCGCTGGTCGAGGCCGGCCAGGCCGCGGAGGCCATCGCCGAGACCCACGACCTGACGTGCTCCGACGAGGAACACCACCACCGTCTGGTGCTCGCCCGCGTTCGGGCGTTGCGGGACGCCGGGCGCATCCACGACGCCGAGATGCTCGTCGCGAGCGCCACCGGAGGAGGCCGGGCGGACCGGCAGGTCGAGCTCGCGCTGCTGGCCGTCTCACTCCGTCTGGAGGCGGGAGACGCCGAGTCGGCCGGCCGGCTGCTTCGTGGGATGCCGGACACCCCCGACGTCCCGGCCCACCTGCGGTACGAGCGATCGACCCTCCAGGGACGGGTGGACCGCGAACGTCACGACACGGCTGCCGCGCAGCGAGCCTTCGCCTCGGCCCTCGAGATCGCCGAGCGGATGGGGTCCACGCACCGGGTGGCGGCAGCACGCTTCGAGCTCGGCACCATCGACTTCCTCGAGAGTCGCCCGCCGGACCTGCTGGTTCGGGCACGGCGGGACGCCCTCGACGCCGGGGCGCTGCGACTGGCGATCCATGCCGAGCACCTGACCCTGACGGGGCTCGCCGAGATCTTCCAGCCACCTGATCTCGACGACGAGGGCGAGGCCCTCGTCGGGCGTTGTCGCCGCCTCGGGCTCGAGCCCCTCGAGGCGCCACTCATGACGGCGCTCGCGTTCTGGGGGGCCGCCCGCGGGGACGCCGGCACCGTCGACCGGTGGCTGGCCCGCATGGCCGACTCGGGCCGGGTCGACGAGTGGAGCGAGATGGCCCGGGCCGCCCCGGTGGTGCAGGCGATGGTCACCGAGGACCGCGCCGGCACGCTCGAGGCCCTCAGGGTCGCCGCACCACACCGCCTCGACGACCCCGGCGGCAAGGTCCCGTGGTGGTTCTGGGGCGACCTCGCGCTCGCCCTCGAGGGTGGAGCTGTCACGCCGCGATCGCCGACCCGGCCGCTGGGCGTGGCGATCCACACGGCCGCCGGCGCAGTCGGTGCCGCGGTTCTCGGGGACACCGCCGGAGCGGACGACCTCGCGGCGCGTGCCCTGTGCGCGGCCGAGGACATCCCCGTGGTCCGGGCGATGCTCCAGCGATTCCTGGCCGAGGGTGGCCTGCGCCACGGCTTCGGACGGCCGGTGGACTGGCTGGCGGAAGCGGTGCCGGTGCTGGAGTCCACCCACCTCGTCGCCATGACCGAGCGCGCTCGGTCCCTTGCCGCGGACGGCGACGAGGTGGCACGTGGTCCGCTGGCACCACCCGTCCCGCCGGCGTTCGCCGAGCGTGGCGTCACCGAACGCGAGTTCGAGGTGCTGCGCCTTCTCGTCGACGGGCTCGGGTACAGCGAGATCGGGGCGCGGGTGCACCTCTCCCCGCGCACCGTCGAGGGGCACGTGGCCCGTGCGCGGGCCAGGTTCGACGGCATCAGCAGGGTCGAGCTGATCGTCCGAGCCGCCGAGGCGATCGGGCGTCCGCTCGCCTGAGGCGACAACGGGGTCACGCTGCGGGGTCCCGGGTGCACGGTCGCGGGGTTTCCCGCTATCGCGCGCGCCGGATCCGGTGGTCTGGTGGAGGCACCCGCTCGGACCGACCGAGTGGCGGCGCATCCGGGAGGAAGCCATGACCACGACCATCGAGCCGAGGACGTCGGTTCCCCCGCACGGTCCGGGCGCCGGGGCTGCACCGCACGCCCCGCAGGTCGCCGTGTCGCTCGCGGGTGGCTTCATCGCCGCGCAGGCCGTCTACTCCTTCGCCAAGCTGGGGATCTCCGACGCCCTGGGAGACCGGACGGCCACGGTGGGAGAGATCGCCGCTACCGCCGGTACCGACACCGCGGCCACCTACCGGCTGCTCCGCTCGCTCGGCGCGTTCGGAGCGGTCGACGAGGTCTCGCCCGGCACGTTCCGCCTCACCGACGTCGGCCAGCTCTTCCGCAACCGGCCCGGCTCGCTCGCGGACCTGACGATGATGTGGATGGAGACCCACTACGCCTGGTTCGGCGGCCTGCAGGAGGCGGTCGCGGACGGCCGACCGGCGTTCGACCGGATCGAGGGCCGATCGTACTGGGAGTGGCTCGAGGACCACGCCCCCGAGAAGCGCCTGTTCACCAGGGCGATGGCCAGTCTCGGAGCGCAGACCGAGCAGGCGGCGGTCGACGCGTACGACTTCTCGCCGTTCAGCCGCTTCGTCGACGTCGCCGGCGCCCACGGCTCCCTGCTGAGCACGGTTCTCGACACGGTCCCGGGCGCCTCGGGCGTCCTCTTCGACCTCCCGCACGTCGTGGCGACGGCCGGGGACGCGCTCCGAGCCCGCGGGCAGCAGGAGCGGATCGAGCTCGTCGGGGGCGACTTCTTCGACGGGGTTCCCGCCGGGGGCGACGCCTACCTGCTGCGCTTCATCCTGCACGACTGGGAGGACCCCGACTGCGTTCGGATCCTGAGGTCGATCCGGGCAGCGATCCCGGACGACGGCACCCTGGTCGTCATCGAGAGCGTCATCCCCCCGGGCAACCAGCCACACCTGGGGAAGCTGCTCGACATGGTGACGCTCGCGATCGTCCCCGGTCAGGAGCGCACCGCCGGCGAGTTCAGCGACCTCTTCTCCCGCGCCGGGTTCCGCCTCGAGGAGATCGTCCCCACGGCCGCACCGACGAGCATCCTCGTCGCCCGTCCGATCTGAGCTGCGCCTCCACACCAGGTCGCAGCACCCGTACCCGACACCATCACCACCACCACCGAAGGAGAAATCATGTCCTACGTCATCACCCACTTCTACGAGGGCGGCACCGAAGAGCAGTACCGGGCCACCGTCGACGCCGTGCACCCCCCGGGCGGTCTCCCCGACGGGCAGACCCACCACTTCGCCGGTCCGACCGACGGCGGCTGGCTGGTGGTCGCCTCATGGGACTCGAAGCAGTCCAGCGACACCTTCATCGAGGACGTCCTGATGAAGAAGCTGCCCACCATCCAGGGAGGCCTGCCCGGTCCCCCGCAGGAGCGCTCCGCCGTGGTCGCCAACGAGCTGGCGACGGCCTGAGCAGCCGGGCATCGGGCGGGACCACTCGGTCCCGCCCGATGCCGTGTGCGCGCATCCGGGCGCACGACGCCCGTGCGCCCGTCAGTCCAGCCGCTGCAGGGTGTCCGGCCGGAGCCACCCCCGGGCCCGCCAGAGCGTGAGCGCGTCGGCCAGGGCGGCTCGGGCCGCCTCCCGCCGGCCCGGGTCCGCCTGGCTCCAGGTCTCGTCGAACCACCGTCGCAGCCGCTCCTGCTCGGCGCGCTGGTCGAGGTCCCGGATGCGGCGGCTCGGCCCGAGGTGGCGCCCCAGCATGAGCATGGTGAGGCTGTCGGCACCGGCGTCGGCCTCGAGGTGGGCCTCGATCGCCTGACGGGCGGTGGGCTCGGCGAGCGCGCGCGGCGGGGCGGGGTGACGGGTGTCCGGCGGGGGTGGCGGCTCGGCACGCTTCGAGGTGGTGGGCCGCGCCTGGGCGCGCGCCGCGGGGGCCGGGGCCGGCGTCACCGCGGGCCGAGGCTCGGCAGCTGCGGTGCGCGTCTCCGGCAGGTCCCTGCCGAACAGGAAGACCGACACGTACCCCTCCGGCACCGGCGCCGACGAGGACTCGGCGACCACGTCCGCGTCGCAGGAGCGGCAGAGGACCACCTCGCGGTGCCCGACCACCGCCACCTGGTTGCCGCGGGGCGTGCGCGTCATCACCTGGCGGCGCGGGACCCCACCGGGGGCGCCGCAGCCCTTGCACCGCGGGTCGCCGCGCCGCCAGACGGCGCCGCACGCGCCGCAGGTGATCTCGATGTCGTCGGCGGCGGGGCTGCCGCTGAGGTCCTCGGACTCGCCGCAGGTCGGGCACTCGATCACGGCTCACCTCCCGGGTGCAGTGGTCGTCCCCCAGCAGCGTGCCACGCGCCCGGTCGGACCGTAGGATGAGGGTGAGGACGTGGTCATGTGAGCCGTTTCCGGACAACCGCCGCCAGGGTCGCCATGCTGGCGCTGTTCGGGTGGGCCATGATCGCGCTCGGCTCGAGCGCCCCCGCGCACGCGCAGTCGGAGCCGTCCCCCCAGGTCCTCGCCACCGAGGTCTCCGGCGCCATCACCCCCGTCGTGGCCGACCAGGTCGCGGCGGGCCTCGAGCGGGCCAACGCCGGTGGCTTCACGGCGTACGTCATCGAGCTCGACACCCCCGGCGGGCTCGTGACGGCGATGCGCGACATCGTCGAGGGCATCCTCGCCAGCGAGGTGCCCGTCGTCGTCTACGTCAGCCCGGACGGCGCCCGCGCCGCGTCCGCGGGGGCGGTCATCACCTACGCCTCGCACGTGGCGGTCATGGCCCCCGGCACCACGATCGGGGCGGCGACCCCGGTCGGGATGGAGGGCGAGGACCTCGGCACCAAGATCGTCAACGACGCGGCCTCGCAGGCGCGGGCCCTGGCCGAGCTGCGGGGTCGGGACGTCGACTTCGCCGTCGAGTCGGTGACCGAGGGCCGCTCGGTGAGCGTCGGCGAGGCCGTGGAGCTCGGTGTCGTCGACGGCGTCGCCACCGACCTCGCCAGGGCCCTCGACCTCGCTGACGGCCGGGTCGTGACCGTGGTGGGCGACCGCGAGGTCACCGTCGACACCGCGGGTGCGACGGTCGTCCGGGAGGACATGGGGTTCTTCCGGTCGGTGCTGCAGTTCCTCGCCGACCCGAACATCGCCTTCCTCCTGCTCACCCTCGGCACCCTCGGCCTGATCTACGAGCTCGCCACCCCCGGCATCGGCGTCGCCGGCGCCACCGGCGCCACCGCCCTCCTGCTCGCCCTGTTCAGCCTGTCCGTCCTGCCGGTCGACGTCGTCGGGGTCCTGCTGCTCGTCCTGGCCCTCGGACTCTTCGTCGCCGAGCTCTTCGCGCCCGGGATCGGGGGCTTCGCCTTCGGTGGCGCTGCCGTCCTCGTGCTCGCCTCCGCGTTCCTCTTCGACGAGGCGACCGGGATCTCCGTGGACCTCTGGGCCGCGGTGCCCGTCGCACTCGTCATGTTCGCGGGTGCGGTGGTCGCGGCGCGGCTGGCCCACCGGACGCGCCACCAGCGCTCCTCGACCACCGGCGCCGACGTCCTGCTCGGCCGCGACGTGCACGTCGAGCGCGTGACGGGCGAGACCGGACGCACGTTCGCCGCCGGGGCCTGGTGGACGGTGCGCAGTGTCGGCGGGCCGCTCGTCGACGGCGGCAGCGCGAGGGTCGTCGGCCTCGACGGGCTGACCCTCCTCGCCGAGCCGGCCCCACCCGACCACCCCACCCAGGCCACCCTCGCAACCGGAAAGGACGACCATGAGTAGCGGACTGCTCATCGGCATCGCGCTGGCGGTGATCCTCGTCGTCATCATCCTCATGGCGGCGATCAAGGTGCTGCCGGAGTACGAGCGCGGCGTCATCTTCCGGCTCGGCCGGATCCAACCGCTCAAGGGGCCTGGGCTGATCTTCATCATCCCGGTCATCGACCGGCTCGTGCGGGTCACCCTGCGGACCCAGACGTACGACATCCCGCCCCAGGACGTCATCACCGAGGACAACGTCACCGTCCGGGTCAACGCCGTCGCCTACTTCAACGTCGTGGACGCCGCGCGTTCGGTGCTCTCGATCGACGACTACCGGTACGGCACCCAGCAGGTCGCCCAGACGACCCTGCGGAGCGTGCTCGGCCAGACCTCGCTCGACGACCTGCTGACCAAGCGCGACGAGATCAACATCCAGCTCCAGCGGATCATCGACTCGGTCACCGACCCGTGGGGGGTCAAGGTGACGATCGTCGAGGTCAAGGACGTCATCCTCCCCGAGTCGATGCGGCGGGCCATGGCCAGCCAGGCCGAGGCGGAGCGGAACCGGCGGGCCAAGATCATCCACGCGCTCGGTGAGAAGGAGGCGGCCCACAACCTCGGTGACGCCGCCGCCATCCTCGAGGAGCACCCCGCCGCCCTCCAGCTGCGCATCCTCCAAACGCTGCTCGAGATCGGGGCCGAGCGGAACTCGGTCATCGCCTTCCCGCTCCCGATGGAGCTGCTCCGCCTCCTCGACACGAAGAAGCCGTCCGGGGACTGAGTCCGGGTGCAGTCGCCGGACCGGCGGCTGCGGGGGCCCTCACCTCGACGGCGCGACACCCACCGGCTGGTCGACGGTCACGCGGTGGGCGTGCCGAACTCGGCCGAGACCGCCGCCCAGACCGCGTCGGCACGGTCGTGCCCGCCGAGGCCTCGGGTCACGAAGGCGGCGCCGTAGCCGGAGGCCGGGTCGGCCCAGGCGCTGCAGCCGCCCGCACCACCCATGCCCAGCTCGACCCTGCCGCCCTCGTCGCTGACCTGCACGCCGAGCGCCCAGGCCACCGGTCGGTCGATGACGAGGTCGTGACCGGAGGCCGCCGGCTCGACGTACTGCCGCCAGAGGTCGTGCCCGAGGCGGGTCGCGACCGTGCCGCCGGGCCGCACCACGTCGTCGTAGAAGCGCGCCAGCGACACGGCGGTGGCGTGGAGGGACACGGCGGGGAAGGCGGTGCGCCGGAACCGGTCGGAGTTGAGCACCCCCGGCTCGAGCAGGCCGGGCGGGCGGCCCAGCGCCGGGCCCCACCGCGGGTCGGCAAGGTAGTCGGAGCGCCAGGCCGGGCTCGGCTCGACGAGGGTCGCCACCCGGCCGAGGTCGGCCTCGTCCACCCGTAGGTGCAGGTCCCACCCGTCCGCCGCGGCGATGCGCGCGAACCGGTCGGCGAGCGGTTCGCCGGTGGCGCGTCGCAGCACCTCGTCGAGCAGGTGGCCGTAGGTCAGCGCGTGCTCCGCGATGCCGTCGCCGGGCGGGTGGACCGGGGCGGCGGCGGCCAGGAGGGCGACGAGCGCCTCGCGGTCGTCGTACTCGACCTGCGAGGCGGCCTCGGGGAACGCCGGCAGCCCCGCCTGGTGTGAGAGCAGGTGCCGGATCGTCGTGGCGTCCTTCCCCGCCTGCGCGAACTCCGGCCAGACCGAGGCCACCCGCTGGCCCAGGCCGAGGTGTCCCTCGGCCACGGCGTCGAGGACGGCCAGCGCCGCGAACGGCTTGGCCACCGAGAACGTCATGACGAGGGTGTCCGAGGCCCACGGCGAGGAACCGTCACGGGCCCCGACGGCGTGGTCGACCTCGAGCACCCCACCGCGCACGACCGCCACGACGCCGCCCGGCTCGTGCCCCGAGGCCACGAGCGCGTCCAGCACGTCGCCCGGATGGCTGCTCACGGCGTGCCACCCTACGTCCCGCGCCCGACGCCTGCACCGGGCGCCGATGGCGCCGGGGTGGGAGCTGGCCGCCGAGAACCTCTGGCCGGGAGAGGCCCGGTCGGCGACGCGCACCGGGCGAGGCGCGGACCGGGCCTCCTCACCGCACTCCGAACAGGCAGCATCGGCCCACGAGGGGACCGACCCCCCGGGCTAGGGTGGAGCGATGCGCTACCGACTGCTGGGCAACAGTGGCTGCGCGGTCTCGGAGCTGTGCCTCGGCACCATGACCTTCGGGGCCGAGACCGACGAGGCCGGTTCGCACGAACAGCTCGACGTGTTCCTCGATGCCGGGGGCACGCTCGTGGACACCGCGGACGTCTACTCCGCGGGCGTCTCCGAGGAGATCATCGGCCGATGGCTGGCGGCGCGCCCGACCGAGGTCACCGAGCGTGTGGTCATCGCCACCAAGGGCCGGTTCGCCACCGACCCCACCCCCAACGGAAACGGCCTGTCCGCACGTCACCTGACCCGCGCCCTGGACGCGTCGCTGCGTCGGCTCGGGGTCGACGCCGTCGACCTCTACCAGGTGCACTCCTACGACCCGCACACCCCGCTCGAGGAGACGCTGCGCACGCTCGACGGGTTCGCACGGGCCGGGAAGATCCGGTACTACGGCCTCTCGAACTTCACCGGCTGGCAGCTGACGAAGGCCGTCCTCACCGCACGGGCGTTGGGTCTGCGGGAGCCGGTGACGCTGCAGCCGCAGTACAGCCTCATCGTCCGTGAGATCGAGTGGGAGATCGTGCCCGCGGCGCTCGACGCCGGCATGGGCCTGCTGCCGTGGAGCCCCCTCGGTGGGGGCTGGCTCTCCGGCAAGTACCGCCGCGACCAGCGGCCGACCGGCGCGACGCGGCTCGGCGAGGACCCCGGTCGCGGGATGGAGGCGTACGACCGACGCGGGAGCGAGCGGACGTGGCGGGTGGTCGACGCGGTGGGCCGGGTCGCCGAGAGCCGTGGGGTCTCCATGGCCGAGGTCGCGCTCGCCTGGGTCAACAACCGTCCCGCGGTGGTCTCGACGATCATCGGTGCCCGGACGACCGGGCAGCTCGAGACGAACCTGCGGGCGGCCGGGCTCGAGCTCACGGCCGAGGAGTGCTCACTGCTCGACGAGGCGAGCGACCTGCGTGCCACCGACTACCCGTACGGGGAGATGGGCCTGAACCAGCGCGCGCGCCGCCTCGGAGGCGGTTAGCTCGCATTCGGGGTGGCGCCTCGGACCACCCCCGCCGGTCCGCAATCGACGAAGGCGTCGAATGCTGCGCACCACGCCGGATGGCGCGCAACCCTTGACAGGACGACCGCCGGGTACTTCCTTTGACAGTGCGACTCAGGAGGGGAGAACTCGGTATGGCGACAGCGTGGTGGCGGATCCGCATGGTTCTCGTGGCCGGGGTGGTGACCGCCATGACGGCGGCCACGGCAGCGGTCACCGCGGCCCAGCCGCCGGGGGCGAACGAGGCGGCCCCGCCGCCGACCCTGGCGTGCGACGACCTCGACTCGGCCCTCTGCCTGTTGCCGTTCCCCAACGACGTCTTCACGGTCGCCGACCCGACGAGCGCCACCGGTCGCCGGGTGCACCTGGAGGCGACGTCGACGCCGGTCAGCCAGCTCACCGGACGGCCCGTCGACCCCACGTCCTGGAACCGCAACGACGGCTTCTCGCCGGGCTCCCCGATCCTCACTTACGTGCCCGGCATCGACCTGCACCAGACGTGGGGCACGAGCGACCAGCCGCACTCCGCCGCCGCGCCCAACGAGCTCGGATACTTCGACTACCGCGACCAGCTCGCCGACATCGACCGCTACCGCGCACCGGACGCCCCGATCGTGCTCCTCGACGCCGACACCGGGGAGCGGGTCCCGTTCTGGTCCGAGATCGACCAGCACCCGCTCGACGACGCCCAACGGGCCGGCGCCGGCGCCTACACCGACCTCGGCCAGCAGCTGCTCATCGTGCGCCCGGCGGTCAACCTCACCGAGGGGCACCGGTACATCGTCGCCCTGCGACACCTGAAGAACGGCAGCGGAGAGGTCATCCCGGCGAGCAGCGCGTTCGCCGCGTACCGCGACGGGCAGGTCGACGACCCCCGGACAGCGCACCTGGACTCGCTCTTCGCCACCCTGTCCCGGGCCGGCGTCGCGCGGCAGGATCTCTACCTCACCTGGGACTTCACGGTGGCCTCCCGCCAGTCCCTCACCGCGCCCGTGCTGCACATGCGGGACGAGGCGTTCGCGCAGCTCGGCGACACCGACCTCGCCGACCTGCGCGTCCAGGGGAAGTCGCCGCAGTTCAGCGTCACCTCGGTGCAGGACCTCGACCCGGCGACGAACAACGGCACCGCCCGACGCGTCGAGGGCACGGTCACGGTCCCCAACTTCCTCAACACCCCTGACGGGCGCACGGGGTCGGTGTTCAACGACCCGGACCACGACGGCATCCCCGACCAGAACGGCACCCTGCAGGCCCGGTTCATCTGCGACCTGCCCCAGTCCGCCGTCGACGGGAAGGCCCGCGCGCTGCCGCTCCTCTACGGGCACGGTCTCCTCGGCAGCCCGTCGGAGGTCAACGGCGGCTCCGGCCTGCAGATGCGCCTGCGCGGCTACGCCACCTGCGCCACCCCGTGGATCGGCATGGCCCAGGACGACCAGCAGACGGTCGTCGGGCTGATGACGGACATCTCCGGCTTCGAGACCGTCGCCGACCGTTCCCAGCAGGGGTTCCTCGACTTGATGTACGTCGGGCGGGCCCTGGTCCACCACGACGGCTTCGCGAGCGACGCGGCCTTCCGGGTGCAGCGCGGCAAGGGGACCTCGACCCCGGCCATCCGGACCGCCCCGCGCGGCGGCACCTCGCCGCTGGCGTACGACGGCAACAGCCAGGGCGCGATCATGGGCGGCGCCTACATGGCCCTCACCCCCGACGCGCAGCGCGGCGTGCTCGGCGTCCCCGGCATGAACTACTCGACCCTGCTCAACCGCAGCGTCGACTTCGAGAACAACCCCTACCTCGCCGGCCTGCTCTACCAGGCCTACCCGCAGCCCGAGGAGCAGCAGCTGATCTTCGTCCTGCTCCAGATGCTCTGGGACCGCGCCGAGGCCAACGGCTACGCGAACCACATGACGGCCGACCCGCTGCCGAACACGCCGCAGCACGAGATTCTCATGCACGTGGCGATCGGCGACCACCAGGTGGCGAACGTCGCCGCCGAGGTGGAGGCGCGCACCATCGGTGCCAAGCTCATGGTCCCGGCCCTTCTCCCCGGCAAGCACTGGGAGGAGAACCCGTACTACACCCCGACCGCGACCTACCCGTACCGCGGCTCGGCGATGGTCTACTGGGACTCCGGCAACGCCACGCCGCCGAACGGCAACATCCCGGCCGACTACGGCGAGGACCCGCACGAGCACCCCCGGCGCGAGCCGGCCGGCGCCTACCAGAAGGCCCGGTTCCTCCAGGACGGTCTCGTCGTCGACGTCTGCAGCGACCGGCCCTACCTGACGATGCACAACCCGCTGGCCGGCGGGGAGCCGTACTGCACGAGCTACCCGGGCTCCGCCACCTCCTGAGGACCGGCCGGCGGCGCACGAGGGCCGCACCCTCGCCTCCAGCGGGCGTGCGCGCCTCGGGCTGTGGCGGGCTCGCCGTGGGCCCCGACCCGGGCGCGAGCACTACTCCTGCGCGCCCTCGACGGTCGACCCCGTCGGGGGCCGGCCGTGGATCACCGAGGCGAAGAGCGCCTCGTAGTCGCCGACCATCCGCTCGGCCGAGAACCGCGCGATGGCGTCGGCCCGGCAGGCGCCCCGGTCGAGGTGGGCGGCCGCGTGCACGGCCTCGACGGCTCCGTCCAGCCCGGTGACGAGGAAGCCGGTGACCCCCTGCCGCACGATCTCGGGCATCGACCCCCGCGCGCGGGTGATGACGGGGGTCCCGGTGGCCATCGCCTCGACGACGGAGAGGCCGAACGGGCCGTCGACCTCGATGAGGTGGCGCAGGGCCCTGGCGCCGCCCAGGAGCCGGTCGCGCTCCGTCGATCCGACCGGACCGACATAGGTGACCCGCACGCCGTCGAGGAACGGCTCGACGTGCTCCCGGTGGTAGTCGGCGTCCTGGACGACGCCGGCGATGACCAGGGGCATTGGCGGGGTGGCGATGGGCCCGCCGCGACCCGCGCGGTGCTGCCCGCCCAGAGGCAGGCGACGTACTCGCGGGCATCCTTCGTGCAGCAGCTGCGCGAGCTCGGCGGCGACCAGACGGACTCCACCTTCGTGCTCGACGCCCTGCCGGACACCTTCGGTCGCACCGAGCTGGGCCTGGGCATCGACCGGCTGCACGACCAGCGCCTGACCCGGGGGGCGACCGAGTGCATGCGCTCACCAGGAGCGCCGGGAGGAGGCACAGGGAAACGGTGGGTGGCGAATGGCCACCGCCCTCCCGGCGGATCACGCAGCGACCCCCGTCGGCCCGGAGGTCCGCTCAGGCGGCTGGCCCAGCCTCCCGGGTCACCTCGACGGGCTCGGCGAGCACGTAGAAGCGGAATGCCGTGCGACCTTGCGGGCTCCGTCCGGCAGGCACGGGGTGCTCCTCGAACCACTGCACGTAGCGCTGGTAGGCCGATTCGTCGGCGAAGTGCATCTCGGCGATCCGATAGAAGCTGGATCCGTGGACCGGGGTATCGCCGGTGGCCTTGGTCACGGGCCGCAGGACCTTGTTGAAGACCAACTTGTCCAGATGCGGATTGGCGAGCAGGTCCGGTGCGTGGACGTTGAACAGCCAGTCCTCGTACTCCTGCTCGCTCACCCCGGGTTGGATGTCATAGCCAAGGATCGTCTTGATCATGTCTCGCTCTCCCGTCGCCAGGTGAAGGACTGTGCGTTGCAGCCGAACCCTTCGACGCGGACCACGGCAGGCCGCACCACCAGACCGGCCAGGTTGCGTCGGACGTCATCGTCGTCTCGATCGGGAGCCTTCGTATGACCCTGGCTGAGCAGGCGCGCGGACTCCCGCCGGTAGTGCGCCAGTGTCCACTCCGCAGTCTGGAACTCGACCGTTCCGCGGACGAAGACGACGCGAGGCGGCAGCCAGCCGAAGTCGTAGACGGCAGGCTCCTCGTTGGTGGCCCCCGGTGCAGGGGAGCCGACCCAAGCCAGTTCCAGCCGGGGATTGGCGCGCAGCTGGGCGAGTCGCCTGTGGTGACGCCGCTGGATCAGGTGCACCGTCCAGTCGTCGTTGAGGGTTGCGCCCACTGTTCGGGTGACGGGGAAACCCTCGGCGTCGACGGTGGTGAGCTGAGCGAACCGAGCCTCCTCGGCCATGAAACGACGGACTGCCCGCTCAACCGACTCGGGGAGCTCAGCCACGGCTGCAGTCCTGCTCACGCCACGCCTCCCCCGACAACCAGCTGAGGTAGCTGGCCGCGGAGTCGGCGACGACCTGCGCCGCATCCTGTTCGACGACTCGAGTCCACCAGCCGCCGTAGATGCGGTCATAGCGATGGTCCGCGACGGCATCGACGACTCGGCGAACGGCCTCGGCGGGCAGCGGGATGTGGTTGGGGTAGCTCCGCATGAAGCTGACTCGGCCGAGGTCCATCGTGACCGTGATGGTGTCCCCGGTGAGCAGGGCGCCTCGCCCGTCGGCGGCGGATGGCACGTGAAGCACGCTGCTACCGGCGAAGTGGCCGCCGCACTGGATGAGGTCGACGCCGGGTAGGGGTTGAGCCCGGCCGCGCCAGAGCCGCACCGTCGGGCCGCCACGAACCAGCCACTCCTCGTCGTCCGTGTTGACCCACAGCGGCGCCTCGAAGAGTGTGCTCCACTCGACCTGCACTCCGTAGAAGTGCGGGTGGGAGGCTGCGACCGCTGCGAGGCCGCCGAGCGCGCGGACGCGATCGACGGCAGCCGCATCGAGGTAGCCGGGAGGGTCCCAGAGCAGGTTTCCTTCGGGAGTGAGCACGAGCACGCCCCGCTGCCCGATGCCGAACGTGGGCTCGACGCCGAGGCCGACCAGTCGGGGTTCCAGGTCCCTGAAGTCCACGCGGTAGCCGGCGCCCTCGAGCTCATCGAGAGTGGTCCAGCGCTGCCCGTCGTGAGCCACGTACTGCCTCTCGTCCGAACAGATCCGACAGGACGCGGGCGGCAGGGGCGAGGGCTCGTACTGGACGGCGCAGGTGCGACAGATCCACGCCTGGTTCACTGTCCGCGCCCTTCCGCGACGTCCTCGGCGGCGAGGAGGGCCAGCCCGAGCGCAGGGAGGAGACCGTTTCCGGCAAGGTACCCGCCCGGCCCGTGGCCCGAGATGCTCATGGCGGCGCCGCCGGAGGCGTAGAGCCCTGGGACCGGCGAGCCGTCCGGATGCAGCACGTGCGCCTGCCCGTCGACCCGCAGCCCACCCTGGGTGTGGAACAGCGCCGGGCTGACCCTGACCCCGGCATAGGGGGGGTGGAGAGGCTGCTCCCACACTCGGCGACCGAAGGAGTCCTCGCCGTGCCCGGTGGCGAGTGCCGCGACCGCGTCGAGCTCGCGGGCCAGACTGTCAGGGTCGAGGTCGAAAGCCGCAGCCAGCTCACCGGGAGAGTCGGCCCAGCGCAAGGCACCGGAGTCGACGGTGTCACGGAAGTCAGTGAAGGCAAGGCAGGCGTCGTGGATGCGGCGGTCGAGGACGAGGACGGCAGCCCCGCTGGGCTGGCGCAGGACCTCCCGCGCATATTCGGAGTATCCGACGGTCTCGTCACCGAACCGCTGACCTTGGTGGTTGACGAGGATCGCCCCGTGCATCACGGTCGCCCAGCCCACCAGGGTTCCCGCCGGCATGGCCAGAGCGGCATGGCCTTGGTAGGCGTCGAGGAAGGCGGTGTCAGCGCCCAGTCCGGTGCCCAATCGCAGTGCGTCCCCGCGCGACTCCGCGCTGCCGTGGTAGACCGCGCCCGCGATCTCGGGGATGTAGCGGGCAACGAGCTCCTCGTCGGCGCCGTAGCCGTTCGTCGCGAGCAGCACCGCTGAGGTGTCGATGTCCTCCACCCGACCATCCGGGTACGTGATCCCGACACCGCTCACGGCCCCGTCCGTGGCGTGCACCCGGGTCAACCGGGCCGGAGCCAGCATCATGATGGCGTCGTGGTCGTGGACCGCCTTCACCAGGCCGGCGAGGAGGCGGCGCCCTGAGCGACCCGGGACCGTGTGGCAACGCAGCCGCGAGTGCCCCGGGTAGGGGAAGTCCGTGACGAGGCTCATCGGAAGTCCGGCATCGTCGGCGAGCCACGTGACGAGTCGGCCGCTGACCTCGGCGAGGCCCCGGGCCAAGGCGCGGTCCGCCTCGCCGTGGGTCTTGGCGAGGATGTCCTCGACGAATCTCTCCGGGGAGTCGTCGATGCCCGCTTCCATCTGCCAGCGGGTGCCGGCCCCCGGGACCATGGCGGTCGACATGGCGGTGTTGTTGCCGCGCTGGAAGTGCTTGCTGGCTTCCACGACGAGGACCGACAGGCCCAGTTGGGCGCCGCGGAGCGCGGCGACCAGGCCGCCGCCAGCTCCGGCGACGATCAGGTCCGGGTTGGCGTCGCTCATGCGCCGGCACCGCTCAGCGCCGGGTTCAGAAGCCCGGTTTCCGCAGCGACGGCCGCTGCCCGCAGTGCCGCGGCCGTGGGGTCGACGATGGCCGGCCCGGGACGGCCAGGGCGAACGTCCACGGCGGAGCAGCCGTTGATGACAGCGCCTGCCTCGGTCAGTTCTGCGACGGCTTCGGTGATGGCCGCATCCCAACTGTTGCCCATGGAGATGTCGTCGAAGGTCAGATCGAGCACGCGTACGCCCTGGAACATGCGGTCCCAGCCATAGTCCCTGACACGCGCCGCAAGTTCGTCCGCGATGGCCTGGTTGCGAGCCACGGCGGCGAACGGCAGACCCAGTCCCATCAGGACGGAGGTGGAGAGGCGGAGGATGCCCAGCAGCGGGAGCCCGTTCTCCAACGTGGTCCCGACTCCGGGGTCGAGCACGCAGTCAGGGAGCACGGCATCGTACTCGCTGGGGCTGGTCCGTTCCGCTTCCTCGAGCACCAGCGCCTCCGAGCGGCGGATGTCTGCGGACGTCTCCAGCGCTCGAGGCACCCCCTGGTCACCGCGAAGGTCGACCAGATCGACGTGCAGTCCGTGAGGGGACAAGCGGTGGTAGCGCTGCTGCCGCCGGGACAGTTCGTCGGCACCGACGTGGATTGGTGTGATCGCCTTGATCCGCATGTTCGTGCTTTCCCTTCGCTCTAGCTCGGCTCATGCGCTGCTCCGGTCACATCCCCAGATACGCGCTGCGCACGCGGGCGTCGTCGATGAGGTCCTTGCCAAGCCCACTGACCGCGATCGCGCCGCTCTCCATGACGTAGGCGCGGTCGCTGATGCGCAGGGCGTGGGCAGCGTTCTGCTCGACGAGTAGGACTGTCACACCACTGTCGCGGATGCGTTGGACGGCTTCCAACATTGCCGAGACGAGGTTCGGAGCCAATCCGATCGACGGCTCGTCGAGGGTCAGCAGGCGTGGCTCGGACATGAGGGCCCGTCCGAGCGCGAGCATCTGCTGCTGCCCGCCCGACATGGTGTCGGCTCGCTGCTGGAGGCGGTCCCTGAGGATGGGGAACAAGTCGAAGACCTCGGCCAGGGTCTTCGACCGGCCCTGCGGGGGGCGGACGTACGCTCCCATCTCGAGGTTCTCCTGCACCGTCAACCGGCCGAAGAGGGCGCGGTCCTGGGGGACGTGGATCAGCCCTCGCCGCACGATCTTGTCGGGACGCAGCCCCTGGATGGGTTCGTCCTCGAGCAGGATGCGCCCCACTCGCGGGGTGAGCATGCCGGAGATGGTGCGGAGCGTGGTGGTCTTCCCCGCCCCATTGGCCCCGATGAGCGCGACGATCTCACCGGCGTGGACCTCGAGGTCCAGCTCGTGCAGGATCTCCAGGCGGCGGTAGCCGGCGCACACCCCCTCAAGCCTCAGCAATGAGGGACTCCTCTCCGAGATAGGCCTCGACCACACGAGGGTCTGCGGTGACCTGGTCCGGAGATCCCTCGGCCAGGACCTCGCCCTCGTGCAGCACCACCACGCGGTCGGAGAGCGCCATCACTGCAGCCATGATGTGTTCGATGAAGACGATGGTCATGCCGTCGTCGCGCAGGCCCCGCAGCAGGTCGATGAGGGGCAGGCGCTCGGTCGGGACCAACCCGGCGAGCACTTCGTCGAGCAACAGCAGTCGAGGGCGGAGGGCGAGCGCCCGGGCCAGCTCTAGTCGCTTGAGACCGGCGGTGGGGAGCACCGCGGCTGGTCGATCCCGCTCCGCCGCCAGGTCGACCCTTTCGAGTACCTCCTCCGCCGCGCGCAGGGCATCCCGACGCCGGCGGTGGTGGGCGTGTGCGGCGACCGCAACGTTGTCCAAGACCGTCATGCTCTCGAACGGCCGCATGAGCTGGAAGGTGCGGACCACGCCATGGGCGGCAGTCCGCGATGCCGACCACCCGGTGATGTCCTGGCCGTCGAAGAACAGCTGGCCGGCACTGGGGGGCAGCTGTCCCGCGACCACGGAGAAGAGGGTGGTCTTACCGGCACCGTTCGGACCGATGATCCCCAGGAACTCGTTGGCCTCCACGTCCAGGTTCACATCGTGAAGGGCACGGAGCCCGCTGAAGGACTTCGACAGCTTCTCGATGTGCAAGAGCGTCATCGGCGCCACCGGTCCCGGATGCTGCCGTAGATGCCCTTCGGGAGGAAGATCACGATGACGATGATCAGGGTCGCGTAGATGGCCACGTCCAGGCCACTACGGCCGGAGAGAAACGACAAGAAGGCGGGCGGGCTGCGCAGGACCGACGCGGTCACCTCCGACAGCGGCCCGATGACGGCGGCTCCGATCAGCGGACCCCAGAGCGTGCCGATGCCACCGATCACGGCGGGGACGATCGCCTCGACCGAGACGTTGGCGCCGAAGGCGTTCTCGGGGTTCACGTACAGGTAGTACTGCGTGTAGAAGACACCGGCCGTGGCGGTGATCGCAGCGCTGACGGCGACTGCCGCCAGCTGGTAGCGCATGACGGGGATGGACAGGGACTCGGCCGCCACGTGATCGTCTCGAATCGCCATGATGTACTGGCCGGTTCGGACGTGCGCCATCGTGAGGTTGACCGCCAGTGCGAGAACCAGCAGGCCACTGACGATCCAGAGGTAGTTGGGGCTTCCGACGGGGAACTGCATCTTCAGCCACGACGACTCGCTGAGGATGGGGATGTTGAAGCCGCGAGTGTCCTGCAGTGCCGTGGAGTTGGACGCGAGCAGCAGCAGCATCTGAGCGAACGCGAAGGTGGCGAGCGCGAAGTACGCGCCCTCCAACCTGTAGCGCAGGCACAGCCACCCGATCGCCACCCCGAACAGGGCCGCCAGCGCGGCGCCGACCACGAGGGAGAGCCACGGCGAGATGCCGTGCTCGACAAGCAAGTAGGCGTCAGTGTAGGCGCCGATCCCGAAGAAGGCGGCGTGCCCGAAGCTGAACATGCCGCCGTACCCGCTCATGACGTTCCAGCCCACCCCCATGATCGCGAAGATCAGGGTGCGGGCAGCGACCCCCTGCCGGGCTTCGGGAAGCAGCAACGGGAGGAGCGCCAGGACGACGGTGACGCCGACAAGGACGATGAGGTTGCGCCGTAGATCACCCCCGACGACAGGTCCAGCTTGCTGGCGCTCACGGGCCTCGGTGTCGACGCTCACTGGGTGGCTCCGAAGAGTCCCTGGGGGCGCAGCAACAGCAGCAGGACGAAGACGACGAAGACGAGCAGCAGGGCACCGTTACCGGGCAGGTAGAGAGCACCGACGGTCTGGACGAGTCCGATCGTCAACCCACCGAGAAGCGCACCGCCGACGCTGCCCAGGCCGCCCAGCACCACGATGACGAAGGCCAGGATCGTGAACTGCTCGCCGGTGGCCGGGGTGAGGCTGAGGAAGGGCAGCACCAGTCCACCCGCTGCACCGGCGCACGCAGCGCCGAGGCCGAAGGTGAGGGCGTAGACGCCTCGCACGTTGACCCCCACCAGTGCCGCACCCTCGGAGCTCGCGGCGACCGACCGGATGGCCCGACCGAGACGCGTCCGCTGCAGGACGAGGGCCAGCCCCGCCGCCAACACGAGCGCCCCGACGAAGGCGATGACCCTGGGGACCGGAGCGATCGCGCCGAAGATGCGCAGGTTGCCCTCGAAGGGCCCGTTGACGGACTTCGGCCGTCCGCCGAAGACGAGCAGCAGCACGTTCTGGATGAGGAGAGAGAGACCGAGGGTGACCAGGAGCTGGCTCTCGGTACCACGGCCCGACATCAGCGGGTTCAGCAGCGTGAGCTGCACGAGCCAACCGATGAGGAACAACGCGGGGATGACGACCAGGGTCGCCAGGTAGCCGTCGATCCCGAAACCGGAGACCAGGGCGTAGGCGATGAACATGGCCAGGGTCAGGAGCGTCCCCTGGGCGAAGTTGACGATGCCGAGGACCCCGAAGATCAGGGTCAGGCCCATGGAGACCAGTCCGTAGACGCCGCCCAGCAGGATCCCCGTGACGATCGACTGGGTGACGAGCTCGTGGCTGGTGCCCCCGAGGGCGTAGATGGCTGCGAGCGCGAGCGCCAGGGCCGACACGACGAGGGCGGTGAGCAGCCATCGTGACTCCTTGAGCTTGAGCCAGGCTGGCCGGCTCTCGCTCGCCTGGCTGCTCACCACCATCGAGGTGCCGCCTCGTCTCACCGGGGAACTGGTTCGTCGGGTGGGTACGTCACGAACCGGACGGAACCGCGGGCCAGCTGATCTTCGAGGTCTGGAACTTCTCCGGGTAGACCTGCTCGACCTTGCCGGACTGGATCTGCATGACGATCGGGATCGCGTTCTTGTTCTGACCGGTCGAGTCGAACTCGATGGGCCCGTCGAACGCGAGCAGCGGTTCGCTGACGCTGACCGACGCCAGAGCATCCCGCAGCTTCTGCGGATCGCTGGAACCTGCCTTCTCCAGGCCGGCCGCGATCACCTGGACCGCTTCGTAGGAGAGCACCGCTGCGGTCTCCATCGGCGAACCGTACTTCTGCTCGAAGCGCGACCTGATGTCCTTGACCTTCGCGCTGGTGGCGTCGTAGTGGTAGTTGGCGCTGAGGATGTTGCTGCCGCCGTTACCCGCGTCGCCCGGGAAGGCGTCGTCGTCGAAACCGCCGTCCGCGATGCCGTAGACGGCCTTGATGCTCGGCTTCGCCGCCGCGATCGACTTGGCGATGAGGAGGCTGTCGGGGTAGTAGCCGGTGACGACGATCGCGTCGGGGTTGGCGGCAGCGGCCTGGCTGACCTGGGTGGTGGCATCGTTGAAGTTGGAGAGGTCGTAGGTGATCTCCTTGGCGACGGTGATGCCCTTTGCCTCGGCCTCCTTCTTGAAGGCCTTGAACACGCTGTCACCGAAGTCGCCGCTGATGTGGATGTAGGACACCGTGCGGATCGGGTTCCCCTGGGCCTGCCCGATGGCGGCGAGGTCATCCGCTCCGCGGGTGCCCATGCTCGTGGCATTGGGCTGGATGCGGAAGCTGTACGTGTAGCCCTGCTGGAGGATCTGGTCGGCGACAGCCACATCGATGACGAGCGGCACCTTGCTGCGTTCCGCGACCGCGGCGACGTTCTGGGTCACGTCGCTCTGGTAGGTGCCGACGAGGGCGACGGCACCCGAGTTGATGATTCGCTGGGCCTCGCTCTGCCCCACGTCGGCCTTGCCCTGGCTGTCCCCGGACTCGACCTTGAGCTGCGCCCCGCCGAGCGCCTTGATCCCGCCGTTGCTGTTGATGTCGTCCGCGGCCATCTGCACCGCGTCGTCCATCAGCTTGCCGGCACCGGCCAGAGAGCCGGTGAGCGGGTGGATGGAGCCGATGGTGACGGCGCTGGCCGCCGACTGGCCGCCGCCCGCGGAACTGGTGTCCGTGCTCGTGCTCCCGGAGTTGCCGCACGCGGAGACCGTGAGGCCCAAAGCCGCAACCGCAGCCACCTGGCCGAAGAATCTACCCGCCCTTTGCACTTTGGCCTCCTCACTGGCCGCCTCGGACCTCACGGCTGCGTGGCCCGCTGGCTGTTCCTGCTGACGGAACGTTGGTTGCTGTAGGTCCGTGTCTAACATGTGTCGTCGGCACGGTCAACGCCTATCCCGCGGCCCAGACCGTTCGATATCCTGCTGTGACAAAGCCGCGAAGGCGCGGCGTCCACAGACGACAGCTCTTTCCGCCAGGGGGAACAGCCAATGGCCCAACAGACCTCGGCGCGGCCGCCCGCAGGTGCACTCGCGGGGTCCGGGACGGAGGCGGCCGACCGGGTCGCCGATGTCCTGCTGTACTTCACTCGCGGGCCGGCGGCCGCGGGCGTGACGGAGGTGGCCCGCGAGCTCGACCTCAGCAAAGCGGTCGTCCACCGCATCCTGCAGTCGCTCGTGTCCCGCGGCTTTGTCGCCAGCGACCCGGGCTCCCGCGAGTACCGGCTGGGCTCGTCGGCGGTCGCGCTCGGTGCGCGCGCGCTGCGGGACCGCGACCTTCGCAAGGCGGCGCGGAACGTGCTGCGCACACTGCGCGACGCCACCGGGGAGACGACCACGCTCTCGGAGCTGGTGCTGCAGCAGCGGGTGTACCTCGACCAGTTCGCCTCACCCCAAGAGATCAAGATGATGGTGGAGTTGGGCCGTCCGCACCCGCTGCACGCGGGAGGGTCGAGCCGGGCGATCCTGGCGTTCCTGCCACCCGAACAGCAGGAGGCAGCGCTCGCCCCCCCGCTTCCGGCGCTGACCGACCGGACCGTCACGGACGTGGCTCAACTCCGGCAGCTGCTGGTGGAGGTCCGCCGGACCGGGGTCGCCACCTCATTGGGGGAACGGCAGGCAGGCGCGGGCTCCATCGCCGCCCCGGTGTTCGGCATGGACGGGGAGGTCGTGGGCGCCATCAGCGTGTGCGGACCGGTGGCACGCTTCACGCCGGAGACACTCGCAACGTTCTCCCCTCTCGTTCGTCAAGCGGCACAGCAGATCTCGGAGACCATGGGCTGGGCCGGCGACGGCACCTCCTAGGCTGAGTCGGGTGAACCTCCGGGTGGGACGCCCCGGCACCGTCTCAGCGCGTCGGCGAGGGGATGCATGTCAGAGGTGGGCAGCCCGTCCACCGCGGTTAGCACCGCGGAGGCGGTGTCGAGGCCGAGGGGCTCGAGCAACCGGGAAGGCTTGGCCGCGACAGTCGGGTCGGCGAGGGCCGTGGGCCCGTCCCCGCGGGGGCGCGCAACGGCCTGCTCGAACGACTGCCCGTCCCGCAGGTGGACGGTGACCACCGCCGGCCGTCCGGCGGGGTATCCGGCATCCAGGTCGGGATCGTGCCGGACGCGGACCCGCCGGCTGAGGCCGGCGACGGCAGCCGACTCGAGCATCTGGGGTCGGAAGCTGTCGCGCGTCAGGCCTCCGTCGACCACGGCCGCGGCAACGGTGAAGGGGATGCTGAACCGGGCGGCGAGCTCGTTGACGGGCGTCGGGTCGTCGAACGCTGCCGCCTGTGCGTAGGTGCGCACGTCCACGTCGTCGACGTCGTCGGGGGCGATCACCTGCTCGGCGAGCAGAGCCTCGACGGCGTCGTTGACACCATGGAGGTGGGCACAGGTGGGATGACGTTTGAGGTAGCCGTCCAGGACGGCGTGGTTCCGCCAGTGGCCGTCGGCACCGATGGAGTCGGTGAGCGCGACCGCCCGCGGTGCCGCGCCCAGACGCGGAAGCAGATGCCGCTCCAAGGCTCCCGGCAGCCCCTCGAACCCCGCTGCGGCCGCCCGCCCCCACGTGACCGCCAGGTGGCAGGCCAGTCCGAGGTAGGCGTGCTGTCCCGAGGCGCCGCCGAACACCAAGGCGGCATCGGGGAGCAGCGGCACCGCGGCGGCGAGCTCGATGGCCGCGGCGATGGCGGGCGCCGAGCCGCCACTGCTCACATGGGCGACTCCGGCCGCAGCGCCGACAACGGCCCAGGTCCCGATGTCGTGAACCCCATCGAGCGTGCCACCCAGTGCCGTCCCGATGGCGGCCCCGACCTCGTAGCCGGCGAGCACCGCCGAGAGGAAAGCCGCTCCGTAGCTGCCGTCGGCCTCTGCGGCCGCGAACACTGCCGGAATGAGGTGTGAGGCCGGGTGCCCTCGGGCGAGGCGGTGCCCGTCCTGTAGCTGCTCGGCAGCACCGGCGAGCCCGTTGAGGAGAGCGGCCTGCGCGGGGTCCGCGCCACGGTCGGCGCCCACAACGGTGCAGGGCCCGGCTCCGCCGTGCAGCGCTGTCCGCAGCTCGGCCACGTCGCTGCGTTGCGCGCCGGCGCACACCACGGCAACCACGTCCCGGACGACGGCCAGCACCCGCTCCTGCACGGCAGGCGACGACTCCTGGAAGGAGGTCGCCGCAGCGGCTACGGCCAATGCCTGGGCCGCCGCGCCACCGGCCGATGCATCACGGGTCATGGCAGGCTGGAGAGCAGGGGTCGGACGTCGTGCGCGTTGTCCAGCTCGTCGACCACCAGGGCGACCTGCCCGGCGTCGAGATGCCCGAGCAAGCGCGCCGCCTTGGCTCGAACGTCGTCCCGGGTGAACGGACGTTGGTCCGCATCGCCGATCGGGTTGATCTGCTCCCAGCCGAGGACCCGACCGTCCCGCAACCGGACCTCGACCTGACTCACTCTCTCCTCCGGTAGTCGCCGGTCGAGACCCGCGTCGTGTTCCACGCGGACGCGCGCGGCCAGCTCACCCAACGCAGGGTCGGCCAGGGCGTCCGGGGCGAAGGAGGCGGGAGAGACCACGCCGTCCCGCAGCGCGGCAGCCACGACGAACGGAATGGAGAACATCGCCTGCAACCGGTTCCCAGCGGTGGTGCCGTCCAACGGGGCAGCGAGGCGATGGGTCCGGACCTCGACGTCGACCACGTCCTGGACCCGGAACGTCTCCATGTCCAGCAGCGCGAGGACCGCATCAGCAGCGGGATGCGTGTAGGAACACGAGGCGTGCCGCTTGAAGTAGCCGCCCTCGAGGTCGAAGCGCACACCGAGCCCTTCGACCAGCGGATCCGGCGTCCACCCGCCGACTACCTCTCCCAGCGTTCGCTGCGGAGTCCGACCGTCCCCTGCCAGCCCAGCGGCCGCGAGACGGGCACCTACCAGTCCGCTGACGTTGGCGCCGCCCACCCAGAGGTTGCGCACGAAGCTCCCGGCCCTGACCACACTCCACGGAGTGGCATAGACAAGTCCAGCGGCGGCGTCCACGGCGGCGGCAGTGCGAGCTGCGTCGAGTCCGGCGACGCGGGCGGCGGCTGCTGCTGCGCCCAGCGCCCCCCAGTGGCCGTGGGTGTGCAGGTCCGCGCGCCGCTGGGTCGCCCGTCCCGCACGGGAGGCCACCTCGTAGCCGACGACCAACGCGGTGAGCAACTCCCTGCCGCTCACGGGCCGACTGCTGCACTGGGCGGCGGCCAGTGCAGCGAAGGCGACGTGCGCGGCCGGATGCCCCTGGGCGTGCTTGTTGCCCTCGTCGAGTTCCAGGCAACATGCCGCGGTCCCGTTCAGCCAGGCCGCGTCGTCGGCGGTCCCCTCGCGTCCCATGCCGAGCAGGCGCGCCGGACCCTCCGGCGGTTGCCAAGCATCGACCAGGCGCCTCACCTCTTCGGTTCGGCCGCCTGCGACGGTGACGGCAAGCAGGTCCTCGAGCACCAGGTGCGCGCGCTCCTGGACAGGGGCCGGCACGGATGCCCAGTCCAGCTCGCTGGCGAACCGGCCGAGCAGACGCAGAGCGTCCGGCGTCTCCACAGGTTGAACTGCCACTCGCCCTCCACCGCCGCTGCCGTGCGTGTACAGGTTAGGTTCCCCACCCCAGGCACACAAGTTTGTTTCTCCTGGCGGAACATCGGGATGCCTCACGATCGCCGGCGCCTTGGTGGGCCGCGATAGAGGCGGAGATGGCAGAGGGCTTGGGGTGTGACGTGTCACTTAGTATGGTGAGGCAGTAGGCGCGTTTCGTCAGGCGGAACGCTTTGTCTCGGTTGCGAGGTGACCCCGTGCTGCCCCTGTCCGGTCTGCGGGTGCTGGACGTGTCGACCATCCTCGCCGGCCCCTTCTGTTGCCAACTCCTCGGCGACTTCGGGGCGGACGTGATCAAGGTGGAGCACCCACGACTGGGCGACAGCATGCGAGGTCACGGGGAGCAGAAGGACGGGATCGGTCTCTGGTGGAAGGAGATCGCGCGGAACAAGAGAACCCTTGGACTGGACCTCAAGGCCGAGGACGGCGCGGAGATCTTCCGCCGCCTCGTGGCCGACGCGGATGTGTTGGTGGAGAACTTCCGGCCCGGGACGATGGAGCGGTGGGGGCTTGGCCCAGAGGTCCTCCACCAGATCAATCCGGGCCTGGTCGAAGTGCGACTGACCGGCTTCGGACAGCAGGGGCCCTACGCCAAGCGACCCGGTTTTGGGACCCTGGCCGAGGCCATGAGTGGTTTCGCACATCTCACCGGCGAGCCCGAGGGACCGCCGACGCTTCCTGCGTTCGGTCTCGCGGACGGGATCTGCGGCCTGGCGGCGTGCAGCGCCGTGCTCATGGCCTTGAGGTACCGCGACCACGGCGACGGCCACGGCCAGGTGATCGACATGAGCATCCTGGAACCGATCATGCACGTCGTGGGTCCCGGGCCGACCGTCTACCAACAGCTCGGCAAGGTCGAGCAGCGGCACGGGAACCGTTCCACGAACAACGCTCCTCGCAACACCTACCGAACCCGGGACGGCTCCTGGGTGGCAGTGTCGAGCAGCGCGCAGAGCGTCGCCGAACGAGTGCTGCGCCTGGTCGGTCATCCGGAGGTGATCGAGCAACCCTGGTTCCGCTCCGGCAGGGGACGGGTCGAACACGTGGAAGAGCTCGACCGCTTCGTGGGGGACTGGATCGGGGAGCGCACCCGGGCCGAGGTCATGGCCGCGTTCGACGAGGCGGGGGCAGCGGTGGCGCCCGTCTACGATGCCAAGGACCTGGTGGAGGATCCGCACGTCACGGAGACCGAGATGCTGGTGACGGTAGAGGACGAGGACCTGGGCCCGTTGCTGATGCACAACGTCATGTGGCGGATGTCCGAGACCCCGGGGACGATCCGGTTCACCGGACGCGCACTCGGGGCGGACACCGACCCCATCTTGGCGGAGCTCGGGTACTCGGCCGAACAGGTGCGCGCCTGGCGGGAGCAGGGAGTGGTGGCGTGAGCGACGAATTGCTCGAGCTCGTCGGAAGAGGTCTGCGGATCATCGACCTCGGCAGGCCGATGTTCATCGGGATGCCACAGTCACCCAACCACCCCACGTTCTGGCACACCCTTCCCCGTCGTCACGGGGACATGGTCCGTGCAGACGGCGGGTCGGCAGCCAACGATCTCCTGGTGACCGGAACCCACGTCGGCACACACATCGATGCCCTCGCGCACGTGTCGCAGGACGGCCTGTTGCACGGCGATGTGGATGCGAGCGAGGCGGCAGTGGGCGGGCGCTTCCTCGAGCACGGGGTCCACACGATCGACCCGATGATGCGGCGCGGGGTCCTGCTCGACGTGCCACGCGCACTGGGCATCGCCGAGTGCTCCCCGGGATACGAGATCACCCCCGACGACCTTGACCGCACTGTCAGGGCGCAGGGCACCGACCTCCGGCGGGGCGACGTCGTGCTGATCCGCAGCGGGTGGGGCAGGCGATTCGACGACGGCGCGGAGGCATACCTGGGCCGCGACTCCGGCGTTCCGGGCGTCGGCGAGGCCGGGGCGGAGTGGCTGGCCGCACACGAGGTGCACGCCGCCGGCGCGGACACCATCGCCTTCGAGCGGCTGGCGCCGGGTGGAGGGCACAGTCTGCTCCCCGCGCACCGAGTCCTTCTCGTCGAGGCCGGCATCTACATCATCGAGGCGCTGGACCTCGACGAGCTGGCCGCGTCAGAGAGCTTCGAGTTCACGTTCGTCCTCGCTCCCCTGCGCCTGGTCGGGGCGACCGGGTCGCCGGTCCGCCCGCTGGCGGTGACGCTGCGGTGAGCGAGCCGACCCTCGCCCAGCAGATCGCGGCCTTCTCCACGTCCACCACCTTCGCGAGGCTGCCGGACGAGGTCGTCGACAGCGTCCGGAAGCGTGTGCTCGACGTTCTGGGCATCTGCGTGGCTGCCAGCGGGCTCGACACCAGCCGCGCCGCCCGAGACTTCGTGCTGGAGCAGGGCGGACACCCACAGGCACAGGCGGTCGGCGTCGCGCAACGGCTGCCGGCCACGCAGGCCGCCTTCGTCAACGGGGTGCTGGCCCACTCCCTCGACTACGACGACACCCACCTGCCGTCGGTGCTGCATCCGAGCGCGAGCGTGATACCTGCAGCACTGGCGGCCGCCCAGCTGCATCGCGCACGCGGCAGCGAAACCATCGCGGCCATCGCCTGCGGGCTGGAGACCTGCGTGCGCCTGGGAATGGCCGGGTACGACCGCGCCTCCGGCACCTCGGTGTACTTCGAGCACGGGCAGCACGCCACCTCCATCTGCGGAGCGATGGGTGCTGCCGTCGCTGCCGCCGTGCTCGGCGGCGCGACCGCCGATGACGTGACGCACACGCTCGGGGTGGCCGCCTCCCTCGCTTCGGGTGTGATCGAGGCGAACCGCACGGGGGGCACGGTGAAGCGGATGCACTGTGGGTGGGCGGCGCAGGCGGGAATCTCGGCGGCCGCCCTGGTTCGCCACGGCTTCACCGGCCCCCCCACGGTGCTCGAGGGCCGGTTCGGGTTCTTCGAGGCGTGGCTTCACGGACAGTTCGACCCCGACGTCGTGCGCGATGGTCTCGGTGAGAACTGGGAAGTCCCCGGCATCTTCTTCAAGCCCTACCCGAGCAACCACTTCACTCACACGGTGGTCGACGCAGCGGCGGCGCTGCGCCGGCGCGGCGTCAGTCACCGGGACGTCGCTCAGGTCCGCGTCGGTGTCCCCTCCGCGATCGTGCGAACCATCGGGGAACCGCTGACGGTCAAGCAGAGACCGGAGACCGGCTACATGGCCCAGTTCAGTGGTCCCTATGCGGTGGCGGTCGGCCTCTTCGGCGGGGCCGGTCTGGGGGCTGGGCTCTCGGACTACACCGACGAGCTCGCCCAAGACCCGGAGCGGCGGGCGCTCATGGCAAAGGTCGAGGTGGTGGCCGACGAGCGCTGCGACCGCATCTTCCCCATGCAGTTCCCGGCCGTGCTCACCGTCCGGCTGACCAGTGGTGAGGTCCTGGTGGAGGAAGCACTCGCCAACCGTGGAGGCCCGGAGCGGCCCCTCGGCTATGACGAGCTGGCCGCGAAGTTCCGGGACAACTGCGCCGATGCGGTCGAACCCGCCGCGGCCGAGCGCGTGATGGACACCGCAGCACGCTTGGAGACTGTCGGGGACCTTGCCGAACTGCTCGACCCCCTGGTGTCGCTGGTACCCCAGCCCTCCGAGACCCAGCCCTGAGAGAGGAGACACGCGTGCCATCCCTGGACCTGCTTGTCAAGAACGTCAAGGTCGTCAGCCCACACTCGAGCGAGGTCGCTGATCTCGATATCGGCGTGGTGGACGGTCGGTTCAGCCGGCTGGCCCCGGACATTCCGGCCGAGGAGGCCACGGAGGTCGTCGACGGCCGGGGTCGGCTGGCCTTCCCCGGAGTAGTGGATGCCCATCAGCACTGGGGCATCTACAACCCGTTGGAGGATGACACCATCAGTGAGAGCCGGGCGTGCGCCCAAGGGGGCGTGACCACGGGGATCACGTACATGCGGACCGGCCAGTACTACCTCAACCGGGGCGGTCCCTACGAGGAGTTCTTCCCGGCCGTGCTGGAGGCCACCCAGGGCCGCGCATACGTGGACTACGGCTTCCACCTGGCACCCATGATGCGCAAGCACATCGAAGAGATCCCGATGCTGGTCGAACGGTTCGGAGTGACCAGCTTCAAGATCTTCATGTTCTACGGGGGCTTCGGGCTGCACGGCCTCTCCAGCGACCAGAGCGCCTTCCTCATGACCCCACCGGGTGAGTCGTACGACCTGGCCCACTTCGAGTTCGTCATGCGAGGGATCGAGGCAGCGCGCCAGCTCGAACACCTGCGTGACGTCGCGGACGACATCTCCCTGTCGCTGCACTGCGAGACGGCCGAGATCATGCGCGCCTACACCCAGATGGTGCAGGAGGAGGGGCGGCTGGAGGGGCTGGAGGCCTACAGCGCGGCGCGCCCTCCCCACTCCGAGGGGCTTGCCGTCAGCATCGCGTCGTACCTCGCGCACGAGACCGGACTGCCGAACATCAACCTGCTACACCTGTCCTCCCGCAAAGCGGTAGACGCCGCACTGCGGATGTCAGAAGCCTTCCCGCACATCAACTTCCGCCGCGAGGTGACGATCGGACACCTCCTCGCCGACATCCACACAGCGAGCGGTCTCGGCGGCAAGGTGAACCCGCCCCTGCGGCCGCGCGAGGACGTCGAAGCCCTCTGGGAGTACCTGCTGGACGGCAAGATCGACTGGGTGGTCAGCGACCACGCCTGCTGCCGGGACGAGATGAAGTTCGGGTCCCCGCGAGAAGACGTCTTCGTCGCCAAGTCCGGCTTCGGTGGCACCGAGTACTTGCTGCCGGGGCTGGTGAGCGAAGGCAGCAGGCGCGGGCTCTCCTACCAGCGCGTGGCACAGCTGACGGCGTGGAACCCGGCTCAGCGGTACGGCCTGCACACTAAGGGCACGATCCGCGAGGGGTACGACGCCGACTTCTGCCTGGTCGACCCCGATGCCAGCTGGACGGTCCGCGCGTCGGAGTCCGAGTCGAGCCAGGAGTACACCCCGTTCGAGGGCTTCGAGCTGAGCGCCCGGGTGACAGACACGTTCCTCCGCGGCCTGCGCATCCTCGAGTCCGGCAACGTGGTGGGTCAGCCGCGCGGGCAGTTCCTCCGTCGGCCCACTCGGCGTCAGGGCGACTGAGCACCCGCGGACGGGTCGTCGTCTGCACCGTCGGCCCGGGTGAGCACCTCCCGGGCCGAGCGAACGACTGCCTCGTCCACCATGCGACCGGCGTCGTCGACAAGGACACCAGCGCCCGAGGCCTCGCTGGCGGCGAACAGGTCGACCAGCCTGCGGGCGACCGCCACCTCCTCGGAGGTCGGGCTGAAGGCCGTGTTGATCACCGGTACCTGGGCCGGGTGGATCGCCGTACGGGACCGGTAGCCCATCCGCAGGAGCGCCTCGCTGGAGCTCCGCAGCGCCTCGAGGTCGGTGATGTCGGTGGCGGTGGGACCCATCGGGGCGTCGATTCCGGCGGCAGCGGAGGCCACGACGAGCTGCAGACGCAACGGCAGCAGCTCAATGCGGTCCGGCGAGGGCCGCAGCCGCAGAGCGGCGGCGAGGTCTGCCTCACCGAGCCCGAGCCGCGCCACCCGCGGTCCGGCGGCGAGGTCGGGCAGAGCCAGCAGCCCGGCTGCGCTCTCCACCAGGCCGATCACGGCGAAGGTCCTGACGGGTAGCCCCAGGTCCTGCTCACGCCGTGCCAACAGCTGGTCGACGTCGGCGAGCAACTCGGGCTCGGCTTTGGGAAGCACGATCCCGCTCAACGGTGGAGTCACCACGGCAGTGATGTCCTCGCCGGGGGTGGTGCTGTTGATCCGCACCCACAACTGGGGCGTCGGTGCCACCAGCGACGGGAGCCATGAGGCAAGGAGTTCTCGGGCAGCCGGCTTGGCCGAGACGGCGACGGCATCCTCGAGGTCGAGGATCAGCGCGTCGGCGCCGCGACTCGACGCTCCGGCCAGCCGCCGTTCCTGGTCCGCCGGCACATAGAGATACGAACGAGGAGGCGCCGACGATGAGCTGGGCACGACCACGAGCCTATCGGGCCTCGAGAAGCCGGACCGGAACAACGCGAGCGGCTGGGCCGGCACCTTCCCGGTGATGGCCCAGCCGCTCGCTGATTGTCTCAGCGCACGAGCACTGCCCGGCCGCGAGGACCCTCGACCGAAACGTAGCTGGACAGACTCTGCTGCGGCCCACCCACATAGTGAGCCTCGAGCGGGTAAGGGTAGATCGGGCGGCGCAGGGTGGGAATGCCCTGCATGTCCACCTTCTGGGCGACCAGACGCTGCGGGGCCTCACCGTGCTCCACCCAGCGACTGATGGCGGTCAGCCAGTCGACCTGGTCGGGCCCGGGGCCGCCGGCGCAGTGGTACACACCGGGAAGGAAGTAGGTCCTGAACCAGGATTGAGTGGCGGTGAGCGACCCACCCTGTGCCTTCACCACGTCCTCGAAGTACTGGATCGTCCCCAGCGGTGTGATGAGCGGGTCGGCGAAGCCCTGCCACATGAGGAGCTTGCCCCCGCGCCGCTGGAACCCCTGCAGGTTCGTGGAGTCGGCGTTGTAGAGGTGATCCAGCGCGTGGAGCTTGCCCGCGTCCCTGTCGGGGTTGAAGTCGTAAAGGGAGTACGAGGGTCCCGGATCGTTCGGGAAGGCCAGGTAGCGCAGCACCTGTTCCGCGTACAGCCCCGAGCCGGACAGGGAGTTGTCGGTCCCGATGTCGTAGCCGGGCCAGCTCGACTCGGACCCGACCGGCAGACCGCCGGGGTAGAGCTCACGACCGCTGGAGGTCCGGGGGCTGTCGTACCACTTGCGGACGACGTCGACCTGCTGCGCCGTGAGGCACCCCGTGGTCTCACCGGGCTGACACCGCAACGTCTCGACGTTCAGAGGACACAGCCGAGGGTCGCCGACGATGCCGTCCGCGAGACCGTCGAGTGAATCGCACTGCGTCAGCACGGCATCGTGAACCGCGGCCGCGGCCGCCGCATCGAGGATCGCATGGTGCTGTGCGTCGCGGTTCTGCAGCTCACGCACGCCCTGGGACAGCGGCGCGAGCTCGTTCTGCCGGTTGGCCGGCGCACCCGCGACGATGCCGTCGAAGTCATCGGGGAACTGCTGGGCCTCAACGAGAGCCTGTCGTCCACCGGTGGAGCAGCCGACGAAGTACGAGAAGCTCGGGGTCCGGCCCTGCGACGCAGCCACGACCTGCTTCGCGGCCAGGGAGGTCAGGTGCTCGGAGAGCCTGCCCCAAGTCAGCTCGGGTGCGTAGTTGTCGTACCCGAAGGACCCATCGAGGACGCCGCCCGTGTGGCCGCCGTCGTCGGAGGCAACTGCATAGCCTGAGGCCAGTGGAGCGGCCGCGGCGCTGCCGCCCTCGGTCGGGATGCTGCCGCAGAAGCCGCCCCCACCCAACTGCAGGTAGCTCCCGTTCCAGCCCTCGAGGGGTACCTGAACCAGGAACTGAATCGTCGAGGTGCTGTGCTTGGCCTTCACGACGATCGACCCCAGCACTGCGCAGTGGGCCGGGACGCCGGTCGTCTCCGCCACAGACTGCGCAGAGACGACATGTGCGGGGTAACCGTCGACGGTGCGCAGCCCGTGCGAGACCAAGGACTCGCAGCTCGACGTGGCGGCGTTGGTCGTCGTTCCGGCGAGCGCCGGCGGGCCAATGGTGGTGATGCCCGCTACCAGGAACACGGTTGCGGCAAGAGATGCCATTCGAGGTCTCCTGCTCAAGTGATTGAGTGTCAGCATGAGTACTCCGTTCCGTCCAGCGGGACACCTGACCAGCGCAATGCCACCTTTGGACGCTAGAACCGTCCCCCAGGGGTGTCAACGCTGCGAACATGACGTTTCGCTGAGAGGAACAGTGGGAGAAGTCGCCCGCCGAGGGCCGAGACCCGGTCGCGCATGTTCCCGAGGCCACCGCCCGTCGGGCGCGCGGGTGGCTCGAAGCCGGTCCCGTCGTCGCTGACCACCACCTCGAGGACCCCATCGGCGAGCGCGATGCGCACCACGGCCTCGGTCGCCTCCGCGTGCTTGGCAGTGTTGGCGAGCGCCTCGCTGACGACGTAGAGCGCGACCGCCTCGGTGTCGGAGTCCAGCCGGGTCTGCCGCACCTCGGGGCCGGCGACCACCCGACGACGCGGATGGCCCACACGGCGCACTCCCTGCCGAGGTGGGCGGTGTGGGTGTCCTACCTTGTCGCGGTGCTCTGCCTCACCGGCTTCTGGAACGGCGGTGCGACGTCCGCGGCCTTCGCGCTCTGGGTCGTCGGTGCCGCCAGGGGCATTCGGAACGCGTCTGCGCTCGTCGCCGCCTGACTCGTCCGCGGCAGCGGACAGGGCGAGGCCCCGGCCGGTGGTCCGGCCGGGGCCTCGGTGCGGGAGCAGGGGTCCCGCGGCCTCGGTGGGTGTCAGGCCTTCGCGGGGATCTTCTCGATCTCGGGGGCCTCGAGCAGCTCGGCCTTGTGGCCGTGGCGCAGGCCGAGGAGGCCGAGGACCAGCATGGCGCCGGCGCCGACGAAGGCGGCGATGGCGGCCCACATCGCGATCGTGGCGATGGTGCCGAAGGCGTAGGCGTTCAGCAGCATGCCGCGCAGCGTGGTGCCCATGAAGAGGGTCTGGCGGAGCTGGCCCAGCTGCTGGGTGGACTCGGCGGTCGGGTCGGCCTTGAGGGCGGCCATGTACTCACCGGACACCTCGGAGTAGGTCTTGCCGTCGGCCTGCTCGTTCATGTGGACCTGGATGTAGTGGTCGGCGTAGGCCTTGGCCTGGGCGCCGGTGGTCAGCGGCTGGCCCGCGTACTGGAGGAGGTTGTCCTTCATCTCCGGGGTGGTCAGCTGCTCGGCGCTCGGCATCGTGATCTTCTGCGCCGCGAGCTGGTCGTGGACGTTGGAGTTCGCGAACGAGGCGGCCCACACCAGCAGGCCTCCGGCGACGAGCAGCACGGCCGCGACGATCAGTCCGGTCCAGGAGATGAGCTTGTCGATGGTGCTTCGCATGGTCTGTTTCCTGCCCTTTCGAGGGCCCGGTGGTGGTGGGCCCCGCGGTGGTGGTGGTCTTCTGTTGTTGCGTCTTCAAGTTACTACTACGCGTAGTAGTTCACCAATCAATCGGATGTCTGCTACGCCACACCGCCGCGGCGGGCCGGCGGCGCCTCACCACGCCACGTGACGACGAGCAGGCACCCGTCAGGTGAACGGCTCCGCCCTCTTGATGAGCTCGTCGAGACCGGGCTCGGCCGGGTTGCGCGGCTTGCCGGGGTGGATGATCGCGACCTGGCAGTTCTCCGCGGCGAGCACGAGCTCGGCGTAGGTGCCGGCATCGGGGTCGGCGATGAAGGCCTGACGGTTCTCGTTGTAGACGAACATCCGGTCGTTGATGGCGGTGCACTCGTTGCACGTCGAGCAGCGCGCGGTCTCGATCCACGGCAGGTAGGGGTCGTGTGCCTGCGGCTCGTCGAGGTCGTCGACGTCCTCGACGGCACCCCCACCCCCGGTCGGCTCCGAGGCGGTCGCCGCCGGCACCGGCCCGGTCGCGCTGCCGTCGGGGCTGGCCGCGGCGACCGCGGCGGCGGTCGCCGCCAGCTCGAGCCGGGCCCGCTCCTCGGCGAACTCCGCCTCCTTGGCGGCCAGCTCACGCAACACGTGGGAGTTGTGGATGCCGCCCAGCTCCTGGAGGCGGTGCCACTGCTCGCGGGCGTGCCGGGTCATGTGGATGAGCGGCCGGTCCACGAGCACCCGGTGCAGGTGGTCGTCGGCCGAGATCATCAGCAGGTACGGGAGCTCGTCGGCCCAGGCGTCGGTGCCGGCCGCCAAGTGCTCCGCGAACGGGACGACCTCGCCGTCGTCCCCGGCCAGCGCGAGGTGCGGCACCATCCGCGAGTCACAGGCCCAGAAGTCCGCGGCCGTGAACGGGACGTCCACCGCGACCGCCTGGAGCGCCTCGTCCTGGTAGTCCACGCGGCGCACCGGCCAGTCCAGCTCGGGCTGGGGGTTGCACTCGAGGGTGAACCGGTCGGCCCAGGTGTCGCCGGCCGAGGGGTCGTACGCGTAGGACGGGAACACCCGGGACTCGGTGGCGGCCGCCGATGCCAGGTAGTGCGGCAGGTCGCCGAGCCACTGGCCCTCGCCGGAGTAGACGACGAAGAGCGCGGAGCCGGGCACGCTCGCCCCGGCGATGATCCGCTCCCGGGCGTGGAAGAGTGCGTGACTTCCGCACTGGAGCACGAACGGCTCTCCGGACGCCAGCGCCGAGCTGGCCAGCCGGGTGGCCGAGAGGCCCTGGCCCTCCCGGCGGCCCAGGGAGCTCGACCCGTGCAACAGGTCGTTGACCTGGACCAGCACCTTGACCGGGGTGCCCGCGGCGAGGGCTTCGAGCAGGGCCACGCTGTCCCCGGCCGACAGCTGTTCGGCATCCACGGAGGCGAGGTACTCCGGGAAGAGCTCGAGCGTGTCGGCGTCGATGTCGGCGACGCTCCACTTCTCGAACAGCCCGTCGTGGACCTCCTCGCGGTAGCGGCCGTCGGCCTCCATCTCCGCGATGACGAGCGTCTTGGCCAGCACGGTGGTCTCGTCGAACCGGTCGCGGTAGGCCTCGAGCGCCTCGCTGACATCGGTGTAGACGAAGTCGTAGAGCTCGCCGGGCTTACGCCCCTCGGCGGGCACGAACCGCTGGGTCGTCAGCACCTCGAGGAGGCCGCGGACCCGGTCGCGACGCGAGTCGGTGAGGGTGAAGCTGGGGCGGTTGTCGGTGAGCAGCCGGGAGAGGGCGGTGGCGTCCAGCTCGTCGCCGAAGGCACCCCCGAAGGAGCCGGAGAGCCGCTCCGGTGAGAGCCCCGCCGGCGAGTTGGCCACCTCGGCGTCGAGGATGTCCTGGAGCTCCTCGCGCAGGCGCTCGATCCGGTCGCCCAGGTGGCGCATCCGCTGCCGCTGCACGAGCTGCCACAGGTGTCCGACGACGTGCCGGGGGGTCTGCCGGCCGCACGCGAGCAGCTCGCCGTCGACCTGCCTGGCCGCGGTGAGCCGGGCCAGGCTGTCGGCGACGAGCGCGTCGGGGTCCTGCCCCTCGGCATCCGGCTCGGTCAGCGCCCGCACGCTCTCGTCCCACGCCGCCGAGAACCGGACGGGACCGTCCCCGGCGCGCCGCCGGATCTCGGTCTCCAGCTGCAGGGCGTGGTGCCGGATGCGGTCGGCGTCCCCGTCGACGGCGACGGTCCCCAGCAGCGCGTCGACGACGCCGGAGAGCGAGAGCAGGGTGGTGTGGACGTCGTCGCCGTCGGCGAGGATCAGCGGGTAGTCGTACCGCAGCTCGTCGAGCCGCCGGAACGGCGCGAACTGGGCCGACCGCAGGCCGAGGCCCTCGACGTTGCCGAGCCGGGTGTCCATCCGGCGCCCGGTCAGGTAGAACGACGCGCGGTCCTGCTCGACGTGGCGGCGGTTGGCGTCGGCAGGGGTGTGGCCTGCCCCGCCCCGGAGGGTGTCAGTCACCGAGCTCACCTCCGGTGGCGCCGGCCGAGCTCACCGCGAACTTGTCGAACTCCTCGTCGAGGAGGCGGCGGACTGCGGCCGTGGAGTGCGAGGCCCCGGAGCGGACGATCTCCTCGTACCGGGGCACGCTCGGGTCGTGGTAGAGGATCCCGACCGGGATCGGGTCCAGCTCCGAGGCGATCTCGCGGGCCCGGTGGATGTTGCTGGGGTCGTGCTCCACCCGGTTCGGGTAGATCTGGGCCAGGCCGGGGCTGATCTCCACCGTCGACGGGTGGTGCAGGAGCTGCACCCGCGACGGGTCGTGGAGCCAGGGCTCGAAGCTGTCGGGCATCCACTCCGGGCAGCGCTGCACGATCCGGATGAAGGAGAGCCCGTCGTGGTGGAAGGCGGCCCGGATGATCTGGTAGAGCATCTCGGGGATCCAGTCGGCGGCCTGGGCGACGAACGAGACGTTCTGCACGCCGAGGGTCACCGTGAGGGGGTTCAGCGCCTCCAGGGAGGAGCCGCGCGGCGTCGTGTTGCTCGTCGTGCCGCGCGGCGAGGTGGGCGAGGCCTGCTTCTTGGTGAGGCCGTAGATCTGGTTGTCGTGGACCATCACGACCATCCGCATGTTGTAGCGGATGGCGTGGAGCCAGTGCGCGGCACCGATGCTGAAGGAGTCGCCGTCCCCGGAGTTGACGAAGACGTTGAGGTCGGGCCGGGCCAGCCGGATCCCCTCCGCGACGGGGAGCGCCCGCCCGTGGATGCCGTGGAAGCCGTAGGTGTTCATGTAGTGCGGGAGCCGGCTGGAGCAGCCGATCCCCGAGACGAACACCGTCTTCTCCGGGCGCAGCCCCTCGTCGCGCAGCAGCCGCTGCAGGGCGGCGAGGACGGCGTTGTCACCGCAGCCGGCGCACCAGCGGGGCACGCCCTTCTGGAATCCCTCGATCTCGACGCGCTCGTCGTAGAGGCGCAGTAGGCACTCGGGGGCGCTGGTGTGCCCGAAGTCGAGGTGGCTCAGGTCGATCATTGCTGCTCCAGCCTCCTCCAGATCGCCTGGTGGACCCGCCCGGGCTTGGTCGGCTGCCCACCGACCTCGCTCCAGGAGTCGACGTCGATCAGGTAGCGCGAGCGCAGCAGCGTCGCGAGGGCGGGGTAGCGGCGGTTGCTCTCGTCGATGAGGGGGTCCTCGGGACGGTCTCCCCAGTTGCCCTCCACGGTGATCACCTTCTCGAAGCGCTGCATGATCTCCTTCAGCCCCGGGGGCAGCGGGTTGACGAAGCGCAGGTGCAGGGAGGAGACCCGGCGGCCCTCGGCGCGGACCCGGTCGACGGCCTCCTCGATGGCCCCACGGGTGCTGCCCCAGCCGATGACGAGGAGCTCGCCGCTGTCGTCGCCGTACAGCTCGGGGGTGGTGAGGGTGCGCTGCAGCGCGGCCAGCTTGAGGCTGCGGGCGTGGATGCCCTCCTCGTTGGCGTCGGGGTCGTAGGCGACGCTCGCGTCCCGGTCATGGGCGAGCCCGGTCAGGGTGTACATGCCGCCGGGCTGGCCGGGGACGAAGCGCCGGGACAGGCCGGTGTCGGCGTCCCAGGCGTAGGGCTTCAGCCCCTCGGGCACCTGGCTCTGGTCGACGGGGGGCGCGAGCCAGGACGGGTCGAACTCCGGCCGCGGGAACGGCTGCTGCGCCGTCGCCAGGCTCGCGTCGGACAGCACGACGACGACCATGTTGAAGGTCTCGGCGATCCGCCGGGCGGCGATGACGGAGTAGAAGCAGTCCTCGATCGAGCTCGGGGCGATCACCACCTTGGGGGCGTCGCCGTGGCTGCCGAAGATGGTCGTCATCAGGTCGCCCTGCTCGACCTTGGTGGGCTGACCGGTGCTCGGGCCGCCGCGCTGGACGTTGACGACGACCAGCGGGATCTCGCCCATCACGGCCAGTCCGAGCGCCTCCTGCTTGAGCGAGTACCCGGGGCCGGAGGTGATCGTCACCGCGCACTTGCCGGCGTACGACGCGCCGATGGCGAACGTCGCGGCGGCGATCTCGTCCTCAGCCTGGTGGACGACGCCACCGACGCGCGGGAGGAGCTCGCTGAGGTAGTGGGAGGCCGACGTCGCCGGCGTGATCGGGTACATCGCGCAGATCTCCATGCCGGACGCGACCACCCCCAACGCGAGGGCAGCGTTGCCGTTGATGACGATCTGCTCCTGCTCGGAGGGGACGGCCGGTACCCGGAAGGCCAGCTCGAGGTTGGCGCGCGCCCACTCGTAGCCCGCGACGAGGAGGTCGGTGTTGGACTCGATGAGGGCGGCCGATTTCTTCCGGAAGGTCAGCGCCACCTGGTCCCGGGCCAGGCCGAGGTCGAACTGGTAGATCGCGCAGAGCATGCCGAGGGCGAACATGTTCTTGCCGCGCCGTGGGTCCTTGACGAGCTTGCGGCACTCGCGCTCCATCGGCACCTCGATGATCCGGTAGCCGGCGGCCACCAGAGCGTCGTAGGTCTCGGCGTACGACGCGGCGATCCGCGGGTCGCGGTGGTCGCGCCACATGTCCTCGAGCAGGATCGTGCAACCGGGCTTGAGCTCCTTCATGTGCACCCGGCCGAGCAGCACCTGCTCGTTGAAGGCGATGACGAGGTCGGCCTCGTCGCCGCCGTTGGTGATCCGCTGCGAGCCGAGCCGGACCCGGTTACCGCTCGCGCCGGCGACGCTTCGGGCCGGGGGCTGGATCTCGGCAGGGATGATCTCGACGGTCCACACGCCGTTGCCGGCCCGGGCCGCGATCGCGCCGAAGGACTGGCCGCAGCGCTGGGCGCCCTCCCCGGAGTCGCTGATGATCTCCACGACGTGCTCGCTCAGCTCGACGACCGACCGTGCCCCGGCAGAGGGTCCGGCGCTGTCCCGGGCCGCCGGGCCCTCGGGCCTCAACTCGGACATCGTGCTCATCGCGCCGGCACCGCCGTTCTCTGCTGGGGGCCCGCTGCCTCGGCGGCGAGCCTGACCCTGACGTAGTTGCGCTCGTGCGCCGCGATGCCGAAGACCGGCTCGCCCCGGCCGTCGGCGGCGTCGTAGGCCGACCACGGGTCGCGGATGCCGAGGAAGCGCTTGATGCCGGCCGCGGCCTTGCGCCCGGCACCCATCGCCTCGATGACGGTGGCCGCCCCGGTGACGATGTCGCCGCCGGCGAACACCCCCGCCATCGACGTGGCGAGGTCGTCGTCGGTATCGAGGTAGCCCCACCTGTTGAGGGTCAGCTTCGAGGTCTGGCCGATGATCGGGTTGGCATTGGTGCCGATCGCGAAGACGACCTGGTCGCACGGGAACTCGAACTCGCTGTCGGGCACCGGCACCGGCCGCCGCCGGCCGGAGTCGTCGGGCTCGCCGAGCTCCATCTGCACGCAGCGCATCGCGCGGACGTTGCCCTCGCCGTCGTCGAGGATCGCCACCGGGTTGGTGAGCCAGTGGAACTGAACGCCCTCCTCCTCGGCGTGGTGCACCTCCTCGGCACGGGCCGGTGCCTCGGACCGGGAGCGGCGGTAGATGCAGTGGACGTCCTCGGCGCCCAGCCGCAGGCACACCCGCATCGCGTCCATCGCGGTGTTGCCGGCCCCGACGACGGCGACGTGCTTGCCGAGCGGGATCGGGGTGTCGTGGGTCGGGAAGTCGCGGGCCTGCATGAGGTTGGCCCGGGTGAGCAGCTCGTTGGCCGAGAGCACGCCGCCGAGGGCGTCTCCCGGGATGCCCAGCATCGAGGGGTAGCCCGCGCCGGTGCCGATGAACACCGCGTCGAAGCCCAGTTCCTCGAGCATCTGCTCGATGCTGAACAGCCGGCCCACGACGGTGTTGCACTGGAACGTGACGCCGAGCTTCTCCAGGTTGGCGATCTCGGCGTCGATCACCGTGTTGGGCAGCCGGAAGTCGGGGATGCCGTAGCGCAGGACCCCGCCGGGCAGGTGCAGCGCCTCGAACACCGTGACCTGGCAGCCGGCCTTGGCGAGGTCGGCGGCGCAGGCCATCCCGGCCGGCCCCGAGCCGACGATGCCGACGCGGTACGGCGTCGGCGAGATGTAGGGCCGCCTGGCCCAGTCGTTCTCGATCGCCAGGTCGCCGATGTAGCGCTCCAGCCGCCCGATCGCCACCGGCTCGAGCGTGTCGGCGACGGTGCAGATGCCCTCGCACTGGGTCTCCTGCGGGCAGACCCGGCCACAGACGGCGGGCAGCAGGTTGGTGCGGGCGATCGTGTCGTAGGCACCCTGCAGGTCACCGTCGGAGAGCCGGCGGATGAAGCCGGGAATGTCGATGGACACCGGGCAGCCGTCCATGCACACCGGTTCGGCGCAGTCCAGGCACCTGCTGGCCTCGCGCCGTGCCTCGGCCTCGTCGTACCCCTGGTTGACCTCGAGGAAGTGCGTCGCCCGCTCCTGCGGCGGCAGCTCGCGGACCGGCGTCCGCTCCTGGGGGATGCTGCGGATGGTCCGCTTCGCCACGACTAGCTCCTCGTCCCGCTCGCCGGTAGTGCCGAGACCACCGTCTCAGCCGACGCGTGCTCGGCGCGACGACACGCGTGGTTCCAGTGCTCGACGGCCTCGGCCTCCTCGTCGCGGTAGCGCCCCAGGCGGCTCGCCAGGTCGTCGAAGTCGACGAGGTGGCCGTCGAAGTCGGGGCCGTCGACGCAGGCGAACCTGACCTGGTCGCCGACCCTCACCCGGCATCCACCGCACATCCCGGTGCCGTCGACCATAATCGGGTTGAGGCTGACGCTGGTGCGGATGCCGTGCGGGCGCGTGGTCTCCGCGCAGGCCCGCATCATGATCGGCGGCCCGATCGCGACGACCTCGGAGATGTCGGAGTGCTGCTCGATGGCCTGGCTCAGGCCCTCGGTGACCAGGCCCCGGATGCCGGCCGACCCGTCGTCGGTGCACAGGATCAGCTCGTCGCACACCGAGCGGAACTTGTCCTCCCAGAAGACCAGGTCGCGGTTGCGGAAGCCGAGCACGCCGACCACCTTCGCGCCCGCCTCGTGGAAGGCCCGGGCCTGCGGGAAGACCGGCGCCACACCCAGACCACCGCCGACGCAGACGACCGTGCCCTCGCCCCGGACCGGGGTCGGGATGCCCAGCGGCCCGGCGACGCCGTAGAGCGTGGTGCCGACCTGGCAGTCGCGCTGCATCTCGAGGGTGCTCTTGCCGACCGCCTGGATGACCAGCGTGACGGTGCCGCGCTCGCGGTCGAAGTCGGCGATCGTCAGCGGGATCCGCTCGCCCTCGGCGTGCGACATGACGATCACGAACTGGCCGGGTCTGGCGGCCCGGGCCATCAGCGGGTGGCTGATCTCCAGGAGGAAGGTCACCTCGGAGATGTCCTCGCGGGCGACGATGGGGAAGGCCGAGCTGGCGACGGACGACGCCGACGCGCGGCCCTGGGTATCCGAGGAACTGTGCATGGCTCCGTCCATCTCGAGGTGGTCCACCCTTGGACACTGGCGCGGAGGCCGCGAGGGGCACGCGTCGGACTGCCGCGAGGGCGTCAAGACGATCCTTACGTTTCCCCAGTCTCCGCCTGTGTCGCCACGGATGTGGAGAGTGCGACGAAAACCACAACCCCCACGGGGTATCTGCGACGTGGCCAACCGGACTGCGGGCAGCCCGCCCCGACCTACCCGACCGGGGTGGGTGGGCGCCCGGCGGCGCGCAGCCGGGCACGGGCACGACCCGCGCCGTCCCACGTGCCCGGGAGCTCGACGACGGCGAGTGCCGAGGTCGGCATGCCCACGTGGTCGCCGGTGAGGGCCTCCACGAGGTCCTCGAACCCGGGGTTGTGGCCGACGAGCACGACCGTGCCGAGCGCCTCGTCGAGACTGCGGACGATGGCGAGGAGCTGACCCGCGGAGGCCCCGTAGACCCGGTCGTCGTGGCGGGTGCTGGTCGGGTGGTCGAGCTCCTGGGACACCAGGTCCCAGGTGCTTCGGGCGCGTGTCGCCGTGGAGACGACGGCCAGGTCGATCGTGCCGGCGTTGACCGCCAGCCATCGGCCGGCATCGGGGGCCTGGCGCCTCCCGCGCGTGGCGAGCGGGCGATCGTGGTCCGCCTCGTCGCCCGACCAGTCCGACTTGGCGTGCCGCAGCAGGATCAACGTGTGCGAGGCCACCAGCCCAGTGTGCGCTGCCGCGGCGGCGCCCGGCGTCATGGCGCCCATCGGGGTGGCGTCACGAGCCCGACCGCATGATCAACGCCCGGCGGATGGGGCTACCCCCGAGCCAAGATCCGTGACGTCACTGTGGCGACGTGATGCCCGAGGCCGCGGCCCACAGGGCGCGCAATGCAGCTGGTCTCATGACCCCCGGCTCCCGCGCGGTGTCCCTCCTGGGCTCTTCCGGACGGTCGAGAGACGTTTCGTCGGCTGCGGGTCGGCAAGGACGCCGACCCACGCACGATCCGGATTCGACATCCGGGACAGCGCTCCGGCGAGTACCCCCGTGCCGGCACGGGGGGGACGTGGCTGGCGGGCAGCGAGAGCTGGCGAGGGGACTCGAACCCCTGACCACCTGTTTACAAGGACGCCCGCAGAGGTACGTGCAGGCCGCTGACCTGCGGCGATGGCGCTCGCGGGACGTCGGCCGACCGGGACGTGCGCTCCACGTGCCATCCCAACGGACGCCCCTGGCCACTCATGGCCCTTCGGCTCCCATAGCACGTGTTGCTATGGTCGATGGGGTGAGCACCCGCGGTGACATCCTCGAACAGGTGATGACAGAGGTCGGCATCACCCAGTCGGAACTGTCCCGTATAGCGGCGTGCACCAGCCGAGCATCAGCCAGTTCCTGTCCGGTCGCACCGACCTCAGCGACGACATGCTCGAGCGCCTCCTGGAGTGCATGGGCTACACCCTCGAGGTCGTGCGCCGCCCCGTGCGGCCCGACCTGGCCCGCTCCGAGCGTCGCTCGTGGCTCCTCCACCGGCAGCTGTCTTGCCACCTGACCCCCGAGACCCTCGTGGAGTGGACTCCCCCGCATCCACTCCAACCTCGATCGGCTTCGCTCCGGCGTCGTGGGCCAGCCGCATACCCGGAATCTCGAGCGCTGGCGGGACTTCGTCGACCGCGGCGACGTTCCCGGCATCCGCCGGGTGCTCACCGGCCTGGACCGCGACAGCATCGAGATGCGCGAGGTCTCGCCCTTGGGCGGGCTTCTCGGTCACGATGAGCGCGACAGGGTCATGGCGAGTCTCTGATGCGCCGCGACCAGCTCGAGCACGCCATCCGTACCGCGTGCCAGATCATCGACGCCCGCGAGGTCATCATCGTCGGCTCCCAGGCGATCCTCGGCTCGGTCGACGAGACGCGGCTGCCACCGGAGGCCCCTGTCCCTCGAGGTCGACGTCCTGCCGATCGCCGCGGACGAGGAGACACGAGCCGCCTCGCCAACCTGATCGAAGGCGTGGCCGGCGCAGGTTCGCCCTTCGAGGAGCTCCATGGCTACAGCATCGACGGCGGCAGTTTCGTTACAGCCGCACTGCCCACCGGCTGGCGCGACCGCCTGGTGAGGGTCGAGAACGACAACACCACTGCACCCGGCGGCGACCGGCGCTTCACAGGATGGTGCCTCGAGCCGCACGACCTCTGCGTCGCCAAGCTCGCAGCCCTTCGCGAGAAGGACACCAGCTTCGTCGCTGCGTTGTTGAGGTCCGGAATCGTTGACGCCGACGTGATCGCCGAACGTCTCGCTCTGCCGCTGGTGACAAGCCCAACGTGGCGGCGATGCAGAGCCCGCCATGGTAGTTGCGGGCGATCTCGTCGCAGCTCATGGCGCTGCCACGCCACTGCTTGAGCTTGTTGAAGCAGCGCTCGACGACGTTGAGAGGGCGCGGAACGCGCTGCGGGAGTTCTATCCCGCAGCGCCGACTGCGTTCGAGGCCCTGCACGACCGGAACGCCCTGGCCGTGCTGAGCCGGCCTGCCCGACCGGGCCTCTGCGGCCCGGCTGACACGAACCAGCTCAAGGCCGCGCTCCGCGCCGGTGGCCGGCGACGCAACCTCGAGGCCACGGCGGGAAGGATCCAGGCGCTGCTGCCCACCGACCGGCTTCATGCCCAGGCCGCGGTCGCGTCCGCGTAAGCCGTGGTGGTCGACGTCCAGATCGCGGTGATCGCCGCGACTGAGCACCCAGCTCGCCGAGCTCGAGACGCGCTGGAGCAGGGTTTCGAGCAGCACCCGGACGCCGACATCATCCCGTCGATCCAGGCCTAGGAGACATCCTCGGCGCCCTGGTGCTCGGCGAGTTCAGGGGCGACCCAGAACACTTCGCTGACGCCCGACTTCGGTCATTCGCTTAGCCCGGATCCACCGATGGACAGGGCGCCGTGACGTGATTCAGCGCGTCGAAGCATGAGAATACCCCTGTGCTGCAACAGAATTGGAGTTCTTCACGCTTCAATCCACGTCGCACGCAAGGGGCATCTCGTAGGTGAAACTCTCTCACACCCTGACCCGGACCTCTGCGGTCTTCGACGACCCGAACCTCGTGTCCTCCGCCGGGCTGGTGCCGGTGATGGCCTTGGCCGACGCGGCCGGCCTACGCACGCTGGCCGACGAGCGGCTGACGGTGGCCACGGACAAGGGCGCGAACGCTGGCCTGAAGGTCGCCTCGATCGTGGGTGGGATGCTTGCCGGCGCGGACAGTATCGATGACATGGCGGTGCTGCGTCACGGCGGAATGAGCAAGGTCTTCAGCTCGGCGTACGCGCCCTCGACGCTCGGGTCGTTCCTGCGCGCGTTCACCTTCGGGCACGTGCGCCAGCTCGACGCGGTCGCCTCGAGGTTCTTGGCTGCGCTGGCGGCCCGGGCCGGCCTGCTGCCTGCCCTGGGCGATCCGAGCATCAGTGACGGTGGGTACGCGTTCGTCGACGTGGACGACACGATCATCGAGGTCCACGGCCACGCCAAGCAGGGCGCCGGGTTCGGCTACACCCGGGTCCGCGGCCTGAACGCGCTGATCGCCACCCTCACCACGGACAGCTGCGCGCCGCTGGTCCTCGCGCAACGACTGCGCAAGGGCTCCTGCGGCTCACCCCGCGGCGCGAAACGCCTGATCGGGGACGCCGTCAAACAGGCCCGCCGCCTGCTCGGCCCCGGCCAAGGGATCCTGGTCCGGATGGACTCGGCCTACTACGGCCGCGACGCGGTCCACGCCGCGATCACCGGCGGCGCGCACGTGTCGGTCACCGTCCGGATGGACCAGGCGGTCAAGGCCGCGATCGCCGGCATCGCCGAGCACGCGTGGAGCACCATCAAGTACCCGGACGCGATCTTCGACGAAGCCACCGGCACGTGGATCTCCCGGGCGGAGGTCGCCGAGGTCCCGTTCACCGCGTTCGCGTCCAAGAAGAAGGCCGAACGTGTCCCCGGACGGCTGGTCGTGCGCCGCATCCCCGACGTCAACGCTGACAAGAAGAAGGCCTCCGGGCAGGACACCCTGTTCGACACCTGGCGCTTCCACGCGTTCCTCACCACCGCCCCGGCCCACGGGCACGAGGGACTGGACACCGTCGCCGCCGACAGGACTCACCGCGGTCACGCGATCATCGAACAGGTCCACGCCGACCTCAAGGGCTCCGCGCTGGCGCACCTGCCCTCCGGGAAGTTCACCGCCAACAGCGCCTGGCTCGTGCTGGCGGTCATCACGTTCAACCTCACCCGCGACCGCCGCCACCCTCACCGCGACGCCGAAGATCGCGAAGGCGACCACCGCGACCGTGCGGCGCAAGCTGATCCACGTCCCGGCCCGGGTCGCGTCCTCCGCCCGGCGAATCACCCTGCACCTGCCCGAAGCCTGGCCCTGGCACGACGCGTGGACCCGACTGTTCGACCGCGTCGCCGACCCGCCCGGGCCGAACCTGTCCTGCCCACCCAGCCCATGACGGCGCACCCGAGGAACTCCGACGTGGAACGCCCCCGACAGCGAGGTCGGGCGATCACCCACGCCCCTGGCCACCTAACCCGCCCGAGAAGACAGCCAACGCCACGTCATCGGCCCATCGGTGGATCGAGGCTTAGTGCGTGAGTTTCGTCTGCGTTGAGGGCGTCGAGGATCGCTTGCCGCTCGGTGTCGATCTGGGGTGGCGAGGGTCTGCTCGGCGCCGTTGATCGCGATGGTGGCTGAGCGCAGGGGTCGGAGCTGGCGGACGAGGTTGCGGATCGAGAGCCCGGTCCGGTGCTGGGCCTCGCGGGCGACGGCGAGGGCGGTGACCACGATGGTCAGGTGGGCCTCGATCGCCTCGCGGGTGTGGTGGAACATCGGCCGGGCGCGTAGGTCGGTCTTGGACATCCGGAACGACTGCTCGACCCTCCACAGGTCGTGGTAGCTGGCGATGACCTCGCTCGGCGGGCATCACCGTGGCGGGGATGTTGGTGACGTACCCCTTCAACCCGACCAGCGACCTGGCCCTCGCCAGCGACGCCTCGTCGAGGGTGAGGTCGCCGGCGCCGGTGTCCTTGACGAACCTGGGCCGGCGGGTGGCCTTCTCCCCGGCGATGACGGCCTTGGCGCGGTTCTCCTGCAGGGTCAGGGTCTTGGCGTCCCGCGCGGCGCGTTTCGCGCTGTAGGCCCACACCGCCCGCCAGGACCCGGGATGCCCGCCCGGGTCCCACATCGGCTCCGGCTTGCAGCTTGGGGTCGTTCTCGACCGCCGGTTCGCGTGCCGAGGGGTGATCGTGTCGATGACCTGCCCGTCGGTGAACGCGTCGCCGTGCCACCGGAAGTGCGACGCCAGGTCCGTTGGGGCCTTGGTGACGCGGGAGCCGACGATGAACCGCAGCCCGGCCTCGTCGAGCTCCTTGCAGGTTGCTCGCCGAGAGCATCCCGGCGTCGGCGACCACCACCATCCCCTCGATGGCGTGCCGGGCCTGGAACGCCTCGATGACCGGCAGCAGGGTGGGGGTCTCGGCCTTGTTGCCCTCGAAGCAGCCGACCTCGAGGGGGAACCCGCCCCGGTCCACCAGCAGCCCGACCACGACCTGCGGGTCCACCCGGCGTTCCTTGGAGTAGCCGACCTTGCGCAGCTCGTCCTCATGCTCGGCCTCGAAGTACAACGTCGTCACGTCATACAGCACCAGGGACAGGTCCCCGTGGTCCGAGGCGTGCGCGAAGCAGGCGGCGGCGAGCCGGTCCCGGTACCCGCGCCGGTGGGCCCGGGCCAGGGTGCGCCTCATCGTCTTGTCACTCGCCGGGGCCCTCCCCAGCTCGCCCAGCACCCGCCCGCAGTCCAGCAGCGAGGTCGGCTCCACCACCCGCGCGAGGACCAGGTCCCGGAACACCGCGTCCCCCACCGCGTCATCGAAGCCCAGGGCGTCGTACACCCCGGCCAGCGCCTCGTACAGCACCCCCGAGCCGGTCGCCACCACCCGCGGCGCCGGCACTGACCCACCCACCCGTCGCCTGCACCGACGGTGAGGGCAGCAGGCCTGTCGCCCCGCACGGCCAACCCAGCCCGGGAGCGCACCGGCTCCACCCCGAGGTCGAAGCGCCCTGACCGGGGTCTCCAGCAACCGCCGCGCGGCCTCCAGCAGCAACCCCAGCTCGGCCTCGGTGTGCGCCGACCCCACATGCGCGACGATCCGCTGCCGCCCGGCCACCGACTCCGCGACCTGTACCGCGGTCGCACCCGATGCCGTCCGCACCCGCCTGATCCACGCCACCCGGGCAGCCTACGGGCACCAATTAGTGCCTAGAAACCCGCCGCCACGTCACATCCGCGCAGGTCACGGACCCGGGCACCCGCTGACAAGGGAGAGGTGACCGAAGTCAGGCAAGGGCACCCCGCTCAAAGTCGGAGAGCCGGCGAACTTGACCTGGAGAACGCCGGCCGAGGCCTTCGCGAGCGGCCTACAAGGACCGCCCTGTGTTGCGAGGACCAGCCGAATCCGCCGGAATCCAGGGTCGATCAAGGTCAGTCTTCTCCCGGCTCTGACACTGAGATACATCCGCGACGTCGAGTGTGTAGCCACGGGAAGTGCCTGCGGACACTCGACGGCCTCGAGGAACCGGCTTCTGGGCAACTTCGTAGCTCATGATGACGACGGGTGCCAGCACCAGCCCGGACAGCATCGCCTGGATCGACGGCGGAAGTCCCGGGCTGTTCTCGCGGACGAGCCACAGCACGGGCACGTGCCACAGACAGAGGTTGTACGCGCAGGCCGTGCACGCAACGGCCTCCACGAGAGCGAACGTGACACCAAGTTCTCGGAACGGCAGCCATGGAGAACAACGAGTGCTGCAACGACGGCCAGTGGGAACGCCAGGATCTGCCAGCCCCAGCCGATCTGACTGCCGGTACGGCGGCGATCAGAAGGAGGAGGACTGCCCACATCGACACGACCGGGGTCAGCCGCGGCGAACCCGCACGACGCCCCGGTGCCAGGTGGCCAATGCGGCGCCGGCGAAGAGCACCCCGAGATTCGCCACGGGAAGAAGGCAGAAACTCTTGCTGGCAGTAGCAGTCCAAAGGCGTACAGGCCCCCGGCAATCCACCAGAGAATCCGCGCCACCGTGCCGGGGCGTCCAGCGCCATCGGAGCACTGGCAGAACCCGGGAAACGCCAGGTAGAAGCACCACTCGACGGTCAGGCTCCAGGTCGGTCGGAAAACCCCCAGGTCTCCATCCCGGACGACAGCGCGAACGCCGTTCCCTGGAGCATCGCCACAAGACCGTCGCGAAGCACCGACGCGGGACTCGGTCCACCGACGGTCGCGAAGGAGTGATCCACCGACGATGACCACAGCCGCGAGCGCGGCGCCAGCCTGACGACGCGCCGCCGCAGGAACGGGCAGCACTCCGCCAGGGTCGGATCCCGGCGCCAGCACACCTCGGCAATCAGGTAACCGGAGAACGCGAAGAAGACAAGGACGGCGGATGAGGCGCCCGAGGGTGACCACCGGCAGCAGGCCGAGTGACGAGCGACATGTGGCAGACAGAAGACAGTGAGCGCCGCGAACCCTCGGAGCCGGTCGAACGCGGCAACTTGCGAGCGGCGCTCGTCGTGCCTGCAACCCCTCTCGCGACCGATTGCTCGCCACCGACCACGGTGCCTGCGACCGTGAGCATCCACCCATCCTCCGAACGGGCACTGCGGTCCGACGGACGGAGGAGGGTCGGGGGTCGGACTTGACACGGATCCTGACCCGATATGCGCAACCGACGAGGCGCCGCCGAGCGACTCAGCCCGGCGGCGCCTCGTCCTGCCCGCCGAAGGATGCAACGGATGGTCAGTACCGGTAGTGGTCCGGCTTGTACGGGCCGGCGACGTCGACGCCGAGGTACTCGGCCTGCTCCTTGGTGAGCTCGGTCAGCTCGACCCCGAGCGCCTCGAGGTGCAGCTCGGCGACCTTCTCGTCGAGGTGCTTCGGGAGCGTGGTGACGGTGGGGTTGCCGTCCTCGTCGTAGTACTCGTCGTGCTTGGTGAACAGCTCGACCTGCGCGATCGTCTGGTTCGAGAACGAGTTGGACATGACGAAGCTCGGGTGGCCGGTGGCGTTGCCGAGGTTCATCAGCCGGCCCTCGGAGAGCACGATGATCGAGTCGCCGTCGTCGAGGGTCCACTCGTGGACCTGCGGCTTGATCTCGGTCTTCGTGCACGCCGGGGAGCTTGGCGAGCCCGGCCATGTCGATCTCGTTGTCGAAGTGGCCGATGTTGGCGACGACCGCCTTGTTCTTCATCCGCTGCATGTGCTCGGCGGTGATGACGTTGAAGCAGCCGGTGGCGGTGACGAAGATGTCGGCCTGGTCGACGACGCTGTCCATCGTGGCGACCTGGTAGCCGTCCATCGCGGCCTGGAGGGCGCAGATCGGGTCGATCTCGGTGACGATGACGCGGGCGCCCTGACCGCGGAGCGCGTCGGCGCAGCCCTTGCCGACGTCGCCGTAGCCGGCGACGACGGCGACCTTGCCGCCGATGAGGACGTCGGTGGCGCGGTTGAGGCCGTCGAGGACGCTGTGGCGGCAGCCGTACTTGTTGTCGAACTTGGACTTGGTGACCGAGTCGTTGACGTTGATCGCCGGGAAGAGCAGGTCACCGGTCTCGGCCAGCTGGTAGAGCCGGTGGACGCCGGTGGTGGTCTCCTCGGTGACGCCCTTGATCTCGGCGGCGATGCGGGTCCACTTCTGGTGGTCGGTGGCCATGGTGCGCCGGACGAGGGCCTTGAAGACGTGGAACTCCTCGGAGTCCTCCTCGGCGTTCGGCGGCACCTGGCCGGCCGTCTCCCACTCCTTGCCCTTGTGGACGAGCATCGTGGCGTCGCCACCGTCGTCGAGGATCATGTTGGCGAAGGTGCCCCGGGCCAGGTGAGGATCCGCTCGGTGCACTCCCAGTACTCCTCGAGCGTCTCGCCCTTCCAGGCGAAGACCGGCACGCCCTGCGGGTCCTCCGGGGTGCCGTTCGGGCCGACGACGACGGCCGCGGCCGCCTCGTCCTGGGTGGAGTAGATGTTGCAGGAGGCCCAGCGGACCTCGGCGCCGAGCGCGACGAGGGTCTCGATGAGCACGGCGGTCTGGACGGTCATGTGCAGCGACCCGGCGATGCGGGCGCCCTTGAGCGGCTGCGCCTCGCCGTACTCGGCGCGCAGCGACATCAGGCCGGGCATCTCGTGCTCGGCGAGTCGGATCTGGTGGCGGCCGGCCTCCGCGAGGCCGAGGTCGCGGACCTTGTGGTCAACGGGCATGCGTGAGCTCCTTGGCAGAGTCGTGCGTTCGTGGTTGACCCGGCGTCGCCCATCTGGGCCGCGTTCGTCGAGGGTTATCACCCGCGCCGGCAGAGCATCAGGGTAACGCAGGAGGCCCCGGCAGCCGCCCGCGCTCGCTCAGGCGGTCGTGGGGTTCCCGCTTGCTCTGCACGTCGACGGCGATGCCGAAGACGAAGACGAGGATCATGCCGATCCTCACCTGGCCGGCGAGCGGCAACTGCCGCGATGACCAGGGCGGCAGGTCATCAGCACGATCAGGTACACGCAGCCCCAGAAGATCCAGCGGAGGCCGTTGGTCAGTCCGTGGAACATCATCATCGTCACCCTGCCTTCGGACGAGAGAATTCCAGAATAGGGCGAGGCCGGCGGCGCGTGGCGAGTACCATGCCCGGCCGATCTCGGACCGCGTCACCACACTGCGCCACGTCGAGCCCCACTGGTCGCGAAACCGCAGGTCAACAAAGCCCCGATGCCCGGCGGCACGGGTTCCAATGGTTCGACAGCCGACCCGGAGGGAGACCGCCGTGACCGACCTGCCCACGCCCGACGCCGAGCCCAGCCGACGAGCAGCTCGACCAGGCCCGCGAGGACCGGGACGGCCGCCGCCGCGGGAGCGAGGCCGAGCGCGACGCCGAGGCCCGCGAGGCCGAGACGCAGGAGGTGTGGGCGTCGGACAGGAGGCGGCGAGACGCGCCGAGGCCATGGGCGACCCGTGGACGTCAGCCCCGAGACGGGCATCGGCTCGTGCGTCCACGGTAGCGAGCTAGGTCAGCGCCATGAGCCGGCGCGGTACTGCCTCCGGGACGGGGCGCGCACCGGCTCGGCCGTCCTCGTCGGGGGTGCGGCGCGGTACCTGGTGCCTGCGATCGACCGGCACTGAGGGCAGCCCGCGCTCCCGCCGTGCGGTCACCCTGCTCGGCACGTGCTCGCCGTGCGGGTTCGACGTCTCCCGCTGGCACGTGTACCGCAAGCCGCGCCTCGCACCGCGCGTGGCGTCGACCGCGCTATCCTCGGCTCGCCGTCGCTGTCGGGCTCGATGTAGATGACGAGGTCGAGTCCGGCACCGCCGCCCTGGCCGCGCGCTCGGCGTCGTCGATCGCCCGGGCCACGACGTCGGCGTGGTCGGTGCTGCCGACGGCCAGCTTGGCGGCGACGAGCAGCTCCTCCGGGCCGAGGTGCATGGTGCGCATGTGGATGACCCGGTCGATGGTGTCGGGGGCCTGGAGCGCCTCGGCGATCGCCTCCTGGTGCTTGATGGTGGCGGCCTCGCCGACGAGGAGGCGACTTCATCTCCACGCGCGAGGAAGGCGGCGATGACGACGAGGAGCACGCCGATCATCGCGGAGCCGAGCACGTCGAAGATCGGGTTGCCGGTGAGGAGCATGAGGCCGACGCCGAGCAGGGCGAAGGACAGGCCGATGAGGGCGCCGAAGTCCTCGAGGAGGATGACCGGCAGCTCCGGCGACTTCGAGCTCTTGACGAAGCGCAGCCACGAGCGCTTGCCCCGGGTCTTGTTCGACTCCCTGACCGCGGTGCGGAAGCTCATCCCCTCCATCCCGATCGCGATGACCAGCACGACGACCGGCACCCACCACCACCGCGACTCGAACGGGTCGTAGTCGGACTCGCCACTGACCTCCTGGTACTTGTGCCACGCCTCGTACAGGGCGAAGAGGCCACCGAGGCTGAACAGGATGATCGCGACGACGAACGAGTAGACGTACCGCTCGCGGCCGAACCCGAACGGGTGCTGCGGGGTGGCGTCGCGGTCGGCCCGCTTGCCGCCGACCAGCAGGAGCACCTGGTTGCTGGTGTCGGCCACCGAGTGGATGCTCTCGGCGAGCATCGAGGAGAAGCCGGTGAGGAGGAAGGCGATGAACTTGGTGACGGCGATGCCCAGGTTGGCGAGCATCGCCGCGATGACGGCCTTCTTCCCACCCTCTGTCGACATGGTTCGAAATCCTAGGCGGGTCAGGGGGGTGTGTGGCTGTCCACAGGCAGGGCCTTTGCCGCGGTTGTCCACAGGGTCGGGGCGGGGGCTGGTGGCGGCGTGATGGGGGGCGGAGGGTGGGGGCATGAGTTCTCGTGCGGCCTCCCCTCTGCCGGCCCCGGCGCCCGGTACCGGCGGCCGAGGGGGCGCGCGTGCCGGGGGCCGTGGGGGCGGCGGTGCCGGCGGGGGCGGTGGCCGTGGGGGCGGCGGTGCCGGCGGGCCAGACGGTGGCCGTGGGAGAAGCGGTGCCGGCGGCCGAGGCGGTGGCGCGGGTGCACGCCGTCCTCGACGAGATCGCGTCCGGCGTCGTGGTGGGGCCGGTGACCGGGCAAGGACCTGGCGTCGGCGGACCGGGCGATCGCGCGGATGCAGGCCATCAAGCTGCAGATGGTGGCCGCCGCCGACCGCGAGCGCGTCGCCGAGTCCTCCGGGATGAGCGGCACGGCGCCATGGCTCGCGGTGCACACCCGCACCGGCGGGGCGGAGGCGGCCGGCACGGTGGGGCTGGCGGTGGCGCTCGACGCCTCGCTGCCGGCGACCCGGGAGGCGCTCTCGGCCGGTGACGTGTCCGCCGAGCACGCCGCGATCATCTCCGGCACGGTGTCGCGCCTGCCCGACGCGCTCAGCGCCGATGAGCGCGCCCGGGTGGAGGCCGCGTTGGTCGCCAAGGCCCGTCGGCTCGACCCGCCGCGGCTGCGGCGCGCGGCACGGCGGGCGCTCGAGGCGGCCGATCGCACCGCAGCCGAGGTGGCCGCCCACGAGGATGCCGAGCTGCGCGGCGAGGAGGAGCGGGCCGCGGCCCGGGTGCGGCTGACGATGCACGACAACCGTGACGGCACGGTGTCGGGCCACTTCACGGTGCCTGCGCTGGCCGGGGCGATCCTGCGGAAGGTCGTCCAGCAGATCGCCTCGCCACGTCGAGACCGCGCGGGTGGCGGGGTCGGTGGCGCGAGCGCGGCCGACTCGGTGCAGCCCCTCGACTGGGCGCGCCGCTACGGGGAGGCGTTCGTCGAGATCCTCGAGCACCTCCCCACCGACCGGCTGCCGGGCCGGAATGCGGCGAACGTCGTCGTCACGGTCGACCTCGAGGCACTGCGAACCGGGATCGGCGTCGCGCACCTCGACACCGGCCACGACCTCTCAGCGGCTCAGGCGCGCCGGCTGGCGTGCGGCGCAGGCATCATCCCGGCCGTGCTGGGCGGGGCGAGCGTTCCGCTCGACCTCGGCCGGACCACCCGGTTCTTCAGCGAACGGCAACACACCGCCCTCGCGACCGTCTACGACGAGTGCGCGGCGGAGGGGTGCGACCGTCCGTACGCCTGGTGCGACCTGCACCACGAGGAGCCGTGGAGCGTCGGCGGCCCGACGGATCTCCACCTCGCCGTGCCCTTGTGCGGCTGGCACCACCGATGCGTCCACGACAAGGAGTACGAGCACACCGTCAGCGACGTCGGCGGACGGAAGCGCGTCGCGTTCCACCGCCGGACGTAGCTGCCGCGCCTGACTGCGATTGCCGCCTGCCCGAGTGCCTCCGCCGTCCGAGGTGACGTCCGACTCTCCGTGCTCGACCGTCGTCCGTTGACGTGCCGGTCGACGCCGTTCGGGTGGCTGCTCCGCTAGCGTCGGCTCCATGCCCAGCGCCCGCGGAACCCTGGACTGGTCCCCTGCCATCGCCCGCCCCGAGCTGATGGCGCCACCGGTCGCCGAGGCGGTGCGCGACATCCCCGGCGCCCTCGTCGCGCCCATCGACCCCGGACTCGCCGACACCGCCGCCCTCTGCGACGCCTACGACGTCGCCCTGGGCGCCAGCGCCAACTGCGTGGTCGTGGCCGGGCGGCGGGCCGGGGTGACGACCTTCGCCGCGGTCATGGTGCTCGCCACCCACCGCGCCGACGTCAACAACGTCGTCCGCCGCCACCTCGGGGTCCGGAAGATCTCGTTCGCGCCGCACGACGAGGCGGTGGGGCTCACCGGTATGGAGTTCGGCGGCATCACGCCCGTCGGGCTGCCCAGCGATTGGCCGGTGCTGGTCGACGACGCCGTCGTCGAGGCCGGCGAGGTGGTGATCGGCAGCGGGGTGCGGGCCGGGAAGCTGCTCGTCACCGGCGTGGACCTGCTGGGCCTGCCCGGCGCCGAACGGCTCGCGCTGGCCCAGCCCACGGCCTGACGCCGCTCCGATCCCCGGCGCCGAACGGCTCGCCCTGGCCCGACCCACGACGTAACACCGCTCTGATCCCGGCGCCGAACGGCCCCCGCTGGCCCAACCCACGAGGTGAAGCCCGCTCTCATCCCGGTCGCCGAACGGCTCGCCCTCACCCCAACCCCACGACGTGACCGCCGCTCCGATCCCGGCGCCCGAGACCCGCTGGCTCGTCGTCAAACACCTCGACGAAGCGCCCAGGGCCCGGCGAGCCGAAGCCGGGCCTGCCGGGACCCGCTGGCGCGGGTCAAGCGTTCGCCGGAGGCCGCGACGACCCGCCCCTCGTCAGGCGAGGAGGGTCGTGGCCAGCAGGCCCGCCGGGGCCGCCAGGGTGAGGAGCGCGGGAACGACCATCGGGTCCCGCCGCGTCTCGCGGTCGCCCCGGGAGGCGCCAGTGCGAGGAGTAGGGATGCCGGCGCGACCGCCGCGATGAGGAGCTGGCGCGGGGCCGCCGCATCCGCCGAGCCCAGGAAGCCCACCGCGACCGGGAGGAGCAGCGCCGCAGCCGCGAGGGCCCAGTACAACGGGCGCCGGTCACGCTCGGCCGGTTGCCGCGACAGCCACGCGGCGGCCCCTGCACCGACCGCCAACACCGCGGCGATGACCACCGCCCCGTCCAGCCGTCGAAGCAAGCCGAGGACGACGACGGCGGTCGCGACGGTCCCGCCGAGCAGCAGCAGGCCGAGAACCGAGGAGACGGGGTGTGCATCGACACCGTCACCGCCGGCCAACCCCCAGCGCGAGCAGCATGCCGACGACGACGCCGACGACCGCCGCCTCGGCGGCGAGCGTGACCAGCCCCGCGATCATCGGCCGCAGCAGCCGGGCGTGCACCGCCCGCGTCGTCTCGCCCGAACAGCTCCCCCAGCCCGGCGGTCAGGCCCGTCAGGCCCGCGTGCTGGGTCGTCATCCCGGCCTGCCTCGCGCAGTTCCCACAGCGGATGACCGCGTCGGCGGCTGCGACGGGCCCGGGCCGGCGATCGACGTACAGCCGTGCACGCCGCCCTGCCGCGGTGCGTGGCGGCGAGGCCCACCCCTCCATGCCGAGGATCGTAGGGCGGAGGTGCCCGCGCCCGGTGGGCATTCAACGGGCTCAGGACGCGCCAGGTTCGGGCGCCGGCTCAGCTGGTGCGGTCGCGCAGGTCGAGGACGTGCCGGCTGACGGCGGGGTCCAGGCCCAGGCCGAGGGCGAGGTAGGTGGCCGCGAAGTCGGTGACCGACATCAGCGAGGCGAGCCGCTCGACGGGGTGGCCCGAGCGGGCCTGCTGCTCGAGCACGACCGCGCCGGACTCGCGCGCCGACTCCAGGACCGCGTCGGCGAGGGCGATGTCGGCAGGGTCGAGGTCGGGGTCGCGCAGGGCGAGCAGCCCGAGGCGTGGCATGGGCGGGCCGTCGAGGTAGGGGTCGGCGAAGAGGTCGCGCGCCGCCCGTCGGGGGCCGAGGCGGAGCCGCCGCTGCCGAAGGGGCCGTCGAGCGTGGCGACGACCTGGGACGGCGGCGTCGGGAAGGGAGCCGTGCAGCGCGGGGACCCGCGCGGTGCGGGTGAGCATCGCCGCGGCGCGGGACGCGGCCACCCCGGTGAGCGGGCCGTCGCCGAGGACCACCGGGACGGTGCCGTCGAGGCCGGTCGCGAGCAGCTTGGCGGGGTTGACGAAGGACTCCGACGACGGCCGGCACTCCTCGGCCACCTCGTCGAGGCACGTCGGCGACCTGCTGGAGCGTCGCCGTCGGGGCGTGGGCGAGCCCGAGGACGTCGGCGGCGAGGAGCACCGGGGTGAGCATCGACCACAGCGCGGTGCGCGACGACGGGGAGGGGACGGCGATTCGACGTGGACGCCGTGGGCCCGGGCGGTGACCTCCGCGAGCGGGGAGTCCGCGGCGCCCACGGTGAGGAGCGCCGCGCCACGGCGAGCGGCCTCGGCGGCCAGGGCCAGCGGGCCGGCGGCCCGCCCGGACTGGCTGACCGCGATGACGAGGTCGAGCGGGCCCACCCAGCCGGGCAGCGGCGGCTCGCGGCGGGTAGGAGGGGTACCGGCGAGCCCGGCCTCGGCGAGCAGGTCGAGCACGTCACCGACGACCGCGGAGCCGCCGAGCGCGGCGACGAGCACCGAGCGGGGCCGCTGGCCGTCGGCGACGCGCTCGACGCCTGCCTCCTCGGCGGCGAGGACGGCACGGCGCACCTGCGCTCCGGCCGAGGCGAGGGCCCGCAGGTGTCGTGGCGGTCGAGCGCCGCGAGGGCGTCGGGGTCGTCGAGGCGGCGTTCGTCGAGCCAGGCCATGGCCGGATGCGGCGCCGGCTCAGGCCGGGCGGCGCGCCTCGTCGACGAGGAGGACGGGAACGCCGTCGTCGATGCGGTAGGCGAGGCCGCAGCGTGTCCGAGGTGCAGACGAGCTCGGGCCCGCCGTCGGGGCCGGTGTCGTCACGCAGCTCGGCAGTGGCAGGCGGGGCAGCGCAGGATCTCGCGCAGCCAGGGCTCCAGGTGCGCCGTGGCGCCGGACGGCTCGCTCATCGTGGGTCCTCCCGGGTTCTCGCGACGTCCCGGTGATCCTCGCACACCGCCGGTGCGCGGCCGCCGGGCCGGGCGGCCTCGCGACTCAGGCGGGGGCGCGGACGATGCCGAGCACGTGGTCGCGCACGCGCGCCATCGTCACGGCGTCCTCGGCCTCGACGTTGAGCCGCAGCAGCGGCTCGGTGTTGGACGCGCGCAGGTTCAGCCACCACATCGGGTCGCCGTCGCCGCCGGCGTGGACGAGGGTGAGCCCGTCGAGCCGCTCGACCTCGACCCCCTGCTCCTCCCCCCAGGCGAGGACCCGCTCGGTGGCGGCGGCGGCGTCGGCCACGGTGGAGTTGACCTCGCCCGAGGCCGGGTAGCGGCTCAGGTCGCCCATCAGCTCGCTGAGCGGCGCGTCCTGCTCGCCGAGGGCGGCGAGCAGGTGCATCGCGGCGAGCATCCCGGTGTCGGCGAACCAGAAGTCGCGGAAGTAGTAGTGGGCGCTGTGCTCGCCGCCGAAGACCGCGCCGTTGCGGGCCATCTCGCGCCTTGATGAAGGAGTGCCCGACCCGGGTGCGCACCGGCCGGGCCCCGGTGGCGGCGATCTCCTCCGGCACCTGCGCGGAGCAGATGACGTTGTGCACCACCGCGACGTCGGCGGCGTCGGCGCCGGCGGCCACGGCGCGGGCGACCTCGCGACGGGCGATCAGGGCGGTGATGGCGCTGGGGCTCACCGGCTCGCCGCGCTCGTCGACGGCGAAGACGCGGTCGGCGTCGCCGTCGAAGGCGAGCCCGAGGTCGGCCCCGTGCGCCCGCACCGCGGCCTGGAGGTCGCGGAGGTTCTCGGGCTCGAGCGGGTTGGCCTCGTGGTTGGGGAAGGTGCCGTCGAGCTCGAAGTAGAGCGGCACGACCTCGAGCGGCAGCGCCGGCAGGCCGGCGCCGGTGCCGAGCACGGCCGGGACGGTGTGCCCGCCCATCCCGTTGCCGGCGTCGACGACGACCGTGAGCGGGCGGATCGCCGGAGAGGTCGACGAGGCCGCGCAGGAAGGCGGCGTAGTCGGCGAGGAGGTCGCGCTCGAGCGAGGTCGCCCGGCTGCTCCTGGGCGTCCGGTCGTCGCCGTCGCTCGAGGAGCTGCTCGGCGAGCCGGCGCACCTCGGCGAGGCCGGTGTCCTGCCCGACGGGCCGGGCCCCGGCCCGGCAGAGCTTGATGCCGTTGTAGCGGGCCGGGTTGTGGCTGGCGGTGAACATCGCGCCGGGGAGGTCGAGCGCGCCGCTGGCGTAGTAGAGCCCGTCGGTGCTGCACAGCCCGATGAGGACGACGTCGTGACCGCGGCTGCGGACGCCGTCGGCGAAGGCCCGCGCGAGGGCGGGGCCGGACTCGCGCATGTCGTGGCCGATGACGCAGCCGCGGGCGCCGTCGCGGCCGACGACCGCCTCGCGCGAAGGCGACGCCGAGGGCGTGGGCCACGTCGGCGTCGAGCTGGTCGGGCACGGTGCCGCGCACGTCGTAGGCCTTGACGATGTCGGCGAGGGAACGAGCGCTCACGGCCGGTGAGACTACGGGACCGGCGAGGTGTGGCGGTCAGCCGGACGTCGGTACCGGAGAGGCGGCCGGACGGGCCGATGCGGTGCGGGCCGGAGCGCTGGGACAGCGGCGGACGCCGGTGGCTCGCGGACAGCCCGGCAGCTCGGCCGCGCGTCGGCGGCCGGGCGAGTCAGGCCTCGGCGCTGCCGCGCAGGACGCGCAGGTGCCCGCGGCGGGCGACCTCGCCGGGCACCGGGCCGGTGTCGACGTGCGCGGCCGCCGGCGGTGCGGGGGCGGCCGGCCTCGCGGACGGCGTCGGCGAGGGCGAGCAGGTCGTCGGGCGTGGGCTCGGGCTCGGGGTACTCGGTGGCGAGGCGGACGACCTCCCAGCCGCGGGGGGCGGTGAGCCGGCTCGGCGTGGTCGGCGCAGAGGTCGTAGGTGTGCGGCTCGGCGTAGGTGGCCAGGGGGCCCAGCACCGCCGACTGGTCGGAGTACACGTACGTGAGCGTGGCGACCGCCGCCCCGCGGCAGCCCGTCTTCGTGCACTTCCGCGACAGGTTCACGACCATCGACTCTAGGTGTCGGGCCGGGGCGCGGACCGGAGGCACGCCGTAGCATGCCGCCGTGACCGCCCGCCGCCGCGACCGCCACGGCCGGGGCCCGCGCGGGCCGATGGCCTGGCCCCCGGTCCCGGCGATGGAGACCCGCCTGGAGCGCTTCGACGACCTCGTGCTCGACGCCGCCGACCGGCTCCGCCCGCACCTCGGGTCGCGCTACGCGGCACTGGAGTTCGCGGTCGAGGAGGTGCCTCCCGTGGACCCGGCGCCGTGGGAGGAGCAGGTGGCCGCGCTCGGCCGGCTGCACCGGGGTTCGGGCGACCGGCCGAACCGGGTGGTCGTCTACCGGCGGCCGGTGGAGGCGCGGGCGCAGGACGACCTCGACCTCGCCGACCTGGTGCGTGAGGTGGTGACCGAGCAGGTGGCCGCGCTGCTCGGGGTGCCGCCCGAGGAGCTCGACCCGGAGATCGACCCGGACCGCTGACCGCAGCGCATCGCGGCGAGGACGCCGGACGGCTCGGCGACCGTGACGCGCGGCTCGGACCGGCGGCATCAGGGCAGCGGGAAGGCCCGGCTCACCGGGGAGGTGACGACGCTGCGCTGGAGCGGCATGACGGAGACGAGCCGCTCGGTGCCCTCGCCGGAGGAGGAGACGATGGCGCCGCGGACCTCGCCCGGGCCCGTCGGCCCGGCGCACCCAGACCGACTCGGCGCCGTCGAGCGGCACGTCCGCGGTGTGGTCCGGCGACAGCCGCACCTGGTCGGTGGCGACCTGGCCGTCCTGCACCGTCACCACCTCGGCGGTCGCCGAGCCGCCGGTGGCGACGAGGTGGAGGGTGCGGGTCACGTCGTCGGTGGAGGGCAGCGCCGCGCCGGCCACCTCGCGCACCGGGGCCACGGACGCCGCCCACGCGACGTCGCCGGGGTCCTCGCCGTCGCCGACGTCGGTGCCGACGGCCGCGACGACGGGCACGTCGGAGCCGACGACCACGGTGTAGGTGCCCTCCGGCGACCGCGGGCAGGTCGAGCTCGGCCGTGGCGCCGCCCGCGACGGCGAGCACGGTGTCGGCGGTGGTGGGCACCAGGCCGTCCTCGCCGAGGATCGAGACCCTGGCGACCGCCTGCTCGTCACCCGGCACCGCCAGCCGCAGGGTGGCGCCGCCGGCCGAGCAGGGCCCCCGGGACCACCTGGACGGTGGAGGCACCGCGCGGTGGCGACGGTGGTCTCGGCCCCCCGCGGGGTGCTGCCGTCGAGCCAGGTCTCGGTGAGCGTCGCCTGCAGGCCACCGCCGTCGGCGACGACGTGGACCGCCGGCGCCGCCTCGTCCGGCGCCCACGCGTCGACGAGCAGCGTGGTGCGCCCGCCCGAGGGCACGCTCTCGGTGTGCGACTCCCCGATCGGGGCCGGCCGCCCCGTGGACGGTGACGTCGGCCGTGACCGGGTTGCCGCCGGGGTTGAGCAGGACCAGGCGCTCCAGGCGCCCGGCGCCCGCGCCGCCGGCGAGCAGCCAGAGGTCGGAGCCGGCCGCGAGGCAGGGTGCCGTCGCGAGGCCGCGCACCTCGTCGCCGTCGGCGAGCCACTCCTGGGTGCCGGCGACCGCCGGCGCGAGCGAGCCGGTGGCCGTGAGGGTCACCGCCCCCTTGCCGGGGAGAGGGGCGGCGGCCGTGGCCGGCCGCTCGGTGGGCAGCACGGCGAGCTCGCGGCCCTTGCGGTCGGTGAGGCGGGCCTCGCCGTCGCCCTCGACCTCCTGCGGCAGCAGCCCGGTGGGACCGGTGACGACCAGGACGGTGCCGTCGGTGTCGGCGCCCGGGACGCCGCGGATGCCGGTGAGCTCGTCGCCCGGGCACATCGCGTCGACCGCGGTGGTCAGGCTGGTGTCGCTCACCGGGGCCTGCTCGCCCCCGCTGGCGGCGGCGAGGTCGAGGCCCAGCGGGATGGGTGGTGCCGAGCCAGACGAGACCCGCTGCCGCCCCCGCAGCGAGGACGACCCGGGTGGCGCCGGGGACGAACCGGCGCACGGCGCCCCATCGGCTCATGTCCGGCCCACCCGGGACTCGCGCCGGCCGAACGGCACGGCGAGGAAGGCGAGGAACACCATCCCGGCGAGCTGGGACGCATGCCACCACGGGTGCGGGTCGACGACGGTCACGGTGAGCAGCCCGGCACCCTCCGGCAGCTCGTAGGTGGGCGAGCCGCCGCCCTCGAGCGGGGTGAGCGCGCGGCCGTCGACGACGACCGTCGCGTGCTCGGCCCATCCGGCGGGCTCGGCGACGACGAGGCGGCTGTCGGGCGGCACGTCGATGGTGGTGGAGGTCGCGGCGTGGTCGCCGTGGGTCTCGACGAGGCGGGTGCCGTCGGGGGTCTCCATCCGCAGGCGCGGGCTCGCGACGAGCGACTGCTCGCCCTCGTCGGCGGGGCGCACCCGCCACATCTGCCAGCCGTCCTTCGGCGAGATGCGCTGGAGGCCGGCGGTGGCGTCGAGGCGGCGGGCCACCTCGGGAACGGGCTCGCCGCGGATGGCGAGGAGGTCGACCGCGGTGGCCGCGACCAGGCCGTCGCCACCGGCGCGGGCGCCGAGGAGGGCGGTGACGCCGTCGGCGGCCAGGCCGTCGGCCTCGGCGACCGCGGGCAGCGGGCGGACGACGTCGGCGGCCTCGCGGCCCACGAGCCGGTAGCCGGCCCCGAGCTCGCCGGGGACGACGAAGAGGGAGCGGGTGGCGAAGGACCCGCCGGCCTGCTCGACGGCGACCGCCGGGCGGGGGTCCTGCCAGGGCCCGATCTCGTCACCGAGGGTGGCGACGACGACGCCCCCGGCGCCGACGAGCACCGCGGCGACCGCGGCGGTGACGGCGGCCCAGGAGCCGCCGAGCCGCCATCGGCCGAGGTGGCGCAGCCGGACGCCGTCGAGCCCGCGGACCAGGGCGGCGACGAGCAGCAGCGCGAGCGGCAGGATGAACGTGCCGGGCCAGAGCGTGATCGGCTCACCGGTGCCGGGGACGCCCGCGGGCACGGTGCCGAGGCGCACCGACGGGCCGACGAGGGCCAGCGCGAGGGCGAGGGGCACGAGCACGGCGAGCGCGCTGGCGGCCGAGCGCCAGCGGCGGGCGCGGGCGAGGGCGAGCACGCCGACGACGGCCAGCGGCGCGGTGGTCCACACCAGCGGCGCCCCGGGGCCGCCGGGGTCGAGCAGGGCCACCCGCCACAGCGGCTGGGGCTCCCCGCCCCACTGCCCGAGACCGGCGCCGGCGACGAGGACCGGCCACGAGCGCTGGGCGCTGCCGAGCAGCCACGGGGCGAGCAGCGCCACCGGGACCAGGGCGACGGCGAGGGCGTGCAGCCGGGTGCCGCTCCTCACGGCCGCGAGGACGAGCGCCGCGACGGTGAAGGGGGCGAGCAGGACGGGCGCGAAGGCGCCGAGGACGACGAGGGCCAGGGCGGTGGCGAACGCGCTCGTGGCCGTGGAGCGGCGGGTGGCGACGAGCCACAGCCCGGCGAGGCCCGCGGGCAGCAGCACGAGGGCGACGGCCGCGGCGAGGCGGCCCTGGGCGACCCCCGCGACCGCGACCCCGGTCGTGGCCCACGCGAAGGCGCCGAGCGCCCGCACCCACCGGTCGGTGGCGACGACCCGGAGGGCCAGGTAGGCGGAGACGGCGGCGAGCGGCACGGCGAGGAGCACGAGGACCCCGACGACGAACCCGGCCGGCGAGGTCGGGCTCGGCAGGAGCGGCAGGTGGTCGACGAGCCACGCGGGCCCGGCGAGGAGGGCGGCGGAGGGCCCCACGGGGTCGGGCCCTCCGAGTCCGGCACCGGTCCAGCCGTCGCGCCAGGCGTGCCAGAGGGTGCCTGCGTCGGCGCTGGTGCCGACGAGCTCGCCACCGGCGAGCCCGGCACCCAGGCCGGTCCACACGCCGAGGCCGAGGGACCGGGCGGAGACGCCGAGCACCACGGCTGGCCGCCGCGGTGGCGAGCACGCCCGGGTGGCCCGCCAGCCGGGCCAGCCAGGAGCGCGGGGTGACCTCGCTGGCGTGCTGTCCCATCGGGTCGCGGGGCGGCACCAGGGCGTGGTGCACGGCGTCGGCCCACCCGGTGAGCACGGACCGCCGGGGCTCGAAGAGCGAGCGAAGGTGCCGCCGCCGGACGACCCGGGCCTGCCGGGTGCGCCATCGGGTCATCAGGCCGCGGACGGGGTCGACGGAGGTGAGCGCCGTGAGCTCCGCCCACGCCGAGCGTGGCCGCTTGAGCAGGAGCAGGCCGAGGGCGGCGAGGAGGGAGGTGACGACGATCCACACCGCGAGGAACGGCGTGGACCACCACGGCGCCCGGGCGAGGGCCACGCGCCGGGCCGCGCGCCGGCGGGCGGCGGTCGTGGCGGTGGCGACGGCGACGCCGGGCTCGGAGCGCATCCGCGCGCCGGGGACGACGACGACCCGCCGGCCGGCCACCTGGGCCCGCCAGCCGAGGTCGAGGTCGGCGCCGACGTCGCCGAAGGAGGTCTCCCAGCCGCCGAGGTCGAGCAGCAGGTCGCGCTCGACGAGGGTGCCGGCGAACGGGACGGCGAGGGCGTCGGTCATCCGGTCGTACTGGCCCTGGTCCGGCTCGCCGGGCGCGGGCCGGGCGAAGAGCCGGCCGCCACGGGTGATCCGGATGCTGAGCGCGCGCAGCCGGTGCGGGTTGGCCTCGTCGAGGTGCTTGGGGCCGAGCAGCCCGGTGGACGGTGAGCGCCGCCAGGCGTCGACGAGGGCGACGAGGGTGCGCGGCTCGGGGGTGGAGCCGACGGGGAGGAACCAGAGGAGTGACGGTGCGTCGGAGGCGGCCGGTTGGGCGGCGACGGCGTCGTGGACGACTCGGCGCACGGGCAGGCGGGGGTCGGCGCTGACGACGGTGATGGGCACCGTCGTGGTCTCGGCGAGGGTGGCGACGAGGTCGGCGAGGGTGAGCGTCGTGACGGCCGGGGCGTCGTCCGTGGCGGTGGGGTCCGAGGTGGTGTCGGCGCTGTCGCCGCTCGGGACGGCATCCTCGACGCGGTCGGCGCTGCCGGCGCGGTCGGCGGTGTCGGTACTGGCGGCCTCGCCGCCCGTGGGGTCGCCCGCGTCGCTCTCCTGCCGTGTTCTGCGCTGCCGTGTTCTGCGCTGACTGTGGTGGCGCTGCCGCTGGTGGTGGCGTCACCGTCGAGGTCGCCGTCGGCGTGGTGGCCGGCCGGGGTCAGACCGGCGGCACTGCCGCCTGGTGCGCCGGCGGCGTCCGTCGTGCGGCTGTCGTCGGCGCCGCCAGGGTCGCCGGGTCCCGCCGCGTCGTCGGACGCGGCGGGGCTGTCGGACCCGGCGGGCACACTGGTTCTGGTCGGGGCGTCGGCCACCACCTGGCCGCCCGTCCCGGCGTCGGCGCCGGCTGTGGAGCCGACGGTCGCTCGGGTGTCGGCGCCGATCGGGGGGCCGACGTTCGTTCCGGTGTCGGCCGCGAAGGCCCGTCCCGCGGCGGGGTGGGTCGGTGCCGGGTCGGCGAGCGGGGCGCCGGCAGTTCGGTCGACGACGAGCACCTCGTCGGGAAGGAGGTTCTGGGCCAGGAGCGCGGTGAGCGCCTCACCGATGCCCGAGGGGTCGAGCCGGCTCACCACGACCGCCGTGACGACCGGGGGCACCGCACCGGTCGGGGAGACCGCTCCGGTGGTGGTCGGGCGCGCGGGAGCCAGCGTCATGCGGAGGCGGGAGAGCGGCGGGCGCTCAGACCGCGCGCTTCTTCAGCTTGCGCCGCTCGCGCTCGGAGAGACCGCCCCAGATGCCGAACCGCTCGTCGTTGGCGAGGGCGTACTCCAGGCACTCCGCTCGGACCTCGCAGCCCACGCAGACCTTCTTCGCCTCGCGGGTGGACCCGCCCTTCTCCGGGAAGAAGGCCTCGGGGTCGGTCTGGGCGCACAATGAGCGCTCCTGCCAGGACAGGGCACCCTCCTCCGCGTCCTCGACATCGACCAACCCGTCGATCAGATACAGCTCCTGCATCGTTCCCTCCTCGACCCTCGACCCGTGCACCCCGGCCGGGCTCCTCCGAGGTACATGGGTGGAATTACACGCGTGTCATGCGCCTCGCGTCAAGCCGTTCGGTGTTATTGGGAACTTTTCGTCATCCCGGGCGTGTCGCGGCAGCAGCCCCGATACGGCCCCTGAACGGCGCCTCGCGGATGCCGGCCGGCGCCCTTGGTGGGCCCGCGGGCGGACCCGCACCGACGGCTCGACAGCGGCCCCCCGAGGATCCCGGCCGGCGCCCTGGGCCGGGCCGCGCGAGGACCCGGCTCGTACCCGACGGCTCGACAGCGGCCCCTCGACCGATCCGCCGACGCTCCCGCGGTGCTCGGCCCGGCCGCGCGACAGTGGGTGCCCACGCGCCGGTCGCCCAACGCCTCGCCTCCACGGACGCTGTCCCAGTCGCCCGGTCGCACCTCCTGGCGAGCTCCAGACAACCACGTCCCCGTCGGGCGCCTCGTGAGCCGCCCGACGGGGACGGGGCGGTGTTCCCGCGCCGACGCGGTGGGTGGAAGACTCGCGGGCATGCGCATCACGGCCATCGCCGGCGGGGTCGGCGGCGCCCGCTTCGTCCGCGGGCTCCGGCACCACCTCGACACCACGCCCGGCCTCGCGGACTCGACCGTCACGGTCATCGCGAACACCGGCGACGACATCACCCTCTACGGGCTGCGGGTCTGCCCCGACGTCGACACCCTCCTCTACACGCTCGGCGGCGGCGTGCACGAGGGCCAGGGGTGGGGACGGGCCGAGGAGTCGCACCGCCTCCAGGCCGAGCTCGCCGCGTACGGCGCGCAGCCGCAGTGGTTCACTCTGGGCGACCTCGACCTCGGCACGCACATCGCCCGCTCGCAGTGGCTCGGGCAGGGGCTGAGCCTCTCGGAGGCCACCGCCCGCCTCGCGCAGCGGTGGGGGCTGCCGGATCGCGGCCTGCGGCTGCTCCCGATGACCGACACCCCGGTCGAGACGCACGTCGTCGTCGACGACGGTGACGGCGAGCGCGCCATCCACTTCCAGGAGTGGTGGGTCCGGCACCAGGCGTCGGTGCCGGCGCGCCGGTTCGTCGTGGCGGGACTCGACCGGGCCGCCGCCGCTCCGGGCGTGCTCGACGCCATCCGCGAGGCCGACGTCGTCGTGCTCCCGCCGAGCAACCCGGTGGTCTCCATCGGCATCGTCCTCGGCGTGCCCGGTGTGCGCGACGCCCTGCGCGGCACGACCGCGCCGGTGGTCGGGGTCTCGCCGCTGATCTCGGGGCGGCCGGTGCGCGGGTACGCGGACGCCTGCCTGCGCGCGATCGGCGTGGACTCGACGGCGGCGGCCGTCGCCGGGCTGTACGAGGACTTCCTCGACGGGTGGCTGGTCGACCCGGCCGACGCCGGCACCGTGCTGCCGCGGGCGCGGGTGGAGGTGTTCGACGGACCGCTGCTCATGTCGGACGTCGAGGCCGCCGGCCGGATCGCCGCACACGCGTTGCGCGTCGCCGACGTCGTCTCCGCCTGAGGCGCCGCCGTGCCGCCGCTGCACGACCCGCCCGTGCCGAGGTCCCCCGAGCAGTGGCCGCGGCCGCCGGGGACGGTGACCGTGGTGCCGCTGCCGGGGATGCCGGAGGTGGGGGCCGGTGCCGACCTCGCGGCGATGCTGCTGGGGGCGATGGTGCGGGCGCGCCTCACGCTCGCGGCGGGTGACTGCGTCGTCGTGTCGAGCAAGGTGGTGTCGAAGGCGCTGGGGCTGGTCAGCGACCGGCCCCGCGCGGAGGTGGTGGACTCGGTGACCCGCCGGGTGGTGGCCGAGCGCCGGGGGCCGGCCGGCGTGACCCGCATCGTCGAGGCAGCGGCCGGGCCGGTGATGGCGGCCGGTGGGGTCGACGCCTCGAACACCGGGCCGTCGGGTGCGGTGCTCCTGCTGCCCGAGGACCCGGACGGCGAGGCTGCGCGGCTGCGGTCGCAGCTGCTCGCGGCCGCGGGCCTCGGTGGGACGGCCGCACTGGGCGTGGTGCTCTCGGACACGGCGGGCCGGCCGTGGCGGGCCGGGCAGACGGACTTCGCGCTCGGGGCGGCCGGGCTGGCCGTGCTGGACGACCTCCGGGGAGCCGTGGACGCCGACGGCCGGCCGCTGGCGGTCACCGCGCGAGCACTCGCGGACGAGGTGGCCGCCGCGGCGGACCTCGTCAAGGGCAAGGCGGACGGCGTGCCGGCGGCCGTCGTGCGCGGGCTGCCCCGCCGCTGGTTCGCCGCCGACGCCGCCGGGGCCGGTGACCTGGTGCGGACCGGGCCCGCCGACTGGTTCTCGCTCGGCCACGTCGAGGCGGTGCGGACGGCGCTGGGAGCGGCCCCCGGGAACGGCGGCCTCCGAGGGGGTCGGTGTGCCGTCGACGCTGCCGGAGCCGCTCGCGGAGCGGGTCGGACGGGTCGTGTCGCTGGCCCTGCTCGACGTGCCCGACGGCTCGGCCGACGTCGAGGTGCACGAAGCTGCGGGGGCCCCCTTGGGGGCTGCCCCGGCCCCGCCCGGCGCTGAGGGCGGCCCGGCCGGGGTCGCCCCGGCTGCGCCCGAGGCCGCAGGCGGCTGGGCCGAGGTGGTCCTGGCCGCGCCGGACCCGTACGAGCTGGGACGGCTCGTCGAGAGGGCTTGCGTGGCAGCGACGTCGGAGTCGCTCCGGGTGGTGCGCGCGACGCGCTCCCCCGCCGCCACGACGATCCGGCTCGAGCCCGCCTGATCCACCGTCCCGGGTCCAGGTGGTCACGGGCAGCACGGTGCCGCGACACCACCTCCCAGCCGCGTCGTCGCCGAGTCGAGGTCGTCACGAGCCCCCGGCAACGCGCCACCACAATCGACCGAGGGCCCAACATGGCGGCGCACTCCCGGGTACCTGCAGCACACGATCAGCGTCCGAACCGGGCGGAACGACCACGCCTGGTGGAGCGCAGCGGGCGTGCGCTGCGCGGCGGCGCTGCCCGGCGGAACGCTCCCCCGCGGTCCCGCAGTACCGGCTCCCCGCGGCCACCCGATGGCGGCCGCAGTCCCTCTTGCCGCCGGGCCGGGGCCGGTCCACCATTCGACGAGGGCCGGTCGCAGGGGCCGGCCATGACGAGAGGACGGCCGTGGCCAGCGTCGTCGACCCCGTACACAACATGAACGCCGTGATCCACCGCGCGCTGCGGCGCGACCTCGACCGGCTCGAGCAGGTCACCCGCACCGACCTGCCCGACGACCGGCGGGCCGCGCTGTGCCGGCACGTCACCTGGATGCTCGACTTCCTCCACCACCACCACGTCGGCGAGGACGAGGGCGTGTGGCCGAGGCTGCTCGCGAGGCGGCCCGACCTGGCGCCGCTCGTCGAGCAGATGAACGCCGAGCACGAGGCGCTCGCCGCGGCCTCGGACCGCCTGCGCGCCGCATCCGACGCCTACGCCGCCGAGGGCTCCCCGGATGCGCGGGCTCGGCTGCACGAGGCCACCGTCGCGATGCAGGACGTGACCCTGCCGCACCTCGACCACGAGGAGCGCGAAGCCATGCCGGTGGTCGTCGAGGCACTGGACGACGACGACTGGGCGTACCTGTCCAGGAACCACTTTCGCAAAGGGATGTCGTTCTCGGACAGCGGGACGTCCCTCATGTGGGACCTCGACGACCTCGACGCGGAGTACGCCGCCGCGGTGCGGCGGGAGGTGCCCGGCCCGGTGCTGTGGCTCATGACGGCCCTCTTCGGCGGGCGCTACGACCGCGAGGCGTCGACCCGCTGGGGAGCCTTGGCCGGAACCCGCGCCTGACGGTGGCGTCGTCCCGCAGGGGCTCGTGGGGACGGGCCGCGGGGGAGCCGCTGCCACCGCGACGCGGGCGGTACTCCGCGTCCGGGGACGGCACCGGCGACGCCGGCCACGCCGTTCGGCACCACTCGGCACCGTCCGGGCCGCTGCCACGAATCAAGGGCTGACGCCGTACCCAGCCGCACCCCTCCCGCAAACGGATTCCGACCCGGTTTCGGGGCGCCGGGGGCACTTCGACCCGTTCGGACGAGGGGTCGGTTCCCTCCTTCGGACGGGCTTGCCGGAGGCCCCCGTGTCGGGTGGCGGCGCGCGCCGGCGCCAGGGTTAGCGTCTCGGCTCGTTGCGCCCGGGACCGGGCGTGATGAACACGAAGAGAGGGATGAACATGAAGCGACTTGCAGTCGCCCTGGCCGCGGGCGCGGCCGTCTCCACGGTGGCCTACGCCTCTGCGTCGGCGCTGGCCGTGGACGGGGGAACGATCCAGGCGGGGACCGACACGACCCTCAGCTGCGACACCGACGGGGTGAAGGCCAACTGGGGTCTGGAGACCGACGACAACTCCGTGCGGTCCGTGCGCATCACGGGGATCGACTCGGCCTGCGCCGGGGCCGAGATGTTCGTCGCCGTGAACGGGGAGCGCGTGGGCACCGGGACGATCCCGGCCCCCACCACCGAGGGCGCGGACGTCGAGGTCAAGGTCACCTTCGGGGAGCCCTTCCCGACGCCGGAGTCGATCCGCGCGCTCAAGGTCTGGATCGAGGGCTGAGCACCTCCCACACGGTGACGGCGGTGGCGGCCCGTGCGCGGGCCGCCACCCGCCGGCGCGAACCCGGGGCGCGCCCGCTCCCCACGGCGGGTCGTGTCCTGGCTCGTGCTCGTGGCTCTCCTCGCCGCGTGGGCGGTACTGCTGCGCCCCACCGCCCTGGGCGGTCCGGCGACCTACGTGGTCGTCAGCGGGACGAGCATGCAGCCCACGCTGTGGACCGGGGACCTCGTGGTCCTGCGGACACAGGACGCGTACGACGTCGGCGACGTCGTCACGTACCCGGTGCCGGAGGGGGCTCCGGGAGCCGGCGACCTCGTCATCCACCGCATCGTCGGCGGCTCGCCGCGCTCGGGTTTCACGACCCGGGGGGACAACCGCGAGCGGGCGGACGACTGGACCCCCACCGCGGCGCAGGTGCTCGGCCGTGAGTGGTTCGTCGTCCCGAGGGCCGGGTCCCTGCTCACCCGACTGGGCGACCCGTCGATGCTCGCCGCGCTCGGAGGAGGAGCGGCCGTGGTGTTCATCATGCTCGCGGGCCCGAGGGGGCGGCGGACCGATGAGGAGTGAACGACGCGGCCGGGTGCGCGTCGGTGTGGTCGCCGCGGCGCTGGGGGGCTGCGTCGGCGTCGCCGCCGTCACGGCCACCCCGGGGTCGGCGGCGATGCTGACCGTGGACGGCGGGGTCGTCCACGCCTGGACGCTCCCGGCCCCGACGGGCAGCCCAGCGGCATCCGGGGACGCCGTCGCGCCTCCCGCCGGGGCGACGGCACCCGAGGACACCAGCGGGCCGGAGCCCACGGCATCCCCCACACCGACGCCGTCGACGGACGGCGCCCCGCCGCCTGATGGGTCGGTGACCGTGGCATCGCCCGTGCCGACGTCGTCACCGGAAGCGACCGAGGGTTCCGATCAGAACCCGTCCCGGGGGCGACCGAGAGTCCCGACCCGGCGCCTACCGTCCCCTGACCGGGAGATGCGTCGGGGTCGACATCCGCGGCCCGCGGCGGGGGCGGTGGTGGCCACCGAGCTCGAGCAGCCGTTGCACCCGGTAGCGGTGCCCGCGCCACGGCTCGAGCAGCTCGGCGAGGCCGTCGTCGTCGACCGGCGT
>CAVSQS010000006.1:0-83384 GCA_963730165.1 uncultured Actinomycetota bacterium
CGGAGCGAGCGACGTACGGTCTCCCGTACCACGTCCGTGGGGATCGTCGGCTCCTGGTGGAACCGGGGCCTGGCACTTCGCCGACGAGCCGCCCCGCCACCAGGGCGGTTCGTGACCTCGTCGCGGTGGGCGCGCTCGACCCTCTCGGGCCGCTCACGCACGCCAAGCAACCTGAACAGTGTGCCAGAGGCGGACACCCTCGACCAAATCGGGCGGTCTCACCCCACGCATGATCGGGCAGCGGTCCCCGCGCGCCGCCTCCCACGGCGCGGTGGTGGTCGCGATCGCGGCCCCGCCTGCGCCGTGGCGGGCGTCTCGCCGACACCTCGTCCGGCCCCGGACCCGGACGTGCGAGAGGGCCCGCACACCGCGCGGTGTGCGGGCCCTCTCGGGATGCCGGTGGCCACCGGCCTGAGGTCACTTGGTGATCTTGGTGACCCGGCCGGCGCCGACGGTACGGCCGCCCTCGCGGATGGCGAAGCGCAGGCCCTCCTCCATGGCGATCGGCTGGATGAGCTCGACGCGCATCTCGGTGTTGTCGCCGGGCATGACCATCTCGGTGCCCTCGGGCAGGTGCACGACACCGGTGACGTCCGTGGTCCGGAAGTAGAACTGCGGACGGTAGTTGTCGTAGAACGGCGTGTGCCGGCCACCCTCGTCCTTGGAGAGGATGTAGACGTTCGCCTCGAACTCGGTGTGCGGGGTGATCGAGCCGGGCTTGACGACGACCTGGCCGCGCTCGACGTCCTCACGCTTGACACCGCGAAGGAGCAGACCGACGTTCTCGCCCGCGCGACCCTCGTCGAGGAGCTTGCGGAACATCTCGATGCCGGTGACGGTGGTCTTGGTGGGCGGACCCTCGTGGATGCCGACGATCTCGACCTCCTCGTTGACCTTGAGGATGCCGCGCTCGATGCGGCCGGTGACCACGGTGCCACGACCGGTGATCGTGAAGACGTCCTCGACGGGCATGAGGAACGGCTTGTCGGTGTCGCGCTCCGGCTCCGGGATGTAGGTGTCGACGGCGTCCATGAGCTCGAGGACGGTCTGGGCCCACTCCTCGTCACCCTCGAGCGCCTTGAGCGCCGAGACCTTGACGACCGGCAGGTCGTCGCCCGGGAACTCGTACTCGGAGAGCAGCTCGCGGACCTCCATCTCGACGAGCTCGAGGATCTCCTCGTCGTCGACCATGTCGGCCTTGTTGAGCGCCACGACGATGTAGGGGACACCGACCTGGCGGGCCAGGAGGACGTGCTCCTTCGTCTGCGGCATCGGGCCGTCGGTGGCGGCGACCACGAGGATCGCGCCGTCCATCTGGGCGGCACCCGTGATCATGTTCTTCACGTAGTCCGCGTGGCCCGGGCAGTCGACGTGCGCGTAGTGACGACCCTCGGTCTGGTACTCGATGTGCGCGATGGAGATGGTGATGCCGCGCTGCTTCTCCTCGGGCGCCTTGTCGATGTCGTCGAACGCGAACTGCGGGTTCAGGTCCGGGTACTTGTCGTGCAGGACCTTGGAGATCGCAGCCGTCAGCGTCGTCTTCCCGTGGTCGATGTGACCGATGGTGCCGATGTTGACGTGCGGCTTGGTCCGCTCGAACTTTGCCTTCGCCACTTGATGTCCTCCTCAGGACTCTTCTCTGGGTAACGCCGAAACGACCGGGCAGGACGTGGCGTCGTCTGGGGGGTTGGGTTGGATGCTTCTCTGCTCGAGACCAGCGACCAGTCTAGCGGTCACTCGCCCCGCGTCTTCTTGATGATCTCCTCGGCCACCGACTTGGGGACCTCGGCGTAGGAGTCGAACTCCATGGAGTAGTTCGCACGACCCTGGGTCTTGGACCGCAGGTCGCCGACGTACCCGAACATCTCCGAGAGCGGGACGAGGCCGCGAACGACCTTGGCGCCGCTGATGTCCTCCATGGCCTGGATGTGGCCACGGCGGGAGTTGATGTCGCCGATGACGTCACCCATGTAGTCCTCGGGGGTGCGGACCTCGACCGCCATCATCGGCTCGAGGAGGACCGGCTCGCACTTGCGGACGGCCTCCTTGAGCGCCATCGAGCCGGCGATCTTGAACGCCATCTCCGAGGAGTCGACGTCGTGGGCCTGGCCGTCGAGCAGCGTGGCCTTGATGCCGACGAGCGGGTAGCCCGCGAGCGTGCCGTACTGCATGGCGTCCTGGATGCCGGCGTCGACCGACGGGATGTACTCGCGCGGCACGCGGCCGCCGGTGACCTTGTTCTGGAACTCGTAGAGCTCGCCCTCGCCGGTGTCGAGCGGCTCGAGCGCGATCTGGACCTTCGCGAACTGGCCCGACCCGCCCGTCTGCTTCTTGTGGGTGTAGTCGAAGCGCTCGAGCGCGCGACGGATGGTCTCGCGGTAGGCGACCTGCGGCTTGCCGACGTTCGCCTCGACCTTGAACTCGCGCTTCATCCGGTCGACGAGGATGTCGAGGTGGAGCTCACCCATCCCCGCGATGATCGTCTGCCCGGTCTCCTCGTCGAGGGTGACCTGGAAGGTGGGGTCCTCCTCGGCCAGCTTCTGGATCGCGGTGGAGAGCTTCTCCTGGTCACCCTTGGTCTTGGGCTCGATGGCGACCTGGATGACCGGCTCCGGGAAGGTCATCGACTCGAGGACGACGGGGTGCTCGATGTTGCAGAGCGTGTCGCCGGTGGTCGTGGCCTTGAGGCCGATGGCGGCGTAGATGTGGCCCGCCATCGCGTCCTCGACCGGGTTCTCCTTGTTGGCGTGCATCTGGAAGAGCTTCCCGATGCGCTCCTTCTTGACCTTCGTGCTGTTGAGCACCTGGGTCCCGGCGCTGATGTGACCGGAGTAGACCCGGATGAAGGTCAGGGTGCCGAAGAACGGGTGCGAGGCGACCTTGAAGGCCAGCGCGGAGAACGGCTCGTCCTTGCTCGGGTGGCGCTCGACCTTCTCCTCCTCGTTGCCCGGGGCGTGGCCCACCATGGCGGGCACGTCGACCGGCGACGGGAGGTAGTCGACGACGGCGTCGAGCATCGGCTGGACGCCCCGGTTCTTGAACGCCGAGCCGCAGAGCACGGGGTAGACCTCGGAGGAGATGGTCAGCTTCCGGATGCCGGCCTTGAGCTCCTCGGGGGTCACCTCGCCGCCCTCGAGGTACTTCTCCATGAGCTCGTCGTCGGACTCGGCGACGCGCTCGACGAGGGCCTGGCGGTACTCCTCGGCCTTGGCGGCGAGCTCCGCGGGGATCTCCTGGATCTCGTACTTGGCGCCGAGGGTGACGTCACCCTTGGCGTCGCCCTCCCAGACGAGGGCGCGCATGTAGATGAGGTCGATGACACCGACGAAGTCGCTCTCCGCTCCGATCGGCAGCTGGAGCACGAGCGGCTCCGCGCCGAGGCGGTCCTTGATGGTGTCGACGGTGAAGTAGAAGTCGGCGCCGAGCTTGTCCATCTTGTTGACGAAGCAGATGCGCGGGACGCCGTACTTGTCGGCCTGCCGCCACACCGTCTCGGACTGGGGCTCGACGCCCTCCTTGCCGTCGAAGACGGCGACCGCGCCGTCCAGGACGCGCAGCGAACGCTCCACCTCGACGGTGAAGTCGACGTGGCCCGGCGTGTCGATGATGTTGATCTGGTGGCCCTCCCAGAAGGAGGTGACCGCCGCGGAGGTGATGGTGATCCCCCGCTCCTTCTCCTGCTCCATCCAGTCGGTGGTCGAGGCGCCGTCGTGCGTCTCGCCCATCTTCCGGTTGACGCCGGTGTAGAAGAGGATGCGCTCCGTCGCCGTCGTCTTGCCGGCGTCGATGTGCGCCATGATGCCGATGTTGCGGACCTTCTTGAGGTCCGTCAGGACGTCCTGTGCCACGTTCAGTGCTCTCGTCTCGAATGCGGTGGGTGTGCGGTTCGGTGCGCGGCCTCGGCCACCGGTGTCCCCGGCGGCCGGCCACGGTCGGTGGCCGGCCTCCGGGGGAGGTGGGTCACCAGCGGTAGTGGGCGAAGGCCTTGTTCGACTCGGCCATCTTGTGGGTGTCCTCGCGGCGCTTCACCGCGGCGCCGAGGCCGTTCGAGGCGTCGAGGATCTCGTTCATCAGACGCTCGGTCATCGTCTTCTCGCGACGCTGGCGCGAGTACCCGACCAGCCACCGCAGCGACAGCGTCGTGGCGCGGTTGGGCTTGACCTCGACCGGCACCTGGTAGGTCGCACCGCCGACGCGGCGGGACTTGACCTCGAGGGTCGGCTTGATGTTGTCGAGCGCGCGCTTGAGCGTCTGCACCGGGTCGGTGCCGGTCTTCTCGCGGCAGCCCTCGAGCGCGCCGTAGACGATGCGCTCGGCGGTGGACTTCTTGCCGTCGAGGAGGACCTTGTTGACGAGCGCGGTCACCAGGGGGGACTGGTAGACCGGGTCGACGACGAGCGGCCGCTTCGGGGCGGGACCCTTGCGAGGCATCAGCCCTTCACCTTCTTCGCGCCGTAGCGGCTCCGTGCCTGCTTGCGGTCGCGGACGCCCTGGGTGTCGAGGGCTCCGCGGATGATCTTGTAGCGCACGCCGGGCAGGTCCTTCACCCGACCGCCGCGCACGAGCACCATCGAGTGCTCCTGGAGGTTGTGGCCGACGCCCGGGATGTAGGCGGTGACCTCGATGCCGCTCGTCAGGCGCACACGGGCGACCTTGCGGAGGGCGGAGTTCGGCTTCTTCGGGGTGGTGGTGTACACACGCGTGCACACCCCACGGCGCTGCGGCGAGCCCTTGAGGGCAGGGGTCTTGGCCTTCGCGGCCTTGTCCTGCCGGCCCTTGCGCACCAGCTGGTTGATGGTAGGCAACCTGGATCCTTCGTCTCTCTGGTCAAGCCCCGGCATCGGCGCCGGGGCTCCTTGGCATGGCCGGGGCTCGACCCCCGGGTTCGGGTGTGTCGCACCGGCTGCTCTTCCCTGCACTCCCCATGCGCCAGCCCCGGTGATCGTGGGGGTGGTGGGGCGCCCGGCAAGAGGTGGGCGAGGCCGCGCTCAGCACCTCGCGGCGCTGCGTGCGGCTCCAGGGTCTGGACCTAGCCAGACACGATGACCAAGAATACCGGCCCGCGCACAGGGCCTCCAAATCGGTTGCCGTGGGCGGTGATCTTCCCGTCGGCAGGTCAACAGCCCGCAGCCGCCGGCTGTTCCCGGATCGTGTCCACCCCGCCGGGCGGACCTTCGCCCGTCACTCGAGCCGGTCGAAGGCCGGCGCGTAGCGGAAGGGGCCGGCGAGCTCGGCACGCCAGGCCCGCAGCCGGCGCACCTGGAAGTAGCGGGCCGGCCAGGGCCCCGGCGAGACGATGCCGTGGTCGGCGGCGGTCTCGAAGCCGAAGGCGCCGTAGTATCCGGGGTCGCCGAGGAGGACGACCGCCGGCTCCCCGCGCTGCTCCGCGGTGGCGAGCACCGCCGCGACGAGGGCCGAGCCGATCCCCTGGCCCTGGAGGTCAGGGCGCACCGCGATCGGCCCGAGGCCGACCGATCCGCGCTCCCCCATCCTCGCGCGGCTGCACGTCACCTGGCCGACCACCGCGCCCTCGAGCTCGGCGACGAGCGTCAGCTCCGGCAGGAGGTCGCCGTCGGCGCGCAGTCCGTCGAGCAGCACCGCCTCCGCCGCGTGAGGGGCACCGTCGGGGACGGAAAAGGCGGCGTCGACGAGCTCACGGACGGCGAGGGTGTCGTCCGGTCGCTCTTGGCGGATGACGAGATCGGGGCGCACCCCTCCATCCTCCCCGATGGGGGCCGCACCCGACGACAGCGGGTGGCCCCGCGGGCGACCGGGCCACGGGCGGCGGGGTCAGGGCGCCTCCGCACGGACGAGGACGTAGAGCGCGTAGTCGAAGGTCCGCCCGTCGCGGGCGACCGGCACGACCTCCTCCTCGACGGTGTCGCCGAGGCCCGCGACGTCCTCGAGGGCCGCGAGGAGGGCGGGCGCGAGGTGGGAGGACCAGACGGCGAGCACGCCGCCGGGGGCCAGCGCCCCACGCGCCCGAGCCAGCGCAGGCGCCCGGTAGAGACCCGCGTTGGCGGCGTGGACGAGGAATCCGGGGCCGTTGTCGACGTCGAGGAGGGCGACGTCCCAGGGTCCGCTCGGTCCGGCGCGAGCGGCCAGGACGTCGGCGACGTCGGCCACGTGCAGCCGGCAGCGTTCCCCCTCCACCCCGGCGAGCGCCGGCACGAGCCCCTGCCGGGCCCAGCGGACGAGGGGGGCCGCGAGCTCGACGACGTCGAGCCGCTGCACGGCCGGGTCGGCGAGCACCCGACGGGCCGTGAACCCCAGGCCGAGCCCCCCGACGAGCACCCGCGCGGGGGCGTCGTGACGGCGCAGCGCCGTGGCGGCGAGCAGCTCCTCGGTGGCCGTGTGGACCGAGTCCATCGCGAAGGCACCGTCGACGACGAGCTCGAGGACCGAGCCGCGTCGGCGCAGTGCCACCTCCCCGTGCGCGGTGGGCTCGCGAGCGAGCGTCTCGACCCCCTCCACGCCGTGGGAGCCCCGGCTCGTTACCGTCACGCCGACGGCACGAGGGTGCGGTGCCGCACGGGCGCCGGCGTCCGGAGGTCCGCGACCGCTGCGACGAGCAGCGCGGCCGTGGCGGGCAGGAAGAACACCCCGATGGAGAGCAGGGCCACGAGCGTCAGCACGGCGTGGCCGCCGGAGAGAATGACGCGCACGCGCCGCGTGGGGGCGAGCCAGGCACCGGCCGCGAGCACGACGAAGATCGCGAGCGGGACGAGCACGCCCCGGCCGTTGACCTCGACGAGCGTGGCGCCGGGTACGCCGGAGCCGTCGTCGGCGTCGTACAGGGGCACCGTGAGGCACACGACGACGGCGGCGACGCTGAGCATCGCCCCCAGACCGGAGAGCCACCGGTGCCACATCACCGACCCAGCATCCCGCGGTGCCGGCCGGGAGTCCACACCGCCCCCCTCAGGCGGGCGCACCCGCTGCCCGGTCCTGACGGCGCGAGGCGAGGATCGCCGTCAGGATCGGGACGAACCGGATCGGGACCAGCCAGACCGGAAAACCCTCCCGGCCCACGTCCTGGAGGCCGTCCGAAGACGTCCATCGTCCCACCCCGCCGGGCGGACCGACAGGACGCCGGTCACACCTCCCGAGACGTGCGAGGGCGGGCGCCGGGTGGTCTCCCACCACGGCGCCCGCCCTCGCGGAACCGGGCCTGCCGGTCAGAGCCGGTCCAGGCCCAGCTCGGTGTCGTCGAGGCGCACGGCCTCGCCGCTGCCCGGGCCGAACGAGAACGCATAGTCCTCGTAGTTCGGCATCGAGTACATCGCGGCCTTGGCCTCCTCGGTCGGCTCCACCGCGATGTCGCGGTAGCGGCTCAGGCCGGTCCCGGCGGGGATGAGCTTGCCGAGGATGACGTTCTCCTTGAGGCCGAGCAGCGGGTCGGACTTGCCCTCCATCGCGGCCTCGGTCAGGACGCGCGTCGTCTCCTGGAAGGAGGCGGCGGACAGCCACGACTCCGTCGCGAGCGAGGCCTTGGTGATGCCCATGAGCTCGGGACGGCCCGAGGCGGGACGCCCGCCCTCGGAGACGACGCGACGGTTCTCCTCCTCGAAGCGACCGCGCTCGGCGAGCATCCCCGGAAGCAGGTCGGCGTCCCCGGACTCGATGATCGTGATCCGACGGAGCATCTGCCGGACGATGACCTCGATGTGCTTGTCGTGGATCGACACGCCCTGCTGGCGGTACACGTTCTGCACCTCGTCGACCAGGTGCATCTGCACCTGGCGCGGGCCGAGGATGCGCAGCACCTGCTTGGGGTCGATGGAGCCCTGCGTCAGCTGCGTGCCCACGTCGACGTGGTCGCCGTCCTGGACGAGCAGGCGGGCCCGCTTCGTCACCGGGTAGGCGTGCTCGTCGGACCCGTCGTCCGGGGTGATGAGGATCCGCCGCGCCTTGTCGGTCTCCTCGACGGTGACCCGTCCGGTCGACTCCGCGATCGGGGAGACGCCCTTGGGGGTGCGCGCCTCGAACAGCTCGACGACTCGCGGCAGACCCTGGGTGATGTCGTCACCGGCCACACCACCGGTGTGGAAGGTCCGCATCGTCAGCTGGGTACCGGGCTCACCGATGGACTGCGCCGCGATGATGCCGACGGCCTCGCCGATGTCGACGAGCTTGCCGGTCGCCAGCGAGCGGCCGTAGCACTTCGCGCAGGTCCCGACCTTGGAGTCGCAGGTGAGCACCGATCGCACCTTGACCGAGTCGACGCCGGCCGCGAACAGCGCACCGATGACGACGTCGCCGAGGTCGATCCCGGCCTCGGCGAGGACCTCGCCGTCCTTGATGACGTCCTCGGCGAGGGTGCGGGCGTACACCGAGGTCTCGACGTCGTCGTGGACCGCACGGGTGCCCGTGCGCTCGTCGGTCGTCGCGATCGGCATCGACAGCCCACGCTCGGTGCCGCAGTCCTCCTCGCGGATGATGACGTCCTGCGAGACGTCGACGAGACGGCGGGTGAGGTAGCCCGAGTCGGCGGTCCGGAGGGCGGTGTCGGCCAGGCCCTTCCGGGAGCCGTGCGTCGAGATGAAGAACTCGAGCACGGAGAGGCCCTCGCGGAAGTTCGCGCGGATCGGCCGCGGGATGATGTCACCCTTCGGGTTCGACACCAGGCCACGCATACCGGCGATCTGGCGCAGCTGCATCCAGTTACCGCGAGCACCCGAGGAGACCATCCGGTAGATGGTGTTGCTCCGCGGGATGTTGGCCTCCATCTCCTTGGCGACCTCGTTCGTCGCCTGGGTCCAGATCTCGATGAGCTCCTGACGGCGCTCGTCGTCGGTGATGAGACCGCGCTCGTACTGGGTCTGGACCTTGGTCGCCTTGGCCTCGTAGCCCTCGAGGATCTCGCCCTTGCGCGGCGGCGTGACGACGTCGGAGATGGCCACCGTGGTGCCCGAGCGGGTCGCCCAGTAGAAGCCGTACTCCTTGAGCGCGTCGAGGCTCGCCGCCACCTGCACCTTGCTGTACCGCTCGGCGAGGTCGTTGACGATCGTCGACAGGCGCTTCTTGTCGACCTGGTCGTTGACGTACGGGTAGTCCTCCGGCAGCGTCTCGTTGAAGAGCGCGCGGCCGAGGGTCGTCTCGAGCGTCATCTCGGCGACGAAGCCGTCCGCGTCGACCTCCGCACCCTCCGGCAGCTCCATGAGCGGCGTCGGGACGAGGTGCTTCAGGCGGATCCGCACGACGGAGCCGAGCTCGACCTCACCGGCGTCGAACGCCATCCGTGCCTCGGCCGGACCGGCGAAGAACCGGCCGGCGCCCAGGCCGTCCTCGACCTCCGAGGTGAGGTGGTAGAGGCCGATGATCATGTCCTGGGTCGGCATCGTCACCGGTCGGCCGTCGGCCGGCTTGAGGATGTTGTTCGAGGACAGCATGAGGATGCGGGCCTCGGCCTGCGCCTCGGCCGACAACGGCACGTGGACGGCCATCTGGTCACCGTCGAAGTCCGCGTTGAACGCGGTGCAGACCAGCGGGTGGATCTGGATGGCCTTGCCCTCGACCAGCTGCGGCTCGAAGGCCTGGATGCCGAGGCGGTGCAGGGTCGGCGCACGGTTGAGCAGGACCGGGTGCTCGGTGATGACCTCCTCCAGCACGTCCCAGACGAGCGGGCGCTGGCGCTCGACCATGCGCTTGGCCGACTTGATGTTCTGGGCGTGGTCGAGGTCGACGAGCCGCTTCATGACGAAGGGCTTGAAGAGCTCGAGGGCCATCTGCTTCGGCAGTCCGCACTGGTGCAGCTTCAGCTGCGGGCCGACGACGATGACCGAACGGCCGGAGTAGTCGACGCGCTTGCCGAGCAGGTTCTGCCGGAACCGGCCCTGCTTGCCCTTGAGCATGTCGGACAGCGACTTCAGCGGACGGTTGCCGGGGCCCGTGACGGGGCGGCCGCGACGGCCGTTGTCGAAGAGGCTGTCGACGGCCTCCTGGAGCATCCGCTTCTCGTTGTTGACGATGATCTCCGGCGCGCCGAGGTCGAGGAGCCGCTTGAGGCGGTTGTTCCGGTTGATGACCCGGCGGTAGAGGTCGTTGAGGTCGGAGGTCGCGAAGCGGCCACCGTCGAGCTGCACCATCGGGCGCAGGTCCGGCGGGATGACCGGGATCGCGTCGAGGACCATGCCGGCGGGCTGGTTCGTCGTGGTCTGGAACGCGCTGACGACCTTGAGCCGCTTGAGGGCGCGGGTCTTGCGCTGCCCCTTGCCCGTCGCGATGATCTCGCGCAGCGACTCGGCCTCCGCCTCGAGGTCGAAGGTCTCCAGCCGCTTCTGGATCGCGGCGGCGCCCATGCCGCCCTCGAAGTAGAGGCCGAACCGGTCGCGCATCTCGCGGTAGAGCACCTCGTCGCCCTCGAGGTCCTGGACCTTGAGGTTCTTGAAGCGGTCCCAGACCTGCTCGAGCCGCTCGACCTCCTGGTCGGCACGGCGGCGGATGCCGTTCATCTCCCGCTCGGCGGAGTCACGGACCTTGCGCTTGGCGTCGGACTTGGCGCCCTCGGCCTCGAGCGCTGCGATGTCGTCCTCGAGCTTCTTGGCCCGGGCCTCGACCGCGGCGTCGCGACGGTTCTCGATCTCCTTCTTCTCGACCTGGATCTGCGCCTCGAGCGAGGGCAGGTCGGCGTGCCGCTGCTCCTCGTCGACGTGGGTGATCATGTAGGCCGCGAAGTAGATGACCTTCTCGAGGTCCTTCGGGGCGAGGTCGAGCAGGTAGCCGAGGCGGCTCGGGACGCCCTTGAAGTACCAGATGTGGGTGACGGGCGCAGCCAGCTCGATGTGGCCCATCCGCTCACGCCGCACCGCGGCGCGGGTGACCTCGACACCGCAGCGCTCGCAGATGATGCCCTTGAAGCGGACGCGCTTGTACTTGCCGCAGGCGCACTCCCAGTCGCGGGTCGGCCCGAAGATCTTCTCGCAGAAGAGGCCGTCCTTCTCCGGCTTCAGGGTGCGGTAGTTGATCGTCTCGGGCTTCTTGACCTCGCCGTGGCTCCAGGCCCGGATGTCGTCGGCCGTCGCCAGGCCGATCCGCAGGAGGTCGAAGTCGTTCACGTCGAGCACGTGGTTCCTTCTCTCGTTTCTCAAATCGTCGGTCGTGACAGGGGTGAGTCGGGCGGGCACCCGGCCCGGGCGCGCGAGGCGCCGGGCCGGGTCACCTGTCAGACCTCTTCGACGCTGCTCGGCTCCCGCCGGGACAGGTCGATGCCGAGCTCCTCGGCGGCGCGGAAGACGTCCTCCTCGGCCTCGTGCATCTCGATCCGCTGTCCGTCGCTGGACAGGACCTCGACGTTGAGGCAGAGGCTCTGCATCTCCTTGATGAGCACCTTGAAGGACTCGGGGATGCCGGGCTCGGGGATGTTGTCGCCCTTGACGATCGCCTCGTAGACCTTGACGCGGCCGTTGACGTCGTCGGACTTGATGGTGAGCAGCTCCTGGAGCGCGTAGGCGGCGCCGTACGCCTCGAGGGCCCAGACCTCCATCTCACCGAAGCGCTGGCCACCGAACTGGGCCTTACCGCCGAGCGGCTGCTGGGTGATCATCGAGTACGGACCCGTGCTGCGGGCGTGGATCTTGTCGTCCACGAGGTGGTGCAGCTTGAGGATGTACATGTAGCCCACCGCCACCGGCTCCGGGAACGGCTCGCCGGAGCGGCCGTCGAAGAGCCGCGCCTTGCCGGAGCCGTCGATGAGGCGGTCGCCGTCGCGGGTCGGGTTCGTCGAGTCCAGCAGGCCGACGATCTCGTTCTCGCGGACGCCGTCGAAGACCGGCGACGCCACCCGCGTCCCGGCCGGCGCCTCGCGGGCGTCGTCGGGGATGAGCGAGGCCCACTCCGGGGCACCCTCGATCTTCCAGCCCCGGCTGGCGGCCCAGCCGAGGTGGAGCTCGAGGATCTGGCCGACGTTCATGCGGCCGGGGACGCCGAGCGGGTTGAGCACGACGTCGACGGGGGTGCCGTCCTCGAGGAACGGCATGTCCTCGACCGGGAGGATCTTGGAGATGACGCCCTTGTTGCCGTGCCGGCCGGCGAGCTTGTCACCGTCGGTGATCTTGCGCTTGTTCGCGACGTAGACGCGCACCAGCTGGTTGACACCGGGCGGGAGCTCGTCGCCCTCGTCCTTGTCGAAGACCTTGACGCCGATGACCGTGCCCGTCTCGCCGTGCGGGACCTTGAGGGAGGTGTCGCGGACCTCGCGGGCCTTCTCGCCGAAGATCGCCCGGAGCAGCCGCTCCTCCGGGGTCAGCTCGGTCTCGCCCTTGGGCGTGACCTTGCCGACGAGGAGGTCGCCGTCGCGGACCTCGGCACCGATGCGGATGATGCCACGCTCGTCGAGGTCGGCGAGGACGTCCTCGGAGACGTTCGGGATGTCCCGGGTGATCTCCTCGGGGCCGAGCTTGGTGTCGCGGGCGTCGACCTCGTGCTCCTCGATGTGGATCGAGGAGAGGACGTCGTCCTGGACCAGCCGCTGGCTGAGGATGATCGCGTCCTCGTAGTTGTGGCCCTCCCACGGCATGAATGCGACGAGCAGGTTGCGCCCGAGTGCCATCTCGCCGCCCTCGGTCGCGGGACCGTCGGCGATGAGCTGGCCGGCCTCGACCCGCTGGCCCTCGTCGACGCGCACGACCTGGTTGTAGCTGTTGCCCTGGTTGGAACGGTCGAACTTCGCGATGCGGTAGGTGCGCTGGGTGCCGTCGTCGCCCGCCACGGTGACGAGGTCGGCGGAGACCTCGGTGACGACACCGGCCTTCTCGGCGACGACGACGTCACCGGAGTCGACCGCGGCGCGGTACTCCATGCCGGTGCCGACGAGCGGCGCCTCGGCCCGCACGAGCGGGACGGCCTGGCGCTGCATGTTCGATCCCATGAGCGCGCGGTTGGCGTCGTCGTGCTCGAGGAACGGGATGAGAGCCGTGGCCGCGGACACCATCTGGCGCGGGGAGACGTCGATGTAGTCGACCTCGTCGGCCGGGATGTACTCGACCTCGCCGCCCTTGACGCGCACGAGGACGCGCTCGTGGGCGAAGTGGGTGCCGTCGTCGGAGAGCGTGGCGTTCGCCTGCGCGATGACGTGCTCGTCCTCCTCGTCGGCCGAGAGGTAGTGCACCTCGTCGGTGACGCGGCCCTTGTCGACCTTGCGGTACGGGGTCTCGATGAAGCCGAAGGAGTTGATCCGCCCGTAGGAGGCGAGCGAGCCGATGAGGCCGATGTTCGGGCCCTCGGGGGTCTCGATCGGACACATCCGGCCGTAGTGCGACGGGTGGACGTCGCGGACCTCCATGCCGGCGCGGTCGCGGGAGAGACCGCCCGGGCCGAGCGCGGACAGACGCCGCTTGTGGGTCAGGCCCGCCAGCGGGTTGTTCTGGTCCATGAACTGGGAGAGCTGGCTGGTGCCGAAGAACTCCTTGATGGACGCGACGACCGGCCGGATGTTGATGAGCGTCTGCGGCGTGATCGCCTCGACGTCCTGGGTCGTCATCCGCTCACGGACGACGCGCTCCATCCGGGACAGGCCGGTGCGGACCTGGTTCTGGATCAGCTCGCCGACGTTGCGCAGACGGCGGTTGCCGAAGTGGTCGATGTCGTCGGTCTCGACGCGGACCGCGACCTCCTCGCCACGGCGGTGCCCGGTGAGCGTCTCCTCGCCGGCGTGGAGCGCGACGAGGTACTTGATCGTCGCGACGATGTCCTCGAGCGAGAGCGTGGACTGCGAGAGCTCGCCGTCGACCCCGAGCTTCTTGTCGAGCTTGTAGCGGCCGACCTTGGCGAGGTCGTAGCGCTTGGGGTTGAAGTAGAGGTTCTCGAGCAGCGTCTGCGCGGCCTCCTTGGTCGGCGGCTCGCCCGGACGCAGCTTGCGGTAGATGTCGAGGAGGGCGTCGTCCTGGTCGGTCGTGTGGTCCTTCTCGAGGGTGACGCGCATCGACTCGTAGTCGCCGAACTCCTCGAGGATCTCGGCGTTCGTCATCCCGAGGGCCTTGAGGAGGACCGTGACGGACTGCTTGCGCTTCCGGTCGACCCGGACCCCCACGGCGTCACGCTTGTCGATCTCGAACTCGAGCCACGCACCACGGCTCGGGATGACCTTGGCGGTGTAGACGTCCTTGTCGGAGGTCTTGTCCGGGGTGCGCTCGAAGTAGACGCCCGGGCTGCGGACGAGCTGGGAGACGACGACGCGCTCGGTGCCGTTGATGATGAAGGTGCCTCGCTCGGTCATGAGCGGGAAGTCGCCCATGAACACCGTCTGGCTCTTGATCTCGCCCGTGGTGTTGTTCATGAACTCCGCGGTGACGAAGAGCGGAGCCGAGTACGTCTGGTCGCGCTCCTTGCAGTCCTCGATGGAGTACTTGACCTCCTCGAAGCGGTGGTCGCGGAAGCTCAGCGACATCGAGCCGCTGAAGTCCTCGATCGGGGAGATCTCCTCGAAGATCTCCTCGAGGCCCGAGCGGTCGGGGACGTCGTCGCGGCCTGCGGCCTGAGCGGCAGCGACCCGCTCCTGCCAGCGCTCGTTGCCGAGGAGCCAGTCGAAGCTCTCGGTCTGCAGGGCCAGGAGGTCAGGGACCTCCAGGGGCTCACGGATCTTCGCGAAGGAGAGACGGCCAGAAGCCGTCCGAGCGGTGTTCACGGTCTTGGACGTGGTGCGCGAGGCAGCCAAGGAGGGTTCCTTCCACGGGCCTGTTCAGACTTCTGGGTCGGGCCGCTCCCGACAGCCATCTCCGACGTGTCCGACGCGTGCGGTCCGCCCGGGACAACCGGGGGCATGACGACGCGACGGCTCAGCGACGAGCGAGGGAAGGTAGGGGGCAGCGCAAAGGAATACCATACCCGAGAATGGCAGGGCCGTCCAACCGGGTCGAGCCCCCCGGCTCCCGGTCGCGGCCTCCCGCTGCGCGGTCGACCCGAACAGGATGGCGGCCCCGGTGCGTGGCGTCAAGGAGATCGACCCGGACGGCGCGCCGGTCGGGGCTCGCCCGCGCCACGTCGGCCCAGGTCGACACCGTGGGACAACGGAACGGGCGGGTGCGGACCGTGGTCCGCACCCGCCCGTTCGCGGCGGTGCGTCAGTGCCCCTCGGGGCACCGGCTCACTTGAGGGTGACGGTGGCGCCGGCGCCCTCGAGCTGCTCCTTGGCCTTCTCGGCCGCGGCCTTGTCGACCTTCTCGAGGACGGCCTTGGGGGCACCGTCGACGAGGTCCTTGGCCTCCTTGAGGCCGAGCGAGGTCAGCGCACGGACCTCCTTGATGACGGCGATCTTCTTGTCGCCGGCGGCCTCGAGGACGACGTCGAACTCGTCCTGCTCCTCCGCGGCGGCGGCGGCGTCGCCACCACCGGCGGCGGCCGGGGCGGCACCGGCGACCGCGACGGGCGCGGCGGCGGTGACGTTGAAGGTCTCCTCGAACTGCTTGACGAACTCGGAGAGCTCGATGAGGGTCATCTCCTTGAAGGCGTCAAGGAGCTCGTCGGTGCTGAGCTTGGCCATGTCTGGCGTCCTTTCTCTGCTGTTCTGCCGTGAGTGGCGGTTATCGGGGTCAGCCGACCGGGGTCAGCTGTCGTCGCCACCCTCGGCGACGTCGGTGGCCGGGGCGTCGGACGCCTCGGCAGGGGCCTCGGCCGCAGCCTCGGCGGGGGCCTCGTCCGCAGCCGGGGCGGCCGCGCCGGAGACCGGCCCGTCCGTCTCGACCTTGGCCCGCAGCGCGTCGACCGCGCGAGCGGCCTGCGACAGCGGAGCGGCGAAGAGGTAGACGGCCTTGCTGAGCGAGGCGTTCATGGCGCCGGCCAGCCTGGCGAGGAGCACCTCGCGGGACTCGAGGTCCGCGAGCTTGGTGATGTCCTCGGCGGAGAGGGCCTTGCCCTCGAACACGCCGCCCTTGATCACCAGGTGGGGGTTGGCCTTGGCGAAGTCGCGCAGACCCTTGGCCGCCTCGACCGGGTCGCCCTCGACGAAGGCGATCGCGGACGGGCCGACGAGCTGACCGTCGAACGCGGTCACCCCGGCGTCCTTGGCGGCGAGCTGGGTCAGCGTGTTCTTGACCACGGCGTAGGTCGCGTTGCCACGCAGGCTGCCTCGCAGCTCGGTGATCTGCTTCACCGTGAGCCCGCGGTACTCCGTGAGGACGGCGGCGTTGGAGCTCTTGAACTTCTCCGAGAGCTCGGCGATCGCCGCAGCCTTGTCGGCACGTGACATTCGGGCCTCCTTCCGTCGGGTCGGACCGGCCGGTGAGGGCCCCGGAGACGGGAACGAGCCCCGGCACAGGGCACGGGGCTCGCAGGGAGGCGCGGAGCTGGGCTCCACGGATCCGTGGTCGTCGCGGCCTGCGCTGGTCGCCCGCTCTCGGCGGAACCTTCGGTCTCGTGCGGGTGCACGGGACAACCGGCGGTCTTCGGTCGGGGTCAAGGGTACGGGAGCGGGGCCCGGCGCCCAAATCGGCTCAGGACGGTGGGGCGGTGGCGTCGGGGACGGCGGCCACGAACGCCTTGTGGTCGGCCTCGACCCGGTCGGCGAACCGGACGAGGGCCCCGGCGAGCCGGGCCGCCCCCCTGCGGTCCTGCCCGGCCGACGTCAGGCGACGCGTGCCCATCGGGTCACGAGGCCGCGGTGGCTTCCGCCTGGAGCTGCCCGGCCCCCTTGCGGACCGTGAGCCCGAGGGCGACGAAGACGATCCCCCAGATGATCGCCATGATGCCGACGACCCAGATGATCGAGACGACGCCCACGCCCGGGTTGGACACGAAGAGGATGCCGAGGACGACGTCGATGACCGCACCGAGGATCAGCAGCCACCGCGGGGCCTGGAGTGTCGAGGAGAAGGCACCGACGAGCTCGAAGATGCCGCGCACGATGAGCCAGATGCCGAGGATCCAGGTCAGTGCGACGGCGGTGACCCCGGGGCGGAAGAACGCGAAGAACGCCGCGACGATGCCGAGGACGGCCATGATGCCGAAGAGGACGCGCCGCCCGGCCGGGCCGGGTCGGAACGCGGCCGCGCCCATCGTGATGCCGTCGATGAGGGCCCAGATGCCCCAGAGGAACACGAGCGCGATGAGGGTGATCGCCGGCCAGACGAGCGCGACGATGCCGAGGATCACCGCGATGACGCCCTGGACGACCAAGGTCTTCCAGGACCAGGTGAGGAAGTCGGCGAGGTCGGTGGACATGGTGCCTCCAGGACGTGGTGGTGGTCAGTCGTCCGCCGGGGCGGCGGCGACACGGGGGGCGTCGACGAGGGTCGCCCCGGACAACATGGGGCTCAGCCACCTGCTGCGCGGGTCGGCGTCGACGAGGAGTGCCTTGGCGAGGATGGTCATCGGCAGCGCGAGGATCGCGCCGATCGGTCCGAGCACCCAGGCCCAGAAGACGAGGGAGAGGAAGGTGAGCGTGGTCGACAGCCCCAGCGCGTCGCCCTGGAACTTGGGCTGGATGATCGACTGGATGACGAAGTTGATCACCGAGTACACGACGATGACCCAGATCATCAGGCTGGGCCCGCCCTCGAGCAGGCCGAGGATGGCCGGCGGGATGACCCCGATGACGAAGCCGATGTTCGGGATGAAGTTCGTGACGAACGCCAGCACCCCCCAGACCACGGCACCGGGGACGCCGAGGAGGTAGAGCGCGATGGTGTCGATCACGGCGACGATGAGTCCGAAGATCGCCGACACGGACATGTAGGTCCGGGTGCTCGTCGCGAAGTGGACCAACGCACCGATGACGGCCGGGCGCTCGTCATTGGCCGCGCTCAGCTGGCTCGGGAACTTGCCGGAGTCGAACCCGATGAACACGACGAGCACCGCGACGAACGCGACGAGCGAGAGGATGCTGAAGGCGCTGCTCGCCACGTCGGCGAGGACCCCGACGAGCTTCGAGGGGTCGAGCGAGGACTTGAAGGCGTCGAGCTGGCTCTGCTGGATGCCCAGGGACGACAGCCAGTCCCCCACCCCGGAGACGAGCTTGTTGAACTGGTCCGAGTACTGCGGGAGGATCTGCGCGAGCTGGGCGCCGGACACGACCATCGCGATGATCATCCCGGCGAGGATGGCGTAGACGAGCAGGATGGTCGCGATGCCGGCGGTCCACGCGGGCGCCCCCCACCGCATGATCCAGCCCCGTGCGGGGGCGACGGTGACGACGAGGACGACGCCGAGCATCGTCGGGGCGATGATTCCCGACGCGGCCTGCATCCCCGCGACGACGAGCGTCGTGGCCCCCAGCCCCAGCAGGATCAGCAGGGCGCGCGGTAGGCCACGCCCGGCCTCCACGTCGGCCCCGGTCGCCGGCTCGCCCTCCGGTGGGGCCAGCGGCCGGTCGGCGCCGGTCTCGGTCACGACCGGTCCAGCGCCTCGCCGTGCACCGTGAGGGCCCAGATGATGACGACGTCGAGGGCGATGACGAGCAGCGACCAGATCGGGTAGGCGGGCACGTTCATCACCTGCGTCACCATGTTGAGCGCGACGACGACCACGGCGACGACCCGGGCCCAGGCCTGGCCGAGGAAGAGCGCGACGCCCGCGACGGCGAGGAAGAGGCCGAGGACCACGTGGATCCAGCCCCACGCGGTGACGTCGAGGAGGACCGTGACCCGCGGGCCGCTGGCGAGCACCACCTCGTCCTTGGCGATCGCCACGAGGCCGTCGACGACGTTGAAGACGCCGACGACGATGAGCAGGATGGCCGCGAAACCGTGCCAGCCCGCCCAGCGACTGGACGAGTAGCCGGTGAGCTCTCGGTGGCTCTCTGTCACGACGGCGTCCCTTCCTCGAACGGCCCGGCGTCCGACCGGTCCGCCGCGATGCTAGCGACTCGCCCCCTCCGCTGTCCCGCAGGCGCGCGGACGCGACGAGCCCGCCGCCCCGTGGGGGCGGCGGGCTCGTCGGGCGGAGGCGGGGCTCAGGCCTCGACCGCGTCCTCGCTGAGGAGGTTGCGGGTCTTGCTCGAGTCGAGCGGGATGCCCGGGCCCATCGTCGTCGCGAGGGTCGCCTTGGTGATGTACCGGCCCTTCGAGGCGGCCGGCTTGAGCCGGAGCACCTCGTCGATGGCGGTGGCGTAGTTCTCGACGAGCGCCTTCTCGTCGAAGGACGCCTTGCCGATGATGAAGTGGAGGTTCGCGTGCTTGTCGACGCGGAACTCGATCTTGCCGCCCTTGATGTCGGAGACGGCCTTGGCCGTGTCCATGGTGACCGTGCCGGTCTTCGGGTTCGGCATCAGGCCGCGGGGGCCGAGGACCTTGCCGAGCCGGCCGACCTTGCCCATGAGGTCGGGGGTCGCGACGACGGCGTCGAAGTCGAGCCACCCGCCGGAGACCTTCTCGATCAGGTCGTCGGAGCCGACGTAGTCGGCGCCGGCGGCCCGGGCGGCCTCGGCCTTGTCGCCGTTGGCGAAGACGAGGACGCGGGCGGTCTTGCCGGTGCCGTGCGGGAGGTTGACCGTGCCACGGACCATCTGGTCCGCCTTGCGCGGGTCGACGCCGAGGCGGAGGGCGACCTCCACGGTCTCGTCGTACTTCGCCGACGCGGTCGACTTCGCGAGCCGGACCGCCTCGAGGGGGCTGTAGACCTTCGCCGGGTCGATCTGCTCGGCCGCGGCGCGGTAGGCCTTGCTGCGCTTCATGTGCTGCTCCTGGTGTTCGGTGTGGAGTCGTGGTCGACGGGCCAGCGCAGGCCCTGCCACTGGGGGGCGACCGGGCTCAGAGCTCGGTCTCGATGCCCATCTGCCGTGCCGTACCGGCGATGATCTTCATCGCGGCCTCGACGTCGTTGGCGTTGAGGTCGGGCATCTTGGTCTCCGCGATCTCGCGGAGCTGGTCCTTGGTGAGCTTGCCGGCCTTGGTCTTGTGCGGCTCGCCCGAGCCCTTCGCGACACCGGCGGCCTTCTTGATCAGCTCCGAGGCCGGCGGGGTCTTGGTGATGAAGGTGAACGAGCGGTCTTCGTAGACCGTGATGACGACGGGGATGATGTTGCCGCGCTGGTGCTCGGTCGCCGCGTTGTACGCCTTGACGAACTCCATGATGTTGACGCCGTGCTGACCCAGCGCGGGGCCGACCGGAGGCGCGGGGGTCGCGGCACCCGCCTGGATCTGCAGGTTGATGTACCCGGCGACCTTCTTCTTGGGGGGCATGTCTGTCCTTCGTTGTGGTGGTGGGCCGACGCCGTGGGCGATGACCCCTTTGCAGTGTCCGCGGCACCCCGCGGAGGGGCTCCTCCGGTCAGATCTTGGCGACCTGGCCGAAGGAGAGCTCGACCGGGGTCTCCCGGCCGAAGATCGAGACGAGCACCTTGAGCTTCTGGGTGTCGGGGTTGATCTCGGAGATCGTCGCCGGGAGGGTCTCGAACGGCCCGTCCATGACCGTGACGGACTCGCCGACCTCGAAGTCGACGACGGTCCTCTCCGCGCTCGTGCCCGACGGGGCCGCCTGGCCGCTGCTCGCGACCGCGGGGGCAGGGGCGCCGAGATCGGCCGGCTTGAGCATCTGGAAGACCTCGTCGAGGGTGAGCGGCACCGGCTGGTGGGCGTTGCCGACGAATCCGGTCACGCCCGGGGTGTGGCGTACCGCGCCCCAGGACTCGTCGGTGAGGTCCATGCGGACCAGGACGTAGCCGGGCCACTGGACGCGGCGGACCAGCTTGCGCTGCCCGCTCTTGATCTCGGTGACCTCCTCCATGGGGACCTGCACCTCGAAGATGTAGTCCTCCATGTTGAGGGACTGGATGCGGTTCTCGAGGTTGGCCTTGACCCGGTTCTCGTAGCCCGCGTAGGAGTGGACGACGTACCAGTCGCCGAACCGGCTCGCGAGGTCGTCCTTGAACGCCCGCACCGGGTCGACGCCCTCGAGGAGGTCCCCGTCGGCGTCGGTGGCCGCGGCGGGCGGCTCGGTGTCAGCCCCCTCCTCCGCCGGCGCGTCGGTGGCAGGCTCCCCGACGTCGGCCTGCTCCTCGGTGACGGCCTCCTCGGCGTCCGCGGACTCGGCGACGGCGGCGTCGACCTCCTGGACGGGGGTCTCGTCGACCTCGACCTCGAGGGTGTCCTCGGACGTGGCGTCCGGGTTCTCGGTCCACTGCTCGGACACGGGTGACCTCTTCTTTCGTGTGCGGTGCCGGGCTGGCGTGCTCGCGCGCGGTGGCGCGTCAGGCCCCGAAGACCAGGGCGACGAGCTTGGTGAAGCCGAAGTCGAGCCCGGAGACCAACGCCATCATCACCGTGACGAAGACGATGACGACGAGGGTGTAGTTCCACAGCTCGGAGCGCGTGGGCCGGACGACCTTGCGCAGCTCGTCGAGGATCTGGCTGATGAACAGCTGGAGCCGCCGGAACCACCGGGACACGGGGTTGCCGCCCCGCTCCCTGCCCTTGGCCGGGCGGGAGGGAGTCCTGGTCTGACCCACGTCAGTCACGATGCCTCTTCTGGTCGAGCTGCTCTTCCGGTGCCTTCGGCGCGGCACGACCGTGAAGGCAGCCCTGAGGGTGGGCCGCGGATCGTGGACGTACCACACGTGCGACGCAGGGCAGGAGGGACTCGAACCCCCAACCGCCGGTTTTGGAGACCGGTGCTCTACCAATTGAGCCACTGCCCTGTGGAGCCCTGTTGGGAGGGGCCCCGCGCGGCGCGACCGGACACCGGGCAGCCCGGACCGTCGTCACACCGAACCGACAGCATACGTGACGTCGGGCGCGCTTCGCGAACCCGGCGCCCAGCGCGAGCCGGGGCTCCCGACCCGGGCCCACCCCACCGACCACCGCTCGGTCCTCCCGGGTCGGTGGACGCCCGCTCTGCCACGATGGTGGGGTGAGCACCGCAGACCCCGCCGCCGCCCGGACCCCGCTCGCCGAGCGCTCCCCCGAGGAGCTGCAGGCCTACCTCGAGCAGCAACGGGCCGCGTACGCGGCCCTCGCCCACCGCGGCCTGTCGCTGGACCTGACGCGGGGCAAGCCCAGTCCCGAGCAGCTCGACCTCTCCACGGCCCTGCTGGACCTGCCGGACGGCTACCGGGACGCCGACGACGTCGACGTGCGCAACTACGGCGGGCTCACCGGCCTGCGCGAGCTCCGGGAGATCTTCGCCGAGCTGCTCGGCGTGGACACCGGGCAGCTCGTCGCGGGCGGGAACGCGAGCCTGACCATGATGCACGAGGTCCTCGTCTACCACCTGCTGCACGGCGGGGTGGACTCGCCGAGGCCGTGGCGCGACGAGGAGAAGGTCACGTTCGTCTGCCCCGTCCCCGGGTACGACCGGCACTACACGATGCTCGCGTCGTACGGCATCGAGATGGTCACCGTGCCGATGCTCGACGACGGCCCGGACGTCGCGGCCGTCGAGCAGATCGTCAGCCACGATCCCAGCGTCAAGGGGATGTGGATCGTCCCCACCTACGCGAACCCGGCCGGCTCGGTCGTCACCCAGGAGGTGGCCGCCCACCTCGCGGCCATGCCGACGGCCGCCCCCGACTTCCGGATCTTCTGGGACAACGCCTACGCCTTCCACCACCTGACGGAGGACGAGGCGAAGTCGGCCGACATCCTCTCGTTGGCCTCGGCCGCGGGGAACCCGCACCGGCCGGTCATGTTCGCCTCGACGAGCAAGATCACCTTCGCAGGGGCGGGGGTCGCCTTCCTCGCCGGCTCGCGCGAGACGGTGGCGTGGTACCTCGGGCACCTCCAGTACGCCTCGATCGGGCCCGACAAGGTCAACCACCTGCGGCACGTGCAGTTCTTCGGATCGGCGCAGGGTGTGCGCGACCACATGGACCGACACCGCGCCATCCTCGCCCCCAAGTTCGCCGCCGTGGACGCCGCCCTGTCGGCCGAGCTCGACGGCCTCGGGGTCGCGCAGTGGACCCGGCCGCGGGGCGGCTACTTCGTCAGCCTCGACGTCCTGGACGGGTGCGCGTCACGTGTCGTCGAGCTCGCCGGGGCGGCAGGCATCGCCCTGACCCCGGCCGGCGCCTCCTTCCCGCACGGGCGGGACCCGCGTGACCGCAACATCCGGCTCGCCCCGTCGTTCCCTGCGCTCGAGGAGGTCCAGGCCGCGATGGCCGGCGTCGCCACGTGCGTCGCGCTCGCGACAGCGGAGCGCCTGTCGGGCGAGTCCGCCACGTAGGGTGGCGGCATGTCCGACCCGCAGGAGAACAGGACCGACGACCTCGGTGCGATGAGCCTCGACGACGAGGACCAGCTGCAGCCCGAGGACACCCTCGTCCAGGAGGACGTCGAGGACGTCCTCGACCGCGGCTACTCCCCTCCGGAGCGCCTGCGCGGCTCGACCGCCCACGGCGTGACCGTCGACGAGCAGCAGCACGAGGAGACGATCGAGGAGCGCATCCGGCAGGAGGTGCCGGACCCCGACTCGGCCTACGGGGCCCCCGAGAACGAGTCCGGGCTCGACGAGGACCGCGTGGGCGGCGACGACCCGGACAGCATCGACGCCCAGGACGACTGGATCGGCGACCGCGAGGTCGGCGACGAGCGTGCGGGACGGCTGGTGGCCCCCGACGAGGGGCTCGGTGAGGACGAGGAGAAGGACCTCGTCGGGGAGGACGTCGGTGTCGACGGCGCCGCGGCTTCCGCCGAGGAGGCCGCGGTCCACGTCGTCGACGAGGAGGACCCCGGGGAGTGACCGAGCCGCCGCGCTCGGTCACCGCGCTGCCCAAGGCCCACCTGCACCTGCACTTCACCGGGTCCATGCGGGTCACGACGGTGCGCGAGATGGCGACCGAGCACGGCATCCGGCTTCCCTCGACGCTGCTCACCGACTGGCCGCCCCGCTTCGAGGCGACCGACGAGCGTGGGTGGTTCCGCTTCCAGCGGCTCTACGACGCGGCCCGCGCGTGCGTCCGCGGCGAGGCCGACATGCGCCGGATCGTCCGGGAGGCCGCACTGGACGACGGCGCGGAGGGCTCCCGATGGCTGGAGCTGCAGATCGACCCGACGTCCTACGCACCCTTCGTCGGCGGGATCACCCCGGCGCTGGAGATCGTCCTCGACGAGGCGCGGTCGGTGTCGCAGGAGGCCGGCGCGGCATCGGTGGGTGTCGTCGTCGCGGCCTCGCGGATGCGCCACCCTCTCGAGGCGCGGACGCTGGCCCGGCTGGCCGCCCGGTACGCGGGCGAGGGCGCGGGGTCCGTGGTCGGCTTCGGGCTCTCCAACGACGAGCGGCGCGGTGCCACGGCCGACTTCGCGGCGGCCTTCCGCATCGCCCGCCGTGCGGGCCTGGCGCTCGTGCCGCACGCCGGCGAGCTGCTCGGCGCGGCGGCGGTGGCCGAGACGCTCTCGGCAGCCGACACGCCGGAGCGGCTCGGGCACGGCGTCCGGTCGGTGGAGGACCCGCGGGTGCTGGAGCGGGTCGTCGAGTCCGGGGTCGCGCTCGAGGTGTGCCCCGGGTCGAACGTCTCCCTCGGGGTCTACGAGGCGGCCGCCGACGTGCCGCTGCGCCGGCTCGTCGACGCGGGTGCGCGGGTGGCGCTCGGTGCCGACGACCCCCTGATCTTCGGTACCCGGCTGGCCGACCAGTACGAGACGGCGCGGTGGGTGCACGCCTTCCGCGACAACGAGCTCGCCGCCCTCGCGAGGTCCTCGCTCGCCGTCAGCCGCGCACCGAGCGACCTCGTCGCCGCGGCCACCCGGGACATCGCGACCTGGCTGGCCTGACGCCGGTCCTACCCGGGCCCCGCCCCCGGGACACGACCGGCAACTCAGACGTGGACGCCGGGCGAGCGGGCCTGGTCGTTGCAGAAGGACGCCCCGGGGGCGACGCCGTCGGGGAAGTGGAAGCCGGGCCCGGGGCCCCCGGCCACCCCTCCGTCGTCCGAGACGGCCGCCGACGAGGCCGCCCACGGGAGCCCGACCAAGGGTGCCGCGGCCGACTCCCGTGACGTGGTCACCGACGATGTGCTGGCCGTGGACGGCGACGTCGAGCTCATCGGCGCACGGCGTCCGCGCGGGCTCAGGAGCCCTCCTGCACGGGGTAGATCTCGTCGGCGACGAGCCCGTGTGCCTCACGGTGCACGGTGTTCGCGGACTCGGCGTCCGGGGCGTCGACGAGGCAGAAGATCTTGCCCGCGCGCTCGTCGACCCAGTAGCGCAGGTACTGCACCCCGTGGGCGTCCTGGGTGGCCAGGTCGGCGCTGTGGGCGTGGGCGACGTCGTCGACGCCGACCCCGCCGTCGATGGTGTGGATGTCCATGAACAGTGGCATAGCGGGTTCTCCTCGGTCGTGGGACGTGACACCCGTACCGTCACACCGCCCCACCCACCCGCGCATCGGGGAGGACCCCCCAACTTCGGCCTCGGGGGCCCCCACATTCGCGGGTTCGCGACCGGAGCTCACACGTGGGCGCGAACGACCTCGGCGGCACCGTGGCGGTCGGTGACCCCCAGCTTCGCGAGCACCGAGGAGACGTGCCGCTCGACGGTCTTCGGCGAGATGACCAGGTCCGCGGCGATCTGCGCGTTGCCGAGGCCGGCCACGATGAGGTCGAGCACGTCGCGCTCCCGGGAGGTGAGGCCGAGCGGGTCCGCGCGGGTGCTCGCCCGCACGCCCGCCGGGACCGACCGGGCCCCCGCCGCCCGCAGCCGCCGCCGCACCAGCCGCGCCGTCGACACCGCGCCGAGGTCGTCGAGGAGCCCGAGCGCGCGCCGCATCGACACCTCGTCGCCGGCGTCGGCCCCGGCGAGCGCGGCGAGGTACGGACAGCCGAGCCCGAGCCAGCCCTCCATGGCCGCCGCAGGATCGGCCAGGTGCAGGGCCCAGGGACCGGGTACGCCGGGGCCCGGGTCGAGCCCCAGGCCGAGGCGTCGTCCCCAGAGCGTGACCTCGGCGCGCACGGCGCCATCGGTCGGTGTCATGACCTCGGCAGCCCCGAGGACGTGCCGGGTGGCCGCCTCGTGGTCCTCCGCGAGCCAGCTGGTCTCGGCCGAGGCCAGCCGGGCCGGGACCACGAACTGCGGGTCGCCGGTGCCGAGTGCCGACACAAGGGCCTCCTCGAGGTGCTCGCGCGCCGTCGCCACCTCCCCCCGCCGGGCGGCGAGGCGGCCGGCGGTCACGAGGGCCTGGATCCGGTTCTCCGGCGAGCTCGCCATCGGCAGCAGCTCCGCGAGCGCCCGGTCCGCGTCGTCCCACCGGCCCACCAGCTCGAGGAGCTCGGCGTGGGCGCCCCTGATGCACCGTGAGTAGGTGCCGACGTCGTGCTCGTCGCTGTAGGACAGCCCGTCCGAGGCCGCATCGAGCCCGTCACGGAACCTGGCATCGCGCACGAGGAGCGCGATCTGGTTGGCGTAGGCGCGCCCGGCAACCGCGTGCAGGTCGTGGTCCCGGGCGAGGGCGATCGAGCGGGCCATCATCGCGTCCCACGGCTGCCCCTGGCCGGCGCGGACGCACGCCTCGGTGTCGAGTACGTCGCTCGACACTTCAGGCAGGTCCAGCTCCCGGGCCAGCGCGGCAGCCCGGTCGCACCAGGCCAGGGCCTCGTCGTCGCGGGATGCGCACATCAGCCGCGCGGCCGCCATCGACGCGGCCCGGGCCAGCTCGGGCGTGGCTCCGAGGGGCTGCAGCAGGGCCAGGGCTCGCTCGATCACGGCCGTGCTGTCCTCGCCACGGGCCACCCTCCAGTACGCCCGGCACAAGAGGGTGCTCGTGTCCCCGGCCCGCAGGTCGTCGCCGAGGGCCTGCCAGATGACGAGCGCCTCCTCGGCCGCGGTCAGCGCCTCGTCCCACCGGTCGACGATCCCGAGCTCGGTGGCGCTGAGGTCGAGCAGGGTGGCGCGACGCCGGGGGTCCTCCGGGCCCGCGAACCGCAGCGCGCGGCGGTACTGCTCCGCGGCCTCGCGGTGCGCGCCGAGACGGGAGGCCGTCGCGGCGGCGACCGGCGCGTGCCGGAGGACGGCCCGTGCGTCTCCGGCCCCCTCCGCGTGGTGGGCGAGCCGTGCGTCGTCGGGACGGTCCTCGGCCTGCAGGGCCACGAGCGCCCGGACGTGGACGCCGGCGGCACGGCGCTCGGGCACGGCGTCGGCGATCGCGAGGCGGGCGAGCTCGTGGCGGAAGGAGAGCGCCGTCCCGTCGTCGTCGAGGAGCGCCCGGGCGGTCAGGGTCTCGAGGGCGGCGTCGGTCCCGTCCTCCGCGACCGCGCGGAGGAGCCCCCGCGAGACCCTCGCCCCGAGGAGCGCGGCGACGTCGAGGACGCGGCGGGTGGTCGGGTCGAGGTCGGCGACCCGCGCGAGCACCGCCTCCCGAGCGGTGTGCGGGATGTGGCCGCCGACGCCCCGGAGGGCCTCGGTGAGGAAGAACGGGTTGCCACCCGTGAGGCGGTGGAGCTCCTCGGCGCCGAGGCCGGACGCGCGGGTCAGCTCGGCGACTGCCTTCGGCGTCAGCGGCGGGACCGTGACGCGCCGGGTCACCCCTCGCGTCACGAGGTCGCCGAGGGTGCGGCGCAGGTCGGGCGACGGGTCGGCACCGTCGTCGCGGTAGGTCACCAGCACCATCGCCCGGGCCGCGTGCAGCCGGCGGCTGAGGAAGTGGAGCAGGTCGAGGGTCGCCCGGTCGGCCCAGTGCACGTCCTCGACGACGAGCACGCCGACGGCGTCAGCGGCGAGCAGCGCGCGCAGCAGGGCCGCGAACAGCTGCTCGCGGGCGGTCCCCCCGGTGAAGGCGAGCCGTGCCAGGTCGCCCCCGACACTCTCCGCCACGTCGAGCACCGGCGCGAGCGGCCTGGGCGTGAAGAGGCCGTCGCAGGCGCCGAGGAGCCAGCGCACCTCCGGGTGGCGGTGTCGGAAGGCGTCGACCAGCGCCGTCTTGCCCGCTCCGGCCTCGCCCGCGACGAGGACGAGCCGGCCGCGCACGGCTCGGGCGTCGCCGAGCCACTCGTCGAGGGCGGCCAGCTGCGCCTCACGCTCCAGCAGGGCCATGGAGGGATTGTGCGCCCCGGAGGGCAGCCCTGTCTGCCCTCCGGCCGCTCCGGAGCGTCGGAGGCGTCCGGACCCCGGGCGCGTGACCAGCAGCGGGCCAGCCGACCCCCGCTGACGGGTCGCCCCGCCTAGAGCTGCTCGCCCACGATCACCGGCTCGTTGACGAGCCGCACCCCGAACGCGGCGGCGACCCCGTCGCGGACCTCGCGGGCGAGCCCCACCACGTCCGCCGCCCGCGCCCCGCCCCGGTTCGTCACGGCGAGCGTGTGCTTCGTCGACAGCGTCGCCGGCCCCGGGGCGCCGTACCCCTTGCCGAAGCCGGCCCGTTCGATGAGCCAGGCGGCACTCGTCTTGACCCGGTCGCCGGTCTCGGGAAACCGCGGGGGGGTGGGCGCACCCTCGCCGAGCCGCGCCGCGACCCGAGCCTCGAGCGCGGCGAACTCCTCCGCGGTCAGGACGGGGTTGGTGAAGAAGGACCCACAGCTCCAGGTGTCGTGGTCCGGCTCGTCGAGGACCATCCCCCGCAGCCGCCGCTGCGCCAGCACCGCCTCGCGCGCCTCGTGGAGCGGCACCCGCTGGCCCACCTCGACGTCGAGCTGACGGGCCAGGTCGGCGTAGCGCACGGGCTGCGACAACGACGCGATGACCAGCTGGAACATCACGTCGATGACGACGTACCGGTCGGTCCCCTTGAAGAGCGAGTGCCGGTAGGTGAACCGGCAGTCGAGGTTCGTCATGGTGTGCACCCGCTGCTCGCGGCGGTCCCAGACGCGCACCCGGGCGACGGACTGGGCGACCTCCTGCCCGTATGCCCCGACGTTCTGGATCGGCGTCGCCCCCGTCGACCCCGGGATGCCGGAGAGCGCCTCGACCCCGGACCACTCCTCCTCGACGGCCCGGGCGACGAGGTCGTCCCACGGCTCGCCGGCGGCGACGACGACCGCCGCCCCGCCGCAGGAGTCGGCGGACTCGACGCGCACCCCGCCGGTGGCGACCTTGACGACCGTCCCCTCGAACCCGGCATCAGGCAGAACGAGGTTCGACCCGCCGCCGAGGACGAGCAACGGCTCGTCGGCGTCGTCGACCTCGCGGACCGCGTCGACGAGCTCGTCCGCGGTCTCGACGAGGACCATCCGCGCGGCCGGCCCGCCGACACGCATCGTCGTGTGCCCCGCGAGGGGCTCCCCGGGCAGCTCCTGCATCAGTCGAGGCGGACGACCGCCACGCAGCGGCCGAGGACCTTCTCCCCTGCGGCCGTGGTCGTGAGGTCGACGGTGACGCGCCCGGTCTCGGCGTCGACGGCCTTGACGACCCCCTCGACGACGACCTCGGCGCCGGTGGCCGGCACGAGGACCGGCTTGGTGAACCGGGTGCCGTACTCGAGCACGCGGCCGGCGTCGCCGACCCACCGGGTGAGCACCGAGCCGGCCGCCCCCATCGTCCACATCCCGTGGGCGATGACGTCCGGGAGGCCCACCCCGCGCGCGAACTCCTCGTCCTGGTGGATCGGGTTCTGGTCGCCGGAGGCGTCGGCGTACGCGACGAGCGTCGCGCGGGTGACGGGCACGGACACGGGCCCGATGGTGTCGCCGACGGAGACCTCGGCGAGGCTGCGCACGCTCATCCTCACTCCTCCCCGCCGCGGACGACGATGGTCGAGGTGCACGTGGCGAGCGGCTCGCCCTCGGTGGTCGTCAGCTCGGTGCGCGTCGTGACCATCGCGTGGCCACCGGCCGAGCGGACCTGGTCGACGGTCACCGTGCCGAGGACCTCGTCGCCCGCGGTGATCGGGCGGTGGTGGACGAAGCGCTGCTCGCCGTGGACGACGCGGCGGTAGTCGATCCCGGCCTCGGGGTCGGCGACGTACGCGCGGTCGGCCTGCTGGGCGTACGTGACGGCCATCGTCGGCGGGGCGATGACGTCGCGGTAGCCGGCCGCGCGCGCCGCCTCGGGGTCGGTGTGCACCGGGTCCTCGGAGCCCACCGCGGCGGCGAACGCCGCGATCTCGGCGGCACCGACGGGATAGGGCCCGCTCGGCGGGTACGAACGTCCGACGAAGTCCGGGTTCACGGCCATGGTGCCCACTCTAGGAGGTCGGCACCCCGCACCACCCGGCCGCTCACCGGCGGAGCCGGAGCCGACCGCCCGGTACCGCCCCCGGGCACGGACGAGGCCGCCGGCACGGGGTGCGGGCGGCCTCGGCGGGCGACGCAGGAGGTCAGCGGGTCTCGCGGTGCGTCGTGTGCTTGGCGCAGCGCGGGCAGAACTTCATCAGCTCGAGCCGGTCGGGGTCGTTGCGCCGGTTCTTCTTCGTGATGTAGTTGCGCTCCTTGCACTCCGTGCACGCCAAGGTGATCTTCGGGCGGACGTCGGCGCTCTTCGTGGCCACGGGGCAACCTGCTCTCGGGAAACGGTGGTGGATCTGGGGGCGTCGCGCCGGCGGGGGCGGACCCACGCGCGGACACCGGCACAACAGGGTACGCGACCGCGGTGTTCCCGCGGAAATCGCGACCGCTGCGTAGCGGGAGCGGGGCTCGATCCCGCGACCTCACGATTATGAGTCGTGCGCTCTAACCAGCTGAGCTATCCCGCCTCGCCCGACCGTCCCGGCGGGACCGGTTCGGCCAGGTCAGAGCCCCCTGTCGGAATCGAACCGACGACCTTTTCCTTACCATGGAAACGCTCTGCCGACTGAGCTAAGGGGGCGGGCGTACCGGGGTGGGAACCACCCGGATGCGCGACGGAGACACTACACGCTCACGTCCGGTCCCATGAAATCCGCGAGGCGACCAACGCCGGTCCGTACCACGTGAGCAGACGGCCGGACACCAGCCGGGTGGGCAGCCGCGTGAACGCCTCCGGCCCGTCCTCGTCGGTGAACACGTACGGCTCGTCCGGGAGGAGCACCAGGTCGGCGACCTCCGGGTCGTCGAGCACCCCCACCTGCACCCTCGGGTACCGCCCCTCGACGCCCCCGGTGACGACCTCGCACCCTGCCCGCGCGAGGAGGTCTGCGGTGAACGTCGGCCGGCCCACCACCATCCAGGGGTCGCGCCAGACCGGGACGACCACTCGGGTCGTCGGCTCCGGGACCGGCCCGCACCAGCCCGCTTCGGCCTCGGCCAGCCACCCCGGCTCCGGCAGCGCCAGTGCCTGCGTGATGAGCCGCCGCATCGAGGTCACCGCCTCGGGAACGGTGCGGATGTCGGTCACCCACACCGCGAGACCACGCTCGCGAAGCCGCCGGACGTCGAGCTCGCGGTTCTCCTCCTTGTTCGCGACCACGAGGTCGGGCTCGAGGCCGGCCACCACCGCGAGGTCGGGGTTCTTCGTGCCGCGGACCCTCGTGACGTGCAGGCCGGCGGGGTGGGTGCACCAGTCGGTGGCGCCGACCAGCCGCTCCCGGCAGGTGGCGGCCAGGGCCTCGGTCAGCGACGGGACGAGCGAGACGACCCGGCGCACCGGCCCGGTGAGCTCGACCGGCGCGCCCAGGTCGTCGTGCAGCACCGGCGGGCGGACGTCGGTGGTCACGCTCAGCGCGGGGCCATCCGGAGCGCGCCGTCCATCCGGATGACCTCGCCGTTGAGGTAGTCGTGCTCGACGATGGCGAGCGCGAGGCCGGCGTACTCCTGGGGCCGGGCCAGCCGCTGCGGGAACGGCACACCGGACGCGAGGCCGGCGCGGAACTCGTCCGAGACGGTCGCGAGCATGGGCGTCTCGACGATGCCGGGCGCGATGGTCATGACCCGGATGCCGTACTGGGCCAGGTCGCGGGCAGCCGGGAGGGTCAGGCCGACGATCCCGCCCTTGGACGAGGCGTAGGCGGCCTGACCGACCTGCCCGTCGAAGGCGGCGATGCTCGCGGTGTTGACGACGACCCCACGCTGGCCGTCCTCGAGCGGCTCGGTGTCGGCCATCGCCTCGGCGGCGACGGACAGGACGAGGAAGGTGCCGATGAGGTTGACCTCGATCACCTGCCGGTAGAGGCCGATGTCGTGCCGGCCCGACCGGCCGAGGATCCGCGCGCTCCAGCCGACGCCGGCGCAGTTCACGGCGATGCGCAGCGGGTGGTCCTCGTCGTCGGCGGCCCGGCCGACCGCGGAGCGCACCTGCTCCTCGTCGGTCACGTCGGTGGGGACGTAGGTCACTCCGGCGACCTCCGGGGCGGCGTCGCAGGCCTGCTCGAGGTCGAGCGCGAGCACGCGGGCGCCCCGCTCGGCGAGGGCTGCGGCCGTGGCCGCACCGAGCCCGGACGCTCCTCCGGTGACGATGGCGGTGGTGTCGGCGATCTCCATGCCGCTCATCCTGCCACCGTCGCCGGGAGCAGTTCCGGACGCGGCCGCCACGGGTCAGCCGGCGAGGTGACCCCAGGCGCCGGAGAGCTCCGACCACCGGCCGACCGCGGCGACCCGGCCGTCGACGAGGACGACGACCGCGTCGGCCTGGGCGAGCGCGGCCCGCTTCGAGGTGGCCCCGATGACCGTGGTGCGCCGGGATCGCAGGGCACGCCACAGCTCGACCTCGGTCGCGGCGTCGAGCGCGCTCGAGACGTCGTCCGCGAGCAGCAGCTCGGTCTCGGCGGCCAGGGCACGGGCCAGCGCGAGACGCTGCACCTGACCACCGGAGAGCCGGACGCCCCGGTGTCCGACGAGCGCGTCGTGGCCACCCGCGTCGCGGACGTCCTCGCCGAGCCGCGCGTCGGCGATCGCGCGCTCGAGGGCGCGGCCGTGCCCGAGGGCGACGTTGTCGGCGAACGACCCCGACAGCACGCGCGGCACCTGGGCGACGTACGACACCTGCCCGGGACGGAGGAAGACCTCCGCGTCCTCGACCTCGGTGCCGTTCCACGTGATCGAGCCGGTGTGGTCGAGCAGGCCGGACAGCGCACCGAGCAGGCTCGACTTCCCCGACCCGACCTGCCCGAGGAGGAGCACGAGCTCACCTGCCCGCACGGTGAGCTCGACATCCTCGACGCCGCGCGTGCCGTCGTCGTGGACCGCCCCGACCCCGCGCAGCCGCAGCACCTCGAGGGGGACCCGCCCGGGGACCGGCGCGGGCGGTGCGGTGCCCTCGACGAGATCGATGCCCGAGGGCAGGCGGACCAGGTCCACGCCGCCCGCGAGCCGGCTCGTCGCGCGCTGCCACGAGCGGGTGCCGGGCGCCTCCGTGACCACCGCCCCGGCCACCCGGCCGAACCAGTCGAACCCGGTGACGGCGCCGGCGACGAGGATGGCGGTGGCGAGCGGCCAGCCGCCGAGGACGTACGTGGCCCACGCGGCGACGACGCCGGCCTGCACCATGACGACCGGCACGCCGTCGAGGACGGCCTGGACCCGGTGCTCGAGCACGGCGGCCTCGACCCGGCCCGTGTCGACCTCCCGCAGGTGGCGGTGCGCGTCGGGGGTCGCGGCCGCGAGCTTGACGGTGCGCGAGGACTCCAGGACGGAGACGAGCGCCCTTCCGAAGCGCGCCCGCGCCCGGGAGGACTCCGCGGCCGAGCGACCGGCGATCGGCCGGCCCACGGCGGAGGCGAGGGCGGCGCCGAGGAGGACGGCGAGGAGAACCGCACCCGCGAGCGCGCTCCCGCCGAGCGCCGCCGTGACGACGACGATCGCCAGCCCGTTGAGGAAGTCGACCCAGCGGTCGGCGTAGCGGGCGTAGCGGTCGGCGTCCATGGAGCGGGCCACGACCTCGCCCGCCGGCGTGCGCTCGAGCCGGTGCTGGCGGGTCTGCCCGATGAGCACCGACATCCGCACGCGGAGCATCACCTCGACCCACCACCGGGGGTAGCGGCGGATGGCGGCGACGAGGAGGAGCGGGGCGAGCACCACCGAGACCGCGGTCAGGGCGGTCAGGGTTGCCGTCTGTCGGTCCCACCCCGCGCCACTGCCCAGGTGCTGCACGGCCTGACCCCAGACGAAGCCGGTGACGGCACCGAAGGCCCCACCCAGGGCGGAGAGGAGGAACAGCAGCGCCGGCCACAGCCCCCAGCGCGGGCGCACGAGGAGTGCGGAGAGGATGCCGCGCGCCAGCGAGGGACCCTCGCCCGGGTCCGCGAGCTCCGGGGCCCGGCCGGCCCTGCGGGCCCCGGCGACGAGCGCACCGGCTCCCGTGCCCCCGGTCACCGCGTGTTCCGCACCACGCCCCGGCTCGAGCCCGCCCTCACCGCTGGCCTCGAGCAGCGCCCGGAAGGGACCCGGGGTGCGGGCGACCTGCGCGAGCGGGCCCTGCTGGACGACGCGTCCGTGGTCGAGCACGGCGACGAGGTCGGCCCGTGCCGTGGTCGACAGCCGGTGGGCGACGAGGATGCCGGTACGGCCCGTGAGCAGACGGTCCGCCGCCCGCACGACGAGGGCCTCGGTGAGCGGGTCCATGCGTGCGGTCGCCTCGTCGAGCACGACGACGGCGACGTCGCGGACGAGTAGGCGCGCGAAGGCCACCAGCTGCTCCTCGCCTGCGGACAGCGTCGTGCCCCCCGGCCCGAGCGGGGTGTCGAGGCCGGCGGGCAGGCCGGCGACCCACTCCTCGAGGCCGAGCTGGTTCACCGCCTGCTCGACGCGAGCCCGCGGGAGGCGGGCGAACAGCGTGATGTTCTCGGCCAGGGTCCCGGCGAGGATCTCGGTGCGTTGCGTCACGACGCCGACGGTGGCCCGCAGCTGCTGGAGGTCGAGGTCGAGGACGTCGACGCCACCGAGGAGGACGGTCCCCGGCTCGGGCTCGACGGCCCTCGACACGAGGGAGGCGAGGGTGGACTTGCCCGACCCCGTGCGGCCCACGAGGGCGCAGGTCCGGCCCGCGGGCACGTGGAGCTCGACACCATCGAGCGCGAACTCCCCGTGGGGGTACCGGAAGCGCAGGTCGCGGAACTCGAGTGCGAGCGGGCCGGACGGCACCGGGAGCCCCCCGTCGGGCTCGGGCGGTGCGGCGAGCAGCTGACGCAGCCGGGTGATCGCCCCGAGGCCGGCCTGCAGGTCGGGCAGGTGCCGGGCCATCTGGTCGACCTGACCGACGAAGGTGCTCGTGACGAGGAAGAGGGTGACGAGCCGCGCCACGCCGAGGTCGCCCGCGACGACGAGCGCGACCCCCGCGACGCTCGTGCCCGCGAGCAGCCCGTAGAGGAGCAGGCCCGTCCGGCGCATGACGCGCGCCTCGAGGTCGAGGACCTCCCCGAACCGCCGGTGCACGACGGCCGACAGGGCACTGAGCCGGGAGACGACGTGCGCCTGGCCCAGGCTGGTCCGCAGGTCGTCGCGAGCGGTCACGCCCTCCTCGAGGGCGGCGGCGTGGTCGGTCCAGGCGACCTCCTCGGCCACCTTCCGGGCGGCGATGGCCGGTAGCAGGCGGCGGACGAGGAGGAAGGACCCCGCCGACACGACCGGGAACAGGGCCCAGGCCGGCCACCAGGTGAGCCCGGCGACGATCCACATCGGCACGGCCGCGAAGAGGGTGCGCAGGGCGTCCCAGACCTGGCGGCGGAGCATCGCCCCGACCTCGTGGGTGTCGTCGTCCACGCGATCGAGGATCTCGCCGACCGCCTGCTCCCCGAGCACCGGCAGCGGCTGGTGGAGGGCCGCCTCGAGGAGGTCGTCGCGCAGGCGCCCCTCGGCGCGGTCGACGACCGCCGCCCACACGGTTCGGCCCGCGGTGTCGAGGGCCGCCGCACCGATGACGCACAGCGCGAGGAGCCCGACGAGGCGGGTGGAGGGTTCGGCCGCGAGCAGGCCCGCGACCACGGTGCCGAGGGTGCGGCCGACGGCACCGACCGCCGAGGCCGAGAGGGCCAGGCCGGTCGGCCACCCGCGCAGCCGCCGGGCCCCCAGCCGCCGGTCGGGCGGGAGGGAGGCCGGCTCGGCCGGCGCCAGGCTCGGCGGCGCGGCCGGCGGAACGGTCGTGATCCCCACGGGGTGAACCTACGGCGCGGCACCGACGGCCGGCATCCGGATTTTCGCCGTGGCACCGGGTCAGACGTTGCGGCGGTACTGTCCCCCCACCTCGAAGAAGGCCTCGGTCACCTGCTCGAGCGAGCACACCCGCGCCGCGTCCATGAGCACGGCGAAGACGTTCTCCCCGCTCGTGGCGGCATCCTTGAGGCGGGCCAGCGCCCGCTCGGCATCCTCGCGGTGCTCCTCCCGGAACGCCTCCACGCGGGCGAGCTGCCCCTCCTTCTCGGCCTCGGTGGCGCGGGCGAGCTCGACCTCGTGCGGGGAGACCTCCGCATCCGGGCGCACGAAGGTGTTGACCCCGACGATCGGCAGCGAGCCGTCGTGCTTGCGGTGCTCGTAGAGCATCGACTCGTCCTGGATCCTCCCGCGCTGGTAGCCCGTCTCCATCGCGCCGAGGACCCCACCACGCTCGGAGATCCGGTCGAACTCGGCGAGCACGGCCTCCTCGACGAGGTCGGTGAGCTCGTCGACGACGAACGAGCCCTGGAGCGGGTTCTCGTTCATCGCCAGCCCCCACTCCTTCCCGATGACGAGCTGGATGGCGAGCGCACGCCGCACCGACTCGGCCGACGGCGTCGTCACGGCCTCGTCGTACGCGTTGGTGTGGAGGCTGTTCGCGTTGTCGTAGATCGCGCACAGCGCCTGGAGGGTCGTGCGGATGTCGTTGAACGCCATCTCCTGGGCGTGGAGGGACCGCCCCGAGGTCTGGACGTGGTACTTCAGCTTCTGGCTGCGCTCGTTCGCGCCGTACTTCTCCCGCATCGCCACGGCCCAGATACGCCGGGCGACGCGCCCGATCACGGTGTACTCCGGGTCCATCCCGTTGGAGAAGAAGAAGGACAGGTTGGGCGCGAAGTCGTCGATGTCCATCCCCCGGGCCAGGTAGGCCTCGACGTAGGTGAACCCGTTGGCGAGGGTGAAGGCGAGCTGGCTGATGGGGTTCGCCCCGGCCTCGGCGATGTGGTAGCCGCTGATCGAGACCGAGTAGAAGTTGCGGACACCGTTCTCGATGAACCACTCCTGGATGTCGGCCATCATCCGCAGCGAGAACTCGGTGGAGAACAGGCAGGTGTTCTGCCCCTGGTCCTCCTTGAGGATGTCCGCCTGCACGGTGCCGCGGACGGTCGCGAGGGCGGTGGCGCGGATGCGGTCGCGCTCCTCGGCACTCGGCTCGCGGTCGTGCTCGGCGGTCCACCGCTCGACCTCGCGGTCCATGACGGTGTTGAGGAAGAACGCGAGGATCGTCGGTGCCGGCCCGTTGATCGTCATCGAGACGCTCGTCGTCGGCGCGGTGAGGTCGAACCCGTCGTAGAGGGCCTTCATGTCCTCGACCGTCGCGACGGACACCCCGGAGGTGCCGACCTTCCCGTAGACGTCGGGGCGGCGGGCGGGGTCGCGGCCGTAGAGGGTGACCGAGTCGAAGGCCGTGGACAACCGGGTGGCCGGCTGGCCCTCGGAGAGGAGCTTGAACCGGCGGTTCGTCCGGAAGGGGTCGCCCTCGCCGGCGAACATCCTCGCCGGGTCCTCGGTGTCCCGCTTGAAGGGGAAGACCCCCGCTGTGAAGGGGAAGTGGCCGGGCAGGTTCTCACGGCGCAGGAACGACAACAGGTCACCGTCGTCGGAGTAGCGCGGCAGCGACACCCGGCGGATGCGGCTGCCCGAGAGCGACTCGCGGACGAGCCGGGTGTGGATCTCCTTGTCGCGGACCGTGACGACCTGCTCCTCCCCCGAGTACGCCTCGACGACCGAGGACCACCCGGCGAGCTGTCGGGCCACCTCGAGCGGCAGCGCTTCCTGGGCGTCGGCCAGGAGCGCGTCGACGTCGGCGTGGTCGCGGCCGGCCTGCTCGAGGGCGTCGCGCACCTCCGCGAGCCGCTGGACCCGGCGGGCGGCGTCCGCCCACCGCTCGGTGTCGGAGTGGTAGTCGCGGACGGTCTCGGCGATCTCGGAGAGGTAGCGGGTGCGCTGCGGGGGCACGACCTGACGGAGCACCGTCGAGTGGCGCACGTCGACGGCGGGGAGGGTGCCCTCGTCGACGCCCAGGCCGGCGTCGGCGAGCAGTCCGCGCAGGTGCTGGTAGAGCGCCGTCACGCCGTCGTCGTTGAAGGTCGCGGCGGAGGTGCCGAACACCGGCATGTCCTCGGGTCGCTGCCCGAAGGCCTCCCTGTTGCGGACGAGCTGGCGCCCGACGTCGCGCAGCGCGTCCATGGCGCCGCGCCGCTCGAACTTGTTGATGGCGACGACGTCGGCGAAGTCGAGCATGTCGATCTTCTCGAGCTGGCTGGCCGCACCGAACTCGGGCGTCATGACGTAGAGGTTGACGTCCGCGTAGGACGTGATCGCGGCGTCCCCCTGGCCGATGCCCGGGGTCTCGACGACGACGAGGTCGAACCCGGCGCCGCGCAGGATCCTCAGGACGTCCTCGAGAGCGTCGGGCACCTCGCGCCCGCCGCGCGTCGCGAGGGAGCGGTAGTAGACGCGGTCCCCGTCCAGGCTGTTCATCCGGATGCGGTCCCCGAGGAGGGCGCCCCCGCCCTTCCGGCGGGTGGGGTCGATGGCGACGCAGGCGATGCGCAGCTTGTCCTGCTGGTCGACCCGCAGGCGCCGGACGAGCTCGTCGGTGAGGCTGGACTTGCCCGAGCCACCCGTGCCGGTGATGCCGAGGACCGGGGCGCGGTGGCGCTCCGCGGCCTTGCCCAGCTCGACCCGCATGGCGTCGTCGAGGTGGCCGGTCTCGGCGGCGGTGATCGCGCGGGCGACGGCGGCGCGATCGCCGGACAGGACGGCCTCCACCGTCGTGGGATGGGCCTCCCAGAGGTCGGTGTCGCACGCCGCCACGACCTGGTTGACCATGCCGGGCAGGCCGAGGCGCTGGCCGTCCTCGGGGCTGAAGATGGTCACCCCGACCCCGCGCAGGCGATCGATCTCGGCCGGGACGATCACCCCTCCTCCGCCGCCGACGACGCGGACGTGACCGGCCCCCGCCTCGCGCAGCAGCTCGACGAGGTACTCGAAGTACTCGACGTGGCCGCCCTGGTACGAGCTGACCGCGACCCCCTGGGCGTCCTCCTCGACGGCGGCGTCGACGACCTCCTGGACCGAGCGGTTGTGCCCGAGGTGGATGACCTCCGCCCCCTGGCTCTGCATGATCCGCCGCATGATGTTGATCGAGGCGTCGTGGCCGTCGAAGAGGCTCGAGGCGGTGACGATGCGGACGGGGTGCTCGGGCACGTGGAGGTCGGAGCGGGGCGGCTGCGCTGCCATGGCGGTCCCTTCGGTCGCGGTCCCGAAATACTAGGACGTCCAACTACCTACCGGGAAGTCACCTCCGTCGAGCCCCGCCCGCGCGCGGCGGTCCCGACCCGGCGGCCGCGCCCCGCATCGCGTCGGTCACCCCCGGTAGCGGTCGGTGAGGTAGCCCGAGCAGTCGGCGGGCTCCGGCACGGTCGCGATCGCCTCGGCGGCGCGGGACCGGCCCAGGTTCCACGAGAGGGCGTCGTCGCTGGTGGACCGGCCCCCGGAGAGTGCGGCGTGGGCGACGCAGGCACCGAGGTCGCCGGGCAACCGCTCGACGATGACGGGCACGGCGTCCGCGGTCAGCGTCGACAGGTACGCGGTGTCGAGGACGCCGCTCGTCTCGTACCGGTCGATGTTGCGTTCGGCCACCCACGCCTGGGGGTTCATCGCGGCGAAGCCGAGGGTGAACAACGCCCCGGAGACGAGCACGGCCCTCGGGACCCAGCGCCCGGAGAGGCGGATGCCGGCGAGGAGCAGCATGGCGATGACGAGGCCGAACCACAGCTCGAGCCCGTCGACGAACACCCGCAGCACCGTGTAGCCGTAGGCGTCCTGGTACAGCGACATCCGGTAGAGCGCCGAGGCGACGACCGCGAGGGTGAACACGCCGAGGGTGCCGAGCAGCGCTCGCAGCAGCACCCGGTCGCGGACGCTCTCCCGGGAGGCCGCGCGCATCGTGAGGGCGACGACGACGATGGTGAGGAAGGTCGCGACCGTCAGCTGTCCGAAGCCCTGGTGCACGGCCTCGGCGTAGCTCGTGCCGGTGCGGCGTAGGTAGTCCGGCCCGCCCCACATCTCGCTCGCCTGGGCGAGGAGGAAGAGCCCGACGAGTGCGACGACGACCCCCACCGGCACGGCCCACTCCCAGGCGCGGCGGCGTCGCCGGGCCTCGGGGAGGCGGACGAGGTCGACCTCCGGCGGGTTCAGGGCGAGGTAGGCACCGGTGAGCGCCACGCCGGTGACGAGGACGAGGACGAACCCGCGCAGGATGATGGTGTCCCAACCGAGGTCGGGGACCAGCGCGCTCGTCCACGCCCCGAAGACGGCGTCCCCCGTCGCGAAGAGGCCGCCGAACACGACGAGCGCCAGGAGCGAGAGCACCGCGGTACGAAGCACCGGCCAGAGCAGCTGGCGGCGGCTCGTCGCGCTGACCGTGCGGCCCAGCAGGGGCAGCCCGCGCAGCGCCGAGAGCGGCCAGGCGGCACCGGCTGCGACCATCGCGAGCAGGCCGTGGGCCCGGGTGAGGCCGACCGCGGCGACGGTGACGCCGGCGAGCACCGCGAGGGTCACGACCCCCCCGGCGTCGCGGAGCGCGGCGACCGTGGCGAGGGCCGCGGCGAGGACGGCCATCGCGACGGTCCACGGGTGCGACCGGTGGCGCGCCGAGACCCACATCAGGGCACCGCTGAGCAGCATGGTCAGGGTGGTCTCGAGCCCGATGGCGCGGTACGGCCAGGTGAGCGCGGCCATGGCTCCGATCCCGAGCGCGGCGAGCGCGACGCGCACCTGCGGCCCGAGGCCTCGTTCCGGCCAGAACCGCTCGAGCAGCGACGGCTCGGCCGGTCGCGGGGCGGGGGGCGAGGCGGCGGCCGAGGCGGTGGCCGAGGTCGCTGCGGCCACCGCCGCGGACGGACCGGGCCCCCCGGGGGTGTCGAGGCGGTCGTCACGGCGGTGTCCTCCAGGAGGTGGCGGGGCCGATCGGCAGGCGGCCGGGTCGGCAGGGTCGTGCGCAGCAGGGCGCCGTGGGCGCCCTCCGGTGTGGGGACGACGTCGACGCCGCCCCCGTGGAGCTCGGCGACCCAGCGCGCGATGGCCAGGCCGAGCCCTGTCCCCCCGCCGCTGTCGTCGCCGGAGCCGAAGCGCTCGAAGACGCGCTCGGACCGGTCGGCCCCGATGCCGGGCCCGTCGTCGCGGACCTCCAGGACCCAGCGGTCGGGGGCGGCGGCGAACGCCTCGAGCCGCACCGTCCCCCCGGGCGGGCTGTGCCGCACCGCGTTGTCGACGAGGTTGGCGACGAGCTGGGCCAGCCGTGCCGGGTCGGCGACGACGCGCATCCCCGCCGGCACGACCCGGTGCTCCACGCGCACGGGGCGACCCTCGAGCCGGGCCTCGTCGGCCGCCCGGGTGAGCAGGTCGGCGACCGGCACGTCCGAGAGCCGCAGCGGGGTGGCCCCTGCGTCGATGCGGGAGAGGTCGAGCAGGTCGCCGACGAGGTCGCTGAGGCGCTCGGCCTGGGCCAGGGCACCCTGGAGGGCGGCGTCGTCCGTCGTGACGACGCCGTCGACGAGGTTCTCCAGGAGCGCCCGCTGCGCGGTGAGCGGGGTCCGCAGCTCGTGCGAGACGGTTGCCACGAGTCGCCGCCGCTCGAGGTCGGCGCCCGCGAGGTCCTCGGCCATCGCGTTGAAGGCCCGCGCCAGCTCCCCCACCTCGTCCGAGGAGGTCGCCGTGACCCGCTGGGCGTAGTCGCCCCCGGCCATCCGCCGGGCCGCCTCGGTCATCTCGCGCAGCGGGGAGGTCATCCCGCGCGCCAGCCACCAGGTCAGCCCCAGTGCCGCCGCGAGGGTCACCGGGGCGCTCACCCAGCCGGCGATGCCGGCGGCGTCGCCGATACCCGCGACGAGGAGCGCCCCGAGGACGCTGGTGCCGACGAGGACCGCCAGCTTGACCTTGATCGAGGTGATGGCGTCGAGCGGCCGGTCGGGGTTCACCGCTCCCCCTCGAGCGCGTAGCCCACGCCGTGGACGGTCCGGACGCGGTCCGCGCCGATCTTGGCCCGCAGTGCCTTGACGTGGCTGTCGAGGGTCCGGGTGCCGGACGCGTCGGCCCACCCCCACACCTCGCGCATGAGCGCGTCGCGGCCCCGGACCACCCCCGGCTCCGCGGCGAGCGCGCAGAGGAGGTCGAACTCGAGCGGGGTGAGGTGGACCTCCCGCCCCTCGACCGACACCCGCCGTGTCGCCGGGTCGACGGTGAGCCCGGCGACGTCGACTCGCCCGGTCGTCCGGGCCAGCACCTCGGCGCGCTCGACGCGGCGGAGCAGCACCCGCACCCGGGCGACGACCTCACGCATCGAGAAGGGCTTGGTCACGTAGTCGTCGGCACCGACGCCGAGGCCGACGAGCACGTCGGTCTCGTCGTCGCGGGCGGTGAGCATGAGGACGGGGACCGGGCGCACCGCCTGGATGCGCCGACACACCTCGAGGCCGTCGAAGCCGGGGAGCATGATGTCGAGGACGACGAGGTCGGCGGGGTGCTGCTCGAACGCCTCGACCGCACCGGGGCCGTCGTACGCCTGGTGCACCGCGAAGCCCTCGGCCCGCAGCCGGTCGGTCACGGCCTGGTTGATGACCGGCTCGTCCTCGACGACGAGCACCCGGCCGCTCGACGTGGCTCCCTCGCTCATGCCGACGAGCGTAGGAGGGGAGGGGTGCGGCTCGCGGGGACGACGTGTGGAGATCCTGTGAAGGGTCGGGCCCGCCCCACCGCGGTGTCAGCGACGCCCGATGAGCCACCCGATGACGAGACCGACGACCCCGGCGACGACGTAGCCGCCGTAGCTGCGGACGAGGACGGGCAGCACCGTCGTGCCGAGGTCGATCGAGTCGTCCGCCGGCGGCGCGGGACGAGGGGCCGGCCGCGGGGCCGGCGCCGCAGCAGGGGCGGCGGCAGCCCCACCTGCTGCGGCTCCGGAAACCGCCTCGCCGGACGGCTCCGGCCGCGCCGACTCGCCGGACGGCCCAGGAGCGGCCGCCTCCTCGGCAGGCTCCTCACCGGCGGTCAGCTCGCCCTCGATGCAGCCGATGAACTGCTGGAGCAGCTTGTCGGAGACGTCCTGCATGACGCCGCGCCCGAACTGCGCCGGCTTGCCCGTCACCGACAGCTCGGTCGTCACGTCGACGCGGGTGCCGTCGCCCGAGGGCGCGAGCTGGATCGTGACGGTCGCGCCGGCCGTGCCGTTGCCCCGCTTGTCCTTGCCCTTGGCCTCGATGACGGCCCGGTGGGCCGCGTCGTCCCGCTCGAGGAAGCTCCCGGAACCGAGGTACTGGAGGGCGATCGGGCCGAGCTTGACCTTCACGGTTCCCTTGAAGCCCTCGTCGTCGACCTCCGTGACGGTGGCGCCGGGGAAGCACCCGCCGACCCGCTCGAGGTCCATGAACGTCTGCCAGGCGACGTCGGGCGGCGCGGGGACGACGAAGTCGTGTGTCAGCTCCATCCGCCGCTCAGCCCCCGAGTGCCTTCTCGACGGCGCGACGGCTGAGGACCGTCGCGAGGTGCCTCCGGTAGTCGGCGTCACCGTTGAGGTCGCTCGGCGGGTTGGTGCCGTCGGCGGCCGCGGCACACGCCGAGGCGATGCCGTCGGCGGACGCCCCGACGAGGGCCTGCTCCACGGCGGTCGCCCGCAGCGGCGTCGAGCCCATGTTCGTCAGGCCGACGCGCGCCTCGGCGATCGAGCCGCCCTCGGCCCGCACGGTCGCCGCGACGGCGACGATCGACCACTGGTGGGAGACGCGGACGAACTTCTCGTACGCGCTGCCCCACCCGGTGTGCTTCGGGATGCGGATCTGCGTGAGCAGCTCGTCCTCGCCGACCGCGGTCTCGAAGAGGTCCCGGAAGAACTCCGTCGCGGGCACGGTCCGCTCGCCCGAGGACCCGGTGATGACCATCGTCGCGTCGAGCGCGAGCACGGGTGCGCCGACGTCTCCGGCCGGGTCGGCGTGGACGAGCGCCCCGCCCACGGTGCCTCGGTGGCGGATCTGCGGGTCGGCGACGGTCTCGACCGCCGCGGCCAGCAGGCCCGCGTGCTCGCGGACGAGGTCGCTCCCGAGCACGTCGCTGTACGGGGTCATCGCCCCGACGACGATGTGGTCGCCGCCGTCCCGGATGCCTCGCATCGCCTCGATCCGACCGAGGTCGATGACCGTCTCCGGGGCGTTGAGGCGCATCCGGAGGATGGGCAGCAGCGACTGGCCGCCGGCGAGGACCTTGGCGTCCTCGGCCGACGCGAGCGCCGACAGCGCCTCCTCGACGCTCGTCGGCGCCACGTAGTCGAAGGATGCGGGAATCACTGGGCACTCCCCTCACTCGCGGAGCCGGCTTGCTGGATTGCTCGCCACACCCGCTCCGGGGTGCAGGGCATGAGGATGTCGTCGACGCCCATCGGGCGCACGGCATCGACGATCGCGTTGACGACCGCGGGCGTCGAGGCGATCGTGCCCGCCTCGCCGACGCCCTTGGTGCCGAGCGTGTTCGTCGACGACGGCGACGTCGTGTGGTCGGTGACGAAGCTGATCGTGTCGGCCGCGGTCGGGAGCGTGTAGTCGACGAAGGACCCCGTGACGAGGGTGCCCTGCTCGTCGAACTCGGCACCCTCCCAGAGGGCCTGGGCGATGCCCTGGACGAGGCCGCCGTGGACCTGCCCCTCGACGATGAGCGGGTTGATGATGGTGCCGATGTCGTCGACGCAGACGTACTTGCGCATCCGGGTCGCGCCGGTCTCGGTGTCGACCTCCATCGCGCACAGGTGGGTGCCGTGCGGGAACGAGAAGTCCACCGGGTCGTAGGTGGCGTCGGCGTCCAGGCTCGGCTCGTGGCCGTCGGGCAGGTTGTGCCCGGTCCACGTGGCGAGCGCGACCTCCTGGATGGTGACGCCCTTGTCGGTGCCGCGGACGCTGAACCTGCCGCCGCTGAACTCGAGGTCGTCGACGCTGGCCTCGAGCATGTAGGCCGCGTGCGGCTTCGCCTTCTCGATGACCCGGTCGGCCGCCATGACGAGCGCCTCGCCACCGACGACGAGGGAACGCGAGCCGTAGGAGTCCAGGCCCTTGGGGGCGATCTGGGTGTCGCCGTGGAGGACCTCGACGCTCTCGAAGGGCACCCCGAGGCGGTCGGCGACGATCTGGCTCCACGCCGTCTCGTGGCCCTGCCCGTGGGGTGAGGTGCCGGTGACGACCTCCACCGTGCCCGTGGACAGCATCCGGATGCTCGCGTGCTCCCAGCCGCCCGCGCCGTAGCTGAGCGCGCCGAGCACGCGGGAGGGCGCCAGGCCGCACATCTCGGTGAAGGTCGAGACGCCGATGCCCAGCTGGACCGGGTCGTTGCTCTCGCGCCGCCGCTGCTGCTCGGCCCGCAGCTCGTCGTAGCCGAAGAGCTCCTTGGCCTTGGCCGTGGCGGCCTCGTAGTTCCCGGAGTCGTAGGTCATGCCGGCCACCGTGGCGAACGGGAACTCCTCGTGCGTGATCCAGTTCTTCTCGCGGATCTCGAGCGGGTCGACCCCGACCTCGGCCGCCAGCTCGGTCATGAGCCGTTCGATGGCGAACGTCGCCTCGGGACGACCGGCGCCCCGGTAGGCGTCGACCCACGTCTTGTTCGTGTAGTAGTTCGTGACGTTGAACTGGTAGGCGGGGAACTTGTAGATGGCGTTGTACATCCAGGCCCCGAGCACGGGGACCCCGCCACCCACGATCGCCGCGTACGCACCGAGGTCGGCCATGAGCTCGACCTTGAGGCCGGTGACGGTGCCGTCCTTCTCGGCGGCGAGGGTCAGCTTCTGCCACTGGTCGCGGCCGTGGTGCCCCGACACCATCGTCTCGGAGCGGGTCTCGGTGTACTTGCACGGCCGGCCGAGCTTGCGGGCCACGGCGAGGGTGACGAACTCCTCGGGGGTGGACTGCAGCTTGCCGCCGAAGCCGCCACCGACGTCGGGCGCGATGACCCGGATCTTGGACTCCGGGAGCCCGGTCGTCGCCGCGATGCAGAAGCGCAGGATGTGCGGGACCTGGGTCGCCGACCACATGACGACCTGCTCGCCGGTCGGGTCGACGACCGTGGAGCGCGGCTCCATGAACGCCGGGATCAGCCGCTGCTGGCGGTACTCGCGCTCGAGCACGATGCCGTTCTCACGGGCCTTGGCGATCGCCTCGTCGACATCGCCGCCCGTCCCGGCCGCGGCCGAGTCCAGCTGCCAGACCGCGGACACGTTCGTGCCGAGGTCGGGGTGGGCCAGCACCTCGTCCTTGGCGGCCTCCTTGAGGTCGAGGACGGCGGGGAGCTCCTCGTACTCGACGTCGACGAGCTCGGCGGCGTCCCGGGCCTCGGCGGCGGTGCGCGCCACGACGACGGCGACGATCTCGCCGGCACACGCGACCCGCTCGGTCGCCATCGGGAGGTGCGTCGGTGACTTCTGGTCCTCGGAGATCGGCCAGGCGGTGATGTTGACACCCTGGATGTCGGCGATGTCGGCACCGGTCATCACGGCGATGACCTCGTCCGCGGCCTTGGCCGCGGACGTGTCGACGGAGAGGATCTTCGCGTGGGCCAGGGGGCTGCGGACCATCGCGAGGTGCAGCATCCCGGGGAGCTGGATGTTGTCGGTCCACCGAGTCCGGCCGGTGATGAGGCGCTGGTCCTCCTTGCGCAGCCGGGCGTTGCCGACCTCGGCGGTGGGGCGGTCGTCGACGGCGGTCATCAGGCGTCGCTCCTCTCGCTCATGGCGCCCGCCGCAGCGGCGACGGCCTTGACGATGTTGTGGTAGCCGGTGCACCGGCACAGGTTGCCCTCGAGACCGACGCGGATCTCCTCCTCGGTCGGGTCCGGGTTCTCGCTCAGCAGGTCGACCGCCTGCATGATCATCCCCGGGGTGCAGTAGCCGCACTGGAGGGCGTGGTTCTCGTGGAAGGCCACCTGCATCGGGTGCAGCTCGCCGTTCCGGGCCAGGCCCTCGATGGTCGTGATGTCGCGGCCGTCGGCCTGGACGGCGAGCACGTTGCAGGACTTGACGCTCCGCCCGTCGAGGTGGACGGTGCAGGCACCGCAGTTGCTCGTGTCGCACCCGACGACGGTGCCGACCTTGCCGAGCACCTCCCGGAGGTACTGGACGAGCAGCATCCGCGGTTCGACGTCGTCGTGATAGCGGGCGCCGTCGACGGTGACGGTGATCCGAGTCATCCTTGACTCTCCTTCGCGAGGGGATCCGTGACGTGTTCGTGATCTTCCTTCACCCGTCGCGCGGACACAAGAGATCGCAGCGAACCCACGGCGCGGCAGCCCCCAGCGGTGGGGTCGGGACGACGAACGGTCCCCCTCACCGGTTTTCCTCTCGGGAAAACGCAGACCGCTACCGGCCCGTGCGGACCGGACTCGCCGCGACTCCGGCGCGCAGCACCGCCTCGAGCACCTCCTCGACCGACTCGCGGTCGCGCGGGTCGGCGGAGAGGATCGGGGCGCCGCGGCACCACCGGTCGACGACCCGCCGGTAGTCGGCGAGCGCCGGCCGGTCCCCCGGGATCTCGAGGCGGGTGACGGCGACGGCGAGCGGGCTCGCCCCGAGGTCGGGGCAGATGTACCGCAGCCACTCCTCGGCCTCCTCGAGGGCGTCCGGGGTGTGTCCGTAGAGCCAGAGCACCACCCGCGGCGGGATGCCGGGGCGCATGACGTCGGAGGGCTGGAACCGCGCCTGCCCGGCGACCGACACGACGGAGACGGTGCCGCCGGGGCCGTGCCAGACCCCGTGCTCCTCGCCTGCACCGCGCCGGGCCGACCGGGACTGCTGCGCGTCGCGCAGCCGTGGCTCGGAGGTCTCGACGACCTCCGTGTGCGAGACCGCCCGCACCGCGGAGGACTTGCCCACCCCGTAGGGACCGACGAATGCCACCTGCGGGGTCGCAGCCCGCGACAGCAGAGCCTGCAGGGTCATGTCACCCACCTCCATCGCGCGGACTCTCACCCGCGCCCGGACAAACCCCTGCCCGACTCCGGATCGCAACGACCCGGTCCGTCGACGGTACGGCGCCGACCGATCGGTCCGCACGCAGAGACGGTCGGCCGGAGCGGAAATGCCCGAACGGCCGACCCGTCCGCCGTTCACCCGTGTCGAGCGCCCGGGTGTGCTACTGGACCTCGACCCGCTCGCCGTGGTGGTGGATGGGCCCGGCGGTCTCCTGGAGCCGGGCACCACCCCCACCCCACTGGAGCGCGACGATCTCGGCGGCGATGGAGACGGCCGTCTCCTCGGGGGTCCGCGCCCCGAGGTCGAGCCCGATCGGGGAGGACAGCCGGGCCAGCTGGTCCTCGGTCACCCCGGCGCCCCGCAGACGCTCGAGGCGGTCCTCGTGGGTGCGTCGCGAGCCCATGGCGCCGACGTACGCGACCTCGGGCAGCGCCAACGCGGTCTCGAGCACCGGCACGTCGAACTTCGGGTCGTGGGTGAGGACGCAGATCACCGTCCGGCGGTCGATGCGGCCGGCGGCGACCTCGGCCCGGAGGTACCGGTGCGGCCACTCGACGACCACCTCGTCGGCCGCCGGGAAACGACTCGCGGTCGCGAACACCGGCCGGGCGTCGCACACGGTCACGCGGTAGCCGAGGAAGGAGCCGACGTGCGCCACTGCCGCGGCGAAGTCGATGGCTCCGAACACGAGCATCCTCGGGCGCGGGGCATAGGCGGCGACGAAGACCCGCATCCCCTCGCCGCGCCGCTCACCGTCGGGGCCGTACGTGAGGGTCTCGGTCCGGCCCGAGGCGAGCAGGCCCCGGGCGTCGTCGACGACCGCGCCGTCGGCGCGGGGCGAGCCGAGCGAACCGCTCGGTGAGCTGCTGCCGGTGCCCTCGGGTCGCACGACGAGGCGGCGTCCGAGCCAGGCGGGGTCGGGGTGCTCGATGACCGTCGCCACCGCGACGGGGCGCCCGTTGGCGATGTCGTCGGCGACGTCGCCGAGCTCGGGGAAGGTCTCCTGCGACACCTTCTCGACGAAGACGTCGAGGATCCCGCCGCAGGTCAGACCGACCGCGAAGGCGTCGTCGTCGGAGACGCCGTAGCGCTGGAGCACCGGCGTGCCCTCGGCCACGACCTCCTGGCCGAGCTCGTAGACGGCCCCCTCGACGCAGCCGCCGGAGACCGAGCCGACCGCCTCCCCACCGGGGCCGACGAGCATCGAGGCGCCCGCGGGTCGGGGGGCCGACCGGAACGTCGCGACGACCGTCCCCACGCCCACCGTCTCGCCGGCGCGCCACCACGTCATCAGCTCGTCCAGCACGTCACGCACGCGCGACCACCTCCGTCAGCTCCTCGAACGCCGCCATCGAGTGTCCGGCGACGAAGTCGTCGATGTGCGGCAACACCGCCATGATGCCCCCCTGAACCGGCTCGTACCCCGGCCTGCCGCGGTGCGGGTTGACCCAGACGAGCCGGTGGGAGACGGCCGCGAGGCGCCGCACCTGCTCGCCGAGCGCCTCCGGTCGGTCCCGCTCCCAACCGTCGCTGAAGACGACGACGACGGCGCCTCGCGCCATCCCACGCCGCCCCCAGCGGTCGAGGAAGACCTTGAGGCCCTCGGCGAGCCGGGTGCCACCGGACCAGTCCGGGATGGCCCGGCCGGCGGCGACGATGGCACGGTCGGGGTCGCGCTGGTGGAGGGGCCGGGTCACGTGGGTGAGGCGGGTACCGAGGGTGAAGACCTCGACGGGGACGTCGGAGGCGCAGTAGGCGTGGGCGAGCCGGATCAGGGAGTCGGCGTAGGCGCTCATCGACCCGGAGACGTCGATGAGGAGGACGACCCGTCGGGCCCGCGTCCCCCGGTGGCGCCACGCCACGTCCCCGGGCTCGCCCATCCGGCGCAGCGTCGCGCGTAGCGTGCGCCGGGCGTCGACCTCGCCCCGGCGGGACGTCGTGTGTCGATGGGCCCGGCGACGGGGGGCACGTGGACGCAGCCGCGCGAAGAGCCGCGCCAGCTCCTCGCGCTCACGTCGGCTCAGCGTCGCCACGTCCCGGTGGCGCAGGACCTCGGTGCTGCTCGCGCGGGCGTGGACGGTGTCGGGGTCCTCGGAACCCTCGCCACCGGCCCCGGCCGCCTCGTCGAGGGCGGCCCGGGTCACCGTCGGCAGCGACGACGTCGGTCTGCTGCCGGCCCGGGAGCCACCGAACCACTCGGCGTAGACGAGGTCGTACCGCTCGAGGTCGGCGGGGGACGAGCACAGCGTCCCCCGGCCGGCGAGGTAGACCCCCACCGGGTCCTGGAGGCCGACGGCCGCGACCGCCTCGAGGTAGGTCCGCTCCCGGTCCGCCGTCACGTGCAGCCCGGCGGCGCGCAGGCAGCGGGCGAAGCCGAGGAGGATCTCCTCCGGCGGGCGGGGCGCGGCGCTCATCCGAGCCTCAGGCGGTGAGGAGGACGTCGAGGGCCTTCTTGACCCGCTCGGCGTCCTCGCGGTACTTCACCGCGACACCGAGGGTCGCGGCGGCGGTCTCGGTGTCGAGGTCGCGGGTCCCGAGCTCGTGGAGGGCGCGGGCCCAGTCGAGGGTCTCGGCCACGCCGGGCGGCTTGAGCATCTCGCGGTCGGACCGGATGGCGTGCACCGCCCGGACGACCTGCTCGGCGAGGGCGGCAGAGACCTCCGGCGCCCGGGTCGCGACGATCTCGAGCTCGCGCTCGATGCCGGGGTGCTCCACCCAGTGGTAGAGGCAGCGGCGCTTGAGCGCGTCGTGCAGCTCGCGGGTGCGGTTCGAGGTGAGGACGACGACGGGCGGGGTCGCCGCGGCCACGGTCCCGAGCTCGGGAATGGTCACCTGCCAGGTCGAGAGCACCTCGAGGAGGAAGGCCTCGAACTCGTCGTCGGCCCGGTCGATCTCGTCGACGAGCAGGACCGCCGGCGCATCGCGCAGGGCGCGCAGCACGGGCCGGGCCAGGAGGAACCGCTCGTCGAAGAGGTCCTCCTCGAGCTCGCGGACGTCACGGGCGCCGCCCTCGACGGCCTCGAGGGCCCGCACGTGGAGGATCTGGCGCGGGAAGTCCCAGTCGTACAGTGCCTGGCTCGCGTCGATCCCCTCGTAGCACTGGAGCCGGATGAGCGGCAGGTCCATCGTCGCCGCCAGCGCCTCCGCGAGCGCCGTCTTCCCGGTGCCGGGCTCCCCCTCCATGAGCAGCGGTCGCCCGAGTCGCAGCGCGAGCCACGCGACCGTCGCCAGGGCGTCGTCGGCGAGGTAGCCGGACCGCCCCAGTGCACTCGAGAGGTCGGCGGCGGAGGCGAACGTCGTCCTGGGGTCCATGGCGACAGCATCACCCACGGGACCCTCCTGCGGGTAGCCGTGTGTCAGATCAGACGGACGAGGGCGGAGACCGTGACGGCGAGCGCGAGCATCCCGACGATGGCGCCGACCGCGGCCGGGAGCCGCCCGTCCGCGAGGACGGAGAAGATCGGCTCCCCCGGGTGGTCGCGGGCCAGCCGACGGACCCGCAGGGCCTCCAGCACGACCCAGAGCGCCACCGCGGAGGTCATCACCGTGGGGATGACGACGATGGGACCGAGCGTCTCGAGGGTGAGCCGTCCGATCGTCAGGGAGGCGACGAGGAGGGAGAGTCCGGTCCGGCGCCACGCCAGCGTCGTGCGCTCCTGCTGCATCCCGGGGTCGCGGTCGACCTCCTGGGTCACGAGCCGAAGCTCCGTACGAGGCTGCTGATGCCGAGTACGAGCCCGGCGGTGGCGACCGCGACGAGGACGACGACCATCGCCGGGTTGGCGGGGAGCGCGGTGTTCTCCCGCATGGCGCGCTCGGTGCGGACCCAGCCGCGCCACGCGGAACCGGCCACGAGGAGACCGCCGACGGCCAGGAGGGTGGCCAGCAGGTACTGGACCGTGTCGTGCAGCGGCAGGTCGAGGGCGTCGAGGGCGGCGGCACCCGCGAGCAGCGCCAGTCCCGTCCGGACCCAGGCGAGGAAGGTGCGCTCGTTGGCGAGGGAGAACCGCGGGTCGGGGTCGGTGCCGTGGTCGTACACGCTCGCCGGCCATCGCTTCTTCTGCTCGCTCACCCCTCCATCATGACGGACGGCCCGACGCCTGCCGGCATACCCCCCGGCGTACGGCTCAACGGCCGAGGGCCTCGGGGGTGTCGACGTCGTACCCGGTCGCGAGGTCTCCGCACTCGACCTGGCGGGACTCGTGGGCGGCGAGATGGGCGCGGGCGCCGCGGTCTCCGCGGGCCGTGGCGAGGATGCCGGCCCAGTGGTCCCGTCCGAGCAGGACCGGGTGCCCGGGACGGCCGCCGTACGTGGCCCGCGCGAGCACCGAGCGTGTTCGTCCGCCGGCGGCGGCCAAGACCCGACGGTGGACGTCGCTGCCGACGTCGGGGAGGTCGACGAGGGTGACGAGCACGGCGTCGACGTCCGGGGCGTCGGCGAGCCCGGCCAGCCCCGCCCGCAGGGAGGCACCCATCCCCTCGTCCCAGCCGGGCGCGTGGATGACCTCGGCGCCGGTTCCCTCCGCCAGCGGTCCCACCACGTCGGCCGCGGCACCGACGACGACCACGACGTGGTCGAGCCCCGCGCCCCGCAGTCGCTCGACCGCCGTCTCGAGCAGGGTCGGCCCGTCCGCGTCGGGTCGGACCAGCGCCTTCGGCCCGCCCATCCGACGCCCCGCGCCCGCGGCAAGGAGCAGCCCGGTCGTCGACACGGTGCCAGCCTGCCACGCACGCCCCGGTGCGTGACGGACCGGCGCCGCCCGCCGGTACTGACGTGGTGTCCGGCTGGCACCCCGACGGGCGCGAGGGTGAGGGAGCAGGTCGCGCCGAACCCGCTGGACACGGCAGGCCCGGACGTACAGGCTGCAGGGCCATGGAGATCCGGCCTGCCCGCACCACCGAGCACGACGGGCTCGTCGACCTCCTCCTGACCCGGTTCCGGGCCCTGACCGCGGCCCTCGTCGTCGAGGCCCTCGGGGAGTCGGCGTCCGGGTTCCGTCGCCTGCTGGTCGCCGAGGAGTGGGGCCGCACCGTCGGCGCGGGCCTGCTCCATCGCTCCCCGACCGCTCCACCGGGATCGGTCTTCGGGTTCGTCGCGGTCGACGGGGGCGCCGAGGAGCGAGGCGTGGGCGGGAGGCTGGCGGAGGCTCTCGGCCGCGACCTCCCCTCGTGGGTCACGGCCGTCATCGCCCAGGCGGACCGCGACGACCGCCGTTCACTCGAGGTGGCCGCGCACTGGGGGTTCGCCCCCATCGAGGTGTCCGTGACGTCGCGGGCACGGCTGCAGGACGCCACCCCGCCCGTCCTGCCCGCGGAGGTCACCGTGGAGGTCTCTCCATGGCTCGAGTTCGGGGACGAGGACGACGTCGAGAGGATGCTCGACATCAGCCAGACCAACCCCGAGCGTGACCACGGGCTCCACGTCACCCTCGCCGGCCTGCGCGCGATGGCCTCGGAGGGTGGGGCGGCTCCCACCGGAGTCGTCCTCCGGGTGAGCGGCCGACCGGCGGCCCTCACCTACGCCGTCACCGCCCGGGGCGAGGCCCAGGTGGTCTACACCGGGGTGGCCCCCGAGCTGCGGGGGCGCGGGCTGGCCCGACTGGTCAAGCAGGTGCTGCACGCTTCGCTCGCCGCGGGCGGCACCCGCACCTGCGTGACCGACAATGCCGCGGACAACCTCGGCATCCGCCACGTCAACGACGGGCTCGGCTACCGGCCGACCGATGCCGCGGTCTACCTGCGCACGCCGGTGGGCGAGGGGTGAGGGACTCGACGGCGGGGACCGGCACGACGGTCGGGCGGATGCCGCTGGCGCTCTCGCGCCGCGACGCCCGCCGGGTCGCCGTGCGGGCACAGCTGCTCACCCGCCCTCGCCCGACCGACGCGTTCGAGGTGGTGCGGCAGCTGACGCTGCTCCAGATGGACCTCACCGCGGCGGTCGCCCCGAGCGCCGACCTCGTCCTGTGGAGCCGGCTCGGCCGGGCGTACTCCCCCGGTGTCCTCGACGACCTCCTCGACGCGCGGGACCTCGTCGAGGTGCGGGGGATGCTGTGCCCCGCCGAGGACATCGCGCTGTGGCGCGCGGAGTGGGCCGCCTGGCCGGGGCCCGAACCGCGGCGCGACTGGCAGGTCGGCCTGGCCCGGTGGGTCGAGGCCAACGACGCGTGCCGCGAGGACATCCTCCAGCGGCTCCGCGCGGAGGGCCCCCTGCCCGCCCGTGAGCTGCCCGACACGTGCGCGGTGCCATGGCGGTCCTCGGGCTGGACCCACCACAAGAACGTCCAGAAGCTGCTCGACCTCATGGAGGCCCGTGGCGAGGTGGCGGTGTCGTCGCGGGAGAACCGGGAGCGGGTCTGGGACCTCGCCGACCGGGTCCACCCGGACGGCCCGACCGTCCCCCTCGAGCAGGCCAGGGCGGAACGCGACCGGCGGCGGCTGGCCGCCCTCGGGATCGCACGGGCCACCGCCGCGCAGACCGGGACCGAGCCCGACGACGTGGGCGCGGCCGGGGTGGAGGCGGTCGTCGACGGCGTGCGCGGCCGGTGGCGCGTCGACCCCGCGCACCTCGACGCCCCCTTCCGAGGACGGACGGCGCTGCTCTCGCCCCTGGACCGGCTCGTCATGGACCGAAAGCGTCTCGGCGAGCTCTTCGAGTGGGACTTCCGGCTCGAGATGTACACCCCCGCGTCGGCGCGGCGCTGGGGCTACTTCGCCCTGCCCGTCCTGCACGGGGACCGCTTCGTCGCCAAGGTCGACGCGACGACCGACCTCGACGCCGGCGTGCTGCGCGTCGACGCGGTCCACTGGGACCTCGAGCCGACGGCCACGATGCGCGAGGGGGTCGAGCGCGAGCTCGCCTCACTGGCCGCGATGGTCGGCGTGCGGGTTCGCCGGTCCTGAGCGCGGCGGCCCCGCGCTCGACGCACCGGGTCCCCTGCCGAGGCACCGAGAAGATCCCGGTGCCTCGCCGGGCACTTCGGGGTGACCCCGAACTACGGAGGGGCCCGGGGAGGGTGGGCGGCCGGTCGGGTCAGGCGGCGGCGGGCCGCTGCCAGAGCTGACGGCTGCCGAGGGCGGCGAGCACACCCGCGCCGAACGACATGACGAGGCCAGGCCCGGGCATCCACCCGGCGAACCCGACGAGCCCCAGCAGGTGGACCACCTGCCAGGCCGGGAGCACGAGGGCGACAGCGGCGAGGACGAAGCCCTGGACCGCGGCCACCCGGCGCATCGGCAGCAGCGCGCCCGCGAGCCCGACCATCGCGGCGTAGGCGACCCACAGACCGGCGCCCCGACCACCCGAGACGGTGCCGATCGCGGTGTAGATCCACGGGAGGAACCCGCCGACGACCGCCATCCCCGAGGCGAGGAGCAGGCGGCCTCGTCCCGGCTCCATCCGGCGCCGGGCGCGGCGGGCGGGCGTGGCGGGCACCGTCGTGGACTGGCTCATGACCGGCGATGGTAGGTGCCGGCGCCCCCCGCCGTCCCCGGCGTGGCGCGAATCACCGGGTGAGCGGTCGAGCCGGCACGCCGAGCGGTCCGGGGGCACCGTTCCGGGGCCCTCGGCGACCGTTCGTCCTGCCACAGCACCCGTCGGGGGACCACTCCGACCGTTCGCCCCCCTCCCCCCGGCTACGTGGCCGAAAGGTCTTGAGCAGTGCTGCCGGCCGCCGGTTTCATGTGCGCTCAGCCGAGCCGGACAGGGGTTCGGAGGATTCGCAAGGAGGCGAGGTCCGATGGACGACAATCAGCGCCGGGACTACTGGCGCAAGAACCTTCGACTGATGGGCATCCTGCTCTTCTTCTGGGCCCTGGTGTCGTTCGGCGCCGGGATCCTGTTCGTCGACGCCCTGAACAACTACTCGTTCATCGGCTACCCGCTCGGGTTCTGGTTCGCGCAGCAGGGCAGCATCATCACCTTCGTCATCCTCATCGGGATCTACGTGTGGCGGATGGACAAGCTCGACGCGCAGTACGGCGTCGAGGAGTACGAGGGTGAGGTGCACCACCCGTGAGCGACATCCAGCTGTGGACGCTGATCTTCGCGGTCCTGACCTTCAGCCTCTACATCTACATCGCCTACCGCAGCCGGGTCTCCGACACCGCCGGCTTCTACGTCGCCGGCGGCGGCATCCCCGCCCCGGCCAACGGTGCCGCGATCGCCGCCGACTGGATGAGCGCGGCGTCGTTCATCTCCCTCGCGGGCATCATCGCCTTCGCGGGCAACGGGTACGGCGGCTCGGTGTACCTCATGGGCTGGACCGGTGGCTACGTGCTGCTCGCCCTGCTGCTCGCGCCGTACCTGCGCAAGTTCGGCAAGTACACGATCCCCGACTTCGTCGGCGACCGGTACAACGAGACCGCGCGCATGGTGGCGGTCCTCGCGGCCATCGTCGTCTCGTTCGTCTACGTCGCGGGCCAGATGGCCGGCGTCGGCGTCGTCTTCACCCGGTTCCTCGGGGTGAGCACGACGTGGGGCGTCATCATCGGCATGGCGATCGTCTTCTTCTACGCCGTCCTCGGCGGCATGAAGGGCATCACCTGGACCCAGGTGACGCAGTACTCCGTCCTCATCGTCGCCTACCTCATCCCTGCCGTCGCGGTGTCCTCGAAGGTCACGGGCATCGCCCTGCCGCAGATCGGCTTCGGCAAGATCCTCGACGAGCTCAACGGCCTCCAGGCCGACCTCGGGCTCGCCTCGTACACCGAGGCGTTCACGAAGACGTCGATGGCCAACATGATCCTCATCACCGCCGCGCTGATGTTCGGCACGGCCGGCCTTCCCCACGTCATCGTCCGCTTCTACACGGCGAAGTCGGTGCGCGCGGCGCGGTTCTCGGCGCTGTGGGCGCTGTTCTTCATCGCCCTGCTCTACACGACCGCTCCCTCGGTCGCGGCGTTCACGAAGCTCAACATCATCAACGAGCTCGGTGGCACCAACGGCATCCCGCTCGCCGACGTACCGCAGTGGTTCACCACGTGGGCCGACGTCGGCCTCATCACCCAGGCGGGTGAGGCCGCCGCGCCGATCGCCGACCTGCCGCCGGACGCGGTGATCAACTTCACCGACGTGGCGATCAACAACGACATCATCGTCCTCGCCAGCCCGGAGATCGGCGGCCTGCCCGCCCCGATCGTCGGCCTCGTCGCGGCCGGTGCTCTGGCGGCGGCCCTCTCCACGGCGTCGGGTCTGCTGCTCGTCATCTCGTCCTCGGTCGCCAACGACGTCTACTACAAGAAGATCAACCCGCAGGCCACCGAGTCGCGCCAGCTCCTCGTCGGCCGGATCGCGATGGCGGGGGCGATCGTGGTCGCCGGCTACCTCGGCATCAACCCTCCCGGGTTCGTCGCCCAGGTCGTGGCCCTCGCGTTCGGGCTCGCGGCGGCCAGCTTCTTCCCGGTCCTCGTCCTGGGGATCTTCTGGAAGGGCTGTACCGCCAAGGGCGCCATGTGGGGCATGATCACCGGCCTCGTGCTCACCTTCGCCTACATGATCTGGACGATCCCGATCTACGGCGGCTCGGAGGGCATCCTCGGGATCCCACCCACCGGCATCGGCACCATCGGCATGCTCATCAACTTCGCGGTGACGTACATCGTCTCGCAGGTGACCGAGAAGCCGTCGGAGCAGATGCAGGAGCTCGTCGAGGAGATCCGCTACCCCGGCCGCACCGCGCTCGTCGCGGCGCACGCCGAGGGCGAGGACCTGCACTGACCCTCGCTCTCCCCCGGACCCAGTGGGCCGGCGACCGGACAGGTCGCCGGCCCATTGGCCGTTCCGGTTCCCCACCGGCGGGACAGCCGGGGCGAGGAGGTCAGCCGGTGGCGAGCTCGCGCTCGAGCGCCTCGACGACGCGCGGCCGCAGGTCGGCCGCGGCGATGACGGCATCGACCGAGCCGACCTCCACGGCGCGGTGGATGCTGTGGACGCGGTCGAACTCGGTCGCGACCGCGCCGAGCGTCTCGGCCCGCACCGCGGCGCGGACCTGCTCGAGCTCGGCGGCGAGGACCGCGCGCTGGGCCTCGTCGGCCTCGGCCGCTCGGGCCTCGAGCCCGGCGACGCGGGGGTCCGCCGCGGTGCGGGCGTCCACCTCGCGGGCGAAGACGACGGCCGCCGCGGGCGCACCCCCGATGACCGAGGCGAAGGAGCCCTCCACCGCGAGCACCGTCATCCGGGGGTTGAGCGCCTTGGAGAACACGACGAAGGCACCGCCGTGGTAGCGCGAGACGACGACGAAGACGATCGGGCCGTCGAAGTTGACGACCGCGCGGCCGATCTCGGCGCCGTACTCCAGCTGGAGGGCGCGCATCGACTCCGGTGAGCCGTCGAAGCCCGAGAGGTTGGCGAGGACGACGAGCGGCCGGTTCCCGCTCGCGGCGTTGATCGCCCGGGCCGCCTTCTTCGACGAGCGCGGGAAGAGGGTCCCCGCGGTGTAGGTGTCGGGCCCGTCAGTGGGCGGGAAGCCGCGCCGCGGCACCGACCGCGACTCGATGCCGAGGAGGCAGACCGAGATCCCGCCGATCCGCGCATCGACGACGACGGCGGTCTCGGCGTCGGCCATGCCCGCCCAGCGCTCCAGGATCCCGTGGTCCTGGTCGGAGACGGCTCGCATGAGGGTGCGGATGTCGAACGCCTTCTTGCGGTCCGGGTTGGTGGCCGGGGAGAAGATGTCGCCCACCGTCGTGAAGTCGCTGCCCGCCATCTCGTGCGGGTAGGTGGTGACGTCGCGGTCGGGCGGGTCGGTCGTCGGGGCGCGTCGCGGGCCGCCCCCGGACGGGTCGCTCCACGTCGCCTCGTAGTGCGCCAGGAGGATGCGGTACGCCTCGGCGAGGTCCTTGGCCCAGTACTGCGCCTGGCCGTTGGGGCCCATGACCCGGTCGTAGCCGCCGATGCCGAAGTTGTCCTCGGCCGACACCCCGCCGGAGAAGTCGAGGGACTGCTTGCCGGTGAGGACCATCGCCGAGTCGGGCGTCATGACGAGGATGCCGCGCGTGTGCATGAGCATCGTCGCCTCGGCGTTCCAGTACGGCTGCGCGCCGACGTTGATGCCGGCGACGACGACGTTGATCTCCCCTCCGGCCTGGGTGAACTCGATGATCCGCTTGAGGGCCCGGGCGACCCAGTCCATGTTCTCGGTGCCGGAGTCCATGGAGATGCGGGCGCCCGCGGACAGGGCGAACCACTCGACGGGCAGGCCACGCTCCGCGGCGAGGTCGAGGGCCGCGATGACGCGCCGGCACTCCGCCTCGGCGACCGCGCCGAGCGAGCGCAGGGGGTCGCCGCACAACAGGACCCGCGTGACGCCCTCCGGATGGAGGGGGGTCGGCGTCGTGACGACCCCGCAGATGAGGCCCGCGCTGTTCTGGCCGTAGGGGCGGTCGACGGGGACGAGGCGCCCGGACTCGTCGAGGTCGTACTCGGTGGCCTGGCCGCCCGCGGCGACCATCGAGACGAGCTCGTACGGGTAGACGAGGCCGCGCCGCCGGGCCCGGACGACCTTCTCGGCGTACGCGTCGAGGGGGGCGAGCCGCTCGGTGGGTGGCGGCTCGATCGTGTAGGTGACGCCGGAACCCGGCTGGTAGGTGAAGCGGGCGCAGACCGGCACGGTCAGGCCACCCTCCGCGGCGATCGACCCCTCGACGCGGACCTCCTCGATGCCGGCCCCCGCGGTCATCGGCGCGACCTTCTCCTGGAGTGCGGTCATCTGTTCGAGGTCGGCCTCGACCGGTGGCCAGATGTGCAGCCACACGTGGTTCATGTCGAGCCGCGCGCTCCCCCCGTGGGCGCTGCGGGCCCGACGCACCGCCTCGAGGCAGTTCGCGAGGGCCCGCTCCACGTGCGGGAGCGCGGTGACCCGTCCCGCCTCGTCACGGACGACGACGAGTTGGCGCACCTGGGCGAGCGCGACGAGCCGTTGGTCCTGCGGGTTGTCGCGCGAGACGGCGTGCAGGAGGAGCACGTCCTCGGGGGCCTCGAGCGGGGTGAGCTCGAAGTCTCGCAGCCGCCAGAGGTTGAGCCGGCGCCCGACCATGGGGTGCACGTCGCGGACCGGACGGTCCTCGGTCATCGAGCCGTCCGGCTGCGGCCGGAAGGTGAAGTAGCCGACCCCGGCGTTGGCGCCGTCGGGGACGGTGCACACGGCGACCCGTCGGCACTCGTGCGCGAACGGCATCGCCGCGAGCCGCTCGGCGAGCACCGCGGACGCCTCGTCGGCGTCGTCCGGGACCTTCCCCCAGCGGACGTAGAGGTCGACGACGGCCTGGTGGCCGTCGGGTCGCTCCTCGACACAGCGGGCCAGGGTGGCCGCGAGCCTGCTGTCCGGGGTCAGCTCGTCCATCGTCCCCGTCGTCGACACCAGGTGGGAGTCGCGCTCGTCGAGGCGGTAGTCGGCGACGGTGACGGCGCGCCCGTCGACGGTCTCCTCGTGCAGCCCCGCGAGCTCGTAGCCGCGGTAGTGCCGCTTGACGAGGACCTCGAGCATCGGCTCGTGCGCGCGGACGCCCTCGCGCAGGCGGGCAGCGAGGAAGCGGACGATCCGCTCGGGAATGGCGGCGAGCGCGTCGACCCGGGCGGTGCGCTCCTCGCCCTCCGGCAGCGCGTCGATCCGCTCGAGCTCGTCGTCGACCGACCCGAGCACCGAGGCCCGGTCGGCGTCGACGAGGGGCTGGTCGAACCAGCGGAAGCGCACGCTGCGCGCGAGGTCGCCGACGACGGGGTAGCGCAGCTGGGTGGCGGCGACGAGCCGGTCGAGCAGGTCGCGGGCGGCGACGTCGGCGGGCGGCTCCGGCTCCGGCTCGGCGAGCCAGCGGCGCAGGATGGCCGTCGCCATCGCGACCTCGGGGGCCGAGCGCTGCTGGGCGAGGAAGATCCGGAAGACCGCCTCCTCGAGCTCGGGGGTGCGGTCGGTGCCCCCGACCCCGTAGTGGGCGAGCACCCGCTCCAGCCGGCCGACGAAGTCGGGGGGAGCCCGCCCCGCTCGGGGTCGAGGGTCTGGAGGAAGGTGCGGAAGTGCTCGCGCGGACTGTGGACCCGGTTCTCGACGTGCGCCTCCGAACCCATCGGACGGTTGCGGCTCAGCTCGGCGAAGTCGGCGAGGACGGTGAGCAGCGGGATCTCGTCGCACACGAGGGAGGCGCCGAGGTCGACGAGCTCGTCGCGGGCGGCGAGGTAGCGCGCGAGGGTGCGCTGCTCGTGGTCGGGGTCGAGGTCGTAGCCGAGCAACATCGCCGAGAGCTCGCCCCGGCCGCGCTCGGCCCGGTCGGACGGGTCACCGTCGATCACCTCGGCGGGCAGCTCGAGGTCGGGGGCGTCGGCGGTCTCCGCGGCGCCCGCGTCCTCGGCCTCGCCGGTCGGCTCGAGCCGCACCAACGGCGCCCCGGTCTCCACCTGACTGCCGGCCGAGACGAGCAGCTCCTTGACGCGGGCGGCGAACGGCGCGGGGAGGACGGTCTCCATCTTCATCGACTCGAGGACGAGGACGGGCGAGCCTGCCGCGACCTCCTCCCCGAGCGAGACCGGCGTCGCGACGACGAGCGCGGGAGCCGGGGAGCGCAGCACGCCGCCCTCGTCGCGGCTGACCCGGTGGGTCACGCCGTCGACCTCGACGAGCTGGACCGGACCGTGGGCCGCGGTCACGACGCGGTGACCGCGGCCGCCGAGGCTCACGCGGCTCGCGAACGGACCGACGCGCTCGACGTCGGCGTCGACGACCTGCGCAGCTCCGGCACCCTCGGCGACACCGACCCGGAAGCGCGCCGGTCCGGTCCGCAGGACGGTCACCTTGTAGGCGGTCCCGCGCAGCTTGAGGTCGATGGCGCGGCCGACGTCGTGCTGCACCTGCGGGCGGCCGCCTCGCGCCGTCTCGAGCAGTCGCGTCCGCTCGATCGCCTCGGCCTCGAGGTAGCCCTCGATGCCGGCCACGACGAGGGCCACACCGGAGTGCTCGTGGGTGACCAGACGCCCCTCGCCGCGGACCCGGTCGATCCACCCGGTGTCGGCCGAGCCGTCCACCACCTCCGGCTGGTCGAGCAGGTCGAGGATGAAGGACTTGTTCGTCGCGCCGCCCTCGATGACGACGGTCGTCTCGCGCATGGCACGCCGCAGCCGGGCGAGGGCCTCCTCGCGGTCGGCGCCGTGGGCGATGATCTTGGCGATCATCGAGTCGAAGTCGGCGGGGATGGCGTCGCCCTCGGCCACCCCCGTGTCCACCCGGATGCCCGGGCCGGCCGGGAGCTCCAGGTGGACGATGCGGCCCGGTGCCGGCGCGAAGTCGCGGTCGGGGTCCTCGGCGTTGAGCCGGGCCTCCACGGCGTGGCCGATCTCGCGAGGCCGCTCGCCCTCGAGCCGGCCGCCCGCGGCCACGTGCAGCTGGAGGCGGACGAGGTCGGTCCGCGTGACGACCTCGGTGATCGGGTGCTCGACCTGCAGGCGCGTGTTCACCTCGAGGAAGGCGAAGAACCGCTCTCCCGGGTGGTAGAGGAACTCGACCGTGCCGGCCCCGGCGTAGCCGACGGCCACGGCGAGGCGCTCGGCCGAGGCCTTGAGCTCCTCGGCCTGTGCCCGGTCCAGCAGGGGTGAGGCCGACTCCTCGATGACCTTCTGGTTGCGCCGCTGGACCGAGCAGTCACGCACCCCGATGGCCCACGCCGTCCCCTGGCCGTCGGCGATGACCTGGACCTCGACGTGCCGGGCTCCGGTAACGAGCTTCTCGAGGAACACCACGCCGGAGCCGAAGGCGCGCTCCGCCTCGTCGCGGGTGCGCTGGTAGGCGTCCTCGAGGTCGGCGTCGGAGGTGACCTTCCGGATGCCGCGGCCGCCGCCGCCCGCGGTCGCCTTGAGCATGAGCGGGTAGCCGACGCGGGCCGCCGCGGCCTTGGCCTCCTCGAGCGTGTCGACCCCGCCGCCGCTCCACGGGGCGACGGGGACGCCGACCTCCTCCGCGATGAGCTTGGAGCCGATCTTGTCGCCGAGCTTGCGCATCGCCTCGGGGCTGGGGCCGACGAAGGCGACGCCGATCCGGCGACACAGCTCCGCGAAGGCCGGGTCCTCCGCGACGAAGCCCCACCCGACCCACACGGCGTCGGCCCCGGTGCGCCGCAGGGCCCGCTCGAGGGCCGAGTGGTCGAGGTAGGGGCGAGCCGACGCCGGACCCAGGTCGTAGGCGTGGTCGGCCTCGCGCACGAACATGGCGGTCCGCTCGGCCTCGGTGTGCAGGGCGGCGACCTCGATCCGGTGCCCTCCGGGGCCCGCCTGCGCGTTGAGGTCACGCACGGCGTGGATGAGCCGCATCGCGGCCTCTCCCCGGTTGACGACGGCGATCCGCGAGAACATGCGGCTGAGCCTGCCACCGATTCTCGGTGACTCGCGAGTAATGCCCGGGGGTGCGCGGCTCCCGGTGCCACACTTCGTCCGTGCGTGGGCGATGGGTGGACGACGCGATCGTCCGGACCCGGGCCGCGGCCGACGACCTGCTCGAGCGGGCCGACCGGCGGCCGGTCCTCGGCGTGACGCTGCGCTGCGTCCGCGACCTGGTGAGCATCGACGTCCGCGACCGCATCTTCGGGATGACGGGGCAGTCCTTCCTCGCCCTCGTCCCCCTGATGATCATCGCCTCATCGCTCATCGCCGTCGACGGCCAGCAGGGGCTGGCCGGGCTCATCAACGCCCGGCTGCAGCTCGACGAGGACACCGCGAGCATCGTGACGCTGCTCTTCTCCACCCCCGCGACGGCCTCGGCGACGACCTCCACCCTCAGCGCGCTGATCCTCGTGCTCTCGGTGAACAGCTACACCCGGACGATGCGCCGCAGCATCGAGCGCCCGTGGATGCTGCCCAGGTCCGGATGGCGCGCGCAGCTCCACGGGCTCGCGGCCGTCGGCCTGTTCCTGCTCATGCACTTCGCCATCGCCGCGGTGGGCACCGCCTGGCGTGGCGGTCCGGTCGTGACGGCGGTTCCCGAGGTGGTGGTCCAGACCCTCATGGCGGCCGGCTTCTGGTGGGGCATCACCTTCCTGCTCGCCACGCGGCGGATCCCGTGGCGGCACCTCCTGCCCGGCGCCCTCGTCGGCGGGGTCGCCCAGTCGGCGGCCGGCTGGTGGGCGGTCGTCTTCCTGCCCGCGATCATCGAGAAGGACGCCGGCCGCTACGGCGTCATCGGCGTCTCCCTGGGGATCGTCACCTGGTTGCTCGTCATGAGCGGCATCACGGTCGGCGTCGGGATCGTCGGCGCCCGGATCGCGCATGCGGCGGGGTGGCTCGCCGACGACGACCCCGCTGACCGCCCCGTGGTCAGCCCTGGCTCGCTCCGCTGACCAGCTGACGCGGCGAACGCCACCGGCCGTCGGCGTCGCGCGGCCACAGTGCGACGAGCAGCGACCCGGCGAGGACGACGAGCAGCACGACGAGTGCGACCCGGCTGTTGTCCACGAGCGAGGCGGTGAGGGTGCGCACGACCGCGCCGGCCGCCGCAGCGGCGCCGGGGTCGACGATGCCCCCGACGGCCGAGTCCACGAGCGTCCGGGCCACCCAGGTGACCGTGAGGATGCCGACGACCCCGGCGCCCGAGAACCACAGGGCGCTGCGGGCCAGGTCGCGCCGGAGCCACCCCCCGAGGACGGCCAGCGCGACGACGAGGAGCGGTCCGAGCCAGACGAGGACCCGCAGGAGCGCGTAGTACGTCCGCCACTGCTCCAGCTGGTCGACGGTGGCGATCGGGATGGTCGCCTCGACCTCGGGGATGCGGTCGGCGACGTCGAGGCCCGAGGCGACGAGCTCCTCGCGGATCGCGTTCTGCAGCGTCGCGACCTTGATGCTCACCGTCCGGTCCTGCGCCACGACGACCTGGTCGGTGTCGCCCTCGAGGATGCCGACGAGCTCGCCGTGGGCGACCTCGAGCGAGTCGCGGAAGGCGGTCTGGAACTGGGGGGCCGTGACGACCCGGTGGGCGACCCGCCCGACCCGCTCCTCGACCCAGCCACCGGCACTCGTCGCGAGGTTGCGCAGCAGCACCTTGACGAGGTCGGGCGCGTCGAGCCCGTCGATGGCGGTGTCGACGCGCTCGCCCACGAGCCCCTGGATGACGACGGTGTCGACCTGGTCGGTGATCTGCTGCTCGACCACCGCCTGGACCTCGGGTTGGGCGGCCACCGGCGCCACCCGGTCGACGAAGGCCGACGTGTCGGTGACGGTCCGGGCGGTCCACGTGGCGACGAGCGCGACGGGCACCAGCAGCCCGGCCAGGACGAGGAGCACGATGCCCGTGACACGACGCCCACGGGTGCTCACGCCGTCACCTCCGAGTCGGCGGGGTCGGCGAGTCCCGGGGACCCGTCGGCAGGCGGTGGCGCGGCATCCGGGGGCCCGTCGGCCCGCGGGGCGACGAGCTCGGCGACCCGCTCCTCCGTCGCCGGCGTCAGCTCGTAGCGGCGCTTGTAGATCTCCAGCATGGCCATGACGGTCGCCGCGACGGGCACACCGAGGAGCGCACCGGAGAGCCCGAACAGCTGGGCACCGAGGAGCGCCGCCCCGAAGGACACGGCCGGGTGGAGGTCGACCGCCCGCGCCGAGATCCTCGGCTCGATCGTCAGGTTCTCGACCTGCTGGTACGCGATGCCCCAGATGAGGACGTAGACACCGAGCAGCCAGTTGCCCGAGGTCAGACCCACGAGGACGGGAAGCGCGATGGAGATGTAGGTGCCGATGTTCGGGACGAACTGGGCGACGAGTCCGGTCCACAGGGCCAGGGGCAGCCAGTACGGCAGTCCGATGATCGCGAAGACGACGGCGCTGCACGCCGAGTTGATCGAGGCCAGCACGATCCGCGCGGCGATGTAGCCACCGACCTTGATCTTCGTCAGGTCCCAGGCGGCGAGGAACGGCACCTGGACCTCGGGCTTCATCCGCCGGGCCAGCCAGACCCGCAGCCGGGGCATGCCCGCGGAGATGTAGAAGACGAAGAAGACGAGGAGGAAGATGCCGAAGGCGCTCGAGACGAGGCCGACGACGAGGCTCACGAGGTAGAGGGCGGCCTGCTGCGCGTAGCCGGCGAGGTCGCTCGTCGAGATGCCGACCTGGTCGAGCAGGTTGTCGAAGGTCAGGTTCGAGCCGGTCGCCCGGTTGACCCAGTCGAGGGCGTCGGCGGCCATCCCGGGAATCGCCTTGGCGAACTCGACGAGCTGGTTGACGAAGAGCGCGCCGAACGCCGCGACGAACCCGAGCAGGGCCAGGCCGGCGACGATCATGACGACCCCGGTCGCGAGCCCCCGGCGCATCCGCGTCGCGAGCCTGGCCACCGCCGGCTCCATCGCGAGGGCGAGGAACCAGGCCATGATCACGTAGTAGAGGGTGCTGGCCCCGCGCCAGAGGACGAAGGCGGTGAGGCCGGTGAGGACGAGGACGAGGACGACCAGCCACGTGCGGTGCCAGAACGGTCGGTCGCGCAGGCCGATCCCCGGGGTCGCTGTCGTGCTCGCCGCCATGGCCCAAATGTAGGGTGCGGGCGCTCCCCGGTGCAGTGGCTCGCCCGTTCCGTGGCCTGGTCCGGTGGTGGCGCAGCCGCCACACTGTGAACCGTGGGCACCCCGGTGGAGAGGCTTCGAGCCGGCCTCGGGCGCCGCTTCAGCCTGCGCCACCTCCGTGAGGACGCCCCCGCGGGGCTCGTGCTCGGGGTCGAGAGCGTCCCGGACGGGCTGGCCGGCGGCCTGCTCGCGGGGGTGAACCCGGTCTACGGCCTGTACGCCTACATGTTCGGCACGATCTTCGGGGCGCTCGCGACGAGCTCGGCCTTCATGGCCGTGCAGGCCACCGGCGCGATGGCGGTCGTCGTCTCCGACGTCCCGCAGGTGCACGGGGACACGCCGGAGGCAAACACCGCCCTGTTCACGCTGTCGGTCATGACCGGCGTCCTCATGCTCGCCCTCGGGGTGGCACGCCTCGGCGGGCTGGTCCGCTGGGTGCCCAACGCGGTGCTCACCGGTTTCATCAACGCGGTCGCGGTCAACATCGTCCTCGGCCAGCTGGACGACTTCACCGGCTACGAGAGCACCGGCGGCAACCGGATCACGGCAGCAGTCGACTCGGTGCTCAGCGTCGCGTCGTGGGCCTGGCCGTCGGTCCTCGTCGGCGCGGCCACGATCGGGCTCATCGTCCTCCTCGAGCGGACCCGCCTCGGCGCCCTCGGTCTCGTCGTCGCGATCGCCCTCGCCTCCAGCGCAGCGGCCGTGTTCTCGCTCGACGTCGCCCGGCTGCTCGACGTCACCGAGGTCCCGGGCTCTCTGCCCACCCCGTCGCTGCCCTCGCTCTCGCTCGCCGCCGGGCTCGTCATCCCGGCGGTCTCGCTGGCGTTCGTCGGGCTGGTCCAGGGCGCGGCCATCAGCAGCTCGGTCCCCAACCCGGACGGCGCCTACCCGGACGCCTCGGCCGACTTCCGCGGCCAGGGCGTGGCCAACATCGGCGCCGGGCTGCTCCAGGGCATGCCCGTCGGGGGGTCGATGTCCGCCACGTCGATCGTCACGAGCGCGGGTGCCCGCAGCCGGCTGGCGCTGCTCGTGGCCGGGGCCACGATGCTCGTCGCCGTCCTCTTTCTCGCCGACCTCGTCGGCTACGTCGCCATGCCGTCGCTCGCCGGGCTCCTCATGGTCGTCGGCGTTCGGACCCTCAAGATCGACAACCTGCGGATGGTGTGGCACACCGGGGCCGTCCAGGCCACGGTGCTGGCGACGACCTTCGCCCTGACCCTCCTCATCCCCCTCCAGTACGCGGTCCTCGTCGGCGTCGGGATGTCGGTCGTCCTCCACGTCGCCCGACAGTCCAACCGCGTCACGGTTCGGGAGTGGCTGATCGGCGACCAAGGGATCACCGAGGTGGAGCCGCGCGCCGAGGTCGGCGCCGGGGAGGTCGTCGTCCTCCGGCCGTACGGGAGTCTCTTCTTCGCCGCCGCGCCCACGTTCGAGCACGCCCTGCCCGCCGTGACCTCCCGCAGTCGGGGCTCCGCGGTCGTCATCAGCCTGCGCGGCAAGGAGGACCTCGGGAGCACCTTCATCAACGTCGTCACCCGCTACGCACGGGCCCTCGAGGCGCACGACAGCGGACTGTGGGTCAGCGGTGTCTCCGAGCGGACCTTCGACCAGCTCGCCAAGACCCACGCGATCGACGTCGTCGGGGCCACGCGCGTGCACCGCAGGACGCCGGTGGTCGCCGAGTCGACCCGCGCCGCGGTCCGGGAGGCCGAGGGATGGGTGGCCGAGCGCACCGGAGGAGCCGTTCCCTGACTCGGCGCCGGCGGGCCGCTCGCGGCAGGGGCCACGTCCGGGGTCTCCGCGGCGTCAGGGCCGGGCCCGCAGGAACTCCAGGACCGCAGCGGCCACGATGTCGGCGTGGTGGAACCAGGGTGCACGCTCGCCGACGGCAGGCGGCCCCTCGAAGCCATCCGCTGCCTCAAGCGGCGGATCTCCGACGCGATCTTCCGCCAGCTCGTCACCGACGCCGCACACCCTCGCCTCGAGGACGTGGACGCGGGCCCGGGAGGGCACAGCGGGGCGTCTCTGAACTCCAGCGCGACCGGCTTCAACCCGCACACCGGCACTTCGGATCAGCCACTCCCGGGACCCGCACCCACGACGCTACGCCCCCCCACCGCTGTGAAGAGGCCACTCAAGACCGCCGGTTGACAACAGAAGGGAGCCGGGATGACGCACTTCAGCCGTGACGGTAGGTCGCGCTTGAGGTGTTGGCCGCGATGAGAGCCTGCGTTCAGTCTGAGCAGTCGACTGCGACGGCCAGAGCGGCGCAGACCTGCCGCATCCGGTAGTCGGCCAACCGACCGAGGCGTTCGACAAGGATCGCGACCGAGACCGACTCGACCGAGTCGAGGTTCACGGCCGAGCGCAGGGGCACGGGGTCCTCGCCGGGTTCGAGGAGGACCTCGCTCGGGAGGCCCCGGATAGTGGTAGTGCATGGGGCGACCAGCGCACGGCGATGACGCGGGATCACCACGTCACGCGAGAGGACGACGACCGGCCGGCGGCCGATCTCGGCCATCTCGCACCACCACACCTCACCGCGTGCGGGCAGATCGGTCACGAGGCGGCGACCGCGCGCCGGAACGAGTCCAGGTCCCCCCACTCATCGGGCTCATTGAGCGGGTGAGTGTCGTACGCGCCGTAGCTGGCGTCCACCTCGGCCGCCCTGTGCCGGGCGAGCAGTGCTGCGAGCGCTTCGTCGACCAGCGCGGAGTCGGGCTTGCCGGACACCTGCCGTGCGTTCTGCAGAAGGTCGGCGTCCACCGTCGTGCTCAACCGTGTGCGACTCATGCCACGATTATGCCACGTCGTGTGCCCGCCAACGACAGCGCACGCTACGCGGCGGAGCAGGGCAGATCCCCCGCGGCTGTAGATCCGTCTGGCCGAGCCGTTCTCGGTGGCCGACGTCGCCGGCGGTTGCGCTGGGGCGTGGCTTGGTGCCGGGACATGTCGGAGGTCACCGATATGCGGGTCGGGGCGCAAGTGGCGTCGACCGGGAAGGGATGGCCCCGGGCGGTCGTCGGCCGGTCAGCGCCGGCTTCGCAGGCGACGAGCGATCAGCGGCCACGCCCGGCTGTCATACAACGCGTTTCGTCGGCTGAGCAGCGACGACAGGACGTAGGGGCTGAAGTGCTGCAGGCCGGCCTCGGCCAGCGCCCGCACGCGGGCGACCAGCTGGTCCGGGGTGGCCACCATGACACCCAGGGCGGCCATGTCATCGGGCACTGCCTCGATCGCCGCGTGAACTTCATCCAGGTCCAGTTGCTCCGGAAGGACATCGACGAATCCACGGAACCGCGGGCCGAGCGGGTGCTCAGCGCCGTGGCTTCGCCACACCGCCGCAGGGATCAAGAGTGCGTTGAAGCGCGCGATCGGGTTGCGCAGGATGGCGCGGGCCTCGGCAGGGTCGCGAGCCAGCATGACGAAGGGCGCGAAGCTTGCGGTGATTCCCTCCGGATCGCGGTCCGCCTGCACAGCGGCTCGCCGCACTGCCTGCCACTTCTGCGCGTAGTCCTCCGGCGAGGTCACCACCGAGGGGATCCACCCGTCGCCATAGCGCCCCGTCAGCTCGAGCATCCGCGGCCCGTGGGCTCCAACCCAGATCTCCGGTACCCGCCCGGGTGGGGGCCGAAGGGACATGACAGCACCGCGCAGCACGTAGTGCTCACCGGTGAAGTCGGACAGGCGTCCGGCGAAGCAGTCACGCAAGATCTGCAGGGCCTCTTCCAGACGACCTGTGGGGTGGTCGAATGGCAGCCCGTATGGCTCGATGTTCTCGCGTTCGCCCGAGCCGATCCCGAGGATCGGCGCCCGACGGCTCAGGTGCGCCAGCGTGAGCATGGTCTGCGCCACGACCACGGGGTGCCGCCGGACCGGGTCGGTCACCTGAACACCCAGACGCATGCCGCCCGACCAGGCGGCCATCGACCCCAGCAGTGCCGCGTAGTCGTAGAAGGCATGGGCCCCGCCCGGGCGACGTAGCCAGATGAGCTCCGACCACAACGCCTCTGGCCAGTGGGACTGAAGGTGGTCCAGCACCATGACGCTGTCGAGCCGCCCCATCCGCGCGACGGCCACCTGCATCCGAACTAGCCCCATCGGCGGACCGGCCGGGATGCCCATCCCGACATCAACACGTGGATGGCTCATTGCAGCCCCCATTTCGTGATGAGAGTGATACCCACAGGTCCGCCTGCCGTACCCAGTATCGGAGACTCTCCGTCCGCCCGTCCGGGCCTCACCTTTCTCCCTACACTCGACCCCTTCCGACGGGGCACACAAGGCACCGACGCACCCCATCCCATGAGATCCGCCACACTCCCAATGCGCCTGCGGCTGTCGGCGGCACCGGCGCCAGATCCGCGGGAAACGGGAGGTGGGACAGACGGTGGAGGGTCGATATCTCGGACGGTGGCATAGAACTGAAGCGCCAGACAGGCGGCGGTATGCAGCAGGTCCGCGCCTCGTCCTCCTTCAGCCTCCCGTACCTGATCCGCCACCGGTAGAACGTCTGCTCACTGATCCCCAACCGCTGGCACACCGCCGGCACCGTCGCCCCCTGCGCCTGCAGCTTCTCCGCCTCCCGCAGCTTCGCCACGATCTGCTCCGTCGTGAACCTCTTACTCGCCGCCACCAGCCACCTCCATCAGCACTCTCATCATCGGGGAGCACTCACCCACGAGACGGACCAGAAATCGGGGGGCCGGACACGGGCGATACGCGGCGGATAGGGCTACGTCGGAGAGCCTGCCCTCTGATGGCATCCGATCGACATGGCATAACGCGACGCGTTATGCTCGGAGGGTGATCCGATCGTTCGGCAACGCCATGACCGAACGGCTCTGGTCACGAGAACGCACCAAGAAACTCGACCCACGGATCGAACGGACCGCCCTACGAAAGCTCACCATCCTGGACGCCGCCGAGACCCTCGAGGACCTACGAGTCCCACCCGGCAACCGGCTCGAAGCCCTGCGCGGTGACCGCGCCGGACAGCACAGCATCCGGATCAACCAGCAGTGGCGGATCTGCTTCACCTGGACACCCGCCGGCCCCGAGAACGTCGAGATCGTCGACTACCACTAGCCCGAAGGAGGAACACCGATGGCGACCATCGAACCCATCCACCCGGGGAGGTCCTCCTCGAGGACTTCCTGACCCCGCTGGACGTCACGCAGCACCATCTCGCCGTGTCGATCGGGGTCCCGCCGCGTCGCATCAACGAGATCGTCCACGGCAAGCGCCGGATCACCGCCGACACTGCGCTGCGCCTGGCCCGTTACTTCGGCACCACCGACCGGTTATGGCTCAACCTGCGGACCCGCTACGACCTCGAGATCGAGAAGGACCACCTCGGCGCCACCCTTGAGCAGATCCACCCCCTGCAGAGCGCCTGATCCACCGCGCGCTACGCGGCGAAAAGGGCTACCTGCTGGTCCTCCAAGGCCACAGACGCCGTCGTGCGCCGGTTGCGGGAGGCTCCGGCACCTCGAGCCAGCCGGCGTACGGCAACCATTCGGGCAGCTCGCGGAGCACGCCGTCGGGCAGGGGCGCGCGCCGACTCTCCTTTCGCCACCGCCTGATCTGGTCGGCGTCCGGCAGGTCATCAGCGGTGGGCAACCGGGCCGTGCCGTCGGCGAACTGGAACTCCACGGCGGTGCCGAGACCCGCCAGCAGCTCAGCGCGTGGCGAGCCGAGGACGCCGCTGCCGCAGGGCCCCGACGCGTAGCGCGACCAGGCCGGGAGGGGGACCTGCGGGAGGCCGCGCTCGCGGCGCCAGCGATCGATCACACGGCCGAGCCCGATTGGTCGCGGGTCACGCTGGAACCCGGCTGTCAGACGGTCCAGGAACGGGTCGATCCCCGGCCAGTCCGGGTGCTGTGCCAACAGCGCCGCCACCGCGTCGCCGTCAGACATCAACGGTGCCGACACCCGCGCGTCAAGCACGGCGTCGGCCCAGGCGACCATCGCCTCGCCGAACGCCTCAGCGCGCCTGACTTGCACCGCCACCTCGTCGGCGGACATGACCGCGACAACGTCGTAGGTGCACGCGAACGGGTCACCCGCCACCTTCTCGCCGTTCCCCAAGAGGGGCACGTCCCCGCCAACGAACGGCACGACATCCCGCCCACACAGCTCGCTGCGGTGCTCACGCGTCCCGGGCGGCCACACCGCCGCGGTCAGTGACGCCTCAGCCTCCGCCTTGGTGTTCCACTTGCCTCCGTCCCAAGAGATGACCACCCAGCCCTCGGCGTCATCACCGCGGCACCACGAGCGCTTGGACTCAGCCCGCAAACCGTGCCGACGCAGAACCACGGCCACCGCCTTGCGGATAGTGGCCAGGTGGTCCTGGGCGACAGGCACCGGCTCATCCAATCAGACCCTGCGGGCCCGCCCCGCTGACTTCACGTGTCGCAACGCCGGCGCCTCCAAACAGCGCACCACGACTGGCGGCGGTATGCCGCAACCCGCGCTGGATGTGGCCCGGTCGACGACTCGCTCTACCGAGAGCGATATGACCGCCAGAGCATCGACCCCGACGGAAGCACGCCAGCCACTCCGGCGACGAGCAGGAACGGCGATCCCTGGCTGCCACACAACGACGCGGCCGGGTCCATGGCGTCGATGCAGGAACCGCCTGCGCTGCCCAAGGCGAAGGCGACAACCGCCAACGACCCCACCAAGAGGAGAGACCACGGCACGACACGGGGCATCTCCGCATGGTCTCGCAACTGGCTCTTCCAGGTCGACAGGCGGCGGTGTGGGGCATGGTCAACCCCGCGGTACGACTGGTGAACCGGTGATGCTGTCGCGCGCGGCTGATCGCGCCCTAGGGTTGATGCATCTCCACGCCCGATGCAACCCCCAGGGTGCTCGTGATCGGGCTCAACCCGTATCGCGTCCCTGGTCCCTGGGACCCTGCGCCCGTCGCCGAAGCCATCGATACGGGGATGCGCACGTTCGCCGAGCACGGCGTCTCGGCTGAGTCGTGCCTGATCGGGATCGACGGCCGAGACGACCCCGAAGAGATGGTGGCTGCCTCGCTACGGGCTGCTCCTTGGGACTGCGTGATCGTGGGAGGCGGGATCCGTACCGCAGAGGACCAACTTGGGCTCTTCGAGCGGGTCGTCAACCTGGTGCGGATCCACGCCCCGAACGCCGCGATCGCCTTCAACGCCAGGCCTTCGGACACCTACGAGGCTGCAGCCCGTTGGATCCACCCAAGCCACTCAGACTGACCGATGAGGCTTCGCCAGGCTGACCCGCTCGCGGCGCAGCGAGGCAACGTCGACACGCCACGCCCCGACGGTCCGCGCCCCAGTCGTAACGGGCTTCTCGGGTGAGGACGCGCAGACAACCCCGTCGCCCGCCGATTGCTGCGCCCTCCTTGGGGCGCCGGCCCGCCACGGTCGTTCGCGGCGGAAAGCCGCAGTTGCCATGGCGGGGAGAAGCGCGGTCCGCGGTCGGCGTTGCCGAATCGCGCGGGAGGCTAGCCGGGGATGAGCGAGCGGAGCTGGCGGGCGGCCTCGTGGGGCTCGGGGACCTGTAGGGCCATCCGCCGGCGAGGTCAGGCGAGCGGTCTGTCACGCACCGTCCAGGCGAACACGCCGATCCAGATTCCGATCGCCAGATCAGCGGCGCGGTTGATGATGCCCCCGAGCGCAGGCCCTCCCACTACGAGCGGTACGAACAGAATCCAGGCCACTGCGGCAAAGGCCACGAGAACGCGGCGACGAGCCCGCAGGGAGATCGAGGCGACCGCGACCAGGAACGCCAGCGGAGCGACCTGGAGGTAGGGAAATACCACGTCGGCGAAGCCTCCGCGCCCGCTCGGGGGTAGAACGCCGATGGCGAGAGCACCGGTGGCGAAAACGGCAAGGAGTGCCGAAGACACGCGGTACCGGCGCGCCAGGAACGCCGCCGCCCACCCGGCCACGCCCACCCCGACGTACCCAAGGCGCATCAACGCACCCCATGCACCGCTCGCGTAGGTCTCGGGATGCGTCGTCCACGGATCCAGGTCGGGCCTGAGCGCCGGACTGCTCAGCAGCGCGACAGACCATACGACCGCCCCGCCGATCGCGAGCCGTGCCGCTATCTCTTCGGCTGCGGCCTGATCCGTTCCACGCTCGGGACGCCGCCTCATCGCCCGGGTGGCCCCTTCGCCGCAGGACCCATGCCGCCAAGATAACCGCGGGCTCCTGCGGCTGTCCGCATCCGGTACTGACGGGCACGCGGCGGTGTGGGCTAATCGGGTATCCACGTGCCTCACGGTGAAGCGGCTCCGCTTGCGGTAAGGGGTCGATTCGGATTTCGTGGTTCTCGTGCCACGATCCCCGCTCGTCGACCGCACCGCCGGTGCCGGCGAGGACCTGCGCGCCGCACGACACACTCTCGGTTGGCTCACTCTCGGGTCGCTGATACCGCTGGTCGGATGGGCCTACGGAGTACTTCGCTTGTGGGCGTCTCCGGTGTGGGCGCCTCGCGAGAAGGTCATCGGAACGCTGTGCTTCCCGTTCGGCGTCCTGGGTGCCGTCTGGGCCATCGCCACCGTCGGCCTCTTCAGTCTCCGCGTCTGCGGCTGGGGCGGCGCAGGATGCGTGGACACCGGGCCCATCTCGCCCTGGGCCGCGTGGGCCGCGCTGGGGGCGATCCTCGCGGCAACCGCCTTCGGTCCGATCTGGCTGGCGTTCCACCCGACGCCACATCGTGTGACTTGAGCCAGGGGGAATCTCAACGTCGATCAGGTCAACAGGCGGCGGAGTGACATGGCCGCGTCAGCCGGAGGCTATACGCGGCGCAAGGACGCAGAGTTCGCTGGTCGGGCATCGAGGGCTCAGCCGTGATCCGGCGCCTCTCTCGATGGCGTACGTGAGCGGGTCCACGGCACGCCGACGGTGGGCAGGACCCAGCGGTCCAGCCCGTAGTACCCGGCGACGCGCCAAGCGGCGATGATCGCCAAGGCTGCGAGGGCATACGCCGGGTTGACCCCGTCGGAGCCGGCGAACAGGAAGCTGAGGTTCATCAGCAGGCCCAGTGCGGCGCCGAGGCCGGTGAACAGCCCGAGCACGAGTAGGACCCCGACGGTGAGTTCGAGGAAGGGGATGAGGGGGCCGATGAACCGGTAGCCGGTGTCGGCCACCCAGGTCAGCCAGGCCTTGTTCCAGCCGAAGGTGCCTCCGATCACCGACGGGTGGGCGCCGGTCATCTGCGCGAGGCCTCCCTTGGCGAAGCCCTGCACGGCCGAGCCGTTGGCCCAGCCGCTGGAATAGGACCCGAACTTCTCGATCGATCCGGAGATCCAGTTCCACCCCAGGATCAGCCGGACGACCAGCCAGATCGTGCCAGAGACCGTGTTGCGCTCGGCGAACAGGGCGCGGGCCCAGGCCCAGCTCTCGATCAACGGCTCGTGGACCTCGCGTGGTTCAGAGCGTGACGCGGTTCGTTCGTCATGGGTCGCTGCCATGTGTCGTTCCTTCTCCGGGCGGCGTCCTCGGTATCGCTGTCGACATGGCTGCTTCCCGCGGGCGTTGCCGCCCTGGTGTGTGGTGCGCAGGGCTTGGTTCCTGCCTGCTGCATCGACGCTAGGCCGCACGCCTCGACGAACGCTGACAGCACGTTGACAGGCGTCTGGATGTCTCACGGACCACCGCACAGAACACGCTGCGCCGTCTCTTGACGGCGAGACCGCGTGAAGACACCGGCGAAGCTCAGCACTAGCAGGGAACCCACCCCGGCACGCGCCCCCGAGGCGGTCGTCACTCGACGAAGGGGGTCACCTGCATCCGAAGGCGTCGCTTCGATACCTAGGACTGCCGCCACGGTAGCCATCCCGCCGCTCACCCCGGCTCTCGTGGGGATTCGTCGTGCTTGCCCGTGCGCTGAGCGACCACGTCTGGACTGCGCGCCCTCGCGGCTTGCTCCGTGACCGAGTGCGGTAGGCGACCATCCGCGGGCGGTTCCGTTCGTCCTCTTCTCATCCACGCTGCGAGGACGGCGATCCTTTGGGTAGGTGCACGCGTAGTCCGTCCTTCAGGTCTTCGTATCGGCAGTTGGCCGGGTGGCGCACCGCCTGCGCGACGAGCCACCAATCGCCGACGCAACCTCCCAGATGAATGGCCGCCGGGACGACGAGCCAGCCGCCCATCGGTCCCCACCCGACCAGCACGACTGTGAGCAGGGTCAGGGCAACGCTGGGTGTCAAGGCCACCAGGAGGTACTGGGTGCGGGTGAACAGGTGACCCGGAGACGTCGTGAAGACATTGGGTATGAGCCCGCCGCCCGCTACGCCCACCCCGAACCTCGGACGAGCACCAAAGAGCTTCATCGCCAAGCCGTGCAGACCCTCGTGGAACAAGGCCAGAACCATGATCGCGCCGACGGTGCCCAGCAGGCCGAACCACAGATCCCAGCCGCCAATGGTGAACGACCCAGTTGGGGCACCAGCGATGGCCAACGCCCCATAACCTGCCAACCCCACCACGGCGGCCAGCAGGCCCGCGACGTTCATCACGAGACCCGCACGCCGTGTCGGACGCCAATCGACGATCCCCGCGCTCGGTGTTCCGGCGGCGTCGTCTGGGGCAGAGGTCACCCAGACATCGTGACCGTGCTCGTTCCCATCGGCAACCAGCCGTGGCGCCGCACCGGCGTCCTTGTACGCCCTGATGCCGCTGGGCGGGATGGTGCCATCCTCTGTCCATGGCTGATCAGCCTTTGGCAGTTGACGTCTCGCGCCTTCGCTCGATTCCAGACCAAGCCGCGGGTGGCCTCCGGGCAAGCGCTCCTGGTCTCCATGCTCGTGTTGCTCGTCTGCGACGTCATCGGCGGCTTCATCGGGGTCGCCTCGGGTGCCGAGACGTGGGGCACGGCGTGGGGCTTCGACACCCACTCGACGGTGCCGCTGCCCATGGGGGTAGTGCAGCTCATCCTGGCTTGGCTGGCGGCGCGCAACGTGCGACCCACCGTCGGGCTGGTGGCAGCTGCGGTCCTCAGCGCTGTCTGCCTGATCAGCGTCCTGGCCGGCTTGTTCGACGGTGACCTCATCGGCACCGTCGCGTCCAACGGCTTGCTCTCCTGGGGAGTCCTCTGGGCAGGCGTCCTGCTGCTGGTCACCGCGGCCGTCGGCCTGCTCGCCGCGGCTCGGGCAAGGCAGTTGTACTCACGTCGCTGATACCTGCGACGTCCTGAGCCACGAGCATGCTGCCGTGCACTAGGTCGACTGGCGGCGGTAGGACACGGCCGCGTCAGCCGGAGGCTATACGCGGCGGAGTGGGGCAGCGCTCGACCTAGGGGATCGAGGCCCCCAAGCGACATCACCATGCGCGTACACGACTGTCCTCGCCGCCTTCGCCCACACGTCCATCCACGTCGGGGCGTGAAGCCGATCTGGGATCCGAGGCGGCGATCCGCTCCGTAGCGCGAGCAACTGCTCATCGCTGAGCCACCGGGCCTTACAGCCTCCACCGCCTTCGCAGCCGCAGGTCTCGAAAGCCACCAGCGCGCCGCCGCGGACCAGCCGCTGCGCTTCTTCAGCCGTCACGTCCTCAGCACCAAGGCGGAGTAACCCCCCATCCCGGTCGAAGAACTCCCCCGCACGGTTGAACCCGCCAGGCCTTGACTGCCGATCCCGACCCTCGGGGATCTGACCGGTCACACCCGCCGCGCCGCACCGGCGGTCTGGACGACGGTGGTGGTCTTCGACTCGTCGTGACCGGGGACGTGGTCGACGCGGCTCAGGAGTTCGCGGCCGCCGCCTCCCGCGACTTCGCCCGCTCGAGGGCCTTGCGCCGCATCTCCTCGTTGTCCTCGGCGATCTTGGCGGCCTTCTCCTCGTCGCGGGTCAGGCACTCGCCCGACTCGGGGTCGAAGACGTGCATCATCGCGGGCTCGAAGACGAGCTCGGCGTCGTCGCCCTCGAGGACCCGCGAGCTGGGGTCGAGGTTGACGACGAGCTGAGTGCGCATCCCCTCGCCGTCGAGGTCGCGGTCGAGCTCCTCGAGCTTGTCGCGCACCGACCGGTCGGCCTCGAAGGGGATGTAGGCGTACTGCTCGTTGCCGAGCCACTCGGTCTGGTCGACGACGGCGGTGAACCGCACCCCGTCCTTCGGTGCGGTCGCCAGCTCGGCGTCCTTGACGTACTCGGGACGCAGACCGACGATGACGACCTCGTGGTCACCGATCCGCTGCCGCAGCGCGTCGTCGACGGGCACGTCGAACATCGGCGTCGTGAGGTTCGACCCCTCGACCCGTGCGGGCAGGAAGTTCATCGGTGGGCTGCCGATGAAGCCCGCCACGAAGAGGTTGACCGGCTGCTCGTAGAGCTCACGGGGTGAGGCGCACTGCTGGAGCACGCCCTTCTTGAGCACCGCGACCCGGTCCCCGAGGGTCATCGCCTCGGTCTGGTCGTGCGTGACGTAGACCGTCGTGACCCCGAGGCGGCGCTGCATCCGGGCGATCTCGGTCCGCATCTGCCCGCGCAGCTTGGCATCGAGGTTCGAGAGCGGCTCGTCGAAGAGGAACGCCTCGGCATCACGGACGATCGCCCGCCCCATGGCCACGCGCTGCCGCTGTCCACCGGAGAGGTTGCCCGGCTTGCGCTGCAGGTGCTCGTCGAGCTCGAGCATCGAGGACGCGGTGTTGACGCGCTCCTTGATCTCGTTCTCGTCGTGCTTCCCCTTGGCCAGCCGCAGCGGGAACGCGATGTTCTCGAAGACGGTGAGGTGCGGGTAGAGCGCGTAGTTCTGGAAGACCATGGACAGGTTGCGGTCGCGGGGGGCGAGGTCGTTGACCCGCTTGCCGTTGATGACGAGGTCGCCCGAGGTGATGTCCTCGAGACCCACGATCATCCGCAGCAGCGTCGACTTCCCGCAGCCGGACGGCCCGACGAGGATCATGAACTCCCCGTCGGCGATGTCCAGCGAGACGTCCCTGACGGCGAGGAACCCGTCGCCGTACTTCTTGACGATGTTCTTCAGCTCGATCGTCGACATGTCACTCCTGCTTTCCGATGGCTGGTGGCGTGGTGTTTCCGGTCAGCCCTTGACGGCACCGGAGGTCAGCCCGGCGACGATCCGGCGCTGGAAGAGCAGCACGAGGATGACGACGGGGATGGTCACGACGACGGCGGCGGCACAGATCGCGCCCGTGGGTTGGACGAACTGGCTGGCGCCAGTGAAGAACGCGAGGGCCGCGGGCACGGTACGCGCGTTGTTGGAGGAGGTGAGGTTGACCGCGAAGACGAAGTCGTTCCAGGCCGTGAAGAAGGCGATGATCGCGGTGGTGAACACCCCCGGCGCGGCGAGCGGCACGATCACCTTGCGGAAGGCCTGCCAGCTCGTGGCGCCGTCGACCTGGGCCGCCTGCTCCATCTCCCACGGGATCTGCTGGAAGAAGGCCGAGAGCGTCCAGATCGACAACGGGAGGGTGAGGGCCAGGTAGGGGATGATCAGCCCGACCTTGGTGTCGAACAGCCCGATCTGCCGCCACAGGTTGAACAGCGGCGTCACCATGGCGATGACGGGGAAAAACGACACCGCGAGCGCCGTGGTGAGGATGACTTTCTTGCCGGGGAACGCGAGCCGCGAGATCGCGTACGCGCAGAAGGTCGCGAGGACGACGCTGATGAGCGTCGCCGCGAGGCAGATGACTACGGAGTTGATCAGGGCCGGGACGAAGAGGTCCCTCGCGCCGCCGGTGAAGATCAGCTGGTAGTTGTCGAACGTCGGCTCCTTGGGCCAGAAGTTGCCGAAGGTGTTCTGCGTCGCGTCGCCCTGGGCGGCGTCGGTCTTCAGCGACTCGGCGAGGATCCACACGAGCGGGACCATCGTCCAGAGCATGATCGGGAGCGAGACCGCGAACAGGCCCCACTTGGTGCGGTCGCTGACATTGGTGTTCACGTCAGTTCCCTCCCGTCAGGTCGACCTTGAACCCTCTGACGAAGATCGCAGCCACGATGAGGACGATGACGAAGAGGATCACGGCCAGGGCCGAACCCATGCCGATCTCGACCCGGTCGATCGTCTCGGTACCGACGAGCATCGACAGCGTCAACGTCTTGTTGGCCCCTCCGGTCATGACGTACGGGTTGTCGTAGATGCGGATCGCGTCAAGCGTGCGGAAGAGCACGGCCACCATGAGTGCGGCCTTCATGTTGGGCAGGATCACCTTGTAGAGCCGCTGCCACCAGGTGGCGCCGTCGACCTTCGCCGCCTCCTCCTGCGCGGTGTCGACCTGGGCGAGGCCAGCCAGCAGGAGCAGCGACATGAACGGGGTGGTCTTCCAGATCTCCGACAGGCAGATCATCGCCAAGGCCGACCACCGACCGCCGAACCAGTTGTAGTCCATAGGGAAGCCGCCGAAGGACAGCCAGTTGAGCCAGTGGTTGATGAACCCGGTGTCGACACGGGCGGCGTAGAGCCAGGAGAAGGCCGACACCACGGTGATGATCGAGTACGGGATGAGGACGATCGTGCGCAGCGTCCTGCGGGGCAGGACGATGCGGTGCATGACGAGCGCGATGCCGAAGCCGAAGACGAGCTCGAAGATCAGCGTGACGACGACGATGATGAAGGTCGTCGTGAACGACTGCCAGAAGAGCGAGTCCGTGAGGGCGGTGGCGTAGTTGCCGAGCCCGACGAACCTTCGGCCGCTGGGGTCGGTGAGCCGGTAGTTGAACAGCGAGAGGTACACCGCGTACCCGATGGGGTACATCGTCACGAAGAGCATGACGAAGAACGCGGGGCCGGCCAGCTTCCAGCCGAGGTTGCGCTCGGCGCGCGCCCGGTCGGAGAGCCGTGCCTCCTGACCCTCGGTGTCCGACAGCGGGGTGACGTCGGTGGGTGCGGTCATAGCAGTGCCTTCCCCTGGAGGACGTCGAGGATGAATGTCTGGGCCTTCTCGGGTGTCTGGGCGTTGACCGAGCTCGGCGGGCTGAAGCTCATCTGCAGCCCGGTCGAGATGTCGCCGTAGTACTGCGACTGGGGCCGCGGCGCCGCGTTCTCGAGCGAGTCGCGGATCAGTGCGGCGATGCCGTTCGGGAACGCCTTCTTCACGTCGCTGTTGTCGAACACCGACTTCGAGCTGGCCGGGTTCCCGGTGGCGACCATGTAGGCGGCCTGGTGCTCCGTGGAGGTGATGCACGCTGCTGCCTGGTAGGCGAGGTCGGGGTGCTGGCTGTCGGCGCCGACGGCGAGGTCGATCCCGCCGAAGGGGGGTGCGGACTTCTCGCCCTCGACGGTCTCGGGGTAGCGGACCGCCCCGAGGTCGTCCATCCACGAGACCCCGGCCGACTCGAGGGCGGCGTACACGTAGGGCCAGTTGACCATGAAGCCGCTGGTGTCGCCCTCGAAGAGGTTGAGCGAGGCCGGTTCGTCGGACGAGCCCATCGCGGGGCCGCCGACCCCGGAGTCGGAAACCTCCTGGATGATCTTCGCGGCGTCCTCGCCCGCCGTACTCTCGAGGCCGAGCTTGATGTTGTCGTAGTTGGCGCCCGGGTTGTCGACGATCTTGCCGCCGGCTCCGGAGATCAGCGCGTTGATCCACACGGTGTAGCCCTCATAGAGCTTCGCCTGGACGCCGATCGTCGTGTTCGTCGACTTCGCAGCGTCGATGATCTGGTTCCACGTGACCGGCCGGTTCATGTCGAGCCCGGCCTTCTCGGCGACCGACTTGCGGTACCAGAGCAACTGGGTATTGGCCCAGAACGGCACGGCGACGAGCTTGTCCTTCCACTTCGCCGCGGCGAGGGCCGAGCCGACGCGGTCCTTGGTGAACTCGCCCTCCATGCTGGAGGGGACGGGGGCCAGGTAGCCGGCCTCGGCGAACTCGGCGACGAAGACCGGGTCGACGCTCATCAGGTCCATCGTGGTGTCGCCGGCCGCCAGCCGGCGGAGCAGCTGAATCCGCTGGTCGCTGGCACTGTTGGGCAGCAGCTGGATGTCGATCGTGTACTGGTCGGTCGAGCATTCCTTGGCGAGCTGTGCCTGACCGCCCTTGGTGGGGTCGGACCCACCGCCGTCGGGGTTGATGTACCAGGTGAGCACCGGCGGCCCGCCGGAGCTCGAGGAGCAGCCCGCGAGGCCCGTCCCCACGAGTAGGGCCCCCGCCACCGCTGCCGTCGCCGCCCGACGTCGCCGGCGCCCTCGTCCGCGTTCTCCTGTGTGTAGCGACCTGCCCATGATGCGCCATCACCCTGTTCGCACGTCGTTGTGCTGACATCGAAGGAGGCTCCGGCTCCGGCGCCCCTCTTCGACAGTAGTGCTCGCTCCGCACCGTGGTGGGCTGCGGTGCACACGTTTTCCCGAGTCGCGGCGCTGCGACTCGACGGGCCGAGGCTTCCACCGCCTCGGCCTCGATCAGCTCCTGCAACACCAGGCGGACGGACTCCTTGACCAGGTCCAGGCCATCGGTGGTGCGGGACGCCTCCAACAACTCGGACACGGCAGACCGGGGCAGGGCCATCGGTGAGCTCCTTCTCGACGAGTACTTGGCGGTACACGTCTGGGGGTGCCCCCGCTTGCGGGGGCGAATCTCGCCGGTGGCTCCCTTCACTCAGGACGCCGCGCCGACACCCCAAATCCCACCACTACGCGGAGCGCGGTCCCCAGAGGATCCTCCGTCCGGCTCGCGTACCTCCGAAGCGGTGGCCCGTGCCGTCGGCCGCTTGCAATAGCGACTTGTAGGAGCGATGAGGGGCCGGGGGTGACGTCCCCGGCCGGGTCCATGGCGGCGCACCTCCTACCTGCACAGCCCTCCGGAGTCGACCTTCCTGGCCGCGCCCCGCGTCACGACCTCCCCGCCGACCGGACGCCGGCGAGGCGCTCGTGGTCGGTCGTCGGCGGCCTGACGGTCGCTGCTGGGGTACCACCCTCCGAGATCAACCGGCGGAGGGCCCTGGCCCGTTGGGACGCATCTGGCAGGCATTCGGCACGCGGCGGCATGACGAGACCCCCTGACCCAGCGTTTCCGCAGGTCAGGGGGCCTGTAGCACGGGTGGCGGGTGAAGGATTCGAA
>CAVSQS010000007.1:0-55110 GCA_963730165.1 uncultured Actinomycetota bacterium
CCGGATTCTTCAATCTCGGGAACGGTTGGGGATGCCATGGTGCTATGCCTCAGTTAGGGATCAGGAAGATCATGGTATGCGACAGGTCTCCTGACCGGTGTTGGGATCGATGCAGACATAGATCGGTGATGGTGTGCCCGCCGGGATGACATCGCCATTGATCAGAAGGTTCTGGATCTGCTCTTCACCCTCGATCCAGGTCTGGTCCATGTACACGCTGTCAACGAATTCGTCGAATTTCGTTTGATACCAGTCCTTGAGGAATGCCAATTCATCGTCGTTGGTGTATCCGAAGTCGTCGGGATAGGCCTCGAGGATGGCGTCCTTGTTGTTCGCCCACTCTTCCAGCCCTCGCTGCCATACCGACAGGAAGAAGGCAACTTCGTCCGGATGAGTGTCATACCAGGACTTGAGCACCACGAAGTTGTTGCTGTCCATACCTTCATGACCTGGCACGTATTGCTCCCCGTAGATCTGGGAAGCCGACTGCGTGTCGTAGAGGCCCGTCACGCTGCCGTCCATCAGATAGGGCATCGAGTTGTAGATCGAGGTCACGCCAGCGCAGAGATCCCCTGAGAGGACCAGCTCGGGAGCGGTGTTGAAATCGGTCGCTGCCATCTGCAAATCTAGCTTCACCCAGAGTGCGGTTGTGGAGGTCCTTGGCCAATGCGATCCAGACGATCGTTGAACCGCCAAACCACTCGACACCGACCTTGCAACCCTCCGGCAGGTCACCGAAGTTCTGGTAGCCAGAGTCGGCAGCCACCACGACGATGTCCTTGGCCTTGTTGTACTTGCCGATCGTCACGGTCTCAACGCCGGTCTCGGCTTCAAGCACGGGAGCTTGATAACTACCCGTTGAAACGATGTCGGCATGGCCCCCATCAAAGAAGGCGAACTCGTCCTCGGACTCGTTGCGCTCGATCGTGATGTTCGCCGCGGCCTCCATGTCGGCCAGAATCCCCTGGTCTTCAAGCCAGTTCCACACCGGGTCAGGAGAGAATACGAAGCGCATCGTCTTCGCCTCCTCCCCGCTGGTCGTGGTCGTGGAATCCGAGCTACCGGACCCACCTGCGCACGCGGTTACAGCCAAGACCATCACCGCCACCACTGCGATTCCGATTCGATGTCTCATAGCAACCATCCGCCTCCGTTCTCCTCCAGAGCTAACATGATGGGATGTTAGCTTGAGGAGGCTCGACTTTGCCAGCGCAACAACCAGATCGGCGAAAAATCGCACATCTATCGGGACTCAATTCACCGAGCAGGATGGCCGTCTCGGCCCCCCGGACGGGCGCGTCTATCCGAGATTCATGGGGCCGGCCCATGCTTCGCTCGGCTACCCAGGATCGACGAGGTGTCGGATTGGGACATCGCCTTGGTTGGAGCTCCTCCTCTTCGACATCGGCACCAGCTACCGGCCAGGAGCGCGGTTTGGCCCGATCGGTATCAGGAATGGGGCAAGGACTATCCGCAACTGGCATCCGGATCTCGAGTTGTTCCCGTTCGCCACGCAGCAAGTGGTCGACGCTGGCGACATTCCATGCAGCGCTTTCATCATCGACGATGCCATCCGAACGATCGACGCAGCGGCCGGCGAGTTGCTCGAGGGAGGAAAGCGACTCGTCACCCTCGGCGGCGACCACACCATCGCCTTTCCCTTGCTCCGAGCCACCAACCGGCAGCATGGCCCGGTGGCCTTGGTCCACTTTGACGCACACGTCGACACATACGACACGTATATGAATGCGGCCTACACCCACGGCACCCCATTCCGCAGGGCTGCGGAAGAAGGACTGTTCGTGCCGGGGCACTCGATGCACATTGGCATCCGTGGCTCGAAGTACGGGCCTGAAGAATTGGGGGAGGACGCCGGGTTCGGGTTCGACGTGCTGGCACCTGGGAGATCGATCAAATTGGCATCGACGGTTATGTGACTCGGATCCGGGGGAGCAGGTTGGAGAACGCCCCCTCTATCTGTCTCTTGACATCGACGTTCTCCTTCATCCAGCCTTCGCACCAGCCACCGGTACCCCCGAAGTCGGGGGGTTCTCCACTCGAGAACTGATAGGGATTCTCAGGGGTCTGCGTGGACTGAATCTCGTGGGCGCCGATGTCGTAGAGGTGGCGCCCGCGTACGACAGCGCAGACATCACATCGATTGCAGCGGCGAATGTCGTCTACGAGATGATCTCATTGATGAGCCCCTGAAAGCGGATCAACCCCCGAGCCCGTCGAGGCATGCTCAGTGTCCGGGCCGGAATCGACCCGACAAGCCGGGATCGTATATGATGCAATTGCAGAGATAGGAGACGAAGTGGCCTAGAACCGTGGAAGACCGATCAGTGGTTCTCCAGCCCTTGGAACTACCTTCCCGAGGTGACGGAGGGGTTCCAGATCCCCGACAACGTGGAGATCCACGACGTCACTCTGCGTGATGGCGAGCAGCAAGCAGGCGTGGAATTCACGGCCGACGACAAGGTCCGGATCGCAGAAGCCCTGGCCGAATCGGGGATCCACCGCATCGAAGCGGGCCTCCCCGCTGTCTCTCCCGCCGACCGTGAGGCGATCGAGCACATGGTTGCCCTCGACCTCCCCACGCAGATCTACGCCTTCTCCCGCTGCATGATCTCGGACGTGGACCTCGCCGCCGAGTGCGGTGTAAAGGGGTTGTGATGGAGGTCCCTTCGAGCCACCATCTCATCGAGAAGGCCTACAAATGGCCGGTCGAAAGGGCGATCGACGCCTCGATGGAGTCCACCAAGCATGCCCACGAGAACGGCCTCAAGGTCACGTTCTTCCCGATCGACGCCACACGAGCCTCCATGACCGAGCTGCTCGACGACCTCGAGACCGTCGCCACGGAGGGCCACGTCGACAAGATCGCCCTCGTCGACACGTTCGGCGTCACCTCGCCGCACGCAATCGGCTACTACACACGCCGGGTGCACGAGCGAATGAACGTCCCTCTGGAGACGCATTTCCACATGGACTTCGGCATGGGCGTGGCGAACTCGATCCTGGCGGTCACCGAGGGCGCCTCGGTGATCCACACCACGGTCAGCGGCATCGGCGAGCGAGCCGGGAACGCACCGACCGAGGAGACCGTGCTGGCGCTGCTCACGATGTATGGAATCGACACCGGCATCGACACGAGAAGTTCACGAGATCGCTCGCCTGGTGGCGGAGCTCTCGGGTGTACGCAGCCGGCAAACCGTCCGATCACCGGAGACATGCTCTACAACGTCGAGTCGGGAATCATCACGACCTGGGTCAGGAACGTCGGCGACGACCTTCTCGAGCCGTTCCCGTATCGCCCCGAGCTCGTCGGACAGTCCGATCCCAAGATCGTTCTCGGGAAGGGCTCAGGTCTGGATTCGGTCGCCATCTGGCTGGGGCGGCACGGGATCCATGACGCGGAGACCAAGGAGATCGAGGCGATCCTCGCCGAAGTGAAGGGTCGATCGCTCGCCAAGAAGGGCCTGCTCGACGACGACGAGTTCCTCGACATCGTCCGTGAGGTCCTGCCCGATCGGGTTAATTGAGCAACGATTCGCAAGGAAAGGAACCGACGATCATGAGAGAGGCGTTCTTCGGCCTCAGCACCGACTGGAAGGAAGGCATCAACTGGGCGAACGTCCGGGAGTGGCGCCTGAAGCGAGCCCATGCCGAGATGGAGAAGGCCGGACTGGGAGCGCTCCTTCTGTTCTACGACGAGAACATGCGGTATGTCTCGCACGCTGACACCAGGCTGGAACCGCCTCAAGCCAGGCCTCCGCTACGTCGTACTCACGCGGCAAAGCCCCGATCGTCTACGAGCAAGGTGACATCGGCTTCCATCTCGAGGTCCACAACCCGTGGATCCCCAAGGAGAACATCCGTCACTCCTACATCTGGATCAAGGGTGCCGTGGGCCCCGCCGCCGATCAGCAGGTCAACAAGTTCGTCAACGCGCTGATGAACGACCTCGAAGAGGCCGGCGTCAAGGATCAGCCGATCGGCGTCGACTTCATCGACATCAACCTGATGCGTGAGTTCGACAAGCGTGGCATCAACTGGACCGATGGCATGTCTCCGATGATGAACGCACGAGCCATCAAGAGCCCGGACGAGATCAAGGCGTTCCAGATCGTCGGCGCGATCTGTGACAAGGTTCATTACGAGATCACCAACTTCATGAAGCCGGGCATGACCGAGAACGAGGTCGCCGCCTTCGGGTTCGAGCAGCTCTACTCGATCCCCGGTATGGAGGATGTCGAGGACGTGATCGTCTCCTCCGGACCCAACGCCTGGCCCAACTGGCGCAACTTCTCCGACCGGATGATCCGGCCTGGTGAGCTCGTGATCATCGACCTGGCCGCCCTCACGTGGAACGGATTCAAGTCGTGCGTCTACCGGACGTACTGCGTGGGCGGCAAGCCGACCGACGAGCACCAGCAGACCTACGACACGGCCCACAAGTGGCTGTGGGACTCGATCGAGGGATGGGAAGCCGGGTGTCACGACCGCCGACGTGGCTTCGAAGTGGCCCTCGGCCAAGGAGACGTGGGGATACGAGGAAGAGGACCAGGCGGCGGCCAACAACTGGGGCCACGGCCTCGGCCTCGCCCAGTACGACCCTCCCGTGATCTCCCGAATCTGGTCGCTCGACCACCCGGTGGAGATCCAGCCCGGCATGACGTTCGCCCTGGAGACCCAGCACGGGAAGATGCACGACCACGGCGTCAGACTTCGCCGCGACGGCGGTCGGGGGCGCGCGGGCCGGACCGGTGCCGTTCCGGCCCGCGCGGGCCGCCACCGCCGACGGCCCGGCTCGCTCCGACCGACCACCGCCGAGCGCCGGGAGGCCATCACATGACGACCGTGAGCGACTTCATCATCGACCGACTCATCGAGTGGGACCTGCACCTCTGGTACGGCTTCCCGGGTGACGGGATCGGCGGGTTCGACGGCGCCCTCGGTCGCGCCGAGCGGGCCGGCAAGGACTTCCGGTACATCCGGCCCACCCACGAGGAGATGGCCGCGCTCATGGCGACGGCACACGCCAAGTTCACCGGCGAGGTCGGCGTCTGCATCGCGACATCCGGGCCCGGGGCCGCCCACCTCGTCAACGGGCTCTACGACGCCAAGGGCGACAACCAGCCCGTCGCTCGCCATCGTCGGGCAGCAGGCCCGCGTGGCGAGCGGTAGCGACTTCCAGCAGGAGCTCAACCTCGAGCGGACCTTCTCCGACGTCGCGACGTTCGTCCAGACGGTGAACACCCCGATGCAGGCCCAGATGGTGCTCGACAAGGCCATCAGGGTCGCTCGGGCCGAGCACGGGCCGGCGGTCGTCATCCTGCCCGCCGACGTCCAGGAGCTCGAGATGGAGGAGCCAGTGCCCGAGCACTGGGTGTGCCGGAGCGGGGTCGGGTACGCCTCGCCGCGCTTCGTGCCCACCGAGGACGACCTCGCCCGCGCCGCCGGGGTGCTCAACGCCGGTGAGAAGGTCGCGATGCTCGTCGGCCAGGGCGCGCGGGGGGCCACCGACGAGGTGCTCGCCGTCGCCGAGCGCCTCGGCGCCGGGGTCATCACGGCCCTGCTCGGCAAGGACGTCGTGCCCGCCGACGTGCCGTACCACACGCAGCAGCTGGGTCTGCTCGGCTCGCGGCCGAGCTACGAGATGATGCAGGACTGCGACACCCTCCTGCTCGTCGGCACGAACTTCCCCTACGGCGAGTTCCTGCCCCCGACCGGCCAGGCGCGTGCTGTCCAGATGGACACCTCCCCGGGCCACCTCGGCATCCGCTACCCGACCGAGGTCAACCTCCGGGGTGACGCCGGGGCCACCCTCGCCGCGCTCCTCCCGCTCCTCCAACAGCAGCAGGACCTCTCGTGGCAGGAGGGCATCGCCGCGGCGATGCGTGACTGGGACGAGGAGTCCACCCGGGTCGCCATGGCCGAGGCCGACCCGATCAACCCGCGACGGGTCTACCTCTCCCTCAACGACCGCCTGCCCCCGCGTGCCGTCGTGACCGCTGACGCCGGCTCGACGGCCGACTGGTACGGCCACCACATCCGGCTCGGCCGCGACCAGATGGGCAACCTGTCCGGCCGCCTCGCGACGATGCTCGCGGCGATGCCGTACGCCATGGCCGCGAAGTTCGCCCACCCCGACCGGCCGGTCGTCTGCACCATCGGCGACGGGGCCTTCCAGATGCTCGGCATGAACGGCCTCATCACGGTCAAGCGGCACTGGCAGGAGTGGGAGGACCCGACCTTCATCGTGCTCGTGCTCCACAACGACGACCTCAACCAGGTCTCGTGGGAGATGCGCGAGGTGGGTGACCCGCGCTGGGACACCGCCCAGGAGGTCGAGTCCGTCGACTACGCCGGGTACGCGCGGCTGCTCGGCCTCGAGGGCATCACGCGTCGAGAAGCCCGAGGACATCGACGCCGCCTGGGACCGCGCCTTCGCCGCCGACCGGCCCGTCGTCCTCGACGTGCACGTCGACAAGAACGTGCCGCCGTTGCCGGCCCACATCAGCCTCGAGCAGGCCAAGGGTGTCGCGAAGGCGGTGCTCTCCGGTGACCCCGACCGGGGGCGGATGGTCGTGGAGGGCGCCCGGGCGATGGCGGCCGAGCTGTTCTCGCGGATCGGCTCCTCCTCGCGTGACTGACCCCGATCGTTCGCTCGGTGCACCCGGGACGGGCGACGACGCTCCACGCGTCGACCGGGTCCGCGCCGCGGCGTTCACCATCCCCCTCGAGGAGCCCGAGGCCGATGGCACGCTGCGCTGGGACTCCACGACGCTCGTCGTCGTCACCGTCCGCGCCGGGGACGTCACCGGCACCGGGTACACGTACAACGCCCCGGCCACGGCGGCGGTCGTCGCGGACACCCTCGCCGGCGTCGTGCGGGGCCGGGACCCGCTCGCGGTCGGTGCGGCCTGGGCGGCGATGGCGCACGCCGTGCGCAACCAGGGCCGCCGCGGCGTGGTCGAGCAGCGCGATCTCGGCGGTCGACATCGCCCTGTGGGACCTGCGGGCCCGACTGCTCGGCCGTTCACTGGTCGACGTGCTCGGTGGGTACCACGACCACGTCCCGGCCTACGGGAGCGGTGGCTTCACCAGCCTCGGCGACGACGCGCTCGCCGACCAGCTGCGCGGTTGGGTCGAGGCCGGACTTCCCGCGGTCAAGCTCAAGGTCGGCACCGACCCGGACGACGACCCGCGCCGGGTGGCGCTCGCCCGCGAGGCTGCCGGGCCCGACGTCGAGCTCTTCGTCGACGCCAACGGGGCCTACCACCGCAAGCAGGCGCTGCTGCTGGCCGAACGCTTCGCCGAGAGCGGTGTGCGCTGGTACGAGGAGCCGGTCAGCTCCGACGACCTCGACGGCCTGCGCCTCGTCCGCGACCGGGCCCCGGCCGGCATGGACGTCGCCGCCGGCGAGTACGGCTGGGACGCCACGCACGCCCGGGACCTCCTCGCGGCCGGCGCCGTCGACTGCCTGCAGGCCGACGTGACGAGGGTCGGGGGCATCACCGGCCTGCTCCGCGTGGCCGCGCTGGCCGACGCCGAGGGCCTGGACCTCTCGGCGCACTGCGCCCCCCAGGCCAGCGCCCACGCCCTGACCGCCGTCTGGCACCGGCGGCACCTGGAGTACTTCGCCGACCACACCCGCATCGAGTCCCTCGCCTTCGACGGGGTGCTCGTCCCCGAGCACGGAGCGCTGCGCCCCGACCGGTCCCGACCCGGTCACGGCCTCGACGTGCGCTGGACCGACCTCGACCCCTACCGGGTCCGACCCGAAGGAGGAGCATGACGACGACCGACCTGCCCGTGCACTGGGACGGACTCGAGACCGTCTCGGGCACCGCCCCCGCTGCGGCGCTCCCGCCCGAGGCGCGGGCACTGGCCGAGACCCTCGCCGAGCGCGTGGCGGGCGAGGTCCGCTTCGACGAGGGCAGTCGGGCGGTCTACTCCACCGACGCCTCGAACTACCGGCAGGTGCCCCTCGGCGTCGTGCTCCCGCGGACGGTCGACGACGTCGTCGCGACCGTGGCCGCGTGCCGCGAGCACGGTGTCCCCGTGACGAGCCGTGGTGGGGGGACGAGCCTGGCCGGACAGACGTGCAACGTCGGCGTCGTCATCGACCACAGCAAGTACCTCGACGCGGTCGAGTCGATCGACCCCGACGAGCGGACCGCGTGGGTGCAGCCGGGGTGCACCCTGGACTGGCTGCGCGACGCGGCCGCCGAGCACGGGCTCACCTACGGCCCCGACCCGGCGACCCACAACCGCAACACCCTCGGCGGGATGCTCGGCAACAACTCGTGCGGCACCCACTCCGTCATGGCCGAGTTCTACGGTCCGGGCCCGCTCACCGTCGACCAGGTGCTCGAGCTCGAGGTGCTCACCTACCGCGGTGACCGGTTCACGGTCGGCGCGATGAGCCGCGAGGAGCTCGAGGCGGCGATCGCCGAGGGCGGCGAACGGGGCCGCATCCTCGCCGGCCTGCGCGACGTCCGCGACCGGCACCTCGGTGCGATCCGCACCGGCTTCCCCCAGATCCCGCGCCGCGTCTCCGGGTACAACCTGCCGCGCCTGCTCGACGAGAACGGCTTCGACGTGGCGAAGGCCCTCGTCGGCACCGAGGGGACGTGCGCGGTCGTCCTCCGGGCCAAGGTGCGGCTCATCGACGCCCGGCCGGAGCGGACGCTCGTCGTCGCCGGCTTCCCCGACGCCCCGACGGCCGGCGACCACGTGCCGATGGTGCGAGAGCACCGGCCGGTCGCCTGCGAGGGGATCGACCACCTTCTCATCGAGTACATGCAGAAGAAGGGGCTGCACCCCGACGACGTCGAGCTGCTCCCCGAGGGGAAGGGCTTCCTCCTCGTCGAGTTCGGGGCGGACGACAAGGACGACGCGGACGCCCAGGCCCACCGCTTCGTCGAGGCCTGCGAGGGCCTCGAGCACCCGCCGACGACGAAGGTCATCACCGAGCCGTGGGAGGCGGAGAAGCTGTGGCAGGTGCGGGAGTCCGGACTGGGGGCCACGGCCAACGTCCCGGGCATGGCCCAGACGCACCCGGGCTGGGAGGACGCCGCCGTGCCCCCCGAGCGGGTCGGCGACTACCTGCGCGACTTCCGCGACCTGCTCGAGGAGTTCGACTACCACGCCGCGCTCTACGGGCACTTCGGCCAGGGTTGCATCCACTGCCGGATCGACTTCAGGCTCGAGACCGCGCACGGGGTCGACCAGTGGCGCCGCTTCCTCGACCGGGCCGCCGAGCTCGTCACCCGGTACGGCGGCTCCCTCTCCGGTGAGCACGGTGACGGCCAGGCGCGCGCGGCGCTCCTCACGACGATGTACGGCGAGGAGCTGGTCCGCGCCTTCGGCGAGTTCAAGGCCGTCTGGGACCCCGACGGGATGATGAACCCGGGCAAGGTCGTCGACCCCCACGAGCCGACCGAGGACCTGCGCCAGGGTCCGGATGCGCGGCTGCTCCCGGTCCGGACCCACTTCGCCTTCCCCGACGACGAGCACGACTTCGGGAACGCCGTGGCACGCTGCGTCGGGGTCGGCCAGTGCCGCAACGTCGAGACCGGAGGCATGTGCCCGAGCTACATGGCCACCCGCGAGGAGGAGGACTCCACGCGCGGGCGGGCCCGGATGCTCTTCGAGATGCTCCGGGGCCAGGAGCTCGACGGTTGGCGCGACGACCACGTCGCCGAGTCCCTCGAGCTCTGCCTCGCGTGCAAGTCGTGCAAGAACGAGTGCCCGGTGAACGTCGACATGGCGACCTACAAGGCCGAGTTCCTCTCCCACTACTACGCGCGCCGGCTGCGCCCGCGCAGCGACTACGCCATCACCCTCATCTACTGGTGGGCACGGCTGGCCAGCCGACTCCCTGGCCTGGTCAACGCGGTCACCCAGAACCGCGTCCTGGCACCCCTGCTCAAGACGACAGGCGGGGTGGCGCAGCAGCGGTCAGTCCCGAGGTTCCGGCGCCGCCCCTTCACGCGCGCCTTCCGGGGCCGGCCCGTGGGAGGTCGGACGCGTCCCACCCACTCGGGCACGAGCGTGCTCTCGCACGGCGAGTCCCACCGCCTGAGCAGCGAGAGCTACTCGACTCCGTCGATGCAGCAGCACGGCATGCGCAACACGCTCCACCCGCACGGTGCCGACGCGCCGATCGACACCGATCGCGTCATCCTCTGGCCGGACACCTTCAACAACTACCTCGAGTCCTCGGTGCTCGAGGCGGCGGCGGAGGTCCTCGAGCACGCGGGGTACGAGGTGACCCTGCCGAGCCGCCCCCTGTGTTGCGGCCGTCCGCTCTACGACGCCGGGATGCTCTCGACCGCCGAGCGCCTCTGGCGCCAGGTCCTCGACACCCTGCGCGACGAGATCCGGGCCGGGGTGCCCGTCGTCGGGGTCGAGCCGAGCTGCGTCGCCGCCTTCCGCGACGAGCTCGTCGGGTTGTTCCCCGACGACGCCGACGCGCGGCGGCTCGCGGACCAGACCTTCATCCTGTCCGAGTTCCTCGAGCGGCAGCGCTACCAGCCACCGCAGCTGCCGGCCGACGCCCTCGTCCAGATGCACTGCCACCACGTGGCGGCGCTGGGGACCGACGCCGAGCAGGCGCTGCTCGCCCGGATGGGGGTCTCGGCCGAGGTCCTCGGCGCCGGGTGCTGCGGGCTCGCCGGGTCGTTCGGCTTCTCCGCCGACAAGTACGAGGTGTCGGTGCGCGTCGGGGAGCGCGAGATGGCGCCGCGCATCCGCGCCGCCGACCCCGGCACCGAGGTCGTCACCGACGGCTTCAGCTGCCGCGAGCAGATCGAGCACCTCACGGGCCGGGAGCCCGTGCACGTCGCCGAGCTGCTGCAGCGGGCCATCCGCGCCGAGCGCGGTTGACCGGTCAGGCCGGTGCGCCGGTGCGCGCGGGCCGGCCCACCCGCCGCGCCCGGACGGCGACCAGCCAGGTCGACGTGACGACGACGGTGACGAGCGAGAAACCGAGCGCCGGCTGGAGCGGGACGAGGATGCCGATGGCTCCGCCGACGACCCAGAACGCCTGGAGGATCGTCTCCGACCACGAGAAGACCCGGGCCCGGATGTGCTCCTCGACATCACGCTGGATGAGGGCGTCGAGGCAGAGCTTGGCCAGCTGGGACTGGATGCCGGCGACGAGGCCGAGCACGACGAGGGTCCACACCGAGTAGAAGACCGCGGTGAGTCCCGCGGTCGCGACGGCGATCCCGGTGATCACCGTCGCCATGACCTCCGGAGGCGGAGCCACCTTCCGGTTGCCGATGACCGAACCCACCGCGTTGCCGACCCCGGCGGCGCCGATGACGAGTCCGAGGACGAGCGGTCCGGACAGGCCGGGGATGGGGTGCTCCCGCATGAGGAAGGTGAGGAACAGGGTGAGGAAGCCGGCGAGCAGGCGGGCGCCGGTCGTCAGCCAGAGCACGTAGCGGACGGCGCGGGGCAGGGCGCGCATCCGGCGGCGGCCGCGCTGCGGGGTCGGCAGGGGCGCTGCCGCCACCGGCAGGCCGTCGACGTCGACCTCGCCCAGGGTGGAGTCCACCCGTGGCGGCAGTCGGATGGACAGGACGGTCGCGACGACGAAGACGACGAACGCCATCCGGAGGGACCAGTCCGGGCCGATGCGCGACAGGCCGCCGGCGACCAGCCCGCCGAGCACCATCCCGATGATCCCCGCGATGTTGAGCCGGGAGTTCGCCGTGACGAGGCTGATGTCTCGCGGTAGCAGCCGGGGAACCGCCGCTGCGCGCGCGACGGCGTAGGAGCGGGAGGCGACGAGGCAGCCGAGGGCGGCGGGGAAGAGCCAGTTGCTGTCCTCGACGACGGCGCCTGCGAGGACCCAGGCGAGGAACGCGCGGACCGCGAGCGTCGTCCCCAACGCCCAGCGCCGGCCGTGCCGGAAACGGTCGAGCAGGGGCCCGATCAGTGGGGCGAGGAGGACGAAGGGTGCCATCGTGAGGAGGAGGAAGAGCGCGACCCGCCCCCGCGCCTCGTCGGTGGGCATCGCGAAGACGGTGCCGGCGAGCGAGACCGTGACCGCGGCGTCGCCCGCGACGTTGACCGCGTGCATCTCGGTGAGCCGGGCCAGCCCGGTGTCGGCCGCGCCGTCGGCGGCCGCGAAGGCGCGGAACCGCAGCGCCGCCCAGCGGCCGCCCCGGCCCATGGCCCGGGCGCCGGCGCCGCCACTCCGCCGCACCGCCCGGGCCGAGCGCGCGAGGCGCCCGCGGTCCGGTGCGGGAGGCGGGGTCGCGCCGACGTCGGGGGCCACGGGTCGATCCTGCCGAACCCGACCCTCCTTCGGGTGGACCACCACCCGCTCCCTGCCCCGCGGGTGCAGCGGTACGTTGGCTCGCACTCGGTCACCGACCGCCTTCGGACGAAGGGATGCCATGTCGACGACGCAGCGACCGGACGCCCCCGGTCTCCGGGCCGCGCCGCCGCGGCGACGGGTCTCGGTCCGTGACGACCGGTGGCCCGACTGGCTCGCCACCCTCACCTTCGGCGTGGCCGGGCTGTCGTTCGCCGCCACCCTCGTCCCACCGTGGCGCCGCTACTTCGCCCGGACCGACGACCTGTTCTCGGCGGTCGTCGTGCCCGTCGTGCCGAACCTCGTCTACGTCGCGGTGCTCGTCGGGCTCGCCGTCGGACTGCGACGCCGGCTCAGACCTGCCTGGTGGGCCTTCCTCCTGCTCCTCGTCGTGCTGCCCGGGCTGGCCCGGGTCGGATACGTCGCCACCGGCCAGAACCGCTGGCCGAACGCCGTCGGGCTCCTCCTCACCGTCGCGCTGCTCGTCGTGACGGTCTCGAGCCGGAGGGACTTCGCCGCGCGCCCGTCGCGGTCGGCGGGCTGGAAGGCGTTCGGGTTCTTCGCCGCCGGGTCGGTGCTCTTCCTCCTCGTCGGGTGGGGACTGCTCTCCCGTTTCGCGACCGGCGGAACCGAGACCACGCTCTCCGACGCGCTCGTCGACACCCTCTTCCGCGACCTCGGCCTGACCGAGGCGGCGACGTTCCCGGCCCCGCTGTGGGTGCGGGCGGTCATCAACGTCCTCGGGGCGCTGGTCGTCCTCGGCAGCTTCGTCGTCCTGCTGCGCACGCCTGCGCGCAACCGCCAGCAGACCGCGCTGGACGAGGCGCGGGTCCGCGCGATGCTGCGCGAGCACGGGGACCTCGACTCGCTCGGCTACTTCGCGACGCGCCGCGACAAGGCCGTCGTCTACGACACCGCGGACCCCCGGGACGCGCGCGCGGCCGTCTCGTACCGCGTCGTGAGCGGGGTCAGCCTCGCCAGTGGCAACCCGCTCGGCGACCCGCGCCACTGGGCGGGGGCGATCGAGGCCTGGCGGCGTGAGGCCCGCGAGAACGGGTGGTCGCTCGCCGTCATGGCGCCGAACGGCGACGGCGCGCGTGCGTACACGGCGGCCGGGCTCGCCGCCTACGAGATCGGCGACGAGGCGATCCTGGACGTCACCGACTTCTCGGTGAACCGACCCGGCCTGAAGCCGGTGCGGCAGGCGGTCTCCCGACTGCGCCGCCGCGGGTACGAGGTCCGGGTGCGTCGGCACGCCGACCTCGACGTCGCCGACCTCGGGCGGCTCGTCCACGCGGCGTCGCGGTGGCGCGGTGACGGCGGCGACGAGCGGGGCTTCTCGATGGCGCTGGGCCGCCTCGGCGACCCGCTCGACGGCGACTGCGTCCTCGTCGAGGCGCTCGACGGCTCGGGCGAGCTGCGGGGCTTCATCAGCCTCGTGCCCTGGGGCCGAGGCGGCCTCTCGCTCGACCTCATGCGGCGCGACCCGGCGGCCGACAACGGTCTCGTCGAGCTGCTCGTCACCTCGCTCGCCGAGCAGGCGCCGCGCCTTCAGGTCGGGCGGGTCTCGCTGAACTTCGCGATGTTCCGTGAGGCGTTCGCGCGGGGTGAGGAGCTCGGGGCGGGGCCGCTCGCGCGGCTGACCCGCCAGCTCCTCGTCCTCGCGAGCCGGACCTGGCAGCTGGAGTCCCTGTACCGGTCCAACGCGAAGTACCTCCCCGAGTGGCAGCACCGCTACATCTGCTTCGAGTACGCCTCGGACCTGCCGCGGATCGGCGTCGCCACCGGCAGCGCGGAGGGGTTCCTCACCCGCCCCTCCGTCCGTGGCCTGGTCCGCCGGGGCGAGTCCGCCCAGGCGCTGTCACGCGCCGAGGAGGAGTACGCCGCCGAGGTGCTGGCCGCCATCCCGCCGGAGCCGGACCACCTCGCGATCGCCCTCTCGGCAACCCGGCACTCCGACCAGGAGCGGGTGCGGCGCGCCAAGCTGGAGGCCTACCGGTGCCGGGGGGTGGACCCCTACCCGGTCGGCCACCCGCGGACGCACACCCTGTCCGAGGTCGCCGACACGTGGGCCGGGCTGCCCTCCGGCGTCCGGGCGGGCACCGAGGTCTCGGTCGTCGGGAGGGTGCTGCGCAAGCGCGACCACGGTGGCCTGACCTTCCTCACCGTGCGGGACGGGTCGGGGGACCTCCAGCTCATGGCCTCGCGCGAACGTCTGGGTGGGCAGGCGCACCGCCGCTTCCGTGCGCTCGACCTCGGCGACCACGTCGGCGTCACCGGCGAGGTCGTCACGACGCGCACCGGGCAGCTGACCGTCGACGCCACGTCCTTCGCCCTGACGAGCAAGTCGTTGCGGCCGCTGCCGGACAAACGGCTCGGCCTCACCGATCCCGAGTCGCGGGTGCGGTACCGGTACGTCGACCTCATCGTCCGACCGCAGGCGCGCGACGTCGCGCACCTGCGCTCGACGGTGGTGCGCAGCATCCGCGACTCGCTCCACGCCCGCGGCTACACCGAGGTGGAGACGCCGATCCTCCAGCTCGTCCACGGTGGGGCCAACGCGCGCCCGTTCGAGACCCACATCAACGCCTACGACCTCGACCTGTCGCTGCGCATCGCCACCGAGCTGCACCTCAAGCGGCTCGTCGTCGGGGGGATGGAGAAGGTCTTCGAGCTGGGCCGGCAGTTCCGCAACGAGGGCGCCGACTCCTCGCACAACCCCGAGTTCACCTCGCTCGAGGCGTACGCGACCTACCACGACTACGTCGACATGCGGCACCTGACGCAGGCGATCATCCAGGAGGCCGCCGTCGCCGTGTTCGGCGAGCCGGTCGCCCGTCGACTGCGTCCGGACGGCTCCGTCGACGAGGTCGACCTCTCGGGTGAGTGGCCCGCCGTCCCGATCTGCACCGCGGTCTCGACGGCGCTCGGTGAGGAGGTCACCCCGGGAACGCCCCGCGAGGTGCTGCTCGGGCACGCGCACCGGATCGGGCTGGACCTCGACCCGGGCCTGACGTGGGGGGCGGTGCTCGAGGAGGTCTACGGCGAGCTCTGCGAGTCGCGCACGACGACGCCCGTCTTCTACACCGACTTCCCGCGCGACACCTCGCCGCTGACCCGCGTGCACCGCGAGGACCCGCGGCTGGTGGAGAAGTGGGACCTCGTCATGTGGGCCTCGGAGCAGGGCACCGCCTACTCCGAGCTCATCGACCCGATCGACCAGCGCGCCCGGCTCGTCGAGCAGTCGCTCCTCGCGGCGTCCGGTGACCTCGAGGCGATGGAGGTCGACGAGGACTTCCTCCGGGCCCTCGAGTACGGGATGCCGCCGACCGGAGGGATGGGCCTGGGGGTCGACCGGCTCGTCATGAACCTCACCGGTCTCGGGATCCGCGACACCATCCTCTTCCCGCTCGTCAGGCCCTCCTGACGGCCCGCCCGACGACCCGGGCGAGCAGGTCCGGGGCGTCGAGCATCACGAGGTGGCCACTGTCGGCGAGCGTCGTCGCGACCCGGGGCCCGAGGGCGTGCCGTCGCCGGGCCATGGTGCGCAGCCAGGACCGTCGCAGTCGGTGGCCCGGCCACCCGCCGCGCGTCGCGACGACCAGCTCGATCGGCACGTCCGGCAGCGGTGCCGTCCCGGCGAGTGAGAGCAGGCCCAGGGCGTCGTCCCGGACGGCGGCCAGCTCGGCGATCGTCGCCGACAGCTGGTCGGGCTGCTCGTAGGCCCGGACGAGCGACTCGTGCGCGTCGGCGAGGAGGGGGTCGGTCGCCCCGCCGCGGCGCCGCATCCGCGCGACCCGCGGTGCGGCGCCGCGGACGGCCCCGCCCGAGAGGACGGCGAGGCTGCTGAGGCCCGCCGTCGCCGGTGCGAGTCGTGGCCCACCCACGGCACGCGCCACGAGCGCCCCCAGGGTGCCCTCGAGCTGCGGTGCCCGGGCCTCGCGCCCCGGGTCGGACGGGTCGACGAGGACGAGTGAGCCGACCCGGTCCGGACGGGTGCGTGCCAGCCCCTCGGCGTAGAGCCCGCCATGGCTGTGGCCGACGACGACGACCCGGCCCGCCGATCCCACGGTCGCCACCGCGTCGAGCACCGTCTCGAGCAGCCCCACCTCCTCGGTGAGGCCGACGACCCGGTGCCACGGGGTGGAGCCGCCCATCCCCGGCCGGTCGACGAGGACGCAGCGCACGTGGGGCAGGAGGCGGACCACCGGGTGCCACAGGTCGAGCGGCAGCCCCAGCCCGGAGGAGAACAGGGCGCTGACCGAGGCGTCCGGGTGGTGGACCTCCACCCGCAGGACTGCTCCGGGGTGTCCGGGGAGGTCGAGCGCCAGTCGCTGCGGGGTCACGGGGTGGGGCCGGGCGACGTGAGGCACCTCGCCACCCTAGGACGGGCGGCTGTGCGGCCTGCGAGAATGCGGGTGCACCCGCCACGACGGACGACGGGAGGCGACGGTGGTGGACGACACCTCGGCGATCCTGCTCGCGTCGCTCCTCGGTGGCCTGGCCGCGGCGGCGGTCCGGCTGCCGCCCCTCGTGGGCTTCCTCCTCGCGGGCTTCGTCCTGCGCGGCCTCGGTGTCGAGGCCGTCCCCGCGCTCGACGTCGTCGCGGGGCTCGGCGTGACGATCCTCCTCTTCGGCATCGGGCTGAAGATCGACGTGCGGGCCCTGCTGGCGCGGCAGGTGCTCGGGACCGCGACGGCCCACCTGGCGGTCAGCACCGCCCTCGGGGCGGGGCTGCTCTGGCTGCTCGGGCTGTTCGGCGTCGGCCTCGTCGGGTCGGACCCCTCGACGTGGCTGCTCGTCGGCTTCGCGTTGTCCTTCTCGAGCACGGTCGTCGTCGTCAAGGTCCTCGAGGACCGCGGCACCCAGGGTTCGCTCGGGGGTCGCACCGCGATCGGCATCCTCGTCATCCAGGACATCGCCGCCGTGCTCTTCCTCGCCGTCGCGGAGGGCCAGGTCCCGAGCCCGTGGGCGGTTCTCCTCGTCCTCGTCGTACCGGCCTCGCTCGTCCTGCGCCGGGTGCTGGACTCGGTCGGCCACGGGGAGCTCCTCCCGCTCCTCGGGGTCGTCGTCGCGCTCGTGCCCGGGTACGCCCTCTTCGACGCCCTCGGGATCAAGGGTGACCTCGGGGCCCTCGTCATGGGGATGCTGCTCGCGAGCCACCGGCGCGCACCGGACCTGTCCAAGAGCCTCTTCGCGGTCAAGGACCTGCTGCTCGTCGGCTTCTTCGTCGCGATCGGCCTCGACGGCCTCCCGACCGCGGACGAGCTCGGCGTGGGGCTGGCCCTGCTCCTCCTGCTGCCGCTGAAGGTCCTCGCCTTCGCCGGGTTCCTGTGGCTCTCGGGGTTCCGTCGGCGCACCGCGGTGCTCACCGGGGTGGCCCTCGGCAACTTCTCCGAGTTCGGGCTCATCGTCATCGCGCTCGCCCCGCCGGGGATGCTGTCGCCGGAGTGGGTCCGGGTCGTCGCCACCTCCGTCGCTGTCAGCTTCGTCCTCTCCTCGCTGCCGGGCCGCCACCCCGAGTACCTCTCCCGGCTGCTCCGACCCCTGCTGGGCGACCGCCCCGCCGAGCGGACCCACCCCGAGGACCGGCCCCTCGACCTCTCGGGGGTGGACGCCGTGGTCCTCGGGATGGGCCGGGTGGGCCGGTCGGCGCACGTGCGCCTGCGCGACCGCTACGGCCTGCGGGTGGTCGGCCTGGAGTCCTCCGCGGAGCGCTGCCGGACCCTGCGTGAGGAGGGGGTGGCGGTGGTCGAGGCGGACGCGACCGACCCCGAGCTCTGGGCGGATGCGCCCTTCTGCGACGTTGCCCTCGTCGTGCTCGCGATGCCCTTCCACGGCAACAACCGCGACGCGCTCGCCCAGCTGCGCGCCAACGGCTTCGAGGGCACCATCGCCGTCGTGGCGCAGTACGACGACGAGCTCGAGGACGCCCTCGGCCACGGTGCGCACACCGGACTGCAGCTCTACGAGGGTGCGGGGTCCGAGCTCGCCGACCGGGCAGCGGGGTCGGCGGGCCTCACCGAGGAACAGCGGCGCCCTCCACCGCGTTGAACCGTGTCGTGACCACTCCCGAGCCGACCCTCGCCGAGCGCTACGAGCGCGCGCGTGGACTCTTCGAGCACGGCGAGTACCGGGATGCCGCCGAGGAGCTGTCCTCGCTCGTCGACGCGAGCACGCTCGACCCGCCCCTCCACGGCACGACCGAGCTGCGGCTCCTGCTCGCCCGTGCGTACTACCACTCCGCCCAGCTCGGCCGGGCCGAGCGGGTGACCCGCGCCATCCTCGCCGACGACCCCGACGAGGCCTACGCCAACCTCGTCCTCGGCCGCACGCTGCAGCGTCAGGGCCGGCACGCCGAGGCCAAGCCGCACCTGGCCATGGCCGAGCTCCTCGGTGGGTACGCACCCCGCGGCCGGCTCCCGCGCGCCGACTGAGCGAGCCTTCTCACCTGACGGTCGATGTGTGCGGGGGACCGCCATTCGGTTAACCTGTCCGAATCTGATGGAACGGCCGGCACTGGGCGAGGAGACAGGCGATGGACGCGACGAACGAGCGCGGGCGCGCACGACCGACAAGACGCACACTCGCCCGCGGCGCGGCGTGGGCGGTGCCCGTCGTCGCGGTCGGTGCCGCCGCCCCCGCGATGGCCGCGAGCGGGGGAACGGGTGGGATCAGCGCGCGGTGCGCCTCGGCCACGAGCACGAGCGGGACCTTCAGCGTGTCCGTCACGGGCTCACTGGTCACCCAGCTGCAGGTGGCCTTCCGGCGCGCGTCGGGGTCAGGCACCTTCTCCATCACCCCGGAGAGCACCTGGGTGCTGGTGCCGGGCACTCCCGGCGCGTACACCTATCTCATCCCGGTGGTCGGCGGAACGGCGACCGGCACCGCGACCATGAGCTCCTCCGGCATCAGCAACAACGGTACGCAGACCGTGACCGGCGAACTGTCGGCCCCGGGGGGACAGGTGATCACCGGGACCACCTCGGCATCGATCACCATCACCCGGCAGGGCGGCGGGTCGAGCAGCAACTACACCTGCTCGGCGGCCTGAGCGCCGCCCTCGAGGGCGAGGAGCAGCGCCTTCGCCTCGGCGCCACCGGCATAGCCGCCCAGGCCGCCGGTCGCCGGCAGGACCCGGTGGCACGGCAGCGTGACGCACAGGGGGTTGGCCCCGAGGGCCGCTCCGACGGCACGTGAGGCACCGGGGTGTCCGGACGCCGAGGCGAGGGCGCCGTACGTCGTCCGCTCTCCGTAGCCGACCCCGTCCCGCAGGGTCGTGAGGACCTCGCGCTGGAACGGGCGGGCGAGCACGAGGTCGACAGGCACGTCGACCTCGTGCGTGCGCCCGGTCAGGTACGCGTCGAGGGCACGCCGGACCGCATCCGTGGGGCGGGGGTGGCGCAGGACGCGCGGGCTCACCCCGGTGGCGAGGCGCCCGAGCCAGCGCTGCTCCGCGACGTCGTCCGGGGCGTAGGCGGTGGCGACGACGCGCCCGTCGTCGCGGACCGCGAGGAGCATCCGCCCGACGGCGGTGTCCTCGAGGACGTACGAGACGTCGGTCGGGTCGAGCCGGGGCGGTCCGCCCAGGGGCGGCTCGAAGGCGGCGAAGGGGTCGGTCACGAGAGGTCCTCCCGGTCGTCGAGGTCGAGGCGCAGCGTCGCGAGCGCGTCGCTGACGAGCCGGCGGCTCATGCCCGGGGTGGTGCCGAGGGCCCTCGCCACCGAGCGGTGGTCGAGGTCGCCGACGAAGCGCAGGACGACCGCGTCGCGCTGCCGCGCAGGGAGCGCTGCGACGCAGGCCCAGAGGTCGGCGTCGGGGGCCTCCGGCCCGGCGACGGTGGCCGCGCCGACAAGCGACACGGGGTCGGCGTGGGGCGTCGTCCGCCGCGCGGCGCGGTGGTGGTCCATGGCGCACCGGTGGGTCACGGTGAGCAGCCACGACCGGAGGTTCCGGGCGTGGGTGAGCCTGGGGTAGGCCGCCAGCGCCTGGGTCCACGCCTGCTGGGCCACGTCGTCGGCGGCGTCCGGCCCGACGAGCCCGTGCGCGAGCCGCGCGACGTCGCGCCAGTGGGCGTCCACGAGGGACTGGAAGGGGGGCAGGCTCACGATGGTGGAACGCTACGGCGTCCGGCAGTGTGAGCGCGTCGTCCCCCGGGTGCACGCCAGCCGTGCGTCGTCGGGGATGATCGGGGTGTGAGCGACGTGCAGTCCACGCGCCCCCTCGTCGTGGCCCACCGGGGCGCGAGTGAGGCGTACCCGGAGCACACCCTGCCCGCCTACCGTGCCGCCGTGCGGCTCGGCGCCGACGGCATCGAGTGCGACGTCCGGCTCACGGCCGACCACCACCTCGTCTGCGTGCACGACCGAAGGGTCGACCGCACGTCCGACGGCAACGGCGCCGTCTCCGCGCTCGAGCTCGCACGGCTCGAGGAGCTCGACTGGGCGTCCTGGAAGGTCGGTCGCGACGACACCGAGCTCCCCGAGGAGGACCCGGAGCGCGGCCACCTGCTGACGCTGCGTCGCCTGCTCGACAGCCTCGTCGAGGGCGGCGGCGAGCCCGTCACGCTCATCGAGACCAAGCACCCGACGCGCCACGGCAAGGACGTCGAGAAGGCGCTCATCCACGTCCTGCGGTCCTTCGGGCTCGCCGACGGTGACATCGCGGGGCGACCGCGGGTGCAGGTCATGTCGTTCTCGCGCCGGGCCCTGCGGACCGTCCACGAGATCGCCCCGCGGATCCCGCTCGTCCTCCTCGTCGACGCCGGCATGCCGACGCCGGCATGGGACGGCTCGCTGCCGCGCGGCGTGGGGGCGGTGGGGCTCGACATCCGGCTGCTCCGCCGCAGGCCCAAGCTGGTACGGCGCTTCCACGAGCGCGGCCACCGGGTGCTCGTCTGGACCGTCGACGCCGACGCGGACGTCGACCTCTGCGTCGCCCACGGAGTCGACGTCATCATCACCAACCGGCCCGCCCACGTGATCGACCGGGTCGGGGCCGTTCGCTAGGTTGGTGGGGTGACAGCCGAGGACCTCACGGACATCGACGACACCGATACCGCCACCGACACCGGGCTCACCGTGACCGAGTCACCCGGGCCGGGTGTCGACAGCATCATCTGCACCGTGCGGGTCCCCGCCGACCCGTCGTCGGTCGGCAGGATCCGCACCGAGATCGTCAACGACCTCACCGCGCGCGACCTGCCGGAGGAGCTCGTCGGCGAGTGCGAGATCGTCGCCTCCGAGCTGCTGACGAACGCGGTCCGGCACGCCCGCCCGCTCTCCGACGGCACGATCCGGGTCCGCTGGAAGATCCGCGGCGAGGTCGTCGAGGTCGAGGTGACCGACGGCGGCGGGGCCACCGTGCCACGGCCCGCGCCGCGCACCGTGTGGCTCTCGTCCGGGCGCGGGCTGCGCATCGTCCGCGCCCTCGCGCACGAGTGGGGCGTCACCGAGGACCGGACCGGCAACGTCGTGTGGGCCACGCTCGGCGGGCCGAGCCGCCGCCGCGCGACCTGACCCGGCTCGCCGCGCCACTACAGTGACGCGCATGGGCAAGGCATCACGACGTCAGCGCGGCGGCGACCGCTCCAGCTCGCGACCGAGGCCGGCGCCGTTCGAGGCCCGCCCCTTCCGCGGCCTGCCGAACGAGACCGACTGGGTGGCCATCCGCGAGATCCTCCCTGCTGCGACCGCCGTCGTCACCGTCCGCGACGAGCACGTCCCCGCGGGCGCACCGCGCGAGGTGACCGTCGCCACCGTCCTGCCCCTCGCGTGGCCGGGCCTGCACCGCACCGACGGCACCGTGCTCATCGGCTCGCAGTCCGGCAACTCCAGCGGCGACCCGTCGCGCGACCTGGCCGCGCAGCTCCTCGCCGCGCTCGCGGCGGAACAGGGCCACCCGGTCACCAGCGTCCCGCAGGTGACCGGCGACAGCCCGCGCCTGCAGGACGTGCTCGCCGATGACAGCGGCTTCGAGCTGACCGTGCACGAGGGCTTCGACTTCTGGGTCGAGGGCCAGGAGCTCGAGGACGACGCCCAGCTGTCCCTCGAGCGGGCGAACGAGACGGTGGTCCCGACGAGCGTGATGGCGGCCCTGCCGTCCGCCTACTTCGTGCGGATCGGTGACCGTACCCACATCCGCCTCGTGCTGCCCGAGGACGAGGACGCGGCCACCGACGCGCTGGCCCGCCTCCACGCGGCCGGCGAGGACGGCCTCGGGGACGGCACCCGTCTGCTCGGCGCGTTCCGCGCCGCAGGCCTGCTCGTGCCGGTCTGGGACCTCGACCCGGAGCTCGACGCGCCGGACTACGAGGACGCGCTCGGGGCCTGGGGTGAGCGTTATGCCGCGGCGGTCGCCGCCGACGGCCCGCTCACCGCCGAGCAGCGGCGCGCCCGCTCGGGTCTGCTGAGCCGGCAGGTCACCCTCCGCTGATGCCGCCGGCCGGGGAGGAGCGGGGGATGAGCGCCGCGATGGCAACCCGCGTCGCCGCCGTCGTGCCGTGCAAGGACGAGTCCGAGCGCATCGCCGCGACCGTCGCGGCGGTCCGCGCCCTGCCCCAGGTGGGCCGCGTCGTCGTCGTCGACGACGGGAGCGGCGACGAGACTGCTGAGCGGGCCCGCGCGGCCGGCGCGGACGTCGTCTCACACGCCCGCAACCGCGGCAAGGCGGCCGCCCTCGAGACCGGCGTCGCGCGGGTGCGGGACCTCGAGCGATCGGCCACGGCCGGTGCGGACGCGCCGGCCGACGCCGCCCGGCCGGCGGCGCTGCTCTTCGTCGACGGCGACCTGGCCGACACCGCGGCCAACGTCGGGGTGCTCACCCACGCGGTCCTCACCGGTGACGCGGACATGACGATCGCGACCCTCCCCGCACAGCTGACGTCGGGAGGCGGCCGCGGCCTCGTCGTCCGCCTCGCGCGCGACGGCATCGCGCGGCTCACCGGCTTCCGGGCCGTCCAGCCCCTCTCCGGGATGAGGTGCCTCTCGCCCGCGGCCTACGAGGCCGCCACTCCGCTGGCGCGGGGCTGGGGCGTCGAGACCGCGCTCACCGTCGACGTGCTGCGGGCCGGGCTGCGCGTCCTCGAGGTGCCGTGCGAGCTCCAGCACCGGGTGAGCGGACGCGACTGGCGCGGCCAGGTCCACCGGGCCGAGCAGTACCGCGACGTGTGGCTCGCCCTCGTCCGGCGCGGCTGGCGGCCGTGGCACCGGGCCTGAGGGCGGGCGCCGTACGGAGCGCGCTCCTCGCCGTCGCGGTGGGGCTGCTCCTCGTCGTCGGGCTCTCGCGCCCGAACGCCGCCCAGCCCGACCTCACCCCGTCCGGGTGGGCGCCCGGGCCGCTCCTGCCCGTCACCCCCTCGCCGGCGGCGGTCACGGGTCTGCTCTGGACCGCGTACGCCGTCGGCGCCGTCGCGGTGTGGCTCGGGCTGCGGCACCGGCCCGCACCGCTGCGGACCTGGTGGGTGCCGGCGGGGCTCGCCGCCCTCGTGCTGCTCACGGCCCCCTTCGGCTCCGCCGACCACGTCAACTACCTCGCCTACGGCCGTATCCTCGACCAGGGCGGCGACCCGTGGCTGGTCTCACCCGACACCTGGGCGGGTGGCGCCGACCCCGTGACGAGCCGCGTGGAGCCACCCTGGACGCAGGAGCCGAGCGTCTACGGGCCCTTCGGGACCCTCCTGCAGGGTCTGGCCGCCGGGGTCGGCGGCGGCAACCTGCGCGAGGGCGTCTGGGCCTGGCAGGTCATCGTCGTCCTCGCGTGGCTGGGGGTCCGTGCGCTGCTGCGCACCACCCTCCCGGAGCAGGCACACGGACGCGTCGACGTGCTGTGGACGCTCAATCCCCTCGTCCTCGGCGTCGGGGTGCTCGGAGCCCACATCGACGTCGTCGCCACCGCCCTGGCCGTGGGGGTCGTCGTGGTCGCCGCACGCTGGACCGGGCCCGCGGGTGCCTTCGGCGCCGGAGCCGTGGCCGGGCTGGCGGCTGCGACGAAGATCACCTACGCGGTCGTGCTCGTCGGGGTGCTCGCCGCGTGGTGGCTGCTCCGCCGTCGCGGGGAGGGCGCCAGCACCGGGGCGGGGGTGCGTGTCCTCGCGCTCGTCTGCGGGCTCCTGCTCATCGCCGTCCCCTTGCACGTCTGGGCGGGGCCACACGTCTTCGACCAGCTCCGCCGGTCGCGTCACGCCGTGTCGCTCGCGACCCCCTGGCGGCCGGTGCTCGAGGCGCTGCGCGAGGTGCTCGGGGACCCGACGACCCGCACCGTCATCGGCGTCGGCGCCGCGCTCCTCGCGCTGGTCCTCGCCTGGATGCTCCTGCGACTGTCCGCTCCGGTGAGCTCCGGCCTCGACGCCGCCCGCCCACTGGCCCCGGTGGCGCTGTGGGTCACCGCCTGCCTGGCCCTCGCGTACTCGCTGGCCGCGCCGTACTCGCTGCCCTGGTACGACCTGCTCGTCTGGGCGGCGTTGCCGGCGGCGCTGCCCGGCCCCGTGGACCTCCTCGCCCTCGGTCGGCTCGCCGTCATGGCCGGCGCGTACGTCCCCGGTCGGGTGCCGGGGATGACGCCGACCGTCGAGTCGGTGACGCTCGGCTACCGCCGGCTCATCGCCCCGTGGCTCTCGCTGGGGCTCTGGGTGGCCGTCATCTGGCTCGGCGTGCGGCGCGGGTCCCGGCGCGGGAGCGTGCCTCCTCGAGCAGGTGTGCCGCCGACACCGAGACGATGAGCGGCACGGCGAGGGTGGCGCCGACGGCCGGGATCGCCACCCCGGAGTCGTTGACGAGGAACCCGATGGTCAGGGTCACGAGGAGCGCGACGAGTCCGGCCTGGAGGGTCGGCGCCTGCTCGTAGGAGCGCTGCAGCGCGCGCGAGCCCCACGAGGTGGGACGCGCGAGGATGACGATGACGAACACCAGGGCCGCGGGGACGAGCAGGGTGAGCGGGGCGTTGCCGAGCAGGATGTCGAGGTTCTGCTGGGCCTTGCGGACGATGATGTCTCCCGCCGTGCCGTCGATCATGGACTGGACGAAGCGGCCGAGGTGGGTCCGGCTCTCCGGCGCGCGCAGCCAGTCCAGGCCCGCGACGAGGAAGAAGAGGCCGACGACCGCCGCGGTGACCGCGAGGGCGCGTCGCCACGTCATCCGCAGCCCGAGGACCGCGAGGATGAGATAGACGACGCCGGGGAGCAGGGCGGGCGGGCCGCCGCCGTCGGCGCCCCAGAACGGCGCTCCGTCGACGACGAGGGCGAAGCCGCCGAGCGCGCCCACGGCGACGGCTGCCTCCCGGCGACGCCCGGCGCGGACCAGCCACGACGAGACGGCGGTCGCGAGGAGCAGCGTCGCGGTCGCGAAGAGCGCGAACGTCGGGTTGCCCATCCCGTAGAAGCGGCCGGCGACGACCGGCTGGAGGCCCATGAGCGAGGAGAGCTGGAGTCGCGAGCCGGTCATGACGTCGACGGTGAGGACGAGCACCGTGACGGCGGAGACCAGCGCCATCGGACCGAGCGCCCACCCTCCCACGGGTGGGCGCAGCGCGGCGAAGGCGATGAGCGCGACGAACAGGCCGACCGCCGCGACGACGGACAGCATCGGCACCGGGAAGCGCCACCACGGCAGGAGGTTGGCGAGGAAGGTCGAGACGGGCACCGCGGCCGCCGCCACCGCCACCTTGCGCACTCGCGAGAGGACGACCGTGCGTGAGGCGTCCGAGCCGATCCGGCCCTTCCACACGAGGAGGACGAGCAGGTAGATGAGGAGCTGGCCGTACGCGAAGACCTGGAAGAACGGCTCGACGAGCCCGTGGACGGCGTGGCTGGCCTCGTCGTAGTCGCGCAGCGCGGTGAGGCGGGCGTCCGCACGGCGCTCGGAGTTGTCCGGCGCGGGGTCGCTCGTCAGCGGTGAGCCGGCGACCGCGGGCGGCACGTCGAGCCCGACCCGTGCGAGGACCGTCGCGGTGAGGTCGGGAGCCTGGGCCAGCCCCTTCTGGCCGGTCGACCCCGAGACCAGGGTGCCGGGCCCGAAGTTCGGGCCGCGGGCGACCACGAGCCGCAGCCGCTCGCTGACCCCGGCGTCCGAGATGCTCGCGACGACGTAGTCGGCGCCGTTCGGCCCGGCCTCGAGGACCTGGCCGATGCGGGTGTCGATCTCGGTCAGCTGGTGCCGGCGGGTCGCGTCCGTGTACTCGCCGTCCGCGACGTCCTGCGGGTCGCGCAGGACCCCGACGTCGACGAGGGTGACCGGGCAGGTGTTGAGGTCGGTCATCAGGTCGCTCGAGGACAGGGTGGACCACCGCTCGACCGACCCGTCCGGGAGGGCGCCACCGGCTGCTGCGTACGGCCCGATGGAGCGGACGCAGAGGCCCTCGGCGCCGAGCGTCCCGGCGAGCAGGCCGAGCCGGGTGTCGTACCGGGTCTCCGCCGCGGCCGCCTCGTACTGGGGCCACTCGGCGATGCGGTCGCCGACGACCGACGGCGGCCGGGGGCAGGGTCGATCGGCCGGGTCGCTCGCCTCACCCTCGCGCGGTGCGGCGGCGCGCGCTCCCGCGGAGAGCCCGAGCCAGCCGTCGATGGGGCAGGTGTTGGAGTAGACCGACCGCACCGACAGGGCGGCTGACGATCCGTCGCGCAGGAGCAGCCAGAGGTTGGGGGTGGCGTCCTCGCTGACGTCGGACCAGCCGATCCCCCCGGTCGCGATGACGACGACGGCGCCGCTCGGTTGGTCGGAGGAGGACCGGGCCGAGGCGGTCGCGACGAGGAGCCCGCCGAGCGCCACCACGAGGGTCAGCGCGACGGCCAGGGCTCTGCGGGTCACGCCGGACAGGATAGGCAGTGCGCACGGGGCTGCCGAATCCAGCCGGCGACCACCATCCCCGACAATGGGGATCGTGCCCACCCCGCCCACCCCAGCCGCCGCGCCCCGCCCCCGGCCGGTGAGCCGCGCCCGCGCCGGGTGGGCGAGGGTCGCCGCGTGGGCCGAGCGGGCCATGCCGCACCCGTGGCAGCGGTGGGCGACGGCGGCCGCGCTCGTGCTGCTCGCGGCGTCGCCGGTCGTGCTGCGCTACCTCGTGTTCTGGCCGCTCGACCAGTGGCAGGTCGACGTCGAGGTCTACCGCCAGGCGGGCGTCTCCATCATCTACGGGCGGCCGATCTACGCCGCGATGACCGAGAGCCCCCAGCTGCTGCCCTTCACGTACCCGCCGTTCGCCGGGTTCCTCGCCGTTCCGCTGGCCTTCCTGCCGTTCGGGGCGGTCGGCTGGCTGTGGACCGGACTCCAGGTCATCGCGACGACCGCGATCGTCTGGTACGCCGGGTACCGCCTGATCCACCGGGCCGGCGCCTGGAGCGCCCTCGCCCTCGCCGCGCTGACCGCGCCGATGCTCTGGCTGCACCCGGTGGCCGACGGCATCCGGTTCGGACAGGTCAACGCCTTCATCGTGCTGCTGTGCCTGCTCGACCTGCGCGAGCCCCGGCCGGGACTCGTCGACCGGGTGCCGCGCGGGGTCCTCGTCGGCATCGCCACGGCGGTCAAGCTGACGCCCGGCGTGTTCGTCGTCCACTTCCTCCTCACGCGCCGCTGGCGCGAGGCGGCCACGGCCGCGGGAACGGCTGCGGGGGTGACGGTCGCGGCTTGGCTCCTGCTGCCGCAGGCATCCTTCGCGTTCTGGGGTGGGGCGCTCCAGGACCCGGCACGGCTCGGGCCGAACGCCGGGACGGCGAACCAGTCGATCCGTGGGATGCTGCTGCGGATCGGACCGCAGGGCCCGGCCGGTGACCTCATCTGGATCGCGGCGGTCGCGCTCGTCGGGGCGTTCGGGTTCTGGCTGGCGCGACGCTACTTCCTCGCGGGCGACTCGATCGGCGAGGTCGCGGTCGTCGGCCTGCTCGCGTGCCTCCTGTCGCCGGTCGCGTGGATCCACCACTACCACTGGGTGGTCGTCGTGGTCCTCGCCCTCCTCGGCGCGCGGCCCGAGGCCGAGCCCCGTCGCCGCTGGGCGGCCCTCGCGGTCCTCGCCTTCTTCCTGTGCCGGCTCCCGTGGTGGGGCATCGACTGGCTCGGGCAGCGCGACTGGCCGGAGCTGCCCGGCCGCATCCTCCAGAACGCCGATGTCGTCGGCGGCCTCGGGGCGCTCTTCCTCCTCTGGTGGGCCGTGCGACCCGGTGAGCGCCCCGAGGGTGCCGGGCCGAGCTCCGCGGACGCGGGTCGTGGGACGCTCCGGCCCGAGGAGGCGTCCTCGGCCTAGCCTGTGGGCGTGCTGCGAGTGACCCCGCTCGAGGTGGGCGTCGGTGCCGTGGCCGCCGCGCTCGTCCTGCTCGCGGTGGTCGCGGTCCTCGTGCTGCTGCGGCGCCAGGGCGCGCTGCGGCGCCGGCTCGATGCCCTGGAGGCCCACCGGCCCGCGGGGGAGGCCGACCTGGCCGCGCTGCGGGCGGACCTGGCCCAGTCGCTGCGGCACGTCGCCGTCGTCCGCTACGACGCGTTCGCCGACATGGGCGGACGGCTCAGCTTCAGCGCGGCCGTCGTCGACGACCGGGGGGACGGCCTGGTCATCAGCTCGATCCACGCGCGCGGCGAGTCGCGCACCTACGCCAAGGGAGTCGTCGGCGGCGAGTCCGACGCCACCCTGAGCCCCGAGGAGCAGCAGGCGCTGGCCGCGGCCCGCACCGGCAAGGAGCAGCCATGACCCGGTACGGGTACCTCGGTCCCGAGGGGACCTTCACCTCGATGGCCCTCGATGCGTGGGCCGATGCCGAGGGGTCGCCACGTGCCCCCTTCGGGTCGGTCGACGCGGCCCTCGCGGCGCTGCGCGCCGGGGAGATCGACGCCGCCATGGTCCCGATCGAGAACTCCGTGGAGGGCGGGGTGTCCGCCACCCTCGACGCCCTCGCGAGTGGTGACCCGCTCCTCGTCACCGGTGAGGTGCTCGTGCCGGTGAGCTTCGTGCTCGCCGCGCGTGAGGGGACGGCTCTCGGCGACGTCCGCGCGGTCGGGACCCACTCGCACGCGTGGGCGCAGGTGCGGGGGTGGATGGCCGCGAACCTCCCGGACGCCGCCTACGTGCCCACCCTCTCCACGGCCGCGGCCGCCGAGGCGCTCGTCGCGGAGCCGCAGTCGTACCAGGCGGCGGTGTGCGCCCCGGCTGCCGCGCGGCTGCACGGGCTGGCCCCCCTTGCCGAGGGCATCGGCGACATGCAGGCGGCGGTGACCCGGTTCGTCCTCGTCGCCAGGCCGGGTCGGCTGCCGCGGCCGACGGGCGCCGACAAGACGACCGTGGTCCTCTACCAGCGTGAGGACCACGCCGGTGGGCTGCTCGAGCTGCTCGAGCAGTTCGCCGCACGCGGCATCAACCTGACCCGCCTGGAGTCACGGCCGACCAAGGCGTCGATGGGCTCGTACTGCTTCTCCGTCGACGTCGAGGGGCACGTGCTCGACGAGCGCCTGGGGGAGGCGCTGACCGGGTTGAAGCGCATCTGTGCCGACGTCCGGTTCCTCGGCTCCTACCCACGGGCGGACCGGCAGCGGGCGACGATCGGCCCGCGGGCCAGCGACGAGGACTTCGCGTCCGCCCGGGCCTGGCTCGACACCATCCGGGGTCTGCGGCACGCCTGAGGCCCGCCGGTCACACCTTCGGAGCGGGGCTCTCGCTCGAGGGAGCCACCAGCTCGAAGTCCAGTCGGTACGTCTCCCCCTCGCCCCAGAGGAACCAGAGGGAGGAGTCCGAGCGCAGCATCCGCGGGCCCGAGGACAACATCTCGAGCACCCACCGCTCCTGCGCGTCGGTCGGGGGCGGGCAGGCCCGGCGGGTCGTCACGAAGGCGTCGACGACGAGGCGACCGTCCGTGACGTGCGCCGGGCCACGGCCGGTGTTGCAGCCGGTGTCGACGAAGACCCCGCCCGGGGCGACCTCCAGGCCGACGGGTGCGACGAGTGGTGCGGGCGCCCCGGCCGTGTCGACCGCCTGGAAGGTCCCGAGGACCTCCTCGAGCGAGCCGACCGGCGTCCCCTCCGGTCCGCCGCCCGGGCGCGAGGTGAGCAGGAGCGTCAGGGCGCCCACGGCGATGACGGCGGCGACGATGGCCATGGTGGATCTCCTCATGCGGCGCTGTCCGTCGAGGTCGGGTCCACCCCGCCACCCGGCGGCACCCAGCCGGGTCGGCTGGTGTGCGCGTCGACCCAGGCGTCGACCTCGCGCCAGCGGTCGTCGAGCCAGGCCGAGAAGGCCACCGGCTCGTCGGGAACCTCCTCGGCGGCGTAGGTCCACGTCTTGACGAGGAAGGGCCGGTCGTGGAACGGCATCGCGTCCCAGATGAGCCGCGGCGTGCTCAGCTGCCCGAACCCGGCGTGCGCCACGACCATGACGTCGGCCCCCGGGCGCGCCGACCGTGCCGCCCACGCCCCGCGCGCCTTGGGCGGGAGCACGTGCCGCAGCTCCTCGGCCCGGCGGGCGCGCTCGGCCTCGCCACGGTCGCGCAACCGCCGGATCACGCCGTCGCGGCGCTGGGGGGTCCAGTTCTGGCCCTCGGGGAAGATGAGGAAGACGTCGCCGGTGCCCATCGACTCCGCCATCCGCGTGACACCGGCGACCCGGTCCTCACCCCGGCCCGACGACGACGGCACGAAGAAGGAGTCGATGCGGGTGAGGATGGTGTCGACGCCGGGATCCCAGCGGAGTGCCTCCGCGAGGACGATGCGGGGCAGGCGCCCTGCGGTGCGCGAGAGGAGCCAGGCGATGGCGAGGGAGTCGGCAGGCCCGGCGTGGCGTGCGAGGGCGATGAGTGGGTGGGCGTGCGAGCCGAAGTGCATCCGGTCGGTGAGCCGTACCTCCAGGCCGACCCACCGGCGCGCGTAGTACATCAGCGAGTCCAGGGCCTGGGAGAAGAGCCGCTCGTGGTCCGTGCTCCAGGTCGGGGAGGACCCGTCCGGGGTGCGGGCCCACAGGGCCCAGCACGAGACGAGCATCCGGATGTCGACCCACATGAGGACGACGGCCAGCCACGCGGTCCGGAACAGGCGGGCCCTGCGGTCGACGACGACCATGAACGCGCCGGCGATGATCACCGGGACCGCGAGCCCGGTCACCACGACCCCGACGAGGGGCCACACGACGTGGAGGAAGCGCCGCACGAGCAACGGGGGTGGTGGCACGCCGCGCAGTCCCATGGGACAGAGCGTATTGGGGTGGTCGGGGGCACCGGTCGGGTTTCGGGCCACCACGGTGCGTCGCGAGGCGGCTACCGACCCGCGAGCGCGTCCCCGAGGTAGGCCGCCGACGCGGCGTGGGCGCGCTCCATCCGCTCGCGCATCCGGGCCGTGCGGGCCTGGCCGAGCGAGAGGTTGGGGCTGCTGGACGCCCCGCTCGGCAGGACGAGGAGATCGACCTCCGGAGGCACCGACTCGATCTCGTGGACGTAGCGGTGCCGGCGGGCGATCTCGAAGGCGACGGTGCCGACCTCCCACGGCTTGGTCGGTGGCGAGAGCGGCTGCTCGACCCGCCCGACCTGGAGCACGACGATCCGGGTCGCACCGAGCGTCAGCGCGCGGCCGACCGGGATCGAGTGCACCAGGCCCCCGTCGAGGTAGTGCCGCCCCTCGATCTCCACCGGCGGGAAGAGCCCCGGGACCGAGCACGAGGCGACGACCGGCCAGACGAGCTCGCCGCTGTCGAACCACCTCCCACCGGCGTCCTCGATGCACGCTGCGACGCACTGGAAGGCGATCTCGAGCTCCTCGAACCGGTCGACCGGGAGGTACTCGTCGATGACGTGGCGCAGCGGGGCGTTCGAGAGCACGTGGGTGCGGTACTTCGCCACCCTCGCCGCCTGGCGGACCGGGTTCTCGAGGAAGACCCCTTCGCGGACGACGGCCTCCCACACCTCGGCGAGGCGCGTCGCGCCGGTCTCGGTCGGGTCGGCCGCGACGAAGGCGCCGTTGAGGGCCCCGATGCTCGTCCCGAGGACGACGTCGGGCCGGATGCCGCGCTCGGCCAGCGCGCGGACCATGCCCACCTGGGTGGCGCCGAGGACCCCGCCCCCACCGAGCACGAAGGCCGTGAGCGGCGTGCGCGTCATACCCCCAGCGTAGGCCGCCGGCCCCGGTCGGCGGTCCCGGCTAGTTGTACCCGGCCATCAGGTTGGTGACAGGCGGCTGAGGGGCGGTAACCCGCCGAGGGCGGTGTGGCGTCGTCGAGTGTTGTACTGCTCGAGCCAGGGGGCAAGGGCGTCGGCGCGGGCGTGGTTGCTGGTGAAGACCTGGCGGTAGGCCCACTCGGCGGCCAAAGTGCGGTTGAAGCGTTCGACCTTGCCGTTCTGCCAGGGGCTGTGCGGGCGGATGAACTTCTGCCGGGCCCCGATCGCGGTGACCGCGGCGGCGAACGCGGTGCTGCGGCGGTAGCCGAAGGCGTTGTCGGTGATCACCCGCTCGATCCGGTCGATGCCGTGATCGGTGAAGTAGGCGGCCGCCCGCGTGATGAAGCCGGCGCAGGTGGTGCCCTTCTCGTCGGGAAGGATCTCGCTGTACGCCAGGCGGGAGTGGTCATCGACCATCGAGTGCACGTAGTCGTACCCGATGCGCGTCTTCTTGTGCTTGTGTGCCACGGTCGCGGCGCGGCCCAGGGCCCGCCACCCGCCGCCGTCGGGGATCTTCCCGATCTTCTTGACATCGACGTGGACCAGCTCCCCGGGCTGGTCCCGCTCGTACCGGACGGCGGTGGCCTTGGAGGCGCGGATGACCTCACCGGTCAGCGGGTCCAGCACCCGCAGGTAGGGCACGCCGTGGCGGCGCAGCACCCGGGAGACAGTCCGGGCCGGCACTCCCAGCTCGGGACCGATCCAGTCCTGCCCGCGCCGGTGCTCAACCCGGGCCGCCACGATCGCGGCCTCCACCGCCGCGCTGGTGCGACGCGGGCTCGAACGCGGCCGCGACGACCGATCGCACAGCCCGGCAGCGCCCTCGGCGTCGAACCGGGCGACCCACCGGTGCGCGCACTGACGCGAGACACCCATCGCCTTCGCGGCATGGGCCACCGCCCACCCCTGCCGGCGAACCCGGTCCACCAGAAGAGCACGACCATGAACAGTCAGACGAGCGTTAGCGTGGACCACGAGAACCTCCGGGCGGCGTAGGACCTAGACACCCCACACCTCACCCGGAGGTTCTCCCCATCGTCAACGAATCCGCGTCACCAACGTCCCGGCCGAGTACAGCTAGTAGCCTCGGCCCCATGGCTGGAGCGGCGATCTTCGACCTCGACCGCACGCTGCTCCAGGGCGGCACGGGTCCCCTGCTCTCGCGGGCGATGTACGACCTCGGTGTCGTGTCCCGGCGGCTGCCCGGCGAGGGGCTGCTCTACAAGATCTTCGACACCGTCGGCGAGACCCTCCCCTCGATCGCCCTGGCCCGGCAGGCGACCCTCGTGGCGCGGGGCCGGTCGGAGTCCACGTTCGACGCGGCGGCTGCGGCCGCCGCCGAGGTGATCGCCCGCGCCATCCACCCCTTCGCGCTCAGCCTCATCGAGCAGCACCGGGCGGCCGGGCGCCCGGTCGTCCTCGCGACGACGACGCCCTACCACCTCGTGAAACCCCTCGCCGACCGGCTCGGCGTCGACCACGTCATCGCCACCCGCTACCGCATCACCGACGAGGGGACCTTCGACGGTGGGCTCGACGGCCCCTTCGTCTGGTCGCGAGGGAAGCTGCAGGCGGTGCGCGAGTGGGCCGAGGCCCAGGGCGTGGACCTCGCCGAGAGCTACGCGTACTCCGACTCGATCTACGACCTGCCCCTCCTCTCGGCGGTGGGCCGGCCGGCCGCGGTGAACCCCGACCCGAGGCTGACCGTCTACGCCCTCGCCCGGGGGTGGCCGATCGTCCACTTCGACGTCTCGCCAGGGGTGGTCAAGCTGCCGGTGGTCGGGGTCGAGCTCCAGCGCCTCCTCTTCCTCGCCAGCCACCCGCTGCTCACGACGCCGTACGCACGCTTCGACGTCGCCGGCACCGAGAACATCCCCCGCACCGGCCCGGCGATCCTCGTCGGCAACCACCGCAGCTACTTCGACATCCTCGCGATGATCCAGATGATGCGTCCCACCGGCCGGACCGGGCGGATCCTTGCCAAGCAGGAGCTCTTCGACGTCCCCGTCGTCGGCGCCCTCGCGGCGGCCCTCGGGGGCATCCCGGTCGACCGGGCCGGCGGAGCCGCCGAGTCGTTCGAGACCGCGACCGTCGCCCTCGAGGGTGGCGAGCTGGTCTGCGTCCTGCCCCAAGGCACCATCCCGCGCGGCGCGGCCTTCTACGACCCCGTCCTCAAGGGCCGCACCGGTGCCGCGCGGCTCGCCGCGGCGACCCGCGTCCCCGTCATCCCGTTCGGCGTGTGGGGGACGGAGAAGGTCTGGCCGCGCAGCTCGCCGGTCCCCCGGATGCTCAACCTCACCGACCCGCCGACGGTGCGCGTGCGGGTCGGGCCGCCCGTCGGGCTCAAGTACCGCTCGCCGGTCGCCGACACCCGCCGGATCATGGACGCGATCGTCGACCTGCTCCCCCCGGAGGCACGCGAGGCGAGGGAGCCGACCGAGGAGGAGATCAGCGCGGCGACCCCGGGTGGGTCGCCTCAGCTCCTCTGAGCGGCCTGCCGGGGCCCCTGCCGCTCGCGCCGGGGAACGTGCCGCCGTCCGGGAGCCGACTTGACCCCGAGCGGGCGGTTAGGGTTACCTAAGACGAGTAAGGACTGCCTAACTCGTGGACGGAGCCTCGATGTTCGTCAGCAACGCCCTCATCGGACTGAGGGAGGGCCTGGAAGCGGCGCTCGTCGTCGTCATCCTGCTCGCCTTCCTCGTCAAGACCAACCGCACGTGGGGCGTGCGCTACGTCTGGCTCGGTGTCGGCACCGCCGTCGCGCTCTCGGTCGTCCTCGGCGCCGTGCTCACCTTCGGCACCCGTCAGCTGTCGTTCGAGGCCCAGGAGATCATCGGCGGCACGGCGAGCATCATCGCCGTCGGCTTCGTCACCGCCATGGTGTTCTGGATGAAGTCCGCAGCCCGGACCATCTCCGGCGAGCTCAAGGGGCGGCTCGACCGCGCCCTGGACCTCGGCCCGCTCGCCGTGGCGTTCGTCGGCTTCCTCGGCGTGGGGCGGGAGGGGCTCGAGACCGCCATCTTCTTCTACGCAACCGCGCAGGCAGCAGGCGAGGGCAACAACCTCCCGCTGCTCGGCTGGGCCGTGGGGCTCGGCACCGCGGTGCTCCTGGGCTACCTCATCTACCGGGGGGCGCTGCGCATCAACCTCACCCTCTTCTTCAGGTGGACCGGAGTCGCGCTCGTCGTCGTCGCCGGCGGCATCCTCGCCTACGGCATCCACGACCTGCAGGAGGCCGGCGTCCTGCCCGGTCTCGACAACCTCGCGTTCGACGTCTCCGGTGTCGTGGACCCGTCCACCTGGTACGCCGCCCTCCTCAAGGGCGTCTTCAACTTCACCCCGCAGACCACGGTGCTCCAGGCCGTCGCCTGGGTCCTCTACGTCGGCACCGTGCTCTTCTTCTTCCTCCGGCCGACCCGGGCGACCGTCGCCGCGGCCCCCGAGGCGCCCGCCGACGCCCCGTCGACGGACGGCCAGCGCACGCACGCGTGACCGTCACCCGCACCACCCCACCCACCACCATGAGGAGCTCTGCCATGCGCCGCCGCGCTGCCGCCCTGTCCCTGACGACCGCTGTGCTCGTCCTCGCCGGATGCGGCCAGGCCAACGACGGCTCGGCCTCGGACGGGACCGCCGCCGCCGCCTCCGCCGACACGGTCATCACCGTCACCTCGACCGACGACTCGTGCGAGCTGTCGGCCACCTCCGCACCCCCCGGGAAGCTCGCCTTCGAGGTGACGAACCAGGGCAGCAAGCCGACCGAGTTCTACCTCTACATCGGTGGCGAGGAGATCGCCGGCGAGGTCGAGGACATCGGCCCCGGGCTGACCCGCACGCTCACCGTGTCCGACGTCGTCGAGGGCGACTACGTCACGGCCTGCAAGCCGGGGATGACCGGTGACGGCATCCGGGCCGACTTCGAGGTCACGGCCCCGACCGAGTCACCGTCCTCGAGCTGAGCCCGGGGGGATGCCCCCACCGCGTGGGTCCGGGCTCCCGGGTACCGGCCTGACGGGGTGTCCGAACTGGGGCTCGCGGGTACGGGAAGGGTGTCCCACTCCCCACCGGAGCCCACGATGCGCCACATCCCCCTCGCGCCGACCCTCGTGACCGCCGCCACCCTCGTCCTCGCCGGGTGCGGCCAGTCCTTCGACGGGGCCGTCTACGAGGAGCCCACCGTGACGAGCGTCGCCGACTCGGTCGTCACGGTCACCGCGACCGACGACGCCTGCCGTGTCGAGCCGACGACGACCACCCCCGGCGCGGTCGCGTTCGTCGTGACGAACGACGGGTCGGCGCAGGCGAGCTTCGACGTCCTCGTCTACGACGCCGGTCAGGAGACCGTGGGCGAGGCCCGCGACATCCCGGTCGGCGCCACGCACACGCTCCTCGTCCGGGAGATGGTGCCGGCGACCTACATCACGATCTGCCGGCCAAGTGCCACGGGACGTGAGCTGAGCGGCAACCTCTACGTCGAGCGACCGACGCCATCCTCCTTCCCCTCGGTCTCCTCCTCCTGACCGCCGGGGGCTGGCGGGGCCGCCCGGAGCGCGACAGGCTGGGGCCATGACCGCGCCCACGACCGTCGTCCTCTTCGGGGCCACCGGCGACCTCGCCCAGCGCAAGCTGATCCCGGGGCTGCTCCACCTCTTCCAGTCCGGGCTGCTCGACGACCTGCGCGTCGTCGGCACCTCGCTCGACGAGCTGAGCGTCGACGGCTTCCGCGACCTCGCCCTCCTCGCCATCCGCGAGCACAGCACCCGCGAGATGAAGGACGAGGACTGGCACGAGTTCGCCCAACGCCTCGACTTCGTCCCGCTCTCGGCCGGCGTGGACGCGCTGCGGGCCGCCGTCGAGCGCGCCGAGGCCGAGCTGCCGGGGTCGGACCCGTTGCGCCTGCACTACCTCGCCGTCCCGCCGAAGGCCGCGCTGTCCGCGGTGAGCACCATCGGTGAGGCGGGGCTGGCGCGCAACAGCCGCGTCGTCATGGAGAAGCCGTTCGGGAGCGACTACGCGTCCGCGGTCTCGCTCAACCGTCAGCTCCACGAGGTCTTCGACGAGGAGCAGATCTTCCGCATCGACCACTTCCTCGGGAAGGAGCCGGCCCAGAACATCCTCGCGTTCCGGTTCGCGAACGGCCTCTTCGAGCCGATCTGGCACCGCAACAACATCTCCCACGTGCAGATCGACGTCCCGGAGACGCTGGGCCTGACCCAGCGGGCCGACTTCTACGAGACGACCGGCGCGTACCGCGACATGGTCGTCACCCACCTGTTCCAGATCCTCGCCTTCACCGCGATGGAGCCCCCGACCGCGCTCGAGCCCGGCGCGATCAGCCGCGAGAAGAACAAGGTGTTCCGGTCGATGCAGGCGGTCCAGCCCGGCGACGTCGTCCGCGGTCAGTACGACGGGTACCACGAGGAGCCGGGCGTCGCCGGTGACAGCGAGACCGAGACGTTCGTGGCCCTCAAGTGCTACGTCGACAACTGGCGGTGGGCCGGGGTGCCCTTCTACCTGCGGACCGGCAAGCGGATGGCGGAGGGCGCGCGGATCATCTCCATCGCCTTCAGGGAGCCGCCGCAGTCGATGTTCCCGGCCGGGTCGGGCGTGGGCGACCAGGGTCCCGACCACCTGACCTTCGACCTCGCGGACAAGTCACGCATGTCGCTCTCGTTCTACGGGAAGCGGCCGGGGCCCGGGTTCCGGCTCGACAAGCTCTCGATGCAGTTCTCGATGCAGGAGACGACCTGGGCCGGCGCGGTGCTCGAGGCCTACGAGCGGCTCTTCTACGACGCGGCCCGCGGCGACCGGACGCTGTTCACGTCCGCGACCGGCATCGAGCGCCTCTGGGAGATCAGCCAGCCGCTGCTCGACAACCCGCCCCCCGTGCGGCCGTACGCGCAGGGCACCTACGGCCCCAACCAGATCCACCAGCTGATCGCGCCCTTCACGTGGCGGCTGCCGTTCGAGCGGCCCTGGCGGGAACGCAAGTTCTAGCCCCCGTCACGGGCGGAGGTCAGGAGGCGCCCCTGCCCCGCTGGGTGCGCACGATCAGCGCCCGCGGCTGCACCTCGCAGGCCAGCTCGCGGGCCTCGCCGATGATGTCGCCGTCGACCTGGACGCGCTGGTGCTCGTCGAGGGAGACGGTGGTGCGGGTGGCGCGGTAGCGCGACAGGTGGGCGGTCGTGCGGTCGCTCTTGGTGATGACTCGGCCCGCCACCGACACCCACTGGCCGAGCCCGCGCGGGGCCAGGACGATGACGTCGAGGAGCCCGTCGTCCGGCTCGGCGTCCGGGAGGAGGTCGATGCCGCCGGTGATCTTCCCGCAGTTGCCGATGACGACCATCCGTGCCCGCTTGGTCTCGGGGTCCCCACCGTCGAGCGTGAGGGTCACCTTGAACCGCTCGCGGAGGAAGTTCTTGAACCCGGCCGGGACGTAGGCGCCCCATCCGATCCTGTTCTTCAGCTCCTCGGACGTCGACTCCATGATCGCGGCATCGAGGCCGAGGCCGGCCATGACGAAGAACGCGTGGCGCCGCTCACCCGCGGACGAGCCCTCGCCGACGTGCTCCTCGAGCTCGAGGTCGACGGGCTCGAGCGTCATCCAGGCGGCGTCGACGTGCCGGTTGCGGCCGGTGAGAGCGACCACCAGGGCCTTCTCCAGTGAGTCGACGGGCAGCTCGAGGTTGCGCGCCAGCAGGTTCCCCGTGCCCCCCGGCAGGAGCCCGAGGGGGACCTCGGAGCCGACGAGCTCCTGGGCCACGGCGCGGACGGTGCCGTCACCGCCCAGGGCACAGACCAGGTCGACGCCCCGGTCGACGGCCTCGCGCGTCTGGCCGAAGCCGACGTCGTGCTCGGTCGTCTCGAGGACGATCGGCTCGGCCCAGTCGTGGTCCTCGCACACGACGGCGAGCCGCCGGCGGACCTCGTCCATGTCGTCGAACTTCGTGGGGTTGACGACGACCGCGACCTGCTTGCGGGGTGGGGCCTGCTCGTCATCGGCAGCCCGGAAGCTGTCGCGGGCCGGCCGAGGGCGGTGCGCACCGTTGCGGCGCGGCTCGCGCGAGGACAGGACGAGGTAGAGCCCGACGAGCGCGAAGAGCACCGCGACGCCGACGCCGACCCACGTCCCGATCTCCTGCCACGACATGTCGTGGAAGGTACCGCAGCACCGACGCACGGCCCGCACCGCCGTAGGCTGCGCGACATGACGACGTCCCCGGGGGACCCCTCCGGCATCGAGCCGGACACCAAGGACTGGACCTGGACCCTCGAGCGGCGCTGCCCCGAGTGTGGTGTCGAGGCCGCCGGTTTCGCCCCCGACCGCGTGGCGGCTCGCATCCGGGCGGTCACCGCGCCGTGGCCCGTGGTCCTCGCGCGCCCCGACGTCCGTCGACGCCCCGACCCGGCGACCTGGTCGGCCCTCGAGTACGCGTGCCACGTCCGCGACGTGTGCCGGCTGTTCGAGCGCCGGGTGCGGGCGATGCTCGAGTCCGAGGACCCCCGCTTCGAGGACTGGGATCAGGACGAGACGGCGGTGGCCGACCACTACGGCGAGCAGGACCCCGCGCGCGTCGCCGGCGAGCTCGCCGCCGCCGCTGCCGGCTTCGCGGCGGTCTACGACGGGGTGACCGGCCCCGCCTGGGACCGTCCGGGCACCCGCTCCGACGGGTCACGCTTCACCGTCCTCAGCCTCGGGCAGTACACGTTGCACGACCTGGCGCACCACCTCCACGACGTCGGTGTCGCCATCCCGTGACGCGCACTCCCGGTCGCGCCTCGTGAGCGCGGAGCTCGTCTACGTCCTGCTGGGTGCCGCGCTGCTGCTCGCGGCGCTGCTGCCCCGCCTGCTCCACCGCTACGCGCTCTCGGCCCCCATCGTGCTCGTCGCGACGGGGATGCTCATCGGGCTGCTCCCGGCGGCGGACGGCGTGCGGCTGGACCCCGTCGCCGCCAGGCCCTGGATCGAGCACCTCACCGAGGTCACCGTCCTCGTGGCGCTCATGGGCGTCGGGCTGGCCATCGACCGGCCGCTGCGACCACGGCTGCGCTCCTCGTGGGCCTCCTGGTCGCCCACCTGGCGGCTCCTCGGCATCGCGATGCCGCTCACCATCCTCGGGGTGGCGCTGCTCGCCTGGGGTCCGCTGCAGATCGCGCTGCCCGCGGCGCTGCTGCTCGGGGCGATGCTCGCGCCCACCGACCCGGTCCTCGCCTCCGATGCGCAGGTCGAGGGGCCGACGCCCGAGGGCGCCGGGGAGGACGTCGACGAGGAGGACCAGGTCCGGTTCGCCCTGACCAGCGAGGCGGGGCTCAACGACGGGCTCGCGTTCCCGTTCGTGTGGGCCGCGATCTTCCTCGCCGCGGGGGTGCCGTCCGGGCTCGGCCTCGGGGCCGGCGGCGTGCTGCGCTGGGTTGCCTGGGAGCTCGTGGGGAAGGTGGTCGTCGGTGTCGCGGTGGGGGTCGCCGTCGGGTGGATGCTCGGACGGCTGGCGTTCCGGGCGCCGCGACGGTCGCTGCGGCTCGCCGAGGTCGGCGAGCCACTGCTCGCGCTGTCGGCCCTGCTCCTCGTCTACGGACTGGCCGAGGTCGTCCACGGGTACGGGTTCCTCGCGGTCTTCGCGTGCGCGGTGACCCTGCGCTCGGTGGAGCGTCACCACGAGTACCACCAGCACATGCACGAGACCATGGAGCGGCTCGAGCGACTGCTCACCCTCGTCGTGCTGCTCGGGCTGGGGTTCTCCTTCACCAACGGCCTGCTCGCCAACCTCGACTGGCGCGGGGTGGTCGTGGGCCTGGCGCTCCTCGTCGTCATCCGTCCGGTCGCCGGGTACCTCGCCTTCCTCGGGCACCGCACCCAGGTGGGAGCGGCCGGGCTCGACCACCGCGAGCGACTGGTCGTCGCGTTCTTCGGCGTGCGCGGCGTCGGGTCCGTCTACTACCTGTCGTTCGCGGCCGGGGCCGCGGCCTTCTCGGAGGAGCGGTGGATGTGGTCGACGGTGGGCTTCACCGTCGCGCTCTCGGTGCTCGTCCACGGCATCCTCGCGACGCCGGTCCTGCGGTGGCTGGACGCCCGGCGTCCCCCGGCGACGGAACACGCGTGACGAGTCCTGCGGGCGTGCCCGAGACTGGGCGGGTGCCCAGCCCGTCCGCCGTGCGCGCCTTCGCGCTCGCCTCCGTCGTCGTCGTGGCGATCCCCGGCCCGAGCATCCTGTTCACCATCGGCCGCGCGCTCTCGGCCGGACGCCGCGAGGCGCTGCTCACGGTGGTCGGGAACGCCCTCGGCATCCTCACCCAGATCGTCGGCCTCGCCGTGGGCCTCGGTCCCGTCATCGCGGCGAGTGCCACGGCCTACACCGTGATCAAGGTCGTCGGTGCGGTCTACCTCCTCTGGCTCGGGGTGCAGGCGTTCCGGCACCGGCGCGAGGTCGCGGCAGCCCTCGTCGGCGGAGTCCCGACGGCGACGCCGACCGTCCACGCGCTGCGCAACGGGTACGTCGTCGGGGTGACCAATCCCAAGTCGTTCGTCCTCCTGGCGGCCCTCCTCCCGCAGTTCGTCGACCCCGCCTCCGCCGTCGGCCCCCAGCTGCTCGTGCTCGGGCCGGTCTTCGCGGTCATCGCCCTCGTCGGGGACGGGGCGGTGGCGCTCGCCGCCTCGCGCTTGCGCGAGTGGTTCGCGCGCTCACCCCAGCGGATGGAGCGGGTCGGCGGCACCGGCGGCCTGATGATGGTGGGCCTCGGCGCCGGGCTGCTCGTCACCGGCCGCCCCGACTGACCCCACCCCATCGGCACTGATGGCGAATCACCCACCGTGGCCGGCCGTTTCCCGCGGCCGTCCGGTGGCGCATTCGCAAGAAGTCGGGCGAGGTCGAGGGTGGGGCGTCGGTAAACTCCCCGGGTGATCGACATCAGGCTGCTGCGGGAGGACCCCGAGACAGTGCGTGCGAGCCAGCGCGCCCGGGGCGAGGACGAGTCGGTCGTCGATGCCATCCGGGCCGCCGACGAGCGGCGCCGCGCCTCCCTCACCGCGTACGAGCGGCTGCGTGCCGAGCAGAAGTCGATGGGCAAGGACGTCGCGCGCGCCCAGGGCGAGGAGAAGCAGGCGCTGCTCGCACGTACGAAGGAGATCGCCGCCGAGGTCAAGCGGCTGCAGGCGGATGCCGACACCGCCCAGGTGGATCTCGATGCCCTCCTGCGCACCGTCGGCAACGTCGTCGAGCCGGGGGTGCCGGCGGGTGGCGAGGACGACTACGCAGTCATCGAGGAGGTGGGCCGTGTCCGCGACTTCGCCGCCGAGGGCTTCGAGCCCCGGGACCACCTCGAGCTCGCCGAGGCCCTCGACGCCGTCGACATGGAGCGCGGGGCCAAGGTCTCGGGCGCCAGGTTCTACTTCCTCAAGGGCGTCGGGGCGCGCCTGGAGTCGGCGATGCTCAACCTCGCCCTCGCCAAGGCGGTCGCGCACGGCTTCGTTCCGATGGTGACGCCGACCCTCGTCAAGCCGGAGGTCATGGCGGGGGCCGGCTTCCTCGACCAGCACGCCGACGAGGTCTACCGTCTCGAGGCCGACGACCTCTACCTCACCGGCACCTCGGAGGTCGCGCTCGCCGGCTACCACGCCGACGAGGTGGTCGACCTCTCGCGCGGACCGCTGCGCTACGCCGGCCAGTCGACGTGCTACCGGCGCGAGGCCGGTTCGTACGGCAAGGACACCCGCGGCATCATCCGGGTCCACCAGTTCAACAAGATCGAGATGTTCGTCTACTGCCGGCCCGAGGACGCCGCGGCCGAGCACGCGCGGCTGCTCGCCTTCGAGAAGGAGATGCTCGCCGCGATCGAGGTGCCGTACCGCGTCATCGACACCGCCGCGGGAGACCTCGGCGGGCCCGCGGCCCGGAAGTACGACTGCGAGGCGTGGGTGCCGTCGCAGGGGCGCTACCGCGAGGTGACCTCGACGTCGAACTGCACGACCTTCCAGGCCCGCCGACTGAACACCCGCTTCCGGGGCGAGCACGGCAACGAGGTGGCCGCCACCCTCAACGGCACGCTCGCGACGACCCGGTGGATCGTCGCCATCCTCGAGAACCACCAACAGCCCGACGGCGCCGTCGTCGTTCCCGAGGCGCTCCAGCCCCACCTCGGGCTGGAGCTGCTCACCCCGGTCCGCTGACCCTGCCGTCCCCGGCTGCGCCCGCGGACGTCGACCCCGCGGTCACCAGCGGTCGGTAGCGTGGGCCGCGATGACATCTCCACACCTGGTGTGCCTCGACATCGACGGCACGACCGTCGACCACGACGGCGAGCTGCACCCCGAGGTCCGTGCGGCCGTCCGCGCCGTCGTCGACGCCGGTCACCACGTCGTCCTGGCGACCGGCCGGGCGATCGTCGGCACCTTGCCGATCCTCGACGCGCTCGGCCTGCTCGCGGGCTACGCGGTGTGCGCCAACGGGGCGATCACCCTGCGGCTCGACCCCGCGAGTCCGGACGGCTACGAGGTCCTCGAGGCGGTCACCTTCGATCCCGGGCCGGCCCTGCGCGTGCTGCGCGAGGAGTTCCCCACCGCCCTCGTCGCCGTCGAGGAGATCGGGGTGGGGTTCAAGGTCTCGGCGCCGTTCCCCGACGGTGAGCTCGACGGCGTTCCGCGGGTCGTGTCGTTCGAGGAGCTCATGCAGCACCCCGTCACCCGACTGACGATCCGTGACCCCGAGAGCACGAGCGAGCAGTTCCTCGCCGGGACCGACCGGATCGGCCTCCACGGCGTCGAGTACGCCGTCGGCTGGAGCGCGTGGCTCGACATCACTCCCGAGGGCGTGTCGAAGGCGGCCGCGCTCGAGGGCGTCCGCCGCCGACTGGGCATCGAGCCCGACCACACGCTGGCCGTCGGCGACCAGCGCAACGACGTCGAGATGCTGCGCTGGGCCGCCCACGGGGTGGCGATGGGCAATGCACCCGACGAGGTCAAGGCGGTCGCCGACGCGGTCGCCGGCCACGTCGACGAGCACGGGCTCGTTCTGGTCCTGACGACCTTCCTCGCCGAGCGCGGCTGACTCCCCACACCGGCGCGGGCGGACCCGGGTGCCTCGATCGGCGCTCGCGGCCCCCTGCCGGTGGCAGGGTGTCTGCTCATGGACAGCACCGACGTCACCCGAGCGACCAACGAGGCCAACGAGAGCCCGGTCGTCGAGTGGGGCGCCCGCCTGGGGTACGGCATCCTCGGTGTGCTCCACCTGCTCATCGCCTACATCGCGGTCAAGGTGGCGTGGAACGTCGGCGGTGGCTCGAAGCAGGCCGACTCCTCGGGAGCGCTGCAGACGCTCGCGAGCTCGACGACCGGCCCGGTGCTCCTCTGGGTCGGCGTCGTCGGCTTCCTCCTCCTCGCGTTCTGGAACGTCACCGAGGGCATCGTGCGTCGCCACGAGACGAGCGACCTCGTCAAGCTGGTCTCCAAGGGCGTCATGTACCTCTTCTTCGCCTGGACGACCTTCAAGATCGTCGCGCTGGGCCGGAGCAGCAACAGCGAGAAGTCCACCGAGGACTTCACCGCCACCCTGATGAGCCACACCGGCGGCCGTCTGGTCGTCGGTGCCATCGGCCTGGTCGTGCTCGGGGTCGCGGGCTACCACGTCTACAAGGGCGGGACGAAGAAGTTCCTCGGCGACCTCGAGGAGCACCCGGGGCAGTGGGCGGTGCGCGCCGGCCAGGTGGGCTACGTCGCCAAGGGCCTGGCGCTGTTCGTCGTCGGCTTCTTCTTCCTCTACGCGGCGTGGACCGCCGACCCCGACAAGACGCAGGGCCTCGACGGTGCGCTCAAGACCTTCAAGGAGGCGCCGGCCGGCCCGTACGTCCTCACCGTGGTCGCGGCCGGAATCGCGGCCTACGGCGTCTACTCCTTCGCCCGCGCGCGGTACGCGCGCCTCTGACCCGCCGGTGCGCCCCGGTTCAGGCCGCGGCCTGAGCAGGTTCCTCGACGTCGTCGCCGTCCTCGGCGTGGGATCCGTCGCGGCGCAGGTAGTTCCACGCCAGAAGGGCGCACGCGACGCCGTTGACGGCCCCGATGAGCACGTCGGTGACGTGGTGCATGCCGCGGTAGAGCCGTGCGTAGGTGACCAGGGCCGGTGCGAGCAGGCAGAGCGTGACGAGGACGCGGCGGGCGACGGGGTGGGGGATGCGGGTCGCCATCAGGGCGAACGAGACGTAGAGGGCGGTCGAGGCCCCGACGTGCCCGCTCGGGTAGCTCGAGGTCGGGGGCGCGGGGTCGAGGTGCTCCACGTCGGGGCGCTCGCGGCCGACGACCCACGCCGCGATGACGAACCACGTCGCCTGCAGCGAGATGGCGATGAGCGGCACGACGGCGAACCACCACTCCCTGGTCCGCCACCAGACGAGGCCGGCGACGAGCACCGCCATCGCGATGACGTACTCGGTGTTGCCGATCATCGACATCAGGTGCGAGACGGTGTTCATCGTCGCGGTGCGGCGCTCCTCGAACCAGACGTTGACCGCGTTCTCGCTCCGGGCGAGCCCGTGGAAGGGCCCCATGAGCAGCCCGCCCACGGCGAGGACGAAGCCGAAGACGAGGAGCGACGGGAGCGCCGCGCGGAGGAAGGCGTCCTTGAGCGCAGCGAGGAAGGTCGGGCGCGAGTGGTCCTCGTCCCAGCGGGTGAGGAACGCCATCAGGCCTCCTTGTGGACGGGGTCCCGACGGGACCCGGTGGATGCGGTGTCGGGGTCGTCAGCGTGTCGCGGGGCCGGCGGGTCCCACCCGCTGTAGCCGGCGTACGAGGCCAGGACGAGCCCGACGCCGGTGATGACGCCGACCGTGACGTCGCTCGGGTAGTGGACCCCGAGGAACGTGCGGTCGAGGGCGGTCAGGACGACGCAGACGACGGCGACCGTCACCATGACCGCGCGCCAGGCCCGGGCCTGCACGACCGGCCAGAGGAGGATGACGACGGTCGTGAAGAAGGCGGCCGAGCCGAGGGCGTGGCCGGACGGGAAGGAGTAGCCCGGCGCCTTGGAGAGCGGGTCCTCGATGACGGGCCGGGCCCGCTGGAAGACGAACTTGCCCGCGAACTCGATGAACCAGGCGAACATCATCGTCCCGAAGGCCCACCAGGCGCGGGTGCGCAGGCCCGCACCGAACCACACCCAGAGGCAGAGCAGCGTGCCCACGGCATACAGGTTCCGGGGCAGGAAGACCGCCTGCCAGGTGATGAGCGCGTCGAGCAGGGCGGGGTGCTGCCTGGTGACGTCGGTCATGGCCCGGATCGCGGCGTCGTCGAGGTCGATGAGGGGGTCCCACCTGCTGCGGATGAGGAACCCGACGCCGAAGAAGACGACGGCGGTGACCGCGGCGTACACGCCGGCACGGCTCAGGCGGCGGGCCCGAGACCGTTCCCGGGTGGGGACGTCGTCGCTGGTCATCGGACATTCATACCCCACGGGGGGTGTGCTGCAGGGTGCTCGGTGCCGGGCTCCTCGGCGGCGCGCGGCGCGCTGCCCGGCAGCACGGGCGCCGTGGGATGCTGAGCCCTGCCATGGCCGAGCTGCACGTGACCTCCGCGTCCAACCCCCGCCTCAAGGCGGTCGCGGCGCTGCGCCGTCGGCGCGTGCGCGAGGAGGCGGGGCTCACCGTCGTCGACGGCTACGAGGAGCTCGAGCTCGCCCTCGACGCCGGCGTCGTGCCCCGTATGGTGCTGCACTGCCCGGAGCTCATGCTCGACCCCGAGGATCGGTCCCGGCTCGTCGAACGGGCGCGGGCGGCCGGTGCGAGCACCATCCGGTGCGGCCGGGCGGCGTTCGAGAAGGTCGCCTACCGGGAGGGTCCGGACGGGTTCCTCGCCGTCGTCCCCGCGGCCGGGGTCCGTCTGGCCGATCTCGCGCTGCCGCCTGACCCGCTCGTCCTCGTCTGCGAGGGACTCGAGAAGCCCGGGAACCTCGGCGCCGTGCTGCGCACCGCGGACGCCGCCGGAGTCGCCGCCGTCATCGCCGCCGACCCGGTCACCGACTGGGGCAACCCCAACGTCGTGCGGGCCAGCAAGGGCACGGTCTTCGCGGTCCCGGTGGCCTCGGCTCCGGTCACCGAGGTGCTCGACTGGCTGCGCGACAGCGACATCCGGCTTCTCGCCACGACTCCCGACACCGAGCTCCTGCACACCGACGCCGACTACCGCGGCGCGGTCGCGGTCGCGGTCGGCACGGAGAAGGAGGGGCTGACCGCCACCGTGCTCTCGGCGGCCGGGACGCGGGTGCGCATCCCCATGGCCGGCCGCGTCAACTCGCTCAACGCGGCCACCGCGGCGGCGGTCGTCCTCTACGAGGCGGTCCGCCAGCGCTCGGGCTGAGGAGGGTGGGCCCGGTGCGCGCCGCTGCGTCCGCGCAGGTCCGTGACCTGTTCGTGACCTTCGGGGGGTGGTCAGGAGCACTGATCCGCGTGTGCGACGATGAACGTCATGCGAGTTGACCACGTCGTCTACGCGGCCGAGCACGACGGCCTGCACGCCACGGCCGAGCGCCTCGCGAAGCTGATCGGCGTCACGCCGGTCGACGGGGGAGTCCACCCACGCTTCGGGACCCGCAACGTCATCCTCCCGCTGGCCCACGAGCGCTACGTCGAGGTCGTCGAGGTGCTCGAGCACCCCGCCGCCGACAAGGCGCCCTTCGGCCAGGTCGTCCGGGCCCGCTCCGAGGCCGGCGGCGGCTGGCTCGGCTGGGTCGTCTGCGTCGACGACATCCACGAGCAGGAGGAGCGCCTCGGGCGCGAGGCGGTCCAGGGCAACCGGCACCGTCCCGACGGGGTCGAGCTGCGCTGGAAGCAGATCGGGGTCAAGGGCCTGCAGGCCGACCCCCAGCTCCCGTTCTTCATCGAGTGGGAGGCGGGAGTCCCCCACCCGTCCGCCGAGGCGGAATCGCCGGTGACCATCGAGTCCCTGCAGATCGCCGGCGACCCCGACCGCGTGCGCGAGTGGCTCGGGCTACCGGCCGACTACACCTCGACCGTCATCGAGTTCAGCTTCGTCGCCCCGCACGGCACCCCGGGGCTGATGTCGGTGACCTTCGACACCCCGCAGGGCGAGGTCACCGTCTGACCCGATCGGCCCCGGGCGCTCAGGGTCGGCGGCTCCAGCGCCGCAGCCGGAGGCTGTTCGTCACGACGAGCACGCTGCTCATCGCCATGGCGCCGCCGGCGATCATCGGGTTGAGCAGGCCGGCCATGGCGAGCGGGATCGCCGCGATGTTGTAGCCGAAGGCCCAGCCGAGGTTCTGCCGGATGGTGCGCAGGGTTGCCCGCGAGAGCTCGATCGCGTCGACGACCGCCGGCAGGTCGGCCCGCAGCAGGACGATGTCGGCGGCATCGGCCGCGACGTCGGTCCCGGACCCCATGGCGATGCCGAGGTCGGCCTGGGCGAGCGCGGCCGCGTCGTTGACGCCGTCGCCGACCATCGCCACCACCTTGCCCCGGGCCTGGAGGTCGGCGACCATCGCGTGCTTGTCCTCGGGACGCACGTCGGCGACGACCCGTCCCGCGGGGATGCCGACGTCCCGGGCGACGGCGAGGGCGGCGCGGTCGTGGTCCCCCGTGAGGAGGTAGGCGGTCAGGCCGGCGTCGGTGAGGTCGCGGACGGCGCGTGCCGAGCTGCGTCGGACGGTGTCGGCGACGGTCAGCGAGGCGTGCGCCCGCCCACCCCAGCCGACCCAGACCGTGGTCCCTTCGGCGCCCGGGCGGGCAAGCTCGGGCGGGACCTCGTCGAAGAGGTCGGCGCGGCCGACGGTGACGACGGTGTCCTTGATCCGGGCCCGCGCACCGGCGCCGGGGAGGGACTCGAAGTCGGCGGCCCCGGGGACCTCGAGAGCCCGCGCGGTCGCCGCAGCGAGGATCGCGGTGGCGACCGGGTGCTCACTGCCGGACTCGACGGCCGCCGCGGCGCGCAGGGCCTGGTCCTTGGGGAGACGTCCGGCCGTCGTGACGTCGACGAGCGTCATCCGGCCGGAGGTCACGGTCCCGGTCTTGTCGAGGACGACCGCGTCGACCCGACGGGTGTCCTCCAGGACGTCGGCGCCCTTGATGAGGATGCCCATCCGCGCACCCCGACCGGTGCCGACGAGCAGGGCGGTCGGCGTGGCCAGCCCGAGCGCGCACGGGCAGGCGATGACGAGGACGGTGATGCCGACCTCGAGCGCTCGGGCCGGGTCACCGGTGGCCAGCCACCAGCCGGCGAAGGTCAGGGCCGCGAGCACGAGCACGATCGGCACGAAGACGGCCGAGACCCGGTCGGCGAGCCGCTGGACCGGGGCCTTGGACGTCTGTGCCCTCTCGACGAGGCGGGCGATGCCGGCGAGGGTCGTCTCGGACCCGACCCGGGTGGCCTCGATGACGAGGCGGCCGGTCGTGTTGACCGTCCCCCCGGTGACCTCGGCGTCCGGGCCCACCTCGACGGGCAGCGACTCACCCGTGACGAGGGAGGCGTCGACGGCGCTGCGGCCGTCGACGACGCGCCCGTCGGTCGCGACCTTCTCGCCGGGTCGCACGACGAACCGGTCACCGACGCCGAGGCGCTCGACGGGGACGCGTTCCTCGGTGCTCGCCCCGGTCGCGGGGTCCTCGCGGAGGATCGAGACGTCCTTGGCGCCGAGGGTGAGCAGGCCACGGAGGGAGTCGCGGGTGCGGTCGGTGGCACGCGCCTCCATCCAACGGCCGATGAGGAGGAAGGTCGTGACGACCGTCGCGGACTCGAACCAGAGGTGCGACCCCTCGCCCGTCATGCCTCCGGCGGCAGTGCCGCGCAGGACGACGACGAGGGAGGACGAGATAGGCGGCGAGCACGCCGAGCGAGACGAGGGTGTCCATCGTCGACGCGCCGTGCCGGGCGTTCGTCGCGGCGGCCTTGTGGAACGGCCACCCGGCCCAAGCGACGACCGGGGTCGCGAGCGCGAGCTGGACCCACGGCTCGTTCGGCAGGTCGAGGCCGGGCCACATCGCGATGACGACGAGCGGTGCGGTGAGCACCGCGGCGACGACGGCGCGCCGGCGCAGCACCTCCTGTCGGGCGACCTGGTGGTGGCGTGCCCCGGCCGCGGCGCGCTCTGCGGCGCCGGCCCCGGTGGGCAGCCCCGACCTGTCGCCGGACGCCGCGGCGGGTGTCTCCTGCCCTCCCGACTCGGCACTGTCGTGTCGGGGGGCGTCAGCCTCGGGTCGCGCCGGGGGCACCTCCGCGGGGGAGACGACTGGTGCCTGGCCCTCTCCGACCACTTCGGCGCCGTAGCCGGTCTTCCGTACTGTCCGGAGCAGGTCCTCGACGGTGATGGCGCCCGTGTAGCGCACCGTCGCCTTCTCGGTCGCGAGATTGACGACGGCGTCGACCCCGTCGAGCTTGCCGAGCTTGCGCTCGATGCGCGCCGAGCACGAGGCGCACGTCATCCCCGTGATGGCGAGGTCGATCTCGTGCACCTCGCCGGGTCGCTGGTCGGTGGTCTGGGTCACGGGGGTTTCCCTTCAGCTGCGGACGAGACGGGTGATGGCGGCCTGGACCTCGGCGACCTTCTCCGCGGCCGCCTCGTCGGACTCGCGTGCTGCCTCCACGACGCAGTGGGCGATGTGCTCCTCGAGCAGGCCGAGGCTCACCGCCTGCAGGGCCCGCGTCACCGCGCTCACCTGGGTGAGGACGTCGATGCAGTACGTGTCGTTCTCGACCATGCGCGCGATGCCGCGGACCTGGCCCTCGATCCGTCGCAGGCGTCGCAGGTGGGCGGCCTTGTTGTCGGCGTAGCCGGGCGTCACGGGATGGGGCGTGGCGGCCTCTGCCGCCGGGCTCTGCGGGCTCACGGTCATGGCAAAACCATACCCCCAAGGGGTATTCCACGCGACTCGACGCAGCAGTCAGCCCAGGTGCTGCCTGACGAGCTTCGCCGGAGCCCGGGACGCCCACGCGTCGGTGACGACCTCGGCCAGCTCGAGGTAGTCGAGCTCACCCAGGTCGCGCTCCCGGACGAGCACCGCCGAGTACCCGTCGACGTGCGGCGTGGTGAACCACGGGCGCCCCGACCGGAGGATGGCCTCCTTGTCGCCGGGCCCCGGGACGCGCAGCATGATGACGTCGTCCATCGGCTCCCCGGTCCCGGGGTCGAGGGCGTCCGGGCGAGGCTCGCGCCAGACGACGAACGTCTTCCCCCGCACCGCGTAGGCGGGGTGCTCGTCCGAGCCCTGACGGGTGACCTCCGGCAGCGCCATCGCGATGCCGTCGAGGTCGTCACGGTCGACCGGCCGGGTTCCTGTCGTTGCCACGCCCCCAGCGTGTCACGCCGGCGGCCACCGGGGGCGCGGTCCCCACCGGCCGGCACGCCGCCCCGGGGCTCCAGCGCGTCACTCGGGAGCGGGCTCGGCCGCCACCGGGGGGGAGGGTGCCGTCCCGTCGGTCACCGTGCCGCCGTCGGCCGCCTGGTGGGCCCTCACGGCATCGTCCACCGTCTCGACGTAGCCGTCGGACCCGATCGCCTCGGTGATGCCGAACCGGTCCAGCTCGGCGCGCACGTCGTCGGCCGCCTGGGCGACGACGAGCCGGACGCCGCGGTCGTGCAGCTCCTCGACCACCTGCCTGAGGGTCAGCCCGCCGCTGTAGTCGACGTCCACGACGGCCGAGGCCTCCAGGACCAGGCAGCGGACCGGGGTGGCCGGGTCGGCGCCGTCGACGAGCCCGAGGACCTCCTCGTTGAAGCGGTTCGCGTTGGCGTAGTAGAGGCCGGAGGAGAACCGGTAGACCACGAGACCGGGGACCAGCTGCCCGCCCTCGGCCACCGGCCGCGAGCGGAGGTGGCCGTCGTCCCCGGCCACGACCACGACGTCCCTGGGTGCGTAGCTGCGACGGAGGTGGTCGATGACCGAGGCGATGATCGCGACGACGATCGCCTGCTCGACGCCCACGGTGACGACGAGCAAGCCGGTGAGGGCGGCGATGACGAACTCGTCACGCCGCATCCGGTAGACCTCCCGCAGGCCCTTGACCGCGATGAGCTCGATCCCGATGAGGAAGACCACCGAGGCGAGCACGGCGGTGGGCATGTACTGCAGCGGCTTGGTGAGGAAGAGCAGCACGATGAGCACGATGACGGCCGTCGTCAGGCTCGCGAGCTGGCTGCGGCCGCCGGCGCCGTCGACCATCTGGGTCTTGGTCGGGCTGCCGTTGACCACGAAGGTGCCCGACAGGCCCGCGCTGGCGTTGGCCACGCCCAGGCCGACGAGGTCGACGTTCTCGTCGAAGGGCTCCTCGTACTTGGCCGCGTAGGCCCGCGAGGTCGCTGCGCTCTGGGCGAGGACGACGACGAAGATGGCGCCCACCGGTCCCGAGGAGGGACCCGGCCTGCGACCAGGTCACCGACGGCACGCCGAAGCTGGGCAGGCCGCTCGGCACCACGCCGAGGGTGGCCACCCCGTCGCCGGCCAGGTCCAGCTGCCAGCTCACGACGATGGCCCCGACCACGGCGATGAGGGCCCCGGGGATGCGCGGCGAGAGGGCCTTGGACCCGAGGATCACCGCGATCACCGCGGCCGAGACCCACACCGTGCTCGCGTTGCTCGCACCGAGGTCACCGAGCGTGGCCACGAACTTCTCGATCGTCCCGCCCGACTGGCCGGGGACGCCGAGCATGTCGCCGACCTGGCCCATCGCCACCTGGATGCCGACGCCCGTCAGGAACCCGACGAGCACGCTGCGCGAGAGGAAGTCGGCGATGAAGCCGAGCCTCAGCAGACGGGCGAGCACGAGGTATCCGCCGGTGATCAGGGCCAGCACCCCGGCCAGCGAGACGTACTCCGGTGAGGCGGTGGCCGCCATCCCGGCCAACCCGGCGGCCATGATCGCGGCGGTCGCCGAGTCGGCGCCGACGACGAGATGGCGCGAGGACCCCAGCAGAGCGAACACGGCGATCGGGATGAGGATCGTGTAGAGCCCGGTGATCACCGGCATGCCCGCGATCGAGGTGTAGCCCATCACCTCAGGGATGCCGAGCGCCGCCAGCGTGACGCCGGCGGCGATGTCCATCGGGATGCGTGTGCGGTCCAGCGGCAGGATGCCCTGGAACACCGGGAATCGGGGCGACGCCGTCGTCATCTCAGCCTCGTCTGGTCGTGGCGACGGCCGGCGGCGTCGCTCCTGCGAGCGTGACTCTGCTTCCTGTCCCGAAGGGCGCGCATCATCCCGGCTGGATGAGGCCCCCGGCGCCGCCGCGGGTCAGCCCAGGTGGTCGACGAGGCGTGGCGCGAGCCCCACGTAGGTCTGCGGTGTCAGCGCGATGAGCCTCGCCTCGACCTCCGTCGGCAGCCCGAGGCCGCGCACGAACTCGACGATCTCGGCGTGGCCGACGCGGCGGCCCCGGGTCAGCTCCTTGAGCCGCTCGTACGGCTCGTCCATCCCGGGCACGCCCTGGGCGGCGAGGGCGCGCATCGCGGACTGCACCGCCTCGCCGAGCACCTCCCAGTTGGCCTCGAGGTCCGCGGCCATCGCCTCGGGCACGGCGTCGAGGCCGGCGAGGCCACGCTGGGCGTTGTCGATCGCGAGGATGCTGTGGCCGAGGGCGGAGCCGATGTTGCGCTGCATCGAGGAGTCGGTGAGGTCGCGCTGGAGCCGGCTCTGGACCAGGGTCGAGGAAAGGACGTCGAGGAGGGCGTTGGACACTTCGAGGTTGGCCTCGGCGTTCTCGAAGCGGATCGGGTTGACCTTGTGCGGCATCGTGGAGGACCCGACCGTGCCCTGGCCGCGGACCTGGGCGAAGTAGCCCATCGAGATGTAGGACCAGACGTCGGTGCACATGTTGTGCAGCACCCGGTTGAAGCGGGCGACGTCGGCGTAGAGCTCGGCCTGCCAGTCGTGGCTCTCGATCTGCGTCGTCAGCGGGTTCCACGTGAGGCCGAGATGCTCGACGAAGGAGCGGCTCACCTCCTGCCAGTCGACGTCGGGCACGGCCGCGAGGTGCGCGCCGTAGGTGCCGGTGGCGCCGTTGAGCTTGCCGAGGAACTCGGCGTCGTCGACCCGGGCGAGCTGGCGGCGCATCCGCCACGCGAGGACGGCGAGCTCCTTGCCCATCGTCGTCGGGGTCGCGGGCTGGCCATGGGTGTGCGCGAGCAGCGGCACCTCGCGCAGGCCGTCGGCCATGCCGGTGAGTGCCTCGACCAGCCCGGTGGCGCGCGGCAGCCAGACCTGCTGCACCGCGCCCTTGACCATGACCGCGTACGAGAGGTTGTTGATGTCCTCGCTCGTGCAGGCGAAGTGCACGAGCTCGGCGAGCCCGGCGTCCTCCGGCGCGGGGGCGATGGTGCGCAGCCGCGCCTTGAGGAAGTACTCGACCGCCTTGACGTCGTGCTGGGTGACCCGCTCGGTGCTGGCGAGCTCGTCGATGTCCGCCTGCCCGAAGCTCGTGACGACCTCGCGCAGCGCCGCCTGCTCGGCGCCGGTGAGCCGGCGCACGCCCGGCACGACCTGCTGCTCGGTGAGGTGGATCAGCCACTCCACCTCGACGTGCACCCGGGCGCGGTTCAGCGCCGGCTCGGAGAGGTGGTCGACGAGGGGCGCCACCACGGAGCGGTAGCGGCCGTCGAGCGCGCCGAGGGCGATGGGCGGGGTGATGTCGGCGAGGGACACCGTGCCCCGGAGGCCGGAGGCGGCGCCCGGGGCGCC
>CAVSQS010000008.1:0-365499 GCA_963730165.1 uncultured Actinomycetota bacterium
GGGACGTCGGTCGTGCGGGTCATGGCCGTCATCATCCCAGAGCGGTCCCGGGCGCGTTGCCGTGCCCGTCGGCGTCGTCCGGTCGAGGTCGCGCAAGGTGACGGTGGGCGGGCGTGACCATCGGCGCGGTCGTGCTCGGCTCCGGGCGCCGGCTGTTCGTCACCGAGGGCGGGAAGAAGCAGCGGCTGGAGCTCGTCGAGCACGCCACCTACGGCAACGGCATCCGGATGGCGGTCTACGACGTCGTCCGCTGACCGCCCGCGCGGCGGTCAGCGCTCGTCGAGTTCGCGGCGGACGTGCTCGACGATGCCCGGCACGGCCGCGGTGATCTCGTCGTGGGTGCGGTCGTAGTCGGGATCCGTGCCGTACCAGGGGTCCTCCATGCCGAGGTCACCGGACGCGACGGCCTCCGGGTCGAAGGAGCGCAGCATCCGGATGCGCCCCGCCTCGTCCTCGTCGCGGGCGAGCCGCTCGAGGCGGTCGGCGTGACGGTGGTCGGCGGCGAGGACGAGGTCGACCTCGTCGAACCAGCCGCGCTGGAACTGCCGGGCCCGGTGCCGGTCCCAGCCGAGGTCGCGGTGGCCGTGCCGCTGGAGGGCTGCTCGGGTGCGACGGTGCATCGGGTTGCCGAGCTCCTCCGTGGAGGTACCGGCGGAGTCGACCCGGACGAGGCTGCCGAGCCCGGCGTCCTCGAAGGCCTCGCGGAGGATGAACTCGGCCATCGGGGAGCGGCAGATGTTGCCGTGGCACACGACCGTGACGAGGTAGGCGCGCTCGCTCATGCGCCCATCCTCCCCACCTCGCGGCGCCCGTGGCGAATCGCCCCGGCTGCTCAGCCGCGGGCCCGGCCCATCCCGGCCGCGCGGCCGAGCGCAACGGCGTCCTCGCGGGAGCCGACGCCGAGCTTGCCGAGCATCGCCGACACCCGGTTGCGGACGGTCTTGGGGGCGAGGAAGAGCCGGGCCGCCACCTGGGACGTGGGCAGCCCGCGGGCGAGCAGCTCGAGGATCTCCAGGTCACGGCTGTCGAGCACGGCGAGGGTGTCGGTCCGGGGCGCGGTGGCTGCCGCGGCCACGACGGGTGCGGTCGCCCCGCTGCCGAGGACGAGGGTGCCCCGGGCCGCGGAGTGGATGGCGGTGAGTACGTCCTCGGGGTCGGAGTCCTTGAGGAGGTAGCCGTCGAGGCCCGAGCCGAGGCACCGCATCACGGCGTCCTCGTCCGCGTGCATCGTGAGGACGACGACGCGCACCCGCGGCCGGTGCCTCTTGAGCTCCACGCCGAGCTCGATGCCGTCGCCGTCGGGGAGGCGCAGGTCGACGACCGCGACGTCGACCTCGTCCTCGATGGCGAGGGCCTCGGCGACGCTCCGCGCGGCACCCACGAGCTCGAGGTCCTCGTCGGAGCCGACGAGCGCGGTGAAGCCGGAGAGGACGATCGGGTGGTCGTCGACGACGAGGACGCGGGTCATCGGGCTCGTGCCTCCTCGGGGAGCTCGACCTGGAGGTGGACGCCTCGCGGGTGGTGGTGCCCGACGACGAGCCTGCCGCCGAGCTCCTCGGCCCGTCGACGCAACGAGGTCAGCCCGGTTCCGGGCACCACCTCTCCACCGGTGCCGTCGTCGCACACGTCCACGACGATCGTGCCTCCAGGCCGCGACCGGACGGACACGGTGACACTGTCTGCGCCACCGTGGCGGAGCGCGTTGGTGACGCCCTCGGCGACCGAGCGGTAGACGGCGACGGCGGTCTCCGGCGAGGGCTCGTCCGCGAGGTCGGCCTCGAGGACGACGCGTGAGCCCGCGCCCGCGAAGCCACCGACGAGGCGGTCGAGGGCATCGGCCAGCCCCGACCCGCACAACGCCGACGGGGTCAGGTCCGAGACGACGCGGCGCAGGTCGTCCCGGGCGTCGGTGAGGCCGGTTGCCAGGGCCCCGAGGAGAGGGCTCGGCCGCCGGCGCAGCTCGGCCTGCACGCGCATGCTCATCCCGGCGAGGATCGGTCCCAGCCCGTCGTGGAGGTCGCCGAGGATCCGATTGCGCTCGGCGTCGCGCTCGCGGGCGACGTCAGCCCGGGCCTGCTCGGCCTCGACCGCCAGTGACACCGCTCGCGTCATCAGGGCCACGGTGGGCAGGAGGTGGGCGACGACGCGCTCCTGCCGCGGCTCGGGCCCCTCGGGGTGGCGGGTCTTCAGGAGTGCGGTGCCGACCTGCTCGGACCCCACGACGAGGGGGTGCCGGGTCCATCCGTCGGGCAGCTCCGGCTCGTCGCTGCCGAGGACGAGGCGTACCTGGGGGTGGCCGCTCGCGGCCGCGATCACCGTCGCGGCCCTGGCGAGCAGCTCCCGGGGGTCGGCATCGGGGCGCAGGTCCTCGGTGAGGGCGGCGACGGCCTCCGGTGGCAGCACGCCGGTGCCGTAGCGGCGCTCGAGGACCAGCCGACGGAGCCGGAGCGCCAGTGGCCAGGCGAGGGTCGCGGTGAGCACCGCGGCGAACACCCCGGAGGCCTCCGGCAGGGGAAGCCCAGCCCGGGCGAGCAGCACCCGGACGACGGTCCCGGCGCCCACGCCGACGGCAGCCGCCACGAGCACGGTGCCGACGTCGACGAGCGGCTCGTCGACGGGGCGGAGCTCGGTGGCGGTCTCCAGCCGGAGCAGCACGCCCGCCAGACCGCACAGCCCCAGCGTGGTCACCAGGCCCACCGTCCGCGGCGAGGCGGTCAGGGAGGTGGCCGCCACCACACCCGCGAGGACGGCTGACCACGCCGTGACCCACACGAGGCGCCGGCGCGACATCCGGTCGGGGGCGAACCCGACGGCCCAGGCGACCGGAGCCATCGCGAGCAGGACGAGGACGACGTCCCCGCGAGGGGTGATGGACTCCAGACGGTCCCACACGGCCGGGAAGGGCCGGCCGGCGGCAGCGGCGCCGACCACGAGGGCCGGGACCATCGCGAGCAGCGCGAGCACCCGGCCCAGCCGCGACCCCGGGCGACGGTCGAGCAGGACGGCGCCCACCACGCCCAACACCGGCCAGCCGAGCAGGAACAGGGCCCCCGTGGGCACGGAGTCGCCGGCCAGCGCGGGCACGAGCGGGACGGCGCCGACGGCGGTGGCGGCAGCGGCGAGGAGGACCTCCCCGGGGATGCCGGTCCGGTCCGGGGCCGCCGTGCCGTCCATGGACCCATGATCGCCTCCGCGGCCCGCCGCGTCACCCGCCTCGGACCGCCCGGGACGTGGGCGGGACGATCCGGGACGGTGCGGGACACTGGGGACCTCGACCCCGGGACACCACCGGCACGACGGTGGCCGGAAGCTCCCGGAACGGCCGGGGCACGGCACGGAGGTCAGCACATGTCCACCACGATCACCCCGAGCACGACCGGGCGCCGCGGCGTGCCCGGGCTCGTCCTCGTCCTCGGAGCGTTCCTGCTCTCGACCGTCGTCAACATCCTCGTCCACGTCGGCGAGCTGGTTCTCACCGACCACGACCCCTACGCGCCCGAGGGCCCGGTCGCCACCATCGAGGGCGTTGCCCTGTACGGCGGTCTCGCGCTGGTCCTCACCCTGGCGATCGCGCTTCCCCTCGCCACCGACCCGCGGCGCGCGCGGACCGGGGCGGTGGTCCTCGGCGTGCTCGCGGTGCTCGCCCTGGGCGTCTTCTGGTCGGGTGCACCCGCATCCCTGGGCGCCGGCGCGGCCTGGCTGGCGGGCTTCGGCCGGGGAGCGTCCCCCCAGACGGGAGTGGCGCGTGGCTTCGGGGTGGTGGGGCTCGTCCTCGCGGTGCTGACGATCGTCGTGACCCTCGTCGGCCCGCTCGCGGCAGGCGCCCTCGGGGGGTGAGGGTCACCGGGTCAGGCGATGTCGAACCAGCCGGGTGCCGCGGCGAGGAACTCCTCCCGCGGCATGCGGCCCGCGCCGTCCGGGATCCGTCCCCACAGGGGCGCGCCGGTCACCCGGGGCAGGTCGCCGAGGTTCTCGGTCTCGGCGAGACCGGGGTCGGCGGGCCACGACCCGACGACGAGCCCGAGCAGCGGCAGCGACCTCGCCGCGAGGGCCTCGGCCGTCAGGGCCGCCGTGCTCAGCACCCCGAGCCCGGCCGACGCCACGAGGACGACGCCGCACGAGACGCCTCGGTAGCGCAGGGCCGAGCCGAGGTCGGCGAGCGTCCCTCCGCGGGAGTCGAGACGGACGAGCAGTCCACCGGCGCCCTCGACGAGCACGACGTCCGCGGATGACGTGAGCTCACCGATGCGCTGGGCGTGGGCCGCGACCGGCGGCAGGTCGACCCCTTCGCGCCGGGCAGCGGCCTCGGGGGAGAGGGGGTCGCGCAGGCGGACCAGCTCGTACCCGGCCAGGTCGTCGGCGACGAGCCGGCGCACCTCGTCGAGGTCCCCGGCCTCCTCCGGGCCGACCCCGGTCTGGGTCGGCTTGACGACGGTCACCCCGCTGCCGCGGGCGCGGACGAGCACCGTCAGGGCGGCCGTGGTGACCGTCTTGCCCACTCCCGTGCCGGTCCCGGTGACGAGCACCACCGAGGGCAGGGCGCGCGGGTCGGCCACCGTGGGGAGGAGGTCAGCCGAGGTCCGGCACGAGCTCGGCGAGCACGCGGCAGGCGAGGTCGAGGTCGTGGGCGGAGTGGTCGGCGTGTGCGGTCAGGCGCAGGCGCGAGCTGCCGTCGGGGGTCGACGGGGGGCGGAAGGCGCCGATCCGCACCCCGAGCGCGCGGGCCCGGTCGACGGCCTCGAGCGCCTCGTGTGGACCGGGCATCGGCACCGACATCACGGCTCCCACCGGCACCTGGACATGGCAGGCGTCGGCCAGACGGGCCGCGTTGGCGCGGACGCGGTCGGGGAGCCCGGGCTGCTCGCGGAGCACCTCGAGCGCGGCGAGGGCGGCGCCCGCAGAGGCCGGCGCCAGCCCGGTGTCGTAGATGAAGGGGCGGGCGCTGTTGACGAGGTGGTCGCGGATGAGCGGCGAGGCGAGGACCACGCCACCCTGCGCGGCGAGCGACTTCGAGAGGGTCGTCGTGACGACGACGTGTTCGGTGCCCTCCTGCCCCGCGCCCGGGAGCCCCGCGCCGGCGAGCATCCCCGCGCCGCCCGGGCCGACGACCCCCAGCGCGTGCGCCTCGTCGAGGACGAGGAGCGTGCCGGTCTCCGCGGTGAGCGCGACGAGGTCGGCGACCGGTGCTGCGTCGCCGAGCACCGAGTAGACGGACTCGGCGACGACCACGGCTCGGGGGCTCTCGCGGCGGGCGAGGAGCTCGGCGACGTGGTCGAGGTCGTTGTGCCGCGCGACGCTGACGGCGGCCCGGGAGAGGCGGCACCCGTCGATGAGCGAGGCGTGGGCGTGCTCGTCGCTGACGATGAGGGTCCCGGCGTCGGCGAGGGTCGTCAGGGCGGCGAGGTTGGCGGCGTAGCCGCTCGAGAGGACGAGGGCGGACCCGGCTGCTGCGAACCCGGCGAGGGCCCGCTCGAGGTCCTCGTGGATGTCGAGCGTGCCCGTGACGAGCCGACTCGCCCCCGCCCCGGTGCCGTAGGTCTCTGCCGCGGCGACGGCCCCCGCGATGACGGCCGGGTGGTGCCGCAACCCGAGGTAGTCGTTGCCGGCGAGGTCGAGGGCGTCACCGTCCTTGGTCGCGCTGAGGCGGCGGGTGAGCCCCGCCTCCTCACGGGTGGCGGCGGCGTCCCTGATCCAGTCGAGGGGGCTCGTCACGGCCTCGATCCTGCCACGCCGCCGCGTCGCGCGCCCGCCGCCGGGTCGAAACGAGGTGGATGCCGCACTGCCCGCACTGCCCGCCCCGTGGGTCGCGCGGTTGGACGGGAGGCGGCGGTCAGGGGGTCGGCCCGAGCCGGTGCGGCCGTCGAGCCCGTGAGCGCGGCCCCGGCCCGGCCCCGCTGGGAGTGACCCGTCCGGGTCACGGGGTCCGACGCCACCGGCCCGTCCGCGCCCGCCCGTTCGCCGACCGGCGGGAAGTCGACCTGGGCGACTCATCCCCTACGCAGCCGTGCGGCGGGGCAGGATCGGGGGGAAACCGCCAGCCCACGACAGGAGGACCCCGTGCCACGGCCCCCGTTGCCACCCGACGTCGCGGAGCTCTTCGCCCGCCCCAACCCGGCCGTCGTCGCCGTGCTCACGCCGAGTGGCGCCCCGATGTCGGTCGCCACGTGGTACCTCGTCGAGGACGACGGCACCGTGCTGCTCAACATGGATGCCGGCCGGGCGCGGGTGGAGTGGATGCGCGAGCACCCCCAGGTCGCGCTCACCGCGCTCGACGAGCACGAGTGGTACACGCACGTCAGCATCCGTGGCCCGGTGGTGCGGTGGGAGACCGACCCGGAGCGGGCGCTCGCCGACATCGACCGGCTCTCCCGCCGGTACCGGGGGCGTGAGTACCCGACGCGGGACCGGCCACGGGTCAGCTGCTGGGTGCGTGTCGAGCACTGGCACGGCTGGGGGCAGGCCGCGGCCCGATGACCCGCAGTGCCGCGCTCACCGCCCGTGGACCTCGGCAACGGCCCCGGCGAGCGCTGCCGTGATGGTGGCCAGGTCCTCGTCGGACGTCACGTACGGCGGCATCGTGTAGACGAGGTCGCGGAACGGCCGGACCCACACCCCGCGGGCCATCGCCGCGGCCGTCACCTCCGCGACCCGGACCGGCTCGCGCAGCTGCACGACGCCGACCGCACCCAGGACCCGGACGTCGGAGACCGGCGACAGCCGGGCGGCCGGTGCGAGCCCGGCGCGCAGGGCTGACTCCACCCTGCCCACCTCGGCCTCGGTGTCGCGGGCGGCGAGCAGGTCGAGGTTCGCCGACGCCACGGCGCACGCGAGGGGGTTGCCCATGAACGTCGGCCCGTGCATGAGCGCGCCCGCCTCGCCGCCGCTGACTCCCTCCGCGACCTCCTGGGTGCACAGGACGGCCGCCTGCGTGAGGTACCCACCGGTGAGCGACTTGCCGACACAGAGCACGTCGGGCGGGGTCGCCACCCGCGACCCGCTCCACCGCGGTCCCGTGCGGTGCAACCCCGTCGCGATCTCGTCGTGGATGACGAGCGCACCGTGCTCCTGGGCGAGGTCGTGCAGGACGCCGAGTGCGTACGGCGACCAGACGTGCATCCCGCCTGCTCCCTGGAGCACGGGCTCGACGATCACGGCCGCGATGTCCGAGGCGTTGCGGGAGTAGAGCTCTCGGGTCGCCCGCTCCCACTGCACGATGGCGGGGTCGTCCGTGTCGAGCTCGAGTCCGCCTGGTGGCCGTGGGGCGAAGAGGTGCTCGGGAAGCACCCCGCGGAACAGGGCGTGCATCCCGCCGACCGGGTCGGTGACCGACATCGGGGAGAAGGTGTCGCCGTGGTAGCCGCCCCGCACGGTGAAGAACCGGGTGCGACGTCGTCCCGCGGCGAGGTGCCACTGGAGGGCCATCTTCATCGCGACCTCGACCGACACCGACCCCGAGTCGGCGAGGAAGACGCGGTCGAGGCCCGCGGGAGCCAGGTCGACGAGCCGTCGCGCCAGACCGACAGCCGGCTCGTGGGTGAGCCCCCCGAACATCACGTGGGCCATGGTGTCGAGCTGGGCGCGGGCCGCGGCGTCGAGCTCGGGAACCCGGTAGCCGTGGATGGCGCACCACCACGAGCTCATCGCGTCGACGACCTCGCGGGTGGTGCCGTCGCGGTCACGCAGGCGCAGACGCACCCCCTCGGCCGACTCGACGAGGTAGGGGTCCTGTGGAGCGATCGCGGACGAGTACGGGTGCCAGACGTGCGCGCGGTCGTAGGCGAGCAGGCTCTCGGGCGCGCCCTCGGGAGGTGGGGTGGCGGTCATCGCCGCCATTGTGCCGGGCGGATGACCGGTGGTCAGGCGGCGCGGGCCGCCTCGCCGTGCGCGGTGAGGCGCCGGACCAGTCCGGCGAGCGACTGGTCGAGGGCGGAGTCGGAGAGCCGGCCGTCGACGAACGCGTCGACCGCGGAGCCGACGCCGACGGTGTCGTCGAGGACGCGGGCCCCGGCCACGCGCAGGATGCGCACGGCGTCCTCGCGTGCCCACTGGGCGGCGCGGGGCGACCCGGTCGCGGCGAGCACCGCAGCCGGGGTGCCGTCGATCGCGGCGGCGCCCCGGGGCCGGGAGACCCAGTCGATCGCGTTCTTCACCGCGCTGGGCAGCGAGCCGTTGTACTCGGGCGTGACGACGAGCAGTGCGTCCGCCTCGGCGACCGCGCGGCGCAGGTCCTCGGCGACGCGCGGCAGCGGCCCGTTGTCGAGGTCGGGCGAGTAGTGCGGCAGGTCGGCGAGGCCCGCGAACACGCGGGCCTCCACGCCGGCCGGAAGGTGGCTGAGGGCGGCCTCGGCGAGGCGTCGGTTGAGGGAGTCGGTGCGCAGGCTGCCGACGAGGACGAGGACGTTCATCGCGGTCTCCGGACGGTTCGGGGGTCAGGGGCGGGTGCAGGACGCACCGATGACTATGTGGTTGAACCGTCAACTACCTCGGGACATTCCCGTTCTCGGAGATCCGTCGCGCGGACGGTCCGGACGGGCGCGGGTCAGGACCAGGTGGCGTGCTCGACCGTGCCGTGCGCGACGCAGGTGGCGGTCCAGGCGCCCGGAGTGACCTGGACCTTCATGCGTCGACGGCAGTGGGCGCACCAGCGTGGTGGTTCCAGCGCGGCGCGGCGGCCGCACACCTCGTGGTCCCGGGCGCCCAGGGCCTCACCGCAGTGTCCGCACCACGTCGCCGGGGCGCCACCGATCCCGGCCGGCTCGGGCGGCTCCGGTGCGGTGGCGTCGGGGGTGGTCGAGGAGGTCACGAAGGCTCCGGTGGGGCGGGCGTCGGGGGTCGCGCCGGTCAGAGGGTGTCGTTGAGGGCTTTGATCGGCATCTGGAGCTCGTCGAGGAGGGCCAGGTCCTCCTTCGGGTCGCGGCCGAGCGTCGTCAGGTAGTTGCCGACGATGACGGCGTTGATGCCGCCGAGCAGCCCGTCGCGGGTGCCGAGGTCACCGAGGGTCAGCTCGCGGCCGCCGGCGTACCGGAGGATGGTGCGTGGGAGGGCGAGGCGGAACGCGGCGATCGTGCGCAGCGCGTCGCCGGTCTCCATCGGCGGCAGCTCACCGAAGGGTGTGCCCGGTCGCGGGTTGAGGAAGTTCAGGGGGACCTCGTGCGGCTCGAGCTCGCCGAGCTGGGCGGCGAGCTCGGCGCGCTGCTCGAGCGTCTCGCCCATCCCGACGAGGCCGCCGCAGCACAGCTCCATCCCCGACTCCTTGACCATGAGGCAGGTCGCCCAGCGCTCGTCGAAGGAGTGCGTCGTCACGACGCTCGGGAAGTAGGAGCGCCCGGCCTCCAGGTTGTGGTTGTACCGGTGCACGCCCATGTCGACGAGCTCGTCGACCTGCTCCTGCGTCAGCATCCCGAGCGAGGCGGCGACGTTGATGTCGACGGCCGCGCGGATGGCCGCGACCCCCTCACGCATCTGCTCCATGAGCCGCTCGTCGGGGCCACGCACTGCGGCGACGATGCAGAACTCGCTCGCCCCGGTCGCGGCCGTCTGCTCCGCCGCCCGGACGAGCTCGGGGATGTTGAGCCACACCGAGCGGACCGGCGAGGTGAACTGGCCGCTCTGGGAGCAGAAGTGGCAGTCCTCGGGGCACCCTCCCGTCTTGAGGGACACGATGCCCTCGACCTCGACGTCCGGCCCCTGGTAGCGCATCCGCACCTCGTGGGCGAGGGCGAGCAGGTCCTGGAGCCGGTCGTCACCGGTGCGCAGGACCTCGAGCACCTGCTCGTGGGTGAGCGGCACACCGCGCTCGAGCACCTGCTCGCGCGCGACGTCGAGGATGTCCGTGCCGGTGGCCTGTGCCGTCATGCTCCCGATTCTTGCAGGACGGCCCCCCTGGGCCTCGATCCGAGCCCCCGAGGCCGCCCTCACGACTCACTTTCCGCGGGCCGTGGTCAGCGCCGAGGAGGTGCCGTGGGCCTTCTGCCACGACGACTTCGTCACGAGGGGTGGCTTCCACGTGGACGACGGCGGGGGCCTCGACGCCGCGCAGGACGCCGAGCAGGTGTGCGCGACCCTCGCCACCGGACGTCACGACCGCCAACACCGCCCGCGGAGCGGGTCGCTCACGACCAGGCCAGCCCGAGGAGCACTAGGGGGACGACGGTGGCGAGGACGGCGTAGACGTACGCCACCGCGGACACGGTGTGGTGCGGGCCGTCGGCGAGGAGCCTGAGCCGGACCGGGGCGGTGGAGCCGGCGCCGAGCGCTGCGTCCGGCGCCCGGCTCGCGGCGATCGCGACGAGCGCCCGCGCCGTCGCCACCTCCCCGCTGCGGCGCACGGCCGCGCGGTCCGCCAGCGCCTCGACGAGCAGGCCCACCTCGCCGAGGGCGGCCTCCGACCGCAGCACGCGGGGCACTGCCTCGTGGGCGACGGCGAAGAACTCGAGAAGGAGGTCGTGGCGCGCGCGCAGGTGCGCGTCCTCGTGCGCGACGACGGCCTCGAGCTGCTCCGGGGGCAGGGCGTCCAGTACGCCCTGGGAGATCACGACCCGGGCGTTGCGGCCGGGGATGCAGTACGCGGTGGGGGTGGGGTGCTGGAGGACGCGGACCCGGCCCTCGTCGTGGGCCGCGATGATGTCGACGAGCGCGCTGTGGTCGGCGCGGGCGGCCCGCAGCCGGGTGCCGACGAGGTGACCCGAGACGAGGAGCCGCAGGAGGACCGCGCCGCTCGCGACCCCGGCGGCCACGAGCCAGCCGAGGTGCTCGAAGGGGTCGCCACCGCCGAGCACGAGGGGCAGGGCCGCGGGAGCGGTGGCCAGTGCCGCGAGGATGCCGCCGAGCGTGACCGCCTGCCACGCGACGAGGGCAGCCCGCGGCGCCCGTCTCAGACGCTTCTGGCGGGCCATCAGCGCAGGCACGATCCACGCGAGCAGCACCGCGAGGACGGCGAGCACGAGCGGAATCACGCCCTCCATGGTGACAGGCCCGGGTACCCTCCCGCACCGGGCCCCGGGGTCCGGACCGGCGAGCGGGCCTCGTCAGCGGCGGAGGACCCCCTTGCGGCGACCGGTGGTACGTGGCTGCTCGTCGTCGGCGGCCCGCGCCTCGACCTCGGCGAGGGCGGCCTTGATGTCGGCGATCTCGTCCGAGCTGGCGCCGTCGAGGAAGTGCAGCAGCGCGGCGCGGCGGTCGGTGACGTCCATGTCGTCGAGGGTGCGTCGCATGGTCTGCGCGGTGAGCGCCTCCCGGGTGTCGGCGGGCAGGTAACGCCAGGCCCGCCCGTCGCGCTCGCGCGTGACGAGGCTCTTCTTCGCGAGTCGGTCCAGGACGGTCATCACCGTCGTGTACGCGAGCTCGCGCTCACCCTCGAAGCCGGCGTGGACCTCGCGGACGGTGGCGCCCCGGTAGTCGGGACCGCCGGCGCGGGCGGCCTCCCAGAGGTGCTCCATGACGACCCGTTCGAGCTCGCCGAGGCGTGGGGTGGATGTCGAGACCGGCATGGCTACTCCTTGGGGTGCGCGGTGGGGGACGGGGGCGCGAGGTCGAGGACGGCGTGGAAGCGGTCGAGGGCCTCGGGCCGGTGGCTCACCATGACGACGCTGCGGTCGGTGGTGGCATCGAGGACGTCGTCGAGGACGGCCGTGGCGGTGGCGTGGTCGAGGTGCGCGGCGGGTTCGTCGAGCAGGACGAGCGGGCGGTCGGCGAGGACGGCGCGGGCGACGCCGAGGCGGGTGCGCTCACCGCCGGAGAGCCCGCGGCCTCCCGTGCCGAGCCGGGTGTCGAGGCCGTCGGGGAGCCCGGCGACCCACTCGCCGAGGCCGGACCGTCCGAGCGCCACCCGGAGCGCCTCGTCCGAGGCGTCGGGGCGGGCCAGGCGCAGGTTCTCGGCGAGGCTGGTGGCGAAGACGTGCGGCTCGTCGTCGAGCACGGCGACGTCGCGGCGGACGTCCGTGACCGCCATCGTGCGCACGTCGGTGCCGTCGACCGTGTGCCGGCCGCTCGAGGGGTCGAGTGCCCGGGCGAGGACGGCGAGCAGCGTGCTCTTGCCGGAGCCGTTGGGTCCGACGACCGCGACGTGCCGGCCCGGTTCGAGGCGGAGGTCGGTGGCCGCCAGCTGGGGCTCGGTGCCGCTCCACGCGGCGCTGACGCCGTCGAGCTCGACGACCGGCTCCGGAGCACCCGGCCGCCGGGCGGGCGCGCGGACCGGCTCCACCGGGTCGACGACCGCGGGCTCCTGGTCGAGGAGGGCGTCGAGCCGGGCGCCGCTGCCCTGGGCGCGGGCCAGGGAGCGCATCGTGTCGACGAGGGGGGCGAGTGCGTCACCGACCGCGACGGGCACCACGACGAGCAGTGCGGCGATCGGCGCGCCGACCTCGGCCGGGTCGGCGAGGTGGGCGGCGGTGACGGCGGCCGCGGCCGTCCCGAGGAGGAGCAGGGCCGCGACGAGGGCCCGGCCGAGACTCTGACGCCGCACGGCGCCACGCAGGGTGTCGTGCGCGTCGGCGAGCCACCGCGTCGCCGCCCCCTCGGCACCGATGGCACGCAGCTCACCGGCCTGCCGGGCGACGAGGTCGCTGACCCGGGTCACCTCCGCGCGCGCGGTGAGCAGCTCCTCGCGCGAGCGCGACTCGAACCACCAGGCGAGCCAGCACCCGAGCGCGATGAGGAGGAGCAGGCCCGCGAGGACGAGCCCGACGGACGGGTCGAACCATGCGGTGAGCAGCGCGGCGGCCAGGCCCGCGACGAGACTCGAGAGGACGGGCACCGTGACGCGCACCTGGGCCTCGACGACGTCGGTCAGGTCGTCGACGACACCGGTGAGGACCTGCGAGCGGGCGCGTCGGCCGAGCCGCGCGGGCGTCAGCGGCACGAGGGCGCCGTAGACGGACGTCCGGCGGCGAGCCAGGTCGTCGAGGGCGGCGTCGTGCGAGACGAGCCGCTCGAGGTAGCGGAAGAACGGGCGCGCCATCCCGAATGCGCGCACCGCGACGATGGCGGCGAGCAGCGTGAGGATGACGGGCCGCTCGCTCGCGCGGACGATGAGCCAGCCGGACGTCGCGGTGAGGGCGATGCCGGAGGTCGTGGCGGCGCCCCCGAGGAGGCCGCCGACCACGGTGGCCCGGGTCGGGCGGACGACGGTCGTGAGGGTGCTCACCGCGCCACCTCCGACCCGGTGCGCTCGAGCACCACGTGGCGGTCGGCGAGCTCGACGAGCTCGGGGCGGTGGGTCACGACGAGGACGGTGCGGCGTTGGGCGAGGTCGGCGATGACCTCGTGGACCAGTGCGGCGGCCGCCCTGTCGAGGTGGGCGGTGGGCTCGTCGACGAGGAGCACGGGCGCGGTCGAGAGCACGGCCCGCGCGAGGGCCACCCTGGCGCGCTGGCCGGCGGAGAGCCCGAAGCCGTCGTCGCCGATCGGTGTCGACAGCGCGTGCGGCATCCCGGCGACGACCCCCTCGAGCCCGACGACCCGCAGGACGTCCCAGAGGTCGGCGTCGGTGGCGTCGTTGCCGAGGCGCAGCGCGTCGCGCAGGGTCCCTGCCGGGAGGAAGGGCCGTTGGGTGACCAGGTGGGCGCGTCCCGCACGGACGGTGCCGGACGTGGGCGTGCGCAGCCCGGCTGCGAGCTCCAGCAGGGTCGACTTGCCGACGCCGGACGGCCCGGTGAGGACCGTCAGCCCGGGCCCGGCGTCCAGGTCGATGCCGCCGAGCACCTCCCCGTGGGCGCCCGGGTACGCGTAGGCGACCTCGTGCATCCACACGCCGAGCTCATCGGGGTCGGCCGCGTCGGCGGGTTCGGGCTCGGGGTCGTCGTCGAGCTCGGCGAGGATGCCGGCGACGGCCTCCGCGCCGTCGGCGGCGTTGTGGAACTCGGCGCCGACCCGGCGGATCGGCCAGTAGGCCTCAGGGGCGAGGAGGATGGCGAGCAGGCCCGCCTGCAGCGTCATCGACCCGTGGGTGAGCCGCAGGCCGACGCTCACCGCGACGATGGCGACCGAGATCGAGGCGAGCAGCTCGAGCGCGGAGGAGGACATGAAGGCAGTGCGGAGGGTGCGCATGGTGGCGCGGCGGTGCTGCTGGCTCACCTCGGCGATGACCTCGGTCTGCCGTTCGGCACGTCCGTAGCCGACGAGGGTCGGCAGGCCCCGCATGACGTCGAGGAAGTGCCCGGCGAGCGAGGACAGGGCCTTCCAGCGTCGGTCGGTGTCGGCCTGGGTGGCCTTGCCGATGAGGGCTGCGAAGAGGGGGAGGAGGGGCAGGGTGAGGACGACGACGAGCGCGCTCAGGGGGTCGACCCACAGCAGTGCGACGACGGCGAGGGCGGGCACGGTGACGCCGGCGACGAGGGCAGGGAGGAAGCGCGCCGCGTAGGGCTCGACGGCTGCGGCTCCCTGCGCTGCGAGGGTGACGCCGCGGTCGGGGTCCGGTCGCCGCTCGGCCGGGACGGTGAGCCAGCGGGCGAGCAGGCGCTCGCGCAGGGCCGCTGTCACCTCCACCCCCGCCCAGGCGGCGACCCGCTCGGCGACCCAGGCCAGCCCGGCCCGCACGGCGAGCAGACCGGCCAGCCAGGTCGCCGGGGCCGCGAGGGGGGACCCCTCGACGACGGCGACCACGAGGGCAGCGAGGGCGAAGGCCATCGCGATCGTCGCGAGGCCCTGGAGCACGCCGACGACCGCCAGGACGGCGACCGGCTGACGAGCAGCCGGCGCCGTCCTGAGCAGCCGTGGGTCGAAGGGCCTCATCCGGGGTCACGCCATCTCGGGTCAGCCGACGGGCACCGCAGCCGGGATGTGCTGGGTCCCGATCCGCTTGCGGAAGGTGTAGTACGTCCACGCGGTGTAGAGGAGCACGATCGGCGTGAAGACGAGGGCCGCGCCGGTCATGATCTTCAGGGTGAGCTCGCTGCTCGCCGCGTTGTCGACGGTGAGCGACGTGCCGCCGTCGAGCGTGGTGGGCATGACGTTGGGGTAGAGCGCGAGGAAGTACGTCGCGACGGCCATCGCCATCGTCACGGCGGTCCCGGTGAACGCCCAGCCCTCCCGCCCGGCGGCGTTGGCCCAGATGGCCCCGAGCAGCGCGACCGCTGCGACGACGGTGGTGATCCAGCTGAGGCCCGCGTTGCCCGAGTAGGCGAGGTTGAGCCACAGCAGGAGGACGACGGCGAGCGCCGCGGCGCCCAGCCCCAGGGTGGTTCCGAGCCGGCGGGCGTCCTCGCGGATCGGGCCGGTCGTCTTCAGCGCGAGGAAGAACGCGCCGTGGGTGAGCGAGAGCGCCGTGACGACGATGCCGCCGAGCAGGCTGAACGGGTTGAGCAGCGTGAAGAAGTTGCCCGTGAACTCCATGTCCTGGTTGATCGGCAGGCCGCGCACGACGTTGGTCAGGGCGACACCGACGAGCAGGGGCGCGACGAGCGAGCCACCGATGATGGCCCAGTCCCAGCGCCGGCGCCAGGTGTCGGAGTCGCGCTTGCCGCGGTACTCGAAGCCCATGTTGCGGACGATGAGCGCGATGAGGAGGACGAGGAGGGGCAGGTAGAAGGCCGAGAACATCGTGGCGTACCACTCGGGGAAGGCCGCGAAGGTGGCGCCACCGGCGGTGAGCAACCACACCTCGTTGCCGTCCCAGTGCGGGCCGATCGTCGTCAGCATGACCCGACGACGCTTCTCGGTCTCGACGGGGTCCTTGCCCTTGCCGAGCACGGGAAGGAGCATGCCGACCCCGAAGTCGAAGCCCTCGAGGACGAGGTACCCGGTCCACAGGACCGCGATGAGGGCGAACCAGATGAGCGGGAGATCCATGACGTAGTCCTGTTCCTCAGTAGGCGAACTGGAGAGGTGCGTCCTCGTCCGAGTCGTCGTGGGCGTTGGGGTCCTCGAAGGGGTCGGCGCCGCGGCGGACGTAGGTGAGGAAGAGCTTGACCTCGATGACGGCGAGCACGAGGTAGACCAGCGTGTACGCGATCATCGAGAACCAGACCTCGCCGGCGCTGACCGACGGCGAGACGCCGACCGCGGTGCCCTGCAGGCCGTACACGATCCACGGCTGGCGGGCCGTCTCGGTGAAGATCCAGCCCCAGCTGTTCGCGATGACCGGCAGCAGGGGGGTGAGGACCGCGATCCACATCCACCAGCGGCTCGTCAGCGACCGGCCGCCCCGGGTGGCCCACAGCGCGGCGACGGCGAAGGCCATGGTGAGGAAGCCGAAGCCCATCATCAGGCGGAAGGTCCAGTACGCGAGGGGGATGTTGGGGATGAAGGACGCGGCGCTCGTGTAGTCGAGCAGGGTCCGCCCGTCGGCGAGCTGGACGTCCTTGATCGGGGTCATCCGGACCTCACCGTCGACGAGGACCGGGACCTCGGCGTTGCCGGTGGCGTAGAGGTCCTGCGAGGTGACCTCGAGGTTGTTGATGCCCTCGACGTGCCCGTCGAAGGACCCGGTGGCGAGGAAGGAGAGCAGGCACGGGACGGTGATGATGTCGGTGGCCTGCGAGCCGTCGAGCGAGCCGACGGACAGGACCGAGAAGTCGGCGCACCGGCCGTCGGGCGGGGTGTCGTAGAGCGCCTCGGCCGCGGCCATCTTCATCGGCTGGACCTCGGTCATGATCTTGCCCTGGACGTCACCGGAGACGATGACGCCGAGCGAGGCGACGAGGGCCACCCACGCACCGCCGCGGACCGCCTTGCGGTAGAGCTCCTCGTCGGGCGCGTTCCGGTGCTTCATCATCAGGTAGATGCCGACGCCCATGACGACGGCGCCGCCGACCATGTAGGCCGAGGTGATGACGTGGGGGAAGGTGACCAGCTGGACCTTGTTGGTGAGCACCGCGATGAAGTCGTCCATCTCGGCGCGGCCGGTCTCGGGGTTGAAGCGGTAGCCCACCGGGTGCTGCATGAACGAGTTGGCCGCGAGGATGAAGTACGCGGAGAGCACCGTGCCGATGTGGACCAGCCACATCGTGCTCGCGTGCAGCTTCTCGGGGATCCGGCCCCAGCCGAAGATCCAGATGCCGAGGAAGGTCGACTCGAGGAAGAAGGCGAGCAGCGCCTCGAAGGCGAGCGGCGCGCCGAAGATGTCACCGACGAACCGGGAGTAGTCGGACCAGTTCATCCCGAACTGGAACTCCTGGACGATGCCGGTGACGAGCCCGAGGGCGAAGTTGATGATGAAGAGCTTCCCGAAGAACTTGGTCAGCCGGTAGTACTCCTGCCGGTGCGTGCGGACCCACTGGGTGTGGTACCACGCGACGATTCCCGACAGGCCGATCGTGATGGGGACGAAGAGGAAGTGGTAGACGGTCGTGATGGCGAACTGCCATCGAGCGACATCCAGGGCATCCATGGGTGGACTCCTTGCCGGAAACAGCGCGACAACGACGTGACGTAGTACAAACTACAGGACGTCGTAGATGCCCCGGAATCGCCGTCCAAGCCTGCGGCGTGTGAGGCGGGACACTCAGGTGAGCCTCACCTGAGGGGCTGGACCCGCCTAGGCGTCCGGATACCCGTGGGGGTTTGCCGACTGCCAGCGCCAGGTGTCGGTGCACATGTCGTCGACGCTCTTGTGCGCGTACCAGCCGAGCTCCGCGTTGGCCTTCGACGGGTCGGCGTAGGAGGCCGCCACGTCGCCGGGTCGGCGGTCGACCACCTCGTAGGGCAGCTCGTGCCCGCAGGCCCGCTCGAAGGCGTGGAGCAGCTCGAGCACCGAGGTGCCGTGGCCGGTGCCGAGGTTCCACGTGGAGACCGGCTCGTCGGTGCGACCGAGTGCGGTGAGGGCGGCGATGTGGCCGGCCGCGAGGTCCTCGACGTGGATGTAGTCGCGCACGCCCGTGCCGTCGGGGGTCGGGTAGTCGTCGCCGAAGACGAGGAGCCGGTCGCGCCGGCCGACGGCGACCTGGGCGATGTACGGCATGAGGTTGTTCGGGATGTCGGAGGGGTCCTCCCCGATCGTCCCCGACGGGTGCGCGCCGACCGGGTTGAAGTAGCGCAGCAGCGCCACCCGCCAGGCCGGGTCGGCGGCGGCGACGTCGCGCAGCACCTGCTCCTGCATCACCTTGGTCCAGCCGTAGGGGTTGGTGGCCGAGGTGGGCAGGTCCTCGCGCATCGGCACGGGGGCCTCGGCGCCGTACACGGTCGCCGAGGAGGAGAAGACGAGGGTCCGCACACCGTGCCGGCGCATCGCCCGCACGAGTGAGAAGGTCGAGTCGAGGTTGTTCTCGTAGTACTCCAGCGGCTTCGCGACGCTCTCGCCCACGGCCTTGAGCCCCGCGAAGTGGATGACCGCGTCGAAGGCCTCGTGGGCGAAGAGGTGCTCGGTCTTGTCGCGGTCGGTGAGGTCGAAGGAGCGGACGTCCAGCGGCTGCCCGGTGATCGCCTCGATCCGCCCGACCACGGTGGGCTTGGCGTTGGCGAAGGAGTCGACGACGACGACGTCGTGGCCGGCCGCGACGAGCTGGACGACCGTGTGGGACCCGATGTAACCGGCGCCGCCGGAGACGAGGACGCGCATGGCCCCGACCCTACTGGCCGGGTCGTGCGCAGCGACGCTCCCGTCATCGGAGGCGGCGGGGTCGGCCGCCGGCCGCCGGGTCCTCGACGCCGCCTTCAGGTCACCCGGGGAACGGTGTCGGGATCTCGACGGGGGCTGCCGTCGGGGAGGGCGCGCCTGCACTCCTGGAAGATCTGGACCGGGCAGTCCCGGCAGATCTCGCTGTCGAGGCGCGGGTACACCGCGGCGATGGCCTCGCTCTTGCGGGCGTGGATGTGGTCGGCGCCGATGACCTCGTCCTGCTCGCTGCGGCGCAGCATCGTCACGAGGTCGGGCTGGACCCCGACGAGGTCGAGCGACCCGCCGAGCGCACGCCGGCGCTCGGCCTCGTGGCCGAGCATCTCGCAGCCCGCCCGGTCGCTGAACCCCACGGGCTTGGCGCTGACGAGCAGATGCGTCCGTGCCGCCGACTCGGCGTCGACGGCCCGGAAGGCGGTCGTGATGTTCTCGACGGCCCCGAAGAAGAAGGAACCCTCGACCCTGAGCATCGCCAGCTGGGGGCAGCGCGGTGACTCGGGTGTCGCCGGAACCCACTTGCGGCGGGGGTCGTCGACGGCCCGAGGGTCCGGGACCAGCTCGCGAACGGAAGGCCTCGAGGTGCGGTAGAGGTAGAACACGAGCGAGACGAGCACCCCGGCGAAGATGCCCTTCTCGAGGTCGACGAGCGTCCCGATGAAGGTGACGAGGAAGACGATCCGCTCCCGGGGGTGGCGCCGGAGGATGGGACCGATGTGGTGGAAGTCGATCAGGCCCCACGCGACGATGAAGAGGATCGCCGCCATCGAGGGGACGGGCAGGTACGCGGCGAGCGGCGCGACGAAGAAGAGGATGAGGAGGAGGAAGACGGCGGAGAAGGCCGCCGCGAGCGGCGTCCTGGCCCCGGAGGAGTAGTTGACCCCGGTCCGGTTGAACGAGCCGCTCGCGGTGTAGGACGAGAAGAAGCTGCCGGCGATGTTCGACAGGCCCTGCCCGATGAACTCCTGGTTGCTGTCGATCCGCTGGCCCGACTTCAGGGCGACCGAGCGTGAGATCGCGACGGCCTCGGTCAGCGCGAGCAGCGAGACGACGGCCGCCGGGAAGATCGTCGCGCCGACCGCCTGCGGCGAGAGGTCGGGCAGGGAGAACGGCGGCAGCGAGGCGGGCAGCGCCCCCACCGTGCGGATGGTGTTCTCGTCCTCGGGACCCCGCTGCTCGATGAGGACGGCGACGATGCTTCCCGCGACCATCGCGAAGATCATGTACGGGAGCCGGGGCGCGAGGCGCTTGGCGAGGATGCCGACGACGAGGGTCACCAGGCTCACCGTGAGCACCCACGGCTCGATGGCCAGGACGTTGCTCCCGAGGTGGATGAGGATCTCGTGGAACCGCGCCTCGCGCGGGATGTCGAGCCCGAAGAAGTTCTTGACCTGGCTGCCGGCGATGAGGAGGGCCGCACCCGCCGTGAACCCGAGGATCACGGTGTGGGAGATGAAGTTGACGAGGGTGCCCAGACGTGCGACGCCCATGACGAGCTGGATCACCCCGGCGAGCAGCGTCATCGTGAGCACGAGGCCGATGAACGCGGGCGTGCCCGGCTCTGCGAGGGGGCTGATCGAGGCGTACACGACGATGGAGATGGCGGTCGTCGGCCCCGACACCAGGTGCCAGCTGGAGCCGAAGAGGGCGGCCACGACGGCGGGGACCATGGCGGCGTAGAGACCGTACTCGGGCGGCAGCCCGGCGATCGTCGCGAACGCGACGGCCTGGGGCAGGACGACCATCGCGCCGGTGAGCGCCGCGATTGCGTCGGCGCGGAGGGTGCCCGCGGTCACCATCGGCCACCACTGGAGCATGGGCAACGCCCGGGTGGTCCACGAGGAACGGGTCGTCGGTGCGGTCACGGGTGCTCCCGGGGCGGGCCGGTGGGACGGGGTCACGTCGACCGGCTCGGGCAGGCCACGCGCACCGCACCGGACGTCGTGATATGCCCCCTAGGGTATCGGGTCCGGACGGGGCCGTCAGTCGTCGTCGAGGAGGAGGCTCAGCGCCCAGGACACCACCGAGATGATGACGGCAGCGAAGATGGCGTCCCACCAGAAGTCGTCGATCGAGAACGCCAGGTCGAACCACGAGCTGATCCACGCGACGAGCTCGAGGAGCAGTGCGTTGAGGACGACGAGGAAGAGCCCGAGCGTCAGGACCACGAAGGGCAGCGACAGGAAGGTGACGATCGGCTTGACGAAGGCGTTGATGACGCCGAAGATCGCCGCGACGAGGAGGATCGTCAGGACGTTGGCGGTCGTGTCGGCGCCGTCCTCGCCGAGGTGGACACCGGAGACCAGCCAGGCCGCGACCCACAGGGCGATGCCGTTGACGACGACTCGGACGATGAAGTTCATCACCTCTCGATGATCGCAGAGACCCGGCGGGCCGGTCCGCCGGCACCGCCCCGCACCGCGCGACCGGTCGGAGGAGCGCCCCTACAGTGGTCGGCATGACCGACCACCTCGACGACGAGGGCACCGTTCCGGAGACCCCGGTGCGGCTGCGCTCGGCCCTCGGCGGCCTGCCCGCCTACACGCCCGGCCGCCCAGCCGCCTCGCGCCCGGGGCTGACCGCCTACAAGATCAGCAGCAACGAGAACCCGTACCCGCCGCTCCCCGGCGTCCTCGAGGTGGTCCGCGAGGCCGCCGCCACGATGAACCGCTACCCCGACATGGCGGTCACCGCGCTGACGGCCGCGATCGCCGAGCGGCTCGGGGTGCCTGCGGCGCGGATCTCCACCGGACCGGGGTCGGTCGGCGTTCTCGACCAGCTGATCCGGGCCACGTGCGACGACGGCGACGAGGTCGTCTTCGCGTGGCGCTCCTTCGAGGCCTACCCCATCCTCACCACCCTCGCGGGTGCGCGCCCCGTCATGGTGCCCCTCGCCCCGGGGGGCCGCCACGACCTCGACGCGATGGCGGACGCGGTCACCGAGCGGACCCGCCTCGTCCTCGTCTGCACGCCGAACAACCCGACCGGGACCACGGTCGGTGCCACCGAGCTCGAGCGCTTCCTCGAGCGGGTGCCCCGGGACGTCCTCGTCGTCGTCGACGAGGCCTACCTGGAGTTCGTCACCGACCCCGAGGCGCCGGACGCCCTCGCGGTGCACGAGGCGCATCCCAACGTCGTCGTCCTGCGCACGTTCTCCAAGGCATACGGTCTCGCCGGCCTCCGGGTGGGCTACGCCGTCGCGCACGAGCCGGTGGCCGAGGCGCTGCGCAAGTCCGCGCTGCCCTTCGGGGTGAACTCCCTGGCCCAGGCCGCCGGCATCGCCTCGCTCGCGGCCGCCGACGAGCTCGAGGTGCGGGTCAAGGAGCTCGTCGCCGAGCGCGAGCGCGTGGTCGCCGCGCTGCGCGAGCAGGGGTGGGACGTGCCCGAGCAGCAGGCGAACTTCGTCTGGTTCGACCTCGGCGAGGACACCCCGGCGTTCGCGGCGGCCTGCGAGGAGGCCGGGCTCACGGTGCGGCCGTACGGCACCGACGGCGTGCGGGCGACGGTCGCCGAGCGCGAGGCCAACGACCGGCTCGTCGAGGTTGCCGGCCGCTTCCTCGACCGGCGGCGCTGACCGGGCGGGGCGACGCGCGTGCGGATCCTCCTGACCGGCGCGGCCGGCTTCATCGGCACCGCGACGTGGAAGCTCCTCGTGGCCGAGGGGCACGAGGTCGTTGCCGTCGATCTCCTGCTCGCCGAGGCACACGGCCTCGCGACGCGCTCCGACCCGCCCACCGGGGTCCACGTCGTCGACGTCCGGAAGGCCACTGCCTGGTCCGACCTCCTCCAGGGCGTCGACGTCGTCGTGCACCTCGCGGCCATGGTGGGGGCGGGGGCCAGCGCCGCTGACCTGCCGCTCTACGCGGGTCACAACGACCTGGGCACCGCTGCCCTCCTCGCGGCGATGCACGCGGAGGGGGTGGACCGTCTCGTCCAGGCCTCGTCGATGGTGGTCTACGGCGAGGGTCGCTACACGTGCGCCGAGCACGGTGTCCGCGTGCCCGCGCCCCGGTCCCGGGCCGCCCTCGAGCGCGGCGAGTTCGACGCCCCGTGCCCGGTGTGCGGGGGCGCCCTGGAGTGGGCCCTCGTCGACGAGAGCGCCCCGCTGGACCCCCGCTCGAGCTACGCGGCGAGCAAGGTCGCGCAGGAGAACTACGCCTCGGCCTGGGTACGCCAGTCGCCGGGGGCCGCCGTCTCGCTGCGGTACCACAACGTCTACGGGCCGGGGATGCCCCGCGACACCCCCTACTCGGGCGTGGCGGCCATGTTCCGCTCCTCCCTGGAACGGGGCGAGCCGCCGACCGTGTTCGAGGACGGACGGCAGATGCGCGACTTCGTGCACGTCGACGATGTCGCGCGCGCCAACCTCGCGGCCACCCGTGCCGTGACCGGGTTCGAGCCCGGTCGCCATGCCGCCTACAACGTGTGCTCGGGCCACCCGGTGTCCATCGCCGACGTCGCCCGGTACGTCGCGCGCGGGGCGGGCCCGGGCACCGAGCCCCAGGTCACCGGCCGCTTCCGGATCGGTGACGTCCGCCACGTCGTCGCCTCGCCACGGCGGGCCCGCGACGAGCTGGGCTTCGTCGCGCGGGTGGCTCCGGAGGACGGCATCGCCGCGTTCGCCGTCGCCCCGTTGCGCCCCTGACCCGCGCGGCGGCGCCGCACCCGGGTCTCACCACACGGTGCGCACGAGGTGCTGGAGCGCGAGCGCCGCGACACCCTGCGCGACGAGCCCGCACCGTCGCCAGCGCACCGGCAGCCAGAGGACCGCGAGGAGCATCCACGGCAGGAACGGGAGCCAGATCCGCTCCACCTCGGCCTTGCTCAGCAGCGACGCGTCGGCCACCGCGACCATCGCGACCCCGGCTGCGACGAGGGGTCCGGCCCGCAGCTCCCACCCCGCCGCCGCCCGCCGCCCCGTGGCCGAGGCCAGTCGGACGATCGGCGCCGAGGCCGCGCCGAGGCCGGCCGGCAGCATCGGCCCTGCGACGAGCACGAGCGCCGCGAGGTTCGCGAACACCCAGTACCACCCTGGTCGCTGCGACGCGATGCCCGCCCAGTACCGCTCGTGGAGCACCGGAAAGGCCTCCCACCACGCGAAGCCCAGCGGCACGAACGCGAGGACCACGGCGAGGGCCGTCCCACCGGTGGCGGCCGCGACCCCGGCGCGCCGCCGCCACGGGCCCGGACCCGCGGCGAGCACCGCGAGGGCGAGCAGCGCGAGGAGCGCGAGCCCGTAGGACTCCATGAGGGACCAGCCGAGGAGCAGGCCCGACGCGACGGCGAGGGCCCACCGCTCCCGCCGGCGGGAGGCGGCCGTGGCGCCGGCGAGCGCGGCCGCGCCCCAGGCCGCGGTCGCCGCGAACACCGCGTCGGCGGACACCGCGGCGGTGACCGCCGCGGGCCCCACGACGAGGAAGGGCAGCGCCGCGCGAGCCGCGGCGCGTGCCCCCAGCCGGTCGAGCGTCACGGCAACGGCAGCCGGGACGCTCGCGCCGATCGCGACGACCACCGGGCCGGCCACCTGCCAGGCGCCGAGCCCGAGCCGGTCGAGACCGATGAAGAGCAGGACCGCGCCCGGTGGGTGACCCGCGAGGTGGACCGCAAGGTGGTCCGGGCGGTCGAAGGGGATGCGCGCGACGTAGGTCCGCAGCAGCTCGCCGACGTCGTCGACCATGCGGGCGCTCTGGAGGTACTCCGTCCCCGAGTCGAGGATCCTCCCCAGGCCGGCGTACCCGTCGACGAGGGCGAGCGAGACCATCCAGACCACGGCGACCAGCCAGGAGCCGAGGAGCAGCCGACCCCACGACATCCGGGCGACGCGACGGCGCAGGGAGGGCGTGCCGGCCGCCACGACGACCCCCAGGGCCACGACGCTGCTCGGGCCGTACCGCAGCATCCAGTCGCCGAGGAGGGGCGCCGCCGAGCCGGCCCGGACGTCGGTGCCGGTGAGCGGTGGTAGGACCACGGCGACGAGGACGAGCGCGGCGCCGACGACCAGCCCCCACCACGCGCGCCGGTGGGCGCCCGCCGAGCCGGCCGACCCCGCGACGCGCGTCGTCGCCCCGGGTGTCGTCGCCATGACCCCAAGGATGCCGTGCCCGGCCGGCGTCCCCGACCGGGCGGCCCGGCCCGTCACCAGCTCGTCACCGGCCTGCAGGTGCCGTACCCGGGCCCGTGCGCATAGGGTCCCCGGCGTGGAGCCGACCTGCGACCTCGTCCTGCCGTGTCGGGACGAGGCGGCCGCCCTCCCCGGCGTCCTGGCCCAGGTCCCTGCCGGCTTCCGCGTCGTCGTCGTCGACAACGGCTCCTCCGACGGCACCGCGGAGGTCGCGCGCTCGCTCGGCGCCACGGTGGTGCTCGAGCCCGCGCCCGGCTACGGCGCCGCCGTCCAGGCCGGGGTGGAGACCGCCCGCGCCGAGTACGTCGCCGTCCTCGACGGCGACGGGTCCATGGACCCCCGGGACCTGCTCCCCCTCCTCGAGGACGTCCGCTCCGGACGGGCCACGATGGCCTGCGGTCGTCGTCGCCCCGCGGGACGCGGCGCCTGGCCGTGGCACGCACGGGCGGGCAACGCCGTGGTCCTCGCCTGGCTGCGGCGCCGCACGGGCCTGCCGGTCCACGACATCGCCCCGGCCAGGGTCTGCCGGCGGGTCGACCTGCTCGACCTCGGGGTCGAGGACCGGCGCTTCGGCTACCCCGTCGAGCTGCTCGTGCGCGCGCAGCGGGCCGGGTGGGTGCTCACCGAGCGGGACATCGCCTACCGACCCCGTGCCGAGGGCACCCGCTCGAAGGTGTCCGGCTCGGTCAGGGGGACGCTGCGGGCCGGTCGTGACTTCGCCCGGGTCCTTGCGGTGCACGGCGGACGGCGCTGAGCCGTCCCCTCGTCGTCCGGCGGGACCCGGACGTCACGAGGCCGTAAGGGCTCGGGGGGCTCCGTACCCCCTCCGGCCGACCTAGGGTCGATCGCATGTCGACCACCCGGCACACCGCTCGCCCCGTCGGTCGCGGCACCGAGGACCTCCGATGAGGGGCAGCGTCCTCGTCATGGCGAAGGCCCCCGTGGCGGGGCGGGCCAAGACCAGGCTCGCCGCGTCGGTCGGCGACGCCGCCGCGGCCGAGCTCGCCGCCGCCGCGTTGCTCGACACCCTCGAGGCCGGAGCGGCCTCCTTCCCACCCGGGCGGCGGGTGCTCGCCCTCACCGGGGACCTGGCCCTCGCCGTCCGGTCGGACGAGCTGCGGTCGGCGGCGCGCGACTGGGTCGTGGTCCGCCAGGGCGGACGCACCTTCGCCGAGCGGCTCGTCGACGGGCACCGCCAGGCCCACCGGCTGGTCGGCGGGCCGGTCGTCCAGGTCGGGATGGACACCCCGCAGGTGGAACCCGCGCTGCTCCGGGGCCTGGCCGGCCTCGCGCTCGAGCGCGGCCGTCCGGTCCTGGGCCCCGCGCTCGACGGCGGCTGGTGGGTGCTCGTCACGACGCACGCCCACCAGGCCGGCGTCCTCGCCGGGGTGCCGATGAGCCGGCCCGACACCGGACGACTCACCGTGGTTGCCCTCACCGGGCTCGGCGCGGCCCCCGTCGAGGCACCTCTCCTGCGTGACGTCGACGAGGTGGAGGACGCCCACGCCGTGGCAGCGCAGGCTCCTCGAACCCGGTTCGCCGACGCCTGGCGGGCGCTCGTGGCGGCCCGGGCCGTGGCCCCCGCCGGCCGGGCCCCCCGGGAGGAGTGAGGATCGATGGCCGAGCCCAGCGGGCGGACCCTCACCGGCCTGGCAGCCCGCCTCGACGACCTCGTCCCGACCCCTGAGGGGTTCCGCAGCGAGCTGCGCGGGCCGGGGACCGCGGCCCGCGTCGGCGTCTGGCTCGGCCTGGCCTTCGGCGCGGCCTTCGTCACCGGCGTGTTCAGCCACCTCGCCCAGGGCCGCGGCGCGGACGTCCGGCTCCCCACCGGCCCGGCGTGGCTCTACCTCGCCACCCAGGGGCTCCACGTGGCGGCCGGAACCGCCGCCGTGCCGCTGCTCCTCGTCAAGCTGTGGTCGGTCTTCCCCCGGCTCTTCGAGCGCCCGCCCCGGCCCTCCCGGACGCTCGCCCTCCACGTCCTGGAGCGCGGGTCGATCGCCCTGCTCGTCGGCTCGGCCCTCTTCCAGCTCGTCACCGGCCTGGCGAACTCGGCCCAGTGGTACCCGTGGTCGTTCGACTTCATCTCGGCGCACTACGCGATGGCCTGGGTGGCCGCCGGGTCGCTGGTCGTCCACGTCGCCGTCAAGCTGCCCGTCATCCGTGCGGGCCTGTCCGCACCCGTCGACGAGCGCGTCGCGCCCACCCCCCCGGAGGCTCCGTCCGCCGGGCTGACCCGTCGGAGCCTCCTGCGCGCGACGTGGCTCGCGACCGGGGTGACCGTCCTCGCGACGACCGCGGTCGGCATCCCGGGCCTGCGCCGTGTCGCCGTGCTCGCGGTCCGCTCGGGCGACGGGCCCCAGGGGGTCCCCGTGAACCGCAGCGCGGTCGGGGCGGCGGTGGACGACCTCGTCGGCGACCCCGCCTGGCGGCTGCGCGTCATCGGTCCGGAGCGGACCGTCGAGCTCTCCCTCGCCGACCTCGGTGCGATGCCGCAGCACACCGCCGACCTTCCCATCGCCTGCGTCGAGGGGTGGAGTGCCGCCGGGACGTGGGGCGGGGTGGCCGTCCGCGACGTCGTCGCCCTCGTCGGGGGCAGCCCGGCCGACGACGTCGTGGTCCGCTCGTTCCAGCCCCGGGGTGCCTACCGCGAGAGCCGGCTGCCGGCCGCGTTCGCCCGCCACCCCGACTCGCTCCTCGCCCTGACGCTCGCCGGCGAGACCCTCCACCCCGACCACGGCTACCCGTGCCGGCTCATCGCCCCGGCCCGACCCGGCGTGCTCCAGACCAAGTGGCTGCGCGAGGTCGAGGTGGTGCCCGCGTGAGCGCTTCGAGCCGACCCGGCCCCACGGCACCGGCCCCGGTGCGCCGCGGCCGCCCGCACACCCCGTCCGGGGTGGGGCGCCTGGTGCTCGGCCTCGCCGGGGCGGCCGGCGCCGCGTACGGGCTCTGGCTGCTGCTCGGCCAGCCGCTGGACCGGCTCGTCGCGGTCGCCGTGTGGGCCGGGGGCGCGGTGGTCGCGCACGACGCTCTCCTCGCCCCCGTCGTCGTCGTGCTCGGCGTGCTCGCCGCGACGCGCGCCCCCGGGTGGTTGCGGGTGCCGCTGCTCCGCCTCCTCGTCGTCCTCGGTCCCCTCACCCTGGTCGCGATCCCGGTGCTCGGTCGGTTCGGTGCCAAGCCCGACAACCCCAGCCTCCTCGACCGGCCGTACTGGGCGGGCTACCTCGGCATCGTCGCGGTCGCCGTCTTCCTCTCCGCGCTCGACGCCGCCCGTCGCCGGCGCACGTCGGCCACGTGACCGGGTGAGGGTCGGTGCGGCCGTGCCCCTACTCCATCCCCTCGGGGAGCGGGTGGGTCTTGCTGTACGGGTGGGGACGCTGCTCGAGCACGGCGGACAGGGCCGCAGCGCGTCGGTCGTTCCAGCCGGGCGGCTCGGTGATGGCCGCCCATGCGGTCATGTTCGCGGTGGCCGAGTAGAGGTGGCCGTAGCCCATCGGGACGTTGCCGGCGCCGGGGAGGTCGAGGAGCACCTGGACCATCGTGACGAGAGGGAACCAGCCCATCTGCGGTGAGACGTCGGGCCCGCGCTGGCCGTCGCGCAGCCACTCGGGCGGCGAGAAGGCGAGGTCCTGGTTGAAGAAGACGACGGGGTCCGACGCGTGCTGGAGGTAGACGATCCGCGTCGGCCCCCAGGGCCCGGGGCTCCGGGTCAGGCCGTCCTGCTCGGCGGTGAACCGGACCGTGCGGCCCCGGCCGACGATCGGCAGCCAGGCCGGGCTGCCGGGGTCGCGGTCGGCCTCCATCTGGGCGTGGATGGGGTTGACGAACGGCGGGCCGACGAGCAGGGCCCCGTTGATCGGTTCGTTGATCATGTTGATCGACCCGAGGATCGACTCGACGCCGTAGGAGCCGAGGGAGAGCCCGTAGAGGTACAGGCGTGGGCGCTGCGCCTCGGGCAGGGTCGACCAGTAGGCCTGCACGGCGTCGAAGACCGCCTTGGAGGTCTGCTCGACCGCCTCCTGGTCGGCGAGCAGCGAGACCCAGCTCGGCAGGTAGGAGTACTGGACGCCGGCGATGGCGGTGTCCCCGTTCCACATGAACTCGAGGGGGTCGGTGCCGTTGCGGTCGAGGTAGCCGGTCCCGGTCGTCGTCGCGATGACGAGGACCTTCCGCTCGAACGCCCCGGTGCGCTTGAGCTCGTCGAGGACGAGACGGGCCCGCGCCTCGACGGTCGGGGCGTTGCGGAGGCCCACGTAGACGCGGACCGGCAGCTTGGCGCCGCCGCCGCTGACGGCGTCGATCTGCTCCACGGTCGGCCCTCCGGAGACGAAGTTGCGGCCTTCGCGCCCCAGGTCGCGCCAGTCGACGAAGGAGCCGGGCCCACCCGAGCGCAGCGGTGAGGTGGGGGCCGAGGAGTTCGGCCGGATCGTCGCGTCGGTGGGCGCCGAGAGCGCGTTCGCCGCGGCGAAGAATCCGTTGACGAGGACGCCGGTGAACAGCGCCCACACGACGACGAGCACGACGATCGCCCCGAGCAGGCTCGACAGCTCGCGGGAGAGGTGCCGACCGAGGACCCCGCGCAGCCGATGGAACGCCGTCCGCAGGAGCCGGGCGAGCACGAGGCCCGCGGCCGCGACGAGCACGGTGACGGCGAGGATGAGTGGCCACCCGCCCGGCCCGATCGGCTCCATCCCGTACAGGCGGCGCAGCTCGTTCTGCCAGCCCACCTGCTTCCAGACCGCGAGGACGGCCAGCACGAGGACGACCCCGATCGTGACGGCGAGGACGAGCGAGCGCACGAGGAGTGGGAGTGGCGGGATGCGCAGGTACCGGTAGAGCGACGAGGCCGAGGCACCGATGCCGTAGCCCACCGCGAGGCTGACTCCGGAGATCACGCCCTGCACCACCGCGTCGCGCGGCAGCAGCGACGGCAGCAGCGAGATCGTGAGGAAGAACAGGCCGGTGACCAGACCGGCCCCGGAGAAGCGCAGCTCGGTGATCCGCTCAGGGCTGCCGAGGGGTGGCTCCAGCCGGCGCAGCAGGTGACGGGCCTCCGCGGCGGCACGCATGGTCGCGGGCTGCCGCTCCTGCGGCTCCGCGGCACGCGGCGGCGTGTGCAGCGCCATCGGACTCTCCTCCCCCGGCCGGGGCGCCGGGTGCGCCTTCCCCCAGCAGGGTAGGGGGACGCGCTGGCCGTCGAGCGATTTCCGGCCGCCGGGACCGTGGGCCGGCGCGGCGGCGGGGGGTCCGGGCTCGTTCCGGACGCCCCCACCGGGCCGGTACGGTGGGGGGACACGGCAGCGGTCGCCGCCCCACCGGGCACGCGGCCGCGAGGACCCTGCCGGCCGGACCGGGCCACATCGTGTCCGCGCGAGGTCGGCACCGACGCGGCACCCGTCACCACGGGTGCCCGGAGAAGGAGTGCCCAGTGAGCGACAACGAGGTCGCCCCCCTCGAGACCGCGTTCGGCGTCGACCACCACGTCACGCGCGTGCAGGCCCCGGACCGCCCCCTCGCCGAGGGCGGGCCCGAGATGGTCCAGCTGCTCAGCCCCGAGGGCGAGCGCGTCCCGAACCCCGAGCTCGACCCCGTGGTCGACGCCCTCACCGACGACGAGCTGCGCGGGTTCTACCGCGACCTCGTCCTCATCCGACGCTTCGACGCCGAGGCCACGGCTCTCCAACGCCAGGGCGAGCTCGGCCTCTGGGCCTCGCTGCTCGGCCAGGAGGCCGCGCAGGTCGGCTCCGGTCGCGCGCTGCGACCGCAGGACTACGCCTTCCCCACCTACCGCGAGCACGGGGTCGCGTGGTGCCGGGGCGTCGACCCGGTCAACCTCCTCGGGATGTTCCGGGGGGTCAACCACGGCGGCTGGGACCCGAACGAGAAGAACTTCCACCTCTACACGATCATCATCGGCGCCCAGACCCTCCACGCGACGGGCTATGCGATGGGCGTGCAGCGCGACGGCGACGTCGGCACGGGCGACGACGAGCGGGACACCGCCGTCATCGCCTACTTCGGCGACGGAGCCACCTCTCAGGGCGACGTGTCCGAGTCCCTCGTCTTCGCCGGGGTCAACAACAGCCCGGTCGTCTTCTTCTGCCAGAACAACCAGTGGGCCATCTCCGAGCCGAACGAGAAGCAGACCCGCGCCCCGCTCTACCACCGGGCCCGCGGTTTCGGCTTCCCCGGCATCCGTGTCGACGGCAACGACGTGCTCGCCGTCTACGCCGTGACCAAGCAGGCCCTCGACTCGGCACGCTCCGGTCAGGGCCCGACCTTCGTCGAGGCGTTCACGTACCGGATGGGCGCGCACACGACCTCCGACGACCCGACCAAGTACCGGGTCTCGGCGGAGGTCGAGGTGTGGAAGCACCGCGACCCGATCCAGCGCTTCCGCCGCTACCTCACGACCACGGGGCGCGCGGACGCAGCGTTCTTCGAGGCCGTCGACGCCGAGGCCGACGAGCTCGGCAGCGGCGTCCGCGAGCGGTGCCTGGCGATGCCCGATCCCGAGGGCACGGCGATGTGGGAGCACGTGTACGCGGAGGCCCACCCGGTGATGGAGCGTGAGCGCGCGTGGTTCGAGCAGTACCACGCCTCGTTCGAGGGGGCGAAGTGATGAGCCGGACGACGACGCTCGCCAAGGGCATCACGAGCGGCCTGCGGGCCGCCATGGAGAAGGACAGCCGAGTCGTCCTCATGGGCGAGGACATCGGCAAGCTCGGCGGCGTCTTCCGGGTCACCGAGGGGCTGCAGAAGGACTTCGGCGAGGACCGCGTCATCGACACCCCGCTCGCCGAGGCCGGCATCGTCGGCACGGCGATCGGGATGGCGCTGCGCGGCTACCGGCCGGTCGTCGAGATCCAGTTCGACGGCTTCGTCTACCCCGCCTTCGACCACATCGTCAGCCAGGTCGCCAAGCTGCACTCCCGGTCGCTCGGCACGGTGACGATGCCGATCGTCATCCGTATCCCGTTCGGCGGTGGCATCGGCGCGGTCGAACACCACAGCGAGTCCAACGAGGCGTACTTCGCCCATACGGCGGGGCTGCGCGTCGTCTCGTGCTCGAACCCGCACGACGCGCACTGGATGATCCGCCAGGCCATCGAGACCGACGATCCGGTGGTCTTCTACGAGCCGAAGCGTCGCTACTGGGACAAGGGGGAGGTCGGGGAGGCCCCCGACGGCGCCCTCGGCACCGCCCGGGTGCTGCGCGAGGGCTCCGACCTCTCGCTCTTCGCCTACGGGCCGATGGTCAAGACCTGCCTGCAGGCCGCTCAGGCCGCCGAGGAGGAGGGGCGCTCGCTCGAGGTCGTCGATCTCCGCTCGCTCTCCCCCCTCGACGGCGACACGATCCTGGGCTCGGTCCGGAAGACCGGCCGCGCGGTGGTCGTCCACGAGGCCTCGACGTTCCTCGGCACCGGTGCCGAGATCGCGGCCATGGTCACCGAGGAGGCCTTCTACTCGCTCGAGGCTCCGGTGCTGCGCGTCGGCGGGTACAACGTGCCCTACCCGCCGAGCCGGCTCGAGGAGGAGTTCCTCCCCGACCTCGACCGCGTCCTCGACGCCGTCGACCGTTCGCTCGCGTACTGAAAGGCGCTCCCGCACATGGCTCTTCGTGAGTTCAAGCTCCCCGACCCCGGGGAGGGGCTGACCGAGGCCGAGATCGTCACGTGGCACGTCGGGCCCGGTGACGTGGTCAAGGTCAACGACGTCGTCGTCGAGATCGAGACCGCCAAGTCGCTCGTCGAGCTGCCCGTGCCGTTCGCCGGGACGGTCGGGGCGCTGCTCGTCTCCGAGGGCGACACGGTGGAGGTGGGCACGCCCATCCTCAGCGTCGACGACGGCGCCGACGCCGGAGCGCCCGCTCCCGCTCCCGCGGCCGAGCCGGAGCCTGCTGCCGCTGGAGGGGATGCCGGCGAGAACGGCTCCGGCGGCTCCATGGGCGGGCGCACGGCCGTCCTCGTCGGCTACGGCGTCAAGCAGACCGAGGCCACGCGCCGCCCCCGCAAGCAGCCGGCCACCCCCGGACACCAGTCGGCGAAAGCGTCACCTCCCGCGCCCCCGGACGGTCACCAGTCGACGAGAGCGTCGACAGCTGAGCGGGGGAGCTGCCGACCGGTGAGCGCCTCCGGGCGCTGGCGAAGCCGCCGGTGCGCAAGCTCGCCAAGGACCTCGGCGTCGACCTGGCGGCGGTGACCCCGACCGGCGAGGGGGGCGTCGTCACCCGAGCCGACGTCGAGGCCGCGGCACGAGCGTCGGAGGAGCAGACCTCGGCCGCAGATGCCGCTCGGCCCGAACCCTCGTGGTCCGCCGACCGCGGCGAGACCCGCGTCCCCGTCAAGGGGGTTCGCCGGATGACGGCCCAGGCGATGGTCGCCTCCGCGTTCACCGCGCCCCACGTCACCGAATGGGTCACCGTCGACGTCACGGCGACGATGCAGCTCGTCGACAGGCTCCGGCGCGATCGGGAGTTCCACGACGTCAAGGTGACACCGATGACCGTGCTCGCCAAGGCGATGTGCCTCGCCGTCCGCCGCCACCCGCAGGTCAACGCGAGCTGGGACGAGGACGCCCAGGAGATCGTGCTCAAGCACTACGTCAACCTCGGCTTCGCCGCCGCGACCCCTCGGGGCCTCGTGGTCCCGAACGTCAAGGACGCCGACCGGATGACGCTCCTCGAGCTGGCCCGGGCCATCGCCGAGCTCACCGCCACCGCGCGCGAGGGCCGGACCCCGCCCGCGGACATGGCCGGAGGCACGATCACCGTCACCAACGTCGGCGTCTTCGGGGTCGACGGCGGGACCCCGATCCTCAACCCCGGCGAGTCGGCGATCATGGCCATCGGCTCGGTCGAGCGGCGCCCGTGGGTCGTCGGGGAGGGGGCCGAGGAACGGATCGAGCCGCGGTGGGTCACCACGCTCGCGCTCTCGTTCGACCACCGGCTCGTCGACGGCGAGCTCGGCTCGAGGTTCCTCGCCACCGTCGCCGCGGTGATGTCCGACCCCTCGCGCGCGCTCGTCTGGGGCTGACGGGTGACGCACGGCGAGCGGGGCGTCGTCTTCCCGGAGGTCGACGGGCGCCGCTCGACATCCGCCACCGGTCGTGGCGTCGTCTCCGACGCGCTGGCGCCCGTCGACCCGGTGGGCTCGGCGGCCGCGGGCCGCGAGACGAACTGGCGCAGTGGGTACGTCGAGCACTTCGCACGTCTGGTCGAGGCCGGACTACCGAGCTACTCCGATGCCCGCTCCATCGCCGAGTCGGGGCTGGCGTCGGTTCACGCGCGGATGCGGTGGGTCCCCGAGGCCGGCGACGAGGCGCCACTCTCGGCCGCGGTCGGAGGGGCGACCGGCGGTCCGCACGACCTCCTCGACGCCGAGGTCGTCGAGGGCAGTGGGGAGCCCGACACGGCCCTGACCATCCCGTACCGCGGGCAGCGGCTCGGTGGGGACGACCTGCGGCGGCGCCTCGACGCCTGGGTCGAGGCTGGCGTCGTCGAGCCGAGCCTGCGCGAGGCCGTCAGCGAGGTCCTCGAGAACCCCGCCTGGCTGCGGCTCGAGGGACGCACCGTCGTCGTCCTCGGCGCCGCCGCCGAGATGGGGCCGCTGCGCGCCCTGCTGCGGTGGGGGGCGACGGTCGCGGCCGTCGACCTGCCTCGTCCCGAGCTCTGGTCGCGCCTGCTCGACGACACCGCCGGGCTCGCCGGCCGGCTGATCGTCCCGGTGCGGGCGGGCGACGGCCCGGTCACCGACCGGGCCGGGGTCGACCTGCTCCATGACCTGCCCAGCGCCACGGCCTGGGTGGCCGGCGCCCCCGGCTCGCTCGTCCTCGGCAACTACGTCTACGCCGACGGCGCCACGAACGTGCGCGTCTCGACGGCGGTCGACGCACTGTCGGAGGCGGTCCGGGGCCAACGCCCCGACACGGCGCTGTCGTTCCTCGCGACGCCCACGGACGTCTTCGCCGTGCCTCGGGAGGCGGTCGAGGCCGCGACCAGGTCCTACGCCGAGCGCCGTACCTCCAAGGTGCTGCGGGTGCCGCTGCGCACCCTCTCGGGGGGCCGGCTGCTGCGGCGGAACTACGTGCCCGGCGAGGACCCGGGGATCAACGACTCGGTCGTCACGCAGCAAGGCCCGAACTACCTGCTCGCCAAGCGGATCCAGCGGTGGCGGGCCACCGCAGCCCGGGCCTCGGGCGCCACGGTGTCCTTCAAGGTCGCCCCGCCCACGCGCACGCGCTCGGTCGTGAAGAACCGGGCGCTGGCCGCGGCCTACGCCGGCGCCCACCGCTTCGGCGTCGAGGTCTTCGAGCCCGGTACCGCGAACACCCTGATGGCCGCGCTGCTCGTCCACGACCTCGTCGCCGGGCCCCCCCGCCACGACCACCCCTGGCAGGACGAGGCCTGGGCGGCGGCCCACGGCGGGCTGTGGCGCAGCGCGTACGACCCGCGCAGCGCCCTCGGGCTCGCGGCCCTCCTCGGCGCCGCCTCCGCTCGCCCCTGAGGCCCGGTCCGGAACCGGGTTGGCGGGCGGTGACGCCCGGGGCCATGATGGCGCCGTTCACCCACCCACCGCCGGCCGCTCGGGCCGGCCCTCGTCGCTCTGCGAGTCCGTCGTGCTCTCCGCCTACGCCCCTCTCTTCCGGGTCCCCGGTGCCCGTGCCTTCATCGCCGGCACCGCCGTCTCGCGCGTCGGCGGCGCGATGTTCGGGGTCGCCGTCATCGTCATGGTCAGTGAGCGCCGTGGCTCCTACGCCCTCGCCGGTGCCGTCTCGGCCGTCGGCCTCGCGGTCCTCGCCGTGGCGGGACCGGTCCTGGGCCGGCTCGTCGACAAGCACGGCCAGCGGCGCGTGGCCCTGCCGTTCGTCACCGTGGCGGCGGTCAGCGGCCTCGCGACCGTCCTCGCGTCGTGGGCGATGGCCCCCGCGTGGGTGCTCGTCGTCCTCTACGGCGTCAGCGCGTTCCTGCCCGAGCCGGGCCCGATGTCCCGGGCGCGGTGGGTGTACATCTTCCGCGACGACCCCGTCCGGCTGCACACCGCGATGTCGTTCGAGCAGGTCGTCGAGGAGGCGTCCTTCGTCGTCGGCCCCGTCCTGGCAGTCCTCGTCTCCACCCTGTGGTTCCCGGAGGCCGGCCTGCTCCTCGCGGTCGTCCTGTTCACCGCCGGCGCGCTCGCCTTCCTCTCCGCCCGGTCGACCGAGCCGCCGGTCGTCCCCCATCTGGACCGGCCCCCGGGGCTGGCGGTGCGCTGGCCGGGGCTGCTCGCCGTCGCCGGCGTCCTCGTGATGACCGGCGTCATCTTCGGCGCCAACGAGGTGGTCGCCGTCGCCTACGCGGATGCCGCGGGCAGCGCCAGCCTGTCGAGCGTCGTGCTCGGCGGCTTCGCGCTGGGGTCGATGCTCTCGGGGCTGGTGTTCGGTGCCCGCACCTTCCGGTCGACCCTGACGACGCGGCTGCTCGCCGCGGCGACCGCCATGGTCGCGCTCGAGCTCCCGGCCCTCGTGGTCCCCGGCGTGTGGCCGTTGACGCTCGTCATGGTCGTCGCCGGGTCGGCGACGGCTCCGATGCTCATCACGAGCCTGTCCCTGGCGCAACGTCTCGTGCCCCCGGCGCTCGTGACCGAGGGCATCGCGGTCGCCGTCACGGGGATCCTCATCGGCATCTCCGCCGGCTCCGCGCTCGGTGGGTGGGCGGTCGAGGCGTGGGGCGCCCAGCGCGCCTACGCGGTCCCCGTCCTCGCGGGGAGCGTGGCCGTCGGCATCGTGCTGCTGCGCCGGCGCCGCCTGGCCGTGGCCGAGCGCGCCGGGGCCGGGCGCGCCGTCCTCGCCGCCCCGGTCGGCACGCCCCCCGAGGTCCCGACCGGCTGAGCCGCCGCTGCGAGCGACGAGGGCGGCGCCCGACCCCCTCCGGGCCGGGCGCCGCCCTCGGCGCGGCGAGGCTCAGCCGGTGCTGCTCGGCGACGCCGCCTCCTGCGCCGTCGTGGCGCCGGCTGCCGTACGGTCGCCAGCAGGGGCACGGCCCTCCGACGCGGGTGTGGCAGCACCCGCTGCGCTGCTCCCGCCGCCGGCGGCGGGAGCAGCGTTGCGCTCGCTGTACGCCGAGCCCGAGCGCAGCTCGACCTGGGGCAGCATCAGCATGATGAGGAAGCCGACCACCATGACCGCCGACCCGACGAGGAAGACGAGGTCCATCGCGTCGGAGAAGCCGATGAGGAACGGCTTCGCCAGCCGTGGGTCGAGGTTGTTGAGGAACGAGGAGTCCGAGAGCACCCCGCTCGTCGAGGCCGTCGAGACCGACCCGCTCGAGGCGGCCTGCTGGATGGCGGTGGCCACCGTGTGGTCGGTCGTCCCCGGAGGGGACTGCAGCCCGGCAGCGACCCCCGCCTGGAAGTCCGCGGTCGGTGCGACGGCCTTGAAGGCGGAGGCGATCTTGTCCGGGACCGTCGAGAAGAGGATCGAGAGGAAGACGGCGGTGCCGACGGTGCCGCCCATCTGGCGCGTGAAGGTGGCCGTCGACGTGGCGACCCCGATCTGCTGCGGCGGCACCGCGTTCTGGACCGCGAGGGTGAGCGGCTGGAAGTTGAAGCCGAGCCCGAGGCCGAAGACGACCATGACGAGCATCGTCTGCCAGAGCGGGGTGGCGTAGCCGACGTAGTGGAAGACGAACAGCCCGGCGACGAGCAGCCCCGACCCCACGACCGGGAAGATCCGGTAGCGCCCGGTGCGGGCGATGATCTGGCCCGAGCTGATCGAGCCGATCATGATCCCGGCCACCATGGGGATGAGCTGGAGGCCGGCCTGGGTCGGCGTCGAGCCCTTGACGATCTGCAGGTAGAGCGGCAGGGCGGCCAGGCCGCCGAACATCGCGACGCCGATGACGACCGAGGCCGCCGAGGAGACGCCGACGGTCTTGTTGCGGAACATCCGCAGCGGCAGGATCGCCTCGTCGCCGATGCGGCGCTCCTGGAGGACGAACAGCACCGCTGCCGTGGCCGACACGACGTACGCGATCCACGCGCCGGTGGAGGTCCACCCCCAGTCGCGGCCCTGCTCGAGGACGATGAGCAGGGGGACGAGCGCGCTGGACAGCAGGAAGGCGCCGAGCCAGTCGATGCGGTGCTCGAGCCGCTGGTGGTGCAGGTGGAGGGTCTTGGAGACGACGGCCAGGGCCGCGATGCCGATCGGCACGTTGACGAGGAAGACCCACCGCCATCCGGTGATGCCCAGGATCGTGTCGGCACCCGCGAAGAAGCCGCCGATGACCGGCCCGGCCACGCTCGAGGTGCCGAAGACGGCGAGGAAGTAGCCCTGGTACTTGGCCCGCTCCCGGGGCGGCACGATGTCGCCGATGATCGCGAGGGCCAGCGACATCAGGCCGCCGGCGCCCATGCCCTGGATGGCCCGGAAGGACGCGAGCATGTACATCGAGGTCGCGAACGAGGAGAGCGCCGATCCGACGATGAAGATCGAGATGGCGAAGATGAAGAGCTTCTTGCGGCCGTAGATGTCGCCGAGCTTGCCGTAGAGCGGGGTGACGATCGTCGCCGTGATGAGGTAGGCGGTCGTCGCCCAGGCCTGCTGGTCGAGGCCGTGGAGGTCGTCGGCGATCGTGCGGATCGAGGTCGCGACGATGGTCTGGTCGAGCGCGGCGAGGAACATGCCCATCATCAACCCGATGAGGATCGTGACGATCTGTCGGTGGGTGAGGGGGCCCTCCGTCGGAAGGGTCTTGGCCGTGCGGGGCGCGGTCTGGTCGGTCATCGGTCGGTCCTGGGGGTGTGGGGGGTGAGGGTGGCCTCGAGGTCGGAGGCGAAGCGGGCCAGATGGTGGGCGAAGGCGAGGACGTCCTCGTCGGCCCAGTCGGTGAGGAGGTGCCGGAGCCAGCGCTCGCGGCCCTCCCGGATGGCGAGGAGGAGCGACTCTCCCTCCCCGGTCACGGAGAGGGCCTGGGCGCGGCCGTCGTCGGGGTCGGGACCGCGCTCGACGAGGCCGAGGTCGACGAGGGTGCTCACCTGGCGGCTCACCGTCGACACGTCCACGTGCACCGCCTCGGCGAGGGCCGAGACGCGCATCGGGCGACGCTTGAGGTGGTAGAGCAGCGGGTAGGCCATCGGATCGACCTGCGGGTGCTGACGCGGCGCCTGGGCGCGCGCCACCTGGAGCAGCTTGGTCACGCGGACCAGCTCGTCGCCGAGGGCGGCCGTCGGGGTGGACGGCACCGAGCTGAAGGGCACCTGGCCTCCTTCTGTCAGATGATTGGTTGCACCATACAACCAATCATCTGACGCGAGAATTCCACTCGACGAACCTTGGACGGCGGGTGGCCGGGGTCCGGCCCGCTCAGGCCGCGTCGGCCCCGAGGTGCTCGAGGAGGTTGTGGGAGAACCGCTGCCCCATGAGCGTGACGACGCCCTTCATCGCGGTCGTCACGGCCGGCCGGGTGACCCCGGGGAACGGCAGCTCGACGGTGATCTCCATGGACGTCTCCAGGTGGGTGTCGTCGCCGCACGGCGTGAGGCGGTACCACCCCTCGACACCGGCTCCCTCGTCACCCACCCCGGCACCGGGATCGTGGGTGAACTCGATGCGGTGCGGCTCCTCGAAGGTCATCCGCTCCGTGAAGGTGAACGAGAAGGACCGGCCGAGCAGCGGCACGCGGGCCAGCTCCCAGACCCAGTGGTGCTCCCCGTGCTCTCGGACGGTCCGCAGGAACGGGGTCAGGCGTGCGACGAGGTGGGGCTCGGTGAGCACCGCCCACACCTGCTGAGAGGTGGCCGTGACGGTTGCCGCGGAGCGGGTCGAGGTGGTGAAGGAGGCCATGCGGTCACGGGGTGATGGTGAGCGCGGCGAGGACCCGGTGGGCGACGTCGGCCTCTCCCGCCACGGTGATCGGGAGGTCGGCGGGGGTGCGCCGGCCGCCGGCGAGGCGCATCGCGACCGCGGTCGACATCGTCAGGGTGGTCGTGACGACGTCGGGGTGCTCGTCGGACTCTCCCGTGAACAGGGCGATGCCACGGGCCGTCCCGTCCTGCTCCTCGACGCGGGCCCCGGCCCGCCCGACGACGGGTCCGGTCAGCTCGAGGACCACGGCGTTGCCGGGCTCGATGCCGGCCTCCCGGGCGACGATGCGAGGCAGCGCCCGGAAGAGCCAGGAGACCGACAGGGCTGCCGCGGGGGTGTCGAGCCCCCCGGGACGGTTGAGGGCCTCCCGGATGTCCTGCTCGTGCATCCACACGTCGAAGGTGCGGGTGGCCACGAGCTCGGCGAGCGTCGTCGGGCCGAAGGGTCCGGTGGCCTGCGCGTCCGGGTCGACGTCGTCGGCGCGGTAGACCGCGAGGCGCTCGTCGAGCCGCCACTCGAGCTCGTCGAGGACGTCCTCGAGGGCGCGCCCACGGCGCGACTCGACGAACCGCTCGACCCGCTCGCCGAAGCGGTGGCGCACGTGCTCGTGGCCGCTGACGTCGACGTCGGGCACCGGGTCGCCCGCGACCATCGCCTCGGCGCTCGCGACGTGGGCGACCTGGTCCTGGACGCTCCAGCCCGGGCAGTCGGTGGGCAGGACCGCGTCGTCGGGACGCATGGTGCGGCCGAGGTCGATGACGTTCCGGACGGTCTGGGCCCAGGCGTCGACGACCTCCGGGAACTCGGTCGGGGCCGGGGGGTGCATCGGCATGCCGACACAGTACCTACGCTGGGTCCATGGCCCTGCCCACGCGACCGACGGGTGGCCCGGCTGTTCAGGCCGCCTCCGGAGGCGGCCTGACGTCCGGTCCCGAGTACTCCGGACCCGTGCGCCCGCTCGCCGTCGCGATCGGGGCGGCCCTGCTCGCCCTGGTCCCCGCGGCACTGCTCACCGGGGCGACGGCCCCTCTCCTGCTGGCCGACCCCGGCCCCTTCGTGCGCTGGGGCGTGCCCGTCGCCGACGTCCTCGCCAACCTCGCCGGGCCCGCCACCTTCGGCTTCCTCCTGCTCGCCGCGTTCCTCGTGCCCGAGCGCACCCACACCCACCGCCGGGCGACGGCCCTTCGGTGGGCGGGCGGTACGGCGGTGGTCTGGCTCCTCGCCAGCGTCCTCGAGCTGCTCCTCTCGTTCGCCGACCTCGCGGGCACCCCGCTCACCGACCCGAGCCTGCCCCGGCAGTTCCTCCGCTTCGCGTGGGACCTGGAGACGACGCGCGTCATCGTCCTCACCGTCGTCGCGGCACTCGTCGTCAGCCTCGGAGCCTTCGCGACCCGTCGCCGGGCACCCGCGGTGTGGCTCGCCCTCGTGGCGATGTTCGGCGTCGTCGTCCAGTCGCTGACCGGTCACGCGGCCGGCTCCGCCAGCCACGAGGACGCGGTCAACGGCCTCGCCATCCACCTCGTCGGGGTCACCGTCTGGGTGGGGGGCCTGCTCGCCCTCGTCGCCCTGCGGCCCCGGCTCGGCCGTGACCTCGGCGTCACGGTCTCGCGGTACTCGGTCCTCGCGACGTGGTCCTTCGTCGCCGTCGCCCTCTCCGGTGTGCTCCAGGCCGCGATCCGGCTGGGCTCGCTCGCCGGCCTCCTCACGGCCTACGGGGTGATCGTGGTCGGCAAGTCCCTCGCGCTGCTCGTCATCGGCGGCCTGGGCTGGCTGCACCGCCGCAACCTCGCGACCCGGCTCACCGAGGACCCCGGCGACGGACGGGCCTTCGCGCGGCTCGCGATCGTCGAGGTGGCCGTCATGGGGGTCGCGGCCGGCCTCGCGGCCGTGCTCGCGCGCAGCATCCCTCCGGTCCCCGACGCCCTGCCCGACCCCGGCATCGTCCTCGAGCTCACCGGGTACCCGGACCCCGGTCCGGTCACGAGCGCCGACTGGTTCACCGCGTGGCGTGCCGACTGGCTGTTCATCACCATCACCGCCGTCGCCATCGGGCTCTACCTCGCGGGTGTCGTGCGGCTGCGTCGGCGCGGCGACGCGTGGCCCTGGTGGCGCACCGCGCTCTGGGTCGCCGGGTGGCTCCTCTTCCTCTGGGCGACGTGCGGCGCCCCGGGCATCTGGGGGCGCGTGCTCTTCAGCGCGCACATGGTGATGCACATGGCGGTCGCGATGATCGTGCCCATCGCACTCGTCCCTGCGGCGCCGCTCACCCTCGCCCTGCGCGCGATCCCCGCGCGCCGCGACCGCACGTGGGGTCCGCGCGAGATCATCCTCCAGGTGGTGCACTCGCGGGCGATGCGCTGGCTCGCGAACCCGGTCGTCGCCTCGGCCCTCTTCTTCTTCAGCCTCGCCGCGTTCTACTGGACCGGGCTGTTCGACCTGGCCCTGACCACCCACACCGGGCACCTGTTGATGATGGGGCACTTCCTGCTCACCGGGTACCTCTTCGTGTGGGTGCTCATCGGCATCGACCCCGGTCCACCGCGCTGGTCGCCCCTGATGCTGCTCGTCATCCTCTTCGCGACGATCTCCTTCCACGCCTTCTTCGGCGTGGCGCTCACGAGCAGCGAGACCCTGCTCGCGGCCGACTTCTTCACCCAGATCAACCTGCCGTGGGGGCCCGACCCGCTGCTCGACCAGCACGCCGCCGGCGAGATCGCGTGGGGAATCGGCGAGGCACCGACGCTCATCCTCGCCGTCGTCGTGGGGTTCCAGTGGTACCGGAGCGAGCAGCGCGAGACGGTCCGCCGCGACCGCCAGGCGGACCGCGACGGCGACGCCGAGCTGCGCGCCTACAACGAGCGGCTCGCCCGCCTGCGCGACGAGGCCGACCGGCTCGGCTGACCGACCGACCGCCCGGCCCCGGCCCGGTTTGCGAGGATGGACCCATGCGTGTCGCGCTCGTCCAGCTCGCCTACGGCGACGAGGAGTCCTTCGATGCCCGGGTCGACCGGGTGGCGGGCGTGGTGGCCGGCCTCGGCGACCACGACCTCGTCGTCCTCCCCGAGCTCTGGGGCGCGACCGGCTTCGACTACCCGCGCTGGGCGCTCGAGGCCCAGCCGCTCGACGGCCCCTGGGCTCGCGCGATGGCGGATGCCGCGCGCGCGGCGGGCGTGACGCTGCACGCGGGCTCCTTCGTCGAGCGGCTGCCCGGGCCGGGCGTCGACGGCAACGAGCTCGCCAACACCTCGCTGCTGCTGTCCGGCGCGGGCGAGGTGGTCGCGGTGTACCGCAAGATCCACCGCTTCGGGTTCGGCACCGGTGAGCCGCGGCTCATGGAGGCCGGGACCGACCTCGTCGTCGTCGACGTGCCGACCGGCGGCGGCGGAGACGTCAGGGCCGGCCTCTCGACGTGCTACGACCTGCGCTTCCCCGAGCTCTACCGGAAGCAGGTCGAGGCCGGCGCCGAGCTCTTCGTCGTACCGGCGGCCTGGCCGGCCGCGCGGGTGGAGCACTGGCGGCTGCTCGGCCGTGCCCGCGCCGTCGAGAACCAGGGCGTCGTCCTCCAGTGCAACACGGCGGGCACCCACGCCGGGCACGAGATGGGCGGGGCCAGCCAGGTCGTCGCGGCCACCGGCGAGGTGCTCGCCGAGGCCTCGAGGACGGCCGAGGAGGTCCTCTCCGTCGACGTCGACCTCTCGGTGACCGCGGCCTACCGGCGCTCCTTCCCCGTCCTCGACGACCGCCGCCTCTGACCGTCCACTCCCGGAGGTCACCCGACTTCTTGCGATTCCGCCACGGTTTCGGGGCCGTGACGCGCCCCCGAACGTGGCCGATTCGCAATAGGTCGGGTGAGATGGCGGGCGGGGCGGGGCTCCGGGGGACCCGAGGGCTGGTCTCTGGGAGAGTGGAGGGATGGACGACGTCGTTCAGGAGCTCGTCGAGGCCCTCCCCGGCGGGGTCGTCGCCACCTCACCCGCGGCGCTCGACAAGTACCGCTTCGACTGGACCCACGACCCGAGGGTCGGGATGCCGCTCGCCGCGGTCCGTGCCGAGCGGCCCGAGCACGTACAGGAGACCCTCCGCTGGGCCGCCCGCCACCGCATCGGCGTCGTGCCCCGGGGCGCCGGCACGTCGCTGTCCGGTGGGTCGATGGCGGTGGACGGCTGCGTCGTCCTCTCGCTCGAGCGGATGCGCGCCGTCGAGATCGACACGGTGACCCGGGTCGCCGTCGTCGAGCCGGGAGCGCTCAACGTCGACGTCAAGCGCGCCGCCGCCGAGGCCGGTCTCTGGTACCCGCCCGACCCGAGCTCGTACGAGATCTGCTCGATCGGGGGCAACGTCGCGACGAACGCCGGGGGGCTGTGCTGCGTCAAGTACGGGGTAACGACCGACTACGTCCTCGGACTCGACGTCGTGCTCGCCGACGGGACGCTGGTCAGCCTCGGCGGCAAGCGGATCAAGGACGTCGCGGGCCTGCCTCTGCTCAAGCTCTTCGTCGGATCCGAGGGAACGCTCGGCATCGTGACGCGCGCGGTCCTTCGCCTGCTCCCCGCCCAGCAGGCCCGCTCGACGGTCGTCGCCACGTTCCCGACGGTCGCCGCGGCCGCCCGGGCGGTCGTCGAGCTCGGCCGCACCGTGCGCGCGTCGATGGTCGAGCTCATGGACAACGCAGCCGTCAACATCGTCGAGGACCACCGGCCGATGGGCCTGGACCGAGACGCCGGTGCGCTCCTCCTCGTGCAGACCGATGCCCCGGGGCCCGCCCGGGAGGGCGAGCTGGCCGCCATCACCGCGGCGTGCGAGCTGGCCGGAGCCAAGGAGGTCCTCGCCACCGACGACCCGGACGAGGCCGAGATGTTCATCGAGGCGCGCCGGCTCTTCTTCACCGCCGCCGAGGCCCGCGGGTCGATCCTGCCCGAGGACGTCGGCGTCCCCGTTCCCCTGCTCCCCGAGCTCCTGGCCGCGATCGCCCAGGTGGCGGAGCGGCACGGGGTCGAGATCCCCGTCGCGGCCCACGCGGGTGACGGGAACACCCATCCGATCATCGTCGTGGACCGGACCGACCCGGGCTCCGAGGAGCGGTGCCGGGTGGCCTTCGACGAGGTGATGGCGGCGGCGATCGCCCTCGGGGGCACCATCACGGGCGAGCACGGCGTCGGACGGCTCAAGGCGGCCGCGCTGCCCGACCAGCTGGGCCCGGACGTCATGGAGCTCACCCGGCGGGTCAAGTCCGCACTCGACCCGCAGGGCATCCTCAACCCGGGTGTCATCGTCTGACCGCAGCAGGGCGGGCGTGCCACCCACGTGCGGGACCGGTGGACGCAACGGGCACCGGGTGGGCGGCTCGGGGGCCCGGCCGTCGAGCCGGGCAGAGGGGGCCACGACATGCCCACACCGTTCGCGCTCGTGCTGCTCGCGCTCGTCGCGCTGCTCGCCGTGGCGGGCGTCGTCGTCTGGGTCCGCCGGTCGGGCCGCCGCGGCGGCGGGACCCGCACCGACCACGGCACCCACTCGTCGCACCCCGAGGCGCCGTGGAGCGCCGAGCAGTCGGCGACCTACCACCACCGGGCGGGTGGGGGCGGGAACGCCGGCGGCTGGGGCGGCTGACCTCTCGAGTGGCACCCCGACCCGGATGGGTCGACGATGGGACGACACCCCGGAGCCGGGTCCGGGTGCCGGCGGAGGGAGCCGTCATGTCTGCTGTGGTGCTCATCGTGCTGGGGGTGGCCGGGGCCGCCGTCGTGCTGCTCGTCATCGTCGGGCTGCTCGCCGTCCTCGTGAGCCGAGGACAGCGCGAGGAGGTCGAGGACTCCGACCTCTTCGCGGAGCCGGCCGTGGACGGCGCCGCCGAGCGGGGGGACCTCGGCCGGGTCTGAGGCCCCGCCCGTCCGGCCGGTCCACACGGCGCCGCCTGCAGCGAGAAGGGCCCGACCCGCAGCTGCGGGTCGGGCCCTTCTCGCGTCGCCCGGTGGGGGCGGCTGTGGTCTCGGGACGGGGGCTCGCTCCGGGCGGTGCCCCCGGCCCGGGTCGGGGGCTCAGAACGCGGACTCGGGCACGTCCATGAGCGCGTTGTCGGTGGCCTCGGCCATGGCCCGCTCGGCGGACAGGCGCGGCAGCACCTGGCGGGCGTAGAACTGGGCCGCGGCGACCTTGCCCTCGTAGAAGTCCTTGTCCTTGCCCTCGGCGCCTGCGGCCAGCCGGTCGAGGGCGACCGCGGCCTGTCGCAGGAGCAGCCATCCGACGACGAGATCACCGGCGGCGAGGAGCAGGCGGGTCGTGTTCTGCCCGACCTTGTAGAGGTTCCCGAGCTCGCCGCCCTGGCGCGGGTCGGACTTCATCAGCTCGCCGACCATGTAGCCGAGGATCCCCTGGACGTCCTCGACGCCCTGACCGAGCAGCTCGCGCTCGCGGTCGATCCGGCCGTCGTGCGCGCCGAGGTCCTTGGCGAACTCCTGCATCTGCCCGGCGAGGTAGGTGAGCGCCTGACCCTTGTCGCGGACGATCTTCCGGAAGAAGAAGTCCATACCCTGGATCGCCGTCGTGCCCTCGTAGAGGGTGTCGATCTTCGCGTCTCGGACGTACTGCTCGACCGGGTAGTCCTGGAGGAACCCGGAGCCGCCGAAGGTCTGCAGCGACTCCGTGCCGAGCAGCACCCAGGCCCGCTCGGAGCCCAGGCCCTTGACGATCGGCAGGAGCAGGTCGTTGACGCGGTTCGCCGCGTCGGCCGCCGACCCCGCCTCGAAGGTCTCTGCGCCCGTGCTCAGCACGTGCTGGTCCACGACGTCCTGCTGGGTCGCGGTGTAGAGGACGAGCGCGCGCAGCCCCTCGGCGTAGGCCTTCTGCAGCATGAGCGACCGGCGGACGTCCGGGTGGTGGGTGATCGTGACCCGCGGCGCGGTCTTGTCGGTCATCTGGGTGAGGTCGGCGCCCTGGACCCGCTCCTTGGCGTACTCGAGCGCGTTGAGGTACCCGGTCGAGAGGGTGGCGATGGCCTTCGTGCCCACCATCATCCGGGCGTTCTCGATGACGTGGAACATCTGGGCGATGCCGTCGTGGGTCTCGCCGAGCAGGGTGCCGACGGCCGGGGCCTCGCCGCCGAAGGTGAGCTCGCAGGTCGTGGAGACCTTCAGGCCCATCTTCTTCTCGAGGTTGGTGACGTAGACGCCGTTGCGCTCGCCGAGCTCGCCGGTCTCGAGGTCGACCTGGTACTTCGGCAGGATGAAGAGCGAGAGGCCCTTGGTGCCGGGGCCGGCGCCCTCGGGGCGTGCGAGGACGAAGTGGACGACGTTGTCGACGAGGTCGGACTCGCCGCTGGTGATGAAGCGCTTGACACCGGTGAGGGTCCAGGTGCCGTCCTCGTTCTGCGCGGCCTTGGTGCGGCCGGCGCCGACGTCGGAGCCGGCGTCGGGCTCGGTGAGCACCATCGTGCAGTGCCAGCCCTTCTCGACGATCCAGTGGGCGAGCTTCTTCTGCTCGTCGGTGCCGAGCTCGAAGAGGAGCTTGGCGAAGCCGTAGTTCGCGGCGAACATCGCGACCGCGGGGTTGGAGCCGAGGAGCATCTCGTTGACGGCCCACCGCAGGCTGGGCGGTGTGACGGTACCGCCGAGCTCGGCCTGCAGGTCGATGTTCCAGAAGCCGCTGTCGCGGTAGGCCTCGAAGGACCGGCGGAACGACTCGGGCATGGTGACGGACTGCGTCGCAGGGTCGTAGCTGGGCGGGTTGCGGTCCGCGTCGGCGAAGGACTCGGCGAGCTCGTTCTCCGCGAGCCGCGCGACCTCCTTGAGCATCTCGCGGGCGGTGTCGGCGTCGAGGTCGGCGTAGGGCCCCGAGCCCAGGACCTCGCCACGGCCGAGCACCTCGAAGAGGTTGAACTCGATGTCGCGCAGGTTGCTCTTGTAGTGGCCCATGGTGCGTCCTTCCGCCAGCGAGGTATGTGAGCGCTTGCTTACCAGTCTGCTACTCACTGGTAACAATCGCAAGGGGCGGGCGTGTTCCGCGTGCCGCGACGCCGGACGGTGCACTCGGGGGCGCGAGCGGCGCGGCATACTCGGGTCCGTGGCGGTCGGCAGCGGAGAGGATCGGGCGGTGGACCGGGCCCGCGAGGCGCTCGACGCCGGTGCGGCATGGCGGGCCCGCGACATCCTCACCGAGTACGTCGAGACCGACCGCGACCCGGAGGCCCTCGCATTCCTCGGTGAGGTGCTCAACCGGATGGGCGACCTCCCACGGGCGGGCGCGATGTGGTTCGCCGCCGGGGCCAAGGGTCCGGAGGTCGATCGTGCCGTGGCGGCGTGGCGCGAGCGGGCGCACGACGACTTCGCCGCGATGTGGGAGGACCTGCCTGCCTCCGTGCAGGACCAGCCCCGCGCGCCGCGCATCGAGGCGCTGCGGGAGAAGGCGATGGCCGCCGACCCGGCGGTGGTCGAGCCGCCGCTGGCCCGGCTCCCCGGCACCGACGTCGGTGACGACGTCGGCGACGACGGGGACAGTGGCACCGACGCGGCGCAGGTCATCGCCTGGGTTTTGGCCGCGATCTTCGTCGTGCTCGCCGTGGTCGGTGCCGTGACGGTGCTCGGCTGGCTCGTCCCGGGCTAGCGGACTCGCCCGGGACGAGGATGGCGTGTCACGACGCGCCCTGCCCGGCCGGCCGCGGTCAGTAACAGCCGTTGACGGTGGCGGCGAGCATGTCGAGGTTCTGCTTCAACGTCAGCGTGGTGTCCTTGCCGTTGACGAGGAAGGCGAACACCTTGAGCCGGCCGTCGGTGCCGACCGTGTAGCCCGCGAGCGCGGCGGCGTCCCGCAGCGTCCCGGTCTTGGCCCAGACCTCGCCGACGGCGCACTTCGACGCCGTCGTGGTGAACCGGCCGTACTTGGCCTGGAGGGTGCCGGTGAGGCCGGCCGTGGGCATGGCCTGGGGTGACCGCATGGGCCAGAGCTCCGGCCTGGTCCTGTCGGTGCCCTCGTCGACGATGCGGGCGAGCTGGACTCCGCTGATCCGGTCGTACCGTGACAGCCCCGAGCCGTCGTAGAGCGCCTTGACGCTCAGCCCCTGGCCCTTGAGGGTCGAGCTCTGGGCGCTGCGAGCGGCGGTCCACGTGTTCCCGTAGCCGCGCTTCACGCCGACGAGCCGGTGCAGGTTCTCGGCCACGTCGTTGTTGCTGTTGAGCAGCATCGTCTTGACCGAGGCGGAGAGCGTCGTCCCGGTGGAGCTCGCGAGGACCGGCGCCGAGGCCGATGTGTTGACCCGACCCCAGTAGGACGCGCGCATCCCGTTGGCCACGAGCTGTGCCTGGAAGTACTTCCCGACGTCTGCTCCCGTGTCGGACACGTTCCGCTGGTCGCGGACGAGCCCGTGCAGGGGGGTGGCGTCGTCGGGGACATAGCTGGAGAGCCAGCCCTTAGCAAGGGTGAAGGTCGTCGGGAAGATGTCGTCGTCGATGTACACACGCGTGTAGGCGATGCCACGTCCGAGCAGGTTCGCTGCGGTCTGCGCGGCGAGCGCGTCGAGGTCCTTGCTCGACAGGAGGGGGTCACCCGAGCCGACGACGACGACCCGGTTGTTCGCGTCCCCCTGCACGACGGTGGTCGTGAACCGGTGTGCGGGCCCGAAGACCGTGAGCGCGTTCGCCGCCGTGGCAAGCTTGGCGGTCGAGGCAGGCATCAGCGCGGTGTCGCCGTTCTTGGACCACACGACGGCATCGGACTCGGCGTCGACCACCGCGCCGCTGAACGACCAGCCGAAGCGGGAGGCGGTGACGCGCTGCGCGAGCTTGGTGCGGATGCGACGGTCCGCCGCGCTCGGCACGTAGACGCTCTTCAGGCCCTGGTAGCCGTGGTTGTACGTTCCGCCGCCCGGTGGGATCCGGGTGACCGTGCCGGTTCCGGGGGCGAGCCGGTCCGCATGTGCCGGGGTGCCGGCGACGAGGGCGCCCACGAGCGCCGTCACGGTGACGAGCACGCGGACGGCGGCGCGGGAGCGCGTCCGGGAGTGTTGGGAGCGCGTCCGGGAGTGTTGGGAGCGGGCGGGCCGGGTCATGGGAGGACACCTCGAGCCGGTCGGGTACCGAGACCGGTGCCTTTGCCCTGCGCGGCGGCACCTTGGCCGAGAGGGTAGCCGGGAGGCCCGGCGCGAGGCGGGAGAACGCGCCGGTCGGCCTCGGACCCCCCGCGCGACCCCTGCTGAAGCCGGAACGAGGGATCAGCTGCCACAGGACTCCGCGGGGTTGACCACGGGCAGAACGTCGATGGGACCCCACCACCGGCTTCTGGCCACTGGGTTCACCGGGAACGAGACGAGGGCACCTCGCGGCGGCGTCCGGCGCCAGGACGCGCGAGCTGGCACCCCTGCAGTGCGCTGTGGAGCCGGTGACGGGAATCGAACCCGCGTGTCCAGCTTGGGAAGCTGGCGCTCTACCATTGAGCTACACCGGCGTGCCGGGTCGAGACGGATGCTCCGACCTCCCCGGCGCCGGAATTCTAGCCCACTCGTGCGGCCCGCTCGGAACCCGCCTCCCCGACCTCGGGTGGACCCGCAGGTAGCCTGAACGGCGTGCTCCTCTCCGACCGCGACATCCGCGCCGAGGTCGACGCCGGCCGGGTCCGGCTCGACCCGTGGGACCCCGCGATGATCCAGCCGAGCAGCGTCGACGTCCGCCTCGACAAGTTCTTCCGGCTCTTCGACAACCACAAGTACCGGGTCATCGACCCCGCGCAGGACCAGGCCGACCTCACCCGCCTCGTCGAGGTCGACCCGCAGGAGGGGTTCGTCCTCCACCCCGGCGAGTTCGTCCTCGGCTCCACCCTCGAGACCGTCAGCCTGCCCGACGACCTCGCGGCCCGCGTCGAGGGCAAGTCGAGCCTCGGCCGGCTCGGGCTCCTCACGCACGCGACCGCCGGCTTCGTCGACCCGGGGTTCACCGGGCACGTCACGCTCGAGCTCTCCAACGTCGCGACCCTGCCGATCATGCTGTGGCCGGGGATGAAGATCGGCCAGCTCGCCTTCTTCCGGCTCAGCTCCTCCGCCGAGAACCCCTACGGCTCCGAGCGCTACGGCTCGCACTACCAGGGCCAGCGCGGCCCGACGGCCAGCCGGAGCTTCCAGAACTTCCATCGCGCGGACGTCTGAGGCCCGCGGTGCAGGGACCGGGCCGGGAGCGCGCCACGTCGACGGGCCCCGGTCACGGTTCCGTGAGCGCGGTCGAGATCCACGTCACCACCCCGGACCGGGACAGCGCCGAGCGGCTCGCGCGCCTGCTCGTCGGGGAGCGCCTCGCCGCGTGCGTCCAGGTGGTGCCTGGGGTGCGGTCGTTCTACCGCTGGGAGGGCGAGGTCGCCGCCGACGACGAACACCTGCTGCTCGTCAAGTCGACAGCCGCCCTCTTCGCGGCGATCCGCGACCGGATCCACGCCGAACACCCCTACGACACGCCCGAGGTGCTCGCGGTCCCCGCGTCGGCCGTCGATGAGCGGTACTTCTCTTGGCTGAAGGAGTCCGTCCGCGCACCGGAGGGCGGCGGCACCCCTCCGACCATCGAGGACACATCGTGACCAGCTCGAGACACCCGGCGTCCACCGCCGTGGTCTCCTCGCGCGCCGCCGCGGTGTGGGCCGACGTCGACCCGCAGGAGGCCATCCTCGGCGCGGATGACGGCGACGGGGCCGAGCTGCGAGGCTCCGTCCCCGCCGACCCCGAGGCCGTCGTCGTCATCCTCCACGGGGGGACCGAGCGCAGCCGGGCCCCCGTCTCCTGGTGGCGGCTGCCGGTTGCGCGGATGGTGCCGTTCGCCGCCGCGGTCGAGCGCCGGGGCGGCGACCGCCTGGCCGTCATCCGGCTGAAGAACCGCGTCCGGGGCTGGAACGAGCCGACGCTGGACGCCGTCGTCGACGCGCGCTGGGCCCTCGACCGGATCCGCCGGGTTCTGCCCGGGGTTCCCATCGCCCTCGTCGGGCACTCGATGGGTGGCCGGGTCGCGTTGCACCTCGCCGCCGACCCCGACGTCGCGCTCGTCGTCGCCCTCGCCCCCTGGGTCGAGAACGACGTCGCGCAGCCCCGCCCGGGGACCCCGGTGCTCCTCATGCACGGGACCCGGGACCGGGTGACCGACCCCCGGCGCACCCAGGTCATCGCCCGGTGGTTCGCCGAGGCCGGGGTCGCGGTCCGGCACATCAGGGTCGAGGGGGAGACCCACGCGATGCTGCGCCACGCCCGCGAGTGGCACGAGATGGTCGCGCACTTCCTCGTCGGGACCCTGCTGGGCCGACGCCGAGCCAGCTGAGGACCGCCCCGCCGACGAGCAGCGCCGAGCACCACAGCATGGCGCGCTCGTAGCCGGCGAGCATCGACGTCGGGTCGAGGTAGTCCTCGCCCGTCAGCCCGACGAGCGGCGGCACGACGGCGACCGCGAGCAGCGACCCGGCGCGTGCCACGGCGTTGTTCACCCCGCTCGCGACACCGGCGTAGCGTTCCGGGGCGGCGGCGAGGACCGCGGCGGTCAGCGGGGAGACGAGCAGGGCGAGCCCGAGGGCGAAGACGACCATCCCGGGTAGCACGTCCCACCACGTGACCTCCTCCCGGACCCGGAGCAGCAGCAGCGTCCCCGCCGCAGCCACGAGCGGGCCGACCGTCATCGGCACGCGGGGCCCGATGCGGTCGGAGAGCGCGGCCGCGCGTGACGAGAGCGCCAGGAGGGCGAGCGTGATGGGGATGCTGGAGAGCCCGGCGGAGAACGCGCTCCACCCCGCGGCCTGGAGCTGGAGGACGACGAAGAGGGTGACCGCGCCGAGGGCGCCGTAGACGAGAAGCGTCATCCCGTTGGCGGCGGAGAAGATCCGGGAGGAGAAGAGCGAGAGCGGGACCAGCGCCGCCCGGGCCCGCCGTTCGACCGCGACGAAGGCCACCCCGGCGGCGCCGGACAGCGCGACGAGGCCCCACACGAGCCATGGCGGGGCGGTCGCGGAGGCGGTGAGCGCGTACGTCAGCGCGCCGAGGGCCACGACGGCGAGGAGGGCCCCACCGAGGTCGAAACGGTGCCGCCGCGCCTGGGGGTCACTGCTCTCCGGAGCGGCGCGGAGGGTCAGGGCCACGACGACGACGCAGAGGGGGACGTTGATCCCGAAGACCCAGCGCCACGTCGTCGTGTCGACGATCCAGCCGCCGAGCAGCGGCCCCACCGCCGCCGCGACCCCGGAGAGCCCGGCCCAGGTCCCGATGGCGGCGGCGCGGTCCTCCCGTCGGAAGGACGACTCGATGATGGCGAGGGCGCCCGGTGTGAGCAGTGCCGCCCCGACCCCCTGGAGGACCCTGAGCCAGACCAGCTGGACGGGGGTCTGGGCGAGGGCGCACAGGGCCGACGCGGCCGCGAACCAGGTGACCCCGACGACGTAGGTGCGACGACGTCCGAAGCGGTCGCCGAGGGCCCCGGTGACGAGCAGGAGCGAGGCCAGCGCCAGCAGGTAGCCGTTGACGACCCACTGGAGCTGCGCCAGCGAGGCGCCCAGGTCGCGACCGATGGTCCGCAACGCCACGTTCACCACGGAGCCGTCCAGGATGGCGACACCCGTCCCGAGGGTCAGGCCGGCGAGGGCGATCCGGCCCCGCGGGGAGGTGCGCTCGAGGAGGACGGGGGCCTCGGCGGCCTGCTCGTCCCCCGCGGGCGCCGGCGTCCGCCGGCTGTCAGGGTCCACCGGGAACACCGTAGGTCCAGCGGGAGCCGATCAGCTGCCGGAGCCGCGGCCCATGCTCGTCAGGGCCGCGCGGTAGTCGACCCAGCCGATCGGCTGCCCCTCGTCGTCGAGGACCGGCATGCCGCCCACACCGCTGCGGTTCAGCGCGTCGAGGACCTTGTCGAGGGTGTCGTCGGCCCGCACCCGCGCCGGCAGCTCGAAGACGATCTCGGCGGGCACGACGTCGTGGCGGCCGTCCGCCAGCGCCTCCGACACCGCGCGTGCCGTGACGATGCCGTGGTACCTCCCGTCCGCGCCGGCGAGCGGCAGCACGCCGTAGCTGACGCCGGAGAGGCGGGCCGCGACGTCACGCAGCGGCGTGCCGCCCTGCACCGGTACCGGGAGCGGCCGCATGACCTCGCGCACCGGGGTGCGGGAGGCGGCGGACGTCGGCGGTGGGGCGGAGAGGTCGATGCCGCGGCGTCGCAGCTTGAGGGTGTAGATCGAGTCGCGCGAGAGGTAGTGGCTCACGAGCGTCGCGATGACGATGGCGGTCATGAGCGGGAGGATGATCGAGTACTCGTTGGTCAGCTCGAACATGATGATGACGGCGGTGATGGGCGCCCGGGCGGCCCCGGCGAACACCGCACCCATCCCGATCAGGCCGTAGGCGCCGACCGGTCCGGCGATCCCGGGGAGGGCGGCCTGGGTGAGCGCCCCGAACGCCGCGCCGAGCATCGCCCCGATGAACAGGCTCGGCGCGAAGACGCCACCGGAGCCCCCGATGCCGATCGTCAGCGACGTCGCGAGCATCTTGCCGACGAGCAGGACGAGGAGGAAGCCCACGGCGTAGGCGCCGCCGATCGCATTGCCGAGCACCGGATAGCCGACGCCGTACATCTGCGGGAGGACGAGGAGGAGCAGCCCGAGGAGGATGCCACCCACGGCCGGGCGCAGCCACTCCGGCCCGCGCCACAGGGCGTCGCAGCCGTCCTCGATGGCGTAGAGCACCTTGGTGAAGCCGACGCCGACCGCGCCCGCGATGACGCCGAGCGCCGCGAAGAGGAGGTACTCGCCGGCGTGGTCGACGGTGAAGGCCGGCAGCGAGAGGAACACCTCGTCGCCGAGTACGGCCCGTCCGATCGCCGAGGCCGTGACCGAGGAGATGACGACGAGCCCGAAGGCCTGCGCGGTGAAGTCGGCGAGGATGAGCTCCATCGCGAAGAAGACCCCGGCGAGCGGCGCGTTGAACGTCGCCGCGATGCCGCCGGCTGCGCCACAGGCGACGAGCACCCGCATCCGCGACTCCGGCATTCGCGTGACCCGGCCGAGGGTCGAGCCGAGCGCCGAGCCGATCTGGACGATCGGGCCCTCACGACCGACCGAGCCGCCGCCCCCGATGCACAGGGCCGAGGCGAGGGCCTTGACCCCGGCGACCTGGGGCTTGATGCGGCCACCCCTGCGGGCGACGGCGTACATGACCTCGGGGACGCCGTGGCCACGGGCCTCCCGGGCGAAGAAGTGCACGAGCGGCCCGTAGAGCAGGCCGGCCACGACCGGCGTGAGGATGACGAACCAGCGGCCGAGGGCCGGCAGGTTCGGGTTGGCGGCGCCGGGCACCGCGGCGTAGTCGGCGTGCCCGGTGAAGGCGTAGGTGAAGGTCGCGATGAGCCAGCGGAAGAGGACCGCCGCCCCTGCGGCTCCCGCCCCGACGAGCAGCGCGAGGCCGAGCAGGCCACCCGGGGAGCCACGCAGCCAGTCGGCGGCGCGGCTGGTGAGCAACCGCCAGGTGGCGTCCCGGGTCGGGCCGGGAGCGGACGTGGCGGCGGTCGACATGACTTGCAGTATGCAATAGTTGCACTGTGAACGGAAATCGGCCCGACGAGGCGGACGCCCTCGTCACCGCGCTGCTCACGGCGTCCCGCGCCCTCGTCGGGGTTTCGGCTCGCTCCCTCGCTGACGTCGAGGACACGGTGACGCTCACCCAGTTCCGCGCCCTCGTCGTCCTGCGCAGCCGGGGCCGGACCCGACAGGGAGCCCTCGCCGACCGCCTCGGCGTCAACGCCTCGAGCGCGCTGCGGCTCGTCGACCGCCTCGAGTCCGCCGGCATGGTGACCCGCGAGGAGGTCGAGGGCGACCGGCGCGCCGTCGACCTCGAGCTCACGGCGCGCGGACGCGACCTCGTCGACACCGTCACGGCGCGCCGGCGCGCCGCCATCGCGGAGATCGTCGACGCGATGCCGGCCGGCCGTCGGCGTGGCCTGGTCTCGGCCCTCAGCGCCTTCGCCGAGGCGGCCGAGGAGCCACCACCGGGCGACGACGCCTTGACGGACTGGTGACCCGCGCCCGACTGCGGCCCCTCACCTCCACCGAGCCGGTTAGGGTCGGGTGATGATCCGGTTCGATGCCGTGACCAAGGAGTTCCCCGACGGCACCGTGGCCGTCGACGACCTCTCCCTCACCGCCCCCACGGGCAAGATCACCGTCCTCGTCGGGCCGTCCGGCTGTGGCAAGACGACCAGCCTGCGCATGGTCAACCGGATGATCGAGCCCACCCGCGGGTCCATCGCGCTCGACGGCCAAGACACCGGCCGGATGGACCAGGCCGAGCTGCGCCGCGGCATCGGGTACGTGATCCAGCACGCGGGCCTGTTCCCCCACCGGACCGTCCTCGACAACATCGGCACCGTCCCCCGCCTGCTCGGCTGGGACCGGAAGCGGACCAGGGCCCGCTCCCGCGAGCTGCTCGAGCGAGTCGGCCTCGACCCCCGGCTCGCCGACCGCTACCCCTCGCAGCTCTCCGGCGGCCAGCAGCAGCGGGTCGGGGTGGCCCGCGCGCTCGCCGCCGACCCGCCCGTCATGCTCATGGACGAGCCCTTCTCGGCCGTCGACCCGATCGTGCGCGAGCAGCTCCAGGACGAGTTCCTCCGGCTCCAGGCGGAGCTGGGCAAGACGATCGTCTTCGTCACCCACGACATCGACGAGGCGATCAAGCTCGGCGACCAGGTGGCGGTGCTCCGGGTCGGGGGTCGCCTCGCCCAGGTGGCCGAGCCCTCGTACCTGCTCGCACACCCGGCCGACGACTTCGTCGCCGACTTCGTGGGGCGCGACCGCGGCTACCGGGCGCTGCAGTTCCAGGACACCCCGCGGCTGCCCCTTCGCCCCGAGCGCACCGTCGTCCTCGGTGAGGCGCCGACCGGCATCCGCGCGTCGTGGCTGCTCGTCGTCGACGACGACCGCCGCCCGCTGGGCTGGGTCGAGCCGGCGCGGGTCGGCGACCGCGCCGTCGAGGACGGCGACCTCCACCGCGGCGGGACGGTCGCGCGCGCGGGCGGGACCCTGCGCGGCGCACTCGATGCCGCGCTGTCCTCCCCGGCCCGGCGCGGCGTGGTCGTCGACGACTCCGGGGCGCTGGTCGGCACCGTCCTCGCCCATGAGGTCCTCAGCGCCATCGAGGACACCGACCGGCCCGAACGGGACGAGCAGGATCCGGTCCGCGGCGGGGCCGTGAGCGTCGCGGAGGAGGGGGCCTGAGGTGGGCTGGCTCTCCTCGCACTGGTCCGACGTGCTCAGCCTGGCTCGGAGCCACCTCTACCTCGCCGGCGTGCCACTCCTCGTCGGGCTCGCCCTGTCGGTGCCGCTCGGCTGGGCCGCGAAGCGCTGGAGCCGCTCGTACTTCGCCATCATCACGACGACCGGGCTGCTCTACACGATCCCGTCGCTGGCGCTCTTCGTCGTCATGCCACTCATCCTCGGCACCCAGATCCTCGACCCGATCAACGTCGTCGTCGCGATGTCCGTCTATACCGTCGCGTTGCTCGCGCGCACGGTCGCCGACGGGCTCAAGGCGGTGCCCGACCACGTCGAGCAGGCCGCCACCGCGATGGGCTACAAGGGGGTTCGCCGGCTCGTCGGCGTCGAGCTGCCCCTCGCGGTGCCCGTCATCGCCGCCGGCCTGCGCGTCGCCGCGGTGAGCAACGTGAGCATCGTCTCGGTCGCCTCCATCGTCGGTGTCTCCCAGCTCGGCGACCTGCTCATCGACGGCTACAACCGCGTCATCTGGGGCGAGCTGCTCACCGGCATCGTGGCGACCGTGCTGCTCGCGCTCGCGCTCGACGCCCTCATCGTGCTCGGCGCACGACTGCTGACGCCCTGGCAGCGACTCCAGGGAGGGTCGGCGTGATCTCCTCGCTCTTCACGTGGTTCACCGACCCGGCGAACTGGTCGGGGCCGGACGGCATCACCCACCGGCTCGTCCAGCACCTCTGGTACACCGGCGCGACGATCCTCGTGGCCGCCCTCGTCGCGGTCCCGATCGGCCTGTGGGTCGGCCACACCGGGCGGGCGCGGTGGCTCGTGTCGGTCGCCAACTCGATGCGCGCCATCCCGACCCTCGGTCTGCTGCTCGCCGCCTCGCTCTGGCTCGGCCCGAAGCTTCCCGGGGACTTCGCCTACGTCGTGCCGAGCATCGGGGTCCTCGCGATCCTGGCCATCCCGCCGCTCCTCGCCGGCACCTACGGTGGGATCGAGGCCGTCGACCCGTCGGCACGGGACGCCGCCCACGGCGTCGGGATGCGGGGCCGGCAGGTGCTCTGGCAGGTGGAGGTGCCCAACGCGCTGCCCCTCGTGCTGTCAGGGGTGCGTTCGGCCGTGCTCCAGGTCGTCGCCACCGCCACCATCGCCGCCATCGTCGGTCTCGGGGGCCTCGGCCGCTTCATCATCGACGGCCTTGCTCTCGGCGACTACGCACAGGCCGGCGGCGGTGCACTGCTCGTCGCGGTCCTCGCGCTCGCCCTCGAGGGGCTGATCGCCCTGGCGCAGCGGCGGGTCGTCTCGCCCGGACTCACCGGCCGCGCTACCGGTGGGTCACGAAAGGATGACGAAAGCACCCCCGGGGAAGAATCCGGCGGTGTGGCGGTTGACCATCGCACGCCCGCATGACCAGACCACCCGTCACCTCACGGGGCTCCTCCCGACCACGAAGGGACCTTCCATGAAGCGCACCACGTCCGCCGTCGCGCTCGTCGCGGCCTCGATCCTCGGGCTCACCGCCTGCGGCGGGGGCAGCGACCCGCTCTCGTCCGACACCTCGTCCGCGTCCGGGAGTGCCGGAGGAGGGTCAGGCGGCCCGGTCGTCGTCGGGGGCGCGAACTTCTCCGAGTCCACCCTGCTCGCCGAGATCTACGCGGGCGCGCTCAAGGCCAAGGGCATCGACGCCTCGACCAAGCTGAACATCGGCTCCCGCGAGGTCTACCTGCGGGCCCTGCAGGACAACTCGGTGCAGGTTTTCCCCGAGTACACCGGCGCGCTGGCCCTCTACTACGACAGCAGCTACACGGGCACCGATGCCGAGGAGGTGTACCAGCACGTCAAGGAGGTCATCCCCGACGACCTGACCGTGCTCGACAAGTCCGCTGCCGAGGACAACGACTCGATCAACGTCACGAAGGAGACGGCGGACAAGTACTCGCTGACGACGATCGGCGACCTCAAGGCGGTCGCGGGGGACATGACCCTCGCGGCGCCGCCCGAGTTCAAGGAGCGGCCGCAGGGCATCCCCGGGCTCGAGAAGACCTACGGCGTCGTCTTCGGGTCCTTCCGGCCACTGTCCGGGCAGGCCATCGTCCAGGCGCTGAAGAACGGCCAGGCCCAGGCGGCGAACATCTTCTCCACGGACCCGGCCATCGCCGCCAACGGATTCGTCACCCTCGAGGACACCGAGAAGCTGTTCGGGTCCCAGAACATCGTCCCGCTCGTGCGGGCCGACCGGGCCGATGAGGTCAAGGACGCGCTCAACGCGGTCTCGGCGAAGCTCACGACCCAGGCGATCGCCGACATGCTCAAGCAGACCGACATCGACAAGAAGGACCCCCAGGTGGTCGCGCAGCAGTTCCTCGCCGACAACGGCCTCGGCTGACCGCCCCGCTCCTTCGCCGCACTCCCCGAACCCCGGGGTCGCACCTGAAGCCTTCCGGTGCGACCCCGGGGTCTCCGCTGTCATGACGGCGACGGGGCTCGCCGCGCCGGTCCGTCGGCGTCAGTCCCAGGGATCCGGCTCGTCGAGCAGCGCAGCGTCCCCGCTGAAGGACTCCTCGGCCGATGCCGGCGGCGCGGGCCTGGCCTCGCGCTCCTCCTCGGGCTCCGTCTCGGTGGTGGTGGTGTCGGTGGGTTCGTCCCAGGGGTCGACGTCGTCGGTGGCGGGTGCGGGTGCGGCTGGGGTGGTGGTGTCGGTGGGTTCGTCCCAGGGGTCGACGTCGTCGGTGGCGGGTGCGGGTGCGGCTGGGGTGGTGGTGTCGGTGGGTTCGTCCCAGGGGTCGACGTCGTCGGTGGCGGGTGCGGGTGCGGCTGGGGTGGTGGTGTCGGTGGGTTCGTCCCAGGGGTCGACGTCGTCGGTGGCGGGTGCGGGTGCGGCTGGGGTGGTGGTGTCGGTGGGTTCGTCCCAGGGGTCGACGTCGTCGGTGGCGGGTGCGGGTGCGGCTGGGGTGGTGGTGTCGGTGGGTTCGTCCCAGGGGTCCACGTCCGCGGCCGCGGGCGCGGCAGCAGCCGGAGCCGGTGCCTCGACGGGGGCCTTCTCCTCCTCGGCGGTCACCGCGACGGCTGCGGCAGCGGCTCCCACCCCTGCAGCCGTCTCGACCCCGGCGCCCTGCTCGAGCGCGACCTCGTCCTCGGCCGGCGCCTCGGTCTGCTGGCCGCGCCGGACCGCGGCGAGCAGCATCTGGGCGACGTCGACGACCTCGATCTCGTCCTCGCGACCCTTCTCGGTGACGCCGTCGGAGATCATGACCCGGCAGAACGGGCATCCGATGGCGATCCGCTCCGCCCCGGTGGCGATGGCCTCCTCGGTCCGGTTCGTGTTGACGCGGGAGCCGAGCTTCTCCTCCATCCACATTCGCGCGCCCCCGGCACCGCAGCAGAACGCCTTCTCGGAGTTGCGGGGCATCTCGCGCATCTCGACGCCCGGCAGGGCGCCGATCAGCTCACGGGGCGGGGCGTAGACGCCGTTGTGCCGGCCGAGGTAGCAGGGGTCGTGGTAGGTGACGGTCGACGCCGTCGACGCGGCGTTCTTGGCGCTCGACATCCCGGGCGCCTCGTCGGGGCGTGCCACCGGCGTCAGCTTCTTCTCGCGGACGAGCCGGTTGAGCAGCTGGGTGTGGTGGACGACCTCGTAGCTGCCCCCGAGGTCGGGGTACTCGTTCTTGATCGTGTTGAAGCAGTGGGCGCACGTGACGACGACCTTCGTGACGCCGAACTCGCCGAAGGTCTCGACGTTCTGCTGCGCGAGGGTCTGGTACAGCAGCTCGTTGCCGGCGCGCCGGGCGGAGTCGCCGGTGCACGTCTCGCCGTCACCGAGGACCGCGAAGGACACCCCCGCCGTGTCGAGCAGCTCGGCCACGGCGCGAGTCGTCTTCTTCGCACGGTCCTCGTAGGCGCCGGCGCAGCCGACCCAGAACAGCCACTCGACATCGGAAGCCTTCTCGACGTCCTGGCCGAGCACCTTGACGGGGAACGGGAGGTCCTTGGCCCAGTCGAGCCGGGCCCGGGCGCCGAGGCCCCAGGGGTTGCCCTTGCTCTCCATGTTGCGGAAGAGGCCGGCGAGCTCGTTCGGGAAGGCCGACTCGATGAGGGTCTGGTAGCGCCGCATGTCGATGATGTGGTCGACGTGCTCGATGTCGACCGGGCACTGCTCGACGCACGCGCCGCACGTCGTGCACGACCAGAGCACGTCCTCGTCGATGACCGCACCGGGGCCGGTCGCCTGGTAGGCCGAGAACGGGTCGGCGAGGTCGTACCCGGTGCTCCCGACGAGGGGCAGCTCGTCCCAGGTCAGCCCCTCCGTCGACACGGCCTCCTCGCCGTGGCCGTGCCCGGCCGGAACCGCGTGCAGGGCGGCGGCAACCTTCTCGGCGTCGCCGCCCGCGCCCTGGACGGCCTGGACGAACGGGGCCTTCGCGTTCGCGTGGTCGCGAAGGGTCATGATGAGCATCTTCGGCGAGAGCGGCTTGTCGGTGTTCCACGCCGGGCACTGGCTCTGGCAGCGGCCGCACTCGGTGCACGTCGTGAAGTCGAGCAGCCCCTTCCACGTGAAGTCCTCGACCCTGCCGATCCCCAGCGTCGTCGCCTCGTCCATCTCCTCGACGACCTCGGGCGAGAACGGCTCGCCGCCCACCATGAGCGGCTTTGCCGCACCGAGAGCGACGGGCCGCCGCCCGAAGAGGACGTTGAACGGGGCGACGAAGATGTGCAGGTGCTTGGAGTGCAGCACGAAGATGAGGAAGACGAGCATGACGCCGATGTGGAGGATCAGCCCGATGTGCTCGAGGGCGAGGGCTGCGTCCTCACCCAGCGGCTCCAGCAGCGAGCCGACGGCGTGAGAGGCGAAGGCCGCCCGGCCGTAGGGGAAGTTGCCGGTGACGACCCCCGCACCCCGGAAGAGGAACATCGTCCAGACGACGTTGAAGATCATGAACAGCGTCAGCCACGCGCCCCCGAGGTGCGAGCCGTCGAAACGTGAGCGCCGACCGAGCCGGGTGGGGGAGTTGCGCAGCCGGATCACCGCGAAGACGACGATGCCGAGCAGCGCCATCACCGCGATGAAGTCCTGGAGGAAGCCCAGGACGCCCCAGTGCCCGATGACCGGGATGGCGAAGCCCTCCTGGAAGAGCGAGCCGTAGGCCTCGAGGTAGACGGTCGCGAGGATGAAGAAGGCCCACATGACGAAGAAGTGCGCCGCACCCGGGATCGTCCACTTGAGCAGCTTCTTCTGGCCGAGCACCTCGACGACCTGCCGCTTGACCGCGGCCCCCACCCGCTCACGCACGCCCTCGATGCGGTCGGGGGCGGGCTGGCCGCTGCGGACCAGCCGCCCGATCCAGGCCACCCGTCGCGCCGCCAGCGGCAGCGCGATCGCGTTCATGAGGAGTCCGACTGCGAGGACCCAGCTCATCGCTCTCTCCCAACTTCCGCCGTCCTGGCGGGTTCCGGTTCGCTCGTGTGCCTCGTCCCGGTCGGCGCCGGGAGATCGCTCGCCACGCCTCCAGCATCCCTGTTACCCGGCGGTAGGCACGTCTGGCGAGTCTACGAGGGGTTCGTGCCGTGCGCCCGGGCCCCGAGGTGTGACGCTGGTCAAGGTCCGGCGGGCACCGGCGACGCCCGGGCTGCCGCCCGCCGACGCGCGCCGTCGGAACTGATAACGGTCTGTTGGAATACACATAACGCCCACGGGGTTGGCCCCGGCAGCAGGACCGATACCGCGTGCCGTCGCCCGGCCGGGCTCCGGTACCACCGCCACGACCACCGAAAGGCGAGCGCTATGCCCATCCTCGACGACGTCACCCAGGCCGTCGGCAACACCCCGCTCGTCCGGCTCAACCGGATCATCGACAGCGATGCGACCGTCGCGGCCAAGCTGGAGTTCTACAACCCGGCGAGCTCGGTCAAGGACCGCATCGGCGTCGCGATCATCGACGCCGCCGAGGCCAGCGGCGAGCTGAAGCCCGGCGGCACCGTCGTCGAGGCGACCTCCGGCAACACCGGGATCGCGCTCGCGATGGTCGGCGCGGCCCGCGGCTACGACGTCGTCCTCACGATGCCCGAGACGATGAGCAAGGAGCGCCGCGCGCTGCTGCGGGCCTACGGCGCCGAGCTCGTCCTCACCCCCGGGTCCGAGGGCATCAAGGGAGCGGTGACGCGGGCCGAGGCGATCGCCGCCGAGCGCCCGGGCGCCGTCCTCGCCCGGCAGTTCGCCAACGAGGCCAACCCGGAGATCCACCGCAGGACGACCGCTGAGGAGATCTGGAAGGACACCGACGGCGAGGTCGACATCGTCGTCGCCGGCATCGGCACCGGCGGGACGATCACCGGCGTCGGCGAGGTGCTGAAGTCGCGCAAGCCCGAGGTCGAGGTCATCGCCGTGGAGCCCGAGGAGTCCCCGATCCTCAACGGCGGGCAGCCCGGTCCGCACAAGATCCAGGGCATCGGGGCGAACTTCGTCCCCGAGGTCCTCAACACCGGGATCTACGACGAGGTCGTCGACGTCAACGCCCAGTCCGCCGTCGAGTGGGCGCGCCGGGCCGCGACCGAGGAGGGCCTGCTCGTCGGCATCTCCTCCGGTGCAGCCCTCGCCGCCGCGAACCAGGTGGCGAGCCGTCCCGAGAACGCGGGGAAGACGATCGTCGTCATCATCCCGAGCTTCGGCGAGCGCTACCTCTCGACGATCCTCTTCGAGGGGCTCGTCGACTGACCATGGCCTCCTTCCTCCAGCAGGCGCGCGCGGTCATCCGGGAGGACCTGGATGCCGCGATGCGCCGCGACCCGGCGGCGCAGACCCGGGCGGACGTCGCGTTCAACAGCCCCGGACTGCACGCGATCTGGTCCTACCGCCTGGCGCACCGCATCTGGGATCGAGGTGAGGCGTGGCACCCGGTCGCTCGGCTCATCTCGACCGCCACGAGGGCCGTCACCGGCGTCGAGATCCACCCCGGGGCCCAGATCGGCCGGCGGTTCTTCATCGACCACGGCATGGGCGTCGTCGTCGGCGCCACGGCGGTGGTCGGGGACGACGTCATGCTCTACCACGGGGTCACCCTCGGCGGGCGCACGCTCCAGCGCGGGGTCAAGCGCCACCCCACGGTGGGCAGCCGGGTGACGATCGGCACCGGTGCACGCGTGCTGGGCGACATCGAGATCGGCGACGACGTCCAGATCGGTGCCAACTCGGTCGTCGTCAAGGACGTGCCCTCCGGGGCGGTCGCGACCGGCATCCCGGCCCGGGTGCGTTTCCCCGAGTCCGTCGACGAGGACCCCTACGACGCCCTGTTCGCGGAGCCGGCGATCTTCATCTGAGCCTGCTCGCGGGGCTCCAGTCGGAGCCGTAGAGGCAGAACACGCCGGCGGCCGGCTCGGCCTCGACGACCTGCGCCCAGGCCTCCGCGGCGTCGGCGCCCGAGGCGAGCAGCCGGTGGTAGGCGACCATCGCGTCGTGGGCGACGTCGTCGGCGACCGGGGCGACGGCCGCGAGCACGCTCGTGGCCCCCAGGGAGAGCAGGGCGATCGCGAGCCCGAGGGGTTCGCCTCCGGGCCGGGTGGAGAACTGCCCGACGTCGCACGCCGAGAGGACGACGTGCTCCGCCACGACCGGCCGGGGGAACTCGTGGGCGAACACCGGTCCGTCGGCCATCCGCACCGAGGAGAAGAGCGGGCTCTGCCCCTCGTGCGTGCCGTGGGCCGCGAGGTGCACGACCCTGGCACTGCCCAGGGCGTCGACGACGGCCTCGCTCGACGCCGCCCGCACCTCGTCCCCGGTGGGCTGCCCCCAGGCCTCGAGCACGGCCCGGATCTCCGGGGCGGTGCGGTCCAGGCCGGGCCCGTGCAGTGCGGTGACCGCTCGGGCCGCGGCACGGGCCCCCCTCTCGGCCGGCCCCCGGACCCACCGGGTGAGCGACGGGGCGACGGTGACGGACCTGCCGCGCAGGCTCGGCATGAGGCTCCACGGCATCCCCGCGAGGCTTCCCGAGGGCACGACGACGACGCGGCCCGTTGCGGCGCCGGAGGGGTTGAGGGCCCGGTCGACGCTCGCGAGCGAGGACGCGGTCGCGCGCTCCAGCACCGCCGCCATCGGCGACCCGGGGGCAATGCCGGCGCGCGCCCGCAGGTCGCGCCGCAGCCGGATGACGAGATCGACGACGTCGGCGCGCCCCCCCACCCGTACGACCTCGGTCCCGGCGGCCGAGAGGACGGCCTGGAACAGGTCCGGCCCCGACTCGAAGAACTCGACGACCGTCGCGTCCGTCGGCACCACCGCGGCGCGGGCCTCCTGCGGGCTGACCGGCTGGACGAGCCCTGCGGCCGACCCGTCCACGACCAGGCTCCACTCCCGCTGCGCGACCTGCGCCTCCACCTGTTGCACCTGCTCGGCCACGGTGGGCGCGACCACGGGGTCGCTGTCCGCGAGGAGCCGGCGCAGCCGCCGGAGCTCGCGGGTCCCGTCGGCGATCTCCCGATCGCTCGAGGTCGTCACCGGGTTGATGCGGTGCGAGATGGCCCGCCACCGTTCGACTGTCGTGAGGACGCCGTCGGGGTCGCCGTCGTCGAGCGCACGCTCGACGTCGAGGGCGGCCACCCGACGCCCGTGCAGGGCCATCGCCGAGCGGACGTCCAGGCTGGCGGACTGGAACTGGTGAGCCGCGAGGATGCGGTTGCCGGCGGCGAGGCGCTCGGCGGCCTCACCGTCGAGACCCCGTGCGAGGGCGAGGCGCGCACGGACCAGCACCTCGTGGAGGATGGCGGCGAGCGAGGTGTCGGCGTCGTCCTCGAGGGTGGCCAGTCGGCGCTCGGCGCCCTCGATGTCGCCGAGCAGGATCCGGGCCTCGGCCTCCACGCGCACCGCGGCACGGTCCGACCCCGCCACGGTGCCCGGACCGACGGTGCCGCCGGTCCGGGCGGCGCGCCCGCCGCGACCGTCCGTGCGTCGGGTCAGGGCCGACACGACCGTCGGCAGCTCACGGCCCTCCGCCACGTCCACGGTGGCCCGGATCAGCTCGGCCTCGGCGAGGAGCTCGGTCGCCTGTCGTGAGCGGTAGGCGACCGTCGCGTGCCGGACGTGTCGGCGGGCCCCCTCGAGGTCGCCGACGAGGAGGTCGCACCGAGCCAGACGCAGGCCGATCTCGCCCTCCTCGAGCCGGTGGCCCTCCCGCTGCGCGGTGGCGAGCGCGTCCTCGAGGGCCGCCCGCGCCGCGTCGACGAGCCCGGCTTCGAGGAGCACCTCGGCGTGGTCGAGCCGGGCCCGGTCCCGTGACACGGCCGCGTCCATGGCATCGGCCTCCCGCATGAGCGTCAGCGCCTGAGGGATGTCGCCGTCGACGAACGCCAGGCACGCGAGGTTGTGCCGCGCCTTGAACTCCTGGTCGACGAGGCCGTGCGCGGAGGCGGTGTCGCGGGCCACGCGCAGGGCCTCTGCGGCCTCGGTGGTCTCGGCCAGCCCGACGAGCACGAGACCGCGGTTGATGTGCAGCGCACTGCGCTGCGAGGGGTCGAGGTGGTCCTCCCCCTGGCGGGCCCGGTCGAGGGCATCGCGGGCGGCCGCCCAGTCCCCGGTGCGGGCCCGGATGGTCCCCTCCTGCACGAGACTGAGGGTCACGAGCAGCGGGTCGCCCATCTCCTCGGCCTCACGGCGCGCCACGTGGAGGGTCTCGAGGGCGCCGCCCTTGCCCTCGAGCTCGAGCCGGGACCAGGCACTGGTGATGAGCACCCGCACCCTCAGCCACCGCGCGGCCGGGCTGTCGGCGTGGTCCAGCACGGCCAGGGCGCGCTCGACCAGCCCGGCGGCCTCGGAGAAGGCGCCCACCTCGTTGCGTTCGCGGGCAGACCCCAACAGGCGCTCGGCCAGCCGGAGCGGGTCCTCCTCGATGGGCCCTCCTAGATCTCGATCGACGGGGTGATGATCGGCGCGGAGTCCTCGGAGCGACGCCGTAGGACGAAGTTGACCAGACCGCGCTCCACGCCCGCAAAGGTGAACCGCCCATCCGCATCCGCGCTCGTGGTCCGGGTGCGGCTGCGTTCGCGCAGCTCGACCTCGAGATCGCCCTCGCTGGCCCAGCCGGCGATGTCGGCTCGGGCGGCGCCGGTGTGCTCGATGCTCACCATGACGCTCAGACCGTCACTGGCGAAGGTCACCGTGTCGGCACGGTCGTAGTCGGTGCCGCGGACGGCCGTGAGCGTCGACTCCGAGACGATCTCGGCGACCTGCGCCTCGAGCGAGGCCACGCTCATCGCGAACTTGATCCGGTCGAGGAGATCGCCGGGCACCGGGTCGAGGGACTCGTGCACCTCGCGGACGGCCTCGATGATCGTCGCGTCGACGGTGTCGAGTGGCTCGGTGGCCAGCCGCAGCTCGTGCTCGGGTGTGGGGGTCATGGGGTCATCTCCCAGTGGGGGTCGGACGTCAGGGAGGCTCGGAGCTTGGCGAGGCACCGCCCACGGGTGGGGCCGATGGAGCCGATGGGCATTCCCAACGCCTGCGCGACCCCCGCGTAGTCCGGGCGGTCGGCGAAGGCGATGGCGCGCAGCAGGGTCCGGCAGCGCTCCGGCAGTCGGGCGAAGTGCTCCCACACGAGTCGGTGGTCGGCCTCGGCCAGGACCGCGTGCTCGGGGGACGGGGAGGTCTGGTCGGGCTCGACGTCTCGGACGTCCTCGGCGGCTGCCGGCTCCTCGCGGTGGGCTCGTGCACCCAGGTGCCAGGCGTCGCGCTTGGTCGTCGTGATGAGCCACTTGAGGACCGACTGGGGATCGGCGATCGACGACGCGTGCTCGACCAGCTTGAGCCAGGTGTTCTGGACGGTGTCCTCGGCGGCCTGGTGGGCGAGACCCTGCTGACGCGCCACGGCCCAGAGCAGGGGGGTCACCTCGTCGACGAGGGTCGGCATCCCCGAGCCGTCACCGTCACGGAACGCTCGGAAGGCCGTCGCCGCCCGGGCGGCGAGGCTGTCGGCGTCGGCGTCGGTGTGCGTCACGGCTGCCCCCCGACGACCTTGGCCACACTGTCGCCGAGCAGCGTCACCCGCTCGGCGAGGTCGCGCTCGCAGGGTGTGGTGCACAGCACGTGGGCCAGGTCCCCGGTCAGGGCCGGGGCCGAGAACGAGGTCCCGCTCCACACGCCGAAGCCACACCGGTAGTCGTCGGCGTCCGAGGACCCGCGGGCCGGGTTGGCACCCGCCTCGACGGCGATGCCGCCGCGCATCGATCCGTGCACGGTCACCGGCATGGTGCTCACCACGGACGTCCCGCGTCGGTAGGCCCGCACCCAGGGCCCGGTGTTCGAGTACAGCGCGACGACGTCGTGGCTCGCGTTGAGGGCGCCCACACTGGTCACGGGGACACCGCTCCAGGTGCTCGTGGCGAGCGCCGCCGGCCAGAACGGCATCGTCGTCGAGCCGTTCCCGGCGGCCGCCACGACGGCCACGCCCGCGTCCGCGAGTGCCTGGAGCGCCGAGAAGAGGGCGCCCTCGTCCTCCACGGCGTCCGGCGACTCGTGGTAGTAGCCGAAGGAGAGGTTGACGACGTCGAGCGGGTCTCCCTCGGCCCGGCCGTCCATCCGGGCCCAGTGCCAGAGGGTGAGCCGGTGGAGGGCGTCGACGATGTCGAGCTCGTCGGCGGCACCGTCGCCCCACATCACCGGCACGATGACGAGGTGGGCGTCGGGGCAGTGCTGCCGGATGACCCCCGAGACGAAGGTGCCGTGGCCGGCCATCGGGTCGAGGCAGCGGTTGAGGGTGTCCAGGGTGACGCCGGAGTCCTCCGGGTCCTGGCTCGGGGGGAACTGGATCCCGATGGGCTCCCCGTCGACCGTGGGGTGTCGGTCGACGTTGTCCTCGAACCACGGGTGCCGGCCCAGGCCGGTGTCGAGCACGGCGACGACCGGCGACCGCGTGCCGTGTCCCTCGGGTGCCGGCAGGTGGAGGACGACGGGCGCGCGCCCGGACGCGATGCCCGGAGTGCCGACGCCGCTGGCGTACCCGACCCCCGAGGCGTACCCCACGCCGGAGGCGTACCCGACCCCGCTGGCGTACCCGACCCCCGAGGCGTACCCCACGCCGCTCGCGTACCCGACCCCCGAGGCGTACCCCACGCCGGAGGCGTACCCGACCCCGCTCGCGTGGCCGGCTGACATCAGGACGTGGCACAGGCTCCAGCCGGCGACCCGGGGAGCTCCGGTGGCGCGGGCCCGTTGGAGCACGCTCCACGCGTCCACCGGGGCGGCGTCACGGCCGCGGTCGGCGACCAGACGCACGGCCGTGTGCGCGGAGGCGTCGAGCCGTTCGCCGTAGTCGAGCCGCTCCGCGAGCTCGGCGGTGCGACGGTTGATGACCTCGACCCGGAACCGCATGCCGTTCTCGGTGCCGATGCGCTCGAGGGCCTGGAGCGGGCCGTCGACGCCGCGGCCGGGCAGCCCCGGCAGCAGCAGCCGGTCGGGAATGTAGGCGACCGGGTGCGGAGCCGGCTGGTCGTCGAGCCGGACGGCGGTGTCGGGGTCGAGCACGGCGGCGCGGAAGCGGCGCAGCGCCGACGCGGGGATCGAGAACACCGGGTCGGGCTGGTGCTCCGGGTCGCGCGCGTCGCCGACGGTCGGGTCAGGGTCCTTGCCGTCCATGGAGTGCTCCTGTGTGGCCGGTCCGAGAGTCTGTTTCCCCGCCGGGCCAGCGTAGTGATGATCATCGACGCTGAACAGGAGGCCGAAACGGGCCTCGTGATACCCGCACCCAGGACTTCTCGGATTCCTTCCCGGATTCGTGTATCACCCGCGCCGGGACCGACTCCTCTTCCACGTGGACCTCACCGGAGACCACGGCACCGGAGGACCCGAATTCAGGGGCGGGTCGATCCGGAGCCGGGGACCGGCGGGGTTGCCGCCGCTCGCTCACTGTCCGTGGGTGGCGGAGCCGGTCCCGCACCAGGAGATGGGCCGGTCGCGTCGGGATGGGTGCCAGCAGGGGGCGCCCAGGTGCCGCAGGGGGGCGCCGTTCCCGACGCGACCGGCTCGCTCCGGGCACCGACCGGGCCCACGCGGCATCCGCCGACCCGGGCACGACGACGGCGCCCGACCTGAGGGGGCGGGCGCCGTCGTCGTGAGGCGGGTCAGTCCTCGCCGGAGGTGGGCCGGGTGGCGGCCGCCCAGGCATCGGTGTGGTCCTGAGGGGCGCCGTTGGGCCCGCCCTCGCCGCTGGACCCGGTCGAGCCGCTGCTCGTGATCGCCTCGGAGGCGACGGTCCGCCCCTGCCGGAGCTTCTCGCCGGTCGCCCGGGCGGCGTCGGCGACCATGTCGGCGACGACGGGGGCCGCCTTCGTCTTGGCGACCTCCTTGGCGTTCTCGACCTGCTTCTGGACCGGCTGGGAGTGCCAGACCTTCCCGGAGGTGCGGCGGATCTGCTCGTAGCGCTGGCGGCCGGCCCTGGCCCCGAGGACGTAGCCGGCGGCCAGCCCGGCGATGAAGGACAGCTTGCCCATGGGGGCTCCTTTCGTCGGACTCCGACCCTACCCACTGCCGGCGTCGCACGGTCGGGTCGGGGCGGGTGGCGACGGAAGGCGAGGTGGTGCTGCTGCTGTCGCCACGGCGGCCTACGCTGGTGCGGCGCCCGGTGCGTCCGGGCGAGGAGGGCTCGCATAGTGGCCTAGTGCGGCGGTCTTGAAAACCGCTAGGGGCGCAAGCCTCTCGTGGGTTCGAATCCCACGCCCTCCGCCCGTCCCCCGCGCGAGGCGTGAGCGCGCGCCGGGGCCGGGATGCCGGGGAGGACCGAACGGACCGACAGCGGGGGCGCCGAGGGGGTCGAACGTCGGACCGGCGAGGGCTAGCGTGGCGGGATGGATCCCATGACCGCCACGAGCCGGCCCGACCGTCCACAGCCGGTGCGAGTCGTGCGCGACGGCGAGCTCGTCGTGGCCGACCCCACGTCGGGGATGCTGCGCCGCCGCGCCTTCGACGTGCCGGGGCTGTGGGCGGGGCAGGTGATCACCGACGCCGGGACGACCTCCGGGTGGCACCACCACGACTCGAACACCTCGATGCTCTACGTCGTCCGCGGTGTGCTGCGGCTCGAGTGCGAGGGGGTCGAGGGCTGGGTGGACGCCGTGGCGGGTGACTACGTCCAGGTGCCGGCGTTCACGGTCCACCGCGAGTCAAACCCCGGCGGCGAGCCGAGCCTGGCCGTCATCGCGAGGGCAGGCTTCGGCATCCCGACCGTCAACGTCGAGGACGCCCCGCCGCCCCACCGCTGACCTGCCCGCCCCGCTCGAGCACGGCGGAGGAGTCCGGTACCTGTTCCGGAGACCGGGAGCCGGGCTCGGTCAGCCCGGTGGAGGGATCTCACCCGACCCGCGCTCGACGAGCGAGGGGTGGAGCAGGACCCGTCGGGACCGGCCTCGGCGCCCGCCGATCCGCTCGAAGAGCAGGTCCGCCACGACGGCGCCGAGCCGCGACACGTCGTAGCGGACGACCGTGAGCGGCGGGTCGAGCAGGTCGTCGGAGCCGATGTCGTCGAGCGCCACGTGCGCCACGACGCCGCGCACCTGGCGCTCGCCGAGCACCCGGACGGTCGCGGTGGTCTCGGCCGTGCCCGCGGTGACGAACGCGGTCGGTGGCCTCCCGAGGTCGACCAGCGCCCGAACCGCCCCGGCCGCCTCCTCCTCGGAGGCGAGCCCGGTGACGAGGAGGTCCGCGACCGGGCGCCGGCGCCGGTCGGCGAACGCCGCGACGAACCCGTCCCGGCGCTGTCGAGCGACCTCCTCGGGCCGTGCGGGGAACAGCGCGGCGACCCGAGCGTGGCCCCGCGCGAGCAGGTGCGCCGCGGCATCCCGGGCCCCCGCGGCGTGGTCGATCGCCACCGAGTCGGCGACGGCTCCTCGCGGTGGGCGGTCGACGACGACGACCGGGATCCCCGAGCGCAGCTCTGCGCGCAGGTGCGCCTGCCGTTCGACCGCCGGGACGAGGACGATGCCGTCGACGCGCCGTCCGACCAGGTCGTGGATCAGCGCCTGCTCGTCCTCCGCCCTGGCGCCCAGCGAGGCGACGAGCAGGCGTGCCCCCCGTGCCGAGGCGGCCTCCTCGAGGGTGCCGACGAGCCGGGCCGTTGCCGGGCTCGCGAGATCGGGGACGAGCACCCCGACGACGCCCGTCCCGCTGGCACTGCGGCGCAGGCTGCTCGCGGCGAGGTTGGGACGGTAGTCGAGGTGGCGCACCGCCCGCTGGACCTGCTCCCGCACCTGCGGCGAGACCCCGGGCTCGTCGTTGACGACCCGCGAGACCGTCTTGAGGCTGACCCCCGCCAGCGCGGCGACCTCGCGCATCGTCGCGCGCGGACGACGTCGGCCCCCCTCCGCGCGCTGCTCCACGCCGGAGGTCTACCGGAGTTGTTGACACCGTCGCAAGCGAACGGATACCACTGACAGCGGTACGCGGCGAGACCGGTCGCACGACCCGACCCCCGGAGGACGACGCGGTGCAGCCTGCACGGCGCTTTGCGCGCGACAGTGGGCCCGTGGCGTCCCGCGTCCGGCGGATGCTGCTCCCCGCGGCACTCGCACTGTTCCTCACCGCGACTGCCTGTTCGGGCGTCGGGCCGGGTCCGGCGCGGAGCACCGACACGAGGATCGGCGTCGCCCTCATCACCAAGGACTCGACCAACCCCTACTTCGTCGCGATGCAGGAGGGCGCGCGGCGGGACGCCTCGGGCTACGGCGTGCGCCTGACGGTGGCCTCCGGCTCGGGCGACGGCGACGTGAAGGGCCAGGTGGAGGCGATCCGGGCAGCTGTCGCGCGCGGCGACCGCGGCATCGTCATCACGCCGGTGTCGGACGGCGTCGACGAGGAGATCACCCGCGCCAGGCTCGCCGGGCTCTACGTCATCGCCCTCGACACACCCCCGGAGCCGCGCGACGTCGTCGACATCACGTTCGCCTCCGACAACCGCGAGGCGGGGCGCCTCCTCGGCTCGTGGACCGCGGGCCGCCTCGCCGGCGCCCCGGCACGGATCGTGCTCATCGACCTGTTCGACGACCGCACCGTCACGGTCGACCGGGACCGCGACCAGGGCTACCTCACGGGGATGGGCATCCCCACCGGCGACCCGCGCACGGTCGGCGACGAGCCGGCGAGCGGGCGCTACGGCGCCGACCTGGGCGACTACGAGATCGCCTGCCGCGGCGTCAGCGGGGGGACGCGCGAGGGCGGCCGTCTCGCGATGGAGCAGTGCCTGACCTCCGCGGGCGCGCAGGAGCCGCCCGGTGTGGTCTACGCCGTCAACGAGCCGACCGCCTTCGGCGTCCTCGACGCGCTGGGCGCGGTCGGCGCGCGCGACACCGTGGTCGTCACGGTCGACGGCAGCTGCGCCGGCGTGGCGGCGGTGCGCGACGGCCGGATCGGCGCCGTCGTCCAGCAGGACCCGAAGGAGATGGCCAGCCTCGGCGTCGGCTCCATCGCCAAGATCGCCCGCGGCGGGGTCAAGCCGTCCACGACCGCAGGGCTCGGCTTCCGGGACACCGGGGTGGAGCTCGTCACCGACGCGCCGGTGGCGGGTGTGCCGAGCGTCGGGACCGACCTGGCTGAGGCGACGTGCTGGGGGTGAGGCACAGGTGACCGTCGTCGTCGGCTGGGTCCCGCGGGCCGAGGGGTGGGCCGCGCTCGACGCGGCGGTGGGGGAGGTGCTCCGCACCGGCGAGCGCCTCGTCGTCGTGGGCATCCCTCGGCCCGGGGCCGCCGGCCGTGCGGGTGGGGAGTCGGCGCTCGGGGCGGCCCGCGAGCGGCTCGCCGCAGCGGGTGTCCCGCTCGAGGTCCGCGGGGGAGAGCGCGGCCTGGCGCCCGGGAACGAGATCCTCGACACGGTCGTGGCGACCCGGGCGCGCCTGCTCGTCATCGGGATGCGGCGGAGGCAGGTACTCGGCCGCCTCATCACGGGCACCACCGCCCAGCAGCTGCTGCTCGAGGCGCCCTGCGACGTGCTCACGGTCAGGGCCGGGACCGGCTGAACGGGCCGCGCCCGACCGACCGGTGGACGGCGGGTCCCGCGGCCAGCGCGGAGCCGGGCTCTCTGCTAGGTTCGCTGCGGTTGCAACATGCAGTACCTCGCAGGTCGAACACCAACGCGCCACTGGGGGCTGGAGTCGCATCCTCGGCCGGGGTGAAGTGCGCCGGCCGTGATCCACACAGAAAGAAAGTTCACCCCACATGGCACAGGGCACCGTGAAGTGGTTCAACGCGGAGAAGGGCTACGGGTTCATCGCGCAGGAGGGCGGCGGCCCGGACGTGTTCGTCCACTACAGCGCGATCGACGTCCAGGGCTACCGCACCCTCGAAGAGGCACAGCGAGTCGAGTTCGAGGTCACCCAGGGTCCGAAGGGCCCGCAGGCCGACCAGGTCCGCCCCATCTGACCCGGCACCTCCCGAGTCGTTCCGACGGCCCCCTCCCCGCGCAGCCGGGGCGGGGGCCGTCGCCGTCGGCCCGGATCGGTCACGACCCGGCGAGCGTCGTGAGGAAGGCCTTGGCGATGGGCGCCGCGTCGGTGCCCCCGCTCGTGCCACCCTCGACGAGCACCGCGAAGGCGACGTCGCCCTGGTACCCGGTGAACCACACGTAGGGCTCGGCGCTGGCGTCGTTGCCGTGCTCGGCCGTCCCGGTCTTGCCCCGTACCGGGCCGCCGGGGGTGCCCCGCAGCTCCGTCGCCGTCCCCGCCGAGACGACCGAGGCCATCATCGAGCGGATCTGGGCGACGGCACGCCCGTCGAGGGGCATGGGTCGCGGCGACGGCGTCTCGGCCGTGCGCACGAGCACCGGGGCGACGTACGTCCCCCGGCCGATGCTCCCGGACATGACCGCGAGTGCCAGGGGCGACACCTCGTCGCGGCCCTGGCCGATCGCGGCGGCCGCCGTGTCGGTTCCCCCCGTGTTGGTCGGGATGCTGCCCGCGAACGCCCCCTCGACCCCCAACGTGTCGGCCCAGTCGGCCCCGATGCCGAGCGCAGCGGCGGCCTCGTGGAGGTCGGAGTCGCCGAGCTTCGGGCTCAACCCGGCGAAAGCGGTGTTGCACGAGTGGGTGAAGTCGTCGAAGAAGGTGGGCGTCCCGGCGATGGACTCCCCGGCGTAGTTGGTGAAGGCCAGACCGTCGACGACCACCTTCTCCGGGCACGGGACCGGCGTCGTCGGGGTCGTGATCCCACCGGTCAGGTAGGCGTAGCTCGTGGCGACCTTGAACGTCGAGCCCGGCGGGTAGCGGCCCGTCACGGCCCGGTCGAAGCCGGTCGTCGGGGAGTTCGCGACCGCCAGCACCTCCCCCGTCGGCACGTCGACGGCAACGAGGGCGGCGGGGACGGAGAGGCCGGCGTCGGCGAGGGCCTTCTCGGCTGCGGTCTGCACGCCCTGGTCGAGCGTGGTCTCGACGTCCGCCCCGTCCGTGGGGGCCTGCTCGAAGAGGGTCCGGTCGGTGTCGGTCACCACCGAGATGCCCGGCACCCCCGCCAGCGTCGCGTCGTACTGACGCTGCAGCCCGCTCAGCCCGGCTCGGTCCCCGGCGACGTAGCGTCCGTCGCTGGCGTCGACGACCTCCTTGGTCACCTCTCCGTAGGTGCCGAGGAGCGGCTGGCCGAAGGTGCGGGTGCCGGCGAGTGGCTGGGTCGTCTCGGTGACGAACGCGCCGGCGATGCCCTCGAGACGCGTGCGGCGCTCCGCGTAGTCGGCCTCTCGGTAGGTGATGACCGGGACGGGTGCCTGGGACCCGGCGGCCGTGCGCTGCTGCAGGGCCTCGACCAGGCCCCCGACCCCGGTGACGGCCTCGAGCTGCGCGGCCGACTCCGGTGTCGCCTTGACCGGGTCGAGCTGGACGACGTGCACCACGCCCTGGGGCATGAGCGGTCGGTCGCTGCGGTCGAGCAGGTCACCCCTCGTCCCCTGCGCGCGACGGAGCGACATGGTCTCACCGGCCCGGAGGCCGGGCGCCCATTCCGTCCCACCGGCCGGGCCGCGCACCCGCCACTCCTCGCCGTTCTCGACGAGGTGGACGGGCACCGTGTACGTCCACTCGACGTCGAGGGGGAGGGCCCACGCGACGGTCACCTCTGCCGAGGCCGTCGCGTCGGCACGGGTCGTGTCGGCGACGGTGGCCGTGACCTGGGCGTCGCCCAGCCCGTCGACGGCCGCGGCGAAGTCGGCGGCTGCGCCGTCGTCGGCGAAGGGGACGGACGAGAGGTCCTTGCCCGCCCACGCGGCCGCGTAGGCCTGCGCCGCCGAGCGTGCCGCCGCATCCTTCGCGGACTCCTGGCGGCTCCACCACCACCAGCCCGCCCCGACCCCGGCGACGAGGACGAGAACGGCGGCGAGGACCCAGGCGAGGCGCGCTCTCATGGTTCCATCCAAGCCGATGTCGGGCCGATCCGTGCGGGGACACCTCGCCCGAGGGGCAGGGTCCCGTCGGACGAGGTGCCGCTCCGTGCTGACGGGGGCTCCGGGGAGCCGGGCCCGTCAGGTGCCGGAGGTGGCGAGACCCTCATCTTGGTCTGACTGGTCGTGCTGAGGTTGCGCCGGGCAGGCAAGGCCCGTCCTCGGTGCGGTTGCCGGGACGGGCGCCCTCCAGGTGCGACCTCCATCCGGCAGCCTAGGGGTAGGGCCCGGTGCCCGTGAAGACGTCGCCGGGGCGATCTCACCCTCTGGTGGCCGCCACCCGTGCAGCCGCGGCAGCGGTCGCGCGTCCAGCCGGCTCACAGGGAGGCCACCTAGACTGTGAGCTCGTGCGCCGGTCGTCGGTGCACCGCCCGCCCCGCACCGGGGCCAGGAGCAGCGGCCCGTGACGTCGACCGGGTCCGGCAGAAGGAGCAGCCGTGGCCGAGGCCACCCACGCCGACGAGCCCCAGGGCCGCGGCCCGCGACGACGTCGCGCGCGCCGAGACACGCGCCGACGCCGCGTCGCCATCGTGCTGACGGTCGTCGTGGTCCTCGTCGGGCTCGGAGCCGGGGCGGTCTGGTGGAGGCTCAACGGCAACATCACGCGCATCGACGTCAGCGGGTCGCTCTCGAGCGACCGGCCCAGCCTCCCCGACGGCCCGCTCAACATCCTGCTCATCGGCTCCGACACCAGGGTCGGCCAGGACCAGCCCGACTCGGGGTCGGTGTCGGGAGCGCGCTCCGACACCACCCTCGTCGCCCACCTGTCGGCCGACCGGCAGCACGTCACCGTCGTCTCCATCCCCCGCGACTCGATGGTGCCGATCGCGCCGGGGTGCGACGCCTCGGTCCCCACGGACCAGTGGCCGGTCCAGCAGTTCAACGCGGCGTTCGCGATGGGGGGCGCCGCCTGCACGGTGAACACCGTCGAGCAGGACACCGGGTTGCGGATCAACCACGTCGCCGTCGTCGACTTCAGCGGCTTCAAGGACATGGTCGACGCCCTCGGCGGGGTGCCGGTCTGCACCCCCGTGCCGATCAACGACCCCAAGGCCCACCTGAACATCCCGGCGGGCCGTCAGGTGCTCGACGGCGAGCAGGCGCTGGGCTACGTGCGTACCCGCTACACCGAGGGCGACGGGTCCGACCTCGGCCGGATCAAGCGCCAGCAGGCGTTCCTCTCCTCCGTCGTCCAGGAGGCGACCCGCACGTCGCTGCTGCTGCGCCCGGACCGGCTGCTCGGCTTCCTCGACGCCGCCACCCGGTCGCTGACGACCGACACGGGCTTCGGGATCGGCACGATGGAGGAGATCGCCTCGAGCGTGAAGGACATCGGCATCTCGAACATCCAGTTCGTCACCGTGCCCGTGGAGGCGTACGCGCCGGACCCCAACCGCGTCCAGTGGGCCGCGGACGCACAGACCCTGTGGACGACGCTGCGCGAGGACCGCGTGCTCGGCGCCACCACCTCGCCCACGCCCTCGGCCACACCGAGTCCGCTCACGGTGAGTCCGGCCGACGTCCGCGTCGAGGTCGTCAACGCGACCGGGGTCACCGGCCTGGCGGCCCAGGTGGCCGCCGCCCTGTCGGTTCAGGGCTTCCCCACCCCCACCGTGTCCTCGATCGCGGACCGGCCGTCCGGGGTCGTCGTGCGGTACGGGACCGGGGGCGAGGACGCCGCCCGGACGGCCGCCGCCGCGTTCGCGGGCGCCACGCTCGAGAAGGACGCGACCCTGGCCGGTGGGACCGTGCGGGTCGTCATCGGCGCCGGCGCTCCCCCGGTGCGCGAGGTGCCCAACCGGCTCGGCACCGACCCGCTCCCCACGCCCACGGTCAGCGCGCCCACGCCCACACCGACCGCGTCGATCGAGACCCGCACGGCAGACCAGAGCATCTGCTCCTGACGCCGGACGGGGCCCGGCCCCCCCGCATGCAATTCGCTCGACAAGTGATGGTTTCTCGTCGACCGCATCCGCCGGGTCTCGCCACAGCCCCACCGCGGTTGGTTACATGATCCTCGGGCTCCGATCCGCGCGAAAGGAACTGTCACGGTGACCGCACTGGGCAACGACGCTCTGTCCGAGCTGAGGGTTCCGACCCCCGGCTACGATCGCGCGGCCGCGGCCGTGGGCATCGTCCACTTCGGCTTCGGCAACTTCCACCGCTCGCACCAGGCGATGTACCTCGACGCCTTGATGGAGGAGGGCCACGGGGCGGAGTGGGGCATCTGCGGGGTCGGGGTGATGCCGCACGACACGCTGATGCGCGACGCGATGGCCGCCCAGGACACCCTCTACACGCTCATCGTCCGGCACCCCGACGGCTCGCTCGAGCCGCGGGTCATCGGGTCGGCCCTGGAGTACCTCTACGGGCCGGACGACCCGGAGGCCGTCTACGGCCGCCTCACCGACCCGGCCGTACGGATCGTCAGCCTCACGGTCACCGAAGGCGGCTACCTCAAGGACCCCGCGACCGGTGAGTTCGACCCGACCGACCCCGCCGTCGTCCACGACGTCGATCACCCCGAGAACCCTCGCACCGTCTTCGCCTACATCGTCGAGGGCCTGCGCCGTCGCCGCGCAGCGGGGCTGGACCCCTTCACGGTCCTCTCCTGCGACAACCTCCAGGGCAACGGCGACGTCACCCGGCAGACCGTCACCGCGTTCGCCCGACTCGTCGACCCGGCGCTCGCGGACTGGATCGCCTCCGACGTGGTCTTCCCCAACAGCATGGTCGACCGCATCACTCCCGCCACGACGGACGCCGACCGCGACGCCCTGAGCAGGGACTTCGGCGTCGAGGACCGGTGGCCGGTGCCGGCCGAGCCGTTCACCCAGTGGATCGTCGAGGACCACTTCCCGCTCGGTCGCCCGGAGCTCGAGCGGGTCGGGGTGCAGTTCGTCGAGGACGTCGGCCCCTACGAGCTGATGAAGCTGCGGCTGCTCAACGCCACGCACCAGGCCCTCGCCTACCTCGGCGCGCCACTGGGGTACCTCCTCGTCCACGAGACGATGACCGACGCGCGCATCCGGCGCTACCTCGAGCGGTACATGGCCGACGAGGCGGCGCCCACCCTCGGTGAGCTGCCCGGGATCGACCTCGACGCCTACATGGCCACCCTCATCGAGCGCTACTCCAACCCCGGCATCCGCGACACCCTCGTCCGGCTCGCAACGGACGGGTCGAACCGGATGCCGACGTTCACGCTGCCGGCCATCCGGGCGAACCTCGCCGCGGGCCGGCCGGTGGTGCTCGGGGCCGCCATGTGCGCCGCGTGGGCCGAGTACTGGCGGCTCATCGGCACGGGGGTGATCTCCGGCAGCGAGGTCCCCGACGACGTCAAGGCCGACGCGATGACGGCGGCCGCCCTCGCCGAGGACCCGTTCGCCTTCGTCGAGCAGCGCTCGCTGTTCGGTGAGGTCGCCGACGACGAGCGCTTCCGGGGTGCCTTCCTCGAGGCGCGTGCCTCGCTCGCAGGCCGTGGGGTCCACGCGACGCTCGATGACCTGCTCGGCGCCTAACCTCTCGCCCCGTGGGCCCTGGCCTGCGGCGACGCACCCCTCCCTGCCACGCGTCGCCGTAGGTCAGCGGGGCGGCGCCTCGACCGGGGCCCGTAGGCCGAGGCTGAACAGCTCGGGCGGCGGCTTCTCGGTCGACTCCAGGCGGCGGTACTTCGTCGGGGTCGTGCCGACCTCGCCGAGGAACTGGCGGTTGAAGTTGGCCATGTTGTTGTAGCCGCTCATCGACGCCACCTGGGCGACGGAGTGGTCGGTGGTGTCGAGCAGCCGCCGGGCGTGCGCGATCCGCAGCTTCTTGACCATGTTCGAGAAGGTCATCCCCGTGGCGGCCTTGAAGTACTTCGAGAAGGTCGGCTCGGACATGTAGGCCAGGTGCGCGGCGGTCGAGAGTCGGATGTCGCCGGTGAGGTTCTCGAAGATGTAGGTGAGCCCGGCCTCGACGGCCTCGCGGGACGAGGCGTCAGGGGGCTTGCCGAGCCACTCGCTGGCGAGCAGCTCGTACTCCTCGGGAGGCGCCTGGGCGAAGAGGGCGAGGACCTTGAAGAGGTGCGCCATCTGCTCCACCCCGCGGGTGTGGACGCAGGCGAGGATCGGCTCCGCGGCCCGCCAGGCCGTCGCCCCGGAGAACACGATGCCGCGGCTGGCGCGCTGCAGCATGTCGGAGACCTCGCCGAGCTCCGGCAGGACGGTCATCGCGCCACGGACCCACTCGTCGGTGAACTGGATGACGGCGTCCCGGTCGACCGCGACCTGGCCCTCGGGGAGGTCGCTCACCCAGTCGTGCGGGAGGTTCGGCCCCATGAGGCTCACCTGGCCGGGGCCGAAGGTGCCGATGTGGTCGCCGGCGATGAAGCTTCCGTGCGACTTGGTGATGAGGTGGATCTCGTACTCGGGGTGGCTGCCCCAGCCGCAGATCTCGCTCGGGAAGTCGTGGGTCAGCGCCCGGATCGACTGCTGCGGGTGTGGCGGGATGATCTCGCGCCGGGGTGCGAGGGGCAAGGCGTCGTGGGCGAGCGCGTCCCGAGGGGGCGGCGCGCCGGGCAGCGCCGGCCCTGAGGCCGAATCGGGACCACTTCGATACGAAATCGTCATCTCCCTGTGTGGCGCATCCCACAGCCCGGTGCTATTTGGCTACAGGCCGTGGTGAATTCTGGCGCCGCCGCTCCCTCGCTGTCGGTGACGTCAGAAAGATAGTACCGAAATGGGCTCGCGGGTGGGGTTGCCGTTGGCCCCTCGTCTTCCTAGATTTCACAGAAGTTCCATCCGTACGCCACGGACGTCCGGGCACCGACGGGTCGAGGGAGGCCCGGGCGGACGCCCCGAGGGTCGGAACGGTCGGAGCGACCAGGAGTACCTACCAAAGGAGTTAGGAATGCTTGCGAAGAAGCGCATGCTGACGCTCGGAGCCGGCGCCATGGCGTCCGCGTTGGCGCTCGCCGCGTGCTCGTCGGGCGCTGTGTCGTCCGACAACGGCTCTGCCGCGGACGGCGGCACCGTGACCCTCAACCTCGCCACCGTCAACAACGGCCAGATGAAGGACATGGAGCAGCTGAAGTCCGAGTACGAGGCCGCGAACCCGGGCACCACGGTCAACTTCCAGGTGATGGAGGAGGGCGACCTGCGCGCCGCCGTCACCGCGGACGTGGCCAGCGGAGCCGGGCAGTACGACATCGTCACCATCGGCGCCTACGAGACGCCGCAGTGGGGAGCCAACGGCTGGCTCGTCGACCTCACCCCCGACCTCGAGTCCGACTCGAGCTACGACGTCAACGACCTGCTGCCGCCGGTCCGTGACGTCAACTCCTACGAGGGCAAGCTCTTCGCCGTCCCGTTCTACGGTGAGTCCTCGTTCCTCATGTACCGCAAGGACATCCTCGACAAGGCGGGCATCACCTTCTCGGGGACGCCGACCTGGCAGGAGGTCGCCGACGCGGCCAAGAAGGTCAACACCTCCGACATGGCCGGCATCTGCATGCGCGGCAAGCCGGGCTGGGGTGACCTCTTCGGCCCGCTCACCACGGTGGTGCAGACGTTCGGCGGCAACTGGTACGACATGGACTGGAACGCCACCGTCGACACCCCGGAGTGGAAGGAGGCCGTCAGCTTCTACAAGAACATGCTCGACGAGTCCGGTGAGGCCGACCCCGTCTCCTACAGCTTCAACGAGTGCCTGACCGCGGTGAAGGAGAGCAAGGCCGCGATGTGGGCCGACGCCACCGTCGCCGCCTCGATGCTCGAGGCCGACGACTCGCCGGTCAAGGGCAAGATGGGCTACGTCCCGATGCCCGTGGTCAAGACCGACCAGTCGGGCTGGCTGTGGAGCTGGAACCTCGCGATCCCGTCCTCGACCAAGCAGAAGGATGCCGCGGTCAAGTTCGTCAAGTGGGCGACGAGCAAGGACTACATCAAGCTCGTCGGCGACAAGATCGGCTGGTCCAACGTCCCGCCGGGCTCGCGGACCTCGACCTACGAGATCCCTGAGTACAAGGACGCCGCCGCGGCCTACGCCCCACTCACCCTGGACGTCATGAGCTCGGTCAACCCGAAGCAGCCGGGAGTCAACCCGCAGCCGTACGTGGGCATCCAGTACGTCTCGATCCCGGAGTTCCAGGACGTGGGCAACCAGTGCGCACAGCTGGTCGCCGACTACATCGCAGGCCGCTCCTCGATCGACGACGCGCTGGCCCAGTGCCAGAGCATCGCCCAGGAAGCCGGCGACAAGCACAAGAGCTGACGCCACGCCAGACGTGACGTCGCCACGCTGACGCGGGTGCCGGGCCGGGCCACGAGCCGGGCCCGGCACCCGTACCACCCTTCTTGTCACCGCAGTCGCACAAGGGAGTGCCGACATGACGACCACCACGAAAACGAGCGAGCTGGACGAGGTCGAGGCCAGGAACGCGACCGACAAGGCACGGCTGAAGCGCAAGGAGCTGTGGACCAACCGGCGGCTGCTGCTCCCGGCGGTCATCTTCCTCATCCTGCTGACGCAGATCCCGTTCGTCACGACCATCGGCTACTCGCTGATGAAGTGGAACCTGCTCTACCCGAACGACCGTGCTTTCGCCGGGTTCTCCAACTACTCGAGCGCGCTGACCTCAGGTGACCTGTGGCCCTCGATCGTCGCCACCGTGCTCATCACCGCCTTCTCGGTCACCCTGGCCGTCCTCTTCGGCATGCTCTTCGCGGTGCTCCTCGACCGGCAGTTCCGCGGCCGTGCCGTCGCCAGGACCCTGATGATCACCCCGTTCCTCATCATGCCGGCGGCAGCGTCACTGATCTGGAAGTACTCGATGTTCGACACCAACATCGGGATGATCAACTGGGCGCTGCGCAGCGTCGGGCTCCCCATCATCTCGTGGAGCACCGAGCACCCGATGGCGACCGTCGTCATCGTCCTGACCTGGCAGTTCACCCCGTTCATGATGCTGATCCTGCTGGCCGGCCTGCAGGGACAGGACCGGGGCATCCTCGAGGCGGCGCAGGTCGACGGCGCCGGCCCGTGGCGCACCTTCACGTGGATCACGCTGCCGCACCTGCGGATGTACATCGAGATCGGCGTGCTCCTCGGCTCGGTCATCATCATCCAGGTCTTCGACCCCATCGCCATCCTCACCAAGGGCACCGGCGGCACGAAGACCTTGGCCTACCTGCTCTACGAGCGGGCCTTCATCGGCCTCGACATCGGGCAGGCGGCCGCCTACGGCGTCGTCACCGTGATCCTCACCATCATCGTCGCGACGATCGCCCTCAAGTCCGTCTTCAAGGTCTTCATGGCAGGAGGAAGCCGATGAGCAACCGCGTCAAGGCCTCGCTGGTCACGGCGGGCACCTGGGTGCTCGTCCTGTTGTTCTTCTTCCCGGTGTTCTGGATGGTGATCAACGGCTTCAAGCCGGAGTCGATCGCCTCGTCGGTCAACCCGAAGATCTTCTTCAAACCCGTCACCGAGGGCTACCAGCTCGCGATGGACCGCGGGATGGCGGGGTACCTGCAGAACTCGCTCACCGCCGCCGTCACCTCGACGATCATCGCGGTCGCGCTCGCCATCCCGGCTGCGTACGCCCTCTCGATCCGCACCGTGAAGAACCCGCAGAACTCGCTGTCGTTCTTCATCTCGACCCGGTTCATGCCGCTGGCGGCGATCGTCCTGCCGCTGTTCATGATCCTCAAGACGATCGACCTGCTCGACAACATCTACATGCTGGCCATCGTCTACGCCGCGATGAACCTCCCGGTGACCGTCTGGATGATGCGCTCGTTCTTCCTCGAGGTGCCCTACGAGATCATCGAGGCGGCCCGCGTCGACGGGGTCGGTCTGGGCCGCGAGATCTTCCGGATCGCGCTGCCCCTGGTGCTCCCCGGGGTGGCCGCCGCGGCCCTGATCAGCTTCATCTTCGCGTGGAACGAGTACTTCCTGGCACTGATCCTCACCAGCTCGGCCGCACGGACCACACCACCGTTCCTCGGCAGCTTCGTCGACGGTCGTGGCCAGTTCCTCGCCGTGCTCTCGGCGGCGGCGACGATCGCGGCGCTGCCGGTCATCATCGCCGGCTGGGTCGCGCAGAAGCAGCTGGTCCGCGGCCTGTCGATGGGTGCCATCAAGTGACCGGTCCGCTCCCGTCGCCGAGGACGGCGCGGTGAACGGCCACTGGCGCAGCCTCCAGGACACCGTCGTCGTCGTCACCGGCGCCGGTGGCGGGATCGGCGGTGCCACCGCCCGGCTGGTCCTCGAGGTCGGCGGCCGGGTCGTCGCCGGCGACCTGCGGGAGGAGTCCCTCGCCCTGCTCCGCGAGGAGTGGGGAGAGGACCGGCTCGTCACCGTCGTCGGCGACTCGCGGCTCGAGGCGACTGCCGACGCGCTCGTCGCCGCCGGGGTCGAGGCGTTCGGGCGGGTCGACTCGGTCGTGGCCAACGCCGCCGTCGGCTTCTACGGCGGCGTGCTCGACTACACGGCCGAGCAGGTCGAGCTCATGGTCGACCTGAACGTCAAGGGCACGGTCTGGCTGGCCCGCTCCGCGGTCAGGAGGTTCCGTGACCAGGGCGACGGCGGTGACATCGTCATCATCGGCTCGGTCGCGGGCCTGATGATCGGCGGGGGCAAGGAGGCCGTGTACGCGGCCACGAAGGGCGCGCAGGTCAACCTCGGGACGGCGCTCGACCGCGAGCTGCGCGGCGAGGGCATCCGCACGACCGTCATCGCGCCGGCCGGTGTGAACACCGCCTTCGCGGCCGCCGACGGCCGGTTCGGAGGAAAGGACCCGTCGGAGGGCGACTTCATGGAGCCGTCCGACATCGCCGAGGCGATCGTGTACACCCTGCGCCAGCCCCGCCGGATGCGCACCGAGCTGTGGACGATGTGGAGCCTCGCCGAGAACCACTGACCCTGCACGCGAGATCCCCCGGGAGCGCCGCTCCCGGGGGATCTCCGTGTGCGGAGGCGGAGGGATTTGAACCCTCGATGGGCGGTTAGCCCAAACCGCATTAGCAGTGCGGCGCCATAGACCGGACTAGGCGACGCCTCCAACGTCGCACAGGGTAACCGTCGGTCGACCCGCCGGGCAAAGCGGCCCTCAGCCGTCCCCGGCGCCGAGGAGCCGGAGCAGCGCCTCGAGCTCGGCCCCGTCCCCGACCGCGCGGGCACGGTCGGTGTAGAAGTGGCCGAGGCCGCGCCAGACCTCGGCCGCGGCGGGGTCGTCGGGTGCCAGGAAGGCGGAGATCTCGAGCATCTCGGCGTCCCAGCGGTAGGCCTTCGGGTACATCGCCGGCACGGCGGCAGGTAGCCGGTCGAGCAACCACGGCATGCTGCCGCGCATCTCCTCCAGCAGGTCCTCGTCCACGCCGTGGCGCCCGGCCGCGAGGAGCACGGCGGTGGCCAGGCCGATGACACCCTTGTTGAGGCCGCCGTAGCACATCTTGAGCGCCGACGCCGCGCCGGTCGGGCCGTCGAGCACGCGGACGTCGAGGCCGAGGTGACGAAGCAGGGCGACCTCCCGGGCGTCGTCACCACTTGCGTACAGCCGGGGGCCGTCGTAGCCCCGCTCCGGTGGACCGCCGATGATCGCGCCGTCGACGAACCGGGCACCGGCGCTGACGACGCGGTCGGCGAGCGCCCGGGTCGTCTCCGGCGCGATCGCGTTGGCGTCGCAGAAGAGGACGCCCGGACCCAGGACGGGCCTCAGCGCCTCGACCACCGCGGCGGCCTGGGCAGGGGGGACGATCGACAGCACCACGTCGGCCCGGACGACCTCCTCGAGGGTCGCGTCCCGCATGCCGGCGGCCGCAGCGCGCCGGCGACCGGCCGCGCTCCGGCCGTCGAGCACGGTCAGCACGGTGGCGCCGTTCTCGCTGAGCAGCCGTGCGACCCCGGACCCCATCGCCCCCGTCCCGATGACCGCCACCGTCTCCACGCGCCGAGTGTAGGTGCGTGCACGGTCGGCCGGTCCGGAGCGGATGCCGGGGGTCGGCTCGGTCGGAACACCCACCACCTCATCGCGAGGAACTTCACGGCCGTGGCGGTCGCCGTCGTCACCGCGACGGCGCCGGTCTCGAGCCAGGTGGGGGCCTCGGGTGCGATGACGTCGAGCACGCGGAGCCCGCCCGAGGTCATCGCCAGGGTCAGCGCCAGCACCACGAGGCCCTGGAGCTGGTGCCGTGCCGCGCCGTCGCGCCCCTGCACCCCGAACGTCCACCGACGGTTGGCCCACGTGTTCGCCACCGCGGCGACGAGCAACGCGGTCGCGTTGGCGAGCTGGGCCGAGGTGAGCACCTGGTGGAGCAGGAGGAACCCGCCGAGGTGGACCACGGTGCTCGCGGCGCCGATCAGGCCGAACGCGACGAGCTGGCCGGTCAGGGGCCTGCGGAGCGCCGGCCCGAAGGTCATGACGCTGCGCCGGTCGGCTGGGTGAGGTCGTAGAACGTCATCCCGCCGACGGCCACCTGACGGAAGCTCGACATGACCCACGCGTCGATCTGGTTCGCGCCGTCCGAGCCCCCCTGCTGACCCTCGAACCCGCCGCCGGCGAGGAAGTAGTGGATCTGCCCGTCGGCGACGTACTGCCGGAACTGCTCGAGCGTCGGGTAGGGGTCGGAGCCGTTGAACCCACCGATGGCCATGACGGGTAGCTGTGTCGCGAGCTGGAGCCCCGCGGCGTTGTTCGACCCGACGGCGGCGGCCACCCAGGTGTACTCGTCGGCGTTCTCCTCCAGTGCCAGCACCACCGCGCCGTCGGGCGTCATCGCATCGAGCAGGCCGCCGGTGCCGCCCGGCCGGGCGCCGGGCCCACCCCGGCCCGGGGCCTGACCACCGACCGCTCCACCCGGCGGCCCTCCGAACCCGCCGCCGGGTCCCTGGTCGGTCGAGGGGCCTGCGGTGACGATGGAGCCGGAGTGCGCGGTCGAGATCGTGTCGGCCGTGTAGGCGGCGGGGCCCGCGAGGCCGGCCACCACCGCCATCACCGCGATCGCCGGCACGACCCGGCGGTGCAGCCGCCCGACGACGAGGAGGAGGACCGTCGCCGCGAGCCCCACGGCCAGGACGGAGAAGCGCAGCCACCCGCCGAACGCGGTGGTGCCGGAGAGGAGCACGAAGGCCCACACCGAGGTCCAGCCCGTCGCCGCCGCGAGGACGGCCGACCCCAGGGCGGTGTCACGGTGCTCCCAGGCCTCACCTGCGCCCATCCCGACGAGGGCGGCGATCGCCGGTGCGAGGGCGACCGTGTAGTACTCGTGGAAGATGCCCTGCATCAGCGAGAAGACCAGCACGCTGACGAGGAGCCATGCACCCATGGCGACGTACGCGGCACGTCGCCCGTCGGTCCGCACCGCTCCACGGCGGAACCACAGCCCGGCGACGAGGAGCAGCAGCGCCGCCCCGAGCAACCACGAGATCTGACCCCCGTTGGAGGCGTCGAACATCCGCAGGACGCCGGTGCCGCCGGAGAAGGGGCCTGCGCCACCCCCGACGCGACCCTCCTCCGAGCCGTCGATGCGGCCGAGCCCGTTGTAGCCGAAGGTCAGCTCGAGGAACGAGTTGGTCTGGCTGCCACCGACGTACGGCCGCATCGAGGCGGGCAGCAGCTCGACGACGGCGACCCACCAGCCGGCCGAGAGGAGGAACGCGCCCGCTGAGGCGAGCCCCCCGACGAGCCGTCGTCGCCACGTGGTGTCAGCGAACAGGACCCAGACGAGGGCGACGGCGGGGACGACGAGCAACACCTGGAGGGTCTTGGTGAGGAAGCCGAACCCGACGAACAGGCCGGCCAGGGTGATCCACCGGACCGAGCCGCGCTCGACCGCCCGCAGCGTCGCCCAGACGGCGAGGGCCATGAGAAGGGTCAGGAGCGCGTCCGGGTTGTTGAAGCGGAACATCAGGGCCGCGACCGGGGTCAGGGCGAGGACCGTCCCGGCGAGCAGGGCCGCACCGTGCCCGAACCACCGCCGCACGGTGGCGTGCACGACTGCGACGGTGCCGACGCCCATGAGGACCTGCGGCAGGAGCATCGCGAACGAGCTCAGGCCGAGCAGGCGCACCGAGAGGGCCATGACCCAGAGCGAGGCCGGGGGCTTGTCGACGGTGATCGCGTTGCTCGCGTCGAGGCTGCCGAAAAAGAAGGCCTTCCACGACGCGCTGCCCGCCTGGACCGCGGCCGAGTAGAAGGAGTTCGCCCATCCGCTCGCCGTCAGGTTGTCGAGGTAGGCGAGACCGGTCCCGACGAGCAGGACCAGGAGCGCCGGCCGGGCCCACGCCGGGTCGTCCTCGGGGCCGCGCAGCGCACGGCGGGCCCGCGTGCCCGGGCTGCGCGTCGAGCGGGGGAGGGCCTGCCCGGGACGCGCACGTCCGGGGCCACCGCCGGGCGGCGTGGTCGTGTCGTCGGGGAGGGTGGCGGTGTCCATGCAGATCACGGTCGGGTGACCGGCTGTGGCCACTCTGTGGGGGCGCTGTTCCGGCCGCCTGAGACGGCGGGCGCGGTGCGTCGGGTCGGCTCAGACGATGACGGGGAAGGTGGTGAGGACCCCGGCGCCGACGACCATGAGCACGATCGCGGTCCCGAGGAGGGTCCGCGACACCCACGGGGCGATCTCGCGTCCCGACATGGCGGCGAAGAACAGGACCAGGGCGAACAGGACCGTGAGCAATGAGTACCGGTCGCCGCGGGCGTTGTTGTCGAGGGCGGCCTGGAACCTGCTGTCGGCGCGCTCGTTGAGCTGCTGGGCCTCAGCGGTGCCCGGTGGCACGTACGAGGGCATGCTGAACGGCCCGGTCGCGGTGCGCCCGCCCGCGACCCAGTCGTCGAAGGCGACCGTGAACTGGGGGGTGAACCGCTCGCGGATGTAGTCGGAGAGCTCGGTGTTGTCCTCGGCCACCGCGTTGACGTAGTTCGCCCAGATGGTGAGGTCGTAGCCGCGGGCGGTCCGGGCCTCGCCCTCGGCGTTGGCGGCCTGGATGCGGGCGCTGCTCGCCTGAGAGAAGGCGATCGACATCTCGCCGCCCCACTTGGAGGACTGGAAGCCGCACCACGCCGTGAGCACCGCGGTGAGGGAGAGGACGAGGACGGTGACGACCTCCTGGATCGTCTTGCCGGTGCGCCGCTCGACCCGCTCGACCCAGCCGCCGTCGGAGGTGGAGCCGTCGCTCGGTTCGTCGCTTCCGCGGGGTGGGGGGTCCGCCGTCATCTCTGCCTCCCGCGGTCCAGGTGTGGCCAGATCCTGCCACAGGAGTGCAGTGGTGTCTGCGACCCGGCTCACCTGCCGGACCTGCGAGGATGGCCCGGTGGAGGTGCGGGTCCGCCGGGTGCGGGAGGGCGAGCTGGAGGCGGTCGGCCGCCTGACCGTCGCGGCGTACGCCGCCGACGGGTACATCACGCCCGACCACCCCTACGCGGAGCACCTCGCCGACGCCGCCGCCCGGCAGCGCGAGGCGACGCTGCTCGTCGCCGAGGACGGCGAGGGGCGGCTCGTCGGTACGGCCACCGTCGTACCCGCGGAGAGCAGTCTGGTCGAGATGTGCCGTCCCGGCGAGGTCGAGGTGCGGATGCTCGCGGTCGCGCCCGGTGCGCGCCGCCGAGGGGTCGGCGAGGTCCTGGCCCGCGCCTGCGTCGAGGCGGGGCGTGAGCTGGGGTGTGAGCGCGTCATCCTCTCGAGCGGCACGTGGATGCGGACGGCGCACCGGCTCTACGAGCGTCTCGGCTTCGTGCGGGTGCCCGCCCGAGACTGGAGCCCGCGTGAGGGCGTGCAGCTCCTCGCCTACGAGCTCCCGCTCACTTGACGCCCCCGCTGGGGTCATCGCCCTCCGAGGCCTTCGACTTCTTGCGATCCAGCCACGTCCGGGGCGGCTCCCTCCACGACCCGCCGTGGGTGGATGGCAATGAGTCGAGACGGAGGGGATGCCGGCAGGGTCAGGTTGCGGGGAGCAGGACCGAGAACGTCGTGTCGCCGGGGCGGCTGCGCACCTCGACGCGCCCACCGTGGGCCTGCCCGACGGCGGCGACGATCGAGAGCCCGAGGCCGGTGGAGCCCTTCTCGCGGCTGCGCGACTCCTCGCCTCGCGTGAACCGCTCGAAGACCTTCTCCTGCAGGCCGTCGGGGATGCCGGGGCCGTTGTCGGAGACGGAGATGCGCACCAGCCGCCCCTCCGGCCGGAGCGAGGTGACGACGCGGGTCCCAGCGGGCGTGTGGGTCCGGGCGTTGGCCAGCAGGTTGGCGAGGATCTGGTGCAGCCGTGCCCGGTCGCCGGTCACCTCGACCGGCTCGTCGGGGAGGTCGAGCTCCCACGCGTGGTCGGGCGAGGCGGCGTGGGCGTCGCTCACCGCATTCACCGCGAGGAGCGAGAGGTCGACCGGCTCACGCTCGAGCGGGCGTCCGGAGTCGAGCCGGGCGAGCAGCAGCAGGTCCTCGACGAGCTCCTGCATCCGCAGGGCCTCCGACTCCACCCGGCCGATGGCGTGGGTGACGGCCGGAGGGACGGGGTCGCTCTCGCGCCGGGTCAGCTCGGCGTAGCCACGGATCGAGGCGAGCGGGGTCCGCAGCTCGTGCGAGGCGTCGGCGACGAACTGCCGCACGCGCATCTCGCTCTCCTGCCGCGCGGTGAGGGCGGACTCCACGTTGTCGAGCATCGTGTTGATCGCGAGCCCGACCTGGCCGACCTCCGTCCGGTCGTCGGCGTCGCGGTCCGGGACGCGCACGGCGAGCGCGACGTCGCCGGAGTCCAGCTTGAGGCCGGAGACCTGGCGCGCCGTCGCGGCGACCCGGTCGAGTGGGGCGAGGCTGCGGCGGATGATGACCGCGCCGCCGGCTCCGACGAGGACGAGGCCGACGGCGGTGCCGCCGACGACGAGGGCGAGCAGCTTGGCGAGCAGCTCGTCGACCGGGTGGGTCGAGACGCCGACGATGAAGACGTCGCCGCCCGGCAGCGGCCGCGCCGCGACCAGGTAGCTGCCGATGTCGCCCCCGAGGTCGACCCGGACCGGTTGCTGCCCGCGGCCTCGGAGACTGTCGGTGAGCTCGGTGATCTGGCTCGTCGTGAGCGCGGTGGTGGTGCCGGCCGCGTCCTGGACGCTGTTGACCGGGGTGCCGGAGGTGTCGGTCGCGACCGAGCCGGTGCTCGTGATCGTCAGGGCGAGGACGTTGTCACCGCCCGGGGCCCCCGGGGGCCGCGGAGCGCTGTGGTCGCCGTCTCGGTCGGGGTCGTACCCCAGCCGTCGGTCGCCGACCCGCGTCACCGCGCTGTCGAGGTCGTGGGCCAGCTGACCGGTGAGGTATCGCCGGGTCTCGAGCACGGTCAGGGCGCTCGTCGCGAGCATGACGACGGTGAAGAGGGCCAGGACCGAGGCGAGCAGCTTGGCCCGCAGCGTCCATCGGGAGGGATGCGGCATCCGCGCGACCGGCGTCACTCGGCCGGCTTGAGGACGTACCCCACGCCACGCATCGTGTGGATCATCGGCGACCGGCCGGCGTCGATCTTCTTGCGCAGGTAGGAGATGTAGAGCTCGACGACGTTGGCCTGACCGCCGAAGTCGTAGTTCCACACCCGGTCGAGGATCTGGGCCTTGGACAGCACGCGCTTGGGGTTGCGCATGAGGTAGCGCAGCAGCTCGAACTCGGTCGCGGTGAGCTGGACCTCGGTGCCGCCACGGGCCACCTCGTGACTGTCCTCGTCGAGGGTGAGGTCGCCGACGACGAGGAGCGAGCCGCCGTCGTCGGCGGCGATCGCGGTCCGGCGCATCAGGGCGCGCAGCCGGGCGACGACCTCCTCGAGACTGAACGGCTTGGTGACGTAGTCGTCGCCGCCCGCGGTCAGCCCGGCGACGCGGTCCTCGACGGCGTCCTTGGCGGTGAGGAAGAGCACCGGGACGTTCGGGTCGTCGCCTCGCATCCGGCGGAGCACCTCGAGGCCGTCGAAGTCGGGGAGCATCATGTCGAGCACGACCGCGTCGGGCTGGAAGTCCTTGGCCGCGCGGACGGCCGCGATGCCGCTCGCCGCACTCCGCACCTCCCACCCCTCATAGCGAAGCGCCATCGAGAGCAGCTCGGTGAGGTTGGGCTCGTCGTCGACGACGAGGACGCGCACGGCGCTGCCGTCCGGTCGCTTGAGGGAGGGGGCGGGCTGCGAGCGCGTCGTCGACATGGCACCCAGTGTGTGTGCGGCCGCTGGGGTGAGTCCATGGGTTTCCTGTGTGGATCCTGTGCGTCCCGCTGGAACCTGAAAGCCGCTCGCTGGGCCCACCACAGGCCCGGCACAGGTGCAGGGGCCACGGTTCCCGGGACACCCCTGAGCGGAGGAGAAGGACCCGTGACCGAGCCCCACGACGAGCAGACCCCTCCGCCGCACGAGGAGCGGATCCGTCCGCTGCCACCCGTCGACCCGGCGGGCTCGCCGGCGTGGGTGAGCACGCCCTGGGTGACATCCTCGTCCGTCGACCTCGCCGCCGGGCCCGACACCCCGGCGAGGCGGGCCCGCTGGACGGGCAGGAAGAGCGCGATGGTCCTGGCGAGCGCCCTCGGTCTCGGCACGGTCGGGGCCATCGGGGCGACGGCAGCGGTCGCCCAGTCCGACGAGCGCGGCGGCGCTGTCGGAGGCCACGGCCAGTTCCCCGGCGGCGGTCCGGGCCACGTGCCGGGTGGTCCGGGCCGGCCGCCCGCCGCCGGTCCGGGCCGGCTCCCCGGCAGTCCCCCACCGGGTGGCGACCGGGACGGCGACCACCGCGGGCTCAGCGGTCGCGACGCCGACGGGGACCACGGCGTCGGCCATCAGCCCTCCCCCCGCGGGGGAACCGGCCCGACCGGCCCGGAGGACGCCAACGGCGGCACATCCGCCCAGGCGACCTGAGCGACTTCCCACCCGCGTCATGACGGACCCCTGCCGGAGCGCTCCGGCGGGGGTCCGTCATGGGTGACGCGGCGGCTCAGGCCCGTTCGAGTCGAGCCTTGAGCGTGGCGAGCTCGTCGGCGAGCTGGCTCGGGAGGGTGTCGCCGAGCGTGGCGAACCACTCCTCGATGAGGGGCAGCTCCGCCCGCCACTCCTCGGCGTCGACCCGCAGCGCCCTGGCCAGCTGCTCGTCGTCGAGGTCGAGGCCGGTGCGGTCGATCGCGTCCGGCGCCGGCACGAGGCCGACCGGGGTGTCGACGGCGCCGGCGGTGCCCTCGAGCCGCTCGACGATCCACTTGAGCACCCGCGCGTTGTCGCCGAAGCCCGGCCAGAGGAACGAGCCGTCGTCGTCGCGGCGGAACCAGTTGACCTGGAAGATCCGCGGGAGCTTCGAGGCGTCGGCCCGCTTGCCGATGTCGAGCCAGTGGCCCATGTAGTCGCCGGCGTCGTAGCCGATGAAGGGCAGCATCGCCATCGGGTCGCGGCGGACGACACCGACGGCACCGGTCGCGGCGGCCGTCGTCTCGGAGGAGAGGGTCGCGCCGACGAAGACGCCGTGCGCCCAGCCGCGCGACTCGTAGACCAGTGGCACGGTCGTCTTCCGCCGCCCGCCGAACATGATGGCATCGATCGGCACGCCGTCCGGGTTGTCGTACTCGGGCGCGATCATCGGCGTCTGCTTCGCGGGTGTCGTGAAGCGGCTGTTGGGGTGGCTGCTCACCTCGCCGCTCCCGGGGGTCCAGTCGCGGCCCTTCCAGTCGGTGAGGTGCGCCGGCGGCTCGGGCGTCAGGCCCTCCCACCACACGTCGCCGTCGTCCGTGAGGGCGACGTTGGTGAAGATCGAGTTGCCCTTCTCGATGGTCCGCACGGCCTGCGGGTTGGTGTGCATGCCCGTGCCCGGGGCGACGCCGAACAGGCCGAACTCGGGGTTCACCGCGTAGAGGCGGCCGTCCGGCCCGAAGCGCATCCACGCGATGTCGTCGCCGATCATCTCGGCGGTCCAGCCCTGGAGGCTCGGCTCGATCATCGCGAGGTTGGTCTTGCCGCACTGGCTCGGGAAGGCGCCGGCGACGTAGTGGACCTTCCCGGCGGGGGAGGTCAGCTTGAGGATGAGCATGTGCTCGGCCATCCAGCCCTCGTCGCGGGCCATCGCCGAGGCGATGCGCAGCGCGTAGCACTTCTTGCCGAGGAGGGCGTTGCCGCCGTAGCCGGACCCGAACGACCAGATCTCGCGGGTCTCCGGGAAGTGGGCGATGTACTTGGTGTCGTTGCACGGCCAGGCCACGTCGGGCTCGCCGTCGGCGAGGGGTGCGCCGACCGAGTGCAGGCCCTTGACGAAGTCGGCGTCGATCTCCTCCATCTTCTCGAGCACCGGGGCGCCGATGCGGGCCATGATCCGCATGTTCGTCACGACGTAGGCGGAGTCGGTGACCTCGACGCCGAACATCGGGACGGTCGCGTCGAGGTGGCCCATGACGAAGGGGATGACGTACATCGTGCGACCGCGCATGCATCCGCGGTAGAGGTCGGTCATCGTCGCCTTGAGCTGGGTGGGGTCGACCCAGTTGTTCGTCGGGCCGGCGTCCTCCTCGCGGACCGAGGCGATGAAGGTGCGGTCCTCGACGCGCGCGACGTCGGTGGGGTCGGACTGACAGAGGAAGGAGTTCGGCTTCTTCTCCTCGTTCAGGCGGATGAAGGTGCCGGCGTCGACGAGCTCGCTGGTGAGGCGGTCCCACTCCTCCCGCGAGCCGTCGCACCACACGACCTCGTCGGGCCGGGTCAGGGCGGCGACCTCGTCGACCCAGGACTGGAGGGCGACGTGCGTCGTCCCCCGGGTGGTGCTCTCGGTGGTGGTCATGTGGGTTCCTTCCTCCGCAGCGTCGGATGCGTGGTTCCCCGATGGGGGCCCGCGACGTGAGGAGGACCTCGGCGTCCCGCGGCGGGGAGCCTCGCCCTCCACGGTAGGACCGCCCCGGGACCGCGGCGACCGTCCGAGGGCTCCAGCGCTGGTGAAATCCTTCACAAGCGCCGAGTGGCCGCTGTCGACCGTCGGACGGTCACGTCACGGGTCCGGCGCGGATGACCGTGTGCCGATTTCTCGCCCCGGCGCGCGCTCCGGTAGTCTGCACAGTCGTTGCGCGCGAGCGCAGCGTGCGCCCGTAGCTCAACGGATAGAGCATCTGACTACGGATCAGAAGGTTAGGGGTTCGAATCCCTTCGGGCGCGCTCTGTGTTGAGACAGACGACGGGCCCCCGACCAGCGGAGACGCGGCGGGGGCCTTCTCGTGTCTGCCGGGCGGTTCGGCGGCCGTGCGCGCGGGGACCCACCCGCCGTCTCGTGGAGCCCAGCCGGCGTGACCCCGACGTGGTCGTCATGCCCGTGCGGCGGCCCACCCCGTGAGGTCGAGGATGCCCAAGACGAGCACGCGGTGGAACGGCTTGTCGGCGTACTGCGGCAGGGCGCGCGCCAGCCGCTCGGCGAGCTCGTCCGTCAGTGCGGTCGGGGGGGCCGTGACGTACTCGAGCTGCACACGGACCCACCACAGCCTCGACCAGTCCTCGGTCTCCCAGTGCTCGACGAGGAGCGACGCGCGCGGATCGCCCGCAAGGTTGACCTCGCGCTGCAGCCGCGAGCCGGACTTCGGCTTGACCCGGTCGATCGGCACGCCGACATGACCGTCCCCGCTCACCGCGTAGACGACCGGCTGCGGGTCGGGGCCGCGCTCGGCGTGGAGGGTGCACAGGACGCCGTGCACCTCGGTGTCGAGCCGACGACGGGCCTCGACGGCGGTCAACCTCATCCGGTGTGCTCCTGGTTGCTCGGCCGACGCTGGGGTGCTCGCAGCTGCCTGGCGGCTGCTGCCCCTCCAGATCATCCGTGAGACGCTCGCCTCGGCGCGGCGGGGTTCCGCTGGGTGGCCCGCTGTCGCCCCGGTGAGAGGTGGTGCCGACGTCGGTGGAGGTAGCCATGAGGTTCGTGCACGAGACACTGCCGCAGCGGGTCCGCTTCGCCGCGGGCGAGGCGGCTGACGGCCTCGCGGCCGAGGTCGCCGCCCTCGGCGCGGCTCGGGTCCTCGTGGTCTCCGGAGGCTCCTCCCGTGCGGTGGCGCGCCACGTCGCGGGCGCGCTGCCGGTCGTGCACTGGCACGACGCGGCGGTCCGGCACGTCCCCCTCGAGGTCGCGCAGCGCGCACGGGCCGTCGCCGCCGACGTCGACGCCGACCTGGTCGTCAGCGTCGGGGGCGGCTCGAGCACCGGGCTGGCCAAGGCGGTGGCGCTGACCTCCGGCATTCCCGTCGTCGCGGTCCCGACGACCTACGCCGGGTCGGAGGTCACCGATGTCTGGGGGCTGACCGAGGGGGGACGCAAGACCACCGGACGCGCAGCCGCGGTCCTCCCGCGTGCGGTCGTCTACGACGCCGCCCTCACCCTCGCCCTGCCGGTCGAGGTGTCCGTCGCCAGCGGGCTCAACGCGGTGGCGCACGGGGTCGACGCGATGTGGGCCCCGCGGGCCGACCCCGTCAACGCCGCGCTCGCCGGCGAGGGTATCCGACAGCTGGCGACCGGCCTCCGGCAGGTCGTGGCCGAGCCGGGCGGGCTCGCCGGCCGGGAGCACGCCCTCCTCGGTGCCTGGGTGGCGGCGGCGGCCTTCGCCTCCGCCGGGTCCGGGCTCCACCACAAGATCTGCCACGTGCTCGGCGGCATGTTCGACCTCCCCCACGCCGAGACGCACGCCGTCGTGCTCCCGCACGTGCTCGCGCTCAACGCCCCGCACGCCCCGGAGGCAGCGGCTCGGATCGCGCGGGCCCTCGACGCCCCGGAGGCGCTGGCCGGTCTCCTCGCCCTCGGAAGCGACCTCGCCGCCCCACGGGCACTGCAGCACCTCGGGATGCCCGCTGACGGCATCGAGTCCGCGGTGGCCGCGATCCTGTCGGCGGCGCCACCCGACAACCCCGCCCCGTTGACCGGCGAGACGGTGAGGGGGCTCCTGCGGCGAGCCTGGGAAGGGGCGCAGCCGTGACCCCGTCGAACACCGGGATGACGAGCCGCCGTTGAGAGGGGACTGAGGACGGCTGCTGCCGAGCTCCCCGAACCCGCCGCGGCGCCCGCCGGCCGTCGGTAGCGTGCGGGGCGTGGGGGATGGCGTGGAGGCGCTGGTGGTGGACGACCCGTGGTGAACGCACCGGCCGGCTGGTACCCCACCGACCAAGGCCTGCGGTACTGGGACGGCACCCGGTGGACCGAGCACGTCACCCGGGACCACACGGCACCCACGGTCGCCCCTCCGCCACGGCGGGGGGAGGTGCCGGACGTCGCCGCCTGGCTGGGGTGGGGTGGCCTCGTCGTCATCGCGGTCCTCGGCGGCCTCGCCGCGGGCCTCAGCGGATTCGTCGGCGCGGTCGGCACCTACGTGCTCGTCGTCGCCGTCGTCACGATCGTCCGAGGCCACGTCGACTGGGCCCGGTTGCGCTCGCGCTCGGCGGGCGCGGTCGCGCTCGGTGGAGCGGTACTGCTCGCCGGTATCGGGGGCGCGACGGCCAGCCCCGGCGCTGACACCGTCACGGTGGCCCCGTCCGCGTCGGCGGTCGGCCCCTCTGCCGGTGCCCCGGACAGCGCCGGGTCGTCGACGGCGCCGTCACCGACACCGCCGTCCCCGACACCGTCTGCGACCGCGAGCCCCACCCCCTCACCGGAGCCGGGCACCGCCCTCGCGGCACTCGCGACGATCCCCGTCAAGGGGCGGGCCCCCAAGACCGGCTACACCCGCGACGAGTTCGGCCAGGCGTGGGCGGACGTGGACCGGAACGGATGCGACACCCGCAACGACATCCTCCGCCGCGACCTCGAGCCGTTCACCCTCAAGGCCGGCACCCACGGATGCCTCGTGCTGACCGGCACGCTGCACGGCCCCTACACCGGGGACACCATCGAGTTCGTCCGCGGGGTGGGCACCTCCTCCGCGGTCCAGATCGACCACGTGGTGGCACTGTCCGACGCGTGGCAGAAGGGCGCGCAGCAGCTGAGCCGGGCCACCCGCACCGCCTTCGCCAACGACCCGCTCAACCTGCTCGCGGTGGACGGCCCGACGAACGAGGCCAAGGGCGACGGGGACGCCGCGACCTGGCTCCCCCCACGGAAGGGCTACCGCTGCGCCTACGTCGCCCGCCAGGTCGCGGTCAAGGTCCGCTACCACCTGTGGGTGACCGCCGCCGAGCGCGACGCCATCGCGCGCCTCCTGCGGGCGTGCCCGGGCCAGCCGCTGCCCACCGCCGACGCCGTACCGCTCGGCGGGGGGACGGTCGTCACCCCGATCCCCACCCCGGTGGCCCCGACCACCCCGCCGGCGACGAGTGGTGGGCTGGACCCGCGCTTGGACACCTGCCGGGCGGCCAAGGCCGCCGGGTACGGGCCCTACGTCGAAGGCTCCGACCCCGAGTACGACTGGTACCGCGACGCCGACCACGACGGCGTCGTCTGCGAGTGACCGGACCCCTCGCCTGCAGCTCTCCCACCGTCGGCAGCCGCGGACGGCTACGGTCGGTCGGGGAAGGTGGTGGAGCCATGGACGCCACGTCGCTGGCCGACCTGGCCGACGAGCAGCTCGAGGAGGCCCGGGGCTCGTCCAGCTCACGATCGGCGGTGACCATCCACGGCGGCTCCGACCGGAGCCTGCGCGAGACGGTCATCGCCCTGCTCTCGGGGCACGCCCTGTCCGAGCACGAGAGCCCCGGCGAGGCGACGCTCCAGGTCCTGCGGGGCCGGGTTCGCGTCACGAGCGGCCAGGAGGCCTGGGAGGGGCGCGTCGGCGACCACCTCGTCATCCCGCCAGATCGCCACGACCTCGCCGCCCTCGAGGACGCCGTCGTCCTCCTCACCGTCGTCAAGCAGGTGCCGTAGGCCCAGGCACCCAGCACGACCACGGCGGCCCGGGCACGGGCAGCGGGCTGACAGGTCGGGCACAGCGCGCTCCAAGGTGACGGGTCGAGGGTTGGGCTGCCCGTGCCGCGACCCGAGGAGCCCGCGTGACCCCGACACCCCCCGCCGACGAGAGCGCGTTCGCCGCGGTCCAGCAGCTCGCCCGCGACACCCCGTGGCTGCACGGTGCCGTCGTCGGGTACGCCGAGTACGGCGTCGTCCTCGTCGCGGCCCTGCTTCTCGCGGCGCTCGCCGTCGCCCGCCGCGGCTCCGACCGCGACCTCGCCGCGGCGGGGTGGGCAGGCGTGGCCACGGTGCTCGCGGTCGCGGTGAACCAGCCGGTCGGCGCACTCGTCGCGGAGGCGCGCCCGTACGCGACGCACCCCGGGGCGCTGCTGCTCGTCTCCCGGACCGGGGACTACTCCTTCCCGTCCGACCACGCCGTCATGGCCGGCGCCGCCGCGGTCGGGCTCCTCATCGCCTCGAGGCGCCTCGGCTGGTGGGCGGTGGGTGCGGCGCTCGTCATGGCCTTCGCGCGGGTCTACGTCGGCGCGCACTACCCCCAGGACGTCCTCGCCGGCCTCGCCCTCGGCGGGCTCGTCGCGGGTCTCGGCTGGCTCGTGCTCCGCCCGCTGCTCGTCGCGTTGACGCACCGGCTGCGTGGGCTCCCGGGCCTCCAGGCCGTCTTCGGCCGGGATGACGCCGGGCTCCTCCACGCCTGACGCGACGGTCGCCGCCGCGGCATTCTCCGGGCGCTGCGGACCGTGTCCGTTCACGGGATGGTCACCGGGCCGTCACCGTGGGTACGATCCCGCGCAGACCCTCGGCGCGAGGTCGCCGGTGCCGCAGCAGGAGGTCGCCCGTGTCAGCGTCCGCCCATCACCAGAGCCACCACGAGCCGACGTACGACTTCGCCGTCGACTCCCTCCTCCAGCGCTTCGGCGCGGACTTCACCCGTGAGGAGGTGCGGGCGGCGGTCGACGAGGCCCGCGCCGAGCTCGAGCCGGGCTCCACCGTCCGCGACTTCCTCGAGCTCCTCGTGGAGCGCCGGGCGCGCGACGCGCTCTGCGCCCGGTTGACCGAACGCGCGGTGGCTTCCGCTGCCGCCCCGGCCTTGCGCACCGCCGACGGCACGTCGGCGCCGACGCGGAGCTAGGTCACCGCGGGTCGGGGGATCCGCGTGGCGGTCGCCGCGGCGGGGTAGGGGAGGCGTGGACGACGCACGACACCCCGGCAGCCGGGCCGACCGCTCCGGAGAGCGCGCCGCGGCGCGGCTCCCGGAAGGAGCAGGACATGACCGGGTCCCACGACGAGAAGGTGCCCTCCCGCCGTACCCTGACACGCAACTGGGACGAGTTGATGCAGGAGATCCGGGTCACCCAGACCGGTGCGCAGATCCTCGCGGGCTTCCTGCTCACCGTGCCGTTCTCGAGCAGGTTCGACGCGCTGACCCCGCGTCAGCGCGGGATCTACCTCGCGGTGCTCGGTGGCGCCGTGCTCACGACGTGCCTCGTCGTGGCGCCGGTGGCCGCCCACCGTCTCCTCTTCCGGCAGCGCCGCCGCCTGCTGCTCGTCGAGGCCGCCAACGGCTTCGCCCTCGCGGGCCTGGCGACGCTGCTGCTCACCATCTGCGGTGTCGTCGTCCTCGTCGTCGACCTCGTCCTCGGCAGTCCGTGGTCGGCGACGGCCGGCGTCGTGGCACTCCTCGTGTTCGTCAGCGCCTGGGTCGTCGCGCCGCTGGGACTCGCCCGTTCGGGTCGCCTCCCCGAGGTTCCCGCACCGGAGGACGACGGGGGCCACCGGCCGGATGGCGTCGGCTGAGGCCGTCCGGCCGTCACGGCCGGCGACGGCCCCAGCCGACCTCCGGGGATCAGGCCAGGCTCTCGATCGCCAGCTCGCCCTCGGCGTAGCGCTTGCGCAGCACCTTCTTGTCGAACTTGCCGACGCTCGTCTTCGGGACCTCGTCGATGACCGCCCACCGCTCGGGCAGCTGCCACTTGGCGAGCTTGCCGTCGAGGTAGTCGCGCAGCTCGGCGGGGGTGGCGCTCGATCCCTCGCGCAGGACCACCGTGGCGAGCGGTCGCTCGCCCCACCGCTCGTCGGGCACCCCGACGACGGAGGCCTCGAGCACGTCCGGGTGACCCATGATCGCGTTCTCGAGGTCCACCGAGCTGATCCACTCGCCGCCCGACTTGATGACGTCCTTGGCACGGTCGGTGAGGCGGAGGAAGCCGTCCGGGGTCAGCGTGCCGACGTCCCCCGTGCGCAGCCAGCCGTCGTGGAACTTGTCGGCCATCTCGGCGAGCTCGTTCTCGGACTCACCACCGAAGGCGTTGTAGGTGCCGGTGATCCACGGGCCCCGCACCTCGAGCTCCCCGACGCTCTCGCCGTCCCACGGCACCTCCTGGCCCTCCGGGCCGATGAGCCGGCCCTCGACGCCCAGGACGAGGCGCCCTTGCGAGGTCGCGTAGTCCCAGTAGGCGTCGGAGCCCTCCTCGACCGACGCGGGCGGGACGGCTGCCGTGCCGATCGGGGACATCTCGGTCATGCCCCAGGCGTGGAGGATCGTGATGCCGTGCTCCTCCTTGAACGCCTTCATCAGCGCGGGCGGGGCGGCGGACCCGCCGACGATGAGCCCACGGCACGTCGAGACGTCGACGTCGTTCTGCTCGAGGTGGTGCAGGAGGTCGAGCCAGATGGTGGGAACGCCCGCGCCGTAGCTGACCTTCTCGCTCTCGATCATCGTCGCGAGCGGTTCGGCCTGGAGGAACCGGTCGGGCATGACCAGGCTCGCGCCGACCGCCATCGCGAGGTACGGGAAGCCCCACGCGTTGGCGTGGAAGAGCGGGACGACGACGAGCAGCCGATCACCCTGGCGGGTGTCGGCGGTCATCGCCGTCGTCACGGAGTGCAGGTAGTTCGACCGGTGCGAGTACGAGACGCCCTTGGGGTTGCCGGTGGTCCCGGAGGTGTAGCACATCGAGGACGCCGAGTTCTCGTCGAGGTCCTGCGGCCAGTCGTAGGTCGTCGGCCGGCCCTCGAGGAGCTCGGCCCAGTCGTGCACGGCCTCGACGTGCTCGGGCGCGGAGAGAGCGGCCCTGGTCTGCTCGTCGACCGGGCCGTTGACGATGACGTGCCGGATCTTGGGGAGGTGGGCGAGCAGCTTGGCGAACGGCGCCGCGAGGGTGTTGTCGACGACGACGACCTTGCTGCCGCCGTGGTTGGCCACGTAGAGGATCTGCTCGGGGAAGAGCCGGATGTTGAGGGCGTGGAGCACCGCGCCCATCGACGGCACGGCAAGGTAGGCGATGAAGTGCTCGGCGTTGTTCCACATGAAGGTCGCCACCCGGTCATCGCCCTCGACCCCGAGGTCGCGTAGCGCGTGCGCGAACTGCGCGGACTGGTGACCGACCTCTGCGAAGGTCGTCCGGCGTGCTCCGTCGGCGGTCCACGTCACGACCTCCTGGTCGGCGTGCAGCGTGGTCCCGAACCGCAGGATCTGGCTGATGAGGAGGGGGGTGTGCATCATCGTGGAGTCCATGAGGACAGCAAACATGCTGTCCCGCCCGTTGGGAAGGGCCCAAGGGGCCGGTGGCGCCGGTGTCGAGGGTCACCGGGCCGGAGGGGCCGGGTTGTCACGGTCCGGCGGCGGGTCGGTGCGTCGCTGCTGACCGGTGGGTGGGCGGGCACACTACCGTCGACGTCGTGGAGCTCCACCTGCGGCGGGGGCGACCTTCCGACCCTGGTGCGGTTGCGCTGGTCGACGGTCGGTTGCGTCCGATCCCGGGCCGCCCCACCGACCCGGGGCCGCGCGAGGTGCCGCGTCCGCTGCGCCGCGTCCAGGCGCGGCCAGGACGGGTCGCGGCCCTGGCAGGCGTCCTGTACCGCACGACGACCCGCTTCAACCACGGTCGGGCCACGCTGCTCGCGGCCGGGACGACCTACTACCTCTTCCTTGCCCTCCTGTCGGTCGTGACCCTCGCCTACGGGCTGACCGCTGCCCTCGGCGCGGAGTGGCTGGCCGCCTACGTCACCGAAGCCGTGTCGGCGGCCTTCCCCGGGGTCATCGGCGAGAACTCGCTCGACATCGAGCAGTTGCGCAGCACCGGGCAGGCCGCCTCGGTCATCAGCGGCGTCGGCCTCCTGTACGGCGCGACCGGGGCCGTGCTCGCCGCCAGCCGCTCGGTGCACGTCCTCTACGGCGCGCCGAAGGACCCGCGCCCCTTCGTCCTCGCCCGGCTGCGTGCTGCCGGCTGGCTGCTGGTGCTCGCCCCCCTGATCCTGCTCTCCTACGTGGGCTCGACGATCGTCACGAACTTCTCCGACCGGATCCTGGCCCTGCTCGGCATCGAGTGGGGAGGCCCTCGCCTCCTCCCCCTGCTCGTCGCAGGAGCGCTGACGCTGGCACTGGACTTCCTCGTCGTCCTGCTCATCCTCGCCGACCTCGGCGGTATCCGGCCGTCGCGCCCGGCACTGCTCTGGGGCGCCGGGGTGGGCGCCGTGGCCACCGAGTCCCTCAAGCTCGTCATGGCGGTGCTCCTCGCCTTCGTCGTCGACCGTCCTCAGTACGGGGCCCTCGCCGCGCCCATCGGCGTGATGTTCGTCCTCTTCCTCCAGTCGCTGGCGCTCTACGGGTCGGCCTCCCTCACGGCCGGCATCGCCGAGGGCCCCGACGCCGATCCGCTCGCCGCGGGCGGGCCGGGGCCGGGCGCGGCCCCCTCGACGTAGCGCCGCGCTCGGTGCCGAGGGCCACGGAGGAACCGTCGGGGTCCTTGCGGACGATGTCCACCCGCTCGACCGCCCACGGTCCACACCGTCTGTCGCGGACCGGTGGCGGACTTCTCCCGCACCTGAGACGTCCGGGGGCCTTCCGGCAGGCCAGACTTGCCCGGTGCGAGGAGCAGTGATCCACGGGCCGAGGGACATCCGCGTCGAGGACCGCGACGACCCCACGCTGCAGCAGCCGACCGACGCCGTCGTGCGCACGGTCGCCGCGTGCGTGTGCGGGTCCGACCTCTGGCGCTACCGCGGCATCTCCGCGGTCAGGAAGCCGGTCCCGATCGGCCACGAGTACGTCGGTGTCGTCGAGGCGGTGGGCGAAGCGGTGACGACCGTCCGGCCCGGCCAGTTCGTCGTCGGCGGGTTCCTCCACAGCGACGGCACGTGCGCGGTGTGCCGCCACGGAGAGCACGCGAACTGCCTCAACGGCGGTGGCTACGACGGCTGCCAGGCCGAGCTCATCCGCGTCCCCAACGCCGACGGAACCCTCGTCGCGACGCCCGAGGCGCCCGACGACGCCCTCGTCCCCGGGCTCCTCTCGCTGTCGGACGTCATGGCCACCGGATGGCACGCCGCGGTGTGCGCCGACGTGCGGCCGGGCAGCACCGTCGTCGTCGTGGGCGACGGGGCCGTGGGTCTGTGCGGGGTCCTCGCGGCCGCCGAGCTCGGGGCCGAACGGGTCATCGCGATGAGCCGGCACGCGGACCGGCAGGACCTGGCCCGCCGGCTCGGCGCGAGCGAGATCGTCGCCGAGCGTGGGGACGAGGGGGTGGAGGCGGTCCGCGAGCTCACCGAGGGCATCGGTGCCGACGCCGTCCTCGAGTGCGTCGGCACGCAGGACTCCGTCGACCAGGCGCTGCGGTCGTGCCGGCCGGGCGCGATGGTCGGGTGGGTGGGGCTCCCGCACGTCACGGAGATCGACCAGAGACACATGTTCTGGCGCAACGTCGGGCTGCGCGGGGGACCCGCTCCCGTGCGTCGATACCTGCCCGACCTGATGGACCGGGTCTGGTCCGGTGCCATCGACCCCGGCCGCGTCTTCGACCTCACGCTGCCGCTCGAGGACGCGGCCGAGGCCTACGCCGCGATGGACGAGCGTCGGGCGATCAAGGTGCTCCTGCGCCCCTGACCCGGCCCGGTACCGTCGCGGGGCGCCGCCCCGCCTGCAGCGGGTGGGTGCCGGCGAGTAGGTTGCGAGGAGCCCGTGGACCCCGACGAGGAGGACCGATGGACCTCACGCCCTCACCCCGTGCCCTCGAGCTGGAGGCCACCCTCGAGGAGTTCATGAACGAGCAGGTGATCCCCGCCGAGCGGGTGTTCCGCCGCTACCGCGACACGCACGGCGTCGAGGACAACTCGGTGCCCCCCGTGGTCGAGGAGCTCAAGGCCGAGGCGCGCTCACGAGGGCTCTGGAACCTCTTCCTCCCCGACGAGTCGGGCCTGACCCAGCTCGAGTACGCCCGACTCGCCGAGCTGTCCGGGTGGAGCCTCGAGCTGGCGCCCGAGGCGATGAACTGCGCCGCCCCCGACACCGGCAACATGGAGCTCCTCCACCTCCTCGGGACCCCGGAGCAGAAGGAGCAGTGGCTCGAGCCCCTCCTCGACGGTCGGATCCGGTCGGCGTTCTCGATGACCGAGCCCGCCGTGGCGAGCAGCGACGCGACGAACATCGAGACCCGCATCGAGCGCGACGGCGACGAGCTCGTCATCACCGGCCGCAAGTGGTGGAGCACCGGGGCCGCCGACCCGCGCTGCGCCGTCCTCGTCGTCATGGGCAAGACCGACCCCGAGGCCCCGGTGCACCGTCAGCAGACCATGGTCATCGTGCCGATCGACACGCCGGGGATCGAGCTCGTGCGCTCGACGCCGGTGCTGGGCCAGCACCACTTCCAGGGGCACGTCGAGATCGACTACGACCACGTGCGGGTGCCGGTCTCCAACGTGCTCGGAGAGATGGGCGGCGGCTTCGCCGCAGCCCAGATGCGGCTCGGGCCGGGCCGCATCCACCACGCGATGCGGGCGCTCGGTGCGGCCGAGCGCGCGCTCGCCCTCATGGTCGCCCGTGTCAAGGAGCGGGTCGCCTTCGGGGCGCCGCTCGCCGAGCAGTCCAGCATCCAGGAGAAGATCGCTCGCTCCCGGATCGAGATCGACCAGGCCCGCGCCATCTGCCACCTCGCCGCGGCGACGATCGACACGCAGGGGAACAAGGCCGCCCGCCACCTGGTGTCGATGGCGAAGGTGGCCGTCCCGCAGACCGCGTGCGACGTCATCGACCGGGCCATCCAGGTCCACGGCGGCGCGGGGGTCAGCGACGACACCCCGCTCGCCGAGATGTACGCCTGGCACCGGGCCATGCGGATCTTCGACGGCCCGGACGAGGTGCACCTGCGCACCCTCGCTCGAGCCGAGCTGAGGGGTGCGCCCCGGCTGCCCGGGGCGGTCGAGCCGAGGCGGGTCCGGTGAGCGGGAAGGTCCGCTACGAGGTTGCCGACGGCGTCGCCAGGGTCCGGCTCGACGCGCCCGAGCGGCTCAACGCCGTCGACCCGGCGATGCTCGACGCGCTCGTCCGGCACGTCGAGGCTGCCGGGGCGGACCCCGCGGTCCGGGTCGTCGCGCTCACCGGCGCCGGCCGCGGGTTCTGCGCCGGCGCCGACCTCGGGCGTGCCGCCGAGCAGGCCGGACGGCTCGACGACGCCACCCTGCTCGGCGTCGGAGCGGTGGCCCGGGCGCTGCTCGCATGCCCGGCGCCGACCGTGGCCCTGGTCGGGGGCGTGGCCGCCGGGGCCGGCGCGTCGATGGCGCTGGCGTGCGACTACGTGCTCGCCACGGCGTCGGCGTCGTTCGTCCTCGCCTTCGCCCGGATCGGCCTGATGCCCGACGGCGGCGCCACGGCGCTCGTCGCGGCGAACATCGGCCGGGCCCGGGCTCTGCGGCTCGCCCTCACCGGGGAGGCCGTGACCGCACCGGTCGCCGCCGAGTGGGGGCTGGTCTCGGAGTGCGTCGCCGACGAGGAGTTCGACCGGCGTTCGGAGGAGCTGCTCGTGGCCCTCGCCGCCTTCTCGCCCGGGGCTGCCGCGGCGACGAAGGCCGCAGTCAACGGCGCGGCACTCGACCTCGAGGCAGCCCTGGCCGTCGAGGAGCGGGACCAGAGACGCCTCATGCGGTCGGCCGACGCGTGCGAGGGCGTCCTCGCCTTCCTCGGGAAGCGCAGCCCGGTCTTCCCCGGGGAGTGAGCCGGCCTCGCGACGTCGCGGGCGCCCCGGCCCCGGCCCCGGCCCGTTGCCGTGGCCGTCCGGTGGCCCCTGACCGGGCCGAGGACCGGTCCGACGCGTCAACCGGCACCGAGCGGGTATGTACCTCGGGGACGACACCGACGAGGGGAGCGTGCGATGCCCGAGGTCAAGGATGTGGTGAGGACCGATATCCCGGCGAGGCTGGACCGGCTGCCCTGGTGCAAGTGGCACTGGCTGATCGTGCTGTCCCTGGGCACCGTCTGGGTGCTGGACGGCCTGGAGGTCACGGTGAAGGGGGCGGTCGGGCCGTCCCTGAAGGACTCCATCGGCTTCTCCACGGTGCAGGTGGCCGGGTCGGCATCGATCTACATCCTCGGTGCGATCACCGGTGCGCTCGTCTGGGGGTACCTGACCGACCGGTTCGGGCGGAAGAAGCTGTTCATCATCACGCTGTCGGTCTACCTGCTCGGGGTGGGGATCACCGCGACGGCCGGCCTGTGGGTCGGCGCGGGTACCGCCACGTACGTGTGGTTCGCCGTCGGGCGGGTGCTCACCGGCTTCGGCATCGGCGGTGAGTACTCGGCGATCAACTCCGCGATCGACGAGCTCATCCCGGCCCGGGTGCGTGGCACCGTCGACCTCGTCGTCAACGGGTCCTACTGGCTCGGTGCCGCGGTCGCCGCGCTGCTCGGGTACGAGTACCTGAGCAGGCTGCCGTCCGACCTCGGCTGGCGCATCGCGTTCGCGACCGGCGCGGTCGTCGCGCTCGGGGTCCTGCTCCTGCGGCTGTTCGTGCCCGAGTCGCCGCGCTGGCTGATGATCCACGGGCGCGACGAGGAGGCCGAGCGCGTCACCCGGGACATCGAGCGACGAGTGCGCGAGGACACCGGCGAGGACCTGCCGGAGCCGGAGGACCAGGAGCTGGAGCTCCGGACGCGCGAGAGCACCGGTTTCGTCGAGATCGCCAGGACGGTCTTCTCGGTCTACCCCCGCCGCTCGGTCGTCGGGTTCTCGCTCATGGCCTCGCAGGCGTTTCTCTACAACGCGCTCTTCTTCACCTACGGCCTGATGCTGACGACCTTCTACGGCGTCAACGCGGCCACCGTCGGTCTGTTCCTGCTGCCCTTCGCGGCGGGCAACTTTGCCGGGCCCCTCGTCCTCGGCCCGTTCTTCGACCGGATCGGGCGGCGCCCCATGATCGGGAGCACCTTCATCCTCGGTGGGGTCCTCGCCGTGTTCACCGGCTGGCTCTTCCAGGCCGACGCGCTGACGGTGTGGTGGCAGACCGGGCTGTGGGTGGTGATCTTCTTCTTCGCCTCGGCCGGCGCCAGCGCCGGGTACCTGACGGTGAGCGAGACCTTCCCCCTCGAGATCCGGGCCATGGTCATCGCCTTCTTCTACGCGATCGGCACGGGTGTCAGTGGCATCCTCGGGCCGTGGCTCTTCGGACGTCTCATCGAGTCCGGGAACCGGATGAGCGTGTTCTGGGGGTACGCCGCCGCCGGCGGCGTCATGGTCGTGGCGGGGGTGATCCACGCGACGATGGGGGTGCGTGCCGAGCAGTCGAGCCTCGAGGACGTCGCCGCACCGCTGTCGGCGACCGACAGGGACGGCGAGGGCGAGCACGACGAGGGGCGGTCCGGCGAGGACCGGGACCGGGACCGGGACGGCGGTGACGGGTCCCGGGACGAGGAGGCGCCCTCGGAGCGCGAGGGGGGCCGGGGCGAGCCGGGACGGCTCGAGCCCGTTGCCATGACCGCGCGCGCCCCCGCCGGCGGCTTCCCCGTCGTGTACGCGGGCGACGGCACCCATGCCCTCCACGACGAGACCCGCGTCCTCGTCGCCGCGCTCGAGGAGGACGGCCCGGCCGACCGGCACGAGCTCGACCGCCGGGTACGGGCGCGCTACTGGGGTCCGGGACGGTTCCGGCTGGCACTCCGCAACGGGTTGCAGAGCCACCAGATCGCCGAGGACCACGGGCGTCTGTACGCCGTGGCCGAGGGCGGAGGTCGCGAGGAGCGGCAGGGGTGAGCGACACGGCCGCCTGAACCTCCCCGGGCTCGCTGTCGAGGGTCTGGGCGCCCCGGCGCGAGCGACGGGTCAGGCGTCTAGGGTGATGCCGTGCCAGCGCGAGACCCGGTGACCCGCACCTTCGCGTCCTCCGACTGGACCCCCGGCGACCTCCTCGCGGCCAAGGCGTCCGCCGGGCTCCGGGTCGCGGTCGTCATCCCCGCCCGGGACGAGGAGGACACCGTCGGCGAGGTCGTGGCCGGGGTCCGGGGCGCCTGGGTCGACGACGTGCCCCTCCTCGACGAGGTCGTCGTCATGGACTCCGACTCCACCGACGGCACGGCTCGGGCTGCTGCCGCCGCGGGCGCGGTCGTGCACGCCGCCGCCGACGTGCGGCCCGACCTCGGCCCGGCCCGCGGCAAGGGCGAGGCGCTGTGGAAGTCGCTCTTCGTCACGACCGCCGACGTCCTGGCCTTCGTCGACTCCGATCTCGTCGAGTGGGGGCCGCACTTCGTCGCCGGCCTCGTCGGCCCGCTGCTCACCGACCCGGGGCTGGGGCTCGTCAAGGCCGTCTACGACCGGCCCCTCCTCGACGCGCAGGGCCACGAGGCCGAGACGGGGGGCCGGGTCACCGAGCTCGTCGCCCGCCCCCTCCTCGCCCTGCACCGGCCCGCACTGGCCGGTGTCGTGCAGCCGCTCGCCGGGGAGTGGTCGGTGCGCCGCTCGGTGCTCGAGCGGCTCTCGGTGCCCGTCGGCTACGGCGTCGAGATCGCCGCGCTCGTCGACACCGCCGACCTGCTCGGTGCGGAGGGGGTCGCCCAGGTCGACCTCGGCCGCCGAGCGCACCGCCACCACCGGCACGACACCCTCGGCCCGATGGCCGTCCAGGTCATGGCGGCGATGGAGGCGCGCACCGGGGTGCGTGCCACATCCCGGGCACCGTCGGCCGTGGTCCTGCGCCAGTACGACCGCGGGCCGGACGGCTTCACGGTGCACCCACGCCGGGTCGAGGTGATGGAGCGGCCACCGGCGGTGTCGGTTCCCGGGTACGGGACGGTGGCACACGGGGTGGGCGCGTGAGCACGGGTGCACCGCTGCGGCTCGGGCGCACCGAGTTCCCCCCCACGGCCCGGCTCGTCATGGCCATCGTCAACCGGACCCCGGACTCCTTCTACGACAAGGGGGTCACCTGGGCCGAGGATGCCGCGATGGACCGGGTGCGTCAGGTCGTCGACGAGGGTGCCGACCTCGTCGACATCGGGGGCATCAAGGCCGCTCCGGGTGCCGAGATCGACGCCGCCGAGGAGATGCGTCGTGTCGTCGGCTTCGTCGAGCGGGTCCGCGGCGAGTTCCCCGGTCTCGTCATCAGCGTGGACACGTGGCGCGCCGAGGTCGGGCGGGCGGTGTGCGAGGTCGGTGCCGACGTGCTCAACGACGCCTGGGGTGGCGCCGACCCCCGGCTTCCGTCCGTCGCCGCCGAGTTCGGCGTCTCCATCATCCGTACCCACACCGGCGGCGTCACGCCCCGGACCCGGCCCCATCGCATCGAGTACGACGACGTCGTCGCGGACGCCCGCGAGTCGCTGCTCGCGCAGGCGCAGCTGGCCGTCGAGCTCGGGGTCGGGCGGGAGCGCGTCGTCATCGACCCCGCGCACGACTTCGGCAAGAACACCTACCACTCGCTCGAGCTCACCCGGCGCCTCGACGAGCTGACCACCCTCGGTTGGCCGGTGCTCGTCTCGTTGTCGAACAAGGACTTCGTCGGCGAGGCACTCGACCTCCCCGTGGGGGAGCGCCTGACGGGCACGCTGGCGGCGACGGCGCTCTGCGCCTGGCACGGTGCGCAGGTGTACCGCGTGCACGAGGTCGTGGAGACGCGTCAGGTGCTCGACCTCGTCTCCGTCGTCCGCGGCGAGCTCCGACCGGCCCGCACCACGCGGGGGCTCGCGTGATCGCCGCCGCCGTCGTCGTCCCGTCCGCGCCGCTGCTCCTCCCGGAGTACACCGGCCGCGCGGATGCCGGCAGGGTGCTGCGGTCGCGGGCCGTCGACCTCGTCCGAGCCGCTGTCGAGGCCGGGGGCCCGGACGCCCGGGTGGTCCTCGTCGTGGCGACCGACCGCGAGCCGAGGTCGACGCGGCCTCCCCTCGGCCGGCGCGTCGGCTCGCACCTGCTCGGCCTCGCCGGCAAGGGGGCGGACGAGGTCGTCGAGGTCCCGTGGGACGCCCCGGTGGAAGGATGCCGGGCCGCCGGCGGCGCGCTCGGCGCGGGGCCGGGTGAGGTCGTCCTCGTCGTCGTGGCCGACGGCAGCGCCCGCCGTGGCGAGAAGGCCCCCGGCCACCTCGACGAGCGGTCGTTCGACGCCGACCGCGCCCTCGTCGAGGGGCTGCGCTCCGCGGACCCCGACGCGCTGCTCGCGCTCGACCCCTCGCGGTGCGCCGACCTGCTCCTCCAGGGGCGGGCCCCACTCCAGGTGGCGGCCGCGGCGATGGCGGCGTCCGGTCGGATGCGGTGTGCCGACCTCGACGTGGAGGACCCATTCGGTGTCCTCTACGTCACGGCGCGCCTCGAGCGCGCCTGAGGCTGCTGCCGCGACCCTCGCGGCTGCCGTCCCGTCCGTACCCGAGGTGCCGCGCGGCATACTCGCCGACATGGACGCACGCACGGTGCTCGTGCTCAACGGGCCCAACCTCAACCTCCTCGGTGAGCGGCAGCCGGAGATCTACGGGTCCGCGACCCTCTCCGACGTCGAGGGCATCTGCTCCACGGCCTGCGCCGAGGCCGGCCTCGACCTCGACTTCCGCCAGACCAACCACGAGGGCGTGCTCGTCGACTGGGTGCAGGAGGGCCGGGCCGTCAGTGCCGGGATCGTCATCAACGCCGCCGGCTACACCCACACCTCGGTCGCACTGCGCGACGCCCTCGCCGCCTGCCGGGTGCCCCGGGTCGAGGTGCACATCAGCGACATCCGGGCCCGGGAGGAGTTCCGCCGCTTCTCCTACCTCACCGACGTCTGCGACCACCACGTCGTCGGACGGGGCGTGCAGGGGTACGCCGAGGCCGTCGCCTGGCTCGCGGCCCACGCGCGGGAGGGGTAGTCGACGCGTCTCCCGCCGCGTCCGGTCCGCCGCCGTTCTCACCTCACGCGGGTGCGGGCGGCGTCGGGACGGACCGGGGCGTCAGGGTCGGTAGCCGGTGGGCTCCTCGCCGAGGTCGACGATCGCGGCGACGGGGCCGCCTCCGTCGGGGCCCTGGTGCGCGGCCGAGACCGAGACGAACACCGCCGGGTCTCCCGTGACGGATGCCGTGACGCCGCCGACGGCCGCCTTGATCTGGCGGTGCCAGTGCACGTCGGAGTCGTCGAGCATCGCGTTGCGGCGCCCGTGCACCATCCCGTCCTGACTCGCCTCGCACTTGAGGAAGACGTTGACGAGCCGGCCGTCGATGTCGGAGGGGTGCGGTCGCTCGGGCAGGTCGAGCCCGGCGTCGCGGATCGCCGCCCAGATGCCGTCGGCGTCGAGGGCGTCGTCCATGACCGAGTGCCCGATGCGGTAGCGGCCGCCGACGCCGCGGGCGTTGCCGACGACGACGACCTGCGCGCGGTCGAGCTCGACACCGGAGGAGCACGAGGCGACCGAGGAGTACAGGCTCCGGTCGCGCAGGACGTCCTCGTCGCGCGGCATCCCGATCTCGCCGAGGGCGTAGGCGATCCCGAGCGCCGTCCCGCCGTTGGAGACGTCCATCGAGGTCAGCGTGTCCTCGGTGAAGACGTCGTGGCCCCGGCTCTTCGCGTCGCGGATGGTGTCGATGGTGAGCAGCGGCGTCTTGGTCTGGACGTAGTGCACGTCGGCCGGGTCGGTGATGCCGGCGCGCTCCATCGCCACCTTCACCGCGTCGGCCACCTTGGTGACCATCGCCTGCCGTCCGATGTCCTCGGGGAGCAGGGTGTCGCTCATCGCGAAGCCCACGGTCAGCCGGGGCTCGTCCGTCTGCTCGGTGCGGTCGGCAGCCACGGTCGCGAAGATCGTCGCGTGCGGGCTGATCACCCCGTCGGTACCGCCGGACCAGACGATCGGCACGTCCTTGACCCGCTCGGGGTCGGCGCCCTTGGCGACGAGCATCTCCCGGAAGGCGCGGTCGGCGATGATGCGGGTGTAGTCGTTGACCCCGCCGTTGCCCTCGGTCTTCCCGATGACGGCGATGACGCGGTCGGCCTCCATGACCCCCGCGTCGATGAGCTTGCCGAGCTCTGAGGCGTCGGAGACGGTGTGCAGCGGGACCTTGCGGACCTCGATGGCGTCGGGCATGGGGCGTTCCTCTCGTGGACGACCGGCGTCAGCCGGCAGGGTCGGGTTCGACGACGGTGCCGAAGCCGCCGTCGACCGCGTCGGTGATGTGGGTGAGCGAGGTGATGACGCCGCGGCGACCGCCGCCGGCGACGAAACGGGAGACGGCCTCGACCTTCGGCCCCATCGAGCCGGAGGCGAACTCGCCGGCGTCGGCGAGCTCGCGCAGCTCGGTGAGCGCGACGCGCCCGAGGTCGCGCTGCGCCGCGGTGCCGAACGAGACCGCGGCGTGGTCGACGTCGGTCGCGATGACGAGGACGTCGGCAGCCAGGGCCGCTGCGAGCAGGGCGGCGGTGAGGTCCTTGTCGATGACGGCCTCGATTCCCCGGAGGCGACCGTCCGGCTCGCGGACCACCGGGATGCCCCCGCCGCCGGCCGCGACGACGACGTATCCGGCGTCGAGCAGCGTGCGTGCCGCACCGACATCGAGGACCTCGAGCGGTTCCGGCGAGGCCACGACCCGGCGCCATCCCTTCTCGCCGCGGTCCTCCCACACCTGCCCGTGGTCGATCATCCGCTGCGCCGTCGCGTGGTCGACATAGCGCCCGACCGGCTTCGTCGGGTGGGTGAAGCCGGGGTCGTCGAGGCTCACCCGGGTGCGGGTGACGAGGGCCGCGACCGGGCGGACGGCCCCGGTGGCGGCGAGGGCGGCGTCGAGGGCGTCGAGGATCGTCATCCCGAGCGTCCCCTGGGTCTGTGCGCCGCACCAGTCCAGGGGGACGGGCGGCACGACGTGTGCGGCGAGCTCGTTCTTGACGAGGAGGTTGCCGACCTGAGGCCCGTTGCCGTGGGTGATGACGAGGTCGTGGCCGGCGGTGACGAGCCGCGCGGCGTGCTCCATCGCCCCCGTGACCGCCGCGATCTGGGCCCCGGGGGTGGCGCTGCCGTCGGGACCGGTCATCGCGTTGCCGCCGAGGGCCAGCAGGACCCGCATCGTCACCTCGCTCCGACGTCGTCGCCGGGCCGGGTGCCCGGGATTCGACCCTAGGCAGCGGGCGGCGGCGCCGCGTTGTCAGGTTCTGCCCAACGCGGGGCGGTTGCTTGGCACTGCCGGACCTCCGGGGGGACCCGTGCGCTCCGCTGCGCGCTCAGAGGGCGCGCCAGCGGGCCTGCCGGGCGGCCCGGCGGGTGGCGCCGTCCATCCGGGCCAGGTCGGCGAGCTCGTGCCGGACGGTCTGGGCGATCCGGCGGCAGAACGCCTCCGGCTCGTCGGCGGCATCGGGGTGCTCGGCGACGACCCGGTCGACGATGCCGGCGGCGAGCAGGTCGACCGACCGGACCTGCTGCTGCTCGGCGAGCTCCGGCGCCCGATCCGCGGTGCGGTGGAGGATGGCGGAGGCGCCCTCGGGCGGCAGGGGGGAGAGCCACGAGTGCTGGGCGGAGACCACCCGGTCGGCCGGCATGAGGGCGAGCGCACCGCCGCCGGTTCCCTGGCCCAGCAGCACGCAGACCGTCGGCACCGGCAGCGTCACGAGCTCGGCGAGCGACCGGGCGATCTCGCCGGCCAGCCCGCCCTCCTCCGCCTGCTTGGACAACGCCGCACCCGCGGTGTCGATGACCGAGACGAGGGGGAGGTCCAGCTCGGTCGCGAGCCGCATGCCGCGGCGGGCGACGCGCAGCCCCGAGGGGCCGAGCGGCGCCTCGAGCAGGTCGGCCCGCCGATCCTGCCCGAGGACGACGCACGTCGAGCCGTCGAACCGGGCGAGGGCGAGGAACAGGCTCCGGTCCCACTCGCCCGCGCCGGTGCCGAAGAGCGGGAGCACGTCGGTCGCCCCGAGCTTGAGGAGGGCGCGCACCCCCGGGCGTCCGGGGCGGCGCGAGCGGGTCACCGACTCCCACGCGGGCAGGTCCGGGAGCGGTTCGCGGGGCACCTCGGGCACCGGGTCGACCGAGCGCTGGGTCGCGACGAGGTCGAGGAAGCGGGCGGCGATCTCGGGCAGCGCCTCGACGGGCAGCACGGCGTCGAGCAGGCCGTGGGCGTAGAGGTTCTCGGCGACCTGGACACCCTCCGGGAAGGGCTCGCCGTAGAGCGCCTCGTAGACGCGGGCACCGAGGAAGCCGATGGTGGCTCCGGGCTCGGCCACCGTGACGTGACCGAGGGAGCCCCAGGAGGCGAGCACGCCGCCGGTCGTCGGGTGCCGGAGGTAGGTGATGTACGGGAGCCGGGCCGCCTTGAACGCGGCGAGCGCCCCGGAGATCTTCACCATGGTGACGAAGGCCGGGGTCCCCTCCTGCATCCGCGTCCCGCCCGAGGACGGCGCCGCGAAGAGGGGGAGGCGTTCCCGGGTGGCGCGCTCGACCGCCAGGGTGACGCGCTCGGCCGAGGTGCGGCCGATCGAGCCCGCGAGGAAGCGGAACTCACCGACGACGACGGCGACGCGGTGGCCGTGGATGCGGCCCTCGCCGGTCACGACCGACTCGTCGGTCCCGGCTCGCTCTCCGGCTGCCCGGAGCTCGGCCGCGTAGGCGCTGCCGGCGGGGGCCACCGCCAGCGGCGGGCCGTCCCAGGAGACGAAGCTGTCCGGGTCGAGCACCGCAGCCAGCAGCTCATCCGCCCCTGGCCGGTGCGGTGTCGTCATCGGTCCGGACCCTCGGTCGGCGGGCCGGTCGGGCCGGCGCCCTCGGCGTCGCGCGCGTCGAGGTCGTCGAGCCACGCGAGGACGCTCTCGGTGTGCTCCCCGAGGAGCGGGGGGTGGACGTGGTGGTCCCGGCCGCCCGCGTGGACGTTGTCGTCGAGCCGCAGCGGCGGCCCCGGGATCTCGACGGTGCCGAGCAGGGGGTGCTCGACGTCGACGACGAGGCCCTGGCTGCGCGTCTGGTCCCACGTGTAGACGCGGTCCAGCGTGCGCACCTCCCCCGCGGGGATCCCGAGCCCGGCAAGTCGCGGCAGCAGCTCGGCGAGGGGGATGTCGGCGAACGCCGCGTCGACCGCGGCGACGACGGCATCCCGGTTCTCCACCCGCTCACGGTTCGTCGCGAACCCCCTCGCCTCGGCGCCGAGGCCGAACCCGGTGGCGAGACGTCGCCACAGGGCCTCGCTGCCGCATGCGAGCTGGATCATCCCGTCGGCGCACGTGAACAGCCCGTACGGGCAGATCGCGGGGTGGTGGTTGCCGGCCGCGTGTCCCACCTCGCCGGCGACGGTGTAGCGGGTCCCCTGGAAGGCGTGGACCCCGACGATCGAGGCGAGGAGGGACGTGCGCACGACGCGGCCGCGACCGGTCCGGTTCCGCTCGTGCAGCGCGGCGACGACGCCGTACGCGCCGTACATCCCGGCGAGGAGGTCGGCGATCGGCACCCCCACCCGCTGCGGATGGTCGGGGTCGGGTCCGGTCAGGGACATCAGCCCGCCCTCGCCCTGGGCGATCTGGTCGTACCCGGCCCGGCCGCCCTCGGGGCCGTCGTGCCCGAACCCGCTGATCGACAGCACGACGAGCCCCGGGTTCAGCGCGTGCAGCCGTTCGACGGTGAAGCCGAGACGGTCGAGCACGCCCGGTCGGAAGTTCTCGAGCAGGACGTCGGCACGGCGCACCAGCCGCTCGAGGGTCTCCCGCCCCTGCTCGCTCTTGAGGTCGAGCGCGACCGACTCCTTGTTGCGGTTGCACGAGAGGAAGTACGTCGAGACGGGCTGGTCCTCGGGCCCGACGAACGGCGGGCCCCAGCCCCGGGACTCGTCGCCGCCGTGCGGGCTCTCCACCTTGATGACGCGGGCCCCCATGTCGCCGAGCATCATCCCGCAGTGCGGCCCGGCGAGGGCGCGGGTCAGGTCGATGACGACGACGTCGTCGAGGGGTCCGCTCACGGTGTTCTCCTGGTGACGGCGGTGCGTGACAACCTATCCGGGGTCAGAGCCAGTCGACGTCGGCCGCGGTCACCCCGCCGGAGAGACGGGCGTAGCCGGGGCCCCGGTCGAAGAACGGCTGCTCGCCCCGGGCTGCGCGGCGCTCGGCGCGGAGCGCGTCCGACGCGGCCTCGTCGACGGCCGGTTCGTCCCTGGTCCCGGAGGCGACGACGCCGTAGTCGCGCCGGGCGCCCTCGAACGAGACCTTGCCCCACCGGAGGTCCCGCTCGACCTCCTCGTACGGGCGCTCGAGGGGGTCGCCCCAGCCGCCACCGCCCGTCGTGCGGATCCGGATGACCTGTCCGGCCCGCACGGGCTCGGCGTCGGCAAGGGCGTCGACGACGCGCTCCTCCGGACCGCCCACGTCGATGGTGACCTCGAAGGGGCGCCCGGCCCTCCCGCCCCTGACCCCCCAGCACGCGAGGATCGACCGGTCGGCGATCGACATGAAGTGGGCGTCCCGCAGCATCCGGATGTGCTTCTCGTAGCCGAGGCCCCCGCGGTACCGGCCGGGTCCGCCCGAGTCCACGGCCAGGCCGAGCCGCTCGACACGGAACGGGAAGCGTGACTCGGTGAACTCCGTCGGGAGGTTTCGGGAGTCGGGTACGACGTGGATGGTGTCCTCACCGTCGGCGTAGTACCTCCCTCCGGAGCCGCCGCCGAGCACCTCCCGCATGAGGTAGTCGTTGCCGTCCCGGTCCTTGCCGTAGACGCCGGTGTAGCGGATCGTCTCCTGGTCGGCCGGCATCCGGCCGTCCACGGCCTTGGCGACCGCCCCGGCGAGGACGCCCAGCAGTCGGAGGATGACGAAGGTCCGCGCGTTCGTCGGGGCCGGGTAGACCGGAGTCAGGAGGGTGCCCTTCTCGGGGAAGCGCATCTCGATGAGGGGGACGACCCCCTCGTTGACGTCGAGCTCGGCCATCCGCTCCGGGGTGTCGGCGAGGTTGCGGAGGATGGGCGCGAGCCACTTGACGAGGAAGTTGCCGCCCGCGTAGTCACCGCAGTGGTTGATCGGGCCCTTGGCCTGCGGGCTGGTCCCCGTGAAGTCGACGACCAGCCGGGGCCCGCCGTCGCCGGGGCCGGGGCCGCCGGTCGAGGTCTTCGTCAGGGTGATCCGTTGGGTGTGCAGCCGGGGCTCGTCGACGCCGTCGTGCTCCGCATAGTCCTCCCAGACGTAGGTGCCGTCGGGGATCTTGTCGAGCACCTCGCGGCGGTAGGTCTCCGTCGTCGCGTCGAGGATCGCGTCGAAGGCGGCCTCGACGGTGTCCCGGCCGTAGCGCGTGAAGAGCTCGCCGAGCCTGCGGGCCCCCATGAGGCACGCCGAGCACTCCGCGTCGAGGTCTGCGGCGAGGCTGTCCGGCATCCGGCTGTTGCGCGTCATGATGCGCAGCGCCGCCTTGTTGGGGACGCCCCTGTCCCACAGCTTGATCGGTGGTACCGAGAGGCCCTCCTCGAAGACCGTCCGGGCGTTGCTCGGCATCGACCCGGGCACCGCCCCGCCGATGTCGTCGTGGTGGCCGAAGGCCTGGACGAAGGCGACGACCTCGCCCTCGTGGAACACCGGGACGGTGACGCACAGGTCGGGGAGGTGGCCGATGCCGCCCTCCGACTCGTAGACGTCGTTGTGGAAGAAGACGTCTCCCTCCTGCATCTGCGCGAGCGGGAAGTCGCGGGCGATCGGGTGGACGAGCGCGGAGTACGAGCGACCCGTGAGCTTGCGCAGCCGGCGGTCGTGGATGCCGGCGCGGAAGTCGTGGGCGTCGCGGATCATGGGGGAGCGGGAGGTGCGCGCGATCGCGGTCTCGACCTCCATCTCGACGCTGGCCAGGGTCCCCTGGACGATCTCGACGAGCACGGGGTCGACCTGCGTGCCCTCCGGGGTGAGGCGGCCGCCGTGCTCGTAGGGCGTCGGCAGCCCGGCCGGGTTGACCGGCGGCGAGGCGAGGTAGCCCTCGAGGTCGGTGAACGGGTCGGGCGTCATCGCGCCTCCTCCTTCGTGACGACGAGGTTGCCCCACCTGTCGACGCGCAGCGCGAAGCCCGGGTGCACGGGGACGGTCGAGCCGAACTCCTCGACGACGGCCGGACCGCTGAAGCCGTCCCCGGCGCGCAGGTCGGGGCGCCAGAGCACCGGGGTCGGGACGTACCCGTCGTCGGGGTCGAAGCACACCGCACGGACCGACCGCTGCCCGGGCAGCCCCTCCCGGTCACCGATCGACGCTTTCGTCGATCGGTGACCGCGCGGGGGGATGGGCCGGAGCTCGGGGCGGGTGATCGGCCCGATGCCGGTGACCCGCAGGTTGACCCACTCGACCTGTTGACGCGGCTCGGCGCGGAAGTCGTAGCCGTAGAGCCGGCGGTGCTCGTCGTGGAAGCGCGCGGCGACCTCCTCGGCCCAGGCCCGGTCGACCGGTCCGGGCCCGGCGGGCACGCGTACCTCGTAGGCCTGCCCGAAGTAGCGCAGGTCGGCGGTTCGGACGAACTGGTGCTGCTCGGTGGGGAAGCCCTCGGCGTCGAGGGCGGCGCCCGCGCGGGCGGTGAGGGCGTCGAGGATGCCCTCGACGGCGGCGAGGTCGAGCGCCGCGTGCCGGGAGACGTGGGTCTGCACGTAGTCGTTGCGCACGTCGACGGTGAGCAGGCCGAAGGCGCTGAGGTTGCCCGGGTTCTGCGGCACGACCACCCCGGCGAGGTCGAGGATGTCGACGAGCCGGCAGGCGAGGAGCGACCCCGAGCCACCGAAGGTGGTGAGCACGAAGTCGCGGACGTCGAGCCCGCGCTTCACCGACACCTGGCGCAGCGCGTTCGCCTGGTTCCACGCGGAGATCTCGAGGACACCGGCGGCGCAGTGCTCGAGGTCGAGGCCGAGTCGCGCCGCGAGCCCCAGGAGGCCGGTGCGGGCCGCCTCGGCGTCGAGCGGGATCTCGCCGCCCAGCAGGTGCGGGGGGATGCGGCCGAGGACGAGGTGGGCGTCGGTGATCGTCGGCTCGGTGCCTCCCTGTCCGTAGCAGAGCGGGCCCGGGTCCGCGCCCGCCGACTGCGGCCCGACCTTGAGCGTGCCCTCCGGGGAGACCCAGGCGATCGAGCCGCCCCCGGCCCCCACCGTGACCACGTCGATCATCGGGATCTTGCTCGGGTAGGCCCCGACCGACCCCTCGGTCGTCAGCGTCGGCTCACCCCCGAGGACCACCGACACGTCGGTGGAGGTGCCACCCCCGTCGCAGGTGAGCACCCGGTCGAAGCCGGCCAGCTCGGCGACGAGCGCCGCCCCGAGGGCCCCGGCCGCAGGCCCGGAGAGGACGGTGGTGATCGGCTGGTGCACGACCTCGTCGGCCGAGAGCACGCCACCGTTGGACTTCATGACGTAGAACGGCACCGGCCGCCCGCCGGTGAACCCGTCGAGCCGCTCGTGGATGTTCGCGACGTACCGTCCGACGTTCGGCTTCACGGCGGCGTCGACGAGCGTCGTCATGGCGCGCTCGTACTCCCGGTACTCGCGCAGTACCTCGCTGCTGATCGACACGACGGCCTCGGGGTGCTCTCGTCGGAGCACCTCGCGCATCGCGAGCTCGTGGGCGTCGTTGGCGTAGGCGTGGAGGAAGCAGACCCCGATCGTCGTGATGCCGTGGTCGCGGAACCAGCGCGCCGCCGCGACGGCATCCTCCTCGGAGAACGGCCGGACCTGCGCGCCGGTGACGTCGAGGCGCCCGCCGACGGTGCGCACGGCGTCGGCGGGGACGATGCGCGGCGGCTTGACCCAGAAGTAGGAGTTGCCGTAACCGTCGGGCACCGCCTGGCGCGCGATCTCGAGCATGAACTCGTAGCCCTCGGTCGTGATGAACCCGAGCCGCTCCACCTTGCCCTCGAGGAGCTTGTTGGTCGCGACGGTCGTCCCGTGGCAGACGGCCGTGAGGTCCGCGCCCTGCGCGTCCATGGCCTCGAGGATCCGCTCGATGCCCGCGATGAACCCGTCGGCGGGGTTCGCGGGCGTGCTCGGGGTCTTCGTCGTGACGAGCTCGCCGGTGTCCTCGTCGACCGCCACGACGTCGGTGAACGTGCCGCCGGTGTCGATCCCGACCCGGATCCGTCGCTGCCTCGCCATGGGGTCGATCCAACCGGGCCGTCACGGGCGATGCGTTGTCAGATCCTGCCGACGACGGCCGGGTCCTCCGGCCAGCCCTGCCAACCCCGGGCCCCCCGCGGTGGCCGATGCGCGAGGGTGCGCGCACCCGGCGGCATAGTTGCGAATCATGTGCAATAGAGTGCGGACATGAGCGTCATGACCCGGTGGACCCGCCCCGAGCGCCGCACGCTCGCCGGGATGGTCCTCGTCGTCGTCGTGCTCAACGTCATCGGGTGGGGGGTGCTGCTGCTCCTCGTCGTGCCGGCCGGCTACCGGCTCGGTGACGCCGGTGTCTTCGGGGTCGGGCTCGGCCTCACCGCGTTCCTCCTCGGCGCGCGGCACGCCATCGACGCCGACCACATCGCGGTCATCGACAACACGACGCGCAAGCTCGTCGGGGAGGGCAAGCGTGCCCTCGACACCGGCTTCTGGTTCGCCCTCGGGCACTCGAGCGTCGTGTTCGGGCTCTCCTTCCTCCTCGCGCTCGGGGTCCGCTCCCTCGCGTCCCAGGTCCAGGACGAGAACTCCGCCCTGCAGAGCTCGCTCGGGCTCGTCGGCACGGCGGCGGCGGGCGTCTTCCTCCTCGTCCTCGGCCTGATGAACCTCAGCGCGCTGTTCGGGATCGTCCACGCGTACCGCCACTGGCGGGCCGGGTCCTTCGACGAGGAGGCGCTCGAGCATCACCTCCACCAGCGCGGCCTGCTGGCGCGCCTGTTCGACCGCGCGGTGCGTCGGGTCGACTCGCCGCGGCACATCTACCCGGTCGGCCTGCTCATGGGCCTGGGCTTCGACACCGCGACCCAGGTGGCCCTGCTCGTCCTCGCCGGCGGCAGCGCCGCCTACGCGCTGCCCTGGTACGCGGTGCTCGTCCTCCCAGTGCTGTTCGCGGCCGGGATGGTGCTCTTCGACAGCATCGACGGCGTCGTCATGTCGCACGCCTATCGGTGGGCCTTCGTCGACCCCGGTCGCAAGATCCTCTACAACGGCACCGTGACGCTGCTGTCGGTCGTCGTCGCGCTCGCGATCGGGGCCCTGCTGCTGCTCCAGCTCGCCGAGGAGTACCTCGGCCTGCCCGGTCTGGCGTGGGTCACCTCGATCGACCTCGAGTACGCCGGCTTCGGCCTCGTCGCGCTGTTCGCCGTGATCTGGGGCGCCGCGATGGGCGTGTTCTGGATCAGCCGTCGCCGGGCACCCGAGCACGTCTGACGACGGGCGAGCGACCGCGGCCCCCGGTGGTGGGGGCCGCGGCCGGCTGGTCAGGTCGTCGTGACGTCCGTCGAGCCCGTGCTCGGCGGCGTCGAGGTCTGACGGCCGCTCGTGGCGGCCGACTCGCCCTGGGTGTAGCGCTCGACGATGGCCTGGAGGTCGACGCCGGTCGTGTTCTTCAGCATCGCCATCGTCTGGGTCAGGTTGTCGGTCACCTGCTTCGGCAGGGCCGCGGCACCGTCGGTCGACACGACCGTCAGCTTCTCGATCGCGGCCATCGGGGCGGCGACCTCGCGGGCGACCTGCGGCAGCACCTCGACGAGCATCTGCAGCACCGCCGCCTCGTTGTAGCGGGCGAAGGCGTCGGCGCGCTTGTTCATGGCCTCCGCCTCGGCCTGGCCGGTGGCACGGATGGCGCTCGCCTGGGCGTCACCCTCGGCCCGGACCGCCTCGGACTGCGCGATGCGAAGGGCCTTGTCGGCCTCACCACGGCGCTGACCCTCGATGGCCTCGGCGTCGGCGAGTGCGGACCGGCGGGCCTTCTCGGCCTCGGCCTGGGCGATCGCGGCGTTGCGTGCCGCCTCGGCCTCCTGCTCGACCCGGTAGCGCTCGGCGTCGGCCGGCTTGCGCACCTCGGTGTCGAGCTGGCGCTCCTTGAGTGCCGCCTGCCGGACGGCGACCTTCTCCTGCTCGGTGAGGATCGCCTGGTCGCGGTCGGCCTGGGCGAGGGGCCCGGACGCGGCGGCCTGCGCGGCCGCGGCGTCGGTCTCGGCCTTGATCTCGGACTGCTTCAGCGCGAGCTGGCGCTGGCTGATCGCGATCTCCTGCTCGGCGGCGATGCGGGCCTGCTCGGCGGCCTGCCGGGCGTTGGCCTCGGCGACGGCCGCGTGCTGGCCGATCCGGGCCGCCTCCGGGCGACCGAGGTCGGAGAGGTAGGTGCCGTCGTCGGTGATGTCCTGGATCTGGAAGGTGTCGAGGACCAGGCCCTGCCCGGTGAGGGAGGACTCGGACTCGTCGGCGACGCGCTGGGCGAACGCGGCCCGGTCGCGGATGATCTGCTCGACGGTGAGCGACCCGACGATCGAGCGCAGCGAGCCGGCGAGCGTCTCCTGGGTGAAGGTCTCGATCTCCTCCTGCTGGGTGAGGAAGCGCTGGGCCGCCGCCCGGATGGAGTCCTCGTTGCCGCCGACCTTGACGATGGCGACTCCGTCGAGGTTGAGCTTGACGCCCTGTCCGGAGACCGCACCGCGGATCTGGACCATGATCCGGCGGCTCGACAGGTCGAGGATGTGCAGCCGCTGGATGAACGGGATGACGAAGATGCCGCCGCCCATGACGACCTTCTGGCCGGAGAGGTCGGTCGAGATCTCCCCGGTCTCGGGGTTCTTGACCTCCTTGCCCTTGCGCCCGGTGACGATGAACGCCTCGTTCGGGCCGGCGACGCGGTACCGCGAGGCGATCGTCAGGCCGAGGACGACGACGAGGGCGACCAGGCCGAGGACGGCGATGATCGTGACGGGGAGCTCAAGCCCGAACATGGGGCCCTGCCTTTCCGGCGCCGGTGCGGCGCACGTGCTGTGCGAGATGGTGAGGATGTGGACGCAGGCCTCGTCGGTCCGGTTCCCCGGGTGGGCCTGCCGTGTCTGGGGCCGCGGCGCTCACCCGTCCTGACGTGAGACGCGGACGGAGGTGGGGCTGAGCACCGCCGTGACCACCACGGCGGTGCCGCTGGGCAGGGGGGAGTCGGAGCGGGCGTTGAGACGGGTGATGTGACCGGCGGCGACGACGCTGACCATCCCGTACCCCTCCTCCGGCACCGGTTCGACGACGGTGCCGTGCAGGCCGACGAGCCCGGCGCTGCGCACCGTCGACTCGTCCCCCCCTTGCATGAGCTTCAGGCTCGCGTAGCCCGTTCCCGCGCCGACCGCGGCGCCCGCGGCGAGCCCGGAGAGGATCGTCACGGTGTTCGAGGCGCCGGCGTTGGAGACGAGGGCCCCGACGAAGCCGAACGCGGCGAGGAAGCCCGCGAGCGCCATCCCCGAGAGGAAGTCGGGCCCGATCCCCTCGAAGACGCCGTCGACGAGGTCGCCGATGATGAGCGAGACGAGCAGCAGCGCGATGCCGGCGCCCCCGATGACGAGCAGCGTGGTCTGCATCCGTGTCCTTCCCGGCCCGGGAGCCGGCGGTCGGCATCACCCCCGAGGGCCCTGTCAGGAGCGTAGACGGTCGGTGTCGACGCTGCCGAGGGTTTGGACCTCGGTGGGGCCTCCCGGGTTCCCCCGCCGCGGGCCACGACGCGGGGGAGGACGTGTCCGCGCCACCTCCTGCGGCGTGGCCGGCGTTCCGGGGCGTGGCGGGGCCCGGCGGCGGTGAGGTCGCCGGGCCGGCTGCTCGTCAGGCGTGCGGGAAGGACGACTTGGCGGGCGCCTCGAGGTCGTCGTGGTGGTTACGGATGAGGTCGAGGTTGCGGTCGCGCAGGTGGTCGAAGCCCTGGCCGATGTTCGAGCCGGGGGTGAGCGAGGCCAGTGCCTCCGCCGGGTCGAGCCGCGCCGAGACCCATCCCTCGTGCGAGGCGGCCTTGGCGACGATGTGCCCGACCGGTGTCACGACGTGCGAGTTGCCGAAGTAGTGCACCCCCGCGGGGTCGGTGCCGGTGGCGTTGGCCCCGATGACGTACACGTGGTTGTCGTAGGCGCGGGCCCGCGAGGTGAGCTCCCAGACGTCCGCCGAACGCAGCAGGGCGGACGGGCGACAGATCACCTCGGCCCCCTGGACCGCCTGGATGCGGGCGAGCTCGGGGTAGTCGCCGTCGAAGCAGATGATCATCCCGATCCGGCCGAGAGCGGTGTCGACCACGGTGACGGTGTCGCCCGGCGTGACCCAGCCCCCGCTGGTGGCCGCCTCGGAGCAGAACAGGTGGGTCTTGCGGTAGACGCCGCGGACCTCGCCGGACGGGTCGACGAGCACGGACGTGTTGTAGACCACCTCCGGGCCGGCGCCACGCTCGTAGGTGCCGAACACGAGGTGGATGCCGAGCTCCGCCGCGAGGTCCGCGAGCCGCTGGGTCACCGGGCCGGGGACCTCGGAGACGAGCTCCCAGAGCTCCTCGGTGGGGCAGCCGGGCGTGAAGCCCGTCGTGCACGACTCCGGGAGCACGACGAGCTCGGCGGACGTGGCCTCGACACAGCGCCGCGTGTACTCGATGCACCGGTCGATGTTGGCCGTGACCGAGTCCGCGGTGAGCGGGCCGGTGACGGGTGCGACCTGGACGGCCGCGGCCGTGAACGTGCGCATCAGTGCCTCCTCGCGATCCGGGCGCCGAGGGCGACCCCGGCCAGGGCGATGACACCGCCCGCGAGGGCCGCCAGGACCAGGTCGCGGGTCGAGGTCGGGGCCGCGGGTGCGACCGCCTTCCCGGTGAACGTCGTGCCGACCGCCGGTGTGCCCGGGGTCGTCGCGATGCCGCCCGTCACGGCCGGCTCGGGCAGCCCGGACTGCGCGCCGGGCACGGGGGCCGCGACGCCGACCCCGGCGATGTCGGCGTCGAGCGCCGCGAAGAACTGCCCGGCCATCTTCCTCGTGACGCCGGACAGCATCCGCTGCCCGACCCCGCCGATCGACCCGCCGACCGAGGCGTTGGCGTCGTAGGTGACCTCGGTGCCGCCGCCGGTGCTCGGCGAGAGGCGCACCTTGACGTCGGCGTCGATGGTGCCCGGGGCCCCCGCCCCGCTGGCGCGCATCGTCAGCGCGGACGGGGCGTCCTTGTCGGCGAGCGCGACCTCGCCGGCGTAGGTCCCCTTGATCGCCGCGACGCCGGCCGTCACGGTCATCGCGTAGTGGTCCTCGCCGACGGTCGTCAGGCTCTCGCAGCCCGGGATGCAGCGGGCGAGCACGGCCGGGTCGAGCATCGCCGACCAGACCTGCTCCACGGGTGCCTCGAGCATCGAGGTTCCGGTGATCTTCATCGCGAGCCCTCCTGTGCGGCGGCGGAGTCGGTCGAGGCGTGGGCCCGACGCAGCTCCCACAGCTCGTAGGGGCTGATCGGCATCGCCCGGATGGCGAAGCCCTCGGCGTCCTCGAGGGCCGAGGCGATGACCGCCGAGACGGGGATCGTGCCGGCCTCGCCGGCGCCCTTGATCCCCAGCGGGTTGAGCGGGCTCGGCGTCTCGAGGTGGTCGGTCTCCACCTCGGGGACCTCCGAGGCGTAGGGCATGAGGAAGTCCATGAACGAGGCGTTGAGCAGCTGCCCGGACTCGTCGTAGACCATCCGCTCGTAGAGGGCCCCGCCGACGCCCTGGGCCACCCCGCCGTGCACCTGCCCCTCGACGACCATCGGGTTGACCATGGGGCCGCAGTCGTGGACGACGCAGTAGCGCAGGATGCGGATCTCGGCGGTGACGGGGTCGGTCTCGACGACGGCCGCGTGCATCCCGTTGGCGAAGGTCGCCTGGGTGGGCGAGTAGAAGTCCTGGCCCTCGAGACCGGGTTCCTCGTCGTCGGCGACGGGGGGCTTGTCGGGGTCGAACGTGCCGGCGAACTGGGTGGCGGCCTGGGCCGTGGTGTCGAAGGCGTAGCGCAGCGGGTTGGAGAGCACGGCGACCGTCTTGAGGTCGATGCTCGTGCCGGGCGCGCCCCTGACCGCGATGACGCCGTCCTCGATCTCGAGGTCGTCCGGCGAGACCTCGAGCGCGTCGGCGGCGATCCGCAGCGCCTTCGCCCGCACCACCCGTGCGGCGAGGGCGACGGCGTTGCCCGACATCACCGCCCCCCGCGAGGCGAAGGTGCCCACGGCGTAGGCCATCCGCCGGGTGTCGCCGGTCGTCACGTGGACGTCCTCGAGGCGCACGCCGAGCTCGTCGGCGACGATCTGCGCGAGCACCGTCTGGTGGGACTGCCCCTGGGTCGTCAGGCCGGTCGCGACGTTGACCCGCCCGCTGGTCTCGACCTGGACGTGCCCGCCCTCGTAGGGCCCGACGCCGGTGCCCTCGACGTAGCAGCCGATGCCGAGCCCGACGCGACGGCCCTCCTGCTCGGCCCGGGCACGGTATGCGGCGAAGTCGTCCCAGCCGACGAGCGCCTTGAGCTTCTCGAGCGAGGCGGGGAAGTCGCCGGAGTCGTACTTCAGCGGCCGGCCGTCCTGGAACATCAGGCCCTGGTCGTAGGGCATCTCCTCGGGCCGGATGAAGTTGCGGGCGCGCACCTCGGCCCGGTCCAGGCCGAGGTGGCGGGCGATGGCGTCCACGGTCCGCTCCATCGCGAAGCACCCCTGCGGGCGGCCGGCGCCGCGGTACGGGGTGACGAGCACGGTGTTGGTGTAGAGCGACCAGAACTCGACCCGGTAGGCGCCGGGCTTGTACGGGCCGAGCAGCTGGGTCGCCGTGATGATCGGGACGATGATCCCGTAGGGGGTGTAGGCGCCGTTGTCGTGCCAGAACCGGACGTCGAGCGCGAGCAGCCGGCCCTCGTCGTCGAAGCCGACCGTCACCTCCTGCAGCTGGCCCCGCTCGTGGGCGCTGGAGACGAAGTGCTCGCGCCGGTCCTCGGTCCACTTGACGTCGCGGCCCAGGTTGCGCGCCGCCCAGGGGACGAGCACCTCCTCGGGCCACGGGTGGACGATCTTGACGCCGAACCCGCCGCCGACGTCGGGCGTGACGACCTCGACCTTGGCGAGCGGCATCCCGAGCTTGGCGGCGACGGCCGCACGCACCCCGGTGCTCGTCTGGGTGGAGGAGTAGAGGCGCAGCGAGCCGTCGTCGGCGTCCCACCGGGCGTAGACGCCCTTGCCCTCCATCGGCATGCTCGCGCTGCGCTCGATCTCGAGGTCGAGGGTCAGCGTGTGCGGCGCCGCCGCCATCGCCGCCTCGACGTCCCCGACCTCCTGGACCAGGTGCGCGCTGACGTTGTCGGGCACGTCGTCGTGGACGCGGTGCCCCCCGGCGCGGGCCTGCTCGACGCCGACGACGACGGGGCGGGCCTCGTAGGAGACGCGGATGCGGGAACAGGCGTCCTCGGCGACGTAGCGGTCGCGGGCCACGACCATGACCACGGCCTCGCCGACGTGCTTGACCTCGTCCTTGGCCAGGCAGTGGCCGGTCCGCGGGTGGCTCAGCGCCGGGTGCGGGATGAGGACCGGCAAGGGCTCGCCCACTCGTCCGTCGAGGTCCTCGTACGTGTAGATGGCCTCGACCCCGTCGACGTCGACCGCGTCGGTGACGTCGACGTCGACGATGCGCGCGTGCGCGTGGGGGCTGCGCACGAACGCGGCGTGCAGGGCGCCGCGACCGAGGTCGTCGACGTAGCGGCCGTGTCCCGTGAGGAGCCGCGGGTCCTCACGCCGCTGGACCCTCTCCCCCACCTGACGGGTGCTCACGGTGCCTCCCCTCCGCCCGGACCGGAGTCGTCGAGGGGGTCGGTCCGCGTCGGGGCGGAGCGCCGGAGCTGCGCGGCCCGCAGGACCGAGCGGACGATGTTGGTGTAGCCGGTGCAGCGGCAGAGGTTCCCGGAGACCGCCGCACGCGCCTCCTCGGCGGTCGGGTCGGGGTTCCCCTCGAGGTACGCCGAGATCGTCGTGACGAAACCCGGCGTGCAGAAGCCGCACTGGAGGCCGTGGCACTCGAGGAAGGCCTGCTGCACCGGGCTCAGCGCCTCGGGGTCGTCGCCGATGCCCTCGATGGTCGTGACCTCGTGGCCGCGCGCCGTCACGGCGAACATCAGGCACGAGCGGACGGGCTCGCCGTCGAGCAGCACCGTGCACGCGCCGCAGACCCCGTGCTCGCAGCCGACGTGCGTGCCGGTGAGGCCGAGGTCGTGGCGCAGGAAGTCCGAGAGGAGCCGCCGTGGCGGGGCCGTGGCGGTCCTCGGCACCCCGTTGACGGTGATGGTCAGGTCGAGAAGCTGCTCGGTGGCGGGCTCGCTCATGCGGCTCCCTCCGCGGTGGGGTCGGCGGGTGCGCTCGCGGCCGCAGCGACGGCACGACCGGTGAGCTCGGCGACGAGGACCCGGCGGTACTCGGCGCTGGCGTGGATGTCGGTCTCGGGGTCGACGTGGTCGCGCACGAGCTCCGCGAGGTCGGCGAGCGGGAGCTCGGCCACGTGGCGCCCCGCGAGCGCGGGGCCGAGGTCAAGGACGGTCGGGACGGGTGTCACCGAGACGAACGCGGCCCGGGCGCCGGTGACCGTGTCACCCTCCGTCCGGACCGCGACGGCGACCCCGGCGAGGGCGTAGTCGCCCTGCCGCCGTGCCGACTCGGTGAACCACGTGCGGGTACCCTGCGGCATCCGGCCGAAGCGCACGGCCTCGACGAGCTCGTCCGGCTCGAGGACCGTCTCGAGCGGACCGAGGAAGAAGTCGGATGCCGGGATCTCCCGCCGGCCACGTCGGCTCACCGCCTCGACGACCCCTGTCGTGAGCACGCCCACCGCCGGCATCTCGCCGGCAGGGTCGGCGTGGGCGATGGAGCCGACGGTGGTGCCCCGGTTGCGGATCGCCGGGTGCGCGACGTGGCGCAGGGCCTGCCGGAGCAGGGGGAGGGCGGCGTGGGCGGCCTCGTGGCGTTCGAGCGCGGCGTGCCGGACGAGGGCGCCCACGCGGACCGCGTCGTCGGTGACCTCGACCCGGTCCAGCCCCTCGACGCCGTTGACGTCGACGAGGTGGCCGGGGTTGGCGAGGCGCATGTTGAGGACCGGCACGAGGCTCTGCCCGCCCGCGAGCACCTTCCCGTCGTGGCCGACCTCGGCCAGCACCGCGACCGTCTCGTCGACGGTGCGGGGAGCGTGGTGGACGAAGGGTCCGGGCTTCACCTGGTCGATCCTGCCTCTCGGAGTCGGTGCGCGGAAGGGTGCGGACGGGCGGGAACGGACGCGCCCCGCTCGGCGGCGAGGCCACCGGGCGGGGCGCGGCGCCGGGGTCAGGGCCGCCTGTCGCGGTCGGGGTCCCGCTCCCCGGGATCGCCGGGGTAGCCCTCCTGGTAGAGGTCGTCGACCTCGTCGTCGCCGTACACGGTGTCGCCGACGGCGATCATCGCGCCGGACGCGCGGGCCCGCATCTCCGGAGGGGCGATGACCCGGGCGAGGTGCCAGCCGGCGATGGTGACGATGGTGCCGAGCGCGATCCCGCCGAGCGAGAAGTCCTGGGAGAACTTCAGCTCGACGCCGCCGATGCCGATGATGATGCCCGCGGCGATGGGGACGAGGTTGATCGGGTTGCCGAAGTCGACCCCGTTCTCCTTCCAGATCTTCGCGCCGAGCAGGCCGATCATGCCGTAGAGGACGACGGTGATGCCGCCGAGCACGCCACCGGGGACCGAGGCGACGAGCGCCCCGAACTTCGGCGAGAGCCCGAAGAGGACCGCGACGAGGGCGGCGACGTAGTACGCGGCGGTCGAGTAGACGCGGGTCGCGGCCATGACCCCGATGTTCTCCGCGTACGTCGTCGTCGGCGAGCCACCGACCGAGGAGGCGATCGCCGTCCCGATGCCGTCGGCGGCGATGGCCCTGCCCATCACGGGGTCGAGGTTGTGCCCGGTCATCTCGGCGACCGCCTTGACGTGCCCGGTGTTCTCGGCGATGAGCGCGATGACGGCGGGCAGGACGAGCAGGATCGCGGTGACCGAGAACGACGGTGTGTGCCACCCCACGACCTCCTTGCCGTCGGCGGCGATCATCGTCTGGTCGGGGAAGCCGAACCACGAGGCCCCTCCGATGCCGGAGGTGTCCCACCGGAAGTGGTCGGTCGCCTCGGTGGCGCCGCCGAGGACGGAGTTGATCTGCCCGACGGTCTGGTCGAGCAGCCACGACAGGGCGGTGCCGAAGATCAGCGCGAGGAAGACGGCGATGCGGCCGATGAACCCGCGGAACGCGACCGCGCAGACGATGGTGAAGAGCATCGTCAGGACCGCCACCCACTGGTCCTGCGGCCAGTAGATGCCGGCCACGACCGGGGCGAGGTTGAAGCCGATGAGCATGACGACCGCGCCGGTGACCACCGGTGGCAGGACCTCGTGGAGGACGCGTGAGCCGGCGAAGTGGATGAGGACGCCGACCAGGGCGAGCACGAGGCCGGCGACGAGGATGGCCCCGGTGACCTCCTTCGAGTCACCGCCGCCCGCGCGGATCGCCGCGACCCCGGCGACGAACGACGCCGAGGTGCCGAGGTAGCTCGGGACCTTCCCCTGGACGATGAGGAGGAAGACGATCGTCGCGATGCCGCTCATCATGATCGCCAGCTGGGGGTTGAGCCCCATGACGAGCGGGAAGACGAAGGTGGCACCGAACATGGCGACGACGTGCTGGGCGCCGAGGCCGATCGTGCGGCCCCACGAGAGCCGTTCGTCGGGGGCGACGACCTCGTCGGGTCCGAGCGTGCGCCCGTCCCCCTTGAGCTTCCAACCGAGACCGAGGGACATGGCGGGGCGACCTCTCTGTCGGGAGTGGGCCGGTGGTGGTACGGCTCACACGGTGACCGTGATACACGGAACGTAGTGACCGCGTCCGCCGCCCCCCTCGGCAATCGTTGACAGCGGACGGCCGATTCGGTTGGCAATGTACGGATCCGGCCGACGTGACCGGCGCTCCCCTGGGAGCACGTGCGGGCAGGTCCGCCGCGGTGGAGGAGGGGGTGGCCCGTCAGCTCAGGGTGGTCGTCTCGACCGAGGTCGCGAGAACCGTCCCGGAGCCGATGACGACCGCGGGGCGGGCGTGCTCGGTGAGCAGGTCGACGACGCGCTGGGCGCGGTGGACGCAGAGGTTCGCCGGGTTCCCGACCTCGATGCGGTGCCGTGCCACCCCGATGGCGCGGGCTGCACGGCCGGTGACCATGTCGACCAGCGCCCGCTGGTCCGCGGCGGTGAGGAAGCCGAGGAGGTGGGCGGCCAGGAAGGCCACCTCGAGCATGTTGTGCCGGCCGAAGGGGTAGTACGCGTCCTCGATGTCGTCCTGGCCGAGGGCGACGTCGAGCCCGGCGTCGAGGAACTCCCGCACCGGCAGGGCGAGCGGCCCGGTGTGGGGGTCTGAGACGAAGCCGAGGTCGGCGCGACGGGAGAGGCCGAGGAGGCGGTCCACCGACGGCCGCGGGTACAGCCCGACCGCCCGGGCGTGACAGGCCGTCCCGCGGCCCACGAGGTCGTGGTCGAGGAGTGCCTCCGCGAGCATCGCGGTCGTCCGCAGCGAGGGGTCGCCGGCGTCGTCGACGAGCATCGCGACCCGCGATCCCGTCGACACCGCGAGGCGACAGGCCCAGTCGACGTGCTCGCGGGCGTCGCGGTCGGTCGCCTCGATCCACGGGATCCCCCCGACGACGTCGGCGCCCAGCCGCATCGCCTCCTCGCACAGCTGCGCTGCGCCGGGGTCACGCAGCACCCCGTCCTGGGGGAAGGCGACGACGCGGACGTCGACGCGTCCGCGGTACTCCTCGCGGACGGCGAGGACCGCCTCCATTCCGGTGAGCCCTGCCGCCGTGTCCGTGTCGACGAAGGCCTGGACGTGGAGCACGCCGTTCGCCACCGCCTGGTCGAGCGCGGAGCGGACGTTGGGCTCGATCCACGTCCGGTCGTACTGCGCCTTGACGGCCGAGGCGATCTCGACGATGGAGCGCAGCGACCCGCTCAGCTGCCCCGAGGTGTACTCGCGGAGCGCGCCGTCGCCGAGCCGCGGCAGGGTGTGGACCTTCTCGAGGTGCAGGTGCCCGTCGACGAACGACTCGGTGACGAGGCCCCCGTCGGCCTCCACGGTCTGCGCCCCCACGGGCCGCGGGGCGTCGTCGGTGGGCGCGACGAGGGCCGTGTAGAGGCCGTTGCGGATGCCGATGTCGACGAGGCGCCCGTCGAGGAGCCGGGCGTCGCGGACCACGAGGTCGTCGGTGGTGGGGACCGCCATCCGGGTCCTCCTCTCGCTGCGCGCACCGACGGTAGCGCGCCGGCGCGCCGTCCGGTCGGCGTGGAGGATGGGCTCGTGCACCACGTGGACCTCGTCGTCGACCCGGACACCGACCTCGCCGTGCGGGAGGCGTGGCGGCGGCTCGAGGTCGCGGACCTGCCCAGCCTGGCCCGCCATCGCAGCCCGTCGAACCGGCCGCACACGACGCTGGCGATGACGAGGTCGTGGCCGGACGGCGGACCGCTCGACGCGCTCCGGCGGCTGCTCGCGGCACTGCCGATGACCGTCGTGCTGGGGGCGCCGCTGGTCTTCGGCCACGGCCCCTACGTGCTCGCGCTCGGTGTCGTCCCGTCACAGGGCCTCATCGCGCTCCACCGGGGGGTCGCCGGCCTGCTCGCCCCGGCCCACGACCACCTGCGGCCGGGTGCGTGGACGCCGCACGTCACGCTCGCCAACCGGCTCGCGGTGGCGCAGGTGGGGCCGGCGCTCGAGGTCCTCGCCGAGGTCGACCTGCCGGCGCAGGTGACCTTCGTCGCCGCCCGTCACTGGGACTCGCTCGCCCGGCTCGACGAGCCGCTCGCCGCGCCGCTGCCTCCCGGCCCCGCGCCGTGAGCATCGCCGCGATGTCGGGGGACCGGCAGGTCAGAGGCCCTTCATCCGGTGCACGCGCAGGGCGAGGGCGAGGGTGAGCCGCAGCTGGGGGTCGGAGGTGAACGGCCCGAGCATCCGCTCGAGCTTGGCAATGCGGTAGCGCAGCGTGTTGTAGTGGAAGAAAAGCTGCCGTGCGGTCTCGGCGACGTTGAGGTTGGTGTCGATGAGGACCGACAGCGTGTGGCGCAGGTCGGCGTTCTCCGGGGCGTCGTCGGTGGCGAGCTCGCCGAGCGACTCCACGACGAACCGGCGCAGGTCGGCGCTGTCGGGGACCAGCGCGAGCAGCCGGTAGATCCCGAGCTGGTGGAAGTGCGAGACCCCGGACGCGCCGTGCACCTGGCGTCCGACGTGCACCGCCGTCAGCGCCTCCTCGTACGCCTGGGGCAGGTCGGCGACCGAGAGCACGGTCCGCGAGACGCCGGTCGAGAACGTGCGCCGACCGCCCCCTCCGTCGCCCCGCACCTCTCGCACCAGGTCACCGACGGGGCGCAGCACGGTCTCGGTGTCGGCGTCCTGCTCGACCGGCAGGAGGACGACCACCTCCTGGCTGAACCCGGCCACCGGGACGCGCGGGTCGCGGGTTCGGACCGCCTGGGTCCACGCCCGCACGAAGCGCTCCTGGAGGCTGCGTACCTCCTCCGGCTCCCGGGTCGACTCGGCGTCGTTCTCGTCGGTCTCGGCGACGACGACGACCATCGGCCGGTCGATGTCCCACCCGAGGGATGCCGCGTGCGAGGCGGCCTCGGCCGGGTCGCCCGCCCGCCCGGCCAGGGCGTCGCGGAGGAACTCCGCGCGGTACTTGCCCTCGACCGCCGCCACTGCCTGCTCCTTGGCGATGGCGAGCGCGGCCACGGTCGCCGCCCGCTCCAGCACGTGGACGTCGGTGGCCGACAGCGCGGCCCCGGCCGAGAAGGCGCCGAGCAGGCCGTGGTCGGAGGCCCCGGCGAGGATGCGCACGAACGCGCGCCCCGGGTCGGCACCGTCACCATCCTCGCGGTGGCCGACCGGCTCGTCCTCGACGACGAGCCGCCCGGTGCGGTCGAAGCAGGGCAGGCCCAGCGCCCGGTCGACCTGGCCCTCCTCGCCGCCGGTCGCGAGCACGCGGCCGTCGGTGGTGGTCACGACGACCGCGCCGCCGACCACTCCGGCCACCGCGTGGCAGAGCTCGGCGAGGGACCCACCGGCGAGGACCACGCGGACGAGCACCCGGTGCACCTCGTCCTCGCGCTGGAGCAGCGCCGCCTGGTGCTCGACGATCCGCTCGAGCGCGGCGGCCCGCGCAGTCGGGTCCTCCGGGAGCGGCCCGACGCCGGGAGGGGGTGGCACGGACGCCGACGCCCCTCGGGCGGCTGGCAAGGTCTGCGGCGCGGGAGGGTCATCGTTGGCAACTCTGACCATCGGGTCACTGTAGCCACCTCACTACCGTCGCCGTATGCGTGCGCCCCGGCCCGGTCCACCCGAGCCTGCACGCGTGCTGCCCGCCGCCGTCTCGCCGCTCGTCTCCGGCGTCGTCGCCGGCCGTCCCCACCGCGGCACGGTCCTCGGGGTGCACCGGTACGGCCTGTTCGCCGAGGTGTCCGGGGTCGTCCTGCCGGTGCTGCCCCGGGATGCCGTCGCACTCCCGACCGCGGTGCGCCTCGCCGTGTGCTCCCGCGACCTCGACTGGGGCGTGCGCGCCGGGGACCCGGTGCGGGTCGGCGCAGGTCGCATCGTCCTGCCGGGCCTCGAGCTCGTCGCCGCTCGCCACTGGACCCCCGCCCGGGTGGCTGTGAGCGCGCGGGGGGTGAGGAGACCCTCCGTCCTCGACGAGGCACTGCAGACCCTCCGCGCCCCGGCCGCACCCGGGTGGTTGCTCGATCAGGTGGTCGGCGCGCTCGGCGCGGACGACCCGCAGACCGCCGTCGGGGCGCTCGTCGGTCGCGGCCCGGGGCTGACCCCGAGCGGCGACGACGCGCTCGCCGGCGCGCTGCTCCAGCTGCGGGCGCTCGGCGACCCCCGGGCCGCCGTCCTGGCCGTTGCCGTCCGCTCCCGCCTCCGTGCCACGACGGCGGTCTCCGCGGCGCTGCTCGACGCGGCCGCCGACGGATGGGCCGCCCCCGAGGCGGTCGCGCTCGTCGACGCCGTCTCCGCCGGCGACGGTGCCGGCACGCTGGCCGCCCTGGGGCCGGTGCTCCGCATCGGGCACAGCTCGGGCCGGGACCTCGTCGCCGGGGTGACGGCCGCCCTCGCGACCCCTGCCCCGACCGGAAGGATCGCCGCATGAGCGTCCACGTCGAGCTGCGCCGCGGCGCCTACCACGACTCGGTGAGCCTGCTCCAGGTCTCCACGGCGGTCGCGGGCACGGAGGGGGTCTCCGCCGCCCAGGTGGCGATGGCGACCGAGCTCAACCTCGAGGTCCTGCGGGGCATGGGCTTCGACGTCCCTCCGGACGCCGGGCCCAACGACCTCGTCGTCGCGCTCCGCGCGGAGGACGAGGCGGCCGTCCGGGTGGGGGTCGCGGCGGTCGAGGCCGAGCTCGCCGCCCTCCGGCAGGCCCCCACGGGCGGCGCGGAGGAGGAGGTCCCGCCGATGACGCTCGGGTCGGCCGTCCGCCGGGCCGGCGCCGGACTGGCCGTCGTCTCGGTCCCCGGCGCCCACGCCGTCACCGAGGCCTACGACGCCCTCGAGGCCGGGGCCTCGGTGATGCTGTTCTCCGACAACGTGTCCGTCGAGGACGAGGTCGCGCTCAAGGATGCCGCAGCCGCTCGTGACCTCCTCGTCATGGGCCCCGACTGCGGCACCGCGCTCGTCGGTGGCGCCGCGCTCGGTTTCGCCAACGTCACCCGCTCGGGTCCGGTCGGGCTCGTCGCGGCCTCGGGCACGGGTGCGCAGCAGGTCATGTGCCTCCTCGATGCGGCGGGCGTCGGCGTCAGCCACTGCCTCGGGGTCGGCGGCCGTGACCTGTCCGCCGCCGTGGCGGGACGCTCGACCCGGCAGGCACTCCGGGCCCTGGCCGACGACCCCGGCACCACCTCGGTCGTCGTCGTCTCCAAGCCGCCGGACGCGGCGGTCCTCGAGCGGGTCCGGGCCGAGGCGGCCGAGGTCGGCCTCACGGTCCACTGGGCGACCCTCGGCGCGGACCGCCCGGACCTCACGACTGCGGTCGAGAGGGCCCTCACGGCCGAGGGCCACGACCTTCCCGAGTGGCCGAGCCATCTCGCGGACGCGGAGGACCGTGACCTCCCGGCCGGACCGGCCCTGCGCGGCCTCTTCTGCGGCGGCACCCTCGCCGAGGAGGCCGCCCTCATCGCCGCGGCCTCGCTCGGACCGGTCGAGACCAACCTCGGGCACGGGCCGACGCTTCCGGCCGACCTGTCGACGACGGGCCACGCGGTGGTCGACTTCGGTGCGGACGAGCTGACCCGCGGCCGGGCCCACCCGATGATCGACCCCACCCTGCGCACCGAACGGCTCGCCGCCGAGGGTGCCGACCCGACCTGCGGCGTCCTCCTCCTCGACCTCGTCCTCGGCCACGGGGCCCACCCCGACCCCGCCGGTGACCTCGCTGCCGCCGTCCGTGGCGCCCGTGACACCGCCCACGCGGCCGGTCGGGCCCTGCGCGTCGTCGTGTCCCTCTGCGGGACCGACGCCGACCCGCAGGGCCGGGCCCGGTGCCAGGACGTGCTGGCCGCGGCCGGGGCCTCGGTCTTCCTCTCCAACGCCGCCGCCGCACGCCACGCCGTCGCCCAGCTGAGGAGCGCCCGATGACCCGACCGCTGCACGGCCTCCTCGTCACCGACCCCGTCGTCGCGACCTCGGGTGTCGCCCTGTTCGCCGAGACCCTGCGCGAGCAGGCGGTGCCGGTCACCGAGGTCCCCTGGCACCCCCCGCTCGGAGGAACCGAGGAGGCCCTCTCCCGGGTCATGGCCGACCCCCGGCGCGAGCCGGCGAACGGCCTGGCGTTCGAGCGGATGACCAGCGCCGGCGCGACCCTCGTCGACGTCCTGCCCGCCGCCGAGGCGGTCGGGCTCGAGCGCGGCACGTTCCTCCACGCGGGGCCGCCGATCGAGTGGGACCGGGCCTCCGGGCCGATGCGGGGCGCGCTCGTCGGAGCGGTGCTCCTCGAGGGTCTCGCCGACACCGCGGAGGAGGCCGAGCGCCTCCTGGCCGCCGGCCGGTTCGAGCTGGAGCCGTGCCACCACCGGGGGGCGGTGGGCCCGATGGCGGGCGTCGTCAGCCCGTCGATGTGGATGTACGCGCTCCACGACGAGGTCCACGGCAACGACTCGTGGTGCACGCTCAACGAGGGCCTCGGCAAGGTGCTGCGGTACGGCGCGTTCGGTCCGGAGGTGATCGAGCGGCTCCGGTGGATGGGCGGCGTGCTCGGCCCGATCCTGCGCCAGGCGGTCCGTCAGGTGGGTTCCGTCGACATCCGCGCGATCATCGCGCAGATGCTCCAGATGGGAGACGAGGGGCACAACCGCAACCGCGCCGGCTCCCTCATGCTCCTGCGCGAGCTGCTACCCGGGATGATCACGGCGGACGCGTCCTCGGCGGACGTCGCCGAGGCGGTCCGCTTCTCCGGCGCCAACGAGCACTTCTTCCTCAACCTCGGGATGCCCGCGTGCAAGCTCGCCACGCGGGCGGCCGAGGGGATCCCGGGCTCGACGGTCGTCACGACGATGGCACGCAACGGCACCGACTTCGGCATCCGGGTGTCGGGGACCGGCGAGCAGTGGTTCACGGGCCCCGCCGGCACGCCGGACGGGCTCTTCCTCGGTGATTTCGGACCCGAGGACGCCAACCCCGACATCGGCGACTCGGCGATCACCGAGACGGGCGGCATCGGGGGGTTCGCCATGGCCGCGGCCCCCGCGATCGTCCGGTTCGTCGGTGGCGACGTGCCGTTCGCCCTCGCGACGACCCGGCGGATGTACGAGGTGACCGTGGGCGAGCACACCGCCTACCAGGTGCCGATCCTCGGCTTCCGCGGGACGCCCACGGGGATCGACGTGACCAAGGTCGTCCGCACGGGCACGCTGCCCCAGATCAACACGGGGATGGCGGGAAGGGTCGCCGGGACCGGCCAGGTCGGAGCCGGTCTCGTCACGCCACCGCAGGAGTGCTTCACCGGCGCCGTCGCGGGGCTGGCCGCGGCCGTCCCGGCCTGAGCCTCCGGCTCAGCCGCCGAGCCGCCACACGGTGCGACCCCGGTACTCCTCGCCCGGGCGCAGCACCGCGCTGGGGAAGTCCGGGTGGTTCGGCGCGTCGGGGAGCTCCTGGGTCTCCAGCGCCAGGCCGTCGCGGGCGCCGTGGCGGCGGCCGTGCAACCCGGTCGCGTCCGCGTCGGCGAGGTGCTGCCCGGTGTACACCTGGAGACCCGGGCGGTCGGTGTGCACCTCGAGCCAGCGCCCGCTGCTCCCCACGGCACGCGCCGCCCGTCGCATCCCGGTCCCGGGGAGCAGGTAGCAGTGGTCCAGCCCGGCGGCTCGGCGCAGCTGCTCGTCGTCGGCCGCGAGCACGTCGGCGACCCGGCGGGGTGCTCGCAGGTCGAACGGTGTCCCGTCGACCGCCCGGAGCTCCCCGGTGGGGACGGTGTCCTCACGGACGGGCAGCACGACGCCGGCGTCGACCTGGACGGTGTGGTCGTCCACCGTCCCGGACCCGGCGCCGTCGAGCTGGACGTACGCGTGCGTCGTCAGGCTGACGACGGTCGGCGCGTCGGTGCGCGCCAGGTGCTCGATCGTCACCTCGCCGGGGGCGACCCGGTAGGTCACCGTCACCTCGAGGGTCCCGGGAAAGCCCTGGTCGCCGTCCGGACTGGTCAGGGTGAGCGTCACGTGGTCGGTGCCCTCCTCGACCACCGTCCACGGACGTCCGTCGAAGCCGTCCGGTCCGCCGTGCAGGGTGTTCCCGTGCTGGTTCGTCGCCAGGTGCACGGTCCGTCCGCCGAGCGGGAAGTGGCCGCCGGCGATGCGGTTCGCGTACCGACCGACGGTGGCCCCCAGGTAGGCGCCGTTGTCGGCGTACCCCGCCGGGTCGAGGAGCCCGAGGAGGAGGTCGACCTCCCGACCCGCCGAGACGACCGCGAGCCGCCGGACCGAGGCCCCGGTCGTGACGACCTGGAGCAGCAGGCCGTCGGCGGTGAGGTCGATGGTGCGCGCGGGCAGCATGCGGGCATCCTCGCGCACGCCGCTCAGGCCTCGAGCGGGCCGGTCAGCGCGCCCCCGCAGTGGTAGACGTCGGGGCGGCCCGGCCACAGGCGGCCGGCCTCCTCCATCCGGTCGTCGAGCTCGCCCCGCCACGTCCCCCGGTCGTCGACGAAGTACCGCGCGGCGTGGTCCCAGAGCTGCCGGTACCAGCCCTCCCAACGGGGGTCCCCGGTACGCCGGACGAGCGCTGCGCTGGCCTGGATGCCTTCGCACACCGGCCAGTGCAGCCGGACGTCGGCGACCGGCCGGCCGCCCCAGTCGAGCGTGTAGACCAGGCCCGGCCGGCCGTCGACCCCCCAGACGTCCAGGGCCCGACCGGTGAGCCGCTCCGCGGCGTCGACGAGCCACCCGGGGCGCTCGGCCAGTAGCGGTGAGGCGTCGAGCTCGAGGAGGAACCTCGCCCACTCCAGCGAGTGGCCCGGGGTCGCGCCGAAGGGGCGGAACGGGTGCATCGGCTCGTCGCGGTTGTACTCGGGCAGCACCGTCCAGTCGCGGGTGAAGTGCTCGGGCAGCAGCCAGCCGTGGTCGCGGGCGGCCCCGTCGACGAGGCGCGTGGCGATGGCGAGACCCCGCCGGTGCCAGACCGCGTCGCCGGTCGCCCGGCCGATGGCGAGGAAGGCCTCGAGCCCGTGCATGTTCGCGTTCGCGCCGCGGTAGTCCTCCTCGTCGGACCAGTCCGGGGCGAAGGACTCCCGCAGCATCTGGGCCTCCTCGTCCCAGAGCCGTCGGTCGATGACCTCGGCGACGAGGGCGAGCAGGCGGTCGGCGTCCGGGTGTCCGACCTCGTGCGCGGAGGCCGCGGCGAGTCCGACGTGGACGTGGTCGTACGTCGCCTTCCGGGTGACCGCCCCGGGGCGGCTGAGCCATCCCCCGTGCTCGGGGTCGGCGTGCAGGCCCAGCAGGGAGGCCATCCCGTGGTCGAGCAGCTCACCGGCGCCCGGGACGCCGCGCCGGACCCCGGTCGCGGCCGCGTGCGCCATCCGTGCGGTGAGGAACAGCTGGGGGTCGCGGCCGGGCATGGGACGTCCGTCGGCGTCCAGCCAGTCGAACCCGCCGCCCGGCCGGATCGACGGCAGGACGAACGCGAGGACCCGCGCGAAGCCGTCCTCGAGCCACGCGCGGTGGCCCGGCCGGTCCAGCCACGAGGGGGCGTCAGTGACCATCCGGCCACCCTAGGGCGCAGGATGCGATGATTCCCGCGTGCCGTCGACGCCGTCCACCGACCCCACTGGTTCGCCGCGGCATCCGCGGCGCTGGCCCCTGATCTTCGGGGCGGTTCTCGTCACCCTGCTCGCAACGTTGGGCGTGCTCCTCTTCACGCCGGTGCTCGATGACCCGCTGGCCGTCGAGGCTGCGCCGGCCCACGACTACGCCGAGGCCGTCCGGCTCGCCGAGGCCTTGTCGGCCCGCGACGGGTCGGACGTCGCGGAGGTGTGCCGAAGTCGGGTCGTCGCGCACGGCCGGACCACCCAGCACGCCGTGGTCCTCCTCCACGGCTACACCAACTGCCCGGCCCAGTTCTCCGCCGTCGCCGAGGCGTATGCCGCCGCCGGGTGGAGCGTCGTCGTCCCGCGCCTCCCCGGCCACGGCGAGGCGGACCGGATGACGGGGGCGCTCTCGGACATCACACCCGGCGAGCTCGTCGACACCGCCGAGCAGGCGGTCGACATCGCAGCGGGGCTGGGACTGGAGGTCAGCGTCGTGGGGCTCTCCGGCGGGGGGACGCTGGCCGCCTGGCTGGCCCACCAGCGCGACGACGTCTCCGAGGCCGTGCTCATCGCACCGCTCGTCGTTCCGAAGGTGTTGCCCGAGGTGGCCGTGGGGCCGGTGTCGAGGTTGTTCGCGTACACCCCGGACGTCCACCTCTGGTGGGACGGGGAGAAGAAGGCGGCGCTTGCCGACCCGCCGTACGCCTATCCGCGCTACTCGTTGCGCTCGCTCGGTGCGTTCCTCGCGGTCGGGCGGGCGGCGCAGGCCGAGCCGGTTCGCTCGACCCCGCTCGGGCGCCTGGTCGTCGTGACGAACGAGAGCGACGCCGCCGTGAGCAACTCGGGCGTCGACCGCGTGGCCGCCGCGCTCACCCAGCCGGGTGTCGAGCGGCAGGACCTCGTCTTCCCCCAGGCCCTCGGCTACCGCCACGACCTCGTCGACCCGGAGGGCGAGAACGCCGCCGTGATCCGGCAGATCTACGCCGTCCTCGGTCCGGCGCTCGGCCTGCCGAATCTGGCGGGGCCGACTACCTAGGTTATCAACTGTACAGTTGATCAACCTAGTGATTGAATGACCCGGTGGGTGACGACCGGGTGGATGCGGGCTTCGCGGCTCTCGCGGACCCGGTGCGCCGGGCGATCGTCGCCCGCCTGAGCCGGGGACCGGCGACGGTGAACGAGATCGCCGAACCGTTCGAGATCTCCCTCCAGGCGGTCTCGAGGCACATCCGGGTCCTCGAGCAGGCGGGCCTGGTGACCAAGGGCCGGGAAGCGCAGCGCCGACCGGTCTCGCTCGACCCTGCGGCCCTCGAGCGGCTCACGGCGTGGATCGACGGCTACCGCCTTGCCCATGAGCGGCGGTTCCGCCGGCTCGACGCCGTGCTCGACGAGGGCCGCGCCGCCGACGAGGAGACGACATGACCAACGCACTGCACCTCGAGGTCCCGGACGGCGTGCCGTGGATCGACTTCACCCGCGAGTTCGACGCCCCCGTCTCCGCGGTCTTCGAGGCCCACCGCGACCCCGCCCTGGTCGTGCGGTGGCTCGGACCGCACGGCTACGAGATGGTGGCCGAGCGGTGGGACTTCGTCAGCGGTGGCGGGTACCGCTACGTGCATCGCGACCCGGAGGGGCGGGAGTTCTGGTTCCGTGGGTGCTTCCACACGATCCGCGAGAACGACCTCGCACTGCAGACCTTCGAGTTCGAGGGCATGCCGGACGAGGTGGCGCTGGAGTTCCTCTGGTTCGAGGACCTCGGCCAGGGCCGCACCCGGCTGCGGGGTCGGAGCATCGGCCGGACCGTCGAGGGCCGGGACGCGATGGTCCGGTCGGGGATGGAGAAGGGCATGTCCGAGGGCTACGACCGCCTCGAGGGCCTGGCGAGCGGGCACGCCTGACGGGTGGCCCCGTGTCGAACCCGGGAATTGTCACCGGGGCGGGGGCCGTTTCCGCTGACGTCGGTACCCGCGCTGCGGGCGAACCGACGGGGGAGATGTGACACCGACCTGCCGAGGAGATGATCCACCGTGTCCCGCCGCGACGTCGCCGACTTCTGGTTCGACCCGCTCTGTCCGTTCGCCTGGGCGACCTCCCGCTGGATGGACGAGGTCGTGCAGGTGCGTCAGGTCGACGTCCGCTGGCACGTGATGAGCCTGGCCGTGCTCAACGAGCACCGTGAAGGCCTGACACCGGAGCAGCGTGACGGACTGGCACGGGCCTGGCGACCGGTGCGGGTCGTGGCGGCCGTCGAGCAGCTGCGGGGCCCCGAGCTCGTCAAGCCGCTCTACGACGCGCTCGGTCACCGGTTCCACCGGGATGGTGTCGAGGACGTCGACGCCGCCATCGCCGGCGCCCTGGAGGAGGTCGGTCTGCCGGGCGACCTCGCGCAGCACGCGACGTCGGACGAGTTCGACGAGCACGTCCGGGCCAGCCACCGCGCGGGCATCGAGCTCGTCGGCGAGGACGTGGGGACCCCCGTCGTGGCCGTCAACGGCATCGCCTTCTTCGGCCCCGTCATCACACGGATCCCGCGTGGCGAGGACGCCGGTCGGCTCTGGGACGGTGCGCTGCTCATGGCCGGCACGGAGGGCTTCTTCGAGCTCAAGCGCACCCGGACCGAGGCACCGGCCGCCGCCTGAGGTCGTCGTCGCGCGGCCGTCCGGTCAGGTCGCCGCGTCGCCCGCCGGGCCCGGCGGGTCGGGCTCCTGGAGCCGATCACGCAGTCGGTCGCGGACCTCGTCCGGGCTGTAGGCACGGCGCTGCCGTTCGTCGCGGGCGACCAGCGCGCCGGTGGCCACCACCCCGACGACGCTGGCGACACCGAGCATCTTCCACCAGCGGTTCGCGTTCGCCATTGCTCCAGCGTACGGCCGGCCCGCTTCGGCACACTGGGCCCATGCCGCGCACCCGCACGACCCCCGTCCTCCTCGCCGACGCCGTGGACGCGACCCGCACGGGTGACCTGTGGGTCTTCCGTGGTGACACGCTCGCCGACCGGGCCATCCAGGCCGCGAGCAATGCCCCCGTCAACCATGTCGGGATGGCGATCGTCATCGACGACCTGCCGCCGCTGATGTGGCACGCCGAGCTCGGCCGCTCGCTGCGGGACGTGTGGACCGGCGACCACCACCGCGGGGTTCAGCTGCACGACCTGCACGATGCGGTGATGACCTGGCAGGAGCGCTACCACCAGCGGGCCTGGCTGCGTCAGCTCTCGCCGACGTCGGGCCGCGACCAGGAGGATGCGGCGATGCGCGTCGTCGCGCGGCTCGACGGGGTCTCCTTCCCGTCGACGATGGGGTTGGCCTGGCGCTGGGTCCGCGGGCGCGACGGGCACCTGACGCGCCGGGCGGCCGAGGCCAAGCGGGTGCGCCCCGAGGCGGCCTACTGCGCAGAGGTCGTTGCCCTGACCCTCGAGGAGATGGGGATCCTACGGTCCGACAGCCCCACGAACTGGTACGACCCCGGGCGGTTCTGGAGCGGTGACTCGCTACCGCTCGCGCTCGGCTGGTCCTACGGCGTCGAGGTGGAGGTGGCGCCCGCGCCCCGCTGACGCCGGACCCACGGCAGGCCCACGACGACCACGCCGATCGCGAGGGTCACCCCGGCCGCGAGGGCGCCCCACACCGTGCACCACAGGAGGTAGGCGAGCCCCTCCCACAGCGGGTTGACCCAGCCCACCTGGGGCACGACCTTCGAGGCGAGCCACGCACCCACGACGAAGCCCACGGCCGTCAGCGCCATGAGGCCCACGGTGATGCCGGCGGAGCGGAGGACCGAGCCCGTGCTGGGTGTGGAGCGGCGGCGACCGCGGTGGCCGCCCTGGTCCTCGACCCGGTGCGCGAAGGTCTCGAAGACGTCCGTGACCGGTGGGGCGGGGCGTCGGCGCATGGTCCGGAGCATACGGTCGCCGGGCGGAACCGGCCCGCAGGCGCGAGCGGGTCAGCCCCGGAGCGTCGCGAGGTGGTCGGCGATGCGGCCGATGGCCTCGGTGAGCACCTCGACGTCGGGCAGGGTGACCAGCCGGAAGTGGTCCGGCTCGAACCAGTTGAAGCCGGTCCCGTGCGTGACGAGGAGCTTCTTGGCCCGCAGCAGGTCGATGACGAACGCCTCGTCGGACTCGATCGGGTACACCTCGGGGTCGAGGCGGGGGAAGCAGTACAGCGCCCCACGCGGCTCCACGCACGAGACCCCGGGGATCTCGTTGAGCAGCTGCCACGCGAGCCTGGACTGCTCCCGGAAGCGGCCCCCGGGCACGATGAGCTCGTTGACCGACTGGTAGCCGCCGAGAGCCGTCTGGATGGCGTGCTGCGCCGGGACGTTGGCGCACATCCGCATGTTCGACAGGAGGGTCAGCCCCTCGAGGAAGTCCTCCGCGAGGTGCTTGGGACCGCTCACCACGACCCAGCCGGCGCGGTAGCCGCAGACCCGGTAGGCCTTCGACAGGCCGCTGAAGGTCAGGCAGAGGACGTCGTCGTCGGCGAAGGTCGCCGCGTGGTGGTGGACGGCGTCGTCGAAGATGATCTTCTCGTAGATCTCGTCGGCCATGAGCACGAGGTCGTGGCGGCGGGCGATGTCGACGAGCCCGCGCACGGTGGCCTCCGAGTACACGGCCCCGGTGGGGTTGTTCGGGTTGATGACGACGAGGGCGTGGGTGTTCTCGGTGATCTTGGACTCGATGTCGGCGAGGTCGGGGTCCCACCCGTTCGACTCGTCGCAGCGGTAGTGCACCGGCGTGCCGCCGGAGAGCGAGACCGCGCCGGTCCACAGCGGGTAGTCGGGGGCGGGGACGAGGATCTCGTTGCCGTCGTCGATGAACGCCTGGAGCACCATCGTGATGAGCTCGGAGACCCCGTTGCCGATGAAGACGTCCTCGACGCCGGTGTCGCGCAGGCCGTGCGACTGGTAGTACTGCGCGACCGCCGTGCGGGCGGAGTAGATGCCCTTGGAGTCGGCGTAGCCCTGGCTGTTCGGCAGGTTGTGGATCATGTCGGCGACGATCGCCTCGGGAGCCTCGAAGCCGAACGGCGCCGTGTTGCCGATGTTGAGCTTGAGGATCTTGTGGCCCTCCGCCTCGAGGCGCTGGGCCTCGGTGAGGATGGGGCCCCGCACGTCGTACCGGACGTTCTGGAGCTTCCTGCTCTGGACGATCCGTCGCATGCCCCCAGTCTCGCAGCCCGGCAGGTCGCGCACCCCACGGCGTCCATCCGCCGGCGCGTTCCCCCGCCCGACCCGGCTCTTCGGGGTGACCCCGAAGTCCCCGGCCGGGCACCGACTTCTCCTCGGTGCTTCGGCGGGGAAGCCGGTGCCTCGGCGGATCCGGACCGGTGTGACCCGGCGTGCGGGCCGGGGGGACCTTTCCTACCGGTTACCCCGCTCCCGTCGGATGCCGTGCGCCGACGCCGGGCGCCCCTAGCCTTGGGATGTGGTGCGCATCCTGCTCGTCGAGGACGACACGACGGTCCGGGAGGCCGTCGCGGCGTACCTGACGCGCGCGGGTCACGAGGTCGACGCCGTGGCCGACGGGGAGGCGGCGGTCGACCACTTCACCGCGCGCCCCGCCGACCTCGTCCTGCTCGACCTCATGCTGCCCGGCCTCGGCGGCCTCGAGGTCACCCGCCGGCTGCGCTCGATGCGGCGCGACCTCCCGCTCATCATGGTCACCGCACGCGGCCAGGAGCACGAGCGCGTCCAGGGCCTCCAGCACGGTGCCGACGACTACGTGACCAAGCCGTTCAGCCTCCGCGAGCTCGAGCTGAGGGTGCGCTCGGTCCTGCGCCGCACGGCGGGGCCACCGGCGGAGGTCAGCGGCACCCTCCGTGACGGCGACCTCGAGCTCGACCTCGGCGCCCGGGCCGCCCGACGGGCTGGGTCGCCGCTGCAGCTGACCGCTCGCGAGTTCGACCTGCTCGCGTGGTTCCTCCAGCACCCGGGCGTCGTCTGGTCGCGCGACCAGCTCATCAAGGAGGTCTGGGGCTGGGACATCGGGGACCCGTCGACGGTCACCGTGCACGTGCGCCGGGTGCGCGAGAAGGTCGAGGCGGACCCGAGCGACCCGCGGCGCCTGTCGACGGTCTTCGGGCGCGGGTACCGGTGGGACGCAGGCTCGACCGGCGCCGACGGCACGGAGGACGCCTCGGGGAGCGCCGAGGCCCTCGCCGAGCCTCCGGAGCGTGCCGGTGACGCCTGAGACCTCCGCGGTCGTCCTCTCCGCGACCGTGACCGCCGTGGCGGGGACGGCGGGCGCGCTCGCGCTCGCCCGGCTCGCCGGGCGCCGTCCGGCGTACGCCGCCTTCGGGGCCCCCATCGTCCTCGTCGCCTCCCTCGGGGCGGGTGTCGCGGTGGCGAGCCGCTCGATGCTCATCGGTACCGACGACTACCGCACCCTCCTGTTCGTGCTGCTCGCGGGTGCGCCGATGGCCGTCATAGTCGGGCTCGTGCTGGCCCGCCGGGTCTGGCGGCTCGAGGCCGAGCACGCCCAGGAACGCGCCGACCGCGACCGCGCCCAGCAGGTGGAGACCTCCCGTCGCGAGATGATCCGGTGGCTCTCGCACGACCTTCGGACCCCGCTCGCCGGCATCCGCGCGCTCGCCGAGTCACTCGAGGACGGCGCCGTCGCCGACCCTCGCGCCGCGCACGGCCGGATCGTCGGCGAGGTCGACCGGATGGACGCGATGGTCGACGACATCGCCGAGCTCTCCCGCCTGCACGGGACCCCGGTGAGCCGGTCCGGCCCGGCGGCGCTCGACGACCTCGTCTCCGACGCGGTCGCGACGGTGCTGCCGCTGGCGGACGCGGCCGGGGTCGAGGTCGCGGCCCGGGCGCTCTCCGGCTCCGTGCTCGACCTCGACGCGGGCGGGGTGACCCGTGCTGTCACGAACCTGCTCAGGAACGCCGTGCAGCACACGCGCCCCGGGGGGCGGGTCGAGGTGTGCACGCGCGTCGCCGCGGGGCGGGTGGAGGTCTCCGTCACCGACGGGTGCGGCGGCATCCCGCCCGAGGACCTCGAGCACGTCTTCGAGCCGGGGTGGCGGGGCGACACGGCCCGCTCGGACCGCGGGATGGGGCTGGGCCTGGCCATCGCGCGCGAGGTCGCCCGCGGCCACGGGGGCGACGCACGCGCGGAGAACCTCGCCGACGGGTCCGGCTGCACCTTCACCCTCGCGATCCCCAGGGCCCGCTGACGGTGGTCGGCCCGGCCGGCCCACCGGTCGACGGCTCGCTCCTTACCCGGAGGTGACGGGTTGCCGCGCACGCTGGGGCGGCGGCACCCCGACGACGTTCACTGGAGGTGCGCCGGCAGACCCCCGGCGCACCGACGAGGAGGATGCCGATGCGCCGCACCGTGGTTCCCGCCCTGGCCGCCGCCGCCCTGGCCCTGACCCTGGCGGCGTGTGGCTCCGCCACGACCGACCAGGTGGCACCCGGAGCCGCCGCCGCATCGGACTCGCCCACGGTCGCGACGGGCGGCTCGGCACCTGCGTCGACGGCGGGTGGGGCGTACCTGACCCTCGCCGACTACGAGAAGGACCCCGCGGCCCACGCCGGCACCAAGGTCGTCTACTTCTTCCACGCCTCCTGGTGCCCGTCCTGCCGGGCCACCGAGGCCGCCATCGGCGAGACGGGCATCCCGGACGGACTGACCGTCGTCAAGGTCGACTTCGACGATGCCACCGAGCTCCGCCAGCGCTACGGCGTGACCCAGCAGCACACGTTCGTCCAGGTCGACGACAGCGGCGGCGAGCTGGCGAAGTGGACCGGCTCGGAGGACGGCGCGGCCATCCTCGGCTCGACGGTGTGACCCGGGAGCCCGGATGACGCTGGCCCTCGTCGGCGCCCTCCTCGCAGGGGCGCTCACCACCTTGGCACCGTGCGCGCTCTCGCTGCTGCCGGTGGTGGTGGGCGGGTCCCTCGCCGGGGGCCCGGACGCCGGCACCCGCCGGGCGCTGCTCGTCACGGTCTCGCTCGGCACGTCGGTCTTCGTCTTCACGCTCGCGCTGCGGGCGACGACGGCCCTCCTCGGGGTGCCGACCTCGGTGTGGCAGTGGGTGAGTGGAGGCCTGCTCGTGGGACTCGGCCTCGTCACGGCGGTGCCCGAGCTGTGGGATCGCGTCTCGGTGGCGACGGGGCTGTCCGGCGGCAGCGCCCGAAGCCTCCACGCGGCCACCCAGCGGGGCGGCACCGTCGGCGCGATCCTCACCGGTGCCGCCCTCGGGCCCGTCTTCACCTCGTGCAGCCCGCTCTACGGGTACGTCGTCGTCACGGTGCTGCCCGCCGAGCCGGCCCGCGGCCTGGCGCTGCTCACCACGTACGTCGTCGGGCTCGTCGCCGTGCTGCTGGCGGTCGCCCTCGGCGGGCAGCGGGTGGTGCGTCGGCTGCGGTGGGCGGCCGACCCGCACTCGTGGTTCCGTCGCGGCCTGGGGCTGCTGCTCGTCCTCGTCGGCGTCCTCGTCCTCACCGGCTGGATGCAGGACCTCGAGGTCTGGGTCCTCGAGAACTCACCGATAGCGCCGTGGGAGGTCGGCAGCGGCATCGGGCGTTGACTCCTGCCGGGGCGGGCGCCGGGGACGGTGCGGCAGACTCGGCGGAGTGGACGACGTCGTGGTCGAGCGGGTGCTGCGGGCCGTGGAACAGGTGCCGCGTGGTCGGGTCGTCTCCTACGGCGACGTCGCCGCGCTCGTCGGGATCGGACCGCGCCAGGTGGGCTCGATCATGAAGGCGTACGGGGGCAACGTCACGTGGTGGCGGGTGACCAACGCCGCCGGCGACCTGCCGGCGGGCCTGCGCGACGAGGCCCGTGAGCGGTGGGCGTCCGAGGGGATCCTCATGAAGCCCAACGGGCTCGGCTGCCGGATCGCGGAGTACCGCGCGGATCTCGATTCGGTCGCGACCGCCTACGAGCGTGCCGTCGCCGACCTCCCCGGGTGAGGATGGGGCATGGCGCGATCCCTGCGGGCCCCGGCAGCCCTCGTCACGACCCTGGCACTCGTCGGCGCGCTCGCCGCGTGCTCGACCGGCGGGGCCGACGACCTCGGCGAGGTGCCGGCGCCGGCGCCCAGCGGCACGGCATCCACGAGCGCCCCCACCTCCCCGAGCCCGGCGCCGCGCAGCACCGAGGTCCCCGACCTCGAGGTCGAGGTGGTCACCGGCGGACTCGAGCACGGTTGGGACGTCGGGTTCCTCCCGGACGGGACGGCCCTGGTCACCGAGCGGCCGGCACGCATCTCCCTCGTCTCCGGGCTGCGCCCGGGGGCCCGGGTGACCCGGGTCAGTGCCGACCTCGACGACGTCTACGTGAGCGGCGAGGGGGGCCTGCTCGGGATGGTCGTGCACCCCGACTTCGCCGCGTCGCGGCAGTTCACGACCTGCCAGACCCACCAGGAGAACGGCGCTCCGGTCGACATCCGGCTCGTGACGTGGCGGCTCTCGGACGACGGCCGTGCCGCGACCCGGGTGAGGAACCTGCTCACCGGGCTGCCCATCTCGACCGGTCGTCACTCGGGCTGCCGCCCCGAGATCGCCGCCGACGGGGCACTGCTCGTCGGCACCGGTGACACCGCCGTCGGCTCGGTCCCGCAGGACCTGACCAGCCTCGGAGGAAAGGTGCTGCGGCTCGACCTGGAGACGGGGAAGCCCTTGCCCGACAACCCCTTCGCCACGGCGTCGAACCCCCGGCAGCGCTACGTCTACAGCTACGGGCACCGCAACGTCCAGGGCGTGGCCGTGCAGCCGGGCACCGGAGAGGTGTACACCGCGGAGCACGGGCCGAGCTTCAACGACGAGGTCAACCGGATCGAGCCGGGGGCCAACTACGGCTGGGACCCCTCGCAGGGCGGCACCGTCGGCGGGTACGACGAGAGCGTCCCGATGACCGACCTGCAGCGCTTCCCGGACGCCGTGCCCGCGGTGTGGCAGTCGGGCCCGACGACGCAGGCGGTGTGCGCGGCCGAGTTCCTCGAGGGGTCGCAGTGGGGAGCGTTCGAGGGAGCGCTCGTCGTCACGGCGCTCAAGGGCGCGAAGCTCCTCGTCCTCCAGCTCACCGCGGACGGCGCGCTCGCCGACGTCGCCATCCCGGAGGCGACGAACGGCCCGTACGGACGGCTGCGGGCCGCGCGGCTCGGCCCGGACGGCGCCCTCTACGTCACGACGACCAACGGCGACGACGACGAGCTGCTGCGCATCACGCCCCGCACCTGACCCGGCGCGGCCGCTCGACGGGGACCGGTGCCGCCGCGAGACGAGGGGTCGCCGCTGCCGGCGAGACGGTGGGGACCGGTGGGTCCGACTCACGCGGTGTCGACGATCGTCGTGACCACCTCGGTGACGGAGGGCCGCCGCGGGGTGGACGAGAAGCCGAAGCGGGTCGGCGGGTCCACCGGGGCGAGCTCACCGAGCGGGATGCCGTCGAGCCGGCCGCTCATGGCCGTCACGCCGTGGACGTCGGTGGCGCCGTAGTACTCCCGGCGGCCGGGGCGGGCCACCCCGCGGGTGCGGACGCCGTCGAGGACCGACCGGGCCACCGGGTCGGTGATCAACGTGAGCGCCGGGCTCGTCGCGACGGCTCGGGGTACGAGGCGGAGTGCGCGCCCGAGCCCGGTCCGTCGCCCCACGGTGAGGTCGAGCTCGAGCGAGGGCGACCGCGCCGCCCAGGTCTGCCCGCCCGCCGCGGTGACGCCGAACGGCTCGACCCGCACCTCGTCGAACGTGTAGGTCGACGAGACGAGGTCGGCGACCGACTCGTTCGGCGCGAGGAGCACCCGGTGCCCATCCGCGCGCTCGACCATCGCGTCGGCGAACTCACCCCACGGGGAGTCCACCCACCAGCCGAGCACCACCCGGATCCCGGACGAGGACCCCACCCCCGCGATCCGGCCGCGGAACCTCCGACGTGCAGCCACGACCCCATCATCGCCACTAGGGTCCGGGCCATGGCGCAGACGCTCACCCCGGCCACTCGTCGTGGGTACGGCCTGGGATCGGTCGCGACCGGCTCCTTCGGCACCGTGCCCGGGCTGCTCCTGCTGCCCTACCTCACCGACCGCCTGGGTGTCGCGGCCGGGATCGCCGGCCTCGTCGTCTTCCTGCCGAAGGCCTGGGACGTCGTGCTCAACCCGGTCGCCGGCGGGATCAGCGACCGGTCGACCAACCCCGCCGGTCGCCGGCGCCCCTTCCTGCTGCGCGCCGGCACCCTGCTCGCCCTGGCGTTCCTCCTCCTCTTCTCGGGGCCGACCTCGCCGACCGGTCTCGCAACGACGTGGGTCGTCCTCCTCTTCCTCGCGTGCGCCACGGCCTACGCGTTCTTCCAGGTGCCCTACGTCGCGATGCCGGCCGAGATGACCGACGACTACGACGAGCGCACCCGTCTGATGACGTGGCGGGTCGCGATCCTCGCCCTCGCGATCCTGGTCAGCGGCGGGCTCTCGCCGGTCATCCGCGACGCCCTCGGCCCGACCTGGGGCTACCGCGGCGTCGGGGTCTTCGTCGGCGTCCTCATCCTCCTCGGCACCCTCGGTGCCTGGTGGGGCACGCGGAACGCGCCGACGGCCGGGGAGGCGACGGCGGGGACCACGCTGCGCGAGCAGCTGCGGGTGGTCGCGTCCTCCCCGCCCTTCCGCACGCTGCTCCTCGTCTTCGTGCTCCAGGCGCTGGCGACCGGCGCGATGCTCGCCGGCGTCGACTACGTGGCCCGGGTGCTGCTCGGCGGCGGCCTGGCCTCGACGGTGCTCTTCGTCTGCTTCGTCGGCCCGGCGCTCGTCGTGACACCGCTCTGGCAGCGGCTCGGCGAGTCCCGGGACAAGCGCACCGGGTACGCGTGGGGGTCGGTGCTGCTCGCCGGGGGCGCGCTGGCCACGCTCGTCACGGTCCGGGTCGGGCTCGTCCCGGCGGCGCTCAGCGTGGCGGTCGTCGGCATCGGGTACGCCGCCTGCCAGATGTTCCCCCTCGCGATGCTGCCCGACGTGGCGGCCGTCGACGCCGCCCGAACCGGGCAGTCGCGGGCGGGCACGTTCACGGGGGTGTGGACGGCGGGGGAGACCCTCGGGCTCGCGCTCGGGCCCTTCCTCTACGCCGCGGTGCTCACCGCAGGCGGCTACGTCTCTTCGACGGATGCCGATGCGGCACAGCCGGACTCGGCCCAGCTGGCCATCGCGGTCGGGTTCTCGGTCGTGCCGGCCGTGCTCGTGGTCGCCTCCATGCTCGTGCTGCGCCGGTACCGGCTCGACGCGGAGGTCGGACGGTGAGCCGGTACGGTCACTTGCAGGAGGTGGACAGATGACCCCCGACTCCCACATCACCGCCGCGACCCCCGTGCCGGCCGACGAGATCCTCGCCGCGCTGAGGGCGCTCCAGGCCGCCGACCTGCCCGTGCACGGTGGCCGGACCCTGGCCTACGTCTACGACTCCGGGCTCGCCGACGCCGACGCCCTCGGGCTCGAGGCCCTCGCGATGTTCGCCTCGTCGAACGGGCTCGACCCCACGGCGTTCCCGTCGCTGCTACGGATGGAGAACGACCTCGTCGCGATGGCAGGCCGGTTCCTCGACGCCCCCGACGGCTTCGCCGGGTCGGTGAGCTCCGGTGGCACCGAGTCGATCCTCCTTGCCGTCCTCGCCGCCCGCGAGGGGGCCCGGGACGGATCGTCGCGGGCTGGCTCCGCGCCGGACGGCACGCCCCCGAGGGGGAACATCGTCCTCCCGGTCACCGCCCATGCGGCGTTCCTCAAGGCGGCGAAGTACTTCGACCTCGAGCCGCGCGTCGTCGACGTCGACCACGGCACGCTCCGGGCCGACCCGGCTGCCATGGCGGCCGCCGTCGACGACCACACAGTGCTCGTCGTCGCCTCGGCCCCGTCGTACGCCCATGGCGTCGTCGACCCGGTCACCGAGATCGCCGCGCTCGCCGCCGAGCGCGGCATCCGCTGCCACGTCGACGCGTGCATCGGCGGGTGGGTGCTCCCGCACCTCGAGGGCACCCCGCCGTGGACGTTCGCCGTCCCCGGCGTCACGAGCATCAGCGTCGACCTCCACAAGTACGCCTACACGCCCAAGGGGGTCAGCCTGCTGCTCCACCGCAGCGCCGAGCTGAGGCGCGGCCACTTCTTCGCCTCCGCCGACTGGCCGGGCTACACCATGCTCAACAGCACGATGCAGTCGACGAAGTCGGGCGGCCCCCTCGCGGCCGCCTGGGCGGTGACGCACCGCATCGGCGCCGAGGGCTACGCCCGGCTCGCCCGGTCGGCGCGCGAGGCCACGCTCGCGGTCGCCGACGCCGCCCGTGGCATCGACGGCCTCGAGGTCTTCGCCGAGCCCGACTCCACGCTGCTCGCCCTCGTGGCCGACGGGTCGTGCGACGTCTTCACGATCGCCGACGAGATGCTCGCGCGTGGATGGTTCGTCCAGCCGCAGATGACCTACCGCGACCTGCCCCCCACGCTCCACCTGACGCTCTCGGCCGCCACGGCTCCCGGCGTCCCCGAGTTCGTCGAGGCACTGGGTGAGGCGGTCACGGCCGCTCGGCAGGCCGGGCCCGTCGCCGTGGATCCCGGTCTCACCGGGATGCTGGCCGGTCTCGACCCCGCCGGCCTCGACGACACCGCTTTCGCGCAGCTGCTGGCCGCGGCCGGACTTGCCGGCGAGGGCGGCGGCATCGAGCTGCCGCAGCGGATGGCCCCGGTCAATGCCCTGCTCGACGCCTGCCCCGCCCCGCTGCGCGAGGCACTGCTGCTCGGTGTTCTCGAGCGACTCTCTCAGCCGACCGGGGGCTGAGGCGGCCCGCCCGACGACCTGTATGGGTCCGACGGGGCTGGCCAAGCCGTCCCCGAGCCCCTAGCGTGGCCGGGAATGAAGGTCTGGGCCTTCGGGGACGTGCAGGTCGGTAGGGCGGGAGCGCCGGCCGCGGTGGTCAACGCGCGCCAACGCCGCATCCTCGTCGCACTGCTCCTCGCCGGCCCGGGTGGGCTCTCGGTGGACCAGCTCGCGGCGCGCGTGTGGGACCCCGACGAGGAGCCGTCGTCGCCGGTGCCCACGCTCCGCACCTACGTCAAGCGGCTGCGCACGGTGGCGGGCGACCCCGACGGGGAGCTCATCGTCACCCGCCCGGGTGGCTACGCCCTGGCGGTGACGGACGAGGAGACCGACGTCGGCCGCTTCGCGACGTCGGTGGCACGGGCGCTGCGCAGCCTGGACCCCGACGAGGCCGGTGGACTCGTCGAGGACGCCCTCGCCGTCTGGCGGGGTCCGCCCTTCCGAGGGCTCGAGCACCTCGACTGGGTCGAGCCGGAGGTCGGGCGACTGGGCGAGCTGCACGTGTCGGCGCAGGAGCTGCGGCTGGAGCTGCGGCTCGACCAGGACGTCGGTGACGTCGCCGCCGAGGCGGGAGCGCTGCTCGCCGACCACCCCTACCGTGAGCGACTCCGGACGCTGCGGGCGCTCGCCCTCTACCGGTCGGGACGTCAGGCCGATGCGCTCGCCGACATCGCCGAACACCGGCGACGGCTCGCGGACGACCTGGGCGTCGAGGTGTCGACCGAGGTGCGCGACCTCGAGCTCGCGATCCTGCGACAGGCCCCCGAGCTGGATGGCCCGCGACGTCGAGGGCGCCGCCTGCGCGGCTACCGCCTCGGAGCCCGGATCGGGGTGGGCGCCCACTCCGTGGTCTACCGGGCGCATCAGCCCTCCGTCGGGCGCGACGTCGCCGTCAAGGTCATCCGCAGCGAGCTGGCGGACGATCCCGCGTTCGTGCGGCGGTTCGCCGTCGAGGCCCAGACGGTGGCCCGACTGTCCCACCCGCACGTCGTCCCGCTCCACGACTTCTGGCGCGAGGCCGGGCGCGCCTACCTCGTCATGCAGCACGTCGACGGCGGCAACCTCGAGGATGTCCTGCGGCAGGGCCCGTTCGACCTCCAGCGGCTGGTGCGGTGCGTGGCCGAGGTCGCGGATGCCCTCGACTTCGCGCACCGCCGCGGCGTGGTGCACCGCGACGTCAAGCCGTCGAACATCCTGCTGGACCGCGAGGGCAACGCCTACCTCGCCGACTTCGGCATCGCCCTGCACGACGGCCCCGACCCCGAGGTGCCCGACCTGCGGTCGGTCGGGTCACCGACCTTCGCGGCGCCCGAGCAGTTCGACGACGTCCGGGCCGGTCCGGCTGCCGACGTCTACGCCCTGGGAGTGGTGGTCTACGTCGCGTACACCGGAAGGCTGCCGTGGCCCGACGCCACCGACACGCTCACCCTGTCCCGGCGCCATCGCTCGGAGCCGCTGCCCCCGGCGGACACGGGCACCCCTGGGGTCGACGAGGCGGTGGACCGCGTCGTCGCCCGAGCGACGGCCAAGGACCCTTCCCGGAGGCATCCCACTGCCGGCGCCCTGGCCGCCGAGCTCGCCGCTGTCGCGTCCGAGGCCCCACTGCCGCGCACCGACGACGTCGTCAACCCGTACCGAGGGTTGGCGGCCTTCGCCGAACCCGACGCCGACCGCTTCTTCGGCCGCGACCACCTCGTCGACACCGTGGTCGCACGGATGGGTCGCGAGCCCGGGGTGCTCCTCGTCGGTCCGTCCGGGTGTGGGAAGTCGTCCGTGGTCGCGGCCGGCGTCCTCCCCCGGCTGCGTGCCACGGAGGACCCGCCGCTGGTGACCAGCATGGTTCCCGGCATCGATCCGTTCGCGGCCCTCACCCAGGCCCTGCGGATGGTCGCGGTCGACGGTGAGGTCGACGTGGCGGCGATGCTGTCCGACGGGGTGGCGCTCCCCGATCTCGTCCAGACCGTGAGCCGGGGTGCTGCGCTCGTGCTCGTCGTCGACCAGCTCGAGGAGCTGTTCACGCTCGCCCCCGGGGACGAGGCGGAGGCCTTCCTCGCGCTGCTGGCGGGTGCGCTCGAACGGGGCGACCCGTCGTGCCGCCTGCTCGCGTCCGTGCGCGCCGACTTCTTCGACCGCCCGTTGGACTCGCCCTCGTTCGGGCCCCACGTCCCCAGCCTGGCCCAGCCCATCGCGCCGATGTCCGTGGACGAGCTCGTGGCCGCCATCGTCGAGCCCGCGCGGGCCGTCGGGGTCGAGGTCACCGAGCCCGTCGTGGCCCGACTGGTCGCCGACGTCGCCGGCGCGCCCGGCCGGCTGCCCCTCCTCCAGTTCGTCCTGAGTCGGATGTTCGAGCAGCGGGAGGGCGACCGTATCGACGGGCCGGACCACGAGCGTGTCGGGGGGATCGCCGGGGCCCTCGCGGACGCCGCCGAGCAGCGCTACACCGCCCTGTCCGCTGACGACCGGGACGCGGTGCGCCGGCTGATGTCCCGCCTGGTCGCGGTCGAGGACGAGGTGACCCGGCGACGCGAGCCGAGGGCCGAGGTGGAGGCCGTCGCGGGCGTGAGCCCGGCCCTCGTCGACCTGCTCGTGCACGACCGGCTGCTCATGCTGGACCGCCAGCCGGCCAGCCGGGAGCCGACGGTCGAGCTCGTGCACGAGGCGCTGCTCGAGGCCTGGCCGCGGCTCCGGGGCTGGGTGGAGCAGGACCGCAGCGCACTCGCCGCCGTCGCGCGTCTGCACGCGGACGCAGCGGCTTGGGCGAACCGGGACCGAGATCCCGAGCTGCTGTACCGCGCAGGCCGGTTGGCGGCGGCCGAAGAGCTGGTGTCCGAGACGGCGGTGGGGGTCTCGCCGCTGGAGCGGGACTTCGTCACCGAGGCGGTCCGGAGGCGGGAGGACGAGGCGGCGAGCGCGGCGTGGGAGGAGGCCGCGGCACAGGCGCGGCGCCGCCGGCGCACCGTCGCGCTCGCGGCCACGTCCGTCCTCGTCGCGGCCTCGCTCGTCGCAGCGGTGTTCGGCGTCACCGCGACGCGACAGGCGAGCGCGGACCGGGCCGCGGCGCGGTTCCGCGACCTCGTCAGCACGTCACGGACCTTGCAGGACACGCGCACCGACGTGGCGCTGCTGCTCGCCGCCGAGGCCTACACCCAGGACCCGGGGCCGCAGGCGCAGGGTGCGTTGCTCGGCGCCCTGCGACGCCTTGACGCGACGGTCGAGGTCTGGGGCGAGACACGCTTCCGGGTGGGCACGGCCCGCGGCGGGTGCGTCAACCAGCCCGAGCCCGGCGTCCTCGTGGTGCAGCCACAGCCGAACGCCGTCGGCCCCGTCGTGGACAACACCGAGCTGCTCGAGGTCGACCTGGTTGAACGACGCGTCACCCGGCTGCAGGAGCAGCCGCTGGTGTGCGACGTGCGGCGGGTGCCCGACCCTCGGGCCGGCGGAGCCACGTACCTGGGTGAGCTCGGGGACGGCACGGCGGCGGTGGTCGACGCCTCGGGCGCCACGGTCGCCACCTTCCCGGGATGGTCGGGAGCCCTCTACCTCGCCGACGGCAGGATCGTCGCCCGTCGCGGACCGGCCGGTGAGTCCGGCCCCTACCACGTCCTCGACGAGGCCACCGGTGACCCGGTCGGCGGTCCGGTCTTCACGGGGGCCCAGGCATGGCTGTCGCCCGGCGGGTCCCGCATCGTCGTGGTCGGCCCGGCCGAGGCGCGCAACTTCGGGGCCACCAGGGTCGACCTCGTGGACGCCGACGCGTTGGAGGTGGTCGCGACGCTGACCGACGTCATGCCCGCCTCCCCGCCGGCGTGGGGGCCGGACGACGGTCTCGTCGCGCTGGGTGACGAGCGCGGCACCCTGGGCCTGTGGCGTGGGGACACCGGGCGACGACTGCTCGAGGCCGAGGACGTCCGGGCGGCGCTGGTCGCGATCTCCCCGGACGAGGCGACGCTGGCCGTCTCGACCGGCAGGGGCGCCGTCGAGTACCGCGATGCCGGCACCGGCCGGGTGCTCGACACCGTCGACCCCGGGCAGCAGGTGCTGATGGAGCTGGAGTGGATCGACGGGGATCGGCTGGCGGCGGTCGGGGCCGGAGGCGTCGTGTCCGTCCTCAGCCGGGCCGAGGGCGGCCTCGGGGAGCGGGGCCCGCGGTGCTGCCGGGCCGAGGAGTTCTCGTTCGTCGTCCCCGACGGCGACCCCCACCCGTACGCCTACTACGGCGACTACGAGACCGGCGGGGGCCGCTTCGTCGACCTGGTCACGGGCGAGGAGGCCGGCACCGTCGACATGGCGCCCTACGTCTTCGACCCGTGGGCCTCGGAGGCCAGGCTCCCCGACGGGTCGGCGGTGCTGCTGAAGCCGGGGGGCGAGATGCTGCTCGTCGACCGGGACGGCGTGCTCGTCGCCGACGGACCCACCCCGGTCCGCGACCTCCCCGACAGCGTTCCCCCGATGCGCCCGGTCCCGGGCCCCGACGGGGGCTCGAGGAAGCACGTCCTGATGCAGGGGGTGCTGGAGGGCGAACCGGGTGACATCCGCGTCATCGAGACCGCGGTGGTCGACGGACACACCCTCGAGGTGGTCGCGGGGCCGACGCCGGTCGAGCTGCCCGAGCCGGCGGTCTCCGTCACCCTCCACGACGGCGGGGTGATCTCCGCCGAGTACGAGGACGGCGACGGCTTCCGCTACGAGTTCATCGACGCCTCCGGCGCCGTCCTCGCCCGGGCGCGCTCGGCGGTGTCCGTGGGCTGGCGGACGCTCACCGGCGACCACCGGTACGTCGTCCTCACGGACCCCGGCGACGACAGTGTGCGGGTGGTCGACACCGCGACCGACGAGGTGACGGTCCTGCCCGTCAACGGGGAGCCCCAGCCCCCCGACATGCTCTCCGACAGCCGCTTCCTCATCCAGACCCGGGAGGGCCAGTACGAGCTGTGGGACGCCGCCGGTCCGACCCGGATCGGCGCCCTGGCCGACCCCGGCCCCTACGCGACGACCACCCCCGCCGTGACACCCGACGAGCGGTTCGTCTGGATCATCCTCGACGACGTCTGGACCCGGCTGCCCATCGACCCCGACGAGTGGCTCGGGCGAGCGTGCGACCTCGCCGGCCGGCCGCTCACCGAGCAGGAGTGGCGCGACTTCGTGCCCGGTGACCAGCCGTACCGCGACGCCTGCTCCGAGGCCGTCTGACCCTGCCCCACCTGCTGTTATCTCGGTGCTATGCCCGGACGCTTGCCTAGTGCCTGCGGGGCGTCGCCACGATCGGCGGCGACGACCCACACACGAGAGGAGCTCGACATGACCGCCAACACGATCGCACGCGCAGTCGCAGCCGTTGCCGCAGGCGCCGCCCTGGTGGGAGGCGCCGCGAGTGCGGCGAGCGCCCGGCCGTCCTGGCACCCCGACGAGGTGGCCCAGATCCAGAAGTTCTACGACAACTCGTTCTCGGGTGAGAGCGACTACATCCTCATGGGAGGGCCGGCCGACCTCGCCGGGTGGTGCGCGGGGGAGCAGACGACGGTGGGCGTGCGGGTCCGCGAGACGCCGAGCCGGCTGTTCCTGCGGGCCTTCGGGTGGATGGACATCCAGCTCTACGAGGCGAACGGGATGAGTGCCCCGCAGTTCCTTGACGCGGCCTGCGGCAGCGGTGTGCTCCCGAAACCGGTCGGCACCGGTACAGGGTGGCTCGACGACGTCATCAGGGTCGACCTGTCGGACGGCACCGCGGTCAACCCGAACACCCTGACCGGCTCGGTCGTCACCCCGCACGGCACCCGGCTGCAGGTGCGCGGCTCCGCGCTCAACCGACTGACCGGGCCGGGCGAGGGGTACCCCGTGAAGGTGTCGCTGACCGTCAGCACCAACTGAGCCCGCCGGGCCGCGCGACCTCCGCCGGGACCGCGTCCCGGCGGAGGTTGCCGCGTGCCGGCCCCGGGTGTTGGCTGGGACCTGCCGGGCACCGTGGCCCGGCTCCCGAGACGAAGGATGACGATGGCCGCCACCGAGGAACCCGCCCTCTCCCACTCCGTCGGACCCACCGAGCCGGCGCTGCTCGAGCAGACGATCGGGGACAACCTCGACGCCGCCGTGGCGGCCTACCCCGACCGGGAGGCACTCGTCGACCGTGCCGCCCTGTCCCGGCTGACGTACGCGGAGCTGGGCGCGGAGGTCGACCGGCTCGCCCGCGCCCTCCTCGCGGCCGGTCTGGCGAAGGGCGACCGGATCGGCATCTGGTCGCCGAACACGACCGAGTGGGTGCTCACCCAGTTCGCGACGGCGAAGATCGGGGCCATCCTCGTCAACATCAACCCGGCCTACCGCACCCACGAGCTGACGTACGTACTGAACCAGGCGGGCATCCGGATGCTCGTCACCGCTGCCTCGTTCAAGACCTCCGACTACGTCGCGATGGTCGAGTCCTCCCGGGCGGACTGCCCGGTGCTCGAGCAGGTCTTCGTCGTCGGGCAGGACTCGTGGAACACCCTGCTCGCGCGGGCCGACGAGGTGAGCCCCGAGCGGCTCACCGCCGCCCAGCGCGACCTGGACCCCCACGAGCCGATCAACATCCAGTACACCTCGGGGACGACGGGCTTTCCCAAGGGCGCGACCCTCTCGCACCACAACATCCTCAACAACGGCTACCTCGTCGGTGAGCTGTGCCGCTACACCGAGGCCGACCGGGTCTGCATCCCGGTGCCCTTCTACCACTGCTTCGGGATGGTCATGGGCAACCTCGCGGCCGTCTCGCACGGAGCCTGCATGGTCATCCCGGCACCCGGGTTCGACCCCGCGGCGACCCTCGCCGCGGTCAGCGAGGAGCGCTGCACCTCGCTCTACGGTGTCCCGACGATGTTCATCGCGGAGTGGTCCCTGCCCGACTTCGACTCCTACGACATCTCCTCGGTCCGCACCGGCATCATGGCCGGCTCGCCGTGCCCGGCGTCGATGATGACCAAGCTCATCGAGTCCGGGGTCGACGAGATGACGATCTGCTACGGGATGACCGAGACCTCGCCCGTCTCGACCCAGAACCGCACCGACGACACCTTCGAGCAGAAGGTCAACACGGTCGGGTCGGTGCACCCCCACCTCGAGATCAAGGTCACCGACCCCCTCACCGGCGAGACCGTCCCGCGCGGGACCCCGGGTGAGTTCTGCACCCGGGGGTACTCGGTCATGCTCGGCTACTGGGAGGAGCCGGAGAAGACCGCCGAGGTGCTCGTCGACGGCTGGATGCACACGGGCGACATCGCCGTCATGGACGAGGAGGGCTACGTCCAGATCACCGGCCGGATCAAGGACATGGTGATCCGCGGCGGGGAGAACATCTACCCGCGGGAGATCGAGGAGTTCCTCTACACCCACCCGGACGTCCTCGACGCCCAGGTCATCGGTGTCCCCGACCCGAAGTACGGCGAGGAGCTGTGCGCCTGGGTGCGGATGCGGGAGGGTGCCGCGCCGATGACCGCGGAGTCCCTGCGGGAGTACGCCAGCGGGAGGTTGGCCCACTACAAGATCCCCCGGTACGTGCTGGTCGTCGACGACTTCCCGATGACGGTCACGGGCAAGGTGCGCAAGGTCGAGATGCGCGAGAAGACGGTGGCCGAGCTCGGCCTCTGAGCCCGGCCCCGGGTGGCGCCGCGGCCGCTCATCTCCTAGGTTGCCCGGGCAGCCGGGCCCACCGGCGTCGCACCTCCCGGGGACCGTCCGCCGCCGGTAGGTTGTCCGCGCAGTACCCATCCGTGCGCTCGACGACAGGAACGCCTCCATGACGACCGGTCAGCTCCTCATCATCCTCCTCCTCGTGCTCGTCGTGGCCGGGCTCGTCTGGCTCCTGCTGCGGCGCGGGGCGGCCCGGCGGGACGAGCACCGCGTCGAGGCCGAGACCCTGCGGTCGGAGGCGGACGGCGTGGCCGCGACGATGGAGGGCCAGCAGGCGTTCGCCGAGCAGGCCGAGGACCGCGCCCTGCTGGCCCGGGCCGAGGCCGAGGAGGCGGCCCGCCAGGCGGCGCGCGTCGAGACCGAGGCCGACGAGCAGCGCCGCGCCGCGGAGCAGACCCGCCAGGAGTACGAGGCGATGATGCGGCGCGCGGACGACATCGACCCCGACGTCAAGGAGTCCGAGTTCCCGCCCGTCCCGGACGACGCCGGTCCGCAGCCCGCCGAGCCGGTCGGAGTGCCCTCGGGCGACCGGGCGGAGGGCGGCGAGCCGCCGAGGACGCGCGCGGAACGTCGCCGGGCGCGTGAGGAGGCCGAGGCCCGGGAGGAGTCGGCGTGGGCGAGTGGCCCGGCGGCGCCGGTCGCCGGCGCGGCCGCCGCGGCAGCGGTGGGCACCGCGGCGTGGGCCGGCCGGCGCGACGAGGACGCCACCGACGAGGAGGTCGAGCGCAGCGCCCGCATCGCCTCGGCCGCCGACTACCGCGACGACACCGACGCACCGGCACCTGCCCAGGAGCAGCCCCCGTCGGGGGCCGAGTCCGCCTCGGCGGTCGGCGAGGAGGACGAGGGGGTTTGGACCCCCACCCCTGTGGGCACAGGCGAGGGCATGAGCCAGACCCCCAGCCATGACCAGCACGACACCGAGGAGGCCCACGCCCCCGGGACCGCCGCTGACGCCTCCGCCGACGCCGCGGCCGACGCCGAGTCGCCGCAGGGGGAGTGGGGCGGCCCGTCCGACGCGAGCGGCACCGACGAGCCGGCCGGCGCCGACAGCGGCCGGACCGGGATCAGCATGGTGGCCGAGACCGACGACTACGCGGCCACCGAGCCGGTCCTGGCCGAGGACTCCACCCCTCCGATCGAGCCCAAGCGTCCCGCGGACGCCGCCACCGGCCTGCTCGGACACCAGCCGGGCGAGGAGGAGGACGCGGAGGAGGCCGACTCCGACCTGCCGGCCGCCGGCTCGACCAGCGACCCGGGCGCCCACCCCGACGACGTCAGCGAGCCGGGGACGGAGGCCGTCATCCTCTCCGACGCCGACCCGTACGCCTCCACCGAGCCCGTCCTCGCCGACGGGTCCCACCTCGAGGCCCGTGAGCAGGCCGCCGTGAGTCCGGGGGACGACGCGGAGGACGAGGGTCCCGGGGAGTCGGTGCTCGAGCCCGGTGAGGAGGCCGACGCGCCCGCCTCCGAGGTCGTGGAGGAGCCCACCGAGGAGCGCTACGACCCGACGCCCGAACAGGACTGGGCCGCCGACGAGGGCGCCCTCCTCGAGGAGAACCGCGAGCGCGGCGACGCGCTCGCGGCCGACCGCGCCGCGCTCGACGACGAGGCGGCCCGGACCTCGTCCGACGTGCCCTCCACCGAGGAGTCACGCTCGGAGGAGCACGAGCCCGAGGAGTCGGCGGAGCAGGAGGCCGTGGCCGAGCCGGCGCGGACCCGCCGCGTCTCGGAGTTCCACGAGATCCGCGACGGCGGGTACGGCATGGGGTCCGCCGCGACGATCGAGGACGGTGCGCAGCCGATGGACCACCCGGTGGCGGCATACCGCGACACGATGACCTTCCGCTCGCCGGGCGACCCCGGCTACGACGACACCGAGCCCGACGTCTGGTTCTACGACGAGGGCGCGGCCGAGCGCTCCGGTTTCCGGCGCTCGGAGGGCTGAGCCCCCGCGCCAGGAGGCGCCGGTCCCGCACGGGACCGGCGCCTCGGCGTTCATCGGGTCACACCCCCTCCGGGTCGCCGACGGCGACCCGATAGGTTCTGAGGCGTCCCTGCCGCCGCCGACAAGAGGAGCCCTCCTGTGCGCATCGGTGTCCCCCGCGAGTCCCTGCCCGGGGAGACCCGGGTTGCCGCAACCCCCACGACCGTGAAGCAGCTCGCAGGCCTGGGGTACACCGTGTTCGTCGAGAACGACGCGGGCGTGCTCGCCAGCTTCGACGACGCCGCCTTCCGGGCCGCCGGCGCCGAGGTCGTCGACGGCGAGGTGTGGAACGCCGACGTCGTGCTCAAGATCAACGCGCCGACCGACGCGGAGATCGAGAGGCTGCGGCCTGGCCAGATCGTCGTCTCGCTCATGGCTCCGGCGCTGGACCCCGAGCTCGTCGAGAAGCTCGCGGCGCGCGGCGTCACCGGCCTGGCGATGGACGCGGTCCCGCGCATCTCCCGGGCACAGTCCCTCGACGTCCTGTCCTCGATGGCGAACATCGGCGGGTACCGGGCCGTCATCGAGGCGGCGCACGAGTTCGGCTCGTTCTTCACCGGGCAGGTCACCGCCGCCGGAAAGGTGCCCCCTGCGAAGGTCCTCGTCGTCGGCGCAGGCGTAGCCGGACTCGCGGCGATCGGGACCGCGAACTCCCTCGGCGCCATGGTGCGCGCCTTCGACGCCCGCCCCGAGGTCGCCGAGCAGGTCGAGTCGATGGGGGCGGAGTTCCTCCGGATCGACATCGAGGACCAGGGCGTCTCCGCCGACGGATACGCCCGAGAGACGAGCGCCGACTTCGACCGCAAGGCCGCCGAGCTGTACGCCGAGCAGGCTGCCGACGTCGACATCGTCATCACGACCGCCCTCATCCCGGGGAAGCCGGCGCCGCGGCTGATCGACGAGGCGATGGTCGGGTCGATGAAGCCGGGCTCGGTCGTCGTCGACATGGCCGCCTCCAACGGCGGGAACGTCGCGGGCTCGGTCGCCGGTGAGAAGGTCGTCACCGAGAACGGCGTGACGATCCTCGGCTACACCGACCTGCCGGGACGCCTGCCGACGCAGTCCTCGCAGCTGTTCGGCACCAACCTCGTCAACCTCATGAAGCTCCTCACGCCGGGCAAGGACGGCGAGGTCGTCCTCGACATGGACGACGTCGTCCAGCGCGGGATGACCGTCGTCAAGGACGGCGAGGTCCTGTGGCCCCCGCCGCCCGTCCAGGTCTCGGCGGCACCGGCCGCCGCGCCCGCCCCGCCGGCCGAGCCACCGCCGCCGAAGGAACCGATGAGCCCGCAGCGCCGACTGGCGTTCATGGGCCTGGGCGCGGCGCTGTTCCTCGCGCTCGCGGCGGTCTCGCCGCAGCCGTTCCTCGGTCACTTCATGGTCTTCATGCTCTCGGTCGTCATCGGCTTCTACGTCATCGGCAACGTCCACCACGCGCTGCACACCCCGCTGATGTCGGTGACCAACGCGATCAGCGGAATCATCGTCGTCGGGGCGATCCTGCAGGTCGGCCACGAGAGCGTGTGGATCTCTGTCGTCGCCTTCATCGGGATCCTCGTCGCGAGCATCAACGTCTTCGGTGGCTTCCGGGTCACCGCCCGAATGCTCGAGATGTTCAAGCGTGAGGAGGCCACCCGATGAGCCTCCCGATCACCCTCGTCCAGGGCGCCTACATCGTCGCGGGACTCGCGTTCATCCTCGCCCTCGCGGGCCTGTCACGGCACGAGTCGGCGCGGGCCGGCAACCGCTTCGGCATCATCGGCATGGCCATCGCCCTCGTCGCGACGGTGTGGGCGGCCTCGGCCGGTGTCACCGTCGGGGAGGTCGGCCCGGTCGAGGTCGGCGTCACCGGCTCCGGCTGGCTCGGGCTGCTCCTCATCCTCGCCGCCATGGGGATCGGCGCGGTCATCGGGCTCGACCGGGCGCGCAAGGTCGAGATGACCGGCATGCCCGAGCTCATCGCCATGCTGCACAGCTTCGTGGGCCTCGCCGCGGTCCTCGTCGGGTGGAACTCCTCCTACGAGACCGCTCCGTACCCCGCGATCCACGACACCGAGGTCGCCGTCGGCATCTTCATCGGTGCGGTGACCTTCACCGGGTCGATCGTGGCCTTCCTCAAGCTGTCGGCCCGGATCAAGTCGGCGCCGCTCATCCTGCCGAGGCACAACCTGCTCAACCTCGGCATCATCGTCTCCTTCCTCGTCATGACGGTCGTCTACGTCAACCTCCCGCACGACGCGACGTTCGGCCGGCACCTGCTGCTCGGGCTCATCACCGCCGTCGCGCTGTTCCTCGGCTGGCACCTCGTCGCCGCCATCGGGGGTGGCGACATGCCGGTCGTCGTCTCGATGCTCAACAGCTACTCGGGGTGGGCGGCCGCAGCCGCGGGCTTCCTGCTCAACAACGACCTGCTCATCATCACCGGTGCGCTCGTCGGCTCCTCCGGTGCCTACCTGTCCTACATCATGTGCCGGGCGATGAACCGGTCGTTCATCTCCGTCATCGCCGGCGGGTTCGGCGTCGAGGGCGGCACCGCGGCCGTTGACACCGACTACGGCGAGCACCGCGAGATCACCGCCGAGGCCACCGCGGACCTGCTCACCGAGGCCAAGTCGGTCATCATCACCCCCGGGTACGGCATGGCGACCGCGCAGGCGCAGCACGCCGTGGCCGAGCTGACCAAGAAGCTGCGGGGCCAGGGCATCGACGTGCGCTTCGGCATCCACCCGGTCGCGGGGCGGCTCCCCGGCCACATGAACGTCCTGCTCGCCGAGGCGAAGGTCCCCTACGACATCGTCCTCGAGATGGACGAGATCAACGACGACTTCCCCGCCACCGACGTCGTCCTCGTCATCGGCGCCAACGACACGGTCAACCCGGCGGCGGAGGAGGACCCGGGATCGCCGATCGCGGGGATGCCCGTCCTGCGCGTGTGGGAGGCGACCGACGTCATCGTCTTCAAGCGGTCGATGGCCACCGGCTACGCCGGCGTGCAGAACCCGCTGTTCTTCCGGGAGAACACCCAGATGCTCTTCGGCGACGCCAAGGAGCGGGTGGAGGACATCCTCAAGTCCCTCTGACCCGATCAAGCCCGACAGCGACTCGTCGGTAGGCTGCCGGGCGTGAGCGAGCCCAGCGCGCCCGAGCCGGCCACCGGCATCACCTACGCCTCCGCCGGCGTCGACGTCGAGGCCGGCGACCGGGCCGTCGAGCTGATGAGGGACGCGGTGCGTCGCGCCACCCGGCCCGAGGTGCTCGGGGGGCTCGGCGGTTTCGCCGGGATGTTCGACGTGAGCGGGCTCGCCGTGTACCGGCACCCCGTGCTCGCCACCTCCACCGACGGTGTCGGCACCAAGGTGGCGATCGCCCAAGCCCTCGACCGGCACGACACCATCGGGTTCGACCTCGTCGGGATGGTCGTCGACGACATCGTCGTCACCGGTGCCGAGCCGCTCTTCATGACCGACTACATCGCCTGCGGGAGGGTCGTGCCCGAGCGGATCGCGGCCATCGTGTCCGGCATCGCGCGGGCGTGCGAGCAGGCCCGGGTCGCCCTCGTCGGCGGCGAGACCGCCGAGCACCCCGGTCTGCTCGACCCCGACGAGTACGACGTCGCGGGCGCCGCGACGGGGGTTGTCGAGCTCGATGACGTGCTCGGGCCGCAGCGGGTCGAGGTCGGCGACGTCGTCCTCGGGCTCGCGAGCAGCGGCCTGCACTCCAACGGGTACTCGCTGGTGCGCCGGGTCGTCGCCCACGCCGGATGGGAGCTGGACCGGCACGTCGACGAGCTCGGCCGCACCCTCGGGGAGGAGCTGCTCGAGCCGACCCGCGTCTACGCCGCGGACCTGCTCGACCTCGTCCGCGCCGACGGGATGACCGTCCACGCCCTCTCGCACGTGACCGGGGGTGGGCTGGCGGCGAACCTCGCCCGGGTGCTCCCGGCGTCGGTCCACGCCCGACTCGACCGCGCGTCGTGGGCGCCGCCGCCGGTCTTCGGCCTGGTCGGAGCGCTCGGGTCGGTGCCGCGTACCGACCTCGAGCGCACCCTCAACCTGGGCGTGGGCTTCGCCGCGGTGGTCCCGGCCGCCTCGGCTGATGCGGCGGCGGCGTTCCTCGAGGGACGCGGCATCCGGACGTGGGTCATGGGGGAGGTGCTGTCGGGCGCTGCCGCCGATGCCGCCGACGGCGAGGTCACCCGGGGCGCCAAGGGTGTCGACGGCGGCTCGGTCGGGCTCGTCGGCGAGCACCCCGTCAGCTGAGGCCGGGCCGGTGCCGGTGATCGACGTCCCGCCGACGATGCGCGCGATGGTCACGACCCGCCACGGCGGGCCGGAGGTCATCGAGTGGCGCGAGGTGCCCGTCCCACGGCCCGGCTCCGGGCAGGTGCTCGTCCGGGTCGCGGCAGCGGGCTGCAACAACACCGACCTCTGGACCCGCGAGGGGTCCTACGGCGTCGACGAGCCCGGTGGGTGGCTCGGTCCGCTGGACTTCCCCCGCATCCAGGGGGGTGACGTCGCCGGCGTGGTGGTCTCCCTCGGCGACGGGGCCGACCCGGCGTCGGCCGGTGCCCGGGTGCTCGTCGACCCGGCCGTCTACGACGGACCCGGCGACGACGCCCTCGTCGCGGACGTCCTCGGCAGCGAGCGGGACGGTGGCTTCGCCGAGTACGTCGTCGTCCCCGCCGAGGCTGCCCACCCGGTCGGTGGCTCCCCGCTGAGCGACGTCGAGCTCGCCGCCCTGCCGATCGCCTACGGCACCGCCCTCGGGATGCTCGAGCGCGGCGCGGTCGCCGAGGGGGACACGGTCCTCGTCACCGGCGCGTCGGGCGGGGTCGGGCTCGCGGCGGTACAGCTCGCCGTCGCCCGAGGGGCTCGGGTGGTCGCGGTGTCCAGCGCCGCGAAGGCCGACGCGGTCCGGGAGGCCGGCGCGCACGGGGTCGTCGACCGGGGCCGTGGGTCGGTGGTCGCGGACGTCCGCCGGCTCGCGCCGGAGGGCATCGACGCCGCGGTCGACGTCGTCGCCGGTCCCGTGCTCGGTGAGGGCCTACGGCTGTTGCGACCCGGCGGGCGGTGGGTCGTCGCCGGCGCCCTCGGCGGGCACCGGGTCGAGCTCGACGTCCGCGAGCTCTACCTCGCCGACCAGGCCCTCGTCGGCTCGACGATGCACACGCCGGCGGTCTTCCGACAGCTCGTCGGGCTGGCGCGACGGGGGGAGGTGCGCCCGGTCGTGGCGCGCACCTACCCGCTGGCGGACCTCCCCCGTGCCCACGCCGACCTCGCGAGCCGCTCCCTCGTCGGCAAGCTCGTCGTCACCCCCTGACCCGTCCCGACTTCTTGCGAATCCGCCACCACCGGGCCGCCCGATCCGGGGCTCGCGCGTGGCGGATTCGCAACAAGTCGGGAGCCGGACGGGGTGGGCCGGGGTGCCGTGACCGGGGTGGGCGAGGGGTGTCAGGTGACGGTGATCTGGGGGGCGTAGAGCGACATGACGGCGAGGGCGTGGGCGTGGTTCTCCGGGGTCGAGCCGGCACACGCGTCGGCGACGACGCGCACCGTGACGCCCGCGTCGGCCATCGGCAGGGCGGTCGAGATGACGCAGCAGTCGGTCGCGACGCCGGCCAGCGTCACCGGTCTGCCCGCTCCGACGAGCTCGTGGAGCGTCGGCCACTTGCCGAACGTCCCGGCCGTGACGACCCGCCCGCCGACCTCCGACAGCTCGGGCACCACCGTGTAGAGCGGGTCGGTGTCGGGCACCAGCGCGAACGGCCACTCCTCGTAGTAGGCGACCCACGACCCGCCGAGCGAGGGGTCGGCGACGAACCGGGTGACGACGGTCCGCTCGGGTCCGTGTGCACGCGCCAGGTCGAGGATGCGGGGAAGCGCCGCCCCGAACATCGGCGACCCCCACGGCGAGGCCTCGGGCGAGGCGAACACCACCTGCGGGTCGACGACGACGAGCAGGCCGTCGCCGTCGGCTGCCGGGGCCGTGCTCATCCCACCCGCTCCCCGAGACGCTCGCCGGGGGCCGGCTCGTCGAGCGCCTCCTGGCGGCGCACGGTGCCTCGCCGCAGGAGCAACGACCCGAGCAGCCCGAGGACGAGCGCGACGAGGACGCCGATGTTGGCGTACGCCCAGGTGCCGTCCTTGCCCCCGAGACCGAGCGGACCGAGGAGGTACCCCTGCCAGTTGTTCCACGCGGCCGCGTCCGAGAAGAGGTTGACGACCAGTCCCCACCCGATGACGGACGCCACGACCATCGTCCCGATCGAGGTCCAGTCCCACGCGCCGTAGCGGCCCCGCGTCGTGAAGAGGTCCTCGTCGGAGTAGTCGCGCCGGCGCAGCCAGATGTCCCCGATCATCAGGCCGGCCCACGCCGCGAGCGGCACCCCGAGCGTGATGAGGAAGGACTGGAACGGCCCGAGGAAGCTCTGCGCGAAGAAGACGACCCAGATCGTGCCGAGGGTGAGGATGATGCCGTCGACGAGGGCCGCGGCCGGCCGGGGGATGCGGACCCCGAGCGAGAGCAGCGTGAGCCCCGAGGAGTAGATGCCGAGCACGGCGCCCGACACGAGGGAGAGGATGACGGCGACGAGGAAGATGACGAGCATCCAGGTCGGCAGCAGGGTGGCGAGGGTGCCGATGGGGTCGTTGGCGATGCCGTCGACGAGCGCGGGGTCCGACCCGGCGAGGAGCAGCCCGTAGAGGACGAGGACGACGGGGGCGATGGCACCGCCGAACGTGTTCCAGGCGACGATGGCGGCGCCGGACGCGTCGCGGCGCTGGTAGCGCGACCAGTCGGCGGCGATGTTGATCCAGCCGAGGCCGAACCCGGTCATCACCATGACGAGGGCGCCGACGACCGCCTGCGGCGACCCGCTCGGCAGCGACTGGACGGCCGTCCAGTCGACGTCGCCGAGCGTCAGCGCGATGTAGCCGATCGTCACGATGCCGGTGACCCAGGTGAGCACCGACTGCAACCGCATGATGATGTGGTAGCCGGCGACCGACGCCGAGACGATGAGCAGGGCGACGACCACGGCCGCGACGACCTTGGTCGGCGTGCCCCCACCCCAGCCGAGCTCGGTGAAGATCGTCGAGGTCGCGAGGACCGCGAGGATGGCGAGGAAGGTCTCCCAGCCGATCGACGTCAGCCACGAGACGACTCCGGGCACCTTCTGGCCGGTGACGCCGAAGGCCGCCCGCGAGAGGATCATCGTCGGCGCCGAGCCCCGCTTGCCGGCGATCGCGATGACACCGCAGAGCGCGAACGAGACGGTGATGCCGACGACGGCGACGAGCACGCCCTGCCAGAAGGAGACGCCGAACTGGAGCACGAACGCCGCGTAGGAGATGCCGAAGACCGAGACGTTGGCCGCGAACCAGGGCCAGAACAGGTCGCGAGGGGACGCGGTGCGCTCCGCCTCGTCGATGACCTCGATGCCGGTGGTCTCGACGCCCAGCCGACGGGTCTGCGCAACGCTCGACTCACTCATGCGCCGAGCATGTCAGACGAGGCCGCGTCAGCGGCCGCTCCGTGTGCACGACCGGGACCCGCGGGTCTGGCGCACGAGTCGAAGGCGCGGGGTCAGGACGGGCTCAACGCCGCCGGGACGACCACGGGTCGTGGTCGTCCTCGTCCTCGTAGTCGCGGTCGCGGCGCGATGAATCGCCGCTACCGGACTGTCCGTGAAGTTCTCGCTCAAGCGCGCTCAGGTCGGTCTCCGGGCTGTAGTACTTCAGCTCGCGAGCGACCTTCGTCTGCTTGGCCTTCGCTCGGCCGCGCCCCATGGCGTGACCCCCTCGTGCGTCTGCCGGGGCGGCATCGCTGGCGGGATTGCCCCGTGAGGGGTCATCCCACGTCGCGGAGCGGTCCCGGGGAATCTGGTTCTGTCGTGGCGCCCACGGTACATGAGGAAACGCACCTCCGGCGACGCCGCTCACGTAAACGTCACGGGTTTCGCGGGTGTTCCGGCAGCCACGGGGTTCGCCCGCCGGCCGACATCCGCTGCTCGGCGATGCGGTCGGCGGCGACGGCGGGCGACACCCCGTCGGCATCGGCGCTGCGCAGCACCTCGAGGGTGTGGTCGAAGATCGTCGCCGTCCGGGCGCGGGCCCGGTCCATGTCGAACCCGTGCAGCTCGTCGGCGACCTGGATGACGCCACCGGCGTTGACGAGGAAGTCCGGCGCGTAGACGACCCCGCGGGCGGCGAGCCGGTCCGCCGTGCCGCCGTTCGCGAGCTGGTTGTTGGCCCCGCCGCAGACGATGCGTGCCCGCAGGTCCTCGACCGTGTCGTCGTCGAGCGCGCCGCCGAGGGCGTTCGGGCTGAACACGTCGATGTCCTGCCGGACGAGCTCCTCGACGTCCTCGACCGCCCGGACCTGCGGGTGGGCCGCGCACAGGTGGTCCACGGCGTCGCGGTCCACGTCGGCGACGACGACCTCGGCGCCGTCCTCGAGCAGGTACGGGGTCAGCTTGCCGCCCACCTTGCCCACACCGGCGATCCCGACCCGTCGCCCGGCGAGGCTCGGCTCGCCCCACACGTGCTGGGCCGCGGCACGCATGCCCTGGAAGACGCCGAAGGCGGTGAGCACGGAGGAGTCGCCGGCGCCGCCACGCTCGGGGGAGCGCCCCGTGGCCCAGCGGGTCTCCTCGCCGACGACGTCCATATCGGCGACGTAGGTGCCGACGTCGCAGGCGGTCACGTACCGCCCTCCGAGCGACTCGACGAACCGGCCGTAGGCGCGCAGCAGCGCGTCGGTCTTGTCGCGGTGGGGGTCCCCGATGATCACCGCCTTGCCGCCGCCGTGGTCCAGCCCCGCGACCGCGTTCTTGTACGACATCGCCCGGGACAGGCGCAGCACGTCGGCGAGGGCGGCATCCATCGACGGGTAGGGGTGGAAGCGGGTGCCGCCGAGGCCCGGCCCGAGCGAGGTGTCGTGGAGGGCGATGACGGCGCGCAGCCCGGTCCCCTGGTCGGAGCAGAAGGCGACCTGCTCGTGGCCGGTGAGATCGATCAGGTCGAAGGCCATGCCTGCACGGTAGCCCCGGACCGCCCCGGTGGGCAGCCGCGGCGCCGCCTCCGGCCGATGACGGCCGACCTCCCGTCGCCGTCTGCCGCGACGCGTCGCACGGCGGCTCCCGCGTCGCTCCCCGGGGTGTGAGACTGGGCCCGGCCCCGTCCCGAGCAGCGAGGAGCACGTCGTGCTGAGAGTCGGCTACAAGGCATCCGCGGAGCAGTTCGCCCCCGGCGAGCTCGCCGGCTTCGCCGTTCGCGCCGAGGAGCTCGGGCTGGACTCGGTGACGATCAGCGACCACTTCCAGCCGTGGCGGCTCGAGGGAGGCCACGCCCCGAACTCGATCGCGTGGATGGCGTGGGTCGCCGCCCGCACCGAGCGCGTGCTCCTCGGGACCTCGGTGATGACCCCGACCTTCCGGTACAACCCGGCGGTGCTCGCCCAGACCTTCGCGACGATGGCCTGCCTGGCACCGGGGCGGGTCATGCTCGGCGTCGGGACCGGCGAGGCGCTCAACGAGGTGGCGGTGGGCTCAGTAGGCGAGGGGGAGTGGCCGGAGTTCAAGGAGCGCTTCGCCCGACTGCGCGAGTCGGTGACCCTGATGCGGCAGCTGTGGACCGAGCCCCGGGTCACCTTCGAGGGGCAGTACTACCGCACCGAGGACGCCGCGATCTACGACCGTCCCGACGAGCCGGTGCCCGTCTACGTCGCGGCCGGCGGGCCGATGGTCGCCCGGTACGCCGGGCGGCACGCCGACGGCTTCATCTGTACCTCGGGCAAGGGCGAGGAGCTCTACCGCGACAAGCTCGTCCCCGCCGTCGACGAGGGGCTGGACGCCACCGGTCGTGACCGCGGGTCGATCGACCGGATGATCGAGGTCAAGGTGTCCTGGGACCCCGACCCGGAGCGCGCCCTGGAGAACACCCGGTTCTGGGCACCGTTGTCGCTGACCCCGGAGCAGAAGCACTCGATCCACTCGCCGGCCGAGATGGAGCGCGTCGCCGACGAGCTGCCCATCGAGCAGGTGGCCGGGCGCTGGGTCGTCGCGTCCGAGCCCGAGCAGGTGGTCGAGGCGATGCGCTTCTACACCGACCTCGGGTTCGACCACCTCGTCGTGCACGGCCCGGGGCACGACCAGGACCGCTTCCTCTCGACGTTCGCCGAGCAGGTGCTCCCCGGCCTTCGCGAGCTCGTCCCCGCGGCCCGATGAGCGGTCCGCTGCACGGCATCCGGGTCATCGAGCTCGGCGGTATCGGCCCCGGGCCGTTCGCGGCGATGCTGCTCGCCGAGCTCGGTGCCGAGGTCGTGCGGGTCGACCGGCCCGGCGAGTCGAACCCGCTCGCGCTCGCCGGGGGGCTGCGCCGGTCGCGGGCGAGTATCGCGGTCGACCTCAAGCACCCGGACGGCCGCGACGTCGTGCGGCGGCTCGCCGAGGACGCCGACGTGCTCCTCGAGGGATTCCGGCCCGGCGTCGCGGAGCGGCTGGGCCTGGGCCCCGACGACCTGCTGGCCCGCAACCCACGCCTGGTGGTCGGCCGGATGACGGGGTGGGGCCAGCACGGGCCGCTCGCCGACCGAGCGGGTCACGACATCACGTACACCGCGCTCTCCGGGACGCTGCACACCCTCGGAACGATGGAGCGGCCCGTGACGCCGGTGCCCGCGCTCGCCGACTTCGCGGGTGGGTCGATGTACCTCGTGGCGGGAGTGCTCGCCGCGCTCGTCTCCCGGGCGACGACCGGCCGCGGCCAGGTCGTCGACACCGCGATGGTCGACGGCGTGGCGCACCTGCTCTCGACGGTCCACGGCATGCTCGCGGCCGGTGCGTGGCGGGACGAGCGGGAGGCCAACCTGCTCGACGGCGGCGCTCCGTTCTACCGGGTCTACGAGTGCGCCGACGGGGGGTTCGTCGCCGTCGGCGCCCTCGAGCCGCAGTTCTGGCGCGAGCTGGTGAGCACGCTCGGCGTCGAGGTCGAGGGCGGCCAGTACGACCCCGCGACCTGGCCCGCCCAGGAGGCGGCCCTGACCCGTGCCTTCGCCTCCCGGACGCGCGACGAGTGGGCGGAGGTCTTCGCCGGGACCGACGCCTGCGTCGCCCCCGTGCTCTCGCTCGCCGAGGCGCCCACGCACCCGCACCTGCGCGCGCGGGGCACGTTCACCCCGTTCGGGGCCGGCGCGGTGCCGACCACGCCGCCGCGCTTCTCCGCGACGCCGACGTCGCCGCCGGGACCGGAGCCCGCGCCGGGCGCCGACACCCGCGAGTACCTCGTCGACCACGGCTTCGGCGTCGACGAGGTGGAGGCGCTGCTCGCCTCGGGGGCCGTCGCGCAGGGCTGACCTCCCGGGATGCCCGCTCCTCAGGCCGTGGTGGCGCCGAGCCGCGTGGCGAGGTCGATGAACGAGGACACCGTGAGGTCGGGCGCCCGCATCGCCGCGGGGTAGGGCGCGCCGGCGCGGTCGACGTACGCGGTCCGCATCCCCGCCCGCCCGGCGCCGTGCAGGTCCCACGGGTGTACCGCGACCATCATCGCGTCCGAGGCCTCGACCCCGCAGACTCCGAGTGCCCACCGGTAGGCCTGGGGGGAGGGCTTCCACGCCGGCGCGTCGGCGCAGGACAGCACCCGCTCGACGACGCCGTCGAGGCCGGCGCGCCCGAGCAGTCCCTCGGCGACCGCGGCCGAGCCCACGCTGAACGTCACCAGCCGGATGCCCGCGGCACCGAGCGCACGCAGCCCCGGCGCGACGTCCGGGTGCACCGGGAGACCGAGGAAGCCCGTGATGACGTGCTCCGCCGCCTCCTCGAGGTCGGCCGGGGCGTCCGCCCGCGGGGCCACGAGCGAGCGGAAGGAGGCGCCGCCGAGCTCGGCGAAGGCGGGGTTGTCGCCGGTGACCGTCATCGCCATCCCGTCGCGCAGCGTCCCGAGGAACCACGACGAGGCGAGGTGACCCGGCAGGCCGAGCTCCTCGAAGCGGCCCTCGAGCGGCGTCAGGTCCGAGAGGGTCTCGTTGACGTCGAGGACGAGCAGGCGCGGGGGCGGGCCGGCAGACGGCACGGCGGGATCCATGGCCCCAGTGTCCTCGATCCGCCGGTCTCGTCGGTGACCCCGGGCGGCCCGTGACGATAGCGTCGCGCGGACCGACCCACGCTGTCGACGGCAGGAGGACGACGTGCAGGGCACGGGGAAGCCACGGTCCGGACGGGGGCCGTCGTGAGTCCGTCCGGCTGGCCGCTGGCCGTCCTCGTCCTCGTCCTCCTCGGCAGTGGCGCGATCCTGCTCACGGCCGGGGTCCGCTTCACGCGGATCGTCGACGAGATCGCCGACCGCACGGGCATCGGCGAGGCACTCGCGGGTGCGGTCCTCCTCGGGGCGACGACGTCACTACCGGGCCTCGTCACGTCGATCTCGGGCGCGGCCGCCGGCGACGCCGGCTTCGCCATCTCGAACGCGCTCGGCGGCATCGCGGCCCAGACGACCTTCCTCGCCGTCGCCGACCTCGCCTACCGTCGGGTCAACCTCGAGCACGCCGCGGCGTCCGTTCCGAACATCGTCCAGTCGATGACGCTGATCAGCCTCATCGGGGTCGTGCTCGCGGCCACCGGCAGCCCGGACGTGACCCTCTGGGGCGTCCACCCCGCGACCGTCCTGCTCGTCACCGTCTACGCCTACGGCCTCGTCCTCGCCCGGCGCGCCAACGAGGACCCGATGTGGACGCCGCGGCGCACCGAGCAGACGGTCGACGACGAGCCCGACGAGGACGGCTCGGGGGCGTCGGACCGGCGGCTGTGGGTGCAGTTCGGCGTGCTCGCGGTCACCGTGGGTGGGGTCGGCTGGGTGATCGGGCAGAGCGGTCTCGCCCTCGCCGACCGCACCGGGCTCTCCGGGTCGCTCGTCGGCGGCCTCTTCACCAGCGTCATCACCTCTCTGCCGGAGCTCGTCACGGTCCTGGCGGCGGTGCGGATCGGCGCGGTGACGCTCGCCGTCGCGGACATCATCGGCGGCAACACCTTCGACGTCCTCTTCGTGGCCGCGGCGGACGTCGCCTACCGAGGTGGCTCGATCTACCACGCGGCCGACGAGTCGGCGGTCTTCATCACCTCGCTCACCGTCCTCCTCACGGCGACCCTCGCCGCGGGCATGCTCGGCAGGGAGCGGCGCCACATCGGGTTCGAGGGCGTCGGCATCCTCGTGTTCTACGGGCTGGGTGTGATCTCCCTCGTCGCGCTCGGCTGAGTCGGGTCCGTAGGGTGGAACGGACGCCGACCGAGGAGGTGGGCCGCGTGCTCGTCATCCGCTCCGCACCGCTGCGCGAGCTCGATGCCGTGACGCTCTACGGCATCATGCAGCTGCGCCAGCAGGTCTTCGTCGTCGAGCAGCAGTGCATCTACCCCGACCTCGACGACCGCGACCTCGAGGCGGGCGCCGTCCAGCTGTGGGCCGAGGACGCCGACGGCGCGGTCGTCGCGACCCTGCGGGTGCTACGCGAGGCGGGCGGCGAGGTCCGCATCGGCCGGGTCGCGACCGCCCGTTCGGTGCGCGGACAGGGGGTGGCGGCCGCGCTGGTGTCCGAGGCGCTCGACGCGACCGAGGGGCCGGTCGTGCTCGACGCCCAGAGCCACCTCGAGCCCTGGTACACCCGCCTCGGCTTCGTCCGCGACGGCGCGGAGTTCGTCGAGGACGGCATCCCGCACGTCCCGATGCGACTCGAGCGCTGACCCCGCCGCGGTGTCGGTGGGTCGCGGCAGGATGAGCCGGTGACCGTCACCCTGGCCGAGGTGGTCGAGACCTCACGGGTCGTCGCCTCCACCCGTTCGCGCACGGCGAAGCGCGATGCCCTGGCGACGCTGCTGCGCCGGTGCTCCCCCGACGAGGTCGGTGTCGTCGTCGCCCACCTGTCGGGAATGCTGCCGCAGCGCCGGCTCGGCGTGGGGTACCGCTCGTTCGGCTCGCCACCCGAGCCGGCCGCCGTGCCCACCCTGACCGTCGCCGACGTCGATGCCGGCTTCGACCGGCTCGCCGCCACGGCGGGTGCAGGGTCGACGGGGACGCGTCGGGCCGAGCTCGCCGGGCTCCTCGGCCGCGCCACGGCCGATGAGCAGCGGTTCCTGCGTGACCTGGTCACCGGCTCCCTGCGCCAGGGGGCACTCGACGGTGTCGTCCTCGCCGCGGTCGCCGCGGCATTCGAGGTGCCCGAGCCGCTCGTCCGCCGCTCGGCGATGCTCGCCGGACTCGCCTCGGCCGTCGCCGAGGCCGCGGCCCGCGGAGGTGCCCCGGCACTGGAGGAGGTGGGTCTCGTCGTCGGGCGGCCGCTGCGTCCGATGCTCGCCGCCTCTGCGAGGAGCACGGCCGAGGCGGTCGAGGGGTTCTCCGGTGCCACGCTGCTCGTGGACGGCAAGCTCGACGGCATCCGGGTCCAGGTGCACCGGCGGGGCGGGTGGGTCACCGTGTTCACCCGCAGCCTCGACGAGATCACCGAACGTGTCCCGGAGGTCGTCGAGGCCGTGGCCGGGCTGCCGGGCCAGGACCTCGTCCTCGACGGCGAGGCCATCGTCCTCGAGGGCGGTGGCCGGCCGGCGCCGTTCCAGGTCACCGGTGCGCGCACGGCGAGCTCCGCCGACGTCGCGCGGCTGCGTTCGGAGGTGCCGCTCACCACCTTCCTCTTCGACGTGCTGCACCGCGACGGCCGCGACCTGCTCGACGCGCCGGCGATCGAGCGCCACGCCGAGCTCGCCGACCTCGCGTCGCACCTGCTCGTGCCGCGGCTCGTCACCGACGATCCGGCCGCAGTGGAGCAGTTCTTCGCCGACCTCGTCGACGCCGGCCACGAGGGGGTCGTCGTCAAGGACGTCGCCGCGCCGTACGCCGCCGGGCGGAGGGGGAGTGGGTGGGTCAAGGTCAAGCCGACGCACACGCTCGACCTCGTCGTCCTCGCCGTCGAGAAGGGGTCGGGCCGGCGTCGGGGGTTCCTGTCCAACATCCACCTGGGGGCGCGCGACCCCTCGACCGGCGGTCTCGTCATGGTCGGCAAGACGTTCAAGGGGATGACCGACGCGATGCTGCGCTGGCAGACCGATCGCTTCACCGAGCTCGCGGCCGACGGTACCGACGGCTGGGTCGTCACGGTCCGGCCCGAGCAGGTCGTCGAGGTCGCTCTCGACGGGGTCCAGCGCTCCACCCGCTACCCCGGTGGGGTCGCCCTGAGGTTCGCGCGGGTGCTGCGCTACCGGGACGACAAGGGCCCCGACGAGGCGGACACCATCGAGGCGGTCCGAAGCCTCCTCTGAGCACCCGCCACCGGGGTGCTCCGCGGCAGGTCGTCGCCGGGAGGGAGTCGGAGGACGCGCAGTCGCCCTCAGCTCACGGCCGGTGAGTCAGGCCCCGACGTGGCCGCCCTCCGGGCCGCGGCGATGCGTTCGACGGTGTCGGGGTGGGTGGCGAACAGGAGGTACTCGATGCGGGGAGGGCGGACGTCGGCGAGGTTCACCTCGGCCAGGCGCAGCTGCATCGCGGCGAAGGCTGCCGCGTCGCCGGTGAGCCGCAGCGCGTGCTGGTCGGCCCGGGCCTCGATGCGACGGGAGAGGAGGTTCTGGGCGGGGGCGCTCACCACGCCGGCCAGCGCGAGCACGGCCAGCACCAGGCCGACCGCCTGTGGCGACCCGATCGAGTCGACGCCGGCCCGGCCGAGCAGGGCGTCCCACTGGCCGAGCAGGTAGAGCGCGACGACCGCGGCGGCGGCACCGATCGCCCCCAGCAGCGCGCCCCGCTCGGGGTCCCGGTGCTTGGCATGGCCCAGCTCGTGCGCGACCACGCTGCGCACCTCGGCGGCCGCGCCCCGGCGCAGCAGCGTGTCGTAGACGACGAGACGCCGGGTCGCGCCGACACCGGACACGTACGCGTTCAGGCCGGTGGTGCGCCGTGAGGCGTCGGCAACCAGCACGTCGCGTACCGGCATGCCGTCCCGGGCGGCCAGCGCGACCAGCTCGTCGCGCTGGGATCCCTCCGGCATCGGGGTGAAGGTGTTGAAGACCGGCTCGACCAGGACCGGGACGACGAAGGAGAGCAGCGCGACGAGGGTGGCGGCGCCCGCGGCCCCGACGGCCCACCACCACACCGGCGCGAACCGGGTCAGCGCATAGAACGCGGTCAGCACCACGGCGCTCATCACCACTCCGACCGCGTAGCCCTTGAGCAGGTCCACCGTCCACCCTCCCCAGTCCTGGGTCGACAGCCCGTGCTCTCGCAGCACCGCGTGCCGGCGCGCGGCGAACGGAAGGGTCACCAGGGGCCCGACCGCGAGGACCGCCAGCCCGCCCACCACGGCCTCGGCCAGCCAGTACCCGCCGAACGGCTGGGCAGCCCACGTGACGAGGCGGGCACCGGCCGGGGTCAGGCCGAGCAGCAGGGACACGGCGAGCCCGGTCGACAGCGACCCGTACGAGCCGGGGCGCAGGGCGGCGTGCAGCGCGCGCCCCCGCCGCACGACGTCGACCGGTACGTCACCGAGTGCCGCCACCAGGTCGGCCCGGCCCGGACGGGGTACCCGCCACGGGACCAGGGAGACCACGGCCACGGACAGCGCGAGTCCGAGCCCGACCAGCGCGAGCACGGCCCATCCCGGCGGGGTCACGGCCCTGCCCTGCCCGGGGCGGGGGGCTGCGGCGCGGGCGAGGGGGGGCCCAGGTGGCCCGGGTGGGGCGGGGGACTCACCTCACCGGGCCGGGGTCCGGGTGAGTGCCGTGATGAACCGCCAGAGGGCGGCGACGATGCCGATGATGCTCCCGACCGCCGCGATCCCGAGGAAGAGCCGCACCGCGAGCTCCCAGCCGCTCGAGACGTCGAAGGGGAAGACCTCCCAGATGCGCACGACGGCAGCCAGCCCGACCATCGTCGTGACCGCCTCGCCGAGGGCTCGCCACCACGGCGCGGTGACGGCGACGTAGGTGATCTCGGCCGCTACGCTCACCCACAGCGAGGCGTTGACGAGACCCAGCACGAGGGTCGTCTCGGCGGTGAGGAACGGCAGGGCGTCCCAGCCGGGCCACACGTTGACGACGTAGAGCAGGGCGAGGTTGACGAGGGCCCCGATGACGTGGCCGAACCTGCCGGCCCGGGCCCGACCTCGACCGGTTCGCGCCGGTGCGCCGGGGTACGGTCCGGTGGTCGGTGTGGGTGCGGTGGACATGACCAACTCCAGCCGGCGGCTGCGACTCACGACCCGCCACGGCCGGCGGGGCGCGCACCTCCGCCGCCCCCATCCTCCCACCGCGACTCCCCGACCGCGTGAGGGCGAGAGCGGGGTCACGCCCACGACGCGGGCGACATCGTCCGAGCGTGACGGTCCTGCCCGAGGGCCGCGGGGCTGCCAGCGCGCCTGGCTGACGCGCGACGTCGTCGCGGGCGTGACGCCGGCCGCGATCGACGGCCCCGAGGTCATGGGGTACGTCTCGATCGCTGGGACCCCGCTCGTCACGGGCATCTACACCGTCACCTTCCCGACCCTGGTCTTCGCCCTTCTGTGCGCCGGGCGGGCCTCGTGGCCGGCCTGTTGCGTTGCGTCTGGGCTTCCTCGGGGGCCTCTTCAGTGCATCGCTGCTCGTCGGAGTCCTCACAGGTGTCGGCATGCAGGTCCGCTCCGGCCAGGTGCCCGCGATGCTCGGGCTGCCCGGCCCAGCGGGGGATGGGCCGAGCAGCAGTGGCAGACCGCCCGCGCGCTGCCGCGGGCCAGCTCGGCACGGTGGCCGTCGCCGGGGGCACCGTGTGCGTCTGCGGCTGCACGCGCTACCTGCCGCGCGTCCCGGGTGCCCTCGTGGCGGTCGTGGTCGCCATCAGCGTCCCGGCGGGGACGGTGCCGCGGACCACGGGGACCTCGACATCGTCCGTCGCGCCTGTCGGCCCTCGAGGGGGCGACCTTCGGCATCGCCCGCGCCGACGACCGGCTACTCGCCACGCTGGGCAGCTACGGGGTGCTCGACCGGTTCTCACCCGACCCGGTCACGTCGCGGGCCCGGGCCGCCGGCACCTGACGGGGCCGCCGGGCGCGCGCCCGGCGTCACGTCGTGCGGGCCAGCACTGCCGTGACGAACCCGAGCTGGCCCCGGTACCCCTCGAGCCAGTCACGGCGATGACGCTCGGCCACGTCGAGGGCGTGGCGTCGGTCGGCCGCCCCGGTCTCGGGGCGCAGCGCCCACTCGGTGAGCGAGCCGGTCCACGACCACTCGTAGTCGTCCCACTCGGCCTCGGTGCTCACGTGGGCATATGTGACCGCCCACCCGTGCGTGTCGGTGAGAGCGAGGAACCCGTCGAGAGTGGGGAAGTCCCCGGGCCCCGCGTCGATCGCGGCCTGGGCGGCCCGTGACGGTGAGCGGGCCCAGAACGCGTCGCCGACGAGGGCCCGGCCCCCGGGGGCCAGGTGGGTGGCGACGGCGTCGAGCATCGGCTGGGTGCCGCCGAAGGCGTGGCTCGCGCCGACGCAGAGGACCGCTCCGTAGCCGCCGTCCCACCACTCGCGGGCGTCACCCTCGTACCAGGTGAGGCGGTCGGCCACCCCGCGCGCGGCGGCACGCACCACCCGATCGGGGTGCAGGTGCGTGTCGACCCCGAGCGCCGTGAGGTCAGGGCGGCGGGCGAGCAGCTCGACGAGCCAGGCACCGGAGCCGCAGCCGAGGTCGAGCACCCGCGCTGCCTCGGCGGGGTCCAGTCGGTCGAGGAGCCGGGCGACGGAGGCGTCCGAGACCGGTGCGGCGACGGGATGGTGGGTGTGCGCGATGCGGCTGGTCTCGGCGCGGTCCACGGGCGTCATCCTCATCGGAACGCCACCCCGGGCGCAACGCGGTACGGCGCGTGGAGCCGCGCAGCCGGCGCGGGCGGCTGGTCGGAGCACGGCGCGGCGGAGCACGCCCGCGGCACCCAGACCATGACGAGCGACCTCGACCTGCCCCTGCGACTCACCCGGGAGCGGCGTCGACCGGATCGCGGTCGACGCCGCTCCCGGGCCCTCGGCCGGGCGTGCGCCCTCAGGGCATGCGGCGGGCGAGGACCGCGACTCCGTCGCCGGTCAGGTCCGAGAGCGCCTGCGGTCGGCCGGCGACGGCCATGAGCACCGCCTCCCCGGGGCCGCTGACCTCGGGCCCGCTGCCGTGGGTCCAGTCGACGTCGTCGGCGACGAGCGACAGGCCCCGGGCGCGCCACGCCCCGAGCAGCGGCGGGGCGCTGAGGGCGAAGGCCAGGGCCTGCCGGACCCGCTCGGCGGGGATCTGCCGGGGCCGGCCGAGCGGACGGCGGATGTCCTGCTGGTGGATGAGTCCGTCGGTGAGGCCGACTCGGGCGCCGAAACGGATCGCGGGGCCCGAGGGTGCGAGGTGGCGTTCGAATCGGGCCACGAGGTCGTCGGTGCCGAGGTCGGCCAGCGCGCGGACGCCGAGCTCGTTGATCCGGTGGGGCATGAACCCGCCCCGGACCGCCCGGCCGAGGAGGGTCCCCGTGGACTGGCCTTCGTAGCTGACGATGTGGGCCACGACGTCGCGAACCCGCCAGCCGCGGCACAGCGAGGGAACCTCCCACTCGTCGGGCTCGAGCTCGCGCAGCAGATCGAGCAGGTCGAGTCGCTCGGCGACGACCAGCGGCGTCTGCGGCATACCCCCCGTTGTAGCCCGCGGTGCCCGCCAACGGGGGTTTCGCCCCCGACGGAGCCCGGACGCAGAACACCGCAGCGACGGTGGGGACCGTGCTGCGGCGGACAGTGGCCAGGGGCGGGGTCGAACCGCCGACCTTCCGATTTTCAGTCGGACGCTCGTACCAACTGAGCTACCTGGCCGGACCTCATCCGGGGCGACCGGTGACCCGGCCCTCCATGGAGGAGCGACCCCGACGGGACTCGAACCCGCGACCTCCGCCGTGACAGGGCGGCGCGCTAACCAACTGCGCTACGGGGCCTTGTGTGGTGCAAGACCGTATCCCCAACGGGATTCGAACCCGTGCTACCGCCGTGAAAGGGCGGGGTCCTGGGCCGCTAGACGATGGGGACCCGACCTCGTCGGACCCTTGACGTCACGCAGACCTGTGTTCGGATCCGTCGAGGACTCGGAAAGCATAGGGGACGGGACGGGCGCCGACCAAAACGGGTCCGCACCGGCCCCGCCCCCCGGCCACCCGGCCGCTCACACCGCGACTGGTTGCGGATACTCCCCGTCTGAGGGCCCGTCTCGGCGGGGTCTGGGTGGGGGATCCGCAATGAGTCGGGAAGCGTCGGGGACGTGGCGCCCTCAGCCGGCTCCGGCGGCCCAGTCGCGGACGCGGTCGACGTCCCACGTCGTGACGATGCGGTCGGCGTCGATGCCGAGCTGCTCGGCGCGGGCGCAGCCGTGGGCCTTCATGTCGAGCTGGCCGGGGGCGTGGGCATCCGAGTCGATCGCGAAGAGGCAGCCGATGTCGCGGGCCAGCTCGATCAGCTCGTCCGGCGGGTCGCAGCGCTCGGGGCGGCTGTTGATCTCGACCGCGGTGTCGTGCTCGGCGCACGCCTCGAAGACGACGCGGGCGTCGAACTCGGACGGGGGCCGGGTCCCGCGCGACCCGGTGACGAGCCGGCCGGTGCAGTGGCCGAGCACGGCGACGCGTGGGTTCGACACGGCGGCAACCATCCGGGCGGTCATCGGGCCCGCGTTCATCCTCAGCTTGCTGTGCACCGAGGCGGTGACGAGGTCGAGGCGACCGAGCATGGCCTCGGTCTGGTCCAGCGAGCCGTCGTCGAGGATGTCGACCTCGATGCCCTTGAGCAACGTGAACTGCCCTGCCAGAGAACGGTTCACCGCGTCGATGACCTCGAGCTGCCGGGTGAGCCGCTCGACGCTCAGGCCGTTCGCGACCCGCAGGGTCGGGCTGTGGTCGGTGAGCACCATCCACTCGTGGTCGAGCTCGACGGCGGTGAGGACCATCTCGTCGATCGGCGACCCGCCGTCGCTCCAGTCCGAGTGGGTGTGGCAGTCGCCGCGCAGGGCCGCGTACAGGGCCTGCCCGCCCTCGGCGAGCGGGCCGCCGGACTTCTCCTCGAGGGAGGCGAGGTAGTCCGGCAGCTCACCGGACATCGCCTCGGCGACGACCCCGCTCGTCGACTTCCCGATGCCGGGGAGCTCCTGCAGCGTCCCGGCGTCGGCCCGCGCGCGCAGCTCGTCGGGAGGGGTGTCGCGCACTGTCCGGGCGGCGTTACGGAAGGCCTCGACCCGGTAGCTGCCCGCGCGCGTTCGCTCGAGGAGGAAGGCGATCCGACGCAGTGCCGCGACCGGGTCGACCGGCGCCTCGAGCGGTGGCAGGGCGGCGACCACCGGCTCAGGCCACCGACCGGACGAGCTCGTCGAGCGCGGTGAGGACCCGGTCGACGTCACGGCGGTCGGTGTAGGGCGCGAGCCCGAGACGTACCCCGCCCGCGTCACCGAGGCCCAGGTGCCGGGAGGCCTCGATGGCGTAGAAGTGGCTGGCGGGGGCGTTGACGCCGCGGTCGGCGAGGTGCCGGGCCACCTCCAGAGGAGCGCGGCCCTCCAGGGTGAGCAGGAGGGTCGGGGTGCGGGACACGGCGTTCGAGTGCACGGTGACCCCGGGCATCGACCGGAGCGCCGGCTCGAGCACCCCGAGCAGACCGGTCTCGTGCTCGTGGAGCCGGGCCATCGACGCGAGCAGCCGGGTGCGGCGGTCCTCCGGCGTCACGGGGGCGTCGAGGTCGGTGAGCCCGGCGATGAAGTCGACCGCCGCCGTCGTGCCGGCCATCAGCTCGTAGGGGAGGGTGCCGAGCTCGAACCGCTCCGGCACGGCCTCGCTCGACGGCAGCAGCTTGTCGGGGTGCAGGGTCTCGAGCAGCTCGGGCGAGGCGGCGAGGACCCCGCAGTGGGGCCCGAGGAACTTGTAGGCCGAGCAGGTCCAGACGTCGGCTCCGAGGCCCTCGACGTCGACGGCGACGTGGGGGGTGGCGTGGACGCCGTCGACCCAGTGCAGCGCACCGACCTCGTGGGCGATGGCCGAGATCGCCGCCGTGTCCGGGCGGGTGCCGATGAGGTTGGAGGCTGCCGTCGTGGCGACGAGGCGGGTGCGCTCGGTGACCTGCTCCCGGACGGTGTCGCTCTCGAGCTCGCCGGTGGCCGGGTCGAAGTCGACCCACCGCACGGTGGCGCCGACCGCCTCGGTCACCTGGAGCCAGGGGCGGATGTTCGAGTCGTGGTCGAGCCGGGTGACGACGACCTCGTCGCCCGGTCCCCAGTGCTTGGCCAGGGCCCGGGCGAGGTCGTAGGTGAGGGCGGTCGCGCTGCGGCCGAACACGATGCCCCGGGGGTCGGCGGCCAGCAGGTCACCGAGGGCAGCTCGGCACTCGACCACGACCCGGTCGGCCCGGCGCTCGGAGGCGGTCAGGGTGCCGCGGTTGGAGATCGCCGACGTGAGGGTGCGCGCCACCGCGTCCCCGACGACGTCGGGCACCTGGCTCCCGCCCGGGCCGTCGAAGTGGGCGGCGCCCTCACGCAGCGCGGGGAAGTGGGAACGGATGCGCTCGACGTCGTAGGCCATGGCGGCATCCTCCCGCATCGGCTCTCCCGCAGGGTGGCGGAAGCCCCGGCGCCGCGGGAGGGTCTCCGGCTCCCGCATGTCGCGGGTCAGGCGAGAGAGCGGGTCACCAGGAGGTGTGGTGGGGACGGCCCTCGGCGAAGCCGGCGGTCGACTGGATGCCGACCGTCGCCCGGTCGTGGAACTCCTCGAGCGTGCGCGCTCCCGCATAGGTGCACGAGCTGCGCAGCCCGGCGACGATCTGGTCGACGACGTCCTCGACGCTCGGTCGCTCGGGGTCGATGTACATCCGCGCGCTGCTGATGCCCTCCTCGAAGAGCGCCTTGCGGGCTCGCTCGTACGCGGTGTCGGATGCCGTCCGGTTGCGGACCGCTCGGGCCGAGGCCATCCCGAAGGACTCCTTGTACTGCCGGCCGTGCTCGTCGGTGTACAGGTCGCCCGGCGACTCGAGGGTGCCCGCGAACCACGAGCCGACCATGACGTTGGAGGCGCCCGCGGCGAGAGCGAGCGCGACGTCCCGTGGGTGGCGCACCCCGCCGTCGGCCCACACGTGCCTACCCAGCTCCCGCGCGGCGGCGGCGCACTCGAGCACCGCCGAGAACTGCGGGCGGCCGACCGCGGTCATCATCCGCGTGGTGCACATCGCGCCCGGTCCGACCCCGACCTTGACGATGTCGGCGCCCGCCTCGATGAGATCGCGCGTCCCCGACGCCGACACGACGTTGCCGGCGACCACCGGCACCGGCAGGTCGAGTACCGCGACCGAGCGCAGCACGTCGACCATCTTGTCCTGGTGCCCGTGCGCGGTGTCGATGACGAGGGCGTCCGCCCCCGCCTCGACCAGGGCCGCGGCCCTGGCCGCGACGTCCCCGTTGATGCCGACGGCGGCCGCGATCCGCAGCCGGCCCCCCGCGTCGACCGCGGGGGAGTAGAGGTGGGCCCGCAGGGCGCCGGCCCGGGTGAGGATGCCGACGAGGCGCCCGTCCGCCCCGACCACCGGGGCGAGCCGCCGACGCGCGTGCGACAGCGTGTCGAAGGCAGCCTCGACGTCGACCCCGTCCGGCAGCGTCACCATCTCGCGCACCATGACGTCGGCGAGCTGGGTGAACCGGTCCACACCGGTGAGGTCGGTCTCGGTGACGATCCCCACCGGGCGGCACGCGGCATCCGTGACGAGGGCCGCGCCGTGCGCCCGCTTGTGGAGCAGGACGAGGGCCTCACCAGCAGTCGTCGACGGGTCGAGGGTGATCGGGGTGTCGTAGACGAGGTGCCGCGACTTCTGCCAGGCGATGACCTCCCGGACGATCTCGACGGGGATGTCCTGCGGGATGACGGTGAGCGCGCCGCGCCGCGCCGTCGTCTCCGCCATCCGGCGCCCGGCGATGGCGGTCATGTTCGCGACGACCAGCGGGATCGTCGTGCCCGTGCCGTCGACGCTCGAGAGGTCGACGTCGAGGCGGCTCGTGACACCCGAGCGGTTCGGGACCATGAAGACGTCGTCGTACGTCAGGTCGAACTGCGGGGCGAGGCCGTTGAGGAAGTGCACCGCACCAGCGTAGGCGCGGCGGCATCCGGCAGGATCGTCGCCGTGAGTCTCATGGCGCCCTCCCCCGCGGACGAGCGGCGGCGTGCCGGTCTGCGCCGGATGCGCCTGGTGGCCCTCTCGCTGCTCCTCCTCGCCGCCGTCGTCTTCGTCGCGACCCTCCGGCTCGACCACTCGGGGCCGTGGGGCTACGTCAACACGGCGGCGGAGGCGGCGATGGTGGGTGCGCTCGCCGACTGGTTCGCCGTCACGGCGCTCTTCCGGCACCCGCTCGGGCTGCCGGTGCCCCACACGGCGATCATCCCGAGGCGCAAGAACGAGATCGGCCGCAACCTGCAGGACTTCGTCACCGAGAACTTCCTCACCGTCGAGATCGCCCGCGAACGCCTCGCGGCCGCCCGGGTCAGCGAGCGGGTGGGGCGCTGGCTGCTGCGGCCGGTGCACCGGCGCCGCGTGCTGACGGAGGTCGTCCGGGTGGCCCGCGCCGGGCTCGGGAGGCTCTCCGACGACGAGGTCCGCAGCCTGGTCTCGGACTTCGTCGTGCCCCGGATGGTCCGCGAACCGGTCAGCCCGATCGCCGGCGCCCTCCTCGACGGGGTCGTCGAGGAGCAGACCCACCACGGCCTGGTCGACCTCGGTCTCGAGCAGCTCGAGCTGTGGCTGCGCGAGAACCCCGGCACCTACGCCGAGGTGCTCGGCACCCGCGCGCCCTGGTGGAGCCCGCCCTGGCTCGACGAGCGGGTCATCGGCTGGACCTACGAGCAGGTCCTGACCTGGCTGCGGGAGATCCGCACCGACCCACGCCACCCGGCCCGGCGGGCCCTCGACGACCTCCTGCGCCGCCTCGCCCACGACCTGCAGCACGACGAGGAGGTCATGGAGCGGGCCGAGTCGCTCAAGGAGCGCCTCCTCACCCACCCCCAGGTCCCGGAGACCGCGGTCGGGCTCTGGCAGTCGTTCCGGAGCGCGCTCGAGGCCGCGATGGACGACGAGGCCTCCTACTTCCACATCCGCGGTGACGAGCTGCTGGAGCACCTCGGCCGCCACCTCGCCGAGGACCCGGTCTGGCAGTCGCGCGTCGAGGCCCGGCTCGCCGAGGCCGTCTCGTTCGTCGTCGAGACCTACGGCAGCGAGCTGGCGGAGGTCATCTCGGTCACGGTCGACCGGTGGGACGGACACGAGGCGGCCGAGCGGATCGAGCTGCACGTCGGCCGCGACCTGCAGTTCATCCGCATCAACGGGACCGTCGTCGGTGCCCTCGCGGGCCTCGTCATCCATGGTGTCGCGCAGCTGCTCGGGTGACCTCCCGGGCCCGTCCACGGGCACCGCGCTGCACGTGATCCGGTGGCGGGGGCACCCGCCCACCGGCTCCGGACGCGCCGTGCGGCGCGTATCACCGGGAGCTCGCCGCTCCTCTTCCCGAGTGCGGGGCGCCACCCGCACCGAGGGGATAGGAGAGGATTCACATGCGGTCACTCGATGTCAGAGGTGACACACCGAGCTCAGAGGCCGACGACGCCCTGGAGGTGGAGGTCATCGCCCACCCGTTCACGTTCCGGCACCTCGCCGACGACCAGGAGCTCGCCGACGCCATCCTCACCGCGGTCAACGCCATGGGGGGAGCCGGTGAGTGTGCGGAGGACGACTACCAGCAGGCCCTGGGCCGGCTCCGGCGCAAGGCCAAGCGGGCGTGCGACGCGATCGCCGCGGAGTACGACGCGCTCCCCGAGGATGCCTACCTCGACCGGTGGTCACTGGTGATGCTGCTCGCGGAGCTGGGGCACCGGAACGCCACGACGACCTTCGCCGCGATCCTCGAGAGCGGCATCCCGGAGGAGCGCAGCGGCGACCCCCACGGGTTCACCACGGTCGGTGAGGAGGTGATGATCCGCACCACCGCCGTCGAGGGGCTCGAGCGCCTCGCCGCGGAGGGGGAGGACGCCGCCGTCGAGGTGCTCCTCGCCAACGTCACCCACGAGAACTTCTCGGTCCGCCGGGCTGCGGTCCAGGCACTGGTCGCGACGGGCGGCGACGAGATGCCCGAGCGGCTGGCCGAGATGCTGCCCGAGCGGCACCGGGACCTGCTGCGGATCGAGCGCCGCGACGTGCGCGGTGTCGAGCAGGCCCAGGGCGGCCTCTTCCTCAAGCCCGTCGACCGCGGGGCCACCCCGCCCCCGGACGACGACTGCGAGCACGGTACCCGCGACCGCACGACCAAGGACGACGGCGGCTGCGGCTGCTGAGGCGAGGCAAGGAGAGGACCATGGCCAGCTGCACCTACACCGTCCCGGACAAGAACGCCTCCGGGGACAACCTCTACGGCGCGCGCATCTGCTCGCAGCCGTTCATCGACTACGCGTGGAACACCTACGGCTTCAGCGGCAACAAGGGCTACTGGGACGACGGCTTCGGCTGGCACGACCCGTGCAACACCTCCAAGCCGCTCGCCCGCGCCTTCAACGGATGCTGGCTGCTCACGTACTCCGCGCCGGACTACCTCAACGAGAGCTGGAGCTCGCCCATCCTCAACTGGGCCCGGCGCTACGTCCGCACCAACATCGACGACCTCCGCTCCAAGTGCGGGGACGGCTCGGCGATCGCGAGGTCGTACTCGGGCCTGTTCGTCAACGACCGGGTCGAGCTCTACCTCGGCTTCTTCTACAGCAAGGACGTGCCGGGCCGGGCCGAGACCCTGGTCCACGAGGCGCGCCACCAGGGCGGCAAGCCGCACAACGCGACGTTCCCGAGCGGCTCGGTCTTCGGAGCCGGCAAGGACGGCGCCGACTCGAGCTGGGCCTACAACGGTGCGTGGATGTACGGCGCGCTCTACCTCTGGTGGTTCTACGCCGCGGGGGCCCGCACGACGACGGCGATGAAGCAGCGGGCCCGCCAGCGGGGCAACCTCGTCATCGACAACGCCTTCGCCACCCACCCGGGGTACAGCATCTGACCCGGACCGGCCGGTCGTCGACCGCACCCGCGGCCGACGACCGGCCTGCCGGCGCGGCCGGGGACACCTTTGCCGCCGTCTCGCACCGGGTGGTGGCGGCGGCGCCCGGCGGGCAGACGGGCGTGCGCCGTTCGACGGACGAGGAGGGGACGGGGATGACCGAGCCGTTCACGGTCCGGCGTGACCCTGCGCTCCCGGGGCCCTGGCAGGTCCTCGCGGGAGGCGACCGGACCGACGGGGCGGTGATCTTCGGCGAGGCACGCCTGGACCCACACACCTCGGGCCCGGGCCTGCACGTCCACAGCCGTGAGGACGAGGCGGCCTACGTCATCCACGGCGTGCTGACCTTCGTCGTGGGCGAGCGCCGGTTCGAGGCGACGTCGGGTGAGTTGGTCTGGTTGCCGCGGGCGGTGCCGCACACCTTCGCCAACCTCGGCGACGAGCCCGTTCTGGCCCTCGGTGTCACCACTCCCGCAGGCCTCGAGGGGATGTTCGAGGAGCAGGCCGAGTACTTCTCGACCCTCCGCGGGGAGCCCGACCCCGAGCGGATCCGTGAGATCGGGGACCGCTACGGCGTGCGGGCCCTCGGGCCACCGCTCGACGCGGGCTGATCCGCGCCTCGCGCACTGGGCCGCGCGGCGTCAGGCGCCGCCGCTCGTACGTGCTCGTCGCGGCGGCAGCGGGACGAACATGCTCGTCCGCTCCATGTACTCCGGGTAGCCGGGGCGCTTGGACATCTCCTGCTCGAGGAGCCGGGCTCCCGTGGCGAACGCGAGGAAGTACGTCATGGCGACCGGCGACAGCACGGTGAGGACCCCGGGCCACGCCTCGGCCGCGACGACCCACAGGCCCCACCAAACGGCCGCGTCGCCGAAGTAGTTCGGATGGCGGGTCCATGCCCACAGGCCGCGGTCCATGACCCTGCCCGAGTTCGCCGGGTCGGCCTTGAAGCGGGCGAGCTGGGCGTCGCCGACGGCCTCGAAGGTGACGCCGACGAGCCACACGACGACGCCGAGCGCCGCGACCCGGCCGAGCGGCCGGTCGGTCGCAGCCGCGACCTGCAGCGGCAGGGCGACGAACCACGCGGCGACCCCCTGGACGAGGAAGACCCGCCGCACCGCGTACGAGAAGCGCCTGCCCCCGGGGGCGTCGGCCAGCATCGCCTCGTAGCGCGGGTCCTCGCCCCTGCCGAGCCCGCGACGCCGGATGTGCCAGGCCAGCCGGCCACCCCAGAGGGTGACGAGCACCGCGAGCAGCAGCGAGCGCCACGAGCCGGTTCCGACGAGGCAGGAGACCCAGGCGATCGCGACGAGGACCAGACCCCACGTGATGTCGACGACGCTCACCGCGCCGCGCGCCCGGGCGACCAGGGCGGTCACGAGCATCGCGAGGCCGGAGGTGAGGAGCCCGGCCCCGCAGACGAGCAGGATCGACCGGAGCATCAGCGCGCCGGATCCGGGACGACCGGCGGCCCACCCGGGCGGCGCAGCGGGATCTGGTCCACGCCCGTGCGGCCGTCGCGGAAGGCCTGCGAGTCGCCGACGAGGGAGACCCGCCTGACCCGCGACCCCTCCACGCCGGGGGCGAGCACCCTGGGGCCGGGCAACCCGACGAGCACGTCGTCGGCCGGTCCCGCCTCCGAGCCGTCCCACGCGTGCAGGCGCACCGGGAGCGGGCCGCCGAGCAGCGGCCGGAGGGCCTCCTCGACCCGAGGGGCGACGCGGGGCGAGTCTCCGGCGGTGACCGTGCGGACCGGGTCGGTCAGGGTCACGGGTGGCTCCTCGGGTCGGTCGTGCGCCGGGACGGCCCCGGGGGTCACGCGCCGCGTTCGGAACCGGTCGTCCGCTCGGATGCCTCTGCGGCGTCGGTCTCGCCGGCGGCGGCCCGCTGCGCGACGCGGTGGGCTCGGGCGGTCTCGGTCAGCGCGGCCACGCCGGCGACGAGGTCGGGGCCGAGCACGTGGACGTCGAGCTCCTCGACGGTCCGGGGGGTGGCCCCTCGCCCGGCGATCCACAGCGGGTGCTCGTTGCCCAGGCGGCGCAGCGCGTCACGGTGGGCCCGGAACCCCGAGGGCCGCCGGCACGCGAGCACCACGGCGTCGGCGTTCGCCATCCGCGCAGCCGAGGCGAGGGAGGGGATCGGGGTGTCGGTGCCGAGGTAGCGGATGCGCCATCCGGCACGCCCGAGGAGGACGCCGAAGCTCAGCAGGATGATGTCGTGGAACTCGCCCGGGGGGCAGGCGAGCACGGCGACGGGGCCGCTTCCGACACCCCACGTGAGGGAGAGGGCGCCGAGTCGGCGCCGGACGAGGCTGGACGCGAAGTGCTCCTGGGCGATGCCGATCCGGCCCAGCTCCCAGGCCTCGCCGACGCGCACGAAGAACGGGACGAGCACGTCGATGATGGCGCTCTCGACCGAGCGGTCGAGGAAGGCGGTGTCGAGGACGGCGTGCGCGCGGTCCTCGTCGAGCGCGGCGACGGCGTCCAGCAGCTGGGAGACGAGCAGGGTGGGGTCCGCGCGAAGGGAGGGGTCGCCCTCGGAGCTCGCCGAGTCGGGGTCGGCCATCGAGGCGCCCGGGGAGACGGCGGTGGCCGAGGTCCCCGACCGCTCGGCGGCGAGGACCCGACGGGAGGCCTCGACGGCGCTGACGCCCTGGTCGCGCAGCGCGATGACCTCGCGGACCCGTCGCTCGTCCTCGGGGCCGTAGAGCCGGTACCCACCGGCCGACCGCGAGGGCTGGAGCAGCCCGTACCGGTTCTCCCAGGCACGCAGGACGTGCGTGCTCACGCCGACCTTGGTCGCGAGCTCGCCGATCCGCATCGTCGGGGGGACCGAACTCCTCATGTTGGCAACGTTAGACCCTCGTGCTAAGTTTTGACAAACCTTGGACGATATTCGACGGAAGGTTCTACGGCCCCGCACATGCCCCCGGGCGGCACGCACCGTCGCTGGGGGCGCTCCTTCCTCGAGGCCTGGCCCAGCATTCGACCCCTCGGGTTCGACGAGACCTTCCGCGGCATGAGGGAGTTCCACCTCGCCTACTGTGAAGCAGGCTTCCCGACGGCCTCCCTGGACGTCGCCCAGATCCGACTCGCCCGCAGAGAGAGCTGAATGACCACCCTCGAGCGCACCGTCACCACGCACGCGTCCCCCGACACCGTCTTCCCCTACCTCGTCGACTTCCGACACGCCGAGGAGTGGGACTCCGGCACCACCTCGTGCGAGCTGGTCTCCGGCGACGGCGGGCCGGGGACGCTGTACCACAACGTCTCCCAGTTCGCCGGGAACACCGTCGAGCTCGACTACACGGTCGAGGAGGTCGCGCAGCCGCGCTTCGTCATCGTCGGCCGCAACGCGACGACGACGAGCCACGACACCATCACCGTCACCCCCAGCGGCGACGGCGGGTCGACCGTCGTCTACCGGGCCCAGTTCACCTTCACGGGCCTGGCGCGGTTCGCCGGGCCGGTGATGAAGCCGCTGCTCGAGCGGCTGGGTGACCGCACCGCCGACCAGCTCAAGGCCGCCCTGGACCGGCTGTGACCGGGCACGGCGCGGGACGGCGCGCGCTCGTCACCGGGGCGACCGGCTACATCGGCTCGCGCCTGGTCCCGCGGCTGCTCGACGACGGATGGGCCGTGCGCGTCCTCACCCGGGACGCCGCGAAGGTGTCCGACCGCTGGTGGGCGCCGCGGGCCGAGGTGGTCGAGGGGGATGCCACGTCCCGGTCCGACCTCGCGGCTGCCCTCGCCGACGTCGACGTCGCCTACTACCTGCTGCACTCGATGGACGCCGAGGGCGGCTTCGTCGAGCGCGACCGCGAGATGGCCCGAACCTTCGGTGTCGCGGCGTACGAGGCCGGGGTGTCCCGCATCGTCTACCTCTCCGGGCTCCACCCCCCGGCCGGGACGCTGTCGGACCACCTCGCCTCGCGGGTCGAGGTGGGCGACCTGCTCATGGCCAGCGGCGTCCCCACCGCGGTCCTCCAGGCCGCCGTCATCCTCGGCTCGGGCTCCGCGTCGTTCGAGATGCTGCGCCACCTCACCTACCGCCTGCCCGTCATGGTGGCCCCCAAGTGGCTCGACAACCGCATCCAGCCGATCGCGGTCCGTGACGTCCTCCACTACCTCGTCGGCGCCGCGGACCTCCCGGCCGAGGTGAACCGGACCCTCGACATCGGCGGCCCGGAGGTCCTGACGTACCGCGAGATGATCACCCGCTTCGCCCGCCTCGCCGGCCTCCTCCCGCGCACCATCGTGTCGATCCCCGTCCTCACCCCGTGGCTGGCCAGCCAGTGGGTCGGCTTCGTCACGCCGGTGCCGACCGGCCTGGCCAAGCCTCTGGTCGAGAGCCTCCTCCACGAGGTGGTCTGCACCGAGGACGACGTCGACGACCTCGTCGGGCCACCGCCCGGTGGCGCCCTCGGCTTCGACCGGGCCGTCACCGACGCCATCGCCGGCGACGACGCCGACCCCCGCCCCGAGCCGGGCACGGTCGACCCCGCCCGGGTGACCGCCGCCGACCCCGTGTGGGCCGGAGGCGGGCGCCGCGGCGGCTCGGGGCCGGCGCCCGGCAGCGGCTGAGGCGGCTGGTGGCGTGAACCCCGTCACCGAGCTCCGCGCGTTCTTCCGGGCCACCCTCGTCGACCCGGTGCCGCGCGACCACACCGAACCCGACCGGGCCTTCCGGCGCCGGCGCGTCGTCGCCGTGGTCACCCTCGTCCTCGGGGCGGGCGTGCTCGCCTGGGCGCTGCGGATCGAGCCGGGCAACCCGCTCTTCTACGTCGCCACCTTCGCCCTCGCCGCCGTGTGGGCCGTCGGGGCCCTCGTCTCGGGCCCGCTCCACCTGGGCCGGGCGCACACCCGCGGTGGCGACGGGCACAGCCGTGCCGTCGTGCAGTCGCTGGCGCTCGGCGTCATGCTGCTGGCCCTCTTCCTGCTCGGCGCCGTGCTCGTCGCGCAGGTGCCGATCCTGCGCGACCCCGTCCAGGAGCTGCTCGACCACGCCGAGTACGGCTCGCTCGCCGTCGTCGCGCTCATCACCGTCGTCAACGGGGTCGCCGAGGAGCTCTACTTCCGGGGCGCCCTGTACGCCGGGGTCGGTCGCCGGAACGCGGTCGCGGTCACGACCATCGTCTACGCCCTCGTCACCGCGGCCTCCGGCATCCCGCTGCTCGTCCTCGCCGCGGCCGTGGTCGGGCTCGTCGTCGGGCTCCAGCGGCGGGTGACCGGCGGCATCCTCGGCCCGGTCGTCACGCACTTGACCTGGTCGCTCGGGATGCTCTTCCTCCTGCCCCCGGTCCTCGACCGGCTCAGCTGAGGCGGTGCCCATCCCATGACCTCCGTCCTCTGGCTGCGACGCGACCTGCGCCGTCGCGACCACCCGGCGCTCCTCGCCGCCCGCGAGGCGGCCGGCGACGGGGACCTGGTCGTCGCGTTCGTCGTGGACCCGCAGCTGTGGGACGGTGGTGGGCGGGTGCGTCGGGCCTGGCTGGCGGCGAACCTCAAGGCCCTCGGCGACGACCTCGACGGCGCCCTCACCCTCCTGCACGGCGACCCGCGCGACCGCGTCCCCGAGCTCGCCCGTCGGGTGAGGGCCTCGACGGTGCACGTGACCCGGGAGACGACGCCCGCCGGCGCGCGCCGGGACGAGGCGGTCCGGCGGCGGCTCGAGCAGGCCGACGTCACGTGGGTCGAGACGGGAACGCCGTACGCCGTGGGGCCGGGGCTCGTCGTCAACGGGTCGGGCGACCCCTACAAGGTCTTCACGCCGTTCTCGAGGGCGTGGCGGCGCCACGGCTGGCCGGACCCGGCGCCCACCCCGCGGTCGTTGCCGATCCGGCACGCCCGCAACGACCCGGAGGCGAGCGCCGCGCTCGACGCCGCGCTCACCGCATCCGATCTGCCCGATCTGCCCCCGGCGGGGGAGGAGGCGGCACGACGCCGCTGGCGCCGGTTCCGTGACGAGCACCTCGCCGGCTACGCCGACCGCCGTGACCGCCCTGCGCTGGATGCCACCTCGCGGATGTCGCCCTACCTCAAGCTCGGCGTCGTCCACCCGCGGACGCTGCTCGCCGACCTGGGCGACGAGCGCCGTCCGGGTGTCTCGAGCTTCGTCGACGAGCTCGGCTGGCGCGAGTTCTACGCCGACGTCCTGCACCACCACCCGAGCAGCGCCTGGCGCGACCTGCGCCCGGCCCTGCGCGGCCTGCGGTACGACGAGCCCGAGGACGCCGTCGAGGCGTGGCGGGCGGGACGGACCGGGTACCCCGTCGTCGACGCCGGGATGCGCCAGCTGCTCGCCGAGGGCTGGATGCACAACCGGGTGCGGATGATCACCGCCAGCTTCCTCACCAAGGACCTCCACGTGTGGTGGCCGCTCGGGGCCCGACACTTCCTCGACCACCTCGTCGACGGCGACATCGCCTCGAACAACCACGGATGGCAGTGGGTGGCCGGCACCGGGACGGATGCCTCCCCGTACTTCCGCGTCTTCAACCCGGTGACCCAGGGGGAACGGTTCGACCCCGACGGGGCGTACGTCCGTCGCTGGGTCCCCGAGCTGGCGCACCTGCAGGGAAAGGCCGCGCACCGGCCCTGGGAGCACGAGGACGGCTACGCCCACGGCTACCCGGAGCGCATCGTCGACCACGCCGAGGAGCGGCAGGAGGCCCTCGAGCGCTACCGCGCTGCCTCCTCCTGACGCGAACCTTCGACAGGCCGCACGGCGTCCGGTCCGGCATCCGCCGGACGGTATGATTCGGCCGACGAGGGGAGTACTTCCCAAGCCCGTTCCGGTCAGTACGACCACCCAGAGGTGGTCCCGGCTCGGCGCCGCGCGCGCGGTGAAGGAGACCTCAGGACCGTCCACGTGCCCTGAGGAGACCTCATGCCCGTCCTCCCACTCGCCGCCGCCGACCCCCTCTCCACCGACACCATCGGCACCCCGATCCTCTGGGCCGCCACGATCGCCGGCGTCGCCCTGCTCTTCGTCGTCGACTTCCTCATCACGCGCCGCCCGCACGAGGTCTCGATGAGGGAGGCCGCCGGCTGGTCGGTCTTCTACGTCGCCCTGCCACTGGCCTTCGGCGTCTGGCTCTGGACTGCCTTCGGGGGCGAGAAGGGACTGGAGTACTACACCGGCTACCTCGTCGAGAAGTCGCTGTCGGTGGACAACCTCTTCGTCTTCATGCTGCTCCTCGCCGCGTTCGCAGTGCCGAAGGAGCTCCAGCAGCGGGTGCTCCTCATCGGGGTCGCCGGCGCGCTCGTGCTGCGCGGCGTCTTCATCGCCATCGGCGCCACGCTCATCGCCTCGTTCTCGTGGACCTTCCTGCTCTTCGGGGCCGTCCTGCTCGTCACCGCCGTCAAGGTCCTGCGCGACGCGCGGTCGCACGAGGACCAGGCGGTCGACATCGGGTCGATCCGCAGCGTCCGGCTGCTCCGGCGCTTCTGGCCGGTCGTCGACGACTACCGGGGCACCGCCATGACGGTGGTGCAGAACGGGCGCCGCGCCCTGACCCCGCTCGCCCTCGTCACCGTCGCGATCCTCGCGACCGACGTCGTCTTCGCCGTCGACTCGGTCCCCGCCGTCTACGGCATCACCGGCGACCCGTACCTCGTCTTCGTGACCAACGCGTTCGCGCTGCTCGGTCTGCGGGCGCTCTACTTCGTGCTCGCGGGGCTGCTGAGCAAGCTCGTCCACCTCGGCTACGGGCTCGCGGCCATCCTGTTCTTCATCGGCGTCAAGCTCGTCCTGCACTGGGCCCACGGCATCTGGCCCGGCGTCCCCGAGGTCCCGACCCTCGCCTCGCTCGGGGTCATCGTCGGCATCCTCGCCCTCGTCACGGTGACCAGCCTCGCCGCGAGCCGACGGTCCGTTCGGGCCCGGGCCGCCGAGGCCGCGCAGCGGGCCGGTGGGCCCCCGCGCGGGGGCGCGGCCTGACCGGATGCGGTGGGGGCCCGTCCGCCGACGGGCCTCGCCGCCGGTACCTGGCGGCTGCGTGTGCGGCCGGGCACCGTAGGTTTGCCGCATGGATGAGGTCGTACCCGTCCACCGGGTCGAGTGCGCGACGTGCACCGGCGAGGTCCTCGACCAGGGCGCGCTCGTGCTTCGGTGGGCCCCGACCGGGGCCGACCCGGTGCTCTTCGTCGCGCCCGCGACCTCGGTGCGGCCCGGGAGGGCGCCCCATGCCGGCATCCCGGTCTGCTGGCCTTGGTTCGGCCCGGGGCGTACCGGGGGCATGACGCCGGCGCACGGGGTGGTCCGGGACGTCGACTGGGTCCTCGTCGACCGGGTCGACGCCGCGGATGCCGTGAGCCTGCACCACCGCATCTCCTCGGCGGCGGTGGCCTCGCCGTACGTCCCGAACCCGTTCATCCTCGACCTGCGCACGCGCCTCGGGTCGGTGCTCGAGCTGGAGCTGACGACGACCAACTCCGGCGGGGAGCCGTTCGAGATCGAGGAGGCGCTGCACACCTACCTCGCCGTCGGTGACGTCCGCCGGGTCCGGATCGAGGGCCTCGACGGCACGGCCTACCTCGACAAGACGACCGGCCTCGAGCACGCGCAGTCCGGCGACCTCGTGCTCGACGGCGAGACCGACCGCGTCCACCGGGGCGACGGCCCGGTCACCGTCGTCGACCCGATCCTGCGCCGGCGGCTGCGGGTGACCACCGAGGGTGCGGCCGACCGGGTCGTGTGGAACCCGTGGCACGAGAAGGGCTCGGCCCTGGCCGACGTGGGCGACGCCTGGTCCTCCTTCGTCTGCGTCGAGGGAGGCAACGTGCTCGATGACGCCGTGGTCGTCCGGCCCGGCGCCTCGCACACCCTCACCTACCGCGTCGAGGTTCTCCCGGCGTGAGCGTCGAGGAGCCGGTTCGCACGCCGAGGTGGGTCGCCGACGTCCTCGGCCGACGGGTACCCGGCGCACCGATGAGCCGCCGCGACGCCGCCTGGGTGCTCCGCCGCTGTTCGCGCGTCGGTCACGTCGTCGCGTGGGTCGACGACCCCGAGGTGGCCGCGCACCTGTGGCGGCCCGCGGCTCGCCGACCTGCCGCAGCCGGCCCGGGGCGCGCACGGTCGCAGGTTCGCCCTCCTCCGGCTCCTCGCCGTCGAGCGGTTCGTCAAGGGCCTCGCGATGGTGGTCGCGGCGTTCGCGGCCTAGCACGTCGCGTCGAGCCGGGTGTCGCTGCTGGCCTGGGTCGAGCGCGTCGTCGTCGCCGCGCGGCCGCTCGGTGAGGAGCTGGGGGTCCACCTGACCACCTCGGCCCCGGTGCGCTGGGTCGAGGAGACCCTCCGGGGCGACGGGGGACCGTTGCGCCTCGCCGGCGTCTTCCTCGTCGTCTACGGCTCCCTGCAGGTCGCCGAGGGCATCGGCCTGTGCGGAGGGTGGCGATGGGCCGAGTACCTCGCCGCGACGGCGACGTCCGTCTTCGTGCCCTTCGAGGTGTACGAGATCCTCGAGCGCCCTCGGTCCTGAAGGTGGGTGGGCTGCTCCTCAACGTGCTGGCCGTCGCGGGTGACGCACCTCTCTGCCCGCGGCCCTCGCGGATGTCGCGAGGGAGCGGGACCATCGGGTCGTCACCGTTCCTCGCGCGAGGTGCCCTGCCATGGCGCACGACCTCCTCACCTTTCCCCCGGTACCGGAGAGTGACACCGGGCGTCGCCGGACCCTGCGGGTGGTGGCGGCCGCGGAGGTCGCCCTGGCCGGCGCCGCGGTGCTGCTCGACCTGTGGCTGCCGTCGCTGGTGCTCGTCGGGATGGCAGCCGTGTCGCTGGCCGCGCGGCACGCGCGACCCGCGACGCTCGGTCTGCGACCGCTGAGCCGTCCGGGTCAGGACGTCGCCGCGGTCCTCGGGCTCACCGCAGGCTGGACCGTCCTGCAGGTGCTCCTCCTCGTCCCCGTCGTCGGCCACCTCACAGGGGAGCGTCAGGACGTCTCCGACTTCGCGGAGCTCGAGGGGAACATGTCGATGTTGCTGCTCCTCCTGCTCCTCTCGTGGACGCTTGCGGCCGTGGCCGAGGAGGTCGCGTTCCGTGGCTACCTCCTGACCCGCCTCCGGGAGGCCCTCGGCCCCTCGCGGGTGGCCCTCGGCGCGGCGGTCCTGCTCTCGTCGGGGCTGTTCGGGATGATCCACACCGAGCAGGGTCTGGTCGGCGTCCTGCTCTCGGCCGTCGACGGGCTCTTCTTCGCCTGGCTACGGATCCGGTTCGGCAGCCTGTGGGCCTCGGTCCTGGCCCACGGGACGGCGAACACGGTCGGGATGGCGGCGTTCTTCCTCGTCGGTCCGATCACTGCTCTCTGGTGACGGCTGCGGCCCGCCACCGCGGACCGACCACGCGATCTGCCCGCACCCTCGCGGACTAGGGTGTGGTCCATGAGGCTGGGCGTGGACCTCGGCACGACCCACACCGTGGTCGCCTACGCCGACCGCGGCAACTACCCGGTGGTGGCCTTCCTCGACGACGAGGGTGACGCCCACGACCACGTCCCGACGGTCGTCGCGGACGACGGCGGCACCCTCGTGTTCGGCTTCGCCGCCGAGGCGGCCGCCCGACGTGGCGCTCCGGTGCTGCGGTCGTTCAAGCGGGTGCTCGCCGACCCCGGCGCGACGCCCCAGCTCCGGGTGCGGCTCGGGGACCGCGAGGTTCCCCTCGTCGAGGTCCTCGTCGGCTTCCTCGCCGCGCTGCGTGAGGCCCTGGCCACCTCGTCGACCGTCGCCGACCAGGTCGACGCCGGGGAGCGCGCCACGGTCGTCCTCGGCGTCCCGGCGCAGGCCAACAGCGCCCAGCGCTTCCTCACCCTCGAGGCCGGCAGGCGGGCCGGCTTCGACGTCGTCGGGCTCGTCAACGAGCCGTCCGCCGCGAGCTTCGAGTTCGCTCACCGCCAGGCACGCTCGATCACCTCGCGGCGCAACCTGGTCCTCGTCTACGACCTGGGCGGGGGGACCTTCGACGCTTCTCTCGTCCGGCTCGAGGGCACCCACCATGAGGTGCTCGACTCCTTCGGCGTCAACCGGCTCGGGGGCGACGACTTCGACGACCTCCTCGCCGGCCTGGCCCTGCGGAAGGCCGGGCTCGATCGGAGCTCCCTCGACGCCGCCGAGTGGGAGGCGCTCGTGGGGGACTGCCGGGAGGCCAAGGAGCGGCTGAGCCCGCAGTCGCGACGAATCACCCTCGAGGTCCCCGCCGGGGGCGCGGCGCGCGACGTCACGGTCCCGGTCGAGGAGTTCTACGAGGCCGCGACCCCGCTCGTCGCCGCGAGCACGGAGGCGATGCGCCCGCTCGTCGGTGCGCTCGGGCCCGGCGGCGACGCCACGCCCGAGCTCGAGGGCGTGGCCGGCATCTACGTCGTCGGCGGGGCCAGCTCGCTGCCCCTCGTCCCCCGGGTGCTCCGTGAACGCTTCGGCCGCCGGGCCCACCGCGCGCCCATGCCGAGCGCCTCCACCGCGGTGGGTCTCGCCATCGCGGCCGACCCGGACGCCGGGTACTCCCTGCGCGACCGCCTCTCCCGCGGCTTCGGGGTCTTCCGCGAGCGCGAGGGCGGCACGGCCGTCTCCTTCGACCCGGTCCTCGACCGGTCGCTCGTCACGGGCGAGCCGGTCGGCCGCGGTGAGGACGCCGGGCCGGCGGTGGTCGTCACCCGCCGGTACCAGGCCGCCCACAACATCGGGTGTTTCCGCTTCGTCGAGTACTCGGCGGTGGACGACCGGGGCGAGCCCCGCGGAGACCTCGCACCGATGGGGGAGGTCTGGTTCCCGTTCGACCCGGACCTCCAACGCCGCGTCGAGGGAGCCGAGCCGGCCGCCGCAGCCGGCACGCTGAGGGACCTCCCCGTGGTCCGGCAGGACGGACCGCTCGTCGAGGAGCGCTACGCCGTCGACCCCGCCGGCATCGTTGCGGTGAGCATCACCGACCTGGGCACGGGATACCGCCAGGAGCACCGGCTGAGCGCGTGACCCGCGTCCGCGGGCTCAGTAGCCGGAGCCGGGGCCGGTGCGCACCTTGATGTACCCGGCGACGAGGGCGGAGAGCTGGACCCCGGCCCAGGTGATCGCGGTGTACACCGCGATGAGGAGCGCGGCCGCGACGCCGCTGAGGATGGAGGGGCCGGTGTCGGCGTTGAACGCCCCGATGAAGCCGCCGACGAGGACGAGCACGGCGATGAGCGAGCCGATGACGAGGACGAAGGTCGCGAGGGCGTTGAAGATGCCGGCGACGCGGTCCGCGTTGCGGTGGATGGTGTCGATGTCCATGGCCAGAGCCTGCCGCGGGGCCCGGCCGTCCGCCAGAGGACGCGCCCGGGCGCTCGCGAAGACGTCGACCGAGGGGGGCGCCACCGCCCCTCGTACGGGCCGGGGGAGGGTCAGCGGGCGGCGGCGCGGGTGACGAAGTCGGCGAGGTCCCGGCTCTGCCGGACCCGGCTGGGTTCGTGGACGTACATCATGTGCCCCGCCTCGTAGAAGCGGTGCTCGACGTCGTCGAGCCGCTCACGGGGGACGTCGAGGTGGGCGAAGGTGTCCTGGGCGGCGAAGTACGGGGTGGCGCCGTCGTGGTAGCCGTAGGCGACGTGCACCTTCAGGTGCGGGTTCGCCCGCATCGCGCGGGCGAGCCGGTCGCTGACGTCGACCGCTCGGCCCTCGAACTCCCTGTACGACCACTCCTCGTGCGCCGTCGACGACAGCTGGACGTAGGGCAGCTCGTTCTCGTAGCCGAGCTCAGCGCGGACGTAGTGGTTCCAGGCGGCGGCGTACGGTCCGACGATGGCGTCCATGCTCGGGTCGTGGCTCATCCGGTCGGCGACGGCGTCGCCCGCCGGTCCGGTGAAACGGCCGTCGAGCCGCCCGACGACGAGCCGGTCGCGCCGGCGCAGCTCGGCGAAGAAGTGGAGGTGCTCGACCCGCAGGTTCGACAGGTCGACGTACTCCTCGGAGAGCCCGGTGAGCCGCGCCACCGTGCGCACCGCCTCCGCCCGCTCCCGGTGGCTCAGCCGGTGACCCCGGGCCAGCGCCCAGGGATAGGTGCGCTCGGCGTAGGCCTCCGCCTCGGCGAGCACCTTCCGCAGCGAGGCCCGGCCGTGGCGCCCGTGGTAGTGCGCGATCGCGGCATAGGTCGGGAGGAAGCCGACGTACCCGCGGTCCTCTGGCTCGTGCAGCCCGATGGAGCCGAGGTCGATGACCGACGAGATGAGGATGACGCCGTTGAGGTACATCCCGTGCGCGCTCTGGAGGTGGTCGGCGAGGGCGGCGGCCCGCACCGTCCCGTAGGACTCGCCGGCGACGAACTTCGGGGAGAGCCAGCGGTTGTGCCGCGTCGTCCAGAGCCGGATGATCTCGCCGACGCTCTCCAGGTCGCCGGTGAAGCCGTGGTAGTCCTTCGGCGCGCCACCGGTGACGGCGCGGGAGAAGCCGGTGGAGACCGGGTCGATGAAGACGAGGTCGGCGACCGCGAGCAGCGACTCGGTGTTGTCGGTGAGGCCGTAGGGCGGGACGGCGAGCGCGTCGACGTCGCCGGCGAGCACCCTGCGCGGCCCGAGCAGGCCGAGGTGCAGCCACACCGAGCTCGAACCGGGCCCGCCGTTGAACGCGAAGACGACCGGCCGGGTGGCGTCGTCCTCGGGCTCGGCGACGTACGAGCTCACCGAGACCTCGGCCTTGGGGGTGAACCCCTTGACCTTGCCGTCCTCGAGCACCTCCTCGCGCAGGACGACCCGGCCGGTCGTCGCGGCGTAGTGGAGGGTCCGTCGGCCGATGCGCAGGGTGTGCTCGGTCGTGACGAGATCGTCCTGCGGCTCGGCCGAGGTCGTCGTCGTGCCGGGCTCGGCGGGTGCGGCGTCGCCCGGGGCCGCCGGATTGTCCTGGGTCGTCGCGTCGCTCATGGCGCCACCCTAGGGCGGCGGGATGTCCGGAGCGGTGTCGTCGGGGTCAGCTGCTCTTGCGCTCCTCGAGGGCCTTCTTCCCGATGAAGAGCGGGAGGACGAGGACCCCGATGAGCGAGATGACCCAGACGATGAGGGCGGCGAGGACCCACGTCGAGATGCCGTTGATCGTCAGGCCGTCGGAGACCGCGGCGGTGATGATCAGGCCGACGAGCGTCGCGATCAGCGCCACCCCGCCCCGGAGGGCCGGTACCCGCGTCACGGCCATCTGGGTGAAGAAGGGCTGGGCGATGGCGTAGACGACCGTGAAGATGACGACGGCGATGATGAACGCCGTTCCGTCGACATCCATGTCGGGCAGGACCCAGGCCGCGACGAGGAGGCCGAGCGCGTTCGCCAGCAGTTGGATGACGAAGCCGATGACCAAGCGGATCATGCGGCGAACGGTACCCCTGACGACGGGGCCCCGTCTCGCGTTGCGCTCGCGCCACGCCGGATCAGATGAGACCGAGCCCCTCCACGACGAGCGCCAGGCCGAACAGGGCGAAGAGCGCGGCCGCGCCGTACCGGACCGCCTGCTCCGGAAGGGCGCGTCCGAGCACCGCGCCCACCCCGATCGCGAGGGCGTCCGCGAGCACCATCCCGAGGGTGCTGCCGATCCAGGTGCCGAACCAGTCCTCCCGGGTCGCGAGGGTGACGGTGGCGAGCATCGTCTTGTCGCCGAGCTCGGCGAGGAAGAACGCCGTGCCGACGGCCAGCACCGCCGCTCCCGTGCTGCGTCGCGCCCTGTCGGCCTCGTCCTCGCTCAGCTCGTCACCGCGCAGGGTCCAGGCGGCGAACCCGAGGAAGGCCAGTCCCGCGACGACGGCGATCGCGCCCTGGTACTGCCCCAGGGCCACGCCGACGACCAGACCCAGACCGACCGAGATCAGGTGGACGATCGCCGTCGCGACCGTGATGCCGATGAGCACGTCGCGGACCCGGTAGCGGGCCGCGAACGTCATCGCCATCAGCTGGCTCTTGTCGCCGAGCTCGGCGACGAAGATGACGGCCGTGCTCAGCAGGAAGGCGTTCATGTCGGTCTCCTCGTGGCCCGGACGAGGAGCACCGTGGACGACCCTCGGCCGGCCACAGCTCGTGGGGTCGTGTGCTGGCCGAAAGTCTCGTCCGCCACCCGGAGGTGGCCCGCCGCACCGGACCCGGGGGTCAGTGTGTCGACACGGCGGTCGGGGACTACTCCCTTTCGCCGAACAACGCTAGGCCACCCCGGCGCCACCGGCGAAATCGGGGCGGGCCGGCAACGGTCGGAATTGATGCGGAACCCGTCACCGTTGGACCCCCCCGGACACCTGACCCCGACTCGACGAAGGCGACCATGACCCAGGCCAACAGCCCCCAGCCCACCCCGAGCGCCCCGCGGGAGTGGCGGCTCGTCTCCCGGCCCGTCGGCTGGCCGAGCCCCGAGGACTTCGAGCTCGCCGAGAGCGAGGTGCCCGAGCTCGGCGACGGGCAGATCCGCGTCCGCAACGTCGTCATGTCCGTCGACCCCTACATGCGCGGGCGGATGAGCGACGCGAAGTCCTACGCCGCGCCCTACGAGCTCGGTGCCGCGATGCACGGAGGCGCGGTGGGCGTGGTCGAGGAGTCCCGGGCCGAGGGCTTCGCCGCGGGGGAGCACGTCCTCCACGGACTCGGCTGGCGCGACGTCGCGGTCCTCGACGCGTCCGGCGCGCGCGTCGTCGACGCGCAGGCCGCGCCGGTCTCGGCCTACCTCGGTGTGCTCGGGATGACCGGTCTGACCGCCTACGCGGGGCTGACCCGGATCGCCGACATCAGGGAGGGGGACGTCGTCTTCGTCTCGGGTGCCGCCGGGGCCGTCGGGGGTGCCGTCGTGCAGCCTGGCCCGGTCCCTGGGTGCCTCCCGCGTGGTCGGCAGCGCCGGCTCACCGGAGAAGGTGCGCGAGGTGGTCGAGGATCTCGGCGCGGACGCGGCGTTCAACTACAAGGACGGTCCCGTGTCGAGGCAGCTGCGCGAAGCCGCTCCGGACGGCATCGACGTCTACTTCGACAACGTCGGCGGCGATCACCTCGAGGCGGCGATCGGGTCGCTGCGGCTGCACGGCCGGGTCGCGGTCTGCGGCATGATCTCGGTCTACAACGCGACCGAACCGGCTCCCGGGCCGCGCAACCTGGCCCGGCTCATCCAGACCCGCGGGCGCATCGAGGGCTTTCTCGTCGGGGACCACTACGACCTGGCCGGCGAGTACCTCCAGCGGGCCGCAGGCTGGCTCGCCGACGGCAGCCTGAGCCTGCGCGAGACCTCCGTCGACGGCCTCGAGAACGCCGTCGACGCCTTCCTCGGTGTCCTTCGCGGCGACAACACGGGGAAGATGGTCGTCCGGCTCTGACGGCTCGCCGGCGGTCCGCGGAGTTGCGGACGCCACGTCCCCCAGCGGTGCAGAACGCTGCCCGGCTGGGGCAGGCTGGAGGCGTGACCTCGCCGACGACCGCGGTCGCCGCCACGGCCTGGCACACGATGCCGGTGGCGGACGTCGCCGAGCGGCTGGGCGTCGCGCCGGGATCCGGCCTGGCCCCGGACGAGGCGGCGCGACGGCTCGAGGCCGACGGCCCCAACACGCTGCCGGAGCAGGGCTCACGAGGGCTCCTCGAGCTGGTCGTCGAGCAGTTCCGTGACGTGATGATCCTGCTGCTTCTCGCCGCGGCCGTGGTGTCGGGCATCGTCGGCGACCTCGTCGACACGGTCGCCATCGTCGTCATCCTCCTGCTCAACGCGACGATCGGCGTCGTCCAGGGCCGCCGGGCCGAGCGCGCCCTCGAGGCGCTGCGCGCGATGGCCGCGCCACGGGCGCTGGTCCGCCGCGGCGGCGACGTCCTCGACGTCCCCTCGGCCGACGTCGTCGTCGGTGACGTCGTCGTCCTGGAGGCGGGCGCCGTGGTCCCCGTCGACGTGCGCCTGACCGAGGTGGCGGCCCTGCGGCTCGCCGAGGCCGTCCTGACCGGCGAGTCCGTCCCCGTCGACAAGTCGGTCCGGCCCCTCGACGACCCGCAGACGCCGGTGGCGGAGCGCACCTGCATGGCCTGGCGTGGGACGGAGGTCAGCGCGGGGCGCGGCGTCGGGATCGCCGTCGCGACGGGGCCGGACACCGAGCTGGGCCGGGTCGCCGACCTGCTCGCGGAGGCCGAGCAGGCGCGTACCCCGCTGCAACGCCGGCTGGCCCACCTCTCGCAGCGGCTGGCGCTCGCGGTCGTCGTCATCTCGGGTGTCGTGTTCGTCTCGGGGCTGCTCCGCGGCGAGGACCCGCTCGAGATGCTGCTCACCGCGGTGAGCCTGGCCGTGGCCGCCGTCCCCGAGGCGCTCCCCGCGGTGGTCACCGTCTCCCTCGCCCTCGGCGCCTCGGCGATGGTCGGGCGTCACGCCCTGGTGCGCCGCCTGCCCGCCGTCGAGACCCTCGGGTCGGTCACCTACATCTGCTCCGACAAGACGGGCACGCTGACCCGCAACCGGATGGCCGTCGACGCAGTGTGGGCGGCCGAGGAGGACCGCCCCGAGCTCGCCGTCGCGGTGCGCGCCTGCAACGACGCCGTCCTCGACGCGAGCGAGGGCGAGGATGCCCCGACGGGCGAGGACCTCGACACCGGTCGCGGCGACCCGACCGAGGTGGCCCTGCTGCGGTGGGCGGCCGAGGTCTCGCCCGGAGACTCCGCCGGAATGGCGGCCGGGCCCCGCGTCGCGGAGGCGCCCTTCGACTCCGAGCGACGGCGCATGGTGACCCTCCACGACCGGGGCGAGGGTCACCGGCACCGGTACGTCGCCTACGCCAAGGGGGCGCCGGAGGCGCTGCTGCCGCTGTGCGACCTGTCGGCGGGGCGGCGGGCCGAGGTCCGGGAGCGCGGTCGCGCGATGGCCGCGGACGGTCTGCGCGTGCTGGCCGTGGCCCGGCGGGACCTCGACGTCCTTCCTGGCGACCCGCTCGACGCCGAGCGCCACCTCACCCTGCTCGGCCTCGTCGGGCTGCTCGACCCACCGCGCGCCGAGGCGGCCCAGGCCGTGGCCGAGTGCAGGACGGCCGGCATCGTCCCGGTGATGATCACCGGGGACCACCCCGACACCGCTCACGCGGTCGCCGCCCGGGTCGGCGTCGCCGAGCCCCACCACGTGGGCGGCGACGTGCTCACCGGGCGGGACCTCGTCGACCTCGACGACGAGGCGCTGGCGGGACGGGTGCTGGACGCGCGGGTGTACGCCCGTGTCGACCCGGCGCAGAAGATCCGCATCGTCCGCGCGCTGCAGTCCCGTGGACAGGTCGCAGCGATGACCGGTGACGGTGTCAACGACGCACCGGCGCTGCGGCAGGCCGACATCGGGGTGGCCATGGGCAGGGGTGGCACCGACGTCGCACGAGGGGCCTCGGAGATCGTCCTCCTCGACGACGACTTCGCGACGATCGTGGCCGCGGTGCGCGAGGGCCGGCGCATCTACGACAACATCCGACGGTTCGTGAAGTACACGTTGACGAGCAACGCGGGTGAGATCTGGGTGATGTTCCTCGGCCCGCTCCTCGGCCTGCCGCTCCCGCTGCTGCCGCTGCAGATCCTCTGGGTCAACCTCGTCACGGACGGGCTGCCGGGCCTGGCCCTCGCCCGCGAGCCGGCCGAGCCGACCGTGATGCGCCGGCCGCCCAGGCCGCCGGGCGAGAGCATCCTCGCGCACGGCCTGATCTGGCACATCGGGTGGGTCGGGGTGCTCATCGGCGGCGTGTCGCTCGGCGGCATGGTGTGGGCCCGCTCGAACGGTGCCGAGAACTGGCAGACGGTCGTGTTCACCGTCCTCGTTCTCGCCCAGCTCGGCCACGCGCTCGCAGTGCGCTCCGAGACCCGCCCCTCGTTCGGCCGCTTCTTCGCGACGAATCCGGCGCTCCTCGGGGCGGTGGCGCTCACGGTCCTCCTCCAGCTGGCCGTCGTGTACGTGCCATGGCTCCAGGACGTCTTCCGGACCGCACCGCTCACCCTCGAGCAGCTTGCCGTGTGCGTCGGTCTCGCGACCGTCATCCCGATCGCGGTCGAGGTGGAGAAGGCGATCCGCCGGCACCGGATGCCCGAGGCTCTACAGCCCTGATCACGCCGGTCACGCACACGTCCGCGGACCCCACGCACCCCTAGGGTCGGGGCCCATGACTGACATGCGCTACGAGCCCCTCGGCGACAGCGGCCTGCGGGTCTCGGTCGTCGGACTGGGGTGCAACGCCTTCGGGCGCCGGATCGACGCCGACCAGACCCGCGCCGTCGTCGAGGCAGCGCTCGAGCACGGCGTCACCCTCTTCGACACCGCGGCCGTGTACGGCGACGGCACGAGCGAGGAGCTCCTCGGCCGGGCCCTGGGCCGCCGGCGGGAGGACGTCGTCGTCGCGACGAAGTTCGGCGGTGGGGAGTCCCGTACCGACCACCTCGCCGGCCACGGGAGTCGCCGCTACATCCGGCAGGCGGTGGAGGCCAGCCTGCGCCGGCTCGGCACCGACTGGATCGACCTCTACCAGATGCACGCGCCCGACCCGGTGACGCCGGTCGAGGAGACCCTCGGAGCGCTCACCGAGCTCGTCACCGAGGGCAAGGTCCGCTACCTCGGCTCGTCCAACTTCACCGCGTGGCAGGTCGTCGACGCCGAGTGGGTCGCTCGCCGCGACGGGCTCCAGCGCTTCGTCTCGGCGCAGAACGAGTACTCCCTGTACAACCGGTTGGCCGAGGACGAGCTGGTGCCCGCCACCGAGGCGGTGGGGGTGGGGATCCTCCCGTACTTCCCGCTCGCGTACGGCTTGCTCACCGGCAAGTACCACCGGGGCGAGCCGGCCCCGGAGGGGTCGCGCCTGTCCTCCCCCGACCAGGCGGCCCGGCTCGAGACCGCGGACTGGGACCGCATCGAGGCACTGGAGATGTTCGCGGCCCAGCGGGACCTCTCACTGCTCACCGTCGCCGTCGGTGGCCTCGTCGTGCAGCCGGGCGTGGCGAGCGTCATCTGCGGCGCAAGCCGGCCCGAGCAGGTCGCGGCCAACGTCGAGGCCGGCTCCTGGGACCCCGACCTCGACGACCTCGCCGCGCTCGACGCCATCCGGCCGGCCCAACCCTTCTCGTACACGACCTTCGCCTGACCCCTCGCCCGGACCGGGCCCGACCTGTCACCATCGGTCCGTGAACACGGGTGCCGCGGGGCTCGGTGGTCGCGTCGCCGTCATCGCCGGGACGGCGGCGCTCGGAGGGTTCCTCTTCGGCTACGACTCGGCCGTCATCAACGGTGCCGTCACCGCGATCCGGACCGAGTTCTCGCTCTCCTCCGGACAGCTCGGCTTCACCGTGGCGTCGGCGCTGCTCGGTGCCGCCGTCGGCGCGTGGATGACCGGGTCCATCGCCGAACGCATCGGCCGTCCGAGGACGATGGTCGCGGCCGCGGTCCTGTTCCTCGTCAGCGCCGTCCTCTCCGGCTTCGCCGGCAGCGCCGTGCTCCTCGTCGTCTGGCGGATCGTCGGGGGCTTCGCGGTGGGCATGGCCAGTGTCATCGCGCCGATGTACATCGCCGAGGTGGCGCCGGCGGAGGTCCGGGGCCGACTCGGCTCGCTCCAGCAGCTGGCCATCGTCACCGGCATCTTCATCTCCCAGCTCGTCAACCTCGCCATCGTCAACCTCGCCGGCGGTGACGCCGCGGGCTCGCTCCTCGGACTCGACGCGTGGCGCTGGATGCTGCTGGTCGAGGCACTCCCCGCGGTGCTGTACGCCGGCCTCGCGCTCAGACTGCCCGAGTCCCCCCGTTACCTCGTGGCGCAGGGACGCGAGGACGAGGCCCGACCGGTGCTGGAGTCGCTGGAGGGCGGCGACGTCGACGCGGAGATCGCCCGGATCCGGGCCTCGCTCGCCGGTGAGCACACCCCGCGCCTCGCCGACCTGCGCGGCCCGGCGCTCGGGCTGCACGGGATCGTCTGGGTGGGCCTGATCCTCTCGATGCTCCAGCAGCTGGTCGGCATCAACGTCGTCTTCTACTACTCGGCCGCGCTGTGGGAGTCGGTCGGGGTCGACTCCAGCCGGGCACTGCTCATCAGCGTCGTCACCGCCGTCGTCAACATCGGCGGGACACTGCTCGCGATCTCCATCATCGACCGGGTGGGACGCCGGCCGCTGCTCCTCGTCGGCTCGGCCGGGATGACGCTCTCGCTCGCGGTGACCGCCGTGGCCTTCTCGACGGCCTCGCTCGACCCGGCGACGGGCGAGGCCGTCCTCTCCGTGGGGGCCGGGCGGACCGCCTTCGTCGCCGCCAACGCCTTCGTCTTCTTCTTCGCCTTCTCGTGGGGTCCGGTGGTCTGGGTTCTCCTCGGCGAGATGTTCCCCAACCGGCTGCGTGCCTCGGCGCTCGCCGTCGCGGCCGGGGCCCAGTGGCTGACGAACTTCCTCGTCACCCAGACCTTCCCCCGGCTCTCCGACACCGTCGGGTTGGGAGGTGCGTACACCCTCTACGCCGTGTTCGCCGCCGTCTCGCTGCTCTTCGTGTGGCGCTTCGTCGCCGAGACCAAGGGCCGCACGCTGGAGGAGATGGGCACGGGCGACGCCGTTCGCACCTGACCCGGCTCCGCGGGGGTCACGCCGTCCGCTCGCCGCCGGTGTCCTGCGCAGCCCGGGCCGCCTCCTCCACGACGGCCTGGGCAGCCTCGGCGTCGGCAGCCCGGAGCACCTCGAGCGGGACGTCGCGCTCGGCAGCCCCGGCCGCGAGGGCGGCGGACGCGTACAGCGCCGTGGTCTGGAGGTAGAGGACGAAGAGAACCCCGATCGGGGCTGCGAACGCCCCGTACTGCGGCTTGTCGACGGTGAACGCGACGAGGAGGGTCATCGCGGTCTTCAGCACCTCGATGGCGACCGCGCCGGCACCGGCACCGAGGAGCCGGGCCCGCCGGGAGGGGCGGATGCCGCCCAGGTGCCCGAGGAGTAGGTAGACCACGAGGAGATTCGCCCCGAGGGTGAGGACGAGCGCGACGACGTTGACGACGATGCCGGGGCCCCGCCAGTCGATGCCGAGGGCATCGAGGACACGGTCGTTGAGGTTGGCGACGAACGTCGACGCCACGTACGACAGGAGGATGAGGGGGGCGAGGACGAGCAGCCAGCCCAACGCCCGGAGCCGCGCGAGGACGAAGCTGCGCGGGTCCTTGGGGGCACCGTAGATCGAGTGGATCGACCGGCTCGCCGCCACGACGGTGCCGGTGCCACCGTAGAGGAGGCCGACGGCACCGATGATCGAGGTCGTCTGCCCCACCGCTCGCAGCTGGGTGGGGTCGATGCCACCGTCGCCGAGGAGGCCCGGGAACGCCTCGGCCACCGCCTCGGTGACGTAGGCAGCCACCTGCTCGGCGCCGAGGGCGGTCGTGATGCCGTAGGCGAAGGCGATCACGGAGAACATCGCGAGGAACAGGTAGTACGTGGTCCCGGCCGCGAGGAGGGTGGCCTTGGAGTGGCCGAACCGGTTGAACGCCCGGAACCCCACCCCGACGCCGGCGCCGAGGGCGTCCTCGCGGGACTCGAGACGTTCGACCGCCTCGGGTGTCTCCTTCGGTGGCGGGTCGATCACCTCGCCGGGGATGGGGATGGCGGTCGTCGACATGCTCATGGTGTCCTCCCTGTGGTGCCGGGGCCGGCCGCTCCCGGGTCGATCTGCTGCCGCAGGTCGGCCAGCTCCGCGCGGAGCAGGCGGACCTCGGCGAGGACGTCGTCCGAGGAGGTGGGGGTGGCGACGGGAGCCGCCGCATCCGCCTCGGCCCGCCGGTCCTCGGTGAAGGTACTGGCGAGGACGCCGGAGACCGTCCCGAGCGCGAGCAGACCCATGAACATCATGACGCCGGCGGCGACCCGGCCGGCCGCGGTCGTCGGGTACAGGTCTCCGTACCCCACCGTGGTGAACGAGACCATCGCCCACCACAGGGCGTCCCCGAAGGTCTCGAAGCCGGCATCCGGTGGCTCGTTCTGGAGGACGATCAAGGCGGCGAGCACCGAGCTGAAGGCCAGGGCGATGCCGAGCGTGCCCAGACGCCGGAGGGAGGCCAGGAACCGGCGGCCGGTCTCCCCGGCGAACAGCAGCCGGGCCAGTCGCGCCCAGCGGAACACCACGGTGAACGCGGTGCCTCCGATGGCCGGGACGACGTACCACGGGAAGGTCAGCACGAGGATGGAGATGTCGAACACGCCCCGTCCGCCACGCCAGTAGGACCGGTCCATCCGCAGGTGGGCCACGAAGTCGACCGCGAACACGGCCCAGGTCACCAGGTCCACGGTGAGGTTCAAGGCGCTCGTCTCGCCCGGGACCAGCCTGCTCACGAACGGGGCCAGGGCGGCGAGGATGATCCACCAGCGCGTCTGCCTCTCCCACAAGGCCATCCGGTCCTCGGTCGGCAGGTCAGTGCGGGTCAGGGCGCTGAACATCTGCCGAGGCTATTGACGCAACCTCCGTACGGTCCAGAGGTTCGACCCGCCTGCCGGCTCCAGCCACGTGCCGGGCCCCAGCAGCAGTCCGGTCCGGGTCGCCCGAGGTCGTCGGCCTTCCGGCTAGTGCCCGGCCAGGGCCTTGACGGCCACGACGAGCAGGGCCGCAGCGAGGACGGCCGTCCCGAAGAGGAGGCTGCGGGCCCACGACCGGCGGCGAAGTCGGGCGATGGCGGTCCCCGTGACGGCAGGGAGCGCTGCGAGCACGAGCACCGAGATGCGCAGGGCCGCCTCCCCGTCGAGGACGAGGAAGGGGAGTGCGGCGAGGACGCCGACGGCCAGGCCTCCGGCGAGCTGGGCTCCCGCCTCCCGCGCCGCGGACGCCGCCGCCACACCGCCCTCGGCGAGGTGGGCGGCCAGCCGGAACGCCAGCCAGTGCGCGAGGACGAGACCGATCGCGGTCCCCAGCAGCAGCGCCACGACGGTCGAGTCGTCGGGGATCCGGTCGGTGGGAACGGCGAGGAGTGCGGCCCACTGCACGAGCGCCATGTAGAGCGCAGCGGCGACGAACTCCCGGGCGGCCAGCCGCGACTCCTGGTCGACGTCGTGGCCGGGTGACGTCACGGCAGCGCTCCGGGCGTCGCGAAAGGCACGCGGTCGAGGGTAGTGAGGGGCGGTCCGTGGGTCCAGCCGGCCACCAACGGCCGGGACGGCTGCTCAGCCGTCCCGGCCGTGCCCCCGCTGCGGAGCCCAGGAGTCCAGCATCCGCTCGACCTCGAGCCGGTAGAACCACTCGCCGTCGGGGTAGAGCCAGTCGAGCTGGCCGAGCACCTCGAGCGTCACCAGGCCGTGGATGTGCGCCCACGTGCTGAGGAAGGTCGTCAGGCCGGAGGCGGGGAACTCGGGGTCGACACCGGCGAGGAACTCCAGCTCACGTGGGGTCGCGGCGCGGGCCGGGGCCCTCAGCTCGAGGGCGCCCGTTCGCCATCCCTCGTGGACGACGTCGAAGAAGGCCGCCCCGATCCGTCGGCTGGCCTGCACCGTCGGCCCCTCGTCCGGGGCGGCGTAGCCGGGTATCGGCGTCCCGAAGATGAGCAGGAAGCGGTTGGTGTGCTCCACGCACCAGCGGCGATAGGCCAGCATGCCCGCGAGCAGACGTCGCTCGGGTGGGCCCGGTGACCTCGTGCCCGCCTCGACGGCGGAGGCGAGGTCACCGTAGGCGTCGGCGATGAGCTCGGTGAGCAGGCTGTCGAGGCCGTCGTAGTAGCGGTAGAGGCCCGCGGGGCTCATCCCGATGGCGCGGGCGATGCCGCGGATGGACAGTGCCCCCGCGCCCTCCGCGGCGATCCGGGCCAGGGCCGCCTCCTTGATCTCCTCGATCGTGGCCTGGCGCATCCGGTCCCGTCGCGTCGTCACGGCCCAAGGATGGCGGAGGTGAGGGGCAAGTGCAAATACCGTTGACAGAGCGAACGGGCGTCACCTACGCTGAGCGAACAGTGTTCGCATCAATGCGGCGACAACGAGGAGCCGACCATGACCGCCCCCCTTCACGTGGTGCTCGGAGCGTCCGGCGGCGCCGGCAACGCGATCGTCCACGCCCTCCACGACGCGGGGCTGCGATCCCGGGCCGTCAACCGGTCCGGGTCGGCCCTCGTGCCGCCCGGCACCGAGCGGATGGCTGCCGACGTCTCGACTGCCGAGGGGGCCCGCCGGGCCCTCGACGGGGCCACGGTGGCCTACCTCGCCGCGCAACCCGAGTACCACCGCTGGCCGCAGGAGTTCCCCGCCATGCTGTCTCGGGTGCTCGAGGCCTGCCCCGACGGCGCGAAGCTCGTCATGGTCGACAACCTCTACGCCTACGGACCCGGTTCGAGCCCGATGTCCGAGTCCTCCCCTGAGCGCGCGACGGATGGCAAGGGCCGCACGCGCCGCGAGATGACCCGCATGCTGCTCGACGCCCACCGGGCCGGGCGGGTCCGGGTGTCGATCGGGCGCGCCTCGGACTACATCGGGCCGCGCGCCGACGTCTCCGCCGTCACCGCCCTGGCGATCCGTCCCGCCCTGACCGGCGGGACGCTGCGCTGGATGGCCACGCTCGACGCGCCGCACTCCGTGGCGTACCTGCCCGACATCGCCCGCGCCCACGTCCTGCTCGGTACCCGGGACGAGGCGGACGGGCGGGTCTGGATCCTGCCGCACGCGCCGGCCGTCACCGGCGGGCAGTTCCTCGACCTCGTCGGCGCGGCGCTTCCGCGGCCGTACAGGACGGGCGTCGTGTCCTCCGCGATGCTGCGCATCGCCGCGCCGTTCCACCGGATCTCGCGGGAGTCCCTCGGCATCCTCCACCAGTGGGCGCAGCCCTTCGTGGTCGACGATTCCGCGTTCCGTGACACCTTCGGACCGGTCGAGGTGACGCCGCTCGACGAGGCGGTGCGGGCCACCGTGGAGTCCTACCGGTCGGAGGCCGCGGTGGCGTGAGCCGGGGTCACGGGGCGGCGAGTCCGGGCCGAGCGACGTCGAACGTCGTGGGGCACGGCAGGCGGCTGCCGTGCCCCGTGTGATGACCGGTGCCCACGGCGGGTGGCAGCGCACCCGTCCAGGTGACGCCTGGGCCCGCCGCGGGACCGCGGGTGTTCAGTAGCCGATCTGACCGGTCAACGTGCCCGCCCAGTCCCAGGGCTGGATGGGCAGGTCGTCGTCGCCCCAATCGCCCCAGACGCGGACGTCGTCGAGGTAGATCACCCCGGTGGCGTCGCTGAAGCGTCCGGTGCCACCGCTCACCTCGAGGGGCCAGGGTTCGTCGAGGACACCGTCGTAGCGCGCTTCGAGGGTGTCGCCGTTCGCGGCGGTGAACGTCACGTGGCCGTTGGTGTAGACCGGCAGCGCCACTGGAGCGCAGTGCGTCCAGCGTGCCGACACCGTGCCCAGGTGGCTCATCGTGCCCTGGCTCTCGGTGGTGGTCGTCACGGGGCAGGTCTGGCTCGACCAGTCGTAGTCGAACGTCACGAGTCCGGTGAGCTCGGCGCGCACGGGTCGCTCGGTGCCAGCCCGTGCTGCCTGCACCGGCGGTGCGGCCAGCACCGCCAGGGCGAGTGACGCCAGGAGGATGAGTCCTCTCTCCATCATGACGATCTCCTTCCTCGGGACCCGACTCCCGCGGCCCCGTTCCTCGTCCGTCGTGCCTGTGTCTTCGACTGTCCACCCGGACCGTCCAGGAACGGTCCAGACGCCGGGCGTCGCCGCGGCCTGTCGGGGTCCGGTCGATGGCAGGGGGAAGCCGGTGACGGGCCACGGCCGGACTGGATAGTGTCGATGCGTGCGCTTCCAGGTCGTCGGCCCACTGACGGTGGAGGGGGAGCACGGCCCGGCGGCGCTCGGCGGCCCCAAGGTGCAGCACCTGCTGGCCAGGCTCCTCGTGGACTCCCCCCACCCCGTGCCCACCGAGGCCTTGGTCGAGGAGCTCTGGGGAGACTCTCCCCCGGCCACGGCCGCCCACATCATCAGCACGTACGCGTCGACGCTGCGTGCGGAGCTCGGGGGCCGCGTCGAGTCGACCTCGGCCGGCTACCGGATGCTGCTCCGCGACGGTGACCGCTTCGACGCGCGGGCCCTGCGCGAGGCTGTCCGGGACGCCCGCTCGTGCCTGGCCGCCGATCCCGCGCGGGCCCTCGCCGTGTTGGAGCCCGTCGCTGACACCTGGTCGAAGGTGGTCCGCCCCTTCGAGGGTGTCGACGAGCCGTCGGCCAGCCTCGAGACCGACGCCGCCCGGCTCGCCGAGACGCAGACGGCGGCCGCGGCGCTGGCCGCCGAGGCGCTCATGCAGCTGGGTCGGGCGAGCGAGGCCGCTGCGGTGCTCCTCGCTCCGGTGTCGGCTCATCCGTACGACGAGCGGCTGGTGTCGTCGCGGATGCGTGCGCTGTACCGTGCCGGGCGCCAGGGCGAGGCCCTGGCCGCCTTCCGGCAGCTGCGCTCGCGGCTCGTGGCCGAGCTGGGTGTCGAGCCGGGGGCACCGCTTCGGGCACTGCGCGACCAGATCCTCACCCAGGACCCGGGCCTGCTGCCTGCGCCGCCGCACCGGCTGCCGCCTCGACCCCCCCTCGTGGGTCGGAGCGGGGAGCTCGCACAGCTCCGGGGGCTCCTCACGACGGGTCGCCTCGTGACGCTGCACGGGCCGGGGGGCATCGGCAAGTCCGCGCTGGCCACCGCGGCTGCGCACGAGAACCTGACCGCGTTCCCGGGGGGCTCCTGGTTTGTGGACCTGGGGTCCTGCGAGGACCCCCGGGGCGCGATGCGCCACGTCCAGTCCGCCCTGGACATCCCTGGCACCCCGGACGTCGACCCCCGCGAGTCCGTCGCCGCCTACCTCGCCGGCCGGCGCGCTCTGCTCGTTCTCGATACGTGCGAGCACCTGCTCCCGGACCTCGCCTCGGACGTCGACTCGCTGCGCGCTCGTGAGCCGGATGTCTCCGTCCTCGCCACATCCCGCACCCCGCTGAACGTCGACGGGGAGCACCTCCTCAGCGTGGGACCGCTCTCGACGACCAGCGCCCGACGGCTGTTCCTCGACAGCCTGCGACAGTCCGCGACCCGGTCGGTGACTCCACGCGAGGCCGACCGTGCGTGCGACCTCGTCGACCGGGTCCCGCTGGCGATCGAGATCGCGGCGGCGTCCTCGGGGCGTGGTACCGCATCCGCGGTCGAACCCAGCCGCGGACAGCCGCTGGGTGCCGCTGCCGACAGCGCATGGTCCGGCAGCGAAAGTGCGATGACGGCGACGATCGAGCGGGGATACCGGCTGTTGGGCGACGTCGAACGAGACGTCTTCGACCGGGTGTCGGTCCTCAGCGGGCCGTTCGTCGCCGCCACTGCTGCCGCGCTCGTCGACGACTCGCGGCGCGGGGACGTCCCCGATGCTCTCCGGGCGCTGGAGGCCTCCTCCATGATCGCCGAGGCGCCGGCGGTGGGAGGAGTGCCCCACTACCGGCTGCTGCAGCCCCTCCGTGAGTTCGGCTCACGTCACCTCCTCGACCGGGGCCTCGACGAGGAGACGCGGAGCCGGCACGCGCGACACTTCCTCTCCTTGGCGGTCGCCGCCGGGGGCGAGCGGCTGACCCCGGCCTTCGCGGAGTGGACGACCCGCCTGCGGGAGGTCGAGCCCGACCTCTCGGCGGCCATCGACTGGACGCTCGGTCATCTGGGCCCGGGCGGCGTCGCCGGCGCGGCCCCGGGCCTCTTCGAGTACTGGTTCCGTCGGGGGGACCCGGCCTCCGCGTACGACTTCGGAACCCGCGTCCTGGCCACCGGTGCACCGATGACACCTGAGGACGAGGCAGCGGTACGGCTCTGCGCAGGGTTCGGTGGCGTGTTCGTGGGCGATGTCGATGCTGCGACGCGCCGGTTGGACGAGGCCATCGACATGGTGGCCGCGTCCCGCGACTGGCGCGTCCAGGTCTGGGCCGCTCTGGGCCGGGGGCAGAACGCCACGGTCTTCGGTGACCACGACACCGCCGCCCGCATGGGGCGCCTGGTGCTCGCGACGTGCGACCGGTGGGGCCTGACCCTGCCGCGGGCCTACGGGTACGCCCTGCGGGGCGAGGCGGAGTTCCTCGGGGGCGGGGACCTGGCCCGGGCCCGGCGCGACATCGAGCTCGCCATCGAGGGGTTCCGTGCGCTGGAGGACCCGGCCAGCCTCAACCTGTTCGGGCTCGGGATCGCCGCTGCCATCTGTGTGCAGCAAGGGGACCTGGACCGCGCTGAGGAGTACGCGACCGAGGCGGCGACGCTGCCCGGGCCGGGGTGGCGGGCGACGGCCCTGATCATCCTCGGTGGTTGGGTCCTGCACGCACGCGGAGAGCGGGAGCGGGCCGAACGACTCGTCCTCAGCGGAGCACAGCAGGCCCGTGCCCTCTCCCTCGAGCCGTGGGCGCGGCACGGCTGCCTCATGCTGGCCAGGCTCGCCGCGGACCGCGACGACTGGGAGAGGGCGGCGTACCTCTTCGGCGCGGCGCAACCGCAGCCACCCTGGGGCCAGGCTCCGCACTGGTGGGCGCGGGTCGAGGACGCGGTCGACGCACTCGGTGAGGAGCGCTCCCGCGAGCTGATGGCCGCAGGGTCCCGGGCGTCCCTCGTGGACGTGCTCGGCTCCGAGTAGTCCGGGTCCCACGGCCCGGCGCGGGACCGGCTGGAGCGTCGGGTGTCAAGGCCTCGGCCAGTGATGGAGGCCCCCCAGGAAAGCCGGTGGCGCGACTCGGTCGACACCAGGGCACTGTGCGGTGGCTCACTAATGCCTCGCCTCGATTCCGCTCACGAGAAAGCTGATGAGGGGGAGTTGTTGTTGGGTGGCTGCCCCTGGGAGGAGGGAACGTTGTGAGAACGACGAAATGGTCATGGGCGGGGTCGAAGGGCCTGGCTGGCGGGTCGGCATCAGGTCGTCGCAGGCTGCGGCACAATGCGGCGCGAGGTGGTGCGTTGGGTGTTCTCGTCCTGGCCGCGGCCATGGTTGCCGCCCCAGCCGATGCTGCGGGGCCTGTGTGCGGGATGACGATCACGGACGACTTCACCCTGTCCTCGGACCTGTCCTGCTCCGGCACCGCGATCTAGGTCCAGTTCACGGCCCCGGATCAGGTCATCACGCTCGATCTAGGTGAGCAGCAGCTCAGCGGCGACGGCACCGGCTTCGGCGTCCGCGTACGGCCGATGCCATCTGCGGAGAATGCGTTGGTGGTGCAGAACGGGCAAGTTCGCGGCTTCGAGACCGCCTTCGGAGTGGAGCCCGGCGCAGAAGGCGGGCTCACGCTTCAAGAGCTCACCGTGCGCGACAACGGAGGGTGGCTCTCGCTACCGGCTGACACAGGGTCGAGGCCGATAACCGTGGAGCGCGCCACGCTCACGAATACAGGCGTCGGTGGAGGTTCCGTGGAGACCCGGACCACAGTCCGCGACTCGGTGTTCGTCGACTCGGGCATCTGGTCGTATAGCGAGACGTGGACGTACGTCTACGACTCGACCTTCATTGGTGGCGGGGTCCACGTCGACAAGGACTCCAACATCGTTGCCGAGCGGAACCGCTTCAGCCAGTGCGATGTAGGCATCCAGCTGCTGGGCAACTGGCCCGGCAGCCCGACGATCGTGCGCGACAACGTGTTCGTGCAGTGCAGGGTGGGCCTCCAGTTGGAGACCGATCCGGCAGGCAGTGGCCCGAGCGCAGTGAGGGTCACCGGCAACGCCTTCCTCAAGAACGCGGAAGAGGGTTTCCGCTTTGAGGCCCGCAATGGCGGTGAGGTGGAGATCTCGGGCAACCTCGCCGTCGGTAACGGTGGGACGGGCATCGTCGGGGAGCGGTCGCCGGCGACGTTCCCCGCAGCGGTCACCGTCGCCGACAACACCGCCCGGAACAACGGCGGCCACGGCATCGACGTCGCCGGGGCCATCGACGGTGGTGGGAACGTGGCCAAGGGCAACGACACCGAGCCGCAATGCGTCGGCGTGCCGTGCGCCGTCCACCCGTGACTCGCAAGCCAGCCACAGCGTGACCGAGAAGCCCGCGGGGCTGTCAGCGCCGCGGGCTCGCCCCCTTTGGGTGCGCGGTGCGGCTGGTCACTGACGGTGGACTGCCGCCGTGTGTCGCGATACCGACCGGCACCCGAGCGAGTCGGGTGTCGGGACGATGCTGTGAAGGGCGGCCGAAGTGGGGCAGGCCAGCACGTCGTCTTGTGTCCTGATGGGTCTCTCGAGGCGCACGTCGACAGGCGCCTCGAGCCGCTGAACTGCGGTGTCGGTGGGCCCCGTGGGGCTCGAACCCACAACCTACGGATTAAAAGTCCGCAGCTCTGCCAGTTGAGCTAGAGGCCCTGGTGCGCCCGCGGCACCGTGTAGGTGCCCGCGGGCGCCCTGCCACTCTAGCGAGGTGCCCGTCGACGGGCAGTGACCTCGCTCCTTGTCGACCGGGTCGGGCGGCCCGATGATGTGAAGGTGCTGCCGTCGGACCCGGGCGCCGCGCTGCTCGTCATCGGCTCGCTGGTCTTCGTCGCGGGCGCCGCGCTGGGCGTCCCCCGCGTCTTCACGACGAGCGACCCCCAGCAGCGCCGCGACCTGCTGAGCCGCAGCTCCCTGCGGTGGCGTGCGGCCCAGCCCCTGTACGCGGCGGGCCCCGTCGTGGCGGCCGTCGGGGTCGGGCTCGTGGGCACGGGCAGCACTGGCGATGTCGAGGTGCTGCTGCGCGTCGCGGCGGGTGCCATGCTGCTCGGCTCGGTGGCGTGGTCGTGGGCCTGCGCCGTTCGGGCCGTGCGCTACCTGGACTTCGCGGGTGGCGGGCTCCCCGCCTGGCCGTTCCGGGCCCACGTCGTGCTGACCGTCGCCGGCCTCGCCCTCTTCGGCGTGGCCCTGCTCGTCGGAGCCGGCCCGGTGTGGCTCGGGTGGACGGTGCTCGCGGCGGACCTGGGCTTCGCCCTCGCCTACGCGTGGTCGGGCGACATCCCCCCGTTCGTGTTCTACGTCCTGCTCCTCGCCGTGGGCCTCGCCCTCTGACCGTGCGAGGCGAGGCCCCGCGAGGTCGCGGGCGTCATCGCGCCATGGAGAAGGCGATGGCGGCGCCGATGACCGCCACCAGGCCCGCGACCGGCACCCACATCCAGTGCACGTGGCCGCGCGCTGCGACCTCGACCCGGGTGGGTGTCGGGCTGGGGTCGGGGGTGGCCGGGTCCCACCGGGGAGGAGCCGCGGGCCGGTCGTCCACCGTCGCATCGGCGGCCTCCGCGGCGCCGACGACCTCGGCCGCGGCGACCGGCACGGCATCCGGGAGCTCGCCCCCCGGGAGGCCGAGCCGTTCGCCGAGCTCTCGGGCGCTGGCCGGCCGGTCCTCCGGCCGCTTGGCCAGGCACTGCTCGACGAGGGCGCGCAGCTCGTCGGGGACGTGCGGCGGCAGGGGCGGCGGTGGGTCGTTGACCTGGGCCAGGGCGGTCGCGACGGGAGTGTTCTTGTCGAACGGCCGCCGCCCGGTCAGCATCTCGTGCGCGACGACGCCGAGCGCGTAGAGGTCGGAGGCCCCCGTGGCCGGCTCGCCGAGCGCCTGCTCCGGGGAGAGGTAGTGGGGGGTTCCGAGGACCTCCCCGGTGAGGGTCTGCCCGGAGCCGTCGACGGCCCGCGCGATCCCGAAGTCGGTGAGCTTCACCGTGCCGTCGGGAGTGATGAGGATGTTGGCCGGCTTGACGTCGCGGTGGACGACGCCCGCATCGTGGGCGGCTCCGAGTGCGAGCGCCGCCTGAGCCGTGATCGAGCGGACGCGTCCGGGGGCGAGCGCGCCTTCGCGCTGCACGAGGGCCGAGAGCGGCTCACCCGGGACGAGCTCCATCACGAGGTAGGCGAGCGCGTCGTCCTCCCCGTAGTCGAAGACGGTGGCGATGTTCGTGTGGCAGAGGTTCGCCGTGTACAGCGCCTCGCTGCGGAAGCGTCGTGCGAAGACCTCCTCCTCCGAGGCGTTGGGTCGCAGCACCTTGACGGCCACGACGCGCTCGAGCACGTCGTCGTTGGCCTCGTAGACGTCGCCCATCCCGCCGGAGGCGATGCGGCCCCCCACGGTGTACCGGTCGCCGAGGCGGAACCCCCGCTGGAGCGTGGTCACTCCGATGTCCCGTTGCGCACGAGTGGTCACCCTACGTCCCTTCCGAGCACCCTCAGGCCTGTGGACGACCTGCAATGTCACATGTTTGTCGCGAACTGTCCACGGTGCTGCGGGAGAGGTCAGCGCGGGGCGTCGGCCTCGCCACGGACCCGCTCCGAGGGCAGCGGCTCCAGGTCGGGTTCGACGCCGACCCCGTGGTGGCGACCCGTCCTCGTGCCGCCGTCGCCCTCGTACCCGTTGATCGGGTCGGCTACACCCGACCGGATCGCCTGCAGTCGCATTCGTCGCCCCTCCTCGATGCGCTGCTCCCGCTTCTCGCGGGCCTTGTCCGACTGCGTCGTGTCGCGCGGCGGCAGCTGGATGGAGCGTTCGGCCGGGATGCCGGCCTCGAGCTGGCGCGTCCGCTCCAGCTCGGCGTCGACCTCCGCACCGAGCAGCAGCGCCAGGTTGGTGATCCACAACCAGAGCAGGAAGACGATGACACCGGCGAGGGAGCCGTAGGTCTTGTCGTAGCTGCCGAAGTTGCTGACGTAGAAGCCGAAGCCGACCGACGCCAGGACCCAGACGAGGATCGCGATGACGGCGCCCGGCGAGAGCCACCTGAACCTCGGCTGACGCACGTTCGGCGTCACGTGGTAGAGGACGGCCACGATGACCATGACGATGAGCAGGATGACCGGCCACTTCGCGATGTTCCACACCGTCACCGTCTGCTCCTGCAGGCCGACGGCCTTCCCGATGTCCCTGGCGAAGGGGCCGCTGACGACGATGCCGACGAGGACGAGGCCGGCGAGCACGACGAGACCGAGGGTGACGAGGAACATCTGCGGCCGCAGCTTCCAGATGGGCCGGCCCTCGTCCACCTCGTAGACGCGGTTGAGCGCTCGGCCGAACGCCCCGACGTAGCCCGATGCCGAGAAGAGCGCCAGGACGATGCCGACGGTGAGGAGGAGGCCGGCGCCCTGCGTCGAGACCATGCTCTCGATGGGGCCCTTGAGCTGTTGGGCGACCTGGTCCTGACCGAGGTCCTCGAGCAGCCGGATGATCTGGTCGGCGGTGCGCGGGCCCCGCCCGACGACGCCGAGCAGCGAGAGCAGGGCGAGCATCGCGGGGAACAGCGCGAGCACCGCGTAGTACGTGAGGGACGCGGCGAGGTCGGTGCAGTGGTCCTTCTGGAACTCCGCGACGGCCGACTTCACCGTGTAGCGCCACGTGCGTGGTGGCAGGTCGCTGGGGGACTCCGGCTTGGCGGGGTCCTCGGGGGGCGGGGCCGTGCGGGCCCGGGTGGCGGCCGTTCCCTCGGTGGCCATGGCGCTCCTCGCGGTCGGGGTGACGGGATGGCCCGCCGCGTCCAACCTAACGCCGCGCACGGCGTCACGGCCGGTCGCGCTGCACACCGAGCGGCGCCGGCCGGGTCCGTCTGAGACCATCGGTCGATGAGCAGCGACGGCGGACGCCCCGTGCCGCGCCGGCCCCTGCACTTCGGGCCGGAGGACCTCGAGGCGCACGGCGGGACCCTGCCGGGCCCGGCGGAGACGACTGAGGTCGCGCACCAGACGGCGGCCATCCTCGTGGGGGCGGGCCGAGCGGCCCACGACCCGGAGGTGACCTCCCGGCTCGTCGCCCTCGTGGACGACCTCGGGCTCTCGACCGTCGCCGACCTGTGGTCCTCCCGTCCGGGCCGGTCCCTCCCCGGGGCTCTCTGGCGGCTGTACGCGCTGCGCGAGTGGGTCCAGCGCAACCCGGAGGAGGCGAGCCGCGAGTACGCCGCCGGCATCCGGTTCACCGACGTCGCGCACGCAGTCGCCGGCATCGCCGAGCCGCCGCGCCCGGAGGAGCTGCAGCGGGTCGCCGACCAGATCCTTGCCGGGGTCTTCGACGGCGACCTGGCCGTCGCGCTGGAGCGGGCCTCGGCGTTCTGCGCCGTCATCGCCGCCGGGCGGGCCGAGCTGGCGCACGACCGTGACGACCTCGACCCCGAGGGTGCCAGCGGCCTGACCCGGACGGGCGCGGCGCTGATGACGACCGGTGAGGACCTGCGGGCCTGTGCGAACCTCTGGCGGGCCGGCGACCTCGACTGACCGGCCGCCTCACGGGGGCGTCCGGAGCGGCGTCGCCGGTGTGGTCGTCGGCGGCGTCCACCGACTCGCTGGAGCGAACGGGAACACCACGGTCGCGTCGACGCGTTAGGGTCTTCCGTGGGTGCCGGACCGCGGCAGCCCCGGGTCCCAACATCAGCCGCTACGAGCGGCCACGCGCCGTGAGGCGCTCCCGGTCCGGCACCCACCACCCCACCAGACAGGCCCTGCGGCCGTGCGCGGTTCGCCGACCGCGGCGACCGGGGCCGAGGCGAGTTCGGTGGCGCATACCCCTCCCCCCATGGCCCGGTCGAGTCATCTTGCCCTACCGATCGAGTCATCTTGCCGTCCGGCCATATCCCCGGGACGGATCGCGACCGTACGGTGGGGAGGTGCAGGGTGACCCCTCGCTGCGGGACGAGCAGCTTCAGAGCGAGATCGACCTCGTCGGTGCGCTCGTGCTCGCCGCGTCCCAGGCGGACGGTCCGCTGACCGACGAGCTGATCGACGAGATCCTCGGGGTGGCCCCGGCCGGCGGGGGCCCGGCACCGCGGCGGCAGGCGGGGCGGCCCGAGCCCAGCCCCACCGGCTGACCTCGGGCGGCAGCCGTCCACGTCGCGGCCCGCCCGGCCGTCCGCATCGCCGTCCCGGCGTGGGCTTCGACCGGCTTCGCCGTGACGCCGGGGTGGCCCTAGCCTGTACGCGACCGTGACCGCACCTCCCGGAGAGCGCCGTGGGCATACGCCTGACCCCGCAGGACCCGAGCTTCTTCGAGCTCTTCGCCGCCTCGGCGCGCCAGCTCGTCGAGGGGTCCCGCGAGCTCACGTCGCTCCTCGGAGCCGACCCCGACGAGCGGGAGACGGTGCTCAAACGGATGCACGAGATCGAGGGCGCCGCCGACGAGGCCACCCATGAGATCGTCCGCCGGGTGGCGGCATCCTTCGTCACCCCGTTCGACCGCACCGACATGCACGGCCTCGCGATCGCCCTCGACAACTGCGTCGACCTCATGGAGGGCGCCGCCGACGTCATCGTCCTCTACCAGGTCGACGCGCTCCTGCCGCGCGTCGCCAAGCAGGTCGAGATCATCGCGCGGATGGCCGAGCTGACCGCCGACGCCATGCCCCGGCTGCGCTCGATGCGCGACCTCGACGGTTACTGGATCGAGATCAACCGGCTCGAGCACCGGGCCAACAAGCAGTACCGGCGGATGGTCGCCGACCTCTTCAACGCCAAGAAGCCCGACCCCATCGCCGTGATGAAGCACAAGGACATCATCGATGCGCTGGAGGCGACGGCCAACGCGTTCGAGCAGGTGGCGCTCACGGTCGAGGCGATCGCGGTCCGGGAGTCCTGACCGGCCGTGGACTGGTGGCCCGTGGCGCTCGTCGTCGTCCTGGCGCTGGGCTTCACGTACACGAACGGTTTCCACGACGCGTCCAACGCGGTGGCGACCTCGATCTCGACCCGGGCGCTGACGCCGCGCATCGCCCTCGGGCTGGCCGCGCTGATGAACCTGCTCGGCGGGTTCGTCGGGGTCCGGGTCGCGCGGACCATCGGCAGCGACATCGTCACCGTCCCCGCAGGGGCCACCGGGGTGGCCATCTGCGCGGGTGCGTTGCTCGGGGCGATCGGGTGGAACCTCCTCACCTGGTGGTGGGGCCTGCCGACGTCGTCCTCGCACGCCCTGATAGGCGGCCTGGGCGGCGCGGCGCTGGCCGCCGGCGCGGCGGTGCAGTGGGGCAGCATCCGCGACCTCGTCCTCGTGCCGATGGTCGTCTCGCCGGTGCTCGGGCTCGCCGGCGGCTACCTGCTCATGGTCCTCATCCTCTGGGTCTTCCGGCGCGCGGCGCCGGGGCCGGCCGTGCGCGGTTTCCGATACGCGCAGACCGTGTCGGCCGCCGCGGTGGCATTCGGCCACGGGATGCAGGACGCGTCCAAGACCGCGGGGGTGGTCGTGATCGCGCTCGTCGCCGGCGGCCACCGGGGCGCCGCCGACACCTCGGTCCCGTGGTGGGTCATCGGGTCCTCCTCGCTCGTCCTCGCACTCGGCACCTACGCCGGCGGGTGGCGCATCATGCGGACGCTGGGGCGCCGGATCATCCATCTCGAGGCGCCGCAGGGGTTCGCGGCCGAGACCGCGGCCGCGTCGGTGCTCTACGCGGCGACCGCGACGGGTTCGCCCATCTCGACGACGCACGCCATCACCTCGGCGATCCTCGGGGCCGGTGCCGTGCGCACGCCGAAGGCGGTGCGCTGGGTCGTGGCGCGGGACATCGTCATCGTCTGGCTCCTCACCTTCCCCGGCGCCGGCCTGGCGGCGGCCGTCTGCTACGCGGTGCTCAGCCCACTCACCTGACGTCGCCCCTCACCTGGCCCCGCGCGCACTTCTTGCGGATCCGCCACGTCCGGACGGGGTGAGAGGCGCCATCCGGGTGGGGGATTCGCAATCGGTGAGGGGGATGCCGCAACAGGAGCACATGAACCGAGCGGTGACGACCTCGGGCCGCGCCCGTGCCGCAGCAGCGAACCACCGCGCGCGTACGTCGAGCGGCGCGCCGAGCGCGTCGCCGGTGTCCCAGCGCACCACCTCGAGGCCGAGGTCCCGAAGGCGCGACTCCCGGGTCACCTGACGCAGGATGCGGCGGGCGATCGCCCGCTCCGTCGTGCCAGCCCGTGGGAGGTTGTCCAGGTACTTGCCACGGCCGTCCGCCTCACCGACCATCCCCTCCTCCGGCCACGCGACGTCGACGCGCGCGACGAAGCGCCCCCGTCCGTCAAGGACGACCACCTGGGGAACGCCGCCGGGTATCGCCCAGCTCGCAAAGGCCCAGGCGCTCGTGGACTCCAGCCACGACTCCCGCCTCCCGTCCGCGAGGCGGAAGAGCTCGTCGGTCACGGCGATGCCCGGCCACCGCCGCTCGTGGTGGCGGACACCGCGCAGGGCCGAGGGGCTCGCGATGCCACGACGCAACGCGGCGTCCAGCACGGCGAGGGCGTCGCCACCCCGCATGACCCGGGCGCAGTCCACCACCGTGCGGGCGGGCAGCAGATGGGGCGTGCGACCCCGGATCCAGACGTGGGCCGGTGGAGTGGCCCCGCGGTGGAAGACGCGCCAGGAGTCTCGGGGCGAGGTACGGCTGTCGTCGAGGAGCGTCATCGTGGCACGCAACGGCGGGCGCGGCGGAAGCGGCAGGCCCAGGAGCGCGGCGGCGCTGGTGTGGCTGACGATGGCGTCCGGAGTCGTTCGCGCCGCGGTCCGGGCCAGCTCGAGATGGCGGGTGGCGGGCGGCATCCCTTGCCAGGCCTCGCGAGCCGCGTACAGGCCGGGGACGATCCGCACGAGCCGGCCGCGCTGGACCATTGCGTCGAGACGACGCGGGGTCAGCCCGTTCTCCACCGCATCGGTGCGGGTGAAGACCGGGTGAGGCGGGGCTGGCTCGTCCACGGCACGAGCCTCGCCAGGACGAGGTGCGGGGCCATCTCCGCAACGGACGAGCTGTGGACGGGTCGTGCTCCCGGGCCGCCCTGTGGACGGTCCGATCGTGCCCCCGACGTCGCGATCGTGCCCCCGACGTCCGGACCGATTGCGGATCCGCCACCTGGGATCCCGGCCGGGGCGTCCCCCGAGGTGGCGGATTCGCAAGAAGTGCGGTGGGGCGGGGAGGGTCAGCCGAAGCGGCCGCTGATGTAGTCCTCGGTGGCCTTCTCGGCCGGGTTGGCGAAGATCTTCTGGGTCTCGTCGTACTCGACGAGACGGCCGGGCTCGCCCGTCGCCTTGAGGTTGAAGAACCCGGTCATGTCAGAGACCCGGGCGGCCTGCTGCATGTTGTGGGTGACGATGACGATCGTGTACTCGGACTTGAGGTCGTTGATGAGGTCCTCGATCGCCAGCGTCGAGATCGGGTCGAGCGCCGAGCACGGCTCGTCCATGAGCACGACGTCCGGCTTGACCGCGATGGTGCGGGCGATGCACAGCCGCTGCTGCTGGCCACCCGAGAGCCCGGACCCCGGACGGTCGAGGCGGTCCTTGACCTCCTTCCACAGGTTCGCGCCCTTGAGCGAGCCCTCGACGAGGTCGTCCATGTCGGACTTCTTCATCCGCTTGCTGTTGAGCTTCACGCCGGCGACGACGTTGTCGTAGATCGACATCGTGGGAAACGGGTTGGGACGCTGGAACACCATCCCGACCCGCCGGCGCACGCCCACCGGGTCGACACCCGGCGCGTAGAGGTTCTGGTCGTCGACGAGCACCTCGCCCTCGACGCGCGCGCCCGGGATCACCTCGTGCATCCGGTTCAGGGTGCGCAGGAAGGTCGACTTGCCGCACCCGGACGGGCCGATCAGGGCCGTCACGGCCCGGGGCTCGATGGTCATCGACACCCCCTCGACCGCGAGGAAGTCCCCGTAGTAGATGTTGACGTCCTTGACGTCGATGCGCTTGGCCACGGTCGGATCCGTTTCCTTCTCGGGTGCTGGCCGGCTCAGCGACCGGTCTTGGGGGCGTAGAACCTGCTGATGAGGCGGGCGACGAGGTTGAGCGCCATGACGATGACGATGAGCGTCAGCGCCGAGGCCCAGGCCCGCGCGAAGTACGGCTCGGGCGGGACCCCGGGCTGCGCGTACTGGTAGTACGAGAACACCGGCAGCGTCGCCATCCGGCCCTCGAACGGGTTGAAGTTCGTCGACGTCGTCGTGCCGACGGTCACGAGCAGCGGGGCGGTCTCGCCGATGACCCGGGCGACGGCCAGCGTCACGCCGGTGACGATGCCCGCGACCGACGTACGCAGCACGACCTTGGTGATCGTCCGCCACTTCGAGACCCCGAGCGCGTAGGACGCCTCGCGCAGCTCGTTGGGGACCAGCCGCAGCATCTCCTCGGTCGACCGCACGACGACGGGGATCATCAGCACGCTGAGCGCCACCGACCCGATGATGCCCGCCCGGGCCCCGGGGCCGAGGATGAGGACGAAGAGCGCCGCCGCGAAGAGGCCGGCGACGATCGACGGGATGCCGGTCATGACGTCGACGAAGAAGGTGAGCGCACGCCCCAAGGCGGTCCCGCGCCCGTACTCGACGAGGTAGACCGCCGCCATGATGCCGATCGGCACCGATACCAGGGCGGTGATCGCGGTGATGATGAGCGTTCCCATGATCGCCGCGTACGCCCCGCCGCCGGCGCCGACGACACCGCGCATCGAGTACGTGAAGAACTCGACGTCGAAGCGCTGCAGCCCCTCGATCACGACCTTGTAGAGGACGGAGACGAGGGGGAGGAGCGCGAGGAGGAAGAACGTCGTGACGACGACGGTGACGAGCCGGTCGAGTGCGTTGCGGCGCCCCTCGACCCACGCGCTCAGCCCGTAGACGGTGACCCCGTAGAGCACCGCGGTCAGCAGGACGAAGCTGACCGGCCCGAAGGACCAGAGCGTCAGCTGGAGCAGCAGGGCGAGGGCAGCCGCGCCGCCGAGCGCGCCGAGCACGGCCCAGCGCGGCAGCGACGGGTGGATGAGGGGGAGCTCGCCGGCGACGCCGGGGACCCCCGACTCGGGCCGTCGCGGACCCTCCGGGCGCTGCGGGGCCTCGACGTTCACCTCGGACATCAGTTGGCTCCAGAGAACTCGGCGCGGCGCGAGACGATGTAGCGCGCCACCATGTTGACGACCAGCGTGATGAAGAAGAGCACCAGGCCCGAGGCGACGAGCGTGTTGACGTCGAGCCCACTCGACTCGGGGAACTGCAGCGCGATGTCGGCGGCGATCGTCCCGGAGTTCTCGGTGCTGATGATGTCCCAGTGGATCCCCGGGGTGACCGACAGGATGATCGCCACCGCCATCGTCTCGCCGAGCGCCCGACCCAGCCCGAGCATCGCGCCGGAGATGATGCCCGACTTGCCGAACGGGAGGACCGCCTGGCGGATCATCTCCCAGCGGGTCGCCCCGAGCGCGAGCGAGGCCTCCTCGTGAAGCTTCGGCGTCTGGAGGAAGACCTCGCGGTTCACGGCGGTCATCACCGGCAGGATCATGATCGCGAGGACCATGCCGACGACCATCATCGTGCGACCGGACGTGCTCGCCGGCCCCGTGAAGAGCGGGATGAAGCCGAGGTACTTCTCGAGCCACTGCGCAAGGGGCACCGACATGGGGGCGACGACGTAGATCCCCCAGAGGCCGAAGATGATGCTGGGGACGGCTGCGAGGAGGTCGACGACGTACCCGAGGCCCTGGGCGATGCGTCGCGGGGCGTAGTGGGTGATGAAGAGCGCGATGCCGATCGAGAGGGGCGTCGCGATCACGAGGGCGATCACGGCCGCGAGGATCGTGCCGAAGGCCAGCGGGTAGATGTAGTTCCACAGGCCCTCGCCGCCCCGGACGTCCTCCGGCGCGGCGGTCAGGGCCGGGAGGGCCTGCCAGAGCAGGAACGCCGCGACGCCGACGAGGACGGCGAGGATGACGATCCCGGCGCCGAGAGCGGTTCCCGAGAAGACCCGGTCGCCCCGGTGGGAGGTGCTCGGAACCGCGCGCTCTCGTGCGGTGTCGGTGCTCACGATGGGTCCTCTCGGGGGTGCGATGGTGGTGCGTCCGGCCCGGGCGGGTGGGTTCGGCGTGCGACCCGTCAGGGGTCAGTCTGCCGAATGCCGCAACCCCCCCGGACACGGGCGTGGAGGACGACCCCGGACTGGGGCCGTCCTCCACGTCGTCGTCAGCCCGCGGAGATCGCGTTGATGGCGCTCATCGCGTTGTCCATGGCGGCCTGGCTCAGCGGGGCGCTGCCGGCCGCGTCGGCGGCCGCCTTCTGGCCCTCGGGGCTGACCGTGTAGCCGAGGTAGGCCTTGACGAGGTCGGCAGTCGCCTGGTCCGCGTACGTGGTGCAGGCGAGCGCGTACGAGGCGAGGACGATCGGATAGACGCCCTCGGTCGCGGTGTCGCGCTTGAGGTCGATCGCGAAGTCGTACTGCCCGCGACCGGGGACACGGGTCGACTCCTCGACGATCTTGGCAGCGGCCTCGGCGCTCGGGCCCTGGAAACTGTTGCCGACCTTGACCTCGGCGACGCCGAGGCTGCCGGCCTGCGAGGCGTCGGCGTAGCCGATGTAGCCCTCACCGGCGGTGACGGCCTGGACGACCCCCTGGGTGCCCTTGGCGGACTCACCGCCGTTGATCGGCCAGTTGCCGTCGGCCTCGGCGGTCCAGACGTCGCCGGCGACCGCGTGCAGGTAGTCGGTGAAGTTCTCCGTCGTCCCCGACTCGTCGGACCGGTGGACCGGGACGATCGCCTCGTCGGGGAGGCTCACGCCGTCGTTGGTGGCGGCGATGGCCGGGTCGTTCCACTTCGTGATGTCGCCCGTGAAGATCTTGGCGAGCGTGGTCGGGTCGAGCTTCAGGCTGTCGACGCCCTTGATGTTGAAGATGACCGCGATCGGGGAGATGTAGACCGGGTACTCGATGGCCTCGCCGCAGGTCGCGGGGACCTTCGCGAGCTCGTCGTCCTTGAGGTAGGCGTCCGAGCCGCCGAACTGGGTGGCGCCCGCGAGGAACTGCTCGCGGCCACCGCCGGAGCCGATCGGGTCGTAGTTGATCGTGGCGTCCGGGTTCGAGGTCTCGAACGCGGCCTTCCACGTCTCCTGGGCGACCGTCTGGGTGCTCGCGCCGGCGCCGTTCAGGGAGCCGGAGAGCGAGGTGCCGCCGGTCGAGCCCGACGAGGTCGAGCCGGAGCCCTCGTTGGCCGCGCCGCAGGCGGCGACGGTGAGGGACAGGACGACCGCGGCGGAGACCGCCGGCAGGGCCGAAAGGGAGCGCTTCACGTCGGTGGTGCCTCTCTGAGGTAGGGGACACGGGTGGACCCACCTCGGACGAACCGAAGAGGACCCTCGTGGTCGTACGCCGGGAACGCTAGGAACGGTGGGTGACGAGGGGGCCCGTGGTCGGTGAACGCGACGTGAACGCGACCCGGACATTGGTCGACGCCCGCGTCACGGGCACCGGGCGGTCACGACGCGGTGAACAGCCCGGGAACCGGGCCCGGGTCGCGGCTCCGGAGGGTCAGGGACGGTGGCGCTCGACGGCGACGACGCGGGCGTCTGCGCCGCGGCCGACGAGGTGACAGACGAGCGCCTCCCCCTTGTCGAGCCGGTCCTCGCGGGCCGCGGCGAGCCATGCCGCGGTGTCGGCGTCGCCGTCCCGGTGCACCCGGACGGCGAGCTCGTCGAGCAGCCCGGGGAACACCGGGCCGTGGGAGCACAGCAGCGCCGGGCGGCCGCGCTCGAGCAGGCGGGCGAGGTGGCGGTGTGCCCGCGAGGGGTCGGTGGCGAACCCCTCCTCGGAGAGCCCGTCCCGCAGCCGCAGCCGGGCGCCGCGCGAGGCCGCGTACGGCTCGACCGTCTCGACGCACCGGTCCGACGGCGAGCTGACGAGTCGTTCGGGGCGGTAGGCGTCGAGCAGCCCGACCAGGGCCCGCGCCCGCTCGCGCCCCCGGCGATCGAGGGGTCGGGCGGTGTCGTCGGCGCCGGACCACTCGCCGCGCGGCACGGCGTGCGCGTGCCGGATGAGGACGAGCGGCCACGTGTCGAGGACACCGGCCTGGTGCCACCGGACGAGCGCGAGCAGCTGGTCGCGGTCACGGGCGTAGTCGAGCCGGTCGTGGGCGGCCTTGGGCGGGAGCCAGGCCACCTCGTCGATCTCGTTGACGAGCCGCCCCCGGCCGCCGACGACGCGGGCCGCCCAGTAGCGCACGACCTTGTCGTCGGGCGTGCCGTCGCGACCGAGGAGGGTGTAGCGGGCCTCGGGCAGCGGGACCCCGGCGGCGACCCGCAACCCGGTCTCCTCGTCGGTCTCGCGGACCGCGGCGACCACCCACTCCTCGCCGGGGTCGAGCTTGCCCTTGGCCCAGGACCAGTCGTCGTACCGGGGCCGGTGGACGAGGGCGACCTCGAGGGTGCCCTCGCGGACCCGCCACGGCAGCGTCCCGGCGGCTGGGATCCTCACCGCCGTCGAGCCTTGCGCCGGCGCTTGGCGTGCGCGTCGATGAGGGCCGCCTGGAGGTCCTCGAGCGGTTCGCCGTCGGCGTCGAGGTGGTGGCGCACCCACCGCCCGTCGGGGTGGAGACGCCAGTGCTGGTACCGGTCCGACATCCCCCGTTCCATCAGCGCGCGCAGCTCCTCGAGGTGGGCCGGCTCGGTGAGCCGGGTGAGGGCCTCGACCCGGCGGTCGAGGTTGCGGTGCATCATGTCGGCGCTGCCGATGTAGACGACCGGCTCCTCGCCACCGCCGAAGTAGAAGACCCGGGAGTGCTCGAGGAACCGGCCGAGCACCGAGCGCACCTCGATGGTCTCGGAGAGCCCGGGCACCCCGGGGCGCAGCGCGCAGATGCCGCGGATCCACAGCTCGACCCGCACCCCGGCCTGCGAGGCGCGGTAGAGCGCGTCGATGGTCGCCTCGTCGACGATCGAGTTGACCTTCCAGCCGATGTACCCGGAGCCGGGGTGGCGGCGCTCGTGCTCGATCTCGTCCTCGATGTGCGCGATGAGGCCGGAGCGCACCGAGCGGGGCGCGACGAGCAGGCGCTTGAACTTGCTCCGTGGGGCGATGCCCGAGAGCTGGTTGAAGAGGCGGGAGAGGTCCTCACCCACCTGCTCGTCGGCCGTGAGGAGCCCGAGGTCCTCGTAGAGCCGGGCGGTCTTCGGGTTGTAGTTGCCGGTCCCCACGTGGCAGTAGCGCCGCATCCCCTCGGCCTCCTGGCGGATGACGAGGCAGAGCTTGGCGTGGGTCTTCAGCCCGACGATGCCGTAGACGACGTGGACCCCCGCGTGCTCGAGCTTGCGGGCCCACGAGATGTTGTTCTCCTCGTCGAACCTCGCCTTGATCTCGACGACCGCCAGCACCTGCTTCCCGGCCTCCGCGGCGTCGATGAGGGCGTCGATGATCGGGCTGTCACCGCTCGTGCGGTAGAGCGTCTGCTTGATCGCGAGGACGTGCGGGTCGGCGGCCGCCTGCTCGAGCAGGGCCTGTACCGACGTCGAGAACGAGTCGTACGGGTGCTGCAGGAGGATGTCCTGCTTGCGCACGGCCGCGAAGACGTCGCGGGCCTTCGCCGACTCGGTCGGCGCGAGGTCGGGGTTGGTGCGCGCGACGAACGGCTCGAAGTGCAGCTCGGACCGCTCGAGGTCGGCGACGATGTTGAGCGCGCGCAGGTCGAGGGGGGCCGGCAGGCGGTAGACCTCCGAGGACGCGACGCCGAGCTCGCGGACGATGAGCTCGAGGACGTGGTCGTCCATCGCCTCCTCGACCTCGAGCCGCACGGGCGGGCCGAACCGCCGCCGGGTGAGCTCGCGCTCGAGCGCGGTGAGCAGGTTCTCCGCGTCGTCCTCCTCCACCTCGAGGTCCTCGTTGCGAGTGACCCGGAAGGTGAAGTGCTCACGCACCTCCATCCCGGGGAAGAGCTGGTCCAGGTGGGCCGAGATGACGTCCTCGAGCGGGACGAACCGGGTGTCGAACATGTCGGCCAGCGGCGACTCGTCGGGCCCGGGCTCGACGCGCAGCAGGCGCGGCAGCAGCGGCGGGACCTTGACGCGGGCGAAGTGCTCCTTGCCGGTGCGCGGGTTGACGAGGATGACGGCGAGGTTGAGCGAGAGCCCCGAGATGTAGGGGAACGGGTGGGCCGGGTCGACCGCGAGCGGCGTGAGCACCGGGAAGAGCCGCTCGATGAACACGGTGTGGAGCCGGGCGCGCTCCTCCTCGGAGAGGGCGTCCCACCGCACGATGGTGACCCCGGCCTCCTCGAGCTCGGGCCGTACCTGCTGGGCGTAGACCCGGGCGTGCATCGCCATCAGCTCGTGGGCGACGACGGAGATCTGCTCGAGGACCTCGCGGGGCTCGAGCCCCGAGGCGGACCGCACGGCGATGCCGGTGGCGATGCGGCGCTTGAGCCCCGCCACCCGGACCATGAAGAACTCGTCGAGGTTGGAGGCGAAGATCGCGAGGTAGCGGGCGCGCTCGAGCAGCGGCACCGACGCGTCCGCGGCGAGCTGGAGGACCCGCTCGTTGAACTGCAGCCAGGAGATCTCGCGGTCGAGGAACCGGTCGGCCGGCAGGCCCTCCTCCTCGTCCTCCGGTCGCTGACCGGCCCGGACGAACCGGCCGTTGCTCGCCCGCGGCTGCTGGCGCGTCTCGCTCGCGGAGGCGCTCGCGATCGAGACCTCCGTGACGATGGTGCCGTCGTTCTCGGCGGGATCGGTCGAGCCGGCCCCCGGCTTCTCGTGCACTCGCGGGTCCGCCGTCATGCGCCAATCCTGTCAGGTCCGCCCGGACGCAAGGGTCAGTCGCGGCGGGGTCGGTACTGGACGTCGACGGCGAGGTCCCGGAAGCCGAGCCGCTCGTAGGTGCGGCGGGCCGCCGTGTTGTCGCCGTCGACGTAGAGGTGGACCTCAGCGAGGCCGCGGCGGGCCAGGTGGGCCAGTCCGAGGGCGGTGAGCGGCCGGCCCAGCCCCCGCCCCTGCTCCGCCGGGTCGACCCCGACGACGTAGACCTCCCCGCTGGTCGGGGCGTCGTCGGCCGGTCCCGGTTCGACCTTGGTCCAGTGGAAGGCCACGAGCCGGCCGTCGCGCTCGACGAGCAGGAGGCCGGCCGGGTCGAACCAGGGCTGCTCCATCCGCTCGCGGAGGTCGGCGACCGTCACCCGGCCCTGCTCGGGGTGGTCGACGAAGGCGGCGGCGTTCAGGCGCACCCACTCCTCGTCGTCGCGCCCCGGCTCGAAGGCGCGCACCGTGTACTCCTCCGGCAGGTCGGGGTCGCGTGCGTCCGCGGCGGACAGCCCGCGTCCCATGAGGTGGAGGCTGCGCGCCGCGGCGAGCCCCGCAGCCGCCGCGAGAGCTCGAGCGGCCGGCAGGTCGCCGTGGGCCCAGACGCTCGCGGCCCCGGCAGCGAGCGCCGCGTCGAGCAGCGCGCGGCCGTGGCCCGCCCGCCGCGACACCGGGTCGACGACGAGCTCGGCGGAGGGGTCCCCACTGTCGGTGCCCTCGACCTGCCCGTACCCGACGAGCCGGTCCGCCGCGTACCGGAGCAGGTGCACGGCCCCGGCCCGACCGTGGGCCGCCGCGAGCGCGAACGCCTCGGAGACGGGGGCGACGCCGTCGGCCTCCTCCGCGCGCCCCCAGAGGGCACGGGCGGTGTCGCAGGTCGCGGCGTCAAGGGTGTCGACGTGCTCGGTGCGGGGGGTCAGGACTCGACCTCCGTCAGGTCGTCGGCCACCTCCGGGACGAACCGGTACCCGACGTTGCGCACGGTGCCGATGAGCACCTCGTGCTCGGCGCCGAGCTTGGCCCGCAGCCGCCGCACGTGCACGTCGACCGTCCGGGTACCGCCGAAGTAGTCGTACCCCCACACCTCCTGGAGGAGCTGGCTGCGGGTGAACACGCGGCCGGGGTGCTGGGCAAGGTACTTGAGCAGCTCGAACTCCTTGTACGTGAGGTCGAGCAGGCGGCCGCGCAGCCGCACCGAGTAGGTCGCCTCGTCGATCACGAGGGCGCCCGCGGTGATCGGGCCGACCTCGTCCTCGCCCTCGTCGGCACGGCGCCCGACGGCGAGCCGCAGCCGCGCCTCGACCTCGGCGGGTCCGGCGGTGTCGAGGAGCACGTCGTCGACGCCCCACTCGCTCGTGAGCCCGGCGAGCCCACCCTCGGTGACGACCGCGAGGAGGGGTGCGGTGATGCCGGTCGTGCAGATGACGCGGCACAGTGACTTGGCCATGGCGAGCTCGCGGCGGGCGTCGACGAGCACGGCGTCGGCCTGCGGGGCGTCGACCAGCGCGGACGCCTCGGCCGGGAGGATGCGAACATGGTGGCTGAGCAGACCCAGCGCCGGGAGGACCTCGGCGCCGGGCGCCAAGGTGTTCGTCAGCAGCAGCAGGTGGGCCATCGCCCCACAGGATAGGCGGTCATGGACGCAGTGGACCGGGCCATCGAGCCCTCGGACGCCGCCGCCGTGGTCACGGTCCGGTACTGGGCCGGGGCCCGGGCGGCGGCCGGAGTCGACGTCGAGACGCTGCCCGCGGTGGCGACGGTCGCCGATCTCGTGGCCCGGCTCGGGGTGCTGCGCCCCGAGCTGCGCCCGGTGCTCGAGGTCGCCTCGGTGCTCGTCGACGGACGCGCCGGCGCCGGCGCGGACCCCGTCCCCGTCGGCGCCCTCGTCGAGGTGCTCCCCCCGTTCGCCGGCGGGTGATGGAAGGATGCCCGTCGTGAGCGACCACCCGACCGACGGGACTCCCGAGGAGTCCGCGGACGTCGAGGCCGAGGCCGCCGACCCCGCCCCGACGGAGGCCGCGCCGGCCGAGCAGCCAGGGTCCGAGCCGGGCGAACAGCCGGGGTCCGAGCCGGCACCGACCGAGCCACCGGCCGCCCCCGTCGCGGAGACGCCGGCGACCCCCGTCACCGAGACTCGCGCGAGCCGGCGGGCCCGTCGAGAGGCCCAGCGCGGCGGTCGGGCCCCGCTCTCGCCGCTCGCCCAGTCGCTGCGTCCCCTCACCGTCGTCGCGACGGTGGTCCTCGCGGCCCTGCTCGTCCTCGGCGTGGTGACCGACCCGGTCCTGCTCGGCACGACACTCGGCATCACCGCGCTGCTCCTCGCCTGGGGCTGGCCGCGGCTGCTCGGCTCCTCCAGCCGGTTCGGGTCGACCTTCGCGATCGGTGCGACCGGCGTCCTCACCTTCGCGGCCACGGCCTCGACCGGTGAGCAGCCCTACCTCCGCCTGGTCCCCGTCACCCTGGCGATCGGCCTCGGGCTGATGTTCGGCCACCAGATCCTCCGCCGCGACGGCCGGCCCCGGCTCACCGAGTCGGTCGGCGTCACGGCCTACGGCCTGGCGCTCGTGGCGCTGGGGAGCGCGTGGATGCCGCTCGCACGCAACTGGCGGGCCACCGATCTGGCCGTCGTCGCGCTCGTCGCCCTTGCCGTGTCCTCGCTGGCCGACCTCGCCGTCGTCCACGAGAAGGTGCGGGCCTGGATGCTGCCGCTCGCGATGGTGCTCGGCGGTGCGACCGGCATCCTCACGGCGTCGGTGATCGAGGCCACCCTCGGTTCCGGGTCGGCGGCGCTCGTGGGACTGCTCGTCGCGGGGGTGGCGCACTCCGTGCGCCGCTCACTGACGGTGCTGCCCGGCATCGGCTTCGTCCCGAGCCAGCTCGCCGCGGCCGCGGCGGGGCTGCTCGCCCCCGGCGTCGTCGCCTACGGGGTCTCGCTCGTCGTCGTCGGCTAGGACCACCGGGTCGGAGGGCGTGGGGACCCTCGCGCGGACGGCGCACTCGTTGCCCTGACTTCTCGTCAGGTCTAGCGTGGCCCGAGGAAGGTCATGCTCTCCATCAGCGTGCTCGGCTCGGTGGCGGTGGTCGACGAGGAGACCGGGGCGACCCGCAGGCTCTCGTCCCGCAGCATCGCCCTGCTCGGGCTGCTCGTCGCCGAGGCCGGTCGACCGCAGCGACGAGCCACGATCGCGGGGCTGTTCTGGCCGGAGTCCGGCGACGCCCAGGCGCTCACCAACCTTCGCCGCGAGCTGCACGAGCTGCGGAGCGTCCTCGGCGACGAAGACGGCCTGGAGGTCACGACCACCCATCTGTGCTGGCACGACCATGGCCGCCACACGATCGACCTCGCGACCTTCCTTCGGGAGGCCTCGGCCGCACTCGGGGCCAGCACCGACGCCGGGGTCATCGCGCACGGCAGGGTCGCGGTCGCGCAGTACCGGGGCCCGCTCCTTCCGAGTCTCGACGCCGACTGGATCGACGCGCTCAGGGCCCGCCTGGACCGACGGTGCCGAGAGGTCTGCACGAGGGTGGCGGAGGCGGCCGGTCGGGCGGGCAGCTACGACATCGCCCTGGCTGCGGTCCGTCGGTGCCTCGACCTCGAGCCGTTCGACGAGGCGGCGCATCGGCGGCTGATGGAGCTGCACGCGGCCCGCGGGGACCGGGCCGGCGCGATCAACAGCTACCACCGGTTCGCAGGGCTCCTCGAGAGGGAGCTCGGCATCGAGCCGGACCCCCAGACACGTCAGGCGCTCGCGCGCATCGTCGGGGGTCTCGAGGTGGGCCCGGCGCCGGGGGTGCAGGCACCTCTGCCGACGACGCCACCGTTGGTGGGGCGTGACCTCGACCTCGACCGGGCGAGAGCGGCGTGGCGGTCCGCGGCCGCCGGGCGCCAGGGGGTGCTCGCGGTCGTCGGCGAACCCGGAGTCGGCAAGACCCGCCTCGTGGCCGAGCTCCAGGAGTACGCCCGGAGCCAGGGAGCGGTCGTCGCGTTCAGCCGGTGCTTCGACATGAGCGGCCGGCTCTCACTGTCACCCGTGGCCGACTGGCTCCGCGAGCCCGACGTCGCAGCGGCCCGCGCGGGCCTCGACGCGGTGTGGCGCGCCGAGGTCGACCGGCTCGTGCCGGGCGACGGGGATGCCTCAGCGGGAGTGCCCCGGTCCCTGCCCGGGTCGGAGGACGCGTGGCAGCGGTACCGCTTCTTCGAGGGGGTGGCACGGGCGCTGCTCGCCTCGTCGCGGCCACTCCTGCTCGTGCTGGACAACGCCCAGGGTTCTGACCCCGACACGCTGAGCTTCACACGCTTCCTCCTCAACCTCGCTCCCAGCGCCCCCGTGCTGCTGACGGCGACGCTCCGGCCACCCACGAGTACCGAGACCACCTCGTCCCACGAGTGGTTGGCCCAGCTCGACGCCGAGGGGCTGCTCACCGAGGTTGCGCTGGCCCCGTTGGACCGGGCCCGGACCGCGGAGCTGGCGACAAGGCTGACCGGGGAGACACCGCCGCAGCGGGCCGCCGAGATGCTCCACGACGCCACCGGCGGGTTCCCCCTCTTCGTCCTCGAAGCGGCCCGCGGCTCCTCGCTGTCCGAGCTGCTCGGTGGGGCAGCAAGTCGGGAGGGGTGGCTCGCCATCCTCGCCAAGCGGATCCGGCAGACCAGCCCGGTGGCCCGCGAGGTGGCCGGCCTCGGCGCGGCGCTCGGTCGCGACTTCACCATCCAGCTGCTCGTCGAGGCCAGTGACCTCCCTCCCGAAGCGGTCGTCGCGGGCGTGGACGAGCTGTGGCGCCAGCGCATCGTGACCGACACCGGGTCGGGGTACGACTTCAGCCACGACCTGCTGCGCGATGCGGCCTACGCCCAGGTGAGCGCGGCCCGGCGATGGCTGCTGCACCGGCGCCTGGCCCAGGCTCTCGAGCTCACCCGGCAGGACCACATGGGCGGGGTCGACGCCCAGATCGCGGAGCAGTACCGGCGTGCGGGCAACATCGAGCGGGCCATGCACTACTACGTGCGCGCCGCGGATGCCGCCTCCTCGGTGTTCGCGCACGAGGAGTCCATCGCGCTGTTGGGCTCGGCCCGCGACCTGCTGCTGGCCAACCCCCCGAGCCGCGACCGGAACGAGCGTGAGCTGGCGTTGCTCGAGCTCACCGTTCCTCCGGTCAATGCCCAGTACGGCTATGCATCACCGCAGCTGCGCGAGGCCTGCGAGCGCTCCCTCGAACTCGCCGAGGAGCTCGGCAGCACGTCGAGCTCGGTCAATGCGCTGGTCGGGCTCTGGGCCAGCCGTTTCGTCCAGGGCCGGACCGAGGACTGCTACGCGATCGCGGAACGAGCCACCGAGCTGACCCAACCCGGGGACCGGCTCTACGCCCAGGCGCACTTCTCGCTCGCGGGCAGTGCGTTGCACCGGGGCGACCCGGTCCTCGCCGACCGCGAGTTCCGCCTCGCCGAGGCCTCGATGCGTGACGAGGCGCTGACCTTCGGAACCCGCGCGCGGGTCCACGCGATGGCGTGGTGGGCGCACACGGCGTGGACGATCGGCGAGCTCGACCGCGCCGCAGAGCTCGCCCGGGCGGCGACGCACGAGGCCGGGGCGAGCGGTCACCAGTACAGCCAGGTGGTCGGCCTCGCCTACGAGGCGGTGACCCTCCAGCTCCTCGGTCGCGTCGAGGAGTGCGCGCAGGCTGCCCGCCGGGTCCGGGAACTCTGCCGCCGTTACCAGTTCACCTACTACGGGGAGTGGGGCCAGGTCCTCGAGGGCTGGGCCACGGGCGGTGACGGCGGCATCCGTCTCATGGAGAGCGGTCTCGCCCGACTTGCTGCGATGGGTGCGCGGGCCCGACGGCCCTACTGGCTCAGCCTGCTGGCGCAACGGGTGGCCGACGCGCGCCGGGTCCGAGGTCTCGTCGACGAGGGGCTCGCCGCGTGCGAGGACAACGGGGACACCTGGTGGCTTCCGGAGCTGCTCCGGCTCCGTGCCGACTGCCTGGCCGGCGACGAGCGGCGCCACGTCCTCGAGACCGCCCTGTCCGTGAGCGAACGGCAGCACAGCGCGCAGCTGGCCATCCGGATCCGGGCCTCGCTCGAGGACCGTGGTCGGCGCCTGCCCCCGCGCGGCTGAGTCCCGAACGCCTCGCGAACGCCGAGCGTCCTAGCGTCCGCAGGGCCGAACGAGCGGACGAAGGAGCGACCATGTCAACCGACGCTGTCACCACCGGCTTCGAGACCCTGTCCAGCCTCACCCTGGGCGAGGTGGTCACGCCGGAGCACCCCGAGTACGACGAGGCCCGCAGGGTCTACAACGGGATGATCGACCGTCGACCCGCGGTGATCGTCCGATGCCGCGATGCGGCGGACGTCCGCACCTGCGTCGGGTTCGCCCGCGACAACGGCTACGAGATCGCTGTCCGCGGGGGAGCGCACAACGCCGCGGGGCTGGGGGTGTGGGACGACGCACTCGTGATCGACATGTCCGCGATGCGCAGCGTCTCACCCTCTCCCGTCGACGGGAGCGTGCGGGTGGATGCGGGCTGCACGTGGGGAGATGTCGACCACGCGACCGTGCCCTTCGGGATGGCCACCCCGGCAGGCTTCTTCGGCACCACCGGGGTCGCGGGCCTCACCCTCGGCGGCGGGATCACCGGATACCTGGGTCGCCGGTACGGCCTGACGGTCGACAACCTGCTTTCGGCCGACGTCGTGCTGGCCGACGGAAGCTTCGTCGCGGCCAGCGAGACCTCCCACCCGGAACTCTTCTGGGCGCTGCGGGGAGGGGGTGGGAACTTCGGCGTCGTCACGTCGTTCACGTTCCGCTGCCACCCGATCGGCGAGGGCGGTGTGATCATCGGAGGTCCGGTGCTCTACGACTTCGCCGACGCCCGCGACGTCTTCCGTTGGTACCGCGACACCCAGCCGACCCTGGACGAGGACCTCAGCGGGTGGATCGGACTGATGACCGTCCCGCCCGCGGCGCCGTTCCCGGAGGAGCTGTGGGGCCGCAAGGCCGTCGGCTGCGTGTGGTGCTTCGCGGGCCCGCACGACCGGGCGGACGAGGCGCTCGCACCGGTCCGCGCGTTCGGCGACCCGCTGCTCGTCGGGCTGCACGAGATGCCGTACAGCGCGCTGACCGGCGCCTTCAACGCGCTGTACCCGCCGGGCCTCCAGTGGTACTGGCGCGCCGACGTCTACGAGCAGATCCCCGACGAGGCGATCGAGGTCCACGTCAAGTACGGCGAGCTGCTCCCCACGGGCCACTCCTCGATGCACCTGTACCCGATCGACGGAGCGACGGCCCGGGTCGGGTCCACCGACACCCCCTTCCCCTACCGAAACGGTGGGTGGTCGGGAGCCATCGTCGGCGTCGACCCGGACCCCGCCAACAACGAGGCGATCACCAACTGGTGCAGGGACTACTGGGAGGAGCTGCACCCGATGTCGGCGGGAGGCGCCTACGTCAACTTCATGATGAACGAGGGCCAGGACCGCATCCGGGCGGCCTACGGCGACAACTACGACCGGCTGGTCGCCGTGAAGCGGCGCTACGACCCGCACAACCTCTTCCACGTCAACCAGAACATCAGGCCCTAGCGGGTCGGGAGACGTCGTGGGCGGTCGAGCCCGCCACGGCGGCTCGCGACCACCGGGCGGTCCCTAGACTGCGCGCATGGTCTTCCAGCTCGACACGACCCTGCACGCCGACCTCGCCCCGCTCGCGTGGCTCGTCGGGCGGTGGGCCGGCGCCGGGCTCGTCGGCTACCCGACGATGGAGCCCACCCGCTTCGGTCAGGAGATCGTCTGCAGCCACGACGGCCGTCGCTTCCTCCGGTGGGAGTCGCGCAGCTGGCTCCTCGACGAGGAGGGCAACCAGGTCCGTCCCCTCGCGACGGAGCTCGGCTTCTGGCGCCCGGTCACCGAGAGCGCCGACGGCACGAACGCCGAGCTCCTCCTCACCCACCCGACGGGGTTTCTCGAGCTCTACGCCGGGCGGGCCGAGCCGGCGAAGGTCGAGCTCGCCACCGACGGGGTGATGCGCAGCCCGGACGCCAAGGAGTACACCGCGGCCAAGCGCCTCTACGGGTACGTCAACAGCAACCTCATGTGGGTCATGGACATGGCGGCCGTCGGGCAGCCGATGCAGTCCCACGTGTCCGCCGAGCTCAAGCGGGTCGAGTGAGCGGCTGCCGCGGCCACGGGCCGCGGCAGCCGTCGGAGCCGGTCCGGCGGCGCCACCGACCTCAGGTCAGGGCGTGACGAACACGTCGAGGTACTGGTCCATCGTGTCGTTGCGCAGTGCGTCACCGAGCAGCTTCATCTTCGGCACGTCGACGATGTCGATCGACCCGGCCACCGGGTCCATGCCGAAGCCGGTGTACGGGGCGGTCGCGAAGACGATGTCGCCGGAACGGATCCCCTTGAGCTCGAGCGCATAGTCCTTCATGTCGGAGAGGGACAGGTTCTGGTCGACGACGAGGTTGCTCGTCGCCGCATCCATGAACTTCGCGATCTTCACGGGGTTGGTGACCGTCTCGGGGCTGGTCGCCTTGAGGAGGACGGCCTTGATGAGGGCGAGCTGGCGCCGGCCTCGGGAGATGTCGCCCTGGCTCAGCTCGTAGCGCTCGCGGACGAAGCCGAGGGCCTGGGTGCCGTCGAGCTCGTTCCACCCCTTCTGGATGGCGGTGCCGCCGTTGCCGTGGGCGTCGTTCCCCTCCTCGGCGTAGACGCGCACGCCACCGACCGCGTCGACCATGCCCTTGAACCCGTCGAAGTCGGTCCGCGCGACGTGGTCGATGCGCACCCCGAGGAGGTTCTGGAGGGTCTGCACGAGCAGGGGCTCGCCCCCGAAGGCGTAGGCGGCGTTGATCTTGTTCTTGCCGTGGCCGGGGATCGAGACGTAGAGGTCGCGGGGGAAGTGGATCAGCTGGATCTCGGTGGGGTCCGCAGGGATGTGGACGAGGATGATGACGTCGGAACGGCCCCGGTCGCTCGCGCTGCGGCCGTCGGTGCCGATGAGGAGGAAGTTGGTGGCCACCCCGACGGCGCCCTCCTCGGCGGGCGGCAGCACCGAGCCGTCGGGTGCGGTCACGGCGACGTTCGGCAGCAGGTTCTCCTGCGTGACGTTGCCCCGGACGGTGAAGCCGATGAACCCGATGTAGCCGACCATCGCGACGATGACCAGGGCCAGGACGACGGCGATGACGATGAGCACCCGGCGCAGCGGGCTGCGTCGGGTGCGGGTCGACCGGTCCTCCGGGGTGCGCTCCTCGGGACTCAGGCCGATCTCGTCGAGGTCCTGGGTCACCGGGTCAGTCTAGGTGCGCGGGAATCGACGCACGCGAAGGACGCCTACATTGGGGGGATGAGTGACCTCGGCCCCCGCCTGCGCGCGCACGGCAAGCGGCTGACGACCCAGCGCGAGCGGGTGCTCGCCGCCGTGGCGCGGCTGGGCCACGGCACGCCGGAGGCGATCGCCGAGGCGGTCGCCACGGACGGCGGCGCTCCGCTGCCGGCCTCGACGGTGTACCGGTCGCTCGACGCGCTCCAGGAGCTCGGCCTCGTCGGGCACACCCACGTCGACCACCGCACGCCCAGCTACCACCTCGCCGAGCACGCGACGCACGTCCACGTCGTCTGCCGTGGCTGCGGCTGGGTGGGCGAGGTGCCCGTGTCGGCGGCCGACGAGCTCGTCACCCGGATCGACGAGCGGCTCGGCTTCGTCGCCGACGTCACGCACGCGGCCGTCCACGGCTGGTGCCGCACCTGCAGGGAGGACTCGTGACCACTCCGCCCCCCACGTCCCCGCTCCTCGGCCGCCACGGTGCGGTCGAGGCGGAGGGCCTCGACGCCGGGGTCGCCGCCCACTACGGCGACCCGATGCGGGAGCAGCGCCTCCTCGCCGAAGGCCTGGCCTGCGTCGACCTGTCGCACCGCGACGTCGTCACGGTCGGTGGGCCCGACCGGCTCTCGTGGCTGCACTCGATGACGACCCAGGAGTTGACCGGGCTCGGTCCCCGCCTGTCGCGCGAGTCGCTCGTGCTCTCGCCGAAGGGGCACGTCGAGCACGACCTGCACCTCGTCGACGACGGCGAGACCACGTGGATCACCGTCGAGCCGGGGACCGCGCCGGCGCTCGTCGCGTGGCTGGAGTCGATGCGCTTCATGCTGCGGGTCGAGGTCGCGGACGTGAGCGCCGACTGGGCGGTCCTCGGCGAGCCCCGCCGCGCCGAGTCGGCCGGCCGTGAGCTGCTGGCCTGGGTCGACCCGTGGCCGGCGCTCGTCGGCGACACGGTCGCCTACGGGCCGGTCGACGGGCACCCCGGCAGGCAGCGGTCCTGGCGCGAGCTGATCGTCCCCCGCGACCGGCTCGAGGCGGTGGTCGGGGACCGTCCCCTCGCGGGGGTCTGGGCGGCCGAGGCCCTCCGGGTCGCGGCGTGGCGGCCCCGGCTGGGGTTCGAGACCGACCACCGCACCATCCCGCACGAGCTGGACTGGCTGCGCACGGCGGTGCACCTGCACAAGGGCTGCTACCGCGGCCAGGAGACGATCGCGCGCGTCCACAACCTGGGGCGTCCGCCCCGTCGGCTGGTCTTCCTCCACCTCGACGGCTCGGGGCACGTGCTCCCGGACGCCGGGGCGGCGGTGCTGCTCGACGGGCGCGAGGTCGGCCGGCTGACGTCGGTGGCGCGGCACCACGAGGACGGCCCGGTGGCGCTCGCGGTCGTCAAGCGCTCGGTGCCCGTGGACGTCGATCTTCTCGTCGACAGCGTCGCTGCAGCACAGACCGTCATTGTCAGCGCCTGAGGGCCGAAGATCCTTCGGTGGTCACCGATGTGGCCACCTGCCATGATGGCGCCATGACGACGTCGTCCGCCGAAGTCACCGGCACCCTCATCACCGTCGCGCCGACCGGCGCCGAGCACGCGAAGTCCGACCTCCCCCAGCTGCCGACCACCCTCGAGGAGCTCGTCGAGACCGCGCGCCGGTGCGAGGCCGCGGGGGCGGCGCTCATCCACCTGCACCTGCGGGACGCCGAGCACCGGCCCACGCTCGACCCCGGCGTCCTGCGGGCGGCCGTGGACGCGGTGCGCTCCGAGACCGACCTCGTCGTCCAGCTCTCGACCGGTGGCTCGGTGCACGACCCCCTCGAGTCGCGGCTCACCGTGCTCGACGCCGAGCCCGACTCGTGCTCGCTGACGTGCGGCACGACGAACTTCGGTGACGACGTGTTCCTCAACCCCTGGCCGTTCATGTCCGAGCTCTACGTGCTCGCGCAGGAGCGCGAGGTCGTGCCGGAGTTCGAGCTGTTCGACCTCGGTCACGTCCACGCGCTCCGGCGGCTCATCGACACGCACGGACTCCCGTTCGGCGGGTCGGTGCACGTCGACTTCGTCACGGGGGTGCCCGGAGGGATGCCGGCGACGACCGCGGCGCTCATGGCGGGGGTCGCGATGCTGCCCCCGGAGGTGACCTCGTGGTCGGCGACGGGCATCGGCCGTGGGCACCTGCCGATCGCCGCGGCGGCGTTGTCCGCTGGCGGGCACCTGCGGGTCGGGATGGAGGACAACGTCGTCTTCCGTCGCGGCCAGGTCGTGCAGCACAACGACGAGCTGGTCGTGCGAGCCGCCGAGCTGGCGACGCTGCTCCAACGGCCGCCCCTCAGCACGGCCGAGGCCCGCGCGCTGCTCGGGGTCAAGGACCGCCGCGAGCGCCGCTGACGGCACCCGGCCCGCCGTCCCGAGGGGTGGACGGGCCGGGTGGGCGGTCGGAGCTCATCCATAATCACTGGTTATGAACAACCTACGCTCTGCTTTTGGATTCCCGGCCGTCGTCAACGAGAAGGCCGCGCGGGCCACCGCTGCGGGCGTCGTCGCCCTCGCCGTCGCCACGCTCGTCACCGGCTGGCTGTGGCTGGCCCTCGTGCTGGCGCTGGGCTTCGCGCTGCGGGTGGCGGGCGGTCCGCGGCTCGACCCGATGAGCCGCTTTGCCGGCGCGGTCCTCGCGCCGCGCCTGGGTGTCCCGCGACCGGTCTCCGGGGCGCCGAAGCGCTTCGCCCAGGGCATCGGCCTGGTCATCTCCTCGGTCGCCGCCCTCGCCCACGCGCTGGGTGCGGCCGGGCTCGCGGTCGTGGCGCTCGGGGTGCTCGCGCTGTTCGCGACGCTCGAGGCGGCCCTCGGCTTCTGCGCCGGGTGCCGGGTGTTCGCCCTGCTCATGCGGGCCGGGGTGGTCTCCGACGACACGTGCGTGGAGTGCGCGGACATCACGTTGCGCCGCCGGGAGGCCGCCGCCGCCTGAGCCGGCGGGCGGTGTTGCCGCCGCGGGCGTCCCTCGCCATTCCCGGGGACGCTGTGAACACCCTCACGCTTGCCCGAGTTTGCATTTGCTAACTGGAGCAAGCACAATGGACTCGTGAGCAAGAACCCGCTGAACGACCTGGGCAGCAGCCTCGGCGACTACCTGCGCGAGCAGCGTCAGGCCGCCAAGCTGTCCCTGCGTCAGCTGTCCGAGCTCGCCGGGGTCTCGAACCCCTACCTGTCCCAGATCGAGCGTGGGCTCAAGCGCCCCAGCGCCGAGATCCTCCAGCAGCTCGCCAAGGGCCTGGAGGTCTCCGCCGAGTCGCTCTACGTCCGGGCCGGCATCCTCGACGCCGAGACTGCCGGCACCACCCCCGCGGCTCCCGACGTGCGGGCTGCCATCGCCGGGGACCAGGCCCTGACCGCCCGGCAGAAGAAGACCCTGCTCGACATCTACGAGTCCTACGTCGAGAAGGACTGACGGCAGCGCCGTCGCCCAGAACCCCCAGAAACCGACCGACCATCCACCCGAAGGAGACACCGAGATGACCGTCCTCGAGGACCTCAGGAAGACCATCGACACCACCCCCCTCTACGCCGTCGTCGGCGCCACCGACCTCGCCGTCGAGAAGGCCCGCGAGGCCCGTGCGGACCTCGACAAGGCCCGCGCCGACCTCGTCAAGCGCGCCGAGGCCGCCCGTGCGGACCTCGACAAGGCCCCCTCCACCGTCCAGGCCCGCGCCAACGCCGTGGCCGGCCAGGTCCGGGAGCTCCCGGCCCTCGCCCTCAACCAGGGCATGGTCGTCTCCGGCAAGGTGGCCGAGGGCTACGCCGACCTCGCGACCCGCGGCAAGGGCTTCGTGAAGCGCGTCCGCACCCAGAAGGCGACCCAGGACCTCGTCGCCCAGGCCGAGGCCACCCTGGCCCAGGCCAAGGGCGCCGTGACCTCGGCCCGCAACGCGGCCACCGAGATCGAGCGCTCCGCCAAGGCCACGATCACGACCGGCCGCCACGAGGCCGCCAAGGTCGTCAACGTCCTCGGCGACACCGTCACCGAGGAGACCAAGGTCGCCGAGGCCGAGGTGAAGAAGTCGGCGAAGCGCACCCGCACCGCCGCCAAGCGCACCTCGACCACCGCGAAGAAGGCCACCAAGCGCACGACCGCGTCGGCCAAGGCCGTGACGACGAGCGCGAAGAAGACCGCCACCGCCGCGGAGAAGGCCGTCGAGACCACCGCCGAGAAGATCGGCGACTGACCTCCCGCGCACCGTCACCGGCTCCCCCCTTTCCCGGTGACACCCCCTCGACCGGGGGCCGGCTCGACCGGCCCCCGGTCGTTCGCGTCCCGGCGATAGGGTCGGGCCGTGCCACACCCCCCGCACCATCTCGCCGGTGCCGAGGCGCCTCGGGCCACCCCGCCCGGCCTCGCCGACGGCCCCGTCCTCGCCCACGTCGTCCGCGGTGGGTTCGTGGAGTCGGCGCACCGCGGCAGCATCGCCGTCACCGCGGCTGACGGCAGCCCCCTCCATCGCTGGGGCGCCCCTGCGGACCCGATCCTCCCCCGCTCGAGCAACAAGCCCCTCCAGGCGGCCGCGATGCTCCGCGCCGGTCTCACCCTCCCCGCGGCCCATCTCGCCCTCGCGTGCGCCAGCCACAGCGCCGAGCCCGTGCACCTCGACGTCGTCCGGCAGATGCTCGCCGACGCCGACCTCACCGAGGAGGACCTGCAGAACACGCCCGACCTGCCGTACGACCCCGAGGAGCGGGACGTGTGGATCGCCGCCGGCCGCACCGCCCGCCCCCTCGCGCAGAACTGCTCGGGCAAGCACGCGGCGATGCTCGCGACCTGTCGCGTCAACGGGTGGGACCTCACGACCTACCGGGATCCCGACCACCCCCTCCAGCGGCACATCGCCGCGACGATCGAGGAGCTGACCGGCGAGCCCGTCGTCGCCGCACCCGTCGACGGGTGCGGCGCCCCGGTCATGGCGGTCTCCCTCGTCGGCCTGGCCCGGGCCTTCGGCCGGATCGCCGCCGCCGACCCGACCACGCCCGAGGGCCGCGTCGCCACCGCGATGCGCGAGCACCCCGAGCTCGTCGGGGGCACGCGCCGCGACGTCACCGCGCTCATGCGGGGCACCCCCGGTCTCGTCGCCAAGGACGGCGCCGAAGCCGTCTACGCCGCGGGCCTGGCCGACGGGCGCGGTGTCGCCCTCAAGATCGCCGACGGCGCCCAGCGGGCGCGACCGGTCGTGCTCGCCGCGGTGCTGCGCCGGCTCGGGGTCGAGTCCGGCGCCTACGTGCGGCTCGAGGACGCCCCCGTCCTCGGGCACGGCCGACCGGTCGGTGCCGTCGTCGCGCACGGCATCGAGGTGCGCGACGCCGCCCCCGGGGGTCGGAGGCCGTGAGGGCGGTCCTCCAGCGCGTCACCGAGGCCTCGGTCCGCGTCGACGGCGAGGTGGTCGGCGAGATCGCGCGCCCCGGGCTGGTCGCTCTCGTCGGTGTCGCCCACGCCGACGGCGCCGCCGAGGTGGCGACGATGGCCCGCAAGATCGCCGAGCTGCGCATCCTCGAGGGTGAGCGCTCGGTGCTCGACACCGGGGCGCCCGTGCTCGTCGTCAGCCAGTTCACCCTCTACGCCGACACGCGCAAGGGTCGCCGGCCCTCGTGGAACGCGGCCGCCCCCGGGCCCGTCGCGGAGCCGGTCGTCGAGCAGGTGGTCGAGGCCCTGCGAAGCCGCGGCGTCGAGGTCGCCACCGGCCGGTTCGGGGCACACATGGACGTCGCGCTCGTCAACAACGGGCCCGTGACCATCGTCCTGGACGTCTGAGACCTACCCTTGTCCTCATGAGTCTGCTGTCGACCGCACAGGGCTGGATCGTCTTCGTCCTGTCCCTCGCGGCCCTGGGTGTCGAGGTCTACGCGTTCATCGACTGCGCCCGGCGCCGTTCGGACGCCTTCTCCGCGGCCGGGAAGCGCACCAAGGGGTTCTGGCTGGCGATCACCGGCGTCGCTGCGCTCCTCGGGTTCGTCTCGCTCGGAGGACTGGGCGGCATCCTCGCGATCGCCGCGATCATCGCCTCCGGCGTGTACCTCGCCGACGTCAAGCCGGCGCTCGACCAGGTCACCGGTCGCGGCCGCCCCACCGACGGACCCTACGGGCCCTGGTGACCACCCGACACGGGCGCGCGTCCCGAGGCTGACAGGCCGGCACCGGGCCACGCCCCTTGGCCCGGAGCAACCGCGGACCAGGCGATGGTCACCTCCCCGAGCCGCCACCGGGTCGGACCGTCCACCAGTGGCCAGCCCGCGGCGCGCAGCGCCTCCACCGTGGCGATGAAGCGCTGCCGCACCCCGTAGGAGGCGTGTGCCGCCTGCCGGGTCCACGCGTCGTCGAGGGCCGCGAGGAGCCCGTGCACCCCCTCCCCGGGGACGTTGCGGTGGATGAGCGCCTTGGGCAGCCGCTCGGCGACGACCCCCGGTCGCTCGAGCCCTCGTAGGCGCCACGACAGGGTGAGCGAGCGGGGCCCGTCCGCGTCCAGCGTGACCCAGGAGGCGAGCCGGCCGAGCTCGTCGCAGGTGCCGTCGACGAGGATGCCGCCCCGTGCCAGCCGCGCCAGGGTCCTCGCCCACGCGTCGGCGACCTCGGCCTCGTCGTACTGGCGTAGGACGTTGAAGGCCCGCACGACGACCGGCCGCGCGCCGCCGTCGAGCGGCACCTCGAAGCCGCCGCGGCGGAACGTCAGCCCGGGGCGCTCGAGCGGTCGCGCCGCCGAGACCCGCTCCGGGTCGATCTCGACCCCCACGACCTCGACGTCGGGCCGCACCCGCCGCAGCCGGTCGAACAGCTCGACCGCGGTGACGGGCGAGGCCCCGTAGCCGAGGTCGACGACGACGGGTGGTGCGGCTGCCCGGCGCAGCACCCCGGCCTGCGGACCCGCGAGCCAGCGGTCGCACCGCCGCAGCCGGTTGGGGCCGGTCGTGCCCCGGGTGATCGTCCCCACGGGTCGCTGGCCGGCCACGGACCCAGCGTAGGCGGGGCAGCGGGGTCCGGGCGGCCCGCCTACGCTGGTCGGGTGTGGTGGGAACGGCTCCGGGCGCGCAACCGGGCGGGGGAGGTCAGCCTCTCGATGGTCGCGCTCGTGCTCTCCCTCACCGCCGCGCTCGCCCTCGGTCTCAGCTCGTGGCTGCCACGGGCGCTGGCCCGGGACATCGGCATCGCCGACGTCGAGCCGGGGCTGCTCGAGGTCGCCCAGGGGGCGCGCGGCGTGCAGTCGCTCGGCGCCGGGCTGTCGGTCACCCTCTACGACTCCGGCTTCCGCCTCGCCCGGGGCAGCACGGTGCTCGCCGACACGGTGACACGCGGCGCCCCGGTGTCGGCCGTCCTCGGCACCCTCGGCCAGGTCGGCGGTCACCCCCGGGAGTCCGTGACCCGCGCGCTGAGCAACCTCAGCATCGACTCCGTGGTCCGCGACGACGAGACCGTCGTCTACAGCGGCGTCCTCTTCGACGACGACCAGGCCGAGACCATGCCGATGCGCATCGAGTTCGCCCCGGTCGGAGGGCGCATCCGGATGGACGTCAACGTGCCCGGCGCCGACGCCGTCGTCGTCCACCTCGACTGGCGCCCCGCGACGACCGGGATCGCGCCGGCCCTGCCCGCCCGCAACCTCAAGGAGCGGGCCTACTGGGTCGACCCCACGGTCGTCGAGCAGCCGGCGTTCACGTGGGTGCTCGGCACCGACGTGTCCATCGGTCCGGTCCAGGTGCCCCGCGCGGTGGACCTGCGTCAGGACGGCCGGATCGCCATCCACGCGTGGACGCCGAGAGCGGTCGTCACCGTCACCGACACCCCACGCCCCGCCGTGTCAGACTCGACCCCATGACCTCACCCACCCCGTCGCGGCCTCGCCGTGTCGCCATGGTGACGGTGCACACCTCCCCGCTGGCCCAGCCCGGGACGGGCGACGCCGGGGGCATGAACGTCTACGTCCTCGAGGTCGCCCGCCAGCTCGCCCGGCGCGGCACGGCCGTCGACCTCTTCACCCGGACCACGAGCGCGAGCCAGCGCGAGGTCGTCGAGGTCGAGCCCGGGGTCGTGGTCCGCCACGTGGCCGCCGGGCCGTACGAGGGACTGTCCAAGGAGGACCTCCCGGGGCAGCTGTGCGCCTTCGCGGCCGGGATGATGCGCGTGGCCGCGCACGCGCCCGTCGGGTACTACGACGTCGTCCACTCGCACTACTGGCTCTCCGGGCAGGTGGGGTGGCTCGCCGCCGACCGTCTGGGCGTGCCGCTCGTGCACACGATGCACACGATGGCCCGGGTCAAGAACCTCCACCTCGCCGACGGCGACGACCCCGAGCCGGTCGGCCGGGAGATCGGCGAGGCCCAGGTCGTCGAGGCGGCCGACCGGCTCGTCGCGAACACCGACCGGGAGGCCCGCGAGCTCGTCGACCTCTACGACGCCGACCCGGCGCGGGTCGCCGTCGCCGAGCCCGGCGTCGACCTCGCGAGGTTCACCCCGGGCCCCCGGGCCGAGGCGCGCGCCGCGCTCGGCCTCCCGCTCGACGCGGTCCTCCTCCTGTTCGTCGGGCGGATCCAGCCGCACAAGGGCCCCGACGTGCTCGTCAAGGCCGCCGCCGAGCTCGCCCGTCGCCGCCCCGACCTGCGCGAGCGGCTCGTCGTCGGTGTGCTCGGCGGGGCGAGCGGCTCCGGGGTGCGCAGCCCGATGGGCCTGGACGCCCTCGCCGCGCAGCGCGGCATCGGTGACAACGTCAGGTTCGTCCCGCCGGTCGACCGGGCGACCCTGGCGCGGTGGTACCGGGCCGCCGACGTCGTGGCGGTGCCGTCGCACAGCGAGTCCTTCGGGCTCGTCGCGGTCGAGGCGCTGGCCTGCGGCACCCCCGTCGTCGCGTCCAACGTCGGGGGACTGCCGACCGCGGTCGGCGCGGCCGGGCTGCTCGTCGACGGCCACGACACGGCCGACTGGGCCACCGCCCTCGGCCGGGTCGTCCTCGACCCGCGCCGACGCGAGGCCCTCTCCCGCCGCGCCGCCGAGCACGCCGTCCGGTTCGGGTGGGCCCGCACGGCGGAGCGGCTCGAGGCGGTCTACGCAGGGGCCCTGGCCGGCCGCAAGGAGGTGTCGATCCACGACGCGGAGCGGCTCATCGGCATCCCCCAGGCGGTGATCCCGTGAGCGCGCGGGCCGAGCTCACGGAGACCGTCGAGGCGTTCCTCGTCGACTCCGGCCTGGAGTGGGAGGGTGGCGCCCGCGGCGGCGAGTTCGTCGTGACGCTGCCCGGGGAGAAGAAGCTCAAGACCGTCGTCTCGCTCGTCTGCGGCGAGAGCGCGCTGTCGGTCTCGGCCTTCGTCGTCCGCAACCCCGACGAGAACCACGGCGAGGTGTACCGCTTCCTGCTGAGCCGGAACCTGCGGCTCCCGGGCATCGCGTACGCGGTCGACCGCTCCGGCGACGTCTTCGTCACCGGTCGGGTGCCGACGGCCGGGGTCGACGCCGAGTTCCTCGACCAGCTGCTCGGCGCCGTGCTCTCAGCGGCCGACGAGCCGTTCAACGAGCTGCTCGCGATGGGCTTCCTCGGCTCGATGAGGAAGGAGTGGGAGTGGCGGGTCTCGCGCGGCGAGAGCCTGCGCAACCTCGAGGCCTTCCGCTCCGTCCTCGAGCGACCCGGTGACCCGCCCCCGGCCGACTGACCGCCCCCCGCGCGGTGGCTAGGCTGGCGGCATGACGGAGTACACGCTCATCCTCCTGCGCCACGGCGAGTCCGACTGGAACCAGAAGAACCTCTTCACCGGCTGGGTCGACGTCGACCTCACCGAGAAGGGCCGCGCCGAGGCGGTCCGGGGCGGGGAGCTGATGGAGGAGGCCGGCCTCCTGCCCGACGTCGTCCACACCTCCGTGCTGCGCCGCGCGATCACCACCGCCAACCTCGCGCTCGACGCGTGCGACCGGCACTGGATCCCGGTGCGCCGCAGCTGGCGTCTCAACGAGCGGCACTACGGCGCGCTGCAGGGTCTCGACAAGGCGGCGACCCGCGAGAAGTACGGAGACGAGCAGTTCATGCTCTGGCGCCGCAGCTTCGACACCCCGCCGCCGCCCATCGAGCGCGGCACCGAGTACGACCAGAGCGCCGACCCGCGCTACGCCGGGGTCGACGTGCCGCTCACCGAGTGCCTCAAGGACGTCATCCCGCGGATGATGCCGTACTGGGAGCACGACATCCGGGCCGACCTCAGCGCCGGGAAGACCGTCCTGGTCACGGCACACGGCAACAGCCTGCGCGCCCTCGTCAAGCACCTCGACGGCATCAGCGACGAGGACATCCCCGGCCTCAACATCCCGACCGGGATGCCGCTCGTGTACCGGATCGGCGAGGACTTCATGCCCACCGGCCCCGGCGAGTACCTCGACCCCGAGGCGGCCGCGGCGGCCGCGGCCGCGGTCGCCGACCAGGGCAAGCGCTGACCCTGCGCACGCCGGGCGGTCAGTAGGAGGCCGTGAGGTCGAGCAGCGCCCGCCCCCGCGGTGGGACGTCGGAGTACGTCTTGGTCCCGTCGGCGTCCCAGAGCACGAGCCGGTAGGTGCCGGCGTCCTGCCCGTTGACGACCGGGACGACCGCCGTGTCGCCCTTGAGTGGCACGACCTTCGAGAGCGGGTACGCGGCGGGTTGGGTGGCGAGCAGCTGGCACTGCGCCGCCCCGGGGGCGACGACGAGGAACCGCGTCGTGCGGGGCGGGATGACGTCGAGCCGGCGCACCAGCGGCGCGCCCGCGCGACGGGCCGGCAGCACCCGGGGCGTGCCGACGAGGGCGCCCCGGCCCGAGCGGCCGTCGTCGACGACGTGCAGGGTGCGGACGAGCGCGCCGTCCGGGGTCGTCGTGAGGATGACCCGCACCCGCCCGTCGGCACCGAGGGCCGAGAGGGCCCCGGCGTCGAGGACGCTCCCGTCGACCGGCGAGTCGACGACGACCTCGGAGCGCAGCTCGCCGACCGGGATCCCCGTCGCGGCGGCGATGACCGCCGCTGCGGCGGCGCTGGGGTCGAGCCCGGTCGTCCGGACGGGGGAGGTGCCGGCGACGGGCCCGTCGTAGCCGCCGCACTGCAGCCGCGCGGCCGTGCCGGCGGGACCGTCCAGGCGCAGTGCTCCCACGCCGCCGTCGAGGCGCAGCAGCGTCCAGGTCCGCTCGACACTGCCGTTCGGCGTCGGGTGGACCACCGGGCTCCACGTCGCGGCGCCGACGGTGGGCCGGGCGAGGACGAGCAGGAGGGAGCCCTCCTCGTCCGCGGCGGAGGTGGTGGCCGCGCCGGGTGCGCCGGGCTCGCTGTCGACGCCGACGACGACCATCCGGGTCGAGCGTGCCCCCGCCGACCCGGCGCGGGGCGCCGGCACCGTGAGGGCGACCACGTCGGGGACACCGTCGGTCCGGTCGAGGGCGAGGGGCACCCGCGAGAGCCGCTCGACGGGGGCGCCCGCCGCGCCGGTCCAGACGGCGAGCGCGGTGCCCGGGCCGGCCTGGTTCGGCCGGTCGAGGAGCGCGGCGACGGCGATGCGCACGGGGCCGACGTCCTCGGCGAAGAGCAGCCGGGCGCCGGGGCCCCCGTCGGTGATGACGAGGGCCAGGATGCCGGTGTCACCCGCGAGGGAGCCGCGCGGAGGCCACTGCGTCGTCGAGTCCCACACCGCGTCGGTGTTCCCCACCGGCCGGGGCGCCTCCGCCGTCGTCGTGTCGCCGGCATCTCCGGCGGCGGTGTCGCGCAGCAGCCACCACCCGAGGCCCCCGGCGGCCACGAGGGCGGCGCCGCCGGTGAGCACGGAGCGGCGCCGGACCCCCCGGGTGCGCTCGGCGACGAGGGCGGCGGGGTCCGGCGGGTCGGGCGAGGCGGCTGCGAGGGCGTCGAGCGCGTCGGTGAGGTCGCGCTCGAGACGCCAGTCGGCCGGCTCCAGCCCCTCGGCGGCGAGGGCGGCGCGGTGCGCGGAGACCAGCCGGGACCGGGCGTCGGACAGGAGGCTCGCGAGCCGGTCGGCCGGCACGCCGGCGAGCGCCGCCACCTCGGCGTCGTCGCAACCCCAGATGGCGCCGGCGGCGAGCGCCGCCCGTACCACGGCGTGCTCGTGGCGCACCGTGTCGATGAGCGCGGCCGCGACCACCGGGTCGCCCACCGTGCCCCCGGCCGCCGGCGGGTCCGCTGCTGGGGCGAGCGGCAGGTCCGTCGCCTCCACGCGAGGGCCATCCGCGCCGAGCGCTCCGAGGCCCTTGAGCAGCGCGGCCCGGGCGGCCCGGGTCGGCGATCCCTCGTCGAGCGCGTCGTCCCATCGCTCGCCGAGACGGGCCAGGGTGGTGGCCGTCACCTCGCGCGCGGTGTCGGCGTCCGGGGCGGCCACGAGCGCGACGGCCTCGAGGTCGGGCCACCGGGCCGCGACGAAGCCGCTGAAGTCGTCGTCGACCGCGAGCGTCACCACCTCAGTCTCACCCGGCGGCCGCCATCGGTGGGAGACCTTCGACGGCCCGAGCGGTCAGGAGAACCCGTCGCCGAGGTCGAACACGTCCTCCCCGGCGGGCGGGACCTGGTCGTACACCGTGTGTCCGCGGCCGTCGCGGAGGCGGACGCGGTAGGCCGGTTCGGTGTCGACGGGTGGGGCCGTCACGACGGCGGAGTGCCCGTTCAGGGGTACCCGCACCGAGGCCGGCGCACCTCCCGGGGCGGCGTCCATCAGCTGGACCGTGGCGGCGTCGCCGGGGACGAGGACGAGGTAGGTGCCCTCGTCGCGGCTCCAGTCGTCGATGCGGAGGACGACCGGTGCCTCCGCATCCGCCGACGCCACCACGACCATCGGGCGGCCGTCGACGACGTCCTCCACGCCGCCGCGCTCCACCGCGACGTGCGCGGTGCGGACCACCGCCCCGTCGGGCGTCGTGACCGTGACGATGTCGGCGGTCAGTGGTGCGTCCCCGACCCGGTAGGGCGTCCCCGGCACCGGGCCCACGGGGAAGCGGATCCGTCGCGTGCCCAGGCGGGAGACGGGTGTCCCGGTCAGGTCCGCGACGATCCGAGCCGCGCGCACCTCCGGGTCCTCGTCGTAGTCCGGCCCCCAGTCGGCCGGCCGGGGGAGCGGGCCGTCGTAGTCCCCGCAGGCGATCCGGGTCGCGATGCCCGGGTGCCCGCCGACCAGAGCGGAGCCGACCCCGTCGGTGAGCGCGATCGTCGTCGCGTCTCGCTCGACCGAGCCCTGCGGGGTGGGCCGGACGTGCGTCGAGAACGAGGCGCTGCTGGAGGCCCGCGGTGCCATCGCGAGGATGACGCAGTCGTCGCCGCGGGGGACCGCGACGGCCACCGCCGTCGTGCTCCCGAAGAGCCAGGGCGGAGAGACCTGCAGCTGGCTCAGCAGCTCGATGTCGGTTCCGGAGCCTCCGGAGAGGACCCAGAGGTCGGCGCCGGTGTCGTCGGGCCGGCGGGTCCCGACGACGATCCGCACGTCGTGGTCCTCGCCGGCGTAGAGCAGCCGCGTGTCGGCAGGGGCACGGTCCTCGATCGCGGAGAGGACGACGGGGTCGGACGCGAGCGACCCCCGTGGAGGCCACCTGCTCAGGGCGAGCCAGGTGGGGTCGTCTGGAGCGGGGAGCGCCGTCGGCGAGGCGTGCGGCCCCGGTGACGGCGTCGGCCGGCCCCACGTGAGCCAGCCGAGCGCCCCGGCCCCGGCCAGCGCAGCGCCCCCGGCGAGGACGGCCCGCCGCCGTACCCGGCGCCGCGCGGTCGTGGCGAGCGCGGCCAGCTCGTCGGCGCCCGGGGCGGGCGGGGACGTCTGCGCCATCCGTGCCAGGAGCAGGTCGAGGTCGTCGTCGACCCCCTCCGGGTCCGGGGGCAGCCCCTCCGCCTCGCGGGCGGCGGCGTGGGCGGTGGCCAGCCGTCCGCGCGCGGACGTCGTGGCGTGCACGAGTCCGGCGCCCGCCCGGCCGGCGAGTGCCGTGACCTGCTCGACCGGTGTCCGCCACGACCGGGTCGCGGCCAGGGCGGCACGCACGAGCGGCGGCTCGTCGGCGAGCGTCTCGAGCAGCGCGAGCGGGCCGGGTCCGGCGGCGTCGGCGGCGGTGCGCAGCGCGGGGTCGACCTCGGTGGGCGCGCTCTCCCTCGGCCCGGCACGGCCCCGGCCCCACCGACCGAGCTCGGCGAGCAGCACCCGCTGCGCCTCGACCGTCGGCCGGCCGTCCTCGGTGGCGGTCCTCCACCGCCGGCGGAGCTGCCCGAGCGTCCTGGAGGTCACGGCCCGGGCGCCGACGAGGTCGAGGGTGGCCGCCACCGCTACCGCCTCGAGGTCGGGCCACCGGGCGAGGGCGAACTGCTCGAACCCGTCGTCGGGCGCGCCGTCCGGCCCGCGCCGCACGACGGCTCCAGGGCCCGCCCCCGTCGTCACGCGGCCCAGTGTGCCGCACGGGTGGCCGGGCCACGGAAGGTCAGCTCGTGGCGTCCTCGGCGTCCTCGTGGTCGGACTCGGACTCGGGGGTCCACTCGCCCGTGACGATCCAGACGACCCGCTCGGCGATCGACACGGCGTGGTCGGCGAACCGCTCGTAGTACCGGCCGAGGAGGGTGATGTCGACGGCCGCCTCGGTCCCGTGCGGCCAGTCGGGACGGGTGACGCTGGCGAAGAGCTGGCGGTGCAGCTCGTCCATCTCGTCGTCGTCGCGGGCCAGCTCGCGGGCGGCGTCGACGTCGCGGGCGGCGATGATCGAGCCGGCCTTCTCGACGATCCGCTCGGCCACCTGCCCCATCTCGCGGAAGGTGCCGCGCAGCTCGGCGGGGACGGCCGACTCGGGGAAGCGCAGGCGGGCGACCTTCGCGACGTGCCGGGCGAGGTCGCCCATCCGCTCGATGTCGCTGCTCATCCGCATGCTCGTGACGACGACCCGCAGGTCGGTGGCGACGGGCTGCTGGAGCGCGATGACGTCGAACGACATCAGGTCCAGCTGTTCGCGCCGGGCGTCGAGCTCGGCGTCCGCGGTGATGACCGAGTCGGCGAGCTGGACGTCGGCGTCGAGCAGGGCCGTCGTCGCACGCGACATCGCCGAGGCGGCGAGGTGGGTCATCTCGACGAGGCTCTGGGCGATCCGGTCGAGCTCGGCGTGGTAGGCCTTGCGCATCACGATGGTGGGGTCCTCGAGGTGGTCGGGCCGGCGAGGTGGTCGCCGGGGGACGGGCTCGGGGCGCGCGGTGCCGCGTCGGGGCGCGCCCGGCCACCCGGAACTGTGTCACCCGGTGGTGAACCGGCGGAACACCCGAGGTGAACATTCGGGATGCCGTGAGCGCGTCCGGGTCGCGCGGCGTCCGTCGTACCCGTGGGACCACCGTACGCTGGTCGGCGTGGATGCGACGATCGCAGCGGTGCTCGGCGGGGCGGTCGGCCTCGTCATCGGTGCCGTCGGCGTGGCCGCCGGCCGGTGGTCGGAGCGCAGCCTGCGCGAGGAGCCCCCTCCGGGCGCTCGCGAGATGCCGTCGGGGGTCGGCGACGTTCTCTCGGTGCTGCGGTCGGTCGCCATCGTCCTCGACGGGTCCGACGCGGTCGTCAACAACTCCGCCAACGCGGTGAGCCTCGGCCTGGTCCGCCACGGCGAGCTGGTCCACCAGGAGCTGCGCCACCTCGCGCGGCAGGTGCGCCGTGACGGCGTCATCCGAGAGGCCGAGCTCGAGCTCCCCCGCGGGCCGAACCCCGATGCCAGTGTCGTCATGCGCGTGCGCGTGGCGCCCCTCGGCGTCTCGCACGTCCTGCTCCTCGCCGAGGACCACACGCACGCCCGGCGGGTCGAGGAGGTGCGCCGGGACTTCGTCGCCAACGTCTCCCACGAGCTGAAGACGCCGGTCGGCGGCATCTCCCTGCTCGCCGAGGCCGTCCTCGACGCCAAGGACGACCCGGAGGCCGTCGCCCGCTTCGCCGAGCGGATCCGGGTCGAGTCCACCCGCCTGGGCCGGCTCGTCCAGGAGATCGTCGACCTCTCCCGGCTCCAGGTGGCCGACAGCCTCCACGAGCCCCACCTCGTCGACCTCGCCGACGTCGTCGCCGAGGCCGTCGACCGGGTGCGCATCGCCGCCGAGGCCAAGTCGATCGAGATCGCCGTGGCCGTCGACGACGGCCTGCGCGTCTTCGGCGACCCCGACCTGCTCACGACGGCCGTGGCCAACCTGCTCTCCAACGCCGTCAACTACAGCGACGCCGAGACCCGGGTCGGGGTGGGTGGCCGGCGCGTCGGTGAGGTCGTCGAGGTGTCCGTCACCGACCAGGGGCAGGGCATCCCGCCCGCTGACCAGGAGCGGATCTTCGAGCGGTTCTACCGCGTCGACGCGGCACGCTCACGGGCAACCGGGGGCACCGGCCTCGGGCTGGCGATCGTCAAGCACATCTGCGCCAACCACGGCGGCGACGTCACCGTCTGGAGCGAGGAGGGGCGCGGCTCCACGTTCACGATGAGGCTCCCCGCCGCCGCGGACCGCTCGGCCGACGCCTCCACCGCCGACCCCGTCCCCGGGCCACCCGCCCGAGAGGAGAGCACCGCATGACCCGCATCCTGATCGTCGAGGACGAGGAGTCCTTCTCCGACCCGCTCTCGTACCTGCTGAGCAAGGAGGGGTACGAGGTGTCGGTGGCCGACAACGGGAACGACGCGCTCACCGAGTTCGACGCGGCCGGGGCCGACCTCGTCCTCCTCGACCTCATGCTGCCCGGGCTCTCGGGCGTCGACGTGTGCCGCGCGCTGCGCCAGCGCTCGAACGTCCCGGTCATCATGCTGACGGCCAAGGACAGCGAGGTCGACAAGGTCGTGGGCCTCGAGCTCGGTGCCGACGACTACGTGACCAAGCCGTACTCCTCGCGCGAGCTGCTCGCCCGCATCAAGGCGGTGCTGCGGCGCCTGTCCGAGCCCGAGGAGCTGCTGCCGACGACCCTCGAGGCCGGACCGGTGCGGATGGACGTCGAGCGTCACGTCGTCACGGTGCGCGGGACGCAGGTGTCCCTCCCGCTCAAGGAGTTCGAGCTGCTCGAGCTGCTGCTGCGCAACACCGGCCGGGTGCTGACGCGCGGGCAGCTCATCGACCGGGTGTGGGGCAGCGACTACGTCGGCGACACCAAGACCCTCGACGTCCACATCAAGCGGCTCCGGGCGAAGGTGGAGGCCGATCCCGGCAACCCGGTCAACATCCTCACCGTGCGGGGACTCGGCTACAAGTTCGAGGGCTGAGCGGGCGGAGCTGGGCCGCCCACCGGCGGCGCCGGTCGGCCCGTCGGCTCAGGAGCCGCTGCCGAGGAGGCCGGTGTAGAACCGGTTGTCGAGGAGCACCGGCACCTGGACGACGTTCTGGCCGGCCTCACGGGTGGTGACGGTGAGGTAGACCATGGCCCCCGGCTTGGCCGGGACGGAGGGCAGCTGCACCTGCTCGGTGCTGTCGGTGATGGTGTCGCCCGAGTACGGCGCCACGGAGGACGACCCGGTGGCGGACGGACCGCCCTGGATTCCGAAGGTGACGTCGACGGCGTTGCCGGTCTCGTTGACGACCTGCCCGACGACCACGCCCGGACCGTTCTCGGTGGCGGTGACGATCGCGAGGTTGCGCAGCGAGAGCCCCGGGATCGTGAGGGGCACGCCGTCGGCCGGGATGTACGGCTCGTTGGTCTGCACGGGCGAGAAGACAGCGCAGGCAGAGACGAGGAGCGAGGCCGCCGCGGCGGCGGACAGGCGCAGGGTGGTGGCGGCACGGTTCGTCACGCCGCACAGGATAGCGGGGGCGCGCAGCGGGCGTCGGGCAGGCGCGGATGACGGACCGCCACCCGCCATCGGCCGCCCCGTCGGGCCATGCCCGGACCCCCGCCGACGAGGCCGTGGAACTCGCGCCCGAGGGCCTGCCGCGCACGCGCGAAGCATGTCGCGGCCAGATCTGTCAACCCCCGAATCGGCGTTCGTGGACACCCTCCCAAGCCCCTGACCTGCGACAATGTCGAGAAGTTGCATTCGTGCACACCCGCGTGTCGTGCTATCCTTGGACCCGCGAAAGGGGACAACAACAGATGGTTTTCAAGGTCGGCGAAACGGTCGTGTACCCCCATCACGGGGCCGCGCGCATCGAGGAGATCAACACCCGCACGATCCGCGGAGAGGAGAAGCTCTACCTCAAACTCAAGGTCGCTCAGGGTGACCTCGTCATCGAGGTTCCTGCCGAGAACTGTGACCTCGTCGGTGTCCGCGACGTCGTCGACAAGGAGGGTCTCGACAAGGTCTTCGAGGTCCTGCGCACCCCGTACGCCGAGGAGCCGACCAACTGGTCCCGCCGCTTCAAGGCCAACCTCGAGAAGCTCGCCTCCGGCGACGTCATCAAGGTCGCCGAGGTCGTCCGCGACCTGTGGCGCCGCGACAAGGACCGTGGCCTGTCCGCCGGTGAGAAGCGCATGCTCGCCAAGGCCCGCCAGATCCTCGTCTCCGAGCTCGCGCTCGCCGAGAAGACCGACGAGGACAAGGCCGAGTCCATCCTCGATGAGGTCCTCGCGTCCTGAGCGCTCACCCGGCTCCGGCCGCCCAGCCCGACGTGACCGACGACGCCGACACCGCCCCGCGCGGTGTCGGCGTCGTCGTGGTCGCGGCCGGGACCGGGTCCAGGCTCGGGGCGGACGCCCCCAAGGCCTTCGTCCACCTGGCCGGTCGGCCCATCCTCGGCCACGCCCTCGACACCGTCGTGCGGGTCGCCGGGCTTCGCTCGGTCGCCGTCGTCGTGCCGGCCGAGCTCGCCGACACCGGCGACCCGGCCTGGGAGGGCATCGACCTGCCGGTGGGGGCCCGCGTCATCCCCGGGGGCACCGAGCGGGCCGAGTCGGTCGCGGCCGGTGTCGCGCTCGTCGCCGACGACTGCGACGTCGTCCTCGTCCACGACGCGGCGCGCTGCCTGACCCCGCTCGCGGTCTTCGAGAGGGTCGTCGAGGCTGTGCGCGCCGGCACGGGGGGGACCGCGGGGGCGGTCCCCGGGCTGCCGGTCGTCGACACGGTCAAGACGGTCGACTCCCAGGGCGTCATCACCGGTACGCCCGACCGGTCGGCGCTGCGCGCGGTTCAGACCCCGCAGGGCTTCCGCCGCGACGTGCTCCTCGAGGCCTACCGCAGCGGCCAGGTGGCCACCGACGACGCCGCCCTCGTCGAGCGGATGGGGCACAAGGTCCTCGTCGTCGACGGAGACCAGCTGGCATTCAAGGTGACCCTGCCGGCCGACCTCGACCACGCCGAGCGCCTCCTCGCCGGCTCCTGACCCCCGGGCCTCGGCTCTTCGGGGTCACCCCGAACTCCCCGGTGAGGCACCGCCTTCTTCCCGGTGCTTCCCGGGAGAAGTCGGTGTCCCGGACGTCGCCGGGGCTCGCCGCGGGCCGGCTCAGGCCGCGTGCAGCAGCTCGACCACGGGTCGCATCGCCTCGATGGATGCCGATGTCCTCGGCTCGATGTCGCAGCGGACCTCGGCGAACCCGAGCCCTTGCACGGTGAGCAGGGTCTCGGCGATCGACTCGGCGCTCCCGGTCACGGGGTGGTCCATCCCGATCTCGTCGGGGACGTCGAACCCCGGCGGCACGACGGTGTACCAGTCGTAGGTCCGCTCGAGCCCGTCCGGGTCGCGGCCCTCGGCCTCGCACGCGCGGCCGAGCTCGTCGACGAGCGGCTGGACGCGTTCCCGTAGCTGCTCCGGCGTCTCGTTCCATCCCCACCAGTTCCACACGTCGGCGTAGCGGGCCACCAGGCGCAGCATCCGTGGCCCGGCGGCGGCGATGTGGATCGGCGGGCCCTCGGGGCGTGGCCCGCGCAGGACCATCTCGGCGCCCCGAGCGGAGTGGAACTCGCCGGCGAAGTCGACGTGCCCGGTCCGCAGCAGGGTGTGGATGACCTGGATCGCCTCCGCGAAGCGCGAGTAGCGCCTGTCGGTCGGGAAGCCGAAGGCCTCGTAGTCGGAGTCGGGGGTGTTGCCGGCGCCGAGGCCGAAGATGTACCGCCCCCCGGAGACCTCGTCGAGCGTCTCGGCGACCTTCGCGAGCATCGCCGGCGACCGGTAGGGCGTGTTGAGTACCGACTGGCCGATCTCGATCCGCGAGGTGCTCGCGGCGAGGGCGGCGACGACGGCGACCGACTCCCAGCACCCCTGGCTCACCTCCTCACCGCGGTAGAGGAGGGCGTCCTCGACGACGAACGAGTCGAAGCCGGCGTCCTCCGCCGCCGCCGCCCACGCGCTGAGCTTCGCCCAGGTCGGGGCGTCGGGGTCGTCCGCGGCGCCGTGGAGGGGGTTGACGAGTCCGATCCGCATGGGTCACACCTGTGTCCGTCGGGGGTCACGACGTCTCGCCACGTTACCCGCGCGGGTGCCTCGGCGCGAGGGTCGAGCGGCGGTGGCCGACGGTCCGCGCCACCGGATGGTGTTGGATGGGGCGCATGTCGGGCTCGACGGGCGACGGTGGACCGGGGTCCGTCTGGCTGCCCCGGGTGGGAGTCGGCGTCGACGTGCACGCCTTCGCGCCCGAGGGCTCCGACCGCGAGCTGCACGTGGCCGGACTGCTCTGGCCGGGGGAGCGTGGGCTCGACGGGCACTCCGACGCGGACGTCGCCGCCCACGCCGCCTGCGACGCGCTGTTCTCCGCCGCCGGGATCGGTGACCTCGGGGCCCACTTCGGCACCTCCCGGCCCGAGCTCGCGGGTGCGTCCGGCGCCACGCTGCTCGCCGAGGCGGCGCGGCTGGTTCGTGCGGCGGGCTACGAGGTCGGCAACGTCGCGGTCCAGGTGGTCGGCAACCGCCCCAAGATCGGCACCCGCCGCGCCGAGGCGGAGGCGGCGCTCTCGGACGCCGCCGGTGCACCGGTGTCGGTGAGCGGCACGACGACGGACGGGCTCGGCCTCACCGGCCGTGGCGAGGGCGTGGCCGCCATCGCCACGGCGCTCGTGCTGCGCCGCACCTGACCCCACCGGGGCTGGGGCGCTCGGGGTCAGAAGCCGGTGAGCTCGACGGGGTCGGCCGGCAGGCCGCAGGTGACCAGCTCGCGGTAGAGGCGCGGGAGCTGCCGCGGCGCGAAGACCGCAGCCGAGGCCGCGAGCTCCGCGGGGCTCCACCAGCGCACGTCGTGGACGTGCTCGGCGCGCAGCCGTTCGGCGGTCAGGGCCGGCCGCGGGGTGAACCGGGGGACGCGGACGAGGTGGATGTGGTCGACCTGCCCGTCCCAGCCGTCCATCGCGAAGGTCGCGGTCTTGGTCCAGACCTCGGGGCCGAGCTCGTCGACCTCGAGCCCCACCTCCTCGCGCAGCTCGCGCCGCAGGGCGTCGAGCCGGGTCTCGCCGGGCTCCATGCCACCGCCGGGGTTGGCCCAGAAGCCGCCTGCCGGTTCCAGCCCCGGCCAGTCGAACCGGACCAGCAGCATCCAGCCCTCCTCGTCGAGGACGAGCCCCCGGACGCTCTCGCGCAGCCGCACCCGGCGAGCCTACGCGCGATCGCCCACCTCGCGACGGCGTCGGTCCCGGGGCGGTGCCGGTCAGCGGCTGCGCATGCCCGCGCGGCGGTCATCCCCGACGATGCGCGCCATCCGCTGCAGCTCGGCGACGTGCCCGCACAGGGCTTCCCGCCCGGCCGCCGTCAGCACGACCGTCGTGACCTGCCGCCCGTCGCGCGAGCCCCGCTCGAGCCGGGTGTACCCACGGGTCGAGAGCACCTTGAGGTGCTTGGACAGCGCGGAGTCCGAGAGCTCCATGGCGTCGCGGACGTCGCCGAAGTCGGTGCCGGTGGACGGTACGAGGTACGCGCAGATCCGCAGCCGGTGCGGCTCGTGGATCACCTCGTCGAAGACCGGATGGGGCACGGTCGCAGCATACGACGGGCTTTCCCGGCCGGAAAGGTCGGGAACGCGTTCTCGGACAGGGGCCGAGAGCGCGTGGACGTCCTCCGGGCGGGGCGGGCGCGCACCCCCCGCGACTACCCTGCTGGGCACCGATGCAGCGTCGCCGACCGGACCCGCCCGTCCGGGGGAGGAGTGCCCCGTGCCGCAGACCGTCCGAGGAGTCATCGCCCGGAGCAAGGGGGCGCCCGTCGAGCTCGTCGACGTCGTCGTGCCCGACCCCGGGCCCCGTGAGGCGGTGGTCCGCGTCGAGGCGTGCGGGGTCTGCCACACCGACCTGCACTACCGCGAGGGCGGCATCAACGACGAGTTCCCGTTCCTGCTCGGCCACGAGGCGGCGGGGACGGTCGAGGCGGTCGGCGACGGCGTCACGCAGGTCGCACCGGGCGACTTCGTCATCCTCAACTGGAGGGCCGTCTGCGGCCAGTGCCGCGCCTGTCGCCGGGGCCGGCCCTGGTACTGCTTCGCCACCCACAACGCGTCCCAGCGGATGACGCTCACCGACGGCACCGAGCTCAGCCCGGCTCTGGGCATCGGCGCCTTCATCGACAAGACGCTCGTCGCCGCCGGGCAGTGCACCAGGGTCGAGCGCACCGACCCCGCCGCCGTCGGGCTGCTCGGGTGCGGCGTCATGGCCGGGTTCGGGGCGGCGGTGAACACCGGTGGCGTCGGGAGGGGTGACTCCATCGCGGTCATCGGGTGCGGCGGCGTGGGCAGCGCGGCGGTCGCCGGCGCCCGCGTCGCCGGCGCGACGACGATCGTCGCCGTCGACACCGACGCCCGCAAGCTCGAGGCGGCGCGAGCGCTCGGTGCCACGCACACCGTCGACGCCTCGGTCGAGGACCCGGTCGAGGCGATCCGGGCCGCGACGGGGGGCTTCGGCGCCGACGTCGTCGTCGAGGCGGTGGGGCGCCCCGAGACCTACGAGCAGGCGTTCTACGCGCGTGACCTGGCCGGCACGGTGGTGCTCGTCGGGGTCCCGACCCCCGAGCAGACCGTCACCCTGCCGATGATCGAGGTGTTCGGCCGCGGGGGGTCGCTGAAGTCCAGCTGGTACGGCGACTGCCTGCCGTCGCGCGACTTCCCGATGCTCGTCGACCTCTACGAGCAGGGCCGGTTCGACCTCGACGCCTTCGTCAGCGAGCGGATCGGCATCGGTGACGTCGAGTCGGCCTTCACCAAGATGCACCGTGGCGACGTCCTTCGCTCGGTCGTCGTCATGGACGGTGGAGGAGGCGCATGAGCGGCGCGGTCAGCATCGGGATGCCGGTCCCGACCTCGCCGGGGGGCGTACGGGTCGAGCGGGTCGTCACCTCGGGGGTCTTCGAGCTCGACGGGGGCTCCTGGGAGGTCGACAACAACGTCTGGCTCGTCGGTGACGACGACGAGGTGCTGGTCGTCGACGCCGCGCACGACGCGGACGCCATCCTCGACGCGGTCGCCGGCCGCCACGTCGTCGGGGTCGTGTGCACCCACGGCCACAACGACCACGTCAACGCGGTCCCGGGGCTGGTCGCCGCGACCGGGGCGGCGGCGTCGCTCCACCCGGCCGACCGCGTCCTCTGGGACCGGTCGCAGGTCGAGCCGCCCGGCGCCGAGCTCGCCGAGGGACAGGTCGTCCGCGTGGGCGACGTCGAGCTCACGGTGCTGCACACCCCGGGGCACTCGCCGGGCGCCTGCTGCCTGCACGCGCCGTCGCTCGGGGTGCTCCTCTCCGGCGACACGCTGTTCCGGGGTGGCCCGGGGGCCACCGGCCGCTCCTACAGCGACTTCCCGACGATCATCGCCTCCATCCGGACCCGGCTGCTGACCCTGCCGCCGGAGACGGTCGTGCTCACCGGCCACGGCGACCCGACGACCATCGGCGAGGAGGCCCCGCACCTCCAGGAGTGGATCGACCGGGGCCACTGACCGGCCACCTCCCGCGGTTCGGGCTGGATGCCGCGCCGCCGGTAGCCTTGGCCGGGTGACCCTCAGGCTGTTCGACTCCATGTCCCGCGAGCTGCGTGACTTCGTGCCCGTCCTTCCCGGGAAGGCGGGCATCTACATCTGCGGGCTCACGACCCAGGCGCCGCCACACATCGGGCACGTGCGCTTCGCCGTCGCATTCGACATCCTCCGGCGCTGGCTCGAGCGCGGCCACGGGTACGACGTCACGCTCATCCGCAACGTCACCGACATCGACGACAAGATCCTCGCCAGGTCAGCCGACGAGGGGCAGCCCTGGTACGCCATCTCGTACCGCAACGAGATGGAGACCGCGGCCGCGCTCGAGGCCCTCGGCGTCCTCCCGCCGACCTACGAGCCGCGGGCCACCGGGCACGTCCCGGAGATGGTCGAGCTCATGGAGACCCTCGTCGAGAAGGGCCACGCCTACCGTGCCGAGGACGGCTCCGGCGACGTCTACTTCGACGTGCGCAGCTGGCCGAGCTACGGCGAGCTGACCCACCAGAGCGTCGACGACATGGCCGACGCCGAGGACGCCGACCCCCGCGGCAAGCACGACCCGCGCGACTTCGCGCTGTGGAAGGGCCACAAGCCCGACGAGCCGCCGACGGCCTCCTGGCCCACCCCGTTCGGGGCCGGGCGACCCGGCTGGCACCTCGAGTGCTCGGCGATGGCCCGCAAGTACCTCGGCGACACGTTCGACATCCACGGCGGCGGCGTCGACCTGCGCTTCCCCCACCACGAGAACGAGATCGCGCAGTCGCGCGCGGCCGGGCTCGGGTTCGCCAACTACTGGCTGCACAACGCCTGGGTGACGATGGGCGGCGAGAAGATGAGCAAGTCCCTCGGCAACTCGCTGCGGGTCAGCGAGGTCGTCAAGGAGCACCGTCCGCTCGCGGTCCGCTACTACCTCTCCGCGGCGCACTACCGGTCGACGATCGAGTACCACGAGGGCTCCATCGAGGAGGCGGGCTCGGCGGTCGAGCGCATCGAGGGCTTCCTCCACCGGGCGCTGCCCGGGGCGACGACCCTCCTCCCCGACGGTGCGGCGGACCTGCCGGAGGAGTTCCGCGAGGCGATGGACGACGACCTCGGCGTCTCCGGCGCGCTCGCCGTCGTCCACGAGACGGTGCGGGCCGGCAACACCGCGCTCGACGACGGCGACCACGAGGATGCCGCGGCCATCGCCCGGCAGGTGGTCGCCATGACCGACGTCATCGGCGTCAACCCGCTCGACCCGGTGTGGTCGGAGGCGGAGGGTGACGGGGGTGCCGCGATGGCCGCGCTCGAGTCGCTGGTGCGCGACCGGGTGGGCGCGCGGGCCGCCGCCCGCAGCGCCCGCGACTACGACACGGCGGACGCGATCCGCGACGAGCTGGCCGCCGCCGGGGTCGTCCTCGAGGACACCGCCGCCGGCGCCCGCTGGTCGCTCGCCCGCGGGCGGGGTGAGTGACGTGGCCGGCAACAGCCAGCGCCGTGGTGCCGTGCGCAAGGGCGGCAAGAAGGGTCCCACCGTCGGCTCCGGAGGACAGCGTCGCAAGGGCCTCGAGGGCAGGGGCCCGACCCCGAAGGCCGCCGACCGCCCCAACCACAAGGCGCACAAGGCAGGGAAGGCCGCGGGCCGCAACGACGATCGATCCGGTCGGGGCGCCCCGCAGCGTCGCAGCGGGAAGCCGTCGAGCGAGGTCGTCGCCGGCCGAAACGCCGTCGTCGAGGCGCTGCGCGCCCACGTCCCCGTGACGACCCTCTACGTCGCCGGGCGGATCGACGCCGACGACCGGGTCCGCGAGGCCCTCACCACCGCCACCCAGCGCGGCATCCCGGTGCTCGAGACCCCGCGCGGGGAGCTCGACCGGCTCACCGACGGCGCGGTCCACCAGGGCCTGGCCGTCCAGGTGCCCCCGTACGAGTACGCCCACCCCCGCGACCTCGTCGACCCGGAGGCCCCCGGCATCCCCCTCGTCGTCGCCCTCGACGGGATCACCGACCCGCGCAACCTCGGGGCGATCGTCCGGTCCGTCGCGGCGTTCGGCGGGCACGGTGTCGTCGTGCCGAGCCGCCGGTCGGCGGGGATGACGGCCAGCGCGTGGAAGACCTCGGCGGGCGCCGCGGCGCGGGTGCCGGTGGCGCAGGCGTCGAACCTCACCCGGGCCCTCGAGGACTTCCGGAAAGCCGGCTTCTTCGTCATCGGCCTCGACATGGACGGCGACGTCGAGCTGCCCGACCTCGAGCTGGCCTCCGAGCCGCTCGTCGTCGTCGTGGGCTCGGAGGGCAAGGGCCTCTCGCGGCTCGTGCGCGAGACGTGCGACCAGATCGTCTCCGTGCCGATGGCCTCGGGCATGGAGTCGCTCAACGCGGGCATCGCCGCGGGCGTGACCCTGTACGAGGTGGCGCGCCGGCGTCGGCGCTGACCTTCGGCACCGCTCGAGGTGGAGGAGGACCGGCCGGCGCTCAGGCGGGGCTGAGGAAGTCCCAGCCGGGGATGTTGCGCAGCACGCCGAAGACGACGAGCGCCACCCCGACCGCGGGGAACACCCAGTTCGGCACGGTGAGCCGGGGCAGCCGCTCCACCCGTCGGCGCAACAGCCGGTAGCCGACGCCGAGGACGATCCCGAGGTAGAGCAGCGGGACGAGGGGGTGACGGGCGAACGCGCCGGCGACGTCGCCGTGGAGCAGGTCGTACGTGGCGCGCGTGCCCCCGCAGGCCGGGCAGTAGTAGCCCGTCGTGCTGAGCAGGATGCAGGCCGGGTAGTGGCCGGGGGTGTTCGGGTCGTGCGTGAACAACCACGCCGCCGCCCCGGCCCCCACGGCCGCGCCGGCGGCCGCCCACCACACGTGTGATGGGCGGTCGCCGGGCGCGATCGACAGGACGCTCATGTCAGCCACCGATGTTGGTCAGCCCGGTGCCGATGTTGAGCGCGAAGCCGAGGATCATCATGATGACGCCGAGGACGGCGCCGATGATCCCGGTGATGAAGCCCCAGTGGGCGAGGTTGGCGCCGCCCTGGCTGCCGTTCGAGTTCGCGATCTCGCCCTTGGCCTGGTTCCCGAGGAACGCGGCGACCGCGCCGAGGACGACCCCGATGATCGAGCAGCAGAGCGCGAACACGATCGAGGCGATGCCGGCGACGACGGCGATGACGGCCTTCTGGTTGTTCGGCGCGGCGGTCGGGCCACCCATCGGCGCCGGGGCCGAGCCGTAGGGGCCCGGCGCGGCCGGCGGGTACGGCTGCTGCTCGGGCGGGGGCGGCGGGGGGGCGCTCTCGGCGCCGTAGGGCCCTGCCGGTGGGGGCGGCGGAGGCGGCATGCTGCCGGTTCCCTCGTCGCTCGGGGGTGGCGGCGGCGGAGGCGGTGCGCTGCCGGAACCCTCGTCGCTCGGTGGCGGCGGAGGCGGTGCGCTGCCGGAACCCTCGTCGCTCGGTGGCGGCGGAGGCGGCGTGCTGCCGGTGTCCTCACCACCGGGCGGGGGCGGCGGTGCGGCACCCGTGTCGGTGCCCTCCTCGCGGGGCTCCTCGGGAGGAGGTGGTGGCGTGCCGTCGCCGGGGGGAGGCGGCGGGGGTGGCGTGGTGGTCATGGTTCCCTCCAGTGGATGACGCTGGTGCCCGGCACACTATCGGCGCACGGACGCGGGCCGTGGCAGGCGAGTGCGCGCGCCACGCCCTCCCTCTGTGGAAGGCTGACCCGTGCCGGTGCAGACCGGCCACCGACTGACGCACTGCAGAGAGGGACAGCATGTCCGACTACGGCTCCACCCCGCCCCCGCCTCCGCCGCCGCCCGGCTCCGGCGAGGGTGGTGGCTTCCCGGCCCCGCCGCCGCCCGGGGGAGGGATGGGCGGACAGGCGGAGCACCCCCGCGGGACGACGATCCTCATCCTCGGCATCCTGTCGCTCGTCTGCTTCCAGCCGCTCGGCATCGCGGCCTGGATCATGGGCAACACCGCCCTGCGTGAGATCGACGCGGCACCGGGCCGCTACTCGAACCGGCAGACGGTGCAGATCGGCCGCATCCTCGGCATCATCGCGGTCGTGCTCATGATCATCTCGATCGTCATCCTGCTGCTCCTCCTCGTGTTCGGGGTGTTCGCGGCGAGCACGACGTCCAACCCGTGACGTCCGGCGGGCCGTCGTGTCACCGGTGACCACCACCGCCCGCCCCCTCGAGGCGGCGCCCACCGACCCCGCGCCGGGTCGGTGGCGCCGCCTCGTGTCACCGGCCGGGGTCGCCGCCGCCGCGCTGGCCGCGACCGCCTACGTCCACGCGGTCGACCCCAACCAGCCCGGCCACTACCCTGTCTGCCCGTCCTACGCGCTCGCCGGCATCTACTGCCCGGGCTGCGGGATGCTGCGCGCCACGCACGACCTCACCCACCTCGACCTCGCGGGGGCGATGGCCCGCAACCCGCTGGCGCCCCTCTTCCTCGCCGCCCTCGTCGCGGCCTGGGCGCTCTGGGTGCGGTCGCGCTGGACCGGCCGGCGGGTCACCTGGACCCCGCCGACGTGGGCGCCGTACGTCATCGGTGGGCTCGTCGTCGCGCTGGTCGTCGCGCGGAACGTGCCGGGGTGGACCTGGCTCTCGCCCGCCTGACGAGCCGCCCTACGCGTCCTGGCCGGCCGGGCCCGACCACCCCGTGCTCGTGCCGTCGGGCACGTGGATGACGGCCGAGTGCAGCGCCTTGTCGCCGAGGGTCTGCTTGTCGGGGTCCCACAGCATCCAGAGGAACCCCAGGTAGAGCACCTGGTTGATCAGGCTGTTGACGAGCTCACGGAGGAAGGCGTTGCCGGCGCCGATGGGCTGCCCGGTGCGCGCGTCGACGAGCATGAGGCCCCGCGACCGCTTCCCGACGCTCTGGCCGGTCCGGCCCATCCGGAAGACCCGGTTCCACAGCCAGAGACCGAACATCGCGGCGAAGCCGACGAGGAGGAACAGCACCCCCACCCCGACGAGGACCCCGTCCCCGCCCGTCGTCGTCGTCGCGCCGTTGTCGAACGTCACGGTGCGCGGCGAGCCGGCACCGAGGAGGATCCCGCCGAGGAGGACGAAGACGAGGCCGATGAGGGTGACCGCGACGTCGATGAGGTAGGCGATGGCCCGGGCCTCGAAGCCGGCGACCCGCCCGAAGTTGGCCTCGACGAACCTGATCGTGCCCGGGACCGGTGGCCCGGCCGCCTGTGGGGGCGCGGTCGCGTACGGGTTGGCGCCCGGGGCGCCGTAGCCGTAGCCGTAGGGGTTCTGCGGGGGCGGCGCGCCGTAGGGGTTGTGCGGGGGCGGTGCGCCGTAGGGGTTCTGCGGAGGGGGCCCGGTGTACGGGTTCTGCGGGGGCGGGGCGCCGTACGGGTTCTGTGGGGGCGGTGACCCGTACCCGCCCTGGGGTGGTGCCCCCGGGTGGCCCCCCTGCGGTGCCGGGGGCGACCCGTGCGGGGGCTGAGCAGGCGGGGGCGCGCCCTCGGGCCGGGGCCCGGGAGGCTGCGGCTGGTCGGTCATGAGGTTCCTCGCGACGGCGGCATCGTGGCGATCCTACGACCGCGGCCTGCGTCCGCGGATCGGGGAGTCACGGGACCCGGCCGGTCACTCGTCGGCGAGCACGGGCAGCTCCTGGGTGTCGACCCCGAGCACCGCGACCTCGTCGGGCTTGCCGGGCAGGACCTGGGCGAGGTAGTCGTCCATCGCGACCTGGAGCGGCACGTCGTGCTGGGCGCGCTCGGCCATGTACCACCGGTGCTCGAGCACCTCGTGGAAGACCTCGGCCGGTTCGAGCTTGGTGAGCAGCTCGCGGGGCACCCGGCGGGTGATCGGCTCGTAGACGCTGGCCAGCCACTCGTGGGCGACGATCTCCTCGTCCTCGCCGCGGCGGCCGGTCGCCGCGGCGAAGACGCCGAGGTCGTTGAGCAGGCGCCGGGCCTGGTTCTCCCGGACGTCGAGGCCGGTCAGGCGCAGCAGGCGCCGCGAGTGGTGCCCGGAGTCGACGACCTTGGGTTGGATGCGGAGCGAGGCGCCGTCGATGTCGGTGGTGATCTCGAGCTCGTCGACGTCGAACCCGAGCGCGTTGAGGCGCCGGATCCGGTCGTCGACCCGCCACCGCTCGCTGTCGTCGATGACCTCCGAGCCGGTCAGCTCGTCCCACAGCTCGCGGTAGCGGGTGACGATGCGCTCGCTGACCTCAACCGGGTCGCGCTCCTCCTGGAGCAGGCCGCCGGCGTCGAGGTCCATCAGCTCCCCGGCGATGTTGACCCGGGCGATGTCGAGGTCGTGCTCACGCTGGCCGTCGCTGAGCCGCTCGCGCAGCTCGCCCGTCTCGGCGTCGACGAGGTAGGCGGCGAACGCGCCGGCGTCCCGGCGGAAGAGCGTGTTCGACAGCGACACGTCGCCCCACCAGAACCCGGTGAGGTGGAGGCGGACGAGGAGCACGGCCAGCGCGTCGATGAGCCGGGTCGCGGTGCCCTTGCGCAGTGACTGGCTGTACAGCGCCCGGTAGGGGAGCGAGAACTGGAGGTGTCGGGTGACGAGGCAGGCGTCGAGGGGCGCCCCGGAGCCGTCGACGCGCCCGCTCACCACGGCGAACGGCTGGACCGCGGGCAGGTCGAGCCGCCGGAGGTTCCGCAGCATGTCGTACTCGCGGCGGGCCAGGTCCTCCTTGATCTCCTTGACGGCGAGCACCCCGCCGGAGAGCCGGACGAAGCGGACGACGTGGCGGGAGAGGCCGCGCGGCAGGGCGGCGAGGATGTCCTCCGGCCACTCCTCGAGGGGGACCCGCCAGGGCAGGTCGAGGAGCGCCGGGTCGGGGCGGGCCGCGGTGAGCTCGAGGGCCATGGGGGGCCTTCCAGGGTCGTGCCGGGTGCGCCGACGCCCCGGACGAGGGGGGTCGTCCGGGGCGTCGTCGCCGTGGGGGTGGAGCCGGGCGTCAGATGCGGGCGCCGGAGCTCTTGTCGAAGACGTGCATGTGCTCCTGCTTCGGGTACACGTAGATCGTGGACCCCGCCTTGGGCACGTTGCGGCCGTCGACCCGCGCGATGAAGGGCTTGGCGAGGCTGTCGTCGCTGCCGCCCTCGAGCTCGATCCGCTTGTCGGCCGGGGTCGCGTAGACGTAGGCGTCGGCGCCGAGCTCCTCGACCACGTCGACCTGCAGCTCCAGGCCGTCCTCGTTCGTCGTCACCTCGACGTCCTCGGGACGGACACCGACGATGACCGTCGAGCCGGCCTTCGAGAGGCTGTCGCGCTCGATGTCGACCGGGTGGCTGCCGAACTTCACGCCGTCGGTCTCGACCGGCACCGACACCAGGTTCATCGCGGGCGAGCCGATGAAGCCGGCGACGAAGACGTTGGACGGCTGGTCGTACATCTCGCGCGGCGTGGCGCACTGCTGGAGGATGCCGTCCTTGAGCAGGGCGATCCGGTCGCCCATCGTCATCGCCTCGATCTGGTCGTGCGTGACGTAGACCGTGGTGACACCGAGGCGGCGCTGGAGCGACGCGATCTGGGTGCGGGTCTGGACCCGGAGCTTGGCGTCGAGGTTCGACAGCGGCTCGTCCATGAGGAACACCTGCGGGGAGCGGACGATCGCCCGGCCCATCGCGACGCGCTGACGCTGCCCACCCGAGAGAGCCTTCGGCTTGCGCTCGAGGTACTCGGTGAGGTCGAGGATCTGGGCGGCCTCCTCGACGCGCTTGCGGATCTCGCTCTTGTCGACGCCGGCGATCTTCAGGGCGAAGCCCATGTTGTCGGCGACCGTCATGTGCGGGTAGAGCGCGTAGTTCTGGAAGACCATCGCGACGTCGCGGTCCTTCGGGGACAGGTCGGTGACGTCGCGGTCACCGATCCAGATCCGCCCGTCGTTGACCTCCTCGAGGCCTGCGAGCATCCGCAGCGAGGTGGACTTGCCGCAGCCGGACGGGCCGACCAGCACGAGGAACTCCCCGTCGGCCACGTCGATGTCGAGGCGGTCGACCGAGGGTGAGTCGTTGCCCGGGTAGATGCGGGTGGCCTTGTCGAACTTCACTGTTGCCATGGCGTCGTTGCCTTTCCTTCACCGGCAGGAACGTGCCGGACGATCCGTTGTAAAGGGGGGGTGGAGCTCCCGTCCGCGTCGGTGCAAACGGTTACGCCAGTATGCCGTGTCGGACCACGGGCCGAAAGGTCCGTCCACTGCGTGGGTGTGCCGCGCGTCACCGGCGCCCGGTGCGAGCCTCGTCACGTCGTGCGGGGGCCCGCCGGGACGGCGGTCGGGTGCCCGCGGGCACCTCTGGCGCGGCGCCCGCGGGCCCCCTATGGTCGGGTCATGAGGATTGCGGATGTCGTGAAGCACAAGGGGTCGGGTGTCGTCACGGTGCGGTCCGACGCGACCGTCTCGCAGCTGCTCGACCTGCTGTCCGAGCACCGGATCGGGGCGGTCGTCGTGAGCGACGACGGGGGCGGGATCGACGGCATCGTCAGCGAGCGCGACATCGTCATCCACCTGCGCACCGACGGGGCGGCCCTGCTCGAGGCGCCGGTCTCGCGGATCATGACCGCGGAGGTGCACACGTGCGCGCCCGAGGACTCCCTCGAGGACCTCGCCGAGCAGATGACCGAGCGCCGCATCCGCCACGTGCCGGTCGTCCAGGAGGGTCGGGTGTCGGCCATCGTCAGCATCGGCGACGTCGTCAAGAGCCGGATCGATGCCCTCCAGAGCGAGCGCGACCAGCTGCGCGACTACATCCAGCAGGCTCCCTGACCGACCGCGTCCGCCCGGGATGCCGCCGCGGCGTGACCGCGCCGTGACGCGCCCTGTCAGCACCCACCCATCGGCAGCGCCTACCGTGGAGGCATGACCGCCGACGCCCACGCCGACGGCCACCCGCCGGAGGAGCACCACGACGAGCTGCGCGACCACGCGCGGCTCGGCGGCTACCGGCTGGTCCAGCGCCTCGGCGAGGGCGGGATGGGGGTGGTCCACCTCGCGCTCGACGGGCACGGCCGGGCCGTCGCGGTCAAGGTGCTCCGGCCGAGCGTCGCCCACGACCCGGCCGCCCGGGCCCGGCTCTCCCGCGAGGTCGAGACGCTCAGCCGCATCCGCAGCCCCCGGGTCGCCCCCGTCGTCGACGCCGACGTCGACGGCGACACGCCCTACGTCGTCACCCGCTACGTACCCGGCCCGCCGCTCGACGAGTACGTCGAGGAGCACGGGCCGCTGCCCCCCGCCGACCTGCACCGGGTGGCGGCCGGGCTCGCCGAGGCCCTCGACGCGATCCACGCCGTCGACGTCGTCCACCGCGACGTCAAGCCCGGCAACGTCCTCCTCGTCGACGGCGACCCCGTCCTCATCGACTTCGGGATCGCCCACGTCGTCGACGACGTCCGGCTCACGAGCACCGGCCTCGTCATGGGCACGCCGGGGTACCTCGCGCCGGAGGTGGTCCACGGCGAGGACGTCACCCCTGCCACCGACTGGTGGGGATGGGCGGCGACGACCGCCTTCGCCGCGACCGGCACCCCGCCGTTCGGGCGCGGGCCGATGAACGCCGTGCTCGCGCGGGTCGCCGCGGGCGAGCCCGACCTGCGCGCCGTCGACCCGCGGATCGAACCGCTGCTCTACGCCGCGCTCTCGCCGTACCCGCCCGAGCGACCCCACCAGGCCGAGGTCGTCCGCGCCCTCGAGCGGTTCGCCCACGGCGCGCCGGTCACCGAGGCGATCGAGGTCCGGCGGGTGCGGGCCGAGCCGACCGAGCGGCTCGACGCCACGAACACCGCGGCCCTGCCGACGGCGGGTGCCGCGGGTGCCGCGGGTGCGGCGGGTGCCGCTGCCGGCGCCGCGGCCGCCCGGGTCGCGCCGCCGCCCCCGGCCGTGCCGCCCGTCGCGCCCCGGGTCGCCCCCCGGCCCGCGCCCGGCGCCGGCCACCCGGCCGGGCCCCCCGGCTGGGAGCAGGCCCGCCCCGCGGGGCAGAGCCAGCCCGCGCCGCCCGCCGCCGCCTCGCCGCGGACCCTGCCGCCGCCCCAGCCGGCCCCACGGCAGCTCCCGCCGCCCGGGCAGGAGGGCAGGCCCGGTCAGCCGGTGCCCGAGGGCGAGTCCGACTGGGACGCCGCCCGCTACGGCCACGGCCCGCACGCCGACCCCCGCATCGGCCGGCCGGCACGCTCCGGGACGCTGCTCGCCCTGCTCGCCCTCCTCGCCGCGCTGACCGCCGCCGCGCCCCTCGTCGCGGTCATCGCCCTCGCCGGGTGGACGGCGCTCGCCCGCACCGCCGACCGTTCGGTCACCTCGCTCGTCATGCGCCGCCACGAGCGGGGCCCGCGCGGCTCCGACGTCGCGGTCGCCGTGGCGAGCGGGCCCTGGCACCTCCTCGTCGGCGTCGTCGGAGCGCTCGTCGCCCTCGTCGTGCCGCTGTTCGTCGGGGTCTGTGCGATGTTCGCCGGGACCCTCGCGGCGAGCGCCGTCACCGGGTCCACGGTCGCCGCGGACGCCGTCGTGCCGCTGCTCGCGGCGGGGACCTTCGCCGGTCTCACCGGGTGGTGGGGCCCGGGCGGCGCGAGCCTGCGCCGCGGCAGCCGCAGCATCGTGCGCGGCCTCACCCCGAACGACCTGCTCCGCAAGGCGGTCGCCACCGCGCTGCTCGTCGCGGCGGCCGCGTTCCTCACCTCCGCCGTCACCGGCCTCGGCCCCGCCTGGTGGCCCCTGAGCGAGGCCCCGTCGTGGGTCGACAGCGTGGTGCCGGCCCTGTGAGCACGCCGAGGGAACGACGACCGCGCATCCTGCGTGGCGACCTGCCGACCGAGCCGATGCCGATGCTCGACCTGCTCCGGCGCACGCCGTACCGGCACACCCGCATCCCCGGCACGGCGGCCGAGGACGCCGCCGTGCGGCGGGCGCTCGACCTCGCCGTCCGGGTCGGCGAGCTGATGCTGCGCTGCGGCGCCGGCGCCCCCCAGGTCGAGGGCAGCGTGGCCGCCGTGGCCGCCGCCGCGGGGGTGGACCGGCTCGACCTCGACATCACCCTGCAGTCCCTCCTCCTCCAGGCGACGAGCAGCAACGGGCACACGCACACCCTCCTGCGCGTCGTGCGCCGCAGCCGGTTCGACTACGCCCGGCTCGTCGCGGTGCACCGGCTCGTCGAGGCGCTCGTCGCCGGCGAGGTGACCCCCGACGAGGCGGCCGAGCGGCTGCGCTCGATCAAGCGGCATCCGCGCAACTTCCCGTCGTGGGCGACCTCCGTCGCGAGCGCGCTGCTCGCGTCGGCGGTCGCGGTGATGATCGGGGCCAGCGCGCTCGTCGCCGGGGTGACGATCGTCGTCGTCCTCGCCGTGGCCGGACTCTCCCAGCTGCTCGGGCGGATCGACCTTCCGGAGTTCTACGGCAACGCGATCAACTCGTTCGCCGCGACGCTCATGGCCGGCGGCTTCTTCGCCCTCGGGGCGGCCGGCCACATCGGGATCGGCGGCACCGACTTCGCCTTCGTCGTCGCCGGCGGCATCGTCGCGATGCTGCCGGGGCGCACCATGGCCGCGGCGATCGAGGACGTCCTCTTCGGCTACCCGCTCACCGGCGCCGGCCGGCTGCTCGGGGTGCTGCTCTCGCTCACCGGCCTGATCATCGGCATCGCCACCGGGCTGTCGGTGATGCTCGCGATCACCGAGCTCGTCGGCGCCGACTTCGTCTCCCCGACGGTCCTCGACCTGCGGATGGGGCAGGGTCCCGTCGTGCCGGCGCTCTTCGGCGCGTTCGTCGTCGGCCTGGCCGCCGCGGTCACGGCGCAGAGCCGGCGCTCGCTCATCTTCCCGACCGGGCTGCTCACCGTGGCCGGCGCCGCGACGGCCGCGGTCCTCGTGCGCACCGGGGCGATCGGGATCATCACCGCCACGGGCCTGGCCGCGGTCCTGCTCGGCGTCGCAGGGCGGGTCGTCGCGCAGCGGATGAACGCGCCGTCGATGGTGCTCGTCGTCCCGGCCACCTTCGGCCTGCTCCCCGGTCTGACGATCTTCCGCGGCCTCTACGAGCTCGTCGCCTCGGGGTCAAGCCCGGGGTCACTGACGATCCAGGCCGGCATCACGACCCTGCTGGGGGCCGGGGCGGTGCTCCTCGCCATCGCGTCCGGGTCGGTGCTCGGGGAGATCCTCGCCGCGCCGTTCGACCGGCGTTCCCGGGGGGAGCCGGCGAAGGCGGCCGCGGAGGAGGCGAGCGACCCCGGCGGGGACAGGGAGGCGCGCGAGCAGGGCTGAGCAGGCGCCGGCTGCGGTCCGGTGCTGAGACGCCCCTGAGATGCGGTGGGGCGCTGTCAGGGGGCCCGGCGCGCGCCACCTACCCTCGTGCCATGCGTGCCCGCTCCCTGCTCGTCGTGACCCTCGCCGCCGGCCTGCTCGGCGCCTGCTCGGGCACGCCGGAGCCCGCCGCGCCGACCTCGTCGCCCACCCCGGCCACGACGTCGGCGTCGGCGACGCCCACCCCGACCCCGGACGTCGTCGTCGAGGGCGCCGACGATGCGCTCACCGCGGCGGTGGCGAAGGTCTACCAGGGGCAGAGCGGCATCCGGGCCACGGCGAAGCTCGGCAGCTGGGGCAAGGAGAAGGTCGCCGTCGTCACCTCGGGCGACGACGTCACCCTCGCCGTCGGGCCCCGGTGGAAGGTCGTCGGCGGCTGGTGGCCGTCGCTCGACAAGGGGCCGGACCTCGGCGGCGGGCCGCGCTTCGTCCTCGTCGTCGGGTCCGACGCGCGCGGGACCAGTCTCCAGGGCAGCCGCGGCGACACCCTGCAGATCATCGGCATCGACGGCAAGGGCGGCGGCGGCATCGTCGGCATCCCGCGCGACCTCTGGGTGCCGCTCTCGACCGGGGGGACGGCGAAGATCAACGCGGCGTTCGCCTACGGCGGCGGCAAGGCGCAGCTCGCCACGGTCAAGCGGCTCTCCGGGCTGCCGATCGAGGGCTACGTCGTCACCGGGTTCGCCGGCTTCCGCAAGATCGTCGACGAGTCCGGCGGGCTGACGCTGACCATCGATAAGGCGTTCACCTTCCTCGGGATGCTCGACGTCAAGGCGGGCAAGCAGAAGGCCGACGGCAACACCGCACTCGCGTACGCGCGCGAGCGCAAGTCGCTGCCGGACGGTGACTTCGGACGCTCCCGGCACCAGCAGGAGATCCTCCTCGCCGCCGGTGTGGCAGCCCGGCTCGCCGGTCCCGCGGGGCTGCCGCGGCAGATGACGATCACCTCGAAGTACGTCCGGACCGACCTGTCCGCAGAGGACGCGCTCACCTTCCTCGCCGCCTTCTACCGGCTCGACCCGACCAAGGTCGGGCACGAGGTGGTGCCGGGGTCGATCGGCACCGCCGACGGGCAGTCGATCGTCAGGGTCACCTCGGGGACCGAGGCGGTCTTCGCCAAGTTCCGGGACGGCCGGCTCTGACCGGGGCCGGGCGCCGGGCGGTCTTCCTCGACGTCGACGGCACGTACGAGTCGCACGGCCGGGTCCCGCCCGGCCACGAGGCCGTCGTGCGGGCGGCCCGAGCCAACGGTCACCTCGTCCTGCTCTGCACCGGCCGGCCGCGCTCGATGGTGGCGCCCCGGGTGCTGCGCGCCGGCTTCGACGGGCTCGTCCTCGGCGCCGGGTGCCACGTGCTCGTCGGGGAGACGGTGCTCGCCGACCGCCGGTTCCCGCCCGGGCTCGCCGCGCGGGTGGTGTCGGTGCTCGACGACCACGACGTCGCGTACGTCCTCGAGTCACCGGAGGCGCTCTGGGGGCGGCCCGGGGTCGACGCCCGGCTGCGGCGGCTCATCGACGACCGGCTCCGCCCCGCGGGGTACGTCGGTGGCGGGCCGTCGGACATCCTCGAGGTGCTCGTGACGACCGACGACCTCGACGAGCGCTCGTTCGGGAAGGTCGTCTTCTTCGACTCGCCGGTGCCGATGGCGGTGCTCGTCGACGCGCTGGGCGATGGGGTGCACGTCGACCGGAGCTCGATCCCGGGGATGGGGGAGTCGGCGGGGGAGATCTCGGTCGACGGGGTCCACAAGGCGGTCGGGGTGCGGGAGGTCATCGAGCACGTCGGGCTCTCCCGGGAGGACGTCGTCGCGGTGGGGGACGGCCCGAACGACGTGGAGATGCTCGAGTACGCGGGGCTCGGGGTGGCCGTCGAGGGCTCGGACCCGGCGCTGCTCGCCGTGGCCGACCGGACGTGCCCGGGGCCGGACGCCGAGGGGCTGGTGGCGCTGTTCACCGACCTCGGGCTGGTGTGACCGGGCGGCCGGTCGGCCCTGGTGGCGCTCGCCCGGTGCGTGCAGTGGTGGGCCCCGGACCGGCGGGCGACCACGTGCCCTACGGTCGTGCTGTCGCAGGGAAGCGACGCCCACGCTGCCGCCGTCGCGGCCCGTCGAGAGGCCCCCCGTGAGCTCGACCACCGGCTCCCCGCCCGAGGAGAGGGCCCGGGCGATCGTCGCCCGCCTGTCCCGCGCGGAGAAGGTCCGGTTCCTGTCGGGCGCCGACTTCTGGCACACCGAGGCGCTGGCCGAGCACGGCGTGCCCTCGATGATGCTGACCGACGGCCCGCACGGGCTGCGCAAGCAGGCGGGGGCGAGCGACCACGTCGGGCTCGGCGACTCGGTACCCGCCACGTGCTTCCCGCCCGCGGTGACGCTCGGGTCGAGCTGGGACCCGGAGCTGGTCGAGGAGGTCGGCAGGGCCCTGGGCCGCGAGGCCCGGGCGGAGTCGGTCGGGGTGCTCCTCGGGCCGGGCCTGAACCTCAAGCGCCACCCCGCCGGCGGCCGCAACTTCGAGTACCTCTCCGAGGACCCCCTCCTCTCCGGCACCCTGGCCGCGGCGCTCGTGCGCGGCATCCAGGCCGAAGGGGTGGCGGCCTGCCTCAAGCACTTCGCGGTCAACAACCAGGAGGGCTGGCGAATGCGCCTCGACACGGTCGTCGACGAGCGCACCCTGCGCGAGCTGTACCTCTCCGGCTTCGAGATCGCGGTCGCCGGCTCCGACCCGTGGACCCTGATGACGGCCTACAACAAGGTGAACGGCGAGCACGTCGGCGAGTCCCGGCGCCTCGTCACGGACGTCCTCCGCGAGGAGTGGGGGTTCGGCGGGCTCGTCGTCAGCGACTGGCTCGCGGTCGCCGACCGGCCGGCGAGCCTCAACGCCGGCCTCGACCTCGAGATGCCGTCGAGCGCCGGTGCCTGGGATGCCCGGGTGCTGGCCGCGCTCGAGTCGGGGGAGCTGGAGGAGTCTCAGCTCGACCAGTCGTGCGTGCGGCTCGTCACGCTCGTCCTGCGGACCACCGCCGAGCGGGCGGCCCGCCGCGCCGAGCCCGCGGACGTCGAGGCCCACCACCGCCTCGCTCGCCGGGCAGCCGTGGCGGGGACGGTGCTCCTCACCAACGACGGCATCCTCCCGCTACGCCCGAGCGGGCGGATCGCGCTCGTCGGCGCCTTCGCGCGGTCCCCCCGCTACCAGGGCGCGGGCAGCTCGCTGGTGAACCCGACCCGGCTCGACACCGCGCTGGACGCGATGCGCGCGCGGCTCGGCGAGGACGCCCGGCTCGACCACGCCCGCGGCTACGACCCGGTGACCGGGGCGACGACGCCCGAGCTGCTCGCCGAGGCACGTCGGGTCGCGGCGGCCGCCGACGTCGTCGTCCTCATGGTCGGGCTCCCGGCCGCCCACGAGTCCGAGGGCTTCGACCGCACGACGCTGCGCCTGCCGGCCGACCACGACACGCTCGTCGACGTCGTCACCGCGGCCAACGCCCGCACGGTCGTCGTGCTGAGCAACGGTGGAGCGGTCGAGATCCCCTGGGCCGAGCGGCCGGCCGCCCTCGTCGAGGCCCACCTCGGTGGCCAGGCGAGTGGCTCGGCCCTCGTCGACGTGCTGTTCGGTGACGCGGAGCCGGCCGGGCGGCTCGCCGAGAGCCTGCCCGTGGCCGCCGCCGAGCTCCCCGCCCACCGCAACTTCTCGAACCACCCCACCCAGGTCCAGTACCGGGAGACCCTCCACGTCGGCTACCGCTTCCACGACACCTTCGGCGTGGCCCCGCGGTTCTGCTTCGGCCACGGCCTCGGCTACACGAGCTTCGGGTACACCGACCTGTCCGTGGACGGGACCGGCACCGACCTCGTCGTCGCGGTCACGGTGACTAACACCGGGCACCGTGCCGGGTCGGAGGTCGTCCAGGTCTACGTCCACGACGTGGCCTCCTCGGTCCACCGCCCCGAGCAGGAGCTGAAGGGCTTCGCCAAGGTCCTCCTCGAGCCGGGGGAGGACCGTCGGGTCGAGATCCCCCTCGGCCGGCGCGCCTTCGCCGTCTACGACGTCGCCTCCGCGTCGTGGGCCGTCGAGGCCGGGGAGTTCGAGCTGCGGGTCGGGGCGTCCTCGCGCGGCATCCGCGCGAGGGCCCGGGTCGACATCGCCTCCGACGACCTCGTCACGCCGGTCCCCGCCCCGTCGTCACCGGTGGCGACGGATGCCGAGTTCAGCGCGCTGCTCGGCCGGCCGGTGCCCGACCCGGCGCCGCTGCTGCCGTTGCACGAGGACTCGACCATCGACGACCTCCGGCGGGTGGTCGCCGGCAGGCCGCTGCGCGCGCTGCTGCTGCGCGCCGTCAGCCGACAGGTCGACCTGGCGGACGCCGACCCGGCGACCCGGGGCATGCTCGAGGCCGTCCTCGGCCAGATGCCGCTGCGCGCCATCGTGGCCGGCTCCCGGGGCAGGGTCTCCTTCCGGGCGCTCCGCGCCCTGCTCCGGAGCCTCAACGCCACCTCCAGGCGCCCCCGGTGACCGTCGGCCCCCTGCCGCGCGTCGAGCTGGGGGAGGGTGTCAGCGGGGCGGGTCGAGCCCGGGCATCAGGACCTGGCTCACGAGGCGGCGCCTCCGACCCGGCCCGGGCTCGAGCTCGAGGCGGGGAGCGATGACGGCCCGCAGGTCGTCGATGAAGTCCCGCATCTCCTCGTCGGTGAGGTGCATCGCGTACTGGCGGTAGCCGACGAGGTCGCGGGCCAGGTCGACGTCCCCCACCTCGAGGTACCGGTCGAAGTCGCCCACCAGCCCGGCGACGAAGGTGAGGAAGGCCCGTCGGTGCTCCTCGGGGGTCATCGCGGCCACGTCGTCGGCGTCGAGGCTCGCGTTCTCGGTGCGCAGCACCAGGGTGCGCTCCACCGCCCCGCGCACCTTGCGCTCGTCCACGACGTCGAGGACCTGGGCCTCCAGCAGCGCGGCGACCTGTCGGTAGAGCGTGGCCGGGGGGACGTCGGGCACGAGGTGGCGCAGCTCCCCCGTGGTCAGCTCGCCGCGGCCGAGGAAGGCCTGGACGATCCGCAGCCTGATGGGGTGCAGGAGCACGTCGGACTGGCCCATCACCTCACTACCTTTCTCAAAGTTGACAATGATATCAATATGGATAACACTCTACGGCATGGCGACGATCACCTCGACCCCCACCGCCCTGTCGGTCACGTTCACCCGTTGCGAGAAGGTCACCGGCCTGCTGCGTGACATCTCCGTCCCTCTCGACCGCGTCTCGGACGTCACCGAGGAGCGCGACGGTCTCGCGGCCGCCACCGGGCTTCGTGCCCCCGGTCTCGGCGTGCCCGGCCTGCGCAAGATCGGCACCTGGCGCCGCCGCGTGGACGGACGCACCACCCGCACCGTCGTCTCGGTGCGCGCGGGCCGGCCGGCCGTCCGGATCCGGCTGCACGGCACCGGGTGGGACCAGATCCTCGTCGGCACCGCCGACGCCCACGAGCTCGCCGCCCGGCTGCGCAGGTCGTGATGGCAGCAACGACCGACAGGGCCACGGCCCTGCGCGAACGCGACGTCGTCATCCCCCGGGAGGACACGACCCTGACGGGGACCGTCTGCACCCCGGTGCACGCCGGCGCCGGTGCTGCGGTGCTGCTGCTGCCTGGCTCGGGCCCCATCGACCGGGACGGCAACCACCGCCGGCTCCGGCTCGACGTCTCCCGCCAGCTGGCCCACGAGCTGGCCCGGCACGGCGTCACCAGCCTGAGGTACGACAAGCGCGGGGTCGGCGCGAGCCCGGGTGACTGGCGATCCGCGGGCCTGTACGACCTCATCGAGGATGCTCGGGCAGCGCGCGCGGTGCTTGCCGAGCAGCCGGAGGTCGACGCCGCTCGGGTGTTCGTCGCCGGCCACAGCGAGGGCGCCCTGGTCGCCGCGGCCGTGGCCGCGGGCGACTTCACCGTGGCCGGGGTCGTGCTCCTGGCCGGGGCGGCGCGGGACGGTGAGTCGGTCCTCGTGTGGCAGGCCGAGAGGCTCCGCGAGACCCTGCCGGCCGTCCCGCGCACGGTGTTGCGGGTGCTGCGCGTCGACCTCGTCGAGAAGGTGCGGGCCAACCACCGCAAGCTCAAGGCGACGACCACCGACACCGCCCGCGTGGGCGGCGCACGCATCAACGCCCGGTGGTTCCGGGAGTACATCGCGCACGACCCGGTGGCGGACCTGCGTCGGATCACCGCGCCGGTCCTGGCCATCACCGGCGAGAAGGACCTGCAGGTGGACAGTGCCGACCTCGAGGTCGTCCGGGCCGTCGTGCCCGGAGAGGTCACGGTGCAGCGCGTCCCGGACCTGACCCACACCCTCCGCCGACAGCCGGGCGAGCCCTCGATCAAGCGCTACCGCCAGGAGGTCCGCGGGCCCGTCGACCGGGGCGTGCTCGACACCGTCACCGGGTGGGTCCTCGGCCACGCCGGTGCCCGGCCCGGCGACGACGCACGATAGGACCACGAGCGCCGCGGGGCGGTGGCGCCGTTCACCGACCTCGGGCCGGTGTGACCGGGCGCCCCAGGCTCGGTTCTGGCGGGGCCTGCCCAGTGCGTAGAGTTGTGGGCTGTCCGTCCCCGGGCGGCTCGCTGGCGTGGCGCAATCGGTAGCGCACCTGTCTTGTAAACAGGTGGTTAGGGGTTCGAGTCCCCTCGCCAGCTCTCGCTCCTGACCTTGTCGTATCACCCCTCTCACCTGCGATGATGTGCTGTGTCGGCACCTTTGCCGACGTGGACACAGGGGGACAGGGATGGACACGGATTGGCCGCGCGGATGGCACGCAGATCGGCACGAAATCCGTCGTGCCATTGGGGTCGTCATGACCGGGCGGAGGGGTCAGCGCGGGCTTCGGTCAGATCCGGAAGCTGCCGTCGGGGCGCTGGCAGGCGAGCTACATGGCGCCCGACCTCCGCCGGCTCAACGCCCCGGTCACCTTCTTCACGAAGGCGGACGCCGAGGGCTGGCTCGGCGTGGAGCACCGGAAGATCGCGGACGGCGCCTGGGAGCGGCCGAAGCCGCCGGAGCCGCCCGCGCCGCCGCCGGTGCTCGAGACCTTCGGCGACTACGCCACGACGTGGGTCGCGACGCGCGACATCAAGCCGAAGACCCGGGAGGGGTACGAGCACATCCTGTCGAAGTACCTCCTGCCGGCGTTCGGCGCTCGGCCGCTCGTCGAGATCAAGTCGCCCGACGTCCGTGCGTGGTGGGCGTCGATGGACCCCGGAACCCCGACGGTCCGGGCCCGCGCCTACGGGGTGCTCAAGGCGGTGATGAACACCGCCGTCGCCGACGACCTCATCGACGCCAACCCCTGCCGCATCCGTGGCGCCTCGAACGCGCCGCGAGCGAGGGACGTCCGGCCGGCGACGGTCGAGGAGCTGGCGGTCATCGTCGAGGCGATGCCCGACCGCTACCGGGCGCTGGTGCTCCTCGGCGCCTGGTGCGCGCTGCGGTCGGGGGAGATGCTCGAGCTCCGCCGTCGGGACGTCGACCTCGTCAACGGGACCGTTCGGGTCGAGCGCGCCGTCTCGCAGGTCCATGGCCGAGCCGTCGTCGGCACGCCGAAGTCCGCTGCCGGCATCCGGACCGTGGCGATCCCGCCCCACGTCGTGCCGGCGCTCGCGCACCACCTCGAGGAGTTCGTCGGCCCCTGGGCCCGACGCGCTGTTGTTCCCGGCGGCCGACGGGGTCTCGAGCCTCCAGCCGTCGGGCTTCTACAAGTACTGGAAGGAGGCGCGGGCTGCGGCCGGTCGACCGGACCTCCGGATCCACGACCTCCGCCACACCGGCGCGACGATGGCGGCGATGGCCGGCGCCACCCTCGCCGAGCTCCAGCAGCGCCTCGGCCACAGCAGCGTCAACGCCGCCCTCCGCTACCAGCACGCCGCCCAGGGCCGCGACCGGCAGATCGCCGAGGCGCTCTCGCGGATGTCGAACCCGAAGGGCGAGTAGCGGTTCGGTCACCGCCCGTTGGGGACGCGGACCATCATCCGGTCCACGTCGTCCGGGTCGAGGCGGATGAGCCGTCCGCACCGGTAGGCGGTCAACGCTCCGGCAGCGATGTGCCGTCGAAGCGTCTTGGTGCTGATCCCGGTGCGCTCCGCGGCCTGCGCGAGGGACTCGTAGGAGCGGCGGGCGGCGGTGGTCATGGGCGGGGGATGCCGAGCCAGCGGCGGGTTTCGGCGACGGTGGTGTAGAGGCGTCCGGTGCCGTTGAAGCGGGACCAGCGGGGTCCGACGCCGCGGCGGCGCCAGTCGCGGACGGTGCGTTGGGGGGTGTGGATGAGGGTGCAGAACTGTTCGAAGGTGAGCAGGGCGGTGTCGTCCCAGTGGGTGGGGACCTCGATGGGGTGCATGCGCCGGCTCCTGCCGTCGGCGAGTTGGTGCCTCTACTTGTAAAAGCCTCCGGGACGCCGCTTCCGGGACCTGCGGGGCTGCGCCTGTGACCGGATCGTTACCGTCCGAGACGTGGGGACCGGTCGGGGGACGTCGGCTGCCAGGGGACGTGTTCGGGGGGACGGCGCGGTGCGGGGACGTCGAAGAAGTCGGGGTGGGTGGGCCGGGGTTGGGGTCCGTAGCGGTCGATGTCCTCGGCGGCCTGGTGGGCGGCGTGGGCGGGTCCGAGGTCGGCGCGGTCGCGGCTGAACGTGGCGACCCACTGGGCGCGGGCGTCGTCGAGGGTGTCGGCGACGAGGTGGGCGGTGTTGGTGTGCCGGCCGCGGGTCATGGCGACGTAGGCGGCGGCGGCGCCGGTGGTGTCGTCGAGGAGGAAGTGCGCGTCGGGGACGGTGTCGCCCTGGGCGCCGTGGACGGTGGTGGCGTAGGCGAGCTCGACGTGGTCGCTGGACGTAGTCGGCGGGCAGGTGCCGGGTGCCGCGCCGGCCGTGAACGATCAGCGAGCCGTCGTGTCTTGACGGTGGTGATGGTCCACCGGTCGCGGTTGGCGACGCCGAGGTCGGGGTGGTTGCGTCGGGTGGCGACGAGGTCCCCGGCCGCCACGGTCTCCCCGGCGCGGGTGGTGACGGCCGGCCCGGTCGGGAGGCGTCTCCGTGGGTGCGGCGGTGGTCGCGGATGGCGGCGTTGAGGGCGGCGACCTGGTCGCGGGTGTCGGCGATGACGAGCCCGTCGGCTCGGGCGAGCGCTTGGGTGCGTTCGACGTCGCTGGGGTGGATGACGACCTGCCCGCGCTCGTAGAGGCCGGTCGAACACCGTCGGCGGGGTCGTGTCCGGTGCGCATGTGGAGGGTGAGGGCGGCGTAGTCGGGGTCGGTGAACCGGTGGATGCCGTCGAGGAGGACGTGCGCGTCGGGCGCGGCCCAGCGGGTGGCGTGGTCGAGGACGCCGCCGCGGCCGACCGCGGGCAGCTGGTGGCGGTCCCCGACCAGGGCGAGGCGGGCGCCGGCGGTGTCGGCGATGTGCAGCAGGGCCTGGGCGGTGTCCTGGTCGAGCATGCCGGCCTCGTCGACGACGAGCAGGTCACCGGGCAGCAGCCGCGCCAGCGGGTCCGCAGGTACCTGTTCGTGCCAGCGGTGCCCGTCGCTGTCCCAGCGGTGGCCGTGGCGGTGGGCCAGCCACGCGGCGGAGAACGCGTCCGCGCCGGTCTCGGCCTGCACGACCTGGGCGGCCTTCAACGTCGGCGTCACCACGACGACCCGGTGCCCCTGCCCGGCGAGGAGGTCGCGGGTGGCGGCGAGGGTGGTGGTCTTCCCGGCCCCGGCGGCGCCCTCGACGACGACCAGCCGGGCGGTGCCGGCCAGCGCGGCCACCGCGCCCTGCTGGGCCGGGTCCAGGACCCGCCCGCCGACCCGGGCACCCGACCGGCACCGGGGTGCCGGGGTGGTCGGCGCGGGCGGCGAGGCGGGTGGTGAGGTCGGCTTCGACGTCGAGGACCCGCCGGGAGGTCAGCGCCCGGACGTGCTCGGGGACATCCGGCGCGGTCCAGCAGCGGCACGCACCGGGCCACGGCACGCGCGGTGAGGTCCTCGACCAGCTCGCCCCGGACCGCGGCCGGGGTGATGACGTCGAGCCCGGCGACGATCTGCTCGGCCTCGCCGCGGATGTCGGCGGCGTTCCAGGCCGACCGGCGGGCGCCGAGCCGGGTCAGGACCAGGTCGGCCACGGCGTCCCGGTCGACCCGCCCCACCGCCGTCCCCTCCAGGCCGCGCCGAGGTCCGGGTCGGGTGGGGGTGGGGTGAAGCCGAGGTCGTGCAGCTCCTGCCGCCACCGGGCGGCGAGGTCGGCGCCGGTGGTGGGGGTGACCTTGTCGGGGCGGGCCTGCGCCCACGCCCGCCGGTCCCACGCCCGGCGGAGCTGTGGGCCCGGGCTCGGCGCCGGGGTGCTCGGCCCGCCACGCGGCCTCGTACCGGTCGATGTTCCGGGCGATCTGTGCGGCGCGGGCACTGAACCGGCCCGCATACCGGGCGAGCTCGGCGATCTCACCCGTGCCGGGGTCGAGGTGGTAGCCGCGGGCCGCGAGCGCGCGGCGGAAGCCGGGGTCGCAGGCGACGGCGGCGTGCCCGATCCCGTTGACCGCGTGGATGGAGTCCACCACCCCGACCGAGTGCAGCCCCCGCCACGCCCCACCGGCGAGGACGCGGGCGTTGACCTGGAGGTGCAGGTGCCGGTGCGGGTCCCCCGCCCGCGAGGTGTAGTGCCGCACCACGACCGCCTCGAGCCGGTCGACGGGGACCTGCACCTGCCGGCCCCGCGGCCCGACCCGGGTGGTGGCGTGCGCGGCGAGCCACCCGATGATCTCCCTCGCCGCCTTCTCCTGCGCCGCGTCGTAGGCGTCGGCGACGTCGGGGTGCAGGGACGCGGCCAGGGACCAGGTCTTCGGTCCGTTGACGACGACCTCGACGAACCGCAGCCCCCGCTCGTCGGTCCGCAGCCGACCCTTCGCGGCCCCGGTCTCGACGTCGTACCCGGCGACCCAGCGTTCGTACGCCGGCCCGTCCAACGTCCCCCCGTCGGTGACGGTCGGGGGGACGACCCCGTCGCCGGCGGTGGCGACGTACCGGGTGGCCAGGCCGGTGCCCTCGGCCAGGTAGTAGTCATCCGCGCGGGACCGGTCCGCCTCGACATAGCAGCGGGCCGCGACCGCCGAGCCGCGGTAGAACTTCACCCCGCCATGCACCCGGCCCCACCACCCGTCACTGCCCGTCAACCAGCCCGGAAACGACGTTCGGCCCGCCCTCACGGGCGGACCGACCTACGAACTTCGTAGCATGCGTGCCGCTCGATAGTAGAGCGCTTCGCGCGGCTGGTCCGGGGGATGGGTCTCCGGACTCGTCACAGGACGTCACAGGACCTCTGCCGCTCAACATAGCATTACCGTCGTGCTGCTGGTCGTCTACCTGCTTTACGCAGACAGCGCGCTCCAACTTCAGCGCACGGTGCTCACCACCACCGCCTTATTGACCGGTCTGCTGCTGATCATTTTCGCCGAGCATTCCGTCGAACGCTGGGAAAGCGGCGAACGGCTGCATTTCGACTCGCGCCGGATCGTGCTGGCGCTGGTTATGCTCGCCCTGTACGTGCTGATCTTCCCCTTCCCCGGTGCGCGCCGTTTCTTCGAGCTGAATACCCTCGCCTGGAAAGACCTGGGCGTCGTCCTGGTGGCGGTCATCGTCTGGGCTGTGACCGTGCGCGCCCTGTGGCGTTACGATATTTTCACACGGCTGTTGATACCGGAGGGATGATGCGAGACCCGGCTTACATAACGATTGGACCCGATGGTCATGTGACGTTGTATTGGGGCGATGGTACGGAAGAGTGGAAAGAGATCATCATACGCGGCCCGCGCGTGACCAACAGCCGCGAATTCGTTGACGTGATCGAAGAGCTAAAAGCGTGGGCCGAGGACAACGGCTATGCCGTCATCATCCCGCCTTATGATTTCGAACCCCCGGATGCCGTCGAGATCGACATTCCCGACGACGAAGCCGACCTGATCACCCTGGACGACGTGGACGACCTGATCGATGACCTCTACAGCGCAGAAGATGACGACGATCCGCCAGACGATGACCGCTATTAGACCGCGCACAAAAAAAGACCCCGCGTAGGCGGGGCCTTAATGGTAAAGCGTGTCAAAATTACAGGTTCACGATGATGTTCGAGAAGATGTTACCAATCGCCGGGCCAAGCAGGACCAGGATGATAATCACGACCACGGCCACCAGGACGAGAATAAGCGCGTACTCAACAAGACCTTGACCTTCTTCACGAGGCATGTACAACATTTCGGGTTCTCCTGAGATAGATGATTTCCGGATACGTTGTGATCATACAACAGTTCGGAGAATAAATCAAGACATTAGATCACTTTTTATCGGAAATTTACTTTTTTTTACGGCTTCATCTCTATCTGGTGCGTATGGAGGAGAAACGGGCGTGTCCTTCACACGCCCTACGTCGCCTGGGTTTACTCGACCGGCTGGCGGTAGTGTTCGACAATGGTCGGGATCAGGTAATCGTTAAACGCGCGATCCGCATCATAATCCGGTGACCAGCCCCAATCCCGCCGGGCGGCGCTGTCATCCAATCCGCTCGGCCAGCTATCCACAATGCCCTGCCGCGCGTCCAACGGCTCAAAGGTCGTCTCCGCTTCCGGAAAGGCCGCTTTCACCAGTTCAGACAATTCCAGCGCCGAACGACTGAAGCTCGTCACGTTGTAGACGTTCCGCGTCAGCTTCTCGCGCGGAGCCTGCGCTAGCGTCAGCAGGGCCTTAATCGCGTCCGGCATCACCATAAACGGGATCGTCGTATCGCCGCGCACAAAGGCCGCGTAAGGCTTACCCTGTGCCCCCGCGTGGAGCATTTCGGGCGCGTAGTCACTCGTGCCGCCGGTCGGCATGGTCATCGCGCTGATCAATCCCGGAAACCGCACGCAACGGAAATCCACGCCTATCGACTTGTGCGCCGAAAGCTGCCGGTAGTGGTGCGCATAATAACGCCCGATATGTTCGCAGTACAGCTTGTTACATCCGTACATCGTGATCGGACTCAGGTGTTCATCCTCCTGAACGTCACCCGCCGCCCGTTTCGTCGCCAGCTCACGTATCCCATACGACGCAATCGAACTCGCATAGATGAACTTCACCGGTCGATCGCGCGTCACGCTCTGGTCCACCGCCACCTTGAGCAGATTGATAGTCCCCTGCACGTTGACCCGGTGCGCGTTCTCCGGGTTGAACTCCGAGCTGGTCGACAGCAGCGCCGCCAGATGGTAGATCGTATCGATCTCGTATTCGGTATCCAGCGTTTCCAGCAGTTCGACGTCCAGAATATCGCCGACAATCGTCCGCATCACGAGCTGCCGCAGGGGGCGTTCGACGCGCTTCAAGTCCAGGACCACGACCGGATTCTGGTCCGGCATTTTCGCCAGGGCCGTGATCAGCCCGTGCCCAACTTCACCATTCGCGCCAGTAATGAGGGTAATCTTTTTACGCAAGTTTTTTTCCTTCCTTTCAAAAAAGCCTATTGCCCCCATTTTACCGGGCCAAAACGGGGCCAACAAGTGTCACAAAGCAGATTTCCCCGCCCGAAAACAAACGGGGATGAGCAGCGCCCACCCCCGCGAACCAGGTGATTTTGTCTACCGGATTATTCCATTTCCTCTGGCATCCATTCATTGAGCGTCACACCCTCAATCGCCGGGATCACGCCCAGCGTCGCCAGCACGTTATCCCCCGGCATCGCCGCCTGGAAACTGAATGACCCGCTGTCGTTCTGCATCGACAGTAGCCAGTCCTGCGGGTTATTCCATTCCGCCAGGTCTTCATCATTGGCGATCAGGGCTTGTACGATCAACGCCGTCGAGTTGGTATCGCTGTCCGTACCGTAATCACTCGGACTCTGGTACGGCCAACCGCCGTCCTCATTCTGGATCGTTTCGAGATACGCCAACCCCGCGTCAATAGAGTTGACCGAATCGGTCCAGGCCAGCGCCTGCAAGCATAACCCGCTCGTATTCGTATCGGACGCCTCGCCCGCCATGAATCCCCAACCGCCATCTTCGTTCTGCGCGGCGACCGCCGCCTCGACCGTGCCATCAATCAGTTCCACCCCGGCGTTTTCCAGCGCGATCATCGACAGGCAGTGATCAAACGCGCCCATTCCGATGATGCCGTCGTCACCTTGCAGCGCCAGCAGCGCCTGGACCAGATCGGGCCCACCGAAATCCGTCGGATCAAGCCCTGCCGCGACCGCCGCCGTGATCACCTTGGCGATCTGCCCCGCTGCCGTCACGTTTTCCGCTTTGACCTGCGCTTCCAGGTAAGCCACCGGGTCAGCAGCAAACACCGTCTGCGGGTCTTCTTCCGCCGCCACCGCTGCGATCACGGCGTCCGTTGTCGCCGAAACGTCGCTTTCCGGTGCGAAACCGTTCGAGAATCCGCCGTCCTCATTTTGTACCGTCTGCAAATATGCCACTGCCTTCGCGCCGGGATCGTCTTCCTGTGCCCAGGCGGGCACTATGCTTATCAAACTGATCGCCAGGATCAGCGCCAGAATGCGTTTGAACATCGTTGTCTCCTTTGGAAAAGAATCTGAAACCGAAACAAAAAACGCCTTTCCACAATGGAAGGGCGTCAAATCAGTATTGTCATACCGTCGCCACCTCCGATCCGCGAGAGATGCTCTCGACACGCGCGTTCCAGGCGGGTAATCTGGCTTGGCGGGTAAACCGCCCTACAGTTGCGGGACAGCGCCGGACTTTGACCGGCTTCTCCCTTGATGACCTCAACTTCCGAGTTTTTGGTCACCTGGAACCGTGTTATTCAATTGTGCCGCGAAGTATAACGCACCCGGCGTTATCGTCCAAAAGTGAACAGGGTCGTTTCAAGTTCAAGGCAAGCTATCGACGCTGACAGACAGCGCCACAAAGAGATGAAAACCCTGCCCGCTCTCTGCTCTTATCTTGACTTCTCTGTGTCCCCTATGATCTCGGTGGTGAATTGTTTCTATTTACAAGGGGGTCTTGTTCTTCTCTCGTTTTCCTTCAAAAATCTCTGCGCCCTCCGCGTCTCTGCGGTCCATTTTTTTGCATTTTCAAGGGAGAGCGGTCCCGCTCGCCACCACGAACGCGATGGCGGCCTCGTTCGTATGGCTGAGGCTCACCTGCCAGTCGTGCAGACCCATCGCGGCGGCGCGCGCTGCCGCCGTATTGTACAGGCGCAGATGAGGCCGCCCGGCTTCATCTGACCAGACCTCAATATCCACCCAGCACACCTCGCCAATTCCGGTGCCGAGCGCCTTAGCGGCGGCTTCTTTGGCGGCAAAACGCGCCGCCAGCCGCGCCGGAACATTCCGCGCCTGTTCGCGCTCAACTGCCGTGAAAAAACGCGCGAAAAACCGCTCGCCGTGCCGCTCCATCGCCTGCCGGATGCGCTCAACCTCGATTATATCCACGCCGACCCGCAGCATCGTTACGCGCTTCCCTCAGATAGCAGTTCCGGCCCGGCAATCGCCAGCGCGTACACGTCGGGGTTCAGATAGCGCTGCGCCGCCGCGAGCACCTCGTCACGGGTGACAGACCGGATCAAATCCGCATACCGCCGCAGATAATCCAGCCCCAACTCGTAACGCTCTATGCTCATGATCGCCCCGGCAACGCCCTCGTTGCTCTCCAATTGAAGCGGCAGCCGCCCGATGAAATTCGCCTGGTTATCCGCCAGTTCGTCCTCGCTGACCAGTTCGCTCGTGATGCGGCGCACCTCGTCCAGAATCGCCTGGATCGCGCGGTTAGCGTTAGCCGGATCGACCCCGGCGACGATCCGCCATGCCCCCGGCCCCAGCCCGCCATCAATCCGGCTGTAGCTGTAATAGGCCATGCCGTTCTTTTCGCGCACTTCGGCCCCAATGCGCCCGTACATCCCGAATACGCCCAGGATGTTATTCGCCAGATTGGCCGCGTGCCAATCCTCCGCCAGACGCGGCGGGCCCATCGTGCCCAGCACAATGTCGTTCTGACTCTTGCCGGACATCACCAACGCCTGCCGCCGTGCCGTCTCCAGCGGTGCCAGTTCCGGCAGTTCCGGCAGCGCGCGCTGATCCGGATTCGTCCAATCGCCAAAATGCTCCTCGATCAGCCGGATCGCGTCCTCCGTTTTTACCGCGCCCACGATCACGATCATCATGTTCTGCGGGCCAAAATTCCGCTGGCGAAAATCGATCATCTGCTCGCGCGTGAGCGCCGTAACCGTCTCGATGTCGCCCTCAGTCGGCCAGTGGAAGGGATGCTCCGGTGGATAAAGCAGTTCCCGGAACATCCGACCGGACATATAGCGCGTATCCTGTAGGCGCACCTTGAAGCCGGTCACAAGCTGGCCGCGCACGCGCTCGACGTACTCAGCAGGAAACGCCGGGCGGCGCAGTCCATCCGCCAGCAGATCGATCAGCATCGGGAGGTCTTCCGCCAGGCTCTTGCCGCTGAAGCCGACCGTATGCCGCCCCCCACTGATCGATAGACTTGCGCCGTTCCCCTCTAGCATTTCGTGGATCATCCCAAAATCGCGCGTTTGCGTGCCGCGCATCAGCATCGATGCCGTAAACGACGCCAATCCGCCTGACTCCGGCGGCTCCAGCAAGCTCCCCGCATCCAACGAGCCGGTAATCACGACCGAAGGCGCAAAATGATTTTCGCGTACCAACACCACGATGCCATTCGGCAGCTCGCGCCGCGTGATGTCATCCGGGCCGGGCAGTGCTTCGATATGCATCGTCATCACCGATCACCTTCGCCATTCGTCGGAATAAACCATCCCACCGTGCGCTGAGCGCGCGCCAGATAACGCCGGGCCGCCTCGTTGACCTCGTCGAGCGTCACCGCTTCAAGCTGCTCGACGTAATTTTCGTACCACGTGTAACTCGAGAAATTCTCGGCGAACGCCAACCAAAACGCCTGTCCGGTGACGCTCTCCGTACCGTAGGCGAACAGGGCTTTGGCCTGCTTCTTGGCTTTATCCAGTTCCGCCTGCGTGATGTCTCCGTCGCGCACTTTGTCGATCTCTGCGTCCAGCGCCGCCTGGATTTCCTCCGGTGCGCGGCCATCACGCGCCGTCACCACCAGGCTAAACAGGTACGGATCGACCGATGGGTACAGGCTTCCCCCTATCCCGGCGGCCAGCTCCGTCTCGACCAGCGCCTTGTACAGGCGTGACGTTCGATTCCCGGCGCTGCTGCCGCCCGGCGCGCTCGCCCCACTCAGCGCGCTGTTGACCAGCGCCAGCTTGAACCAATCGGGATGCGTCGCCTCCGGCGCGCGATACCCGTTATACACATATACCGCGTTGCCTTCGCGCTCGACGCGGATCAGCCGTTCTCCCTGCTGCGGCGGTTCGGTGCGCGTCACCGGCGGCGCTTCCGGCCCGCTCGGAATGTCGCCATATAACGCCTCGATGCGCGCCAGCATCTCCGCCATGTCAAAATCGCCGACGGCAACCGCTATCGCATTGTTCGGCCCGTAATACGTCCGGTAGTGATGATACAGATCGTCGCGGGTCATCGTTTTCAGATCGACCATGTCCCCGATCACCTGATGGTGATACGGATGCACCCGGAAAGCAGCCGCGCGCGTCTCTTCGTGCAGCCAGAACGTTGGCGAATTTTCCGATCCCTGCCGCTCTGAAATGATCACCGTGCGCTCCGCCTCAACCTCCTGCGGATCGAATGACGCGTTCGCCATCCGGTCGGCTTCCGCTTCCAGCGCGAGATCGATCCGGTGAGCGGGCATCGTCTCAAAATAGGCGGTGTAATCGAACGAAGTCTGCGCGTTCCACACCCCGCCCTCACGGTCTATCGCCTTGTCGAGCACCCCCGCCGGGAACGTTTCGGTTCCCTTGAACATCATGTGCTCGACCCAGTGCGAAATCCCAGTCTGCCCGGTGCGCTCATTCCGGCTGCCGACGCGGTACAACACCCACCAACTGATGACCGGCGCGGTATGAACCTCTTTCAGCAGCACGGTCAGCCCGTTGTCGAGCACACGCCGCGTCACTTGCCCAGCCTGATCCGCCATACCCAACGCGTTCCTTTCCATATGCGTCCGCTGTATCCTGCGCTCCCAATAGTTTAGCAGGGAACCCACTTCCGCGGCATAAAAAACAAGCGCGTGCTCGCTACACGCGCTCGATACCGCCTTCGTAGGGAAGCGGCGCTGCCGCGCCCTGGCTATTCGTGTGTGATGCCGTTGTAGCCGCGCCCGATGCCGCGATAGGTAAAGCCCACTTCGCGCATCTCGGCGGGATCGTACAGGTTGCGCCCGTCGATCATCACCGGCTGACGCATGGCGGCCTTGAGGCGTGCCATGTCAAGCTGCATAAACTCATTCCAGGGCGTCACCACGATCACCGCGTCGGCATCCTGGACCAGGGTGTACGGGTCTGAGGCCATCTCCATGAACGGCAGCATGTGCCTGGCGACGTTCATCGCCACCGGGTCATAGCCGCGCACCGTCGCACCCTGCTTCTGGCAGTATTCCGCAATCGAAATCGACGGCGCGTCACGCATATCGTCGGTATTTTGTTTAAAAGCGAGTCCCATTAGCGCAATCGTTTTGCCCTTCAAATCGCCAATAATCTCGTGCAGCTTCAAGACGGCCTGCTTGCGCTGGAAAACGTTAATCTCCATCACGGCCTGCAAAAGCTGCGGATGCTTGCCGTGTATCTGCGCCATATAAGCGAGCGCCTTCACGTCCTTCGGGAAGCACGATCCGCCGTAGCCAACCCCCGCCTCCAGAAAATGGTGGCCGATCCGCTTGTCGAAGCCCATACCGCGCGCGACTTCTTTCACGTCCGCGCCGAGCGCCTCACAGATGTTGGCGATCTCGTTAATGAAGCTGATACGCGTCGCCAGGAAGGCGTTCGAGGCATACTTGATCATTTCCGCCGTGCGCAAATCGGTGACGACAATCGGCGCGCGCAGCGGCAGGTGAAGCTGGGCGACCCGTTCGGCAGCTTCCTGGTCTTCCGAGCCCAACACGGTACGATCAGGCGTCAGGAAGTCAGTCAGCGCGGAGCCTTCGCGCAGAAATTCGGGGCAGCTCACCACGCTGAAATCGATGGGCGTGGCCTGGTTCTCGCGGACAATGTCGGCCACCCAGTCTCCCGTACCGACCGGCACGGTGGACTTGTTGATGATGATCAGGGCATGATCCATGTTTTCGGCGATGGTTTCAGCCGCCATCCGCACGTACTGGAGATCGGCCTCACCGTCTACGCCCTCCGGCGTGCCCACTGCGATGAAGACAAACTCGGCATCCTTCAGCGCTTCCTTGTAGGACGTCGTGAAGCACAAGCGCCCGGACTGGACGTTGCGCGCGACGAGTTCGGCCAGTCCAGGCTCATAAATCGGCATGATACCTTTATTCAGGTTAGCGATCTTTTCTTCACTGATGTCCAGCGCCACCACCCGGTTACCCAGGTCGGAGAAGCACGCCCCGGTCACCAGACCGACATAGCCCACACCAACCACCGTGATATTCTTCATACGCCTTGTTCCTCTTCTTTATTCTGCCCTTGAAACGATTAGTGATAAATCCACTAATAGATTATCGGCTTAACCTGTCTTATGCTCAACTTCCCACGGTGAACCACGCTGATCATCGAGGGCCATCCTCGCCACCAGCCGCCCCATCTCGACCGCGTAGTTCGTCCCGCGATCCCAGGGGTATACCTGGCTCATGCTGGCGAGATATAACCCTTTCCAGGGCGTGCGCAGGTCCGGCAGACTCTCGGAGTGGTTCACCAGCGGGATCGGCTGGGCATATGGCGCACGGAAGACCCACCACTTTCGTACCCACTCGCGTGAAAAATCAGCGTTGAACGTCGTCAGTGTGTCGACAAAACGCTCGAAAAGCGCCTCTTCCGACAGCTTGAAGTATTCGTGATCGGCGGGCACGTAATCCCCGCAGTACACCAGATGATCGCCGCCGTAGTGCGCGCGATCCATGTAGTTCGTGTGCTCGATCAGCGCGATAAACGGAAATTCGGACTTCGCCCGGTCCGGCTGGCTGATCGGCAGGCTGAGCCAGTACGTGCCATCCGTGAGCAGTTGGTGTTTGAGCGCCAGGATAACGACCACCGCGCCCGTACTCTTCAGCGCGCCCAGCTTCTCCGCATAATCCGCCGGGAGATCAGGCGCTAACTTTTTCATGATAAACGGCGCAGACGTGCTGATCACGGCGTCGAAGGTTTTCGTCTCGCCGCCGACGGTGACCGCCAGCCGCCCATCCTCCGCGCGCGCGATGCGCTCCACGCGTGTATTCAGGTGAATTTGCGCGCCCTGGTTTTTCACCCGCTCGGCCAGCAGATTCAGAAACGCCTGGAAACCGCCCGCGAACGTCCCCAGACGCGGCGTGCGCTTGTAGATACGCGCCCACATCCACGCCATGTTGATCTGGTCGTAATAGTCGCCGAACTTGCTGATCAGCAGCGAGCGCCACAGCCGCTCATAGGCTTCGCTGCCCATCGCGCGCCGCAGCCAGTCCTGTGCCGTGACACGCTCCAGCGCCCGCCAGTTGGTGAAGATACGCAGGTAAAGCCCGGTCAGGCCGTAACGAATTTTCGCCAGCCACGAGATCGGCAGCCGCAGATTCGCCACGACGATATTCGGGTGAGTCATCGGATAGATTTTGCCGTCCAGCCACAGCGACGTGATCGGCTTGGGAAAGATCAGCTTGTCTTCCGCGCCCAACTCTTTCACCAACCCCAACACGGCGTCGTCATTGGCAAACCAGTGATGGTAGAACTTTTCGAGCGTCCACTCCCAGGACTCATCTTTGAATCCGGCAGCCAGCCCGCCGACCTCCGCGCCAGCCTCGTAAATCTCGACCGCGACGCCCTGCCGCGTCAGATCATACGCCGCTGACAGCCCGGTCGCGCCCGCGCCAATTATCGCTACCTGTTTCATGAAACTGTCGCCTCCGACGTGGGGCTGTCCTGTGTCCCGATCGCTGCGCGTGCCCGGCTGAAATCACGCCACCCCAACCCCTCACGGTACAGGAAAAAGAAGCCTAGCAGCGTGATCGGCAGCCACAACGCCGCGTGCAGCACCAGCGTATACGACGCCGCCACCGATTCCTTGATTCCATACGCCGTCAAGGTTTTGATGCCCGGCGTGTCGAATGTCCCGACGTAACCCGGCGATGAGGGCAGCGTGGTCGCCAGATTGACCACCGCCGTCATGACCATCAGCACGAAAAAGCTCACCCTGAAATTAAAAGCGTGCATGACAAACCAGTACTTGGTGGTCTCCGTCAGCCAGATAAAAACCGAAGAAACCAGCGTCATGAACAGATCGCTGGGACGCCGCAAATTCTCCAGCCCGGCCATGAACTGATCCGCCAATCCCTTCGCCGTCTGCGCCAGCGTTTCGGGCAGCACGCGATCAAACACCGCGTTGTAGAAGCGCCGCATCACCTCAGGCCGCAGCGCCACCGCCAGAAAAACCAGGAAGGCCCCCCAAAACAACAGTGTCGAGAAAAACACGATGTCGCGCAGCCAGTTAGCCTTGAAATCCGCGAACGGCAGCGCCACAAACACAAAAATGAGCATCACCAGCCCATCAAAAATCCGTTCGATCACAATCGTCGCCAGGCTGGCCGAGATGCTGACGTCCTCATTCCGCTTCAGCACATACGCGCGGATGCACTTCCCCCGCGCGGAACGGATACACGTTGTTCCCCATGTAGCCGATCACCACTACCGGGAACAGCGCCCGCAGCGGGATCGGCTTGATGGGCCGCAGCAGGTAATGCCAGCGCCACGTCCGGCCCCACACTGCCCCAAAATACACGGTCGCGCCGATCAGCACCCAGCCGATTTTGATGGTGCGCACATCGTGCCAGACATCAGACAGATTGAGCCCTCGCAGCCCGATCGTCAAAAAAATAGCGCTGACCGCTATGCCTATCACCAGCGGAAGCCAACGCCGCATCGCAGCACGCAACCTGGAGCCGTCCTTTCTGATTGAGATCACCCGGATCACCGAGGCGGGCATTTTATCACAAAGCCGTGCGCCTGACTACGAGTTTTACACAGCCGCCTCTCAGAATCCGTACCAACCGCCGGGCGCGCGTCACGTCAAATCCGATTTTTTTCTGGGGGAATAGCTAACAACCTATCCGTAGACTCCTGGGCGCAGCAGCGCCGCTTCCCTACAAAAACGGATTTGCGAATAGCTGCTAAAAAACCAAAAGCGGCACCGGAGTGCCGCCTCTTGGTGGTTTAGGCTTTACATGGACAGAGTCACGCCTCTGAATTCATGGACTCTGACATCATGTCGGCAAGAATTCGTTCCATAGCCATCGTATGACTGCACACCCCGCGCGATTTAAAAAAGCTGCAATCACAATCCCACGCGTTCTCCTGGTAAGTCACCAGATGCGGATTGTTTTCGCCTTGAACGGTTACGCTAAAAGAAAGGAAGCGAATCCGACTATCGCGCTCTTCGGCGTAGCGCTTGGCTTTTTCGATCTTGCCGATCATCCCGTAGTCCATGTGTCAGTCTCCTGTCTATAACTCTTGACCAAAAGCAAAGAAGCACACCCAACCCTAACTGGCGTGCTTCATCGACGCGAAGGATATGAACACGACACGCGTAAGTGAATGCAAGTTCTGACTGTGCTCAAAGCTGCCGCGATGCGCGCTCCTTTTCGGAAAATTCTCTTAACATTTTAGGTCAGTATAAGAGATGTCAGAACCAGAGTCAACAGCCCCGCGTTAAGCTTTCATTAAAAAGCCCACTGCTCCGCCATCGCCCGGTTACTGCACATCCGTGATCACGAGTGACGCGCCGCTTTTCAACCAGACGTTCAGCGCATATTGAAACGCCGTCGTATTGGTGGGCTTGATCTCCCCATTCAGCAGGACATCGTACTTATCTTCATCGTAACGATAGTGCGGCGTGCCGCTGCCCGGCGCGAGCTTGACATCCAGCGCGCTGCTGGCCGGAACCAGCAGCTCAATCGATCCGTCTCCGGTCTTCAAATCGCCCTGTAAGACGTCGAACGAGGGCAGGTAAAGCTGGATATTCCCCGTGCCAATCGTCAGCAAAATCTGCCGCATATAGAGCGACCGCAGATCAAGCGCCGCGTCACCCTGTCCGCCGCTCAGGTCGAGCAGTTCGACGACGACACTGGTCGGCAGCGCGATTTCCAGCGTGCTCCGTCCGTAGTCTTCCAGCTTGGGAATCGCGTTCCGGTACGCCTCGTCGACGGTCAGCGTCCCGGTGCTGCCATCGGTTGACCACACAAAATCAACCTGGCTTTCGTTCGTGCCCTTGAAGGTGACGTCCAGGCCGCGCGGATTTCCTTCGGCGGGTTTGACGGTGACGCTCGTCCGCTCGACGTTTACCTCCAGCCGCACCCGGTCGACCTCGTCCGCCAGCACCTCCGAATAACTCTGGACGTTATCGGCCCGCACCACGTCCGCCTGTTTTTGATAGGCAAATCCGACCACGCCCACCACCAGCGCCAGCGTGAGCACCACGCCGATCAGACTGGTGTCCACCCGCCAGCGCAGCAGCCGCAACCGCCGCCGTCCGAGCAGCACGTCGAACCCGAACAGGATCAACAGCGCAGGCCACGCGCGCGCTAAAATGTCGTCCACCGCATCAGGAAAGGCGTTGGCGACTTTTAACAGCCAGATTCCCCCCACCGCCATGATAATCAACGGCCACAATACGTTCCGCCGCGTCATGCCGCCCTCCAAAGCTGTTTCACCAGCAGCGTAAATCCAAACACGATAATGACCAGCGGCAGAAAAGCGTCGCCATTCTCACCGCCCAATACGCCCAGGTTGCGCGCCAGCACGATCAAGCCCATCACAATCACCGCGCCACCGATCAGGATCGTCGTTTCCGGGCTGGTCACACGGCGGCGCAGGGCCTCGGCATTCGTTGGAATATCCGCCAGCGTTTCAGGCGGCAGAATGTACCACAGCGCCAGGTAGATCAGCACGCCGGTGCCCGCCGTAAACAACCCCAATACGATGAACGTCACCCGTATCCACCAGGGATCAACGCCGATATAACCGCCCAATCCGCCGCACACACCACCCAACACGCGGTCGGTCAGGCTTCGAGTTCAGCCGCTGCGATCTCATACCGTGCCCGTAGCCTCATGTGATGTCCAACACATCGCCAATATACCCTTTCTGGACGGGCGCGCCAATATCAACACGCCTTTTTGCGCTAATTCTTGCGTTTACCGGATCATCGTGCCAAAATTCCAGCACGCGCTCATACCCACACAAGGAACACGCAACGAATGGATACTATCCTCTGTCGCGCCGTATCGGAAGTCGATTTTGGGGCATTCACGGCAGCCTTTAACCGCGCCTACAGCGATTATTTTACGCCGGTGGTCATGACCCCCGCCTCATTCCGCCATCTCATGGACCGTGACGATCTCTCCCTGGAATCGTCGGTCGCGGCGCTGGACGACGGCGCAGTCGTCGGCACCGGACTGCTGGGCATTCGCGGGAAAATGGGCTGGATTGGTGGGATGGGCGTGATCCCCGAACGCCGCCGCCAGGGTATTGGCTACCGGATGATGTCCTATTTAATCGAGCGCGCCCGCGCCAACGGCCTGACAGAAGTCTGGCTGGAAGTGATCGAAGCCAACCAGGGAGCTTACGCGCTGTATCGCCAGCTTGGGTTTGACCCGGCGCGCTATCTGCTCATCCTGGAACGTAATCCCGACTCGGCCTTGCCTGATCCCGATCCGGCCTATCAGGTCATCGAAAACCCGGTTGACACGCTGCTGCGGCACTACGAGACCTTTCACGATATTCCGAACTGCTGGCAGCGTGCGCGCCCGTCTCTCGAAGGACTGATCCCGCACATTGACGGCTGGGCCGCGCTCGATCACGAACAAACCGCCGGTTACGTATTGGGCTGGGCGAATTCGATTGACGTGCGGCTGGTCGATCTGGCTGCTGCCTCCGGCCCACACCGGACGGCGGTCGCCCAAACTCTGCTGGCTTATCTCCACCGGCACAACCCGTACGCCTACGGCGCGATCTACAACGTCGCGGACGATGATCCGCTGCTCCCGGCCTATGAAGCGCTGGATTACACCACGTCATTCCGCCAGATCGAAATGCGCTTGAAGCTGGACTGAACCCGCCTGCCTATTTATAGGGCGAGCGCACAAAGCGCAAAATCATGTGCACGTGCCCGAACTCCAATTCATCGCCGTCCCGCAGGCGATAGCGCCGCCGGGGTTCGAGCGAAAACCCGTTGATGCGCGTGCCGTTGGTGCTGTTCAAGTCTTCGACGTACAGCGCCTTGTTTTCCTCGTCCTGAATGATCGCCGCGTGGCGGCGCGAGACACCGCCCTCCTGACCACCATAAGGGGATAGGTCCAGATCGGGATAGAAACTCGCTACTGGGTCACCACGCCCCAACACGATCCGATCTCTGACCTCGATCCCGACGGTCGTTTGGTTCTCTCCGCCAATTTGCAGCAGCAGACGCCAGGGGGCCGCCAGCCGCGCCGTCTGGATACGCGCAGCCTGGCTGCTTTCCGGCATCATGGGGCGCGGGAGATGATCGTCGAGCAGCGACGTTTCGCGTTTTACCGGCTCATTTTCGTTTTTTTTGGCGTCATCTTTACTGGCGTCGTCGGCCATATGAGAACTCCCTGAAACCCACTGATGACAATCTTCAACTCATTATACCAGCTTACGCCGCTCGTGCCGCTATACCGCTGGTCACAATTGCGTCCAGGTGGTAAGGTAGTGCCCGTGCGGATTCAACCGGAAAAACTCGCTTATGCAGCGTTTCACCCTTTGGGTTCTGATCCTGTTTTCAATCCTGACAGCGCTGGCCGCCGGGACACGCGTCACATCGGACCGCTTCCAGTGGGCGCTGGTAAACGACCGGGGCGCAGCAACCCCGCTGGACGAGCCCGCGTTGTTAGCGCAGCCGCTGGCCCTGTTCGCGCGGTCGGTCGATACGCCGCTGACTTACACGCCCCTCGCGGAGAGCGAAACGCCGATCGGCATTCTCCCCTATCCTGACGTAAATCCGCGCCGTTGGCAAGTCGCGCCCGCCTCCGCCAGCGCCTACCATATCGTCTGGCAGGAGCAGGATACCCGGCTGCGCTGTGCGCTCATCAGCATCGACGGAACCACCCTGCGCGGCCCGATTGAGCTGGCGACCAGCGCCCGCCCGGATTTCGTCACCCTTCCTGGCGAGGCTGGCGATCTGCTCGTGCTCTGGATCAACAGCCGAACGGCGGAGATCAACGCCGTGACCATCGATTCCGCCGGGCGTCCCGGTCCGATCAGCAGTTTTACGTCGCAGCGTATCGCACACGTCGCCGCCGCGCGCGATCAGACTGGGCTGATCCATGCCGCCTGGCTGACCTCGCCTGCGCCAGATCAATGGACGGTCTTTTATCAGGCATCCGCCGCCAACCTGCTGTCCCTGGATACACCCGCCCTGCTCCACACGTTTACCCTGGCCCCCGGCGAGAGCATCACCACGCTGCAAATGGGGCTGGACGACACCCACGCTTACCTGTTCTGGAGCACCACGACTGCCGCCCAGCCCGACACGGAGCGGGTCCAGGTCATCAGCTTCCCGCTCGGTTCTCCCGCCGCCGTGACGTTTTCAGAGGTGCGCCTGCCGGACCACTTCACCCCGACTGCCACGCTGCCCGATCTGCCGATTGTGGGCGGCGTCGATCCCGTTACCATGCCCCCATCTCATCCCGCCGAACTCCGCTGGCCGCGCCCCGCCCCCGGACAGAGCGCCGCGCTGCCGCTGGCCGCTGCCCTGCGCACCGCCGACGGCTGGCGGCCCGCTGTCGTCTATTTCCAGCATGGCGATCTGATCGGTTTCCAGGTGATCGCGCCGCTGCCTGCCGATGCTGGCCCGCCTGTCCTGCTCGCTTCCGGCGATCTCCTCGCCGCCTGGACCGGGCTTGACGGCGTAACGCCCCATCTCTACACCGCTCAAACGGACGGGGAGGGTCTGGTACCCGCGCCTGCCCGTCACGACCATCTGCTGCGGCGCACGCTGGCCGGGGCGCTGACCGGTATTCCCCTGGGGCTGCTATGGCTGGCGCTGCCGCTGTGCGTCGTGATCGTCGCGCCCGCGAACACCTGGACGCTGCCGCTCGTCCTCGCGCTGTACGGCACGGCAAAACTGCTCTGGCCCGCCCATCTATTTTCCCGGCTCCCGCCCGTGTTGGCGGCTGCTCATTTCGCCTCAGCGCGTTCGCTGGTGGAGATCACGGTGCTGCTGATCGGCCTGATCTCCACCGGGGTATGTTATCTCGCCCAACGGCGTAAGCGCCCCACCTGGCAAATCTCCCTCATTTACCCGCTGCTGGATGCCGCGCTCACCTGGCTCGTTTTTGGGGCGAACGTGTTCAGCTAAAACCAGCGCTCACCCGCTTAAACATCGGGCAGGCGGTGGTTTACGCGATCCGTTTTGCGTTACAATAACAACGTTCTATGCCACTCAGACTTTGCTTACCATAAGCGAGGAACTCATGCAACGTCTGTATCGAATTTTTGGGTCTATCGGCCTGATCATCCTTTTAACACTCGCCTGGATGCCAATGGCGCGCGCTTCATCGCTTAACCAGGACGGCGATCCGGTCACCCTGCGCACGGTCATGCCCGCCCCGGTCAATCTGGACCCGGTCCAGCTTTCGCGTTTTGATGCCAATGCGCGCGATCTGGTTGAAAATCTTTTCGTGGGTTTAACTCGCTTTGACCCGGTCACCCGGCAAGCCGAGCCGATGATCGCTAAAGACTGGTCGGTCAGCGACGACAGCCTGACCTGGACTTTTAACCTGCGCGATGACATCCAGTGGGTACGCTACGATCCCGGCATTCAAGCCGCCGTCGCAGTGCGGCCCGTCGTCGCAGGCGATTTCGTTTACGCCATCCAACGCGCCTGCGATCCGCTGCGCCCGTCGCCGGTCACTGCCAACCTCATGATCGTCAAGGGCTGCCAGACGGTGGCTAACGCTTTCCCGCAGGTCATCAACGATCTGTTTATTGCCCGTGAAATCGGCGTCCGCGCCACCGGCCCCAACACGCTCGAAATCGACCTGCTGTTTCCGGCGTCTTATTTCCCGTCCCTGCTGAGCACGCCGGAATTTCGCCCGCTGCCCCGCGAGTCCGTTCGGGCAGGCGAAGGCAACTGGACCACCCTCCCCTCGCCGATGACCAGCGGCCCTTACGTCCTGGCAAGCTGGACGCCGGGCGAGATGTCGCTGGCGCGTAACCCTTTCTGGCCGGATGCTTATTCGGGCAACGTCGAACGGGTTGACGTCACCCTCGCCGCGACCGCCTCCCCGGCGCAGATCGACATGGCGCGGCTGGCTCCCGACCAGATCGCCGCCGCGCGCGTTTCGTCGCCCGATCTGCTGCACATCACGCCGGGAACGACCCTGACCATGCTCGGCTTTTCCTTTGATCGGAACATGGTCTCGACGTCCGAAGTTCGCCGCGCGCTGTCTGAAGCGATTGATCGAAATGCACTCGTGCAGCAGTTCTTCCCGGATCAGGCGCTCCCCGTGACGCAGTTCACCCCGCCGGGCGTCGTCGCCGCGCCGCAGTTGGATAACACGCTGTATAATCCCACCGCCGCGCAGGCTAACTACAGCGCCGCCGGGTATGACGCCTGCGACGGTGTCCCGGAACCGCTGATCGTGCTCGTACCCGAAGAAGACCCCCAACTGATGGAGGTCGCGCAGGCCATCACGCAGCAATGGGCTGCTAACCTCGGCTGCAATCCAATCCTGTTTCAGATCAAATCGCTGCCGCGCACGCTGATGATCGAGCTGGCCCATTCCACCTATGACCCGGAAAAAGTCACCCGCTCGCACATCTGGCTGACGACCTGGAGTCCCGACTATCCCGACGCGAACGCGTGGATCGCGGACGCGCTGCACTGCCGCTTTGGTTACGTCCGGACGGGCCGCGAATGTAGCAGGGCCGACGATATGCTAGATCGGGCCAATTTCGAGCCTGACACCGCCGCGCGCGCCGACCTCTACGCCCAGGCCGAACAGCTTCTCTTCGGACCAGACGGCGATTTCCCGGTCATCCCGCTGTATATCTCGTCCTCCGCATGGGTGCAGCAGCCCTGGCTGTCGGCGGTCAACGAATACGGCGCGGCGCGTTACGATCTCTGGCAGCTTGACACCGCCGCCCGACCGTAATCCCCGGCTAACGAAAAGGCGGACCCCGTCGAGAATCCGCCTGTTTGCTCTATCAATAACTGACAGCTAATCGCTTAATTTCCGCGCTGCTCGAAATTCACCCAGTACGACGTCGTCGAGGTGGCCATCTCCCGTCGACGTCGATCTCGCACGGTGTCGCATCCACCGACGGCGGATCGGACCTCAGATTCGGGATCGTCACCGTGTAATTGATGCCGGGCGACATTTCGAAATCGGCGTAACCCGCTTCGCGTTCGGGCTTCAATCCCGTGTAAAAGGTGTCCGTTTGATTGCCCGCCCACGTCACCCGAACCGCCACGCCGGGCACGCCCTGCCCCAGCCGGTCATACACCCGCACCTCGATCATCCCGCCCACGTTCGGATCGCAGAACGATTGCAGGCGGCTCAGAATGTATCCCCCCGGACGGCGGCGTGCGCGTCGGCGCGAATGGCTGCTCAGGCGTGTTGGTCGGGATCGGCGGCGTGGCCGTTTTGGTGGGCGGCGGCGTCAGGCTCGGCGTGGCCGTGCCGGTCGGAATAGCTGTCGAAAAGGCGACCGGCGCGGGTGTGGGGAACTTTCCTCCGGCGCAACTGCTCGCCCCCTGCGGCTCGTAAAGCTGGTTTAGCGCGCGGATGACGCGAATATCGCTGTTCGTGACAGTCTTGCCCTGCTTGTACCGATCACAGGCGACGTCGGCGGCCATACTCCACACGTTCCGGTCAGGGCTGACCGCGCGCAGCCGGTCAAAAGCGAGGTTGAGATCGTGGTTGTAGGCGTAACTCAGTGCCACAGCGACCACGTAATCTTCCCGTGCCTGCGCGTTCAACTGCCAGGGTGACGTATTCCGTTCGACGACCGGGTCGATCTCCCAGGTGTAAATCAGTCCCAACGACACCCCTAACCCGATCCCGAGGATCAGGGCCAGCCAGGAGATTCCGCCGCCGCTACGTTTGACATGGCTATCAGGGCGCATAAATAACCTTATCGATTAATGGATTGTGTCGGCACGGGCGTTAATCGGTAGATTTCCATCGCGGGCGTCAGGCGTCCCACCCCTTCGGCTAACGCAACCATCGGCGGGATCGCAGAAACCTTACTCTGACTGATCAGCCGTTCGGTGAGGTCCTGAATATAGTCAAAAACATTCTCCTTGCCCAGCGGTTGCAGGCGCGTGAGCGCGCCGTTGATGTCCTGGTCATACAAATAACCCTCGGCCACCATCACGGTATAGTCTTCCTGGTAACGCGGGGCCAGCGCCGACATCGCGCTGTTGGTATATTCGACCGGGAACTGCTCCCAGCCCAGAAACACCCCAACCGCCAACCCGATCAGCACGCCGATCAGCAGCGAGCCTACATATCGTCTCGTCATCGTACCCCTTACCTGCCTGGACCGTCCGTATCTCTCCTGTTATAATCCGTATCGGGTGGATCGCACAAGAATTCGGCTGCGCTGCGCGCGAGAATTAGACGGGCACATACAAAAAGAGCCGGGTGTATGCACCGGCCCCGGCTCTGCGTTAAACTATGCCGAAGGTGGGAGTTGAACCCACACGGGTTTCCCCGCGCGATTTTGAGTCGCGTGCGTCTGCCATTCCGCCACTTCGGCTGATTCTTGGGCAAGTATATGTTGTTTTAGGCGTTCCGTCAAGGCTGACCAGACCTTAAAACTATGGACGAAACTTACTTGATTCAGGCGGCGAAACGTGGCGATGTCGAGGCGTTTAACACGCTCGTATTGGCCTACCAGGATGTCGCTTACACGGTCGCCTACCGCATCATGGGCGAGCCGCATTCAGCCGCCGACGCTGCCCAGGAAGCCTTTATCTCAGCTTATCAAAAACTGCACCAGTTTCGCGGCGACAGTTTCAAGCCCTGGTTAATGCGCATCGTCACCAATGCCTGTTACGACGAGCTGCGCCGCCGCCAGCGCCGCCCCGCCACGTCGCTGGACGCGCTGAGCGATGTCCAGCCCGCCGCCGATCTGGACCTGCACAGCCCGCAAGAAAACCCGGAACAGCACGCCCAACGCAGTGAACTCAACAGCGCGATTCAGGACTGCATCAACGATCTGCCCGACGATCAGCGGGTGATCGCCGTGTTATCCGATGTCGAAAGTTACGCGTACCAGGAGATCGCGGACATTACCGGGCTGCCGCTGGGCACCGTCAAATCCCGCCTGAGCCGCGCCCGCAGCCGCCTGCGCGACTGTCTGCGCGCCGTCAGGGAACTTTTGCCCGCTGAATACCGTCTTATGGACGAATAGGTAAAGCTCGAAATGTTGGTGTCAGGGTATCGTAGACGATCATGACTGTTTCCCCTAAAATCCCGTCCGACCGCGATCTGGAACTCCTGTCCGCTTACCTGGACGGCGAGCTGACCCATCGTGAAAAGGAGCAGCTCGAACAGCGCCTGGCCCGCGAAAACGCGCTGCGCGCCGTGTTGGATGACCTGCGCGGAACGGTCGCCCTGGTGGGCGATCTCCCGCGCCTGAAGGCCCCGCGCAACTTCACGCTCGACCCGGCAGTTTACGGGCGTCCGCTGCGCCACCGGCTGTTCACGCTCAAATCCGCGTTGCAACTGTCCGGCGCCTTGGGCGCGGCAGCGTCTATTGCGCTGATAATGTTGGCGGTGCTGCTCACGCAGGGCGGTTCCGAAAAATCCTCGCTCAGCGGTGAACACCAGTCCTCGGAATCCCCGCAAATAGCCATGCAATCCACCCTTGCCCTTGCCGAAGAAGCCCAGCCCGAAGAAACCGCGCTGGCGTATGCCGGTAACGATCTGCTGCAAACCACGATGGCCGCTCAGAGTATGTATTACGCTACCATCGACCCGACGCTCACCCAGGCGGCGCTGGACATGGCCGCGCTTGCCGGAGAAGAAACGTACCAGGATACGACGACCGCGCCGACCGAAGAAGCGCAGGAAATGGCCGCCGGTGTCGTCGCGCAGTCCGAAGCGCCCGCCGCGCCGGAAAACGAAGAACCCTCGACCTTGATGGCGCAGCCGGGCACTTACCCGTCCACCGGAGCGCAGGACGCTGTCGGCGGCGGTGCTGCTGCTCCCCAGCCAGCCCCCGTCTTAGCGCCCACCGTAACCGTCGAGCCCATGTTGGCCGCACCTCAGGAAGCCGCGCCGCCTGCTGAAGAAGGCTTCAGGGACAGCCAGCGGGACGATAACACGGATGAAAGCGACACAGACGGCTCAGCGGTGAATAGTGCATCCATCCCGCCGACGAGCGCCGCCGAGGTCATGCTGGCCCCGACGGCCACCCCGGTTCCGGCCACGCAGGCGGAAAAAAGCCAGCCGGATGAAACGCCGGTTGAAGCACAAACCGCCCGCCGTGAAACGTCACCTGAAAATTCATCATCCTACTGGTGGTTAGTGGGGATCGGGTTGGTCACGCTGGCGGTTTCGGTCGCGCTGCTGGTGTGGGGAGGCAGGGCGACGCGCGCATGAGAGCACCGGTTAATTTCTGCCAGGTCTGCGGTCACGCCATGACTGACCGCTTCGCCTATGGCAAGACCCGCCCCGTCTGCCCGGAATGCGGTTACGTTCACTTTGTCGATCCCAAAGTCGCCGCCGTCGTGTTCATCGAACAGGATCGCCGGGTGCTGCTGGTGCGCCGTGCCATGCACCCTGAACGCGGCAGATGGGCGCTGCCCGCCGGTTATATCGACGACGGCGAAGACCCGCGCGCCGCCGCCATCCGCGAGGTCCGCGAGGAAACCGGCCTGACCATCGAGATCACCCGGCTGATCGACGTGCAAAGCGGTCCCGACTCACACGGGGCATCGATTGTCATCATTTACGCTGGCCGCGTGCTGGACGGTGTCGCGCATCCCCTGGACGACGCCGACGCCGTGTTATGGGTCGCGGCAGACGATCCCCTGCCCGATCTGGCCTTCGAGAGCACGCGCCGGATGCTCGAAACCTGGATAACGCACCAGCATACCTAACCGCGCGGGCGATGGTTGATGCGCCCCATTGTCCTGACCCATTCCGGCGACAGCCACAACCGCCAATACAACCCGACCAGAAACGGCGCGTAACGCTCCGTCAAAATACCGACCTTCTCCATCACGCCGCCTAAGATGACTTCGTGATCGCCGTGTACCAACGCCAGCACCGCCCGTTCGGCCACGTCGTCCGGATCGTCAACGTGAAAGCCATAGCGCCTCACGAGGTCCTCAGCTTCCGGGGTCAGCAGATCGGTGTGGGTCCAGGTCGGCAGCACCAGCGTGATCTGCACACCCGTCCCATCGATTTCACGGCGCAGCGCGTCGGTAAAGCCCGCCAGTCCGTATTTGCTCGCCACGTAAGGCGCGAGAGCAGGCATCGCCGTGCGCCCCAGCCCTGATCCGATATTGAGGATATAGCCGCTGTTATTCGCCAGCATGTGCGGCAGCGCCAACTGGGTCAGCCGGATCGCGGACCACAGGTTGACCCGCAGCGCCTGCTCCACTTGAACAGGCGTCTGATCCGTCAGTGCGCCGCCTGGCATCACTCCCGCATCGTTGACCAGAATGTCGATCCGCCCAAATCGTTCCAGCGTACGGCGGATCACGTCCTGCAACTGCTGCTCGTCGGTTACGTCGGCGGGCAGCACCATCACCGCGCTGGTATACGGCTCGATCTCACGCCGCACCGCGTCCAGGCGATCTTCGCGCCGCGCCACCAGCACAATTCGCGCCGCGCGCCGCGCAAACGCAAACGCCAGCGCCCGCCCGATCCCCGACGACGCGCCGGTGACGATGACGACCTTCTCATTCAGGACCAGCGTCGAATGCTCAGGGCGGAAATAGCGCACCAGCCAGTAAACGCCCCCTACCAGCGCGCCAGCCCACAACAAACGGCGTCTCCATCGCATAGCTTAACCTCCCTGTTTTCGCGCCACGACGATCTGATTCACGCCCATCGCCAGCGGCGTCCAGGTGGTGCGGGTCACGACCTGGAACAGCGCCGGGACCCCCAACATACCAAACTGGATCACACTGGGAATCATCGGGAAATACGGCACATCCCACAGCCCATCCCCGAAGTGTCTCAACACCCGAAAACCGCTTGCCTCGCACCACGCGCGCCACTGCGCCGGAGGCTGGACGTTGATGTGCGTCGGGTCCTTGCCGATAGCGTCGGTCTGCGCATCCTTGAAGCGGCGCAGGCCGTAACCCGGATTCGGGGTTGCAAACAGGAACAGCCCGCCGGGTTTCAGCAAGCCGTACACCTGCCGGATCGTGTCCGCCGGATCGGGCAAATGCTCGACCAGGTGCAGCGCCACCACGACGCTGAAATCGCCGTCCGCAAAGCGCGATAGATCGTCCGCGCTCATCGTTATGCCTTCAGCGCGCGGCGCGTTCCGCTTCAACTGCTCGATGCTGTAATCGGCAATGTCGATCCCGACACACGCGAAATCATCCTGCAACAATCCCAGCAGGTGCCCCAGCCCGCAGCCCATTTCGAGCAGCCGCCCGCCGCCCGGCGGCGCATAACGCCGGACCAGGGCCGCATAATACCGCCGTGCAAACCAGTACATGCTGAAACGTCCCAGCGGGCGATCCGCGTAGTTGTAACTCTCAAAGTATTTCTGGCCGTATTCGTCCAGCGGTACAGACTTTTTTGAGAAATCCTCGCTCATTTTTCCCGATTCCGAATTGAATAACCCATATCAGTGATACACCAGATTCCCGAAATCTCTCACTGGTGGATCATTGTAATGTGACCCGTCCAAACAAACAAAATGAGGCAGTCTATCATACAGGCTGCCTCACGAGAAGAGCGGAAAAGTCAGGCTCACACGCCAAAGGCCAGCGCGATGTGCCGTGCCATATCGGACAGTAGATACGGGAAAACGCCCAGAATCAGCGTGCCGACCGCCGCAATACTGATCGCCCACGCCAGCGGCCAGGGCGTGCTGACTTCGGCGTCGCCTTCTTCGAAATACATCAACCAGACGATCCGCAGATAGTAAAACGCCGAGATCAGACTGGTCAATACGCCGATCACCGCGACCGGGATCAGGTTGGCCGAAAGCGCCGCCTTGAACACGAACCACTTGCCGATAAACCCGGCGGTCAGCGGTATGCCGGTCAGGCTGAGCATAAAAATCGCCATCGCCGCCGCTAGCGCGGGCTGTTTGCGCGACAGGCCGCGCACGCTCGACAGGCCGGTATTGGACGCGTCGTCCTTTTCCAGCGCGATCACGACAGAAAACGCGCCGAGATTGGTGAACGCATACGCCATCAGGTAAATCACGACAGCGCGCGCGGCCTCGTTCGTCACATTCAGCGAACCCGCCGCCGCAATCGCTATCAGGATATAACCCGCATGGGCGATACTCGAATACGCCAGCAACCGTTTGAGCTCGCTCTGCGCTACCGCCACCAGATTACCCAGGATCATGGTCAGCGCCGCCACCAACCAGATAGTGTCCTGCCATGCCGCTACCGAATGACCGCTCAGGACGAAATTCGACATCCCTCCCGCGAACACGCGCACCAGCGCCGCAAAACCGCCCACTTTGGCGGCCACGCTCATGTACGCCACGACCGGAGTCGGCGCGCCCTGGTAAACGTCCGGCGTCCACATGTGGAACGGCACCGCCGCCACCTTGAACCCCAGCCCGACCAGCGTAAGCCCGGACCCAATCAACAGCAGGTATTTGGTGGACGAATCATCGGCGTCGATCTTGCTGACCGCCTGCCAGATTCCCTGAAAATTCGTCGTGCCGGTCGCGCCGTAAATCAGCGCAATGCCGTACACCAGGAAGCCCGATGCAAACGCGCCGAGAATGAAGTACTTCATCGCGCTTTCTTCGGATTCTTCCTGCGGCCAGCGGAACCCGCTCAAAATGTAGAGCGGAATCGACAGCAGTTCGAGCGCCACAAACACGGTGACCAGATCGCCCGCCGCGCCCATGAACATCACGCCTATCGTCGTAAACAGCAGCAAGTAATAATATTCCCCGCGCTGCCTGTCGATCCGGTTCAGGTAGTCATAGGCGACCATCACGCCCAGCAGCGCCGTCACCAGCGCAATCACGTTGACCGTATCGGTGAACTTATCGGCGATGAACATGCCCGAAAACGCCTGTTTGCCACTGCCCAAACTCACCACGTCGGTCAGCATCAGCAGGGATAAGATCAGCGACACGCTGATCCCGCCCGCCGTGAGCGAGGCCGTGATGTATTTGCGGTTTTTCGGAATATACAGGTCCACCAGCATAAAGATGCACGCGCCTAACGCCAGCAGCGACACGGGAAGCGTCACAACCGCATTGAGATCGCTGAGACTAGGGACTTCAAACATCGACTGTCACCGCCTTTGTTTATTGTCCAGCCGCCGCCACAACAGCGTTGACATGCTCAACCAGATGTTGTACCGAACCGTCCATATATTTGAAGAAGAACCCCGCCTGCAAGCCGATGGCGAAGACCACGATCAGGATCGGGATCAACGCCCACAGCTCTTGCCAGCCCAGATCGGGCAGATGCTTGTTTTCTTCTTTATCCAACGCTCCCATGAAGACGGAGTTGAACATGTATAGCAAATAAATCGCCGCCAGGATGACACCCACTGCGGCCAGCGGCGTGAACCACCAGCTAATGGCTTTCGACCCCGCCGCACCCAGCAAAATCGTGAACTCGCCGACGAAGCCGTTCAGCCCCGGCAGTCCCATACTCGACAGCACGATGACCAGCGCCATACCGCTGTAGAGCGGCATGGCTTTCCAGATACCGCCGAACGCGCTCATCAGCTTGGTGTGGCGGCGCTCGTACAGCACGCCCACCACCAAAAACAAGCCGCCCGTGCTGACGCCGTGATTGACCATCTGCAACACAGCGCCCTGAATACCCGCCGGGTCCAGCGAGAAGATGCCGAGCATGACAAAACCGAGGTGGCTGATCGACGAGTAGGCGACCAGCTTCTTCATATCTTTCTGGCCGTAACTCACCCACGCCCCATAGATAATGCCGATCACCGCCAGCGCCGCAATGTACGGCGCGAAAGTTTTGCTAGCCTCCGGGAACAACTGGCAGATTGAACCGGATGAAACCGTAGGTCCCCATCTTCAGCAGAACGCCCGCCAGGATGACCGACCCGGCAGTCGGAGACTCGTAGTGAGCATCCGGCAGCCAGGAGTGCAGCGGCCACATCGGCACCTTGATCGCAAACGCGATCCCGAACGCCAGGAACAGCCAGCGCCCCGTCGTCGTGTCGAACGTCAACTGGCCACTTTTCATCTGCGCCAGAATATCCGGCAGCGCGAACGTGCCCGCTTTGTTGCCGAGCCACAAGATCGCCAGCAGCATCAACAAACTACCCGCCATCGTGTACAGGAAGAACTTGATCGCGGCGTAGATTCGCTCCTCCGCGCCCCAGATGCCGATCAAAAAATACATCGGCACAAGCGTCACTTCCCAGAAGACGTAGAACAGGAAGAGGTCTTGCGCCACGAATACGCCGATCATCGCCCATTCCATGAGCATCATGCAGCGAATAGTACAGCGGTTGGCGATCTTTGATCGAGGTAAACGAAAACAGGATCGCCAGCGGCATAATAAACGTGGTCAGCAGCACCAGCCAGATGCTGATACCGTCGATGCCGACATAATACCGGATCGAGAAGCCGCTGCCCGAAATCCACGCATTATTCTGTGTCAGACGTTCTTGCAGTCCCGGCGCTGCGAAATCAAAGCCTCTCAGCAGCAGCAGCGACACCCCGAACGTGATCAGCGATGTGAGCAGCGCCCCCCAGCGATACTGCTGATCGCCGCGTGCGAAGATCATCATCAGGATCATGCCCGCCAGCGGCAGCATTAAGACCACAGTGACCAGCGTAATATCTCCCATAAGTTTTGGTCCTTGTGTGTTTACAGTCCAAGCAGTTCACGAATCACAGGAAACAGAATGAGTATCATCACGAGCAGCGCGCCGAACAGCACGCTTAACGCATACGTCCGTACATAGCCGGTCTGGATAACCCGCACACGGTTCGCCAGATCGCGCGTCAGTTCACCCACGCGGTTAAACGCCCGATCGATAATACCCTTGTCCACCGGCTCAGCCAGGAACTCGGTCGCCCGGTTGAACGGATCGCGCAGCAGGCGATGATGCACACAATCATGCCAGAAACGCCAATCCACCTCCTCCGCCAGGAAGTACGCTGCGCGGCGGTACGGGAAGACCAGGTATTTGTAGTAGGACTCATCCCAGTAGAGCTTGGCATTTGCCAGAGCAAACGCTCCTTGCGTCCGCTCGTCGACTTCCAGCGGATCAGGCGGAAGCTGCGCCAGCACGTGGTCGTTGTATATGCGGCGCGCGCCGAAAATCGCGCCCAGCGCCAGCGCGACCGCCACCGTCGACAGTCAAGAGACTAAACGGTCCGGCATGGGCATACGTGACGCTGTGGGCCAGGAAGCTGGTAAACTGGTGCTTACCCAGCAGCCACCCAAAAAATGGTAAGCCGCTTGGCACGTTGATAAAACCGATCAACAGGCTCAGAGTCGCTAACGCGATTAGAGGCGTGGTCATGCTGCGCACGGATTCTTGCGCATGTTCGGCAGCAGCGTGGCGCGGTTCGCCGTAGAACACCATGCTCACCTGACGCCACATGTAAAACGCGGTGAGCACCGCCGCCGCCAGCCCCAGCGCAAACACGATATAGCCGCTCAGGCGGCCCTCGTTCATCCCGGTTCTCAGCGCGTCGAGCAGGATTTCATCCTTCGACCAGAACCCCGCAAACGGGATCACTCCCGCCAGCGCCAGCGTGCCGAAAACATACGTCCAGTACGTGATCGGCATCTTGTGGCGCAGTCCGCCCATGTTCCGCATATCCTGCGGATCGAAGTCTTCGTCCTCGTGCTCGCCGTGCCCTGCTCGACATGGTGATGGCCGTGTTCCATGCCATGAATCACCGAACCGGACCCCAGGAACAACAGCGCCTTGAAACACGCGTGTGTCACCAGATGGAACATGGCCGCCGCATAGGCGCCGACGCCAACCGCCGCGACCATATAGCCAAGCTGGCTTACGGTACTGTAGGCCAGCACGCGCTTGATGTCCCACTGCCCAACAGCGATATACGCGGCCACGAACGCCGTCGTCGCGCCGATCACCGCCACGACAAACGAGCTAACATCAGCCGCCTGGTAAAGCACGTTCGAGCGCACCATCATATACACGCCCGCCGTCACCATCGTCGCCGCGTGAATGAGCGCGCTGACCGGCGTCGGACCGGCCATCGCATCCGGCAGCCACACGAACAGCGGAATTTGCGCGCTTTTGCCCGTCGCGCCGAGCAGAAACAACAGTGTGATGATCGTCAGCGTGGCTTTAAAGCTCAACGACACGCCGCCGAAGTGGACGTCGTGACCGCCCTCTTCCAGCCAGGTCGAAGCCTGATTGAAGACGCCCTGCGGCCCGGTGTAGGCGTGTTCACCCTCGGCGGGCAGCGCGGGCGCATACAGCGGCGCTTCGGCGGTGGCAGCGTGATGCACCATCGGCTGCTCACCGCCGGTAATAATAGTTCAGCGTCCCGAACGTCCAGAACGTGATCAGCACGCCCAGGATCAGCCCGAAGTCGCCCACCCGGTTCACGATAAACGCTTTACGCGCGGCGTCGCTGTTCTTCCACCCTACACCGTCCGGCCTGTCGAACCAGAACCCGATCAGCAGGTACGAGCACAGCCCCACGCCTTCCCAGCCGACAAACATCATCAGGTAATTGTTGCCGGTGACCAGGATGAGCATGAAGACCAGGAACATGTTCATGTACACGAAGAAACGCTGAAAGCGCTAATCCCCGTGCATGTAACCCACCGAGTAAAGGTGAATCAGCGAGCCGACACCCGTCACGACCAGCATCATCGTGACGCTTAACGAGTCCACCCGAAATTCCCAGGGAATGAGCACATGCGCCGACGGAATAGTGATCCAGTCGGACGACAGCAGCGGTATACTGACCACCGCCGGGTCGTAGCCGGTATTCACCTGGGCCAGCCACAGCAGCACCGCGATGACAAACGCCAGGCCGCTCGCGCCGACGCCGATGATCGCCACGCCGCGCTCGCCCAACCGTTTGCCAGCGAACAAATTGATCAGCATCCCGGCCAGCGGGATCAAAACTACAAGCGGTACAAGATCAAAAAAGTTTTCCATGCGCGCCTCTCGACTGTATGCGCCAGGGACTCAGTCTTTAAACATATGCAACTCGTCAATGTTGATGCTTTTCTTGGTGCGGAAAATCGCCACGATTAGCGCCAACCCAACCGCCACTTCCGCAGCGGCGACTGTCATGACGAAAAACACCATCAACTGCCCGGCGCCATTCGCCCACTGCCGGGCAAACGCCGCCAGTGCCAGGTTACCAGCGTTTAACATCAACTCAACAGACATAAAAACCAGGATAGCGTTACGGCGCAGCAGGACGCCCATCACGCCCATGATGAACAAAACCGCACTGAGCAGCACGTAAAGCTCTATCGATACTCCTGATGCTCCCATAGTGTTCCCTCTCGGCGTCGTTACTTGCCGGATTCCCCGATAATCGGCTGCTCCAAACCAGCGGGTGGATTCGCCAACCGGCGAACCATCTGGCGGCGCGGGGCCAGCGTTTCGTGCGTCAGCACAATCGCCCCGATCATTGCCACGAGCAGCAGCAGCGCCACCATCTCGAACGGCAGCACATAATCCGTAAACAGCAGCCGCCCAACCTGGGTCGGACTGCCAAACAGCGGATACGTCGTCGCGTCCAGGTTGATCACGACATCGATAAACGAGTTATCAGCCTGACGTTCCTCCGTGAAAACCCACAGCACGGACGTGTTCGCGTCAAATTTCTCGTCTTTAAGCGCCACCAGCCGGTTACGATCATTGCCGTTGGCATACAGGCCGATGGTATACGTCCCCTTGGTCACTTCAAACATTTCGGAGGCTTTGCCATAGGGCAGCGCATCCACCAACACCGTCCGGCTGTCTTCCGTTTCGTCCAACACATCCACCGATGGACGATCGGGCAGAGCGTTAACGGCGATGACGCGCACCGCGTCGTTTTTATTGCCGTAAGTCAGGTTGTCCGCTGCTACCACCAGTGCTACCCCTGAAAGGCTGCCTGTCCGGCCCACAGCGACCAATGACAGCGCCTTTCCGGCGGTGACGTCAATGCGCTGCGCGGCCAACGGCTGATCGGTGGCGGGTCCGCGCCCGCCGCATACAGATCGGCCTCGTAGCGGCCTTCCTTCCACGTCTTGAAATCGGTGCCCTGGCCGTAATCCAGTCCCTTAACGACCGGCTGATCGTCCAGATACAGGTCAACCGCCGCGACGCCATCCAGCGCATGAACGACCCGCACATACGGTTGTGACTTGTCCGGTGCGACCAGATCGATCTCACCGCCGATGATCGCCACGCTGGCGACGATCAAGAAGGCCAGCGCCAGGACAATCACAGCGGGAGCCATCCAGCGAAAGCGCGGGTGGATCTTCCGGCAGCACGCGCTCTGCGCCCAGCAGCATGATCACAAACAGGAACAGGACCATGATTGCGCCGGCATAGACGGTGATTTGCACCATCGCCAGAAACGGCGCGTTGAGCATGAGGAAAAAGAACGCGATACATGCAAAGTTGAGGATCAGGAACAGCGCGCTGTGTATGGCGTTCTCACTGATCAACATCATCGCTGCCGGAGATGATCGCCACCGCCCCCACAATGATAAAAAGCGTCAGTTCCATAGATAAATGCCGTCCTGATAGTTACGAGCGGCCAAACTCAGGACCATCACATCGAATCAGAATGCAGTGTAGCTCAAGTCCACCGGGAAGCCAAGCACGTCTCTCGGCTTCCCTTGGTAAATCCCCTACAGCCGGGTCTTTCATGTCCGGGATCGAGCGCGTAAACTCGCCCGGTTCGGTCTGGCGCGGCGTCGCCTGACACGCACCCGGCGGCACCGGATCGATCAGGCATGTCTTTAGTATACGATCTGCGTCCCGGCGATCATTGAAGCTCAGCCGGAACTCGTGTTCCAGCACAATCGCCTCGGTCGGACAAGCGTCTTCGCAATAGCCGCAAAAGATGCACCGCAGCATGTTGATTTCGTACGTCTTGGCGTAACGTTCACCGGGGCTGTAGCGTTCCTCGTCGGTATTTTCAGCCGCCTCGACCCAAATCGCATCCGCCGGACAGGCCGCCGCACACAGCGAGCAGCCGATACATTTCTCCAACCCGTTATCGTACCGTTTCAGCGCATGTCGCCCCTTAAAGCGCTCGCGCATGGCCGTTCCTCTTCAGGATATTGAACAGTTACCGGACCTTCCAGCAGATGTTTAATGGTCGTTGCAAATCCACGTACCAAATTCATAGTTTATTACCTTCGCTCCCAATACAACGTCACTCGTCTGCCCCATCGTGATCGTTTCGTCCGCGCCCGGCGATCGCATTCACCAGCGCAATAGGCAGTCCTACCAGCCGGTCTAGCGTGCGAAAAGCCAGCGTGCCCGCCCCTGCCCACCGGAAAGTGACACCACCTCGATCTGCTGGGTCGGGGATGCAGGCTCAGACTTGCGTCCCACGCGGCTGAACCAGATCGCCATCGCGCCAATGAACACCAGCCAGCTGATCGCAATCACGACGATGTACGCGTGCGAATCGAGTTCTTCCGACAAAATCACCGTCACCGACGACCACGCCACCGCCACCAACGCCAGCGGCAGCATCACCTTCCAGCCAAACGCCATCAGCCGGTCATAACGAATGCGGGGCAATGTACCGCGCACCCAGATCATCACCAGCAGCAGAGCGATCACTTTGACCGTGTAGACCACCGGACCGAGCAGCGGCAGCTTGATCGACCAACAGGAAGTGATACCCGCCAAAATACATGGCCGTGCCGATCATGCTCACCGTGATCATGCTGACATATTCCGCCAGGAAGAACATGGCGAATTTCATGCCGCTGTACTCGGATGGTATCCGGCGGTCAGTTCTTGTTCGGCCTCCGGCATATCAAACGGCGAGCGATTGACTTCGGCCAACAGCGCGACCATCAAGATCATCGCTGCCAACGGATTCTCGAACACGTACCAGCTCAGGATCGGCGTATGGTTTTGCGCATTGATGATGTCCCCGATGCCCATCGATCCGGCCAGCAGCACCGGGACCACGATGGACAACCCCATACTCAGCTCGTAGCTGATCATCTGGGCTGTGGAGCGCAACCCGCCTAACATCGCGTACTTGTTATTGCTCGACCATCCGGCCAGCACAATCCCGTAAATACCGATGCTGGTGATACCGAGCACCCACAGCACGCCGACGTTAACGTCGGCCAATCCCTGTGTCATCCGGTACCATTTGCCATCGAACCAGGGGATCGAGATCGGCGGGCCAAACGGAATAACGGCGACGACCAGCAGCGACGGCACCAGTTTGATCACCGGCGCAAGCCAGAACACCACTTTTTGCGCCGAAGCCGGGGTAACGTCTTCCTTAAAGATCAGCTTGATGCCATCCGCCACCGGTTGCAGCAGGCCCTTCGGACCCGCACGGTTCGGCCCGATGCGCGACTGGATGAAAGCCAGAAAACGGCGCTCCAACACGGTTGTATAGGCAAAACCCGTGAGCAGCACGACAAACAGGATTAGACTGGTGACTATCGCGTGAATGACCGAACAGGTTCCGTTTGCGGCACATTCAACGACGACACTGGATTCGCCTGGTCCAAACATACCGGAATCTACTCCTCAATTTTCTGCACGGAGCACTTAGCGGGCACAAGCAGCGTTGGAGACGCGCTCAGACGGCGGGGCAGCAGCACGATCCCGGCGGGTGCCCGGCTATCCACCCGCGCCTGCACTGGGATTTCCAGATCGCCGACCAAGATCAGCACCGGATCGCCGTCGGCGATGCCGGACTCGTCCGCGTCCTGGCGGTTGAACTCAGCATACGGCGCGGGGACATGCGCGTGCATAATGGCGCTGGCGGCGAACAGGGTATCCCGATCATACAGCACGCGGACCGGCACGACTACCATACCGCCCAGCTTGCCGGAGGACTTCTCGACCGGGCGCACGGTTAGCCGGTACTTCTCGCGTTCGGCATTCGTCGCCCACTCGATACCCAGCCCACCGTGATTTGAGTAGGCGGTCCCGCCGTAGTACAAGTCAAGCCCACCCACATCCGGGAACTGCGGCTCGACGTGCGCCAGACTGGTATAACCCATCTCGTTATAACGCAGCACGTGCTGCGTAATGTCGCGCATGACCAACGCGGCAGAAATACGCGGGCGCTCGCCGTTTTTCATGCCCGCCCCGATATGGGCAAATACCTTCCAACCGGGCAGCGGACCTTCCAGCGGCGTCTGTGCCATGTAGAAGCGCTGCACACGGCGCATCCCGGTCGTAAACGAGCCTTCGCGCTCGGCAAAACTCTGCACCGGCAGCACCAGATCAGCCTGTTCAGCCGTCGCCGTCATAAACTGCGTGCTGACGATCACAAACTCGGCCTGGTCAAGCACGGACGCCGCGTGCGTATCGTCACCCGCCGGGTCCGCTTCGCCGATGATCCACAGCGCGGGCGGATTCTCGAACAAATCAGCCGCCGCTTCAGACGAGAAACCCATGTCCAGCGCGCCCTGAGTGTTCGCGCCCGGCCAGACGGCCACCAGCCCGTTGTTGGGCCGCGCGACGTGCCCGGTGATGATCAACAAATTGGCGGCAGCCTGCATCAGTTCGGCGTGCTGCGCCAGCGTCACCCCTTCGCCGCCCACGAAAACGATCAGGTTCTCGGCATCCAACAGAAATTCCGCCGCAGCGGCTTGTTCCGCCGGGACGCGCGTCCCCTTGAGATCGGCTTCGAACGTGTCGTAACCGTCGACGCGCTCGCCAATCAGATCGTCCGCGATCTTGTTGTTCCGCCGTGCTATCGCCGCAAAGTTATTCAAAACCGTCGCGGCATCGCCGTAATCATAATGCACTGCCGCCGCCGCGTACTGATCCAGCTTGGTCGCGCGCCCGTTGGCTACCACGACCTTCGCGCCGCGATCCGCTGCCTGCTTAACCTGGAGCCACCAGATCGGCGCTTCCTCGTCGAAATCGGAAGCGATCACCAGGACGGCGCTTTCCGGCCCCATACCCTGGAGCCGCGTGCCCACACCAACCCCAACCTGCGTGACGTTTTCGAGGCCGGTCATCGTCGGCGGCCACAGCCCAAGCTGGCAGTCACGATGAGTCAGGCGCGCCAGTTTGCGCATTTCCCACAGGTCCTCGTTAGTCAGGCTCGGTCCGGCCAGGAACCCGGCCCGCTGGCCGTAGTGCGCCAACTTCGCGGCGACTTCCTGGTAAGCCGTCTTCCAGTCGATTTCCACCCATTGACCGTCACGGCGGATCATCGGCTGTAGCACGCGCTGATCCGACTGGCTGTGATGGTGACCGAAACGGCCCTTATCACAAATCCAGATTTCGTTCACCGCCTCGTTTTGGCGCGGCATGATGCGCTTGATCATCTTTTTGCCGCCGGAATCGCGGTCCAGACGTGTGCTGGCGCTGATATTGCAGCCCACAGGGCAGTGTGGGCAGATGCTCGGCACTTCGGTGAGTTCCCAGGGCCGCGCCCCAAAACGGAAGTCCTCCGTCGTAAGCGCCCCGACCGGGCAGATGTCGGTCGTGTTGCCGCTGAACTTGGTATCGAACGGGGGATCGCTAATCGTGACGATTTGCAGACGGCGTCCGCGCTCGTGGAAGGCCAGCACCTCATCCCCGGCGATCTCCTCGCAGAAACGCGTGCAGCGCGCACACTGAATGCACCGCTCGCGGTCCAGGTAGATCAGGTCGCCCAGGGGCACGTGCTTCGCCAGGTGCATTTTGTCGCCGTAAACAAACTCCGACTCACCCGGCCCATAAGCCATCGTCAGATTTTGCAGCGGACACTCACCGCCCTTGTCACACACCGGGCAGTCAAGCGGATGGCTGGTCAGCAAGTATTCGAGAATCGCGTTGCGCCCTTCGACCACTTTAGCGGTGGTCGTGCGCACGACCATTCCCTCGTTAACCGTCTGCGTGCAAGCCGTCTGGAGCTTAGGATTCCAGCGCACAACCGGCTGCCCATCGGCATCGAGGTCCGGCTGCCCGGTTTCGCGGTTGATGGAGACGCTCCCCAACTCAACCAGACACATCCGGCACATTCCCACCGGTTTCAATTTAGGGTGGTAACAAAAGACCGGAATGTCGATGTCGTGTTTCTTGGCAGTATCGATCAGATTCGCGCCTTGCGGAACCTGATACTTATGCCCATCAATTGTTATGGTTACGGTTTTACCCATGTCGCTCCCCAAAAATCAGAGCCTCCAAAAATCTTATATACCCACTTCGGCAACCGGGGCTGCTTTTTCTGGCGCAGCCGATATATACCGCTCATACTCATCGCGGAACTGTTGGACGGTAACCAGCACCGGGTTAGCGGCAAATTCGCCCAATGCGCACAGCGTCGTACCACCCTGCATGTGGGTAGGCACTTCCGCCAGCCGCTCAAGATCGCGCTGCGTGCCATTGCCGCTTAACAGCCGCTCGTAAATCTTGTCCAGCCAATACGTCCCCTCACGGCACGGCGTACATTTACCGCAGCTCTCGTGTTTGAAGAAATGGGTCATCTTGGCCGCCGCCCAAACCATGTCAGTATCTTCGTCCATCAGAATAATCGAGGCCGATCCCAGCGTGCTGCCGATCTGCGTGACAGCCTCGTAGGTCAGCGGCGTGTCCAACACTTCATCGCTCACCCGCAAAACGGGACCGCTCGCGCCCGACGGCAAAATCGCTTTGAGCTTCTTTCCATTCGGAATCCCGCCCGCGTGCTCATAAATCAATTCGCGGAAGGTCGTCCCCAGCGGCAGCTCGTAATTGCCCGGCCTGGCGACGTGCCCGCTCATGCAGAAAATCTTCGGGCCGGGGCTTTGCGGCGTGCCGATGGCCTTATACGCATCCGCCCCGTTGACGATAATCCAGGGCACGTTCGACAGCGTTTCGACGTTGTTGACGACGGTCGGATAATAATACAGGCCGCCGCCCATCTGCGCGGGGAACGGCGGGCGCACACGCGGCTGACCGAGCAGCCCTTGCAGACTGTTGAGCAGCGCGCTTTCCTCGCCGCAGATATACGCGCCTGCCCCCAGGTGCACATGGACCGGGCAGCTCCAGCCGGAGCCAAGCACGTTGTCCCCGACCAGATTTGCTTTCCGCGCCTCTTCGATGCGCTCTTCGAGCGCGTGCGCGAGGTCCCAGAACTCGCCGCGACAGTAAATGTAAACCGCCGTCGCCTGGATCGCGTAAGCCGCGATCATCACGCCCTCGATCACCTGATGCGGGTTCTTTTCCAGCAGTTCTCGATCTTTGAAGGTACCCGGCTCGCTCTCGTCCGCGTTGAGCGTGACGTATTTCCTTTCCGCGTCCTTCGGGATGAAACTCCACTTACGCCCGGTCGGAAAACCCGCCCCGCCCCGCCCACGCAGGTTGGAGTCCAGCACGATCTGAATCACCTCTTCCGGCGTGTGCTCCTGGACCGCTTTTTTCAGCCCGTCATACCCGCCATTGGCAACATACGTGTCAAACTGCCAGATGTCAGGTATTTCACGGTTGCGCAGCAAAATGTGTGTCATATTTTTCCCGTTCCGTCTGGGTTAGTTCGTGATATTTTGTCTCAATGAGGGTCTGGCTGGTCAAATTCAGCCCGGCCCCAAACAGCACCAACGCATAACCACCAGTCGTCAAGATCGGCCCAACATATAACCCGATGGAGCCGCCGTACAGCGTGCCGCCTATACCGACCAGGACCAACACGATCAGCGCTCGCCACTCATTCGTCCAGATGATCAGCCCGACGCTGACATACCCGATGACCAACAGACAGAGCGCCAACCCATCGAAAACACGCCGCCCGTACCATTCAGGCGTTCGGCTGTCGAGGGCGTTTGGCAAACCGCGCAGCCGCTCGCTGTACGATACCGTCGTGTTGAACAACGAAACCGGATCGGACGGCCACGGCGCTCTGAGCATCGCCACCGTCACCAACAGCAGCCCTGCCAAAATCACCGGTACACCTACCAACAGCGCGCGCCGCCGTTCGGGAGCATGAGCGCGCATCCTAGACGCTGTCGTTCTCCCGTTTGGTCACATAATGCATACCCGAATAATCGGCATATCCGGTCTGCTGAAACAAGGCCAGGCTCGCCGCGTTTTCAGGCTCGATCAGGGCCGCGATGATGTGCAGCCCCTGGTTGTGGAGCACCTGCTCGGCTTCACGGATCAAACGCCGCCCCAATCCCTGACGGCGATAATCCGGATGGACGGCCAGCCGGTTGATCCAGCCTTTGCGGCCATCGTGGGTTGTGACCACGACGCCGATCAAACGCTGACCATCCCGCACGCCGACAACCGTTTGAAGACCGCCCGCCAACTGAGCCGCAAACTGCTCGCGGCTGTCACGACCGATCGGTCTGATCGACAACCCGGCGATCTGCCAGAGTTCCCGAATGGCGTCATAGTCGTTCGCCGTAAGCGTAACAACCGTCCCTACCGCGTTGACCATTATGACTGCTCTGCTTTTTTCGCTTTGGCGCGTAGCTGCTCGATGAGCGTCTTCACGGTATCCATATCAAGATTTTCGTGGTAGTGGAAGTTGCACTGCATCATCGGCGCTTTATCACAGGCGGCCAGACACATCACCTGCTCGACGGTGAAAACCCCGTCATCGGTCGTGCCGCCGTCCTCGACGCCAAGATAATCACACAGTTGTTTATAAAACTTGTCTGCGCCCCGCAGCGCACACGGCAGATCGGTACAGACCTGGAGCCAGTACTTGCCTTTGGGCTTCTCGGAGAACATGGTGTAAAAACCGGCAATCGAATGGGCCTGAGTCGGATCGACGTCACATAACTCGGCCACTTCCTGCAACGCCTCGTCCGAGAGCCAGCCATATTCTTCCTGCGCCAGGTATAGCAAGTCCATCATGCCGGAGCGCTTATCCGGGTATTTTGAGAAGATTTTTTCGATACGGTCGGTGTATTTCTCTGCCAGCACGGCATTTCTCCCAATGTGGCACACGCCGCCAGCGGTTAGCGGTCGCAATCTCCAAGCACAATATCAATCGTTCCGATGATCCCGACCAGATCGGCGATCAGATAACCTTTCGCCATATGCGGCAGGGCGCTCAGGTGTACAAAACTCGGCGTGCGGAAATGGACACGCCAGGGTTTGGGGCTGCCATCGCTTGCCAGGAAACAGCCCAACTCGCCGCGCGGACTCTCAACCCGCATGTAAACTTCACCCTTCGGCGGATGGAAACCTTCCGTCCACAGCTTGAAGTGGTGGATGACCGCTTCCATGCTTTGCCCCAATTCAGCACGTGGCGGCGGCACGTACTTGCGGTTATTGGAGCGGAACAGGCCGTCCGGTAGATTGTCCAGCGCCTGCCGGACGATCCGTAAGCTCTGCCGCATTTCTTCCATGCGCACCAGATAACGATCATAAATATCGCCGTGCTGTCCCAACGGCACATCAAATTCAAAGTCTTCATAGCCGCTGTAGGGAAGCGCTTTGCGAATATCCCAGTTCACGCCCGAACCGCGCAGTGTCGGTCCGGTGCATCCAAGCCGGATCGCGTCGTCCGCCGAGAGGAAGCCAATCCCCTGCGTGCGGTCCAGCCAGATCGGGTTAGCGGTCAGCAGCTTGTCGTAATCGTTCAGGCGCGGCGGGAAGTAGCTCGATAAAGTCGCGCACGGCGGGCTCGAACTCTTCGGGTACATCGCGCCACACCCCGCCGGGGCGAAAATACGTGCTCATCATGCGCTGGCCGGACACCATCTCGAAGATGTCCAGCAGCTTTTCACGCTCGCGGAAGCAGTACAGGAACACGCTCATCGCGCCGATGTCGAGCGCGTGCGTGCCCAACCACACCAGATGACTGTTGATCCGCGTCAATTCCGCCAGCATCACCCGCAGGTACCTGCGCGCGCGGCGGCACGTCCAGATCGAATAGTTTTTCCATGGCGAGGCAGTACACGAGGTTGTTGCCCATCGGATTCAGATAATCCATCCGGTCTGTCATGACGATGGCCTGCTCGTAGCGCTTCGACTTCCATGTTTTTCTCGATGCCGGTATGGAGATAACCGATATCCGGCACGCAGTTGACCACCTCTTCGCCGTCCAATTCCAGCATCAGACGCAGCACGCCATGCGTACTGGGGTGCTGGGGACCCATGTTAAGGACCATCGTTTCGCCGGTCAGCGCCCGTTCAGAAACCAGTCCCTTGAGCTGTTCGACATCCCCCGCCCAAATGCTTTCATCAGCCATACGTCTTTATTCCTTCGCGTAGGGTTTATGCTTGTCAACTTCGTCAAAATTGAAGGAAAACTGCACCGTCTCGTACCCCAACGGGTAATCTTTGCGCAGCGGGTGCCCTTCCCAATTGTCCGGCATCAGGATGCGGCGCAAATCGGGGTGCCCGGTAAACGTGACCCCCAACAGGTCGTAAATTTCACGCTCCAGCCAGTTCGCCGCCGGGAAGACCTCCGTTACGCTCGCCACAGTTGGTTCTTCATCGGACAGATAGACTTTGAGACGCAGGGCGCGATTATGCACCATCGAATACAGGTGATAAGCCATGGCAAAGCGGGGAGATTGGGGGTAGTAATCAATGCCTGTCACATCCGATAGAAAATTGTATTCCAAGCCTTTTGTATCACGGCAGTAACGACAAATTTCGACGATCTTCTCGCCCGCTACCGTGATGGTAGTTTCTCCCCTGAAAAGCAGCGTATCCTGAACAGCGTCACCAAACGCCGTCTGTAGTGCTTCGATAGGATCAAGTGCCGTCATTTGCTTAGCTCACTATCCCGAATTAGGCCCAGTCCGACAGGTGTTCTTGCTTTATCCGTTCGTGCAGCGTGATGATGCCATGAATAAGCTGTTCCGGGCGCGGCGGGCACCCCGCCACGTAAATATCAACCGGAACAATCTCGTCTACGCCCTGCACGATAGCATAGTTGTTAAAGACGCCGCCGCACGACGCGCAATCTCCCATACTGATAACCCATTTCGGTTCCGGCATCTGGTCGTAAAGCTGCCGCAGCACCGGGGCCATTTTGCGCGTTACCCGGCCTGCCACGATCATCAAGTCACTCTGGCGCGGGCTGGGTCGCATGAGCTCCATCCCGAAACGCGACAGGTCGTATAGTGACGCCTGGGCACTCATCATTTCAATAGCGCAGCAGGCCAGCCCGAACAGCATCGGCCACATGGCGCGGGTGCGCGCCCAGTTGATCGCATCCTCTAATCTGAGAGTAACGACTCCCATGTCGCCAAGCTTCGATGTTACTCCCATTCCAAGCCTCCAACCTTCCATTCATACACGAAACCGACGGTCAAGATGAAGAAGAATACACCCATCACCACCAGACCATAAATCCGAAGGTCGCGGAAAACGACTGCCCAGGGCAAAAAGAAGATGACTTCGATGTCAAACAGGATAAACAAAACAGCCACTCGGTAAAACTTCACCGGAATTCGGCGAATAGCTTCACCATAGGGCTGCATACCGCTCTCATAAGGAGCAAGTTTCCGCGCTGTCGGGCGAAAGGGCCCAACAGCCGCGACATGACAACGATTATGAAACTTACCCCAACCGAAATAACTAACAGCGCGACTATAGGTGCAAAATCTGATGGCACGGTAAGAATCTCCGTAGGGTAAAGATTGGTTAAGTGCTGTTTGTTCAAATTAGAACAAACAATTTAGAGATTAGCATAAAGGCCAATGGGTGTCAAACAAACTAGCGGCATGAAAAACAGGGTGAATGATACCACAGACTTGGCGCATTTTAAAAATTTTAAGACAAAATTCAGAAAATTGTCCGGATAGCGCATTTCTGAGCGCGAATTGGCAGAGATTAGCTATTCAGAAGGGAAAATCACGCCAGGGGGGGGAGAAAGAGAACGAGGTCAGAGGGTTGGCATCGACCTAGTCTCCCAAGGGGCTACCCCCTCAGTACCATCGGCGCGGGTGGGCTTAACGACCGGGTTCGAGAAGGGACCGGGTGTACCCCCACCGCCACAGACACCAACCACCTGACCACGGATGTGACAGCGGTTCAGATGATAGCTGGGCTATCAATTGTGCATAAGCGTGTAACGCCAGAACACCAACTTCTCCGTATCACGGAGGATAAGCCCTCGACCATTAGTACCGGTTCGCTAAACCCATTACTAGCGTGCACGTCCGGCCTATCCAACTGGTGGTCTACCCAGCGGTCTTACCTGGTTATCCAGTGAGGAGGCTCATCTTGAGGTCAGTTTCCCGCTTAGATGCTTTCAGCGGTTATCTGTGTCCACAGGTGGCTACCCGGCTATGCCACGGGCGTGACAACCGGCACACCAGCGCTGTGTCCACCCCGGTCCTCTCGTACTAGGGGCAGCGCCTCTCAACCTCCTTGCGCCCACAGCGGATAGAGACCGACCTGTCTCACGACGGTCTGAACCCAGCTCACGTACCGCTTTAATGGGCGAACAGCCCAACCCTTGGGACCTGATCCAGCCCCAGGATGCGATGAGCCGACATCGAGGTGCCGAGCCTTGCCGTCGATGTGAACTCTTGGGCAAGACTAGCCTGTTATCCCCGGGGTAGCTTTTATCCGGTAAGCCACGGCCCTTCCACTCGGTACCGTGGGATCACTAAGCCCGACTTTCGTCTCTGCTCGACGTGTTGGTCTCGCAGTCAAGCGCCCTTTTGCCTTTACACGCCATGGGTGGTTTCCATTCACCCTGAGGGCACCTTTGGGCGCCTCCGTTACCTTTTCGGAGGCGACCGCCCCAGTCAAACTACCCGCCTGTCACTGTCCCGCTGCCGGTTTAACGGTCAACGGTTAGGGCCAAGACTAAACCAGGCTGGTATCTCAACGTTGACTCCACCGACGCTGACGCGCCAGCTTCTCAGTCTCCCAGCTATCCTGCACAAGTCCAGCCCTAACGCAATAACAAGGTGTAGTAAAGCTCCACGGGGTCTTTTTGTCCTGCTGCGGGTAACGCGCATCTTCACACGTATTTCAATTTCGCCGGGTCCCTCGTTGAGACAGTGCTCCAGTCATTACACCATTCGTGCGGGTCGGAACTTACCCGACAAGGAATTTCGCTACCTTAGGACCGTTATAGTTACGGCCGCCGTTCACCGGGGCTTCGGTTCTGAGCTTCGGCTTACGCCTAACCCCTCCCCTTAACCTTCCGGCACTGGGCAGGTGTCAGCCCCTATACATCCGCTTGCGCGTTGGCAGAGACCTGTGCTTTTGTTAAACAGTTGCTAGAGCCCTTTCACTGCGGCCTGCTCGCGCAGGCGCCCCTTCTCCCGAAGTTACGGGGCTATTTTGCCTAATTCCTTAACGAGGGTTCTCCCGTTCGCCTTGGTATGCTCTACCCGTCTACCTGTGTCGGTTTGCGGTACGGGCACCGGACGTTCATCACTTAGAAGCTTTTCTTGGCCGTTGGGCTCACCCACTTGTGGCCCGGAGGCTCCGCCGTCACGCCTTCCTCTCAGGGGCGGATTTGCCTACCCCCTCATTGAGTATCTCGCTTGGCACCGCCATCCACTCCAGCGGCTGGGCTACCCTACGGCGTCCCTTCATCGCTCCCGCCCGGTGGTACGGGAATATTAACCCGTTGTCCATCACCTACGCTTTTCAGCCTCGGCTAAGGCCCGACTAACCCGACGCGGACTGACCTTCCGTCGGAAACCTTAGACTTACGGCGAACATGGTTCTCACATGTTTTACGCTACTCATGCCAGCATTCTCACTTCTGCGTCGCTCCACACGCCCTTGCCGACCTGCTTCGTCTGCCCGCAGAACGCTCCCCTACTACGTCGTCTTAAGGCGACAATCCCTAGCTTCGGTGATACGGCTTGAGCCCCGTTACATTATCCGCGCAGGAGCGTTTGACCAGTGAGCTATTACGCACTCTTTAAAGGGTGGCTGCTTCTAAGCCAACCTCCTGGCTGTCTAAACACTCCCACCTCGTTTCCCACTTAGCCGTATATTTGAGGACCTTAGCTGGGGGTCTGGGCTGTTTCCCTCTCGACGATGAAACTCATCTCCCACCGTCCGACTGCCGCGCTGACCTGTCTGGGCATTCCGAGTTTGGTTGGGTTCGGTAACCGTGAGGCCCCTAGCCCATCCAGTGCTTTACCTCCCAGACAGTCTCGCGAACGCTAGCCCTAAAGCTATTTCGGGGAGAACAAGCTATCTCCAGGTTCGTTTGGCATTTCACCCCTACCCACAGCTCATCCCTCAATTTTGCAACGTTGAAAGGTTCGGCCCTCCACGACGGTTTAGCGTCGCTTCAGCCTGGCCATGGGTAGCTCACCTGGTTTCGTGTCTCATCCCTGGCCACTGCTCGCCCTCTTCAGACTCGCTTTCGCTGCGGCTCCGGGTGTTCCTCCCTTAACCTCGCCACCAGAGATAAACTCGCTGGCTCATTCTCCAAGAGGCACGCCATCAGGGCTTGCGACCCTCTGACTGCTTGTAAGCACACGGTTTCAGGTTCTATTTCACTCCCCTTACCGGGGTTCTTTTCACCTTTCCCTCACGGTACTTTGTCCGCTATCGGTCGTCAACTGTATTTAGCCTTGGAGGGTGGACCCCCCAGCTTCCCACAGGATTAGCGTGCCCCGTGGTACTCAGGTACAGCGCCCCGCAGCTACCCGTCCGTCTACCGGGCTATCACCGTCTTTGGCCGGCCTTTCCAGAGCCATTCGACTTCTGGTCGCTGCGTTTATGCGCTGCCCTACAACCCCGCCCGGCAGCCGGTCGGTTTGGGCTGCTTCCCTTTCGCTCGCCACTACTCGGGAAATCGTTTCTTTTCCTCCGGGTACTGAGATGTTTCAGTTCCCCGGGTTCCCTGCCTGACCCTATGTGTTCAGACCAGGCTGCGCAGGCATTCCCCCACGCGGGTTTCCCCATTCGGACATCTCCGGCTCATGCGGGTGCACACCCCTCACCGGAGCTTAACGCAGTGTACCACGTCCTTCATCGGCAGTTGACACCAAGGCATCCACCGTATGCTCTTAGTAGCTTATCCTGCATGTGATACGGAGAAATTGATGTTCTCGCGTTACTTTTCGCTGTATGCACTTGTTAAGGTGCTCGGAATTCGCTTCCGACCGGTGCCGGTCAACTCGCGCTCACCGCCACCCCTCGACTGCTATTCCCGGTCACTCATGACAACGGCCCGACAGTTATCGGGCCGCTCTTGCTCACTGCTCGCGCTCGACGCTCTGTCGTCTTATCTATTCAGTTCGCTCGTGCTCACTACTATCGCCAACTGCACCTCGCGCGCTTTAACCTACTCTTAACGCTGGCCCTAGTCTACCGGACGCTGTCCTCGTCGTCAAGCCTTTTTTAGCGCTTGACAATGAGCTTTCAGCCCTCAGCTACCCCCCCCATCGACCGCTTGGAGACGAGGGGACTCGAACCCCTGACCTATGCCTTGCAAAGGCACCGCTCTCCCAGCTGAGCTACGTCCCCTGGAAAAGACCGTGATTAGTGATTGGTTTTTAGTTTTGACCCATAACCAACCACTAACAACTTGTTTCCCTGTGGGTCTGATCCGGCTCGAACGGATGACCTCTCGCTTATCAGGCGAGTGCTCTAACCAGGCTGAGCTACAGACCCCTTGCCATAGCTGTTAGCGTTCGCGTTAGCTTAGCTTGGCCGTTGCATCGCTCCGGCTGTCTTCAGTTTTTAAGCTAATGTGCTAACGCTGATCGCTAACCGGCTTTTCGCCCCTTAACCCCAGCTCAGTGACAGGAAACGCTTGCCAAGTGCGTGCTTCGTTTCGCGGGCGCTCGCGCGCTCCTCCTCAGGCCGTAGCCTTTAGAAAGGAGGTGATCCAGCCGCACCTTCCGGTACAGCTACCTTGTTACGACTTCGTCCCAGTCACCAGCCCTGCCTTTGACGGCTGCCTCCTTACGGTTAGCCCACCGACTTCAGGCATGACCAGCTCCCATGACGTGACGGGCGGTGTGTACAAGGCCCGGGAACGTATTCACCGCGTATAGCTGACCTGCGGTTACTAGCAACTCCGACTTCATGCAGGCGGGTTGCAGCCTGCAATCCGAACTGAGACCAGCTTTCTCTGGATTGGCTCCCCCTCGCGGGTTGGCGACCCATTGTACTGGCCATTGTAGCGTGTGTGTAGCCCTGGACATAAAGGCCATGCTGACTTGACGTCATCCCCACCTTCCTCCCGCGTTCAACGGGCAGTCTCGCTAGACACTTGTAACTAACGACAAGGGTTGCGCTCGTTACCGGACTTAACCGAACATCTCACGACACGAGCTGACGACAGCCATGCAGCACCTGTGACGGCTCCCGAAGGTCGGTCCCCTTTCGGTTCCCTACCACCGCCATGTCAAGCCCAGGTAAGGTTCTTCGTGTAGCCTCGAATTAAACCACACGCTCCGCTGCTTGTGCGGGCCCCCGTCAATTCCTTTGAGTTTTAACCTTGCGGCCGTAGTCCCCAGGTGGTGAACTTATCACGTTAGCTGCGGCACTGCGCCCTTGACGGCGCAACACCTAGTTCACATCGTTTACGGCATGGACTACCGGGGTTTCTAATCCCGTTCGCTCCCCATGCTTTCGCGTCTGAGCGTCAGGTCAGGCCCAGCAGACCGCCTTCGCCACTGGTGTTCCTCCGGATCTCTACGCATTTCACCACTACACCCGGAATTCCATCTGCCTCTACCTACCTCTAGCCCCGCAGTTTTGCACGTCCTCGCCCGGTTGAGCCTGGGCGCTTTCACGCACAACTTACAGAGCCGCCTGCACGCGCTTTACACCCAGTAAATCCGGATAACGCTCGCCTCCTACGTTTTACCGCGGCTGCTGGCACGTAGTTAGCCGAGACTTATTCCGAGGCTACCGTCCTTCCTCTTCACCTCGAAAAGCGGTTTACAACCCGAAGGCCGTCATCCCGCACGCGGCGTTGCTGCGTCAGGCTTTCGCCCATTGTCGCAATATCCCTTACTGCTGCCTCCCGTAGGAGTCGGGCCCGTCTCTCAGTGCCCGTGTGGGGGGTCACCCTCTCAGGCCCCCTACCCGTCCTCGCCTTGGTAGGCCGTTACCCTACCAACTAGCTGATGGGCCACAGCCCCCTCCTTCAGCACCCGAAGGCTTTCCTCATCGGGCTTCTAATCCCAACGAGCGTATGGGGTATTAGCTGCCGTTTCCAGCAGTTGTCCCCCTCTGAAGGGCAGGTCAGCCATGTGTTACTCACCCGTTCGCCACTCTCCCCTCATCCGAAAACGAGGTTCTCGTTCGACTTGCATGTATTAGGCACGCCGCCAGCGTTCATCCTGAGCCAGGATCAAACTCTCCATATTGAAGTCTTACTTAGGGCATCCTTCGACGCCCCGTTATCCTCTTAGGATTGATTGGTCGCTCGCACTTGCTTGCTTCCTGTCACTCTGCTGTTGTTAAGGTGCCGCTCACGGAATACCACTCCTTTGTGTAACCGATTGTTCACCATGAATTCTGCGGATTGGCGGCACCGCCCGCCGCCGCCACGCTTTTGCGGCGCCTGATGGCGGCTGCGGCGATCATCGGGCTGGGGCTTGCGGCCTCCGGCTGCGCGCAATCGATGAGCGAATTCGCCCGCGACGGGGACGGAACCGCGGCGTCGGCCTATCCCGCCTCGCCAGCCGGTCATCCTGGCCCCCGGCGATCCGCAGACGATGGCAGCGTCGCGCGGCCGGCCGTGCTGGTCGATGAGACGACCGTTCCGATGCCGCGGGCGCCGGCGCCCGCACGACCGCGCCGATGGAGATCGCGCCGCCGGCGGCCGAGGTCGCCGAGGCCGAGCCGCCGGACCACGAGGCATCGCCCCGTCCGCGGTCAATCTCAACCGGGTGCCCGAGCAGCCGAAGAGCAAGCTGCTGACGCCGACGGAGAAGGCCAAGGTGATCGCCGAACTCGAGGCGCTGGCCAAGAAGCAGAGCGCGACGCTGGGCAAGACCAAGAAATCCACCGCCTGCGCCGCCGACAAGGTCGATCCGGCACAGCGGGTCGCCAGTGCAACTGGCGACGGAGGGTGCTAGACAGCGCCGTCCGGACGGACCGGACGAATGCGGATGTCAACAGTGGACGGGGCTTAAGCCATGTCGGAATTCTATCGGGTGCGGCGCCTGCCGCCTTATGTCTTCGAGCAGGTCAACCGGCTGAAGGCGAGCGCCCGAGCTGCCGGCGCCGACATCATCGACCTCGGCATGGGCAATCCCGACCTGCCGACCCCGCCGCACATCGTCGACAAGCTCAGCGAGACCGCCCGCCGTCCCGACACCCACGGCTATTCCGCCTCGCGCGGCATCAACGGCCTGCGGAAGGCGCAGGCCGCCTATTACGACCGCCGCTTCGGCGTGAAGCTCAATCCCGACACCCAGGTGATCGTCACCATCGGCTCGAAGGAGGGCTTCGCCAACATCGCCACCGCGATCACCGCGCCGGGCGACGTGGTGCTGTGCCCGAATCCGAGCTATCCGATCCACGCCTTCGGCTTCCTCATGGCCGGCGGCGTCATCCGCGCGCTGCCGGCGACGGCCGGACGCCGACTATTTCCACGCGCTCGAGCGCGCCGTGATCCACTCCATCCCCAAGCCGCTGGCGGTGGTCGTCTGCTACCCGTCCAATCCGACGGCGCAGGTCGCCGACCTCGACTTCTACCGCGACCTGGTCAGCTTCGCCCGCCGCCACGAGCTGATCGTGCTGTCGGACCTCGCCTATGCCGAGGTCTATTTCGACGACAACCCGCCGCCCTCCATCCTGCAGGTGCCGGGCGCCATGGATGTCGCGGTGGAATTCACCTCGATGTCGAAGACCTTCTCCATGGCCGGCTGGCGCATCGGCTTCGCCGTCGGCAACGAGCGCCTGATCGCGGCGCTGGCGCGGGTGAAGTCCTATCTCGACTACGGCGCCTTCACGCCGATCCAGGTGGCGGCGACGGCGGCGCTCAACGGCCCGACCGACTGCATCGAGGAGATGCGGGCGACCTACAAGGGCCGCCGCGACGCGCTGGTCGACAGCTTCGGCCGCGCCGGATGGGAGATTCCGAGCCCCGCCGCCTCCATGTTCGCCTGGGCGCCGGTTCCCGAGCGCTTCCAGTCGCTGGGCTCGCTGGAATTCTCCAAGCTGCTGATCGAGAAGGCCGACCTGGCGGTGTCGCCGGGCGTCGGCTTCGGCGAGCACGGCGACGGCTACGTCCGCATCGCGCTGGTCGAGAACGAGCAGCGCATCCGCCAGGCCGGCAGGAACCTCAGACGCTTCCTTGAATCGGCCGACAAGACGTTGCACAACGTCGTCGCGATGTCGGGCAGCCGCCGCTGATTTCGCCGTCCCGGGGCCCTTCCGGGCCGGGGCGTCTGGCTGGCGGCCGGAGTGAATTCCGTGCGTTTTCATATGGTTGACGCTGCGAGGCGGGCCCGATGAACGCGCCCCTGCCGCCCTTGCGCATCGGTCTGGCCGGTCTCGGCACCGTCGGCGTCCTCGCTGGTGCGCATCCTGGAGCGCCACGGCAACGACCTTGCCGTGCGCACCGGGCGGCCGATGTCGATCGCGGCGGTTTCGGCGCGCAATCGCGCCAAGGACCGCGGCTTCGACATTTCCGGCTACACCTGGTTCGACGATCCGGTGGCGCTGGCGCGCGATCCCGGCAACGACCTCTTCGTCGAGCTGATCGGCGGCGCCGACGGGCCGGCCCATGCCTCGGTCAAGGCGGCGATCGACGCCGGCAAGCACGTGGTGACCGCCAACAAGGCGCTGCTCGCCCGCCACGGGCTGGAGCTTGCCCGCGCCGCCGAGGATGCCGGCGTCAGCCTCAATTTCGAGGCGGCGGCGGCCGGCGGCATCCCGATCATCAAGACGCTGCGCGAGGCGCTGGCCGGCAACACGGTCAACCGCGTCTACGGCATCCTCAACGGCACCTGCAACTACATCCTGACGCGCATGGAGCAGGACGGCCTGTCCTTCGCCGACTGCCTGACGGCGGCGCAGCACCTCGGCTATGCCGAGGCCGACCCGACCTTCGACATCGAGGGCACCGACGCCGCCCACAAGCTCGCCCTGCTGACGGCGATCGCCTTCGGCACCGAGATCGACGTCGACTCGATCTATGTCGAGGGCATTTCGTCGATCACGCCGGCCGACATCGAGGCGGCCAGACGAACTCGGCTACCGCATCAAGCTGCTCGGCGTCGCCAGCCGCACCGACAGCGGCATCGAGCAGCGCGTGCATCCGACCATGGTGCCGAAGTCCTCGGCGATCGCCCGCGTCGACGGCGTCACCAACGCGGTCGCGGTCGATGCCGATTTCGTCGGCTCGCTGGTGCTCGCCGGGCCGGGGGCAGGCGGCGAGGCGACGGCCTCCTCGGTGGTCAGCGACATCGCCGACATCGCCCGCGGCGACCGCATGGGCACCTTCGGCCGGCCGGCCTCGGCGCTGGAGCCCTATCGCCGCGCCGGCATGCGCCTGCACGAGGGCGGCTACTACATCCGCCTGTCGGTGTTCGACCGGCCGGGCGCCTTCGCCGCGATTGCCGGGCGCATGGCGGCGAGCGGCATCTCGCTGGAATCGATCGTCCAGCGGCACCGGGCGGCGCGCGCCGCGGCGCCCGAGCAGGCGACACCGGAGCGCCGGCGCCGGTCATCCTGATCACCTACGAGACGACCGAAGCGGCGATCCGCGAGGCGCTCGAGGCGATCAAGGCGGACGGCCATGTTCTCGGCGAGCCGCAGATGATACGCATAGAGCCGCTCGCCTGAGGGGGCACAACAGCGCTGACGCGGGGAACAGCGATGAACCGGGAAGTCCGCTATGCCCAGGGCGCAGCCGCGCTCGACCGGGTTCTGACGCTCGAACTGGTGCGGGTCACCGAGGAGGCGGCGGTGGCGGCGGCGCCGCTGCGCGGGCGCGGCGACGAGATGGCCGCCGACCGGGCGGCGGTCGAGGCCATGCGGCGCGAGCTCAACCGCCTGCGACGATCCACGGCACCGTCGTGATCGGCGAGGGCGAGCGCGACGAGGCGCCGATGCTGTTCATCGGCGAGGAGGTCGGCAACAGGCGCGGGCCGGCGCGTCGACATCGCCCTCGACCCGCTGGAAGGCACGACCATCGCGCCAAGAACCTGCCCAACGCCATCGCCGTGGTCGCCATCGCCGAGCCCGGCACGCTGCTCAATGCGCCCGACGTCTACATGGACAAGATCGCCATCGGCCCCGGCTATCCGGAGGGCCTGGTCGATCTCGACCGCTCGCCGACGCGAAAACATCCGGCGCGCTGGCCGAGGCCAAGGGCGTGCCGGTCAGCGAGGTGACCGCCTGCGTCCTCGACCGCCCGCGCCACGCCAAGCTGATCGAGGAGATCCGCGCCACCGGCGCCGCCATCCGGCTGATCGGCGACGGCGACGTCGCCGGCATCATCGACGTGACCGAGCCGGAGCGGACCGGCATCGACATCTATCTCGGCATCGGCGGCGCGCCCGAGGGCGTGCTGGCCGCCGCGGCGCTGCGCTGCACCGGCGGCCAGATGCAGGGGCGGCTGGTGATCAGCTCCGACGAGCAGCGCGACCGCGCCCGGCGCATGGGCATCACCGATTTCGACCACAAGTACGACATGAGCGAGATGGCCCGCGGCGAGGTGCTGTTCGCCGCGACCGGCGTCACCGACGGCGACCTGCTGTCCGGCGTCACGCTTCGGCCGGCGCGCCATCACCACCCACACCGTCGTCATGCGCTCGTCGTCGGGCACGGTGCGCTGGATCAGGGCGCACCATCAGAACGTCGAGAAGTTCGACGCCGGCGAGGATTCGCTGTAGCGGCCCGAACCGAACGTCGCGGCCGCAAGGGCGGACATCAGGCCGGGCCGGCGTTATGCATGAGGGCATGGCACAGGCGAGCCCCGACGATTCGCGGCGGCCCGGCGGCGGCCGGCGCCGACCGGCGGGCGTTTCTCGGCGTCGAGCGCTCGCTCGGCGGCCGCCGCTGGCTCGAGCGGCTCGACGCCGCCGGCAGCAATGTGGCGCTGGCCATCGCCCAGCGCCACCAGATCCCCGATGTCGTGGCCCGGGTCCTGGCCGGGCGCGGCGTCGGCGCGGACGAGGCGCCGGCGTTCCTGGCGCCGAGCCTCAAGGCGCTGATGCCCGACCCTTCGGTGCTGACCGACATGGAGGCCGCCGCGGAGCGCATCGCCGACGCCGTCATGGCCGGCGAGCGCATCGCCGATCTTCGGCGATTACGACGTCGACGGCGCCTCGTCGGCGGCGCTGCTGGCGCGCTTCCTGCGCCATCAGGGGCTCGACCCGTGGTCTACATCCCCGACCGCCTGTTCGAGGGCTACGGGCCGAACGCGGAGGCGCTGCGCACGCTGGCCGGGCAGGGCGCCCGCCTGATCGTGACGGTCGATTGCGGCTCGACCAGCTTCGACGCGCTGGCCGAGGCCGAGGACGCTCGGCGTCGACGTCGTCGTCATCGACCATCACGAGCTTGGCGCCGAACGGCCGCCGGCGGTCGCCATGGTCAATCCCAACCGCCAGGACGATCTCTCCGGGCTCGGGTCTCTCGCCGCGGTCGGCGTCGCCTTCATGGCGGTGGTCGCGGTCAACCGGCTGCTGCGGGCCCGCGGCTGGTACGGCGCCGGCCGCCCCGAGCCGGACCTCCTGCGCTGGCTCGACCTGGTCGCGCTCGGCACGGTCTGCGACGTGGTGCCGCTCGTCGGGCTCAACCGCGCCTTCGTCGTCGAAGGGCCTGATGACGCTCAATCGCCGGGGCAATCGCGGCCTCGCGGCGCTCGCCGACGTGGCGCGGCTGGGCGGGCCGGCAACGCCCTATCACCTCGGCTTCCTGCTCGGCCCGCGCATCAATGCCGGCGGCCGCATCGGCGATGCGGCGCTGGGCGCGCGGCTTCTGGCCAGCGACGATGCCGGCCGAATGCGCCGAGATCGCCGGCGAGCTCGACCGCCTCAACGGCGAGCGCCAGGCGATGGAGGCGAAGGCGCTGGAAGAGGCCTATGCCGAGGCGGATGCCGAGATCGGCGACGGCGAGGGGCCGGCGGTGCTGGTCACCGCCAATCGCGGCTGGCACCCGGGCGTGGTCGGGCTGATCGCCTCGCGCCTGAAGGACCGCTACCAGCGGCCGGCCATCGCCATCGCGCTTGCGGCGAACGGCATCGGCACCGGCTCGGGGCGCTCGATCGTCGGCGTCGATCTCGGGCTGGCGGTGCGCAATGCGGTCGGCGAGGGCATCCTCGCCAAGGGCGGCGGCCACGCCATGGCGGCCGGGCTGACCGTCGCGCAGGCGCGGCTCGGCGACCTCCGCGCCTTCCTCGAACAGACGCTGGCCGAGAAGGTGCGGGCGGCCGGCGGCAGCCACGCACTTGCCATCGACGCGGCGCTGACCGCGCGCGGCGCCAACCTCGAACTGATCGAAGCGGTGGAGAAGGCCGGGCCCTTCGGCGCCGGCCATGCGGAGCCGGTCTATGCCTTCCCGTCACACCGGATCGACTATGCCGACACCGTCGGCAAGGGCCATGTCCGCCTGACGCTCGCCGCCAACGACGGCGCCACGATCAAGGCGGTGGCCTTCCGCGCCGCCGGTTCGCCGCTCGGCGAGGCGCTGCTTGTCCGCCCGCGGGCGCAACCTGCACGTCGCCGGTGCGCTGTCGGTCGACCACTATCAGGGCCGGCGCACGCCGAATCTCCGCGTCATCGACGCCGCGGTGCCGCAGGTCTAGGCCGGACCCCGCACCGGTGCCTGGCTTCGCGACCGCGCCCTACCAGTGGCAGCGGTCGCGATAATGTTTGCCGTGATAGCGGTAGGTGCACCAGCCGTTGTTGTAGTGCTTGACCAGAACCGCCCCGGCGAGCGCGCCGACACCGGCACCAACGATCGCACCACCGACCGAATGGGTGGCAACCCCGCCGAGCGCTGCGCCGAATATGCCGCCGCCGAGCGCGCCTTCACTGGTCGTGCAGCCCGCAATGCCGAGGCTGAGGGCCGAAACCGCCGCCACGGCTATCACCGTCTTCCTCATGTCAGCTCTCCCTGATCTTCCGTCTGACAAGCCGTGACCATCGCCCCGGCCCGATTTCAATCAAGGCCGCCGCATTGTGGCTGAAACGTGGAAGAGGCGTGGCCGGCAGGCGGCGCAGCCAGAGCCTTTGCTACAAGACTGGCGGCTTGGCGCCGATTTTTGCCTGCTTGGTGAACTTCTTGATCACCATGTCGCGCTTCAGCTTCGACAGATAGTCGATGAACAGCTTGCCTTCGAGATGGTCGATCTCGTGCTGCAGGACGACGGCGAGCATGCCGTCCGCCTCCATCTCGTGGGGCTTGCCGTCGCGGTCGAGGTAGGCGACGCGCACCTGCGCCGGCCGCTCGACCTCGGCGAAATACTCAGGAATCGACAGGCAGCCTTCCTCGGCGGCGGCGATATCGTCGGAACGCCACAGGATCTTCGGGTTGACCAGGAACAACGGATTGGGCTTTGCCTCCTCACCCTCCTCGCGTGAAGCGACATCGATGGTGATGACCCGGCGCGGAACGCCGACCTGAATGGCGGCGAGCCCGATGCCCGGCGCCTCGTACATGGTCTCCAGCATGGAATCCATGAAGTGCGCAAATCGTCGTCGACCCGTTCGACGGGGTCGCTCGTCATGCGCAGCTTGCGATCAGGCAGGGTGATGATATCGAGCTTTGACACGCGCTTCAGATATGAGAGGAACCCCGCCGGGTCAACGCTTTCGAGGGGAAGCCCATGACAGGCAAGCGCAAGACGGCCACGCCGCGCAAGCTGAAGCGCAATCCGGTCGCCCGCTCGCTACGCTCGCCGCTGTTCCGCGAGAAGGAAGTGGAGCGGCCCGACGGGCCGCGGCGCAAGCCGAAGCACCCGAAACCGCCCGAGGACGAGGCGGAAAGCGGCGAATAGCCTGTTTCTGCCGGTCCTGGCGACCCAAGTTGGCGCCTGGCGGCCACGTGCCTAGAAGATCTCGCTCAAGGAGTGGTTCCGGCGAACCTGCTGGGGGTGGAGGTCCAGCCCGGTGGATGCCCTCGGCGCCGGCCGGTCCGAACCGCCGGGCACGCCGTGGCCGCCGCCGGCGTGTCCGCCCGACGGCAATGCCTCGGGCGCGTCTCCCGTATCGCGCTTGCCGAATGTGTATCTGACCACTGTTCCGCTCCGCATCTCATCGTCTCCGTTCGAATCGTCGCGGGCAGGACACTAGGGCGAGCCCCGGTCGCCGGCGCCATCCGATCGGGGGATATACGCTTCACGACGCGGTGAATTCGACGGGGGGTGTGACCGTGGTCACAAGCGATCGAATATTCGCCATGCTTTGGTTGTTTCCGCCGACCATGACCAAAACCGAATTGCTGTCGACGCTGGTCGGCGAGATCTACGATGCGGCGCTCGATCCGACATGCTGGGCGCGCCACGCTCGACCGCGCGGCACGCTTCGTCGGCGGAAGTGCGGCCGCCCTGTTCACCAAGAGCGCCAGCCTGAGCGGCGCCAATGCCTATGATTCGGGAATCGAGCCGCACTTCACCGAGCTCTATTTCGGCAACTACATCAAGTTCGACCCGCTGGTGATGGGGCATGTCTTCTCCGAGACCGGCAAGCCCACCGCGGTGGCCGATCTGATTCCCTATCGCGAGTTCGAAGAGTCGCGATTCCGCGAGGAATGGGCGGCGCCGCAGGGCTTTGTCGATTTCGCCGGCGCGGTGCTCGATAAGTCGGCGGGCGGCGCAGCCATGTTCGGTGTGTTCCGTCACGAGCTGGACGGTGTGGTTGACGAGGAGACGCGCCAACGCATGCGACTGATCGTGCCGCACATGCGCCGTGCGGCGCTGATTGCCGGCGAGATCGACCAACAGGCCGCCGTCGCTGCGGATCTGGCGGAGAGCCTCGACGGAGTGGCCTGCGGCCTGCTCCTTCTCGACCCTGCCGGGCGCGTCCTGCACGCCAATGTCGCCGGACAGTGCATGCTGGACGCGGCCGATCTTCTGCATGTCGCCAACGGCCGGCTCACCGCCGATGACGCGCGGGGCCGACGGGGAGCTGAGCCAGATCATCGCGGCGCCTGCGGGCGATGATGCCACGGCGGCGGCCAAGGGAATTGCGCTGCCACTGATCTCCCGAAACGGCGAACGCTACGTCGCCCATGCCTTGCCGCTTGCCTCCGACGCTCGACGGAAAGCAGGCGGACGTCGTGCCGCCCTGGCGCTCTTCGTTCACAAGGCGGCCGTCGCAGCGCCGTCCATGCCGGAGGCGATCTCCCGTGCCTACGGGTTAACCCTGACGGAACTCCGCGTCCTGCTGGCGATCACCGACGTTGGCGGCGCGCCGGAAGTGGCCGATGCACTGGGCATCGCTCCAAGCACAGTGAAGACCCATCTCGGCCGGCTCTACGAGAAGACCGGCACGCGGCGGCAGGCCGACCTCGCCAAGCTCGTCGCCGGCTACGCGACGCCTCTGCTGCGCTGACGCCGCCATCTCTCCATTTCGTGATCGTTGCATCCCTCGATCGGCGGACGCAGCCGCGACGGGTCATCGGCAATGTCCCGCGCCTCGACCGCAGGCCAGTCGACAGGCTGGAAGGCGGCGCATCCATCAGTGAGGTTCCTGTGACCACGACAGAATTCGATCCACGCATGCTCGGGCAGGGCCCGATCGCGGGCGCCCCCCGCGCCGCGCCGGCGACCCGGGCGACCTCCCTCCATCGACGGATCGTCGACGCGATCGTCGCCCTGGTGACGCAGGCCGTCGCGACGCATGCCCGACGGCGGCGGCAGCGCGAGACCGCCCGCATCCTGAGCGGGCTCAGCGACGACATGCTCAAGGACCTTGGCCTGACGCGGCCTGACCTTCGCGCCTATGACGGCAAGGATGACATCCGCAATTGGCGGACCATCAACCGGTGGCGCTGACCGCCCCGGCCATCAGAACAATCCCCAAGCACCTGCAAACGAGGAGACCACGCATGAACAAACGTCATTGGCTGTCCGCATTCGCATTCCTGGCCGTTTTCGCCGCCGGTGCTGCATCGGCTGCGGAGAACCCGCTGGCAGACCACGTGCGCAGCGCCAACAGCCGCTTCAACGACGTGAGCGTGGCGCTGGCGGAAGGCTATGCGCCGATCCCCTGCGCCAGCGGCGTCGGCGGCGGCGCCATGGGCATCCATTACGTCAACGCGAAGTACCTCAAGGACGAGGGCCTCGACGTGGCCCATCCGGAAGCGGTGATGTATGAGCCCGGCGCGGACGGCAAGCTGACGCTGATCGCGGTGGAATACATCACCACGAAGGGACCAGCGCAACTCGAAGGCCATCTCTTCAACTTCACCGGCGCGCCCAACCGCTACGGCTTGCCCCCCTTCTATGAGTTGCATGTGTGGGCGTGGAAGGCGAACCGCACGGGAACCTTCGCCGACATGAACCCCGACGTGTCGTGCGAGGCGGCGACCGGCAAATAGGCCGGCCCAAGCTGCTCCCCCCGCCTGCGATCCGGGCCGGCTCCGGCCGGTCCGGATCGGCTCGCCGCTGCGGGTGACCGCTTTCACAGCCAAACGGTTGGCGCTGGGGCATGAGCGCCGCCTCCCGACGAGAGACGCCGGTCCCTCTGGACGGCGTCGGTGCGGGTGACGACCGAGACCGTCATTTGCGAGGCCAAGATGTTCCACAGGACAAGCGAGTTCGACGCCGGCTTTGGCGTGCAGACGAGCAAGGCCCCGGAGCCCGAGGGTGCCACGAGCCAGGGAGAGGCCGCGTCGCCCTGGCGGCGGACGGTTACGCGGAATTGCGCAGTGGGGCGCTCGCGTCGGCCGGCGGGGGCAGGCGCATCGGCCCGTGCGGTTGGCACCCGACGGCCTCGGCGATCACATGCTGAGGGACCTCGGCATCAGCCGCATCGACCTTGGGGTCCTCGGCGGCGGGAATCCATTCGGTCCGCGCAGCCGCATGGTTCGGCGGCGTTGACCGCCCATGTATGTTCCTGTTTTGTACTTGCCGACCGAATCGCGCTATGGTGGGCGGATGCTCGAGACGACCTACCAGTTCGGCGATGTGACCATCACCGGAGCGACGCTTGCTGCCGGCGGCGCGGCGGTGCTGTTCCTGCGTGCTGCTCGTCGATCACCTTCTTCGCCTGGCGCAGGGCCGCCGGCCGCGTGGAGGCGCTGGAAGAGGCGCGCGACGACGGCATCGCGGCCGGGCTGGCGGAGCTTCGCCACTATCAGGGCGAGATCACCGGCCAGGTGCGCGGCCTCTCCGACCGGCTCGACGGCTTCGGCCACCGGGTCGGCCAGTCGATGAGCGACACCGCGCGCGGGACGCATGAGAGCCTCGCCAAGCTCGGCGAGCGGCTGGCGGTGATCGACAAGGCGCAGCGGACGATCACCGACCTGTCGAGCCAGGTGGTCGAATTGCAGCACATCCTCGCCAACAAGCAGACGCGCGGCGCCTTCGGGCAGGCGCGCATGGAAGCGATCGTGCGCGACGGCATGCCGGCCTCGGGCTACACATTCCAGGCGACGCTTTCCAACGGCAACCGGCCGGACTGCCTGGTCCTCTTCCCCAATGGCGGGCCGAGCCTGGTGATCGACGCCAAGTTTCCGCTCGAAGCGTGGAACGCCATCCGCGCGGCGGAGACGCCGGAGGCGCTGAAAGCCGCGGAGAGCCAGTTCCGCCGCGATACCCTGAAGCACGTGCAGGACATCGCCGAGCGCTATCTGGTGCTGGGCGAGACCCAGGACACGGCCTTCATGTTCGTGCCGTCGGAATCGATCTTCTTCGACATCCACGAGCACTACGAGGACATCGTCCAGCGGGCGCACCGGGCGCGGGTGGTGATCGTCTCGCCGTCGCTCCTGATGCTGTCGATCCAGGTGGTGATGTCGCTGCTGCGCGACGCGCGCATGCGCGAGCAGGCGCACATCATCCAGCAGGAGGTGATCCGGCTGATGGACGATGTCGGCCGGCTCGACGAGCGCGTGCGCAAGCTCGGCCTGCATTTCGACCAGGCCAACAAGGACATCGAGGACATCCTCGTCTCCAGCCGCAAGATTTCCGGGCCGCGGCGAGAAGATCAAGGCGGTCGAGGTGGCCGACGGCGAGGCGCGCCCGCGGTCGCCTCAGGCGCCGGCGCGGCCGGCGGCAGCGTCGGCGCGCGGTGCGCCGCCGCAACTGCCCTTCAGTGCGTTTCGAGGAAGTGTAAGGCGGCATCATGGTCAGAATCAGCATTTTCTATCCGAACAAGCCGGGTGGCCGTTTCGACATGGCCTATTACCTCGAAACCCACATGCCGGCCTCGATCGAACGGCTCAGCGCCGGCAAGGGCTATCGCGGCGTCTCGGTGGATCGCGGCCTCGGCGGCGGTGCGCCCGGCGCGCCGCCGGCCTATGTCGCCATGTGCCAGTACCTCTTCGACACGGTAGAGGATTTCATGGCCGCCTTCGAGCCGCACGCCGCCTTCCTGCAAGGCGACATCGCGACCTACACCGACATCGAGCCGGTCTTCCAGTTCAGCGACGTCGCGATCTCCCGCTAGAATCCCCGGCCGCCCTTGAGGAATTCGAGCTCCTCCGGCGTCGATTCGCGGCCGAGCACCGCGTTGCGGTGGGGGAAGCGGCCGAACTTGCGGATGATGTCGCGGTGCTTGGTGGCGTAGTCGAGCTGCAGCGCGGGCGCTCTCCAGATGGTCCGGGGGCACTTCCAGCGTGCGGTCGGCATAGAGCTTCACCGCGATGTCCTGATCGGCGACGTCTTCGCTGTGCTCAAAGGGCAGCATGACGAATGTCTGCTCGACCACGAAGAAGCGCCGCCAGTTGCCGACGAGCTGGCGGGCGATGGCAAGCGCCGCGGCATCGCAGGCGAAGGCCTCGCCGCTGTCGCGGTGGATCTGGCGCGGGAACTGGTCGAGCAGGACGATGAGCGCCACCTGCTGGCGCCGTGTCAGCGCCGCGAGGTCCCAGGCGGTATCGCGGGCCGCGACCGTGTGCTGCCCCCAGGTGTCGCGGATATGGGCGTCGATCTCCGGGGTCGGGCGGAACCATTCGTTGCGCCGCTCTTCGTCCGGCTGCTCGTCCCACGCCTTCAGGTCGCCGAACCAATAGAGATAGACCGCGTCCAGGATGGTCACGTCCATGCCTTCCCCCTGTTGTCAGAACGGCGTGCGCTGGCGGATGGCGGCCGAAAGCGTGCCCTCGTCGAGATAATCGAGCTCGCCGCCGACCGGAACCCCGTGGGCGAGCCGCGAGACCTTCACGTCAAGGCCGGCGAGCCGGTCCATGATGTAGTGCGCGGTGGTCTGGCCCTCGACGGTGGCGTTGACCGCAAGGATGACCTCGCGCACGCCGCCGGCACCAACGCGGGCGACCAGCTTGTCGATACCGAGATCGTCGGGTCCGACGCCATCCAGCGGCGACAGCGCGCCGCCCAGCACATGGTAGCGGGCGTTGAGCACGCCGGCGCGCTCCAGCGCCCACAGGTCGGCGACGTCCTCGACCACGACAAGGGTGCCGTCCTCGCGGCGCGGATCGGCGCAGATGGTGCAGGGATCGGCTGGTATCGATGTTGCCGCAGGTGGAGCAGACCACGACCGTCTCCAGCGCCACGTCCATGGCGCTCGCCAGCGGCACCAGCAGTTCGTCCTTCTTCTTGACCAGATGCAGCGCCGCGCGGCGGGCCGAGCGCGGCCCCAGCCCCGGCAGCTTGGCGAGAAGCTGGATCAGGCGCTCGATTTCGGGGCCGGTGACGGAACGGGGCATGAATTGGTTAACCTCGCGTCTAGCCCCGTCACAAACGGCGTGGCGGGGCTCCTGTCAACTTGGCGCTGGCGCCCCATCTAGCAAAGACTGATAGAGTGAGGCGGGCGATGTCCTTTGAGAGTTTTCCATGCGCAAAATGCTTCCAGCCTTCGTTTGCCTCGTGGTTGCCGCCTGGGCGGCCACCGCGCCGGTCCACGCTGCGCCGATCTCGATCATGAAGCTGATGGCGCCCACGTCGCTGCCCGACATGGCGCTCGGGCAACCGACCGCGCCGGTGACCATCGTCGAATACGCTTCGATGACCTGCCCGCATTGCGGCAATTTCGACAGGACCGTCTTCGACACGCTGAAGACGGACTATATCGACACGGGCAAGGTCTATTACGTGTTCCGCGAATATCCGCTCGACGATCTCGCCTTCGCGGCTTCCATGGCGGCGCGCTGCGCCCCGGCCGACAAGGCCTTCACGATCATCGACACGCTGTTCCGCACGCAGAACGACTGGGCCTATCGTCAAGGATCCCGAGCCGGCGCTGGTGGCGCAACTGAAGCCCTTCGGCTTCACCCAGGAGTTGTTTGCCGCCTGCTTGCAGAAGACCGAGATCGCCAACGGCATCAGCGAGATCGCCAAGCGCGCGCAAACTGAGTTCGGCGTCGACGGCACGCCGACCTTCTTCATCAACGGCGAGAAGCATGTCGGCGAGATGGACGTGGCGGAGATGAAGGCGATCCTCGATCCGCTGCTGGCCAAGGCGAAGAACTAGCCAGGACAATCCATCGCGGATTCGCGCGAGGCGATGGCGCGGCCCGCGCCCCGGCACGCCCCCTGAGCAGGCAAAGCCGAGGCAGGCCATCGCAAATCGCCGCCACTGGGGTAATTTCGCCAGGGTCTGATCGAGACCGACTGTTGCCGAAATGTTGCACCGGGTTCGAAAAACCCGGAATTGCCCGACTAAACCCTGAATTGCGCGCTTTTGGCGGTTGGCTTTTTTGGGTCGGATTAGCCTAGAGTTGCAGGCGTTATCTACTTTTCCGTTTGTCGCGGGCGGCGATATTTTCGGGGGCATTCTGTCGTGAAGACTGTGCATGTTCTGGCCACGCTCGGTGGCGTTCTGTGCTTGTCCGTCAGCGCTCATGCCGGCGATGACGGGCTGACACCGATGGTCTCCGAAGGCGGCTTCTATGCCTCCGTCGACGGCACTTACGACAACATCAGCCAGCCGACATACGCGCTCGGCTGGCGGCCAGTCGAAGCGCCCGGTTATCAGGACCTTGGGCAGGTCCAGAGCTTTCGGCCGCGCCTGAACGGCTGGGGGGGCCGCGGCGCTCTTGGCTATCAGCTTCCGGGCAGCACCGTCAGGTTTGAATTGGGCGGCTCCTATACCAAAGCCGATGGAAGCGCATCGCAAAGCACAACGACGACCAGTACCGGTGCAAATCTCCAGTTCTTGGACGGGAGCTTACCCAATACTGGGCCGGGATGCTCCGGTGGCTCCATCGTAAATTGTCTGGTCAACGGAACGCTGAACTCGCAATACAATGCATGGAGCATCCATGGAACGGCCGCCCAGGACTGGAACTACGGTTCGATTGTCTTGACGCCTTCGATCACGCTGTTTGGCAGCCACGCTGAAAACAAGCAGAAGTTCTCGCAGACGTTCACGCAAGTGTCGGGCACTCCGATAACCGGCCAATACGTCGCCAACACTGGGCTGGACTGGACCGACCTCGGCGCCCGTGTCGGGCTCCGTGCCGCTTTCCCCGTGACAAGCTGGCTCACCCTCGACGCGGGCGGCTCGGTCGGCTTGGCGCAGCGTCACGCGTCGCTCTCGGGCAACGATGCGGTGATGACTGGTGCGTGGACAGTTGCATATGCTGCCTGGGACAAGGCTACAACGGTTTCCACCAGCGCCGACAGGACCGCCTTCCTCGTCAACGCCGAAGTGGGCGTGTCCGCGAAGGCGACGCCGACGATCACCGTGCGCGGCTTCGCCGGCCTCAACTACGACAGCGGCGTACCGGGCGTTTCAACCCCGCAATGGACCGGCAACGCTTTTTCATCTCCTTCGACCACCGCGGCGGGTATCTCGTTCTCGGCCCAGACCAGCTGCTATGTCGGCGGCGGCGTGAAGGTAATGTTCTGACCGGCACGGCAAGACGAATCATCGGCGGTTGAAGCGCGCGACATAGCCGGCGCCAAGGCGGACCATCAGAACGGCAGGCTCATGCCCGGCGGAAGCTGAAGGCCACCGGTCATCTCGCGCATCTTGTCGGCAAGCACGGCTTCCGCCTTGGCGCGGGCGTCGTTGACCGCGGCGACGATGAGGTCCTCGAGGATCTCGGCTTCCTCCGGCTTGATCAGGGAGGGGTCGATCCTGAGGCGCTTCATCTCGCTTTTTCCGGTCATGACGACCGAGACCAGGCCGCCGCCGGAGGTGCCTTCCACCTCCAGCGCCCCCACTTCCTCCTGCAGAGCCTGCATCTTCTCCTGCAGTTCCTTGGCCTGCTTCATCATGCCCATCAGGTCGCCAAGTGCCATCAGCCAATGCTCCGTCTTGTGCCCAAAAGGGGGCGGGGGTGGTTGGGGCATCATAGCCGAGCGTCGCCGAGGGAATTGGCGGGCCACTCAGTTGTTCCAGGTCGTCGAGATGTAGTCCTTGTCCTCCAGCGCGCGCCGCTCGAAGGACAGGAAATCGTAGTAGCCGCAGCGGGTCGTGCCGGGGTACTCGCGGCAGATGCGCGGCCGGGCGTGATAGATGGTGCAGTTGCGCGTCTCGGAATCGAGGAACTGGCACGCCGTGCCGTAATGCTCGTCCTTCTTGTGGCGCAGGATGCGCGTCTTCTTGTCCTGCGAATCCTTGGTGAACTTCTTGCGTGCCTTTTCCGGCGTGATGCCGAAGTGCTTGGCTAGGCGCTTGATGTCGAAGTCGCTGGCGCCAATCTCCGCGTAGGAACAGCAATAGGCAGGGCATTTGGCGCAATTGAACTGGTTCTTGGGGGCGCTCATGGGCGATCCTGATTCGGGACTCGGTGCGGCGCGCATCGTTCCACAGGCGACCGAGAATCACCAAGCGCCATCGGTGCACTTCGTTTCCGCGGCGGCCGGACCGCGGCCTCACACCTTGCCCAACCACAGCGTCACCAGCATGCCGACGCCGAGCAGCAGGATAAGCACTCCGGCGAAGAGATGCAGCCTGCGCAGGTTGCGCGTGCGCCATTCCTCCGCCCGCTCCGCCGTGGTCAGGCCGAAATAGACGGCTGCCGTGATGGCGACCATCGGCAGGACGAAGATGAGGTTGTAGAGGACCAGCCAGGCCAGCGCCTCAGGGCGCGTCGCGGTCTTGCCGAGCAGCCCCAGGATGACGATGTAGGGCCCCGACGTGCAGGGCAGCAGGAACAGGCTGACGACGAAGCCGGTGAGGAAGGCGCCGGGCACCGAGGTCACCCGCTGGATGATGCGCTTCATGGTGGGGCGCCAGGAGAGCGGCACCTCCATGACGAACCACCTGCCGTACCAGAGGTAGTCCTTGAGGTTGAACAGGCCGATGAGGACGGCAAGCACGCCGACGACGACATAGATCGCCTGCGTGGCGCCCGCCGCCTCGACGGCCGCATAAACGCCGAGCCCCATCAGGTAGTAGGAAATGAAGACGGCGAGCGAGAAGGCGAGGCCGGCATAGAGCACCCGGCGCCGGTGGCCGGCGCCGAGAACCGCCGTGATCAGGATGATCAGCACGGCGAAGGCGCAGGGATTGATGGCGTCGACCGCGGCCGCGGTCACCACCGCAGTGAGGGTGAGGGTGGGCGCGATGGCACCGCTCTGACCGGTCAGGCGGTCGAGCGGGGAGGGGCAGCCGTTCGCGATGCACGCGCTGATCTTCTGCTCGATGTCCGGCTTCATCTCCTCGGCGAAGCCGACGATCACGTCATTGCCGATGAAGAGCGTCGGCACGCCTTTGATTTCGGTGTCGTAGGCGGCGGCCAGCTTCTCAAAGAGCTGCACATTGTCCTGGTCGAAATAGATCTCGCGCTCGTCGAGCCGCATCTCGGGATGCTGCAGCTTGGCCTCGGCGAGGTATTCCCGCATGGCCGCGCAATAGGGGCAGCCGCGGCCGTAGAACAGCACCATGTCCACTGGCTGGCCGCTCGCGGCGAAGGCGAGCGGCGGGGCCGGCACGGCGGAAAGGATGAATGAGAGGATCAGAAAAAGGACTTTGGCCATCGTTTGCGGCCCCACGCCGATCGGGTCGGCTAGATTAAAATCATTGAAATATAAGACGAATTTGCATTGCGGCGCCTTGACCAGGGTCAAAGGAAGGCAGGCGGGAAGGGCCGGGGAAACGGGTGCACGGAGCCGGTTGATCGGAAGGCGATTTCCCGCGATGAATGGAAGGGAGCGCGCGGCGTCATGCCGGCGCCGACCGATCAGACGGGTTTTCTCGTCATGCGCGGACGCGCCATTCCCCTGTCACCGATCCGCAAGCTGGTGGTGGACCTGACCGTCTTGCGCGCGCCCACCGTGCCCGTGCAGCGGGTCATGCATCTGAAGCCGGTGATCGAGGCGCGCGCGGCGCTCGCCGACCGGCCGGCGTGGGCCGCGCTCTTCGCCAAGGCCTTCGCGCTGGTCGCAGTGGAGGTGCCGGACCTCCGGCGCGCCTACGTCAAAGTGCCCATGGCCGCATCTCTACGAATATCCGCAGAGCACGCTGTCGATGGTGTTCGAGCGCGACTGGCACGGCGAGATGGTGATCCTCACCACGCTCATGCGCTCGCCGGAGACGACGCCGCTCAAGGTCCTCTCCGACGCCATGAAGCAGACCAAGGACAGGCCGATCGAGGACAACCGCGATTTCCGGCGGATGTTCGCGCTGGCCAGGTGGCCGACGCCGCTCCGCCGCCTGATCTGGTGGCTCGGCCTCAATATCGGCCGCCAGCGCGGCAATTATTTCGGCACGTTCGGCATCACCGTCTATTCCGGCCTCGGCGCCGAATCGCTGCATCCCCTGTCGCCACTGACGGCGACCATGAACTACGGCATCATCGCCGAGGACGGGTCGGTCGGCGGTGCGCATCATGTACGACCACCGCGTCCTCGACGGCTCGATGGTGGCGCGCACGCTGGGCCGGATCGAGGAGAAGATGCTGGGCCGGTGCTGGACGAGCTGAAGGCGATGGCGAATAGCGAATAGCGAATTGTAGCGGCGGCGACGCCCACTATTCGCTACTCCCTATTCGCTCCTAATGCGCCATGAGCACCGGCAGGGTGGTCTCCGAGATGATGTGGCTGGTGGCGCCGCCGAAGATCATCTGGCGGAGCCGGCTCTGGGTGTAGGCGCCCTTGACGACGAGGTCGCTGCCGGCGGCGATGGCCTCCTCCAGGATGGCGGCGCCGGATGAACGCGACCCGCGTTGCACGGTGACGAACTCGCTGGCGATTCCGTTGAGCTGCAGATTGCGGGCGACATCGGCGCCGCTCGGTCCCGGCACGCCGACGCCTTCGACCACCTGCACGATGACGCGCTCGGCCCGCTTGATCAGCGGCTTGGCATAGGCGATGGCGCGTGCGGTCTCGGTGCTGCCGTTCCACGCGATGGTCACCACCTGGCCGATATGGTCGGGAGCGGCCGGCGGGACGATGAGGATCGGGCGGCCGCTGTCGAAGAGCGCCGCCTCCAGCGTGCTCATGTGCGGGCTGGCGGCAGCCGTACCGGGGCGGCCGACGACGGTGACGTCGAAGACGCGGCCGTGGCTGCCGAGGAAGCCGTCGCCGGCGAGCGTGCGGGGGTTCCAGGCGGACCCCGGGGCGCCCGACCCCGCCGCGATGCCATGCGCGGCCATCGCGTCCTCGAACAGCTTGCGCGCTTCCGCCGCCGCTTCCTCGTCCTGCTCGGCGAGGTCGGTCGGATAGACCACCATCGAGCCGATTCCCTCGGCGGCGACCAGCGTGTTGAGTTCCGGGCTGAGGGCGAAGCCCTCGATGTAGCTGTCGAACGTCTTGGCCAGCACGCAAGCCGTCGCGAGCGTCGAATCGATCTGGCTGTTCTTCTCGACGGGGACAAGGATCGTCTTCATGGCGACTACCACTTGGAATGAAACCGGAATGCGCCGAGATTATAACATCGAATCCCGGCCCGCCTCCCACCCATCCGGCTATCGTTTCCCGCCCATGCCCGCATCGTCCCGCCTGTCTCCGCCATTGCCGACCCGTCCAGCACCGGAATGAACCGCTTCTTCTCGCTGTTTCCATCGATCATGCTGCCGATGTTCCTGGCAATGGTCGACGGAACGATCGTTTCCGCCGCGCTGCCCACGATCGCCGGCGAACTGGGCGGGGCGCAGCGGATTTCCTGGATCGTCATCGCCTATCTGATCGCCGCGACCATCGCTTCGCCGGTCTATGGCCGGCTCGGCGACAGCTTCGGCCGCAAGCGGCTGATGTTCGTTGCGCTCGCCATCATCATCGTCGCCACGGTGCTCTGCGGGCTGTCGCCGAGCGTCGATGTGCTGATCGCCATGCGGGTGTTCCAGGGGTTGGGCGCCGGCGGGCTGATGACGCTGGCCCAGGCGTTGATCGGCGAGGCGGTGCCGCCGCGCGAGCGGGCGCGCTATCAGGGCTTCCTGGCGTCGGTTGCGGTGTTCTCGACCGCTTTCGGCGCCGTCGCCGGCGGATTGCTGACCCAGCATTTCGGCTGGCGCTCGATCTTTTTCGTCAGCGCGCCGGTCGGCCTGCTGGCGATGGTGCTGCTCCTGCGGCTGCCGGCACAGGTGCCCAAGCGCGAGCCGTTCCGCTTCGATGTCGGCGGCCTGGTGCTCTTCGTGGTCTTCATCACCTCGACCCTGGTGATGTTCCGCGAGATCCAGGAGTTCAGCGTCGCGGTCCTGCCGCCGGCCCTCGCTCTGCTGGCCTTGAGCGTGGCCGCCGCCGTTCTGCTCGTGTGGCGGGAGCGACGGGCAACCTCTCCGCTGTTCCCGATCGCGCTCTTCCGCGATCCGACCATCTGGCGCAGCGACGCTCTCGCCCTCTGCCACGGAGCGGCGCTGGTTTCGATCGTCACCTTCCTGCCCATCTACCTCCGCGTCGGGCTCGGCTGGGACGCCGGCACGATCGGCCTGTCACTTCTGCCGGTCACGGCCAGCGTGCCGTTCGGGTCGATCCTGACCGGCCTTGCCGTCAGCCGGACCGGGTACACGGCGATCTTTCCCTCGGTCGGACTGATCGTCGCGGCTTCGCTGGTGGCGGCGATCGGCTTCCTGCTGCCCCACCTCGCCGGCTCGCAGCTTTCCGCAATGCTGGGGATCGCCGGGCTGTTCATGGGCACCGTGATGGGGGTGGTGCAGGTCACGGTGCAGAGCGCGGCCGGCCCCAGCATGCTGGGCACGGCCGCGGCGTCGGTCCAGTTCTCGCGCTCGATCGGAGCGGCGGTCGGCACCGCACTGGTGGGAGCGGTGCTGTTCACCGCCATGACGATGATCGATCCCAAGGCGAGCCATGCCTTCGCGGCTATCCTTCAGCAGGGCCCGGATGCCTTGGCATCGCTGAGCGCCGAGCGGGTTGCCGCCATCGAGGCGGAGATCGGAACGGCCTTCCAGGCCGCCTTCTTCACCGTCGCCGGCTTCGTCACCGCCGCGATGCTTCTGGCGTGGTCGCTGCCGCTGCGCCGGATCTAGGGTCAGGAACTTATTGATCAGAGCCAGAAGATGACGATTGCGGCGATGCAGATGGCCGAGAAGAAGGTGTGGGCGCATCGGTCGTAGCGGGTAGCAACGCGCCGCCAGTCCTTGAGCTTGGCGAAGAGGTTTTCGACCTTGTGGCGCTGTTTGTAGAGCACCTTGTCGTAGGGGTAAGGCCGCTTGCGGCTGCGTGAGGACGGGATGCAGGGCTGGATGCCTTTGGCGGCAAGTTCTTCCCGGAACCAGGTGCTGTCATAGCCACGATCGGCGATCATGCAGGAGGCTGCCGGCAGGTTGTCGAGCACCAGACGGGCGCCTTTATGATCGCTCATCTGGCCCTCGGACAGGACCATGATGATTGGGCGCCCATCACCGTCGCAAACGGTGTGGAGCTTGGAGTTCAGCCCGCCTTTGGTGCGCCCGATACGGCGGGGAACATCCCCTTTTTGAGCAGGCTCGCCGCGGTGCGATGGGCCTTCAGGTGGGTCGCGTCGATCATGATCCGTTCGGGCCTTGGCCCTTCGCCGGACAAGTGCCATAAAGATGCGGTCGAACACGCCCATCCGGCTCCAGCGCATGAAGCGGTTGTAGAGCGTCTTGTGCGGCCCGTACGCCTTCGGCGCATCCTTCCACTGAAGGCCATTGCGGATCACATAGACAATGCCTGACATCACCCGCCGGTCATCGACCCGCGGAACGCCATGCGCCAGCGGAAAGAACGGCGATATCCGCGCCATCTGGCGCTCGCTCAGCAGAAACAAATCACTCATCCCAGCCTCCTAGTCGGAGACGGAAGGCAGTCGCCGCTCGGATTGTCCGCCCGAGCGACCTTCCTGACGATCCGCGCACGTCAGGCCCTTCATGCGCAAACGGCCTGGCTCACCACTTCTCGGCGAACGGCCGGGCCTCGACCTCGAACGACCATGCCGAGCGCGGCTGCTGCGCCAGCCAGTGGGCGGTCGCGGCGACATCGTCCGGCTTGACGAAGAAATCGTCCGGCCTGTCGGGCATCGCCTGGCGGGTGCGTGGCAGGTCGACGACGCCGTCGATGATGATGACCGCCACGTGGATGCCGGCAGGGCCGAGATGCTTGGCCATCGATTCGGCGAGGCTGCGCTGGGCCGCCTTGGCGGGTGCGAAGGCGGCCGTGCGCGCCGCCCCGCGCCGCGAGGCGGTGGCGCCGATGACGATGATGGCGCCTTGGCCCTTTGCCTTCATCGCCGGGATCACTTTCTTGGATGCGAGCAGGAGGCCGTTGGCATTGATCCGCCACGACGCCTCGAACTCGGCGGGCGTGATGTCCTCGACGGTCGCGAAGACGCCGGAGCCGGCGTTGTAGACCAGCGTGTCGATGGCGCCGAGTTCGGCCGCCACCGCGTCGAAGGCGCGATCGACCGCTTGCGCGTCGGCGACGTCGCAGGCATAGGCACGGGCGTCGCCGATCTCCGCGGCGAGCTTGCCGGCAAAGTCGGTGGTGCGCGACAGGAGCGCGACGCGATGGTCGGCGGCGAAGCGACGGGCAAGCGCCGCCCCGTTGCCGGGACCGATTCCAACGATCGCCGAGACCGGTTTGGCCATCTCTTCCCCCTTGGCTTGCTGAGGCGCGAAGCGCCTTCTCCAGCAGGCGCAACGGCATGAAGCCACATGGTGGCGCCAGGCGCCACGGGCTGCAAGCGCTGCAACCGCAGTGACTAGGCCAAAGGCTTGGCGACCTATCCTTTGGCCTCCCGCTCTTTGGCCAGCGTGGCGACGGCGCCGATGATCTCGAGACCCAGGCTGCCCCAGTCCCCGGGCCGTTTCTGTCGAAACAGCCTCATCGTCGGATACCAGGGCGAGTCCGCGCGTTCGCACAGCCACCGCCAGTCAGGATCGTGCTTCAGGGCGACCCAGACCGGTCGGCCGAGGGCACCCGCCAGGTGAGCCGTCATTGTGTCCGACGTCACGACAAGATCGAGATTGGCCATGACACCGGCGATCTCGGCCACGCCGCCCGGGTTATTCGCGATCCTGTCCCCCAGCGTTTCAATGCGCATAGCCTGGGGAATTCGGGCAAGCTGATCCAGCCCGGTAAGGCCCTGGATGCTGATCAGGCGCACTCCTGGCATCTCGCAGAGCCCGGCGAGACAGCGCAGCGGTATCGTCCGATCATCATCGCCGCGAATGCCGGCGCTGCCCTGCCACGCCAGTCCGATCTTGAAGCCATCGGCACCGATGGCTTTCCGCCAATGCGCGATCAGGTCGGGTCGTGCGAATAGATAAGGAATATCGTTCGGGACCGAATCGAGACGGGTCCTGAACAGCCGCGGCAGGCTCATCATGTCGACCTGAAAATCGAAACGGTCGCGGTTGTTGCGGTCGCCGATCCAGTTGACCGCCCCGTCAACGGTGTCGACCACGCCGCGAAGGGCAGGCTGCACGATGGCCGTCACCTTGGCGCCGCGCTTGGTCAACAAGGGCACGTAGCGAACAAACTGCAGCGTATCGCCGAGGCCTTGCTCGGCAACGACAAGCAGGGTCTTGCCTTCTATGTCTTCACCTTTCCAGGCGGGTGACTGGTTGGGAAACGGCGCCAGGCGCGCTTTGCGGTATTCATGCTCCACCCAGCCGCGATCGAATTCTCCAAGCTGCAGCAGGAGCCTGCCGAGATTCTCCCTTGTCTCGAAGTCGCTGGGATTGCGGTCGACCGCGGCACCAAACGATTGAGCCGCTTCTTTTCTGAGCCCCTTTCGCCATAGCGCGTGACCGCGGATGACGAAGGCGGGAGCCGGTGGATTGCCAGCCCTGACGACCCGGTCGGCGGCCGCGATCGCCTCATCGTTCCGCCTCAGCTCGAGAAGCATGGCCGCCTTCAGCAGCATGAGCGTTGGGTTCGATGGCGCCGCTTTCAGGGCGTGCTCAGCCGCGGCAAGCGCTTCGCCCGGACGACCGGCGACCGCCAATTCGGATATTCGGCGAATCGGATCACTGGCAGGCGACATCGTTCCTGGGCGGTTTCTGGCTCTCGACGATTTGGCGTGGTCGCACGGTTGGGCCCCGCGAACAAGGTCCGCTCATCCCGCTCCCCCGGGCTTTGGCCCGGGCAGATGGCGCCCGTCGCTCGCTGGCCTGGCGGCCGCGCTTCGCCCGGCGCCAAAACCAACTGGCGCGCCCTACGGGACTCGAACCCGTGTTACCGCCGTGAAAGGGCGGCGTCCTGGACCGCTAGACGAAGGGCGCGGACCCGCGGTTTCTACGGTGTTTGCCAGGCCCCCACAAGAGGCCCACAGCTCGTTCT